>JAUMBQ010000016.1:0-32801 GCA_032119595.1 Solirubrobacteraceae bacterium | reverse complement strand
CTCACCCCCAAGCCGACCGTCTAGCGGAGGACCTCGATATGTCTCGCATCCTCACACCACGAATCGGCGCTCGGGTCGCAGCGACGCTCGCAGGGCTCCTGCTGGCTTCGCCGCTGCTCGCCGTCTCACCGGCCTCGGCGGCGGTCGCTCCGCCGATCGATCGCTCGTTTGCTCCGCCGACGCCGAATCTCGAAGCCGATCCGTTTTACACGCCGCCGGCCACGATCCCGACCGGGAACCCGGGCGACATCATCCGGGCTCGCGTCGCGAAGGCTGGTCCGCCGAAGGCGCGCGAGCTCGCGAACGCCTGGCAGGTCATGTACCTGTCGACCGACGCACTCGGCAATCCCAGTGTTGTAACCGGGACCATCTTGGTTCCCAAGGACGCTGATCCAAAGACGGTGCCGGTCGCGGCGATTGCGCCGGGGACGACCGGACCGGCCTTCCGCTGCACCGTCTCCCGATTCATCAACTCGGGGTCTTTCTACGAGCAGCCGTCGGTCAACCAGATGCTCGAAGCCGGCTACGCCGTGGCCGTCACCGACTACGAGGGCTACCACGAGAACCCGCAGACGAGTTACATCATCGGCAAGCCGATGGGCGCGGCCGTACTCAACGCGGTGCGTGCCGCTACGCGCCTGCCTGAAGCCGATCTCTCGCCGAGTCCGAAGGTGGTCGTTCGCGGCTACTCCCAAGGTGGCGGCGCGACGATGTGGGCGGGCCAGATGGCCTCGACCTACGCTCCGGAACTCAACATCGTCGGCATCGCCGGCGGCGGCGTTCCGGCCAACATCTCCGTGGTGGCGATCACGCTGCAGAAGGCTCCGGCGTTCGGGTTCCTGCTCAACGCCCTCATCGGCCTGGACAACGCCTACCCGGACCTGCTGTTTGACAACTACCTGACGCCGACGGGCAAGACCGCCGTCCAGCAGATGGAAAACGACGACTGCACCGTCGAGCTGCTGCTCAACTACGCCGGCAAGCAGATCTCCGACTACACGACCACGACGCCCCTGAGCACGACGCTGTGGCGCTCCAAGGTGCTCCCCAACACGCTGGGCTCGGAGAAGATCAACGTCCCGGTCTACCAGTACCAGGGCACCGTCGACGAGATCATCCCCTACGGCCAGGCCGCCACCCTGCGTGAGCAGTACTGCGCGCTCGGCGTCGACCTGCAGTGGGCCGAAATGCCCGTCGGCCACATCACCGGCGTCGCCCGCGGCAACGTGGGTGCGTTCCAGTTCCTCCAAGACCGCGTGGCTGGCAAACCGACCACGCCGAACTGCCCGCCACCCGCCGAGTAGACCCAGCATGCACGGGCTCGCATCCTCGTCTGAGGGTGCGAGCCCGTGCAACGCGTCATCCACGACGCCGCCATCGCGACGATTCGCCGAAAAGTTGGGGCTCGGCCCGCGCTACGGTGAGGGCTCCGACCCCTCGGGAGACTTTGCATGGCTGATTACGCGGTTGTCGATCCAGCGACCGGAGCAACGATCAAGACCTATCCGACGATCGGCGACGCCGAGCTGCGGGCGGCGATCGGGCGAGCCCATGCCGCCCATGACCCGTGGGGGCGGGGGACGCCGATCGAGGAGCGCGCGGCGATCATGCGGCGTGTCGGCGAGCTTCACGGCGAGCGCCGCCAGGAGCTCGCGGAGATCATCACCCGCGAGATGGGCAAGCCGATCGAGCAGGCGCTGGGCGAGGTCGACTTCTGCGTCGACATCTACGGCTACTACGCCGACCGGGCCACGCAGCTGCTGGCCGACGAGCCCATTGAGCTGCTCGACGGCGAAGGCACCGCCATCGTGCGACGGACGTCGGTCGGCGTGCTGCTGGGCATCATGCCGTGGAACTTCCCGTACTACCAAGTGGCGCGGTTCGCTGGCCCGAACCTGATCATCGGGAACACGATCCTCCTCAAGCACGCGCCGCAGTGCCCGGAGTCGTCCGCAGCGATCGAGCAGATCTACCGCGATGCCGGCGTTCCGCAGGACGCGTACATCAACGTCTACGCGACCAACGAGCAGATCGAGTGGGTGATCGCCGACCCGCGGGTGCAGGGCGTCTCGGTGACGGGGTCCGGTCGCGCTGGCGCCGCCGTCGCTGAGATTGCCGGGCGCAACCTCACGAAGGTGGTGCTGGAACTCGGTGGATCCGACCCGTTCATCCTGCTCTCGACCGACGACCTTGACGGCGTCGTGCAGCAGGCCGTCGAGGCCCGCCTCGACAACGGTGGCCAGTCGTGCAATGCCGCGAAGCGCTTCATCGTGGTCGACGACCTCTACGAGCCGTTCCTGGAGAAGCTGACGGCCGCGATCACCGCCGTCGAGTACGGCGATCCGACATCGCCGGACACCGCGATGGGCCCGCTGTCGTCGGCGATGGCAGCGGACCGGCTAGAGGAGCAGGTAAGTCGCGCGGTCGCTCAGGGCGCGACGCTCGTGACGGGCGGCAGTCGCGAGGGCAACTTCTACAAGACCACCGTGCTTACCGGCATCGCGAAGGACAACGACGCCTACCACGAGGAGTTCTTCGGACCCGTGGCCTCGGTCTACCGAGTCGGGTCGGAGGAGGAGGCCATCACGCTCGCCAATGACACGCCGTTCGGCTTGGGCTCGTACGTCTTCACGACCGACGGCGAGCAGGCCATGCGAGTCGCCGACCAGATCGAAGCGGGCATGGTGTTCGTCAACCTCGTGCTTGCCGACGGCGTTGAGCTGCCGTTCGGCGGAGTGAAGGGCTCTGGCTTCGGCCGCGAACTCGGCCGCTTCGGCGCCGACGAGTTCGTCAACAAGAAGCTGATCCGGGTCGGGTAACCGGACAGGCGGGCGGGGCGGCACCGAAAATGAGACCGAGCTTTGCTCTCCCCGCGAGGGGTATAGCTCGGTCTCATTTTCGGTGTATCGACAGGCGAGGCCAGCGCCGACAGCGCCCAGGGCCCGCAGCGCTCCGGACCCCGCCAGCGGTCGCCGTTCACCGCCGGCTCGGGGCCGGGCCGCGCATCGCGGCCCGGCTTGGGGATGGGTCAGACGGCGTCCCGGCGGGTGATGCGCCAGGTGCCGATGAGCAGCGGGAGCAGCATCCAGAGGGCCGAGGCCGTGCCGGCGTGCGCCCATTGCGTGGCCGTCAGCACTTCGCGGTGCATCGGGCCGAGGGCGCGCGCGGTGTCGACCCAGGGAGCGATGTCGCCGAAGAAGGGGAGCGAGACGATCGCCGCCCAAGAACTCGGGAGTGCGAAGAGCACCACGATGGCCGGAGCAGACGCTAGGAGCATCGCACCGAACGAGACACCCGTGACCATCCCGACCGTGAGGAACACGGCCGACTGACCGACCAGCGTGGGGGCGTCCGACCAAGCGCCGGTGGCCGTGCCTGACGAGACCAACACGCCCGTCGCCACGATGCCGACCGTCACGAGGAGCATCGCCAGACCGAGGACGAGACTTGCCATGAGCTTGGCACCGAACACGCGCAAGCGGCCCGGGACGAGGGTGAAGGTGATCAGGCCAGTCCGCTGGGACCACTCCGAGGTTACGAGCAGGATCCCGGTAACCGGCAGGAGGACCGCGGCGGGTTGAATGCCGACGTCGAGCACGGCGGCGAATGTGTGGTCTTCGGCGCCGCCGATGATGGCGCGGACCGCGACGACGGCCGCGGTCAACACGACCATGGCGACCTGCAGCCAGAAGCCGGCTCGAGTGTCGACCATCTTGCGCAGCTCGATGGCGACCAGCCGAGCGAGGCCTGGGCGCAGATGGACGCCGGTGGTGTCGACGCGGAGCGGCGGGGTCAGGGTGGCAGTGGCGGTGCTCATGAGGTTGCTCCTGCGAGTTCGAAGGGAGTGGGGTTGGGGTGCGGCAAGGACGCGGCCTGGCCTGAGGCGGTGAGTTCGAAGAAGAGGCGCTCGAGGCCGGCGCCGTCGGCGGGCGCGAGCCGGCGCAGCACGACGCCACCTGCGGTGGCGGCGTGGGCAACGACCTCAGGCTCGGCCTGCACGAGCCGAGCCCCGCCATCGACTGGACTGGCGGTGAGGCCAGCGAGCCGGAGCGCAGCATCGAGCCCAGCCACGTCCGTGGCCTCCACGATGGTGCCCGAGTCGGTCAGGAGTTCTGCGCGCGTGCCCTGGGCACGGATCGTTCCGTCGCCGATGATCATCATCCGGTCGGCGACCGCTTCGACTTCGCTGAGCAGGTGCGATGAGAGCAGGACGGTGCCGCCGCGATCGGCAAAGCCGCGCAGCAGGCCGCGCATCCAGCGCATGCCCTCGGGGTCCAGACCGTTGGCAGGCTCGTCGAGGATGAGGACTTCAGGGTCGCCGAGCAGCGCGTGCGCGAAACCGAGGCGCTGACGCATGCCGAGCGAGTACTGCCCGACACGCTGCCTGGCCGCGTGATCGCTCAGGCCGACGAGGTCGAGGAGTTCGTCGACACGCTTCACCGGCACGCCCATCGTGTGGGCCGACAGCGCGAGGGCCTCGCGGCCACGGCGTCCTGCGTGTTGCGCCGACGCGTCGAGCAGGATCCCGACGCGCCGGCCCGGATTCGGCAGGTCGCGATAGCGGCCGCCGAGGATCCGAGCCTCGCCGTCGTCGGGCGTCGTCAGGCCGACGAGCATGCGCATCGTCGTGCTCTTGCCGGCGCCGTTCGGGCCGAGGAATCCGGTCACGGTGCCCGGCTCGCACCGGAACGTGACATCGGAGACGACGGCGCGGCCGCCGAGGTGTTTGGTGAGTCCTTGGGTTTCGATCATGGACCGCAGACTCACGGCCGGCCGCCATCCCGGCCAGGGTCTCTGGGCTACGACGCGATCGCCCAGGGACCGGGGTCAAACCGCGACTTTGGTAGGGGGTCCGAGCACGGGCACTCGCTTACGCTGGGCTCACGCGATGGCAGACCAGGTGACAGACCGTTCCGCTCGCAGGCCCCGCGCCTGGCTGCGCTCCGCGTTGCCCGCGGTCGTGATCGACGCTCCCGATGAGGATCGCTGGCGCAGCGACCGTGTCGTCGACACCGTCATGTACATCGTCGCGTTCGGGATCGGCGCCGCCACCCTCGCCGACACCTGGGCGCTTCAACCGGTCTGGCTTCGCGTCGTCTCCGTCGTCGTCGGCATCGGCGCGGTCTCCTCACTGCGCTGGCGGCGTACCCATCCGGGCACCGTCGGCATCGGCGTCGGCCTCGTTTCGCTCCTGGTGATCACCGTGTCGGGAGCCGCGCTGGCCGCCACATTCAACGCCGCGATCCGCGCCCGCGGCCGTGATTTGGCCATCGTCGCGGCACTGTCGTTGACGTGGACCGTGGTGAACCCGCTCCTCTACCCGCCTCGCGACTATTGGTTCGATGTCGGCGCGAGCTTGCTGCTGGCGGCCGTCGTGTTTGGATGGGGACTCTTCGTGCGGGCCAGGCGTGAACTGGTGCAGACGCTGCGGGCCCAAGCCGACCGTGCCGGCGACGAAGCGCGTGCCGCTGAGCGCCGCCGGATTGCCCGCGAGATGCACGATGTACTTGCCCATCGACTGTCGCTGCTCTCGGTGCATGCAGGAGCGCTCGAGTTTCATTCCGGTGCCTCGCCGGAGGAGGTCGCGGAAGCGGCCGGCGTGATTCGTGAGAGCGCCCGCACCGCGCTCGAGGAGCTGCGCGACGTGATCGGCGTGCTGCGCGAGGATGGCAGCGAGACGTTCACGGCGCCGCCCCAGCCGACGCTCGCCGACCTTCCGTCGCTCGTCGAGGAGTCTCGCGCGGCCGGGATGCGACTCACCGCTTCGATCGAGCTCGGCGATGCGCCCCCAGCGGCCGCGGTCGGCCGGACGGCGTTTCGGATCGTGCAGGAGGGCCTCACCAACGCGCGCAAGCACGCACCGGGTGCGGCCGTGACCCTCGCCGTCGACGTGCCGGAAGGTGACCTGCGGGTGGAAGTCCGCAGCCTCGCGCCCGTCGCCGTCCGTACCGCGGACACGCTGCCTGGGACCGGGAACGGCCTGATCGGGCTTGCCGAACGCGTGTCGCTGGCCGGCGGATCACTCGAGCATGGCGTCGATGCCGAAGGCGCGTTCGTGCTGCGTGCAAGGCTGCCCCGATGATCCGCGTCCTCTTGGTCGACGACGACGCCCTGGTCCGCTCCGGGCTCCGGCTGATGCTGGCCGGTGCACCGAGCCTCGAGGTCGTGGCCGAAGTCGACGATGGCCGCCACGTCCTGGGCGCCGTCGACCGGCACCGTCCCGACGTCGTGCTCATGGACATCCGCATGCCGGTGCTCGACGGCATCGCCGCGACCCGCCTCCTGTCGGCGCAACCCCAGCCGCCAGCGGTCCTCGTTCTCACGACGTTCGACGCCGACGAGCTCGTGCTCCGCGCCCTGCAGGCCGGCGCTGCCGGGTTTCTCGTGAAGGACACGCCGCCGGCAGAGATCGTCCGGGCAATCGAGCTCGTCCACGCCGGCGACGGCATGCTCTCGCCGACCGTGACGCGTCAGTTGATCGCGCTCGTCGCCGGGGACTCTGATGCGGGCGCCCGCACCGACCACGCCCGCGAACGCATGGCGAGCCTCAGCCCACGCGAGCGCGATGTCGCGCTCGCGGTCGGCCAAGGCCACTCCAACGCCGAAATCGCCGCCACGCTGCACCTCTCGGTCGCGACCGTCAAGGCCCACGTCTCCCGACTCCTCGACAAGCTCGAGGTCGACAACCGCGTGCAGATTGCCCTGCTCGTGCAGAGCGCCAGCGGCCGGTAGCGCGCTGTCAGCCGCTGGCCCAGGAGGCGGCGCCGCTAGGACGCCGCGGTCGTCTTCGCGGCGGTGCGCTGCGCCAGGCGGCGAACCCACCACATGCCGACGATCTGCAACGGAAGCCGCGCCATGAGCGACGCCTTGCCACCCGGCACCATCTTGTGGAACTTGGGCTCCAGCGCCATGTAGATGTTGGCCGGGAAGACGGCGATCAGCAACAGGACGAGGTACCAGGAGAACAGGTTGCGCGTGGGCTTGTAGAGGTAGCCCGCACCGCCGATGATCTCCGCCACGCCGCTCAGGTAGACGAGCTCGCGCTTCGACGGCAGCTGCGGCGGCACGACGGCTTCCCACGGCTCGGGCTTCACGAGGTGAAGCACGCCAGCGCCCACGAAAATCCCGAAGATCGTACGAGGGCCGAAGAGACGCTCAGGGAGGGTGGTGTCGCGTGACATGTTCGGGTCCTTCAGGGAGAGTGCCGGGCGGCCAGCCCGGTTTCGCGTGCCAGGTTACACCGGTGTATGCCGGTGGGCGTCGGCGACACCATGCTCGGGAATACGCCTCAGCTTCCGCCGAACCCGTTCCGCTATCTCGATCCCGTCGCCGACGAGCTGACCCGCAAGTCGCAGATCCTGTTCATGAACCTGGAAGGCACGCTGACCTCGGCGGGCGGCAGCAAATGCGGTTCGGGATCGACCGACTGCTATGCGTTCCGCACCCCCAAGCGCTTCGGCAAGGTCTACAAGGACGCCGGATTCACGGTCGCGAGCAGTGCGAACAATCACTACAACGACTTCGGTGCCCAGGGCCAGCAGGACACGGCCAGCGCGCTGAAGGCCGCCGGCATCGTGCAGACCGGTCGGCCCGGACAGATCGGGTACGTGACCGCTGGGGGAGTGAAGGTGGCCTTCGTCGGGTTTGCGCCGTACGCGTGGGCGTCGAACCTGCTCGACTTCACTGCCGCTCGTGCGCTCATCAAGCGTGCCGACGCGCAGGCCGATCAGGTCGTCGTTTCCATCCACGCCGGAGCCGAGGGCGCCGACAAGACCCACGTGACCGGCGCCAGTGAGTTTGCCTACGGCGAGAACCGCGGGAACCCGAAGGCGTTCGCGCATATGGCGATCGACGCCGGTGCAAACCTCGTGGTCGGGTCTGGCCCACACGTGCTGCGCGGCATGGAGTACTACCGAAAGCGCCTGATCGCCTACAGCCTCAGCAACTTCGCGGGGTACCGCAACTTCAGCTCCAGCGGCGTTTCGAGCCGATCGGCGATCCTGCGGGTGACGCTCAACGCCAAGGGCCGCTTCGAGGCGGGCCGCGTCTTCCCCGTGACGCTTTCGCCACAGGGCCGCCCGTCACCCGGAGGCCCCTCGCTCCAGATGATCCGCGCACTGTCCTTGCGGGATTTCGGCGCCGCCGCCGTACGCTTCCGAGACAACGGCACGATGCCCGCGCCGTGAGGAGCGCTCGGGCCGGGGCTACGCGGCGATCGGCTGCTGGACCGAGACCGGGCCGTGCTGGCGCTGCACGACGGCCAGGAAGGCGTCGGCGATCTGCGGGTCGAAGTGGCCGCCGCGGCAGCGGATGATCTCAGCGCAGGCGTCTTCGATCGACCACGCGTGCTTGTACGGCCGCTCGTGGGTGAGTGCGTCGAAAACATCGCAGACGGCCGCGATGCGACCGGGCAACGGAATGTCGTCGCCGCTCAGTTTCGCCGGGTACCCGCTGCCGTCCCACTTCTCGTGGTGGGTCCGCGCCACGACCTCGGCGAGCTGAAGCACGGGGGAGTCGGACCCGGTGAGCAGTTCGGCACCGGCGACGACGTGCATGCGCATCACGTCGAACTCTTCCGCGGTGAGCCGGCCTGGCTTGAGGAGAATGTTGTCAGGCACACCGATCTTGCCGATGTCATGGAGCGCGCTTGCGTACCGCAGGAGTTCGGAGTCGGCATCGGAGAAGCCGAGTTCGCGGGCCACTTCGCCACACATCTCGCTCATGCGGTCAATGTGCTCGCCAGTGTCGTCGTCGCGGAGTTCGGCCGCGCGGGCCAACCGCATAACGACCTCGAGCTGCGACGACGCGAGCGCGGCGGTCCGCTGCTGGACTTCGTCTTCGAGCTGCGCGCTGTACCGCGCGAGGTGTGCACGCATCGCAAGGTCACTGGCGACCGCGACCAACGCGGTTGCCGTGGCGGCAACCAACAGCGCGAGGACCGGAGCGGCGACGGGAAGCACGGTGCCGGCATCGAATGCAGCGACGGCGGCGCCGACGTACAGCGCGGTCAGGACGGCGGCGACCATGAGCCCACGCAGGGCCCCGATCCGCAGCACGAGCGCAGACCCGACGATCCCGAGCAGGACCGTGAGCAGCGTGCCAACCCAGCCCGCGCTCTCGCGCAGCGGATTGCCATGCATCGCGGTCCAGATGGCGTTCGCCTGGATCTCGGGCCCAGGCATGAGCCGCGGCCCAGCCGCTGAGGTCGGATGGATGTCTTGGAGCACCGGCGCGGTGGCTCCGACGACGACGGTGCGGCCGCGCAACTTCTCGGCGGGGATGCGTCCGCGCAGCACATCGACGAACGAGTAGGTCGGGATGGTGCCCGTCGGACCACGGAAATCAATGAGGGCATCGCCGGCGTCATCGAACGCGTCGGTGCCGATCGGCCGCCCGAGGCTTTCAGCGGTCGCGGTGGCGAGCGACTCCAGGTGGGTGTTCTCGCGTGCGTAGCGGCGCACGACCGCGCCCTCGTCAGACGGGAAGGTGCTGCCGGCGGCCCGAGCTCCGATGCTTGCGAGCTGCTCGTCGCCTCCGAGCACCCGCGTGCGCCCACGGTCGTCGCTCTCGCCGGTAGCGAGGATCGTGCCGGGGGCGCGCTCCACGGCATCCAGGAGCGCGAGGTCGTCGGCCGGGCGCTCGGACGGCTCGGTGAACTGCACGTCGTAGACGATGCGTCCTGCACCTGCGGCTCTCAGGGCGTCGAGCATCTGTGCGTGGAGCCGCCGGCGCATCGGCCAGGTGATGTCCATCGTCGAGAAGGTCCGCTCGTCGATCGCGACCACGGCCAGGTCGCCGGTCGGCTGCTCTCCACGGAGTTCGAAGCGAGCGTCGATGGCGTCGTTCTCGAGCCCACGCAGCACGCCGGTCGCGCCAAGCAGTACCACGAGGAGGATCGCAAGCGCGCCTGCGACGATCCCGACGATGCGTCGCAGGGGTCGACCGGTCATCGCTTCGCGGGCCGCGTCACGTGGCGTCCGCCGGCTCGCACGATCACGGGCTTGGCCTTGCCTCGCCGCGGGGTGACCAGCACGGAGCCCTCGAACACCTTGATGACGGTTCCTCCGCAGGTATCGGTCGTGAGCCAGCGCGTACCGCGGACGGTGGCGACACTGTCTTTCCCGTGCGTCTCGAAGCGGCCCTTCTTATCCTCGCCCCAAACGTGCCGGCGCTTCTTCTTCGCGGCCGACCGGGTGGCCTTGGAGCCGGGCTTCGCGCAGTCGAGCGGCTCGTTGAGGTACAGCTGGGTCATGCCGGTCGCCTTGACCTGCTTCACCTTGAACTGGCCGCCGGAGAAGCGGCCTTCCTGCACCGCGCCATCGACACGCGACTCCAAGGCAACGGCGCCCTTGGTCGCGTCGACGATCGAGCCGGTCGGGATGGATGCAGCCCCATCGACCGCACGGACGGTGGTTGAGCCGGGGACCCGGAACGTCACGGTGCCGCGGATCGGGCTCACGACGACGGTGTCGCCCTGGACCGGCGCCGGCACCACCGGTTCGAGCACCAGGAGGTCCGGGACGATGGTCGGTGTCGGCGTGACCGTCGGGTCGGGCTCGGGGGTCGGGCTGGGCGTCGGCGTTGGCGTCGGGTCCGGCGTAGCGGTCGGCGTCGGGTCAGGGGTCGGAGTGGGCGTCGGCGTGACGGTCGCAACCGGTACCAGGGACAGCGTCGGTTCGGGTGTCGGCGTTGGCGTCGGGTCCGGCGTGGGCGTTGGCGTGGGGTCCGGCGTCGGCGTTGGCGTGGGGTCCGGCGTCGGCGTCGGCGTGGGGTCCGGATCTGGCGTCGGCGTGGGCGTCGGGTCCGGGTCGGGCGTCGGCGTGGGGGTTGGGTCCGGCGTCGGCGTGGGGGTCGGGTCCGGCGTCGGCGTGGGGGTTGGGTCCGGCGTCGGCGTGGGGGTCGGGTCCGGCGTCGGCGTGGGCGTCGGGTCCGGAGTTGGGTCAGGCGTTGGCGTGGGCGTGGGAGGTGGCTCCGTCGAGGTGGAGAACGCGGACTCTGGCGAGGTCGCCGATCCGGCCTCGTTCGTGGCGATAACCCGGAGCGTGGTCGTCGACTCTGCGG
Source organism: Solirubrobacteraceae bacterium (assembly GCA_032119595.1). Classification (GTDB taxonomy): domain Bacteria; phylum Actinomycetota; class Thermoleophilia; order Solirubrobacterales; family Solirubrobacteraceae; genus JAGIBJ01. The sequence continues at coordinate 21,740 of JAUMBQ010000016.1, read as the reverse complement.
CGATGCCGTCCAGGTCGAACTGCACGGGAGCCGCGTCGACCCCGTCTCCAGCGGGAGCCTGGCTCACCGTGCTCCATCCGCCGTCGAGGTCTTTGATCTGGAGTTCGGCGGTGGTCGCCAGACCGTTGGGGCGCACGTCGACGGTCACGGTGGCGGTCGTGGCGGAGGTCGCATTGCCGACCGGCTGAACGATCCGCGGCGGGACGGTGATGCGCACGAGGTGGGGCGCGCGATCCAACGTCATCCACATGCGGCCGTCGGGGCCGGCGGCCAAACCGGTGCCGCGGGCCGAGGGGTCGAGCCCGGCGGCGAAGGTCGTCGCGGTCCCGTCCGCGCCGACGCGGATGATGCCGCCGGTCGCGGCGCTCCACAGCGCGCCGTCCGGGCCAGTCGCGATCGCGGTCGGCGTGTTATCGGTCGGGAACAGCGTGGTGGTGCCGATGCCGATCCGCCCGAGTTTGGTGCCGCGCGAGAACCACATGTCGCCGGTAGGTCCGACTCCAAGCGCGGTCGGGGTCCCCCCAACGGACTGGAAGCTGATGCTGCCGGTCGTCGTGATCCGGCCGACGCGGGAGCCGTCCTCAGTGAACGAGAGTGAAGCGTCGCTGCCGGCCGTCAGCGTTTCGGGGTCCGTCAGGGCGCTGAGCCCCGACGAGAACGAGTGAGCGGACTTGTCCGCGACGTTGTAGCGCACGATGAAATCGGTCGCGAGAAGGATGCCCTCGACGGACATCCAGAGGTTGCCATCAGGCCCAGCCGCGATTGACGTAGGCGTGCCGCCATTGAGCGCGAAGGTCTCTACGGCCCCAGTCGTGAGCGACACCCGTCCGACCTCGCTGTTGCCGTCATCCATGAGGAACCAGGCGTAGCCGTCCGGCGTGATCGCCATGCCGTTCGGCTTGCTTCCAGCGGTGAGGTTGGTGGAGACGCCGCCCGTGTACTCGGTGACGATGCCTCCGGGTGCCACCCGTGCCACCCGTCCCGGCGAGGCTGGTTCGGTCAACCACATCGATCCATCGGCGGCGCGCGCGATCGTTTCACCCGGGGCGGAGATGCCGGAAACGGGAGTGCTGGTGGGGGAAGCCGACGCCGACTGGGCCGCGACGACGCTGACCAAACCGACCACGGCGCCAAGGAACTGGGCGTGGCGCATCTTTACGGTCAATCGACCGCCACGGCGCCAAACCAGAGTATGGAACCGGTTTTGGCGCGTTAACGCTAAGGGTCGGGCCTCAAGCCCCGGCGGCCGGTCGCCCGGCCGTCCACTGGAGCTCGTGGGTGCGGACCGGGTGATCGAGGCCCTTGAGTTCGAGGTCGCCGACGACATGGCCGCGGTGTCGATCGTGCGCGGCTGCGGCCTGCCAGGCGTCGTCGGACACGAGGATCTGGCCAGTCTCCGCGCGGTCGCACAGGCGGGCGGCGATGATCACGGTGGTGCCGTGGAAGTCGTCGTGCTCACGCAGGAGCGGCCCGGAATGGATACCGACGCGCAGCCCGAGACCGTCGGCGTCAGCGCTGACGCCGCGCTGCATATCGGCGGCGCAGACGACCGCCGCGGCAGCGTCGGAAAAGACGATCATGAGGCCATCGCCAAGGCCCTTGACCTCACGGCCGCCGTGGTCTCGGACGGCTGCGCGGAGGATCGCAAAGTGCCGGAGCCGCAGGGCGTGCGCCTCCTCTTCACCATGCGCTCCGATGAGTGCCGTGGAGCCGACGAGGTCGGTGAACAGCACCGCAGCGCCGCCCGGATACCGGCCACGCTCCTCCAGCGTCTTGAGCCCGACGTCGGTCGCTCGATACGCCCGTCTGCCCAGCAGCGTGGTCGCTTCCACGAGGCCTTCGCTCTCAAGCGTCTCGAGCCAGCCCTTCAGACGCTTGTCCAGGCGGCTCACGCCGGGATGGCGGGCCCGCAGCTCGCCCGCGAGTTGGCGCGGCGACTCGGCGCTCAGTCCGGTGAGTTCGAGCAGGTCGAGCAGGAGCTCCGGTGTGGTGGGCGACGAGGACGACACGACGCCTGCGTCCTAGGCCGCGCCGAGCGGCGGGTTCTGCTCGAACGCCCGCAGCGCCTTGGACAGGCCGCGCTTGGGGCCGGCCGGGATCGTGACGATCCGGTCGCCGTATTCGACGGTCAACCGCTCCGGCGTGCCGGTGACGTGCACGTGGTCGTCGTCGACGGACAGCGGCCGGATGGCGTTGCGTCGACCACGGCCCGCGAGCCCGTTGGTCAGCCGGTGAAGCTGGCCCGAGGTGAGGTGGAACCCGACCGACCAATCCGGCAGCGTGACGACCATGGTCGTCCGCAGGCCGTCGCGGCCCGGCGCGGCGATCAGCGCAAGCTGGCCAGCGCCGTACTCGGGATCCTCGAACCTCGAACCGGCGACCGGGTCGAGGGGGAATTCGGTGGTGGTGGGCGCCGCCAGGGTAGTGACGGTGGTGTACGGCAGGTCTTCGATGATGCGCCGAACTGTACGCGGCCCTGCTGTCTGCGTGCCGCCATCAGGCGCTGGCCCCGAGGCGGCCGGCCGGACCGGCCGACTCCGGGCTGCCCCGCCGGCGCCCCGGTTAGCAGCGCATACGTGCCGCGGCTTCGCGGACCTTCTGGACCGCCGGCAAGAGCAGGGCAACCTGCGTGTCGGGCTGAGCGGAGGAGAGCGTGGGCGCGGGGAGAGCGGCGCTGGCGCTCGCCGGGGCGGCCGTCAGGCCCGTCCCGACCGAGGCGGCGGCGAGGAGCGCGAGGGTGGACGTGCGGCGGGTGAGCTTGAACATGACTGAGTGGGTCTCGATGGTCGTGGAGTTCGGCAGGGTGTCCTGCGCTGAATTCACGATCTCGCGCTTCGCGTCCCGCGTCTGTCATCCGCACCGCGCTCGTTGTGTAACGCCCGCGACGCAGCGCGGGAGAGGTCAGTCGTCGTACGGGATGCTTCGAAACGCCGGATGCGCGGCGGCCAGGCGCTCGGCGGTCAGGGGAGCGCCGCGACGGCGATCGAGTTCGGCGTTCATGGCGTCGATCACGGGCGTGATCTCGGCGATGTAGCGAGCAGCGTGGCGCCCGTATTCCCACCCGGTTCGGTCGGGCTCGGCGCTCATGGCCGGTACGGGAATCGACCGGGGGATGCCATGGGTCCCAGGGATGAGGCGCGCGAGGGTGGCGGGGCGAGGGTAGCCAGCTCGGTGATCGATTTCGAAGCCGGCAATGACATCGAACGGAACGGTTTCGGAGCTGAGCAGGTGGTAGAGGACCACCTCAGCGGGGGTGATCACCACGCGCATTTGCTTTGAGCGGCGGAGAAGCCAGAGCGCGCTGACTGGGATCACGCCAAAGATCGCGAGGCTGATAACGATGGCGCCGGTATTCGTCGAGCTAGAGGCTTCACGGAACTCGTCGAGCGAGATCACGATGATCGCGATCACCCCACTGGCTGCCCACATCAGGTATTTCGAGCGCTTGCGCCGCTGCGCAAGCTGGAGCGTGAAGGTGGTGTCGTCGTTCACAGGCCGATAGTCGGCCGATCCGGTGCGTACTGCAGCCGCGGTCGCGAACCTCGCGGCGGATGCTGGCCGTCTTCGGCTCAGTCTGCGGGCGCTCAGGCGACCGGCGGTACCCAGCCGGCCGGGTACGCACCGGCCGGGATTCCGCCGATCCGGTCTCGCGGGAAGAAGCGTTCGGCGAGCGTGATGGCGGGGCGATCGAGCAGCAATGGGTGCAGATCCTCGACGCTCAGCAGGACGCGCAGCGTCGCCCCGATCTGGAGATCGGCGGCGTTCGGCTGCTCGCCACCGAGCGTGCCGTCGGCGACCAGCGCGTCGATGTGCGCGAGCTTCTCCGGGAGTCCCTGCAGATCGTCGGCAAGGCGCACGGCAGTCAGGCCGTGGTACTTCCAAGTCGCGCGGATCATCCGGATCGCGTAGTCCGTGCCGGCTGGATCCAGCGCCTCCGTCGCGCCCGCCAGCAGCCCGAGTGCCTCGGGGCGGAAGTACAGCGCACCCCAAGGAAGGCGCCGGCCGAGGTCCTGGAACACCTCGTCGCCCCATCGCTCCGCCTCGCGGACACGGCCCGCGATGGCCTCGGGATAGAGCGGCGGCTCCGGCTGGATTTCCTCAAGGCGCTCAAGGATGGCTCGCGACCCATGCACCGGCTCGTCGTCGACGAGCAACCCGGGCACGGTCGTGTTCCCCTCGCCGTAGATCTCCGCCATCGGCTCCAGCTGCTTGCCCAGCGGAAGGTCAACCCGCTCGTACTCGAGCCCCTTCAAGCGCAGCGCCGCCCGCACGGTCATGCAGGGATGCGACGGCGGCAGAACATGCAGGACGAGCGTGGGGGAGGACATACCACGAGCCTATCTCGGCCAGGCCGGTTGACGACCTCGGTTACACGAGCGTAAGTTCCACGTATGCCAGTCCTCACACCGTCTCCCCTGATCGGCAAGGTCGCGCCATCGGCCGCTGGACCCGCCCCGGACGGGATTGCGGGACTGCGGCCCGTGCCCGAGTTGGGATTGCCGTTCCTGATTCAGGTGGTGCGTTTCAATCAACGCCAAAAGGACTTCATGTTCGCGTCGGCCCGCGCGCACGGGGACGTGTTCCATGTGAAGGGCACCGTCGCTGGTGGACCGCTGATCACGTCGCACCCCGATCACGTGAAGTCGCTGTTCACCGCGCCGCCGGATCTCGTGCCGACGATCACCACGGAGTCGCCGCTGGCGCCCGTGGTCGGCCCGAACTCGGTGCTCACGACGAATGGCGCCCGGCACATGGCGCAGCGCAAGATGCTGCTGCCGTCGTTCCACGGCCACGCGGTCGCGCAGTACCAAACGGTGATCGAGCAAGCCACCCGTCGCCAGCTGGACCGCTGGCAGCCGGGCGAGACGGTGAACCTGTCGTCGGCGATGCAGTCGCTCACGCTCGAGGTGATCCTCGCGGGTGTGTTCGGCGTGGGCCGCGAACCGACGCGCAAGGAACGCATCATGCGTAAGGCGATCACAATGCTCCTGGAGGCCTCGACCAAGCCGCTGGCGCAAGTGAGCGAGCTGATGATGGTCGGCCGCACGGAGCCCTTCGGGGGCATGGCCCTTGCCCTGCGGGCGTTCGACAAGACCATCTACGACGTGATCCACGAGCGCCGCGCGGACCTCGATTCGTCGTCGGCTTCCGCCGCTGAAGAGCGCGGTGACGTCCTCGCGCTCTTGCTGTCCGCCACCGACGAGGACGGCCAGCCGCTTCGCGACCGGGAACTGCGCGACCAGCTCGTGTCGCTCCTGCTGGCGGGCCACGAGACCACCGCCAACACGATCGCCTGGGCGTTCGAGCGCCTGACCCGCACGCCGAAGGCCTACGACGACCTGCGCGACGCCGTTCGCAGCGGCGACGCCGAGCAGTCGGCCCAAGCGACGGAGTGGGTCATCAACGAGGCGATGCGAGCCCGGCCGGTCGTGCCCATCGTGGGCCGCCGCACCCGCGTGGACTGGCAGCTCGGCGAGTACGGCGCCCCAGCCGGCAGCGTGATCTCGGCCAGCATCCTGCTCGTCCACCACCGCGAAGACCTCTACCCGCGCGCCGCCGAGTTCCTGCCCGAGCGTTGGGCCGGCCACAAGCCCGGCACCTACACGTGGATCCCGTTCGGCGGCGGCACCCGGCGCTGCCTCGGTGCATCGCTGGCGATGGCCGAGCTGCGCACCGCGATCCCCGAGATCGCCCGCCGGTTCGACCTGGAGGCCGACCGCCCGGAGGCCGAGGCGCCGCTCCATCGCAACGTCACGATGATCCCGGCTCGCGGTGGCCGCGTGCGGGTGAAGGCGCGACTGGCCTGACCGGACGCGAGCACCCAAGGCAGCCGCCGTTCTCTTGAGGACAGCGGCTGTCCTGGATCCCATGCATGATCAGGCCGTGCGTGTTATCACCGACGACGAACGCCGAGCGCGGCTCGCCACTCGCCATGCGTTGGCACCCGAGGCCCGGGTGGCCACCGCCGAAGCGGCCACGAGGGCGATGACGTGCATGCACGGGACGGAACCCGCGAACGTGTACCTCTCGTGCTTTGCTCGCAGCGGCGCGTCGAGGACGCAGATCGACCATGCGCTTTATGAGGAACGATCCGTGGTCCGTCAGCTTGCGATGCGACGCACCGTCTTCGTCGTTCCGCGCGACCTGTTTGCGGCGGTGCGCGACAGCGCCGCCACGAGGGTTGCGGGCCAGGTGTCGGCTCGGCTTGCCAAGGAGGTCCAAGCGGCCGGCCTCGTGGACGACGGGGCCGCGTGGTTGCGCGACACCGCGGCCGACGCACTCGAACGGGTCCGTAAGGCGCCCGCGACGACCGCACAGCTCCGCGCCGATCTGCCCGCGCTGGACCTCAGGCTGCAGATCGCGCCCGGGAAGAGCTATGGCAGCGACGTTCCCGTCGCATCGCGGGTCATCGCAACGCTCGCGGCCAGCGGCGCGATCGTGCGCGGACGCAACGACGGTGGCTGGAAGCTGTCGCGCCCGTATTGGACGGCCGTCGAGGATTGGCTTGGCGAGGTGCCGCAGGCGGTCACGGCTGACGAGGGGTACGCCGAGCTCGTGCGGCGTTGGCTATGGACGTTCGGCCCGGGCACCGAGGACGACATCGTCTGGTGGCTCGGTGCCACGCGGACTGCCGTCCGACGCGCGTTGACCGATGTCGGCGCCGTCGGCGCGCAGCTCCAAGACGGTCGCGCCGCCTGGCTGCACCCGGACGACACCGCCGCCGTCGTAATGCCGGAGCCGTGGGCGGCACTCCTCCCGGCGCTCGACCCCACCACGATGGGCTGGAAGGAGCGAGCCTTCTACCTGGGTCCGCACGGCGAGCTGATCTTCGACCGCAACGGCAACGGCGGCCCCACGGCGTGGTGGGACGGCCGCATCGTCGGCGGCTGGAAGCAGCAGGACGACGGGACGGTCGTCGTCCTGCCGGCCGCCGAGCTACCGGCCGCCGCCGTCGAGCCCCTGGCGCAGGCCGCGGCGGCGTTGACGCAATGGCTCGATGGCGACGTCGTGAGGTCGACGTACCAGTCGCCGCTGGCGCGAGCGCACACCAGCTAAGACAGAACTGGGTCAGTCCGGGTACGGGGCGTAGCGGCGATGCAGCATGAGCTGGTTGCCGTCGGGATCCTCGAAGAACGCCATATGACACGCGGTCGTGTCCATCGTCTCGCCGAAGAACTGCACGCCCTTGGCTTCGAGCTCCGCCCGCATGGCCTGTACGTCGTCGGCGCGCAGTGGGAGGGGATTGCCCTTCTGCGCGACGAACGGCATGCCGACCTTCTCGGGCTCCCAAATGCCGAAGCAGGTCTTGCCAGCCCACTGCTCCCACTCAGCGTGGTCGTCCGGTCGCATGCCGAGCACGTCGCGGTAGAACGCCCGAGCGCGGGGCGGATCCTGCGTAGGGATGCCGATGAAATCAAGGTCTTCGATTTGAGCCATAGAGGCAGTCTCGTACGTCATTAGGACAGGAGGTGACCGCTGTGAACCGCTTGGCCCGCCTCGGGTGGTGGACGGCTCAAAGGCCCTGCAATCGGATCGTCTTCGCGCGGCGCGGCCACATCGGCGCGTCCGTAGTTCTCCGGGCGTCCGCGGCGGCATTCCTCGGCTGACCTGGCGCCCTTTGCGGCGTAGTGTTGGCCCATGATGTCGCAGGGGTCAGACAAGCACCGGGTGGTGATCGTAGGAGGCGGTGTTGCCGCCTTGGAGGCTGCGCTGGCGCTTCGCCAACTCTCACCGGATCGGACGACCCGTACCGTCGTCGCTCCGAACGAGGAGTACGTCGTGCGCGCGCAGTCGGTCCGCGAGCCGTTTGAGTTTCCGGAAGCCGACCACTATCCCCTCGCGCCGATCGTCCGAGATGCCGGGGCCACGCTCCTGGTCGACGCCCTCGACCATGTGGACACGGCCGCGAGGACGATCACCACGACCGGTGGGAAAGAGGTGCCGTATGACTCGCTCGTGTTGGCCCTGGGTGCCCGGCCACACGCTCGCTACGAGCACGCCGCCACGGTCAACTTCCGTTCGATGGCCTCCGTGCTTGCCGGCATCCTGCACGAGGTCGATACCGCGGCGATTCGCAGCGTCGCGTTCGTCACGCCGACCGGGCCGGCTTGGCCGCTGCCGCTCTACGAACTCGCGTACATGACGGCGCGCCGCGCCCAGGATCGCGGCGTTCAGCTCCTCACGACGCTCATCACGCCGGAGGACCGCCCGATGATGCTGTTCGGCACCGTGGCCAGCAAGGGTGTCGCTCGTCTGCTCCATCAGGGCGGAGTCGAGGTCGTGACCTCCTCCGAGGCCGAAGTCCCCAGCCCGGACGAGATCGTGATCAGCCCTGGCCAGCGCCGCATGCCGGTCGACCGCGTCGTCGCGCTTCCCGAGCTCGTCGGGCCCGCCATCGTCGGCGTCCCACATGACGAGCACGGGTTCGTGCCAGTCGACGACCATGGCCGAGTCATCGGGGTACCGGGCGTGTTTGCTGCGGGCGACGCGACGGCGTCGCTGATCAAGCACGGCGGTTTCTCCGCACAGCAGGCGGACGCCGTCGCCGAGGCCATTGCCGCCGAGGCTGGCGAGATCATCGACCCTCAACCGGTGGAGGGCCTGCTTCGCGGGATGTTCATTACGGGCGATGCTCCGTGGTTCCTCAGCGCGCGCCTCGAAGGCGGGCACGCCTACGACTCGGTCTTCACCACCGAGCCCACCGCCACGCCTGAGGGCAAGGTCGCGGCCCGCTACCTCTCGCAGTACCTCACGCAAGTCGCGTAGCGACCTCATTCGCTGGCGCGCGAGCTGCTTGGCTCGCGCGCGATGACCGCTGCTGGCTAGCCTCAAATCATGAGCGTCGCCGCACGGCCCCTGTTTGCCTTCGACAACACGTTCGTGCGCGAGCTCAACGGCCTCTACGTGGAATGGCAAGGCGCAACGATCGAGGCGCCCGCGCTGCTCGTGCTGAATGCGCCGCTCGCGGCCGATCTCGGCGTCGACGTGGAGCGGCTACAAACGCCCGAGGGCGTCGCGGCGCTGTCAGGTAGCGTCGTGCCGGAAGGAGCTGAGCCGGTCGCTCAGGCGTATGCCGGCCACCAGTTCGGCGGCTACTCGCCGCGGCTGGGCGACGGACGCGCGTTGCTCCTCGGCGAGATGGTCGACACCCATGGCGTGCGCCAAGACCTTCACCTCAAGGGGTCCGGCCGGACGCCGTTTGCTCGCGGCGGCGATGGCAAGGCAGCGCTCGGCCCGATGCTGCGCGAGTTCGCGATCAGCGAAGCGATGCACGCCCTCGGCATCCCGACCGCGCGGGCGCTCGCGGTCGTCGCCACCAACGAGCCGGTGCGTCGGGAAACGCCTCTGCCGGGCGCGGTCCTGACGCGGGTCGCTGAAAGCCACCTGCGCGTTGGGACCTTTGAGTACGCCGCAGCAACGGGCGACCTCGAGCTGCTCCGGCGCTTGGCCGACTACGCGATCGCCAGGCATTACCCAACGTCGGCCTCCGCCGCGAGCCCGTACCTCGACTTCTACACTCGCGTCGTCGCGGCCCAGGCCGATCTCGTCGCGCAGTGGATGCTCGTGGGCTTCGTGCACGGCGTGATGAACACCGACAACGTCGCGATCTCCGGCCAGACGATCGACTACGGCCCGTGCGCGTTCATGGACCGGTACGGCCTGGAGACGGTCTTCAGCTCGATCGACCACGGCGGCCGGTACGCCTACGGCAACCAGCCGACGATCACGCAGTGGAACCTCGCGCGCCTCGGCGACGCCCTGCTTCCGCTCTTCGGGCCCGACCGGGAGGCTGCGGCGGCGTCGCTCACCGACGTGCTCCGCTCGTTCAGGCCGCGATATGACGCGGCGTTTGCAGCCGGCATGGCCGCGAAGCTTGGGCTGCCCGCTGCGACGCCGGAGGTCGAATCGCTCGTGGACGAGCTCCTGCTCGTGCTGCAGAACGACAAGCCCGACTTCACCTCATTCTTCCGCGCGCTCTCAGCGTCGCTCGAGGGCGATGGCGCGCGAGTGAACGCCCAGTTCGAGGACGCAGCCCGATTCCAGGCCTGGTCGGCGCACTGGCGGGACCTCCTCGCCGCCGAACGCATCGACCCCGCCGAGGCCGCAGCAGCGATGGACCGCGTCAACCCGGTCTACATCCCTCGCAACCATCTCGTCGAGGCGGCCCTCTCAGCCGCCACCGCCGGCGACCTCCAACCGTTCCGAGCGATGCTCGCGGTGCTCGAGCACCCATTCACCGAGCGTCACGGCCTTGAGGCTTGGGCCGAGCCGGCGCCGGAAGAAGCGCGTCCCTACCGGACGTTCTGCGGCACCTGACCCGCTACTCGGCGAGCTGCCCCGAGGAGTGCTGATCGTCGATGTGGTCGACGACGTGGCTGCCGTTGTCGGAGTCGTAGAACGCCGGGCTCCCGAACTCCGGGCACGCCTCGTTGCGGCACTCGAAGCTGTGCGGCGGGCCGGCCAGCGAGAGCGTGGCCGGCTGCATGCACGTCGGGCAGAGCGGGTCGGTGTTCGCGGTGGCGGGGTCGAGCGGCTGTTCCATGACGTCACCATAGAACCCGCGGTTGGCCCGTTGGGGCAGGTCGCGGACCAGTCCGTCATCGCACGTTCAGGGCAGCGTTGGCGCGTCTAGATAATCGTGCCGATGTCGTTTGCGACGATCGAGTCCATCGCACGCTCGGCGACTGCCGCGATCGTCATCGACGGGTTGCAGGCGGCGGTCGTGCCCGGGATCAACGCGCCGTCGAGCACGTACAGGCCGGGCTGATCCTTCACGCGACCCTCGAGGTCGCAAACGGTGCCCATGCAGGCGCCGCCGAGCGCGTGCCAGGTCGTCGGCGCGATCGCATTGGTGTCGATGAGCGCACTCCACTGGCCGGCGACCTTCCGGACGCGCTTGTGGATCTGGGCATGGACCTTGGCGTCGCCGTTCTTGGGCCATTTGAGGACGGCCCGATCGCGTGCTCCGTCGTAGACGAACCGGCCTCGCGCCTCGCTCACGCCGAAGCCCACGAGCATCGTCATGTGGTTGCTCGGGATCGCGCCGAGCGGTGGGAGCGACGCCTGAATGATCGTGTTCGCGAGCGACGGGTCGGTCCAGTCCTTGCTGCCGTAGACCACCGGGCCGCCCTGGCGGGGACCGAAATCGTCGGCGAAGTTCTCCCACACGTAGATGCGGTCGGCGTTGGTGCCCCAGCCCTGGCCGAGACCGTCGGGCAGGTCCGGAATGTCGCCGCGGCCAGCGGCCTGCACCAGCAGCTGCGTCGTGTTGAGGCTGCCGGCGGCCATGATGAGCGACTTCGCCGTGATGATCTTCTGCTCGATCAGCCGACCGTTCACGTCCGTGTGGTCGACCGAGATCTCCCAGCGGCCCGACGGGTCTCGCCGGACGCGAGTGACGTTGTGGAGCGGAGCCACGGTCACGAGTCCGGTCTGCTCGGCCTGCGCGAGGTACGTCACGTCGACGGAGTGCTTGCCGCCGTTGTTGACGCCCATGGCGCCGTCGCCGTTGGTGTACGACGGCCGCATCTCGCCGCGCAGCTCCGCCAGGGCGTAGTTCCAGTCGATCGGCATCGGGATCTTCTCGAGGCCATAGCCGGAGCGTTTGACGTTGCGCGCAAAGACTCGTGACGCCTTGTACGGCGCCGCAGCGACGAGTTCGTCCGGCGCGACCGCGACCTTCAGCATCTCGGCGACCCGCGGGTAGTGCACGGCGTTCATGCGGTCGAAGTCGAGCTGTTCGGGCAGCACGCTGTTGAACACGTCGGCTTCGGGCTGGAGCGTCATCCCCTGGTACACGAGTGATCCGCCGCCGACGCCCGCCGCGCAGAGGGCGGTCATGTTCTCGCCGGCGACGGCGTCGATCAGGCCGGCGTACCGGGGCAGCAGGTAGGTCTTGCCGTAGATCTTCGGGTTCGAGCCGTACCAAAGCAGGCGCTTGTCGATGCTCGAGAGCCGCGGGAACGTGTTGGAGTTCGGGCCAGTTGGCCAGCGCTTTCCGCGTTCGAGCACCAGCACGGGCACGCCGGCTTGGGCGAGGCGCAGCGAACTCACGCCGCCACCGAATCCGGAGCCGATGACCACCACGCGTTCCTCGCTGCGCGTCAGTGGAACTTTGGTGGTGGCCCGCGCCGACGAGGCGGCCAGTCCGGTGACGCCGGCACCAGCGACAGCGGTGCGGGCAAGGAACGCGCGGCGATTGAAAGCAGACATGGCAGGGGGACCAGCTCGGGAACCAGGCCCACTCGGCGAAACAGCCGAGCAAGACCGGTTACAGGGACCGGCGGGACCGTAGGACGCGCCTGCCTATACGTCAACCGTCACACAGGAATGGCCCAGCATCCGCAGCTGTTCAATGCACGGAAAACGAGAACGTCGTCTCACGATCCACGGTCCGCGGAGGCTCGCTGGCTCCGTAAGTGATTGGCATCGGGGCCTCGCCGCTCTAGGTGTTCCCTGAGCGCCGACGCGCTGCCGCTTTCAGTGCGGCGCTGCGGCCAGACGCTCGAGTTCTTCCGTGGCGCGCTCGTAGCCGTGCTGGATGAGCTCGGGCCAGCGAGAGCGGTCGAGGAAGAGATCGAAGAACGACGGGCCACGCAGGAGGCTGTGATCGGCCGCGTCGATGATCGTGAAGCGGCCGTCGAAGTCGGAGAGCGTGCGGCGGGCGAGTTCGAGGTGGAAGCCCTGCTCGGCCTGGCGGGCGGCGTCGAGGATCCCCATGAGGCGATCCGGCCAGCCGGTGAGGTCAGGTGGCTGAAGCTGCGGCGGCAGCATCACGTTGACGGCCACGACGTGGTCGATGGCGCCGTCGTCGTGCAGTGGCCGGGCGGGGAGGAGGTCGATCACGCCGCCGTCCACGTACAGGTGCCCATCGACGTTGACGGCTTCCATCACCAGCGGGAGCGCGATCGCGATCCGCACGAGTTCGCCGACCGTCATCTCTGGGTGCGTCGCGGGCCCGAAGTACTCCACGCCGCCGCGATCCATGTCGTAGACGATCGAGGTCAGCGGGATCGGAAGCTCGCCGACGGTGAGGTCGCCGAAGCGCTCATCGAACGTGCGCTGCACCGCCTCGCCTTTCGCGACGCCCGTGAAGCCCCGGAACGCCGACGCGACGAACCCCGGGATCTTGTGCCATTGAATGTCGAGGTAGTCCTCGATCTCCCAACCCAGGCAAAATTCCGCCATCTCCTCGGCGCTGAGCCCGGCCGCCCACATCGAGCCCCACAGCGTGCCGCCTGAGCACGACGAGATCATCGCCGGCTCGATCCCGGCCTCCTCGAACGCGCGCCGCACGCCGATGAGCGACACGCAGCCGCCTGAGCCACCGCCGGCAATAAGCCCAACTCGCTTGCCGTCCAGCGACGGAATCGGACGCGACTTCAGCGGTGGGAAGAGCGTGGTGACGTCGACCGGCTTCCGCGGTCGATCGATCAGCGGGAGGGGCAGGATGGTCCGGCGCAGGCGCACGAGGAACGTCGGGTCGAGCGTCGCCTGCAGGACTTGGCCCGCCTCGCGAATGCGGCCGAGTCCGAGCAGGACGTTGTAGATGTCGAAGTCCGCGCGGCCAGCCATGCGCGGAGTGTGGCAAACCAGCTCGTCGTCGCACCGGATTGGGTGCCTGCGCCCAGACCGGGCATCGTGGGGCGATCCCGCCAGTCCTTCGGGCGGGATCGCGATGGCGTTCGACATCCAGCGTTCTGACCGTCCAAGCAGATGCTCGCTGGTGCGGGTTACGCCCTAGCTTCCTCCGGCGCCGGGCAGCGTCGGGGCGTGGCCCGTCACGTGGTCGGCGAAGAGGCCTGGCCAGGCGATGACGCCGTATGGGGTGCGGGCGACGACGAGGCGAGTGTCGGGCAGCGTCTCGGCCAGCGCGAGCGCGGTGCTCACCGGATGCGTGGGATCGTCGCTCCAGGCCAGCAGCAAGGTCGGGGCCTCGATGGCTTCGAGTTCGTCGGGCAACGGCAGGTCCGACAGGGCCGCGCCGCGCAGCAACGCGGGCAGCAGCGCCTCTGACACGGCCGGCGCCGTGTGCGGAGCATCGGCCAGTGCGGGAACGACCGGCGCCGTGAGACCCAGCTCGACGAACGCTTCGATGCCCAGGCGCTCCACCATGTCGGCGTTGATGAGGTAGGTCCCGCGCTGGGCCACGCGGGTTTCCCAGGCCGTCGGTGGGGTGACGAGCGTCAGGCTGGCGAAGCGCGAAGGTTCGCGGCGCGCGGCGTGGAGGAGCGTCGCGGCCCCCATCGACGGGCCGACGCCGTGGACCTGCTCCCCGGGTGCAACATGCTCAAGCAGTCGCAGCAGATCGTCGGCGAGCTGCGGCCAGGTGTAGGTCGCTGGATCGGTCGAGCCAGTTGAGCCGCCATGCCCGCGTGCGTCGTATCGCAGGATTCGATGCTCGCGGAGCGCCATTGGAAGGTCGAGGCCGAGCTGGACGTCGCGGGCTCGGCTGGAGGTGAGGCCGTGGAGCTGCACCACCAGCGGACCGGCATCGCCGATGACCTCGTAGTCGAGCGCGGCTTCGTTGACGAACAGGGTGGGCAGTTGGATTTCCGGTGAGACGGGGGTGTAGCTCGTAGGATACGCCGCATGCGGTTGACCAACGTGGCCCAGATGGACCTGGTCAACGGCCGGGTTTTCAGCTACGCCATGCAGGCCGCCCATGGCCTCGGCAGCGCGCTGCCCGTCTCCTTCGACCAGGCGATTCACGTTGGCGGCGGCCAGCGGCCCGGCTCGTGGATGGCGATCGCGTTGCGCCTTTCGGCACTGGGAGCGGCCCCTGACGACATCGCGTCCGCCTGGCACGCCGTGGTGGCTCGGCACGGCACGCTGCGCACGGCATTCGCCAAAGGCGACGACGACCGCCTCATGCTGCACCAGGTCGACCTCTCACCGGGCACGTGGGAAGAACACGCCGTGGCCCCGGGGCAACGCACGCGAGAGGTCCTGCGCGACGTGTTCGACACCCACTGCGCCCCGTTTGAGCAGCCGTCGCACCGGATCTGCATCGTCCAGCCGGATGCTGAAGCGGCCGATCAGCGACCCGAGATCGTGATCGGCTCCGACCATTCGCATGTCGACATGTGGTCGCTGGTGATCCTCGCGCGGGACCTGTTGACCTGCCTGGACGATCTCCTGGCCGGCCGCGAGCCCGGCGCCGATCTCCCCGACGCGCCCCCGTTCGCTGAGCACACCGCCGTGCTCGCGGCGATGCCGACGGCTCCGGCTCAGATCGCGAAGCGCTGGGCCGACATTCTCGGGGCCGGGGGAGGAGCGATGCCGACCTTCCCGCTGCCCCTCGGCGACCTCAGCCCGCCCCCGGCCGAAGTCGTCGAGGTGCGCGATGTCCTCGACGCCGAGGGCACCGAGCAGCTCGCCGCGCTCGCACGCGAACGCGGCGTGCGGCTCATCGCGCTTGGGCTTTCCATCCTCACCGAGGTCACCGCCGATCTCTCGGGCCGTCCGCTGCGAGCAGTGTTTCCGGTTCACAGCCGCCACGACGCACGCTGGCGACAGGCCTGCGGCTGGTTCATCACCAACGCCGTCATCGAATCCGCCGATCCGGAGCCGGTCACCTGCGCGGCCGCGGTCGAGGAGGCAACCGGGCTCGGGTCGTGGCCGCTCGCCCCGATCCTCGCGCCGTACGGTGGGATGCCGGTCACGCCGGGGATGTTCGCGGTCTCGTGGCTCGACGCCCGCAGGCTGCCGGCGCCGACCGCGCACGCATCCGACTTCCGATACGTGTCGGCAGCGATCCGGACCGACGGCGTGATGATCTGGTTCGTCGTCAACGAGTCCGGCCTTCATCTGCGCTGCCGATACCCCGACACGCCCGAAGCCCGCGCCAACGTCGGCCGTTGGCTGGACGCGGTCGAGTTCGGACTCCGCGACCTCGCTGCTCGAGAGCTCACCGCGTGAGCGGCGCTTCCGCACTGCGGGCGTAGGCCGTCGGGCGAACGCCGCGACGGCCCACACGGCGGATCCGGGCCCGCCCTCGGCTACTCGTCGATCGGAACCGGCTTGGTCTTCCCCGCAATGCGGTTCTCGGCACCAACCATCCACGCGAACTGCTCGAGGGCTTCCAAGAAGGTGTGGAGCTGGTCGGCTGAAGTGGGGTCGGCCTCATCAACGTCGTCGTGGACGTCGCGGATCGTCGAGCAGACCGCGTAGAGCCGCTCGGTGATCAGGTCGACGGTCTCTGACGTGTCGACCTCACCAGACGGGAACGGCTGCAAGGAAGACTGCTCGGCGACGGTGGCGGCGCGGCCGTCCGGGGTCACGTACAGGGCACGCATCCGTTCGGCGATCTGATCGGAGAACGCACGAGCCGCCTCGATGATCTCGTCGAGCTGCAGGTGCAGGTCGCGGAAGTTGCGCCCGACGACGTTCCAATGGGCTTGCTTGCCCTGGATGTGAAGGTCGATCAGGTCGACGTGCACGCGCTGCAGATCATCTGCCAGCGACTCAGGTGCACGGAATGCGGGCTTGGGTCCTGCGCTGGTTTTGGTGGCCGTGGCCATGGTGGTCCTCTCGACGTTCGGGATCGACGTGCCCCGGCAGTGTGCGATGGCCGGACCGCTCGCCCTCGGGCAGCCCCGGGCACGGCCGTGGAATGCACACGGAGTGGACGCCACCACGCGGTGGGCGCCCACTCGGTCAGAACGTCGAGGAGACCAAGCCTGCCGGGTGCTAGCCCACGTACACGCTGTGCGCGTCGACCAGCTCCGGCACTTTGGCTCCTTGGTCTCCGGGCAGCCGCAGTTTCACGCGGAGCCGCACGCCCGGGGTGAGCTCGGGGAGTTCGATGCCCTGAAGATGGGCGTCGGCGAGATTGACGGTCGTGTCGGTCCCCAAGAAGCGGCCTGCGTGGCTGTCGGTGTCCTCGACGTGGATGACCACGCGCGCGAGATCGACGTCGAGCCATCGCACGGTCCCGGTGATCTCATGGTTGACGAGCGCGTGGGAGTGCGGCATCGGGTAGTCGTGTCCTTCATTGGATGGAGCGGTGCGTCGGGCCGGAGCCCACCGCCATCGTGCACGACCAGCGGCGCCCCGCCATCGGGGCGCAGGCGCGCCTGTTTGCGAGCTAGCCGCGACCTTCCTCAGTGGTTGACCGAAGCCGCACCGACCGATGATGCCGATGCTCATCGCGTCGGCGACCGTGATTCCCCGTCGCACAGTCGCCTGGCTCTGGCGGGACTCGCGTGACTAGGCTGCCCTGCGTGGCGACCGACGAGATCTCGTGATGTGGGACATCGTGATCACGGTCCTCGGATGTCTGCTGGTGAGTTGGCTCGTCCTCGTCGCCGCGCTGGCTGCCCTGAAACCGGCCGGCGGGTTGATGCCCGAGGCCCTGCGCCTCCTTCCCGACCTCCTGCGCCTGCTGCGGCGCATGGCCAGCGATGCAGCGCTCCCGCGCGGCGTACGGATCCGGCTTGGGCTCCTCGTCGCGTACCTCGCGATGCCGTTCGACCTGATTCCCGACTTCATCCCGGTGTTGGGTTACGCCGACGACGTGGTCATCGCAGCGCTGGTGCTGCGGTCCGTCGTCAAGCGAGCCGGCATCGAGGCCGTCCGAGGGCATTGGCCCGGTACCGACGACGGCTTCACCGCGCTCTGTCGCGTCTGCGGGATCCGCGAAACGGAACGCAACGGCGCGCGCTGAACGTGGTGGTCGAGACGGCGATTGCTTGGCGCCTCCGACCAACCTCGGCGGCCTATGGTCGGGGCCATGGGCACCCTCTCAAGCAGTGTGGTGCGGTTGCTGCTCGCGCCGTGGACGCTGATTCGACACGCCGCAATCGCGCGGCTTCCTCACACCACGACCATCCCGACGGCTGACCAGCGACCAAGGCCGCTGAACCGCAGCAGAGGCCTCGCCGCCGGCCGGTAGTTGCGTCGGCGAAACCGCCGGCGCGCGCGGCCGGATGAGGACCAAGGCGCGGGTCGGGCGCCGCTGCTGGACCAAAGGCGGCGACGGCGGTCAGGCGTCGTAGTATCGCCGGCATGCACCCATTCAGAGTGGCCGCCGAAGCCGGCGACGCGGACGCGATGAAGGCGATGCTCGCGCCCGACGTGACCTTCCTCAGCCCGGTCGCGTTCCAGCCGTACGAGGGGCGCGAACTCGTCGCCTCGATCCTGCGCGGGGTCGAGCGCGTGTTCGAGGATCTCCACTACGTGCGCGAGATCGCCAATCCCGACGGGCGCGAGGTCGCGCTCATGTTCAAGACGCGCGTCGGAGGCCGCGAGGTACACGGCTGCGACTTCCTCACCTTTGGCGACGACGGCCTCATCGCCGAGTTCTGCGTCATGGTCCGTCCGCTGTCGGCCGCAAACGCGCTGGCCGAGGCGATGGGAGCACAATTCGAGCGCATCGTGAAAGAAGCGTCGGCGTAAACGCAGCCGGGTTCACCCTGCCGGGAGGAGCCCCGTCCCGCCGATGGGGGTGGTCTCAAAGCGCTCTCCGAACCCGGCGATGATCGGCCGCGCCAGAGCGATCGCCTCCTGAACATGAGGCAGGTGGAGCGAAGCGGCGTGATGCTCGGCGTCGACCCAAACCTCCGTGATCCACACCGCGCTCTCGTCATCGGGGTCGAGGGCCACGACGTAACTCAGGCAGCCGGCCATCGACTCGCCCGCGAGCGACCCGAGCAGGATTTCCGCGAGGGCGTCGCGATTGCCGGAGGTCGCGAGCATCTTGCCGATCAGTCCGTACATCTTCGAATCCTTTGTGGCGTTCGTCCGGGCGGAGTGGTGCCGCTCGCGTTGCCGCCCATGGTAATCGGGGGTCGCGATGCTGGCGCGGACCGCAGGCGCGGGCACACGACCCGGGCGTGGCGCGGTACCGCTCCGTCGGACCGGCCGTGCCCGAGGCATGCGGTCGCTGCGGAGGTGGGGAAACCCTAGCCCGACGGGACCTGAGCGGCCTTGCGCCGCTCAGGCCGTCGAGGTCTGCATCGCCGGGTGACCAGCCGCTATCCGACGCGCGACGGGGAAAGCTGCACCGTTGCCTGGTTGCCGCCACCGGCTGCAACGGCGCTGAGCAGCCCGTCGAGCAGACCGCAACCCGAGAGCGAGCTGATCGCAAAGCCCTGCCCATGAGTCGTGAGCGTTCCGCCGGCAAGCGGATCGGCGACCGGTGCGGCGGCACTGGATCGCAGCTCGATGACGGACGGGCGACGCGTCGAGCAGGTCCCTCCGCCAGCGATCAACACGTTGCCGAAAGCAAACAAGCGGGGATGGCGGATGCGCGCGGCGATCCGCATCTCAAGTACACCCTCGCTCCACCGGCCGGTCACGGGCTCGGTGAAGATCCAGTCGGTCTCGGCGGTGACCGGAAAGAGACCCAGCACGGTGATATTGGCGCGGGTCGGCTTCAGTGCAAACCCGCCCACGAACGTATTGGTGGCGCGATCCAAGGTGCCACTGAACGACCCCGCAATCGTGACGCGACCCCGGATGCCCGTCCGGACGTCGGCGGATCCCTGCACTTCGAAGTTCATCGGAACCGTCGGTGGCTCCACCGTGCTCGGCGACACCATCTCAGCCCGCGCGTCGCCGGCCGCTCCGAACAGAAGGCACGTCGCGACGGCCGCGATCGCAGGAACGCTGCGTGACCAGCTCGTCCTGCGCCCCCGGGCGAGTTCACGGGCAAGGTTCGCCGTGGGGTGGTTCCTGGCGCGTAGAGCGGACATGCGCCATACCATACGGTACGGTATAGACGAATGCAATACCGCGGGAATCTAGGTAGGAACCGCCGCCGGGGACAGCCCCGCAGGGGGCCGCTCACCCTCACATCGCCTGGGTTGCCACCTGCTGCGCCTTGAGCCACGCAGTCGGGGACACCCCCGCACGCGCGCTGAAAGCGCGCGAAAGCCCAGACTGGTTGGCGTAGCCCAAGTCGGCGGCGATCGAGGCGAGCGTGTCGCCCTCCTCGAGGCGGGACTGGGCGAGCAGGATCCGCCACTCGGCGACGTAGGCGGCGGGTGTCTGACCGACGAGTTCGCGGAACCGCTCGGCGAAGGCCGATCGGGACATCGTCGCCTCCCGCGCGAGCGCTTCGAGCGTCCAGGGTTTGCCGGGCGCGTCGTGGATCGCCACGAGCGCAGTGGCGATTTGAGGATCTGAGAATCCGACGGCGAGGCCGGGCGCGAGCCCGGACTGTTCCGGATGGTCCAGGAGCCATCGCACGACCTGAATCAGCACAACCTCCAGCAAGCGATCCGCCAGGAGCCGGTGACCGCAGCGCACCCGCCCCGCTTCAGCGAAGAGAAGATCGAGGGACGGACCGAGGCCGTCGATATCCGCCAGTGGCTGGGCCAAGAAGCGAGGCAACGCCCGAACGAGGGGGTGATCTGCGCCCCGCGCGAACTCCACAGCCGCGCAGGCCAGCCGAGGACTCATGACCGGCTCTAGCCGATGGGCCACGGCGGCCGGGTAGAACAGCAAGGTGGGCTCGCGCAGCGACAGCCGCGCAGGGAGCCCCGTTCCCGCCGGGTGGTGCACGTCCAGCTCGCCGCTCTGCAACACGTGGAGATGACCCGCCGTTCCCGCGTCGCCATACGTGCGCGAGAAGGGGAGCCGCGTGGCGGCGATGAGATGGGCCGACAACGAAAAGCGATTCAGGAGCGCACTGAGCCGATCAAGCGAAGGCGACGGCTCGGACGAATTGGTAACCATCGTGGACGCAACGATACCGATCGTCCGCACTTATGCGGCACGCTGAAGCAACCGGGAACCCCGGTCACTGGCTCAGCCTGAGCCGGCGAACACCACCAGTGAGGTCATCCATGAGCCGCGTTCCACTCGTCGAGCCGTCAACCGCCAAGCGGGATGCGATCCCCCTGCTCGAGCAGGTCCAAGCGGCGTTCGGCACCACCCCGGCGATGTTCCGGGCGGTAGCGAACTCGCCTGCAGCACTGCAGAGCATGGTGGGGTCGTTCGGCGCCCTCGGGGCAGGTGCCCTGTCGCCCAAGCTCGGCGAGCAGATTGCGGTCGCCGTCGCCGACCGCAATCGCTGCGACTACTGCCTGGCTGCGCACACCGCACTCGGCCGCAAGGCCGGCGCGACACGGGAGGAGATGAGCGACGCTCAGCTTGGACGCTCTGACGACGCTTCGACTCAGGCCGCGCTGGCCTTCGCCCTGCGGCTCGTCGACGCGCGAGGCCAAGTCGATGCCGCTGATGTCGACCACCTCCGCGCGGCTGGCTTCTCCGACGAAGAACTCGTGGAGATCGTGGCGCACGTCGCGCTCAACCTCTTCACGAACTACGTCAACATCGCACTGGATGTGCCGGTGGACTTCGCGGCGGTTCCGCTGAGCGCCGGCGTCGCCTAACCGCCCACGGAGCCGACCAACGACGCGGGGCGGCACCGCCTGGTGGCGCCGGGGGCGGCCACCAGTGTCTTGGGCGTGGTGTAGAGGGCCAGCAATTCGCCCGTAGTGACAGTAACATCCGCGAAATAGAGCGGGGCAGCCACCTTCAGGTTCGGGTTCGTCGCTTTGGCCTTTGATGCCACCTCTCGCAGAGCCCTAGCTTCCTCCTCATCGATCTCCTCCTTCTTCGGAACAGTGTTCGCTGTGTTCTTAAGCTTCCTCGCACGCGCCTGCTTTTCTATATTAAATGCAGCTATTGAGTAGGTTTTGGATCTGAAAGAGTTTTCACCATGGATGTCCATTAGTTTAGAAAGGAGGGAGAAGTTGTCGGCAATGGAAGCATTGTTCATGACACTAATT
>JAUMBQ010000015.1:0-17713 GCA_032119595.1 Solirubrobacteraceae bacterium | reverse complement strand
GCAACCCCCCGTCGCCCGGCGCCACCACTTCTGGGCTTAGCGCTTGACGCGGATCGTGACTTCGCGCTTGACGGTCTGCCCATCGACGCGCAGCGTCAGCGTGACCTTGTGCGTACCGACCCGCGCGAGGCGGCCGATGCGCACCGGGAGCTGAACGGTGCGCGTCTGGCCGGCCTTGAGCGAGTTGACGATCGCCGTGCGGTCACCGCGCAGATCCAGCGCCGCCGGACCCGACGCCGAAGCCGAGCCCTTGCCGACTTTGGCCGTGGTCTGGTTCGAGAAGACCAGCGTCAACTTGGCCAGCCCGCCGCGACGGACCGATACCGACGTGCGGTTGGCCGTGAACGAGAAGGTCCCGTCCTTGCCGGCCGGACCAGTCGCGCCCTGCGGGCCGGTGTCGCCTTTGGCGCCGGCTGCGCCCTGGGCACCCGTATCGCCCTTGGCGCCGGGCTCGCCCGCGTCACCCTTCGCGCCATTGGTGCCATTGGTGCCATTGGTGCCAGCGGGACCCTGAGGCCCGGTGGGGCCAATCGGACCGGTCGGACCAATCGGACCGGTCGGACCAATCGGACCGGTCGGACCAATCGGACCGGTCGGACCAATCGGACCGGTCGGACCAGTCGGACCGGTCGGACCAATCGGACCAGTCGGGCCGGTCGGACCAATCGGGCCGGTCGGGCCCGTCGGGCCGGTCGGGCCCGTCGGGCCAGCGGGGCCGGTCGGCAAGCCGGTGCTCGTACCGGTCAGCGCGACGTTGGTCGGGCTGCCGGCCACGTTCGAGGTGAACGCGAGCGTAGCGGCGGACGTGGCGTTGGCCCGCCCGGGAGCGAACCGCACCTGCACCCGGCACGTCTGGCCGGGCGTCAGCGTGACGGCGGTGCAGCGGTCGGCACTCAGGAGGAAGTCGCCAGCCGAGTCGTCGTTGCTCTCGTGGATCGCGACGCGGGCCACGGTCACGTCGGCATCGCCGGAGTTCGTCGCGGTCACCCACTGGCCGAGGCCGGTCGTCCCAACCGGCTGGCTCGGGAAGGTCGGAACGTCGACCGTGAGCTTCGGCCCGACGGTCGCCGAAGCGATCGTGCCCGGGGAGGCGATCTGGTCATGAGCGAGGAACGCGCCATGCTGCCCAACCACACTGAGTGCGGTCACGGCGGGCAGCGGCAGGGTGAAGCTGCCGAGGCCGGCGTGGTTGTCGAACGACACGTTGGCCGTGTTGGCACCGAAGCTGATGCCCGTCACGCGATCACCGCTGGCGTTGAACACGTTCACCGCGTCGCCGTTGCCGCTGAGCCCGATGCCGGCACCGGTGTAGAAGCCGATCTGGAAGCCGGCGGGCACGCTGTTGCCGAACCATGCCGAGGTGAACGCGGCCGTCTTGACCGCGTCGCCCTCGAGGAAGATCGCGGACTGACCCGGTGCCAGCGTCGTGACGCCGCTGAGCGCAGCCGCCGAAGCGAAGGCGCCGGAACTGTCGTCGACCTTGAACCCGGACAGGTCAATCGCCTTCGTGCTCGTGTTGGTGAGTTCCCACCAGTCCGCGGCGTACGTCGCATCGTTGCTGCCCCAGGGAGCAACCTCCGACACGATCAGCGGCGTCGCGACGGGCGCAATGCCCGGCGATCCGGTCTCGCTGCCTGCGGTAAACGCGCCCTTCTGACCTGCGACGCTGAGCGCCGACACCGTCGGCGGTGTGCCAGTGGCGGCGCCGAGCCCCGCCGAGTTCTCAAACGTCTGACCCGTCGTCGACGCGCCGAACGCGATGCCGGTCAGACGGGTCCCCGCGCCGTCGAACACATTGACCTGGTCGCCGTCGGTGCTGAGGCCGATGCCCGAGCCGGTGAACGTGCCGATCTTGAATCCGGCCGGCACGGTTGCGCCGAACCAGGCGGTCTTGAAGGCATCGACCTTGGTGCTGTCGCCCTCGACGAACACGGCGGACTCGCCGGGTGCCAGGGTGCTGACGCCAGTGAGGGCGACGGCCGTGCCAAACGCGGCAGAGCTGTCATCGAACTTCCAACCGGTGAGGTCGACCGTGGTCGTCCCGACGTTGGTGAGTTCCCACCAGTCCGAGGCATAGGGGCTGTTGCCGCTCGACCAGGGGGACACCTCGGAAACGATCACGGACGTGGCCTCGGCTGCGGGGGTAACCGCTGCGATGGCCAGGGTAAGGCTGCTGCTCGTGGCATCCGGAGTCGCGCCGAGGGTCGTGTCGTCGACGGCGACCGCCACCTCGTAGCTGCTCTTCGCGGCATGGCTGAGCGCGGTACCGGCTTTGAGGTAGAGGCCCGTGCTGTCGACCTCGAAGGCGCTGGCGTCGGGGCCAGTCACGCTGAGCGTGTTGGTCCCGATGCCGTCGTCGGTGACCGAGACACCGGCGACCTTGACCCTCGTCGTCGTGCTGGTGTTCTCCGGCATCGAGGTGGTCGCGCCCGTGAGGGTGACCGCGGTCGGTGCCTGGTTGGGCGTCGACGACGGTGCGTAGACCCAGAGCTGCGGGTGGTCGATGTCGCCGCCACCCTCTTCGCTGACGACGTAGACGTTGCCGTCGTTGTCAGCGGTCACGCCCTCGTGGGTCTGGTCCTGGATTGAGAGCGGGTTGCCGGCGTCGGCGACGAGCGTGAAGGAACTCTTCACCTCGCCTGTGCGACTTACTTCAACGACCTTGCCAGCTTCCTGGCTAACGATCAACAGGTTGTCGGCGTCAGCGCCGGTGAGCGTCGACAGGTTCGACAGCGCGAACACGTCGGACAGATCAGACGTACCGATCAGGGTCGGGTCAAACAGGTTCGTGGAGTTGACCGTCGACGCGGATCCGTTGGAGGCCGTCCCGGCGTCCCAATCGATCGTGGTCGCAAAGAGGCCCAGCGGGTCCTTTTCCTTGGCCACGATGAAGCCGCTCGTCGTCGGATCCCACGTGAGGCCCTCAAGCCCGACGTTGCCGATGGTGGTGCCGAGCTTGACCGTCTTGGTGTCGACGCGCTGCAGCGTGGTGTTCGCCGCGTACGTGAAGCGCACCAGCTGGCGGTTGCGCTCTTCGGTCATGACGA
This sequence comes from Solirubrobacteraceae bacterium, assembly GCA_032119595.1. GTDB lineage: Bacteria > Actinomycetota > Thermoleophilia > Solirubrobacterales > Solirubrobacteraceae > JAGIBJ01. The sequence goes on along the minus strand of JAUMBQ010000015.1, from coordinate 14,666 downwards.
ACTGGCCGCCGCCGATCGCGGTGATGCCCTCGGTGTCATAGAACTCGGTGCCCTGCGAGCTGGCGCCGGTGGGGAGCGTCATCGAGTCGATGAGCTGGCCGGTCTTGCTGACCTGCGTCACCGAGCGGCTGCCGTCACCGGCGACGAACAGGCTGTCGGTTGCTGCGTTGTAGGTCACGCCCGACGCTTCCTGGGCGAGCAGTGCGCCGGCCTCCGGCGGCGTTGTGCGCGTCGGCTCGGGGAGGTCGTAGCGACCGACGCGTTGGTAGGTCGACAAGTCGATCCCGGTGAGGGGCGCGGCCGAAGCCGTGTGCGCCGACAGGCCGATGAGCGTCGACCCGGCCGCAAGGCCGACGACGAACGCACGGCCGCGGCGGCCGAAGAGAGGAGAGTGAGCAGACATCCGTGTTCCAGCTAGGACGAAGCAGTGCTCGGGGGAGCAGCGGCCAGGGGGCGCCGAGCGTAAGGCGGTGGTTGCGCCGCGGTGTGAACGACTTGGAACCGACTTGGGAACAAGTTGTGGCCGGGCGACGGAGTGGAACGGCCGGCGCTGAGTGGCGATTCGCTCCGCGGACACACTATCCACGTGCTGTCAGTGCGGAGAAATACGGATCGCTACAAGTAGCGCGAGCGGATCGTAACAACGACTGCCCTGCCTAGGTTGAAACCATGAAGTCCGCTCTCGCCCTGCCATTGTCCGCTGCACTCTTGGCAGCAAGCCCGGCCCAGGCAAACGTGACCGCACCCCAGCGCGTGTCACCACCCGGCCTGTTCGTCGCAGAGCCAGGGTCAGTTGCTGTGGGCGCGGGTCGCACGGCTGTGCTGATGTCAGGTTTTTCCGGAAAGGGGTCAAAAAGGAAGGCCTCGCTGGTGGCCCGAGTGGGGACTGGCTCGAGCCTTGGTCCGGTGCAGCGCCTGGCGAGCGGCCTTTCGGAGCGGCCAGTAATCGCGGTCGGTAAGAACGGCACCGCCGCCGCAGCCTGGGGTGACGCGAGCGCGACTCGCTCCATCCGCGTGGCGGTCGCCCGCAAGAGTCGGTTCGGATCGGCTCGAACCGTCTCTCCCGGGCTTCCAGCCGTTCTCGACGGGGTGGCCGTCGCGGCCAACGGATCCGTGGTCGTGCTGTATCGAACAGGCGACGGCGCCGACGGGACACGCGCCCTCCAGGTCTCAATCGCGCCGCCCGGGAAAGCGTTCGGCCCACCGATCACGCTCGGACGAAGCGGCAACTACGCGTCCGTGCTCACCACGATGCCAAACGGCCGGGTCGTCGTCGCCTGGCTTGACACGCCACCCAATCCGCTGCCGCCTCCGGCACCGACCGTGATCACGAATGCCCGGGTCTTGGCGACCACGCTCGCGCCGGATGCGACGACCTTCGCGCCAGCTACCGAGTTGGGATCGCTCCAGGGCTGGGGGATCGGTGGGCCCTTGGCGTCGGCGGGCCCCGGAGGCGCGGCTATCGCGTGGGGACAGGAAGCCAACTACCGCGTGGCGCCGGTCAGCTCGGACGGCACCATCTCGCCCGCGATCATCACCCCGATCGCCAGCGGCACCTCGGAGTTTGGCGTCGGGGTGCAGGCCGACCGGACGCTTCCCATGGTCAAGCGCTCAACGCAGAACGCGAGCCCCGAGAGCGAGACCGTCGTGGCCGCATCCATCCTCTCCACGGTTCGGTCTGCGAACGGGACCTTCTCACCACTCACGACAATCTCCAACCCCAAGCGCATCGCCGGGCAGCCGCAGGTCGCTTCGTTGCAGGCAGGCACCTTCGCTGCGTGGGGTCAGGTCACCTCAAAGCAGCGCGGAAGCGTCCAGCTGATGATGCGGCCCACTGGCGGCGACTGGACATCGGTTCGCGAGCTGGCCGCACCTCATGTCAGAGATTTCAACGTCCGCGTCGCCGGCTCGGAGCGGTATGCCGCTCTCACGTGGACGACGGTAACCAGCAAGACGGAGAACGGCGGGCCCATGTACCTGGCGACCTACAGGCCCTAAGACGCAGACGGCGCGGGAGGCACGAGACGGGAGCGGGGAAGACCCGCCGACCGTGACTCGGCCTTCCGCGCCGCAGACGCTCAGTCGGGGTCGTCGGACCAGACCGGGCGGGGGCTGCGTTCCAGTCCACGCAGGAACGACTCGACCATCTTCACGGCCTGATCGACGTCGGCGCCATCGAGACGCATCCGGCGTGCCGACGAGATCACAACGGTGAGGTGCGTCTTCGCGGCGAGGGTCACGTCGATGTCGGTACGGAACTCACCGCGCTCCTGCCCCTGACGGATCATCGCCTCGGTGATCGGGAGGAACTCCTCGATCAGCTGCGCACCCGGCTCGGGCTCGGCCGCGACGGCGTGGCCGTACCGCGAGTCCATCAGGAACGCCTTGCGCAGGTAGGCGCCGAGCACCTCGGCGGTGGACTGTGCTGGCCGGCCGCGGCTGATGCCGGGTTCGAAGAAGTGCTCGTCCAGCGACGCTCGGCCCTCCTGCTGCACCGACTCGATCAACGCCGCGCGGACCGACGCAATGTCCGGGAAGTGGCGGTAGACCGTGGCCCGCGACAGCCCGGACTCTTCGACGATCTCCATGAGCGAGACCGTCGGGTTGCGCGAGAGCGCACTCGCGGCAGCGTCCAGAATGCGTTCGCGGTTGCGCAGCGCATCGCTGCGGCGCGACCGGTCGTCGCTCACGCTGCCCGCCGCAGTTCGGCAGTCATCGCCGGGTACGCACCTGCGGACATGTCGGCGGTTGCGGCCGATTCGGGCTCGTCGCCCTGCCCGAGGACGAGCAGGCCGTCTTGCTCGCCGTCGGCGGGGTGCACCCACGAGTAGGCGATCTGGGCCAGCTCGCCGCCCGCGGCGAGCGAGACCGTGGCGCTCATCGGTGCGTCCGCCAGCGGGTCGCTTGGCATCAGCCGAAACCCGTTCGGGCCAACCCATGCCCCGACGTGATGCTCGATGTGCCGCATGCCGCCAACCTACCGCGGGTGCCTCGCCCCGCGCCGTAGGATCACTGGTGATCGTGACGACGCGCCGCGCACCAAACCGCTGCCCGTGCGGGTCGGGGACGACGTACGCGACGTGCTGCGAAGCACTACACCGAGGTCGCGACACGGGCGGGGCGACCGCGCCGACCGCCGAGCAACTCATGCGCTCACGGTTCAGCGCCTTCGCCGTGGGCGACGCGGCGTACCTCCTTGCGACCTGGCATCCGTCGACGCGACCCCGGTCGCTCGAACTCGACTCCGGCGTGGAGTGGAGGCAACTGGAAATCCTCAAGGTCACGGCCGGGGCAGAGGGCGACCACGAAGGGACGGTCGAGTTCGTCGCGTACTTCTGGGACACCCACAACCACCAGTTCGGGCAGCAACGCGAACGCAGCGCCTTCCGCCGCGAAGCCGGCCAGTGGTTCTACGTCGGGCTCGCTTCCTGAGCCGCCAAGGCCGCCGGCCGCGTTCCTTGCGAGGCGAGCCCTTGAACTCGGCGACTACGATTCGCCCATGGCGCCAGCACCGACGCAACCGACCGACCGGCAAGCGGGTGAGACCCCGAGCGTCCCGGCACTCCTGGCGGAGCTGCGGTCGCTCGAGGACCCCAAGATCCGCGAAGTCAACGCCAGCCACGGCGACGACCACGCGGTCAATCTCAGCCAGCTGCGCGCGATCGCGAAGCGCCTGAAGACCCAGCAGGACCTTGCCTGCGAACTCTGGGAGACGGGCGATACGGCTGCACGCTTGTTGGCCATCCTGATCTGCCGACCCAAGGCCTTCGACCTGACTGAGCTGGACGGCATGCTGCGCGAGGCGCGCACGCCCAAGGTGCACGACTGGCTCGTGAACTACGTCGTGAAGAAGAGCCCGCATGCCGAAGCGCTGCGCCTGGCTTGGTTCGCCGACACCGACCCGGTCGTCGCGAGCGCCGGCTGGGCGCTCACGACAGAACGGGTGATCAAGAAGCCCGACGGCCTCGACCTCGCAGGCCTGCTCGATCTCATCGAGGCTGAGATGGCCGCCGCTCCGGATCGGCTGCAGTGGGCGATGAACTTCACGCTTGCCCAGATCGGCATCAAGCACTCGGACCTTCGCCCCCGGGCCATCGACATCGGCGAGCGCCTCGAAGTCCTCAAGGACTACCCGACGCCCCCGAATTGCACGTCGCCTTTCGCACCGATCTGGATCGCGGAGATGGTCAGCCGGCAGGAGCGCGCCGCCCCAGAGGAATCACGCTGACGCAAGGCACACCGACCTGCACGCCTTGAGGAGGTCGTGGCCGATGCGGCCTTGCTTGATCGGTTAGACGACGGCAGCCAAGGCCGGTGCGAGGTCTCCCTGGCCGACGATCACCACGTCGCTGAGGCCAAGCCAGCCCGCCATCGAACGGAGTTCGGCCGCGAGCGCTTCGGCCGTCTCGGTTGGCGCGCCGGGCTCGGCATGCGCGGCCTGAACGAGCAGGGCGCCCGCGGCGCGATCGGCTTTGAGATCGACCCGGGCAACGAGCTGGTCGCCCAGCAGGAAGGGCAACACGTAGTAGCCGTACACGCGCTTGGGCTTGGGAACGTAGATCTCAATCCGATATCGGAAGCCGAAGAGCCGCTCGACCCGCGGTCGCTCCCAGATCAGCGAGTCGAACGGGCCGACGATGGCCTGGGCGTCGACGCTCCTGGGCACCCGGGCCCCTGGCGAGAGGTACGCCGGCGCGGTCCACCCATCGACGGCCACGGGCTGCAGCTCGCCGGCCTCGACCAGCTCGGCAACCCGCAGTTTGGACTCGGTGCTCGGGAGCCGGAAGTAGTCGCGAAGATCGGGCTCGGTCGCCACGCCCATGGCGCGGGCCGCGATCCGCAGCAGCTCACGCTGCGCCTCCTCGACCGTGGGCGTCGGCACCGCGCGGATCGCGGCCGGGATCACGCGCTCAGGGATGTCGTAGCGACGCTCGAACCGCACCCGCCTCGCGCTGGTGATCTCGCCGCCCCAGAACAGATACTCGACGGCGCGTTTGACGTCCGACCAATCCCACCACGGCCCTTTGGGGCCGCGCGGTTCGTCGTGGTGGGCCAGCTCGCTGACGCTCAGCGGTCCGCGGTCGGCGATGTCCGCCAGGACCGCCGCGACCAGATCGGGGCGTTCGACGGCGATGCGCCGCATGCCGCCCCATGCGTCGTTGTGCACGCGGGCCATCCGCCACTGCATGAGCGGCCACAGGTCGACGGGCAGCAGCGAGGCCTCGTGGCCCCAGTACTCAAAGAGCTTGCGCGGCGCGTATCCGCTGAACCGATCGAGGAGCTCCGGGTCGTACGGCCCCAGACGGCTGAACGCCGGCAGGTAGTGCGCCCGCTGCAGCACATTGACGGAGTCGATCTGCAGCAGCCCGACGCGGTCGATCACGCGACTCCGCAACGCCCTCGCATCGACGGGACGCCCCAGTGGGCGATCTGCGAAACCCTGCGCTGCAAGCGCGACCCGCCGTGCCTCAGGCAGCGACAGCCGCTCCCGCGGGCGCCGCACGGAGCGGCCTGGTGAGGCGGACGGCATCGACACGAGCGCTTCACGGTAGGGCACAAAGCGGACTGCTGGTGACCGCTGCATCCGGTGCACCTCATGCGCGCAAAGCGGCGCGTGACCGGCAGCGGACGGCATCCGCGGTGCCGGGAGCGACGAGGCCCCACACCCTCGGGCGGCTGACCCTCTCCCTTCCTAGATTAGGGCCGCCAGGGGGGCTTGTTTCAAGCCCCCCTGGTGGGTGCATACTCGACCGTCGCAGCAACGAATGGAGTGGCGCGATGAGCACAAATGAGCAAGGACCAGTGCGGGCCGAAGGCGATCCGGTGGGCACTGGATCCGTTCGGTACGTCCTGGATTTGCAGCTGACCGACGCGGGGCAGCGTGCGCTCATCGGAGGCAAGGGGGCGCACTTGGCAGCGCTCGTGAAGGTCGAAAGCGTCACGGTGCCCTTGAGCACGTCCGTCGGGTGTGGGCGTCGCTGTTCACCGAGCGTGCCGTCAGCTATCGGCTGCGTGGCGGCGACGACCACCGAAAGGCCCAGATGGCGGTCGTGGTGCAGCAGCTCGTGGCTTCGCAGGCGAGTGGCGTCCTGTTCCGTCAGGCGCCGAGGTCCGGCAACGGCTGGTTCGCGACGCGAATGGCGTCGCTGAGCGGAACGCCAAGGAGCTGCAGGACAGCGATGGCGTGCTCGATGTCGGCGTTAGGACCAGCGCGCCCCTGAAGGACCGCTCGGACGGCCGCCAGCAGGGCGCCGCCGAGGGCGATCAGTGATGCGCCCACGTCGTGAACGATGAAGCGCCCGTCGTCGATGCCGCGCTGCAGGTCGCGCAGCGCATACGGGCCGAGCGCGACGGACACGAGGTCGTGGCTGAACTCCAGGCGGACCATGAGCCAGCCCATCGTGGGGTCTTTGGCGGCTCGTACGACGATCGTGCGGTGGGCAATTGCCATCACCTGGGCGGCGTCATCGAGGTCAGCGGTTGCGGCGGCGATCGCCTCTCCGAGCTCGGTAGCGACGGTCTCGACGACGGCCGCGACGATCGCGTCCTTCCCCTCGAAATAGTTGTAGAAGGACCCGAAGCCGACATCGGCTTCCTCGGTGATCTCGTTGATCCGCGTCGCGTCGACACCCTGGCGGGCGAGGAGCAGCCGCGCGGCGTTCAGCAGCCGGTCGCGCGTCTCGGCCTTCCGCCGCTCGCGGCGGCTGATCGGCTGCTGGTCAGAGGGCGAGGTCACGAAGCAAGCGTACGGGGAGAGTGCGGGCGGGGACGGGAACGGGCACCGCTGGCGCATGGAGTCCCGCCATGCGCCAGCGGTGCGCGGAGCGGTGGGGAGGGCCGCCCCATGCCGCCCACAACGATCGACGCGTCGTAGTTGACGAAGTTATCAGTTTGTGGATACGGTGGCGAGCGACCGTCTTCCAGCGATCCCGGAGTTCCCACGTCCCATGAAGTTGCGCACCACCCCCGACGGGCTGATTGCCGAGCACACCGACGGCACCTGGCGGTTGGTCCCGGGCAAGCCCGAACTCCTTGAGTTTCTGGCCAAGAGTCCTGCCGATCGGGAGCAGGTGATGTCGGGCCTCGGCGACGCGCCGACCGCCGACCCGGCCCAGGCCGTGCTGCCGTTCCGCCCGCGGTCGATCCGCGCGTTCATGCTGTGGGAGGACCACGTCGTGAACTCCAGCCGCGTCCTGGTGCAGCGGTTCTTCCCGGCGCCAGCGGCGAAAGCCGTGGCGGGCTTTGAGCGGGTGACCGGCAAGACGTTCCCCAAGCTGAAGCCGAACGCCCGATTCCGTGAGGCGCCGACCTTCTACGTGGCCAATCACACGTCGGTACTGGCCGACGGGCAGGACATGTGGATGCCGAGCCACACCAAGTGGCTGGATTTCGAGCTGGAGCTGGCCTGCGTGCTCGCAAAGCCGCTCGTCGACGCCACACCCGAGGAGGCGCTGAACGCCGTCGGCGGCTGGCTCATCCTCAACGACTGGAGTGCCCGCGACGTGCAGGCCGACGACGCACGACGCAACATCTTCGGCCCGGTGATCAAGGCCAAGACGTTCGCCAACTCAATCGGCTGCGACGTGGTCACCGCCGATGCGCTGCCGGATTGGACCACCGCGACGGGACGGGTCCGCGTCGACGGTGAGGTGTGGTGCGAAGGCACCACGGCAAACCCCCAGCACACGCTGGGAGCGATGCTCGCCTACGCCTCGGCCGGCGAGCGACTGGACGCCGGCGACGTGATCTCGACCGGCACGATGCCCGGCTGCTGCGGCCTGGAACTCGACCGCTGGATCCAGCCCGGGAACGTGGTCGAGCTCGAGATCGACGGCATCGGCACGCTGACCAACCGCCTGAGTTCAACCGCGGTCCCGGTCTGAGCGTTGCCCGAGTACGACGTCTTGGTCTGCGGCCTGGGTCCGGTCGGGCAGCTGCTGTCGCTTCTACTCGGGGATCTCGGGATGCGGACGCTCGCGATCGACCGCTCCGATGACATCTACGAGCTTCCGCGGGCTGCCGTGATCGACGACGAAGTCCTGCGAATCCTGCAGTCCGTCGGTCTCGACGAGCAGGTCCTCGCGGACGCTCAGATTCAAGAGAAGGCAAGCATCGTGACGGCGGCCGGGCGCGCTGTCGAGGTGTTGTCGGCCCGCACCGGTCCGCTCGGACACCCGCCGCTGGTCTCGATCAACCAGCCGAGCGTGGAGCGCACCATGCTTGCTGCCCTTGAGGCGCGGAGCTGTGTGGAAGTCCGCTGGGGCAGCGCGCTGGACGGCATCGATCGTCGCGGCGACCGCGTCAGCGCGCTCCTTCGTCCAACGACTGGCGGGCGTTCATCGGTCGTGTCTGCTCGCTACCTGGTTGGCTGCGATGGCGGCGGCAGCTCCGTCCGGACCCGACTCCAGATTCCGTTTGAGGGGTCGACGGCTCCGCAGCGCTGGGTCGTCGTGGATGCGAAGGTCGACCGCCCACTACGAAAGGCGCCGCACCCCCACTTCATCGGCGATGCTCGCCGCCCGGCCGTCACCCTGCCGATGTCGCCTGGGCGCCACCGCTGGGAGTGGATGGTCCATCCTGGCGAGGACCCGGCTCCGCTGCTCGATCCCGCCGCCGTGGAGGCCGCCATCGCGCCGTGGTTGGACGGCGAAACCGTTCAGGTCGAGCGTGCCGTCGTGTACACGTTTCACACGCGCACGGCCAGGCGCTGGCGCCAGGGCCGCGTCTTCCTCGCTGGCGACGCCGCGCACCTGATGCCGCCCTTCGCCGGGCAGGGATTCTCCTCCGGGGCGCGCGACGTCGCGAACCTCGCGTGGAAGCTGGCCGCCGTCGTGGAGGGCGCTCCTGAGCGGCTGCTCGAGAGCTACGAGACCGAACGCCGGCCGCACCTGGCGGCGATGCAGCGGACGGCGAACCTGATGGGGAGCCTCGTTCAGGCCACGGCTCCGGGCACGATCCGTGTGCGAGATCTGGTTTTGCACGGCATTGATGGGACCCCGGTCCAGCGGTGGGTGTCCTCGAACGTCAAGCCGTTGCCGAGCTACGGCGCCGGGCTGTTCGCGCAGCGGCCCTCGCGGCTGCCCTGGCGCCGCGTCGTCGGGTCGCTGTTCCCCCAGACGGACCGGCTCGACGATGCGCTCGCCTCCGGATGGGCGGCCGTCTCGTCTGATTCCGCAACGTCGAGCCGCTTGCGGTCGTACGGCCTGACCGTGACCGACCCAGGACCAGATGCCGACTGGCTGCACGAACGCGGCTGCACGTGGGCGCTGCTCCGGCCGGACCGATTCGTGTTCGCCTGCGGCCGCGCGAAGGACATTGCACCCGCGATCTCCGCGTGGCGCCTGCTCGCGCCCGCCAAGCGGCTGCAGGTGGTCGGATGATCGGCGTTCTCGGCGCGAGCGGCCAGATTGGCGGTTTGGTCGCATCAGGCCTCGCGACCCGTGGCGCCGAGGCCTGCGCGCTGGCGCGACGCCCGATCAGCCACGTGCCGCTCCCGGCCCGTTACGCCGACCTGACCGACGCCGGTTCGCTGGACGCCGCGCTGAACGGCGTCGAGCGCCTGTTTCTCGTCACGCCGCATGGCCCAGACCAGGACTTGCTTGAGCAGGCCGCGATCAACGCCGCTGCCCGCACCGGGGTGAAGCGCGTCGTCAAGATCTCCGGCAGCGCGGCGTCCCTGAGTCCCAACGGGCCGACGGTCACCGCCATCGCGCATTGGCGTAGCGAGCGCCTGATCGAGGCGTCGGGGCTTGGCTTCACCTTTCTGAGGCCGTCGTTCTTTGCTCAGAACCTGCTGGCGCGCTTTGCTCCGCAGGTACGAAGGCTCGGTGTGTTGCCGTCGCCGCTTGGGCGTGCACCGATCGCGATGGTTGACATTCGCAATGTCGCCGCCTGCGCGATCGAGGCGCTGCTCGATCCGGATCCAACCGACTCGGCCTGGCATCTGACTGGGCCGGCGGCGGTCTCGATGACCGACGTCGCCAAGTGGCTCCACGTCCGGTACCTGCCGGTGCCAGTTCCTGTGACCTCGCGAGCCCTGCGTCGAGAGGGCGCCACCCCGTTCGAGATCACGCACGCCGCGCGGATGGCGGCCTACTTCTCGTCGGGAGCCGACGGTGTGGTCACCGACCACGTGCAGCGACTCACGGGGCAGAAACCCCGCTCCGTCGCCGATCTGCTTGTCGAGCACGCCGGCGACTTTCTTCCCACCACGCCGCTGGCCGGCATCTTGAACCGCTCCACCGGAGGCTGACCATGGTCACTCGTATCGGGCATATCGCCCTCAATGTCGCCGACCTCGATGCGGCCGTCGACTTTCAACAGCAGGTCATCGGGATGGTCGAGACCCATCGCGCCGCGGGCGTGAGCTATATGACGTGCAATGAGCGTCATCACGAGCTGATCCTGATCGAAGATCCATCCAACCGCGGCTATGACCACCTCGCACTCCAGGTCAAGGATGCCGCCGCTTTGGAACGGGCCCTCACGCAGATTCCTGCCGCCGGCGGCGCGCTTCTCGGTGGGATCTACGACGGCGAGCCGGGCATCGATCGCGCGCTCAAGGTCCAGTCGCCGGGCGGTCACGTGTACAAGCTGTTCTGCGGGATGGAGGAGGGCGCTGCCCTGCCTGCTGGTGATCGACCAACCCACTTCGAGCACCTGTCGTGCAAGGTGCTCAACCTGCGCGCGGAGGAGCGCTTCCTCAAGGAGGGTTTCGGCTTTCGATTCTCGGATCGGATGGGCTTCTTGGCGTCGTGGTGGCACTGCGACGACGATCACCACGGCATCGCGCTCACGCTCTCGCCGCGACCGGAACTCTCGCACTACGCCTACTCCTGGCCGGACTTCGGCGCGCTGGGGCGCGCCGCCGACCGCCTGAGGGCGGCTCGCGACCGCAAGTGCATTTGGGGGCCAAGCCGGCATGGCCCGGGCAACAACCACTTCGTTTACTTCCACGACGAGGACGGCGCGATGATCGAGTGTTGCTCCGAGCTGGCCCAAATGGAGGCCGACGGCTACGTCGCGCGGAACTGGTCGATGCACCCGCGCACCATCAACCAGTGGGGAGGTCCGCCGCCCCTGCGGTTCCTGCTCACCGGCTACCCGATCGCCCATCCGACGCCCGGTCGCCCCGCCTGGGCAATGGATCCAGACCGTACCTCGGCCATCACGGCGTAGCCAGAGCGATCGACGGCCGCCACCGGCTAGGTTTTGTTTGGATGCCACCCTCGACCGAGCACGATCTCCTGGCTCCCACGGGTGACCTCGCCGCGGTCCCCGACCGAATGGCGACCGTGGCTGCGCTTTTCGGCCTCAGCACCGTCGACCCCGCCGCAGCCGTGGTCGTCACTGGCCCTGTAGCCGTAGAAGCAGCGGACGTGGCCAGCGCGGACTACGTGCTGCTGCCAGGCGTCCTGTCATGGGTCGACGAGCACGAGCGGGAGCACGTGATCGCGGCGGCAGCGCGCGCCGCGCGCTCCGGCGGGCTTGTGAGCCTGCCATTCCTCGCCCTGCCGGGCGGCCATGCCGACGGGGTCGCCCGCCGCGTGGCACGGGAGGCGGTCGTCAACCTCGATGAGCGCGCGTCCGCGGCCAGTGCCCGGGAGCCCACGCCGCAAGAGCGGGCCGCTGCAGCCGTCGCTCGCCTTCGCCTCGTCGCTCGCACCGCCGGTGCGACGCCCCACGGCCATCAAATGACACTCGCCGCTGACCGCTACGAGCGACTCGATCCCCAACGCCTTCTCGACGAGCTTCTCGGAGGCACGGTCGAGGCATTCCGGCTGCGCCACGTCGCAGAGCGCTGCGCGGAACATGGGCTGCACTACGTCGGCGATCTCCTCCCGGCCCAGCTCTGGCAGCACCGGCTGCCAGCCAAACTCGCCGCGACCGTGCGGGACCGAGCGCCAGAATCAGCCATTGACCGCCAGCAGCTCGTCGACGACCTCACGGGCACCGAGGTTCACGCCTCCCTCTTCGTCAAGTCCGACCAGCCGCCGCGGCCCGACCCCTCCGCGGAAGGACTCACCGTCCACGTCCGGCAACATGCGAACGCGGCGACGGCTGAAGGGATGGTTCGGGCCGATGCAGTGAGTGCGCCAGTCGCGCAGGTGCTCCGCGAACATGATCACGATTCCGTGACGACCGCCGAGATCGCGGAGGAACTCGAACGTCCTCTGGCCGATGTTGAGGCCGCTGTGCTCGCGATGTACGCCCACGAACTCGCTCGGATCGACCTCGCGCCCTCTTCAGCACCTGACCCGGACCCCGTTTCGTGACGACCTCTGCCATGCCTCCGAGGAACTCTTACGACGCGGTCGCCTACGACTCAAGCGCTATGCCGGCCTGCGATCCACTGCGGATGGCGACGATCGCGCACCTGTACGGCCTCGATCCCGTCGACCCCGCAACGTGCGACGTGCTCGACATCGGCTGCGGTGACGCGATCAATCTGCTGTCGCTCGGCGCGGCGTACCCCGGGATTCGCGCGGTCGGGTTCGACCCGGCGGTCAAGGCGATCGAGCGGGGCGAAGCCTGGCGAGCGGGGGCGGGGCTCGACAACGTCACACTGCTCAGCGCCGTTGAGGATGGCGCGCTCGACGAGAGTGCCGACTACGTCATGGCGCACGGGGTCCTCTCGTGGGTCCACGACGATGTGCGTCGCGACGTGATGGACCTCGTCGCGCGCGCCACCCGCCCTGGCGGCCTCGTCAATCTCTCGTACGTTGCGTATCCGCGCACCGGCTATGAGCTACCGGGCCGAGAGATGGCGCTCGACGCCATCGCGGCGGCCGAGGCGGTTGCACGCGCGGCGGGCCAGCAGCTCACCGCTGAGGACCACGCTCGCATCACCGCTGAGCAGGTGAGCTTGGCGATCCAGGCCAGCGGGGCCAGCTCGCTCTACGGGGCGCATCTCGCCGAGCACCTGGCGATCATGCAGACCAAGAGCCCCGGGCAGCTCTTCCACGACGACCTGTCGGACCCACGCGTGCCCTTCCGCATCACCGACGTCGCGGAACTCTGTGCCGAACACGGGCTGCAGTACGTGGGCGAGCTCGAGCCGCAGGACCTCTGGCAGTACCGGCTTCCAGCGACGCTGTGCGACACGATCCGCGCCGAGGCGGGACCGAGCGCCGTGCGCCGCCAGCAGCTCGCCGACGACCTGACCAGCTCGAGCTTCCACAGTTCGCTCTTCGTGAAATCGAACGAGCCGGTTGCCGCAGACCCTTCGGTGGACGGCTGCACGCTCTACGTGCGCCAGCACGTGCGTGGCACCGAGGACGGCGTTCGCCGAGCCAGCGCGATCAGCGAACCGGTTGCCCGCGTGCTCCACGAGCATGAGCACGAGGCGCTCACCACCGAGCAGATCGCCGAGGAAGCGGGCATGGAGGCCGACGAGGTCGCCGCCGCCGTCATGCGGATGGAGGTCGTCGAGCTCGCTCGGATTTCGACGACTCCACCGCCGGTGCCGGCCCCACCGGGTTCGTTTCCCCGCACCTCGCCGCTGGTGCGGGAGGAGATCAGGAGCGGCCTCACGCTCCTCACAACCCGCCTTCACACGCCGGTCGCCTACGACGAGCCGCTGCTGCGCCTGTTCCTCGATTTCCTCGACGGGACGCGCGACCTCAACACCATCGTGCGCGAGTTCCCGGCCGTCTCGGCGGCTGCCGGGATGCCGCTCTCCGCCGACCATGACCTCGCGGCGATCCTGACCGCCGTGGTGCAGGATGCAGCGAACGCCGGCCTCCTGATGCCGCCGGCCGCGACCTAACAACTCCGCGCCACGCACGCGGAGCCGACGGGAACGCGCCGTGGTCGACGTTGGCCTCGTGGGCCTTAGCCGTGAGTCGGAGTTCGCTACCCGAGCTGCTGATCGCCGATGACGGTGAGGAGCTGCAACTTCTCGTAGCTCTCGGTGCCCGGCGTCGCCGGCCCCAGCCCTCACTTGGTGCGACGCAGATCGACCGTGAACGTCTTCGTGGTGATCGCGGCGCCGAGATTGGTCACCTTCAGCTCGAGCTGAAGCCGAATGGTTGTGCGCTTCTTGAGCGCCTTGCGGCTCGCCGCAGAGATGGCGACCCGCGCGTTGGTGAGGCCCTTGCCCGCCGGCATCGTGCTGGAGCCGACCACCTTGCCGCCGAAGCGAAGCGTGGCCGTGACTTGCGCTGCTGCCGGCGCCCCGGTCACCGAGTAACGCACCTTCGCCAGGCTCGCGCTCACCTGCTTGCTCGCAACCTTGAACGTCGCGCTCATCGGGACGATCACGGTGTCCAGCGTTGGATTACGGGTGGGGGTCGGGGCGCCTGCGGGCGTTGGCGTTGGCGCCTGCGTGGGTGCGGGCGTCGGGGCCGCGGTCGGCGTCGGCGTCGGCGTCGGCGTCGGCGTCGCAGTTGGCGTCGGGGTCGGCGTCGGGGTCGGCGTCGGCGTCGCAGTCGGCGTCGCAGTCGGCGTCGGGGTCGCAGTCGGCGTCGGGGTCGCAGTTGGCGTCGGCGTGGGCGTCGGCGTGGGCGTTGGCGTCGGCGTCGGCGTCGGCGTCGCGGTCGCGGTCGGCGTTGGCGTCGCGGTTGGCGTCGGCGTCGGCGTCGGCGTCGGCGTGGGCGTGGGCGTGGGCGTGGGAGTCGCCGTGGGATCGGGGTCCGGAGTCGGGGTCGGCGTCGGAGTGGGATCGG
>JAUMBQ010000014.1:0-50595 GCA_032119595.1 Solirubrobacteraceae bacterium | reverse complement strand
TTTACGTTCGGCTAGTTCGCCCAGGAACAGCACGCGATTCGCCCGCGGCGTGCGAGCGACCTCCGACGGGTCAGCGTCCGGGAAACAGGTTCTACAGATCCCGTGTGTCTCCGGAATCGTCGCCAAAAGGGTGCGTCCGGGGGAGAGAAACCGTGCGCCTAGGTAGTTGGCGGCCGCAGCCTCAGTTCCGAAGACCGCTCGATCAATCGTGCTGCGGGCGAAGAGCCGGATTGCGGCCTCAATCGCGGCACTGAGAACCCTGTTGGCGCGTGGATGAGAATCCAGCGCGGGGTGCGTAAAGCGCCTCGTTGGATCGAGGTTTTCGATGGCGTACGTTCCGACTGTAATCGGCTCGGATTGGGCCAGCCAGCGTCCGATTCTGACTGCCGACACCACCAGAACCACGCGGGGCCAATACCGGGCCCACATCGGCTCGGGGACGTTGAGTACAGCGACGGTCGGCGTCATCGCCAGTCGAACGCTAAGTAGGAGCCCGGACGGACGATATCGACTGCCCGCGGCGTGGGCCGTCGGAACGAACGTTGGGTTGACACCCCAGAAGAGCGTGACTTCGCCCCGATCGAGTCGGTTGGTCTCGCGCTCAACGTCCGAGTCGCGCAGCTCGGGTCTCAGAACCACCATAGACACGTCAGGACCAAGGCTCACGCGGACTGACTCCAGTCACGCCACGCGTCCACAGTCCGGGTCATTTGCTCAGTGGCCAACCTGTGAAGCCGATCCGGGGTTGCAGCGAGCGCCTTCTCAATCGCTGCTATCCATCCGCCGCTATCGACGAGCCACTCGTCATGTCCCAATGTCTCGGGCAAGCTTGACGCGCGTG
Source organism: Solirubrobacteraceae bacterium (assembly GCA_032119595.1). GTDB lineage: Bacteria > Actinomycetota > Thermoleophilia > Solirubrobacterales > Solirubrobacteraceae > JAGIBJ01. The sequence goes on along the minus strand of JAUMBQ010000014.1, from coordinate 49,754 downwards.
GTCCTACGCACGGAACGCCCTCTTCGAGACATCGGACCGCGACACCGCTCTGGAAGAAGCGGACATAGGGAATCAGGACGACGCTGCTCCATCGTAGGGCGTCTGTGAACTCGGCTTCGGTCAGGAAACGAGAGTCGACATCCCAGCCCGGGATCAGTGGCTACCCGCGCCCAAGGATCTTCAGCTCCCATTCCGCGGGCGCCTGTTGTGCGAGCGCGACCAGCCCAGCGACGTCACGATCGGGTTTGAACTGACCTACGACTGAGACTCTCACTGGATGACTCTTCGGTTCGCTCTTTGACGCTGGTCCGAGCATCGGGAGTGGGAGCCGGGTCAGTTTGATACCGGCGGTCTGATTCCTGACCTCGGTCTCGGCGATCTCGCTGTGAACGATCAGCTCCGTCCGGCCACCGCTCAGGTGGGCCACCTGCCGCGCCACTTCGCCGTATCCGCGAGCATGCACCAGCGGGCTCGGATCGTGCACGATGAGCGACACCGGGACACGCGATACGAGCCGGAGCATGGCCACGTCGAGATACCCGACGGCAGGCCAGCATGCCAGCAGGCGGTCATGGTTTACCGCACGTTGAGCGCCGAGGACCCGCACGTAGTGAGCGAGCCATCTCGCAGCGGAGGCGCCCGAGGTAGAAGGTTCCAGGACCCCAGTGGCCCTGACGTGCACTCCGGATTCGACCAGCAAACTCACTAGTTGCCGTTCGTAGTGCCCGAGTCCGCCGCGAAGCGGATTGGCAAGAAGGATGTTCACACCCGACTCTTAGGCTGTATGCGGTCGGCTGTGTTCGGTCGTCCTGGTCGCCGAGACCTCTGCGAACTCTGGACTCTACGTCCAGTTCGCCGTCGACGTGCGTTTTCCGCCGCCTCGGCTGCGCCAAGGCCGAAGGCAAGCCAGGCGATAGGCATCAACATCGCGTTCGAGGCAAGGCTCGCGACGAGCACAAGTGTAAGAACCGCACCGCCGGCTGTCCCGATGAATCTGACCGCCGAGAGGGCGAGGAGCGCGATGAGTGGGATCGCCAGCAGCTTGCCGTCGATCCACCAGCCAAGCACCCAGTTCGTGGCGACGTTGTTGATCGCACTTCCGTAGTCGATGCGACCGTCGACCGTTACACGTCCTGCAGTGCTTAGCCCGTGGCCGTACCACGGAGCCGAAGCGGCGAGGTCAAGCAGCGCGTTTGTTTGCGCTTGGCGCGCCTGGAGCCCAGTGTCCTGTTGACGTATGCCGACGAGTGCACCTGCGCGGGCGGCGGCATACTGGCGCACGTCTGCATTTTGGCTTAGGAAGAGCGCGCCTCCGATAAGCGCTGAGGCCAAGACGGCGCGGTTTTGCCATCGCTTCGCGGTGTCAGCGCGGCGATAGGCCCGAGCCAGTGAAACCAGCGCAACGACCGCCAAAGCGATCCAGGCCGCTCGTGCTAGGGAAAGGACGACGGCCGCGGTCAGGACGAGGGTGGTGAACGCTTGCAGACTGAATCGCATCGGCAACCTAAACGACAGCACGAGTCCGACTGCCGCGAACATCCCGAACCAGTCGGGCTCGCGCCAGATTCCGCGAACTCGACCGAGCTGGTTCGGGTCTGTGAAGTGTGTGTAAGGAATGACTCCCGTCCGCTGCCCTAGGCCGATCGCTGCACCGATCGCACAAACCGCGAAGAGACCATAGGCCATCCGGAGGCAGGCTTCTTGATCCGCGCGCGATGCGACTATCGCCCCGCTCGTTGCCAGGAGGACAAGCTGGACGCCGAGCGTTCGGCTGTTCACCAGGTCACCGGTCAGGACCGTGACACCAAGGACCGCTGCGCAACTCACCAAAGCAATGGCCGCGAACGTGGCCGGAGCGTTGTTTCGGCGATCCTCGCCGAAGAGAAGGTAGAGAAAACAGACGATCGTGAAGATGTGGACGTTCGCGATCTGCGCGAAGTCGAACGCAGCCGCAGCGCCAACGCCGAACTCAAGCAAGACGGTCGAACGCGGAAACACGAAGAGCGCGCTCGCGATCAATGCTGCAGCGGCGAGAATGAAGGCGAACTCGAGCTCCGGGTACGCGCTGATCTGGGGCAAAGGATCAGTGAGCACGAACGAGCCGAACCTTACAGATGCCGAATGGCCGCACTCCGGTCGCCACGTCGTCCGGGCGCAAGTGATGTGCTTCACTCGCAACGGGCAGCTCCTGACGAGGGGCCGTCGCGCGTCGCAACAAGAATACTCCTGGGTCAGACGGGCACGGTTGCAGCCTGGTACCCCTCGGCCGAAGCTCGTCTACCCAGCATCCGGCCAACGGTCCCGGCTCGCTTAGCGGCCGGCGTTTGGGCGTCGATCAAACAACAACAACGAAATCGAGGGTTGGCCCACCCAGTCGATTCCTCACGATGTGTGCTGACTCGCCATAGCCCGCCTCGCGAAGGAGCGCTCGGAGTTCGCGGATTCCGAGTAGCCGCATGTAGTCGCCGGCGAAGCAGGCTTTGCCGGCAGCCGTGAGTGCCCAGTCTAGGAATGGCTTCGGGCCCCAGTGGATCAAAGGCATCCGGCTATGGACCTCGATCGGGAATCCGCGGTTGGGAGTGGTCAGGAACACACGCCGGCCGACCCGACGAGCCTCACGCAGGAAATGCAACTGGGCTTCACGATCACCGACGTGCTCAAGGACTGCGTTGCTCCACACAACGTCGAAGGACTGGTCGGCAAATGGCCATGCGCTGACGCCGTCGTAGGTGACGACCTTGACCTCGGGATAGCGCTGGCTGAAGTGGATCGGCTCCTCAATCCCAAGTGCAGTGATCTGAGCAGGCCACGGGTAGTGAACTTCGATGTAGTTGTCGGCTGCCTGGTACTGAACGTCCTGGTAGCCAACGTCGAGCACCGAGGTTGCCTCGGACGGGGCGATCACCAGCCTGAACAGCTCCCATTTGCGTCCTCTGTTCCAACGGGAGACACGTTGGGCGAGATCGTTGATCTTCGACATGGCGCGGATAGTAGAGCTGGCGTTGCGACTCTGCAAACGGTCCGAGTTCTGCGCGCAGGACGCTATACGCCGAGTCACGGTTCTTCGGAGCGCCGATAGCGCTCGGACGACCTCCGTACGGCAGGCGCAAGGTTGCAGCCGGGCCGCGAGCGGGACCGAGACTTGAACTCAGCCGGTGCTCAGTCATCGGTGAGGTGATCCGGCGCCACACCTCCCAGCCCCTGCTGACCCGCTATCAATGCCTGGTTGATCCCGTCGGCCCATCGGTCACCGAACCGAAACGCATCTCCTGGCCAGTCGCCCGAGCACTTCGTGACTCGAAGGATCGCTCTACATTTCGATCAACTGTGGCCCCGCTCTCTGGGCCTCAGTCCGTCTCCGCGACATCCGGGCTCGCCCAAATTACTTCGGCGGTCGTGATCGTCCGCAGACCCGCCGAGGCCTTGCACAACCGCGGCTGCTCCGACTCAGTCGTCGTTCCGACATACTGCTCGAAGCGGCGCAGCCCTAGCGGGCTCCGTGCAACTACCGCGGTATTGAGAATTGTCCGAAACAGAGTTGGCCACAGACAGTTCGAGCGGAAGCCCGATCGCCGGGCGGATGCTCCGGCGTGTACTGCGCCAGTGGCCTGGCATCCTTGCGGCCGCGCTCGTGGGTGCCGTTATTGCGTTCGGGATTTCTTCGTCGCGGTCAGAGGAATACGAGGCCACCACGATCATGCAGGTGGGTGCGGTGGACCTGGTCAACGTCTTCTTGTCGGAAGCGATCCAGATCAGCGACTCCAATCCGCAACGGCAGACCGCAGCGACCAAAGAGATTTTCAATCTGCCCAACGTTCGGGACCGCGCTGCTCGGAGTCTTGCGGGGGGCTACTCCCCCGATCAAATCGGCAGCGCGACCCGAGTAGAAGCGAGTGTCGACAGCAGCGTGATCCGGGTCATCGCGACGTCGACGAGTCCTCTCGATGCACAACGGATCAGCAACGCGATGTCGTCGGCCTTCATCGCTCAGCGGGTTGAGTCCTCGCGCTCAACGCTCACCCGCGCCCAGAGCCAGGTCCGTCAGCAGTACAACAATCTCGGCCCAAAGGATCAGGCGTCCGTGGCAGGGCAGACGCTTCGCCAGCGCCTTCGCCAAGTCAGCATTCTCGGAGCACTCGCGAACGGGAACGTCGAGATCATTCAGGGTGCTCGTCGTCCTGCCGTTCCGGTCGCGCCTCGACCACGTCGCGACGCGATTCTCGGAGCCGTTGTGGCGTTGTTCCTCGCGCTCAGTTTCACCCTGCTGCGTGCACGCTTGGACGATCGCATTCGCGACACTGCCGAACTCGAAGAGGTGTGGGGGCTTCCGGTTGTCGGCTTGGTTCCGCAGACCGACGGGCTTAGGAAGAGGGGAAGCGGGCTTCCGGACGCTTCGGCGCTGGAGGCGCTCTCCCTCGCTCGGACGAACTTGCGTTACCTCCACGTTGGGGGCAGCGTGAAGACAGTCGTCGTGACTTCGGCCGTGGTGGGAGAAGGCAAGAGCACGATTACCACCAATCTCGCCATCGCGGCGAGCTTGGCCGGCAGCAAGGTGCTCATTGTCGAAGGCGACCTAAGGCGGCCGACCATCAGCGCCAAATGGGACGTGCGGGAACGCAGCGGCCTCTCGGAAGTCCTGGCTGGCCTCGTGTCGGTCGATGAGGCACTGATGCCGATCTCATTGGCAGGAGCAGATGGGGTGCTGGAGACGACTGTTGACTTCCTCCCCGCGGGAATGGTGCCACCCAGTCCGATCGCGCTGATCGAGGGGCCAGCGATGAAAGAGACTCTGGCACTGCTACGTGACCGCTACGACATCATCCTCATCGACACCCCGCCCGCAATCGTGGTCGCGGACGCGCTCGCCATGATCGACGAGGTCGACGGTGTCCTCGTGGTGTCCCGCCTCGGCACCGTTACACGGAGCGCTCTCGGACGACTTCGCGACACGTTGGAGTCCGTTGAAGCGCCTGTGCTCGGGCAGCTGATCAACTCCGGGGGCGACGAAAGGACCTACGCGTACGCGCCAGAACCGACTCGTCGATTCGGATTCCTGTCGCGCGCTGCGTCGAACTGAGGACTTCTTCGGGCCCTTAACAAGGTTCTACATGCAGAGGTCCAAGGCGTAAGCGCTCGGTGTTAGGCGAGTGAGCGGTGGCGGCTGCGGACACCCCTCACCGCTAGAGGGGCCGCCAACCCGAGGGTTCTCGCCGCGCTGACCCCGCGGAGCACGGGAATCCCAGCCTCCGGAAACTGCGGGTGGTGGCTGCGAAGGATCGCGGGGTGGCGGAACCACATCGACTTGAACCGTGCGCCTCTCAGGTGCGCCGGACAGACAGCGACATCAATGAGCGCGCGTTGTGCGTGAAACACCCGGGCCGAGCATGGTTCGTCTGCGAGTGCAACGCCTTCGGCGAGCTTTGCCAGGCGGTCAACGGCTCGTAGCTGAGGCTGAGGGGTTCCGACGACGTGTGCTGCCGCCTGCGCGGCGATGGTGAGCGGGCGCGCCAGGGGGCCGCTCGACAACATCGCCTCGACGTCACGCCCGTGTAGCTGGCCGAAAGTCTCCCACCACGCGGCAATGTCGGCGGCGATCCGGAGCCGGTGGAACCCGTCTCGTGCGTAACCCAGAAGCGCAATGCCGAGGATGTCTAGCGCTGCCGGAACCTTGAGCCCGTCGATTGTGACGGCGTTCGCCAACAGCGACTCGGTGTGCGATCGCTCGTCGTACCACTGAACTCTCCAATGGACCTCGACTGTAGGCGCCAAACCCTGGCTGAGATGCGTGTGGTGGTAGTCGGGCAGTCCGTTGGAGAACAGCGGCTCGTGGCTCGGCTCCCAGCCCAGTCTCTCGACGAGCCCGCTGGCTCGGTCTAGGTACCTCGAGGCGACAAGCAGGTCGAGATCCACCGAGGTTTGCCGCAGCGTCAACGTGGTGTATAGCCGCAGAGCCGTCGGTGCTCCTTTGAGGACCATGGCGATGACGCCCTCGCTAGCCAATGCGCGGGTGAGCTGGATTGCCGCCAGCTCTTGGAACGCTGCGGCCGACGCGGCGTCGGCGTCCATTGCTGCTCTGCGCTCGGTCCAGTCGGCCCTGTCGATGCCGATGCCTATTGCGTTCGCATGGGCGCGGGGGAAAACCCGCTCTGCAACCCAGTAGTCGGCGGTGGCGACGGGGTCGGACGAGGCCAGGAGGCTTCGTACCTTCGCCGCGTGCTTGTTGAGTCGGTCCCGGTCGCCAACGAGGAGCTCTGTCGCGACCCGCAGGCCACTCCGTGGTTGTCCGAAGATCAAAACGTACCTAGGCGCCCGGTCTTCCGGGCGTGGCTCAGCGACGCAGAGAGCGCCAAGTAGCCCAGCGGTACGACAACCGCGCCAGTTACCCCGAGGATAAGGATCTGGTCTGCGATCTGAGAGACCGAGGACCCGTCAATGACGGCTGCGCGCATCGCGTCCAACGCGTGCCTCATGGGAGACGCCTCGCTCGCGACCTCAAGCCAATGCGGGAGTACAGAGACAGGGAAGAGCGTTCCGCTGACTACCGACATGACGAGGACGATCAGCTCGATACTCGACGCTCCCTGTTGGAACGCCAAGACCAGGGCGCCGCCAAGGATGCCAACGCCAGCGAACACGATGGCGGTGAGGATGATCACGATGATCGTCGCCGGCCAGTTCGGGGATGCTCCCACAAACCCAAGTGGGAGGGCTACCGCAACCGTGAGAACGGCGCGGAAGATCGAGTCGAGTATCGGGAACGCTAGCCACCCGCCGGCGAGTGCGCCCGCTGACACTGGCTGAGTCGCCAGCGCCTCCAACGTTCCCTGCACCTGTGCAGTTCTCGCCTGCTGAGCGGCAGCCGCCGCAGTCTGCTCGACGACGGTCGCCAGTGCAATGCCGAGGACCGCAAACCTGAAGTACTCCTCCGGTGAACCCACCGTGTCGCTGTCGCCCACAACCCGCGAGACGAAGTAGAAGAGCACGACCAGCCGGATCGGACCGACCTGAGACAAGATGAACCCGGTGCGGTACGAGAGTGCCACCTTAAGGTCGGCCATCGCCATCGCCAGGACTGCCGAAGTATCCACGCGGAGCTGTGCTCGCAGGCAGCGGGCCGACATCAGTCCGCCTGGCTGGCGAGCCGCTGGACCGAGGCCGCGATCTCTACAAGTTCATCAGCCAGCGGCGCCGCGACCACGACGCATGCGCCCGCTTCCGCTCGTAGCTGCAGCGCGCCGAGGACCGCGTCGATCGAACTCCGATCAAGCCCTCTGAGCGGCTCATCAATGAGCAGAACGGAAGGTTGCCCAAGAAGAGCACGTGCAAGGACAACCCGTTGCCGCTGCCCTGCGGACAGGGTGCTGACCGGTCTGTCTGCTTTGCCAGCGAGCTGGACCTCAGCGAGGAGGGCTCTCGATTCGGTTACGCGCACACTTCTGGGAACGCCACGCATTCCCGCGAAGAGAACGAGGTTCTGGAGGGCAGTCAACCGCCACCAGAGGCTCCTCTCGTTGACGAGAGCAACGCCAACTCGCGAGCGGACCTCCAAGCTGTTCACTGACGGATCAAATCCATCGACCCAAACGTCGCCTCCATCGCGAGTCAGAGTCGTAGACAAAATCCGAAGCAGAGTGGTCTTGCCTGCGCCGTTGGAGCCCACTAGCACCGAAACGGCGCCAGCCGGCGCATCGAAGTCGACTGGTCCTAGGACCCTGGAGCCGCCGAGCGACTTGATGACGCTACGAACAACTACGCCCGTGGAGACGGTGCTGCCCGTGGCGGAAGTAGCTGGCAGCACGGCGTTCCGCACTTTCGCACACCCCAGAGCCGGGTGGTAGGTTCGCCGCGTGCTGCCCGGGCTGTCGATCGCTCCGTCGCTTCTCCCGACGGCAGATGAACTCAGCGTCGCGACGCTCTTCGGGCCAGATCCCTCGGCGCCGCCTTGGCCGAGGGTCACGGGTTCGATTCGGGCCGCGATTGAGGATGCTGTTCTCGCCGCGCTCAAGTCGCCTCCCTGCATAGTGTTCTTTTCCGGCGGCCGAGACTCGTCGGTGATCTTGGCTATCGCGGTCGATCTTGCGCGGCGACTGGGGTTGGAGGAGCCGATCGCCGTCACGAATCGGTATCCCGGTGCACCCCGTTCGCTGGAAGATGACTGGCAGGCTTCAGTCATTCGCCATCTCCAGTTCGATCGGTGGGTGCGAATCGACCGGGACGGGGAGCACGAACTTCTTGGCGAGGCCGCGATGAAGAGGATTAGGAAGCACGGCGTGCTACTTCCAGCGATGTGGTGGGCGCTCGACTGGCCTCGCGAAGTGGCCGGACAAGAGGGATGGCAGACCGGCTCCCTGCGAGGCTCCATGCTTGCTGGCCTGGGAGGCGACGAGCTATTCCTTTCGTCGATCCGCCCTATTGCCTCGGCGATCCTGTCCGGGCGCCGCCCCCCGATACGTCGATCCCACACCATTGCGCGAGACCTCGCCCCGCGCGCGGTGCGGGCACGAACTGGGCGCACGGGTGAGAGCTTTGGCCCATGGCCGTGGCTGAAACCAGAGGTTCATCGACGAGTCGTACGTTCCATGGGCGCCGACTTGGCCCGTGGTCCGGTGCGCTACGACGGTGTGCTTCGAGTGGTGTGGGCAGATCGCGACTTCCGCGCGAGCGCAGCGGCGGCTGGCATGGTGGCGCGCGAAAGCGGTGCGATCATGATCAATCCGATGTCGACCCCGGCGGTATTCGCGGCTGCTGCACACCGTTATGGACGCGCATTTCCACGATCTCGAGGGGACGCCCTTTACGAGGTCGCCGGAGATCTACTTCCAGTGGAAATGCTCTATCGGCGGTCTAAGGCCGAGTTCAAAGAAGCGTTCTTTGGGCCAGAGTCGCGAGCTTGGGTTTACAATTGGGACGGCTCGGGCGTCGATGCCGTCCGTGTCAGCGGCACAAAGGCTCGACGTGAGCTGCTCTCTGAGGAGTTCGACGCGAGAGTGGTTCCTAGTGTTCAACGGGCGCGTCTCGTTCTTGACGGCTAGTTTCCCCGGTCCAGGCGCCGATTTTTCGCCCGAGAAATGAGGTCAGCTCGCGGTCGCTCCGATCTTGTGGAGCAACGGTATGAGTTCGCTGATCCTCCCGAAGTCCCGTGGCCGTCGAAGTTCGAACATCGGCGCGGCGGCTAGGTCCAGCAGCGCCTCTGGGCGCTGGGGAGGCTCCCGCACAGCGAGACTTGAGAACAGCAATTCGAGGCGTGAAGTGGGCGGGACAGAGGCGGTGGCGAAAGACTCGCCCCAGCGAAGGACGACGCATCCGCCGAGGGGTGCGCTCCACGGAGCTGCTCCTAGGGGCATACGCCAGCGACGACGAGCACCCAGGTGGCCGACGTCGACGGCAGAAGCGAACTGCAGCGCGGCACGGGCTCGAAGATCCACGAATCGCGGGCCGCGGAACACGGAGGCACCGTCGACTACCGCCAGATCGTCAGCGAGAACGGTCAGTCCGCTGTCGGCCATCACGGCGAGCGTCGTGCTCTTCCCTGCATCCTGCTCTCCGAGGACGAGCCAGGCGCGCCCATCGATTACGAGCGCACCTGCATGGAACGCAAGCGCGCCGCGCCAGTGCGCCTGGAGCGCAAGCGATCCAGTGGCGTAGGGGTGAACAACGGCCGCCGAGGGGACATCGGCCGGCAGGTTGAGGGTCACTGTCGCGGTCGCTCGATGGACTTCAGCCCATCCGCCGTTGTCGAAGACGAGGTCAGCCGACTCGCTGTCGAGGCGGTCAACCGCTGGTCTAGGTGCCGCCGTGGGCTCCCGCCTTTGAAGAATGCAAGCCGGTGCGCCTTTCGGAGTCGGCCCGAGGTACTGATTCGACGACGGGAGGCCGATGATTTGGCTTCCGTAGGCGCCTCGGCCGTCCGCATCCGCTTCGGTTGGAGTCTCTGAGGCTGCGGATTTCATTGTTGAGTCCCTATCCCAACGCGCAAGAAGCCGGTACGCTGGGTCAGTCTCGGGGTTTCCCGATTGAATCAGTTGTACGGGAAACGCATGATCAAGTACGAGTCACCGACCATCAAGAGCCTGGGAACCGTGGAGAAGCTTACGCTCGCGCCACCAACTGGCAAGAACAGCCACGGCCTGGATACGGATGGCAAGAAAGTCGTCGCCAGCGTCTGATCTGCCGCGGATTCTTCGTCCTCCGGTGACGTGAGTCAGCGCGACAGCGTCTCCTTCCGGGCCCGTTCTGAGGACCTTTCGGAGCGCGAGATCGAAGGTGCGATCGTCCTTCTTGACGAACGTACCTGGGAGTATCTGCACTTGAACCAAACGGGCGCCTGGCTCTGGAAGCAGCTAGCGACGGATAGTCGGTCCTGTGCCGAGTTGTCGGAACTCCTACTTCGGCAGTTCGACATCACGTCGGAGCAGGCCTCCATTGACGCGACCGCATTCGTCGGCGAGCTTCAGCGGCGGGGCCTACTCGTCGCTGAGGGCGGGTGAAGCTGCACGAGCAGAAAGCCCGAGTTCAGGCCACGCTGGCCGGCTCGTGGTGGGCCTCAAACGAGCTGAGTGCCCTGCGGCGGACACTTGTGCTCGACGGACTCAACGCCTCGGTGGCTGCACCTCCTCGGTCGGCTGAGACCGTCCTGCGGGGAGTTCGTCTTGTCCTCAATGCTCGCCGTGCCTCCTGTCTGGAGCGGTCGCTCGTGATTCAGGCGTGGTTGGTGGCGGGAGGGCACCCTCGAGAGATCATCATCGGGGTCCGTGACCCGACATGTTCGGACGGCGCCATGGCGCATGCCTGGATCGACGGGTACGACGCCGACTGTTCGGCCGACTACCACGAGATTCGACGGATCATGCCACGGCTTGACTGAAAGTCCTGCGCGCGAGGAGCCGTCGCGCACCTAGCCCGTCAGCTCTGCCCAGGCCTCGCGTGCTTCGCCCGGAGTCTCGACGAACCGGGCGGTTGAGAAGCCGTGGGTGTAGTCGTCGTAGATGGCCTTCACCTTGCCGTAGTTGTTGTCCAGGACGACATTGGGGATGCCCATGAGGCATGCCAGGACGTGGGCGTGGAGGCGGTCGGTGAGCACGGCACGCGCGCTACCGATGGTGCGGTTGCCAGCTCGCATGTTCATGGCCGCCGCCCGGCGGTAGGTCGCCGCGACCAGCGGGTAGGTCCGCGGGCGCAGGCCCTCCAGGCGATTGACCTTCGAAGGAAGCGCAGACAAGGTCCAGATGCGATACTCGCGGCCGGTCAGGCCCCAGTCGACGCGGGTGCCTTTCGCGCCTGCCAGGCCGGCATCGCGGTCCGGGCGCACCTCCTTGTCGCCGCGCAAGAGCATCACGAACTCCTCAGGTGAGGCCGCCGACGGAAGGGGGCCGATGCCGAGGGCAGCGTCCGGACACCACAGCGTGCGGACATCGGGCAGCTGCTCCGCGGCGCGCGCCTCGGAGCCGCGGTCGCGCACGAGGAGCGTGAAGTCCGGGTGGGCGGAGAGGGCCGCGTTCGCGCGCTTCGCCGCCGCTGGGTCGTCGAACCAAATGGTCTGCGGAAGCTGCACGATCGTGCGGTCCCGCAATGCGCCGACCGTCTCCTCGCGGAACTGCTGGAACTCCGGCCACACGTCGCCGAAATTGCCTCCGCCGTGAAGCAACACGACCGCGCCAGGAGCGCGCGCGTCGAGCGTCGCGCGGTCGTACCGCCACATGTCGGTGACGTACCGGACCGGCGCGCCAAGACGCCGTAGATGCTCGACCTCACCAGCCCAGATCATCGTGTCGCCGACATTCTGGTGGTTCGGGAAGTCGAGCAGGGCCACCCCAGCCCGGGCGACGTCCGGCCCCAGCAAGGGGCCAAGGACATCACGGAACTGCCCGTTGATCACGGCCAGGACATCGCGATCAGATGCGGAGATCCGGTCAATCAAAGCGGGCATGGGGGAATCACCGATCGGGCTGGGGGAGGCGCGGCCTGAGTCCTGCTGCGGCACCGAACACGAGCCACACGAGCACCTGCGTCTGCCCGAAGATCGCGACGCCGGCCAGCGCGACGAGGACAGAAATTCCGAGCGCGCAGAGCATGAGGCCCTCCGCGCTCTTGCGCGCGCGAACGGCCTGGACCGCGAGCGCGCCAAAAAGCATCAGGAACCCCACGATCGGGAGGTATCCCCACTTCCACGCAATCACGATGTAGGCGTTGTCGATCGATCGCAGCCCACCCGGGCCGGTGAGCACGGCACTCGAACCGAACGGCTTGACGTATCCCGGCTCAAGCGCCTTGCGCCGCAGCGCCGCCCGGTACTCCCCGCTGCGCCTGATCTCGAGCTGCTGGCGCGGCGAGTTCACGTTGCCGAGCACGAGGTCGCGGGTGCTCGGCACCGTCAGCGTGGTAGCAAGGATCGCGACCACGACGACGACCACACCGGCGTTCTTGCGGGAAAAGATCGTGCGCGCATGCACGACGACGATCACCGCCGCCGACACCACCAACATCAGCCAGCCCGTGCGCGACAACGTGGTCGCCTGCATCGCCACGAGGGCCACCGCAAGCAGCAACCACCGATGGGTAAACAGCTTGGAACGGAGAGGGTCCGGCCTCCGCGACATCCAGAGCGCGCCAGCACTGAGCGCCGCCGACGCGAGGAACATGGCGTACGGAATCGGCTGGCCAAACGCACCCTGCGTGCGAACGGAACCCAGGCGCTCCGTCTCCACGCCGATCCCAGCGAGCGCGTCGCTGCCATACGGGAACAAATTGAAGAACGGGTTATCGGCGACGAGCTCGACGACGCCGAATGGCAGAGCGACGGCGCCTGCGATCGCAAGCCCGGTGAGGAGCCCCCGCGGGCCGGACGACGCAACGATCATGCGAGCCGCGAGGAACGGACCGCCCCACACCACGAAGGTGGTGATGAACTGCTTCTGGGGCTGGACCCCGAGCACGGCGGAGGCGAGATACCCAGCGAAAATCACGCCGACTGCGCAATCCACCGGGGTGACGAACCGGGGACGCTCCAGTGCAAACCTGCTGAACCCGACCACGACGATCAGCCAGGAGCCGACCACCGCCGGGTGAATGAACCCATACACCGGCAGGCCGTTCATCGGCAGCAGTGCCAGTGCCGCGATGGACGCGCCAAACGCAAACACCGGGCGCGAGATCGCGACGCCGACTCCGATCACGCCGAGTACCGCCAGGAGCGGCAAGAGGCCCAGCTTCGAGCCAAGCCCAATGCTCGCACCCGCCGCGACGGCGGCCAGCAGACCGAATGCGGCCGCCGAAGTCGTCGCAACGTTGTAGCGCGCGGTCGTTCCCAAGATGAGGACTGTACCGAGGGCGCCGCGAGCGGCCAAACCGCGTGTTCAACCCCACGCACCAGAGGTGGAACCTCGCGGCCCGCACCCGTATCCTCCGGCAAGCCTTGGTCGATCTCTCAGCCTGCCGATGACGCACCCGACGATCTCGGTCTGCATCCCCACCTACAACAACGCCGACACCGTCGAGAAATGCGTCGAGTCGATCCTGTCCCAGACAGGGCCGGCCTTCGAGCTGCTGATCGTCGATGACCAGTCCAGCGACGCGACGGTCGACCTCGTGCGCACGTTCGCCGACCGTGACCCGCGCGTTCGGATCAGCGTCAACGAGCAGAACCTCGGACTGGTTGGAAACCACAACCGGTGCCTCGAACTTGCCGAGGGCGGACTCATCAAGTTCGTGCACGCCGACGACTGGTTGCTCGACGGCTGCCTGGAGCGGATGGCGGCCCCATTTGCGGATGAGCGCATCGGCCTCGTGTACGCGCCGCGCAAGATCGAGACGAGCGACCACGAGGCTTGGGCGGATCGCTACCGCGTGCTCCCCGACCCGTTTGCCGAACGCAGCGACGTGGCGCTCGACGGGCGCGAGGTCGTCCGGGAGTACATCGCCCGCGGAGGTACCGGCAACTGGTTCGGTGAACCCACGGCGGTCATGTTCCGGGCCAGCGCGGTCGAGGCGGTCGGCGGGATGAACCGCAAGATGGTCCAGATGGTCGACATGGATCTCTGGCTGCGCATCGCCGCCTCCGGACGCCTCATGCGGCTCCCCGACGACCTCTCCGTGCGCGTGCACTCCGGCGGGACCGCGTCGATGGCCAACTGGGCCGACGATGCGTCGTGGCTCGACCGGTCATGGCTGCTCTACGGTCTCTCCCAAGTCGACACGCTGGCGTGGTCCACGCGCGTGCGCGCGGCCGCGATGAGCGCCGGCGCAGTGGCCCGCGCTGCCGTGTCGGCAGCGCGTCACCGCAAGCTGCGAGCGCGCCTCGCACCGCTCCGCGAGCTGGTCGGGATGGGGCGCCGGCGCCGGCTCCGTGCCGCGATTCAGATCGCCAGCAATGCCTGAGCCTGCCGCGCCCGTCGCAGGCGGCTCGACGGAGAAAGAAGCGCCGCAGCGCGAAGCGCGGTCCATTCGGGCGAACACGCGCTCCCAGCTCGGCCCGTTGTTCCTCAGCTACGGCCTGAGCTTCCTCTCCGTGCCGATCGTCGTCGCCGGGATCGGACTGTCGAACTTCGGGGTCTGGGCCATCACCGGAGCCCTGGCGCAGTACGGAGCCCTGCTCGACCTGGGCGTGTCGCGCGCCGTCAGTCGATTCATCGCGCTCTACGAAGCGAAGAAGGACCGCCACGCCCAAGGTGAAGTCATGGTGATTGCCTTGCTGTCGCTGCTCGGCGTTGGCGTCGTGCTCTCGCTGCTCGGCGCCGCAGGAGCGGGCCTCCTGGCTTCTGCGCTCGACCGCCCCGACGTCGGTGAAATCCGCTGGGTGCTGCTCTGCGGCGTATGGCTGCTGACCCTCCTGCTGCTGGCGCGCGCCGTCGGCGCTTACGCGACCGGTCGCGAGCGGATGGACGCCCCGAACTTCGCCTACATGCTCAACGGCGTTTTCGTGTTCGCTGCCGCGATGACGGCCATCGCGGTGGCGCCGAGGTTGACCGTGTTCGCTACCGCGAACGTGCTCGGCGCGGTCGCGGGGTTGATCGCGATGGTGGTGATCATCACGCGGCGGGAGGGCCGGATCCCGCTCGCCTGGCCCTCGGTACCGCGCGTGCGCGAGGTGTTCGGATTCGGCCTCAAGGCGCAGGTCGTGATGATCTGCGATCTCATCGTGTTCGAGTCCGACAAGATCCTGATCGGCGCATTCGTGAGTCCCGCAGCGGCGGGCGCCTACGAGATCGGAAGTCGCCTGGCGATGGCCGCGAGAAACGTCTCGATCATGAGCCTCGGCGCGCAGCTCGCGCCGCTCACGGTCGACATCACCAAGCGCGGCACCGCGGCGGTGCACGACCGCTATTACCACCTGACCCGACGCACCGTTGCGGTGGGATTCCCGCCGCTGGTCCTGGCGGCCATGTCCGCGTCCACCTTCCTCGTGCTCTGGCTGCAAGATGTGCCGAAGTACACGGAGGCTGCGGCCGTGGTCATCAGCCTCGCCACCATCGCCAACGTGTCGACCGGTGTGGCCTCCACCGTCGCGAGCGCAGCGGGTCGGCCCGGAATCACCGCCACCTCGTCGACGATCACGGCAGCGCTGAACCTCGTCCTTTCGGTCGTCCTTGGGCTCACGTTCGGCGTGTGGGGCATCCTTGCGGCCACGGCCATCGCCACGGTCGTCGGAGCCTGGGTCGGCCTGGAACTCGTCCACCGGTGGTTCGGACTGTCGTTCGCGACGTTCCTGCGCACCATCACCCGCCCGTTGGCGTTCTCTTTCCTGGCGTCGCTTCCCGCGGGAGGATTCGTGCTCCTCGGCGCCGACGGTCGCGTGGAAGCCGGAGTGTTTCTGGCGCTCTCGGCGATCCTCTTCGCCGCGATCTACGTTCCGCTCGCCCTACGCGCCGGGGACCTGCCCCCGCTGAGGCAGGGTGGCAAGGTCAAGAGCAAGGCCGACGAGAACGCGGCGTGACGACCGTCAGCGGCCGGGTTCGGCGCGACGCGACGTCACGGAGTGACGCGCGTGAGTGGGATCGAGGGGCCGTCCCACCAGCCTGAGGCCGTAGCCAGGCGGCGGGCGACGGCGTCCCACGTAAGCATCGGGGCCCGCTGGACGGCAATGGCACCGAACGACTGCGCGCAATCTGGGTCGGCCAGATCGAGCATGGCGGCGGTGAGGGCACCACGCTGGCTCGGATCGATCGCGACGCCGGAGTCGCCGAAAATGTCGATCGAGCCACCGTGAACGGTGCCGATCGACGGAACGCCCTGTGAGCACGCTTCGGCGTACGACACCGCCGAGGGTTCCAGCGACGAAGGCAGCACAAAGCAGGTGCTCGACGTATAGAGCTCGTTGAGCTTGCGTCGAGCGTCGGGATCGCTTGGTGCCAGCAGGCCGTGCCCGACGACGCCGGGCTCGTCGACCGGCGGGTGGCGTCCAACGAGATGCAGTTCAGCCGATGGATGCTTGGCTCGGACTTCCCGGAACGACTCCACGACCATGTCACCGTTCTTGCGGGCCCAGTCCATGCCGACGAACAGGAACTTCGGGGTGAGCCAGTCTCTGCGGCCGTCGAAGGGGCGGAAGTCCGACCCCACGCCGATCACCTCAACGCGATCGGGGTCCAAGCCGTAATCCGCGACTGCGGCGTCGGCGGCCCAGCTACTCAGGAACGCGACGTTGTGCGCCGCGCGGTGTTGCTTGGCCTGCTGCGCGGCGCGATCCGCGAGATACCGCGGCGGGAAGCTGGTCCACGCGCGAAAGTGCCCCGGCAACGACGCGACCTGGCTGATGGTCATGTCTTCGACGAACGTGACTTGGTTCACCCCGATCGGCATCGACAGGCCAGACGAGCTGAACACCACGGCGGCCGTCGCTCGGTGCTTGGTGCCGGCACTCTGGACGCGCGCCGATCGCAAACGCCGGAACGTGTTGGCCATCTCGCCAGCGGCAACGACATCGCGTCGGCGCACCGTTCCGAACGCTTGACGCACGGTGTGCGCGTGGCGCAACCCGGCCACGAGGTTCAGCCAACGCTCGCCCCTGCCGAACGACGCGTCGGCGGGCAGCACGCACACTCCGAGTGAGGTGAGTGCTGTGCAGATGTTGTGTGGAGTCCCGGACCACGTCGTCGGGTCCAGTGGAGGACCTGAAGAGGCAGCGAGGAGCCGGGTGGCGGGGGGCTGGGGGAGTCCGGTGACCTGACCGTGCAAGAAGCCAGAGTATCGCCTTTCACTGGGCATTTACGAGAAAGCGGACGCGCTAGTTCGAATCGCTCCGGCGTGAATCGGGTGCTTCGCTGACCGCCCTCGGCCGGGGCGCACCGGTCCGTGCCTGCTCTGGCAGGGTTCAAGGGGCATGGGAATCCGTCCGTCCTTGTTGTCCTTGGTTGCTAGCGCTGGTTTGGCTGCCGGCGGGGGCGGGGCGCTCGTCGCGGCGGTGGGGGCGCCGGCGGCGCTTGCTGCGTCGGCGGCGCCGAGCGCGGTGGGGCAGTCGGCTGAGGGGTTGACCGGCGATCGGGCGACGCTCGTCGGCACGTTCTTGCCGGGCGATGAGGCGGTGGTGTCGTCGTTTGAATATGGCCGCACGAGCGACTACGGGATCGGGACGGTGGGGGTGACGGCGCCTGCGGGGACGGCGCCGGTGCAGGCTCGAGCCGAGATCGCTGGCCTGGGGGTTGGCGAGACGTGGCACTACCGGCTCGTGGTCCGCAGCCGCGCGGGTGTCGCCTATGGGCCCGACGCGACGCTGACCACGCCCGTTGCCGCGACGGCGCCGCTTGTGGTGCCGCTGATCGCGTCGCCGGTTGGGGTCGACGGCGCCACGCTGCGAGCGGGCGTTGATCCGGCCGGGCAGGACACCACTGTCGTGTTCGAATATGGCCTGACGCCGGAGGATCTTGTTCGCCGCACCGCGCCGGTCATCGTCGGCGGGGATCGGTCTTTCGAGGTCGTCGGGGCGCCCATCGGCGGCCTGATTCCGTTCACGACGTACGTCTTCCGGGCGCTCGCCACCAACGCCACCGGCACGACGGTCGGCCCGACGCTCCCGCTCGTGACGCCCGCGTCGGTCACGAAGATCGTCGCGACGGCCGCGGGTCGGACGGCGACGTGGGGTCGGTCGTCGCAGATCGTCGGCCGGATCGACGGGGTAGGCATCAAGGGCGTCCGCCTGGCGCTCATGCGGCAGGACTTCCCATTCTCCAAGGGGCCGTCGGAGGTCGCGACCACGTCGACCGCCGCCGGCGGCGCTTACGGCTTCACGGTCGGCCCGCTGACCGCGACGACGAAGTTCTGGGTGCAGGCCCGCGTCGCATCCCTCGTCAGCAGCGCGCCCGTCGTGGTCTACGGCAAGCTGCGCGTCGCCCTGAAGGCCACCAAACCGGCCCGCACCAAGGTCACGCTCACCGGCACCGTCGCGCCCCACGTCGCCGGTGCCCGCGCCACCCTCCAGCGCCGCGCCGGCTCAGGCCGCTGGATCACCGTCTCCCGCCCGACGCTCACCCGCGACGGCCAAGCCAACCGCTCCACCTTCACCGCCACCGGCCGCCGCTACCGCTCGACGATGAAGTACCGCCTGTTGGTCGACCCGCGCAACGGCGGGGCGCAGTACGCGACGGCGAGCAACGTGCTGGGCGTGACGCGAGCGGGGTGAGGTGCGGCTGCCGGCCGGCACGTTTGGTTGACTTTACTATTGACTTCTAGGTTGACGTTGTTAGCCTAGAGTCATGCCGACCAACGTCGCCAGCGCGCAGCAGGAGCTTGTCGAGCTGCAGAGCGTCTTTTCTAAGAGTGACCTCGCTGAGATCTTTGCAATGCGGCTTGAATCGATCGGGCGGTTGGCGGCACGACCGAGCGTCCGGAGGCCCACCGAGCGACTGATCGACGACCTGTGGGCCGTGGTACGCATCGCGGTAGACGCAGATGTGAGCGACGTCCGCCGGTGGGTGCTCACTCGCCAGCCGGAGTTGAACTGGGTCTCCCCGGCGCAGCTCATTCGCGAAACCAAGACAGACCTCGTTGTCGAGTTCCTCCGCGACGAGGTGATGCTGAAATCATCGCGTGGTCCGGTGGAATTCGGGCCAGCGACCTTCGGCTATGACGAGCGCGCGTTCGATCACGATCACGAACGCGTCGATGCAGACGATCCGCTGAGCGCATTCGCCGCGCCCGGGAGTCGCGCCACGACCTCGCTCGACGCCTGACGCGTGCCGACCGGGGTCGCGTCCGAGTCACTGACGAACAGCCGGTCCGTCGCGCGCCGAGGCAGCCGCCGTGAGCTTGATAGGACCCGTGGTGAAGTCCCTAAAGAAGGCCGCTAGTCCCCTCACGCTGGTGACCGAGGTACGCACGCTCGAAGACCTGGACCCGCGCGAGATCCTGTTCGAGCTGCACGCCATCGATCTCGGGTGAGCGCCGATGCCGAGGGTCTCGTAGCACGGCAGCGGTAGTTGCTCAGCTTTGGTGTCGCTGCAAGGATGGCGCGGTGGCTGCTGCGTTCGACGTGTTCCTGAGCCACACATGGCGCGAAGGCGACCTTGAAGGCGCGCGGCGCTTGCGGGATGCCCTTCGGTCGGTCGGCCTGACGGTGTGGTTCGACGAGGACAACGTCCGTCAGCACGAGGGGCTCTCGCCGGCGGTAGTCGCTGGGCTTGCGTCGTCGAAGGTTCTGGTGGCGTGGTTTTCGACCGCGTACGCGCAGAGTCGTGCGTGCGGTTGGGAGTTGGCGGCGGCCTACCTCGCGGCGCAGCAGCTCGACGCGCCACAGCGGCGCGTGATGGTGGTGAATCCCGAGCGCGGCAAGGACCACATACACCCGGTCGACCTGCGAGACGCGCTCTACAGCGGAATCACGGTCAGCAGTGAGTCGCAGGCGCTTGCCGCGACGGCGGAAGCGATCGCGGCAGCAGTCGCGCTGGTCGACAGCGTGCTTGGCGACGCTCGGCCGACGGGCCCGGCACGCTGGGTCGGACGCACCAGACCTTCCTCGCCTCGGTTCGTCGGACGGCGCCCCGAGCTGATGCGGCTGCACACGGCCCTGACCGCGCAGGAATTCCCGATGACGGTCGACGTCCAGGGGCCGCCAGTGGCGCAGCTCCTGGGGTTCGGCGGGACCGGCAAAACGCTGCTGGCCGCGCGGTACGGCGAGCAGTTCGGCGCCGCCTACCCCGGTGGCGTGTACTGGCTGCGAGCGACCCGCGACGTCGCCGTCGAGCAATCCACCGAGGACGCAGTGCGCCAGGCACTGCTGACGATCGCGCCAGCGCCACTTGCTGTCCAGGACCTGCGGGAGCTGTCGATCGAGCAGCTGCGCGAGGAGGTTGGGCGTGCTCTGGACGCCGAGGGGGAGCGGTTTCTGTGGATCGTCGATGACCTTCCGCGCACTTCCACACTTGACGAACTCCAGCTTTGGTCCGCTCCTGGCGCGTTTGGTGCGACGCTGGTCACCAGCCTTCGCGGCACGCCGTGGGCACGCGGCAGCGCTGAGCAGCAGCTCTCGCTCGACCGTCTCGATCCCCAGGACGCTGCTCGGCTGCTGACCTGGGATCACGCGCCGTCCAGCGACGATGAACGCCTCGCGGGGCGGGATCTCGTCGCGGCGCTCGGATTCCATCCACTGGCCATCGACGTGACCCGGGCAGCGCTCCAAGCCCGCGGCGGACTGCAGTCCTGCCGCGACTACCTGCAGGCACTAGCCAGCCCAACGCGCGACGAGATCGAGGCCGCAGCGACCCTCGTTGAAGCCGACGAGCTGCCCACCGAACACGTCACAAGCATCGCCGCGACAATCCTGCGCAGCGCCGCCGGGCTCAGCGAACCCGCCCGCGACGTGCTCCGCCTTGCCTCGACCCTCGCCCCGGCACCGATCCCGCAGGCGCTGATCACCGGGGTACTCACGCGCACAGGTGACCTCGAAGCCGCGGCGGGCCTCGACCACGCCGCCAAGGCGCTGGCCGATCTGCAATCGCGGGCATTGGCGACCGTCCACCGAGTCGAGGGGGCGGCTGCGCAGTGGGAGGTCCACACCCTCGTGCGTCGGCTGACGGCTCGGAGTCAGCCCGACGCGGGTCGCAGGGACAAACTCCGGGTTACCTCGATGGATGTGCTCGCGGACCTGCTCGCCGACTTCCATGAGCCCGGGGGAATCGCGGCCACTGACACGACCCCGGACCACGCCCGGCATCTCACCTCCGAACTTTCGGTAGATGATCACCGGCTTGCGCTGGCTCTCGCTCAGGACGACTACCTTCGTGGCAATTTTCGCTCCGCTGGCGACCTGCAGGAACGGGCACTCGCAGCACGTGTGGGAGTCGTCGGCACGTGCCATCCCGAGACGCTTACGATCGCGGCGAACCTCGCCAACAGCCTATGGGCCATGGGCGAGCACAAGGGCGCCCGCGACCTGCTTGAGAAAGTCGTTGCGGCGAGCGAGCGGACCGTCGGCCCGGAACATGGCGACACGCTGGCCGCCAAGGGTAACCTCGCTGGCACCCTGTTGGCAATGGGCGAATACCCGGGTGCCCGCGATTTGCAGCAGCAGGTACTTGCAGCGAGCGAGCGGGCTCTGGGCGTCGAACACTCCACCTCGCTGACGACGAAGGGCAACCTCGCCCACACGCTTTGGGCGATGGGAGACCACCGGAAGGCCATGAGCTTGCAGCGGCAGGTCCTCGAAATTCGCGAGCGGAAGCTTGGGCTTGAACACCGCGCCACGTTGTCCACCAAGGGCAACCTCGCCAACAGTCTCTGGGCGATGGGGGAACACGCTAGTGCCCGCGAGCTGCAGCGTCAGGTCCTTGAGGCACGCGAGAGGACCCTTGGTTCCGAGCACCGCTCCACACTGGCTACGAAGAGCAACCTTGCCGCCACCCTGGGGGCGATGGGAGACAACCAAGGCGCCCGAGATCTTGAGGTGCAGGTGCTTGAGGCACGCGAGCTGACGCTGGGCAGCGAACATCCCGACACGCTGACAGCCAGAGGCAATCTGGCTGGCACGCTGGGCAGGATGGGCGACCATCACGGCGCCCACGACCTGCAACTCCAGGTACTGGCCGATAGCGAGCGGACGCTTGGCCACGAGCACCCTTCCACGCTGACGATCAAGGCAAATCTCGGTGCCACGTTGTGGCACTTGGGTGAGTATCAGCGCGCCCGCGAGCTGGCGGAGCAGGTCCTTGACGTAACTGAGCGAACGCTCGGCCCGGAACACCCTTCGACATTGACGACCAGGTCCAACCTCGCCAGCGCACTGCGGGCGGTGGGCGAGCACCGGGCGGCCTACGACTTGTTTGCTCAGGCCCTCGAAGTGAGCCTGCGAGTCCTCGGTCCCGAACACCCTTCCGCGCTTACGACCAAGGGCAATCTCGCGTTGAGCCTTTGGGACTTGGGTGAGTGTCAGCCCGCCCGCGATCTGTTGGAGCAGGTCCTTGAGGCGAGCGAGCGGACACTTGGCCGTGAGCACCCCACCACGGGTATCACCAGGGCCAACCTCGAAGCGATGGGCGGCCGATAGGGCTTCCGGCCTGACAAGGGTGCCACTCGTTTGCAGCTCAAGAGAGGGGTGCAGTCATCGCATGCAGGCTTGTTCGCTGCAGGGGTAATAACCGTGCAGCTACGCATGCCGCTCCGCTTCGGCGCTCGTGCGCTCCGGCAGACGGCGCCAGAGAGTGCCTTGGCCCGCGGCCGACTTTGCCGTATCCCGCAGTAGCTACGCGTCGTGGTTTCTGGCACAGTCACGCCATGAAACGGGGTCGGTGGCGGGGAGCGGCAGCGTCGCTGCTGATCGTCGCTGCTGGCTGGCTGGCACCGGCGGCATCCAGTGGCGCGACGACGAGTGTTGACCGCGCGACCATCGAGGACACGCCCGTGACCGTGTCGACCTACGCCGACCTGCGCGGAGCGAGCGACGACGGCCGCTACGTCCTCGTGTACACGGTGGGTGCCCTCGAGGTTGCGCTCTACCGCTACGACGTCGCGAGCGGTGGCCGCGAGCGCGTAGACGTGTTCGCCGACGGCACCGCCGTGCCAGAGGCAAACTGGTGGGCGCAGGCCATGTCTGCCGACGGGCGTCGCGCGCTGCTGCTGGGCTACATCGGCGAGTCGCGGATTCTCCAGGTCCTCCTGCGGGATCTGGAGGCCAACACGACCACGATCTATGACATCCCCGTCGTGAATGCAAGCTGCGGGTGGGGCTATGGAGACATCGCGATAGATGACGTCACGCCGGACCTCAGCGCCTTGCTGGTGGAGCACTCCCTGGGGGCGTGCAATCCGATCGGAACGCACTACGTGTACCGGCTGCTTGCCGGCGGTGGAGTCGAGCGAAATGAGTACGCGCGAGATGAACGCTTCGCCGGCCAATTGAGTTCTGACGGGCGCGAGGTCTACCGCGCGGTTTCCGCATGCGCTCCGGGGAGCCGGTTCTGCGGCGGCTACTTCGGCGGGATCGATAGGACGCTGATTGATATCGGCATCGTCGGGAACTATTGGGGATCCAGCTCGCTGCGCGCCGACGTCGACGGGCGCGGCGACGGGTTCGCGACCTTCACCGACGACGGCAGGGCGTACGCCTATGGGTCGCGCCTGAAGACCCTGCAGCGTGGGTTTACCGCGCCAACGACCGAGGATTACGCGCTCTATCGCGAAACGCGCGGAAACGGCGCTGGGCTTCGATATCTGACGGGCACCGCCGGTAAGCCGCTTCAGGTGGATCAATCGGCGAGGTTCATCCTGACCACCGTCACGACGACCGAGGACACCCAAGAAAAGCGTCGGTACGCACTCGTCGACGCTTGGAGCAGCCAAGTGCGTGTTCGTGTGCTGAGCAACTTGCAGCCGGGATCCGGCACGGGACTGACGGGCGACCTCGCTCGAGCCGTGACCGACCGAAACCTCCAGTTCGCCTTCCGCTTCCAGAACGAGGGCAACAACGTTCGCAGGCTTGAGCGCGTCTGGCTGGCCGGGCAGGAAGCAGGGCGCTGTGCCGACGGCGACACCGACTGCGACGGGACCGTGCGCATGGCGATCCTGGGCGACTCCTACATTTCGGGCGAGGGCGCCGCGGATGGCATCGACCAGCGAGAGCCGCCGACGGAAGCCAAGCAGCCCTACGAACCCTGCACCGACATCCAGGGCCTCACAGTGCCAGGGGCCCTTGGCTGCGATGGCAAGGTCTTCGACAGCTTCCGCGAGAACAGCTGCCATCGTTCTAAAGCTTCGTGGGCGTTCCGCGTTGCACGTGGCATCACGACGGATACCAACGTGCTGTTCGCCGCGTGTGCAGGCGCGGTGGCCGCCGACGTCACCGAACACGGCCAGTTCGACGGTCGGGAGGGCCGCGCCGGTCCGAGCCCGCCCGGTGTGATTGGCGGTCGACCTCAGATCGACGAGCTGCGCGACTTCGAACGCACGCGGAGCACCGACGTCGTGGTGCTCAGCATCGGAGGCAACGACGTGCGGTTCGCCAAGGTCATCGAGCGGTGCCTGCTGTACGCCTGCCTGCGCTGGCCCACCAGCGGCTGGAAAGGCGACGCCCAGCGCGAAGCGCGCTCCGTTCACGAGCAGGTCGCCAAGACCATCGAAGTCATTAGAGGCGTCAGCCCGCGGGCGCACCTCCTGGTCGGCGGCTACCCAGACCCGACCAGAGTCGCCCAGTGTGGCGCGACGGGGATCGCGGCCGGCCCAGTCCTCGCCATCGACGGAGCCGAGCAGCAATGGCTGCGCGATGAGTACATCGGCCCCCTCAACCAATCCGTCGCCGACGCAGCCGAAGCGGCCGGGGCGACGCTCCTGCCGTTTGCAACCGCGTTCCGCGGCCACGAGATCTGCTCGCAGCTTGCCTACGCCCATGGTTTCAAAGCTGGTAGCGAGAAGTTCCGAGTCGGAAAGGAGTCTTTTCACCCCAACGCGTTCGGCCATCGAGCGTTGGCGAAGATCGCAGACCCCTATGTTCGCGATCTCGATGGCATCTTGCCCGAGCAGGCAACGATCCCGGTGGCCGCACCGATCCGCCACGCCGAGGTTGTCGTGCGAGCCGCGAATCCTGCGGCTGGCGTTCAGGCGACCCCTGGAGCCGCGTTTAAGCTTCAGGGCACCGGCGCGATTCCCAACGCAGCCGGCATTCTCGTGTTCAATTCGCTCCCCACGCAAGTCGGAACGTGGTCGGCCGATGCGTCCGGGGCATGGTCGGCGAATGTGACCGTGCCGGCCAGCGCGTACCCAGGAGCCCACACGATCAGCGCGATCGACCCCGCAACGGGGGCGACCATTGCGGCGACCGAACTCATCGTTGAGCCGACACCGGGCTGCCAGCCATCATCCGGCGCAGAGGACGGTGACGCCGACGGGCTGCCGGATACCTGCGACCCAGCCCCGGTCGACGGCCCGTCCGGCGACGCCGACGGCGACTTGGTGCTGAACGCCCAGGACAACTGCCCGGCCTTTGCCAACGCCCTGCAGCAAGACGCCGACGGCGACGCACTTGGCGACGAATGTGACCCCTCGTCCGGCGGGCGGTTCGCAGGCGCGGTGCGTCCCGCTGCAAACAAGCCGCCCAGTCAACCGACCCTCACGGTGAGTGACCGCGCGGCGACTTCCAAGGACGCCGAGGTCGAGATCACGAGTACTGACGGCGACGATGCTGCTGGCGCGCTCGTGCTGCGGTGCAGCCTCGATGGCGCCGCGCCAGCGATCTGTGCAAGCCCGGTGAAGCTGACCGGGCTGAGCTATGGCGAGCACCGCCTCGGGGTAACAGCTGGCGATCCATCTGGCAACGTCTCGGCCCCGAGCGTCGCCACGTGGACCGTGAGCGCTCCGCCCTCAGCCACCCCTCCGGTGCGGTCCCCGACGCTGACATTCCGACCGATTCTGCCGGCACCCACGCCAGGTGCCGGACAGCCGTACCGGCCCGGGACGACGACGCCGACGTGGGAAACCGAAGCGGCGCCGTCACCGACGTTCCCGTTGCGATTTGCCACGGGCAATCAACTTCAAGTGGCGCTCGACGGCACCGGCCGGCTGGCACTCCCCGTGAAGTGTCCCGCGCCCGCCGGTTCCGTGTGCGCTGGCGCCGCTCGCGTACACCGCGTCGCTGGGGCACGAGCGGAGGTGGCCTCGGGGCCGTTCACCGTTGCGGCAGGGCGCACCGTCACGCTGACGCTTCAATTGGCCGTTGGCGCCCGGGCCAAACTCCGCGGCGCGAGATCTGTGACCGCCAAGGCGACGCTGGAGACACGAACTGCTGCCGAAACCTCCGAGGAGCAGCGCACGGTGGTCGTACGCCGCCTCTCCTCGAGCTACCCGATCAGCACCACCGGGAAGGTCTGGATCGAGGTGCTCGTTCCAGCCGGGTCACCGAAGCGCGACGCGACTCTGCGCCTCCGGCAGAGGGGCAAGGTTCTCGGTAAGGCCGTCTTCCGCCCGCTCCCAGGTCGCCTACAGACCATCCGCGTGCCGCTGCGAAAGAGGGCGACGAACAGTGCGGTGGTCGTCGAGCTTCAGCACGAGCAGGCGGCTGGTTCGCCGCTTCGATTCGACCGACGATCGGTGCGGCTTGTGGCCCTGCGGTAGCGCCACGGCCGGGACGGGCCGTGCCGGCTTGGCGCGTATTGGCTCCAGGGGCTGTGGGCGTGTGTCGTGTCGTTTTCGGCTACGCGGCACGCCCCGCGCGGCCCGGCCTCAGTGCGTCGGTGTCCCTGTCCCTGAGCCCGCGCCCGGCTTGGCGGCTGCGGCGTCCTTCGCGGCCGCGGCGGCGGCCTTGGCTTTGTCGCTCACGGAGCCGGTGCCCTTGGCGGCTGCGGCGACGTTCTTGGCGCCGGCCTTGAGGCCCTCGGTGCCGCCGCGCTTGTCGAGCTCGCCCTTGGCCTTGTCCTGGAAGCCCTTCGCCTGCTCCTTGGCCTGATTGGTCAGCTTCTTGAAGTCCATGATGGTGCCGTCCCTGCGACTCGCGTCGCCGTCATCCGGGCGATGACTGCCCGTGAGGATGAGCCTACGAGGGTGGGGCGGGGCCGGCGCCGGATGGGGCCCGCCCCGCTCGGGGACTACGGCCCGGCCTCCGGTTTTGCCCGCAAAACGCAGAGAACTCGCAACGCTCTGTGTTCATTGCCACCTGAGGGGGATTTCAATTCGGTTGACGGGCCCGAAAATGGTGGGTTAGATGGCGCGGAGTGTCCCCTCGCGTCGTGCGTCTCCGGGTGCCTGCGCTGGTTTGCGGGTTCCTCCTCTTTAGCCTTGCCGTTCCGCTGAGCGCCAGCGCGGCGATGTTCGGCCTGAGTGATCAGCGCGCCGAGAACTTCGCCGACCCTCGCGTCCGCGCGCTGAACCTCCCGGTCGCCCGACTGATCGTGCCGTGGGATGTCGCCTTCGGCACTGGCACCGAGGTGACCGACTGGCTCACCGCCGTAGCGGCCGTCGGCGCACGCCCGATGATCTCGTTCGAGCGGCGCCCGGGCGACGCGTGCCCCGAGGCGCCGTGCGTGCTGCCGTCGGTCGCTGAATTCCGCGAGGCGGTGCAGGCGTTCCTGGAGCGGTGGCCCGCCGTGACGGACTACTCCGCCTGGAACGAGCCGAACCACCCGATGCAGCCCACGGCCGACACCCCGGCGCGCGCGGCGGCCTTCCACGACGTGCTCCGCGGCGCCTGCCCAGCTTGCACCGTCGCGGCCGGAGACTTCGTCGACAGCGCCAGCATGAAGGGGTATTTCGCCGACTACCTCGCCGCGCTGCAGATCGCACCCCAGGTGTGGGGCCTGCACAACTACGGCGACCTCATCTACGACCGCGCGAGCTACACCGAATGGCTGCTCGCGCGCACCACCCAGCCGCTCTGGCTGACCGAGACCGGTGGCATCGTCGCACTGCGATCATCGGCCGACGGCAGCGTGCAGCTCCCGAAGAGCGAGCAGCGCGCGGCCGCCGGCATGCAGCGCCTGCTCGACCTGCTCGCGGCGCACCCGGACCGAATCGACCGCGCGTACGTCTATCACTGGCGGGCCGCGCTAGACGCCTTCTTCGACGCCGGCCTCCTGCGCGCCGATGGCACCGAGCGGCCCTCGTACGCGCTGCTCGCGGCTGCTGCCGGCCCGAGGCCGCCTGCTGCGGCGTCGCCGATGCCTGTGGGGGCGAACTCGAACTCGAACTCGGGCTCGGGCTCCAACTCGGGTTCGGGTTCGGGCTCCTCAGGCCAGGCCGCTGCCAACGCGTCGACCGGACCAGGCGGCACGGCGCCCGACGGCAGGGCGACAGCGAGCCTCGCCGGCGCCACGACGCTCGGCGGCGCCCGCATCCCGGGACTGTCCGGCCTCCCGGCCGCGGCCGTGCGCGACGCCTCGCAGGGCACCGGGCCGCGGCTCGGCCGGCCGCGGCGCACTGCCCACGGCTGGATCGTGCCGGCGCGGTGCCCGAAGGCCCGCGTTCGCGGCTGCCGCGGCACCGTCGTGCTCTCGACCCGTCGCGGCAGCCAGCGGCGGCTGACCGTCGTCGGCGAACACCCCTTCGCCTTCACAAACGCCAATTGGCACAGCCTGCGTGTCGCCGCGACCCACAAGTCCGCCGCGACCGGCAAGTCCGCCGCGAGCAGCAAGTCCCGCGCGGCCTCCAAGACCACCACGTCCCAGCCGCTCGCCGGCGTCATCTCCGTTCGGGCACCCATGCGGGTCGCTTCGCGCGTCTGGACCCATCAGGAGATCCGATGAGGATTCGTCTGCTCTCGTCGTTTACCGCCGCGCTCCTCGCGGCCTCGGGTGGCGTCGCGATGTCGACGGCCTTCGGGCAGGTCGGAGGCACGACGCCGCCCAGCTCGACGCCCACCTCGACGACACCCAGCTCGACGCCGTCCTCCACGCCCGGTTCCACGCCGTCCTCGACGCCCGGTTCCACGCCGTCCTCCACGCCGGCCACGACTCCGCCGGCGACGACTCCGCCGGCCGTGACGCCGCCGCCGACGACCCCGCCGTCCACGTCGCCGCCGGCGCCCACGTCGCCCGTCGGCACCACGCCTTCGATGACCAACGACGCCTTCGCCGCTGCGCAGGTGCTCACCAAGAAGAACAACTACGGGTACGGATCGCTCACCGGCGCCACGGCCCAGGCCGGCGAGCCCGCCCACGGCAATGTGGCCGCGCACCACTCGGTTTGGTACTCGTTCACGCCCACGACCACGGAGACCATCTCGCTCAGCGGCTGCGGCTACTCCACCCCGACTACGTTCGCGGTCTACACCGGATCGTCGGTCGGAGCGCTCACTCGCGTCGCCCGGTTCGACACCGACGAGTCCACCTGCTGGAACAACTCGACCGCCATCGAAATGCGCAAGGGCATCACGTATCGCATCGCGGTCGACGGCACGAACACCGGCGCCCCGACCTCCTTCTACCTGAACCTCTACGGCGCGCACGACAGCCTCAACGACGACCGCACGAAGGCCTGGTCGCTCACCTCCGACGACGGCGCGCCGCTCGCCGGCGGCAACGAAGATGCGACCAAAGCGGCCGGTGAGCCGAACCACGCCGGCGTGGTCGGCGGGCACTCCGTCTGGTTCCTGATGAGCGTCCGCGAGGGTATCCCCGCGATCGTCGACCTCTGCGATTCGAGCTTCGACACGGTCGCCGCCGTCTACGAGTACAGCTACGGCGGCTACACGGAAGTCACGTCGAACGACGACGCCCCAGCGGCGTGCGGGGCCGGCAAGACGGGCAGTCAGATGCGCTTCACGCCGGTCGCCGACGGCAACGTGCTGGTCGCGGTCGACGGCAAAGCGGGAGCGACGGGCACCTACCGGATCTCGGCCAGGACCAACGACGTCAAGGAGGGCGCGTCGTGGGTCGACACGAACGCGTCGCCGTGGGTTCGCACCAACCGCGGCGCCCGCCAGGACGCGGGGGAGACGGCCAAATCCACCTGGTACGAGACGTACGCGCAGGCCGGCCAGAAAGTCACGATCAGCACCTGCTCCGCCCAGGCCGCGCTCGACACGATCCTTACGGTCTACGCCGGGTCGTATGGCGGCACCACCGAGATCGGCGCCAACGACGACGCCGTCGGCTGCAGCTTCGGCGGGAGCCGCTTCACCTTCACTTCCGAAGGAGGAGCGGTCACGTTCTCCGTCGACGGGAAGAACGGCGCCACCGGGAGCTACCCCGTGGCGGTCACCGCCACGCCGGCGAACGACGACGTCGAGTTCGCGCGATCGCTCTCGTTCTCCGCCTACAGCTACGAGGGTGGCTCGACCGTGCGCTCAACCCTCGAGCCCGGCGAACCCAACCACGCGAGCGCCGGCGTAACCGGGTCCGTTTGGTACTTCTACCAAGGCACGGCGGGCCACAAGGCTTTGCAGATCTGCGGGAGCGGGTTCCAGCCCGTGGTCGGCGTCTACACGCGATCCGGCACCACGTTCACCAAAGTGACCGACGCCGTCGCCACCACCGGTTGTGCAGCGGTCTCCTTCCAAGCCGCAGCGAACGTGAAGTACCTCATTGCGGTGGGCGGCAAGTCCGGCACGGCCGGCAGCTTCGGGGTGAACTACCCACCGGCCAATGACGCCTTCGAGGGCGCGCAAACGTGGTTTGGCAATGCGAGCGGCAACACGAGCCTG
Source organism: Solirubrobacteraceae bacterium (assembly GCA_032119595.1). Lineage (GTDB taxonomy): Bacteria > Actinomycetota > Thermoleophilia > Solirubrobacterales > Solirubrobacteraceae > JAGIBJ01. The sequence goes on along the minus strand of JAUMBQ010000014.1, from coordinate 19,210 downwards.
GCCACGGCGCAGGCGGGCGAGCCAGCCCACGGCGGCACGGCCGCGGCCCGTTCGCTTTGGTACCGCTTCGACGTCGCACCGAGTGCCAGCCGCAAGCAGGGCCTGCAGGCCTGCGCCTACAGCCCGGCCAAGGTCCGCATCGCGCTCTACACGGGCACGGCCGTCGGCGCACTCACGCCGGTCGCTACGAGTCCGGCCGGTCCCAGCTACTCGTGCAGCGGCAACGCGCTCGCGCTCACCTGGAAGGCGCCCGTCAGCGACACCACCTTGAGCTACTACTTCGCCGTGGACTCGCTCCCAAGTGAGGCCGGGTCCTTCTCGCTCAACTCGCTCTCGAGCCCCTCCAACGACGACCGCGCCGACGCCGAGATGTTCTACGGCGTCATGACCGGAACCACGAAATACGGCACCACGACCGGCGCCTCGACGGAGCCGGGTGAACCCAACCACGCGGGCGCGGGCACGACGGGCACCGTTTGGTACCACTGGACCGCTGCCGCGACCCGCCGGGTGCAGTTCGACACGTGCGGTGAGTACTACTCGGGCGTCACGCCAGACACCGCCGTGGCGATCTACACCGAAGGCTACGGCGGCTTGACCGAGGTCGCCTCCGCGAGCGACAGCCCGGGCTGCGGCGCCAACGGGAAGGGTGCCCGCGTGCCGTTTGACGCGGTCAATGGCACGAAGTACCTGATCGCGGTCGGCGCCTCCAGCCAGGCTGCCTCGGGCTTCTCACTGCGCGGGCAGGAACGCCCCGCAAACGACGCGATCGACAACGCCACCACGCTCTATGGCGACTCCGCCTCCGGATCGCTCGACCTCGCAACGGCCGAAGCCGGCGAGCCCGTGCACGCAGGCGTCGCCCCATCGCATTCCGTTTGGTACGCCTACACAGCGCCGTCGGCGGGCCTGCTGACGATCGACACCTGCGACGCCGGCTACCCAACGCCGGTGGGCGACACGGTGCTCGCGGTGTACACCGAAGGCTCCAGCGGGAACCTCAATCCCGTCGCGTCGAACGACGACACCACCGGCTGCGGCTCGACCGGCAAGCGCAGCAAGGTCACCTTCCCCGTCACGAGCGGTGCGGCGTACCTCATCGCCGTCGACGGCAAGGGCGGGGCGGTGGGCGACTTCCGCCTCGGGCTCTCGCCCCTCAACGACGCCTTCGCCTCCGCGATCAAGCAGACCTACGCTTGGGGCGCGAACATCACGCACACTCGCGCTACCTCCGAGGTCGGCGAGCCGGCCCACGGCGGCGTCGCCGCTTCGCGCAGCGTGTGGTTCGACTGGCAGCCCGTAGAGAGCGGCGTCGCCATCGTCGACACCTGCGGCCAAAACGGCCGAGTCGCGGTCTACACCGGCAGCACGCTCGCCACGCTCACGACGGTGACGGCCCTGCCACGCAGCGCTTGTCCCGCCGGCCGCACCGGCAGTCGCGTCCGCTTCCAGGCGACGTCAGGCGCGTCGTACAAGGTGGCGATCGATAGCGCGAGCGGCAGCTACTCGTACGTCTACGCGCGCTTTGCGCCATCCAACGACGACTTCAGTTCCGCGACCAATCTTTCGACGACCACGGCCACCACCGGCTCGGTGCTTCTGTCGGACGCGACGGTGCAGACCGGTGAGCCGGATCACGCCGCGCTCGGGAACCCAGGCACCGCTTGGTATCGCTGGACGGCGCCGCGGTCGGCCACGGGCACCTTCGATACCTGCCAGTCCACGAGTGGCGTGGCGACGGCCGTGGCCGTCTACCGGCAAACCGGGACGGGCTTCACCGGGCTTCAGCCGGTCACGTCGGCCAGTCGCACCGCCGGCTGCGGGAGCGGCGTGCAGGCCCGCGCGCAGTGGCCTGCCGTCTCGGGCACCGAATACTGGATCGCGCTGAGCGCACCCGAGAGCGACAGCACCTACACGTACTTCCAGTTCGCCGTGGGGCCGGCCAACGACAACCTTGCCCTGGCGTCGAGCCTGTCGTACTACTCCAGCTACGGCCTGGCGCACAACGCTGGCCGCGAAGCCGGCGAGCCAACCCACGACGGCGGCGTTGGCGCGTCGTCGTGGTGGTCGTTCGACCTGCCGGCGAACCGCTCGGCCACGATCACCGCGTGCCCCTACTGGCCAAGCGGGGCAGTGCCCACGTTGGCGACCTACTCGGGTCCGGCCGCCTCGCCGACGATGGCCGCGCTGACGGCCGTCGGGAACGCCGCGCGCACCGAGAGCGGCTGCCGCGTGGTCGACGTGCAGCATCGAACGGGCCGCCACTACGTCGCCGTCGACAGTCGCACGGCCTTCTCGGGCGATCCGTTCCTGGTGAGCATCGCCTACTCGCCGCCCAACGACGACCGCGAGGACGCTCAAGTGCTCAGCAGCGCGGTCTCGGGCACGACGGTCGCGGCCTCGGCCGAAGCCGGCGAGCTGACCCGTGCTGGCATTGCGCCGCGGCGGTCCGCCTGGTTCCGCTGGACGGCGCCCGCCTCAGGCCCCGCCACGTTCGAATCGTGCGCCGACGCGTTCTCGCCGGTCATCGCGGCGTACACCGCCAGCATCGGCACGCTGGCACAGCCTGCCGTGGTGACGGAGGTCGCATCGTCGGCCACGGCCGCCACGACCCGCGACGCTTGCGCCGCGAGCACCAAGGCCGTGCGCCTGCGCTTCGATGCGGTCGCGACGACCGACTACTGGATCGCGATTGACATCGCTTCCGGCCTGCCGGGCTCATTCTCGCTCTACGTGCCGCCGACCAATGACCACTTCGCCGCTGCGCGAACGCTCTACGGCGACACCACCGACGGGTACGGCACCACCACTCTCGGTACCGCGGAGACCGGTGAACCGGCCCACGCCGGCACCGCCGCGGCGCGGTCCGCGTGGTACTCGTGGACCCCGTCGCGCTCCTCCAACGCGACCTTTACCACCTGCCTGGGGTCGAACGAACCCACGCGCCTTGCGGTGTACACGGGCGCGGCGATTGGCGCGCTCACGCCGAAGGCGTCGTCCGGCCCGGTGGCCGGGTGCGCGTCGGGCAACGGTGCGCGCGTCCGCACGCGGGTCGTCGCCGACACGCCCTACCGCGTCGCGGTCGACAGCGCGGTCCCGACCTCGTTCACCGTGCTCGCGGCCGTCGCGCCGCGCAACGACGACCGCGTCGACGCTGCCTCCGTCGTGCGCGGCGAGCTGCGCTCCGGCACCACTGATTGGGCTACCGACGAGTCCGGCGAGCCCACCCACGACGGCTCGCCCGCGAACGCGTCGGTCTGGTTCAAGTACGTCGCCGACAAGACCGAACGCTTCTCGATCAAGAGCTGCGGGACCTCGTTCGACGATGTCCTCGCCGTCTACAAGCCCGACGGCACCCGGGTGCCGGCTACGAGCGTGTCGAGCCGCGGCTGCGGCGCGAGCTCGGGCCGCGCGGCGATCCAGTTCGACACGACCGCCGAGAGCACCTACCTGATCGCGCTCGACGGCCGCTCCGGCGCGACGGGCTCCTACCAGCTCCAGATCGGCGGCCCGCCCGGCGACGACATCGAAGACGCCCTCACGCTGCCGGGGGCTGGCGCCTCGGCTTCGGCCGTGACCTATGCGGCGACGGTCCAGAACGCTGAGCCCCGCACCGCCTTCCCGTACGGCCTGCACTCCGTGTGGTGGAGGTGGACGGCGCCATCGACGAAGACCGTCGCGCTCAACACCTGTGGATCGGCCTACGGCCAGACCGTCGACGTCTACACCGGCACGCCGAGCGCGCTCACCGCCGTCCCGCTGAACACGACGACCGTCGGCTGCGGCAGCCAGCCCCGGTCGACGTTCTCGGCCGTCAGTGGCACGACCTACCTCGTGCGGCTCTCGTCGTACTACGACTACGGTGGCGACGCGGCCAAACTCAACTTCCTTCCGCCGGCGAATGACCGCTTCGCCGACGCGCAGGCGATGACGCCCGCCGACGGCTACGTCGCCGGCACGACCGTCGGCGCGTCGCTTGAGGACTACGAAAGTCAGCTCGATTCGTCGTCGGCTGGCCGGACGACGTGGTACTCGTGGGTGTCGCCGGAGAAGGGCCTGGTCACGTTCGACACGTGCGGCTCGGCCACGCCCGTGTGGCTGGCTGCGTACCGCGGCACGACCATGAGCGGCCGCAGCGATGTGACACCCGTCGACGGAGAGAGCTGCCCGAGCGGCTCGCCCGGCCGCATGCTGACGACCGCCGTGGACCCCGGCGACGCGCTGCGCATCGCGCTTGACCCCGAGGGCGACGTGCCGGGCCCGACCCGCGTGCGCGTGCGGCTGAACGTCGACGCGACCCCGCCGACGAGCACCCTGGACGAGTCGCCTGCGGCGTTCACCAACGAAGGCACCCAGCGCTTCGCGTTCACCTCGAACGAGACGGACGTGACCTTCGAATGTCGTCTCGACACCGAGGCCTTTGCGGCCTGCACCTCGCCGGTCGAACGATCGGGCATCACCGAGGGCGAGCACACGTTCGAGGTGCGCGGCACCGACCGCTCGCGCAACCTGGAGCCGACGCCCGCCAAGGCCACGTTCACGGTCGACCGCACCCCGCCGGTGGTCACCTTCAGCGCGTCCCCGCCGGCGTTCACGAACCAGACGACGAGCGAGATCGCGTTCGCTGCCAATGAATCCGGGACGACCTTCACCTGCTCCCTCGACGGCGCGGCGCCACAGGACTGCACCTCGCCGCAGTCGCAGGCCGACCTCGCCGAGGGCGCGCATAGCTGGGCCGTCGCCGGGACTGACCGGGCCGGCAACACCACGACCGAGACAGCGCAATTCACGATCGACCGCACGGCACCCACGACGACGTTCGGCAGCCGTCCCGCCGAGTACACGCGCGAGGCCACACCCTCAATCGCGTTCGACGCGGAGTCGGGTGCGACGTTTACGTGCACGATCGACGGTGGGACGCCGGCGGCCTGCACATCGCCGTTTGCGATGCCTGGCCTTGCCGAGGGCGAGCACACCGTGTCGGTCGGCGCCAAGGACCGCGCGGGCAACGAGGAGTCCGGCGCGCCGTCGGCCACGTTCACGATCGACCGCACCGCTCCGGCAACGACGCTGGATGTCGCACCGACGGGCACGATCACCGAGCGCGATGCGCGCTTTGAGTTCTCCAGCGAGGCCGGTGCGGGATTCCGCTGCGCCCTCGACGGCGACGCTCCAACGCCCTGCGCGAGCCCCGCGACGTATCGCTTGTACTCCCGCGGCAACCACACGTTCGCGGTCTACGCGGTCGATCGGGCAGGCAACAAAGACGAAACCCCGGCCACGGCCGCATTCGCCAATGCCCCCTCGGTCGAGGCGCCGACCGGCAGCCTGTCGCTCGACAAGCAGGTCGGATTCACCAGCCTGAGCGTCGACGCGACGATCACGGCCACCAACCCGGACAACGATCCGATGACGTACTCGCTGACGTTCGGCGACGGCAGCGCGCCGGTCACCGGCTCGCTCCCCGCGGCGGGGCCGATCACGCACGAGTACACGAAGGCGGGCACGTACCTCGCGCGGGTGGTGTTCGACAACGCTGGCGCCGCCAGCGACTACACCCAGACCGTCACGGTCGTCGATCGCGAGTCGCTCGTCGCGGCCGCTGGCGATGACCAGGTCGTGGAGACCGGCAAGAGCGTCACGCTCGACGGCACGGCCTCGCGGCCGGGCGCCGTGATCTCCAGCTACGCCTGGGACTTCGGCGACGGCTCCAGCGGCAATGGCGCGCGGGTCGACCACGCCTACGCGGCCGCCGGCTCCTACACCGCCAAGCTCACCGTGACGCTGGCCGGCGAGACGGTGACCGACACCGCCACCATTGCCGTCGCCGATCCGAAGCCCGTGACGGGCGGCACGATCCACGTGCGCAATGTCGGAGGCGACGGCGTTCCGAACGCGACGGTGCTCTACATCGCGCCGAACGGCCAGCGCCAGACGGCCGTGTCCGACGGCAACGGCACCGCCGTGCTGCCTCAGCTCCCGGACGGCAAGAGTTCGCTGTACGCGTACGCGTCGAACTTCCGGCCGAAGGTCGGGAGCATCGACCTCACCGGCGGGTTGGGGGAGACCACGATTGTGCTGGAGACGGGCGAGGCCGGTGCGGCCACGCTCGAGCAGCACCGCATGACCTACGACGAGATCATCGCCGCCGGCATCGACGTTGCCGACCCCGAGAACAGCCACGTCTACGAGGCGAAGATCCACCTGTACTTCGACCCGGACGAGGAGCCGGGCGAGGGCGACGTCGTGAAGATCCGCTACGACGGCACGCGCATCTACTGCGTCGGATTCTGCAGTGGCGGCGGCGGTGGCGGCGGGACCGGCGGCGGGAGCAGTGGCGGGCAGGCTTGTCCCGAGGCCGACTCCTTGATCGCCTGCTGGGTGATCAATGGCCACCAGTACCTCCCGAGCATCACGTACGTCAAGGGCGAGCCGTTCATCCACTGGCTCGTGATCCCGATCCGGGCGTCGTTCCTCAAGGAGTTCTTCGACGTCAAGCTGATCGTGCAGAACCTCGCTTCGGGCTTCTCGTTCGCGCCTGGTGTCGCCGATCTGCAGCTCCCGTCGGGTCTCGCGCTCGCCACCCTGCCGACCCGGCAGACGCTGAGCCAGCGCGTCCCCGCGATCCCCGGCGGCCAGAGCCGCACGGTCTCGTGGATCGTGCGCGGCGACACCGAGGGCTTCTACGACCTCACCGCCAACTACTCCTCGACGATCGATCCGATCGAGGAGCCCGTGAACCTCGTCGCCAAGACGCGCACGCCGGTGCACGTGTGGGGCGCCTCAGCGCTCAAGACGAAGATCATCGTCGACGGAAAAGCCCGTCGGTACGGGCCGTACCAGATCGATGTCGAGGTCAAGAACGTCTCCGACGCGCCGGTCTACAACTTCCAGTTCGAGATGCTGGATCGCGCCGCCGACGCAACCGAAGACCAGGCCCACTACTCGTTTGCCCCTCAACCCGATCAGGTGCAGGGCACCGACGAGATCGCGCCGGGCGACACCTGGAAGGCGCACTGGGTCGTCTACGCCGGGCTCGGGACCGAAGAGCAGGACAGGCTGAAGCTGGTCTACGACAAGTCGTTCATCCAGCGCACCGGGGGCGACATCGACCTCCAGCCCGAGCTGGTGGAGCGCACGGATGCTGACGGCACGCCGATCGGCCGCGCCACGAAGGCGCCCGAGGTGAACACCGAGGTCAAGCCGAACGGTGTGGACAGCAACGGCAACGCCCACAGCAAGGCCGTCATCTCGTGGGCCAACGCTGAGCCGTTGCCGGGCCAACGGCTCATCGGGTACGAACTCTGGACGCGTCAGTCGCGTGACTCCGGGCCATGGAAGCGCTACCCCGGGCTCATTCCCGCCAAGCCGCTCGTCGGCGAAGTCGAGATTCCCGACACCGCCCGCGCCGTCGGCCGCTGGTACGCGATCGGCTCGCGCTACGAGGACGTCGCCGACCCCACCAAGAAGGTCACCGAGTTCCGGCACATGATCGGGACGGGCCCGTCGCGATACGTGTCGCTCGGCGACTCCTTCTCCGCCGGCGAGGGTGTGCCGGTCTTCGAGGAGAAGACCGCCAACGACTACGGCGTAGGTAAGGGCAATTCCAAGTACAACAGGTGCCATCGCTCCATGGGCTCCTACGGTCGTCTGCTCGTCAAGGACCCCGAGGTCAATGCCGACCTGCTCCCGGCCACGTTCGCAGCCTGTTCAGGCGCGGTCGCCGCCGACATCGACCGCGCCTGGTCGCCCACGCAGGCCAATCGAAGCAATGCGAACGAGCCGCTCCAGGTCGACCATGTGAATGGCTTCACGAGCCTGATTTCACTCTCGATGGGCGGGAACGACGTCGCCTTCAAGGACATCGCGATCAACTGCATCACGAGTCGTAAAGACTGCTCGGCTCCGGATCTCGGACGTTTCGGCACCCTCGAGTGGTATCGCAACATGGCCCGGTTCTACGACTCCAACTTCGCGGACGGCGTGAACGCGGCGGACGCCTGCCTGGATGTGCTCGGTTCCACCGGCGCGGAGAAGATCATCGACGCGATCATCTGCGCGCAGAAGGCCGAGACGGCGATCGACAACGGTGAGAACCCAGACCGGCGCGCGACACCGGAACAACTCGTCACCGGTGAGTTGGAGGCGCGCCTGAAGCGCGTCTACATGGCACTCGCCCAGAAAGCCCCGAACGCCCGCATCTTTGTTCAGAAGTATCCGCACCTCGTTGACGTGAGTAGCGTCGACAAGACGTGCGATCTGCTCGGTGCTGGAGCCCCGTCGCTCACACGGGGCGATCGAGACGGGATCCGCGAGGTCGTCACGAGGCTCAACGGCACGGTCGAGGACGCCAAGAACGCGGCGAACCAAGCGCTGGGCGGAACGGCCCGCATTGAAACGGTCGACGTGCAGTCCGAGTTCGACGGCCATGAAGTCTGCCGCGACCTCGGCGACGAGCCCATGCTCAATCCGTCCCCCTACCTCAACTCGCTCGTCAACCCAGTGTGGGGTCCTGGCGACAACCTCGGGCCGATCTCCTTCGCGTTCCACCCGAACAACGCGGGGCAAGCGGCATACGCGAAGGCACTCAAGGACGCCATCAACAGTGGCATTGCCGATCGTCGCTTCTCGCTCACGCCGCGCCAGGCGGTCATCGCGGGCACGGTCTTCGTGCCGCGTGGCGCGCGGGTGGTTCGTGCGAACACGTCTTGGCCGGGCAGCAAGGTGTCGCTATCGCTGATCAGCCCGTCGGGTCAGGTGTACGACGAAAACTCACCTGGTGTGCGCAGCGAGCGCACGCCGACGAGCCAGACGCTGATCGTCGATGACCCCGAAGAGGGGAGCTGGAAGGTCAAGATCTTCGGCGACGACGTGGCCGCGGATGGGGAAGATGTGAGTGTCGACGCCAGCGCTGAGGTACCGACACCGCCTGCGCCGACCGCGACGCTGAGCAGCGAGGCCGTGGCCGGAACGCCGGCTACGTTCGATGTCGGGGCGACCGGCCCGGCCGGCACGACGTGGTCGTGGGACTTCTCCGACGGCACCTCGGCGAGCGGCGCTTCGGTGCGCCATGCCTTCAAGAACCGCGGCGCGCTCTGGGCGTCGGTCAAGGGCATCACGACCGACAAGCAAGCGATCTTCTCCTACGTCGACGTCCGCGCCGACCTGGGCGACGTGAAGTCGACGCTGAAGGATGTGCCGGCCGATCGCGCCGTCTCGGCCACCTCTCCGGCGGGCGCTGTTGTCACGTTCACGCCGCCGACGGGCGTCGACGCCTTCGGCGACGCCGTCGGGGTCGCGTGCCTCCCGGCGTCCGGAGCGACGTTCCCGCTGGGCGCTACGACGGTGACCTGCAAGACCACCGACGACGCGAAGTACGCGGGCCAGGCGACGTTCAAAGTGACCGTCACATCGCCGACGCCGACGCCGACCGCGACGCCGACGCCGACCGCAACGCCGACGCCGACCGCAACGCCGACGCCGACTGCGACGCCGACGCCGACCGCGACGCCGACGCCGACTGCGACGCCGACGCCGACCGCAACGCCAACGCCGACAGGCGCTCCGGACCCAACCCCGACCCCGACGCCAGTCGTGACGCCGACGCCGACGCCCGCGCCTGCGCCTGTGCCGACGCCAACCATCGGCCCGGGGGTTCCGTTCGTCGGGCCCGCGCCTCGCGATGTGATCGCCCCCAAGGCATCGGTCACGCCTCCGGCGAAGTCCAAGCTGGCGAAGGCGGTGCTGTCGAAGGGCAAGCTCACGCTCGTGGTGAAGTCCGACGAAGCTGGCCGGGCCGTCGGCGAGTTGCTGCTCGACAGCAAGACCGCCAAGAAGCTCAAGGTCAAAGGCGACGAAGTCACCGTCCCGATCGACGGAAAGCCGAAGAAGTTCATCGTCGTCTCAAAGGCGACGGCCAACCTCTCAGCCGGGAAAGCCGGCGAGCTGACGTTCAAGATCGCCAAGAAGGTTCGCGGCAGTCTCGCCAAGGGCGCCCCGGTCAAGCTCACGATCCGCACGACGACGACCGACGCCAGCGGCAACGTCTCAACGGTGATCTCCAAACTCACCGTGCCCAAGAAGTAACGAAGCCCGGGCCGTCGCGATCAGCGGCGGCCCGGGCGCGGTCGAGACCAGCAGCGCCCTACGGCGCGCTGGTGCCTTCGACTTTGCGCGGCTCGGCGAGGGCGTACCAGTGAGCTCGGGCATCGGAGTCGCCGGTCGGCCGCTCGACTCGGAGGATCAGTTCGTCCTGCTGGAGCGCCCGCAGTGCGCGCGAAATCTGTGTGGAGTCGACCCCGAGCGCCTGGGCGATGTCCCGTGGCCGGTGCTGCCCTTCGGTCATCACGTCGAGCATCCGGTCTCGCAGGAGCCTTGAGGTGTCCGCATCCACATCGGCGTCGTGCTGCGTGAGCATGGCGGTCCTCGCGGCATCCAGCGACTGGTCCACGACGTCGAACTGGATCTTGACACTCGCCAGCAAGGCGGTGTGCTCGGTCGGCGTTTGGGCCGCGCGTCGGGCGAGCCGCCGGACCTGGCCTCGCAGCGTCACGACGTTCCGCACGTCGCGAGACCATCTTGCCGTCTCCGCCAAGCCGAGGATGTGGTGCAAGACTGCCTCCACTTCGCTTTGCTTGCCAGCCCGTACTGCGGCGACCAGCGTCTCGCGCAGCGTCTGGAATGAACTTCCTTGAAGGTCGGACGCCAGCAGGGAAGTCTCTCGTGGTGCGATCTTGCTCGTCGGCAGTGCATCGGGAGCAGGGGCCGTCCGCGGCGAAGCGCTTGGCGCCGGAGCGAGGCGCCGGGTGGGGGCCGGTGTGGCCCCGATCGCGAGCTTGCGTGCAGTCGACATGGTTTCAGGCTACTCCGGGCCGGACGTCGGTGTCAAAGACTTGTCATAGAACTACGATATCGGTCGATCGCTCCCCGGGCTTGAACATGACGAGCACGGAGCGCGCGCTGGCCTCCGTCACGTTGGCGGCGACCACCTCCCGTTTCGCTGGCGTCTAGAGCGTCTGGTCCCAGCTGTGAGCCGTAGAAGCGGCGCCAGCGTTCGATCTGAGCGCGGTCGTCGGGAAGTAGCGCGCCGTTCGGGCGTCTGGCGAAGTGGCGCTTCGCGGCGTTTGCGAGTTTGGCCCAGCGGGCGCGTCGATCGCCGTTGTCGAAGCGGGCGGGGTGCGCAGGCCTGGCGTCCGTCCAGGCCTCGAGCAGGACGACCGCGGCACTCCAAAGCGACGGCGCGGCATCAAGCGTGTCGGAAAGCTCGTCGGATGACACGCTGCGCATCGTACGACGCGCGGCGGAGGCCGCGTTTGCGCTGAGTAGCGGCGCGTGCTGCCCAGGCGGGTGGCAGTCGTCTGCGCCCTACGGCGCTGAGGTGCCTTCGCGGCCGTAGCGGTCGTCGAGGCGGACGACATCGTCGAGTTCGGGGGTGGATACCTCGAGGACGGTGGCGGTGTCGATGGCTTCGATGGTGTGGATCAGGCCGGTGTGGTTGCGCCACGCCTCGCCGGGGCCGATCTCACGCTCGGTGAGGGTGTCGGCGGTTTCGCCTTGCCAGAGACGCAGCTTGCCGGAGAGGAGGTAGGACGTCTCGTCTTTGGCCTCGTGGTACTGGAGCGACAGCCGGTGGCCGGGCTCCACGACGATGATCTTGCCCGCGTACCGGTCGGTGTGGGCGTACCAAATCTCGTGTCCCCAGGGCTTGTCGACGCGGCGGGGCAGCGCATCTTCGGTCGGGCTCAGCACGGCCTGGGCGTGGGACATCAGTTCAATCATCGCAGGGTAGGGAACCCACGCAAAGTGAGATCGGATCGGTGGCCGGCGGAGTTGACGATTGCTCAACGTCCATGGGGCGCCGTGGGGCATCCCGGCGAGCCAGCGCCGGCGGCTGGTTCCGCCCGGCACGCTCCCGGCGCAGGCGTGCTGGCGGCCGGGCCAATGTGTCGTCGATCACATCGAGCAACCGATGTTCGGTACCTTGGACCGATGTCCAGACTGCGTCGTGTCCTCGTCGCTGGCGGTCTCGCCGGGGCCTGCTTGGCGCCCGCGACCGCCCAGGCCGCCGATGTCACGGTCACGCGCACCAAGTTCGGCGTCCCGCACATCAAGGCCGACTCGTTCCGCGCGCTGGGCTATGGCTACGGGCGCTCCGTCGCCGCCGACAACATCTGCACGCTGGCCGACATCTACGTGACCGTGAACGCCGAGCGGTCGAAATACTTCGGCCCCGATGCGACGTACACCGTCGGCGGCAACGGCACCTCGCCGAGCAACCTCAACAGCGACCTGGTGTTCCAGCGCTACAAGAACCGCGGGACGGTCGAGGCGCTGATGGCGGAGCCACCGCCGGTCGGGCCGCGCGCCGAAGTCGCCGAGGGGCTCCAGGGCTACGTCGACGGCTACAACGACTGGCTGGCCAGCGTCGGCGGGTCCGCCGGCGTCCCCGACCCGACCTGCCGCGGTCAAGAATGGGTCCGGCCGATCACCCTTATGGATGCGTTCCGCCGCGTGCACCAGCTCGCGATCCTCGCCTCCAGCGGCGCCGCGATCGACGGCATCGGCGGGGCCCAGCCGCCCGGCACGCCGACGGCGACGGCAGCGCGTGCGGCGCGGCCCCGGGCCATGCGGTCCGAAGGCGCGAAAGCGATCGCAAAGCTCCCGGCGTCCGCGACGGCGGCGCAGCGGGTCAAGGCGTTGCCGCCGAACGCGCTCGACGACGCCCTCGGCGGTCTCGGCTCCAACGCGTACGGCATCGGGCGCGAGGCGTCCCAGGACGGACATGGCCTGCTCTACGGCAATCCGCACTTCCCATGGGGCGGGTCGGAGCGCTTCTACCAGTCGCACCTCACGATCCCGGGCGTCGCCGACGTGACCGGTGGGTCGCTCCTGGGCGTCCCGATCGTGCTGATCGGCGCGACGAAAGGTGTCGCTTGGAGTCACACGGTGTCGACCGCGCGGCGATTTGTGCCGTACGAGGTGCTGCTCATGCCCGGCAAGCCCGACTGGTACTTCACTGGCGGCCGGTTCGTGCGGATGAAGCGCGAGTCGGTCACGATCCAGGTCAAGGCGGCCGACGGATCGCTGGCACCGCTGACCCGCACGCTGTATTCCACGATCCACGGCCCGATCACCGAGTCGATCACCGGGCTCAAGCTGTTCCCGTGGAACCGCGGCACGGCCCACGCGCTCTACGACGGCAACGCCGACAACTTCGGCCGCATGATCAACGTGTTCTTCGGGATGAACGAGGCGCAGTCGGTGGCGGACGTCGACGCGAATCTCAAGAAGTACACGGGCATGCCGTGGGTCAACACCGTCGCGGCCGACACCGCCGGCAATGCGTACTACGCCGACATCGGCAACGTGCCCGGGATCTCGAACACGAAGTACCAGAGCTGCCTCACCGTGCTCGGCAAGGTGACCGACGCGGCGCAGCGCCTGCCGGTCCTCGATGGCGGAAGGACGAACTGCCTGCCGTCGAGCGATGCCGACTCCGTGGTGCCGAAGATCCTTGGGCCGTCGCGCCTGCCGTCGCTCACGCGGACCGACTGGACCGCCAACATGAACGACTCCTACTGGCTGTCGAACCCGGCGCAGCCACTCACCGGATTCCCGCGGATCATTGGCGACGAGAAGACCACGCGCACGCTGCGCACGCGGATCGGGATCAAGCAGGTGCAGGGGCGAGTCGCCGGTACCGACGGCCTGGCTGGCAAGGGCTTCAACCTCGACAACCTCCGCGAGGTCGCGATGGGCAACCGCGTGTACAGCGCCGAGCTCTGGCGCAACGACCTCGTGAACGGGTGCATCCGCTGGTCGTGCACCGTGCTCGCCGCGTGGGATATGCGCAACGACCTCGATTCGCCGGGGGCCGTGCTCTGGCAGCGGTTCGTCGCAAATCTGCTGGGCACGACGCCGATTCCGCTGCCCGTCCCGCTTGGGCCGTACGCCGTGTCGTTTAGTGCGAGCAATCCGGTGAACACGCCGAGCGGCCTGAACACCGCGAACCCGACCATCATGTGGGCGCTCAAGAAGGCGGAGTCCGATATGTACCTCGCCAAGCTGCCGTTCCTCTCGACGCTCCGCACCGCGCAGTCCGTGACGCGCCGCGGCGAAGTCATCTCGATCCACGGCGGCCCCGGGCCCAGCGGGCTCTTCAACGTGTTCACGCCCGTCTGGGACAAGTACAAGGGCTACACCGACATCGTGTCCGGCGGCTCCTTCATCCAGGCCGTTCACCTGAAGCCCGGCTGCCCGGAGATCCGCACGATGGTCACCTACGGGCAGTCGACCAACCCCGACTCCCCATACTCCAGCGACCAAACCCGCGAACTCCTCAGCAAGAAGCAGTGGAACACCATGCCCTTCTGCGAAGGCGACGTGGAGCGCGAAGCCATCTCGGTCGACACCTGGGGCGTGCCGGGGACGTAAGGCCGGCGCGGCGCGCCCGCCCGGCGGGCGGTGAGCGGCCATTATCTGTTGCTGGGACGACAACATATGGCCGCTCACCGCTGGTCGTGGCGTGAGCGGCCATTTTCTGTTGCTGGGACGACAGCTTTTGGCCGCTCAGCGCTGGTCGGGGCGCGGTCGAGGCCGAAACCGGCCCTTGACAGGCGACGTAAGTGAGTGGATACTCACCAGCGTGTCGACCTCCGCCGAACAGAAGCCCGCTCCGCGCAAGCCGGTTGCTCGCAAGCGCGTTCCGGCGCAGGAGCGCCGCGAAGAGGTGCTTGCGGCGGCGGCTGAGGTGATTGCGGTCGACGGGATGAACGGTGCGTCGACGGCGGCGATCGCCAAGAAGTCGGGGATCTCGCACGCGTACCTGTTCCGGCTGTTCCCGACCAAGGAGGAGCTGCTCTGCGCGGTGGCGCGCGAGAACGGTCGCGTGATCAACCAGCGCATGATCGGCGAGGGGGAGGCCGCTAAGGCGCGCGGCGAGGACGTGCTTGCCGCGATGGGCGCCGCCTGGATTGAGCTGCTCCGCGACCGCACGCTTCTCCAGGTCAACCTGCACGGCATCAGCGCGTCGAAGAGCCTTGACTCCGTCGGCGCGGTGATGCGCGAGCAGTGGGAGAAGATGGTCGTCGACATCGAGCGCGTCTCCGGGGCCACGCCCGATGAGGCGCGCGCGTTCGTCGCCGAGGGCACCCTGCTCCTCGTGATTTCCGGCCTCGGCGCCGAAGAATCCACCTGGGCGACCCGCCTGCACGACGGCCCGCTGCCCTGCGCGCCGGACAAGCTCAGCTTCACGTCGACGCCGCCGGACGGCCCTGCGCCTGCCCCGTCGACGGCTGCGCCTGCCCAGCCGACCCTGACCAACCCTTCACCCGACTCGCCCAAGGCGTAGCTCGGCTCCATGCATCGATCGGGGCGCCGCGAGCCGGCGCCTTTCATTCACCCCAAAGGAAGCAAGTGCTCACTTACGAACCGGCCGCGGCGAAGAAGTCCGCGGCCATCACCACGATCGCCGCGACCTCGGTCGCGGTGTTCATGACGTCGCTCGACAATCTCGTCGTCGGCGTCGCGCTGCCGTCGATCCGGACCAGCCTGGGCGGCTCGATCGAGTCGCTGGAATGGACGGTCAACGCCTACACCATGGCCTTCGCCGTCACGATGATCGCGATGGCGGCGCTCGGCGACCGCTTCGGCCGTCGCCGCGTGTTCATCACCGGCATCGGCGTCTTCACGCTGGCCAGCGCGGTCGCCGCGATCGCGCCGTCGCTTGAAGTGCTCGTCGCCGCCCGCGCGATCCAAGGCTTCGGGGCGGCCGCCATCCTGCCGCTGTCACTCACGCTCATCTCCGAGGCGGTCCCGGCCGACAAGCGCTCGGCCGCGATCGGGATCTGGGGCGGCGTCAGCGGGCTCGGCGTCGCACTTGGGCCGTTCGTCGGCGGAGCGGTCGTCGAGGGGATCAGCTGGGAGTGGATCTTCTGGATCAACGTCCCAATCGGGCTGGTGCTCATCCCGATCGTCCTGCGCTCGGTGCCGGAGTCGTATGGCCCGGCAAATCGACTCGACCTCCGCGGCCTGTTCCTCGCGGCCGCCGGCCTGCTGACGCTCACGTTCGGCGTCGTGCGCGCGCCGTCGCTCGGGTGGGACTCGCCGATCGTCGCCGGCAGCTTGGTCGGCGGCGCGCTGTTGATCGCGGCGTTCGTGGCCTGGGAGCGTGTGGCGCCCGCGCCGATGCTTCCGCTGCGGTTCTTCCGGAGCCGTTCGTTCTCGCTCACGAACCTGCTGTCGGTCGCGATGTTCTTCGGGATCTTCGGCGCAATCTTCCTGCTCAGCCAGTTCTTCCAGACCTCACAGGGCGACGGGCCGTTCCTCGCGGGCGTCAAGACGCTGCCGTGGACGGCGATGCCGATGGTCGTCGCCCCGATCGCCGGCGCCGTGCTCTACCCGCGGTACGGCGGCCGCCCGCTGCTCACGATCGGTCTCGCGCTGCAGGCCGCCGCGATGCTCTACCTGTACCTCGTGACCGGCGTCGACACGGCGTACCTCACGTTCATCCCTGGGTTCGTGATGGCCGGCGCCGGTATGGGTCTCGTGTTCTCACCGTCAGCGTCGATGATCCTCGATGCCGTGAGCGACTCCGAAGCGGGCCAGGCCTCCGGCGCGGCCTCCACGCTGCGTGAGGTCGGCGGCGTGTTCGGCGTCGCGGTGATGGCGACGGTCTTCCAGTCGAGCGGCTCGTACGCGTCGCCACAGACCTACTCGGACGGCGTCACGGCGGCGCTGCCCGTGGCGGTCGGCGTCCTCGCGGTCGGCGCGGTCGCGGCGGCCCTGCTCCCGGGCAAGCGCGTGCTCGACGGCGTCGCGGCCCGGAAGTTGGCTGCGGCCTCGGCCTGATCGGTCGGCGTGCCTCCAAGCCTGTGAGTTACGACACGCGCAAGCGGCAAGGCGCGCCGACTTCCTGAATTGCGGCGGCAGCGTCGAGGTCACGCGATACGGTGCGGCTCGTGACCAGGGCCCGACTTCTCGCGCTGGCGGCGCCGACGGCGGTGCTGGCTTTTCTGGCGCTCGCGGGGCCTGCCGCCGCAGTGGTGCCCCGCACGGGCAACGTGTTCTGGCCGCGCGATGGCGCCGAGCTGGTCGAGGCCGCCGACCTGGCGACCAGCGAGGGCGCGGCCAACCCGCTGCTGGGCCTGGAGATCCGGCTCAGCTCGCAGGAGTACGTGGTCAACCGCTCGATCGTGCTGGCGGCGCCGACGCCGATCGTGCTCGCCGGGCCCGAGGGCGGCTCGGCGCTGATTCGCAATGGCGCGGCGCCGATCACGCTTGTGCGGTCCTCGTCGGCGGTCGCACAGACCGCAGCCGGACTGGCGACTGCGCGCGGGATCCACGATGTCGACTTCCTGCTCAGCGGGTCGTCCGTCGGGGGCATCTCGGCCGTGGAACTCCGGAGCGGGGGCGCGCTCAGCGATGCCGACGTGACGGTGCCCGCGTCGACGCCCAACGCCTACGGGGTACGAATCGTCCCGTCGCTCGGCACGGCGACGCCTCAGCAGGCGCGGCCGGCAGCGATGGCCCGGGTGCGGGTGCGGTCGGAGGCGACGGGCGCTTCGGCGGTGCGGGCCAGTCCTGGTGCCGACATGCTCGAGTCCGACATCCAGGGCGGGAGTCCCGCGCTCGAGATCACCGAAGACAGTGGCGACACGCCGCTCACCGCCGTGTCGATGCTGCGTTCCGGAGTGTTTGCGTCGCCGGCGAGCCGGACGCTCGTGCGGGTGCGGCCGACGGTGGCCCCGCTCGTGGCGACGCTGGGGAGTACGGCCCTCGACGGGGGCAGCTCGTCGGATGTGCTCCTGGATGTCGTCGGCGCGACCGGCTCGGCGGGCCGCGCCGACGTCGTCGCTCGGAACATCTCGGCGCGCGGTCAGGCGTCGAGCC
Source organism: Solirubrobacteraceae bacterium (assembly GCA_032119595.1). Taxonomy (GTDB): domain Bacteria; phylum Actinomycetota; class Thermoleophilia; order Solirubrobacterales; family Solirubrobacteraceae; genus JAGIBJ01. The sequence goes on along the minus strand of JAUMBQ010000014.1, from coordinate 1,321 downwards.
AGGCGGTGCGGGTGTCGAGCGGGCTGGAGGCGGAGCCGGCGTCGGTGCGTCTGCCGGGGTTGTTGTCGGTCGGGTCGGGTACGGCTGTGGGCTGCCTTGCGGGCGCGGGTTCGGCGTCGGTGGTGTCGCTGTATGGCTACTACGTCGATGGCACCCTCCCGGCCGCCGGTTGCTCGCTCAGCCAACGAGGTCGCCGCACTGGCGATCCGAAGCTGCGCGATCTGGAGGCCGGCGATCTGCGCCCGGCGTGGGGCTCAGTGCTCATCGACGGCTCCCCAGATACGACCGCGGGGGAGGGTCGCCCCGGGCTCGCCGCGTGGTCGGCGACGGATCTGCTCGGCGCACCTCGGGATGTCGCTGCGTGCAGTGGTGCTGGGGGCGCAGCGACGCATGACACGGTCGACATCGGCGCGTTTGAGTACCAGTGCACGCCGCCGCAGGACGTCAAGAGCGCCTGGGCTGCCTGGGGCAACCGTGGACTCGTTCACCTCTCCGCCTCGGCAGTTGATGCCGACGAGGACGAGCAGGCTGGCCTTATCTACACGTGGACCCTTCCGGACGGAACCGTCTCTCACGAGCAGGTCTTCACGCCGCGCTTCGCCGCGTCCGGCACGTACGTCGTGAAGCTCGCCGTGCGCGACGTCTCAGGCCTCGTCGTCAACCGCCAGCTCACCGTGACCGCCCGAGTCGCCCCCACCGAGCCCGCCACCGACGACCCCAACTACGTCCCACCGACGCCGACGCCGACGCCGACACCGACGCCGACGCCGACGCCGACGCCCACGCCAACACCGACGCCCACGCCGACACCAACACCGACGCCCACGCCCACGCCGACGCCGACGCCGACGCCGACGCCGACGCCGACGCCGACGCCGACGCCGACGCCGACGCCGACGCCGACGCCGACGCCGACACCGACGCCGACACCGACGCCGACTCCGACGCCCACGGCCACGCCGACGCCCACGGCCACGCCGACGCCGCCGCCGACGCCGACGCCGACACCGACGCCGACACCGACGCCGACTCCGACGCCCACGGCCACGCCGACGCCCACGGCCACGCCGACGCCGACGCCGACGCCGACGCCGACGCCCACGCCGACTCCGACGCCCACGCCGACGCCCACTCCGACGCCGACGCCCACTCCGACGCCGACACCCACTCCGACTCCGACGCCCACGGCCACGCCGACGCCCACGGCCACGCCGACGCCGACGCCGACGCCGACGCCGACACCAACCCCGACGCCGACGCCGACGCCGACGCCGACGCCGACGCCGACGCCGACGCCGACGCCGACGCCGACACCAACCCC
>JAUMBQ010000013.1:0-44106 GCA_032119595.1 Solirubrobacteraceae bacterium | reverse complement strand
GCCAACGCCACCATCGTCCCGCCAAACGATCCGACGGCACTCACCATCGCCCTCAACAACCTCCCCAGCCAACCCCGGTCAACACCCCAACCTCACGACACCACCCACGACATCCGGGCCTTCCTCCGCGCACCGGCGAGGGAGCTTGAGCAGCCAGCTACGCACTCGATCGTGATCCGTCCTGAACTTCGTGACGCCAACCTCGAGCGAGAGTCCCAACACCCCGAACCGGGGGAAAGAACGCTCGTTTGGGGTGTCAACCGAATATTCGAACCCTCGCTCGCCCACAGTGGTGTGGGCTACCAGTCGTCAAACGTACGCCACACGATCGCCGAGGCGCTTGCGCCTTCGGTCAGGCTGTTGAACGTCCCTGAGCCGTTGTGGGCACGGTATTGGCCCCGCGTGCTTCTGGTGGTGTGGAGCGTAAGGATCGGACGACGTCTTACTTGTCGGCCAGCCATCACAGTCGGGACATACGCCATTGAGAACCTCGACACACAGAGACGGCTGACACATCCCGCGCTGGATTCGCATCCCGCCGCGAACCGACTGGTCAGTGCTGCCTTGGGGATCGCGGTCCGTTGGACTTCCCGGAGCACGATCGACCGCATTGTGTTCGGGACGACTGCGGCGGAGCAGAATTACCACCAATCTGGCATCGCCAGCGACGGAGACCCTCCGTCGGCGACGATTCCGGAGACACACGGGATCTGTAGAACCTGTTTCCCGGACGCTGACCCGTCGGAGGTCGCTCGCACGCCGCGGGCGAATCGCGTGCTGTTCCTGGGCGAACTAGCCGAACGTAAAGGGGTCGACACGCTCATCTCTGCGTGGGAACACAGCGAACTACCATCGCGCGGTTGGGAACTAATGATCTGCGGCGACGGCCCCCTGAAGCAAGCCGTGGAAGCTGCGACCCAACGCCACGCAAGCATCCACCACGGACGCCCCAGCCGCACCGAAGTCCATGCACTGCTGCGCGACTCCGCAGCAGTCGTCCTCCCGAGCCGCACAGTCCCGCGCTGGAAGGAACAGATCGGCTTGTCACTTCTTGAGGGCGAATCGCACGGCTGCGCGCTCATCGCCTCCAGCGACAGCGGCGCAGCCAACGAACTCGCCACCCGCGCCAACGCCACCATCGTCCCGCCAAACGATCCGACGGCACTCACCATCGCCCTCAACAACCTCCCCAGCCAACCCCGGTCAACACCCCAACCTCACGACACCACCCACGACATCCGGGCCTTCCTCCATGGGTAGCAGTAACTCCGCCCTCGTGATCAACGGGGCATATCTGGAATCGACGGACGGAACGGGGGCGTGGTCGCGGTCCCTCCTCGCCTCCATAAGTGAAGCTGCGACCGTCGTGGTTCCGTCGTTGGACCCAGCGCGCACGAGCCGAGCGGCGTTCGCCAAGAAGATCGCCTTCGAGATCGGAATGCAGCGGCACAAGGCCCAGCTCCGTCTTCACCCATACGCGGCTTGCGCTTTGGATCGAAACGCAGCCCTCGTCGTCCTCAATGCGCCCTTCGACGACGAGCGTAGAACGGGATGGCACGCGAAGCTGGTCGATCGAAGCGTCGAGTTGGCAGATCGCGTCTCTACCATCTCACGAGATCAACAAATCCGTCTTGAACGCCACTATCGCCGTCCATTCGCGCTCCTCACCCCACTTCCCGACGAGGCGTTCTTCCGTCCGATCGCTCTCGCCTCGACCTTTCATGAAGGGCCGATCCGCGTCGGATACTGGGGCGGCTGGCACCCTCGCAAAGGGATGGAACAGGCGCTACGGTCGTTCGTTCCTCGTGAGGACATAACGTTTTTTGTCACCGGGAAGCTTCCGGCGGCGCTGAGCGATCGCCCTGACGTGGCTGCCGTTGGCAAGCTGTCTACATCCCAGCTCGTGGACTTTGTTGACGCGATCGATGTTGCCGTCTATCCGAGTCTGGACGAGGGCTTTGGGCTCCCCCCTTATGAAGCACTGCTTCGAGGGAAACCGGTCGTCGCTCGCCCACTCCCCTGTTACAAGGACTTCGCTCGGACCGACGGCTCCGGACTCGTCACCTTCGAACAGGATGAGGACTTCGAAAACGGGATCCGGCGTGCGGCGGCAGTTGGATCTGGGACCCACATCCGAGTATCCACGCTTCTGACTCCGTTGATCGAACAAGCACGGGCACAGCTAGCGACTCAAGTCGCGACGTGGATCGCGTGACGACGCGTACCAGCGGCATCAAGCGGCTGCTAGGTGTCCAACTCCTCGCGGCCTTCGCTCAGGCGAGTGGCGCCGCGCAGCTCGGCGCACTGCTTCTCGTCGTCGGCCAGAACCGTTCCACCGATGCTTACGTGACGCTCTTCACCGCATCTCAGCTCGCCGGCTCGATCATCATCACCGGAACCCTTCAACCGCTGGCGCTGAGTAACCCCGAGTTCTCCGGATGGCGACGATGGGCCGCCATCGGAGTCGGCGTCAACGTGCTTGCAGTAGCCGTCACCACTGGCCTCCTACTAGTTCTCGACTACCGTCCAAGCGTTGTCTTCCCAATCGCCGCCCTCATCGCGATCTCGGGGACCCTCGCGGTGATCGCCGGTTCACTGGCAGTCGAACGCGCGGTCATTGGCGCGCCTGGCTTGCTCGCTGGCCTCACGATCGCGCCTAACCTATTGGCAACCGCGCTCCTCGTTGCCGCGAGTTCCGGCCAGCTAACCTGGATGTGCACGGGGCTGCTAGCCGGCAACATCCTCATTGCTGGATGGTCACTATTGCGCCGTCCGGACCGCGATCGATCGACGCCGTCGGGCGGCGCAGAAATTCGAGCGAGTCAGCACCGACGCCTTGATAGCTGGGGGCTTGTCGGTTCCAGCGCGATCGGCGCCACTGGCCCGTTTGGACTCCAGGCTGCGACCGCTTCCTTCCCGGAGGGTCAGGCCACCCTTCTAGCGGTGTTCTCAAGGATCGGGGCTGGACTGATCGGCGTCGGGGTGACCGCGTACACCTACGCGGTCACCGACTGGCGGCGACGCGACGAAGCTCCACTTCGTGTGGTGTCCTTCAGCGCGGTGATGGCGCAGTTCGCCGCGGTCGCAGCCATCGGCCTTTTGCTGTTCCTGCACGTTGATGTCGACTGGATTACTGGGCTTCTTGCCACCATATGGATCCTGTCGGCGGCCAGCCAGGCCACGGCGGCACGGGCGCTGCAGCTAGTCGGGCGCTACGAGCCGTTCAGGCAGATGGCTCTCCCGAGCTTGGTCTTCTACCCCGCAGCAGCCTGGATGTTGATCGCGGTATCGCAGACGGCGACGGCATACTTCATCGCCCTCGCCGTGATTGCAGCCTTCGCCAACACGTTCTTCCTCCACAGCCTCGGCTGGAAGCGCGAGGTCTCCTGGGCAGCTGCGTCCGTTGCGCTCAGCGGCGTTTGTGTTGCATGGAGCGTCCTTGTTTAGCGTTATGTGGATCGGAACGGGGTTGGCGCCCAGACTCACAGGAATCGAGCGATTGCTGGTCGACTGCGTCAACGAATGCGCCGTGACCTGCCCTGCCGAGCAGACCGTGCTCGTTCACGAGGCAGACGAGTGGGCGTCGCTGCTTCCCAGCTCCGCGAAGGTCATAGAGATCCCGAGGCGACGTCTTGCGATCGCGCGCCGTAGCCCCCTCCCGGGCTGGGTCAAGCCGCCCGCGCTCGTCCACTCGTTTGGTTCTCCGCCACCAAAGCTCCGGGGTGCAATCACCAGCTACACGGTGCACGACTGGGGTCCGCTCCGTGACCGCAGCATCCCGCCGACGGCGAGGAGTGCGTGGACTGCCGCAATGCTGCGAGGTGTTCGCGCCGCTTCGCAACTCCACTTCTACTCTGGCTCTGTGCGAGATGACGCGCCTGCGGTCTTCAGGCCGCTTATCGCTCGTCGACGCGTGTTGCTCGGGCTGCCGAGCGGTCCCCGGCTTGCGAAATCACCAGCGCGACCTTCGCGGCGTGACGCCGATTCAGTATTGAGCGTCGGAAGCGATGTACCTCGCAAACGTTTCGGCTTGCTCGCCGAGGCAGTCGAGTATTCGGGCACTCTCGCCCTTACGTTGGTTGGCGACGGCACGGCGTCTCGATCGAACCGCTATGTCAGGGGCTTGGGACGGGTCACGGACGATGAACTGAGCCAGCAATACTCCCGCACCCGGGTGTTTGCCCTCGTCTCGGAGTACGAGGGGTTTGGCCTGCCGGTGCTCGAAGCCTGGCTTGCCGGTTGTCGGATCGTTATTTCGTCGGAAGTGGCCTCTCGACTACCCTACGAGATCGTTCAGGACGCCCACATACTCCCGTCGGGCGCTGGCCCGGAGCAACTTGCGGCACTGTTGCGCGCCGCGGCGGACCAACCAACCGAGATGCTCGCCGTCGAGTATGCGGGGATCGGAGTCCTAACCGAACAGGTCAGGCAGCTCTCGATCCACTGAACGTCCGGGCAATGACGATCAGATTTGCTCCGCCGACTTCTGTGCGACTACAAGCGTGGCTCGAGAGAAGTTGGTGCCGGTAGTGCGATTGAGAAAGTCGAAGAGCGCGTGCGCGACTGTGGTCTTCAGTCGCGGCCGAGCATAGAGGTCATCCACCCCGACCTCAATCGTCTCCAACCCTCGCGCTTCCATCGCCCGGCCGAGCCTCCGTGGCTCGAAAAAGCTCAGATGAATCTCGGTGCCGAAGACGGGCGGACCAAAGAAGGCATCGACGCCCTTCCGGTAGGGGCGACCGAGGAGCTTGACCACCGGCCATTTAGTGATATCGCGCAGCGCAAGGAACAAAAGCCGCGGCCAGACGCCGTCGTTCGGAACAGCGACGACGAGGACGCCGCCGGGACGAAGGAGGGTCGCGAGAAGATCAAGTGTGGCACCGGGCTGAGGTACATGCTCGAGTACGTGCCACATGGTGATCAGATCGAAACGGTCTTCCGGCAACGAGCAGTCCTCGACTTGGCCCACATGGACTTCCAAACCATGCGTCTCATGCGCATGGGCCACGGCATTCTGAGATACCTCAGTCCCCTCTACCTCCCAGTCGCCAACGGACCTCAGGTGACGAAGAAAATCACCAAAGCCAGTACCAACATCGAGCGCCCGGCCGCCTCCTGGAACCAGGTGAGCAATGCGGGCAGCGCGCTTCGCCCACATGATCTCCCGACCGGGCCTCTCTGACTTCCAAACGGAGTGAGTGCCGTCCTCGTCGTCATAGCTGGCGGCGATAGCCCGCTGGGTCGGTCTCCGCCCCAAGAACAGGTGGCCACATGTAGCGCAACGCTCGATGTGGCGGCGCCCAAACAACGATCGATGCCGCTCGTGGTTACACATCGTGCAGAGTGCGACGGTTTCGTACTCCGCGAAGTCAGTCATTGCGCCAAGCGTACCGACGTCGCTCAGAAGCACCAAGAACAGCGTCTTGGTTACGTAGAAGCGTTGACATCTGACCACAGCCCCCGCTCCCCGCCTCCGGGCGGTCGCACCGGCAACTCCCAGAGCCCGGAGCGAAGACCGCGAAGGCCTGCACGGTACGACGCCGAGGTCTCTGTTGAGCGGAATCCGATGAGGCGGCGTACCGGCGTCCCCGCCAGGAGTGCGAGCATCCCGAGCGAGAGCATCACAAAGCCGGCATAGGCGGCCGCCGGCCCGCGTGTGCGCCGGTAGGTGAGCAGGAGCGACCGGAATAGCTGCTCCGTCGCGAACAGGCCGACGGCATCCGTGGAAGTCTGGCCGACATGCCGCACGACCGCGCTCGGCACCAACACCGTGGTGAGCCCGCGCCGTGCGAACGCGTACGCGAGGTATTCCTCTTCGCCATAGAGGAAGAATGACTCGTCGAAGCCGCCGACGCAGAAGAAGTCGTCGCGGCGAACCGCGAAGCAAGCGCCCTGAACGTACGGAACCGCTCCTCCCTCCGCGTAGCGGCGATCGGACATCGGAATATCACGCTTCATCCGTCGGGGGATCAACCCATGAGGCACCGCGAGATCAAAGGCGTCGTGCAGCGGCCGGCTGAAGTTGCGGGCCTCCGTCGCCACCTCGCCGTCCTCGTCCAGCAGGGTCGGCCCGACCGTTCCCACGGTCGGATCCTCCAGCGCGCTCGCGAGCGCGTCGAGCGCGCCCGGGAGCAGCACGGCATCGGGATTGAGGAAGAGCAGGACGCCCCCCGACGCGTTGGCAGCACCGACGTTGCACCCCGCGCCAAAGCCTCGATTGGCGCCGGAGTTCACCACGACGGCATCGGCACGAGCCTCCCGCGCAACCCGCCCGGCCGTGCCCGAAGCGCCCTGCTCCACGACCACCACCTCGGCGTGAGGCGGAACGCTCGCCACGGCCTCGCCCAACGTCGCTTCGGAGTGGAACGACACGACGACGACGGAGACCTGCGGGCCACTCACGCGCGGAATCCGATGGTCGAAAGGCGGCCCTGCATGCGCACGGCGCAATCTACCGGAAGTCCCCGCTGGCGCCGAGAACACGAGCGCCACTCCAAGCACGGTTGATAGCCTTTGTTCTTGCCTTCCCGCCGTGAGCACGTCGCCACCTTGCTAGGAATGGCAGCGCACCGGATCGCTTCCGCGTCGCGCATGGTGCTGCGCCCTCGTCGACGGGCACCGGGCGGCATCGCCGTGCTCTGCGACTCGTTCCTGCGCTACGGATCTGCCCAAGCGATCGGGCTCAAGGCCGCCGGCGCCGACGTGACCCTCTACTACGTCGATCGGCTCAACGAGTTCGCTGGCGACGCGTCCGAACGCGACGCCTACGTCGCCGCCGCGCGCGACGCTGGCGTCGCAACCGTGCTGGTGCCCGCCAGGAACATGCGCCGCCTGCCCCAGCAGACCGTGTGGCTCCACCGAGACATCGCGCGCCGGGGCATCGAGTGCCTCATCGTGCACGCGCACATCGACCCGCGCTACGCCACCCTCGGCTTCCGGTTCGGCGTCGCGCTCTTCATCCACGACCCGACCCCCCACTCCGGCGACTTCGAGTCCTCGTTCCCCGCGCCGGTCCGGGCGCTCTCTCGCTTCGCCGAAGCCACCGCTGGCGCCGTGATCCTGCACTCAGCAAGGCTCGCCCCCCAGCTGATCCCGTTGCTCCGCGGCCTCCCTCTGATCACGGTCCCGCACGGCACGCCAATGGAAGCGGCGCCGGCCGCGATCACCTCGCCGCCCATGATCCTCATGATCGGTCGACTCATGGAGTACAAGGGCATCGATGTGGCCCTCGACGCGTTCCGCGACGTCCACACCGCCCACCCGGACGTGACCATGGTGCTCGCCGGCCGCGGCAACCTCGGCGACCAGATCCGCGCCGCCGACCCGCCCGGTGTCGAACTGCGCGACGGCTACATCCCCGACGCCGAGCTCGACGCCCTCCTGGACCGCGCGCGCCTCGTGCTCCTCCCCTACCGCGACGCGACCCAGAGCGGCGTCGGCCTCCTGGCCGCCGCCCGCGGCATCCCCTGCGTCGTGTCTGAGGCCGGCGCGCTGCCAGACCTCGTCCCGCCGGGCAGGGAGGAACGCGTCGTGCCCATCGGCGACTCCCCGGCGCTGCGCGACGCCATCCTGAGTGCGATCACCCACGGCGCCGACGATCGCCAAGCAGCCTTCACCTACGCCGCCGACCACTTCGACTGGCCAGTGGTGGGGCAGCGGACGCTGCGCGAACTGCGCCACGTCGGCCTCGCCCGCATAACAAGTCGGTGAATTAGTATCCGGTCCACATTGACCCGGCTCCGCATCCAACGTATTTTCGGGTAGTGGAGTCCACTTTGGCCATAGAGCCTGAACAACGCTGTGAGGCGCACGTTCTCGCGACGGCCGCGGGAGACCCGGAGAACCCGGGCACGTGGTCAGGAATTCCGTTCCTCGTCACCCGCGCCCTCCGCGAGCTCGGGATCGACATCAGCACGGTTGACGGCTCATTTGGAGCCGCCGAACGCTGGATGAACCTCGCGAGCGGCACCCGCCACCTCCGCGGGAGCAAGCGGGCCTACGGCACCCTGCACCCCAAGACCATCTCCGCCACCGGCTCGATGAGTGACGACTTCCGACGCCTTCGAACCGCCAAGATCGAACGGGAAATCCGCAACCGGACCATCACGCATGGGGTGTGCTTCAGCTCATCGCGACTCACCTTCCCGTCGGACGTGCATAACGTCACACTCGTCGAAGACATGACGATCAGCCAGGTGAGGAAGTGGCGTGACCACTACCGCGCTTGGTCTGCGTACTCCGATGAGTACCTCATCCAGCGAGCCGAACGCCAGGCACAGCAGCAGCGGGCCGCCTCGCTCGTCGCATTCCTGAGTTCATGGGCCGCCGAGGCCGCCATCCGCGACTATGGCCTGGACCGTCGCCGCGTCGCCGTGATCGGCGTCGGCACGCGGTTCACCCCGTACTCCGGCGAACGCGACTGGTCGGTCCCTCGCTACCTGTTCGTGGGATTCGACTGGACCCGCAAACACGGCGACCAGGTCGTCGACGCATTCACCAAGCTGCGCGAACGCCACCCCACCGCCGAACTCCACCTGGTCGGTGGCCACCCGCAAATTGACGTGCCGGGTGTGACCGGCCACGGCGTTCTGAGCCTGGCAGACCCCGCCGCTGCGGAGCGCCTGCGCCAGCTCTACGTGAGCAGCACCTGCTTCGTGCTGCCATCGAGCCTCGAGCCATCAGCCGTCTCGTACGCGGAGGCCTGCTCCCAAGGACTCCCGTCAATCGGAACGGTCCACGGCGGCTCCGAAGAGATCTTCGGCGACGCTGGCATCGCGATCGACCCGACGGTCGATGGCGCCCTGCTCTCCGCCATGGAGCGCATGGCCGACCCCGCAACCGCGCGGGCGATGGGCGCCACCGCACAGCGGCGCGCGCCCATGCTCACCTGGGACGCGGTCGCCCGGCGACTGGCGCTCGCATCGGGCTGGTGGAGCGGCGACGCCGCCCCACTCACCCGCGTGACGCCCTCGGACTAGCGCAGCTCGCTCTGCGCGATCGACACCGGCAGCGGCTTCGCCTTGAGCGCCGTGGCCGACAGCGTGCTCATGCCGTAGACCCGCCAGGTTGACGTGACCTTCTTGAAACGACCGATGGCAGCATCGTCGTTGTTGACCTGGCCGGTCACCCAGCCAGCCTCCAACGAACGCCAGTAGTCCGAGCCCACGCTGAGCGTCATGCAGGGCGCCGCGAGGCTGGAGGAGACCGTCTCCGGCACCAGGCGCGCCCGCATGAACGTCACCACTCCACCGACGTCGGTCGGGTCGATCGTGCTCTTGCCGGACGACGGCCAGAAGTGATAGTTGCGGCCGTTGCCCACCGTCACGGTGGTGGTGCCGGTGCTCGTGATGATCGTCGGAGCGGGAATACCGTCATCGCCGGTGTAGTCCTCTCGGAACGCCGAGCCATCGAGCTTCGTCGACGTGACGACCTTGTTCCATGCCCCGGTGCGCTTGCTCAGAATGTAGGAGGTCAGGCCCTGGAGTTCGGCGCGCGCAAGCGGCTGCGGGTTGCCCGTCGCACACTCATACACCTGGCCCCACGGGATGAACGCCGTGAACCCTTCCGGGTTGTTCCCCATGTTTGGGCGAGGCATCACGGGCCAGCCCCATGACGTCGGCACGCCATGCGGGATGGCCTCGGAGCCGATCGTCATGTCGGCCCCCATCTGCTGCTCGAAGGTCCACGTCGAGGTCGTCGTGGTGGACGGCCGGACCTTGCGGGCAGCATCGGCTGCTGGAGCCAGAGCCGTGGCCGTGATGATGGCGGCGGAGGCAACGCCGAGGATGTTTACCTTGAAGTTCATGGTGGCCGTATCGGAGGCCATCAGCCACTACGTAATCCATACATCAACGTTACGTCCAGATTCTGGACTAATGTCCAAAAGAGCTTGGACCAGTCAGGGTACGTAAGGGGTTTTGCCGCTGTGGACGCGCCATGCCGTTTAGGTCGGCCGTCCAGCTGCCGACCGCGCGGCGCGCGCCTTACGAGGCGGCGCGGAGCGCCGCCACCCACGGCGGGCTCGGCGGCGCCGGGGGCACGGGTCGGCGCGGCAGGAAGTTTTCCCCGGCCATACGTACCGCGCCCCGGAGGTTCCTAAGGCTGCGCCAACGGACTGCCGTGAAGAGGAGCAACACGGCTGCCGTCCGGCGCCGCCCGTCGTCGTGCTGGGCCCAGGCGGCCCACTCCCAGGTACGCAGCCCACGCACCTCCCCGGTGCCAATCTTGCGGTGATGTGCGGCGAACGCGGCGAACTCCCGACGTGTCGCGCCAAGCGCCTGGCGATGCATCGACCCGTCATGGGTTACATACCCGACGAGCGGCTGGGCCAAGCCCACGCACGGACTGCGCACGGCCAGCCGCAGCCACAGGTCCCAGTCCGCGAAGACCGAGAATTGGCCGTCGAACCCACCAACGTCCCGAACGGCCTTTGTCGAGACCAGCACGCCCGAAGGCGAGCCGACGCAGTTCACGTCCAGGAGGGCTTCGAGCGTCGCCGCGGGCATCGGCGGGTCGGAGATCCCCCTCACGCGCAGGTCACCGTCGAGCAAGACGGTGCCCGGAAGGCACCACTCCGCGCCGCTTCGCTTCACCTCAGCCAGCTGCTCGCGGAGCTTCACCGGCGACCACACGTCGTCGTCGTCGAGGAACGCAATCCACGCGCCGCGCGCCTCGGCGACGCCGCGGTTGCGCGCCGCTGCCACACGCTGCGATTGGTCGTTGCGAAGGATGCGAAGGCGGGGATCGCCGTTACCAACGGAGAGCGGGATCGACGGCTCACTGCCGTCATCGACGACGATCACCTCCAGCGATACGTCGACCTGCGCGAGCGCGGTCGCGACCGCGCGCCGCACGAGGTCTGGGCGATTCTTCGACGGGATCACGACGGTGATGTCGATTGAGCCGTCTGGCGCCGCTGCGGCCGCCATGGGCCGGGGCTCGCTATCCGCCATCCGGGGTGGCTCCGCTCGAGGTCGTCGTGGGCGTGAGGCGGGATCGCCTGAGGCTGAGCGGCGCCCGGCGACTCTGGCACTTCGCGTAGATGTCGACGATCCGATCAACGATCGCGTTCATCTCAAAGCGCTCGGCGCCCAGGAGGCGCGTGCGATCAGCCGACGCGTCCGCCAGCCGCAGGGCGGCCTCAGCAAACCGGTCGGCATCGAATGGGGCTACAAACGCCCGATCGGTCGCGCTGAGCATCGAGCGCACATCGCCGACATCGGTCGAGACCACGGGCAGGCCGCACGCCATCGCCTCCATCACGGACACCGGCGTGCCCTCAGTGCTCGACGTCATGACCATCACGTCGGCCGCCGCCATCACGGATGGCACCTCGTCGCGACTGAAGCCCTCGAGGACGAGCTCCTGGACCTCGGGGCGCATCGCATGCGCGGCCACCACCACCTTCTGGAACGACGGGTATTCCTTCTCGAGCCGCTTCGGCGTCGAAGGGAACAGCATGATCAATGCGTCCGGGTCGAGCCCGAGCCGAATCCGGGCAGCAGCCTGATCCGACACCTGGAAGGCCTGCATATCGATGCCGCACGGAATCAACGCCGACGGGTGAGCAAGGCGACGCTGGATCGGCTCGCTCACCGTGATGTTGGCCGTCACCAAGCGAGCAACCAAGCGCGACGCGCGACGCTGGATCGCGTTGCTCCAGCGCTCACCGTCGACATCGCTTCCGTGGTAGGTGACCACCACCGGAGCCTGAAACTGCGCCAACGCTACAAGCCCCGACAGCCCGTAGTGCGCGTGGATCACGTCGTAGCGCTGCTGGCGCAGACGCCTCCAAAGTCGCGGGTAGGCCTTGAAGTAGTTGCGTTGCGACGCACGACCGTCGATCACCAGGACATCGACTGCCTCGATCGAGTCGCGGCGCTCGATCGCCTCGACCTGCTCCCGAACGAACGGGGCGAACCCCGGCTCCGAAAGCGTGGGGTACATGTTCGTGACGACAAGGATGCGCATAGCGCCTTCCTTCGGAAGAGTCCGTCCGGCTACGCGCGTCAGGATCGGGCCTTGGCGAGCCGCACCAAAAGGTCAGTGTAACGCCGACAGACGTCGTCCCAGCGATACCGGCCAGCGACGGCGTCACGCCCGCGAGCAATCATCTCAGCGCGTTCATTCGAGGACGCGCAAAGCTCTGCGACCCGCTTGGCGAGGGCGGCTTTGTCGTGGGGGAATATGTGCTCATCGAACGGGAGTACCTCGCGATTGAACACCGTGTCCAGGGCGATCGTCGGCGCGCCCGCCCCGAGTGCCTGCAGCAGCGCAGGGTTCGTGCCGCCAACGGAGTGGCCGTGCACGTAGACCCCAGCGTGTTGCCAGAGCGCAGCGAGAAGCTGCTGATCCGAGACGTGCCCGAGCCAGAGGACCTTGCCCTGTTCCTGGAGCGACGTGAGCCGGTCGGTGACGGGGTTGTCGAAGTTCGCGCTGCCCACGACCACAGCCTTCGGCGCATCTGCGCCGAGGTGCTCGATCGCGTCGAGCAGCAGCTCGATGTTGTTCTCCGGAGCGAGCCGGGCCACCGCAAGTGCGTACGTCTGGGGCTCCAGACCGAGTTCGCGCACCGGGTCGTCGGACAACGGCTCACGAATGTCGCCGCCGTACGGAATGAACTCGGACGTGCGGCCGAACTCCTCGAGCCAGATGTCGCCGAGCGCCTCGGAGTCACAGATGAGGACCGGTGCCAGGCGGGCGCTGAACTTCGCTCCGGTCTTGAAAATGAATTTCCCGAGCGCGCTCCACTTCGCGCGCCGCCATTCGAGCCCGTCGGTATTGACCGCGAATGGAATGCGAGCGGCGCGCAACGCGGGCATCCAGAAGCCGTTGGCGATGTTGAGCACGAGCACCGCATCGAACCGCCGCAGCGACGCGTCGAACGATGAGGTCGCGCCGAAACTGAGCGTCGAGAGCGACTTGGTGTCGCGACCGCGTGACGTGACGCACCGCACACCATCCTCGAACCAGACACGCTGCCCGTCATTCGGCTCGCGACAGTAGACCGTGACGTGGTGCCCGTTGGCGACGATGAACCGCGCCAGATGACGGACGAGCGTCTCGTAGCCCCCGTAGGTGCTGGGGTAACCGCGGCTTCCGATGATCGCGAAGCTAAGGCCGCTCGGCGGCGTGCCCAGCGGAACGGGGGTGTTCACATTATTCTCGTTTGCCGCTGAGATCATCAATGGTGCCTACCGTACACAAGCGAACGAGGCCGCCCTACAGCAAGTTGGACAAACGTAAGATTCGGATCGTCGATCGCGCCGCGCACGGCTCCGACAGCCTTGGTGACCGCCCTTGGCCAGCGGACGTGACGTGCGCCCCTCAGGCGGACTCGCCTACGCCGAGCTTGCGATCTACGCCCGAGCCTCGCGTGCCCGTCGAGGGCCCCGGCTGCACCGGCGCGTAGTTCGTGTAGCCATAGGCCTTGGCCGAAATGCCAGCGTTCACGATGGTCCCGAGGACGGGCGTGTCGAGACCGGCCAGCGTGTCGCGCATGCGCAGGAGCGCCGACCGGGTCACGTACCCGAGGCGACTCACCACCACGACACCATCGGCGTGATCGAGCAGGACCTTGGCGTCCGCGACGACCGTCGATGGCGGCGTGTCGATGATCACCAAGTCGTAGTGCCGACCCACGGCCTTGAGGATCTCTCCCGTCCGCGCGCGCTCGAGGAGCGCGATCGGACTCGGCGGCACGAGGCCAGCAGGAATCACGTCGATCACGGCGTCCGGAGCGGCGCCTGGAAGCGCGATCGTGACCGGGCGGATGGCGTCCTCGACGCGGGCCAGACCGGCCAGTACTTCCGAGAATCCGCGCTCGTTGGACAGCTCCAGCCGGTCTGCAAACACCGGACGGCGCAGATCGGCGTCGATCACCAGCACTCGAGAATCTGCCATCGCCGCCGCCAGCGCGAGGTTCCAGGCGACCGTGCTCTTCCCCTCGCCAGCCAGCGCAGACGTGACGACGAGCGTCTTCACGTCGCCACCGACGTGGAGATACCGAAGGTTGGTGCGCGCGAGTGAAAACGCCTCCAGCGCTGCGGCCGACGGCAGCCCGCGCCCGGCGCGACGAAGATCGGAGGTGTCGGGAATGAGCCCGAGGACCGGGAGGTCCCACAACTCACTAAGCTCGCCCCGGTCGCGCACACGGGTGTCGAGCTGTCCACGCAGCAGCGCAATGCCGACACCGAGCAGGCCACCCGCCAGGAGCGCCAGGATGGCATCCCGTTTGGGGCTCGGCGAGATCGCCGAGCCAGGCACGCGGGCGGTCTGGACCGTCTCGACCCCGCCGTTGCTCGCGGCGCGGAGCGTGTCGATCTGTTGGAGTCGTTCTCGGAGTGACTGCGCCGTAACTGACTCGCGCTGTGACTCCGTCAACTGACCGAGCTGCGCCATGACGCTGGTCTTCGCACTGTTGAGCTGCGCCAGCGACGCCTGACGACGGACTTCGATGAACGCGTCGCGGACCGCGTCGGCCTTGCGCGCCGCGAACTGCGGGCTCTCGTCGCGCGCCGTGATCTGAACGAGCGTGGTGTCCGGCTCGGCGGCGACGCTGATCGCGGAGTTCACCTCGCCGGGCGTGACCTTGCCGTCCAGCGCTCGGGCGGCGGCTTCCATCACCCGAGGCAGCGTGATGAGCTTGGCGTTGGTGGCGGCCCGGGTGGACGTGTCCTGGAACTGCTGCACGTTCTGCTGGATGAAGAGTGCGCCGAGGTCAAGCTCGTTGAGCTGGATCGTGGTCGACGACTCGTACTGCGGCGTGCGAGAAGACGACGCGAAATATCCAGCGATCCCAGCGAGCAGTGCGCACGCGACGATCAGCGGCCACTGCTGGAGCACCCGGCGAACGCGTCGAGCGGCCGCACGGTTCACCTGCTCGATCGCAAGGGCGGGAGCAGACTCAGCGCTCGGCACAGGCGGTCCTCCGAGGAACGAACGTGGGCGAGGGGCGATGAGAACTCTGCACGCCAGGCGAGTATTACACCGGTCGTCTGGATCCACAATTGACGATCGGCGCATTTCGTTGGCAGGTTTGGCACGCCAGACGAAGTGGCCGGTGCATTCCCGAGAGATGCCAAGCTAAGAGGCGCGTGCCCCGCCAGAGCCAAGACGAGACGCTGAGGCGGGTGTACCGCGAACACGTCGATGCCGTGTTCGGCTTCTTCGCCTACTCAGTCGGCCGTAGCGTGGCGGAGGACTTGGCGGGGAACACGTTCGAGCGTGTGATTCGCCACTGGAAGCGATTCGATCCCGCCCGTGCGAGCGAGCGGACCTGGATCCTGGCGATCGCGCGCAACGTCCTTATCGATCACTACCGGCGCGAATCGCATCGACGGTCGGCGTCGCTCGACGAACACCCCCTGCTCCTCGAGTCGCTCGCGGAGCAGGACGACCCGCTGGCGCGCTCCCTGGCCGAGAGCGCCTTCGAGGACTGGATCTCGGGCCTCGGTGACCGCGAGCGACAAGTCCTCGCGCTGCGTTACGGCGCCGACCTCACGGCCGCTGCAGTCGCCGCCCTGCTCTCCCTCAGCGAGGCGAACGTGAATCAGATCAGCAGCCGCGCCCTGAAGAAGCTCCGTGCCGCCGCCGTCCCAGACCCGGGCGCCTCGTCCACCGGCTGAGCCGTCAGGCCACCTTGCCGCGCCGCGCCGCGCCCACGAGCATCTCGACCGTGTCGGGCCGCAGCACCAGCACCACGCCGACATGCAGCACGACCACCGCAGCACCAAAGAGCGCCCCCAACCCGAGGTCGGTCTCGACCAGTGGGGTGAGCACAGCGGTTACGGCGAGCGGAGGCACGATGATCGCGACGTTGTCGCGCACGATCGACCGGATCGTCGCGCTGACCCGGCGGGGCACCGCCAGGACGATCGTCACCACGGAGAACACGAGCGATAGGCCGCTCGCAAAGGCGGCCACGACGAGCAGCGGCGGCGCAACCGCTGCAAGCACGATCCCGACCACGACGGCCACGGCGCTGGTGGCCAGGAGTCCAAGCGCAAGGCTGCCGAGGCGGTCGGCCGCCGTGATGCCGACGGTGGCCGCCGTCGCCGCGGCCGCGAGCAGCAGCGACGGGCAGAGCACCGCGAGCATCGCGAAGATCTGATCGAGGTCTCGGTCGGTGAGTGCGGTCAACAATTCGCTGGCCACCGGCCGGCCGACGAGGAACCCGACGGCCACCAGCGGCACCGCGAACACCATCGCCAACCTCGTGGCTTTGCGGATGATCTCGACGAGCACATCCGGGTCGCCGCTCCACCGCTCGGCGACCTCGGCGCCGAGGACGATCGACATCGGCGTGATCGCGATCGTCGTGAACGCGAAGAGCGCGAGAAACGCGTAGCTGAGGAGCGCCGTGCCACCGGCCACCACGTGGCCTGCGGCGAGCGTGACGACGGTGATCAGAAGCTGCATCGAGAGCGCCGGCACCGCGCCAAGCCCAATCCGGCGCAGCGCGAACGGCGTCTGCTTGCCCACCGCGATGGTGCGCGTGACCGACCGGACACTCGACCCCTCTTCTGGCACGTCGAGACCCCGCGTGCGGCGGACGACGTGGAACGAGACCACCATGATCACGCCGACCGAGAAGCCGCCCGCAGAAATGCACGGCGCGAGCGCGGAGGCGCCGCTGGCGTCGATGGTCACGAGCAGCAGCAGCCCGGAGACGACGCTGCCCGCCGCGTACGCGCCGGCCGCGAAACCGTACGAGCCAGCAGTGGCCATCCGAGCCGCCAGCCCACCCGCCGCCACGTGGATACCTGCCGCGGGTGCCAGCACGAGGAGGTCACTGCGGAACGCCGCGCGTGCCGGCTCCGCGACCAAGCCGCCACCGAACAACGCCAGCGCGACCATGAACGCGATGGTGCCGGCCGCAAGCCACCACGACGCGCGATTGAGGCTTGGCGTGCCGATCCCCGAGGCGACGAGCAACGCCGGAGCCGTGATCCGCACCGCCTGCCCGAGGTAGAGCGCAAGCGCGTAGATCTGGTTCGCCGCGAAGAAACCGTCGACGCGCGGAGACGGCGCAAGCGTCCCCGCCACGAGCACGCCGATGAGGGTTGAACCGAGAAGGCCGAGCAGTTGCCCGACGCCCGTGACGGCCGCCGAACGAACCCGCCGGTGGTTATCGGCCAAGACACATCACCAGCCCAAGGTACATACCACCCGCACCCGTGACCACGGCCCGATGGAGCAGATCGACCCGCTGCCCCCGCCGACACGGCCGCGGGTCCTGTCATTGTGGCGGCCCGTGACCTTCGTCCAGCCGCGTTCCATCCCGGTGCTTACTTCCGGCCTGGCGGCCGGCGCCCTCATCTTCGCGCTGGCGATGTCACAAGGCGGCTACGACATCGTCAGCCGACAGACGATCGCCGTCGTGATCTGGTGGCTCGTCGGGCTCACGGCGGTCGTCGCCGTAGGCGGGCCGTCTGCTCCGCGCTGGTCCGGCGTACTCGTCACCGTCTTCGCCGCCGGAATCGCCGGTTGGATCGCCCTGAACCTCGAAGCGAGCGCGAGCCAAGAACGCAGCGTCGTCGAGCTCGGCCGCGCGGTGGCGCACCTCGGCCCCGTCGTGCTCCTCGGCTGGGCCCTCCCGGCGCGATGGTGGCGCGGCGTCCTCGTCGGCCTGGTCGTCGGCGGCGTCGCGGTGTGCATCGCGGCGCTCGGGAACCGCGTCTCTCCTGGCTTCCTCGGCCAGACCACCGCGATCGTCTTCACGAACACGAGCGCCAGGCTCTCCGCGCCGCTCGGCTACTGGAACGCGGTCGGTTCGTGGTCGGTGATCACGATGCTGCTGCTCATGGCCATCGGGTCGCATGGAGCGCTGCGATGGCAACGCGCCCTAGCGATGAGCGCCCTGCCCCTCGTCGCTGCGGTCGGCTACCTCACCTATTCCCGCTCGTCGGTGGCGGCAGCAGCCGTCGGTCTCGTCGTGCTCTTGGCGCTCGCGAAACACCGATGGACGGCCGCGGCTGTCACGCTCGGGGCCCTGGCTGCCGGGGCCGCCGTCGTCGCCGTGGTGCACGGCGCACCTGCGATCGCCGAGGCGACTGGCTCGGCTGGCGGTGCCGAGGTCGTGGTCGCCGTCCTGGTCGCGGGCGTCGTGCTCGCGGGTTTCACGGCCCTCTGTGCACGGCTCGACGGCCTCGCCTTGCGTCCCGCTCGCGCTCGTGTTGCGACGATCGCCCTGGTGGCGCTCGCCGTCGGCGTCGGAGGGGTGTCCGCCGCGCAATACGGCCCACGTGCGTGGGACAAGTTCTCGACCTTCGAGACGACCAATGACGCCGACCCGACCAAGCGCCTCACCTCCCTGAACAACGGCGCGCGCGTCGAACAGTGGAAGGTCGCGATCGAGTCGTGGAAGCTCGACAAAGCCAACGGGTCCGGCGCGGGGACGTACGAACTCACCTACAACCGGACCGGCCCCGACGCCCAGTTCGTGCGCGACGCCCACAGCGCATTTTTGGAGGCCCTCAGCGAGCAGGGCTGGCCAGGGCTCCTGCTGCTCGTGGGACTCGTCGCTTCAACCATCGCGGCCGTCGGTACGGCCGCCCGCCGGTGCCGCAACGCGCTTGACCGCGGCCTCGTGGCTGGCGCGGGTGCCGGGCTGGCCGCCTTCACCTTCGGCACCGGGTTCGACTGGTTCTGGGAAGTGACCGCGCTCGCGCTCTACGCGATGGCGCTCACCGGCGCGATCATCGCCGCCGGCAAGGGCGAAGCGGAGGAGCACCGTCGTGCCGTCCCCGTGCTCCGCGTAGGGCTGGTGGTTGTGGCGCTCATCGCCGTCCTCATCGAGCTTCCTGGCCTGGTCGGGACCTCGGAGGTGCGCCGCAGCCAGCGCGACGCCGCCGCCGGCAACCTCGTGCTGGCGCGCTCCCACGCCGACCAAGCGATCGAGATCCTCCCGTGGGCGTCCTCGCCGTTCTTGCAGCGCGCACTCGTCGACGAACAAGCCGGGGCCTGGCGGGCTGCGCGCGATGGCCTCGCGCTTGCCATCGAGCGCGATCCCTACGACTGGCGACTGCCGCTGGTGCTCGCGCGAGTCGAGGCGGAGGCCGGGCGGACCGAGGCGGCGCTCGCGGCGTTCCGCCGGGCCAAGGCGCTGCGACCAGGGGGCCAGTTCTTCCAGTGACCCAGGGGTGTCAGAGACTGATCCGCTGGGCCGTACAAGAGTGCATGTCGAGCTGGACCAGCTAGAGCGGTGCCCGTGGGAACCCCCGATCATGCCGACGACGACGCGCGCACCGACGACGCGCTCGTCGCGCTCCTTCGCCAAGCCACGCCCGCGCCGTCAACGGCCTGGCAGCATGAGCTTGAGCGGAGCCTCTTCCCAAGCCGGCATGCCCGTCCTCGCCGCCGGTTGCTTCCGGTCGCGGCCGCGGCCGGGTCGCTGGCCGCACTCACGCTGATCGCCGGGCTCGTGGGCTCCGGCCCGCTCGCGATCGATGGCGGCGATGACGCTCGTGCGCGCCCAGGTTGCGAAGTGGTGTTCGTGACCAAGGTGCGCCCCGTCGGCCAGGTAGTCCGGCAGCCAGACGGCACCGTGACCGTCGAAACCACGAACCGCCCAGTAACGAGTGAACGTGAACGCTGCACGTCGCGTTGACGCGTCGTGTCACCGACGGCCGCCGTCGGCCGTAGGGAGTTCCGTGACTCTGATGAACCGCGCGGCTCGTTCCGCCCAGGCCTTCCTCCTCGTGTGCCTTGGGGCTCTGGCCTTCACGGCTCCGCCTGCCCAGGCGCTCTCGCTTGGGTTCAACGGCGACGACCTCGCCAAGTACGCCGGCTATTCCGGCGGCACCGTGAACGAACCTGCGCTGGCTGCCGGTCTGGCCAACGCCCGCGGTGCGGGCGCCGAGACGTGGCGGTTCATGCTGGTGTGGCGCCAGGTCGCGCCCGGCGCCACCGCGCCGACGGCCGCCCAAGGCGTGGACCCCAGTTGGTCGGGTTATGACTGGGGCTACGTCGACCGACTCGTCCGGCACATCACCGCGACCGGCATGGAACCGCTTCCGTGGGTCGCGCGGGCGCCAAACTGGGCCGAAGGCCCCAACCGGCCGGCCGTCGACAAACTGACGCCAGCCGGCACCTGGCGCCCTTCGGCGACGGCCCTGGGCCAATTTGCGCAGGCCCTCTCCACGCGCTACAGCGGACGCTACCCCGACCCGGCACGCCCCGGCCAGACACTTCCGCGAGTCGCGACGTTCCAGGCCTGGAACGAACCAAACCTGTTCACCGAGATCACTCCGCAGTGGGTTCGCGTGAACGGTCGCTGGGCGATCGAGAGTGTGGGGACGTACCGCAAGCTGCTCAACGCCTTCTATCGAGGCATCAAGAAGGTCCAGCCGACGGCCAAGGTGCTCGGTGCCGGAACGGGGCCGTTCGGCGGCCTTTACCCCGGCGACACGCGACTGCCTCCAGCTCGCTTCGACCGGGAGCTCCTCTGTGCCACCGAGCGAGGGACGCAGATCCGCATTGCGAAGTCGTGTCCGAAGCTCTTGATGGACGGCTGGGCGCATCACACCTATCCGATCGGGCCGCCCACGCGCACGGCGCGGAACCGGGACGACGTCGTCGTGCCCGACATGCACAAGCTGACGAAGCTCTTCAACGCCGCGGCCCGCGCCCGGCTGATCTCGACCGCAGCCGCCAAGAACGTGTGGATGACGGAGATGTCGTGGGACAGTTACCCCGACCCGAGCGGGCTCAGCCTTGCCGACCACGCGATCTACATGGAAGGCGCGTTCTACGCGCTCTGGAAGGCGAAGGTCACCCACATCCTCTGGTGGAACTCGCGCGACGACGATGAGGGCGGCGACTGGAACGCCCACCTGCAGTCGGGGATCTTCCTTCGCGGTTCCGATCCCACGCAGGACACGCGCAAGCCCGCCTGGACCGCCTTCCATTTCCCCTTCACGGCGTACCGAAGCGGCGGCGTGGCAGCGCTCTGGGCACGCCCGCCGAGTGCCGGGGCCGTTGCGGTTCAGGCGCGTGCAGCCAACGGTACTTGGACGACCGTCAGCACCCTTTCACCTCGGGGCGGCGGCGTCATGACGGGCCGGCTGCGAGTCGGTCCGGGGACGACCCTCCGCGCGGTCCTCGGCGAGGAAATCTCGCTGCCCTGGAAGACGTTCTAGGTGTCGCTACGCCGCCTCTTGCCGCTCGCCGCGGTAACGCTCTGCGTCGCTCCGGCTCCGGCGACAGCGCTCACCATCAGCGGGACCACGGTCAAGACCCTGCCTGAGACGGCGCCGCTGCGCGCGGACTCGACCGTGAAGGACATCATCTACTACCTCGACCTGCACGCCGGGCCGAGCGATGAGCGGTTCAGCGTGGTGCTCACACCACCGGATTTCGCGACGTCCGGCGCCCGCGACGAAGGCCGCTCCGTCGACGGGCCCAAACAATTCACGCTGTACGGCCCCGGCACGGTGGGGACGCTGGCGCAAGACCCCGCATTCGGTTCGCTGTGTTCCGCTCGCGCCGATCGGTACCACGGGTACACCACCGGCACCGCGACCATCGATGTTGCGCTACCCGCAGAGGCAGACACCACCCTCGCGATCCGCTATTCGATGGGACGACGAGCTCCGTGGAGCGACACCGACCTCGCGCTGAAATACGCCTTCCAACCGCGTCTCATCGGAAACTATGACGCGTCCAGCCCCCTGTTCGGCGCGGCCACCTCGGTCGCGGACGCTGGCCCGCCGAGCGCCACGCGCGCGATCCCGATCGCGGCCAGCGGCCGGTCCAAAATTGGCGCGCATCTCATCCTCGAGACCACGCCGAAGGGCACGTACGGCACGGACGGCGGGCGCGCCACGTCGGCGTCTTCGTCGCGTCGGATCGCGGTGCGGGGCCGCCTGCTGCCCGCGACGGCAAAGAAGCGGGTGCTGCTCCACTGGGCCAAGCCCGGAGGACCGCTCCGTACCGCGGGCACGCTCACGACCTCGGGCAGCGGACGGTTCTCGACCACGCTCAAACCACCGGGCAAGGGTGGGTACGAGCTCTGGGCCACGTATCCGAAACAGCCGGGGCAGCTAGCAGCCGACTCGACCTCCTGTCCTCTGCGGTTCGCCTTCCGCTGAACTGGTCGAATGTCCCATAGGCCCAATGACGGGCGCAACAGGCCGAATACTGGCTTACCGCAGCACTCCCGTTTGGTGCCTTGATCATCGGGGCGATACATTGCGCTGGTCGTGCAGGTCCCCCGCCGCCACGCCTTGGGCCGCACGGCGGCTCTGGCTGCCCTCTCCGCGCTCGCCCTTGCCTGCGCGCAACCTGGTGCTGCACAGGCGTTTGACCTCGGCTTCAACGGTGAAGACCTGCTCCAGCGCCCCAACGGAGCGGGCGCAGGCGCAACCGATGAAGAGCTAGCGGTCGGACTCGCCAACGCTAAGACTGCCGGCGCCACGGTCTGGCGGATGCAGCTCGCTTGGAGCGACATCGCTCCGGACCGTCCGGGAAGCGACGGGCAGGCGGCAGACCCCGCGTCGCCCGCATATCGCTGGACATCAGTCGATCGGAAGATTCGAGCGATCGCTGCGGCCGGTCTGAGTCCGCTCGTGTGGATCAACCGCGCGCCAGCCTGGGCGGAGGGGCCTGCCCGGCCAGCCATCACCCGCCTCACTCCCGCCGGATCATGGCGTCCCTCCGCGCCCGCCCTTCGACTCTTTGCCTCAGCGCTCGCCACGAGATACTCCGGTGCCTTCCCCGACCCTCTCGCCCCGGACCGCCCGCTTCCGGCCGTAACCAACTACCAAGGCTGGAACGAGCCCAACCTCTACGTCGAGGTCACGCCGCAATACGTCCCCGGTCCGAACGGGCCGGTCAACACCAGTGCCGGAATATTCCGTTCACTGCTGAACGCCATCTACGACGGCGTAAAGTCGGCCAACCCGAAGGCGACGGTGCTCGCCGGCGCGACGGCGCCGTTCGGCGACTACCCCGCGGGCGGCGCGCGCACCCCGCCCGCAGCGTTCTGGCGCGAAGTTCTTTGCATCTCGGCGGCCAACGGCACGCTCACTCCCAGCAAGAACTGCCCGCAAGTGCGGTTCGACGGGTTCTCTCACAACCCGTATTCGATCTCGGGCCCACGACGGGGCGCGCTAAACCCGGACGATGTCACCGTTCCAGATCTCGGCCGAATCAGCGACCTCGTCCAGCTCGGCGTGAACACACGCACGATCCAGCCGGCCCGCAAGAAGCCCCTGTGGATCACCGAACTTGCGTGGGACAGTGCCCCGGATCCGCGCGGGCTGTCGCCCGAGAAGCAGGCCGAATACATCCAGGGAGCGTTTTCTCTTCTGTGGCGCCAGGGAGCACAGACCGTGCTCTATTGGAACTCGCGCGACGACTCGTCCCTGCCGAGCTTCGAAGCGACCTACCAATCGGGCATCTTCTTCCGCGGCGTATCTCCGTCGAGCGACGTGAAGAAGCCTTCGTGGACCGCATTCCGGTTTCCATTCACGGCCTACCGGAAGAAGGCACGCGCGTTGCTCTGGGGCAAAGCTCCGGCACCCGGCCCGGTCGTCATCCAGAGGCGCAGCGGCGCGCGCTGGGTCACGTTCGCACGCCTGACGGCCGGAGCTGACGGCGTCTTTGCGAGAGAACAGGTCGCACCGCGAGCGGCCTCCCTTCGCGCGGTCCAAGGAAGCGCTTCGTCGCTCACCTGGAACACGAATAGTGGCTAGACCACAGAAGACTCACCAAAAAGTTGGTGTCGGCGTGGCACCTCTATAGGCTGGGCTCCAATCCACGTGCCTTGGGACCTACGCCCGAGTGCTCGTCCCCCCGTTGCCCCCTTCCCGAGAGGCCCCTATGTCTCGTAGCCGACTGCTCGCACTGCTGGCAATCGCGGTCACCCCCGTCGTCGTCGTGTCCTCGTCGCAGGGGCAGGTGTCGCCAATCGCGCCGTCCTCGCCCTACACCCCGTCGACCCCGCCGACGACGCCGAACCTCACGTTCCAGGCCGACTTGACCGCGGCGATCACCAAGGCGTTTTCGACGATCAAGTTCACGACGCTCGTGAACGGGAAGAAGACCGCCACCGTCGCGCTCCCCGTCGCCGGTTCTGGCACGTACACCGTGACGCTCCTGTACCGCCAGCCTGGCAAGAAGTACAAGGCCGTTTCCAAGAACACGACGACGGTCCCCGTCGGTGGCACCACGGCGACGTTCAAGCTCAAGGGCAACGCCACCGGCAAGAAGATCGCGCCGGCGCTGGGCAAGAAGAAGTCCTTCTTGGTTCGCGTCACGCTGACCTACGTGAACGCCGCGGGAACCACCGTGACGTCCACGTTTAAGATCACCCTCCCCAGGTAACCCTGGTCCGCCTTCGGGTTCGCGCAACCGCGCGAACCCCGAAGGCGGTGAGTTCCGCCGGCGTGTCAGGTGTCCGGCATGTCGTGCGTAAGAGCACTCATGCAGCACTCGTCGACCGCCCGCACCCCCCGGGCCCTGGCCCTCGTCGCCGTCACCTGCGGATTCGGTTTCGCCGCGGCGCCCACGCCGGCCAACGCCCAAGGCTGCCAGGGCGCCCCTGGTGCCAGCGCCTTGGAGCAGTACTGCGAAGCCGTCCCCCGCGCTGACGGCGGCCGCCAGCGCCCGACGTCGGGATCCCCGGCCTCCGGCAGCCAATCTTCGGGCTCCGGCTCGAGTTCGAGTTCGGCCCTGCCTCCGAAGACCGCCAAGTCGCTCGACGAAGCAGGACCCGATGGTTCTGCAGTCAAGCGGCTCGCTGACGACGGCGACCAGCCTGCGTCCACCTCGGCCGGCTCCGGAACAGGCTCGGGCGGTAGTAGCAGTGGCGACGAAGGAGCCGTCCTCGCCGAGCGCGTCGACAGCCCAGCAAACCCCGACGGCAGCCCGCTACGAGCCGCCACCAACGCAGCCCAGGCCGGTCCGACCGTCGGCGGCGCGCTGGTGTGGGGCCTCCTCGGGCTCAGCGCCCTCGGCGCCATCGGCGCAGTATTCCTGCGCCGCGGCTCCAGCATCGACCCGGGCGCTGGCGAGTAGCCCAGCGGCCCCTTACCCCGCCGCTGGCACCACGATCGGCGGCCTTGGCACGCCCTTGCCGTCTTGACCTGGGGCGAGCGGGGTAGGGACGACCGGGTCGGCGTCTGGAATGTGATCGATGCCCTGGACCTGGGCCTGCTGGCCGAGCTTGGTGCCTGCCTTGAAGATGGAGGTGCAGTTGGTCTGTGGCTTGCGGACGCCATAGACGACCACGGCGCTGGCTCCGGGCTTACACGTGATGCTCGGCCGCTTGTCGCCGTTGGCGAAGCTCTCCACGTACGCGGTGCCGCCGCCGATCGAGACGACGTTCACGCCCTTGCCGCGCAGGCGAATCACGTTGGAGCCGGTGCCCACGGCGATGTCGTTGTTGAAGGCGCCACCGCGGATGAAGTTGCGGCCATTGCCGACCTTGATGATGTTGGAGCCGCGACCGCCGAAGATTTGGCTGTCGCCGTCGCCGGAGAGAATCCGGGTGGTCTTGGAGCGCGCGAACTCGCCGCCGGTGTCGTGCTCGCGGTCGGCCCAAATGATGTCGTTGCCACCGACGCCGTCGATCGTGCCGCCACCGTGGCCGCCATAGAGGCGATCGACGCCCGGCGTGCCGACGAGCGCAAACGGCCCCGTCTTGGAAGCGCTCTGCGAGACCGGCAGCGGCGGACCATCAAACGGCATCAGCGTCGGGCAGCCGACGATCTTGTCCTCGCGCTGCGCGGACGCCGTCAGGGCGAGGCCCGGATCGGCGGCGCTGTTCACAAACAGGACGCTCTTGGGATTGCCACCACAGTCGACCTTCGCGAGCTGCCCGACGGTCGCCACGTACACGAGATTCACGCCCGAGCCGAGCTTGATGTCGTCCGGACCCGACCGGTAGTAGACGATGTTGTTGCCGTTGCCGGCGCGCAGCTTCATGCCGCCCGCACCGGCGTTGATCACGTTGTTGCCACTGCCGAGCGTGACCTCGTCCTGCGCCGCACCCGGGTCGACGTAATTGTCGCCGTTGCCGAGCGTGATCGTGTCGTTGCCGGTGCCGCCGTAGACGGTGTTCTTGCCGCCGCCAGCGGTGATCTCGTCGTCGCCGGTGCCGCCCTCGATGTAGTTGTTGCCAGCGCCACCATCGATGAAGTTGCCGGAGCGAACGCCGTAGATGATGTCGTCGCCGACGTTGCCCGTGAGCACGTCGGATCCGCCGCCGCCGTACAGCGTGTCGCCCGCAGGCGTGGCGCGGAGGATGTCGTGGCTGGGCGTGCCGACCTTGATCGCCGCGGCCGCCACCGTGGGCACCGCGCCGGCGCCGAGGGCGAGCGCCCCGCCGATGAGGAACGTCGCTCGGGCCAGGCTCGCTCCACGCAGGGTGTGCGAAAGGCGATAGGCGAGTCCCTGCTCGGGGGGACACGAGGCGGCACGAGGCATACCGCGATCATGCCAGCAAGATCGATTCGGTCACAACATTCTTACGCCGTTGTGTGCGCCATCCGGCCCAGAGAACCGGCGTATTCAGGTGATATGGGCGTTCGAAACGGGACGAATCGGACGGCGACGACCGGAAACCGGGGCGTTTGGCCGCTCGTTCGATCGACGCGTCCCCGACTTTGGGCACAGCCGGCCAAAGCCGGTCACGCGGGCGCACGCGACCGCGCTCCACGAGCCAATCCCGCGCCGCGCCCGCCGAGTTGCGCGCATCAGCCGCCCGCCTGCAGCTCCTTGGCCGCGTTGCGGAAGTGCGTGAGCGACGGCTTGCGCTCGCCCGGCTCGGTGAGCAGACCGGTGTGGAGGCCCCAGAAGTCCTTGCCGCCGGGATAGGGCTTCTGATCGCGCCAGCCGTAGTACACGACCCCGCGCAGCTTCAGCGGCTTCGCCACCGCGGCGGTGCGCTGCAGCAGCTCAGCGACGAGCTCACCCTGCCGGCCACTACTCACCGAGAACTTGCTGCGGGGCCCGCTCGTCGCCCAGCCCACCTCGGTGATCCACACGTTCACGTCGGTAAAGCCGTAACGATCGAGCAGGTTGCGGGCATCCTGCGTCCGCGAGATCACGCCATCGACCGACTTGGAATACGGGTGCACCGCAAGCGTGTCGAACGTGCCCTTCGCGCCCGCCTCCGACAGCAACTTGAGGTAGTCCGGGAGCGCGATGCCCTGGGTGCTGTCCGGGATGCCGCCGGTCACGATCTCCGCCTCGGGATCGACCGCGCGGATCGCCGTCGACGTGGCCTTCAGCATCGCCGTGTACTCAACCTGATTCGGGCGACCGCCCCAGTACGGCTTGATGTTGGGCTCGTTCCAGATCTGCCAGGCCGTCATCGGATGCGGCGGCAGCTCCGGGTGCTCCTTCCAGAACGACCCGCCTCGGCCGTAGCGCTTCACCAATACGACGGCGTACTGCGCGAACGTCTCCATGTTGCGCGGCGGCATCGTGGTGGTCCGCGTGATCGTTACGTTCTTCTTCGGCTTGGCCTTCTCACCGGGGCGCACGTTGAAGACGATCGGCAGGATCGTGATCCCGGCCTTCGCCGCCGAGGCGACGAGCTGGTCGTGCATGCCAAACGCCCAGTCGCCCTTGCGGGGCTCGATCTCGTTCCACTGGAACGTCTGGCGCAGCGTGCCGACGCCGGCCGCGGCCTGCGCCTTCAGCGTCGCCTCCTGCTCAGCCAGCAACTGCGGGAGTGCTTCCGACGCGACCATCCCGACGTACTCGGGCCGGGCGGTGCCCTGCGACGCGGAGGTCGACTCGGTGGTCGACGTCGACGGAGTGGTCGGGGAGGTCGACGACGGACTGGTCGACGAGCCGGAGCCGGACTGGTCGTCGCTGCCGCAGCCGGCGAGGGCCACGACTGCAGCAACGGACGCGAGGGCGGCAACCCGGGCCAAGCGCGGACCAACGAAGGCGGAAACCCGCGCCAGGCGCGGGCCCACGGAGGCGGCGGCGAACTCCGCCGCCCGAGCGGTGCGCGGGCTCACTTGAGCTTCAGCAGCGTCTTGGCGACGATATTCAGGGCAGGCTTCGCTTTGCCCTTGCGATCGTGCAGACCGGTGTGAAGACCCCAGAAGTCCTTGCCGCCGGGGTAGACGGCACTGTCGCGCCACGCGAAGTAGATGACCCCGCGGAGCTTCAGCGACTTGCGTGATTTGGCGAGATCCTTGAAGACCGCCGCGACGATTGGCCCCTGCCTGGCGGCGGTCACGGTGCGCTTCGGGGTCTTCGGGCCGCCCGCAGCCCAGCCGATCTCCGTCACCCACAGGTCGAGGTTCTTGCCGCCGGCGGCGTTGATCGTCTTTCGCAGACCGCGCGTGATCTTCATGACCGACTTCACGTCGATCGCGTACGGGTGGATCCCGATCGCGTTCAGTGCCGGGCCGGCATTGGCCTTGAGCATGGCCTTCACGAACGTCGCCGGCTTCTGGCCGAGGGTCGAGTCCGGGATGCCGGCGCTCACGACGTACGCGTCCGGCTGCACCGCACGAAGCATCTGCGACGCCGTGATCACGAGCTTCGCGTATGCCGCCCCGTTGGGCTTATTGGCCCAGTAGAGCGGGAAGTTCGGCTCGTTCCACAGCTGGTAGGAGGTGATCGGCGTCTTGGTGACCTCAGGGTTGAGCGTCCAGATCAGGCCGTTCGGGCCGTAGCGCTCGGCGAGCTTGGCCGCGAATCGGCCGAAGTGGGTCGGGTCCTTCGGTGGGTAGAGCGCGCGTGACTTGTTGCCCTTCGGGCGGCTCGTGGCCCACTTCGGCTCGCCCTGAAGCAGCGGCAGCACGCGGATGCCGGCGTCGGCGGCGTTGAGCACGAAGCGGTCGGTCGCGGAAAAGTCGAACTCGTTGTTCTTGGGCTCGATCTCGTTCCAGCGGAACACCTGCCGCGCGATCGTGAAGCCCGAGGCGTTCTGCTTGGCGAGCTGCTTCTGCGCGTACGGGTCCTTGCCGGTGTAGGCGTCCTCGGAAGTGATGCCGACGAAGCCGTCGGGCACCACGGCGCGGGCGGCCGTCGGCGCGGTGAGGAAGAAGGCGACGGCGGCCAGGAGCGCCAGCAGGGCGGCGAGCAGCGGCACTTGCCAGGGGCTGCGGCTGGGGTCGACGCCGGCGCGCACGTCGGCGGCGCCCGACGGGATCTTTGGCGCGGTGGCGAACGTGCCGAGGCGGACGCCTGGGTCGAGCTCGATGGGGCGCAGGGTCATGCCGTACGCCTTGAAGAATCGACTCGAGACCTCGTAGCTGGCGCGCTCGGGCGATGGTGCATAAAGCTCACTCTGCTTCTTACGCGGCGACGTGGTGGAGGCTGACGGATCCGGCGTCTGCGCGAGCGCGACCGGAGCCGCGAGCGCCAGGGCGGCCGGGGTGGCGAGGACCAGGGCGGCGGCCGCGGACAGACGGGGTGCCATCATGTCGCGCACATGGTACGCCTCTCCCCTGGCGGGTTGCGAAGCACGGCGCACACTGCGGCCCCCGCCACGTGGTGGTTCGCGCTGCTGTTGGTCCTCACGGAGCTGGTCTGCGCGGCCGGCGGCATCGACTCGCTCGGGTTGGCCGCCGCAGCCCTCATTGCCCCCGGCTTCGCACTCAGCGGACTGCTGCCGCGCGCGCTGCGCTCGGTGCCCGTCGCCCGGGCGGCGGCCGCACCGTCGCTCGGCCTCGCCGCGACGAGCCTCGTCCTGATCACCATCGCCAAGCTCGGCGTGCCGCTGACCGAAGTGAGCGTGCGGGTGGTGGTCGTCGGGCTTCTGGTGGCTGGGCTGCTGGTGCCGCGGGATGAGGACGAGCGCGAGCGCGGCGCGGCGCGCGGGGACGAGACGCGGGCCGCAGCGCGCGGTGCGGCGCGCGGGGACGAGAAGCGGGCCACGGCGCGCGGCGACTCGGAGGCCGTGGGCAACGACTCGCGCCACGCGTCGGGGCTCACCAGGCCGTCCGTCTTGTGGGATGCGGTCGCGCTGGCGACGGTGCTGGTGGTGGCGGTCGCCCTTGGGTGGCAGGTGATCGGGACGCTGCCCGTGCCCGGCGACGACTGGGCCAAGTACCTGCTCTACGCCGACGAGATCCGTCGCCAGGGCTCGCTCCTGCTCGACAACACGCTGTGGATGGGTGGGCGGCCGTTCAGCGAGGACCCCGGCGTGCCATCGCTCGAGGGAGCCGCGTTGCTGATGACGGGCGCGCCGGCCGGCGGGCTCGTGCACGTGATCCTCTTTCTGATGCTCGCGCAGATCGCGGCGGCGTTCGCGGCGGCACGGGCATTCTTCGGGCTGCCGGGCGCGATCGTGACGGCCGGGCTGATGGCGATCGTGCCGGCCAGCCAGAACATCCTCGGGTGGCATGGGCTGGCGAACGTCGGTGCGCTCGCGATCCTGGCCGTGGTCTTGGCACAGCTCGGCGCGTGGCTCGCCGACGAGCTCGACCGCCGCGCCGAGGTCGGCCTGGCGATCACGCTGATCGGCGTCGCCGCGGCCCACCGGCTCACCGCCGTGTTCATGGTCGGGACGCTCGGCCTCGTGATCCTGGCGGCGCTCTGCACGCCGCAGCGCCGCGCCCTGGCGCTCGTCGCGGCCCGCACGCTCGGGATCACGATCGTGCTCGGGTTCGTCGTCGTGCTCGACCTCCAAGTGCGCGCCGGCCAGTCCGGCGGCACCCTCCCCTACACCAGCTACCTCGGCACCAAGGTCGACCTGTCGCTCGCCCTGCGCGACATTACCCCGCTCCTGGCGCTCGGCGCGCTCGCGACGGTCTTCGTCCTCGGCGTCCGGCAGCGCGCGCTGCCGCGCGCGGTCTGGCCCGCCCTTGGGCTCGCGACGACCTCGATCCTTCTCACCTATGCGTGGGTCCTCCACCTCCCGCTCTACTACTCACGCACCGTCTTCTTCCTGCCGCTAGCGCTGGCGCCGCTCGCCGGCGCAGGCGCCGGCCCGCTGCTGGCCTGGGTGCGCTCGCGGCGCGGAGCTCGGACTGAGGCTCAGGCTGAGGGTGAGGCCGGGACCGAAGGCGGGCCTGGGGCCGCGGCCTCGACCGGGACTGAGGCCGAAGCTGGGCGGCCTGGCGCCGGGGCCGGAACTCAGGCCGGGGCCGAACGCGGGCCCGGGGCCGGGGCAGGTCGGCGACGGCGGTTCCCCGCTGCCGTCGTGCCGATCGCGGCATTCCTGACCATCGCTGCGGTGGTCTCCACCATCACGCTCTCGTGGCTGCAAGCCGACAAGGTCCGCGACTACTACGGCTTCGCCAGCCCGACGGCGCTGCGCGGCCTCGACCAGCTCGCGCCCAACCTCGCGCCGAACGAGATCGTCGCGACCGACCGCTGCTGGTCGTTCCTCGCGACCTGGCTCCTGCACACCCGGACCTACCCGGCGCTCGAGGAGCAAGACATCCAGCCCAAGGCCGAGCTGCTCGTCGCCCGCAAAGCCGCCGCGATCATGCGCGGCTCCGCCGAGGGCCGCACCGTGATGCGCTCCGAGGGGATCCGCTGGGCCCTGCTCGACCCCACTTGCCCCGTCAGCGGCGACCGCTTCCTTCCACCAGGCAAGGTCCGCTTCGCGAGCAAGCGCCTCGCCATCGTCGAACTCGACCCGAACGGCAAGACCCGCAAGTTCCCGAAGATCGTTACGCCCAGAAGGGTCGGCCGCGGCGCGGCGGAGCCGACTCCGGTGCCCACCAGAACGTCGGCTCCGGAGAACGCGCTGCCGTAGGGCACAGCGGCGCTGGGGCACCTTGGTTGGGCGGCGCCGGGGCTTGGTCTCCAGCCCGATGGGCTGCGCTCGGATCGTCGCCTGCCGCTCCCACTCCGAGGGGAGCGGCAGGACTTGGGCTGGGGCGCGGACTGAGCTGTACGGAAGCGTTCCGCCGTTCGCGGCGATGGGTCCCCGCATCTAGGCCCGCCGACGCCCCAGCCCGCATAGACACCAAATAGCCCGCGGAACGCCAGTCCGGTGTCCACGCACCCAAACCCGCCGACGCCCCAGCCCGCATAGACACCAAATAGCCCGCGGAACGCCAGTCCGATGTCCACGCACCCAAACCCGCCGACGCCCCAGCCCGCGTAGACACCAAATAGCCCGCGGAACGCCAGTCCGATGTCCACGCACCCAAACCCGCCGACGCCCCAGCCCGCGTAGACACCAAATGGCCCGCGGAACGCCGGTCCGGTGTCTACGCGCTAGCCCGGCCGCCGCTTCCGCGCGCCACCCTCGGTGCGAGAGGCCCGGCTGCCCCGAAGCCGACGAGTAGTCCCGCCCTCAGCCGCCACAACGCCGCAACGATCCAGGCCAGCGTACCCCTCGCAGCCAACGACTCGTCCCGCCTTCAAGCCAGCCAAGTCGAGGCATCCGAAGGGAGCGCGGGGCTTGCTTCCCGATGCGCCCGAAACGGGCCTGTTTGGAAGCAAGCCCTGGTGGGTCCAGCGAATCGAACCGAACCCGCCAGGCCCGCTCGGCCCGGCCGGGCCCGCTCGGCCCGCTCGGCCCGCCCCGCTCGGCCCGGCCCGCTCGGCGCCGGCCCTACTTCTTCTTGGCCGGGGCCTTCTTCGCGGCCTTCGGCGCCTTGAGCGTCGAGGCGACCTTGACCTTGGGGAGCTTGTCCTTCTTGGGGGCGAGCTTGTGGAGGAGGGTGATCTGGTCGCCCTTCTTGAAGGGGCCCTTGACGGTGAAGGTGATCTTCTTGCCGTCGATCAGCTTGAGGGTGCGGAGCTTGCGCTCCTTCGGGGCCTTGGGGGCCTTCTTGCCCTTCTTCGCGGGCTTCGCCTTGGGCTTGTGGCTCACGATGAAGACCGGCTTCACGAGGAGGGTCTTCTTGGTCGTCTTGGTCTTCCAGACGTACTTGCCCTTGACCAAGACGCGGACCTTCTTCTTGGTGGTCTTCACGTAGGTCGACTTGAACGCCGGGCACTGGAGGGTCGCGCGGACCTTCACGGCGACGGTCTTGACGGTCGTCGCCTTCCCGCGGACCTTCTTGGTCGCCGTCGCCTTGCGGGGGCGGTCGGTGAGGAGCTTGACCGTGCAGACCGGCGGCGGCGGCGTCGCGACGCGCGGCAGGCAGGGTCCGTTGACCGGCAGGTCGCACTTGAACGTGACCGACGCCGCCGTCTCGGGCACCTGGGCCCGCACGTAGAACTCGCTCACCGGCGGGCCCTTGCCCAGGCACGCCTCACTCTTGCCGAACGCGTCCGGGCCGGTGACGGTCTTGCGGCCGTCGGTGGTGGTGAGCACCAGCTCGGCACCCTCGAGCGGGTTGCCGTCGTAAGTGGTGGTGCCGATCACGCACGTGTTGCCAGAGCGCTCGACCGAGAGGCCGAGCGGCAGCAGGGCGGCTTCGGGCGTCACCTCGGGCGAACACAGCAGGAGCCGCCCGTGCTGGAGCGCGGTGCCAGCGTCGATCGCGTCGGCCCAGCGCTTAGAGGCTCGCTGCAGCGCCGCGCCCGTGGCATTCGGCGTGCCGTCGGCGTAACGCAGCACGCCCATGAAGCCCTCGCTGATGATCTCCTTGTCGGTCTCCGTGCCCGTCGCCGCGTACACCAGGAACTGGCCGACGCCGCAGTCGCTGCGCGCGAGCGCGTCGGCCGCAAACGACTGGGTCGCCGCGCGCGCTGAGTCGCTCACATGCCCGTCGTAGGCGTGCACGGCGCCCGGGCCGACGTAGGTGGCCGGCTGGCCCGTCTCGGTGACCATGATCGGCATGTCCGGCCGGCCGAGCGCGCGGAGCTTGTCGCGCAGGCCCGTCACGAGCGAGGTGATCGCCATCGCCGTCGGCGCGTACGGGTGGTAGCCGATGGCGTCGAGTGAGCCGCCCGCGCCCGCTGCCCAGACGCCGTCGAGGTAGCCGCCGCCGTTCTCCCAGCCAAGGCTCGCGAGCACCTGCGCCCCAGGCTGCTGCGCCTTGAGCTTGGGATACAGCACGTTCAGCAGGCGGCCGTAGGCGGCGGGATCCTGCGGCTGCGTCCAGAAGTTGGTCGAGTTGGCCTCGTTCCAGATCTCGTAGTCGACCGTCGGGAGCGCCGGCAGCTCCGGGTGCGCTGCCCAGAACGCTCCGCCGGGCCCGTAGCGTGCAGAGAACGCCACGATGAAGTCGGCGAAGTCGACGAACTTGTCTTCCGGGAGTCGCGTGTTCGGCCCCCACACCCACCGCGGCGGGGCCGTGAAGGTCGGCGCGGCGCGGATGCCCTGCGCAGCCATCTGGGCCATCTGATGGTCGATCGAATAGCGCAGGCCCGACTTGGTGTAGTTCCACTCGTACGTGTGGACGCCATTCTTCGGCGCGACGGGCTCGCCCCACTGCCAGTTCACGTCGAGCCGCGAGATGCTCATGCGGCCGGCCGGCAGGTGCTGCAGGAAGCTCGGCCAGCGCGACTCGGCGATGGCCGGATCCTTCATGAGCGGCTGAAGGTTGAGCCCCAGGTATTCCCCCGAGGTCGACGCGGCCGCGGACGCGGGCAGCGCAGCGACGCCCGCAACGGTGATCGCGAGCGCGACAAGGGTGGAGCGGATCAAACGCAGCAAGTCACGGCCGACGGTACCAACCGCCGGTGCACCGCAAAAGGCCCGAGCCATTAACGCTTCTCAATGGGCGCGGAGACCGACAGCGTCGTGCGAATCCGGGGGACATCCGACCCATCGCCCTCGCGATGGAGCAGCACGATCAGATCGGTCTTGCGCAGGCGCCGAACGATGGTGATCTCGGTCGGGACGCCGGTCTTGAGGTGCACACTGCGGACGCGGGTCTCCCGCTTGGCCCGCTTGCTCTTGGTCGAGAGAACGAACCGCACGACGGTGCCCGGCTTGCGGGTCGCGCAGTCCAGGCGCGCGCGCAGCTTCAGCCGCGTCGCCCCGCGCGGCGCCGGTCGACTACTGAGGCGTTTGGTGGTGAGGGCCCAGTCGCAGCCGGACGAGCCTCGGGCGGCCGGTCCAGCCGGCCCGCCGGGCAGCAAGCCCACCAATGCCGGCTGCGCGACGAGCGTCTCGCCGATCGCGGGCGAGAAGCTGACTCCGGCGGGGCAGCCGACGTTCGGCACGTTGCACAGCACCGCGCCCGACGTCCCGGCCTTCTGCACGTCGACCACGGCCCGGAACGGCTGACCGAGCAGGAACGGCTCCACGCACGCGGTCGCGTTGCCGCGGGCATCGGTGCGCGCCGACGCGAGTTCGCCCCCGCCCTCCTGCCGCAGCCGCAGGTAGGCCGACTCCAGCGGATTGCCGTCGTACGAGGCATTGGCGGTGACGCAGCCGACGGCTTCGGTACCGGCGAACGTCGCCTTGATCGGGAGCAGCGACGCGACCGGGCTCGGGCGCTGTGAGCAGAGCGCCAGCCGATCGCCGGGTGCGGGCGCCGCCTGGGTCGCGCGCTGGATCCAGCGCGCCGACGCACGGCCGAGCGCCTGGGCCGTCTCATTCGGCTTGGCGCTGTCCTTGTAGAAGAGCCCCATGAAGCCTTCGTTGAGGCGCTCCTCCGGGTTGAGCGTCGCGATGATCGAGTACGGCAGGAACTGCTCGACTTCGCAGTCGCTCAGCGCGAGCGCCTCGCCGGCGAACGCGAGATTCGCCCCGCGGGCCGCGTCGCTCGTGAACCCCTGGTACGCGTACTGGTTGCCCAGCTCGCCGTACTTCACCGGCTGGCCGGTCTCGTTCGCGAAGATCGGAAGATTGGGCGCGCCGGCCGCGGCAAGCTCGGCGTGGAGCGGGACGACGAGATCGAAGATCGACTGGGCGTCCGGCGCGTACGGGTGGTAGCCCATGCCGTCGAGCGCCGCGAGGCCGCCGGCCGCGCCGAGGTTCGCGACGAAGTCCGGGTGCACGCCCTGCCCGTCGGTGATCTTGCTCTGCCAAGCGAGGCTCCCGAGCAGCATCGCGCCGGGCTGCACGGCCTTGATGATCGGTCGCGCGGTCTTGAGCAGGGCGGCGTAGGCGACGGCGTCGGCCTTGCCGTTCCACGCGTACTCGTCGAGATTCGCTTCGTTCCACAGCTCGTAGGTGAGCGTCGGGCGGGCCGGGATCGTCGGGTTCGCGGCCCAGAATGTGCCGCCGGGCCCGTAGCGCTGCGCGAACGCGGCGACCATCAGGCCAAAGTCGTCGTAGCTCGCGGGTGGCAGCTCGTTGAACGTGGCCCCCGAACCCGTCGCGGCCCAGCGCGGCGCCCACCGGAACAGCGGCGCGAGTCGGAGGCCGCGCTGCGCGAGGCCGCGCATGTAGCCGTCGACGCTTCTCCAGTCGTACACGTGCTTGCCGCCGTTGCTCGCCGGGCTGGTCGGCTCGACCAGCCGCCAGTCGACCTGGAGCCGATTGACGTGCATGTCTTCCGCGACGAGCGAGTCGTAGAACGTGTTCCACGACGCCTGCGGCGCGGCGCCGAGCGTCTGCAGATTCGTGCCGAAATACTCGCCACTGGACGCGGCGCGGGCCGCGGTCGGCGCGACGAGCGCCGTGCACGCGGCGAGCAGAGTCAACGCGGTGGCAGCGAAGCGGCCCATCGTCGGACGAAAGGTACCAAGGCCCCGAGGCCATTTCCGCATGATCGTCGAATGGATACGGCTTTCAGGCGTAATAGCGCTGCTCAAGGCGGAAGCCGAATAAGAATCTGGGGTTTCGGTTTGGATACGCCTCGGAGCGTCAGTAGGGTGGCGCGCTCTGCGATCTCGCTCCGTTTTCACGTTCATCGCGACCCTGGCTGCCGCCGTGGGGCTGACGGTCGGCGGCGCGGGCGCCCACAGCGGCGGCGCTGGCCCGGCCCAGGGCGGCGACGCGCGAGCCGCCCAGAGCGGTCACGCGCGAGGCGCTCAGAGCGGCGACACGGATCACGCCGACGAGCATGCGGCGACGGAGCGCGCGATCGCTCGGTTCGATCGTCTGTCGCCTGCCGCCAAACGACGGGTCCGGGCGCGCGTCCTGGGTGGCGGCCGCAGCACCGCCTCCGGGAAGGCGCGGGCCAAGCGGGCCGCCGTCGATCCGCCGGCCGACGTCGTGGGGGCGTGGACGAGCGCGCCGTTCCCGTCGACCGACTACGGCATGAACGCCTCGCTGCTGCGCGGCGGGCGGGTGCTGCTGTTCTCGATGGGCAGCCACCACGGCGCCTCCAACAACGGCCAAGGGCTCGCCAACGACGGCCAGGCGACGATCTGGGACCCAGCCCTCGGCGAAGGCGCGGACGCGTTCAAGGACGTCGACCCGCCGATGATGGCGCTCGACGACCCGCAGCACCGCGCCGACTCGGCGCTCGTGCGGCGCGCGCCGCTGTTCTGCGCCGGGCAAGTCCAGCTCGCCGACGGACGCATCCTGATCGCCGGCGGCAACCTCGACTCGGCCGGCGCCGGCCTGAAGATCCTCTTCGTGTTCGACCCGCTCACCGACACCTGGGTCACGGAGCCGGACATGGAGTACGCCCGGTGGTACCCCACACTGACGCGCATGGCGAGCGGCCGGGTCGCGATCCTCGGCGGCACCGACGAGGCCTTCGCGGAGGTCCACACCGCTGAGCTGTACCCGGCCGCACCCACCCCGGTCGCCGGTGTCGACCCGGGCGCACCGCTCACGGGTCTGAGCACCAGCACGCCGTGGGGACCGCACCCGGTGGGCGTGTACCCGCACACGTTCGTACTCCCGAGCGGCCGGCTGTCGGCGTCGTATCGCGGCGCGGGCCAGATCAGCCTGCTCGAGCCGCAGACCGGCCGGTGGGTCGGTCGCACGCCCCGAGCGCTCGTCGGTCCGCAGACCTACCCGACGTCGTTCCTGATGCCCGGTGACGAGCACGGGTCGAGCGAAATCGTGCAGGCCGGCGGCATGGTGACGCCGACGCCTGGCGGCCCGGACCAGCTCGTCTCGTCGGTGTACGCCATCGACCCTGAGCAGGAGACGCGCTGGCGCACCCAGCCGCCGCTCAACGTCGCCCGGCGCAACGCGAGCGCCGTACTCCTGCCGGACGGCACCGCAGTGGTCGTCGATGGCGGCAACACGAACCTGCGCTTTGCCACGACCGCTGGCGACGCCGCGCCGATCGCCAATGCCGACCTGCGTCGCGTCGAGCTGTGGAACCCCGCGACCGGCACCTGGACGCTCGGCCCCGCCTCCCAGATCCCGCGCGGGTATCACTCCACCGGCCTGCTGCTGGCCGACGGCCGCGTGCTGAACGCCGGCGACGACTGGACCTCCTACCTGCTCGACACCAATCGCACCGACCAATTCGACTCGACCCTCGAGATCTACTCGCCCCCGTACCTGTTCCGCGGCCCGCGCCCACAGATCCAGAGCGCGCCGTCGTCGACGGGGTACGGCGAGGCGTTCACCATCACGGCCACGGCCGACCGGCCGATCACGCGCGTCACGCTCGTCGCGCCCGGCTCGGTGACGCATGCGATCGACGGCAACCAGCGCGTCCTGGAGTTGCCCGTCCAGGCCGGCGCCGGTGACGCGTACACCGTCACCGGCCCGAAGACCTCCGGGGCGGCGCCGCCCGGCGATTACATGGTCTTTGCGCTCAACGATCTCGGCGTGCCGTCGGTCGCCGCATGGGTTCGGGTGCGGCCGAGCTTCCCCGGGCAGGGCACGCCGGTGCTCACGCCCCTGCCCGACGAGATCGTGCCGACGCCGACGCCGACCGCGACGCCCGCGCCTGGGACGCGGACGGAGCCGGGGCCAGGGTCTGAGACGGGGCCCGGGTCTGGGACGGGCGCTGGGCCTGGATCGGGCGCGGGCTCGGGCTCGGGCTCGGGGTCAGGATCAGGGGCTTCGACGCCGGAAGGAACGCCAGGGCCGCCGGCCACGCCGACGCCGGTTCCGGCGCCACCGTCGTCGGCCTTCCTGCGCGGACGCACCGTGACGATCACCGCCGTACTGACCCGGAACGCCAGGCACTGTCCGGCGACAGCGACGGCGACGCGTCTCGGCATGGGCAAGACGACTGGTTTGAGCGCCGGGAGCGGCACGACTGGCACGAGCGGCACGACCGCGACGAAGAAGAACGCGGCGCGCCTGTCGGTCGCCACGATTGCGGTCGGGCACGGGTACCGGTGCCGGGCGACCGGCAAGCTCAGGCTCGCCGCGGTGCCCAAAGCGTCCGCCCGGATCACCATCAGCGTGTCGGGCCGTGGAGTCCAGACGTTGCGGGTGCCGGTCCAGCGCCGCTGATCGGCGGCCGAGAGCGTCAACGCGACGCCTTCGCGCGCGGCCACGTTCGGCGAGGAACGCCAACGCGACGCCTTCCCGTGCGAACCGGGTGACGCTGACCCGGACGGGCCGCGGAGGGCCGGCGCCGCCGGGAAATGGGTGGCGGACATCGGCACCTGGGAGACCAATCCCTGACGACTGGTCAATCCATGGACGAAGGGACCAGGCCCGCGCCTAAACACCGGTCTATCGGCTGGATGGGGCATGGATAACGCGGTAGGGCGTCCGATCTCCCAGGCATGCCACAAACCCTGCGCACGGACGTGCGGGGCGGCAACGGAACCGGCCTATGCCGGCGACGCGTCACGAAGACCGTCGTTGCCTTCCTTGCTGCGCTCGCCACCCTTTTTACTCCCGCTGCCGTCTCGTCCGCGAGCGCTGCTTCCGCCCCGGCCGGTTTCGCAGGCATCAGCGACTGGACATGGCCCTCGACCGAGCAGGCCAAAGGCCTCGGCGCCGACCAGGTCGGCACCTTCCGCGCGAGCCTCGCGTGGGACTGGGTCGAGCACACCCAGGGCGTCCGCCAGTGGGGCGGCGTCGACAAGCTCATGGCGGATGCGTCCGCCAACGGCTACGAACTCGTCCTCGTGCTCAACGGATGCGCCGCCTGGGCGTGCGGTCAGACGCGTGTGGCGCCGTCGACCGACACCCAGCGCGCGCAGTACATGGACTTCCTCGCCGAGGCGGCCCGCCGCTACGGCACCGGCGGCACCTACTGGGCACAGAGCAAGGTCGCTCCCGTGCGGGTGAACTGGCAGATCTGGAACGAAGTCAACGTCGGCGCCGACTGGCCGAACCCGACCACCGCCGGCTACCAGCAGCTCCTCGAGCAGGCCAATGCGACCATCAAGGCCGTCGATCCCTCCGCGCGCACCATCACCGCTGGGCTCGCCGAGCTGCCCGCCGTCGCCTCCGGCGCCACGCTCTACAACTTCCTCACCGGCCTTGAGGCGCAGCCGGGCTTCAAGGGCGCGGCTGATGTCGTCGCCGTGCATGGCTACGCGAACGATCCCGCCGGCACCGCCCGCATCCTCGACACCGCCAAGCGGATCATGGCCGCAGCCGGCGACACCCGCCCGCTGTGGGTGACCGAGCTCGGTTGGGGCACCGGCGGCCCGCCGCATGCGTTTGCTGTGACTCGCGAGGTTCAGGCCGCGTACCTGCGTGCAACGTACGACCAGATGGTCGCCTGCCGCTCGCGCTGGGGCCTGGAGAAGGCGATCTGGTTTGCCCTGAAGGACGTCACGAGCGCGCAGCTCGGCGAGGCGGACTACTGGGGCATGAACACCGGCCTGTACGACGCGGCCGGCGCCCCCAAGCCGTCGCTCGACGCGTTCCGCGAATTCACCGGCGGCAAGGAGATCCCGGGTGGCCGTGCTGCCAGCTGCGGCCTCGCCGGCGGCGCTGACCCGGCTGCGGTCGGGAGCGATAAGGCGCCCGTCGCCACCGTCGTGAAGGTTCCGTCTTTGGTTGGCAAGGACACGCCGGCTGCCGTCGACTTCGTCACCGACATGGGGAGCAAGGGCCACGCCGAGTGCTCGCTCGACGATGGCGCTTGGTCCACGTGCGCGACGCCGTACGTCGTGCCCAAGAACACGCGCGAGGGCGGCCATACGCTCAAGATCCGCGCCGTGAACGATGCGGGCCGCGCCAGCGACGCTCCGGCCGTCGCGACCTGGACCCTCGACCTCACCGCACCGAAGACCGTCTTCAAGAAGACGCCGCGCAAGCGCGTCAAGCGCATCGTGGCCGCGCAGTTCGGCACCCGCGCCGTGCGCCTCTCGGCCGGTGGCTCGGAGATCGTGTCCTTCCAGTGCAGCCTCAACAAGGCCAAGTGGAGGAAGTGCTCCGCCAAGTACCGCCAGAAGGCCAAGCGCGTCGGCAAGCAGACCCTCCGCGTCCGCGCAGTCGACCTCGCCGGCAACGTCGACACCCGCGGCGCCACCGCGAAGTTCTTCGTCGCGAAGCTCGGCAAGTAGCGCCGCGAGGTCCTCGTG
Organism: Solirubrobacteraceae bacterium; assembly: GCA_032119595.1. Taxonomy (GTDB): domain Bacteria; phylum Actinomycetota; class Thermoleophilia; order Solirubrobacterales; family Solirubrobacteraceae; genus JAGIBJ01. Next base: position 2,976 of record JAUMBQ010000013.1, on the reverse strand, counting down.
GCCCCGGCGGCGGGGCTGGCTTCACGACGTCGTCCGCGGCCGTGGAGCTGGGCGAGGAGCGCCGCGATGTCTGGCCGAGGAGCGCCACGACGTTCTTGTTACGCAGCTAGGCAGAGCGCGCCAGCTTTGGCTATGAAGGCCGCTCCGTGCGGGATCGAGTCCACTCGAAGTAGCACGACCGTGGGACGCGGCGTCCGTTGGGCGTCTAGGAAATGTGGCCCCGCAGAGCGTTTACGCGCCACTATTTGGCAGATGAACTGAGACGGTGCGCACAGGAAAGTAGTCGCGTCCCCTGTCGGTGTCCAAGTGTCTATCAATCGAGCGTTGACCCCTGACAATCGTGAGATTTGGGGCGATTCCCCGCGGTACCTTGCGCCTCATGGCATCGGGCACACAGCAGCAGGAGCACACGCTGGTCGCGCCCGCCACGTTCCCGTTGAGGATCGGACGGCTCGAAGTGGTCGCGCCGTCGCGCCCCACCGTCGACGAAACCGCCGAGCGCGTCGCAAGGGCGCTCCAAGAGCTGGCCCAGTCCCTCCCGGCGACCACGTCGGCGGCCACCACGGGCCGGGCCCCCGTGCTCCCGACTGCCACGGGCGTCGCTCCCGCACTGCAAACCGCCACGGTCGTGGCCGACACGCTGCAAACCGCCACGGTCGTCGCCCCCGCCACCACGGCCACCACCATCGGGCACTGGCGCGCGCTGCTCCCAGAGCTGGAGGCCGAACTGGCCGACGAGCTCAAGGCGTTCCGTCGAGCGATGCGCAGCGCGAGGATCGCCCCCGACTACCTGAACCGCGACATCGTCCCGTCGACGAAGTCCGGCGCCTGGATGGTCTTTCACGCCGAGCAGGAGATCGACGGCAGGCCCCTCGCCTTCTCGGTCTACGTGCGACGGTGCGCCAACCAGCTCGCCGTCAACGAGAACGCCAGCCGCCACGGCCTCAGCCCCCTCTTCACCCAGGCGTTCCCGTGGGACCCGCCGACCGCCGACGATGTCCGCCTCGGCCTCCAAACCCGCCTCCGCACCTGCGCCGGCCGACGCCGCCGCTAGCCAAGGCGCCCGCAGCCCCGCCAAGCCTCAGACCTGATCGTGATCGTCGGCGGCGGCCGACACGAGGACACGGTCAGCTTCAAGCCGGGCCGTCCCGCTCAGACCTGACCGTGACCGTCGGCGGCGGCCGACACGAGGACACGGTCAGCTTCAAGCCGACCGGTCCCGCTCGCACCTGACCGTGACCGTCGGCGGGACCCGAGACGTGGACACGGTCAGGTTCAAGCCGACCGGTCCCGCTCACACCTGACCGTGATCGACGGCGGCGTGTCCGGCGGCGGGCGTAGCCCGCGCGGCCGTCGCGGCGCGCTTAGCGGCCGAAGAACCGGCGTCGGCCGGCGTGGGCGAGTTCTGGCCGGGGCGGGAGCACGTCGCCGGAGAGGATGGCGGCGGGGACGGCGGTGCAGGCCCAGTCGGTGAGGGCGCCCAGCTTGGCGTCGGCCATCGGGGCGGCCAGGCCGGGGCCGCGGCGCACCGGGTCGTGGGCGTCGGATGCGACGACGTGCACCAGGCCGCGCGTCGCCATCGACATCGCCAGCTTCTGCACCGTCCGACCGAACCCGCCGGCGAGGGAGCCGGCCGTGAGCTGCACGAGCGCGCCGTCGCGGACGAGCTCTGCCAGAAGGGTGTCGTCGCGGTGGAAAGCGGCGCAGCGTTCGGGGTGCGCAATCAGGATCCGGTGGCCGCGCGACGAGAGGCCCTTCACGAGCTGCGCCAGCCGCGGCACCTCGCTCCCAAGCGGCGGCTCCAGCAGGAGGTAGTCGCCGCCGCCCAGATGCAACGCCGACAGCTCCTCGTCGGGCATCTCGATCGCCCGCGACAGCGACACCTCAGCGCCTGGCCGCACGGTGAGCGGAATGCCGGCGTCGACGAGTTCAGCCTGGAATGCGACCGTCGCCGCACCAATGCCGACCGCCGTATTGGCGTAGTTGTGGCTCACATGGGGCGTGCAGACCACCGTCTCGACCCCGGCGGCCACATGCGCGCGCGCCTGCTCAAGCGCCGCGGCGACGTCCGCGGGCCCATCGTCGATGCCGGGAAGGAGATGGCAGTGCAGATCGATCACGTTGGCCCAGACGCTAGCGCTGCCGCAGCCCCGCGCGCGACCTCGGTAGCGTGAGGGCCGCGCGTCGCCCGTCGCCCGCGCCCACCCCACCCCGCCTCATGCCTGTCGCCATCGTCACTGGATCCGGAGGCCTGATCGGCGCGGAGTCCGTCCGCTCGCTCGTGCGCGAGGGCTTTGACGTGGTCGGGATCGACAACGACATGCGGGCCGCGTTCTTTGGGCCGGCCGCCTCGACGGCGCACGCGACCGCCGAACTCCAGGCCGATCTGGGGTCGTCGTTCCGCCATGAGGCCGTCGACATTCGCGACCGAGAAGCGATCGAGCGGATCGTGCGCGAGGCCGGGCCGTCGCTGGAGCTGATCGTGCACACCGCGGCGCAGCCCTCCCACGACTGGGCCGCCCGCGACCCCCACACCGACTTCACCGTCAACGCCCTCGGCACTCTGAACCTCCTCCAGGCCGCCCGCGACCTGCGGCCCGATGCGACGTTCGTGTTCACGTCGACGAACAAGGTCTACGGCGACCGCCCGAACTTCCTCCCGCTGATCGAGACCGAGCTGCGCCTGGAACTCCCGACCGACCACCAGTGGTACGCCGGCGTGGACACGACCATGTCGATCGACGACACCACCCACTCACTCTTCGGCGTCTCCAAGGTCGCCGCCGACCTCATGGTGCAGGAGTACGGCCGCTACTTCGACATGCCGACCGTCTGCTTCCGCGGCGGCTGCCTGACCGGCCCCCAACACGCCGGCGCCCAACTCCACGGCTTCCTGAGCTACCTCATGAAATGCGCCGTCAGCGGCGAGCCGTACACCGTGTTCGGCTACGACGGCAAACAGGTCCGCGACAACAT
>JAUMBQ010000012.1:0-63518 GCA_032119595.1 Solirubrobacteraceae bacterium | reverse complement strand
CGTGGGCGTGGGAGTCGCCGTGGGATCGGGGTCCGGAGTCGGGGTCGGCGTCGGAGTGGGATCGGGGTCCGGAGTCGGCGTGGGCGTGGGCGTCGGCGTCGCCGTGGGATCGGGGTCCGGAGTCGGGGTCGGCGTCGGGGTGGGATCGGGGTCCGGAGTCGGCGTGGGCGTGGGCGTCGGCGTCGGCGTGGGCGTGGGCGTGGGAGTCGCCGTGGGATCGGGGTCCGGCGTCGGCGTCGGCGTGGGCGTGGGAGTCGCCGTGGGATCGGGGTCCGGAGTCGGAGTCGGAGTCGGCGTGGGCGTGGGAGTCGCCGTGGGATCGGGGTCCGGCGTCGGAGTCGGGGTCGGAGTCGGAGTCGGATCGGGGTCCGGCGTCGGAGTCGGAGTCGGATCGGGGTCCGGGGTCGGAGTCGGCGTCGGAGTCGGATCGGGGTCCGGGGTCGGAGTCGGCGTCGGAGTCGGATCGGGGTCCGGCGTCGGGGTCGGCGTCGGGGTGGGAGTCGGAGTCGGCGTCGGCGTTGGGTTGGTGCCGTTTCCGGAGACAGTGAAGGTGGCGGCGTTACCGCTGTAGTGGGCGTTGAAGGTGTCGATCTCGACGCCAGTGACGGAGGGATCGAAGCTGATCGTCGTCGTGCAGCTCTCCTTCGGGCCCAGCACGACCCCGACATGACACGCGTCTGGAGCGCTGGTGTCGGCCGTGAAGCCGTACATGGAACTCCCCGAGGACGTCTTCGTGAGCCCCAAGATCGTCGCCGACGTGTCGCCGATGTTGGCAAGCGTGAAGACCACACCTGGCGTTGGACCCGCCGAAACCGACCAGTCACCGAACCAATAGTTCGTCGTCGGGAACCAGGTCAAGTTGGCTGCAGCCTGCGCTGGCGTTGCCGCCGCGCCAACGCCGATCACGCTTGCAACGAGCACGACCGCCGCCCTCGCGCGCCCGGTCACCGACCGGCGGCCACCGCCGCGCACACTCATAGACCGGAAACCAGGGGACAGGCGCATGCTTCCCTGATCGGTCGCGTAGCCACAACATTGAACGCTGCGGAGCGAATGCTTTCGCGCCACGGACACCCGTACGAAAGCGACGACGGCGGTACCACGACCTGGGCCGCGACCTGGAGGCCACGGAGGCGCTGAAAGGTCGAGCCGCGAGACGAATTCGCGATCGGATGTCGAGAACGTGCGCGCGGCTGCGTCCCAGGAGCGAACACGGCCACAATGGGTCGTACGTCACCAAGGAGAACACGATGGCCAAGTACCTGTTGCTCAAGCACTACCGGGGCGCGCCTGCCCCGGTCAACAACGTGCGGATGGACCAATGGGAGCCGGAGGAGGTGTCGGCTCACCTGCAGTACATGCGCGATTTTGCGGCCCGGCTCGAAGAGACCGGCGAATACGTCGACGGTCAGGCGCTTGCTCCCGAGGGCGCATGGGTCCGCTACGACGGGGAAGGGCGGCCGCCGGTCACCGACGGGCCGTTCGCGGAGACGAAGGACCTGATCGCCGGCTGGATGGTCATCGACGTCGAGAACTACGACCGTGCGATCGAGCTGGCCGGCGAGCTGTCCGCAGCCCCGGGGGCGGGCGGAAAGCCGATCCACGAATGGCTCGAAGTGCGTCCGTTCTACGGCGTTCAGGCCACCGCCACCGAATGAACGAGTCCGAGCTGCGGGAGCTGGTTCCTGCGGTGATCGGCGTGCTCGTCCGCCGCGGAGCCGACTTCGCGGCGGCCGAGGACGCCGTCCAGGACGCCCTGGTCGAAGCCGTACGGGCGTGGCCGGGCGACGCACCGCGGGACCCGAAGGGCTGGCTGGTCACGGTCGCGTGGCGCAAGTTCCTCGACGCCGTCCGTGCCGACACGTCCCGGCGGCGCCGAGAGGAGTTGGTCCAGGCCGAGCCCAAGCCGGAGCCTGCGTCGGGCGACGCTGAAGACGACACGCTTCAGCTGTACTTCCTCTGTGGACACCCATCCCTGACGCCGGCCTCAGCCGTCGCACTCACCTTGCGCGCAGTCGGCGGGCTCACGACACGGCAGATCGCGCAGGCCTACCTCGTGCCGGAGGCGACCATGGCCCAGCGGATTAGCCGGGCCAAACGCACCGTCTCCGGTGTCCGGTTCGACGAGCCCGGTGATGTGGCCACGGTGCTACGCGTGCTCTACCTGGTCTTCAACGAGGGCTACTCCGGCGATGTCGACCTCGTCGCCGAGGCGATCCGCCTCACCCGACAACTCGCCACCAGAATCGACCATGTGGAGGTCGCAGGCCTCCTGGCGCTCATGCTGCTCCACGACGCAAGGCGCCCCGCACGAACCGGCCCGGGAGGCATCCTCGTGCCACTCGCCGAGCAGGACCGCACCCTCTGGAACACCCGCCAGATCAGCGAGGGCGTCGGGATCCTGCAGGCCGCGCTTGCGCGCGATCGCCTCGGCGAGTTTCAGGCTCAGGCCGCGATCGCCGCGCTCCATGCCGACGCGCAGACGGTCGACGAGACCGACTGGGTGCAGATCGTCGAGTGGTACGACGAGCTCGTGCGCCTCACCGACAGTCCCGTGGCTCAACTCAACCGTGCCGTCGCGGTCGGCGAGGCTGACGGCCCGCGGGTCGGCCTCGCCGCCTTGGCGCAGCTCGACCCGTCACTGCCACGGTACGCGGCCGTCGCGGCGTATCTGCACGAGCGCGACGGCGACCGCGCAGCCGCAGCCCGGCTCTACGCCGACGCCGCGCGATCGGCGCCCAACGTCCCCGAGCGCGACCACCTCACGCGGCAGGCCGCCCGCATCAACGGGGAGCTGCGTCGCTGAGACTGCTCGCGGCGGCCCGACTCACAGACGTTGCGGAATCGCTTACCGATTCTTCGCCTTGGCCTTCAACGGGTCGCGTTGTTCCAGACCGTCGACGCCGCGCCGACTACGGGGCGGAGCATGTTGCGTTCCCGCCGTCCTTGGTTCACCTCTCGACTCGCCGCAGCCGGGGTGATCGCGCTAACGCTGGCGACGGTCGCCGGCTGCGGGGGCGACGACACGACGGCGACGGCGGCGATCTCGACAGCGTCGTTCTGCGACGACTTCATGAAGCAGGCCCCAGCCGATCGGCAGAGCGCCACCGTCCGCATTGCCACCGAGATGGGGATGCAAAACCCGACGTCCCCGGAGTGGCTGTCGACGCTCGAAGGCCGCTGCTCCGCAGCTCCCGATCTCAAACTCGGCGACTTCTTCAACCACTTCAAGTAGCGGGAGCTGCCCGAAGTCGTCGTCGGGCACGCCGATCACGGCGGCCTCGACAACGCTCGGCTGTGTGGCCAACAGATATTCGGCTTTCGGTCACCGCTCGATTCTCGAAGGAGAACGCCTCGCCGAGAGGGGACCCGCACGCACGATGACCGGCCCGGGACCGGCGCTTCCTCGATCGCTTCGATACGCCAGGAAGAAGTAGGCAGGTTGGTCCTGAACCCTCTAGTACCAACCTGCCTACTTTTTCCCGGTGCGATCGGGATCTCCCGGGCCCGCGAGCCAAGGACGACGCGCTAGGCGACGCGCGACTCGTCGGAGTGCGTGATGCGCAGAGGTGGAGCGGGGGAGCGCGGCGTGCCGAAAACCACCGGTGCGCTCATGACGTCGCTGGCCGCGAGCGGGCGCGAGAAGCGGAACCCTTGACCGAAGTCGCAGCCGAGACGGCAGAGTTCGTCGGCTTGCTGGTCGGCCTCGATACCTTCGGCGACAACCTTCATCCGCAGACTGGATGCCATGTGCACGATGGCCTCGACCAGCGAACTGCCGTCGGCTTCGATGACGTCGTCGATGAATGCCTTGTCGACCTTGACGACGTCGACGCGGAACTGTCTGAGGTAGGAGAGCGAGGAGTAGCCGGTGCCGAAGTCGTCGAGTGCAAACCGTGCACCGAGGGCCTTCACCTCGGCCATCTGAGCAAGGGTCGAGTCGATGTTCTCGATCAGCGAGGACTCCGTCACCTCCAGCAGGAGCTGCTCGGCGGGCAACCCAGACGCGGCCAGGGCTTCACGCACCTGATCCGGAAGGACTCCGGCCGCGAGCTGCTGGCCGGCCACGTTCACGGAGATGTAGCGCCGATCGGCCCATCCCTCCTGCCACACCCGTGCCTGGCGGCATGCCTCCCGCAAGGCCCATCCGCCAAGCGGCACGATCAGGCCCGTCGCCTCGGCGAGCGGGATGAACTCGGCGGGCGACAGGAGTCCCCGCTCGGGGTGATTCCACCGGGCGAGGGCCTCGTATCCCAGCGCCCGCTTGGTCTTCAGGTCGATGATCGGCTGGTACACGAGGTGAAGCTCGTCGTGCTCGATCGCACGTCGCAGGTCGGCCGTGAGTTCCAGCCGGTCGCGCGCACTGGCGTGGAGTTCAGGCGCGAAGTACTCAATCGACGTTCCCCGCTGGCGCTTGGCTTCGTACATCGCGAGTTCGGCGTCGCGCAGGAGGGCAAATGCGGCGTCGTCACCGCCCGCGACGTCACCGGCCCGAGTGAACGCGATCCCAATCGACCCCTCCACGAGGGCCAGGGCACCGTTGACCTGGAAGGGCTCAGCGAGCGCCATGGTCATGCGCTGCGCGACGCCAACGGCCTCGTCGGCAAGCCCCGATCCCTCGATCAGCACGGCGAACGCATCGCCATCGACGCGGTTCAGCAGCTCGTCGCCACGGATGAGGCCATCGAGACGGTCTGCGACCGCGCGTAGCAGCGCGTCGCCATCGGCATGGCCGTGGACATCGTTGACCGACTTGAAGTCATCGAGGTCGAGCAACACGAGCGCCTGCTCCGGCACGACACCCGGATTGGCGGCGCTGCTCCGAAGGCGATGCTCCAAGGCCGCTCGGTTGGGGAGACCGGTGAGCGCGTCTTGACGCTCACGGCGCGTGACGGCGACGCGCCGGCCGGAGAAGCTGAAGCGCACCAGCAGCATGGTGATCAGGCTCAAGGTGCCGAGGAGAACCGCGACGTTCAGCACGCGGGCTCGAGTAGCGGCGGACCGGGCCGCCGCCCGCGCGCTGGTCGCGGAGAGCTCGACGGAGCTCAGCAGCCGGTCGTAGGTGCTGGCGACCGTGCCGCCGACGGCAAGATCGGCGCGGCGGCGTCCCGCGATCGTGTCGTCGCCACGCGCCCGGTAGGCCTCAACGAGGCCCACGGACGGAACAGCAACGGCGGCGAGTTCGGAGCTCAGCCTGGTGATCGCCGCGTCCCAGTTCACACGGCCGGAGTCGGCCCCACCCGGCGGGCCCGACGTGGCCTCGAGCAGAAGTTCGTCGAGCTGAAGAATCGCTGGAATGGTCGCCGCGACTCGGTCGGCACGGAGATCGGCGCGCTGGGCCGACTGGCCGGCGATGGCAAGGCCCACCGCCGCAAGGCCGGCGACGAGCGTTGAGGTCGCAATCATCAGGGAGACGTGCCACGAGTCGCCGCCCGTCTGACGCTCGAGCGTCGTGCGCATCGCGACGAGCGCCGCGGTCACCCCCAACGCAACCGCTACAAACGACGACGGCGGCGGGCTGCCTTGCACATACGCGGTGGCCAATACGGCGATCGGTAGCGCAACAGAGGCGGGGAGGAACCACACTCGTACCTCGTGAGGCACCCCATCGGGGCGGTTGCCGCGGGCCAGCACGTCGAGGAACTGTGGGTGAAGCGCGGCGAACGTCCAAAGCACGAATCCGACGCCGTGACGGGCTGAAGGCGACTCGCCACCGGGATCGCTGACCCGGAACGCGAGGTCAAGGGCGATGTTGCCGACGACGCCGAGCGCGAGCAGGATCGCGGGCGTGTTCCAGGTGCCTCCCCCGACCACGTACGTCGCACCGAACCCGAGCAACGCCAGCACCCCGAGACCCCAGACCACGAGTGCGGTCGGCGCGCCTTGCGGCGCGATGACGACGAACCACAGCGGAGCAAACAACGCTGCAGCAAAGACCACGCCATCGACCTGGCGGGTCCAGTCCGGCCACCGCCCGCGGACCTTGCCGACCCAAGCGATCACCACGCAGAACGCCACGATGCCAGCAACCGTGAAGCCGTCGACCGCGTTCAGGCCCGCCGAGTCGATGGGAACGACGCCACTGGCCGCGAGCGTGTCGCCGATGAGCCAGAGGAGGTTCGCCACGCCAAAGAGACCGCAGAGCAAGGAGTCGGAGCGAGGGAGATCTTCGCGAGGAAGACGCCAGGCGATTGCGGCGAGCAGGACGACTCCCCACGCGCAGCTCGCGGCGCTAAGGCCCTCGGTGCCGGTAAGCCATACCAAGGCTGCGGTGCCGGCCAGCATCAGCCAGAGCGCAGCGGTAATCGGGCGAACCATTGGACCGGTATTCGGCAGCACACCTGGGCCGCTGAGGAGATCTCAGTGCCGGTCCAACAGACGTCCGGTCATCCGGGAAGACACGCGGGCCGCGCTCACACGTACTGAGCCGCCGCGTGGCCTGACGCCCAGGCCCACTGGAAGTTGAAGCCGCCCAGGTGGCCGGTGACGTCGAGGACCTCCCCGATGAAGTACAACCCCGGGCTCTTCAGCGATTCCATGGTCTTGGACGACACTTCGCGGGTGTCGACGCCACCAAGGGTGACCTCGGCGGTGCGGTAGCCCTCGGTGCCGGCCGGCACGACCTGCCACGCGCCGAGCGTCTCGGCAATCTCTCGTAGCTGAGCGGGCGTGTATTGCTTCATCGGCCTGGACGCGAACCAGTAGTCGGCCAGGAGGCCGGCCATCTTCTTGGAGAAGACCTCGCCAAGCACCGTCCTGAGCTCGCTGTTGGGGCGCGCGGCCTGCTCGCCCTGCAGCCACTCCAGGGCGTCGAGGTCCGGCAGCAGGTTGATCGTCACAGCGTCGCCAAGCTGCCAGAACGAGGAGATCTGCAGGATGGCCGGGCCGCTGAGGCCGCGGTGGGTGAACAGGATGTTCTCGCGGAAGCTCTGTCCGTTGCAGCTGACCGCGCAGTCCACCGACGTGCCCGACAGCTCGTTGCACAGGTCCTTGAGCTGGTCGGTGATGATGAACGGCACGAGGCCGGCGCGGGTCTCGAGCACCGTGTGGCCGAACGCGCGAGCGACGTCGTAGCCGAAGCCCGTGGCACCCAGGGTCGGGATCGACAGCCCGCCGGTTGCGATCACCACCGACGACGTAGTCACCGGGCCAATGTCGGTGGTGAGCGCGTAGCCGTCGTCCGTCTTGTCGATCTCACGCACTGCAGTGTTCAGGTGCAGCTCGACGCCAGCCCGTTCGCACTCGTCCAGCAGCAGGTCGCGGATGGCCTTGGACTTCTCGTCGCAGAACAGCTGGCCGAGCTTCTTCTCGTGGTACGGAATGCCGTGCTCGTTGACCAGCGCGATGAAGTCCCACGGGCTGTAACGGGCCAGGGCCGACTTGAAGAAGTGCGGGTTCTGCGAGAAGTAGTTCTCGACGTCCGCGTACATGTTGGTGAAGTTGCAGCGGCCACCTCCGGACATGAGGATCTTCTTGCCCGCCTTGTTGGCGTGCTCAAGGAGCAGCACCTTTCGCCCCCGCCCGGCGGCGGTCAGGGCGCACATCATGCCGGCAGCGCCGGCGCCGATGATCACAACGTCGGGAGAGCGCACGACCGCATTGTGACCCGGTTCATCCGCTGAGTGCGCCTCGCGCGACCGCGCTCGTGGCCGAGCGTGGAAGTATGCGCTCCTATCTTCCGAGTCTCGCACTGACGCTCGTGCTCGCGATAGGCGTGCTGTTCGGCGTGAAGGTATTGCAGGCGGGGGAAGCCCCAACCAAGCCGCGAAACACCACGCCGGGACACGTCGCGGGCCTAACCAAGGTCGAGGTGGTGGGCGATATGGTCGTCGTCAGCACGCAGCTGCCACCTGGCTGCGAACTCCCGGAGTGGGCGGCGTACGAGCTGGTCGGCGGAACGCCGAGGATCGGCCGCTCGGTCGAGAAGCCGCATGCGCGCTGCACGTTCAAAGACGACACGACCGGGCATCAGGCCACGTTCACGTTTGTGGATCCCGCCCGCAACCAGTCGGCGGACACACTGTTCTCGGCCAGCATCCCCGCGGAGGAGGAGTCCAGCAGCGCGATCGTGACGCGCCCCGCCGGAATCGCCCAGGGTGCCTGGGCGCAAGTGGATGACCTTGCCGACGGCCGCCGCCGCTTCATCGTGGTCTGGCACGACTACAGCTTTGTCAGCAAGCTCGTGGTGCGTCGGTGGCCAACCAGCGACGCATCCACCGACCTGGAGGCGGTGCTCGATGTCGCTCGCCGAGTCGCAAACGGCTGGGAGCCGCCCGCCCAGCCGTAACGTGCTGCGCGCGCCTCGGAGTTCGTGGCGAGAGGCTCGTTCCGGGCGTTGATGCCGCCGGCGCTCGTCTTGGCGTCCACGCACCCTTCCGGCGCGGGTGACGGCTCTGTAAGTTACGCTCGTGAAACCTTAGGTCGGTCGCGGCGGGTGCCGAGCCCGCTTGAGCCGACGAGTTCGCTTCAAAAGGACCCAGCTGTGAGTGCCGCATCCCCCGTGCACAGCTTCGACGAGGACTACCGCGCCATGCTGAAGACCCTCTCCGAGGGCTCGGTGCATGTGCACTTCGATCCGTACGAGGACATCGAGTGGGACGCGCCGGAGATGGCGATCGACCCCAAAGACCCGCGCTGGATACTCCCGGCAGACTTCGACCCGCTGGGCGCGACCGCTTGGTATCAGTCGCTGCCGGTCGAGAAGCAGATCGAGCTGGGCCAGTGGCGGATCTTGAACATCATCAAGGTCGGTGCCGCCTTTGAGAGCGCGCTGATCCGTGGGCTCATGCACTACGCGGTGGAACTGCCGAACGGCTCCCCGGAGTTCCGCTACTGCCTCCACGAGATGACCGAGGAGTGCAACCACATCCAGATGTTCCAGGAGCTGCTCAACCGGTCAGGCGTCGACGTGCCCGGAATGCGCCCGCACTTCCGACTCATGCTGCCGTTCCTCGGCCTGTTCGGAGGCTTCGATCCGGTCGTCCTGATGATCGGAATCCTGGGCGGCGAGGAGCCCATCGACCATTACCAAAAGCAGGCGATTCGCTCGCTCGAAATGCCGCCAGCGCTGCACCGGGTGATGGAGATCCACATCGCCGAGGAGGCTCGCCACATCTCGTTCGCGGTCGCTTTCCTGCAGCTGCGCCTCAAGCACACGAATCGCTTTCAGCGGTTCCAGCTCTCGCTCGTCTTCCCGATCGCGATGCGCTGGCTCGCGGGTGAGATCATGACGCCGCCCAGGTCGCTCGCCAAGCGCTTTGGGATCCCGAAGGAGGTCTACAAGGAGGCGTTCTGGGACTCACCCAAGTCGCGCGAGACGCTGGCCTCGTACTTCGGCGACATGCGCGCCCTCGCGCAGGAGACCGGCCTGATGAATCGGGTGAGCCGTCGCCTGTGGAAGCGCCTTGGCATCGCGGGCGAAGCGAGCCGCTACCGCGGCGAGCCCCAGCGCACCGCCGAGCTCTACGTCGAGGAGCCGGCACCCGCCGTCGCTTCGCGCCGCGCCGCCTAGCCTCGTGCCACACGCGGTCACCCAATCGTGCGTCGGCGACGGCTCGTGCGTCTACGCGTGCCCGGTCAATTGCATCCAGCCGACGCCCGACGATCCGGCATTTGAGCTGGCGGAGATGCTGTTCATCGACCCGGTCACCTGCGTGGACTGCGGCGCGTGCGTGAGCGCGTGCCCGGTCGATGCGATCAAGCCCGCCCACGCGCTTGAGCCGGCCGAGCTCGCCTTCCTGGAGATCAACGCTGCCTACCACCAACGAGCGCGGGCCAAGCGGCCGACGCTCGCGCCGGTACCGCCGCGGCTCCGTGTGCGCGACTTCGGACCAGGCACGGAACTCGACGTGGCCATCGTCGGATCGGGCCCGGCAGCGATGTACGCGGCCGACGAGCTCCTCACGATCCCGGGCGCGCGGGTGACCGTGTACGAGCGACTCGACCGCCCCTATGGGTTGGTGCGCAGCGGCGTGGCCCCGGACCACCGCCGGACCAGACGCGTGACCCGTCAGCTCGACCGCATCCGGTCGCACCCGCGACTGACGATGCGCCTCGGCGTCGAGGTCGGCCGCGACACAACGCACGCGGAGCTGGCCGAGCGCCACCACGCAGTGATCTACGCGATCGGCGCGATCTCCGACCGCCGCCTCGAAGTGCCCGGCGCGGACTTGCGGGGCGTCGCCTCGGCCACCGAATTCGTCGGCTGGTACAACGGCCACCCCGACTTCGCTGGTCGCTCCTTCGACCTCTCGCACCGGCGCGCGGTCGTGATCGGCAACGGCAACGTCGCTCTGGACGTGGCCCGGATCCTCACCGTCGATCCCGAGACGCTCGTCGACACCGAGATCGCCCCGCACGCCCTCCAGGCGCTGCGAGCCAGCCGGGTCGAGGAGGTCGTGATCGTCGGCCGTCGCGGCGCGGAGTACTCGTCGTTCACGCTGCCTGAGCTAATCGGTCTGAGTGCGACGGAGGGTGTGACGCTCGCGGTCGACCAAGCCGACCTCCCGGACGTAGGGCCCGAGGGAGACCCGAAGCTGGAGCTGCTACACCGCCTCGCAGGGCAACCCCGCCTGGGCCGCACGATCCACCTGAGATACGGCCTTACGCCGCAGCGGGTGGTGGGCTTTGACCACGTCGATGGCGTTGAGGTCGCGCCGAGTTCAGGCAACGGCGAGGCGACCACACTCGGCGCCGGCCTCGTGCTGACCGCGATCGGCTATCGCGGCGTCGCCGCGCCTGGGCTGCCGTTCGACGAGACCACCGGCACCGTGCCCAACGACGCGGGGCGCGTCCTCATGACCAGCGACGCGGCAGGGGAGCCCCAGCCAATACCGGGCACCTATGTCGCCGGGTGGATCAAGCGTGGCCCGACCGGCTTCATCGGCACCAACAAGCGCGACGCCCAGGAGACGGTCGCCACCCTCGTTGATGACCACAACGCCGGACGACTGCGGACGCGACCGTCGAGCCCGTCGCCGACGATGCTCGTGGCGCGCCGTCCTGACGCCTATCGAGCGGCCCCCTAGCCCTTCGTTAACGCACCTTTTGCACGGCGGGAAGCAGCAGCGCAGTCTGGCCAGGCTGAACGGCCGGCAGCAGCTCCCCGGGCCGCACCGCGGGGAGCAGGAGGCCGTACTGCGTGGCTGGCGCGATGGCGATGATCGCCGAGTCGGTCGGGCTCTGGGCGGCTGCGGGCGAGGCCGAGACCGCGGAACCGAATGAGGCCGCCGCCATGATCGAGAGCGCGGTGGAGCGGCGAGTGAAGGTGAACATGCGTGGGCCTGGCCTTGGTTCGTCTGGGTGCGGCGCGGCGGGTGTGCTGCGCTGAACTCAACGATCGCGCGCGGCCGACCGCACGTCTGCCATGAGCGTGACGCTGGTTGTGTCAACGCCGCGACAGTCGCGCCGTTCCTCAGGTGCTCGTGCCGTACTGGAGATAGACAGTGCCGTTGCCGAACCGCCGCTCGGCCTGGAGCTGGAGTCCGAGTTGTAGTTCGTCCGGCAGGGCGCGGTTGCCCCCGCCGACGATGACGGGGGAGAGGAAGAGCTGAAGCTCGTCGACGAGCCCGGCGCGCAGGGCGTGCGCTGCGAGCTTGGGTCCACCGATGCCGAGGTCGCGGTCGGCAGTGGCCTTGAGTGCGCGCACACCTTCGGGATCAAACTCCCGCTCCAGACGAGTCCGCGGCGCCTGCGGTGGCTGCAGCGTCCGGGAATAGACGACCTTGTCGGCGGCCTTCCAGATGCGCTGGAAGTCCCGCATGGGCTCAGGTTCGGACGACAGCTCCATCGTGTCCCAAACCGCGAGAACGTCGTACATCCCGCGGCCGAGCAGGAGCGTGCCGATCGGCCGCGAGAGTTCATTGACGAACCGGTGCACCTCGTCGTCGGGCGCGGCCCAGTCAAACGATCCGTCCGCGTCGACGTTGTAGCCGTCGAGCGACGCGAGGGTGGAATAGATCAGCTTGGCCATCGCTCCAGTAATACCTCGATGGGCACAGGTGGACGCCCCGGCCTCGCGGGCCAATAGGCTCGGTCGGGCCTATGCTGACCGTCCTGTCGCCCGCCAAATCGCTTGATTTCGACTCGAAGCTTCCGACCAAGAAGCACTCGCAGCCTCGTCTCTTGGACGGCGCCGAGGTCCTCGCCGATCAGCTCGCTGCCCTGACACCCGGCGAGATCGGGCAGCTGATGTCGATCTCGGATGAGCTCGCCGGACTCAACGCGGAGCGCTTCCGCGCCTTTGCGCTCCCGTTCGAGCCGGGGCGCGAGCGCCCTGCGGTCCTCGCGTTCGCTGGCGATGTCTACACCGGCATGGAGGCCCGAACCTTTGGGGAGCGCGACTTCACCGAGGCGCAGAAGACCGTTCGCATCCTCTCCGGGCTCTACGGCGTCTTGCGCCCCATGGACCTCATCGCCCCGTACCGCTTGGAGATGGGCACCAAACTCGACACGCCAGCCGGAGACTCGCTTTACGCCTACTGGCGAGACCGCGTCACCACGCTCCTCGCCGAGGATCTCGCTGAGTCGCCTGGGCCACCAGTGCTCCTGAATCTCGCCAGCAACGAGTATTTCGGCGTCGTCGACACGAAGGCCCTGGGAGTCAAGGTGATCGCGCCGCGCTTCCTGGACGCCCCACAGTCCGATCCGGGTGAGCTGAAGGTGATCTCGTTCTTCGCCAAGAAGGCGCGCGGAGCTATGGCCGGCTGGCTCGTGCGCGAGCGCATCCACAGCCCGCGCAAGCTGCCCGATTTCACGGAGCTCGGCTACGCCTACGACCCCGACCGCTCCACCGCCACCGAGCCGACCTTCATCCGCAGCGGCGCGCCTGCCTAGAGACCACGGTTCTCGACCGGTTCCGACTCACGAACTGGGAACGGCGCGACGCTGCTGTCCCATGGGACGAAGACTGGCACTGGCATATCCAATCGGATATATTGCTGGACGTGGACATCGCGCATGAGATCCAAGTCGCACGGCGCGCCGCAGGTTTGACGCAGACCGAGCTCGCGCAGCGGGCCGGTACGTCGCAAGCGGCAGTGTCGGCCTATGAGGCCGGTCGCAAAACGCCGTCGGCTGAGACGTTCGCGCGGCTCCTTGCGGCCAGCGGTGCCCGGCTCGAAGTCCACCCGGCGCGCTCGGCCGTGCGCTCGCTGTCGCTCAGCGAACGTGAGCGCCGCGGACAGATTCTGGCGCAGGTGATCGAGCTTGCCGAGGCACTCCCAGCACGCCATGCCCGGCAGCTCAAGCTTCCGCCGCTGCGTGACATCGTCGGCGGCCCGCGCGCCGCCGCCTGAGCTTGACGGTTCCGCTCGCCGAGAAGCTGCTCGCGGTCGCGAGCGCGTTGAGCGCCGCCGGCGTTCCCCACGCGTTCGGCGGCGCGATCGCCCTGGCGTAATACACGCTCGAACCGCGCGGTACGCGAGATCTCGACATCAACGTGTTCGTTCGCCAAGAGGATTGCGAGACGGCGCTCGCCGCGTTTCCCTCGGAGGTCGGCACGCCGCCCGCTTCGATCGAACTCATCCTGCGCGACGGCCAAACGCGCCTCTGGTGGGAGGACACCCCGGTCGACGTCTTCTTCAACAACCTTCCGATCCACGAGCGGGCCGCTCGGCACGCGCGTACCCAACCATTCGCGGGCGGCGAGATCACCGTGCTCGGCCCCGTCGAACTCGTCGTGTTCAAGGCCGCGTTCAACCGCACGAAGGACTGGGCCGACATCGAAGCCGTCGTAGCGGCCGAAGCCGTCGACCTCGACGCGGTCTACGAACTCCTCACCGAGGTCGTCGGCGACAACGACCCGCGGCTGGCCCGTCTCGGCGAGGCCATCGAGCGGGGCATCGCCGACCGCGAGTAACGGGCTGGCGACCTTCAACGCCTCCGGCGCCACAGCCTGGACCGCGCGCCCGGAGGCCTGGGCCGCCAGCGCTTGCCAGAACGGGCGGTCGCCCCAGCGCTGCTCTTGTGCGTAGAGGTGAGAGCGATTCGCGCGGTAGTCCTGAAAGCGCGCCTCGACCTGCTGCTCGTAGTTCCGCGCGGGAACCACAGCGTTGCCAGTCGCGCTGAGAATGGTGGCCGCTGCGTCGCGGGCGTCGGCCAGCGCCGTGTGGATGCCGCGAGAAGCGATCGGGTCGTAGGCGGCTGCTGCATCGCCAACGGCAAACCACCGTTCGCCGCGGACGCGATCGAGGATCCCGGACGGCGCCGGGTACGCACGAACGCGCTCGTCGCCCACGACGCAGTCCGCGAGACGTGGCGCGAGGAGGTGCGTCTCAGCCAGGCGCTCACGCCATCCGGCGTGGTCGTCCGCGAGTAGCGATCGAGCGTCCTGCGGCGCAGTCAAGAAGACGGTGGTGATCTGGTCGTCTGGGAGTCGCGCGCAGTACCACCAGCCGTCGGGCGTCGCCTCGACGACGGTCTGCGCGGTGAACGCGCCCGACCGAACGGTCGCGAACCGGACGATCGCCACCATGCGCTCGACCTCGCACCGCACCGCGCCCTGCCGCCGCGCAAACCACGCACGCCAACCCGTGGCGTCGACCACCCACGAGGCGTGCACGACCTCCCGATCGCCGCCCGCACGTTGAATCGTCACGTCAAATCCATCGTCAGGTGGTGGCGATGCTTTCGTGCGCTGGATCGTCGCGTCGAACCTTTCGCGGATCGGCGCCACTTCGACGGCGCGCGACCCCGTCCACAACACCGCACCAGACTGCTCCGCACGAGCTCGCAGCATGGCCTCGAACCGCGATCGACTGATGTGCCAGGCCGGCCCGAGCGGACTCAGGATGAAGTCGTTGTGCCCCGGCCGATCGCTCCCCCAAAGCGAAACGCTGCCCGGGCACGGCAGGTGCCCGTCGGCGCGGAAGGCGCCACTCACCCCGAGGCGGTCCAGCGCGACGAGGATGTCCGGCGGAACCGACTCCCCGTATCGCTCCGACGGGGCGACGCGCGCCTCGACCACGACGACATCAAGGTCCGACGCCTGCCGCAGCTCGATGGCCGTCGCGAGCCCGGCCGGCCCACCGCCGAGCACCAAGACGTCACACCGATGGCGTCTCACCGGCGCCCCGACCGTTCACACCTCATGTCCTGCTCCAGCGGCGCTGGCGGCTTCGCCCGTTCCTGCGACGCGCAGCTCACCCGCGGTGGGGAGCAGGGTTCGCGTTGAATGGCCACGTGGCGACGGCGTTGACCGACTGCCCCTCGTTGGAGAGCAGACTCTCGGCCTCCAGGAAGAAGTCCGGCGGATATTCGTCGCCGGTGATGACGGTGCCCTGCAGGACGACGCCGATCCGGTCCCACTGCGTGATGGCCTGCAGCGCCTTTTGGAACGTCGCCGACGACTTGGGATCGTTCGTCAGCGTGCCGGGGCCTCGAATCGACCAGACCCGGCCCGGCAGCACGCCCTGCACGACCTCGGTCGCGGGGTAGACGGCATCCGGGCGCTGCGACGGCCATGACCAGTAGAGCGTCAGCGGGTTCCCGGTGGCCGTGTTCTCGCCGGAAGTGTTGATGCTCGCCTGATGGATCGAGCACGAGTTGTAGTCCGTCTGCCAAGGGATCGACATGAACTTCGTCACGTCGCCCGGCTCGAGGCCATCGGTCATGTCGTGCAGCGGGATCCAGCCTCCGGTGAGGCCCGGAACGCCGGCCTTTGCCTTCGCGTAGTCGATCGGCTTGTGCTTGATCCGGAACGGCCCGGTGCCCGACGTCCTCCAATCCGTGTGGTAGATGTCGGGCTGGCGAATCGGATAGCTGACCTCGATCCCCGGGACGTACCGGCCACCGAGGCAGTTGCTCAGCGACGCCATGTCGAGGTATTCACCCGGGCCAAGCGCACCGCCGCCCTCGCGCTCGAAATGGTTGCGGTTCCACTGCTCAAGGAAGAAGTACTGGGTCTTGCTGACGGCCAGGAAATCCGTTCCCGCTTCGCCGAGTGACAGCGGCATCAGCGGCACCCCGACGCTGAGCTCCTCAGGCACGTTCGGGTTCCGCAGATACGCGAGCCCCGACATGATCGTGGCGTCCGGGTCGTCGTCGGCGCTGATCGCGTCGACCGCCGCGTGGGCTCGGACCGCGAACTCGGGCAAGTTCGCCGTCCATCGCTGCATCGAAGCGGCACGGAACACCGGGTAGATGTCGCCCGCGAAGGTCGGCTTGTAGTTCGGGTCGAACACGCCATCGCGGAAGATCTCGGGCTGAAGACCCAGCTCGCGCACCCAAGCGTCGTACACGTCGTCCCACACCGACACGACGTTTCGGATCTGTGGCGCGTACGCCGGGTCGCCGCAGACCACCCACGCACCGCACGCCTCTTCCGTGGTCCCGTCGGCGAAGACCATCGTGGCCGATACCGGCCCGTCGGCGGCGTCGTCGAACCAGCTGCTGTTGTTGAGGTCGCCGGTGCAGGGGATCGGGTCGCCGTACTCGTCGTACTGCGCGGCGGTCCTGCCTCGTCCGGCCAGCACGAGCAGTCGGCCGTCCTGGTCGGTGGTCAGCTCGCCAAGGGTGTCCAGCGGTCCCGACGGTTCGAACAACCGTGAGTTGGAGTCGCTTGGGAACGACTTTGGGTACTCGGGCAGCTCGCAGATGCCGCCGGCACCGTCCGAGTGACTCGCAGTGGTGGGGGAGTCGAACGACACCAGCCCGCCCTGTTTGCTGGTGATCGTCCGCGGGCCCGGGTCGATGACGAGCTGCTGGATGCGGGCGACGGCGTCGACATCGCCATAGACGCCCGGGTTGCGGAGCTGCGGAACCGTGCCGTCGTAGGCATTGAGTCCCTCGGATGGCACGACGTTGTAGGCATTCGCCTTCTTGTTGGCGACGTGCACCGTCCACACGATGTCCTTCACCACGCGCCCGTCCGGGAGCGTGTCGCCAGCGCGGACCTCGAAGCCCGCGCCGCTGGGGTACGTGTCCTGTCCATCGAAGTCGTAGGCAAAGAGACGGAACCGTGCCGCCTGGCGACGCAGGTGACCCTGGCCATCACGCAGATCGTCGCTCGTGATCGGCTCGTTCTCGGTGCCCGGCTTGATCGGCAGGCCGCCAACGATATCGCTCGCGCCCGGAAGCGGCAGGCCCGCGCTGGTTTCGGGGGAGAGGTAGTACTCGTCGCTAGTCCCAACGCGTGCGAAGTTGATCGTGGGGTGGAGCCTGAACACGGTGGTCATGCGGTGGTCGTCCTGTCCGTGAATGCTGGGGTGACCTGGCTCTTCCAGCAGCTCAGGATGTTGCCGCCGATCGTCGCCATCATCGGCGCGAAGCCGTCGGGATTGCCTCCTGAGAACAGGTCGGTGAGCATCGCGCTGAACTGCGTGAAGTTCTCCACGAGGATGCGCAGGCGCTTTTGATCCTCCGTGGTGTACTCGGACACCGGCTTGGCCGCATACGCCTTCGGGAGCGTGCCGGCACCCGCCTGAGCGCGAATCTGCTGGAACTTGTCGTAGTGGTTGATATCCGGCTGGGAGTCGTCGGCGGTGTTTCGAAATGGGGGTTTGATCGCGTCAGCAGCTTTCGCACCCTCGCCCTGGTCGCGGATGATGTCGATCAGCAGCGCAACCTCGGCAAACGCGTCCGGGCCGGTGGCGTCGACCACGAGCTTTGGAAGGTCGCGGTAGAAGGCGGAAAACAGATCGACCTGCCGCCGCCCGCCCACGATGTCTGCGGAGAGCAGCCGCGCTCCGTACTCGACCGCGTCGTAGAACTCGCCGATGCTTCCGTACTCGCTGATGTCGTCGCGAAGGTCCGGTTTGCCGCCGGTCTCCCATTCCGGGTACTCGACCAGACACATGCCGTTGATGCGCTCCGTGTCGAGCGGTCCGATCGCCGAGCTGTACGGCGCGAAGAGCTTGGTTGGGTTGTCGGGATCGAGCGAGAAATCCAAGTGCGGAATCGTCTGGCCGTCGTAAACGAACGCGTTCGCCCCGATGGTGGGGCTGTAGCCGTAGGCGTTCGCGACGTTGGCGACGAGCTGCAGGTGAAGCATCTCCTGGTGCACCACCGACTGGATCAACTGGTACGCCTCACTGAAGCGATCCTCGATGGAGAACATCGTCGCCATGTAGTACGGAATCGTCCAAGCTTCGAGCTCGGCTGCGCTCTGTAGGTGGGCCCACAGATGCCCAAGATCCCACTGATCCTCGGTCAGCTTCATTGCACTCCGTTCAAAAGATGGGCAGGCCAATGCGACCTGCCCCGCAGGAACGGGGGAGCGACGTACCTCAGTCGAGGAACGCTGCGCAGGTGAGAGTCCAGGCTTCAGGTCAGGTGACCAGAAGCGACAGTCGCTTTCTAACCCATTGAGCGGCGCCGCGTCAACTGATTCGCCCAGTGGGTCGAAGGGACGAGAGAAGCGAGGATTGACGCGTAACACTGTTTACACATCAGCGCCTCGAACTAGACCGTTGAACAGGTTTGCAGTAAAGCCAGCGGGGGAAGGAGCGAATGCTTCAAACAGCGTCAACTGGACGGATGAGCAGTCCGGAATGCGTCGGCTGCGTCCGAAGTACAGGAGGACCTCCCGACTGCAGGACCCGACCCCTCCATGCTCAACGACCAGACGACTTCGGCCGCGCCCGTCGCGCCAACCCCACCCGATGAGTCCAGCGAGGCGACGGACGCCAACGCAGAACAGCACGATGCGAGTGCCGGGCAGATCGAGGGGCTTGTCGTCCTGTCCCAATCCCCGCTCACGCTCGAGGGTGCGCTGGAGCAGGAGGCGATTCGTCATGAAGCCAGCGCGCCACCGCTCACTGCGGGCCACCTGATCACCCAGTACACGGGGATCGTCGGCCAGATACTCGGCGTCGGGCTCATCACTGCCGC
This sequence comes from Solirubrobacteraceae bacterium, assembly GCA_032119595.1. Classification (GTDB taxonomy): domain Bacteria; phylum Actinomycetota; class Thermoleophilia; order Solirubrobacterales; family Solirubrobacteraceae; genus JAGIBJ01. The sequence goes on along the minus strand of JAUMBQ010000012.1, from coordinate 44,690 downwards.
CGTTCGGCACTATGGCGCTGAGCCCGGCCTCTACTCGGGAGTCGGCTTCGGCGGCACGCTCCTGTTCGCGGTCGCGTCGACACTCGCGCACCGGCCCGCAAGCAGCCGCGTGCTCGCTCGGCTCGGGTACGCCGGTTTGTCGCTGCTGCTGGGCCTCGGCCTCGGCCTGCTTGTTGGCGGGGCACTGCACTTCAGCGCGTTCCCGCACACCGGCGTCGTGCTCGTCCCACTGGGCGTCGCACTCTCCACTGCAGCGTTCGTGGTCCGCGACGGCCGATCGCTGCTCGGGCGCAGCCTCATTTCGGCCGGGGTCACGTTCGCCGGCCTGCTGGTGTGGCTCAGCGTTGGCCTTGGGATGGCCGCGAAGAAGATGGACCCACCAGCTACGCCCTCGGGGAACTCCGGAGCGGTGGCCGGCAAGCCCGACGCCGCGGCCGGCAGCGATCACGGCGCAACGGCCGCCGCCGACCACAGCGCAAAGACCGCAGGTGACGACAGCCCCGCTGCCGACCACACCACCACGACCGGTGCCGCCGCCGACCACGGCGCCACCGCCGGTTCGAAGCCATCGGCAGCGGCCGACGCTGAGCCCACCGCAAAGACGGCCGATCACACGGCTGCGAAGGCCGCCGACCACGGCACGGCTGCGCCGAAGGCCGACCACAGTGCGGCTGCGACGGACACGCATGCGGCCGCCAAAGCGGACGACACCGCCAAGGAGGAGGAGGAGGTCACCGCGGACGACGTCCTCGCCCACTAGGGGTCGTTCACCGAACCCGGGATGAGGAAGGGGAATACCCTGCACTTACGTCCGGGCGCCAACGCGCCGATGGGACCGCACCAATGCGGAACCAGCGAGCCCAGTCCCTGCCCCGCCACGCCAACGGTCGATGCGCCCGCCGTTGCGCAACGGCGGCCCTCACCGCAAGCGCCGTGGCGATGGCAGGACCGGGCGGGGCGGAGGCCGCAGGACCGAAGGTGGTCATCGACACCGAGCCCGCCGAGGAGGTCGCCGCGGTCCCGGAGGTGACACCGATCCGGATCCGCAATGACCTCGACGATCTCGCGGTCCGCCCCGACGGGACGATCGTCGTTGCCACGACCTCCAATTCGTCGTATACCAACCGGCCGCCGCGGCCCGCCGCGTCGGTCGTGCGGTTCGGCCCGCTCGGGGTACAGCTTCCCAGCTTGCGGCTGATTGATCCGGCGGCGCGGGCCTATACGACGCAGGCGGCAGTCACGGGGAGCGGGGCCCTCGTGGCGTGGTCGACCAGAGGCAAGGTTCCCGTGGCCTACCTGTCTGAGATGTCCGACGACGGGGTCGCCACCGCCCCGCAGCGGCTTTCGAAGCCTGGCCGGTCCGGCTGGGCGGCGGACGCGGCGAGCGGCGGCGGCGCCGCCTCCGTGCTGTTCATGGAGCGCAGGGCCGGCCGCCGGAGCACGAACACCCTGCGTCTCGCCTATCGAGCGCCGGCCGCAACGGCGTTCACCACGGTCACGGTGTCGGCGCGGCGGTTGCTTCGCGACTTCACCCGCTACCGCCTCGTGATCGGCGCGGCCGGCGACGGCGCGATCGTAGCCTGGTCCAACGAGCGGTACGCGAGTTCGCTTTGGCGCATCAGCCGCGACGGCACCGTCGGTCCTGAAATCCCGGTTCGTCTCAAGGGGAAGGGGTACGTGGACGTGGCGCTTGCGGTCGGCGGCGACGGCACTATCGGCGCGACCTTCGGCGTAATGGATGATCCCGCGCCGGACCAGGTCGTGGTCGCCCAGATTCCGCCGGGCTCCAGCACGCTCGCTCCGCTCGTTCGCATCACGTCGGGCGGCGGCAGTTCACTGTCGACACAGGGCGTCGGCTTGGCGGTGAGCCCTGCCGGTCGACTGCTGGTTTCGTGCGAGGACCGCGGCGGCTCGCAGGTGATCCTCGAGGGGTCGGGCCGAGCGTTCACCCAGACCTACGTGCCGTACGTCTCCGGCGGGTCGGCGATGGCGGCGTGGATGCCGGACGGCAGCGCGGTCGTGGTCGTCGAGTCGGAAGACCCGACGGAATACCCGTCGCCCATCCGACTCTTCTCGATCCGCCACGCGCCGGGCGCCGCGTTCGGTGCTCCGCGTCAGATCGGCCCCGAGCTCTCGGCGGGGGCGGAGCTGTTCTCGTTCCTAGCGCTCGCGCCGGCGGCCGACGGATCGGCGGTGCTCGCATGGGAGGCGTACGACGGCCGCCGGCAGAACCTCTCGGTGGCACGAATCACGCCGTAGGTTTCTGCCGCCCGAGACGTCCCTACCCCTGCTCGCTACCGTGGAGCCCATCGTGTCCTACACCGTGGATTTCGCAACCGTGTCGACGGTCGGCGTTGAGTCGTCGCCCGTCGCCGCTGCCCTGGCCGGCCTCCGGGCCAACGAGGCTCGGTACTTCAAGAACAAGTACGACCACGTGTTTACCGTCGTGCCAGCAGCGAGCGCCGCGGGTCAGGAGGCGATCGCGTGGGTGACGAAGATCCTCGCGGAGGAGCGCGAGCTCGTCATCGACTCGCCGCCACTTGAGGCAACGGCCTTTCAGGTGGAGAACATCCGCATGGCGTACGTGTTCTACGAAAGCGGGCTGTCGATCAACGTGATGTACACGACCGACGGCGACAAGCCCAAGCGCGCGGTCGGATTCAAGCTCTCAGACGGGATGGACATCCCGACCGAGCTGGCGGACCGATTCAAGTTCGCCCGCCAGAAGTCCAAGCTCGCCGGCACGATCCGCGGGTCGTACTTCGTGATCAAGGGCGAATACTGACTGCGCGCAAGGCGGTCCACCACCTTGCCGCCCGTCCTTTCCAGCCGGCGTAGAACGAACTGAGGCCCCGCTTGCGCGGGGCCTCAGTGTGGGGTCGGTGAACGACCGGTTGTTACAAGGTGATGGTCGCCTTGTTGTTGTTCAGGGTGTCGAAGACGTTCTTCCACACTTCCTGCGTCGTCTTCGTCACGCTGGCCAGCGCCCAGCTCTTGTTCGCGACCGTGCTGATGAGGGTGTTGACCGACTCACCGGCGTTCGGGGTCGCGAACGCGGTCCCGACGGTGGCGAGCGTGTAGAACGGGCCCACTCCGGTAACGCAGGTGCCGACCGCGGTGCAGATCTTGGCGAGTGCGATTTTGGCGGCGCCGAGCGTGGGGCTGAAATGGGTGCTCAACGTCGTGGCCATGATCTGAGCACGCAGCATCGCTTCCATGGAAGCACCGCTGGCGTTTGCCAGCTTGACCACGTCGTAGATGGCGGTGGCGAGCGGCGTCACGCCCTTGTTGTTCTTGACGCAGCTCGTGGCCGCGGTAATCGTAGGCAGCTTGCTCGCGTTCGCCACGTTGACGAGCGTGCTCACGAGCGTGTCGCGCACGGCCGGGCAGTTGCCGTTGATCAGCGCCTGGCCGTTGTTGTTCTGCCAGAAGCCGATGGTCAAACCGCCGACCTGCCGGCCGCAGATCGTGACCGACGCCGACGAAGTGCTCGTCGCCGAGGTTGTCGACTCGACGGCCGAAGCGGCGTTGCCAAACACAACGCACAGGTTCGTGGTGACCGGAACGGTCTGTGTGTAGTTGTAGGTCGTCGTTGCGCACGGCGTGCCGAGCGTCGTCGCGGGAGCTCCGTTGAACGCGTCGGTGACCGTCGAGCAGTCATCGATGACCGTGTTCGGGTCGGTGGCGAACGAGAAGGTCGCCGAGGTCGTGCTGGCGCTGGTGTCGTCTGACTCCGTCGCGTCGGAGAACAGCTTGTCCCACGTGACGCTCGCGTCGTTGGCGTCCTCGGCTACCGTCGGGGCCGCGCTATAGGCGCAGGTGTACGAGAGTTCGAGCGTCGCGCCGGCTGCGATCGTCGCACCGGTGTAGGCGCTGGAGTCACCGTCGATGGTGCAGGTCGCACCCGGGTCGCCGAGGCCATCCTCAGACACCGTCACGCCGGTGGCGTCGCCGGTGGCGTTGGGGTTGCTCACGCTGATTGTGCCGCCGACCTCGTAGGTGTCGGTCGGCGCCGACTTCGTGGCCACCACCGCGTAGTTCAGCGCGGTCGTCGAGCCGGTGGGGTATTGAACGGCATCGCCGACAAGCGTCTTGGTAAGGCTCCAGTCAAAGGCGCGCGTCCACGACGGATCGACGGTCTTGGCGATCGTCAGCGGCGACTGTGGCACGGGCGGCGCCGCGGTGTCGACCTTGAAGCTGTCGGTCTTGGATTCATCGTTCGGGAAGTCCGACTCGGTCGAGATGTAGACCTTGTACTGGCCGCCCGCGTTGGCGGTGTCGGCGAAGCCCGGGTCAGCGGCGGCGTTCTGACGGACGAGTGACCACACCTGGTAGCAGTACTGGAAGAGTCCACCGACGACCACGGCCGGCTGGGGCGTGGGGGTGCCGACGCTGGTACCGAGGTCGGTCTCGCCGGTCCCGGAGCTGGGCTCGGTCACCTTCACGAAGTAGTCGCCGTCGGGGAGGTTGTTGTTTTGACCGTTACCCGGGCCGCCGCCGAGGTAGACCGCGCGCTTGTCCTCATAGAGGTTGGCGTTCACGGCCGTGCAGTTCGCCGGGGCCGTCATTGCGGGGTAGGTCGAGTAGTCGGTGCCGAACACGCTCGCGTCGAGTTCGCTCGTGAAGATGGCTCCGCTGAGCTGCTGGCCGTTGGCCGCAGCCGTCGCCGGAGCGAACAAGGCCGCGCAGGCAAGCGCGAGAACACCGGCGCGAGTGGCGCCGGTGGGAATGGACAGAGACATGGACTGGGGACCTTCCGTTTGATGCACCGGTCAGCGCGGAGGACGCGACCAGTCGTGCCACCGGGCCTTGGCGAGCCCGGCGCCGCAGCGTCCCCCAAAGGGAGTACGCACGCGAAACGCAACGTACCAGGCCATTCGCTCACTAGAACGGCGTTATTGAAGTGGTCGTAGGTGTACGTTTCACTTTCCCCATGACAGCCTGGGAAAACTCCCAGTTGCGACAGCAAATGCGGTCAGGTAGCAGTCAGGCCGCGGTAAGGTCGCAGTCATTTAGGCGCGGGTTACCGGTCGGCAGGCGTCTGAAACTCTGCGGGCGGGCAGACGATGGGCTGGTCGCCCGTCGCCTTCGTCTCGAATGATGCGGCGTCGGCGTAGTGGCCGGTCACGCTGATGCGCTCGGTGGCGCCCCCTTTGCGACACGCGCCGCGCGTGGCGAGCAGGCGCGGTCCGACCTGTCCGTAGGTATCGAATGAGAAGTCCTGCAGACCTGTCGGTAGTCCGGTCAGCGAGAGTGTGGGGCGGGGGCCGGTCTTGATCTCACCTCGCATCGCCGACGCTCCGTGGGTGCCGCGCAGGAGGAGTCGATCGCCTGGGCCGTGCGGCGTGACCTCTACGTAGGCCTCGTGGTACGTGGCTCCAGCCACGTTGTGCAACACCTCGCGATGTTCGACCGACGGATCGTCGTAGGTGGTGTAGATCAGCAGCCCGAGCTTCACCGGCACCCGCGACGCGGCGGGTGCGACGAAGTCGGCGCCCGCCGTCCACGTGATCTTCACGTCGCGTAGCGCGGCCCCTTCGGAGGTGACGCTCACTTGGTCGAGCCGCCAGTCGAGCGCCGTAACGTTGCCTTCGCCGCTGGGGCTGCCGGAATCGAGCAAGCTTCTTGCTGAGACGCTCCTCTCCGCCGGTGCGGGAGATGCGCCGCCGGACCGGTCGGGAGAGCGCTGCCCCGATTCCTGCTCAGCGATCACAGGCATCGCGTCGTGCTCCCGGGCGATCGACGCCGCCGAGGGCGAGGTCGGCCTAGCCTGGGAGGTCGGCTTCGCGGCCGTGGGCCGCACCCCGGGGGAGATTCCGTCCGAACCACACCCGGCAAGCAAGAGCGCCGCGGCGAGCGCCACGACGCCGTAGGAGACGCTCGCCATCAGCGGCGTTTCAGGTGGTCCGGGCGGCGTCGGTCGCCGTCTGCGGGAGCCACTCCTTGATCTGCGGCACGAGCTGCTTGGGGCTGGACTGCGGCGCGACACGCTTGACTTCCGTGCCGTCTGGCGACACAAGGAACTTCGTGAAGTTCCACTTGATGCGGGAGCCGAAGCGGCTCGAGCCAAAGCTCTTGAGGAAGGTGAAGACCGGGTCGGTGTCGGCGCCGTTGACGTCGATCTTGGAGGCGAGGGGGAACGTCACGCCGTAGTTCAGGTCACACGCCTGCGCGATCTGTTCGTCGTCGCCGGGCTCTTGGTTGGCGAACTGGCCGCAAGGGAAACCGATCACCACGAGTCCTTGCGGGCCGTACTCCTGATGGAGCTTCTCGAGGGAGCGCAGCTGCGGCGCCAGGCCACACTTGGTCGCCGTGTTGACGATCAGCAGCGGATGCCCGGCGAACTGCGAGAGCGATACGAGCTCTCCGCGGTTGCTCTGGTAGCTGAGCTCGTGGATCGAAGTGACGCCGGAGGACATGTCGACCATCTTGACAGCCCTGTCCATGTGCTCGACGCAGAGACACCCGAGCCCGACGGCCAGGGATCAGCTTTCGGGCATCAGCGCCTCTTGGTAGGTGAGGAGGTCGGTCACGACCGAGTTCTCCTGCTCGTTGGTGTCGGCAGCCACTTGCCAGGCCCACTGGCGGCGGCCGCCCGAGAGCCAACCGAACGGGTTGTCGAGGTCCAGCAGCGGATAGCCGGCCTGCGTTTGTTTGACCGGCAAGCCGACGCCGCCACCGCGGCTCAGCCGGGCCGGATCGGGGCCGGCGGGGCGCAGCAGGAGCACGTGCGCTTGGGCGCACGGTCTCGAGGAGCGGGTAGACCAGGCTTCCAGCTGCAAGCTCGGGATCGACGCCTTGCACCCGAAGTACCAGTGGGTGTACTCGACGGGCGCCGTCTCGGCCAGCCGGCCGAGCGTGAGACTGCCCGTCGGCGTGAGCGTGGCGGAAAGCGCGAGCGGACCGATCGACTTCGCGATCCCGAACTCGTCGACGTTCCAAACGGGCGCGCTGCTGGCCGGAGCGGGCTCGCCCAGCGGCAGATGCACGCGTCCACCGCAGAGCGCCCAGACGCCCGCGCGCTTGCCGGGGCTGACCCCGTCGCTCCCGCCGTCGGTCCAGATGGCGTTGTCCGATACGGCGCCGTGCGTAGGGGCGAGATCGTTGCCGGTCGACGGATCGCCGCTGCGGCCCCAGCCGGCCCGCAGGAGGTCGTCACCGAGGTCACGCAGGCTGCGGCTGCCGCGGTAGCCGAGGATCGTCATGAACCGGCCGCTCGCGTCGCGCTCGAAGCCGGTCTTCGTCTTGAGCAGCGCGTAGTTCAGTTTGCGTGGTGCCCGTCGCACAAACCCGCTGAGCGCGGCGGTTGTCTCGACGGCGCCGCACTCGCCGGCGCGCGGCAAGTCGACGAAGGGCAGCTGTACTGGCAGCGTGCGTCGCCCAACCGTGATCGTGAGCTGCCCCGGGCCGTCGACGGACTTGACCGTGGCGGTGCCGAGCGAGCGCAGCGGCGCTGCCTGGGCGGCAGGGGCGGCCGCAGCCGCGATGGCAAGCATGGTCGCCGCGATGGCAGCGGAGCGGGGAAGTGGTGAGACGAGCATCTCAGTCGCCGTCCGGTCCGGCCGAGGTATAGAAGCCGTCGATAGTGCCGGTGCGCTCGTCGACGCCGGCCTGCGTCTGCCACGCCCACGGCAGCGCGTCCGCGCCGGTCAAACGGAGCCCGCCGTCCTCGCCATCGGTGCCACCAGCCAGCCGCGGAAACGCGGCCTTGGCGGCGCTCGCCGACGAGCCCACGCCGACGCCCTGCGTCGTGGCCGCAGCGCCTGGGCCGCTGGTGACCACGGCGAACACCTCAGCACTTCCACAAGGCTGCTTCCCGGGCGTCGCCGCCGACAGGACGAGCTGCAGACTCGGCACTGAGGCCCGGCACTGCGACCCACCCACGTCATAAAGCTCGACCGGCGCGAGCGCGGCCACCTGCGCGACGGTCAGGTTGGTCGACGGCGACAGGGTGGGGCTCAGCGCAAGGGGTCCGATCGACTCAGTGACGCCATCGGCGGTGATGGCCCACGTGGCCGGAGCGTGGGAGGGGACCGGCTGGCTGGCGGGCAGATGCATGCGTCCGCCGCACAGCGCCCACACGCCACGCGGTGTTCGTGACGATCCGAAACCCGCGCCCGCGCCGCCGACCGTGAGGTCGCCGTGCGTGATCGGGGGCTGGGTCAGCGCGAGCGCGTCGCCGTTGCGGGCCCATTCGGTGTCGACCAGGTCCTGCCCGAGGCCGCTGAAGAACCCGTCCTGCCCGGGCGGCGCCAGGAACGCCAGATAGCGGCCCTCGGCGTCACGCTCAAAGTCGCGCGTGCCGCCGTCAAGCAGCTCGTAGCGGAAGCGCCCCTTGCCGCGTTTGGCGAGCTTTTTCAGCGCCGCGATGCTCTCTGGCGCACCGCACTCGCCGACCTGTGGCGTGTCAATAGAGAACAGCCGGATCCGCAGCTTGCCGCTCTTGGTCTTGACGGTCAGCCGCGCCGGACCATCGACCGACACGAGCGTGGCGGCCCCCGCGCGGCGGGGCGCGGCCCGCCCGTCGGCCGCCAAGCCCAGCACGAGCAGGGGAATCAGAGTGAGGAGGAGTGGCCGAGCCGTCACGGAGCGCACTATGCACCATTAGAGTCTCCGCATGTCAGAGCGTTTGTTGGCCCTCACCGAAATTCCCGAGACAGGCGTGACGTCCGTCGAGTCCTCCAAGGGACGCCTCGCAGTCGGGCTCTCAGAGGGCGTGCCGTTCGCCATCAGCCCGATCTGTCGGCACCTTCGCGGCGACCTGGCCAAGGGTCACGTCGCCGAGGACGGCTGCGTGGAATGCCCGCTGCACGCCGCACGTTTCGACGTGAAGACGGGCGCGATGACCCGCGGCCCCCAGGGCGCGTTCAAGCCCGTGGCCGGCATCTTCAAGAACACCGTGGGCCGCATGGCGCTCAAGAGCTACCCGGTGATCGAGCGCGACGGCGTGTTGTTCCTCGAGGCGTAGGTCGCCGGGAGTGGGTTCGGATGTGGCACGCTGGGAGTCACCCCGGCCCCTAGCCCAGGATCCCTCAGTGCCCAGCACCACCCGCCCCGCCAGCCCGACCCCCGCGAGCGTCGCCAAGCTCGGGCTCGCTCCCGCGCGCCCGTCGGCCACCGCGCTGACGTACCACGAAGGCGGGAGTCGCAAGTCGATCACGTACACGCAGCTCGCCGACGAGGTCCGAGCGGTCGCCAAGGGTCTTGTCGGGCTCGGCGTCTCGCCGGGCGACCGCGTCGGCATCCTGTCGACCACGCGCGCGGAGTGGGTGATCGCCGACCTGGCGATCCTCGCGGTCGGAGCGATCGTGGTGCCGATCTACCAGACGAACGCGCCAGAGGAATGCCAGCACGTCATCCAGGACTCCACGCTCAGCGTGCTGTTCTGCGAGGACGCTGGGCAGCTCGGGAAGATCGAGCAGATCTCAGATCAGCTCACCGATCTCCGCACGCTCATTGCCTTTGAGGACGCATCGGGCGACGTGCTTTCGATGGCGGCGCTGAAGGAGCGCGGCGCTGGCGTCGACGCCGCCGAGATCGACCGGCGTGCGGCTGCGGTCGCCCCCTCGGACCCGGCGACGATCGTCTACACGTCGGGCACGACCGGCCTGCCAAAGGGCGTGATGCTCACGCACGACAACCTCGCGTCTGACGTCGCGATGACGCTGAAGCGCCTCCCGCAGCAGGGCCACGAGCGGTTCTTCATCTTCCTGCCCCTCGCGCATGTGCTGACGCGCATCGTCGCTCTGCTGTCGCTGACTGCCGGGGTGGAGCTGATCTTCTGGCAGCGCGATCCCAAGAAGCTCCTGGAGGAACTGGCGGAAGCCAAACCGACGACGGTGCCGTCGGTGCCGCGGCTCTTCGAGAAGATCTTCACGGCCGCGCACGCGCGCAGCGCCGAGGCTGGCGGCGCCAAGGCGGCGATCTTTACCCGGGCCGTCGCCACCGGCCGCCGCGTGCTCGAGGCCGAGCGTGCGGGCCGGTCGGTCTCGCCGCTGCTGAAGGTGCAGCACCGCCTGGCCGACAAGCTCGTGTTCAGCAAGATCCGCGATCTGTTCGGCGGCGAGATTGAGCTCTGCATCACCGGCGCCGCGCCGGTCGACCCCGAGATCCTCGACTTCTTCTTCGCCGCTGGCATCCCGGTCGTCGAGGGGTACGGCATGACCGAAACCTCCGCCGTGGCCGCCGTCAACGCACCGGACGAGTACCGCATCGGCACCGTCGGGCGACCCATCGAAGGCTGTGAGATCAAGATCGCCGAGGACGGGGAGGTGCTGATGCGCGGCCCGAACGTGTTCACGGCCTATTGGAACAACGAGGAGGCCACCGCGAAAGACCTCTCGGGCGGCTGGCTCCATTCGGGCGACCTCGGCGAACTGGACTCCGATGGGTTCCTGAAGATCACGGGCCGCAAGAAGGACATCATCATCACGTCGAGCGGGAAGAACATCGCGCCTTCGCATCTTGAGAATCTGATCCGCCAGCACCGCTGGGTGTCGCAGTGTGTGCTCTTCGGCGACCGCAAGCCGTTCCTCACCGCGCTCATCACGCTCGACCCGGACGAAGCGGCTGCGCTCGCCGACAGCATCGGCGCGCCCGGCGTGTCTGTGGCCGATCTCGCGACGCATGAGGCCGCGATCGCTGAGATCCAAAAGGTCGTTGATGCGGCCAACGCCAAGGTGGCGAACATCGCGCAGGTCAAGCGCTTCGGAGTCCTCCATCGCGACCTCACGCAGGACCATGGCGAGATGACCCCGACGATGAAGGTCAAGCGCAACGTGGTCTATACGGCGCACGCCGAGCATTTCGAGGCCCTGTACCGAGGAGCGCGCTCCGACTGAGCCCGTGGACGGGCACCTCGACGGGCTCGTCGTGGTGCCGATCAGGGGCTGACCTCGGGGCGCGCGACCCGCCGCATACGGGACTACCAGGCTTTGGCGCTCTCCCAGAGCTGCAGGTACGCCTCGGCGCCGTTCGCCATGTCGTCGACGATCTGGTCGCCGGCGAGGTGGCGCAGATCCTCGATGTAGTCCGGGAAGAGGCCGTAGTTGGCGACGCCGTCCTTGTTGACGTCGAACGTGCGCGTGCCGGCGGGCTGGATCGCCATCGTGGTGCCGCCGTCGAACGTTCGGTAGGGGTAGATGACGGGCTTGTTCGTCGACGCACCTGGGCGCGGAGCGGGTTGCGCACCCAGGCCGTTGCTGTCGGAGCCATACCCGATTCCAAACAGCCCCGGGCGGCGAGTGGAGCGAGTGCGCTCCCAATTCTTCACGTACTCCTGGGAGTCAGTGCCGTAGGGCGAGAGCAGGCCACCGAGGCGCTGGAGCCGCACCTGCGCGGAATGATCCGACCAGCTGTGGCTGCTGATCACGCCCGGGTACTGGAGCTGTTCCAAGAGATCGAGCGTCTGGGTGCGGGCCTTCACGCTCATGTGGTCGGCTTCGACGATCATCCCGAGTTCGGCCATCTTGCGGACCATGTGGTGACCCAGTTCCGACAGACCCTTGGGGTTGCAGACCTGGCCGGGCGGGTAGACCGGCAGCGCGCCATTGAGGATCGTCTTGCCGATGCCCGTTCCGAGGGCGCGGAACTGCTGCAGGTTCTGACCGGTGATCCCTGGCGGCGTGTTGTCGGGCTCCTGGCCGGCGGGGCAGGCGCCGGCGTCCCACCAGCGGCCGGTGGCGTACTTGTTGCCGATGTTCACGAACAGCCCCGTCATGCCGCTGTCGAAGGTCGTCCCGGCGAGGGCGTTGTCGAACTTATGTGCGATGAACGCCGACTGCACGCCAAGGTCATGGAGCTCGGTGAGGCGCGCGTCGATCTCGTCGGCCGTGCACTTGGGCGTGGACCCGCGGAGTTTGCAGTCCAGGACCTCTGAGACCTCGATGCCCAGGACCATCGCGAGCTTCCCGTCGTTGATTTCGCGGCGCGCCTCCTGCGGCGACCTGACGATCCGCAGGAAGCCTTCGCCGGGGCCGCCGGACTGCGCGTCGATGTAGTCCTGCAGCTCGTGCATCGCCTTGATCTGCCCGCGTGCGCTGACCATGTCGTTGCACGGGTTCTTCTTCAGCCAGTAGATCTCGCAGAGCGCGCGGTTCTCGACCACGTCGTTGACCATCAGCCGCAGCCCGCCGCGCCACGACCGCTCCAGCCACTTCCAGTACGTGCTCTCGTGGGTGTTGGAATTGTGCGTCGGCCAACCGGTGAAGCTCGGCCAGCCCGTGGTGCTGTGCTTGTGGACGAGCTTGCCGTACGTGAGGAGATTCTCGACCAGGGCGGTGCTGCCGTCGGTGCCGTGGTCGGCGCAGTCCTTGAGCGCAACGGTGACCCCGTACGGGCTCCACGGCGCGCCGCAGTGGAACTTGCCACCGATGAAGCGGTAGGCACTCACGTGCGTGTGGGTGTCGAGGAACCCGCGGACGGGACCGTCGGGGCTTGCGCCCTTCAGCGGCGTGCCGGTGGTGCCGGTCGCGAGTTCCGGAAAGTCCGCGCACCCCTGAGCCGCAACGAACGACCAGCGCGGGCGCGGATCGGCGCTGAGGCTGAGGCGGTCATCTGCCGTGACCGTCAAGTCCTTGCCGCTCAGCTTGGAAGTCAGGCGCAGCGTTCCGTCTTCGACCTCGCCGACCGACCAGTCCGCCGGGAGCGCCGGCGACGCGCGCGACGTGAGCGGGCTGGTGGCCTGCGGCATGCGCCGATCAGGGCCGTAGAGCAGGTAACTGCCGAGCGCCGTGGCCTGCAGCCGAAATGGCGTGGCCTCAGCCGAGGCGGAGACGCCGTATCCGCGGGAGTCGCGACTGGCGAACTTGCCAGTTTCGGTGTCCTTCAGCGCATAGCAGCCGTTGACCACCGAGTAGACCGGCTTGGGGGTCGCGGCCTGCGCCGGAGCCGCGCCGACGGGGGCGAGAAGGCCACCGGCCAGAAGAAGACGAGGAACGAGGGACACGCTGTCACGATGGCACGGCACTGCGCCGGAAACAAGCGCGACGGGAAAGCGACTGCCATGTCTAGGGCTCAACACCCGTTCGGCGCGCCACTCGCGACGTTCGGCGTATGACGCGCGGGTGCGTCGGCCGTACGGTCGGCAGCATGCCTCCCCTGAATCTTCCGCCTTGGGGCGCGCTACGTTGTCACGCGCTGCCATGCACGTCCGTCTCGCTGTTCCCTACGCCGATGCCGCTGCGGCGATGCTGCGGTGGGCCACCGGCATGAGCCCGATCGAGCCGCTGGCCGCGAGGCGCGTCGCGCTGAACTCGGCCACGGTCGAGCTGCGCGTGCTCGGCGCCTCGCACCAGGTGCTCGTGGGCGGGTTCTCGGAGACCGTCGCGTGTGGCCTGCCCGGCGGCGCCACGATGCCGACGAAGTCCAGCGACGGACCGTACGCGTTTGCGTCGCGAACCGAGCGCTTCGCCGCCCCCGACTACGCCACCCGGGTTCGCGGCCTGATCGACACGCTGACCGGCGACCCGGCGGCCATCGTCGCCGGCTTCCCGGGGAGCGAGCTGGCGGTGACCGGGTTGCGGGCCGAGCAGATCGACGACGCCATCTCATGGACGACGTGGCACGCCTACCCGCAGACGGGCGAACTCGTCACGACCGAAAGTCGACTCCGGACCCAGCTATGACCGCACTGACGCTCAGCGGCCTTCCGGCCACCAACGCCGCCGCGCTCCGGCGCTTGCTGGCCTTCCTGCTCGTGCTCGGCGCGGTGCTGCCGCTGGCCGCGTGCGGCACGTCCGGCCCGCAAGGGTGGCTCGACGACAACCTGACGAAGGTCAGCGGCAGCGCCCCCGAGAGCGGGATCTCCTACTCGACCACCAAGCCGCAGGACGGCGCCGTCCAGCAGATCTTGGGTGGAACGGCGCCCGATGATTCGATCGTGAGCGGCGGCAACACGTTCCTGCGCTACGGCGACGACTTCATGGTCGTCGTCGCGGCCGCGGCGGCTGCCGGTGCCACGGCTCAGCTCTGGACTTTCGACGCCGGCTACGCGCAGTACAGCGCACAGGTGGCCGCTTGGGACGAGTTCCGCGGCGGCGGCAGCGGCGAAGGCAAATAGCGGTACCAAGGAACACTGATCGACATGAACTCGCTCCTCGAAGGACTCCTCGCAACCGCCGCCTACACCGGCGTGGGGCTGGCACTGCTGGTGCTCGGCTTCTTCGTGCTCGACCTGCTGACTCCCGGCAAGCTCGCCGACGAGATCTTCAAGAACCATCGACGTGACGCCACCATCTTCGCGGCGGTCGGCCTCGTCTCGCTGGCGGCGATCATCGCGACGGCGATCTACTCCGCTGGCAGCGAAACGTGGGAGACGTTCGGCGACGCCGTGGCCTACGGTCTGCTCGGCATCGTGCTGCAGGCCGTGGCATTCCTCGTCCTCGACGTGCTGACCCCCGGGAAGCTCGGCGAGACGCTGACCGATGACACCGATGACCACGCGGTGTGGCTGATGTCGGCGATGCAGATCTCCGTCGCGGTGATCACTATCGCGTCGATCACCTAAGCGGCCTCACGCCATGGCCCCCTCACGGCCGGCATTGACCGTCGTCTACGCGGCGGTTCTCGTCTGCGCCGCGTGTGGGCTTCTGTACGAGCTGGCCCTCATCGCCCTCGGCGGCTACCTGATCGGGAGTTCGATCCAGCAGACCGCGATCGTGATCTCGGTCTCGATGTTTGCGATGGGGGTCGGTGCCCTGTCGGTCAAGCCATTGCTCCACCGTCCGCTGCGCTCATTCGTAGCGGTCGAGTTCGCGCTCGCGATCGTCGGCGCGGCGGCGGTGCCGTTGCTGTACTGGTCCTTCGCCTGGCTCCACATGTACACGGCGGTGATGGTCGTCGTGGCGATGATCATCGGCTGCCTCGTCGGCGCCGAGGTGCCGCTGCTGATCGAGTTGCTGCAGCGGCTGCGCCTCAAGCGAGCGTCGCACGAGATCGCCAACCTCAACGCCGTCGACTATCTGGGCGCGCTCGTGGGCGGGCTCGCCTTCCCGTTTGTCCTCTTGCCGACGCTGGGCCTCCTCGTCGGAACGATCGCGGTCGCCGCGCTGAACGTGATCGCCGCGTTGTGTGTCGCGTTGGCCATCAGCCGGTCGCTGGAGCCGGCTCCGAACCGGCGCAAGGTCGGTGCGGCATTCGTCGGCGGAGTAGTGCTGCTCGGCGCGTTCGGCGGGGCAGCTGCACGGGCCGACGAGTTTGAGCTGAGCGCCCGCCAGATGCTGTTCCGCGATCCGATTATCAAGGCCGAGCGGTCCAAGTACCAGGACATCGTGATCACCCGCGGAGCGCCGTTCGGTGCCCAGCACGAGGACCTGCGGCTGTTCCTCAACGGGGATCTCCAGCTCTCGTCGATCGACGAGTACCGCTACCACGAACTCCTCGTGCACCCGGCGCTCGACGGTCCTCACTCACGTGTGCTCATCCTCGGGGGTGGCGATGGTCTGGCGCTGAGGGAGGTGCTGCGCTATCGCGACGTGCAGTCGGCGACGCTCGTCGACCTCGATGACGCGGTCGTCGCGCTGGCGCGGCACTTCGCTCCGCTTCGTGAACTCAACGGCGGCGCGTTCGAAGATCCGCGCGTGCGCTTCGTCGCCGCCGACGCCTTCACGTGGGTGCGCGACGAACAGCGCCGCGGCGCGCGGTTCGACGCGGTGATCGTCGACTTCCCAGATCCGGACGCAACCGAGACGGCCAAGCTCTACTCCGTCGAGATGTACTCGATGCTGCGCGGCCTGCTGGCCCCGCATGGGCGCATGGCCGTCCAGTCAGGCAGTCCGTTCTTCGGCCCCAATGCCTACTGGTCGATCCACAACACCCTGCGCGCGAGCGGTCTGCCCGCCGTCCCGTACCACGCCGACGTCCCGTCGTTCGGCGACTGGGGGTTCAACCTCGTCGCTGCCGGACGGCAACCGGACCCGGCACTGCGCGAGCTCCCGCGCGGCCTGCGCTACCTGACCCCGGGCACATGGTCGGCCGCCAAGGTGTTCCCGCCAGACCGCGCGCGACGGCCCGGCGTCGGCGTCTCGACCCTGCTGCGTCCGAGGATTCTCGACTACGCGAGCGAGCCCTGGGTCGGGTACTGATCGCTCGGGCGTCCTGAGGGGATTGCGACGCAGGTCGAAGCCCAATTCCCCGTGGGGCGCACCTCAGGCGCCGAAGCGCTGGCCGCCGATCGTCGACAGCAGGGCCAGCGTTTGAGCGTCGGGTGTGCCGGGCGGCGCCGTGTAGATCATCAGTTTGAGCGAGGAGTCGACCACTCTGAGCACGTCACAGTCGACGGTGAAGCGACCGACCTCTGGGTGGACGATCACTTTGCGCGGCCGGCCGGCGCTGCCGACATCGGCCCGCGCCCAGCGCTGCGCGAAGTCCGGGCTCCCAGCCAGGAGCTCGTCGACCAACGCTCGTACGGCGTCCGGCTGGGACGACGTGGTGAGCACCTGGCGGAGATCGGCGACGATCCGAGCGCGGAAATCGTCGTGGTGCCCGTCGACGTCATCGACGCGCATCGTGCCACCGAGGAACATCGTGTGGGCATAGTTCGTGCCGATCAGGTCGTCGCCGAGCACGGCGATCGCCAGCCGGTTGGCATGCACGACGTTGTAGCGATCGTCGGAGATGTGCACCGGGGTATCGCTGAGCCGATCGATGATGCGCAGGATGCTCGGCGTGAGGTGCGGCGCCAAATGCGACGAGCCGGGAGCGTGACCCGCGAGCATCAGGAGATGGTCGCGTTCGGCGGCGCTCAGTCGCAGCGTGCGCGCCAGCGGACCGATCAGCGCAGCTGACGGGTGCGCGGCCCGGCCCTGCTCGAGGCGAGCCAGGTACTCGACCGAGAGTCCCGCGAGTTCGGCGACCTCTTGGCGTCGCAGACCTTTCGCGCGTCGTCGCCCGCGGGAGCTGAGGCCGACCTCCTCGGGGGAGAGGCGGTCGCGCCAGGCCCGGAGGCACGTGCCAAGGTCGTCCTGCATCGTCCGCTTCAGTCTGCCACGACCGCGAATGCGGATGGTCGCCCTGCGAGTACCTCTATCGACGGGTCTCTTGTGCCGCCGACTCCGGGTCGCGACCGTCGAGTCATGTCAACGATGCTCATCACCGGAGCCAACAAGGGCCTTGGCCGCGAGGCCGCCCGCCAACTCATCGATCTCGGGCACGACGTCTGGATCGGCGCACGCGACGAGACTGCAGGCCGCGCCGCCGCCGATGACCTCGGCGGCCGCTTCGTCCAGCTCGATGTCACCGACGACGCCTCGGTCGCAGCGGCCCACGACGTGATTGCCGCGGCCGGCGGCCTCGACGTGCTCGTCAACAACGCGGGCATCAGCGGCGCCAACCGCGCGACCCTCGACACCGTCGCCGAGGAGATGACCGCCATCTTTGCGACCAACGTGGTCGGCCCCACGCGGGTAACGCTCGCGTTCCGCGATTTGCTCGACGCATCCGACGCGCCCGTCGTCGTCAACGTCTCCAGCAGCGTCGCGTCGTTTGCTCTGGCGACCGCGTTGGAGCGCAGTGGCTACAGCGCCTTGGATTATCCGGCGTCGAAGACGGCCGTGAACATGGTCACCGTGAAGCTCGCCGCCGCGCTCCCGCGCTACCGCGTCAACGCCGTCTGCCCGGGCTTCACCGCGACTGACCTCAACAACTTCGCCGGAGTGCGCACCGTCGAGCAGGGCGCGACGGTGATCGTTCAGGCCGCCACGCTCAGCTCAGACGGGCTGACCGGCACGTATTTCAACGAGGAGGGCGCGATCGCCTGGTGAAGGCGATCGCGTCCCAGTCCCCGCCGTTTACCGCTAGCTGACGGAGATCCGCAGCTTCGGGCCGTTCTGGATGCGGACGACGTAGACGCCCGCCTTCAGCTTCGGTCCGGTCCGGAAGACGACGATGCCACGCTTCGTGGTGCCCATCGCGAGCACCTTGCCAGCGCGGGTTTTCAGTGCCACCTTCACCGCGGTCTTGCCGCTGACCTTCACTGCGGTCTTGCCGGTGAAGTCGCACGTGATCTTTGTGCCCGTCTTCAGCCTCTGTGTGGTGCACGGCAGCTTCGCGGCCGCACCAGCCGGACCCGCGGGGCCCATCGCACCGGTAACGCCAGCCGGGCCGGTGTTGCCGGCAGCGCCGGTCGGTCCAGCGTTGCCGGTGTTGCCAACCGGACCCGTAGCTCCGGCCGAGCCGGCAGCGCCGGGTGCGCCAGTGGCGCCAGTGGCGCCAGTGGCGCCGGCGGCACCCGTGTTGCCGGCCGGACCCGTGGATCCGATCGGGCCGGTGGCACCGATCGGGCCTACAGCGCCGTCAATGCCGTCAGTGCCGTCAATGCCGTCAGCGCCGTCAGCGCCTGCCGCGCCGTCGGCTCCGTCAACCGGGGCAGCCGTGCCGAGGGCGGTCAACGCCACGTCGGCCTCGGGCAGCATGCTCGAGCGCAGCCGGAGCGTGCCCGTCCGGGTGCCCGCCGCGGACGGCGTGAAGCGCACACGGACCGTGCACGAGGCTCCGGGGAGAATCGATCGGCCCGCGCAGCCGTTTTCGCTGACGAGGAAGTCGTCCTCGGCGATCGACGCGCGACCGAGGGTGACCGCGACCGGGGCCGGGTTCGTGAACGTGATGGACCGCGAGGCGCCGATGCTGCCCGTTGGCTGGTCGGGGAAGGTGGGCGTTGCCGATGCCCCGAGCGCGAAGGGGGCGTAGGACGGTGCGCAGACGCTCGACGGCGAAGCGCCACCGTTCGTGGTGCCGACGTACTCAACGAGCCCGTTTGCGGACGGCAATCCTGCCGCCTGGGCGCAGAACCGCAGGGCGCCGTCTTGCTGGACGCCCATCTGGAACTGCACGTCGATGCTCTCGCCCGGGTTGAGCGGCGAGCCCGGGCTGACGGCCGGAACGGTCATGAGTGAGTTGAAGCCGCCGCCGTTCGGCTGGCTCGGCCCAGTGAGCGTGGTCCCGAGGATCGATCCGCTGCCGCCTGAGGTCTGCGGGCGCAGGTCGGAGACACCGGAGGGCGAGGGGAACGTCGTGACGTCGGACACCCGGAACGCGAGCGACGTCACGGGAGTGGTGGAGAGGTTGGTGATGTGACGCCGGATGATGACCTGACCGAACGTCGCGTTGGTGGCGGGGCTCGAGGTGAGCGGCCGCGCGAGATTGGGTTCGGCGTCGGCAGACACCTCCGGGTCAACGAGCGTCACCGACAGATTGCCGGGACCGGTTACCGGAGCGGCCAGGTTCTGCGGGCCGGGAGCGCCGAGGCGCTGGCCCGCGCCAGCCGAGGTGCCGTTGGTGTCGACGAACACGAAGTCGGCGGCGTTGGAGCCGGTGTCCTTCGGGAACCCTGGGCGCTCATCGCGGTAGAAGGAATAGTCGATCGAGAACGGCGTGAGCGGGGCGTAACCGCTGCCTTCGCGGAAAAGGGTGTCTCCGACGCTGCTGGTGCCGAACGCGTCGAGGCGGGTCCCGATGGCGAAGTTCGCTGGATTGGCGGTGTCGAAGACCGCGACTCCGAAGTTGTCCGGGATGTCGACGGCGTAGGTGATGTCGGCCGCGGCGCTGGAACCGCCGAGCGAATACCCCACGGAGTTCGCACCGAGGTAGTGCCCGCGAGCTGGGATGACGGTCCCGTTCGGGACCGTGAATCGCGTCGTGCCGTCGCTGGCTACGACTGCCCAACCGCCCGAGCCGTCGGTAGTACTGACCGTGAGCGCGGCGTTGGAGTCGTTGTAGAGCTCCACGAATTCGTCGTTGGCGCCGTTCGGGCCGCGGAGGCGGCCCTCACTGATCTGCAGCGCTTGCGCTGGACCAGCCACAACGAGCGAGGCCGCAGCAGCGGCCATGGAAATGAGTAGGTGACTAGACCTGGGCATATTACCTCGGAGAGCAGCGACCGGCAGGTGCCGGAGCGCGCCACCACCCTGGCACGCTCGATCGCGCCAAAACCAACGGTGGCCAAAGCGACCAAATGTGCCCACCAGTGCGCCAACTTCGTCAAGAATTCGCCCCGGAGTGCGACTGAGTCCACCAGCACGTCCGAGCCTGGAACGACGTTAGGGCCGACCCGGGCTTCTCCGTTTGGGATCTCGCTGCTTCGGTTCAGCCGCTCGTGCTCTTGCGGGGCTTCGTGACCTCAAGCGTCTGATTCCGAGCGACCGTGCCGTCGATCGAGATCGCAACGCGAATCCGCTTGCCTACGGCGAACCGCTTCTTCGCAACGTCGCCCTTGAGCGCGAGCGACACGACGGTCGCTTTCGGCCCGTCCACCGTGTACTTCGTGCCGCCGCCGTAGTGGTCCGGGATGCCGCCAACGCCGATCGCGGTCACCCTCACGGAGACCGCGTGGCTGGTGTTCGGCGTCGGATTCACCGAAACATCGAGGGCGAGCTTGTCGCCGGGTCGACGTTCTGCGAACACAACGCTGGCGGTCTGCGGCGGCGACTTGACGGGCGGCGTGATCGACGAGCCGGCGACCATGCCGCCGTCAAACGCCACCGGACCGTCCACCACGACGTCGTTGGCCAGCATGGTCGTGTAGCCCTGAGCGATCAACTCGATGTCGAATGGGCCGCCGCTGTCGAGCGTGAGCGAGAACCGGCCATCGACCGTCGGCGTGGAGCTGGCGAGCGTTCCGTCTTGGTAGCGCGCCTTGATGAGCGCCTTCGGGATCTTCGCGGCGATCCGGGCGTCGTCGGGGCGGGAACCGGCGGCGAGCAGTTCATTGGCCTTCGTGAGCGAGAAGACCCGGCCGGTCAGCCGTTCGCTCAGGGCCTCCGCCACGAACTCGCGGTGCTTGGAGAGGTCGGCGAAGAACGCTGCGCCCTTGCATCCCTTGACGGAGCCGGACGAGATGCCGACGAGGTTGTTCGTCGAGGACTGCAGCACCGGGCCGCCGGAATCGCCTCTGCAGGGTCCGGCCGTCGGCTTCGACTTCGTGAAGCTCGAGCAGAAGACGTCGCTGAAGGCGCTCTTCGAGCATTCAACGATGCGGACACTCGCCTCATGCAGCAGGTTGTTCGCGCCGGCGGGGTCCTTCGAGCCGTCGGCGTTCTCTGAGGTCCGCCCAAAGCCACGAAGGAGCTGGTCGGTCCCGGCCTTCGGGGTGGCGAAGGCGACGCCCGCCGGGGTCGCCGTCGAGGCGCGGCCGAGGTCGAGGTACGCGATGTCGCTGGGCTTGATGCTGGTCGACGAGCTCTCTTTGTCGAAGTCCCGGCTGTCCTGCGCCCGCGTCGCGATGAAGTCGCTCCCGGCAGGGACCGCCAGCGACTTGTCCAGCACGCCCGTGAACACCCGGACTCGCGTGGCGCCGGTTATGCAGTGCGCCGCCGTCAGCACCGTCGAGGGCCGGACCAGGGTTCCCGTGCAGGACGAGACGGTCTTGCCTTTCTCCATCTGCAGCGCAACGGTCGAGCCCGGCGCGGTCGCGGCCGTGCCGCCCACGACGGCGCCCGCCGTCGCGGTACAACCGAGCGAGGCCGCGAAGCCGGTGAACAAGGCGAGACCCCGGGGCCACAGTCGTTGCATGCAGGGACCCTATTCGCGTGCGCGCGGAGTGTCGATACGACTTCGACGGAGCAGACCTCACTTCGGCCGCGACGGCAGAGTGAAGGCCGGCGGAACCCCACGAACGGTGCGATCAAGCGGTCAGCGCCGCAGGGCCGCCTTGACCTGGATGGGCTTACCGGCGTTGCCGGCGCGGTCGCGCGCCGTGGCGGTGACCGTGAGCGTGATCTTCTGCTTGCGCCGCAGCCCGCTTTGCACGGCAGGCAGCGCGCGCTTTGGTACCGCCACCGCCACGGTCGTTGGCGCGCCGGCCTGCAGCTCGACGGTCGCCATGCCGAAGCGCGTCTTAGCCTTCTTCCCTGGCGGCTTGACCGAAGTGGCGACGGTGGCCGTGCACGCCTCAGTGCACTGAAGGGTCGCGTTGATCGTGCCCTTCTTCGACAGCTTCTGACCCTTGGCGAGCGTGAACGTCAGCCCCGGCGCGAGGGTGTCGGCCAGCGGCGTCAGGCCCGGGCCGGGCGGATCTCCGCCGCTTGGTGGTGCGGGCGTCGGCGTTGGCGGGCTCGTGACATCGACGGGGATGGTCGCCGTACGCGAGAGGCGACCGTCGGAGACGGTCACCGTCGCCGTGCGGGCGCCCGCGGCGCCTGCCCCGTAGACATGGGTGACAGTTGCCCCCGTCGCCGTGGCGCCGTCGCCGAACTCCCACGTGAAGGTGAGCGGGTCGCCGTCGGCGTCGGTCGCGGACGCCGCCAAGACCAAGGGCGTACCTGCCTGAACCGCGGCGCGCCCGGACGGGAAGCCGGTGATCGCCGACACCGGGGCGGCGTTGCGGAGCTGCCCGACGAGGTCGTTGCCGTCGCCGGCGCTGTAGCCGAAGGTGTACCCGAGGCCCGGACCCGGCGTGAGCTGGGCGCCCTCGGCGACGCCCATGAACCGGCCCGAGATCGGGCCAGGCGCCGTCTTGGTGATGAGGCTGAACTGGCTTGGCGCGGTGGCTCGTGCCACGCCCGGCGCGAGCTGCAGGTCGAGAATGGCGGCCGGGTCGATTGTGGCGCCGGCGCTCACGGTCAGCGATGGGACTGCACCGCTCGCGGGGATCACACTTTGCAGGCGTCCGCCAGCCGCAAACGTCACGTCGGACGCGGTGAGGCCAGGGGCGCTCGGCGCGACCGTCCCGCCGACGGCCACGCCGCCGCCGGGGCCGCCCACGGAGAGTGCGCCCACGACGCCATTCCCGGCCAGCGTGGCGCCCGCCGCGACGGCGAAGGGGGACGACACGAGTCCGTTCATGATCACCGTGCCATGGCTGACCGTCGTGAGCCCAAGTGGGCCGTTCGCGGGCTGCCTGGCCAGTGTGAGCGTGCCGAAGCCGACCTTCGTCACCGCCGGGCTCGCGTTGTTCGGCGCAGGGCCGAAACCTCCCGCGAGCTCGGCGGTGATCCCATCCGTCACGAAGATCTCCGTCGCACTGAAGAGTTGAACCTGCGATTCGATCCGCGGGGGCCCGACCGGCGTCGATGGCAGGGTCAAACTCGACGGTCCACCGATGCCGAGCCTGAGCACCCCCGTGCCGGTGACCCGACTGCTTACCGAGGCGTCGCCCACCACGCTCAGGGTGCTCGCCGCGAGAAGATCGACGACCCCCAAGTTCCGGAGGCTCGCGATCGTGTCGTTGAAACCACCCAGCACTAGGCGGCCGTCGATGCCAACGCGGACAGGCGTGGTTTGGTTGAGGTCGTTGTTGCTGAGTTCGACGACCGACGCGCTCGACGCAGGCCCGACGTTGTCGCCGATCTCCAGCAGCGAGGTCGTCTGCGGAATGGCGCGGCCTGATTGCGCTTGCAGCTCCAGCGTCCCCTCACGGATCAACGTCCGGCCCCCGTAGGTGTTGGACGACGGTGGGTTCAACCGTAGGGTGCCCGCCCCGGCTTTGACCAGCGCGCCGGTCTCTCCGGGGACGTCGGAAATCACGCCAGTCAGGGTCGCGTCCGTCGCCGCGGGGCCATTGTTCACCGTGAAGGTCCGCTCGCCAGCAAGTTCCATTCGCGTCGAGATCGTTACCGGGGTGCCGGAGGCCGCCGAGGTCAGCGTCGCGTCGCCAAGAAGTCCGAGGGTTCCGGCCCCACTTACCGTCCCGCCCGAAGCCGAGAAGCCGCCGGTCATGCCCAAGGAGTCGTCCACCTTGACGGCGCCTCGGTCAACGGTCAGCGTCTTGACCACGCTCTGCGTGTGGAGGCCGAGATCGTAGGTGCCGTCGCCGTTCACGAAGACGTCCGCGTTCGAAGACAGCTCGTTCCCGCGGAAGGCCTTCAAGGTGGCCGCTTCGTCGTCGCCGTCACCGACCTGCACGATGCCGCTCTGCACCGCCGCGGCCGCGCCTGCATTGTCGAGTCCCAGCTGGCCGGAGGCCACGAGCGTCCTGCCTGTGGCGATCGAACCGGCCAACGCCGTGCCCGCGTTCTGTCCGGCGGAAAACTTCAGGGTGGTGTTCGCGCCGCCCGTAATCGGACCCTCAAGCGTGAGGAAGCCGGCCGCGGAGTTGACGGTGACCAGTTGGCCACCGAGCGAGATCGGGAGGGAGGAGTCGATCCGGTTGGCGCCGGCGCCCGAGCTGAGGTTCGTCGACAGCTGCGTCCCCAAGAGGCCCAGCGTCTGGCTGCCCGTTCCGTTGATGACGTTCCCGGATCCTTGGAACTGGATCGCGTCGATGACCAACCCGGAGATGTTCATCGTCGACACGGTGTTGGTGTCGAAGCGCACGATGATCGGGCGCTGCTCGGCGCTATCGAAGCCGGGGATCCCGCCGGCCCACTTGGAGGCGTCGGACCAGCTGCCGTTCGAGCCGCCGCCCACCCAGGTGTGAATGTCAGCGCGGGCCGGCGCGGCGGTCGCAAGCAGGAGCGTCGCAGAGGCAGATGCCGCAGAGACGAGCGAGGTGAGCGGACGGCGCCGCGCCCAGAGGCCAGGGAATTGAGGGCGCGGCATGTCACGCGATCGTCCCACGGCACGGAACGAACGGCAACCCACGTTCCGCAGGCCGTCCGCGCGCTCGAACAGCACGTTGTTGCGTGATGTGTGCGGCAGTGACGTCTGCTGACCGGTCACCTTGCGATATTTCACCGGGGTGCAATCCGGTGCGTTGCTAGGGTCCGGCGCCGATGTCTCGTTTGTCCCCGGTCCGCGGTGCGCTTCGCGCCGCGGCGCTCTTTCTCGTCGCCCTCGTCGTTCTGGTTGCCCCGACCGGTGCTTCGGCGCAGGGGGAAGGCATCGTCGATGAGCCCGTCATCCCGGGACTGAACTGGTCCACCGATTTCCAGGTTGCCCCGGGCGGCGACGTGTACGTGGCGCGCAGCGACGGCGGGATCTACCGGTACGAGCGGGCAGTGGGCTCAACGACGGCCAACCCGACTTACGTCCTCAAGAACCCGCAGCTCATCTACCAGTTCCAGGTCACGCAGCAGTTCGACCGCGGGCTCGTCGGATTCACGCTCGACGCCGACTTCGCCAACCCCGCGCACCGCTACCTGTACGCGCTGTATACGCGGGGCACGACGCCGTACGTGGGCGACGCCCCGAACGGCAACCCGAACGGGATCCGTCGCACCGCAGTCGTCGTGCGGATCAGCGTTCCGGCGACGGGGCCGGCGACGGCCGCCGATCTCAAGACGATCCTCGGCGCCGACGCGCCGGCCGATGAGAACTCGACGTGCAAGCCGTTCACCAAGGGCATGGCCGCGACGTACGGCGATACCGAGGACGCCCCGAACGGCGTCGACGTGAGCCTGATGCGCGACTCGAATGGGAATGTCGTCACCGGCACACCACAGCCGAAGTTCAGCGAGGCCAACATCTACCCCGACGGCAACGTGAGCACACGGGCCGACGGCGCGTACGACTGCATTCCGTCGGACGGCGACACGCACGGCCTGGGGCAGATCGCGTCGGCCCCGGACGGGTCGCTGTTCATGACGGTCGGCGACTCGACGCCGTGGCAGTCCGCCCAGGGCGCCGGCCTGCGCACGTACAACCTCGAGAGCTACGCCGGCAAGGTGCTGCACATCGACCGCGACGGCAAGGGCCTCGCGGACCATCCATTCTGCCCCGCAGAGACCGACCTCTCCCAAGTCTGCACGAAGATCTGGGCGCTGGGACTGCGCAACGCGTTCCGGTTCACCCTGCTGCCCTCCGACCGCCTCAGCCGGGGCCAGCCGACCCTGGCGATCGGCAACGTCGGTAACTACTCCTACGAGACGCTCACGGTCACGCACCCGGGCGACAATCTCGGCTGGCCGTGCTGGGAGGGCACGTACTTCAACTACCCCTACGCGCAGGCGGCCTCGGGCTCAGCGGTGTTCACGGGGTGGGGCGGACCGGCGATGGCGCCGCTTGGCAATCGCCCGAGCTGCGCGCGTCTCAGCTCCGACGGGATCGGCGAAGGCAGCAACGTGCAGCCGAGCGCCGACGTGACGATGCCATCGATCGAGTACACGCACGACCAGGGCACGAACGTGCCGGGCAACGGCGCGGCGATCATCGCCGGCCCGCAGCTCGCGCCCGTCGCGGGTTCGGATCCCAAGGTCGCACTGCCGTCCGCGTGGCACGGATCACTGCTCTTCGGCGACTACGTGCGCGGCTGGATCTACCGGATCTCGCCCGACCTGCAGGACCCGACCAACGCCGACGCCGACGCCGGCTTGCGCCTGCCGGCCGACGATGGCGCGCTGATCAACCAGCGCACCGAGCCGCTGCCGGACAAGCCACTGTCGCCGTACCTCGACCAGATCGCGTCCGGGCCGCCGCCGACCGCCACCGGTGACCTCGCGTGGGGTCGCCTCACCATGCGCCAGGGACCCGACGGCACCCTTTGGTACATGCGCTTCCAGAGCAACTCGCGGGGCGGGGCGATCTACCGCCTGCGCAGCGCGCCCGCAACCGGAGCGAAGCTCGACGCCGCTGACGGCATCTGCACCCGCACCACCAATCCCACCTCCGGCGACGTAACGCTCTACGCCGACGACGCCGGCTCCGGTGCCACCTACGCGTGGGACATCGACGGCGACGGCATCGCCGACAGTGGCCGCGCGTCGCGGTTCACGACGATCGCGAGCGCCGACCTCGCGACGGTCGGGTTGTTCGCGCGCGTGTTCGTGACGTCGGCCGACCAGTCGACCCGCTCCGCTGACGCGTGTTACTTCGGCGCCGGCACCCCGCCGGACGTGCGGATCACCTCCCCGGCCGATAGCGCCCAGATTGTGCTGGGCAACAAGATCGTCGTGAGCGCCGCCCGCGCCGCCGGCGACGCCAGCGCGAGCGGTATCCCCGACGCCGACCTGCGCTGGCAGGCCACCACGGTGCACGGCTCCAGTCACGAACACCTGCTCAAGATCACCCAGACCCCGTTTGAGACGGTGAACGGCGAGCAGAAGATGCAGGTCACGATCGAGCCCGAGACCGGCCACGGACTCGGGTCCTACACCCGCGTGCGGATCTACGCTCCCGCGTCCGACGTGAACTCGGCCGCCCAGACGATCCGCCTCTATCCGAAGCCCGTCTCCGTGTCGCTGCGCTCCGATCCGGCTGGCGCGACCGTCTCGTTGGCCCGGGACGACGGCTTCTCCGTCGTCGACGCAGCGCCCGGCACCGTGCAGGCTGCCGCTGGGAATGTCACCACGATGGCCGCTGCGGCGACCATGTCCGTCGCGGGGATCGATTACGCGTTCACCGGCTGGAGCGACGGACCGACCACCCGGTCGCGGGACTACCGCGTCCCCGACAACGGCGGCGACGCCCCGATCGCCCAGTACGAGGTCACGTCGAATCCGACGCCGACGCCCACGCCCACGCCCACCGTCACGCCCTCGCCGAGCCCCAGCGCGACGCTGCCCCCCGGCGTGACCCCGACGCCGAGCCCCGGCCCAGGCATGACGCCGACGCCGAGCCCCAACCCGACGCCGTTCTTCCGGGCGCTGTTGCCGCCGACGGCCCTTGAGCTGAAGGTCGCGCCGATCAGCGCGACGTCCGCATCGGGGAAGCGCGGGACGACGATCGAAAGCGCGCTCGCGCTGAAGCGAGCCGTCGATCAGAGCCGCCTCGTGGTGAAGCTCGCGCTGCGTTCGCCGGACTGCCAGTGGTGGTCGTTCTCAAAGCGGCGATTCGTCGGACCGTCGCTCGACGCCTCGGCCTCCCGCAAGCGCAAGCTTGCGCGCAGGGCGTGCACCAAGGCACCCGGCTGGAAGCAGGCCGACAGCACCTGGTCGGCGACCGGCGTCACCGCCTCGCTCGCACTCGGCGCGAAGCTGCCGAAGCAGCGCTACGCCCTGCGCATGCGCGTGAAGAACTCCACGACGGTGCTCACCGAACGCGTCGTCGCACTCCGCTCGCGCTGAGGGTGTTGTCGCCGCGCGGTGGAGCAACCCGCGCCTAGGCTTCTGCTTGCTCGGGTGCCACCTCGCCCGAGGCCATGGCCGGGTCCATCCACATGGCCGACCAACCGTGGCCGTCGAGGTCGTAGAACCCGCGGCCGTACATGAAGCCGAGATCCTCATCCTCGCCGACGGGCTGGCCACCGCCGGCGACCACGGCGTCGATGACGCCGTCGACCGCCTCGCGGCTCTCGCATGAGAACGCGAGCAGGTGCGCGCTACCGGCATCGCCGGCGAGCACGTCGCGTGGAGCGAGGCCCGCGAACTTCTCCGGCTCCGCGAGCATGAAGTACGCGCCGTCGTTCACGATCATGCAGGCCGTCTGCTCGTCGGCGAACTGATCGTTGAACACGAAGCCGAGCGCCGTGAAGAACGCACGCGACTTGGCCACGCTGCCAACGGGCAGGCTGATGAAGATCTGACGCTCGGACATGAAGAACTCACTCTGCTCGATCACCCCGCCAATCGGGGCTTTCAGGAGGTAGACGGACGACCCGCCGGAAACTCATCGGACCCGCTCGCGGGACCTCAGGCCGACGAGCGCAAGCTCGCCGCCGCCGAACCGCTCGGCTTGAGGCAGGACGATGCTGGACGAACACACGGCCGGACGCAAGAATCACGCCGTGTCTCCGCATCCGCAGATGTTCGACGACGACGATCCGCTGCTCGCGCGGATCCGCGAACTCGCCCTGGCCTTCCCCGATGCCGCGATGAAGGTGTCGCATGGGCGACCGGCGTTCTATACCACCAAGGTGTTCGCGTATTTCGGCGGCTCGCAGCGGATCGACGGCGAGTGGGTCCAGCATTCCCAGTGCGTCATGGTGCTCCCCGACGAGGCCGAGCGGCCGATGCTCATCGAGGACGACCGCGTCTTCATCCCCGCCTATCTGGGCTCGTCCGGTTGGATCGGGTTCCAGCTGCCGAGCCTGTCGGCCGCCGCAGAAGCCTGGGAGGAAGTCGACGACCTCCTCGACGCCTCCTACCGGCGCACCGCCGGCAAACGGCGCGTCGAACGGCTGGTCGAACGGCGCGTCGAACGGCTAGACGCCGATGGATAGATACTCCAACAACAAGTAGGGAGGTTGGCCCTAACCCCTCCAGCGCCAACCTGCCTACTTATTTCGGGTCCATCGCGAAGACTGACCAGGATGATCTGACCCGGTTACGTGCGGCCAAGTCTCTGGGTCGGCTCGGTCATCGATGGCCCCACGGCTTTCGCCCGACCGCCCGAGATGCACCACACGGCCTCCGTGGTTACGTGCCGGTTGCCTGGCTCTCCGGCCCGCCAATGCGACGGATGCGCAGCTCCATCGCGACGGTGAGCGCGGCGTATCCGACGCACGCGACCGCGATGAGCGCGATGAACGCGGGTGTCGCGAGCCGGTCCCAGTGCAGCGCCGCGCTGCCCGCAATCAGGGAACAGACGATCGCGAGGAGGCTCACGAGCTGCGCTTGGAACAGGATGCGGTACGAGCTCCAGCGGTCATCGCGAAGGAAACCGAGCGCGCCAACGCCCGGCAGCGACAGCACCGCACCCAAACTGCGCGCGGTCAGTGGCGTCAGATCCCATGCCCAGTGTGGGATCACGAGCGTGGGCGCGAGGAACATCACGGCGCCCGTGATGAGCGACGCGACACCGACGGCGATCATGATCGCGCGCACGATGCCCGGAACACGGGCATCGGATGCTTCGAGCGCTCCGTCGTCGCGCCCTCGCTGGAGCCAGTACAGCCAGGCGACAAGGAACGGCGTCGTGGCATACAGCGCAGCCCACGTGAAGAACGAGACGTTCTCCGAGAACTTGTCGAGATGGAGCAGCGTCGCCACCAGCAAGGCACCCGCGAACACGGTGACCGCCGGGAACCCTGGGGCGACCCGATGCCACCGCTTGGTCACGGTGACCCAGCCGAAGAACCAAATCCCACCGACGTATCCGGAGGCGAGCATGTACGCGGAGATCGGTGGTTTGATCGACCACGCGAACAGTTCGCCGGTGCGAGTCGGGGATCCAAAGAGGATCGCCGACGCCGCGACCAGGAACGGCACGATCACCGCCGCAACGACGCGAGTCACGAGCAGAACGCGATCGGTGGCAGCCTCCGTCCGCCCGTCGAGCGTTGTGTCTCCCGTGAATGTGCGCGACATCGGTGACCACCTTGCCAGACCGGAGTTCCGCGAACCGCGAGTGGTAAGAACCCAAACGAATCTAAGACGCTCATCGGCGTGAGCATTAGTCGAGATCGAACGCCGCTCGAATCGCGATGCTGAGTGCACGCTCCTGCGGTTCGAACAGCACACCGATTTGTTCGCCGAGGTCCGCGACCGGAATCGTTGTGACGTTGTCGCAGCTGATCACGGACGCGCTTTGGAGGCCATTGGCGCGATCGACGGCAACCTCCGTTGACAGCCCGCGCACTGTGGTGGTGATCGGTGCCACGGTCACCACGCCCAGATGAGGTCGGACGACCTCGCGGGTCAGGACCAGGACCGGCCGGGACTTGTCGAGACGCGCGACATGAATCGGCCGCATCAGTCGAGGTCGAGCTGATGGCGCTGCGCGTGCTCAGCGAGACCGAGAAGTTCTGGATCGGGCCCGGTCTGCGCCAATATCGCGGCATCTCGTTCTGCGACGGAGCGGCGCCGCTCGCGCTCAAGCGCGCGAGTCACGACGACCGCTCGGCTTTTGGCTGCGCCGGAGTCGACCGCGGAATCAAGAAACGCGACGAGGTCGTCGGGCAGGCGCACGGCGATCTGCTTGCTCATCCCAAAACGGTACCACTTTGGGATGACTGGTTCCCACCGTTAGAGAGCGGGCAACACGATCTGCCCAAGCGTCCCGTGGGCGTCGTCGAGTAGGTCAGGTGCGAAGGGTTCGTCGCTGCCGGTATTCGGCCATCCGGCGGAGCGCTCTCGGCCGCTAGTAGTCGCGGTCTCGCTTGGGGCGCTTCTGCTCCCAGCCCTGGCTGCGCGACGGCTTGGGCGTGCCGGGTCCCTCGTCGCGGCGCAGCTCGATGAGCTTGCCGGAGATGCGGGTCGTCGCGAGGGCGTCCCACACGGCGGCCGGGAGGTCGGCGGGCAGCTCGACGATCGAGAAGTCCGGACGGATCTGGATCTTCCCGAAGTCGGCATGCACGAGGCCGCCCTCGTTGGCGAGGGCGCCGACGATCTGGCGCGGCTCCACGCGGTGGCGCTTGCCGACGTTGATCCGGTAGGGCACGAGCGGCACATCGTTGTCCCAGCTGCGCTGCGGCGCCGGCCCCCTGCTGCGCTCGCCACGGTCCCGCGGTGAGCGGTCGCCGCGGTCTGGGCGGTCGCCGCGTTCGGGGCGGTCACGGCGCGGCGGACGCACCGGCTCGGGCTCCAGGAGCAGCGGCTGGTCGCCGTGCAGCACGACGGCGAGCGCCGCGGCCACGTCGACCTCGGGCACGTCGTGCTCGCGCATGTAGTGGGCGACGACGTCGCGGAAGAACTCGACCTTGCCGGTCTCCGACAGCGCGGTCGTGATCGCGTCGTCGAAGCGGGCGAGGCGCGTCTGGTTGACGTCCTCGACGCTCGGCAGGTGCATCTCGGTGAGCGGCTGGCGCGTCGCCTTCTCGATGTGGCGCAGCAGGTAGCGCTCGCGCGGCGTGACGAACGAGATCGCCTGCCCGCTGCGGCCGGCCCGGCCCGTGCGGCCGATGCGGTGCACGTAGGACTCGGGGTCGGTCGGGATGTCGAAGTTCACGACGTGGCTGATGCGCTCCACATCCAGGCCGCGGGCGGCGACATCGGTCGCGACGAGGATGTCGAGGGCGCCGGACTTCAGCTGGCTCACGGTGCGCTCGCGCTGGGCCTGGGCCACGTCGCCGTTGATCGCGGTCGCCGAGAATCCGCGTGCACGGAGCTTCTCGGCGAGCGATTCGGTCTCGTGCTTGGTGCGCACGAACACGATCATCCCCTCGAAGTTCTCGACCTCGAAGATGCGGGTGAGCGCATCGACCTTCTGCGGGTAGCCGACGATCAGGTAGCGCTGGGTGATGTTCGGGGCCGTCGCCGTCTTGTTCTTGACGGTGATCTCGACGGGGTCGTTGAGGTACTGCTGCGAGAGGCGACGGATCTGCTTCGGCATCGTCGCCGAGAACAGCGCGACCTGTTTGTCGTGCGGCGTCTCGGCGAGGATCGTCTCGACGTCCTCGGCGAAGCCCATGTTGAGCATCTCGTCGGCCTCGTCGAGCACCAGGAAGCGCAGCTCGGAGAGGTCGAGGGTGCCCTTCTTCAGGTGGTCCATGATCCGCCCCGGCGTGCCGACGACGATGTGCACCCCGCGCCGCAGGGCCGAGAGCTGCACGCCATATGCCTGGCCGCCGTAGACCGGCAGCACCCGTACGTCGCGCAGCGGCGCCGCGTACTTCTCAAACGCCTCGCAGACCTGCAAGGCGAGCTCGCGGGTCGGCGCGAGCACGAGGGCCTGCGGGGTGCGCTGGTGGAGATCGAGCTGCGACAGGATGGGGAGCGCGAACGCGGCGGTCTTGCCGGTGCCGGTCTGCGCGAGGCCGACGACGTCACGGCCGGCCAGCAGCGGCGGGATCGTCGCCGCCTGGATCGGGGACGGGCTCTCGTACCCGATCTGCCGCACGGACTTCAGGACGAGGTCGTCGAGCCCGAGCTGATCGAACGTGAGCCCCTCGGGCGCCTCGGGCGCCGGATCGGGCTGATGATCGTCGTAACTCATCCATCCAAGGTACGGGCTGCGGGAGATCGAGCATGGTCTGAGGCACGAAGCGAACGCAAGCATTCCGCGCTAGCACCATTTGCTTGCACATGCCTCGGCGGGTCCGTACGATCTCGACATGCCCACCTTGCACCTCCGAGACGTCCCCGTAGAGGTCGACCGAGCGCTCGCGGGAGTCGCCGGGGAGGCGGGCACATCGAAGAACAAGGCCGCAATCGCCGCGCTGCGCCGCGGACTGGGGCTCGATCAGTTCGATCGGGCGGCAACCATCAGAGCTATCCGCTCGAGCCGTCCTGCCGTGGGTGACATCGACGCAGCGGCCCTGGTGCGAGGCGAGCGCCCGAACCCGTGAACCTTTCGTCGGCGGAGGCGGTGCTGCTCGATGCGTCGGTGCTCGTCGAGCTCATCACGCAAGGTCGACACACCGACGCTGCCGATGGGCTCCTCGATCACCTGGAGCACAATCCGCAAGTCGAGATCGTCACTGCGGCCCACGGCCTGATCGAAGTCGTCAGCGCACTGCGCCGCTTGAACCTCATGGGCGCACTCGACGACGACACCGCCGCTATCGCACGTGCGTGGCTGCGCGGCCTCGACCTGCGACTTGATCCTACGGCGCCGAGGATCGAGCAAACCTGGGCACTTCGCCACACCATGACCGCATACGACGCCACATACGCTGCCACCGCAGCCGGACTTGATCTGCCCCTGATCAGCGTCGACCAGCCGTTGATCGCAGCGTGCGCGGCTGCGGGAATCCCAGCCGTGCACCTCGACGAGGTCTCGTGGTGATGTCGATGCTCACCAGATCGAGAGACACGACGAACGCGCCGCCCGCAGCGGCGCCCGTTCGCCGATGCGTCAGATGGAGCCCTGGGCGCCCGCGGGCGCACCGGCGTCGCTGACGGAATCCGGCCCAGGAGCTGAGAGCGCTTGCGGGGAACAGCGCAGCGTGGAGGTTCAACAGCCGATCTGGGCGCCCGGGGGCGGGGCAGGCGGTGCACTGCACGCCTGCCCCGCCGGATGGGCGGCTAGTAGCCGGCGTAGCTCAGCCGGCCGTTGAAGTAGAGCTTCACCTGCAGGCCGCCGGCGCCGACGTAGCGCGACGCCACCCAGGCGACAAGGGGGCATACCGCGACGCCGATGACGGTCGGCGCGAGTGCCACCACGCAGGCCGGTCCGGCCAGGCCACTCGCCACCTCAGCGCGCGAGATCTTCATCCAGATGTAGTCCCTCGTGATGCCTGTGGTGGCTGCGCTGGCGGTAGCGGGCGCGAGCTGTGCCAGCGGACCGGTCTGGGCCGCCGGCAGCGCCGCCGCGCCGACGAGGAACGCGAACGAAAGGGCAAGCAGCGCGGCGACGCGCCGCGCGCTCGTGATCATGGGGGACATGGGGGACTCCTGGGGACAGGGACGGCTCTGGCGGCCGACCTCAACGCAATCTACCCCGGAGCCGCGCTTCTGGGAAGTTCGATTACCAGCGAGGGGGCGGGCGGAGAGGATTTGGGAGAACATTGATGCGTACAGGGGGAGCCTTCTAACTGCCGTCTGAGATCTCAGGCGACACGATCGGTCGCCCCTGAGTGACCGAAGACGTTCCGGTCTTCACCGGGCATATGCGGCTTGCCTGGCGGCACATATTTGGGAACGCCAGCGCTCGGAGGGTGACGCGCAGACCAGAGCGAGCGGCCTAGCTGGGCACACATGTCCATTGAACGCATGCGCTGGTCACCGTCTTCGTGCCTCGGAAGGCGATGGCCGAGCGACCTGTATGGTCGTCCGCGACAGAGAGTCCCGGCCGCGTAGCAGCGTTCAATCTCCCTCGAACCTCGTCCCATTCAGGAGATTCATGCTTCGCCCACTTTTCGTCAGCGCCTTCGCGCTGGCAGCTTTCGCGTGGATACCTAGCGCCGCCCAGGCCAGCATCTACTGGGGCAACACAGGCTCCAGCACCATCGGCCGCGCAGCCAGCGACGGCACCAATGTCGACCAGAACTTCATGGGCGATCGCCCGTCCATCGTGGGTCTTGCGGTCACTCCCGACCACTTGCACTACATGCGTCAGGCCGGCAACACCATCGGCCGTTCCAACCTCGACGGCTCCGGCAACAACCCGAACTTCATCTCAGGCGCCAGCGACCCGTATCAGATGGTCACCGACGGCCGGTACCTCTACTGGGCCGGCAACAACGGCGCCAAGGCCATCGGTCGCGCGAACATCGACGGAACCGGCGCCAACGCGCGGTTCATCCCGCTTGACGAAGGCGCCCCTGTTGGCGTTGCGATCTTCGGCTCCCAGATCTACTTCAGCGACGCCGACAACGGGCGCATCGGCCGAGCCAACCTCGATGGCTCCGGCGTGCAGAAGTCGTTCATCACCGGCGCCAACCGGCCCAACGGCATTGCCGCCAACGGCACACACATCTTTTGGACGAACACAAACGGCAACACGATCGGGCGCGCGAACCTCGACGGCTCCGGCGTCAACCAGAGTTTTGTGAACGGCGCCAACGCCCCATTCATGGTCGCGCTCGACGGACCACGGATGTACTGGAGCAACCTCAACGGCACGACCATCGGCCGCGCCAACGTGACCGGTACTGCTGCTGACAACAACTTCATCACGGGCGCCAACAGGCCCGGTGGGCTGGCCGTAGATGCAGCCGACGTTGACGGCGACACCGTCATCGACAACGCCGACAACTGCCCTAACACCCCGAACACCACTCAGGCCGACCTCGACGCCGACGGCGTCGGCACCGCCTGCGACGCATTCCCCAACAACGCGTCCGAGTCCAAGGACACCGACTCCGACGGCATCGGCGACACCGCCGACAACTGCCAGACGGTGAGCAACGGCAATCAGGCTGACCTCGACGCTGACGGCAAGGGCGACGTGTGTGACAGCGACACGGACGGTGACGGCGTCGCCAACGAGCAGGACTTCTACCCGCGTATCGCGCCCTACTCCATCGAGGCGAAGATCGGTGCGCTGCCCAGCTGCGTGACCCGGCTGTCCACAGGCGCAGTCGCGAGCTTCTACGTCTCGGTCACGGGGCTGATCGCTGACCGCCGTTACGACCTGTGGGCCGAGACCGCCCCCGGCGCACGCAATCCGTATGACGGCTTTGGCACCTTTGGCGGCGATCTGGCCCGCAGCAGCTCTTGGGGCTTCCTCCTCAGCCGCGGCGGCTACATCCCGGCGAGCCAGGAGACCGTTTGGATGAAGCTCCGCCCGCAGCCGTGGTGGGAGAACATCATCCTCGCGGAGCAGGCTGTTCCGGTCTGTCAGGACCAGGACAACGACGGGGTCCTCGACCGCGTTGACAACTGCCCATCGACCCCCAACCCCGGCCAGGCTGACCAGGACGCTGACGGCAAGGGCGACGAGTGCGACACCGACATCGACGGGGACGGCGTCGCGAACGCCGACGACGCGTTCCCGCGTGATGCCGGTGAGTCCAAGGACACCGACGGTGATCACGTCGGCGACAACGCTGACCGCTTCCCCTACGACGCGAACGAATCGAAGGACACCGATTCGGACGGCGTAGGCGACCATGCCGACGCCTTCCCGACCGATCCGGCCGAGACCAAGGACACCGACACAGACGGCGTGGGCGACAACGCTGACGCCTTCCCGACCGACGCGACTCGATCTAAGGATGCCGACGGCGACCAGATCGCCGACGGCGATGACAACTGCGTCAACGCTTCAAACGCGGACCAGGGCGACCTCGACAACGACGGCAAGGGCGACGCTTGCGACGAAGACATCGACGGTGATGGCGCCGCCAATGCCGCAGACGCGTTCCCGCGTGATGCGGCAGAGCAGGCCGACACCGACATGGACGGGATCGGCGACCACGCCGACCGCTTCCCCAACGACGCGGCGGAGTCCTCCGACGACGACAACGACAACGTCGGTGACGGCGCCGACAACTGCAAGACCATCGCCAATGCCGATCAGGCTGACCGCGACGGCGACGGGAGCGGCGACCTCTGCGACGGAGACGTCGAGGGCGACGGCGTCGACAACGAGGTCGACAACTGCCCGACGGTGGGCAACACCGACCAGACCGATCTCGACACGGACGGCAAGGGCGACGCCTGCGACGAGGACCGCGACGGGGACGGCGTCGACAACCAGTCCGACTGGGCGCCGGACAACGCCGCCGAGACGAAGGACACCGACGGTGACGACGTGGGCGACTACGCCGATGCGTTCCCTGCCGACGCGTCAGAGTCCCAAGACACCGACCGCGACCATGTCGGGGACAACGCCGACAATTGCGTCGCAGACGCCAACGAGACGCAGGCTGACCTCGATGGCGACGGCATGGGCGATGCCTGCGATGGAGATGTCGACGGTGACGGCGTGAGCAACGCCCAGGACGTGTTCCCGCGCGACCAGGCGGAGTCCAACGACTCCGACGGTGACGGAATCGGCGACAATGCCGATCGCTTCCCGAACGATCCGACGGAGACCGTCGACACCGACGAGGATGGCATCGGTGACGCCGGCGACAACTGTCGCACGACGGCCAACACGTCGCAGACCGATCTCGATAGGGACGGCAGGGGTGACGCCTGCGACGGTGACGTCGACGGCGATGGCGTTGCGAACACCGTCGATAACGCCCCGCGGACGCCCAATGCCGACCAGCAGGACCTCGACAAGGACGGCGTTGGCGATGTCATCGACATGAAGGTCCTCCCGCTCAGCGCGGACGCGTGCAAGAAGGACGGCTGGAAGAGCTACTACGAAGGCTCGTCCCGCTTCAAGAACCAAGGCGACTGCGTGAGCTTCGTCGCCACCGGCGGGAAGAACCTGCCCGCCGGCGGCATGTAGCCACCAGAGCCGAAGTGAACGGTGGAGGGCCTCGCTCCGGCGGGGCCCTCCACCGTTCTACGGCCTTTTGCAGCGGCCGGCCCGCCGACCGCCAGCCGTTACGAATTGCCAGGCGGCATCGCCGGCATCGTCGAGATCTCGGAGATGAGCAGACCCGAGACGTGGTTGCGCGTGACGCAGCGGTAGTCGATCGAAGCACGTTCAGCACCTTCGAGTCGCGCCTCCAGTGCGCCCTGGACATGACCCGGCCGGAACCGTCTCCGTTCCCGACGGTGACCCGCTTTGCCAGGTACCGTGCTGCGCGGTTCAAGTCCCCGTCCAGCAGTGCTCGCTCGAAGCCCTCGACGGGATCCTCGGGATTGGTCCCAAACATCCGCCGCGCTGCGAAGGAATCTGAATGAGTCGATCCACGACGACCGATCAGGCGCCGTTAGCGACATACGCGGATAGTTGTGCGGCCAGCTCGACCGACGCCTCGATCTCCTCGCGGCGGATCGAGACACTCTCGATGTTGAGGCCGAATGGCACGCCGAGTCGGCGGCAGTAGTCGATGAGTTCGACAGCGGTTGCGGCGGCTTGGTCCAGGGAAGCCTGAAGCGTGTTCGCTGAGTGACGGAGGTCGTTCTCGATCCACCTCGGGACATCGACGCCCAGCCAGCGGAGGAACTCAAGGGTCTTCATCGAGCCACACACCGAGAACGTGAACACGATCGGCACCGGCTCCAGGCCACGCGCCTCGCACTCGTAGCGGTAGTCGGAGACGAGGTTCTTGGCCGCGTTGAGGTCATAGACGACCTGGGTCACGAAGAACCGACAGCCCGCCTCCTGCTTGGCGATGAGACGCAGGTGCTCGTTCTCACGACGGCTGTGCCGTTCGGGAATGGCCACGCCGCCCATGAGCAAACTCGGATTGAGCTCGAGGCGCATCGCCTGGGCATCGGCGAGTGACGTCGGGGCGACCGTTCCACTGGAGGCGGCGCCGACCATCACGGTCAGCGTTCGGCCAGTGTCCTGCTCGGTGATCCAAGTGCCCAGCTCATCGCGCTGGTACTTGCCAACCGCGCGATAGACGATCACCGGGGTGTCCCACTCCTGGAGGTAGTCAGACCGGTAGGTGGAGGGGTCAGCGGTCGGACTGAACGGGAACGGCCGCTCGTCCGGGTTGCGGGCACTCTCGTCGTCGATGTCGTAGAGCACCAGGCCATCGAGATCGAGAGGACGGAGTCGCTCAACGGTGGCCTGGGCGATCACAGGGAGTTGATCGGCAGGCGTCGACCTCCTGGGCGGGGTAACAGCGAAGAGCACGAAGCCTCCCTGTCCGGCGCTGATGCGATCTGCGAGGTTCACGCCGCGACCGTATCGACTCCTGCGGGCGGTCAAACGTCGGTCGCGGTCGTCCGCCTGCTGAAGCAAACTCCGTTTGATGCCCAGGCTCGACACCGACCTAAGCTCGATGAGTCCGGCGGCCGTCGGCATCACGTTTGCCTTGGGCTCGCAGGAGTCCCGGGCGATGGTGGCGGAAGTGTCTCGCGCGTGGGAGATTCTTCCGCGTCTCAACGCCGTGCCGCCAGGTGACTTCGACGCGATGCGCGCCCTGCTCGCTGAACTCACTGGCGGGGAGATCGATGATTCGGTGCGGGTCGTCCCGCCGTTTTATCCTGATGGCGGAAGCAACCTGCGGTTCGGGCGCAACGTGTTCGTCAACCATGGGTGCACCGCGGTAGTTGTCGGCGGGATCGAGATTGGCGACGACGTGATGCTCGGACCCAACGTTCAGCTCATCAGTGGCGGCCACGCCCTCGACCCGGAAACGCGTCGATCGGTTTGCACCGCCGCCCCGATCACGATCGGGCGTGGCGTATGGATCGGCGCAGGCGCGACTGTCCTCCAAGGCGTCACGGTCGGAGACGACGCAGTCGTGGCCGCGGGCGCAGTCGTCACGAGAACCGTTCCGCCGCGCACGCTCGTCGGCGGCGTACCAGCGCGCGTACTTCGCGAACTCTGAGGAGGCCAGCTACTCGACGGGCCGCGTCGCGCCCTCAAAGGCTGAGACCAGAGGCGCGGCGCAGACACCCAAGCGTTCCTCGCGCTGAGGTTGCATTTGGACGGCTTGCAATCAATTTGCAGCAGAAGGCGGTGAGGATCCTCCGAAGCGATCTCCGACGCCCGGTCGGCTCAGCTCGGCTCGCTGTCGAATTACAATGGATCGAACCTGGCGCGTCGGCGGGGTACGGTGCTCGGATGCGCGGCCTTGTCAGAGTCCTTCTCGTCTGCGTCGCCGCAGCCGGTTGTTGGACATCTACGGCGGCCGCGGGCGACCTGTCCGTCGATGGGTCAACGCTCGTGTTTCGGTCGGGCGGTTACAACCAGATCTCGTACTCACCAGTGGGTGGTCGCGGAGCCGGGTTTCTCTCGAGTCTGGCCCTCAGCGGAGAAGCGAGTACCGGTTCCAGCCCGTGTTCACCTGGCTGGTGTGCGGCGGCCGGGATCTCGGGAGTGACCGCCTACCTCTCAACTGGCTCTGATCTCATCGTCAACGAGCAGGCGCCGGACTCCGCTTGGCCGGTACCGCTGACGGTGATCGGCTCCAAGAATGGCGACGCGCTCACTCCTGAGAATATTCGCGGCGCGCTTCCGGCGCTCTCGTTCGACGGAGGCCCCGGTCGCGATCGGCTGTCGACGATTCCGGGAACGCCGACATCGTTGAACGGCGGCGACGGCGACGACTTTGTGATCGATCGCGGCGGGGACGGCAATCAGATCGCATGCGGGCCCGGCAACGACTGGGTCGTAGGGCCCGGTCCCACGCAGCAGGAGGGCGGCTTTACCCCGAGGGGTGCACGCTACCCCGTCGATTGCGAGCATGTCCGGCTTCGCCCGACTGAGGGCCGCACGGCGCTCGTAAGTGCTCTCGCGCCGTCCGCCGTCTTCGTCAAGACACCCGGCGGCGAGTTCCACGGCGTCCAGTACCAAGAGCTTGTCCCACTAGGCAGCGCCGTGCGAGCGCCAAGCTCCTCAACCGGCGAAGCCGCAAGCGCCTACGTCTACACAATCGCCGGAGATCAACTCGCGTGGGTACGGGTGCTCGGCAGCCGCGTGAGTCTGGCCCAACCCCCCGGTCGCGGTGGCGTGCTGACACTCGAGTTGCTCGGCAAGCCGCGCTGCAACGGCAGCACCACACGGAAAGGAATCGACCGTCCCAGGGTCAACGTCTGGGCGCCCACAACGGGCCGCCCGGCAAGGGTGAACACTCCTGAGGCCGTGATCACCGCAATGCAGTCCACCGGGCGTGGCCTTGCCCAGTTCGTCGTCGACCGCCAGTGCGGCGGCACCTTGGTGACGATGAAGCAGGGAGCTGGATTGACGATTACCCGTCCTTCAGGCAAGAAGGTCAAGACGCTCACCGCCGGCGAGCCCTATCTGGTGCGGCCGGCGAAGTAACGCTGAGACTCCGAACACACGACCTCCACAAGAGCGAGCGGGTGCCTGTCGTACTGAACCGTTCGTGAACCTGAACTCGCAGCGTTTAACCCGTTTGATCAGCCCAGTCGGCGCGCGGCAGATACCGTGGGTATGCTTGGCGCGTCGGCGGTTGCCGGCGGCTCGTTTCCTCCGTCCGTGGCTCAACGGGCGCGATTCATCATCACTGTCCCGGTCCCCCAGGGAGGGCACCTTGACCCGCTCACTTCGCACCGCAACCGCACTCATGGCTGCCGCCTGCTCGCTCGCAGGCGCCTCCGCTGCCGACGCCAAGACGCTCAACGTCACGCTCCTCGGCGACAGCTACTCCGCTGGCGTTGGCGGCGGCAACACGACCGGATCGCCGTGCTACCGCAGCCCGAACACCTGGGGTCAGGTCTACGGCGCGCTTGCACGCACGAAGGGGCTCACGGTCAACGTCACCAACCTGGCTTGCGGCGGCGCGGAGGTCCTTGGCGACACGCCCGAAGAGGGTCTTGACCAGCAGATCCCCATGGTGCCGACCAACACCGACCTCGTGCTGCTGACCATCGGTGGCAACGACGCGGGCTTCGGCGACATGGTGCCGTGGTGCTTCACAGCGGTCCTTGCCGGCCCGAACAACTGCCGCATCGCCCTGGAGAACGGGCGCGCCGAGATTCCGACGGTCGAGGCCACCCTCACCGCCCGTCTGCGCGAGCTGCGTGGCCACCTGCAGCCGCACGCCAAGGTCGTGATGCTGACCTACCCGTACCTCGCGACACCGTCCGGGTACCTGCTCGAGACGTGGTTTGCTTCGTATGACTCCGGTGCTGGAGTCCGTCAGTGGGGTGACCTGCTGGATCAGGCGACGGTGCGCGCTGCCGCAGCGGCTAGCCCCTGGTGGCGCCCGAACTTCGCACGGGTCGTCTCGACGAAGTCGCGGTTTGCTGGCCACGAGCCCGACCAGAACCCGTGGGCGACGAACCCGAACACGTGGATCCTGGAGTTCAGCGACCTGCCCGAGATCGTCGACTTCTACCACCCGTCGGCGACCGGCTACGAGGAGATGGGGAAGGCCACCTTCGAGCAGGCTGGCCCCGGCGGCGACTTCGGCGTAGCGCGGTAGCTCGCGTCGGCGAAGTTGCGTGCGAGGGGTCGAGTCTGCGCCGGCTGGAGTCCGCGAAGGTGTCTCGCGAAATCCGGCCCGGCCCCGCGCACTATTGCCACTCCCTTGAGCTGTGCTCGGGGCACACCCACGTGACGTTTGATCCGACGCGATAGCCCTGCGGCCAGGCCGAGCCACGGATGGGCGTTCCGTCGACAGGAACCCGTCTCGCAACGCGATCCCCAAACGCGACGTCGACGTTCCCTTCGCGAGTCGCCGTTCGCCCTCGGTAACGTCGGCGTAAGTGAGACCGCCTTACGAGCAGAGCCGAGTCCGCCGCGGTGACAGCTCGGCTGGCGGCTCGGCTGGCGCGCAGACCAAGCCTCTTTTCAGCAGGAATGTCCGCAAGCGGTTCGGCAAACGAGACCCCCAGCGAGGGCGTCAGATCGGCGTGCGGGTCGCGCCGGTTGCCGCGTCTGCGAATGTTGCGGGATGTCGCTGGTGCGTTTCGTTCTGGCTGGCTTCGGCGCAGTTGTCGTGGTCTGCGTGGCACCGTCGTTTGGAGCGGCAGACGAGCCGTTGTCGACGAGCGGCTTGCTTGATGGGCGGAACCTGTGATGTCCGCACTGCTCCTGGGTGCACGCATCGTGGCGGCAGCGGTTCTGCCCGCCGTCGTCATGCTCGCGCTGGCCTCAGACGACATAGGTGGTGGGAACGTCGACTGGGTCCTCTACCTCGTACCGTTCGCGTTGTTCGCCGT
This sequence comes from Solirubrobacteraceae bacterium, assembly GCA_032119595.1. GTDB lineage: Bacteria > Actinomycetota > Thermoleophilia > Solirubrobacterales > Solirubrobacteraceae > JAGIBJ01. Next base: position 1,914 of record JAUMBQ010000012.1, on the reverse strand, counting down.
CGTCGTTGTCGGCTGGCTGGACGGCGTTGCTGGGGTGGCCGTCATCGCAGTTTGGTGCGGACTGATCTTCGCGGTCGGCGCGTACGTCGAGCGAGACGATCGGCCGCTCCCGCTTTGCGAAACACTCATGGATTTCGGATGCAAGAACGACGCAAACCCTGAAGATGGCATCGGCGTCGCCATAATGGTGCTCGTCGGCGGCGGAACCCCGGCCCTCATCGCCGCTGGTACTAGAGCGCTCTACGCCCCGAAGTGACGCCCAGCAGATCACCGTCCGCCGGCGCCGCCACGTGCGAGTCAGCGTTTCCGCTTCCCCTCGGAGCATCCAGCCCAAAGGTCGTGTCCGCCAACCATCGTTCGCGTACAGCGTCCCGGAGATCACGACCGCACGCCACAAGCGAAACGGCTTTGTGGGGGTGACCTCTGAGACGCCGCGCGCCCAGCGAACTTGGAGATTGCTGTCACCGCCACGGGGGCGTCTCACTTTCTAGGAACCGGGACCCGGGCCATGCACCTGCGGTTCGCTGGCCCGGCTCGCCGATGGCGAGACGACTGCGGACGGATTCGTCGACCACCGGCGGCAGCGAGCCGGGCGCGTGGCAGGATGATCCCAGATGCGCTCCGCCCCGAACCGCTTTGCCCCGCTGGCGGTGGCTCTGTTTGGCGTCGCGCTCGTGGTGCTGATGATCCTAATCGAGGATCGGCGGCTATCGGAGCAGCCGGACGACGCCATGCTCCACTACGGCGCGCTCGGAATGACCGCGTGGTGGATCCTCGGCACGAGCTGCGCCATCGGCTTGGGATGGCAGGCGCTGCGTGCACGGCGCCGGTCCTGGAGAACGATCGCCGCGCTCGCGTACGTGGTCATCTGGGTGGTGGTCGGCTCCGCTTTGGCCTTCGACATCGCCTACGACGTCCTCGGACCAGGTGTCGAGCCGTTGCCCCGCACGTGCTTCTTCGACTCGATGGACTGCGTAGGCGAGCCTTCCCCGTCGGGGCCGATCCTGGGCACCGATGGAGAGTTCCTCTTCGGGTGCTACACGTTCCTCTCAACGCCCCTGGTGCTTCTCACGTTGATCACGTCGACCATCAGATCGGGCGGCGCTGACCGCGGCCGCGCAGCTGGAGTGAACCTCCCTTAGAAGATGGAGTCGCAAACCGCATATGGAGCCCATCTGAGACGCCAGATAGCGGCGTCACGATCACGCCATTCAGCGATCAACTTCACACGACGCGGCAGCGGGCGCAGCGTCTCAGAAACGTTCGTTTCTGAGACCCGACATCGCCCGACACATGCTATGCCGTTGCTACACTATTCAGTCGTACCCATCCACCACCCCGGATAACACATGATCAACGTCCCATTGTCGGCCAGCCGCGCCGCCATCTCCCGGCCCGCAGCCCGCGCGCGTAGGCGGCTGGTTCTCTCAGCCCTGGTTGGCACGTGCGTGCTCGGTATTGCTCCAAGCGCCGGAGCCTCACCACTAGAGTCGAAGGCTGACATCGTGGGGCGCTCGTCGTCTGGCACGGTTCATGTCGGCCTTTCGACTGGGTCGACGTTCTCGGTTTCGAATCCATGGATTACGGGCTGGGTTGATGCGTACAAGGACGTTAAGTTCGCCGACGTCACCGGCGACGGCCGAGCCGACCTCGTCGGTCGCGATCCGGTGTCTTTTGACGTAGCGGTTGGCGTGTCGACCGGTGATCGGTTCGCCTCCGTCTCGTCGTGGCAGGGCTGGAACAACGGCAACCAGCCCTGGCACCTCGCCGACGTCAATGGCGACGGAAAGGCTGACATCGTGGGGCGCTCGTCGTCTGGCACGGTTCATGTCGGCCTTTCGACTGGGTCGACGTTCTCGGTTTCGAATCCATGGATTACGGGCTGGGTTGATGCGTACAAGGACGTTAAGTTCG
>JAUMBQ010000011.1:0-2734 GCA_032119595.1 Solirubrobacteraceae bacterium | reverse complement strand
CGCCCAGATCGCGGAGGCCGCCGGGTTCGACTCGGTGTTCTTTCAGGATGTGCCGGCGTTGCTGGGGGACCCGCGCTACCGGCCGCTCGGCCTGCTCGACCCGGTCGCGCTCCTCGGCGCGCTGGCCGTAAGCACGAAGCGGATCGGGTTGATCGCGACCGCGTCGACGACCTACAACGACCCGTACGGCCTGGCGCGGCGGTTCGCATCGCTGGATCACATCAGCCGCGGCAGGATCGGATGGAACATCGTGACAAGCGCCAGCGTGGACGCTGCCCGCAACTTCGGGCTCGATGGCCCGGCCTTGCACGCCGGCCGCTACGAACGCGCCGACGAGTTCGTTGAGGTCGTCACGAAGCTCTGGGACTCGTGGGAAGACGGGGCGCGGCTCGCCGACCAGGCGTCGGGGGTCTTCGCCGACGGCGACAAGATCCATGCCATCAACCACGACGGCGCCCACTACAAGGTCGCCGGGCCGCTCGATGTGCCCCGCACGCCACAGGGATGGCCGGTGCTCGTGCAGGCCGGGCAGTCCGAGAGCGGACGCGCATTTGCCGCCAACTGGGCCGAGGCGGTCTTCACCACGCAGCGCACGCTCGCTGAGGCGCAGGCTTTCTCCGCCGACCTCAAAGGCCGCGCGCAGGCGGCCGGACGCGCGCCAGATCAGGTGAAGGTGCTGCCGGGCGTCGTGCCGTTCTTGGGCTCGACGCAGGCGGAGGCCCGCGCCCGCGAGGCCGAGTTCGACGACGTCATCGTGCCCGCCTACGGCCTCCGGCAGCTCTCGAACTTCTTCGGCGTCGACCTCACGGGGGCGGCGCTCGACGCGCCGTTGCCCGAGGTGCCGGACGAAGACGAGATCGAGGGGTTCAAGAGCCGCTCTTCATTGGTGCGTGATCTGGCGCGTGGCGAGCGCCTCACCGTGCGCCAGTTGATCGGCAAGCTCGGTGGTGGGCGCGGCCACCGCACCTTCACCGGCACGCCGGAGGAACTCGCCGACGACCTGGAGCGGTGGTTCGCGCGGGGAGGTGCCGACGGCTTCAACGTGATGGCGCCGGCGATCCCCGGCGACCTGGAGCTGTTTGCCGAGCAGGTGATGCCGATCCTGCGTGAGCGCGGGCTCATCCGCCATGGCTACGACGGCGTGACGCTGCGCGAGCACCTCGGGCTGGACCGCCCGGTGAGCCAATACGAGCGCCAGTCGGTGGCATGAAGGTGGTCGCCGCGGGCGAGGGCGAGTAGCGTCGGAGGGCATGAGCGGTCTCGACTACGTCCCCGACGCACGCGACGGGCTCACGCTCCTGCAGCGACGTGTGCTGCTCTGGCTCGGCCCGGCAGACGAGCGCCGGCAGGTCTGCCGGACGGTGATCGATCGCGCGCGCCGCCAGTCTGAGCTCACGCGGGCAGAGGTCTACGGGTCGCTCTGCGACATGCAGACGACCTTCCATTCGCGGTACCCGCTGATCGACGGTGAGGGCAACTTCGGCAGCGTCGATGGTGAGTCGCCGGCCTCCTCGCTAGAGACCGAGGCCCGCCACTCGGTGCTCGGCGACGCGATGTTCGGCCCGGGCGACCGCCGATTCAATCGCGAGGCCCGCCACGCGATCGTCCACCACGAGACGCCGCTCCAGGGCACCTTCCCGACTTTGCTGGCGAACGGCGCCAGCGGGGGCATCGCCACCGTCCCACCGCACCACCTCGGCGAGTTGGCCAGCGCGATCACCGCTCGGATCGACGATCCGAGCGTCGGACTCGAGCGCATCCGCCATCTCATGCCAGGGCCGGACTATCCCGGTGGCGGCGAGATCGTCGACCTCGACGAGGTCGTCGCGGCCTACACCACGGGCCGAGGCACCTTCCGCTTGCGCACTGGCCGGCGCGGTGAGATGCCCGTCGAGGAGGAAGTCGACGTGCTCTTCGTCGCGCTCGTCGACGGCAAGCCGCAGCAGTGCACGCTGCTCGACCTCATCGACCACTACATCGCCTACCAGCGCGAGGTCCGCGTCGCGCGCGGCGTGGTCGACGTCGACGACGACCTGCGGCGCGACCTCGCCGCCCTGGCGAGCGAGCACGCCGGCGAGCGGCGCACGCGGCTACCCGCCCGGGCCTAGGCGGCGCGGCCCGCCTAGCTCGGTCGCAGCATTTCGTAACGCACCAGTCCGTCGTCGGGTACCGGGGCCCAGTCGGGCGCTGACCGGACGAACATGTGGAACGACGGCTTGGCGTCGACCGGCCCGTCGAACGCACCAATTCGAATCGCGACCTCCTCGTCATTGAGCGGGTCGCCGGAGAACAGGTGTGCACCGCACTCGCCGCAGAACAGCTTCGGTACGCCCGTCGTCGGCGCCCACGCGCGCAGCTCCGCCAGCCCGTTGAGCAGCTCGAAGTCGCCTTGGGCGACGCGCCCGTTCGTGGACCAGCCGGTGCCCGTGCGCTTCTGGCAGTGCGTGCAGTGGCAGTACCCCACCGACCGAAATGGCCCCGAGACGCGGAATCGCACCGCGCCGCACAGGCAGGAACCGTTGACGGGCAGCGTTGCGTCAGGCATAACGCAGACCCTAGGCCGGACGATTATGTGGCGCCGCTCAGCAGACGCCGTTTCGGCGTGACGGCGGCGAGCGGCGACGTAAACCCGCATTTGTCGACCAGTTTTGTACTATTTACGAATCATGACCACGACACTTGCCCCGCAGACCTCTGACCACCCCCCGGTGGAACTGCTCGTGCTCGACGCCCA
>JAUMBQ010000010.1:0-236002 GCA_032119595.1 Solirubrobacteraceae bacterium | reverse complement strand
GCGGCGAAGCCAGCAGGAGCCCTGCGAGCGTCGCTGCGACCCGAGCGCCGATTCGTGGTGTGAGGATGCGAGACATATCGAGGTCCTCCGCTAGACGGTCGGCTTGGGGGTGAGCTTCAGCGCGATGAGGTTCTTGCCACCAGCCGTGATCGTGCTCAGGGCGTTCGTGAGGGCGCCGCAGCCCGTGAGGCCAGTCATCGAGATGGTGCCGGCGAGCGCGCCGCCCTGGGCCATGTCGAATCCTGCCGTTGACGCCAACGAGACCGTCGAGACATCCTGGGCCTGGCAGTTTGCGCCGCCACCCAGAGGGATCCCGTAGAAGGTCACCGAGGGAACCTTGACCTGCACCTTCGCGGTGGAGGTCAGCACGCCGGACTTCAGCGTGCCGATCATCGGCGAGGTGGAGTCGAACTCCAGGTCCGCATCGACCGGGAGGAAGCCAAGCACCTTGAGCTTCGCGCTGACCGGATCGAGCTCCACGACACTGGTGAAGGCGCCGGTCGCTGTGGTCAGCGACGCGGTCGCGGTCCCGTTCAATGGCACCCGGACACGCGTGTACCCATTGACGCTGGCACTGCCTCCGACGGTGTAGGAGACGATCGGCTCGACGGCCGCCCCGTCGGTCACCGTGATGGTCGCGAGCGTGTTGTCTTGCCCTGGAACCTGCGTGCACTCGGTCTCGAACGAATCCAGACCGGTCAGCTGCCCGTCCGGGAGGCGAGGCGTGACGCTCAGCGCGAGATCGCCGACCGTGATGGTCGCGACCCCTGCGGTGTTGAAGAACAGCGATGGCGTCGTGCCGGTCGCCTCAGCGTTGAAGGCTCCCGACGCAGGGACGCTGGCCTTGGTGATCGTCGTTTGAACGGTAAGCGGGAGCTTTGCGCCCCCTGGCTTCGTGACCACGGCGCCAGCGGCCGCCGTGCCTTCGAGCGTGGCCGTGTCGACCGCCCTCAGGCCTCGAACGGCGCCGGGACTCACCGTCGCTACGCCGAGGATGTTGAACGCGCCGGTGCCTTTGTTCTTCTCGATCGTGGCCGGAATGTCGCTCTTGACCTGAAGGGAGAGCGGCTGCGGCTTCAGGAGTGGGAACGTACAGACGTAGTCGAGGGTGACCGACACCGGAACCGCACTGGCGGTCGAGACACCGAGGGCGCCACCGAGCGCGCTCAGGAGTCCTGCGGCGACGGCTCCGCGGCGAGCCGCGCGAGTCGTGCAGAAGATCATGCGAAAGGGACTTTCGAGTTCGGACAGGGACAAGATCGGAGTGCACGGCAGATCACTGCGGTGCGCCCCACTTTGTACCGTATGAACACGAATTCTGAGCGCAATACCGAAAAATGTTCCGGTTATCCGTCTTACCGCCTGCACATGTCGCGCGCCCAAAGGTCCGCCGGAATGTAGGGGCTCAGGCCAGATACCAGCGGTCCGATGTGCCGGCTGCAAAAGGCTTCCGGTGCAATGGCCAGCGGACCTACCTTCGCTCCGAAACCACCACTCGGAGCGCTCTCATGCACCTCAAGTCCACGCTCATCTCGGCCGCACTGGCCGCCTCCGCCGCACTGGCGTTCGCCGCACCGGCCTCGGCGGCCACGGGCCACGCCTGTCGGATCAATGGCGTCGCCGCCGGCTGCCCGGCGGCGTTCGCCATCCCCACGCCGAGCGATGTGATCGGCACCGACGTCGGGCTCGCCGCGGCCGACGATTTCCAGTTCCTTGGAGCCGGCAACTTCCTCCGCTGCCGTGACGCGACGATCAAGGGCATTCTCACCAACGCCGGTGGTCCCGCGTTCCCAATCGGCGGCGTCGGACCCCTCGGTTTCGTCACGGGAGCGAGCTTCACCGGGCCGCTCGGCACCCGGTGTGTCGGCGCGGCTGGCGGCGCCGCCGTCACTGGCACGGTCGATCTCGTCGATAGCAACGGCGCGGCGCCCGGCCTCGTCGACTTCCAGGGCACGTGGGTTCCGGCCGCCAACCAGGCGCGACTCACGCTCCGCGCCCCGGTCTTTGTGATCCGCGAGTTCGTGGGCGCAGCGTTCCTGGCGACCTGCACCTACCGCGGTGCCGCGTTCGTGGGCGGCGTAACGAACAACGCCGTTGGCCGGGTGAACTTCGTCGCGCAACCGGTGAACAAGCTCGCCGGTCCGGCGGTGTGTCCGGCAGCGGCTGCGATCTCGGTGCCGTTCAACGTGCGCTGGGCGACGCCGGCAGCCACCGGCCCGTTCCGCATCAGCGCCTGAGCCCTCCCACGGGGCGCGGTATCTCCCTCGCCGCGCCCCGAACCGGGCTTGCTCAAGCTGGGCTGCATCCAGCGACTCCAGCCACCGTCGTGCGAGACTCGCTCGCAGATGAACACCGTCGCCCGCCAACCCGACGAGACACCGGTCCTCGAACGCCTCTCGACGCTCAACCGGTTCCTGCCGGTCTGGATCATCGCGGCCATGGCACTCGGGCTTGCCCTCGGCACGGTGATCCCGGGGCTTGATGAGGCCTTGGACTCGTTGAGCGTCGGATCGGTCTCGGTCCCGATCGCCGTCGGGCTGCTGCTGATGATGTATCCGGTACTCGCCAGGGTCCGCTACGGCCAGGTCGCCCGGGCACGCGGCACCGGCCCGATGATTCGTGCCGCGTTCGTGTTGAACTGGCTCGTCGGACCGCTTCTGATGTTCGCGCTCGCCTGGGTCTTCCTGGCCGATCAGCCCGAGTTCCGCACCGGCCTGATCCTGGTTGGCATCGCGCCGTGCATTGCGATGGTCCTCATCTGGAGCGACCTTGCGAACGGAGACCGTGAAGCCACGGCCTTGCTCGTCGCGATCAACTCCGTCGTGCAAGTCCTCGCCTACAGCGTGCTCGGCTGGTTCTATCTGACGGTGCTCCCGAGCTGGCTCGGGCTGGACACACAAGGGTTGGACGTCTCGATCTGGGACGTTGCCCGCACCGTGCTGATCTTCCTCGGGATCCCGCTTGCGGCCGGCGCGCTCACGCGGTATTTCGGGGTCCGTCGCCGGGGTGAGACGTGGTACGAGGAGACCTTCATCCCGCGTATCGCGCCGCTGGCGCTCTATGGCCTCCTCGTCACCATCGTGCTGCTCTTCGCCATCCAGGGCGACGCGATCACCAGTAAGCCATGGGATGTGGCGCGCATCGCCGTACCGCTCCTCGTGTATTTCGCCGTGATGTTCACTGCGGGCTTCGTGGCAGGGCGGGCGCTCGACCTCGGGTATCCGCGCACCGCGACCCTTTCGTTCACCGCTGCCGGCAACAATTTCGAACTGGCGATCGCCGTGGCGATCGGCGTCTTCGGAGCGAGTTCAGGGCAAGCGCTCGCTGGCGTCGTGGGGCCGCTGATCGAGGTTCCGGTCCTCGTGGCGTTGGTCTACGTGGCGTTGTGGGCCCGCCGTCGGTATTACCCGAGCGACGCTGCTGGCATTCCGGCGGAGTCCCCGGCCGCCCCATCTGGGTAGTGGGAACCCCACATGCCCAAGTCCAGGTTTTACGGATGTCGCCCGGTCCCGCAGGACCGAGAGTTGGTGGAGTGACTCGTTGGCTCAGCTCTTACGGCCCAGGCGTGCCGGCGCACCTCGACTACGGCGACACGACGCTCGTCGCCCAGCTCGAACACTCCGTGGATCGGTACGGGTCCCGCCCCGCCCTCGACTTCTTCGGCCGGACCACGACCTACGCGGAGTTCGGGGAGCGCGTCGAGCGCGTGGCCGAAGGGTTGCGAGGTCTGGGCGTCCGCGCCGGCGACTCCGTCGCGCTGCTCATGCCGAACTGCCCGCAGAACGTGATCGCGATCTACGCGGTCCTGCGACTCGGCGCGGTGGTCGTGGAGCACAACCCGCTCTACACCGCCAGCGAACTTCGGGTTCCGTTCGCCGATCACGCCGCGCGCGTGGCGATCGTCTGGGACTCGATCGTGCCGATGGTCGAGACGCTGCGCGACGGCTCAGCGCTGGAGCACGTCGTCGCGGTCGACCTCACCGCTGAGCTGCCCCTCACCAAACGCCTCGCGCTGCACCTCCCCCTCGCCAAGGCCCGGGCTGCGCGCTCCGCACTGTCGACGCCGGCACCGGGGGCGATTCCGTGGGCCACGCTGACCTCGGCACCGCGGCTGGAGGTATCGCATCCACGGCCTGTTTACAGCGATGTGGCCCTGCTCCTCTACACCTCTGGCACCACTGGAGTCCCCAAGGGCGTGCCGCTCACACACCGCAACCTGGTTGCCAACTGCATCCAGGGCCGCGCGTGGGTGCCGGACCCGCAGGAGGGCGCCGAGACCTTCCTCATCTCCCTTCCGCTCTTTCACGCGTACGGCGTCACGATCGGCGTGTTCTACGGCGTCAGCGTCGCCGCCAAGCTGGTGCTGCTGCCCAAGCCGGAGATCGATCTCCTCATGGACGCCATCAAGCGGGTCGTCCCCACCTTCATCCCGGCCGTGCCACCGATCTACGCCCGCATCGTCGAGGAGGCCGAACGCCGAGGCGTGTCGATTCGCGGGGTGCGCTACTCGCTCTCCGGGGCGATGCAACTGCCGGCGCAGCTCGTGGAGCGTTGGGAAGCAGCGACCGGAGGGCTGCTGGTCGAGGGCTACGGGCTGACCGAGACATCACCGGTCGTCACCGCCAACCCGATGTCGGCGGCGCGTCGGCCCGGATCGATCGGTATCCCGTTCCCCGACGTGGACATCAGGATCGCCGACCCCGAGGATCTCTCACGCGACATGCCACTCGGAGAGCGCGGCGAACTCCTTGTGAAGGGGCCGCAGGTGTTCTCGGGCTATCGCAATCTGCCCGAGCAGACGGCCGAGGCGTTCCACGACGGCTGGTTCCGCACCGGCGACATCGTCACGATGGCTCCCGACGGATTCCTCACGGTGGTCGACCGGATCAAGGAGATCATCATCACCGGCGGGTTCAACGTGTACCCGAGCGAGGTCGAGGCGGTCCTGCGCGCGCACCCCTCGGTGCGGGAAGCCGCCGTGGTCGGGCTGCGGAGGGAGTCCGGGAACGAAGAGGTGGTTGCTGCGGTCGTCGCCGCGGAGGGCTACGACGTGGATCCGGAGGCACTGAGGGCGCATGCCAAGGCCGCGCTCGCTGCCTACAAGGTGCCCCGTCGGTTCGTCACGGTCGACGAACTTCCCACGAACGCACTCGGCAAGGTGCTTCGACGCCAGGTCGCGGCTCAGCTCGAAGCCGAGTGATGCCGGGCGAGTGAAACGCCAGCCGAGCCGTTTACGACCGGGTGCGCGCGGGCGCCGCGTCCGACTGGGGCGGATTGAGGCCGCCGAGGAGGTCGCGCGTTTCCTCCAGTTGCGAGGTGAGGATCTGCTTGGCCGTCTCCAGGAGCTGGAACGTGCGGGGATCCTTGACGCGGTAGTAGACGCTCGTGCCGGCGCGGCGACTCTCGAGCAAGCCCTGTCGCCGCATGGCGGTCAGATGCTGGGATGTGCCGCTGGAGTCCAGACCGAGCGCAGCCTGCAGGTCGCCGACCGTGCGCTCATGTTCACGCAGCAGCTCCAGGACTCGCACGCGCGCTGGGTGGCCGAGGAGCCGGAAGAAGTCGGCTTTGAGCCGGTAGATCGGTTCGGTCCCATCGACGGGGCGCGGCTCAGGTGCGGCAGGCATCGTGATCGGAAAGATAGCATCGCTTCGCTTATTATCTTAGAATGTTCTAAGATAATTCGGTATGGAGACGTTTCGGCAGCGAGTTCGGCAACACGGCGACGCCGTCGGGTGGCTTGCGGGTCGCCGCGCCTGGTCGGCGGTTCGGACGGCCGCAGCGCTCGACTCAGACTCGGTCATGCGTCGCACCATGCGTGATGCTCGGTCCAGGCCGGCGCCCACGGGAGCGGAGACTCCGTCGGCGGACCGGTCCCGAGTCGAGGGAGTTTGTGGCCTTGAGCTTCGGCGTTTGCGGACCAAGCTCTGGAGCGAGGATCCGGCGGTCGCAGCCCGCGGTGCTTCCCAGCTCTTGGAGCTGGTCGAACCCTCCACGTTGGAGGAGGCGCTCGACGTGGCGTTCGGCGGCACGACGGCACCGGTCGTCCAGCGGGCGCAGGTTGAACAGGCGTGGGACTCGTATCGCCACGACCGATACCGCGCCCTGAATTGATGTCGCTCGCCGCCACCCTCGTCGCTGTGCCCGCGTGCTGACGTCGGAGCCGGCATCGCCGCTCGGCGTGTTCACGGCGCGCGTTGCTGCCCTGCTGCCCCAGCGCAGCGATTGGGCCGCGGTCCGGCGCTCGCCGCGGGGCGATCTGATCGCTGGCATCACGGTTGCGATCGTCGCGCTCCCGCTTGCGCTGGCCTTCGGCGTGACTTCAGGCCTCGGCGCGCAGGCGGGCCTCGTGACGGCCGTGGTCGCTGGGACCGTGGCTGCCGTGTTTGGCGGTTCGAACCTGCAGGTGTCGGGTCCGACCGGAGCCATGACCGTGGTGCTCGTTCCCGTCGTTCACGAGTTTGGAGCTCGCGGCGTCCTGATGGTCGGCGCGATGGCTGGCATCGTGCTCATCGCCCTGGCTGCGATGCGCCTCGGGCGCTACGTGCGGTACCTCCCGCTCCCCGTGGTCGAGGGGTTTACGGCGGGGATCGCGGTCGTCATCGCGATGCAACAGGTCCCGGCCGCCCTTGGAATTGAGCATGCGACCGGCGACCGAGTGTGGAAGGTCGCCGGCGACGCCGTGCAGCAGTTTGTCTCACATCCCGATTTCGCCCCGGTGGCGATCGCGGGCGGCGTTGCCGCGGTAATGCTCGCGGGTGCCCGGTGGCGGCCGGGGATTCCGTTCTCGCTCGTCGCGATCGTCGGAGCAACGCTCCTCACCGAGCTCGCGTCGATCGACGTCGCTCTCCTGGGCAAGCTGCCCGCCGGAATCCCCGCCCCATCCCTCGGCTTCGTCGACGTCGGCGCGGTCGGGACGCTCTTGCCCGCAGCGCTGGCCGTTGCCGCGTTGGCGGCGCTCGAGAGTCTGCTGTCGGCGACGGTCGCCGACGGCATGAGCGTCAACGAGCGGCATGATCCCGATCGCGAACTCTTCGGGCAGGGCCTGGCGAACATCGCCTCCCCGATCTTTGGCGGCATCCCAGCGACTGCGGCGATCGCACGCACCGCGGTCAATGTCCGTGCGGGCGCGTCGTCCAAGCTCGCCGCGCTCGTTCACGCGGTCGTGCTGGCGGTCATCGTGTACACCGCCGGCTCGTTGGTGTCGCAGATTCCGCTGGCGGCGCTGGCCGGCGTGCTGCTTGCGACGACCGTGCGCATGGTGGATGCCGCGAGCGTTCGCGCGTTGCTCTCGTCGACACGTGGCGACGCTGCGGTGCTCGTCCTCACGTTCACGGTCACCGTGGCTGTGGATCTGGTGACCGCGGTCGCCGTGGGCGTTGGGGTCGCGGTGGTCCTTGCGCTGCGCACGATCGCGCGCAGCGCGTCATTTGATCAAGTGCCGATTCATCATGAGGATCACTCGGTCGAGGAGCACCGCCTCCTCAGCGAGCGCATCGTGGCGTTCCGCCCCGACGGTCCGCTCTTCTTCGGGGCAGCGAACCGCTTCCTCATGGAGCTGGCGGACGTCGGTGATGTTGAGGTCCTGATCCTGCGCATGTCGCGGGTCTCCACGATGGACGCGACAGGCGCCCACATTCTCGGCGATGCGATCCGGCATCTGGAGCGGCGCGGCGTCACCGTGTTGATGTCGGGGATCACCGAGGAGCACCACGATCTCCTCAGCACGTTCGGCGTCGCGCAGGCGCTCCAGGAGAAGGGCCGCGTGTTTGCCGACACGCCTACCGCGATCACGTACGCGCGCGCTTTGCTGGGAACCCCGGCGTAACTTCGGATTCTCCGAGTTTCTGGTGATCGGACCGGCCAGAAGGCCGATTTCGACGGGTTCTTATCAGGCGTGGATAAGAAAACCGCCGATTACCGGATGAACCCCGCGAGTATTGAGATTCTGAGGCGAGTTACCATTTGGTCATGTCCACGCAGGTCCGCCCCCAAGCCCCGCCGCCGATTCGACAGATGACGAACCGCGACAAGTTCGCGAATATCTTCATCGTCTTCAGCTACCCAATCCTGATCGTCGTCATCGGTGTCCTCGCCTGGGGCTCCGGCTTCCTGGACTGGATCGACGTCGGGATCTTCCTCGTGATGTACGCATGGAGCGGGTTCGGCGTCACCGTCGGATATCACCGTCTCCTGACCCACGGCTCGTTCGAGACCAAGCCGTGGCTGCGCTACCTGTTTGCCATCGCTGGTTCCATGGGTGTTCAGGGTGCCGTGATCCACTGGGTCGCCGACCACCGCAAGCATCACGCGTTCTCCGACCAGGAGGGCGATCCGCACAGCCCGCACACCAAGAACCGTGAAGGCTTCTCCGGCGCGGTTGCCGGCCTCTTTCACGCGCACGTCGGCTGGCTCTGGGAGTACCACGCCACGTCGGACTACAAGCGCTACGCCCGCGACCTCTACGAAGACCCGACCATGCTGCGGATCCACAAGGCCTTCCCGCTCTTCCTATTGCTCACCTTCCTCACACCCTTTGCGCTGGGCTTCGTCCTGACGGGCTTCACGCTGAACGGTGGCCTCACCGCGATGTTCTGGGGTGGACTCGTACGCGTCACCCTCCAGCAGCACGCGACGTGGTCGGTCAACTCGATCTGCCACTTCTTCGGCACCCAGCGCTTTGAGAGCACCGACCTCGCCACGAACGTCTGGTGGGTTGCCCTGCCGTCGCTTGGTGAGGCATGGCACCACAACCATCACGCATTCCCCCGCTCGGCCGAGCACGGCATGAAGCGCTCCGAGATTGACCTCTCCGCACTCCTCATCCGCGGGCTCGAGCGTGCGGGCCTGGCGACCAACGTCGTCCGGATCGCGCCGGAGCGCCAGCAGGCCAAGCTCAAGGGCGCGGCCGAAAAGAAGAAGCCCGTCGCCGTGTAGTCGAGCGGGTGAGGCGGAGCCTGCGCTTCCCCTCACCCGCCCCTCGCGACGGTGAGTCGCTGCGATCACTGATTCGAAGGCGATAGTTATACGGCTATAGTCATTGCATGGCTATAACTACTTTCTCGTCCGACGGCGTGCGCGCGCCGACTGATCCTCGCGTCGTCCTGGCGATCTGCTGCCTCAGCCTGCTGATCGTCGGGATGGACGCGACCGCCGTCAATGTCGCGCTCCCGGCGATCCGCGAGGACCTCGACGCGTCGGTCGCCGGGCTGCAGTGGACGACGGCGTCGTACACCGTGGCGCTCGCGAGCCTGCTGATGCTGGGCGGTTCGATGGGCGACCGGCTGGGCCGCGCCCGGGTGTTCCAAACTGGACTCGCGCTCTTCACCGCAGCCTCGGTCGGGTGCGCGCTGGCGCCGAGCATCGGATGGCTCATCGCGTTCCGCGTGCTGCAGGGCGTCGGTGGGTCGATGCTCAATCCGGTGGCGATGTCGATCATTCGCAACACGTTCGAGGACCCGCGCGAGCGGGCGCGAGCCATCGGGATCTGGGCGGCCGTCGTTGGCGTGAGCATGGCGCTCGGGCCGGTCCTCGGTGGGGTGCTCACGGAGGTGACGTGGCGTGCCGTGTTCCTGGTCAACGTCCCGGTCGGCCTGGCCGCGATCGCGCTCACCGCGCGGTTCGTGCCGGAATCGCGGGCTCCGCGCCCGCGCCGCTTCGATCCAATCGGCCAGGTGGTGGTGATTGTGATGCTGGCGGCGTTGACCTCGGCGATCATCGAGGGCCCGAGCCGCGGCTGGGGGTCCCCCATCATCGTGGCGCTCGCGGCAACGTTCGCCGTCACGCTCGTCGCGCTGATCCATCACGAGCTGCGGACGGTCGACCCGCTCATCGAGCTGCGCTTCTTCACCAGCCGGCCGTTCGCGGCCTCGACGGTCATCGCGGTGGCGGTGTTCACCGCATTCGGCGGCTTCCTGTTCGTCAACACGCTCTACCTTCAGGAGGTCCGAGGACTCTCGCCTGCGGCTGCAGGCCTTTGCACGCTGCCGATGGCCGCCATGACCGTCCTCGTGAGTCCGATCTCCGGCCGGATCGTCGGAGCGCACGGCGTGCGTGGCCCCTTGGTCCTCGGTGGTCTGGGCCTGGGACTCGGCGGGCTGATGCTTTCGTCGCTCAGTCCGGACACCTCACTCGGGTGGCTGCTCGCGGCCTACTCCATCTTCGGGCTAGGGTTCGGCGCGGTGAATCCTCCGATCACGAACACGGCGGTGTCGGGCATGCCGGCGAGTCAGGCCGGCGTCGCGGCAGCGGTGGCGACGACGAGCCGGCAGGTCGGCCAGACGCTCGGCGTGGCGCTGGTCGGCGCCGTGGCCACCGCGGGCGTGGAGTCGTCCTTCCGGGACGAGCTCGCGACCTCGAGCCACCCGGCGTGGTGGTTGATCGTCGGCCTTGCCACCTGCGTCGTGGTGCTTGGCCTGGTGGCGAGTACGCCTGCGGCGCAGGTCACAGCCGTGCGGACTGCGGCGCGGCTGCGCGAAGCGCCGCAGGGGGCCTGATGGCCGACGCACGCACCGATGCCGCCCACCGTGCGTGGCGGGTGATGTCGGACCTCGTCCTGAATCAGGATCGCAAAGCCGTGGTGTCGTCCGAACTCGGGCTGAGCTTTGCGCGGGTCCGTGCGCTCCGGCGCCTCGTCGACGAGCCGCGCACACTCCGTGAACTCGCCGAACTCCTCGGCGCCGATCCCCCCTACGTCACGCTGATGGTCGACGATCTCGAAGGGCGCGGTCTCGTGCAACGCACGCCGCACCCGCGTGACCGACGAGCGAAGCTCGTGCAGCTCACCGCGGACGGCCGAGCCGCAGCACTTCGCGCGGAGGCCATCCTCGAGCGGCCACCTGCCGCGCTCAGCGCGCTCCCGGCCGATGATCTTGCCGCGCTCTTGCGGGTCCTCGCGCAAGTCGAATCCGCCGACTGAGGAAGCGACGCGCCCAACCGCCAGTCGGCGGGCGCGCCTGGGGTTAGCGGATCAGGTTGACGAGGTCCTGGAGCATCTGGTCGGTGGTGGAGATGACGCGGGAGTTGGCCTGGAAGCCGCGCTGGGCGGAGATCATGGTGGTGAACTCCGAGGCCATGTCGACGTTCGACATTTCCAGGACTCCGGCGATGGACTGGCCGTACTGGCCGCCCGGAGTGCCGTCCTGCTCGGCGCCGGTCTGCGCGGTGGCGGCCCAGCGGTTGTTGGTCACGCGCTCCAGACCAGCCTCGTTGGAGAACTTGGAAAGTGAGAGGTATCCGGCGATCGCGCGGCCGTCGGGGCCGATCGGCGGCAGCGCGGCAGGCTGCACGTAGCCGGCCGGCGGCACGAAGCTCACCGCGCCATCGGGGGCGATGGCCATGTTGGTGGCGCCCTCGGGAATCTGGATGTAGACATCGGCGACGTTGGCCGTGCCAGCCGTGTCGGTGGTGACCTTGCCCAGGACGTAGTAGCCGTCGCTGGTGACGAGGTAGCCCTTGTCGTTGGTGGTGAAGTTGCCAGAACGCGTGAAGTTCACGGCGGCGCCGGCCGGGACGCCAGCAGTCGGGTTGCCGACGGTCGGGGTGCCGTTACCAAGGCGCATCCAACCATCGCCTTGGATCGCGACGTCGAGATTGCCGCCCGTGACCTGGAAGGAGCCCTTGCCCATCTGGTTGGCGATCGAGCCGACCGTCACGCCGAGGCCGACCTGCTTGGAGTTAGAACCACCAAAGCCCGGGCTCGAAGCCGCGCCCGTGCCCTGCATCTGGGTCAGGGAGTCCTGGAAGGACGCTCGGCTGCCCTTGTAGCCGATCGTGTTGACGTTGGCGAGGTTGTTCGCCGTGACGTCGAGAAGGATCTGGTGACCCTTGAGACCGCTCTGGGCGGTGAACATTGAACGCATCATCGGGACATCGTGTCCTTATCTTGCGGCTTCCCCAGTGGGGTCCAGCCTAGGTTGTCGTGACGCTGACGCGCCACAACCTGGACGTCGGCAGATCCAACCACCACCTTGAGGCGCGTCCACGGTAGCTCGACGCTTGTGCGCCAGCGCCATCGCGACTGGGCGACCCGCGATGCGACCCGCGTGCGGCAGTCAGGTGAGCAACCCCGCGAGACGCTGCGCGTCGCGATCGAACATGCCCGGGACCGTGGTCACCGTCCCGTGGTGCTCGAGCTGCAGGCTCCACGCTCCGTCGACGTCGTGGGCCGTGGCCGATGTGATGTCCGATCTCACGATCGACGCCAGCTCAGGACGCGTGAACGGTGCGCCACGCGAGAGCAGCACGTGACGGTCGGTTACCACGATCACCACGCCAGCGGGGCCGTCGTGGCCGGGGGCGACGGCGATCACCCGTTCGCGCGGTTCGAGCGCGGCATCGATCTGCGCGAGCTGCGGCTCAAGGCCGCGCCGGGTGATTCGGCCGATCGATTCAGCTGCCAGCTCGCGCACGGTGGACACGGGCCGACTCTAGTCGAGCGAATCCAGGGTCGAGCGCGGCGGCCGCGTGCGCTGGGCGCCGGCATCAATCGTCGAGGACGCGCTCCCAGATCTTGCCCAGCGCCGTCTGATCCGCGGGCTCGAGTCGATCCAGGAAGAACGCTCGCACGCCCTCCCGGTGAGTCTGGCCTGCGGCTCGGAGCTTTTCGGCACCGGCGCTCGTCAGCTCAGCGTAGAGCCCGCGGCCGTCGCTTTCTGACGCACATCGCGTCACGTATCCCTGCTCCACGAGTCGATCGACGAGTCGGGTGAGGCCGCTGCGCGTCAGCAGCGTGCGCGACGCGATGTCGGCCATGCGCAGGCGCTGCCCCTCCGCATTGCCCAGAAAGAGCAGGACCTCGTAGGTCGAGACCGACAGGCCATGCTCGGCGCGGAGCTGCGCGTCCAGGGCACGGGTGACCTGCGCGTGCGCGCGCAGCATGCCCCGCCAAGCCGAGAGTTCACGGCCCGAGAGCGGGTCGCCGGACGAATTGGGCGTGGGAAGGTCGAGACTCACGGCCACTCAACGGTAGCAGTAGTTGCGAGCGCAACTACCTGATATAGTTGCGCAAGCAATTACTTTGGCCTCACTGGGAGGGCGCAATGAAGCTCGATGGCATGCACCACATCACGATGATGACCGGCGATGCTCGCCAGAACGTGGCGTTCTACGCCGACGTTCTCGGGCTTCGGCTCGTCAAGAAGACGGTCAATTTCGACGCGCCGGAGGCCTACCACCTGTACTTCGGCGACGAGCTCGGCTCCCCCGGCTCGATCCTGACCTGGTTCGAATTCGCCGGCGCCCCCAAGGGCCGTGCGGGCGCGGGCATGATCCACACCATCCAGCTTGGCGTCGGCTCCGAGTCCGCCCTCGACTTCTGGGCCGAGCGGCTGGCCGTGAAGGGCTACGAGAGCCGCCGCGGCGAGCGTTCGCTGCGCTTCGAGGACTACGACGGCTTGGCCCTCGAACTCGTCGTCGCGGACGACGGCAACCCACCACTGCGCGCCGAGCACCCCGATGTCCCGGCCGAACACGCGATTCTCGGCGTCGAGGGTGCACGTGCCTTTCTTGCTCGCGGCGTCGACGCCGACCGTGCGCTGCTCACGGAAGCCCTTGGGTTCACCGAAGTGTCGGAGGGCGAGTACCGCCTGCAGGGCGACTCGCGCCATTTTCACTGGGGCTACGACGCCACGGAGCAGCGCGGGCTTCAGGGCGCCGGCACGGTGCATCACATCGCCTGGCACGCAGGCGATGAGGACCACCGCGCGTGGCAGCAGCGCGCGGCCGCAGCCGGCATGCACGTCACGCCGGTGATCGACCGCGACTATTTCAACGCGATCTACTTCCGTCAGCCGCAGGGCATCTTGTTTGAGATCGCCACGACGTCGCCAGGGTTCGCGGTCGACGAAGACGCGGCCCACCTGGGCGAGTCGCTGCGGCTGCCCAAGCAGCATGAGCGGCTCCGCCCCCAGCTCGAACAGCTGCTCACGCCACTGAACAACCCGCGCGCCGCGCGGAGCGTGGCGGATCAAACATGAGCGCGCTCACGTATCTCGAGCGGCCCGCCGACGGTGCACCCGCCGGGCTCCTCATCCTTCATCACGGGCGCGGCTCGGACGAGCATGATCTCCTCGGGCTCGCGGACGTCCTGGACCCGCAGCGGCGGCTGCACGTCGTCACGCCGCGTGCTCCACTGCAGTTCCCTGGTGCGCCAGGGAATCACTGGTACGTCGTGCCGCGCGTCGGATACCCGGATCCGGAGACCTTCCATGCGGCGGTCGAGCGCTTGTCGGCGTTCCATGACGAACTCTGGGAGCGCACCGGCATCGCTCCAGCGGACACGATCCTCGGAGGGTTTTCGATGGGTGCGGTCATGAGCTACGCGCTTGGGCTGTCCGACGACCGTCCTCTGCCGGCTGGGATTCTGGCCTTCTCCGGGTTCATCCCCACCGTCGACGGCTGGACGCCCGACGTCGCGTCGCGCTCGAGCCTGCCGGTCTTCATCGCGCACGGGCGCCGGGACCCGATCATGGATGTCGACTTCGCACGGCGGGCCAAGGCGCTGCTTGACGCCGGGGGACTTCCCGTCGAGTACCACGAGTCCGATGCCGGCCACACGATCGATCCGGTCCACCTCGGGGCCGCCGTCACCTGGGTCGCAGCGCTTGCCGGCTGACGCGCGCCGAACTGGTGGGGGCTGACGCAAAACGGCGTGAGGCCCGGAACCGCCGCGCGGAGCCCTGCGATGCGTCAGATCGTGCGGCGCTCCGTCACGAGGCGCAACACCTCTGCGGCGATCCGGTCAACCGAGCACGGTTTGGGTACGAACGCGTCGACCCCGCATGCGCGGGCTTCGGCTTCGGCGTCTGGCGTGAGGTGTCCTGAACTGAGCACGATCGGCAGCTCAGGCGCGATTTCACGAATGCGGCCCGCAAGCTGGAGGCCGGTGAGGCGGGGCATCGTCAGATCGGTCACGAGCGCGTCGAACTCGGTCGGATCGGCGCTGAAGACCTCGAGGGCTTCGAGCGGATCGGTATAGCCGACGGCCGCGCATCCGCAGTACGGCATCGCGCGCTCGGCCAAGCTGACCAGCGCCTCGGCGTCGTCGACGTACAGGATGCGCGGAGTGTGGGACCCGTCGCGCTTGCGGGTCGGCGGCCGCAACCGCTTCGTCGTCGGAAGCGCCGTTGCGACCGGAAGGTACGCCGTAAACGTGGAGCCCGAGCCGACGACACTGTCCACGTCGATCGTCCCGCCGTGATTCCGCACGATGCTCTGCGCGGCCGCCAATCCGAGACCCGTGCCCTCCCCCTGCGGTTTCGTGGTGAAGAACGGGTCGAAGATTCTGCGCAGCAGCGGATCAGGGATCCCGGGACCGTCGTCGCACACCCGAAGCCGCACGTAGTCGCCGGCCGGGAGTGTGTTCGTGGCGCCCAGGTCGCGCGCACCCAAAGAAACCGCATCGACGAGGACATCGATCCGTCCGGGGCCTGAACCGATCGCATGCCCGGCGTTGGTCACCAGATTGACCACGACCTGGTGCACCTGGCTGGCGTCGCCGAGGGCAGGTGGTCCGGCCACGAGCTCGGGGGCACGAAGTTCCACCCCTGGCGCGAGGGTCGGAGTGACGAGCGAGCACGCTTCGCGGGCGATGTCGCCGAGGTTGAACGGTTCGCGCGCTTCGTCCTCTGCTCGACCGAAGGTGAGCAGGCGCTTGACGATATCTCCCGCGCGCTGGGCCCCCTGAGCGATCTCCCGGATGCTCGTCGCAGGGGACTCCCCTGCCCCGAGTTCGGCCTCGGCGACGAGCGCGTTGCTCATGATCGCGCTGATGACGTTGTTGAAGTCGTGCGCGATCGCGCCGGCAAGGGTGCCGATCGCTTCGAGCTTCTGCAGACGCATGCGGGCGTCCTGCTCCTGGCGGGCCGCCGTGATGTCCTCAACGACCCCGAGCATCCGGACCGGGCCGTCGGCGTCGAATTCCACCCGTCCGAGGGCGGCGATCCAGCGCTGCTCATAGCCAGTCTCGGTGGGCCGCTTCCAGCGGTATTCGACGCTGTAGTCCGGTCCGCCCTCCATCGCGATCTGGACGGCCTTGCGGACGCGCTCCTCGTCGTCGGGATGAATCATTTCGAAGAATCCGTTGGGTCCGTGCGTGCGCATCAGCTCGTCGGCGTCGAGCCCGACGATCTCGGAGTGGCGGTCGTCGGACTCCAATCGGTTCTCGCGGAAGTACAGCGCGTAGCGGCCGAGGCCGGTGACGCCGAGTGCCACGCGGAGCTGCTCCTGGTGCTCTCGAGCCAGGTCGTCGGAGGCGCGGCGATCGGTGATGTCGAGGGTGGCGCCCACCAGGCGGACTCGGTGCCCGTGGGCATCGAGCACCTCATGTATCTGCGCTTCCATCCACCGGTATTCACCGTCGTGGCGCCGCATTCTGAAGATGACGGTCGCATCGACCGGGTCGGACACCGATGCCGTCACCATCTCCTGGTCCTCGGGGTGGATGAGATCGAGGTATCCGGTCCCGAGCAACTCGTCGGGCGAGCGACCGGTGAAGTCCGTCCAGCGTGGCGCGAAATACGTGACGTGACCGCCTTCTCCCGCGATCCAGACCATCTGGGGAAGCGATGCAACGAGTTCTTCGAACCGATGGTCGGGCTCCGAGGCTGCCGTACCGAGCAGACGGAGACGCTCCTGCTCGTCGCGTTTGGTGCTCCCTGGTTGCATGGGTTGCTCCGGGGCCTGGGCTTGGTCAGCGGTGGTCGGCTGATCCCGAGATCGGCCTCTTGTCGAACATACAGCCAGGAACACGCGTGTTCGCGGCATTCGCCGCGCAAGACGCTCAAGGTGGCGGTCCGCCCGTGGTAAGACATCCAGATATGTCAGCGCCCACCCCCGACCCGATGCCTCACCGCCTCGACTTGACGTTCCGGTCGGAAGGCGTCGCCTGCGCAGCCTGGCTCTACCTGCCCGAGGGGCTGAAGCGAGCGCCAGTCATCGTGATGGGCCACGGTCTGGGCGGCACCAGGACGATGCGGCTCGACGCCTTCGCCGAGCGGTTCTGCGCTGCGGGCTACGCATGCCTGGTGTTTGACTACCGCCACTTCGGCGACAGCAGCGGGGAGCCCCGCCAGCTGCTCGATATCGGCGCCCAGGAGCAGGACTGGCGAGCCGCCGTCGCCGCCGCCCGGGCACGGCCTGAGGTGGATCCCGCACGGGTCGTGGTGTGGGGCACCTCGTTCGGCGGCGGCCACGCCATCACGACCGCCGCCAACGACCCAGAGGTCGCCGCGGTGATCGCGCAATGCCCGTTCACCGACGGCCTTGCGTCAGCGCTGGTGCTGGAGCCGCGCACCTCTATCAGGGTCGGGATCCTCGCCGCACGCGACCTGATCGGTGCGCGCCTCGGTCGGGTGCCGATCATGGTGCCCACAGCGGGGCCGGCGCGTAGTGCGGCGTTGATGACCGCGCGCGACGCGCTGGCCGGCTACCTCCGACTCGCCCCGCATGACGGTGGATTCCGGAATGAGGTCGCCGCCCGAGTCGCGCTGCGGATTCCCTTCCATCGCCCAGGTCGCCGCACGCCAGACGTCGCGTGTCCCGCCCTCTTCTGCGTCTGCGACGGCGATACCGTCGCGCCCGCTCGGGCCGCGCTGCGCCATGCCGCACGCGCACCCAAGGGCGTCGTCCGGCGCTACCGGGTCGGGCATTTCGACATCTACGACGGTGACGGGTTTGAGCGGGTTGTCCGCGACCAGCTTGCCTTCCTGCGCCGTCATGTGCCGCTTGCCGCTTCGGCGGTCGGGGCTACGCCGGCGCCGGGTAGCGCGCCGACCGCGAACGCGGTCGCGTAGCACCGAGCGCGAGGCTCTACGACGTCGCAGAGTCGACGGGCCGAGCTAGGCGACCGCAGCTCCAGATGCTTCGTCAGCGCCAGTCGAAGTACTCGCGATGAATGCGGCGCGGAGTGACGCCGGCGCGCGCCAGTTCGGTCTGGAACGTCCGCAGCATCGGCGCCGGCCCGCACATGAAGACCGACAGGCCCTTGGGCGCCTCGTCGACATGGCTCAGGACTTGCGCGGTAGTGAGGCGACCCACGGCACTCGTGTCGATCAGGTGGACACGCAGCTCGGGATGGGAATCGGCAGCGGCGAGGAGTTCGTCGCCGAACGCGTGAGCACCGTCGGCGCTGTAGAAGAGGTCGACTTGGGCGATCGGAGCGTGGTCGAGCGCACGGACCCAGCTCAAGAAGGGTGCGATCCCGACGCCGCCGGCGATCCAGACCTGGCGGTCGGTGCCGCGGTGGTGGAAGAACCGGCCGTGGGGGCCGCCGATCACGGCCGGCATGCCTGCCTCTACGGTTTCGCGCAGATTCGAGGTGTAGTCGCCGAGGGCCTTCACCGTGACCCGGACGATGTCCTCGTGGGGTGAACTCGCGATGGTAAACGGGTGCCGGTGCCACCCATCTTTGCCTTCGAGGTAGACCATCGCGAACTGGCCAGGAACGAACGTCATGGGGCGTCCCAGTGGCTTCAGGCTGATCTCCGTGAGATCGGACCCGATCGGCGTGACGCGCGCGACCTGGTAGTCGTGGAGCGAGAGGAAGAACCGCGCCAGCAGCTCGCGATAGACGTAGAAGGCGAGCCCGACACCGCCAATCGCCAAGAACGTCCACCGCAGTATCGGCGCGTCGCGGAACGGAGTCCCGTCGAGGACGGCGTGCGCGAAGCCGAAGGCCACGAAGACGCCAGTGGTGCGGTGCAGCGCGCGCCACCGCTCGTACCCGCCGAGTAGGGCCCGCACGCGGCTGACGCCGGGCGCGTCACGAATGGTGATCACCGTCGGCCGAAGGGCGCGGGGAACCACCGATTGCCACCGCGGGATGATGGCCCACGCCACGAGCGCGAGGAGTCCGCTGAGTCCGATGGCTCCGAGCGCGCCGCCCGGTCCGCCGTCTCCCTCGCCCTGCGCGAGCATGAGATGCGGGAGGAGCAGAGCGAGCCCTGTGATTGCGACCCGGCGATGCCAGATCGCCGTGCGGTCGATCCCGTCGAACCAGGACTCCACCCAGGGCAGCGTGCTGATCAGGACGAGCGCGATTGAGAGCAACAGGATCGACTCGGCTCCGAGCCATTGACCGACGTACGAAGCGGTCGGGGCTCCAGAAGGACGCGCCAAGAGCCAGAGTGCCGCGAGGCCGATCGCGAGCGCGAAAATCGTTGCGGGGCCGAGTTCGCGGGCAGCAAGCCGCGGTGGGCGGGGAGACACGCCCCGATCGTACGCTCGACACCGGGCGCCCTGACTCCGTGATCTTCCGCAGATCGGTGTCGCGCGCATAGGGTCTGGAAGACGTCGCACCGTCGCTCCTGCGTTCGGGGCAGACGCCCGCTGTGCCACTCCCGTCCCCTCCCACGCCTTCGAGACCGTGACCGACCCTCAACTTGCTGCCGTGCTGGTGCCGTGTGGCATTGGCGTGATCATGTTCGGTCTCGGGCTGGCGCTCACGCCGGCCGATTTCCGGCGTGTGCTCACGGCACCCAAGGGCGTCGCCGTCGGGATGCTCAACCTCGCGCTGCTCGCTCCCGCGCTGGCGTTTGCGATCGCGACCCTGTTTGATTTGCCCGCCGAACTCGCGGTCGGGCTCGTCCTGCTGGGGGCTTCGCCCGGCGGGATGATGGCGAACATGCTGACGCACCTCGCGCGGGGCGATACGGCGCTCTCGGTCACGATGACCGCGATCAGCTCGATCGCCGCCGTGGTGACGATCCCGCTGTACCTCGGTCTGGCGACCGACCATTTCGCCGTCGCGGCGGGCGCCGAGCCGAACGCCGCCGGCGTTGGCGCGCTCGTGTTCGCCGTGACGGTCATCCCGGTGACCGCAGGCGTGATCGTCCGCCAGCGCTTTCCAGAGCAGGTCGCTGCGCGTTATGCGCTCGTCCGAGCGGTTGCGCTGGTGGTGTTCGCGGTCGTCGTGATCGGCGCGATCGTGAGCGAGCACGAGACGGTGATCGAGTACGCACCGCAGATCGCCGGCGCCGCGCTGACGCTCAACCTGGCCTCGATGGCGCTCAGCTTCGGCATCGCGCGCCTGGCGCGGCTCAGCAGCGCGCAGGCGACCGCGATCGCGTTGGAACTCGGCATCCACAACGCCGCGCTCGCGATTGCGGTGGGCGCGTCCCTCACGCATGAGTTCTCCGTGCCGGCTGCGGTCTACAGCTCGTTCATGCTGTTCACGGGCGGCGCGTTCGCGTGGGTGATGAGTCGGCGCAACCCGCTGCGCGTCCCGCAGGACGACCCCGCGCCGCCGATCTCTTCGACTACGGCCTGAGCGAAACGGACGCCCGTCGACCGACCTGTGCGCCAAGCTTGGCGAGTCGGCCGGGAAGGCTGCTTCAGTGGTGTGTGGCGCTGGAGCGTTCACGCCGCCCGAGCCGCCCCCAACCTTTGAGGACTTCATGACGACTGTCAACGCGTACGCCGCCCCTTCCCCCACCGAGCCGCTCGGCCCGACCACCATCGAGCGCCGCGATCTCGGCCCGAAGGATGTCCGCATCGACATCAAGTTCTGCGGGGTCTGCCACTCCGACATCCACTTCGTTCGCGGCGAGTGGGGTCGCCAGCGGTACCCGCTGGTGCCGGGCCACGAGATCGTCGGGGTGGTCGCCGAAGTCGGTGGCGAGGTCACCAGGCATGCCGTCGGCGATCGCGTGGGCGTGGGCTGCATGGTCAACTCGTGCCGCGAGTGCGTGAACTGCCAGGCCGGCGAGGAGCAGTATTGCCTGCCGGGCAACACGCTCACGTACGGCGCCACCGACCGTGACGGCACGATGACCCAGGGCGGCTACTCCAGCGGCGTGGTCGTCGTCGAGGACTTCGTCGTGTCGGTGCCGGATGGCATCGAGCTGGACGTCGCGGCGCCGCTGCTCTGCGCTGGCATCACGACCTATTCGCCGCTTCGTCACTGGGGCGCTGGCCCGGGGAAGAAGGTTGCGGTCGTGGGCCTCGGCGGGCTCGGCCACATGGCGGTCAAGCTTGCGCATGCCATGGGCGCTGAGGTGACGGTGCTGTCGCAGTCGCTCAGCAAGCAGGAAGACGGCCTGCGACTCGGCGCGACAGGCTACTTCGCGACGAGCGACCCCGGGACCTTCAAGGCGCTCGCCAACACCTTCGACCTCATCATCAACACCGTCAGCGCGAAGATCGATGTCAATGCGTTCTTGAAGCTGCTCGCCTTGGATGGCGCGATGGTCAACGTCGGCGCGCCCGCCGAGCCGTTGCCGGTCGGTGTGTTCACGCTCTTCGGTAATCGCAGGTCATTCGCGGGGTCGTCCATCGGCGGCATCCGCGAGACGCAGGAGATGCTCGACTTCTGCGCCGAGCACGGTATCGGCGCCGATATCGAGGTCATCGCGGGCGACGGGATCAACGACGCGTGGGAGCGGGTCCTCGCCTCCGACGTTCGCTACCGGTTCGTGATCGATACCTCGACCCTCGCGTAGCGCCGCGCTCGACGCTCACCGCCACCGCCCGCAGGACGAACCCCATGCAGATCATCAGAAGCAGCATCGAGACCATGAAG
Source organism: Solirubrobacteraceae bacterium (assembly GCA_032119595.1). Lineage (GTDB taxonomy): Bacteria > Actinomycetota > Thermoleophilia > Solirubrobacterales > Solirubrobacteraceae > JAGIBJ01. The sequence goes on along the minus strand of JAUMBQ010000010.1, from coordinate 214,488 downwards.
GGCCCCGCCGATTGGTTCAGCGGCGACGTCTACGTCGACGCGGTCGCCGCGCCGGCGCCGCCGTCGCGCCTGGCGGCGGCCAACGTGCACTTCAGCCCTGGAGCCCGCACGGCCTGGCACACGCATCCCCTCGGGCAGACGATCTTCGTGACCGAGGGCGTCGGCCGTTGCCAGCGTGAGGGTGGCCCGATCGAGGTGATCCGGCCGGGCGATCGCGTCTTCTTTGAACCCGGCGAGAACCACTGGCACGGCGCGGCCCCCGACCGGTTCATGGTCCACCTGGCGATGCAGGAAGCCGACGACACCGGCTCGCCGGTGACCTGGGGCCGACACGTGACCGACGAGGAGTACGCGGCCTGATCGGGTCGACCCCGGCGGCACCGCCTATGGCGCGCCTTCGGCCGCCTTTTCTGCCTTCCCTGCCGCCGTTTCCGCGGCGGCGGTCGCCTTTTCCGCGTTGTCGGCGGCGGTGCCCGCCTCGGCAACGGTCTGTTTCGCGGCGGCACTGGCATCTTCCGCGGCGGCCGCGGTCTCTGCGGCGATGACCGCCTGCACTGCCTTGTCGAACGCGGCCTGCGCCTCGTCTTTCGCCGCTTGGGCCTTGACGACGGCGGCCTTGGTCGAGGCGACGAGATCCGGCTCGGCCGCGGGGACCCTGGCCTCCACTGAAGCCTGAGTTCGCTCTGCCCGCTCCAACGCGTCGCTGGCTCGCTGAAGCGTTGTCTGGGCGAGGGCCTTGGCCGCTCTCGCGTCCGTCACTGGCTTCTCGCGATCGGCCGCGGCACTGGCCTCGCGCGCCTTCGTCTTGGAGTTGGCGAGCTTTCGCTTTACGGATCGGCTCGGCGGAGCGACGAACGTGAGGCCGGTGACGGCCGCGACCAGGGTCGCGGCGATGAGCGCTTGAGTGTCACCGCCGCGCAGGGCTCCGAAGGTCGGGTTGTCGAGGTAGATGACGTATCCGGTGACCACGCCCGCGATCACGCCGCTGACGACGGGGAGCAACGTGAGCATGAACTGCCGGATCAGCTGGACATCGGCCGAGGCCTGCTGCTCGTCGTCGAGATCGGGCTCCTTGGAGTTGAACGCCGCGTACGCAGCGCCGAGGAACGCGATCAGCAGGATCAGCAGGAATGTGAAGGTCCGCGACGCCTTGATCGTGACCGTCACCGGGATGTCTACGGCCTGCGCGCGCTCCGCGTAGACGCGCACGGTTCCGCGATAGCTGCCCGGTCGCGCATCGGCGCGAACCTTCTTGCGGGACGCACAGACGCGGACATTGATGCTTCGACCGTCCGGCGAGAGGATCGCCCAAGCGGAGAGGTCAAGCCCACCCGCGCGTTTACCGTCGGAAACCGCGTTGCCGTGGTAGAGGGCCGCAACGCTCGGCTCTTGCTCCAGCTCACCACTCGTGGTGGTACCCCCGCGCGCTGTTCCCTTCTCGGCGGCGGGCGACGCCTTGAACTCCGGGATCGGAGTGTTGTTCTTGTTCTTGGACGTAGGGACTGCGTTGACGAGGACACCGCCGAATTGAGAACGGCCGGTGTAGTCGTCGAGGGCCAAATTGACCGATGCGTTGGCCTTTACCGGTTTGAGAGTCCAGAGCACGGACTTCGAACTGGCAACGCTCAGTTCCGCCGGCAAGAACCCCGGCGTTGTGGTGCACGGCTCGTCGGAGTCACTTGCGGTGGCGTCGATGGCGACTGCGGCGATCGCCACCAGCACCACGCCGACCAGCGTCGCGAGGACAGCGCCCAGCACGGACCCGCGCGTGGTGGAGTCCGGCGACGTGAGCGGCTCGGACAGGAATCGTTTGACCTTCACGCGCAGCTGGCGTCGGAGCCAGAGAATCGGCTTGGTTTGTGCACAGAAACGCCTGACTACGGCTCGAGCCGCAAGAGGAAACGCTACGAACCTATCCGTTGGCGCTCCTGCGCTCAACCGACGCCAACGCGCCACTAAGTGGCGCGCCGCGTTACTGATGGAGGCAGAGCCCCGCCGCACCTCAGCCGACGGCCGCGCCCTGCCCGTCGCTCACGGGAACGCGGGGATCGGGCCGTTGACGCCGCTGACGACGAGCGGCTCGGGCTCGACCTCCGGCGGCGCGACGTACGGCGGTGCCTTCTCGCGTTCGCCGCCTCCTGGGAAGGCGAGGCGCATGATGGTGCGCTGCACCATCAGCCACTGCTTGAGGAACGGGCCGGTGTTGTAGGGCAGTCCGTACTCCTCGCAGATCGCCTTCACGCGGGGCGCAATCTCCTTGTATCGCGAGCTCGGCATGTCTGGGAAGAGGTGGTGCTCGATCTGGTAGCTCAGGTTGCCGCTCATCAGATGGAACGTGTCGCTGCCTTCGATGTTCACGGCTCCGAGGAGCTGCCGCACGTACCACGCGCCGCGGGTCTCCCCCGCCACCTCGTCCTCCGTGAACGTGTAGGCCTGGTCCGGGAAGTGGCCGCAGAAGATCACGGCGTTCGCCCAGACGTTGCGCACGATGTTGGCGGTGAAGTTCGCGGCCAGGGTGCGCTTCCAATAGCGACCCGAGAGGGCTGGGAACAGGATGTAGTCCTTGACCATCTGCTTGCGCGCCTTGCGGCCGATCGCGCGCAACTCGGCCTTCAGCACCTTCGGATCCTTGGTCCCCTTCTCGATGGCCTCGAAGTCGAGGTCGTGCAGGGCCACACCCCATTCAAAGAACGCCATCAGGATCAGGTTGACCACAGGCTGCGCGATGAACCGCGGCTCCCACTTCTGCTTCGGGGAGACGCGCATCACCTCGTAGCCAACGTCCTTGTCCTTGCCGATGATGTTCGTGTACGTGTGGTGGATCACGTTGTGCGAATGCTTCCAGCCCGCCGCGGTCGAGACGTTGTCCCAATCCCACGTCGACGAGTGGATCTGCGGGTCGTTCATCCAATCCCACTGGCCGTGGAGGATGTTGTGGCCGAGCTCCATGTTCTCGATCACCTTGGCTGCGGACAGACCGAGCGTTCCGATGAGCCACGCCGGCGGGTACCGCGATGCCATCAGCACGGCCCGCGACACGGCCGCCAGGCGCCGCTCGAACACGACGAGGTTGCGGATGTAGCGGGTGTCGCGCGCGCCGAGGTCGGCGTGGACCTCGTCGTGGATCTCCTGGAATGCCAGCCCGATCGATTCGATTTGGGCCGGCGTCAGACGGTGCAGGGGGTTCGTTGACGTCGGATCGGCCGGATCATGGCCGGGGCCGCCGGAACCACCCGCGATCGTCGGGGGGATCACCGCAGTGGTGGGACCTGTGTGCTGCTGCATGATGCTCCTAGAGCTCAATCTCGATGTTGCCAACCGGTGCGTTCACGCACGTGCGCACCGCTTGGCCCGCTTCGCCGTGCACCTCGCCGGTCCGCAGGTCGCGCACCTGGCCGCTTTGCAGGCGCCCGATGCAGCTATGGCAGATGCCCATCCGACAGCCGTGCGGGAGCTGTGCACCCACCCGCTCCCCGGCAACGAGGATCGACACCCCGGATTCCGCCTCGGCCTCCAGCCCGCTCACGCGGAAGCCGATGTGACCGCCTTCAGAGCCGCCGTCGTGCCCGAGGCCGATGTACGGCTGGAACTGCTCGGTGTTGAGGAGGGCCGAGTCGCCCTGGTCGGCCCAGTACTGCTCGAACTCGGCCATCATCAGGCTCGGCCCCGACAGGTACGTCGTGCGAGTGCGCCAGTCCGGCACCAGGGTGTCGAGCTCGCCGTGATGCAGCCGGCCCTGTTCGGCGCTGTGGCGCTCGATGAGGTGGTAGCCGTTGTCGGCGTCCGACAGCGCTCGCAGCATGCCGGCGAAGATGAACCCCGACGCCTTCTGGCTCACGTGAACGTGCACGATGTCGAGGAGGGCGTCGCGTCGTTCGAGCTCCCGCAGCATGCTCATGACCGGTGTGATTCCGCATCCGGCCGTGATCATCAGCATCGACCCCGGCGCTGGTCCGTCCGGGAGGCAGAAGTTGCCGTCGACATCACCCAGGAAGAGGCGGTCGCCGGGCTGGCACTGCTCCGTCAGATACGGCGACACGAGGCCGCCTTCGACCCGCTGCACCGTGATGCTCACCTGGCCCGCGGGGTGCCCGGGATCGGAAGTGATCGAGTAGGCCCGCCAGTGACGGACGCCGTTGAGCTCGACACCAAGCCGCAGGTACTGGCCGGGGCGATGGCCGGGCCACGGAGCCGACGGTTCGACGACGATCGTCCGGGCCGACGGCGTCTCGTCGATCACGCGGCTCACCGTGCCCACGAGCTCGCGATCCGACCATCGCGCGTCGAGCAGCGCGAGGTAGTCGTCAGGGCGCAGAGGCGTCGTCAGCGACCGGGCCAACCCGAGTGCGCGACGCCAGCGTGGCCCGCTCGTGGGCCGTGCGCCCTGTTCGATCGTGTTCGGCATGCTTGCCCTTTCGACGGTGGGACGGGCTGGGACGGGGCGCCGATATCCGGGGTTGGACCGCAGGCAAGCCCGGGGCTTGCGACGTGGCTCGGCGATGCGAATCCCAAGCTGCCACGGCGTAGAAGACCGGGCATCGGGGCGACGCCGGGCCGGTGTGCGTAGTTCTCCGCAACCCGAGTCGGTGTCTGGCACGCCTGGATACGGATACGGCGGCGGCTCTTCCCCGATGTGCGTCCGGCTGCCCCTTGCGAGCCTGGTCGCATGGACAAGTGGAAGGCCTTCGACCTCATCCGGGCGGGCTGGGAAGAGGAACGGGAGCGAGGGCGCAGGAGGCTCCGTGCCCGGCACGATCTCGGGACCGACGCCCTGGCGTTCCTCATGGTCAATGCCGCCCTGTGGCTGCTCTGGGTCGCCATCGGCACGGCGTACCCATGGCCAGCTTGGATCACGAGCGTCTGGGGCGTGTGGCTGTCGATCCACGCGTGGCGTTACCTGATCGGCAATCGACGCGGCGACCAGTCGCCGCAGGACGAGCCCTCGGACTCCATCCATGCCCAGCACTGAGCAGCCTCGTGCAGGCACGCTTCAACTCAAGGAACACTGATGAACGTCCTCGTTACCGCCGCCTCCCGACACGGCTCCACTCAGCAAATCGCTGAGGCTATTGCCGAAGGACTCCGTAGCCGCGGCCACGAGGCGAGCGCGACGGCCCTGGATGACGCCACGACCATTGATGGGTTCGATGCCGTCGTGTTTGGCAGCGCGGTCTACGAGGGGCGCTGGCTCAAACCAGCGCGCACCTTCGCCAAGCGCCTGGAGACCGAACTCTCGGCAGTACCGACCTGGATCTTCTCCTCGGGCATGACCGGTGCGCCGGATCCCGCCCGCGCCGACGCGCCGCCGACCGAAGCAGCCCGTGTGGCTGCTGCGATCGGCGCCGAGCGCGTCGATGTCTTCCGCGGCAAACTCGACCACGCCGTGCTCGGCCCGCTGGAGCGCACCATCATCCGAGCCGTCAACGCTGAAGAGGGCGACTTCCGCGATTGGGATCAGATCGACGCTTTCGCTGCCGAGGTCGCGAGCAGCCTCGACCGGCGCTCGGCGCTGGTCCGGTAGGCGCCTGCCAGGCGGTCAGCTGATCTCGTCGAAGGTCGTGTAGAACGAGTGGAAGTCGTTGTCGTACACGAAGTTCGTGAACGTCATCGTGATCGAGATGTCGAGCCCGCGGACGCCGTGCCACCAGCCGACCGGCAGGAAGAACAGGTCGCCTGGGCCGATCTCGACATCGATCACGTTGACGCGAGCGAAGTCGGGGTACTTGGCGAGATCCGGGTTCTCGATGTCGACCGGGGAGAAGCAATGGCGGTGGTTATAGACATCGGCTGATTCCCACGGGGCGATGATCTTCACGCGCTTGCGGCCGCGAACCTGCGCCATGAAGTTGTTGGTGAGGTCGTGGTGGATCGGCGTGACCGTGCCCGCCGGGCCGTACCAGAAGAAGCCGTTGCCGTTGGGATGGTCGTTGTCGAGGTACTCCGGCATGACGATGTCGTCCCAGAGGTCCTTGAGCGCTTCTTTGTTCTTGCCGCCGTTGTTGGCGGTGATGTAGAAGTCGTTCGTCTCGACGCCGCTCTCGACGGTGTCGACGAAGTCGCCGAACCGCATGTCCTTCTTGAGCTTCTGTGAGTTGAGCTCGTAGTTGGAGTCCGAGTCGCGATTGGCCTGGACCTCGACGATCTTGTCGCCACACTTGGCCTTGAGGTACTCGCCGTCCCACTTCGTGAGCGCCGCCCAGTCGTCCATCGCGCCTTCGATGATGCACGGGCGGTTCTGCGAGTAGAACTCGTCCAGGAAGGCCTGGCGCGACGGCTTCTTGACGCGCGGCACCTCGCCGTATGTCGACGACTGCTGCGCGTTGCGGCGGGCCACCTCCAGGAACCACGCGTACTTCTCAGCACGCGTCCCCGCGCCCTGCACCGTCGGCGCACTGCCGCCATCACCGATGCCCAAGGCCGCTGCGGCCTTCAGATACGGGTGATCGAGCGCCTTACTCACGACGCGGACGGCGGCCTCGTGCTCGAATCCCGCCTGGACCATGGAATCGACCATCGTCTGAAGCGTGTTGCCGAGCAACGCGTTCTTGGCGACCCACTCGTGCCACTCGGCGGTCATCTGGGCGCTCGGGGCGGACATTTGGGACATGGGTGCTCCAGGTGCGTTGGAAAGCGCGGTTTCGAGTACGGAGCGTACAGAGTTCCGGCCGAGTGTGACAGCGGTCATATGCACCGCTTCCGGCGAGCCGCTGGGATGCGGAATCCCCCGTTGCCGGCGCTACGAGCGCAGGCGATACCCCTTCGTGAACAGGCGCAGGTTCACGAAGAACAGGATCGACACCGCGAGCGTGAGGAACCCGAGCGAGAGCGGAATGCTCGCCTCGGAGTAGTCCAAGAATCCGTACCGAACCAGGTTGATCATGTAGTAGACGGGGTTCAGGTGGGTGAGCGTTTCGTAGGGCTCCGGCAGCAGCGATGAGGAGTAGAACACGCCGCCAAGGAAGATCAGCGGCTGGAGCACGAAGGTCTGCGCGAACGACACATCGTCGAACTGCTCGGCCCGTACGCCGACCAGCACCCCGAGCTGAGAGAAGAAGAACCCGACCAGGAAGAGCGCCGGCACGAGGACCAGCGGGTGCGCGATCGGGAGGTCGATGAGCACCGACGCTGACGCGAACGTGAGCATCGCGATCAGCATGCCGCGCAAGAATCCGCCAAGCGAGAACGCCAGCAGGAGCTCCAGCGGTGAGGCCGGCGACGAGAGCTGGTCGTCGATGGCCCGCTGGAACTTCTGCTGGAGGATCGACGAGGAATTGTTGGAGAACGCGTTGATCGCCCAGGCCATCATGATCAGCCCCGGCACGATGAAGACCACGTAGTCCACGCCGTGGAGCGTGTTGATGCGGGAGCCGAGCGCGGCCCCGAACACGCTGATGTACAGGAACGTCTCCAGGAGTGGCGCTCCGAGCGTCTGGCGCTTGATCTTCCAGAAGCGGCTCACCTCGCGGCTGAGCAGGGAGAGGAAGCGGATCTGACCTTCGGTCATCGGATGCCCTCCTCGTCGATGGTGGCTCTGGAGAGTTCCTTGCGACCGACGAGCTCCAGGTAGGCGTCCTCGAGCGAAGCGACACCGTATTTCGCGGCGAGCTCGCTGCTGGTGCCCTCGGCGACGATCTGCCCGTCGTTGATGAAGGCAATCTGGTCGCAAAGCTGCTCGGCCTCTTCGAGGTAATGCGTGGTGAGCAGGATGGTGGTGCCTTCGGCGTTGATGCGCTGCACGTACTGCCAGAGCTCGAGCCGCAGCTCCACGTCGACGCCGGCGGTCGGCTCGTCCAGGATCAGGAACCGGGGGCGATGCATGAGGGCGCGAGCCAAGATGAGGCGGCGCTTCATGCCGCCCGACAGCGTGCGCGTGCGGTCATTGCGCTTGGCCGTGAGCGAGAACGCTTCGAGCAGCTCGGCGATTCGCTCCTTGCGGTCTTTCTTGCGCATCCCGAAGTAGCCGCCGTGAAAGTCCAGGGTTTCCTCGAGGGTGAGGAAGTGGTCGAGGTTGAGGTCCTGCGGCGCGAGTCCGACGGCTTTGCGGGCCTCCGTGTAGTGGTCGACGGCGTCGTGGCCGAACACCTTGATCGACCCCGACGTCGGCATCGCAAGGCCGGTGGTGCAGTGGATCAACGTCGACTTCCCGGCGCCGTTCGGTCCGAGGAGGCCGAAGAAGCGGCCCTCCTCGATGTTCAGCGACACCCCCTGGAGGGCTTTCGTGCCAGTCGGATACTCCTTGACGAGGTCGGTGATCTGGAGTGCGGCCGGGCCGGGGCCGGCGGTCTCGTCGCGGGGCGGGTGCGCTGCGCCGGAGGCCGACGGGTCTGGGGCGAAAGTCATCGCGCAGCAGTATGCAGCTTCAACCGCACTTGAAGTCAACGCCGGGGCGCCAGACACCCCACCGGCATCGCGCTGCGGGGCCGCGCTGGTCACTCACCGTCCGCCGCGTCGGTGGAAGCCGGGGCCGCTGGCTCCCGGGATACTGAGCTACCGAACGCCGCTGAGCCGCGCTTGGCTCACCGCGTTCTCCACGGCGGCGACGAACTCGCCGCTGTCGAGCCACTGCTGGATCGCGAAGTCCGACGCGACGGCGGTCACCGTGAGCACCTGATCGCCGGCGGACACCGTGAGGCCCTTGAGGCGAGTCCCGTACCGCATCTCGATCATGCGCTGGCGCAGCGCTGAGGTCACAATCGCCTTCGTTTGAGGCGTCAGCGTGCCGGTGTACGGCATGCGTAGATCGCACGAACCGGGCTTCGTGCCCACGGTCGCAGCGGACCGCTTGAGGGTGACCGGCTGCAGCATCTCGGCGGTGACGAACATCGGGGCGCCTCTCCTCAGCGGAGCGTCGCGGAATCGGGGGAACTGACGCGCATGACCAGGTTTCTACGCCGAGCGCGCAACCCAGACGCAAGCCGGTGCGCCGACGGCGGATGGTGGGACGAGCGGGTGGAGTTGCGGCGCCGTTGCGGCCGCTCAGGTGGCGGCCGCTCAGGTGGCGGCCGCTCAGGTGGCGGCCGCTTCGGGCGCCGCGCCCAGCGTCTGCGCCGTGGCGGCGAGCGCTTCTCCGAGCCGCTCGGCCAGGTCGACGAGCGAAGGCCAGTCGAGCTCGGCTTCGCCCTTCTCGAACGCCATGGCGCTCGGTGGGCCAGCCGCCGTGGCGTGCGCGGCACGCGCCGTCGCATCCTCGAGCTGCTGGGTGATCCGGGCCATCGGTCGGGCGCCGACCGTCATGGCTGCGCCCCGGATGCGATGCGCCGAGCGATACGCGTCCGCGGCGTTTCGCTCGGCGAGCGCCGACCGCAGGACCGACAGATCGGTGCGACTGGACGCGACAAAGTCTTCCAGCACGGCGCGCCCGCGAGCCTCGTCGCCGCCGGTGAGGAGGTCGAGCGCGGCGAGATCGACGGCGGTCTCCCCCACATCCGGCAAGTCAATGAGCGGTGTCGCTTCCCAGGCCACGTCGGGAAGCCAGTGACGCAGCTTGCCGGCGAGGAACGCGATCGTGGTCGGCTTGGCGAGGAAGTCGTCCATGCCGACCTCCCGGGTGCGTTCCGGCTCCCCCTGCATCACGTTGGCACTCAGGGCAATGACGGGCGTCGGGGCTCGCCCCTGGCGCCGCTCGTGGCGCCGGATGGCGAGGGCCAGCTCATACCCGTCCATTCGCGGCATGTTCAAATCCGTAAGGACGAGGCCGTACCGCCCGGAGACGAATCGCTCGAAGGCCTCCTCCCCGTCCTCGGCCACATCAACGTGGAATCCCACGAGCTCGAGTTGCTGGACGATCACGGTCCGGTTGACCGGGTGATCTTCGGCCAGCAGCACGACGCTCCCTTCGGCTTCAGCCTCCGCGCGCGACGGCCGCGGGCGGCTGCCCGTGAACGGGCCCGAGAAGGTGGTGAGCCGGGTGTCGCTCTTGGCGGGATCGCCGACTGGCAGCGGCACCTCGAGCCGCATCGTTGTGCCGATCCCGGGCACGCTGTCCATGCTGACATCGCCATCCATCAGCACCGCGAGCCTCCGGCAGATCACGAGGCCGAGGCCGGTCCCGCCGAACTGATGCGTCGTGGAGGCCTCGGCCTGGCCGAAGGACTCAAACAGCCGCTCCTGCTGCTCGGGGGTGACGCCGATGCCCGTGTCGGTCACGGCGATGACGACGTGTTCGACGCCATCGGCCGTGCGCTCTCCAACCAGCCGCGCCGTGACCTCGATCCCGCCGACCTCGGTGAATTTGACAGCGTTGGAGACGAGGTTCGTCACGATCTGCCGCACCCGCAGTGGGTCGCCGACGTGGGCGGCGGCGAGGCGGTCGTCGACCTCCCACGAGAGGAGAAGCCCCTTGGTGGATGCGGTGTGCACGAACGTGCCGGCGGCGGCTGCGACCACCGCCCGCAGGTCGAACGCGGTCGGCGCCAACTCGAGGCGCTCGGCCTCGATCTTGGAGAAGTCCAGGACGTCCCCGATGATCTGCAGCAGTGACCGGGCCGAGCCTTCGGCGGTGGCGAGCATCGCGCGCTGATGCCGGGTCAGGTCGGTGTGCGCGAGGATCTCGAGCATGCCGGTGACGCCGATCATCGGCGTGCGGAGCTCGTGCGTCATCGCGGCCAGGAAGCGTGACTTCGCGCCGCTGGCCTGCTCCGCTGCGACCCGGGCCCGAACCGCTTCGCGCTCGGCATCGTCTCGCGCGGCGATATCGGTTTCCACCGCTATGGCCATCTCGTTGAAGGCCGCGGCGACCTGTTCGAGGTCGGAGACGGCGGTGATGTCGACTCGCTCTGAATAGTCGCCGGCCGCAATCCGTCGCGTCGACGACAGCAACCGCGCGAGCGGCCGCAGCGCGACGCGCGACAGCAGGAACATCGCGAGCAGCCCGACGACCGCGATCAAGCCGACGATCGCGATCTGAAGGAACGCCAGTCGCCGATTCGCGGCACCGGCTTGGCCGACCTCAAGCTGCGTGCGCGCCCCGACCAACTTGGTGAAGCGCTGGATCGCGCCCATGATTCGACCCTTCTCGATCAGGTAGTACCCGTCGACGAGTCGCTGGTATTGACCGGACACATCCCGTGTGTAGCTCGCGTCGACGCCCCGGCTGATCCGCGGGGCGACCTCCGCCATGACCTTGAGTTCGACTTCGGCGAGACCATTGGAGGTGTTCAGCGCCTTCGTGAGCGCGTCGAACTCGGCGGTAGCGAAGCGCTCCGCGCGCATCTGCGCGATCAGCGACTCGGGCTTGCCGTACCGGACGAAGTCCTTGTTGCTGGCGAGCACGCGGTCCCAGAACGAGCTGTCGTAGTTGAGGGGCCGGGGCGCTTTCCCGGCCCGAACGGCGAGGATCTCCTCGTAGTACGCGCGGTACTTCGGTTCACCGGTAGCGACGTACAGCCGCACCATGTTGGTGAGGTCGTTGGAACTCTGGCGCAGCCCATCCGCGATGAGGAACGACGCCGCGCGACGGTTCTCGGCCTCGGTCTGGGCCCGGGAGGTGTGAAGCTGCAGCGACGCGACCAAGAAGAGCCCGCCAGCGAGGATCCCGAGCAGCGCGAGCAGACTGCCGAGCAGGCGGCGAAGCGTCCAGCGGCGAATGCTCATAGCGCCCGGTCGGCCGTGGCGGTCGGGGCCGTCCAGTCGCGCGCCACCTCGTCGAGCCGCGATGCGGGGACGGCCGGGGAGAGAAACGGACCGAGCGCAAATGAGCAGCCCACCTGCAGGAGCAGATCGAACTCGGCGGCCGTCGCTGCGCGTCCGATCAGCGGGACGCCGAGCCTGCGCGCCGCGTCGACGGCGGGCTGGAAGGGTGCCGCGTCGCCAGCGGCGGCGGCGAGGGCGACGAGCTCGTTCGGGAGCTTGACGTGGGTCAGCGGGAGCCGTTCGAGCGACTCTGCGTCGAATCCGTCGATGCAGAGCCCGTAGCCCTTGACCCGCAGCCGAGCCAGCACGTCAAGCATCTGCGGGCTGCTCTTCAGCGCGAGCGCGGCGGCGTCGGCGACGAGGATGACACGCTCGCGACTGATCGCGGCCAGCGCATCGGCCAGCGCGACATCCGTCAGCAGACTCGGCGAGAGATCGACGTAGGCCTCGAGGTCGACCACGGCCGCCGCGTCGCGGGCCCGCTCCAGCACGTACTCGACGAGTCGCCGACCCAGCCCGGCCGCGTCCGCCGCCTCGAGGAGTCGGTCGACGTGCGTCGACTCGACGGTGGCGCGAAATCCTGCGACACGGCCGACCCCGAGGTCCACGATCGGTTCGAACGCGACCTCCAACGTCCGGTCGTCGAGGGCACTGGCCACCGCCGCCATCGCGGAGGAAGGATCGCTCACGGCGGTCGCCCCTTGCTGCGGACGGTAGCGGCGCAGGAGCGTTTCGAGTGCCGACGCATTGAGCGGTTTGCCGACGGCGCCGAGCACCTGCAGGCCATACCCCTCAGAGGCAGCGCGGACCGTCTCCAGGACGCGACCGTCGAGGCCGCTGGCGATGATGACCGCGCTGGCGAGTCGGCGCTCGGCCACGTTGCGGATGAACTCCACGCCATCCATCCCCGGCATATCGATGTCGCAGATGATCACGTCCGGCGCCGGCGAGTCGTCGAGCAGGGCCAGGGCCGCCGTCCCGTCCGACGCGTCTTGCAGCTCGGTGACGCCGAGCCCTCGAAGGAGCATGAGCGTGGTGCGACGCTGGAAATCGTGGTCCTCGACGACCAACACTGAGGAGTCTGCGAAGGTCGATCGCAGTGCCGGTGGGGCCGCGAGCACGTCTGCTGCCGGCACTGGGGTTTGCCTTGGCGTTGCCGGTTTGGCGACGGGCGCGCCCCAGAGGAGCGCGTTGCGGAGCATGTTCGCCGTCTCCGGGGAGGGCTCGATGCCGAGCTCGGTCGCCAGCAGCGACTTGCACCGCTCATAGGCCTTGAGCGCTCCAGCACGGTCGCCGGTCTCTCCGAGCATCGAGATCCGCAGGCGGTGTGCGGACTCCAGAAACGGATCGGCCCGCACGAGTCGATCGGCGGCGGCGAGGGCCGCAAGCAAATCGCCGGACTTGGCGAACGCGGCACCGGCCAGCTCAAGCGCACTGATGTGCAGGCGATCGAGTTCGCTGCGCACGCCATCGGCCCAGTCGCCGTCGTGGAACGACAGGAACGGCAGCCCCGCGGCATCGGCGGCCCGGGACGCGATCTCGGCCGCGCCACGCGCGTCGCCCTGGGTCAGCCGCTCGCGCGCCTGCGAAAGGTCCTCGCGGGCCTCGTCGATGTCGATGATCGCGTCCGCCGGGAGCTGGAGCCTCAGCCGGCCCTGCTCGGTGAGCAGCGTCTGCGCCGGGTCCAGGTCGGCGCGTTCCAGGAATCGGCGCACGTCCGAGAGGACGCCACGGAGGGCGGCGTTCCAGGTATCGGGCAGCATCTCTGGCCACAGGACGTTGGCCAACTCGTCGCGGCTGACGCTCCGGCGATGCTCCACGGCCAGGTACGCGAAGACCACCTCCGCGCGCCTCCCGGTGAGGCTTGCGGGCGCTCCGGAAGTACTGGCACGCTCGATCGCGATGCGCCCGAGCAGGATGATGCGCGCTTGAGCGGGTGCCACGGCCCTCGATGATCACAGCAGTGGCCGGGCTTCACAAGCCGCGTGGTTGCGCCGCGAACAGCGTTCGGGAGCAGGGTTGCGGTGCGCGGCCGCCAGAGGAATTGCCGGTGAGGCGCTGGAGCTCCTGACGTTCGGTGCCGTTACTGACGACATATCTGATCGTCCGTCCATCCCGCATGCAGCTTCACTGGTGGTCGCCGATTGCATGGTCGCTGATGCAGACATGTACGTTCCATCCAGACCGTGAAACGGCCCTGTCGTGTACGTCGTGCGACCGATCGGCGTGCCCGGACTGCCTCACGCATGCCGCTGTCGGCGCCCATTGCGTGGGCTGCAGGCTCGGTCGTCCGGCGGCCGGTGAGAAGGGCGTGACGGCCTTCAAAGTCCGCGCGGCGGTCGTGGGTGTCGACGAAGCGACCCGTCTCAAGCGCCCGGGAATCGCGTTCTGGGCGTTGGCCGGCGTGTTCGTGGCGATCTGTGTTGCGACGTGGTTCGTGGAAGGCAACCTTGCCAGTGAGTCCACTACGTTCGCGTCCAAGGCGGCGGCGCTGATGGTGGTGTTGTCGGGCGCCGTGCTCGGGCTCGTGTTCCACGAATGGGCTCATGCGATCGTGGCGTTCTGGGGCGGTGACCGGACGGTCGCCGACAAGGGCTATCTGACCATGGACGTCCGGGACTACTCCAACCCACTCCTCTCGATAGGCATGCCGATGCTCTTCCTGATGCTCGGCGGATTGCCGCTGCCCGGTGGCGCCGTGTGGATCAATCACCATTACCTGCGATCCAAATGGTGGGACTCGGCCGTCTCGCTTGCCGGTCCCGCGATCAACTTGCTCGGGGCGCTGGCGATCTATGGCTTCGTCGCCACCGGAATCCTGGGCAGCCACGACGTCCTCAGCAGCGCGCTGATGTTCCTCGCCTACCTTGAGATCGGCATCGTGATTCTCAACCTGCTGCCGATCCCCGGGCTCGATGGATACGGCGCAATCGAGCCGCATCTCGCCGATGGCGTGCAGGCCTTCGTCGCGCCGGTCAAGCGGTACTCGATGGTGATTCTCCTCATCGTGATCATGAACGGCGCCGCGCTCGGGTTCATCTGGGACATGGCGGCCGACTTCACGCTCAGCCTCGGCGTCAACGGCGATCTCATCGGCTACGGCGAGACGCTCGCCGACCCTCGGCTGCTCTGACGCCAACCCAGGCCGGGGACGAGATCGTGAGCGTGCGAACGTCTCGGCACCCGGGACTTCGGCGCTAAGCCAAGATGCGTCCCCTCGTGATGGGACACGCAACGGACCGTTGCATTTGATCGCGAGAATCGCAACGCTGCCTTGATGAACAACGCACCGTTTCGGAAGGTTTCGTCCGATTCGCCTTCGAGGGTGTCGACACCCGTCCCGGTCTCAGGCGCCGACCACATCCTCGAGAGCGCCCAGTCCGCTGGTCGAGCTCCGCTCCCGACGCTCACCGTCCTGCGAGGCATCGCCGCGCTCCTGGTGTTTGCACTGCACTGCGCCGGAGAGTTGATGTTTCGTTCGAATGTCGTCGACGACCGTGCCGTTCAGCTGACCGCCGGCCCCGGGATCGCCGCCGTCGGCTGCTTCTTCGTGTTGAGCGGCTTCATCCTCGTGTGGGTTGCACGCCCTACCGACACCGCTCGCACGTTCTGGCGTCGGCGCATCGCGAAGGTTTACCCGAACCATGCCGTGACGTGGGTGGCCGGGCTCGCGCTGATGGTGATCGTCGGGCGCGAGTTCAACGTGCTCGCGATGCTCCCGAGTCTTTTGCTGGTTCAGGTCTGGCTTCCCCATGCGGCCGTGTTCGAAGGCACGAACGGCCCCGCGTGGACGCTCGCGTGTGAGGTGTTCTTCTACGCCCTGTTCCCAGTCCTGGCGGTGCGTGTGGGGCGCGTCGAACCGGACCGGCTCATTCGACTTGGACTCTGGCTGCTGGCCGGGGTCGTGGCCTATACGGCCTTGGTGGCCGCGGTGGTTCCGACCGAGCCGCGCGCCGAGACGGGCTTGCCGGTGCCGGCCGCTCAGCTCTACGCGCTCGTCTTCCTGCCGCCGGTCAGACTCGTCGAGTTCGTGCTGGGGATGGTCGTCGCGAGGATCGTGATCGAGGGTCGGTGGCCGTCGATCTCGCGCAGCTGGCTCCTTGGCGCGGTCGCGGCCGGCTACGCGCTCAGCCTCCTGCTCCCAGCACCGCTCGGCTATCTCGTGCCGTTCCTGCCAGCCATCGTGCTCATCATTGGCTCCGCCGCCGTGGCCGACGCGGCCGGCCGACGCGGCCGCTTCCGTTCCGCCCCGGCACTGATCTGGCTTGGCGAGGTCTCGTTCGCGTTCTACTTGATCCACTGGCTGGTGCTGCGCAATATGCGGCGCCTGGTAAGCGACGACGCGTGGACGACTCCGCTGGTCCTCGTCTACTTCGCGGCGGCCTTGGTGTTGTCGCTCGTGCTCGCTCGAATGCTGTATTTGGCGGTGGAGGTGCCGATGGTTCGGCGTTGGGCATCACCCCGCCCAGCGCCACAGACATCGACCGTTGTCGGCGCGTCCGCTCCGGTCCGGCCGGTGACCGACCTCGAGCCGGTCGCGGCTCCCGCGGGCGCGTTCGGCCGCTACTCCACGGCAGCAGGACGCCCCTGGCCGCCAACGCGGGCAGGCTCGGAGACGGTGGACTCAGCGCCGATCGACGCACCGGTCGGGGCCGAGCCGCCGAAGCGGTAGGCCCCGGAATGGACGTTCGCCCGAAGGACGGAGCGTCAAGCTGAGGGCTTACGCATGGTAACCGTCAGATCGCAACCCGACAGTCGAGTTCGGAGGCACGGCTGCCGAAGAACCAGGTACCACCGTTCCTGTTCCGGGTCGACCCGGAACAAGTGGCCAACACGCCATGCTCCCTGTGCGACTCCTGCCCCGATCGATGCCGCGCCCTCTTGGACGCGGAATTGGCCGGTCTGCGCGTGGCTCGACCGAGCGTCGCGGCGGCCACCTCGAAGCGGCCGTCCTGCAGCTCCGACGCGCCGTGGTGGCGACCATCTTCGTGTTCCTCGCTTCGCTGGCGATGACGCAGTCGGCGTTCGCCGTGGTCACGCTGGCGGATGCTTCGCCGGCCAATGCGATGTCGTGCGGCCAGGGGACGGCGAGCGCGGTTCTCCTGATCTTCAACACGCCGTACAGGCTGAACAATCCGGCGGGAGCGACGACCGGCGACCTGCTCATCCTGACCGTTCGCACGTACAACGAAACCAACTTCCTCGGGAACTCGGTCCTTCCCAACGCGCAGAGCGTCGCCTGGACGCCCCTGCTGAGCAGCGGTACCACGCGCACCTACTACCGGCGGCGCCTCGCCGGTGATCCCGCTCAGTACACCGTGGTGAGCGTTGGGGCGCTCGTCACCGCCAGCGCCGAGGTCGAGGCCAGCATCGTCGCGTTCTCGGGGGCCGATCCGGTGACGCCGTTCGCCAACGCCGGTGCCCAGTCGACCGGCTCCGGCACCGGCAGCGTCGCGTTGCCCAACGCCGGCGTCGTGAGGGGCGGCGGGATGCGGTACTCCGCGATGTCGACGGACCGTAGTTCGACGTTCGACTACTCGGGAGCGTCGCCACTCACGCAGGCCTGCAACCAGCAGAACGCATCGTCCTCGATCTCCAGCTCGTACGAGAGCGGCATCACTCCCGCGACCACGCCCTCACACAGCGTGACGGTCGGCGGTACGGCCGGCCCGGCCTGGGTGGCCCAGACCTACACGATTCAGCCGCCGCTGTCGGCGTGCGCGTCCGGCGGGGCGAACCTGACGGCCCCGGCATCCGTCAACTTCCCGAGCGTGACCCTCAACGGTTACGACCAGGTCTCGATGGTGTCGGCACCGGTCACCGTGAACGACCAGACCGGGATCATGGCCGGCTGGAACCTCTCGGCGACGTCCACCCCGTTCACCAGCGGGGGCAACACCCTCCCCACGTCCGCAAGTTCGATCGTCGCGGTCACCCCGACCGCTGGCGCCGGCATCTGCTCGCTGCCGGTCAACACGGTGCTCTATCCGTTGACCGTCCCGGCTGCGATCGTTCCCCCAACGGCCTCGCGGGTCTACAACGCGCTTGCTGGGACGGGCTCCGGCCCGGTCGACCTCAGCCTCTCGATGCACCTGGCGATCCCGTCCCGTACGCGCGTCGGGACGTACACCTCAACGTGGACGCTCACCCTCACCTCAGGCCCCTGAGTCCAGCGCCGCGCGGGGGTTGATCACGCCCTCACGCCCGCCGGGCCCGGAGCCCGAATCTGCGCCATCAGGGCCAACGGACGCCGCTCACGTTCGGCCGTCCGTCGAAGGTCGTACCCGCTATTCCCGCAATACGCTCGGGCCACGCGATGAGCTTGGCGACCGATCCTCCTCAGGCAGCACTTGATCTGCACGACCCGGAGCTGCCCCGCCGACTGCATCGAGCGTTCGACGACCTTCGCGAGCGCGATCCCGTGCACCAGATCGGTGAGGGGCGGTGGCTCCTCACTCGATACGACGACGTCGCCGAGATCTTGAAAGACCGGGAGCGGTGTGGAACCGACATCCACGCCGTTCGAGGCTACGACGAGACCAGGCCGTTCGGGGCCGGCAGCGACTTGGAGCGCGTTCAGGAAGGCCTGCTCATCAACCTCGGTGCCGATGACCACCGGCGTGTGCGCGGCGCGTTCACTCGCCCCTTCACCCGGCACGCGGTCGAGCGCGACGTGACGGCGATCGTGACGACGGTGGTCGACGAACTGTTTGCCGCACTTCCGGACTCCGGCGAGGTCGACTGGATCGGCGCGGTAGCTGGTGTGTTGCCCGGCCGCGTCTTCCAGTCGCTGTTTGGACTCTCGCCCGACGACCTTGACGGCCTCTTGGAGCTCCTGCACCAAGACACCGTCGCGATCGACGTGCTGCTCTCCCCCGCACTCGTGTCCCAGGACGACCTGGTCACGGCGCAGCGCGCCTTCCTGCGTTTGCGGCGCGAACTCGATGCGCTGGCGCACGCCCGACACGGCCGAGGCGGCAGCGACCTGCTGTCGTTTCTCCTCGAACAGCACGACGCTGGGCGCCTGACCTGGGACGACGTGCTGACGCAGGCGATGGAAGCGCTCGCCGCCGGCACGAGCACCACGATGACGCTCATCGCCGGGATGGTCGAGGCGTTCGCGACACACCCTGCCGAGTGGGCCAAGCTCCAGGCCGACGAGACCCTGGTGAACCGCGCCGTGGAGGAAACCCTGCGGTGGGTGAGTCCGGCGTTGTCGATGGGCCGCGTGGCGCTCACCGACTTCGAACTCCACGGGACGGCGATACGAACTGGCGACGTGATCCAGTGCGGCGTGCTGCCGGCCAACCGCGACCCCCGCGTCTTCGAGGATCCGCATGCGTTTGCGATTGAGCGCTCTGCGCGACCGCGGCCCGACGGGAAGCGCGGTGCCCCCGGTCAGGTCGGCGCGGCCCACGTTGCGTTTGGCGGCGGAACGCACGTCTGCCTTGGTGCGCACGTCGCGAGGCTCGAAGCGCGCCTGGTGCTCGGGCGACTTCGGGAGCGCTATGCGCGCATCACCATGGAGCCAGGGGCGGCTGTCCTGCATCCCACCTTGCTGATTCGCACGTACCGCAGCCTGCCGGTTCACCTCCACCAGCACTGAGTCCACGGCTGACTGGCCTTGCGGCGTCTGGCCGGAGCGCGCTACCGGTCTGCGATCAAGCGGGTCGCGGTGGCCTTCCAGGTCGCCGACACCGCCATGCCTGGCGCGAGGCTGAGATGGGCCACCGCAGTCGTGGTGACCTCCGCGACCAGCGCGTCCGGGCCCGTAAGGGCCAAACGGACTCGCCCGCCAATGGTCGTCATCGAGTGAATCGTTGCCTGGACGCGGTTCTGGGTCGACCGGGCTCCCGATCCGCCTGCCGGCTCGATCGTGATCTCCCACGGGTACACCGTGGCGACCACGGGCCCGACGGCGAGATCGGTACTGCGGATCTCCTCACCGCTGGAGAGCATGACGACCGTGGTGCCGTCGGGTTGGCGCTGGGCGGTACCGCGAAGCACGACCGCTCCGGTGAAGTCGGCGACGAACGCCGTCGCCGGCTTCGCCGCGAGCTCGGTCGCGGTGCCCTGTTGGACGATCCTCCCGGCATCGACGATCAGGATGTGGTCGGCGAGCTGGGCCGCCTGCGTGAAGTCGTGGGTCACGAGAATCGTCGGCGCTTCGGTTTGCGTGAGGGCATCCGCCAGATGGCGGCTGGCGGCCGCGCGGGTCTGGCTGTCGAGGGCCGACAGCGGTTCGTCGAGCAGCAGCACATCCGGGCGGCGGGCCAAAGCCCGGGCAAGGGCGACGCGCTGGCGTTCGCCGCCGGAAAGCACGTTCGGGCGAGCGTCGGCGCGGTCTTCCAGATCGAGTCGAGCGAGCCAGTCGCGCGCGGTTCGCTCGCGCTGGCGGCGCGGCTCGTCGCGGAGTGCATACGCCACGTTCTGCCAGGCCGAGAGCTGCGGAAACAGGGCGTAGTCCTGAAACACGTACCCGCAGCGACGCAGCTCGGGCGGGAGGTTCACGGATGCCAGCGAGTCGAACCAGCGCTCCTCGCCGCACACGACGCGTCCGCGGGTCGGCTTGAGCAGCCCGGCAATGACGCGGAGCGTCGAGCTCTTCCCTGCTCCCGATGGGCCGACCAACGCGAGACACTGGCCGCGGGCCGCCGTGAGCTCGAGGTCAAGCGTGAACGCCCCGAGCTCGGCGACCGCCTCAACCTGCAGCGACACGGACGGCGCTCCTGCGGGTCGCGAGTCTGACCGTGATGAGAATGCCACCCGATACCGCGACGAGCACGGCGGAAAGGGCCAGCGCCCCGGTGAAGTCGGTGGAGAACCGCTCGTAGATCGCGAGCGGGACGGTTTGGGTGACGCCACGGAACGACCCCGCAAACATCAGCGTCGCGCCGAACTCGCCGAGGGCCCGGCCCCACGCCAGCGCGAGCCCGACGACGAGTCCGGGCATCGCGGTCGGGATCGCGATTCGAGCAAAGGTCGTCGCCTCGCTCGCGCCGAGCGTGCGCGAAGCCTCGAGCCACGATCGATCCAGGGCGCTGAACGCCGCCTCGGCCTGCCGGATATAGAACGGCGCCGCGACGAACGTCAGCGCGATCACCACGCTGACTGAGGTCAGCGAAACGTCGATCCCCGCGTCTCGGAGTGGGCCACCAAGCAGGCCTCGCGGGCCCAACGCAGCGAGCAGTCCGATGCCGGCGACCGCCGGAGGGAGCACGAGCGGAAGCTCGATCAGGGTCACGACGACGTTGCGCCCACGAAAGCGCCGCGTGGCGAGCAGGTAGGCCGCGGGTGTTCCGGCGAGCACGATCAGTCCGACGGCCAGCGTGCTCGTCCAAAGGCTAAGCACCAGGGCGTCGACGGCCGCTGGATCGTCGAAGCTGGCGACCAGCGCCGCCGGCGTCGTGTCGACAAAGATCGCGACCACCGGCAGGGCGAGAAAGAGCAGCACGACCGACAGCGCCGCCGTCAGGACCACCGGGAACCAGCGGTGGGATCTCATGGTCACGGCGCCGGACCGAACCCGTTCGCGCGCAACGCGTCGGCCCCGGCGCCCGAGACGAGGCCTTCGACGTAGGCCGTGGCGGCCTCGTGATGCTTTGCGTCCTTGACGATCGCGACGGCGTATCGGACGGTCGGCCCGAGGTCGCTCGGCAGCGGGATTGCACGGATCGCGCCCCCGGCGCCGGACACATCGGAGGCGTAGACGAACCCCGCGTCGACGGCGCCCTGGGTGATCTTCCCCACCACCCCGCCGACATCCGGCTCATTCGACCGCACGTTGTGCAGGATGGCCATTCGCTGCGTGGCGGGGAGTTTGGCCAAGACCCTGCGGGTGTAGTCGCCGACGGGAACGCCGCTCGCCCCGATCGCGATCTTCCGACCCGGCGTCGCGAGGTCGCTGATCGCCTGCACGGGTGCTTCGGCACCTCCGGCCGGAACCGCCAGCACGAGTTCGTTCGTGGCAAAGACGACCGGCCGTTCGACCAGGCCTTCGTCGAACAGCGCCGATGGGAGTGTGGTGTTTGCCGACGCGAAGACATCCGGCCGGACGCCTTCGCGGATCTGAGCACCCAGCTGATCTGAACCTGCGAACGACGCTCGGACGGTCGCGGTGTCGAAGCCATCGTGGTACGTCGTGAGCGCCTTCTTCAAGGACGTCGCGGCCGACACCACGACCGTGTTGTCTGCGGCGGACGAGCCGTCCTCACCGCAAGCCCCAACTCCGGTGGTGGCCACCAATCCGAGGCACGCAGCGAGTGCCGCGCGTCGGAGATGCCGGCCATTCACGCCGCGGTCCCGATCCGGGTGAGGTCATACGCCGGCATGGCGCTCGCGCGGTCCAGGAAGCGCGGGGCACCGCAGAGGTCAAGGAACGCAACCACGCCGGGGTGGGTGGTCCAGCGATCGGGTACCCACAGCTCCACGTCGTGCTCCTCCAGGGCGAGAAAGTTGAGTCCCATGGCGGCGGCGACCGGCTCGATCGTCACGGCCGCCGTCTCGGCGGACGAGGCCCGCGTGGTGGCCTCCACATGACTGCTCGCGACGTGCTCAGGCGGGGTGCGGACCACGCCGAGGCGCTGCACGGTCCGTCCGAACGCTTGTTGGCAAGCGGCGGTCGCGTCGCGCTCGATGAGGCCGATGTCGTCTCCCAGGAGCGTCTCCAGGCTGGGATCGCTGAGCCTCGGGTGCGACGCGATCCCAGAACGCCAGCTCGCCACGTGCCACCGGCGGATGCCGGGCGGAGGAATCAACGTCGCGGCCGGACCGTGAACCAGTGCGGCGTGGCATCGCCCGGCGGCGAGCGCCGCGAGCGCTTGGCCGCTGGTGGCGCTAACGGCCACCACTCGCCGGTCGCTCGCGGCCTCCAGCATCCCTTCGGCGACGCGGAGCAGCGGGTCGCAACCAGCGATCACGGCGCCTTGTGGCGATCCGCCCGAGAAGAGACGCAACGCACCGCGCTCCATGATGCCGTCGGCAGCTGCACCGCCGAGGATGGCGGTCGGACCGAGGGCGAGCCCGACGAGGTCGTCGCCAACCCGCGCGGCGCGAACCAGCGTGCCCTCAGGGAGGGCGCCGTCCAAGATTTCGATCAGCGGCGCTGACGCGGTTGGTTCCGCGCACAACTCCTCCACCGTGGTGCCCAAGACCCGCGCCAGGCGCACCGCCGCGTCGGCGGCGGGCATGTGTCGGCCGTGCTCAAGGGCGCCGACGGTCGCGCGGCTCACACCAGCGGCCTCGGCCAGCTCGAGCTGGGAAAGCCCGCGCGCCTTGCGGCCGGCGCGAACCCGGTCACCGATGAGGTCCACGAGCGCGATGCCAGAATCTTAGCGCGCTGCCAGGATTCCAGAGGCCCGCGCGCCGTGGGCCCGGTGCGAACAGGCAGCACCTGGGTTCGACGCTGGGTCGGCCGTTTCGCACAAACTCCCCGGTCCGCTGACGAATTCGCCCTACCCGACGCCGGTTTCGAGGGACGGCTGTTTGAGCGGCGGTGGATTGTCGAGCAGCAGTCGCGGCACCGTGACGAGGGTGTAGTGCTTCGCGCGCAGGCGTTGGACGACCTTCGGGATCGAAGCCGCGGTCTGTGAGCGGTTGCCGCCGCCGTCGTGCATGAGCACGATGGCGCCCGGGCGCACGCCATCAACGACGCGCTTCACGATCGCGTTGACGCCGGGTCGCTCGTAGTCCCGGCTGTCGACCGTCCACAGAACCATGAGCATGTGGCGTCGCTCGAGCAGGTCGAGGGTCGTGCGGTCGAACGCGCCATACGGCGGGCGAAAGAGCTGCGGCGATGGCGCTCCGGCCGTGGTCAGCACCGACGCGCCGTCATCGATCTCGGAGATTTGTGCGGCGCGCGGCAGGTGGGTGAGATCACGGTGTTGCTCGGTGTGGGCGGCAAGCACGAACCGTGAGCTGTGCACGAGGTGGTGCTCCTCGGCAGTGAACACCTTCGCGGTCTGGCCGACCTGAAAGAACGTGGCCGGCGCCTGGGCTCGAGCGAGTGCCCTCACCACCTGCATCGTGTACGGGCCAGGGCCGTCGTCGAAGGTCAGCGCGACCTGTCGCTTGCGCCGGCCCGCGACCGCCACGATCGGCGTGCGCTTGCGTGTTGCCTCGACGGCGGTGGCCTCCGCGTCGCCAAACGTCGGGCTGACGACGAACGATGCGGCCGGGATCTGATGGTGGCGAGAGAGGAAATGCTCCGGCGGCGCATCACTGAGCATCAGTCTCAGGACGGCGCCGAGCGCGAGCATGATCGCCAGCAAGATGAGCATCGCCACAACCCGTCGCCGGACGTGGACGGCGCGCATCGGGTGGCGAGGCGTCATGACGACTAACTCGCGAGGGAGAACTCAGCGCGCTCACTGGCGAACGCGCTCGAAACCTCGACGAGCACGTCCAGCATGGCCTGTTTGGCCGGAGACGCCCAGGAACTCGCGAGGGTGGCTGCCTGGATGCGCCGGACCGGCGGATCGCCACCGAGCGATCGGATGACGACATCGTCGCGCACGGCGACCAGCGCGAGGTCCGGGATGAACGCCACGCCGAAGCCACTCGCGACGAATCCCTGGACGGCCAGATGGTCGTCGGTGTGAAACGCGATCCGGGGCTCGAATCCGGCCTGCTGGCAGGCGTGGGTGAGGATTCTCGCGTCGGGGCAGCGATTGGTCGCCCCGAGAATCCAGTCGTCCTCGGAGAGGTCGGCGAGCCGGACCTGCGGCAAGTCAGCCATCGGGTGGTCGGCTGGGAGCATCAGGTACATCGGGTCGTCGAGCAGGTGCACGCACGCGATGTCGGCGTGGTCGGTCCGCTCGTCGAACGGGTCGATCGTGAGGGCGATGTCGGCGTTGCCCGCGCGAAGGCCCGCCAATGCATCGACCGGCTCTTGGGGCTCGAGCGTGAGTTCCACCTCCGGATACCGCCGGCGGAATTCGACGATGGCCTTCGGCATGATCGTCGCTCCGGCCGTCGTGAACGTGGTGAGACGCAGGCGCCCGCCCCGGAGTCCCGCGATGGCGTGGAGTTCGGCCTCGGCGTCGGCGAGTCGGCTGAGAATCGCGTCGGTATGCGCGACGAGTGCCGTGCCGGCTTCGGTCAGCGTGACGCCACGGGCGGCGCGGTCCACGAGCTTCGTCCCGGCCTCGCGTTCGAGCGCCGCGATCTGTTGCGACACGGCACTCTGCGTGTAGGCGAGCACCTCAGCCGCCGCAGAGAACGAGCCCTGTGCCGCGACCTCGCGGAGTACCCGGAGACGACGAACGTCAAGCATTAGCCGAGCTTACATCTGGGATCGAGGAATGTCATTGGATCTACTGCTCGCGCGGTGGCACCTTGAAGCCATGAGCTCGACGCCCCTCCCCTCCTCCATCCTCACCCTCCGGCCTGCGGTGCCTGAGGACGCGGCCGCGATCGCCCGGCTGGCGGAACTCGACAGCGCGAAGGTGCCGTCCGGTGCACTCCTGGTGGCCGTCGTCGACGGAACCCCGCTTGCCGCAGTGTCGCTGGAGACCGGCGTCGTCATTGCGGACCCGTTTCGTCCAACGGCCGACCTCGTGGCGCTGCTTCGAGAACGGGCCGCCCGCCTGAGTACCACCGATGACACCCGAGTGCTGAAGGGCTTGCGCCGCCGCTTGGTCGCCCTCGGATTCGTTGGCGTGCCGTAGGTTCTGGCCATGGGCACGGGCGGCACGGGATGACGGCGGAGAACCCGAATATCTGGGGCGACGAGTCCGGAGCCGTGCTCGCCGCCGTCGCCTGGGCGGCAGGGCGCGTGATCCGCCCGACGGACCCGAAGACCGGCGCGCGGCCGAGCTCCGAGATCGCCGCCGACGCAGGCCCGACCGTCACCCCGGGTGGGATCGGCGCCACGGCCGCCATGAAGGTGTTCGACGAGGTCCTCGTCCCGGCGACGCGTGCGCAGGACGACCCGATGAACCTGTCGTACATCCCGTCGGCTCCGACGCGCGCCAGCGTTGGATTTGACCTCGCGACCAGCGCTGCGAACATCTTTGCCGGCGTCTGGGAGGCGGGCGCGGGCGCGATCTACGCTGAGAATGAGGCCCTCGCTTGGCTCGTCCGGCTCCTGGACTGGCCCGAGACGGCCGGCGGCTGCTTCGTGGCCGGCGGCACGAGCGGCAACTTGTCGGCCCTCGTCGCGGCCCGAGAGACGGCCCTGGCACGCCGCGGTGAGCGCCCGGCCGGCGGCTGGAAGCTCGCGTGCACCGCCGACGCGCATTCCTCGATCCGCTCCACCGCGCGGGTCCTGGATGTCGGTATCGCCGAGGTACCGGGCGATGCGCGCGACCACATGACGGGTGACGCGCTGCGAGCGGTGCTCGAGGCCGAGCCGAACGTGTTCGCGGTCGTCGCGTCAGCCGGGACGACGAACGCTGGTCTGATCGACGACTTGGCCGACATCGCCGATGTCTGCGAGGCCTTCGGCGTCTGGTTTCACGTGGACGGCGCCTATGGCGGGGCGGCGTTGGCGGCGCCGAGCGTGCGCGACCGCTTCGCAGGCATCGAGCGGGCCGACAGCTTCATCGTCGATCCTCACAAGTGGCTGTTTGCTCCCTACGACTGCTGCGCGCTGCTGTATCGCGACCCGGCCCTCGCCCGAGCCGCCCACACCCAACTCGCGGGCTACCTCGACCAGCTCGATCGCCAGTCCTGGAACCCGACCGACCTGGCGGTCCACCTTTCGCGCCGGGCCCGAGGACTGCCCTTCTGGTACAGCCTCGCAACCCATGGCACCGACCGCTATCGAGACGCCGTTGAGCAGACGATCCACACGGCGAACGCGGTCGCCGACTGGATCAGGGCGTCGGACTGCGCCCGCCTGGTCTGCGAGCCAGAACTCTCCATCCTCCTGTTCGAGCGCCCGGGCTGGTCGGACGACGACTACGCCGCCTGGTCGGGACGCGTCGCCGACGACTGCGTGATGTTGTGCGTCCCGACCAAGTGGCATGGCCGGACCGTGTTGCGGCTCGCGTTCATCAATCCAGCGACGCGCGCGGACGCCGTCATCGACGTCCTGAGGTCGTTGGCCTGACGGCCCCAGCTCGGCGCCGGCGGACTGCCGTGGCGTGATGCTCGACCACAGTCGTGGGCGCCTCTGATGCCTTGGGCTCCTCGGTGGCCGTGTCGACCAGGGATGGTGTGTTCACGGTGAACAGCGGGAGCAACAAGCGCACCGTGGGGCCGAGCGTGAACACCGCGAAGGCCGTGCCGAAATTGACGACGCCACCGAGCACGAATCCGCTGGTTGCCAAGCTGGCCTCCAGTGCGGTCTGAGCCTGTGCGTCGGTGAGCCGGGTTCGCGCGGCTAGTGCCCTCCACAGGTCGTCGCGCGTCGCGCTGTGGCGCTCGGCGCCCAGGCTGAGCGCCGTGCCGAGGCCGAGCGCCAGCACACCGATGACCAACAGCGCACAGCGGATCTCAATATCGCGCAGGCCCGGGTCGGGGACGACCGCGAGCACGAGGTCGGCGCTGGCTCCGGCGATCACGAGCCCGGTCCACGTCACGGAGGTAGCCGGCTTCCCGAGGGCGCGAAGACCGACGAGGGCCAGGGCTCCCACCAAGACGAGGGCCATCCCGAACGAGAGTGGCAGGGCCTCCCCGAGCCCTTGATGAAGCACGTTCCACGGATCCAGGCCGAGGCCGCTCTTGACCATCAACGCCGAGGCTGCCCCGTAGACCACCGCGCCAGCGGTGCGCTGCAGGGTGCGGCGTCGGCGTTGTGGGTCCGTCGAAGTTGGCTCAGAGGGCATGACCGCCAGGCTGCCGCCTATTGGACTTCCTTTCCATAGCCAATCAGCAAGCTCTGGACTGATTGGCCTTCAGGAAGCAGGCCAGATGCAGCAGGGTCGCGTCGGCACGGCCGAGGTGGAGTCGGGTCGGAACTCGCGCAACTGCCCGACTCCCCCCGTGGCTAGGCGATCAGGTCGATGGTGCGCCGATCCACGTGCGCGTCCTGCGGCAGGTCGCCATCGACGGCCCGCCAGGCACGCTCAAGGCGGTCGACCGCTTCGGCGAGCACGGGCGGTGGCTCGGTGAACGGCACGCGCAGATGGTCTTCGCCGTCAGCGCCCCGCGACGAGTAGAACCGCGAGCCCGGAAGCAGTCGGAGCCCCTGGGCGTCAGCGCTGGCAACGAGCTTTGACGAGACCCGTCGCGGCAGTCCGACCCACAAGCTGAGTCCGCCGGCTGGCACCGGCACGTCGAATCCGGGGAGGCGTGCGCGGACCGCGGCCACGAGCCCGTCGCGCTGCGACCGCAGTCGCTCCAGGTGGGCGTCCGTCAGATGGGACTGGAGGGCCTCGACGGCGACCACTTGATCGAAGGCCGCCGACGCGAGATCCAAGCGCATCCGGGTCTGCACGAAGGGGCTCACGAGCTGATGGGGCGCGCGGATCCAGCCGATGCGGAGCCCGCCCCAGAGCACCTTGGAGAGCGACCCGATGGTGATGGCCTCTGGGTCGGCCGTCGCGTACGGCGGTGGCATCGCGATGCCATCGAGGTTGGTGCCCCGCAGCGTTTCGTCGATGACGGTGGTGACTCCCGCCCGGCGAAGAGCTCGAGCGATGTCATGCCGCTGCGACTCCGGCATGAGCGCCGCGGTCGGGTTGTGAAAGTCGGGCACGAGCATCGCCAGACTCGTGCCGGCGGCCGTGCGCCGCACATCGCTGGTCGTCCACGGCGTCTCGGCATACGGCAGGGGCACGAGCCGTCCACCGACCCCATCGAACGTGTCGAAGGCATGGGGATACCCGCACGCCTCCACGAGGATCCGGTCGCTCCGTCGCACGAGCGTCGCGGCCGCGATCGCGAGCGCGCCCTGGGCGCCGCCGGTGACGATGATCTGCGACGGATCGGTCGGGAGCCCCTGCTCGGCGTAGCGATCCGCGAT
Source organism: Solirubrobacteraceae bacterium (assembly GCA_032119595.1). Taxonomy (GTDB): domain Bacteria; phylum Actinomycetota; class Thermoleophilia; order Solirubrobacterales; family Solirubrobacteraceae; genus JAGIBJ01. Next base: position 185,948 of record JAUMBQ010000010.1, on the reverse strand, counting down.
GAGTTCCCGTAGCGGCCGGTAGCCATCAGGCAGATAGCCGTTCGTGGACAGGAGCGCCGGAAGCCGCTCGAGCGCCCGCTGGAAGGCGCCGCCGAGGCCCGGCGCGGCATGGGTGGCTGCCTGCGCGAGGGAGATCGTCACGCTCGAGCTCTCGGTCGGAAGGATGGCGCTCGTACTGGACTCCGACAGTGGCAGCGTGACGACGCTGCCTGACCCGCGGACGGACGTCAGCAGCCCTCGCTCTCGCAGCTCCTCGTACGCACGGGTCGTCGTCGTCCGGCTCACCTCCAGCGCGTCCGCGAGGGTGCGTTCGCTGGGCAGCCTTGAGCCGCCCGGGATCCGCGCGTCGATCACCAGAATCCGAATCGCGTCGGCGAGGTCGCGATATGCCGGACCACGACCGCGCCAAGCGCCGAGCAGAGCGGCGACGCGGGCAGCAGGAAGAGCAACCATCAAGGCCACGGTAGCTCAATTGGCTATGGAAACCCAAGCCAATCACCGCCAGCGTGTGGTACGTCGCCCTGCTCGTCGGGGGTGTCTTGCCCGCTGGTGCGTGTGGACAGGTCACCGGTCGCGGGGGTGCGCGCCGACGCAGTAGCGTCGGTTTCGGGATGACCGTCGCGGACTACGCAGCAGTACTCGGCGTCTGGCTCCTCGCAATCACGGCGCCCGGTCCGGACGTGGTCCTCGTCCTGCGTGAGAGCGTCCGCAACGGCCGGACTGGAGCAGTGGCGGCCGCAGCCGGCATCGTCGCGGGCATCGCGGTCTGGCTCGCCCTGGCGATGACCGGTGCGCACCTGCTGCTCGAGGCCGACCACCGGCTGCTCGGCGGCCTCCAGCTTCTCGGCGGTGGTTACCTGGTCTTCCTCGGCATCGGCGCCCTTCAGGCGGCGCGTACGGCTCAGCGGGGCAACGCCGGCCTCGCCGAGGCCCCCGGCGTCATCGGCCGCGCTTCGAGTGGGGCTGGCCGCGAGCGGTCCGGCCGGGCTGCGTCGCTCCGGCGAGGTGCCTTGACGAACCTCTCGAATCCCAAGGCGCTGGTCTTCTTCGGCACCGTGTTCTCCGTCCTCGTACCTGCGGAGACCGCGACCATCGAGCGCGTCCTGCTGTCTATCGTCCTGGTGGCCGTGTCCGGAGTGTGGTTCGGAAGCCTTGCGTGGCTTTCGTCTTCCGACCGGGTCGGGTCCTTTCTCACGCGCCACGCTGCCGTGTTCGACGCGATTACTGGCGTCGCGTTCGTTGTGCTCGGTGGGGTTGCTGCAGCGACGGGCTTCGACACCCTGGTGGGCTGAGCGCGCCACCGCGGCCGGAATCAGAGGCGGCCGGGAATCTCCCGGGCGACGGCGTCGAGCTCGGCGTGAAGATGTCGAACGGCCGGGTTCTCGCCAGCCGACGTGCGCCAGACCACGCTGACCGCACGTTGCGGCGTCGGATTAACGACCGGGACGGCGCGAACGCCAGCTGGCAACGGATCGCGCCCGAGGCGCGGCACGAGGGCGGTCGCCACACCCGAGTTCACGAGGGCGACATGCGTGGCGTAGGTGGCATCGAAGTAGCGGATGTCCGGATGGAGCCCGTGAAGCGCGAACATCTGGACGACCCACTCGTGGCAGATCGACCCAGCGTGCGTGGTCACCCAGATGTCATCGGCCACCTGCGCAGGGCTGAGCGCCGTCGCCCCGGCCAGGGGATGGCTGGCCGACAGCAGCACGTCGGCCTCATCAAGCAGCAGGTGGTGTCGGTCGAGCGAGGGCCCGATGTCGAGCGGGATCGTTGTCCAGTCATGGACCAAACCGACGTCGGCAGCGCCGCGTTCGACGGCTGACACCGCCTCGCGCGGATCGAGCTCGAGCAGGGTGATGTGGAGCTGGGGCGCCGACTCACGCAGCCGGGCGAGCGTCGGCGCGACGATCCCTCGTGCGGCCGTCGAGAACGACGCGACCCGCAGCGAACCGCGCAGCGCCTCGGCATGCCCGAGGGCCAGGTGCTCCATCTCCGCGAGGTCGTCCAACAGTCGCTCGCCACGGCTTGCGAGCAGCCGCGCGCGCTCCGACAGGACCACCGTCCGCCCCACGCGTTCCAGCATCGTCGACCCGCTCTGGCGCTCCAGCCGCTTGATCTGCTGCGACACGGCCGATGGCGTGAACCCGAGCGCGGCAGCGGCGCCGACGACGGACCCATGGTCACGGACGGCGATCAGGGAACGGATGGCCGTCAGGTCAAGCATGTAGCAAAGCTACATGGAATCGTTCAGAAAGCATCGCTGGTGCTTCATGGTGCACGCTGCCACAGTACGGCGGCATGACGTCCCGAGATCGACTCCTCGCGCTGTTGGTCCCGGTGATCTGGGGGCTCAACTTCGTCGTGATCGATGAAGGTCTGGCTGACGTGCCGCCGCTGCTCTTCGTCGCGATCCGCTTCACCTTCGTGGCGCTTCCGCTGGTCCTGTTCATCCCGCGACCGAACGCGGCATGGACCACGGTGGCGGCCATCGGTCTGACCATGAGCCTCGGGCAGTTCAGCCTGTTGTACGTGGGGCTCGCCCTGGGAATGCCAGCTGGGCTGGCCTCACTCGTGCTCCAGGTGCAGGTGATGCTCACGATCCTCCTGGCCTGGATCTTCCTCGGCGAGCGCTCGACGTCTCGCCAGATCGGAGGCGTGCTGATCGGAGCCGCCGGCCTCGCGGTCGTCGCGATCGCCCACGGAGCACGGGCACCGATCGTGCCACTGCTGTTCGTGGTGGCTGCCGCCGGGTCGTGGGCCGTTGGCAACGTGGTCGCGCGCCGGGTCCGGGTCGCGTCGGGGCTGTCGTTGGTGGTGTGGTCGGCGCTTGTCGTCCCGCTGCCATGTCTGGCGCTGTCACTCGTGATCGACGGACCAGCCGAGGTGAGCCGTGCGCTGACCCACCTGGATGCGGTCGCGATTGGCAGTACCGCCTACACGGTGATCGGCGCCTCGCTGATCGGATACTCGATCTTCAATGGCCTGCTGTCGCGATACTCGGCCGGAACGGTCGTCCCGTTCATCCTGCTCGTGCCGCCGATCGGCATCGCGTCGGCATGGATGCTCCAGTCGGAAGCCCCCACGCGCCTGGAGGCCATCGGGGCCGTCGTAATGATGGCGGGGGTCGTGATCGCGACGTTCGGCAGCCGGCCGGGGCCGTCGGGGGTCAGGCGTCGCCGAGCGATGGATCCGTTGCAGCCGTCGCCGTTGGCTCCGCCGACTTGCGCCGATCGGCAGCCTGCGCCTTCGTAGCCTGCGCGTAGCGGTGTTTGTCTTCGCGTAGGCGGGCGTCGGCAAGATGCTGCAGCGCATCGGGATCCGTGGCGTCGGCCGGGCAGCTCGCGCCGCCGACCCCCGCCGTGATCTCGAACTCGTTGAACGTCACGCTGGTGAGCGCTTTGCGTACGCTCGCGAGGTTCGCTTCCGGCCCTGTTCCGTGCTCGTCGAGGATCAGGCAGAACTCGTCTCCCCCCATCCGAACGAGGGTTTCGCCGGCACCCACGATGGAGCGAAGCCTGGTCGCCACGATCTTCAGGACTTCATCGCCGACGAGGTGACCGGCGCGATCGTTGACCGCTTTGAAGTCATTGAGGTCCACGATCACGACGCTGAACGGTCCTCCGGCCTGCCGGAACGCCTCAATGCGGGCATCGAGCCGTTGGGTGAAGTGGCGGCGATTCCCCACCCCGGTCAGCGGGTCGCTTCGGGTGAGGAGTTCGAGTTCGTCTCCCTGCTTCTCCGCCGCCTCGAGCATGACTGCGCAGGTGAAGCACTGCACGCAGGTACCGGCCATGAGCAGGAGGCAAGCGATCTGCGTGACGCGGTCGACGAGTCCGAACGCGAGCCCACTCACGGCCACGGCGAGGAGGAGCATGCTCGCGACGAGGATGTGAGCGGCGATCTGGCGGCGGTCGAGGAGCCGGACGGCCACGAACGGCGCGACGAACATGACGCCACCGATCCCGAGCGAGCCGGCGGGCTGGATGGCGAACATCGCGGCCGAAGACGCAACGTACGGAAGCGCCACCACCACGTGATTGCGCACCGACCCGATCGTCGGTGGCTTCGTGGTGAGGTGGGCCACGGCAGCCGCCACGAGGATGCCGGCGAGCACCTGCATCCGCAGGGTTGGAACCGGCTCAGAGAGGATCAGCGCGACGCTGGCGCCGGCCATCGCCGCGTAGATGGCACCAACGACGAACCAGATGTTCCGGTTGGCGGCAAGCGACTCTCGCGACACGCGGATCGAACGTCGGTCGACCACCAGCGGCCTTGGCGCCGGCGGGGACGTGCCCGGCCCGCTGCTGCCTCCGGCCGCGTCCGGATACGACGCCGGTACGGCGTTTCGGACAGGACGACTCAGGACGGAGGTCACACTGGGGACAGAGAGGGACATCGCTCGAATTGGGCCGCTCGCGCGACCCGGGTACTTGATGGGACCGCTGAAAGGTATCGCTGAACGCTAGAAAAACCAAAAAGTGGGCGCGCATCGCGATAGGTGCCTCGAGGCGGCTGTGCGATCGTGCACGCATGGTCGTCCGCGCGGATCAGGGCGAGGTGAGGTCGACCCAGCCGGTGCTTGCCGGCGTTGTGGCCTCGTTCGTCGGGTTCGCGAGCACCTTCGCCGTCGTGCTGGCCGGTCTTCGAAGCGTCGGCGCGACGCCGGAGGAGGCGGCCTCCGGCCTCCTTGCCATCTGCGTGCTCATGGGCGTCACGACCATCGCTTTGAGCGTGCGGCTACGGATGCCCGTTCTCCTCGCCTGGTCGACTCCCGGTGCGGCACTCCTCGCAAGTGCCGGAACCGTCGACGGCGGGTACCCGGCCGCGATCGGCGCGTTCCTCACATGCGGGGCGCTGCTGGCACTCACCGGTTGGTGGGCCGGTCTCGGCACCCTCATTGGGCGAATTCCGGTGCCGATCGCGAGCGCGATGCTCGCCGGTGTGCTCCTGCCGCTGTGTCTGGCGCCCGTGGAGGCAGCAGCCGACATCCCACTCTCGGTTGGGCCGGTCGTGCTCGCGTGGGCCGTGCTCGGGATCGTGGCGAGGCGGTGGGCCGTGCCTGGAGCGCTGGCCGTCGCCGTGCTCGTCGTCGTGGTCACCGAGCCGCTGCAGTCCGGAGCGACCGGTGTGCTGCCGGTGCTCGAGGTCGTCGCGCCGTCGTTCACGCCGGCCGCCCTGATTGGTCTGGCGCTGCCGCTCTTCATCGTCACGATGGCCTCGCAGAACGTGCCGGGGATGGGCGTCCTTTCCGTGCATGGCTACCGTCCTCCCCTGCGCCCGATTCTGCTCGGGACGGGCGGCGTGACCATGCTCGGTGCGCCGTTCGGCGTGTTCGCGATCAATCTCGCCGCGATCACCGCAGCGCTCACCGCTGGCGCCGACGGCCATCACGATCCCGAGCGCCGATGGCTCGCGTCGTCGTGGGCCGGCGTGAGCTACGTGGTCCTCGGCTTGGGCGCTGGGCTCGCGACCGCGCTCGTCGCCTCGGCACCGCCTGGGCTCATCGAGGCTGTCGCGGGGCTCGCTCTGCTGGGGGCGCTCGCCGGCGCGCTCGGGGCCGCGCTCCGTGACGACGACCTGCGCGAACCTGCGCTCGTGACGTTCCTCGTGAGCGCCTCTGGGGTCGCGATCCTCGGGGTGTCCGCTGCATTCTGGGGTCTGGTCGCAGGCCTCGCGCTGTATGCGCTGCAGCGCGCAGGCGGGCGGGTCGCCGGTGGCCGAACTCCGGGTTCCAGCGGACCCGCGTCCGCCGCGCCCCGGACGGATGCCCTCGACGCCGAGGCGGCCGAGGGCCAGATCGATTGATGTCCTCCCGCCCGTATCTCCCGAGCGCCGTCGGCATCGGCGTGGCGACCGGCGTCTATGGCGGCTCGTTCGGGGTGCTTGCGGTGGGGGCTGGCCTGTCGCCGGCACAGGCGTGCGCGATGTCGATCCTCGTGTTTACCGGCGGGTCGCAGTTCGCCGCGATCGGCGTCATTGGCGCTGGCGGATCAGCGCCTGCAGCGGTCGGCAGTGCCCTGCTCCTCGGAGTGCGCAACGCCGCCTACGGCCTCTCCATGGCGTCGGTCTTGCGCGGCAGCCTCTTCAAGCGAGCCCTGGCGAGCCACCTGGTGATCGACGAGTCGACCGCGATGGCTCGCGCTCAGGACGACCCCGACCACGCTCGGGGCGCCTTCTTTGCGACCGGGATTGCGATCTTCGTGCTCTGGAACCTCGGGACGTTCGTCGGCGCGATGGTCGGCGGGGAACTCGACCCGGAGCGGTACGGACTCGACGCGATGTTCCCCGCGGCGTTTCTGGCCTTGCTGGCTCCGCAGCTCCGGCAGCGCAGTGCACCGGCCCTCGCGCTGATCGGAGCACTGATCGCCGTCGCGTTCGTGCCCTGGACCCCGGCCGGGCTGCCCGTCGTCGCGGCCGCGCTGGCCTTGCTGATCGCGGTGCGTTCCCGATGAGCTGGACGGCGCTGCTGTTGCTCGCTGCGGGCGGGTACGCGCTCAAGGCTGCGGGTCCGTTGCTGCTCGGCGACCGCGAACTTCCGCCGCATGCCGAGCGGCTGCTGGCGCTCGCCGCCGTACCGCTGCTCGCAGCACTTGTGGTGGTTCAGACCTTCGCCGTCGGCCAGGACCTCGTTCTCGATGCTCGAGCCCCGGCGCTGGCCGTCGCGGCGGTCTGCGTGTGGCGCCGTGCGCCGTTCCTCGTCACAGTGCTGGCGGCGGCCGCGACCGCCGCGCTGCTGCGATGGGCGGCCTGAGTCACGTCTCGGACTGGGGAAGCACCCTCCCTCCCTGCCGAATGCCGCCGCCTGTAGGCCCGGCCACGGCGACGAGCAGCCAAAGCCGCCACTCGGCTGCGGCGCTAGATAGCGCCGCCGAGGTAGGCCTCTTGGATCGCCGGATCGCCGGCCAGCTCGGCGCCGGTGCCCGATCGCGTGATCTCGCCGCTGTCGAGGCAGTGGGCGGTGTCGGCCCGTTTGAGCGCCTGCGCCGCGTTCTGTTCGACCAGGAGGACCGTGGTCCCTTGAGCGTTGATCTCGCTGATGATCGAGAAGATCTGCTGGATCAGCTTCGGGGCCAGGCCCATCGACGGCTCGTCGAGCAGCAACAGGCGAGGGCTGGCCATGAGCGCGCGTCCGATGGCGAGCATCTGCTGCTCGCCGCCGGACATCGTGCCAGCGATCTGGTCGATCCGTTCCTCAAGCCGTGGGAAGAGCGTGAGGGCGCGCTCGACATCCTGCTTGTAGGCCGCGGTCTTGCGATCGGTTCGCACGTAGGCGCCCATATCGAGGTTCTCGCGAACCGTCATCCCCGGAAAGATCCCGCGGCCTTCCGGCGACTGGCAGATACCCATCTTCACGCGGTCGTAGGGCTGCGCGTGGGTGATGTCCTTGCCGTCGAAGAGCACCCGGCCGGTCCGAACCTTGAGGAGGCCCGAGATCGTCTTGAGGGTGGTCGTCTTGCCGGCGCCGTTGGCCCCGATTAGGGTGGTGACCGTGCCTTCCTCGACGCTGAAGCTGATGTCGCGGATGGCCTCGATCGGGCCGTAGTTGACCGACAGGCCTTCGACTTCAAGCAACATCGTCGTCATCCACTCCGAGGTAGGCGGCGATCACGGCCGGGTTGTCGCGGATCTCAGCCGGTGAGCCCTCGGCGATCTTGCGTCCGAACTCGAGCACCACGATGCGGTCGGTGACGCCCATCACGAGGCGCATGTCGTGTTCGATGAGCAGCACGGTGTAGCCCTCGTCGCGAACCTTTCGGATCAACGCGAGCAGCTTCTCCTTCTCGGCCGGGTTGAAACCGGCGGCGGGCTCGTCGAGGCACAGCAACTTGGGCTCGGTCGCCAGCGCCCGGGCGATTTCCAAACGGCGCTGGTCGCCGTAGGGCAAGCTCGCCGCGAACTCGTGGGCGCGGTCGGCGATCCCGACGAGCTCGAGCAGCTCATGCGCGCGCTTTTCGGCGTACGCCTGCTCCGTGCGCTGCCTGGGCGTGCGGAACAGTGCCCGCAGCACGCCCGTCGTGCTGTGCGTGTCGACGCCCACCATCACGTTCTCCAGCGCGGTCATCGACCGGAAGAGGCGGATGTTCTGGAAGGTCCGGGCGATGCCCAGGCGCGTGATCTCAAAGCGCTTTCGCCCCGCCAGCGTCGTGCCCAGGAAGCGCGCTTCGCCGCTCGTGGGCTTATAGACACCGGTCATCACGTTGAAGCAGGTCGTCTTGCCGGCCCCGTTCGGACCGATCAGCCCGAGGATCTCGCCTTGCTTGATGTCGAAGGTGACGCCGTCCAGGGCGGTGACGCCGCCGAACTTCAGCGTGACGTTGTCGACCTCGAGGATCGGCGGGGCGTCCGGCGCCGGGCTGCTCGGGGCGCCACCTGATTCCTTGGTGAGTTCAGGCACGGTGCTCCACTTCGTCCTCGGTGCCCGTCTCGACCGCGACCAGCTTCGCCTGGACGGCTCGCGCGCGTTTGGTGCGGCCCGGCGGCAGGATCCCCTGCGGCCGGTAGATCGCCAGCAGCATGAGCGCGAGACCGAAGAAGAGCACGCGGAAGTCGTTGAACTCACGGAAGCGCTCGGGCAGATACACCACGAGGCTCGCGCCGATGATCACGCCCCACCGGTTGCCCTGGCCGCCGACCACGACGGCCGCGACGAACAGCATCGACAGCAGAAGCTGGAACGACATCGGACTCACGAAGCTCTGCCGCGTCGCGAACAGCGAGCCGGCGAGACCGCCGACGAAGGCGCCGATGGCGAAGGCCAGGAGCTTGTAACGGAACGTCGGCACGCCCATCATCTCGGCGGCGTCCTCATCCTCGCGGGTCGCCTCCCACGCGCGGCCGACGCGGCTGTTCTTGATGAGCACGTCGGCGACGAGCACGATCAGCACCACGGTGAGCGCGAGCCAGTAATACGGCGCGGCGTCGAGCACGCCGAACTTGAGCACCTTTGTGGTGGTGTCCGGATCGATCGACGGGACGAGCCCGTCCCACTGGAGATGCGGAATCTTGAACAGCGGCTCGGTCACCGTGCCATCGGCGCCGTTGGGCGGGATGCTCGGCGGCGCCGGAACCTTCGAGATGCCGCGGGCTCCGCCGAGCCAATCCGAGTTGGTTGCGACCAGGCGGATGATCTCGCCGAAGCCGAGCGTGACGATCGCGAGATAGTCGCCCCGGACGCGCAGGGTCGGCGCGCCAAGGAGGACCCCGGAGATCATCGCCACGACGACCGCGATCGGCACGACGGCGAAGAATGGCAGCGACCCATGGGCTGCAGTGAGCACGGCAACGGAGTACGCACCGATGGCGTAGAAGCCCACGTATCCGAGGTCAAGGAGCCCGGCGTAGCCGACGACGATGTTCAGGCCGAGGGCAACGAGGACGTAGATCGCCATCGTGAAGAGCACGCCGGCGAAGTCGCTGTCTGGCGTCGTGATGAGCGGGAGGTGCAACAGCGGTAGCGCGTACGCCAGCACGATGCCGAACGCGACCATCGCGATCTTGACCTGCGGCGAAAGCGGAGCGCGCTCTTTGCCGCCGCGTGCGGGCAGCTTCGGGAGGCTCGGGAGACGGCTCATGCGCGGGCCTTCCCGAGCGACTCGCCGAGCAAGCCCGTCGGACGGAACAGGAGGATCACGACGAGCAGCACGAACGCGACGACGTCTTTCCATTCCGTGCCGATGATCGCCGAACCCCAGTTCTCGGCGACCCCGAGGATGAGCCCGCCGATGAGCGCCCCACGCAGGTTGCCGATGCCCCCGAGCACGGCAGCCGTGAAGGCCTTGACGCCGAGGATGAAGCCGGCGTCGAATCGCGTGGTGCCGATCCGGATCATGTACAGCGTCGCGGCGACGCCGGCCATCATCCCGCCGAGCAGGAAGGTGATTTGGTAGACGCGGGTCGCGTTCACGCCCATGAGCGCCGCCGAGTCGGGATCCTGTGCCACGGCACGCATGCCGCGCCCAAGCCGCGAGCGCCGGACGAAGCGGTCGAGCATGACCATCATCAAGAGCGCGGTGAGGATCACGAGCAGATCGATGGTCGTGATCGCGTAGTCGCCGATCTTGAAGAGCGGCTCTGGCGTGATCGAAACCGGGAGAGAACGGTTGTCGCGTGCGCCGCTGACGTACTGCTTGAGCGGTTCGTCGAGGCCGACGAACCCGGTGATCCGGTCACGCAGACCCATCGCTTCCGACAGCGCGAACGAGGCACCGATTGCGGAGATGAGCGCCACCAGCTTGGGCGAGTTCTTCTTGAGGAGCGGCCGGTACGCCACGCGCTCGATGAGCAATGCGACACCGCCGGAGACGATCATCGCGATCACGAGCCCGATGACCAATAGCCCGATGATGCCGCCGGTGCCGGTCTCCGGACCAGCGCCGAAGAGGTAGAACACCCACACCACGGCGAACGTGCCGTACATGAACACTTCGGAGTGCGCGAAGTTGATGAGCTGCAGGACGCCGTAGACCATCGTGTAGCCAAGGGCGACGAGCGCGTAGATCGAACCGAGCGCGAGCCCGGTGATCGTCAGCTCGAAGAAGTGGTCGAAGAAGAACTGCAAGTTGGTTCGGAAAGCCCGGAGTAGGGAACGGCGGAACGGCGCGGGCCGGGAGGACAGCCTCCCGGCCCGCGACCGATGCTGGCCTGGTCAGCCCAGGCCAGCGCGCTACTTGATCTCGGTATCGAGAACGATCTCGCCGGCGGCGTCGACCTTGAAGGCGTAGATCACGACCTCCGCGACCTCACCGCTCTCGTCGAACTTGAGGGTCTTGGTGAGACCCGGCTTGTCGTATGCGTTGACCCACGAGAGGAGGTCGGCGCGCGTGCCCTTGCCCTCGGCAATGCCGTCGAGCATGATCTTCGCGGCGTCGTAACCCTCGGCCGAGTAGGTGCCCGGCTTCTTGCCGGGGTTCGCGGCGTCGTACTTCGTGGTGAAGTCCTCCGTCGCGGCGCCACACGGGCAGGTCAGACGGGCGTCTTCAGCGGCGGACTTGCCGGCGGCCTCGACGAAGCCGGGGTCGTTGGAGCCATCGCCGGAGACGAAGAAGCCCTTCCAGCCGCCAGCGCGAAGCTGCTTGGCCAGCAGACCGGCCTCGGCGTAGTAGCCGCCGTACCAGAGGGCGTCGGCACCGGAGGCCTTGATCTTGGTGACCGTCGGACCGAAGTCCGTCTGCTTCGCCTGCACGGTGTCGGTGCCGACGACGAGCGGCTTGCCGAGGGCCTCGTTGACGCCATCAGCGATGCCCTTGCCGTACTCGGAGGCGTCATCGACGACGAAGACCTTCGTGGCCTTCAAGGTGTCCTTGATGTACTTCGCGGCGGCCGGGGCCTGGGTCGCGTCGTTGCCGAGGATCCGGTGGAAGGTCTTCCAGCCGTTCTTCGTGAGGTCCGGGTTGGTCGCCGACGCGGAGACCGTCACGAGGCCGGCTTCGCTGAACGCGGCACCGGTCGCATCGGACTCACCCGAGAAGGTCGGCCCGACGACGCCGATGATCGACTCGTCGTTGATGACCTGCGTTGCGAGCGGCGTCGCCTTTTCCGGGTCGCCCTGGGAGTCGAAGTCCTTCGTGGTGACCTTGCAGTCCGGGTTCGCGGCGTTGAACTCGTCAACGGCGACCTTGATGCCGCCGACGATGTTGAGGCCGAGGTTCGCGGCGTCGCCGGTCTTCGGTCCGAAGAACGCGAGCGTCGCCGGCTTGCACGAGCCAGAGCTCTCGGACGCAGTCGATGCGGTGTCCTTATCGTCTGAGCCACAACCAGACAGGCCAAGGCCTGCGGTGGCGGCGAACAGGGCAACGAGCGTGCGCCTGGACGTGGTGGAGCGGAACATAGTCCTCCGTCTTGCTTCGGGTGGAAGGGGTCCGGCATGGGGCCGCACCGAGGTGGTGCGGAACGTAACACCCGTGCCGGGTGACACAACGTCAATTTTCCCTGAGCGGTCCGTCTGTCCGGGTCGGACCGCGCCTGGTGCTACTGGGCCGTCGTTGAGAGGCCCCGGGCGCTTGGGAGCCATCGTTGGCGCAGGAGCACCCGGTTCCGCGGCGTCAGGTGAGCGGTTCGCGCTGGCCTGCAGCGTCCACCGCCGCAAGATCGGCCTCGCTCAGGTCGCTCGGATCGCGTTCATCGGGCAACACGAACTTGAGCCAGCGGAAGATCTCCTTGACTGCGCGCCGCCCGTCGGGCGTGCCGGACCACATCGCCACGACGTGGCCCTGCCCGGCGTAGATCTGCGCCTCCGTCCGTGCGCCCGCGTCGCCCAGGCGTCTGGCAAACGAGAGCCCGTCGTCGAGCAGGCTCTCGCGTGAACCGAGCTGCACCAGGGTCGGCGGGAACTGCGCCAGCAGCTCCACCGGGGCGAAGCAACCGGACACGCGCCAGTCCAGTCGCGCCTCGTGCGTCGGCGCGAGTGCGCGCGCGATCCGGTCGAGGACGACCTTCACGATCACGAAGTCGTATCGGCCATTGGCGTGCAGCGAAGGGCCAGACGTGGTGAGGTCGGTCCACGGCGACAGCAGGATGAGTCCTGCCGGAGTCGGGAGGCCGGACTCGATCACCCGCAGGACGAGCTGGACCGCGTGCCCGCCCCCGGCGGAGTCGCCTGCGACAACGATGCCCTCGCTCGAGTAGCCCGCGTCGAGCAAGCCTTGGTACGCCGCGAAGATGTCATCCTGGCTCCCTCGCAGCGAGGTCTCCGGTGGCATGCGGTAATCGACGCTCATCGCGGGCGTCGCCGTCGCGTGGGAGAGCCGCGAGACGAGATTGCGATGGGTCGCCGGCGATCCGAAGAGGTACCCACCGCCGTGCAGGTACATCACGATGCGCTGCAGTGGCTCGGCTTCCGCCGAGCGCTCCGTGGTGATCCACTCGACGGGAACCCCGCCGACCTCCCGCCGTTCGACCACCGTCCCTCGCATCGGCGGCACCTGAATGACCGTGCCGTAGAACCACCGCAGGAAGCGGATCCCTCGGCGGGTCGGCCGCCACGCCACCACGAACGGGTAGCCGAAGATCCGCAACAACCGAAAGATCAACCGGCTCGTCCGACTCGCAGGTCCGAACGCCCGTTCCAGGTAGCTGCCGTGCCCCTCGCGGTGCGTCTCGCGCGCAATAGAGGTCCGGGACCGGGACATCCCTCGATGTATACGTCACTGAGGGGCGATTCGCCACATTCCGGGCCGCCCATGGCTCTCAGAAGTTCCGAACCTCAGGAGGGAGCGCGACACGAACAGCGCGCGCACCGTCGATTCGTTCCCCGCGGCGCTCGCGCGCGGATATGGTCACGAGATGACGAATCGCAGTCGACGCACCACCAGGCGCTGGCTCGGCGCAGCAACGGCCGCAGCCGCCGCCGTCACCATTGGCGCGTGCGACGTGCCCGACCCCACGGGCACCGCTCCCCTGCGCTACCGCGACGCGGTCTTCACGTCGGTCACGACGACGAGCGACGTCCAGTACGCCGAGGCGCCGCTCGCCGACGGCACACCCCAGAAGCTGTTCGCCGACATCTCCCAGCCGGCCGGCGACACCGCCACCAAGCGCCCCGTCGTGATTTGGATGCATGGCGGGGGATTCGCCGTGGGCAGCCGCAAAGACGCGATGATGACCGAGCTGACCAAGCGCTTCGCGCAGCGCGGCTATGTGGCGTTGTCGATCAGCTACCGGCTCATGGCTGGCGATCTCTGCGGCGGTTCGGCCACACCGACCTGTGTGCTCGCTGCCATCAAGGCCGCTGAGGACGAGCGCGCGGCGGTCCGCTACGTGCGCGCACACGCCGCCGAACTCCGAATCGACCCGGACCGCATCGCGATCGGTGGTGCCTCGGCCGGCGCGGTCACGTCGATTCTGATGGGGGCGAACCCCACCTCCACCGCTGGCAGCGCGAGCGGGAACCCCGGCTTCTCCGGTGCCGTGCGCGCCGTCGTGTCGATCTCGGGAGGCATCCCCACGAACGCGCCGCTCTCTGCCGGAGACCCGCCCATCCTGTTCTGGCATGGCACGTCGGACACGGTCGTCCCGTTCGCCTGGGCGAAGTCCAACGCCGACTACATGCGCTCGAAGGGGCTCATCGGCGTCCTGCACGACGTTCAAAACGCTGGGCACGTGCCGTGGACTCAGTTCTCGCAAGACATGGACACGCAGGCACGGAACTTCCTCTACCACGCGTTGTCGCTGAAGACGGCGGGGATATCGCCGCCGCCTCCGATCCCGGTGGTCTAACGCCACCGGAGCCTCAGCTCACCGCGCGGCCGCGCATGATGCACAGAGCACGAGCTGCAGGCGCTCATCGAGGTCGTCGATGGTCTCCATGCGGCTCGTCGGGGTTCCGCAGTCCGTGCAGTGGCCGATGACGGCTGCGTCGCGAGTGAACTCGACCTTCTCGCGGCCGTCGAACACATAGAGCGACCCTGACCAGAGCCCGCTGTCCCCGTAGGTCTCGCCGTACCGCACGATGCCGCCGTCGAGTTGGTACACCTCGCCGAACCCGCGGTTGCGCATCAGGCTCGTCAGCACCTCACACCGGACGCCCCCGGTGCAATAGGTCACGACGGGTTTGTCCTTGAGGTCGTCGAACCGGCCTGCATCGAGCTGAGCGACGAAGTCGTGGGTCGTCTTGACGTCCGGGACGATCGCGCCGTCGAACCGGCCAATGGCCGCTTCGTGCGCATTGCGGCCATCGAAGAACACAAGGTCATCGCCCCGCGCCTCAACGAGCGCATGGAGCTGCTGTGGCGAGAGCGCCGGTCCACCGCCGACCACCCCGGTTTCGTCTACTTGAAGCTCGCCGGGAACCCCGAAGCTCACGATCTCATCGCGCACCTTCACCGAGAGTTTGGGAAAGTCGATGCAGGCTCGCCATCCGGACGGGCCCGGCTCATCGGTGAGTCCGGAGCCCTGGCTCCATTTGAAGTCGGCGCGCGCGAAGGGCCGATATTCGCGGGTCCTGCGCACGTACCGTTTGACGGCGGCGAGTTCCCCGCCGACTGTCCCGTTGATTCCGTGGCTGGAAATGATGATGCGGCCACGCAGCCCGAGGGTCGTGCACAGGTCGCGCTGCCAAAGCCGGATGGCTTCGGGGTCCGCCAACGGCGTGAACACATAGAAGAGAAGGATCTTCGGATTTGCCACGCCGGGCATCCTCCCACGGACGGCCGAGCCGGCCGCTCGTTCCGTGCCGGGCGTGCGTCCCTCGCCACAAACGTCGGTGGTTTGTCCAGTTTTCGGCGGTAAAAGACTAGAAAGTGGTTCCATTGGTCGAAAGGGGGACAAGGACGTCGTTTTAAACGACGATGTCCGAGCCCCCGCTTCCCCCCTCCAGTCGACCTTCGAGGCCGCGCATGAACGCCCCAACTCTCCCCGCCCGCCGCCGTCTACGTACCGCCGCCGGGCTCGTCGGCGCTTCCGTCGCCTTCCTCGCGGGCGCGTCCGCTGCCGAGGCTGCCTGCCCGACGGCTCCAACCACCAAGGCGCTGGCCCAGTTCGGCGATCAAGCCGACTACACCCTCGCTCCGGGTGGAAGCTTTGAGAGCGGTTCGGCAGCCTGGACGCTGACCGGCGCGAGCGTTGTCTCCGGCAACGAGCCTTGGAAGGTCGGCAAGTCGACGGATGCCCGCTCCCTGTCGGTCTCGGCCAAAGGCAAGGCGGTGTCGCCGAAGTTCTGCGTTGGCGTGGAGCATCCGACCTTCCGCCTGTTTGCCCGACGCACCACGGGCACTTGGGGCACGATGCTCGTCAAGCTTCGCTGGACCGAGTCGTCCGGGAAGGTCAACGAGACGACCATCACCGCCATCGATGGCGGCATGTTCAGCACGTGGGGGCTGAGCAAGCCGCTGCCGCTCGCAACCACGCTGCCGCTCTGGATGGCCGGTCAGTCTGTCTCTGCCCAGATCGTCCTCGACCCTGAGGACTTCGGCGGCAACTGGGTCGTCGACGACGCCTACATCGATCCGTACCGCCGCTCCTAAACAGTCGGTCGGCTCCGTGATCTAGAGCCGACCTCCAGCCTGCATTCGTGGGAGTGGACCTCAGCGAGGTCCACTCCCACACTGCGTTCCGGGCAGCGGCGGGCACCTATCGCCTTAGCTCCAGTCGGCGGGCGTGACGGGGAGCGTCAACACCGCTTGCCACGTCGCGGCGTCGGTTTCGCCGGTGACGGGGAGGCCGCGGGCCGCCTGGAACGTTTGAAGCGCGGTCACGGTCGCGGCCGTGAATTTGCCGTCGATGGAGAGCGTCGGGGCGGCCGAAGCCAGGTGCTGCTGGAGCCAGATGACCTGGTCGCCGGTGGAGCCCTTCTCCAGCAGCGGCCATCCGGGGTCGGGAAGGACCACCGGGGCCGGTGCCGGCTCGCTGAGGACGGCCCATTGGGCGTCGCTCGTGGCCTGCCAACTCCACCACGACAGGCCCTTGGCCCCATATCCGGCCCAGACGGCGCGGAAGCGGCGCAGGTCAGCGGCACTTGGACTGCCGTAGGTCTGCCCGAGCGGCGCGATCGGGGCGCCGTAGATCCGATTGTTCGCGAGCGTCTTGGCACTGACGGCGTCGACCGACACGCCGATGTCGTCCCAATACGTCTGCGGCAGATTGACCTGCGCACCGCCCGGCCCGAGGAACACGGAGTACGGCAGTCGCGGGTGGTAGTCGACGTACGGGAACGACGTGAGGCCGACCGGGTAATCGGCGCCGATTTTTGCCCGCAGCGCTGCCACGTACCGCTGGGCCGAGGCGTAGCGGCCCTCGTACTGGGTCTCGGCATCAATGACGAAGCAGTCGGCGCCGTCGCGCACGGACTGCGCCGCGGCCGCAGCCTCGCCCTCCGGATCCTCGCCATAGACGAACTGCCACGAGCAGACGCGAAGGCCGCGCTGGTGGAGTTCCGCCACGAGTTCGGGACTGAACTGCTTCCAGATCGTGGCGCCATCGGCGCTCTTGACGAAGACGGTCTTCACGCCTGCCGCCGCGGCACGCTCCGCGATTGCATCCAGGTCACCACCGTCGCTCTGGCTCACGTACCAGACCCACATGCCGTCGCCGTCGAACGCCGCTGGGAGGCCACGTGCGGCACCGCCGACCGCGACGGCGACGCTGGGCCGAGGCACAGGAGTGGCGGCGATCACGGTGATCACAAGGCGGTTCGATCGCCGGCCGGCACCGTTGGCCACCGTGACCGCGATCCTTCCTACCGCGGTGCCGGCGGGAACGCGCACCGTCCACCCAGTGCGGTCCTTCACGAGCCTGGTCGCGAGCGCACCCTTCGACCACCGGAACGTGACCCGCTGCCCGGCCTTCAGCCGCTGGCCGCTGAGCTGCACCTTCTGGCCGACGGCGAGACGGACTCCGGCGTTGCATGACGCGAGCGTTCTCGGCACGCAGCGCACCTTCGTGAGCTTCGGCGCCGTCGTGGCGGCCTGCGCCGGCGAGGACGTGCCGGCAGCCCCAAGGCCGAACGCCACGAGGATCGTGAGAGCGAGCACCTTCAAGGTCATCTCATGCACCAACCGCCGGACGTCACGCAAGTAGCGTCGCAGGCCCGCCCGAAACGTGGCGCACCACGACACCCGACCGACTGGTAGGTCATTCGTCCGTAGGGGCTCAAGCCTCTATTCCGAGCCGATGGACTGGTTTACAGTCCACCGTGCTGGCGCTTGCTGTCGGCCTCGTCCAAGACGGCGCAACGCCCCCATGGTGCCTCCTCCCTCTCCCCTCGACCCCAACGGCCGGATCTCCCGCCGCGACCTGACGCTCAACCGCCAGGTGTGGCTTACGTACGGGCTGATGTTCGGCATCCTCGCCGTATGCACGGCCGGGATCCCGATCCTCTGGACCCGATTCCCGCTCGTCCGGCTCGAGCTGTTCGCCGCGCTGCTCGCCGCCGTCTCGGCTGCAGCCCTAGTGGTGCGGCCGCCCGCGATCGACACCTGGCAGAACCACGTCGTGATCGTGTCGGTCTCGGTCTTGACGGCGCTCGGGGTGATCGTGTTCGCGCCGGTCGGCGTCGTTCCGGTCCCGGCAGCAATGTTTGCTGGCACGTTCACCGCCGGACGCCTCCAGGACCGCCGCCAACTCGTCGCCCACTACGCCATCGCCGGTGCGCTCCTGGCGCTGCCGCTGCTCGTCGTCGATCTCGATGGGACCGCGACCCTCGGGGTGTTGTCGATGATCCCGGCGGTTTGGGTCCTCGGCCTCTGCTCGGTCCTCATCCTCGAGGCTGCGGAGTCGCAGGGCGATGAACTCGAGCAGCTCGTCCGCCGTGACCCCCTCACCGGGGTCGGGAATCGGCGCCTCTTGACGGAGCGGCTCACCTACGAGTTCGACCGCCACTCGCGCGGGAGCCGATCGCTAGCGGTCATCGCGCTCGATCTCAATGGCTTCAAGGCCCTCAACGACACGGTGGGGCACGAGGCCGGCGATGTGCTGCTTCAGCAGGTCGCCTCCGCGCTCGCGCATGCCGTGGGGCCGAGCGACCTGGTCGTGCGACAAGGCGGAGACGAGTTCTGCGTCGTCCTGCCGGACACCGCGCTCGATCAGGCTGAGAACATGCGCGATCGCCTCCGGGACGCCCTCGCATCCCTTCGCACGGAGGTCGGTACGCCGGTGTCTGGCGGGATGGGCATCGCCATGTTCCCGGGCGATGCCGACACCCCCACCGCGCTCCTCGACGCCGCCGATGGAAAGCTCGCGCTCGACAAGCCATCGTCGCGCCGGGCGGCCGCAGACGCCAGTCCAGCGCGTCCGATGCTCGCCGTCGCGGCGCGCTCGGTCAGTACCCCGGCGCCACGGGTCGGCGGGCAGTTCACCCGAGTTTCCAGGCGCGAGATCGCGGTCAATCGCTTCGTCTGGCTTGCCACTGGGCTGATGGTCGCGCTCTACGGTTTCGCCACCGTCGCCGTGTGCATTGTCAACGGCAAGGACGGCCCTGGCCCGATCGCGTTTTGTGTCGCGGTCTTGGGCGTAGCGGCCGTCACGCTCCTCAAGGAGCCCCCGCCTATCCGGTCATGGCTCAACCACGTGGTGATCGCCATTCCGTACGTCGGCTCTGCGGCCTTCGCGCTCGTGCTTCCGGAGTTCGTCGGGGCCATGCTCGGCGCGCTGGCCTTCGTCGGGCCGCTGGCGGCCGTCCGACAGGTCGATCGCCGCGCGATCGTGGGTCACTACGTCGTCGCGAGCGCCATGATCTTCGCGGTCATCGGCTCGGGGACGGTCGAGCTCCCGGTGGCGCTCTCCCTGCTGCTGATGGTCCTCGTGATCTGGGCGATGGGGTTCGGCGACTGCGTGTACCTCGAGGCCGCGGAGTACCAGGGCGCTGAACTGGAGCGGCTCGTACGGCGTGACCCGCTCACCGGCGTCGGCAACCGTCGGCTCCTCACCGAGCAGCTCGACCACGAGATCCGGCGGCACGGGAGGACGCGTCGCCCGCTCACGATCCTCGCCCTCGATCTCAACGGCTTCAAGGCGCTGAACGACGAGGTCGGCCACGCCGCGGGCGACGAGTTGCTCCGCGATGTGGCGCTCGCGCTCCGCGGAATCGCACGGGTCGATGACACCGTCGTGCGCCAAGGCGGCGACGAGTTCTGCGTCCTGCTTCCGGATACGAGCCCAGAACAAGCGGTGCCGATCGCCAACGCGATCCGCGCCGCGGTCATCGGACTTGGCGGCGCCGAGCATCCAGTGTCGACGGGTGTCGGCATCGCTACATGCCCCGCGGATGCCACGACCGCCGACGTGTTGCTGCACGTCGGTGACTGGCGGCTGCGCGAAGACAAACAGCGCAGTGGGACGAACCGCCGACACGACGACTCCGACGAGCGCCCATCACCACGATCACCGCTGCAGCGGCTGCAGTAGCGCTCAGAGCGTGACGGCTTCGATCGACACGCGACTGGGGTCCAGCGGCACGCACAGTGCGTCCACCAGCGCGGCATCACCCCGCGCGGTCAGCCAAGCCTCCTCAGCCTCGGCGTCCGCCAACACGACCGGCATCCGGTCGTGGATCTCCGCCGACGCGCCGACCGAATCGGTCGTGATGATGGTCGCCGCCGGCACTTTCTCGTCCTTCACGATCGCGTAGCCGAGCAGCCCGGCGAACGCGAACGGCCGCCCACCGTCGACCCGATGCAGGAACGGCTGCTTCTTCACCTTCGGATCCTCGGCCGACAGCCACTCGTACCAGCCGTCGGCGGGGATCAGGACGCGGGCCCGCGGCGACGCGACGAGGTGCGACCAGAGGCCCGCCGTCAGGAGTTTGTCGTCGCGGGCGTTGATCAGCGGGCGTTTGGCCCGCGGCGGCTGGATGCCCCATCGCACCGCTTCGGCCGTTCGGCCGTGGTCCGTAGCGCGCACGATCGCGATCGGGTCGGTCGGTCGCACCTGGATCTGTCCGAGGATGTCGGCGAGCGCCGGACCGTACGCGTGAAACCGCGAGGTGAACTCCTCGGGATCGGTGTCCTTGGTTCGGTACCGGCCGCACATGGAAGCGGAGGTTACGGGCGCCCGGGGCGGGCGCGTGGAACACTGCGGCGATGGTGCCAGCAACGCCCGAATTGATCACGGCCGAGGGCCTGCAGTTCCTGACGGACCGGCACCTGGCCACGCTGACGACGCTCCGCGCCGATGGCACGCCGCACGTCACCCCGGTCGGGTTCACCTGGGACGCGGACGCTGGCATAGCCCGAGTGATCACCAGCGCGGGCAGCCAGAAGGCCCGCAACGCAGCCGATGGCGTGTCCGCCGTCCTCTGCCAGCTCGACGGGCCCAACTGGATCGCCCTGGAGGGCACGGCACGAACGTCGACCGACCCGGCCGTCATCGCCGACGCCGTGGCTCGCTACACGTCCCGGTACCGAACGCCGCGAGTCAATCCCGCGCGCGTCGCCATCGAGCTCACCGTCACGCGCGTGCTCGGCTCGCGAGCCATGCTGGCCCGCTGAGTCATCGGCGGCGGGTTGACCGGCGCCAAGCCCGCTCGCCGACGACCGGCCTGGCCTCGGTCAGGTCCCTGGAGCCTCACAGTCCAGGCCCTGCTGGAGCTGCGTGAGGTTTGCTCGCATGAGCGTGAGATAGCCCTCGCGCTGGTCGAGTTGATCCTGGGTCAGACCTTCGACCGGGTTGAGCACGCCGACCTTCGCGCCGGTCGACGACTGGATCGATCTGGCGAGCCGTCCGGGCACCGGAGCCGCGAAGAACACGGTGCCGACCTTCTGGGCTCGGACGTACCGCGCGGTCGCCGCGAGCGACACGGGATCGGGCTTTGCCGATACCGAGATCCCCGTCGTCACGGCCTGCGTGAGGCCATAGTCCCTAGCGAGATAGGTGAACGCCGGGTGCGTCGTGAGCAGCGTGGTGGACGCGCAGTCGGCAAGGGCCGC
Organism: Solirubrobacteraceae bacterium; assembly: GCA_032119595.1. Classification (GTDB taxonomy): domain Bacteria; phylum Actinomycetota; class Thermoleophilia; order Solirubrobacterales; family Solirubrobacteraceae; genus JAGIBJ01. Next base: position 164,589 of record JAUMBQ010000010.1, on the reverse strand, counting down.
TTTGAAGTCGGCGTCGAGTTGGCGCAGCGGGACCAGATACCGCTCAGCCTGCGACGTGAACACCGCACGGCTCTCCGGCGACGCCTTGATCAGCGCTTCGCGGATCTGCTCGACGATCGAGATGAACCGCTTGGGCGACACCCACACGTGCGGGTCCGAGCTCGCATCGGTCGCCCCGTCCACGAGCCCCCGCGTTCCAGGAATGGCCTTCGGCGGCGGAAGCAGATCTTCGGATCCCAGGAGGTCAGCGCGGACCGTGGTACCCGGCAGCGTGGCGATCGCGTCGGTCACGGCGGGCTGAAACTCCGGTCCGACCGACAGCACGACCTTCGCGGCCTTCAGCGCTGCAAGCGCTCCGGGCGACGGTTCCAGCCCGTGCGGTTGACCACCAACCGGAGTGAGATTCTCGACCGTGACCTGCGCGCCACCAACGGCCTGGGCGGCCTCGGCGATGGGTGCGAGCGCCGCGACCACCTTCACCTTTGCGTCGGCCGCGGGCTGCTCGTCGCCCCCACACGCGGAGACGGCCGTCGTGACCGTTGCTGCAGCGACGGCGAGGGCGAGACGGATGCGACGGAGAGCGAGCACGGGCGGTGGCTGAGCATGACATCTCGCGGCGCTCTGCGGCGCCGCCAGCCGCGCTCGCAGAGAGGCGTGGCTACAAGCCCGGCAAGTGACGCGCCGTGAAGGCCGCCGAACTGCGCGAAGGGTGCCAACCCGGACCATGTTCCGGGTTGCTCGCAGCCGTCCCCCAGAAGTACGACGCCCCGTCGATCTTGACCTCGAGATAGACGTGGCCCCCGTTCGCCCAGATCGTTAGGTACTTGCCCTCACCGGCCTCGCCGGTACTCATGAAGCGGGTGCTGTCGATCGTCGGCAGGTTGTAGCCGGCCTGCTGGAGGACCCACGAGACGCTGCTGGAACAGTCCAGACCGGTCGCGCCAGTGTCGGTCACGCGGCGAGCGGGGCGACCCTGCCAGCAATAGCTGCCTGTGCTCGGCACCGCCGGCGTAGTGCCATGGCCACCGCCGTAGCAGTAGGAGATCTGGGCGTCGCCGAGGGTGTTCATCGCTTCGACGATCCTGGCCAGCTGCGGGTCGGAGCCGCTGCTCGGCGGGCGCAGCGATCGGCCCGCCTTCGTCCCCCCGCTGCCGGCGCCGAACGCATCCTCCAGCGGGTCGGCAATGCGCGGCATGAGGATCGTTCCGTCTGCCTGGATTCGCTTGGCGTTGTCGACCGAGACCGGCTGTGAGATCGCGACGGTCGCGTTGTTGGCAGCGTCCCAGACGGTCACGGTGAGGAGCTGAGAGCCGTCCTTGATGCCCTTCGTGCTGAAGGGCAGCGTGGCGCTCACCTTGCGGGAGCACGGCACGGGCCAGCCGAAGGCCTGCGTCCCCGGGAGCGTCTTGCAGCGTCCGCGGTTGGAGGCAACGACGCGGCGAGGCATCACGACGGTCGGCCCGAGGCGAACCTCGGCCTGCCAGACACCGGAGCCGACGTCACTGGCCGTGAGCAGGACCGATGTGGTGCCACGCACCGGGCCAGGCTTCGCGGCCTTCCCTGCGACCTTCGCGGCTGGCGCCTGGTCATCGCGGAGCGTGAGACGTGCGGAGTCGATCGCAAACGTCGCGCGGCTCCCGTCGCCCGCGGCACAGAGCGATCGGCCGCTCTCGCCGGCGCAGCCGGCACTGACGCCGAGCATGCTGGCGTTCACCTTGAGGTCAGAGACGCCGCGGGCCGAGCATCCGTCGCTCTGCGACGTGCACTCCTGAAGGCGATGTTCGGGGTCGTCGGTGAAGGCTCCGCGGTAGACCGCGGTCCGGGCGACCGCAGCGCGATCGCCGCCGCTGGGGCGTGCGATCGAGGCACGCAGCAGACGCGCGGACGCGATGGTGGTCCCCTGAGGCGCGTGGAAGGCCCATCGCGCGGCGAGGCCGCCGCTCACCGCGCCCCCGGTGGCGGTGAACTTCGCGCTGAGACGCCCGCCCAGTGCGCAGTCGTCACCGGGCTGGTCGTAGAGCAGGCTGCTGGAGCTCGTCCAGCCGGCCGTGGACGTCGGCGTGCCCGAGGGCGACTTGCACGACCACACGTCGTACGTGCCGGCGTGGGCTGCGGAGATCAGCGGGGCAGCGGGTGCGGCGATCAGGGCGCTCACCGCGAGGAGCAGCGCGCGGCGTAGCCCGCGCGGTGCGGACGGGCGGGAACGGACCGGTTGCCGGTGTCGTGGCGAGCGGGCCATCACCTGAACTATCGGCTACCGGCGCCGAACATGCAGCAGTCCCCCGTGCCAGCATCCTCAGCCTTGGTCAGGAGGCCGGCAGCGCGTAGGCCGCAATCGCGATGTAGTGCGTCGCCGCAGCGGCAATCACGAGGGCATGGAAGACCTCGTGATACCCGAACACTCCCGGGTGCGGGTCCGGCCGCTGCCGCACGTACACCACGGCGCCCACGGTGTAGAGCAACCCGCCGAGGGCGAGCAGCCCCACGGCGCCGACGCCGGCGTGGTCCAAGAGCTGGGGTGCCGCGACGAGCGACGCCCAGCCGAGCAGTCCGTAGAGCCCCGTTCGCAGCCACGTGGGCGGGTTCGTGAACGCGGTGGTGAAGACCACCCCTGCGAGGGCACCGGCCCACGAGGCGATGAGCACCGCGTCCGCGAGCGGTCCTTCCATCACGAGCACCGCGAACGGCGTATAGGTGCCGGCCACCATCACGAAGATCATCGAGTGGTCGAGCCGGCGCGCGAACGACGCGCCCCGTGGGGTCCAGCTCACCCGGTGGTACAGCGCGCTGGCGCCGAGCATCGCGCAGAGCGCGGCCACGTAGACGGCGATCGCGATCCGGGGCGTGCCCGCGGGCGCCGCCACGACCAGCCCGATCCCGGCCGCCGCAGCGACCAAGAACCCCCATTGGTGACTGACACCACGAAGGGTCGGGTGATGGGCTGGGGATGGGATCATCGGACGTCCAAGCTCCCTCTGAGTATGGCGGTTGCGGCGTAGGGGCACCGATCGCCGCAGCAGCTCGCCAGCCACTTCGCGTCCGCGGCGACCGATGAGTTCCCGTCATGCCGCCGGTCGAACCCACGAAGATGCGTGCGCGCCGGTCTGGCACGCAACCACCGAGAGGACCCCATGCGCAAGCTGATCGTCACCGAATTCGTCTCCCTGGACGGCGTCATGGAGGCCCCTGGCGGAGAGCCGGGGTACGCGCACTCTGGCTGGGTCGCGAAGTCGTTCAGCGACGAGCTCGGCGCATACAAGGGCGCTGAGCAGCTCGCCACCGACACGCTGCTCCTCGGCCGCAAGACCTACGAGAGTTTCGCTGGAGCGTGGCCCGAGCGCGAAGGGCCGATGGCCGACAAGCTCAACACGATGGAGAAGGTCGTCGTCTCGACCACCCTCAGTGATCCGGAGTGGCCCTGCACCACGGTGATCCCGGCGCCGACGCCCGAGGCGATCGGCGCGCTCAAGGCGCAGGACGGCGCCCCGATCATCGTGGCTGGCAGTCGGACGCTGGTGCATTCGCTGCTCGCCGACGGCCTCGTCGACGAACTCCACCTTCAGGTATTCCCGGTGATCCTGGGCAGCGGCGCGCGCCTCTATCCGGACGCGCCGGACGCCAAGCCGCTGACGCTCGTGGAGTCGATCCCGATGCCGCACGGGGTGTTCGCGCAGACGTTCACGTTCGCGTCGTAACCTCGTGGGTGTGCCCACCGAACGCCATGACATCGAGAGCCGCGCCGACTGCGAGCAGCTCGTTCGCGCGTTCTATGGCCGGGCGCTGACCGACGACATGATCGGCTACCTCTTCGTGGACATCGCCAAGCTCGATCTCGAGTCTCATGTCCCGAAGATCACGTCGTTCTGGGAGACGATCCTCCTCGGGGCGCAGAGCTACAGCGGCGGGGCGTTCGCGCCCCATGCCACCTTGAACGCCAAGTCACGCTTGCGATCAGGACACTTCGAGCGCTGGCTGATCCTCTGGCGCCGCAGCGTCGACGAGCTGTTTCAGGGCGATCGAGCGGAGCTGGCGAAGGCCCACGCAACGCGCGTCGCGCGGGCGTTTCACAGCCGCCTGCAGTCGCTGCCCTCTGCGGACGACCCCACACCCGGAACCGGTGGACTGCTCGTGACCCACCACAACCTCTTTGGCGAACTGCCCGCTGCGTCACCCGCCTCAGCGGGCAGTCGTGGGGCAGCGTCGGCGCAGGCCGAGTAGCGTCGGGCGTAGTGAAGCCTTCCCAGTCCCTGCCCGATGTCCGCGATGGGCTCACCGCCTTGCAGCGCGTCGCCCTTCGGGCCGTGGCCTCCGCCGGCCCGACGCTGACCCGCACCTCGCGGGTCGTCGCGAACGCCGCCAGTCGCAAGCCGCACTTCGAGCGCCATGAGCTGTACGGCGCGATCGTCGACCTCGCCAACGCCTGGTCGATCCGCTATCCGCTCGTCGACGGGTCGGGCAACCTGGGCTCCGTCGATGGTGATGCTCCGGCAGCGTCGCCCTTCACCGAAGTCCGCGGCGGGCTCGTCGCGGCCGCGCTCCTCTCCGAGCTCGACGATCCGGCCCCCGAGGGCATCACGCCCCTTGATCGCCGCGCTGCGGCGATCCTGTTCCCGGGTCCGTTCCCGCAGCTCCTCGCCAACGGTGCCGAGGCGGACGGCTCGGCGTTCCCGTCGCACAACATCGGCGAGGTCGCAGCCGCCGTCGCCGCACGGATCGACGATCCCAGCGCCACCCTCGACACGATTCTTGCCCTGCTGCCCGGTCCCGATCTTCCGTCGGGCGGGTCGATCGTCGACGACGGTGCGATCCGCAAGCTGTACGAGGCCGGTCACGGCACGCTGCGGGTGCACGACGCCGCCGGGCAGGAAACCGAGCATCGCTTCACCTTCTCGGCCTCGGTCGACGGCGAGGACCGCACGTTCACGCTCCTCGAGGTGATCGATGCCTACATCGATCACCGCCGCGAGGTCCTGGAGCGCCGGGATCTGCTGGAACGACGCGCTGCCGAGTTGGCCGAGGACCAGGTCCCGAATGCACCCCTGACGGGCGCTCAGATCGACGCGGTGGTCAAGACCGAGATCGGTCGCGTCGCCGAGCGGTTCGGGGACGACCGCCGAACCGCGATCATCCCGCGCTAACCCGCGGCCGGCGACAGCCGCCTGGCCGCCCCGGCCGACGCTCGGCCTTAGCGCAGGAAGCGTCGCGAGCGACTCGCGGCGTCGCCGGCGCCGCTGAGCCCCCGACTGCGACGACTCTCGCGCCGATCCAGCAGGACGGCGGCGACGATCCCGCCCAGGCCGCCGAACAGGTGACCTTGCCACGAGACACCGTCGGTCGGCACGAGCCCGCTGAGCAGCGCGCCGCCCCAAACGGCACAGACGAGCACGCCGGCAAACACGTGGGCGGCCCGCCGGGTGTACACCCACCGCGCCACGAGGTACGCGGCGAAGCCGAAGACGATGCCGCTGGCCCCGATATGCACGGAGTTCTCGGGCGCGACGATCCAGGTTCCGAGCCCACCGACGACCGCGACGATCGCGAAGACCGACACGACCCGCGCCAGCCCACTGAGCGCAATCATGCCGCCGAGCACCAGGTACGGGACGGTATTACCGATCAGATGGTCGAACCCGCCGTGGAGGAACGGCATCCACAGGATGCCGTCGAGTCCGTCGATGTGTCGCGGGTGGACGCCGTACTGATCAAGATCGACCCGCGGCAGCGCGTCGATGATCTCCGAGACCCACATGATCGCGGCCGTGATGGCAATGAAGACCAGTCCGCGGCGGCGGTCGGGATCGAGTTCGGGACGCTGAAAGCGGGAGCCGGCCATGGCACGAGTGTGCCAGCTAGGCAGGCGCCTCCGAGCTCAGGGCGTGATCAGCGTTTGCTCGAACCAGGCGGCTTGGGGCGGCGCGCGCGGTACAGCCGTACCGGCGCCTTGATGCCTTTGAGCCGCCGCTCACCGACCGACGACCACACGACCGTGGCGTCGTCCTCCATGGCGTGGTGCAGTGCGGCGTCGGCGACGATCGAGCCTGCGCGGGCCACACCGGTGATCCGGCTCGCCAGGTTGACCGGCCGGCCAAACCAGTCGCCGCCTCGCCCCATCGCTTCGCCGTGCGCAAGCCCGATCCGGACCTGCGGGAAGTCGTTGCCCTGTTCCTCGATGAGCTCGAGCAGAGCGAAGGCGGTCTCGACGAGCGCTGCCGGCTCGGGGGAGACCAGCAATACGGCGTCGCCGACCGACTTCACGAGCCGCACGCGCGGATCGATGACTTGGCCGGTGAGCGCGACGAGTCGATCCGCAACCTGCTCCAAGTCGGCCGGAGCCAGCTGCTCGCCGAGCTTGGTGAAGCCAACGAGATCGGCGAAGGCGACGCTGACCTCGCGGGCGCCGGGCAGGGCGCCGTCGCGGCGTTCGGTCTCGGTGACGATCTCGTCGCGGACGGCGTTGTGGAGGTGCAGACGGAGCATCTGCTCCAGCAGCGGCCCGAGCATCGGCGTCAGGCCCTCGGTCGTCGAGGCGTAGGTCGTGGCGAGCTGGGTCTCCGAGACGCCGGGGGCGATCGCGATCTCCATCACGGTCTGGCGCATCATGTCGGCCGCCTGCGACAGCCCGCGCCCGAGGACTCGTGCGACGTTCACGAGCTGGTCGGCCTGCACGCCCGCGACGATGAACGCCTGAATCGACCGCGCGGCTTCGAGGTGCGTCTCGCTGTACGCGATCGCGGCAGGATCGATCGGCGCCGGGAGCCCGGACGCTCGGACGAGCGAGGTCCACAAGTTCACGTCGATCTCGGCCAGGCGGCTGATGTCTGCGGCGCTGTATCGCTCCCCCACGCCCACCTTGCGCCCAGCGGCGGCGAGCACGATCGTCCCGGCCTGCGTCGACTGGCGCATGGCCTCGTCCGACATGCCGAATTCCTCGCGCAGGTACCGGAGCAGGTCGAGTCGCTCGTCGTACGCGGCGCCGCTCAGGCCGTCGAGGAGGCCGGCTTCGTCGAAACTGTCGGGCTCGGCCATCGGCGGCAGCCTAGCCGCAGGCGAGGCGCCGACCGGCCAGTTGCCGGTCAGCCTTCGCTGAGGATGCTGAGCACGTTGCCCGCCGGGTCTTTGAACCAGGCGATGTCAGGCCCGTGGCCGCGCATGATGCCCTTCGCATCCTGCGGCATCTCTTGCGAGCCGTACTGCTCGAACGTCACGCCTTTGGCCACGAGCGCGTCGACCGTGGCCTCCACATCGGCGACCGGGAAGTTCAGGATCGTGAACGTCGCCGGCTCGTGGTTCGGCTTGGGATACACGATGGTCGGCGGGCCGCCGCCACCCAGATGCAGGAGCAGCATGCCGCCCATCTCGGCGTCCTCCACCTCGATCCCGAGCGTCTCCCCGTAGAACTGCTTCGCCTGGTCGGCATCATCGACCGAGAAGCCGCTGAACGCCGGGGTGTCCTTGAACATGGTGGTGCTCTCCTTCGGAGAAGTCGCTCTCGTAGGTATAGACCGGGTCCGCGTCAAGAACTCATCGCCGCGAGAGACTCAGTCCCGGGTGCCGGGGTCTCATCGCTCGGTCCGGCGGCCGGCGGGGCCGTCGGCGACTTGATCGCCGCCACCGCGAGGGCGACCGAGACTGCCACGCAGGCGGCCCCGATGATGAAGGCGAGGTGGTAGCCGCTGGTGAGGGCGGCGGCCTCAGACCGACCGTCGGCGATCAGGCCGTCGGCCCGGGTGGCCGACAGCGTTGCGAGGACGGCGAGGCCCAAGGCGCCGCCGACCTGCTGGGTCGTGTTGATGAGGCCGGACGCGAGCCCTGCTTCCTCGGGCGCCGCCCCCGACATCGCAAGCATCATGAGCGCCGGGAAGGCGAGGCCAGCGCCGAATCCCTGCACGACCATCGACGGAAGGACGTCGATCAGGTAGTCACCGTTTACCGGGGCGCGGGCCAGCAGCAGCAGGGCGACCCCAACGAGCGACAGCCCCGTGATGAGCACCGCACGCGGACCGAACTTGGTGATCACACCCTCCGTGTATTTCAGGGACAGCGCGCCCATGATCAGCGTCGCGGGCAAGAACGCGAAGCCAACTTCAACCGGGCTGTAGGCCAGGACCCGCTGGAGGTAGAGGGCGCCGAGGAAGCCGATGCCGAACAGGCCGACCATCGCCAGGCCGATGATCAGGTTGGCGGCCGCGATGTTTGGCGCGCGGAAGATCCGCAGCGGCATCAGCGGATTGCTGGCCATCGCCTCGCGGATCACGAAGGCGGCGAGCAGCGCGATGGATACCGCGCCGAGGATGAGGGTCGGTGCCGACGTCCAATCGTCGTCGGCGGCCCTGACGATCGTGTAGACGCTCAGCATCAGGCCGCTCGTGATCAAGGTGGCGCCTGGCAGGTCGGCGCCGCTGGCGAACCCAATGCCTTGGTCAGCGGGCAGCACGCGGGTCGCGAGCAGCACCGTCGCCGCGCCGATCGGCACGTTGATGAAGAAGATCCAGTGCCACGACAGTCCCTCAGTGAGCACGCCACCGACGAGCAGGCCGATCGTGCCGCCCGCGACAGCGACGAACGTGAATGTGCCGATCGCCTTCGCCTGCTCGCGGGGCTCCGGGAACATCGTGACGATCATGCCCAGCACGACGGCTGAGGCGAGCGCGCCGCCCACACCCTGGATGAACCGGGCCCCGACCAGCATCTCCTTGCTTTGGGAGAAGCCGCAAAGGGCGGACGCGCCGACGAACACGACGAGCCCGGCGAGGAAGAGCTTGCGGCGACCGGCCAGGTCACTGAGCCGGCCGGCGAGCAGGAGCAGTCCGCCGAACGGCACGAGGTAGCCGTTGACGACCCACGCAAGGCTCGATTGCGTGAACCCGAGGTCGTCTTGGATCGACGGCAACGCCACGTTGACGACGGTCACGTCGAGGACGATCATGAGCACGCCGGTGCACAGCACATAGAGCGCGATCCATCGACTTCGGTCGGTGCCGGCTTCGGTCTTCATGGCCATCTGGATCCTTCGGTCGGGCAAAGTGCGGGCGTGCCCCGCATTCGGTGGTGGAGACCCTCACGCCGACCGGAACTCATCGGTCGCAGGGCGTGACCTCCGTCACTCGTCGTCAGCTTGACGGAATCGCGGCAGCCGCTAGGCGTCGCGTCGGATCATTCGGACCTCGGCGCTCGTGAGCGCGACGAGGTCGGCGGGGTCGAGTTCGATCTCCAACCCGCGACGGCCGGCGCTCACGAAGACGGTGTCGTGGGCCAGCGCGCTGTCATCGACGAGGGTCGGGAACGGGCGGCGCTGGCCGAGCGGGCTGATGCCGCCAGCGACATAGCCGGTCACCTTTTCGGCGCGATCCGTCGGGGCCATCGCGGTGCGTTTGCCGAGGGTGTGGAGGTCGAGCGTCGCGCCGGCGGGGATGACACAGACCGTGGGTTTTTCGTCGCGCAAAACGACGAGCGTCTTGAAGACCCGGTCGGCCGGAACCCCGAGCGCCTCGACGGCCTCCAGCGCGAACGACGGCGCGGCGGGGTCGTGCTCGTACTCGTGGACGGTGAAGGCGATCCCGGCCTGTTTGGCGAGCCGAGTCGCGGGCGTCGCTCTGCCAGCCATCGGCGAGAGTGTAGGGATGGCGGACGGCGCACTCGTAGTCTGGACCGAGTGAGCGACGCCTTCTTCCAGCCCGATCCGCTGAGTCCGGAGGCTCAGGCGATTCTCGACGGGCGACCGTATGCGCGGGTACAAGGCGAGTTCACCGCCGAGGCCGCACGGGCGATGCGGGCGGCCCAGGCGACCGCTCGGATGCCGGTCGTCGCGGAGGTAGCCGAGCGGCTTGGGGTCACGGTCGCGTGGCGATCTGCTGGCGGCGTCGAGATCGCGGATGTCCGGCCCTCGCCTCGCCCGGGCACCACGATCGGGCATGCGCTGTTTCTTCATGGCGGCGGGTGGGTCGGCGGTCTCGCGAACGACATGACCTCCGTGCTGATGGCCGACGCCCTCGGCCTTCCCGTCTTGTCGGTCAACTACGCGCTGGCCCCCGAAGCACGGTTCCCGGTGGCACTCGAGCAGGCGGTGACCGCGTACCGCGCGCTGACCGAGGAGATCGGCGGCAAGTGGGTGGTCTTCGGGGTGTCAGCCGGCGCGAACCTCGCCCTCGGCCTCACCTGCCGCATCCTGAGCGAGGGGTTGCCCGCGCCGCTAGCGCTCGGCCTGTTCACGCCATGTACCGACCTCACTGGCAACGGCGATAGCCGCACCGCCAATGACGGCCGCGACCCCGTCCTGCGCTACCGCGACGAGATCCTCGGCGGCGCGATGATCTACGCGGGCGACGAGCCTCTCGACCACCCGCTCCTCTCCCCCATCTACGCGGACTTCGACGCCACCTTCCCGCCGGCGATGCTCACCACCGGCACGCGTGACGTCTTCCTCAGCGACTGCACTCGCCTCTACTGGAAGCTCCGCCGCGCAGGTGCCCAAGCCGAACTCCGCGTCTGGGAGAACCTCTGGCACGCCTTCAACACCCAGCACCACGTGCCCGAAGCCGCCGAAGCCCGCGCCGAAATGGCCACCTTCCTCCGAGCCGCCCTCAAGCGCTGAGCGGCCAGCCACGCCGAGATCCCGGCAACGCTGAGCGGCCAAAACATGTTGCTCTGACGACAGATTTTGGCCGTTCACGCCGGGGCCCGCGCTGAGCGGCCATGAGTTGTTGCTTTGACGACAGATTTTGGCCGTTCACGCCGGGGCCCGCGCTGAGCGGCCATGAGTTGTTGCTCTGACGACAGATTTTGGCCGTTCACGCCGGGGCGCGCTTGGGTCACTTGGAGCGGGTACGCGCCAATCCGCGCATGGGTCGAAGAAGAAATCTCATGGCGCTAGCATCAACGTTACGAATCGTAACCTGCTGAGGACTCGTAGCGCATGACCACAAAGAACCTGAGGCTGATCCCACTCGACGACGTGGTGGTCTTCCCGAATATGGGCCTCACCCTGACGATCGAGGTCGGCGACGACGAGAAGGTCGTTCTCGTGCCCAGGCACGACGGCGAGTTCCTCGAAGTCGGCACGATCGCGAACGTCGTCGAACACGTCCGGCTGCCCGGCGGTGGCAAGGCCGTCACTGTCTCCGGCGTGCACCGCGCCCTCATCGGCGCGGGCCACACCGGCCCCGGCGGCGAGCTGCTCGTCGAGGTCGAGGAGCAGCCCGACACGGTGCCCGTCGACGGCAAGACCCGCCAATTCGAGCGCGAATACCGCGCCGTGGTCGAAGAGATCCTCGAGCTCCGCGGCGACGACGGCCGCATCGGCGCGTACCTGCGGGCCATCGTGGAGCCGGGCGCCCTGGCCGACTCCGCCGGCTACTCCCCCGATCTCACGTTCGACGAGAAGGTCGAGCTGCTGCGCAAGATCGACGTGACCGAGCGCCTCGAACTCGCCGTGCGCCTCCAGCGCGAGCGACTCGCCGAGATGCAGGTCCGCAAGCGCATCCGCGAGGACGTGCAGCAGGGCGCCGACCAGCAGCAGCGCGAGTACTTCCTGCGCAAGCAGATGGAGTCGATCCGTAAGGAACTCGAAGAAGACGACGGCTCCGTCATCGACGAGTACCGCACCCGTATCGGCGAAGCCGGCATGCCGGAGGACGTCGAGAAGCAGGCGCTCAAGGAGCTCAGCCGCCTGGAGCGCATGGGAGAGCAGTCCGGCGAATCCGGCACGATCCGCACCTACCTCGACGTGCTCCTCGACGTCCCGTGGAGCAAGTACTCCGAGGAGACGCTCGACCCAGTCTCCGCCCGCGAAGTGCTCGACGCCGACCACGCAGGCCTCGAAGACGTCAAGGACCGCATCACCGAGTACCTGGCCGTGCGCAAGCTCCGCCAGGACCGCGGCATCGAGGCCGACCGCAAGTCGGGCGCAATCCTCACGCTGATCGGGCCTCCCGGCACCGGCAAGACCTCGATCGGCGAGTCGATCGCCCGCGCCACCGGCCGGGAGTTTGTGCGGATGTCGCTCGGTGGCGTGCGTGACGAGGCCGAGATCCGCGGCCACCGCCGCACCTACGTCGGCGCCCTCCCGGGTCGCCTGGTCCGGGCGCTCAAGGACGCCGGCACGATGAACCCGGTGATCCTGCTCGACGAGGTCGACAAGGTCGGCAGCGACTACCGCGGCGATCCGTCGGCGGCGCTGCTCGAGGTCCTGGACCCCGCGCAGAACCACTCGTTCCGCGACCACTACCTCGATCTCGAACTCGACCTCTCGCAGGTGATGTTCATCGCGACGGCCAATCAGGCCGACACGATCCCCGGTCCGCTCCTGGACCGCATGGAGGTGATCGCGTTCGACGGCTACACGCAGGCCGAGAAGCTCGCCATCTCCAAGGGCTACCTGTGGCCGCGCCAGCGCGACCGCAACGGCCTTCACGAGGACGAAGTCGTCGTGAGCGACGGCGTGTTGAAGACGATCATTGCCGAATACACGGCCGAGGCCGGCGTGCGCAACCTGGAGCGCAAGCTCGGAACGGTGTTGCGCAAGACGGCGACGAAGGTCGCGTCGAGCACGGTCGAGACCCCGGTCACGATCGACCTCGACGTCGTCCGCGACGCCCTGGGGCGCCAGCGCGTTTTCCAGGAATCGGCGGTTCGTACCGCCGTGCCTGGCGTCGCCACGGGCCTCGCGGTCACCGGCGCGGGCGGCGACGTGCTGTTCATCGAGTCCACCTCGATGAAGGGCACCGGCGGCCTCGTGCTCACCGGCCAGCTCGGCGACGTGATGAAGGAGTCGGCGCGCATCGCCCTGTCCTACGTACGCGGACACGCCGTGGAGCTGGGCATCGACCCGCAAGTGTTCGACGAGCGCGAATTCCACGTGCACGTGCCGGCTGGCGCGATCCCCAAGGACGGGCCGTCCGCGGGCATCACGATGGTCACGGCACTGGCGTCGCTGCTGACCGGCCGCCCCGTCAAGCACACTGTGGGCATGACCGGCGAAGTGACGCTGCAGGGTCGGGTCCTCCCGATCGGCGGCCTCAAGCAGAAGGCGCTTGCTGCGCACGCTGCCGGATTGACCGATGTCGTGGTGCCTGAGCGCAACCGCGGCGACATCGACGACATCCCCCAGGACGTGCGTGACCAGGTCACGTTCCACCCGGTGATGACCGTCAGCGAAGTGCTCGAGCTCGCGCTCGAGCCGGCGGCGGTCCGCCCCGAAAGCGATGTCGCGCTGTCGTAGATGTGAACCCGTCCCCGAGGAGGTCCGCCAGGCGGCGGCCCTCCTCGAGCGGCGCTGGCAGCTCTCGATCCTGTTCGCCGCGCTCCTCGGGGCGCAGCGCTTCAACGAGTACGTCGAGGCGATCGGCGACATCTCGGCCCGCATGCTGACCGAGCGTCTGCGTGAACTCGAAGCCGCGGGCCTCGTCGAGAAGGCGGTCGTCCAGACCAACCCTCCCTACTTCGTGTACACCCTCACCGACCGCGGCCAGGCGCTCGCTCCGATGCTCGAAGCGATGCGCGGCTGGTCGGGCTGCGACCGCTGAGACGGCCTAGCTGCGTGAGGCCGTCGCCCGCCTATGCGAGCGACGGCGCCACGCGGCTGCCCTACGAGGTGGGCGTGCCGAACGGGCCGAGACCGCCGATGACCCACACGGCGGCGTTGGCCCCGCTGGTGAGGTTGCCGGCATGCACGAGGCCGTTGCTGGTGATCACGCCTTCGCGCAACGCGATCTTCGGCGTGACGGGCTCAAAGTCGCATGCCTGGCTGCGCAGATCGCCGGCGAGGCCGATCTCGCGGTGGTAGCACGTGCCTTCGGCCTTGATGACGTTCGACGAGGCCGTACCGGCGTTCACCGTGAGGTACGCGGTCGTGAAGGTCGACAGGCCGTACGTGCCCTGGAAGCAGAGCTTCACCCAGCCGGCCAGCGCCGCGTTCGGCGGTGAGATGAGCTCGGCCGTCTGCGGATCCGGCGTCTGCGCGTGGAGGTCGGCCCGGGCGGCGCTGAGGGTGCCGAACGGGCAGCCCGAGCTCAGGAGCGGCGTGGAGCGCTGCCCGACCGACCGCAGGACGACGTGCTTCAGGTTCGCGACGGTCGGCACCGTCGGCGCCGGCACTGGCTGGACAGGCGTGCTGGCAGTGCCGGCGCCTGCGACGAACGCGGTCCAGATGGAGCCGGTCGTCGTGCCGTGCAGCTTGAGGAGGTCGGTGTAGGAGGCGCTGGTGACCATGCCGCTCTTGCCGTCCTGCGGTGTGACGGGGAGGATGCAGCCGCTGTAGGTCGCGAACGCCAGCGACGGGGAGAGGCGCAGGCTGCAGCGGCCACGAGCCTCGATCGTGCCGAGGCTCAGCGGGATCCGGCCCCAACTCGTGCCGGGCTGCTTCAGCGATCCGGTCACGCCAACGCACCCGAAGATCGGGCCGACCTGCCGAGCATCAGGGTCGGTCACGAGACCGGTGCGCTCATCGATCTCCGGCGCGTAGTACCGCGCGTCGAGGGCCGAGATCTGCGTCGCCGACCACTCAGGCCCCATGCCGACCTTGCAGGCGGCCTTCTGTTCGGCGGTCGCCTCGTTGCCGCTTTCGAAGGTGCGGATGGCGTAGATCCGACCGGGCCCGTCGAGCGTCGCGCGCGAGGGCAGCGCAGCGCTGGCGGGTGCGGCAAGGCCGGCGGCGGTCGCGGTCAGCGCGACCGTGACAGCCGCCGCCCGCAACACGTGGCGGATGGCAGGACGGGACATGAGCGTGGACATCACCTCCGACCATAATGAGCAACGCACCGTCGTGCAGAACGTTGTTCCGAATCGGACCCGGCCATCGGTAGCCTGGCCGCACATGCCGGAACTCGACCACGTTCAGCCTGCCCAGCCATGGCAGCGGGGCGAGCTCGAGGAGCTTCAGCGACGCTCCTCGGAGGTCTGGCCGGCGTACCGCGAGCAGCTTCGAGCCAACCCAGACGCGATCTTCGTGGATCCCGAACTGATCGCCGCCGGCTGCGTGCGGGTGGCGTACGACCACAACGGCGACACCGTGGGCTTTTCGTGCACCATCCCGCACGACGATGGCGCCGGCGGCTACGATCTCGACGGGCTGTTCGTCGATCCGCTGGAGTTCCGGCTCGGCATCGGTCGCGGCCTGATCGCGGATGCCACCACCCGGCTGCGCCGCCTCGGCGGCACCCACCTGACGGTGATTGCTGGCCCGGAGGGCAAAGGCTTCTACGAGCGCGTGGGGTTCGTAGAGATCGGCCCGGCGCAGACGCGGTTTGGCTCGGCCTTCAGGATGCATCTCGACCTCTGACGGAGTCGAATCGGCCGACGCCGGAAGCGTGGTCCGCCACGGCGCATACGCTGCGTTCATGCCGAGCAGTCGTGTCGAGCACTCCACGTCGGGGACGCGCCGATGATCGACCCCGTCGTCGATGCCACCTGGCTTTCTGCCCATCGACGTGACGTCGTCGTTGCCGACGTGCGCTGGTATCTCGACGGGCGCAGCGGCCGCGCCGCCTACGACACGGGACATATCCCCGGCGCGGTGTTCGTCGACCTCGACCGCTGGCTCGCTGCCCCGGCGACGCCTGAGGCTGGCCGACATCCGCTTCCGGACCCCGCCGTCTTTGCCGAAGGCATGAGTTCACTGGGCATCGCCGACGACGATGTCGTCATCGCCTACGACGACGCCGGTGGTGTGATCGCGGCCCGACTGGTCTGGATGCTCCGCGCGACCGGCCACGAGGCCGCCATCCTCGACGGTGGCCTCCAAGCCTTCGACGGCCCGCTCGACACGCGCGACCCCGCGCGGCCACGCGTCCCGTTTGCCGAGACACCGTGGCCACCCGAGAGACTGGCGACGATCGACGACGCGAGTGATCCGTCGTTCGCCGTGATCGACGCACGCGACTTGGATCGCTACCAAGGAGACGCGGAACCGGTCGACCCCCGCGCCGGACACATCCCTGGCGCCCGGTCCCTCCCCTGCCGTGGCCATCTCTGGCCCGACGGCCTGCTCCTCCCGCTGGAGATACTCCGGGAGCGCTTCGCGGCCGCAGGCGTCACTGCCGACCGGGACGCGATCTCCTACTGCGGCTCGGGCGTCACGGCCTGCCACAACCTGATCGTGCAAGAGCACGCCGGACTCGGACTCGGCCGTCTCTATCCGGGCTCGTGGTCGCAGTACAGCGCGACGGACCGTCCCGCGGCGACCGGCCCCGAGCCCGGCTGACGCGCCCCTACGGCGCCTTGACCCATTGGTCGATGAAGTAGCCCTGCGCCACGAACGCCATCGGGTTCATGAACGCGCCGTGGGCACTCGCGCCGGAGAGGATCGGGATCGGAATCGGGCCCGTGAACGGTGGGTACTGACGGAGGCCGTAGCCGTCGGCATCCAGTTCGGTGGTCTTGCGAACGCCGGGCATCGCGTAGAGCTGCTTGCCTACGAGTGGCAAGTCAACGAGGTTCGCCAGGGCCACGGACGTCGGGTTCGGCACGAGGGTGTCGGACTGGCCCGTGATGATCAGCATCGGCTTCTTCGTCTGGCCTGGGCGCGGGTACCGCGCGAAGTCGATGGTGTTGATGCCGTCGGCGGAATCGATCACCTGCTGGATCGCCGCCATGAAGACCGTCTCCTCCGTCCCGGTGTCTTCGTTCGGCAGGATCTTGCCGAAGATGCTCCACAGCATCGTCTGGGAGATCGCGTGCGACAGACCGACGCCCGTGACGTGGAAGTCGATGCCCTTGAGGGTCTTCGTCATCCCGGCGTAGTTGGCACCGAGCACGCCGCCGAGCGACGTCCCTTCGAGGCTGATCTTGGAGCCGTCGATGTCGTTCGTGCCATCGCCGTGGTAGGCGAGCGGGTTGCCCCAGGTCCAGTCGTCGTTGTTGAGGGCGTCGACCTTCATGGTCTGGATCGCCTTCGTGATGCCCTCGATGTCGACCGTGGCCTGGTTGAACATTCCCCCGAGCGTTCCGAGGTGCTTGGGCGCGAGGAGGTTGAGCAGGTTGCCGCCGTCGGCGCCCGCACGCGCGCCGTGGTTCGGCCAGTCGATCGAGAAGGTCGCGAGGCCGTGCTCCGCGTTCATCTGCGTCACGACGATGTCGGTCTCCTTCTGGGCACCGATGCCGTGCGTGTAAATCGCGACCGGCGCGGCTTTGTAGCCAGCGCTGCGTGGCACCGTGAGCCGGAACGGGACGTACTGGTCCTTGCGGGTGTTGCCCGACCAGTCGACGGGGCCATGCCCGTTACGGGAGCGGAAGTTGTCGAGCCGGACGACGCCTTTCCACATGCCGGCGACGTAGCGGTTCAGGTAGTCCGGCGTGAACTGGAGATACTTGATCGGATGGTCCGCTGCGGCGGTGAGATCCATCAGCTTCTGCGTCCGGTCGATCACCTCGGCGCGGTCGCGGACGGTGAAGATCGTGGCGTTGCGGACGTCGGCGAGCGAGACACCGGCTTGGCTCAGCCCGTCTTGGAGTGACGCGAGGTACGACGCCTCCGGTTCGACCTGGGCGGTCGTCATGCGCGCGGCGAGATCGGGCTCGGTCGAGCCCGGAATCAGCAGCTTTTTGGTGACCGCGACCACGATGCGGTGGCCGTAGGGCCACCGGCTGCGCGGGAAGACCTGGAGCGTGTTGGTCTTCTTGGCGACGAGGTCTGAGTTGGCGTGCTCGCTGAAGAAGGCGTGGACCGGCACCCGAGCTCCGGCGTCCAGGTCGTAGGCGACCACGGCGGTGCCGCCGTCGCCGGGGATCCCGTAGGGCTTGGCCGCAAACTCAAACACCGCGCCGACGCCCGCGCTGAAGCCGGACGCACCGTTGAAGACGCCACTCGGCGCGATGCCGTCGGCGATCGGGAGCTGGCTGAGCAGCTCAGGACGCAGCACCGCGTCGTCGACCTGGAGGCGACGGCCGGTCGGCGATTCCGGGTCGCGCACCGACCAGAAGTCCGACGGGAACGGCGCAAGGCACGTCGCTCCGGCGGTTGGGTTGCAGCCGGTGGGAGCCGCGGTAGCGCTCGCCGTGAGGGCGCCGGGCAGCGCGAGGGTCGCCAAGGCAGCGGCCAGGAACGGGCGGACGGGAATTCGGGACACGGACTTCCTCTGGGACAGGTGGCTGCGGAACGCATCGCCCTACGGCGTGAGGCGCATCGGAGCTCGAGGACGACCAACGTATCGCCACGCGCTGGATGTGACAACCCTCACGGAGGAGAGGTTCCGGAACGCAGCTCAGCGACATTCCAGGTCCGATTCCTGAACACCGTTCCGTAACGACGACCAGACGCCGCTACGGTACGCAGCGCGTCGCACTCGCGGCGTTCCTTCCACTCTGTACTGCGGCCCAAGCCGCAAGGGGTCGTCCCGAGTAGCCATGTCCCACCTTTCCTCTTTCCGCTGTGCAACCCGTGCCGCAGTCCTGGCCGCCTGCGGGCTCGGCGTCTGCGCCGTTCCCGCTCAGGCCGCCACGTATGAGCAAATCAGCCGGGCGACCGGTGCGAACGGTGCTTCGCCGTTCGTCCCCGAGGGCGCACACCCGCTCCTCACCGCCGACGACGGGCGACGGGCCCTCTTCAACACATTCAACCTTCGGGAGTACAGCCCGATCACGCCACTCCCGAAGATCGTCGGGCGCGACGCCCTCACGAACGTGACGATGCCATTCCGGGGCGGCGAGGATGGCCGGACCAAGGTGCTGGACTGGGATCGCTCCGAACAGCAGGTCCTCGCGTGGCGCTTTAGCCTCAGCGTCTTCGCGTACGAATACGTGCTCGCGCCCACGTCGGGAGGTCCAGTGCGCGTGGTCTACTCGGATACCGAGTTCGAGAATCCGGATATCCAGCTCACGGGCGACGGCACGGGCCTGGTCTTCTCGTCGGCCGTAGGCGGAACCCGGATCAAGGATCTCGCGAGTGACGCCATCCGACCGGTCGGGCCCGAGGATCTGTCACTCGGCCGTGCGTCGGTGAGCGACGACGGTTCCGTTATCGCTGGCACCGACTACGACACCGGCCAGGCTGAGGGCGGTTACTTCTCCGGCGGTGTCTACACCCCGCTCCCGGCCAGCGCACTTGTGAGCGCGAACGGCAAAGCGGTCGTGTATCTCGTGCCGGGAGAGCCGTCCGTCTTGCACGTGCGCGCACTCCCGTCGGGCGTGGAGACCACGAGTCCGGTGCCGGCCGCGTCCGGTCCTGAGCCCGCCATCCAGTGGATCTCGGCCGATGGCAACCGCGTCGTCGTCGCGCCGAAGTACACCCCGGCGCAGTACGCCGCCCAGGCCTTCGAGGTCGGCACAAAACGGTGGGCGACCTTCGGCGGCGCCTTCTCCGGTTCGATCGCCGGCGATGAACTGTCGGGCGGCAGCATCCCTTCATCGGTCCTCTCGCGTAACGGGCGTTACGCCACCCTGCGCTACGGCAACCAGGTCGCGCTGGTCGATCTCACCGGGCGCTCGCTGGCCGGTGGCGGTGACCCGCTGTCCGCCTCCAGCTATTTCAGGCCGAGCGTCCGCCGCGAGTGCAACTGGGGCCAGGAGCCGAACTGGGTCGATCCGAGCGCAGCCGTGGCGACGTTCGAGCGTCCTGCCCCGTGGATTCCCAAGCCGATACTCGCGCAGGTGACGATCCACTTCGACGGCAAGGCCGCCGGGTCGCGGACCCTCACCAAAGCGGTCACGCCGGCGAGCGGCGACGAACCCGCGTCGACCTCGCCTCAGTCGACGTTCTCGTTGCCGGTGCCGCCTTCCGCGGAGACGGCGTCGGTCCGCACGACGATCGTCGATCACGCCGGACGCGTGATCACCGGGGTCAAGACCGAGACGCTGGAGCCCTGCGACGTCTGATCGCGGAGCTGCGGCCTGGCTCAGGCGTCGGCAATCTCCGACGCCTGAAGCCAGGCCGCTTCGAGGGCATCCCGCTCTGCACTGAGGGCCGTCTGCTCGTCGCCGAGTTCGCGGAGCTTTGCGGGGTCGGTGGCGCTGTCGGCCATGGCCTGATGGAGCGCTGTCTCCCGCGCCTCGATCTTCTCCATCGCGCGATCGATCCGCTGCACTTCCTTGCGGGCGGCGTGGATCTCCTTGTTGGTCGGCTTGGTGGCCACCGCCGCCGCGCCGTTGCCTCGCGGCTGAACCACTTCGCCGCTGCTCTTGGCGGACCCAGGCGCCAGGCCGGCCCGCTTGCGATCGTCGATGTATTGCTCGATGCCGCCAGGGAGATGGCTTACGCCGCCGTCGCCGGCGAGGGCGTAGACGTTGTCGCAGACGCGCTCCACGAAGTACCGGTCATGGCTTACGACGACGAGCGTGCCGGGCCAGCTGTCGAGGAGATCCTCGAGCGCCGTGAGCGTGTCGATGTCGAGATCGTTGGTCGGCTCATCGAGCAGCAGCACATTGGGCTCCTCCATCAGGAGACGCATGAGCTGCAGGCGGCGCCGCTCGCCACCGGAGAGATCACGCACGAGCGTGCGGGCGCGGGCACCGCGGAATCCGAACCGGTCGCAGAGCATCCCAGCGGTGAGTTCTTGCCCATCGCTGGTCTTGATCCGCCCGCGGACGGCTTCGAGCGACTCCAGGACGCGCAGGTGGCCGGGGATCTCGGCGGTGTCCTGCGAGAGATACGCGAGCTTCACGGTCGTCCCGCGTTCGACGACGCCCTCGGTCGGCTCGGTGAGGCCGCCGAGCAGGTTCATCAGGGTGGTCTTGCCCGAGCCGTTGATGCCAACGAGCGCGACGCGATCCCCCGGGCCGAGTCGCCAGGTCGCGTGCTTCAGCAGCACCTTGTCGCCGTAGGCCACCGATACCTCGACGGCGTCGAGGACCTTGTTGCCGAGGCGCGCGTTGGCGAAGCGGAGGAGCTCGACGCCGTCGCGGGGCTCGGGAACGTCTGCGATCAGCGCGTTCGCGGCGTCGATCCGGAACTTCGGTTTGCTCGTGCGCGCTGGCGGGCCGCGCCGCAGCCAGGCGAGTTCCTTCTTGACGAGCTGCTGGCGCTTGTCCTCGCGGATCCCGGACTGCCGATCACGTTCCGCGCGGGCGAGAACGTAGGCCGCGTAACCGCCTTCGTACTGGTGCACGGATCCGTCAGCGACCTCCCACGTGTGGGTGCACACCGCGTCCAGGAACCAGCGATCGTGGGTGATCACGACGATCGAGCCGCGGCGCGACGCCAGGTGGCGGGCGAGCCATTCCACGCCCTCGACGTCGAGGTGGTTGGTCGGCTCGTCGAGCAGGAGGAGGTCGGGGCTGTCGAGCAGCAGCTGCGCGAGCGCGATGCGTCGGCGCTCCCCGCCGGAGAGCGGCCCGATCACGGTGTCGAGGCCCTCGGGGAACCGCGTCATTTCGACGCCACCTAGGAGGCCATCGAGCACCTCGCGGAACCGGCTGTCGCCGGCCCATTCATGGTCGGCGCGGCCGCCAACGAGCTCGTCGCGGATCGTCTTGGACGGGTCGAGCGCGTCACCCTGACCCACGATCGCCATGTCGAGCGTGCCGACCTGCGTCACCTGACCCTGGTCCGGCTGCTCGAGGCCCGCGATGAGGCGCAGCAGCGTGGACTTGCCATCGCCGTTGCGGCCGACGATGCCGATGCGGTCGCCGGCGGAGATCCCGAGGGTCACGTCCACAAGGACGTTGCGGCTGGCGTACCCCTTGTGGACGGACTTGAGGTTGACCAGGTTGCGTGCGGGGGCGCTCATCCGCTGTTCATCTTGCCGGGCTTGCGCGGCAACTGTCGGCGGGGTCGCGAGACGGCGCTCGCGACGGACGGCCCGATACCCCAAACGCCAACGTCAAGGCCGGGAGCCGTGCGCGGCTTACCGCCGGAACACCTGGCAAGTGCCAGCGTGCTCGCCGGGACGCATCGTGTCCTCGATGGCGGCGACGATCTCGGCAGGGAAGAGTTCGCGCCGATGCGCGGGCGATAGGCAGACGACATCGAACCGGCCGGCACGGATCTCCCGAGCCGTCTGCTCAGCCCCATCCCGGCCCAGGGCGGTCGCCAGGGGATAGTCGAACGGGGTGTGATTGGGCAAGCCTGCGGAGCGGTAACGCCCGCCGGCGTCGGGTGCCAGCACGAACAGTCGCTGCCCGGCAGCAGCGCGCCTCAACGCCTGAATCCCGACGAGGAGCTCGGCTTGGCGGTCTTCGCGCAGCAGGGCTCCGCGGAAATGCGGAACCTGGGAGCGGCCGGCGTTGGAACTCAACACCGTTTGGGCCGCGCCGGCGGCGAACAGCAGCAGCGCCGCCGCAACCGTTAGCCCGGCGCTAGCCGCCAGGACCGGCCCTGAGAATGGTGCGCCGAGGGACTGCGCCCATGCCCAAACGCACAGCGCGAGAAGTGGCGCCGTCGGGAGGAAATGCGCCAAATCGGCACGAGGGTAGACGTTCGCCAACGCGGCCGCTGCGAACACCGTGCACAGGATGATCGCGCCCCGGCTTGGATCGGAGACCAGCCGCTGCGCCGCAGGACTGAGGTCGTCGCGGCGCGCCTCGGTGACGGGCGCCCCCACCGTCCGGCTCCGACTCCTCAGCAGCCCAATCACCATCAAGAGCACGACCAGCAACGGGAGGAACGGGACGAGCCCGCGGACCAGGTGCTGACGCGATTGGCTTGCCGGCGGAGACAGCCCAGCCTGAAGCGTCTCGATCCACGACACGCCGGCCACATCGAGATAGGTCGTCTTGGCCGTCACGGCGTACTCGAGCAGCTTCGGTGCCCCGCCCTGCAGCGCCACCACCAGCAGCGGCAGCAAAGCGGTCGCCGCGCCGACCGCCACGCAGGCTGTCAGTGCGCGAAGCGTGCAGGCACGGCGGCTGGACAGGAGCGCCAGGCCGAGCGCGGCGGCCGTGGTCACGCCGAGCGTGTGTTTGGAGGCGAACGCGGCGCCGACCGCGATCCCCGCGAGCACGAGCCATCGAGCCTCCGGAGCCTCCCGCCATCGGATTACCGTGTAGAGGCAGCAGGCGGTCCCAGCCACGGCAAGGTGGGTGTAGGGGGCTGTTGGGGTCGCGGCTGGGAGTGTCACCCCGGCGACGACGACGAGGACCGACGCCACACGAGACGCCCCCAGACGGCGGGCCGTCGCCCCGGCCGCAACGCTCCCGACCGTGACCCCTGCGGTGAGCAGCACCTTGACGACGATCACGTCGCTTCCGAGTAGCCAAACCAGCGCAGTTCCCAACGCAACGGACCCCGGCGTCGTGTTGAAGAACACGTCGCGGTAGAGCACCTCGCCGCTGGCAACGCGACTGCAGACCTGCAGGAACCACGCCTCGTCGGTTGGGTTGACTCCGGCCGCGACCGACCCCGCGAGGCCCAGCGCGAACGCCCCAACGAAGAGCGCTACCCAGCGCCAGGTACTGACGACGCGCATGGCGGTCAGGCGCGCACCCGAAGCGAGTCGACGACGCGCTCCAGCGCTTCTCGGTCGCGGTCGATTTGGTCGCTCGTGCGGGTCGCCGCGGCTGCGATAGAGCTGCGGATGTCGCGCACCGCGCGAGCCGGGTCCGCTCCTGCCGCCTGCCAGAACGACCGCCGCAGGAACGTAAAATCACAGCGCAGACGCAGCAACTCGCCGAGGAGGAGCTCGACGGGAACTGGAGTCCCGGCCCCAGGAATGGTGAGCCCGCCGACGCCGAATGGCACGTCCCCGACGTCGACGCGGAGTCGGTCTAGGGTGCCGTCGATGAACGGCTCGAAGATCGTCGGGCGCCCTCGCGCAATCCGCAGGTCGTTCAAGCCGACGTAGACCCGCGACAGTCCGCGGCCCGAGATGTCGGCTGCGGCTTCGACGGCCTCCTCCGTCTCCAGGAGCGCGCCGACCCGTGCGCGGCCTCTGACCAAGGCTGCCACGTGATCGATCTCATCGGTGCCGCGCACCATCGGGATGAGGAGTTCGTCGGCGCCGCCCGTAATCGCGCGTTCGACCTCAGCCGCCGTCCAGGGACCCACGCCGTTGATCCGACAGATGATCGGCGCCGTCGTGGCGGCGCGCACGGCGTCCAGATCCTCCGGTGTGTCTGAGGAGATGAGCGTGTCGTGGCCGGTCTGCCGAACGCGCTTGTCGCCCTGTTCCCAGTCCACGACCAGCGCGTCGACGCCTTCACCGGCGACCGCACGAACACCAGTCGGGTCGGTGCAGAAGCAGAACAGTTCGAGGGTCAAGCGGCTTCCAAGAGCATCGTGAGCGACAGCCCGACCGGGAAGCGGATGCCAGCGCGCACGGCTTGCGCTTCGAGGCGCAATGCAGGCCCGACCACCGCGCCGACGACGCGCGGGGCGCGGTAGAGATCGGTTTTCGGTGGATGCTTGCGGGTCGCGAACCGCACGGCGGCCATCGGTGCGAGCAGCAGCGTGTTGAACGAGGCGGCGCGAACCGGAGTCCACCCCGCGCTTCGCGCCGCCGCAGCCAGAGACCGGCGGGTATACCTGCGGCGGTGCCCCGCCGCGACGTCGTGCCCGGACCAGAGGCGAGGCAGCGCCGGCACGGCGACGAGCAGCCGCGCCCCGGGCCGGGCCACCCGCCGAAGCTCTCGGAGGGCTCGAACGTCGTCGTCGGTGTGCTCGAGCACGTCGAACGACGTGAGCAGGTCAAACGTTCCGTCGGCGAACGGGAGCTTCTCGATCGGTGCGAGCTGCACGTCGGCACAACCTCTCGCCTGTGCCGCAGCGACGGCGCGCGGGTCGGCGTCCACCCCACGGCATCGAACGGCGCGGGTGGAGAGTTCGGTCAGCATGAGGCCCGCACCGCATCCGGCATCGAGGGCGTCCTGCGCCGGGCCGAGACGGTCGAGCATCGCGGCCAAGACATCGCGGCGGCCGTCGTACCAGCCGTGGCGCTCCTTGTCCGCGGGCGAAGGAAGCGACGGCACTGCGGGGAGGTTAGTGACCAGTGGCCGGGCGCCCTTGGCCGAGGCGGGCGTGGCGCCAGCGCGGTGCCGAGCCCGGTTCACTCCGTCGGGCGAGTCGCCACCAAGATTCGGAACGCTCGCAGCGGTGCGATGCCCGGGACCTGCTCGAGGCGCAGCCCAGCGTGGCACGAACGCGGTCGATTGGCCAGCGCTGGCGGAAGCAGTCCGAAGGTTGCGTCGGTGGGATGCTCGAGGCCCGCGTCCAGGGCGGCGCGCGCGAGCACGCCCCGGCGCATCCGCGACAGCCCACCGTCGACCCGGAACTCCATGCCGCGGGTGACGAGGATCTGGCCGTAGAAGAGCGGACACAGACCGTTCGGCTCGACGAGCACGATGCGACCGCCCGGCCGGACCGTGCGGCGCATACCGTCCAACGCCGCGGTGAGATCCCGCAGGTGATGGAGCACGAAGAAGCCGCAGGCGGCATCGAAGGCCCCGAGGAGTTCCGGCGCCGGGTGCGAGATGTCGCCGAGGTGCGTCGGCACGTCAGCCAGACCAGGCTGACGGCGAAGCCCCTCGAGAAGCACCGGCGAGAGGTCCAGGCCCTCCACCTCGAGCCCGTACGTCTTCAGCCACGCCGTCGCACGACCGAGCCCGCAGCCGACGTCGAGCACGCGCTCGCCCGGCTGCAATCCCGCGGCGACGACGGCTGCGTCGACCTGCCGGCGGGAGTACGGCGTCGGGCGAGGCTGAATGCTCGTGGACTGGCGGCGGGCGTAGTGGTCGAGCTGCCGCAGATTGTGCGCGTCGGCCGAGCTCCGCGCGTCGATCGCCCAGCGCAGGCCGCGCAGGCCGGAACGCAGTCTGGCAACCCCTGAATAGCCCGACGGCGTTGCTGAGGCGCGCCGGTCCACGGGGATCGAGATCGTCGGTACTCCCGTGGCGGCGATCATGCCGGTGAGGAACGGCGACGCTCCCGGAAGCGCCAGGACGGCGTCGACGGTCGCCCGCGGCAGCACCACGAAAGTGGACGCATCCGTCGGCACCTTCGCGAGGCGAGCGAGCACCAGCTTGAAAGCGCGCGAGGTGATCCGCCGACCGACGCGTTGATAGGCACCGCGACGGCCGCCGAACACCACGACGTCAGGGCCGCCCGCTGCCAGCAGGGCGGGCAGCGCCTCGGGTGGGTCTTGAAGGTCGGCGTCCATGCACACGAGCCGGCTTCCCGCGGCGACCGCGAGGCCATCGAGCAGGGCTCGATGCTGACCGCCGTTGGTGGCACGCGCGATGACGCGGATGCGATCGTCGGCGGCAGCGAGCGACCTGGCGACCGCCAGCGAGTCATCCGGCGACGCATCGTCGACGAGGACGATGTCGGTCAGGTCATCGCCCACCGCAGACGACACCCGACCGCAGAGCTCCGAGAGGGTCGTGGCGTTGCGAAAGACCGGGATGACGACGCTGACGCTCACTTCGCGGCCTCCCATGTGTCTCGAAGCCCATCGCGAAGACTGCGGGCACGGACCCCGAGGATCGTTTGAAGCGGCGCTGGATCGACGGTAGGCCGTGTCTGGTCCCACGCGCGCCGCGGCGCGGCCGACCGACGCGTCCTGATCGTGCAGTGCAGGGCGGCTTCAGCGTCGGCGACGACGCCGTCGGGCGTCCGCTGCTGCCCGCGCACCACGTCGACCACCGTCCCGGACGGCACGGACTCCGCTGCGGCCGCCAGGCAGGCCGCGACGACATCATCGACGTGCACCCAGTCGACGGGCGCCGCTGGCAGGAGCGGCACGATTCCCCCGTGGCGAGCGGCGCGGAGCACCGTAGGAATGAACTTGTCCTCAGCCTGTCCTGGCCCGTAGACAAACGAGGGCCGAACGACGACGGCGCCCGCCTCGGAGGCGAGCCGTGTCGCCGCCGCTTTGGTCGCGCCGTAGGGGTTGTCGGCGTCCGCCTCCAGGGCCCCGCCGACGTGCACGACCCGCGCGCTCGCCGAGCTGGCGGCGGCGAGGACGTTGGTCGTGCCGACGACGTTGGTCAAGTGGGCTCGGGCGGGATCTCGATCCACCGCGAGATGGAAGACGACGCTGGGTGCGGTCTCGGCCCACGCCGCGAGCTGTGCGCGGTCGGTGACGTCAAGGCGTTCGGCGAGGACGACGTGCCCGCAGCGCTCGAGTTCGCGAACAAGCCGACGCCCAACGAACCCGGATGCGCCCGTGACGGCGACCACCCTTGGAGACTCGTCAAGCGGCATCTCGCGCTGACTGTAGACGACTCGTGGGCCCGACTTGGGCGCCCTGATCGCCGTCGCTGCTCAGCGCTCAGGTCCGTCGTGTGGCTCGGGCGCCCAGTCGTCGTCGAGGTACGCGACGGGGTCGTCTTCGTCGTCGCCAGCGCGGCGGTCGCGGATGATGTGGAACGCCAGGAACAGGATGATCACCAGCGCCGGGACGAGGAACGGCACGGCGCTGATCAACGGGTGATCAGCCAGGACGAACGGCATCAAATCGGCACCGATGCCGCTCTGGTCGCTTCGGGCGTGCTTGTCACGCGCGGCTCCGCAGCTCCATCGGCGTCATGCGGCGTGCCGGTCGGCTTGCGCCCGGTGACGCTGAGCCGGTGCAGGCCCCAGACGAGCAGCACGAGCAGCGCAAACGCGATCCCGCCGACCACCAGATACGCCAGGAGCGTGATGGTGGCGGCCGCCGGCCGCTGCTCACGCTGGAGCACGGTGTGATCGGCGACGAACGGACGGCTGAACTGCGCGAGCGCGGGCGTTTCCGGCGCCTTGATCGCGGCGTCGGCCGGGAGGAAGATCGGCACGGCTGCGAGCCCGCGGCCCACGTGCAGGCGGATCAGGGCCTTCCAGTCGTCGTGCACCGGAATCGGCTGGGTGGTGCGGTACACGCCCTGCGACACCTTCTCGAGGTGATCCACGACGAACCCGTCGCCCTGCCAGGCCGTCACGGTCAGCCACTTGGCTTCGTCTGCGGCCTTTGGCGGCGAGAGGGTCACGACGGCCTGCACGGCGCGGCCACCAGCTGCGGGCGTGTCGGCGGGCGCGACGACGTCGGTGAGCTGCACCGTTGCGCTGGTGCCCGGCTCCACGGGCTTCGGCAGCCCGATCGCAATCAAGGCGGCGATGCCGATCGCGCCGACCACCGCGCCGATGCGCAGCGGGCGGTCCTCCGGATGCGGCACCTCTTTGATGCGAGCACCGATCCAGGCCCCGACGAGCGCGCCGGAGAACGCAGCGGCGATACCGAACGGCACGCCGCTCCCGACCAGCGTTTCGGGGAACGGAATTGGTGCGACGAGATGCGACCAGCCCCATTCGGCCGCGAGCCCGAACGTTCCGATGCCGAGTCCGCACCAGAGGGCAAACGGCAGCGGCTTGCTCGTCGCGACCCGAAGGGCGACGAGCTCCACGACGATCGCTTCCACGACGTAGAGCGGCATGACCGGAGTCGTCTCGCCGAGGCCGGGGCCGACGGCGAGCGCCAGCAGACCGCGGATCAGCAGGAAGAAGAGCGCGGCGCCGATTGCGGCGCCCTTACCGGCCCAGATGCGAACGGCCACGAGGCCGACGCCGGCCGCGAGCATGAGCATCACCGGCTCCAGGACGAAGCGGAACTGCGGCACGCCGAAGTCGAATTCGGCCTGGAAGGTCGAGAGGCCAAGCATGAAGCCGCCGGTCGACGCGATGGCCCGCATGTAGGTGGCGTAGGCCAGCTCGGGTCGGCGTGAGGGGTTCGCGGCGTTGAACCGCAGTGCCTCCACGGTGAGTGCGGCGATGCCGATCAGGGTCATGGACGCGCCGCCGATGAGCATGAGGTGGGTCGGCCCCCAGAGGGTCACGTCCTGCCCGAACAGGCGGTGCCAGACGTCGTCGAGCGGGAAGCCGATGAGAGCAAACGCGCCGCAGGCGCAGATCAGAACGCCGCCGAGCGGTGCGTACCAGTCCTTCGTGATCCGAATCGCGCTGGCGCCAGGGCGCTCGCCCTTTTCGGGCAACACGATCGCGAGCCAGCCGGCGCTGAAGATGCCGAACAGCCCAAACAGGATGAAGTAGTGGGCTGGGTTCGCGAGCGGGCCGGCGTCGCGGCCCTGGTCGATGTGCAGGGCGATGTCCCAGTACATGCCGAAGACCGCCACGAGCAGCGACCCACCGGCGAACGCCGACGGCAACGCAGCCCACGGCGGGAGGCCCGACTGGCGTTCGGCGAAGCGGCCGATGGCGCCGAGGATCGGCACCTTGCCGCTGCGGTGGCCAAACCCGAGCACCAGCAGGACGAGCGTGAGCACCGTCGCCCCCGTGGTGGCGATCGCAATCTGGGCAAACTCAGCGCCACCGGCGCCCGGACTCTCCGCCGCGGTCGCGGCGGTGGCCGCCGAAGGCCACAGCGCCGACGCAGCGACGGCGGAGGAGATCAGCGCGAGGGGCGCGCGCGGAGAAGGAGCAGGTGGCCCGAGGGGACGTGGCATGGGCGCTAGGTTACACGACTGTAGGTAGGCGAAACGGCCAGCCTTGACCGCGCGTTTCTAGAGTCTTGCTTCAAATTCAACGGCCGTCCGCAGGTCGAAGGACGCCCAGATGCGTGCTTGCTTCCAGCGCGACGGCCAGCGCCAGCCGGCGCTCGCTTACCGGATAGCCGAGCAGACGCTCAGCGCGCCCCAGGCGCTGAAGCACGGTGTTGCGATGCGTCCCGAGGCGCTGCGCGGTCCGCGCCGCGTTCTCGCCCTCGGCCAGGAACACGCGGGCGGTTTCGGCGAGCAGGGCGTGCTCGGTCGCAGCGAGGGCGCCGAGGGTCTCCACGACGAACGCGCCTAGCCGCTGCGGGTCGTCGGACAGGAGCGCGACGACCTCCACGTCGCGGTGCGCAATGAAGCGACGATGCAGGTCGCCCGCCAAAAGGAGGGTCTGCGCGCTGAGCGCCTCCTCGTGGCTTCGCCGGAAGCCGTCGACCTTCGGGTGCGTGCCTCCGATTGCGACGCGCGGAACCCGCGCAGCGCCCGCCGCCGCCTCGGCGAGCGCCGACGCATCCGGGCGCTCGTCCGTCGTGAGCCAGCCCCACAGGGAGGTTCGCCCCGGCGCGATCGTCAGCAAGGAACCGGCGCCCGCGGCGATGCGAAGTGCCGCGGCGACGCGCTCCAGGTCGCCGTGCGCGACCTCGGTACCAGGGTCTGCCCAGGCAATAAACGCCGTGTGGCGCCGCTCCAGGTCGTACCCGAGCAGCCGACTGGCCCCAGACGCGTCGATCGGCGCGCCATCGAGCAGCAGGCGGACGGTCTGTTCACGGCGCGCCGCCGTCCCGCCCTGGAGGTGGGACCGCTCGTCCTCGACCTGCGCGCTCATCTGATCCAGGACGCTGTCGACGTACGCAAACAGGAGCGTCGCGGCGCGGTCGAGCACCTGCGGCAGCTGCTCCGGCGGCGCGACGACAGATGCTCGGCGAAGCCAAAGCTGCAGCGCCACGTTCTGCCCCCAGCGGTAGGTGTGGACCAGCGTCTCCAGGTCGATGCCGCGTCGCACGAAGACCCGCGCGAGGTCCAGCGCCTCCGGTGGGACCGACAGGTCGGCCACGGTGCCTGGCTCCGCGGCGGCCGCCCGCAAGAACCGCAGGATGTTCGCGCGGGTGCTGACGACGAGTTCCTGGGCGATCGCCGGCTCGGCCGCGAGCACCGGCAGTCGATCGGTGATCGCCGTGGAGACCGCCGCCGACAGCGACTCGGCATCGCGCAGGAGGTCGGCCGAGATTGCCTGGATCAGACGGGCGATCTCGTCCACGGGTGGGTCGCTGGTCACTTGGCGATCGTACGCTGGAATGTGCGAATGCACTAGCGCATCACCAAATCAATGCACTTTGCCCATTGCTCGTGGCGGCGGGGCGGGCTACGGTCGTGGCAGCCGTGCGCCGCCCGGCCCGCACCTGCTCTCTCCCCCGCACCCTCTCGCCAATGCCTGCTTCCCCTGCGCCGTCCGTCCTGATCATCGGCTCCGGCTTTGGCGGCATCGCCGCGGCCATCGAACTCCAGCGTCACGGCTACCGCGACATCACCATCCTGGAAGCCGCTCCCGAGCTCGGCGGCACGTGGCACTTCAACACGTACCCCGGCGCAGCCTGTGACGTGCCGAGCTCGCTCTACTCGTATTCGTTTGCGCGCGGGTCCGGATGGTCGCGATTCTGTGCCACGCAGAAAGAGATCCTCGACTACCTGAAGTCCGTCGCAAAGCGCTACGGGGTCGACCAGCTCGTCCAGACCGACCACCCCGTCGACGCCTGCGACTGGGACGACGACGCCCAGCGCTGGACGGCCACCACCTCCAGCGGCGAGCAGTTCTCGGCCGACGCGCTGATCATCGCCACCGGCCAGCTCCACCAGCCCCAGCTCCCGTCGATTCCAGGGCTCGAGACCTTCGCCGGGCACGCGTTCCACTCCGCGCGCTGGGATCATGAGTACGACCTGGCTGGCAAGCGTGTCGCGGTCATCGGCACCGGCGCGAGCGCCGTGCAGTTCGTCCCGGAGGTCGCCAAGGAGGCCGAGCAGCTCACGGTTTTCCAGCGCACGGGCAACTGGTTCCTCGCGCGCGAGAACGCGCCCTACGGCGACCTCGCCCGGAAGATCCGCAGCGTTCCCGGGTTCGAAGCCCTGGAGCGGGCGTTCATCTACCAGTACCTCGAGTTCATTACACGCTCGATCCGCCACCCGAAGCTCGTCGGCTGGTTCCTGAAGGGCCGGTCGTGGCTCTTCATGCGCCGTCAGCTGCGCGGCAAGCCGGAGCTGCGCAAGAAGCTCTGGCCCGACTACACGTTCGGGTGCAAGCGCGTGCTGTTCTCGTCGCATTACCTGAGGGCGCTGAGGCGTCCGAACGTTGAGGTCGTCACCGACGCGATCACGAAGGTGGTGCCCGAGGGCCTCGTCACCGCCGACGGCAAGGTCCATGCGTTCGACTGCATCATCTACGCGACCGGCTTCCGCACGACCGACTTCATGCTCCCGATGAAGATCTCCGCACGTGAGCACACCCTCGAAGAAGCTTGGAAGGACGGCCCGCGTGCGCACCTCGGGATGACGGTGCCCGGCTTCCCGTCGCTCTTCCTGATGTACGGGCCGAACACGAACACGTCGGGTGGCTCGATCCTCGTGTTCTTGGAGTCGCAAGCGCGGTACGCCCGCACGGCGCTCGATCTCCTGCGCAGCACGGGCAGCGGCGCCATCGAGGTCGACGCCGACGTGAGCGCTGCCAGCGACGCCGAACTCCAGGCGCGCTTCGGCGGGACCGCCTGGCTGGAGTGTAATTCGTGGTACCGCGCCGAGGGAGGTCGTATTGTCACGAACTGGCCCGGCTACATGCGCGAGTACCGGAAGCAGACCCGCTCGATCGACCCTGCGGAGTTCGCCCTGGTGCCTGCGCATTCGGAGTAGTTGCCGCGGCCTCGCTTCCAGGGGGAACCAACCAGATGTACGACTACGTGATCGCCGGCGCGGGCACCGCAGGCTGTGTTCTTGCGAACCGTTTGTCGGAGGACCCGTCGGTGCGGGTGCTGCTGCTGGAGGCCGGCGGCAAGGATCGCTCGCTCAACATCAAGATCCCGGCAGCATTCGCCAAGCAGTTCCACGACCCCAAACTCGACTGGGACTACGTCACCGAGCCGGAGCCGGCCGTCGACGGTCGCGAACTCTACATCCCGCGCGGCAAGACGCTCGGAGGGTCGAGCTCCATGAACGCGATGCTCTACGTGCGCGGCCGCCCGCTCGACTACGACGGTTGGGAAGCCCAAGGCGCGCCCGGCTGGGGCTACCGCGACCTGCTCCCCTACTTCAAGGGCGCTGAGGACAACGTCCGCGGGGCCAGTGAGTTCCACGGTGCCGGCGGCCCACTGCGGATCGAGGAGCAGCGCTCGCCGCGACGGGTGAGCAAGCGCTTGCTCGACGCCACGGTGCAGGCCGGCGTGCCGGCCATCGACGACTACAACGGCCCCGAGCAGGATGGCGTGTCCTGGTTCCAGGTGAGCCAGAGCGGCGGCAAGCGCTTCAGCGCTGCCGACGGCTACTTGAAGCCGGCGATGAAGCGGCCGAATCTCGAAGTTCGCACCGGCGTCACGGTGCTCGGCGTCGAGCTCGAAGGCAACCGTGCCGTCGGCCTTCGCGTGTCCAGCGGGAAGCGCGGCAAGGAGGAACTCATCCGGGCCGAGCGCGAGGTGCTGCTCGCGGCGGGCGCAATCAATTCGCCGCAGATCCTGCTGCTGTCTGGGATCGGCGACCCCGAGGAACTGCGCGCGGCCGGGGTGACGCCGAAGCACGACCTGCCGGGCGTCGGCCGCAACCTTCAGGATCACCCGTTCGTGACGGTGATCTACGAGGTCAGCGACGAGCATTCCCTCTTCACCGCGGAGTCGCCGAAGCACCTGGCGGAGTGGGCGCTGCGCAAGACGGGGCCGCTCACGTCGACCGTGGCCGAGATCACCGCGTTCACGCGCAGCCGTCCGGGCCTTCCGGCCGCTGATCTGCAGTTCCACATGGGCGCGGCGTACTTCGACGACCACGGCGCCGCGACGTATGACGGCCATTGCGCGGTGGTCGGCCCGGTGCTCATCTCCCCCAAGGCCCGCGGCCAGGTGTGGCTGCGCGACGCCGATCCGACATCCAAGCCGAAGATCATCACGAACACCCTGTCGGAGCCCGAGGACGTCGACGCCCTCATCGCCGGCATGGAATTGGCGCGCGAGATCATGCGCCAGGACGCCATTAGCGACGTCGTGATCAAGGAGGTCAAGCCGGGCCCGGACGCCGTCTCTCGCGAAGACCTCGAAGAGGACCTCCGCCAGCGTCTGATGCTGCTCTACCACCCGGTCGGCACCTGCCGGATGAGCGACACCGCCGACGGCGCCGTCGTCGACAGCGAGCTCCGCGTCCACGGACTCGAAGGCCTCCGCGTCATCGACGCGTCCATCATGCCCACGATCACCGGCGGCAACACCAATGCCACCGTCGTCGTGATCGCCGAGAAGGCCGCCGACCTGATCAAGGGACGGGTGCCCGCCGCCGTCTGAGGCGGGTAGCCGGCGTCGGCGGTGCCGACGGCGCCGACTGGCCAGGGGACGTAGACACCGGACCGGCGTTCCACAGGCCATTTCGTGTCTACGCCACCTGCGGCGCGGCCCACGCCGATCGCGAAACTAGAGGTCCGCTTTGAATTCGCTCAGGCCCCCACGTACTCCGCGAGGTGCTCGCCGGTCAGGGTGTTCTTCGCGCTGACGAGGTCGGCAGGGGTGCCCTCGAACACGATCTGGCCGCCGTCGGTGCCGGCGCCTGGCCCCAGGTCGACGATCCAGTCGGCGTGCGCCATCACGGCCTGGTGGTGCTCGATCGCGATGACGGACTTGCCGGAGTCCACGAGGCGATCCAGAAGCCCCAGGAGCTGCTCGACGTCCGCCAGATGCAGGCCGGTGGTCGGCTCGTCGAGCACGTAGACATCGCCCTTGTCGAACATCTGCGCGGCCAATTTGAGGCGCTGGCGCTCGCCGCCAGACAGCGTCGTGAGCGGCTGACCGATGGTGAGGTAACCAAGGCCCACATCTTCGAGCGCGCGCAGGATCTTGGACGCCGCCGGCACCTTGGTGTCGCCGTCGCTGAAGAATGCCGCGGCCTCTCGGGCGGGCATCGCCAAAACCTCGGCGATGTTGCGGTCGCCGAAGGTGAACTCAAGCACCGACGCATCGAACCGCTTGCCGCCGCAGTCCTCGCACGTGGACGCGACGCCGGCCATCATGCCGAGGTCGGTGTAGATCACCCCAGCGCCGTTACAGGCCGGGCATGCACCCTCTGAGTTGGCGGAGAACAAGGCCGGCTTCACGCCGTTGGCCTTCGCGAAGGCCTTGCGGATCGGCTCCAGCAGCCCCGTGTAGGTCGCCGGGTTGCTCCGCCGCGAGCCCTTGATCGCGCTCTGGTCGATCGACACGACGCCCTCTCGGTTCGACACCGAGCCGGTGATGAGCGAGCTCTTCCCCGAGCCAGCGACGCCGGTCACCACGACCAGCACGCCCAACGGAATGTCGACATCCACGTTCTTCAGGTTGTGGTCGCTGGCCCCGCGGACCTCCAATGCGCCCGTCGACGCGCGGACAGCGGATTTGAGCGAGGCCCGGTCGTCGAGGTGGCGGCCGGTGATGGTGTCGCTCGCGCGCAGCCCGTCGAAGTCGCCCTCGAAGCAGACCGTGCCGCCCTCAGAGCCCGCGCCCGGCCCGAGATCGACGACGTGGTCGGCGATCGCGATCGTCTCCGGCTTGTGTTCCACCACGAGCACGGTGTTGCCCTTGTCGCGCAGGCGCAGGAGCAGGCCGTTCATCCGCTGGATGTCGTGCGGGTGCAGGCCCGCCGTCGGCTCGTCGAACACGTACGTCACGTCGGTCAGCGACGACCCGAGATGGCGGATCATCTTCACGCGCTGCGCCTCGCCGCCTGACAGCGTCCCGGAGGCGCGATCGAGCGACAGGTAGCCAAGGCCGATCTCTACGAAGGAGTCAAACACGTGCTCGAGCGCCCGCAGGAGCGGCGCGACCGACGGCTCGTCGAGTTCCCGCACCCACTCCGCCAGATCCGTGATCTGCATCGCGCAGGTATCGGCGATGTTGATCCCGTTGATCTTGGACTTGCGGGCCGGCTCGGCGAGCCGCGTCCCATCGCATTCCGGGCACGTGGCGAAGATCACCGCGCGCTGAACGAACGCCCGGATGTGCGGCTGCATGGCCGCCGGGTCCTTGGTGAGCATCGACTTCTGGATCTTCGGGATCACGCCCTCGTAGGTGAGGTTGATGCCCTCGACCTTGATCTTCGTCGGCTCTTTGTAGAGAAGATCGTCGAGTTCCTTCTTCGTGAACTTCTTGATCGGCTTGTCGGCGTCGAAGAACCCGCAGCTGTTGAAGATCCGGCCGTACCAGCCGTCCATGCTGTAGCCCGGGATCGTGAGCGCGCCGTCGTTGATCGACTTGGTCTCGTCGTAGAGCGCCGCCAGGTTGAAGTCGCTGACGTGCCCCCTCCCCTCGCACCGCGGGCACATCCCTCCGGTCCGGTTGAACGACACCGCGACGGTCTTCTTGTTGCCGCGCTCGACGGTCATCCCGCCCTTCGCGCTCACCGACGGAACGTTGAACGAGTACGCGTTCGGCGAGCCGACGTGCGGCTTCCCGAGCCGGCTGAAGAGAATGCGCAGCATCGCGTTGGCGTCGGTGGCGGTGCCGACCGTCGACCGCGCATCCCCGCCCATCCGCTCCTGATCGACGAGGATCGCCGTCGTCAGCCCCTCCAGCAGGTCGACCTCCGGACGCGACTGCGTCGGCATGAAACCCTGGACGAACGCGCTGTACGTCTCGTTGATCATCCGCTGGGATTCCGCGGCGATCGTGCCGAACACCAGCGAACTCTTCCCTGAGCCGGAGATCCCGGTGAACACCGTCAGCCGGCGCTTCGGGATCTCGATGTTGACATCGCGCAGGTTGTTTTCGCGCGCGCCTTGCACGCGGATGAGGTCGTGGCGGTCGGCTGGGTGCACTAGCGAGCTTCCTGGATGCGCAGCAGGTTGCCGGCGGGATCGCGGAACGCGCAGTCGCGCACGCCGTACGGCTGATCGGTCGGCTCCTGCACCACCTCGGCGTCGCTAGCCTGCAGCTTCGCGAAGGTGGCATCGACGTCCTTGGTCGCAAAGTTCATGCTGCCGAAGGTGCCCTTCGCCATCATCTCCGCGATCGTCCGCTGCTCGTCTTCGGTGAGTCCGGGCGTCGCGGCCGGCGGGTAGAGCACGATCGACGTGCCGGCGTTGCCGGGAGGCCCGACCGTGATCCAGCGCAAGCCCTGGTACCCAACGTCATTGCGCACCTCGAACCCGAGGGTGTCGCGGTAGAAGGCCAGGGCCGTGTCCGGGTCGTCCTGGGGAAGGAAGGTCGAGTGAATCGAGAGGTCCATGGGCGCCAATCTACGTGCGGGCTGAGACCGGCGCTTCTCGATTCCTGATCGGTCTCGTGACCTGCTTGGCCACGCACGCCGGCATCCCCGCCGTCTCGCCCGACGCCTCCCGCCGATACTGGCTGGGCGGCATGCCCACGAGCTCGGTGAATCGCGTACTGAAGGTGCCCAGCGACGAGCAGCCGACCTCGAAGCAGATCTCGGTGACGCTGAGATCGCCTCGGCGCAGCAACGCCATCGCCCGCTCGATGCGGCGCGTCATGAGATAGCTGTACGGAGCTTCCCCGTACGCGAGCCGGAACTGGCGGCTGAGGTGCCCGGCCGACATGTGCACGCCGCGAGCGAGCGCCTCGACGTCCAACGGCTGGGCGTAGTCGCGGTCGATGCGGTCGCGGACGCGACGCAGGAGCGCGAGGTCGCGCAGGCGCTGGTCTGCGGCGGTCGGGCTGGTCACCTGGCCATCGTGGCAGACGCCGCTCGGAGCGTCCAAACGCCCGTGGTCAGCGGGACTCGCGACGTCCGCCCGTGGTCAGACGGCCTGAGGGCTTCCGTCGGGCGACCGGTCATCCCCGGCGGTGAAGTCCGGCCCGTCCACCTTGGGGAGCCGGATGACGCGTGTAAGCGTGAGCCC
This sequence comes from Solirubrobacteraceae bacterium, assembly GCA_032119595.1. GTDB lineage: Bacteria > Actinomycetota > Thermoleophilia > Solirubrobacterales > Solirubrobacteraceae > JAGIBJ01. Next base: position 127,187 of record JAUMBQ010000010.1, on the reverse strand, counting down.
GGCCAGGATCAGCATGCAGATGGCGCTCACGATGCAGTACGGGCACGGCTTCCCGAGCACACCGAGCGACTGGTACTGAAGGAAGACACTGAAGACGGCACCGCAGGACGCGACGAACACGGCCAGCATCTTGCCGAGGTCGCCCTTGATGAACGTGGCAGCGAAGATCGTGACGTAGGCGACGACGCCGATGTAGACGACCGGGATGTCGAAGACGGCCGACCACTTGCTGGACTGCACGGACTCACAGCCACCCGTGCACATGATCGCCTTGTTGAAGGCCTTCGTGTAGGAGAGGTACCCGGCAGCCAGGAAGCCCGGAACGATCACCAGGCGAATCAGAAGGAGCAGGCGACGGTCGGTGCGGTCCACCCGCTCATCCTGCCGCATCGGCGGGCGGTGCGCGCCACCGCCCGCGTGCCTTGATCGGTCGGAAATGTCATAGCCAGCGCGTCGACCAGTCGCGACCGAGCTACTGCCGGGCTAGCCAGACGTACGACCCGCGTCCAACTCCTGCCAGGTCCCCTCAACCCGCGCCCCAGAACGCCGAGTGAAGAAGCACGAGGTCGCCCGCGCGTCCACGTCCCCCTTCCTGCCGTGACGCTGACGCCCACCGCCCGCAACCTGCTCGCCACCGTCGTGGTCGTCGGCCTGTTGATCGGCGCCGTCGGCGCCGCAGTCTTCTCGGCCTACACCTCCGTCGCGGGCAACGACGGCAACCAATTCACCGCCGGCACGATCAAGCTCACCGACAACGACGCCGGCAGCGCGCTCTTCTCCGTCAGCGGGTTCACGCCCGGCGACAGCTTCATCCGTTGTATCCAGGTCGACTACGAGAGCACCGGCGGCGTCAACTCCGACGTGAAGCTCTACGGCGCGACGGGCGGCGACGGCCTCGCCGACTACCTCGACCTTCGAATCCGCCGGGGCACCATGCCGGCGGTCGGCCCCTCCGGCGACTGCTCCGGCTTCACGCCAGAGGCCACCGACTTCAACGGCGACGGTGCGGGCGTGATCCTCGATACCTCGCTCACGGCCTTCCCGACGAGCTACACCGCTGGCATCAGCGACCCGGTGTCCTCGTGGTCGAACGGCGACTCTGCCGTGTACGAGATCACCCTGACCGTGCAGAACGACAACGCCGCGCAAGGGCTTTCGGCCACGCAGGACTTTTCGTTCGAGGCTCGCAACCTGTGAGTTCAGCCGCCTCCAGCCCCCCGCTGGCGATCGGTCGACCGCGATCCGCCGCCGGCCGGGCCGGCAGCTTCCTCAGCGGACTGCTCCTCCTGACGGCACTCATGCTCCTGATCGCTGTGGTCGTCGCCGGTGCCAACGGCCTGCGCGTGCGCGTGGAGCAGACCGGGTCGATGGCTCCGGTGCTCCAGCCCGGCGACCTGGTCCTCGTCAAGCAGGTCCCGATCGACACGGTCCGTCTGGGCGACGTAATCGGCGTGCGCACGAGTTCCGGACAGGTCATCGTCCACCGCGTCAAACGCATCGACGGACGCCCCGGCGCCCTGCACGTGACGACGCAGGGCGACGCCAACCCCACGAGTGAAGCGTGGACGATTCGCAAGGGCTCCGATGTCGCGCTTGTCCGCGGGACGGTCCCGTCGGTTGGCTCTGCGGTCGACGCGCTCAAAGGCCCGTTCGTCGCCTTCGCCGTCCTCATCGCCGGACTGCTGCTGGCGCTGTCACAGCTGCGGTCGATCTGGAAGCGGCCCGCATGATTGGCCTGCGCCGTGCTGCTGCCGCCAGCGGGGCCGTGATGGCGCTCGCCGGCTCGGCGTTCGCCGCCGACCAGATCGCTGGCCGCGACCGCGCGCCTGCCGCTGCCGCGGTCACGATCGCGTCGTCCGCACCGCTCTTCCAGGAGAATGGGCTCGTCAACGGCCAGCAGATGGAGCGCTGCACGGTGCTGACGAACGAGGGCCCACAGCCGGCCGATGTCACCCTCTTCGGCAGTGCGACCACCGCTGATCTCTCGCCGTGGCTCGAACTCGAGCTCGTCCGGGGCACCATTCCGGAGGGGACCGCTCCCGGCGTCTGCACCGGCTTCGTCGCTGATGCCGCCGATTACGGCTCCGGCGATGTCGGCGTGGTCTTCCGCGGCACGCTCGCCGACCTCCCGAGCTCCGACGATGGCATCGCCGACCCGACCCGCTGGGCCGTCGGCGAGAAGCACGCCTACCTGCTGCGCATCGTCTACACGGGCGACAACCCCCAGCAGGGCCTGTCGACCGTCCAGAACTTCAGCTGGGGTGCGACGCCGTTCGACGATCGTCCGCCGGACCCGTTCGTCGACCCAGGCGTCGCGATCGACGGTGGCGCTGCTGCCACGCCGGCGTCGACGAATCCGCCGTCGACGATCCGCATCGAACGCCAGTGCCGGATCATCACCTTCCCGACGCGGTCCTACATCGGTGCGCGCGCGATCACGCGCCCCAAGAAGATCAAGAAGTCCGCGAAGGTCGCGAAGAAGGCCGAGATCACCGGCACGTCCGGGGTCCAGCAGCCGCTGTCGTCGACGACGGACTCGGTGATCGCGGCGGGCGGAGACACCACGTCGGTCGGGGTGGCCGAGCTCAAGCGCCGCAAGGATCTCCTCGCCTCGACCCGCCGAACGGCGCGAGGGAGCACCGCTGCTCGCCGCACGCCGGTGCTCGTGGTGCGGCTCTCACCGAACAAGGACCAGAAGACGATCGCCGTCCGGGTCGGTCTGCGCAAGAACGCCAAGATGACCTCGCCGCGCCGCTGGCGCTGGGTCCGCATCCGCATCAACGCCACAGCCACCAAGAGCACCCTCAAGTGGCCGTTCACCGCGACCGCGCGGATGGGCCAGCTCAAGCTCGGCTACAACCAGCTCGATCTCACGCTGAACCGCGGCGGACGAGGCGAGCGCCTCAAGGGTCTCCCACCCCTGATGCGACGGAGCTTCGCCTTCGTGGTCGGCGAGCCGACGCAGACGAGCGGCACCGCAGCCGACTGCACCCTCGGCTGAGTTCGAATCCGGTCCCGCGCGCTCGTGAGCGCCGAATCTAACTGACCAGGGTTCAGTAGATCAGTTTGTGGTGTACGGTCGCCTCAGGCAGCGCCGCCGTTGCGGCGCCCATTCGCATCGAAGGTGGCCATGACCCAGTCCAGCAGCACGCAGCCCGCCGACTACCCGCCCGGTGCCGGCCCCATGCCCGACGTGCCCGGCGTGCATGTCGACCACGAGTTTTACGACCTTCCGAGTGGCCGTTTCCACGTCGCGCGTGCCGGCGACCGGTCGCTCCCGGCAATCATGCTCGTGCACGGCTTTCCGCAGAATTGGTACGGCTGGCGAGGCGTGATCGGCGAACTCGCGAACGAGGCGCACCTGATCGTGCCGGACCTTCGCGGCGCCGGATGGAGCAGCCTCCCGACCGGTCCGGACGCGGTGAAGAAGGGCGAGCTCGCCCGCGACCTCCTCGCGCTCCTCGACGCCATGGGCATCGACGATGTCGCGATCGTCGCCCACGACTGGGGCGCTTTCGCCTCGCAGCTCCTCGCGCTCGACCATCCAGAGCGCGTGCGCCGCCTGCTCGCGCTGTCGATCCCGCCGGTGGTCCCCACGCCCAGGCCGCCGCTGAAGAGCATGCTGCGGATGTACTACCAGCTCGTCTTCTCTGCGCCGTTCTCCGACAAGATCATCGCGCAGAACCAGGGCGCGAGGATGTCGAAGGGGATCCGGCAGGACGTCCGCCAGCGCACCAACTTCACGCGCGAGGACGCCGCCTTCTTCGCCCGACCGTACGCCGACCCGCAACGGGCGAAGCTCGCTCAGCAGACGTACCGGTCGTTCGTCTTCGGCGACGCCAAGGCGATCTTCCAGAAGACCCGCAAGCAGCGGTTCCAGATGCCGGTTCGGTTCATCCTGTCGGCGCACGACGCGTACATCCCGCCGGAGTTCGCCGAACACGCCCACCGGACCGGCGATCAGGTCGACGCGTTCGTGCAAGATCTGACGGGCCACTTCGTCGGCGACGAGGATCCCAAGTACACGGCCGACCAGATCCGCGAGTGGGTCCTCCCCCACGCGGCGCCACTCCAGACGTAGCCAGGCGGCGCCGCTCTAGGCCTAGCGCCTGGGGCGGTTCGCGCGGCGGGCCTGCTTCTGGCGCTTGCCCTTCTCGCGCTTCTTGACTTTGCCGTGCGGGTTGGACGACGACCCTTCGCCCTCGAACATCTGCTTCGGCACGCCGCGGGAGTCCTTCGGATCGACTGGAGGCCGCACCGGCCCGCCACGTTGGACGTCGGAGCCGACCGCGTGCCCGGCGTCGCGGAAGATGAAGAACGTCGCCGCGCCGATGGCCGCGAAGGCGCCAAGCGCGAGCCAGACGCCGATCGGAACCGACCCACCGTCGTCCTTGCTGTCGGCGGCCTCGCGGGCGGCGCGCGCCTCCTCCTTGGTCTGCGGCGTGTTGTCGATCAGCTGGGCCGAGGCCGGGACGGGCGTGGCCGTGAGTCCAACGGCCCCGAACGCGAGCACCGCGAAGAGGAGCGCAAGCAGATGGCGCGAGGAACGGAGAGCCGGGAGAGCGTGAGGCACAACCGCGCGAGGGTATCGGATCGCCCCGCCTGCGTAGACTGAAGGCATGGCCCAGAGGCAACGTCAGGTCCGGATGCAGCAGGCATCCTCCATTGGTTCGATGCAGGAGCTCGAGCAGCGCTCGGACGACGAGCTCGAGAACGAGACCCGTCATCGAGCGGCCGCCCAGGCACTGCTCGGCGCCCGTGCCGCCCAGCGCTACGACGCGCCGAAGGCCAAAGAGCATTTCCAGCGAGCGATTGCCGCTGCGCGCCCCCAAGAGCGGATGCAGATCCGCCGCATGGCCGACGCGTCGATCGCGCTCGCCGAGCGCCGCCCGGACGCGCTCAAGGCCGCCGTCGAGAAGCTCGGCCAGGAAGCGCCGAGCAGCCGCCAGCTGTTCCTCCTGCGCGTAATGGGGATCGTGGCTCCGCCCAAGAGCGCCGGGACGGCGAAGCGTGTGCTCGGCATCCTCGCCGTCGTGCTCTTCATCGTCGCGCTGTTCGCCGTGTCGTTCGGGATCGTGTCGCTCCTCCTGTGGCCGATCGCCGACGTGAGCAGCGGCCCGCGGATCTTCTACGCATTCCTGTTGATCGTGTTGGTCTTCGTCGGTCTGTTCCTCTTCGGGAGCCGGCGCCAGAAGAAGGCTGCGGCCGCGGCCCCACCCGCGCGACGCTGACCCAGGTGTCAGGCCCTCGCCGAACCGCCGCACTCGCTGCCCGCGGGGCGGCGAGGCTCTCGCGCGCCACGGGCCGCGGCGGCACCTCCCTGCCTGGGAAGGTCCTGCTCAAGCTCGATCCTGACGCTCTGGCGCGCCTGGCCGCGCCGCTGCCGCAGCTTGCACTCGTGTCGGCGACCAACGGGAAGACCACGACGACGGCCTGCGTCCGCAGCATCCTGCGCGCCGCCGGTCTGCGGCCGGTCGGCAACGATGAGGGCGCGAACATGTCCGGCGGGATTGCGGCGTCGCTGCTCGCCCAGCAGGTCGCGACCCACGACCCGTCGGCCGTCGGGCTGCTCGAGGTCGATGAATTCTGGCTCGCGCAGGTCGCGACCGCGACCCAGCCGACGGCGATCCTGCTCGGCAACCTCTTCCGCGACCAGCTCGACCGCTACGGAGAACTCGACGCGATTGCGGAGCGCTGGGGCGCGCTTCTGCCGACCCTGCCGCGCACCACCGCCGTGCTGTGCGCCGACGACCCGCTCGTGGCGTCGACCGCGCCGGACGATGGCCAGGTGGTCTGGTTCGGCGTCGATGATCCGTCGCTCGGGAAGACCGCGCGCGACCACGCCTCCGATGGCGTGCACTGCACCGCCTGTGGGACCGCGCTCGACTACTCGGTCGTCTACGCCGGCCACACCGGCCTCTGGTCCTGCCCGGGTTGCGGTCGCTCGCGGCCCGCACCGAGCGTCTGGGCGACCGACGTGGTCCTGTCCGGCACCGGCGACACGACCTTCCGGCTCCACCGCGGCGAGGACTCCGTCCAGGTCCGGCTGCCGCTGCCGGGTGCGTACAACGTCGCCAACGCGGTCGGCGCAGCGGCGCTGGCCATGCAACTCGGCGCGAGCCTGGAGCAGTGCGCGACCGGCATCGCCGCGATGCAGGCGGCGTTCGGACGCGGCGAGCGGGTCCAGGTCGGCGATCACGAACTCCTGCTGATGCTGGTGAAGAATCCCGTCGGCGCAAACGAGGTCCTGCGGACCTTGGCCCTGCAGCCTGAGCCGTTGGTCGTCCTCGGCGTCCTCAACGACCGGATCGCTGACGGTCGCGATGTGTCCTGGATCTGGGATGCGGATGTCGAGGCGGCTGCCGCGTCGGTCAAGACCCTCATCTGCTCTGGCACCCGCGCGGATGAGCTGGCGATGCGGTGGCGCTATGCGGGGGTCGACCCGTCGCGCATCGAGGTCCTCACGGAACTCCCGGACGCGCTCGAAGCAGCCCTGGGCGCCGCCGGCAACGAGCCCGTCGCGGTGCTCCCCACCTACACCGCGATGCTGGAGCTGCGTCAGTTGCTGGCTGACCGCCGCGCCGTCGCAGGAGCCTTCACATGAGCACGGCCCCTCCTCCGACCGACCTCGAAGCAAGCGGCTTCCACGACGCCGAGTGCGCTGGCTACGTCGCCGACTTGCCGCTCTGGCTCGCCATCGCCGACACCGTCCGCGGGCCGATCCTGGATCTCGGCGCCGGGACCGGCCGGGTCAGCTTGCCGCTTGCCACGGCCGGCCATCAGGTCACGGCGGTCGACCTCGAGCCGGCCCTCCTGGCAGAGCTGCGGCGCCGGGCGCAGGAGCGCGGGTTGTCCGTCGACACCGTGGCGGCTGACCTGCGCACCCTCGACGCGCAGATGCCGGCCGGCGCTGCACTCGCGCAGCTCGTCCTGATTCCGATGCAGACCATTCAGCTCCTCGGCGGGGCCGATGGGCGCCGGGCGATGTTCCGTGCGGCGGCCGCGGTCTCGACTCCGACGGCCGAGATGGTCGTGGCGGTCGTCACCGAGGTCGAGCCGTTCGACGGGCGTGATGCCTTCCCGCAGCTGCTGCCGCCGGACGTCGCTCTGCTCGGCGGCTATCGCTTCGAGAGCACACCGCGCGCGGTGCTCCAGGAGCGTTCCGGGGGCGCGGTCGATATGCACCGCCGTCGCGTCGTTCGCGATGGCGACGGCAACATCGTCGGCTACACGGAGGACGTCGTCATCACCCTGGACCCAGTCACCATCCGAGGCCTGCACGAGGAGGCGGCGACCGCAGGCTGGGAGCCCTTCGAGGTGGTCGAGATGCCACCGACCGAAGACCATGCTGGCGGGACGATCCTCACCCTGCGGCGCGGCAAGGGCTCCTCGTGAGCGCCCGGCGCGGACGCCGGTCGCTCGGCTCGATCTGGCGGCGCATCTGGGGCGAGGGCGGCGCATGAGCTCCGGCAAGGACACGATGCGGGTCGCCTGGCTGTACCCCGAGCACCTCAACATCTACGCCGACCGCGGGAACCTGCTCCTGCTCGAGCGGCGCTGCGCGTGGCGCGACCTTGACTGGAAGCTCGACCGGATCGGCATCGGCGACCCGCTCGATCCGGAGGCGTACGACGTGATCTACCTTGGCGGCGGCCAGGATCGAGATCAGGCCCGCTGCGCCTCGGATCTCGTCGCTACAAAGAAGGACGCGATGCATGCCGCGGCCGAGGCCGGGGTGGCGATCCTGGGGATCTGCGGCGGGTACCAGCTGCTCGGCCATGAGTACGAGCTCGGCGACGAACGCGTGCCCGGCGTCGGCCTGCTGGACCTGCGGACCGTCCGTGGCGCCACGCGGCTGATCGGCGATGTTGAGATTACGGTCGATCTGCCACGCGTCGACGGGTCCACCACCGGCCCGGTCGCGCTCGCGGGCTTTGAGAACCATGGCGGCCGAACGCTCCTCGGCGACGTGGAGGCGCTTGGCACGGTCGTTCACGGGCATGGCAATGATGGCGAGAGCGGCCTGGAGGGTGCCAGGCGCGGGTCGGTCTTGGGGACGTATCTCCACGGTCCGCTGCTGCCGAAGAATGTCTGGTTCGCCGACGAGCTCATCGCCGCTGCCATCGGCGTCACGCCAGCGCAGCTCGCCCCCCTCGACGACCGCCTCGAAGATCTCGCCCACGAGAGCGCCCGCCGCGCTGCACGGCGCTCCGCGCCCGTGCGCTCGCCGCTCAAGCGCCTGCGGGCCAGCCTCGGCCGCGGCTGACGCTCAGACTCGCGTCGAGACCGGCGCGGGCGCGGGCGCGGGCGCCGTGCTCTTGCTGAGCCAGATGAGCAGGCCGAACTGGACGGCGGCGGTGGCGACGATGGCCAGCAGGAACGCGGGCGCCGTGCCGAGAGGCTCAACGGCCACGGCCACCACGAAGAGGAATGCGGCGAACGAGAAGAAGCCGCGGGTCATGCCGCGCATGAGATGCAGCGTCGTCGCGCGGGTTTCGTGAGCGACAGCGAAACCTGTCAGGACGCTGGTGATCGTCGGAAACGGAGCCAGCACGCCTGAAGCGGCCGGTCCGAGCGCACCCGCGACCGACGTGAGCAGCAGCACCATGGCGGCGGCCGCGCCGGCCCGCAGGGCGAGGTCATGCTTCGGCCGCATCGGTGCGACCGCAACCGCCGCTGGATCCGGGTGCGGCAACACCCGAAGCGCGAGGGCGAACGTCGCCAAACAGGCGACGAGGCCCACGACCGGCGGGATCCCGAGCGCGGCGACCACCGCAGCAACGGAGACGAACGCCACCCAACCGACCACGACGCTCGCCCAGGCGGCCCGAGCCGCCTGCCGACCGCCGGTCGACGCGACGCCGACTCGCTCCGCCGCGCGGTCATCGCCTGCCGCGCTGGCACGGGCCTCATCACTCGGCAGCAACTTGCTTGCGGTGAAGGCCACGGCCAGGACGAATGCGGTGAGGGCAATCAGCGCCGCGAGACTGTTGGCCGCGGCCTCCCCGGCGAAACCCGTGCCTTGATCGAGGGCGTAGACGAACAGGATCGGACCCGCGACGACGGGCAGTCCGCCGAAGATCCCGCCGACCCGCGGCCCGAACCGGCGCACCGACAACGACACGAGCACCACGAACGCCGGCGCGAGCGCCAGCTTGCACAGCAGAATGACCACGGCGGCCGGCTCAGCCGGCGACGCTGGAGGTGCTCACGTCGATCAGCTCGACGCCGGCTGCATGAAGCACGTCTTCTCCGTCAAGCACCGCGTAGCCGCTGCGGAAGTACAGCCGCGAGATGCCCGCGCCGGCGATGAGCTTCGCGCACGGCGGGCACGGGAAGTCGGTCACGTACATCGATGCGCCCTCGGTCGCCCGGCCCTGACGAGCGGCGTTCGCAATGAGCCGCGCCTCGGCGTGCGTCGCCAGCGAAAGTTCCAGATGCACGCCTTTGAAGAAGTTGCTGCGCGGATCGCCGACGGCGTAGGGCGTGTCGGGGCGCGGGTTGGCCTCGTTGCGCGCACTGACCACGGTCCCGTCGGTGAACCGAATGGCCGCGCCGACCTGCCGCCACCAGTCGATGCTCCCGCCCGCCTCGGCCTCGGCGGCGGACGCCAGGTCGGCAAAGTCGTGGTCGCTGGGCACGAGCGGCGACGCGGTTGGCCGCAGCATCTCGACGGTACGCCGCTTATCCCAACGCAAAAAGACGCTGTCGTACGTGACCTGATTGCGCGAGAAGAACCGCTCCACGACCTGGTAGCTCACGTCCTCGGACGGCAGCGTCAGCGCGGCGCCGCCTGCGGCCAGCCGTTCGGCCCCGGCATCGTCGAGGATCTCCACGGACGACCCGACGCCCCACGACTCAACTGCGGCACGAACCAGCATCGGGTCGAGGGCACGAATGTCCTTGGCGAGCGGCCGATAATCGGTGTGCAGCGCGCGCCCGATCAGGTGAATCGGTCGGTCGCGAGCGTGGTGCTCGAAGAACCGGCGGTAGCCCTCGTGCAGGACCGGGACGTACGCCACGACGGCCCGGTTCATGGGCGCCGCAGGATGTCGTCGATGAGGCCCGGCAGCACCTTGGCCAACCGCGGCCCAAGGCGCTCGCCGAGATGCATGTACATCTGGCGGATGCGCTCACTGGTGGTGACCGAGGTCTGCCGCTCGACGACCTCGACCTTGCCGCAGATCTCCAGCAGCTCGGTGATGTCGGCGTCGGTGTAGGCGTGGTCGGCGGTGAGCACGAGAACGTCTGGCTTGACGGCGTTGATGAGCGCCCAGCGCGGGTCGTTGTCGTCCTTGAGATAGATCAGGTCGACGGGCCGCTGATAGGCCAGCATCTCAAGGCGCTCGTCCTCCGGGACCATCGGGCGGTCCTCGCCTTTGCGGCGGCGGATCTTGGCGTCGCTGTCGACGCCGACCGCGAGAATGTCGCCGAATTCTTTGGCGCGGTGCAGGTACTTCACGTGCCCGAGGTGGATGAGATCGAACGACCCCGACGTGAGCACGATCCGGTACCCGAGGCCGCGGAGATGCTCCACGGTCTTGGTCATCTCATCGAGCGACCGCGTGAGGCGATCCTCGAAGTTCGCCTCCGGGCTAAGTATGCCGCTGCTGACTGCCATTCAACTTCCTTCGGCAAACGCCACGCAGCAGGTTACAGGCGGGTCCCGCGGCCTGAGTGAACGGCGTGTCGCGCGTCGACGCCGCCCGATGATCACGCGACCCTCGAGGTCCACGATCGACATGCGCCACCACCGCTCACGCCGCCCGCCCGACTAAAATCGCGGGGGATGCCGAACTACCTCCCGTACGCCGAACGCAGACCCAGCACCGAGTACGGAAACCTCCTGCGCACCATTCGCGATCATGGTGTCGAGGTCGAGACGAAGCAGGGCGAGAAGGCGCTCGCCGTCGCCGGACATGCGATGCGGTTCTCGATGGCGCATGGCGCCGCGGTGATCACGGAGCGCTCGATCGAGGGCTTCTATGGCAAGGCGATCGGCGAGCTCTGCGCGTTCATCAACGGCGCCCGCACGGTCGAGCAGCTGGCCGCGTTCGGTTGCGACTGGTGGGGTCCCTGGGCGACCGAGAGCAAGACCAGCAGCCGCGGCCTGGAGGTCGGCGATCTCGGGCCGGGCTCCTATGGCCACGCCTTCCACAACTTCACGACCAACCTCGACGGCGACGACCCCGGCTTCGATCAGCTCCCCCACCTGATTGCCAAGCTCAAAGCGCTCCCGCTCGACCGCACCGCGGTGATGAGCCCGTGGATCCCGAACGCCAATCACCGTGAGGAGGGCGTGAAGTCGCGCAACACGATCGCGCCGTGCCACGGCTGGATCCACGCGCTCGTGCTGAACGACAAGCTCCACCTGATCCACAACCAGCGCTCGGGCGACACGCCAGTCGGCGTCCCGTCGAACATGGCCCAGTACACGGCGCTCGGCCTCATGATCGAGCAGCTCACGGGCTACGAGTTCGTCGAGTACGTGCACTGGATCCAGTACGCGCACATCTACGCGAACCAGCTCGAGCACGTCGACGAGATCCTCACCCGCGAGCCCCTCCCGCTCCCCACGCTCGAACTCACCGCGGCCGGCCGCCAGATCACCGACATCCACGACTTCCGCGCCGAGCACTTCACGCTCTCCGACTACCACCCGCACCCCGGCATGCCGCGCATCCCGGTGCTCACGTAGCCGATGCTCGCGATCGTGGTGGCCTACGGCCGCAACCGCGTGATCGGCGTCGACGGCGACCTGCCCTGGCACCTGCCGACCGACATGGCGTTCTTCAAGTCGCTCACGACGGGCTCACCGGTGATCATGGGCCGCAAGACCTACGAGTCGATCCCGCCGAAGTTCCGGCCACTGCCGAACCGACGCAACCTCGTGCTCAGCCGCGACCCTGCGTATGCGGCCGAGGGCACCGAGGTGTTTGCTTCGACCGATGCCGCCCTCGCGGCCGTGGCCGACGCCCCCGAGGCGTTCTTGATCGGCGGCGGCCAGGCGTATGCGGACGCCCTCCCGAGGGTGGACCGGATCTACGCAACGGAAGTGGAACTGGAGCCCGACGGCGACACGTTCTTCCCCGAGCTGGATGACGACTGGCAGCTCGTCGATGAGCGCGACCGCGTCGTCGAAGACAACGGCTCGGCATTCACGATCCGCATCTACGATCGCGTGACGCGCGCATGAGCGCCGACGACATCCCCGACGCCAACGGGCTCCCCGGCGCCGCCGACACGCTCTACGACTTCACGGCGGCTCGCACCGAGCATCAGCTCGAATACATGAAGCAGCTCGAGGCCGACGGCATCTGCATCTTCTGCCCGGAGCATGTGGAGAGCCACCACCGCGAGCCGGTCGAATGGCACGGCGAGTACTGGTACGTGACCAAGAACGACTACCCGTACGCCGGCGCCGTCGCTCACTACCTGATCGTCCCGCACCGCCACGTGACGTCGTTCGACGAGCTCCCAGACGAGGCCGGCGCCGAACTTTGGGCCATCAAGCGCATGCTCAAAGCACAGCTCGACCCGCTGGCGACGGCAACCGTGGAGCGCAGCGGCAACATGCGCTTCAACGGCGGCAGCGTCGCCCACCTCCACGCGCATTTCGTCGCGCTTCCCGCGGAGCCCGAGAAGACGGTGCGCTTCAAGGTCAGCGCGGTCGGCCGGGACTAGCGTCCTTCGGCCTGGGCTGCCTACGAGGGCCCGCCCGAGTACGACCCCTCGGCCACTTAGGACCGTTCCTGACCGCTATTGGCGGGAAGGTCAGCTCAGAAGCCATCGAGCGGCGCACAGCGGCGCTCTATCTGAGAGAGAGAACATCATGGACTGGAAGCTGGAACTGGTGATGCTGCCGGTAACGGACGTGGACCGCGCGCGGGATTTCTACGCTGGCCTGGGGTTCAGCGTCGACTACGACGTGACCGTGAGCGACGAGCTGCGCTTCGTGCAGGTCACGCCGCCCGGCTCGGGCTGCTCGATCGCCTTCGGCATCGGGCTGTCGGAGTCCGAACCGGGCAGCGTGAAAGGGCTCCAAGTGGTCGTCGACGACATTGAGCGCGCCGAGGCTCACCTCCAAGGTCTCGGCATCGACTGCGGTCCGATCCAGAATCTCCCTTGGGGCGACTTTGTCGGCTTCAGCGATCCCGACGGCAACACGTGGTCGGTGCAGGACATGACCAGGGTGAAGGCCGAGCAGGCGGCCGCCGCGACCGCCTGAGGCTCCGGCCGCCGGCGCGATTCAGCGTCAGCGCGGTGGAGCGGTACTGGTGTCGGCGGCGCCAGTACCTTGCGTTTGGGCGCCCGCGGACGCCCTGACCCCGCGGCGCGCGGCCATTGCGCTCTCGTACTTCTGGAGTTCTCCGCCGAGCCAGATGGCGTGTGAGACGAGACTGACGGCCATGTCGGCGGCGATCTCGCGGCCGAGGTCGCCGGCGCGATGGCCGGTGTAGCGCTTGAGCAGGAGGCCGTCGATGCGGTGCTCGACGATGAGTTCGCCGCGGCCGCCATTGCCGTCATCGTCGGTAGAGACGACGAAGTAGCCGTTCGGATCCTCGCGCAGGGTGTACTTGCCGGTGTCCGGGTCGTGATCGTCGTCGAGGGTCCACCCCGCTTCCATGGCGCGCGCGACCGCGTAGCGGGAGGTTGAACTCGGGTCGATGCTGAGCGAGTGGCTGATCACCGTGATCGGGCCGACCGGCATGCCCACACGCTCGGCGACGGTGCGCTGGATCGCCATGAGGCCGTAGACGTTCATCAGCCACGCCGTGAGGAGATTGTGGGCGCGGTACGTCGCAGTGAGGGTGAGCTGGCCGGCGTGCCGGCGGAAGAACAGCGTCGTGAGGCACGGCCGGCCAGCGCCCGCCCCGAGATCGGCGGCGGTGTCCCACAGCGAGATGTAGGCGGTGCGCGACTCAGGGTCCTCCGACAGCCTCGTAACGACCGCGTCGATCGTGTCGAGGAGTTCGCCGTTCACCTCGTAGTGACCCCGGAGTCGGTTGCCATAGGTGTAGGAGATGTTGTCCGGCAGCGCCGGATCCAGGATTGCCTGTTCGTAGTGGTGGAAGCGCTCGATGTCGAACCCGACGGCCTTCAGCGACTCCGGGCTGTCGGGGCGCGGATCGGTGATGACGACCTTCGCGTTCAGCAGCTCGAATCGGGTGCCCTTGGCCAGCTCCGTCGGCTGCCCGAACCGCACCGTCCGGACGACGAGTTCGTGCCAGCACTCCATCGGCGACGCGCGAGTGACCTGGTGCGCGAAGGGGTCGGACGGCTGGTGCGATCGCGACGCGCTGTCGTCGGTGGGGATCACGACCTCCACCCGCTCCCCGTCGCCGTGCGGGCCGTCAGCCGGGAGGGTCGCGAGCAGCGCACCAAGGCGGTCGCCGAGCGACGGCTCGGAGACCTTCCCGAGGTAATGGAAGGTGAGGCCGGCGCGGAGCCGCGCGGCGTCGAACTCGGGGACGACCGGGAACAGCCGATTGGTCCCGGCGATCCGCTGCAGAGGCTGACCGAACATCGTCGATTCCTCTAGCCCTTCGTCGAGGAACGCGGCGATCTCCTCGGGCACGCCGAGCCCGAGATCCTGGCCAACGGCGACGAGATGCCTGATCTGCGGGTTGTAGAGCAGGTTGCAGAGCATCGCGAACATGCCATCCCCGTAGAGATTCGCGATGACGGCGACTCGCCCGGTCGTCGGGTCAAGCGCGCCGGGCACGACGGACTCAAGCTTGCGCTCGACCGTTGCCTGGGGCGACCACAGGGTGATCAGGCCGATGTCGCCCGTCGGGTTGACCTGCTTGAGCCGCTCGCCGTAGTAGAGCGGTTCGAAGGCCAGCGACATCGGCATGAACGTATCGAGGCGTCCGGCCGCTTGAGGAGCGGACTACGCGATGGCTGGCGCCGCGCCGACCTCGAATTTCGCGTACTTCGCGGCACGCGAGTTCGGCACGCGCACGCTGAGGCGGACGCCTTCGGCGACGTCCTCGCGGACGAGCTCGTGGTCGATCTTGTACAGCTCGGCCACGATCGCACCCTGGCTATGCGGGATCAACAGCTTCAGCGTGCGGGCAGTCGACTCGAAGGCCTTCTCGATCGCCTCGGTGAGTTCCTCGAGTCCTTCGCCGGTGACGGCTGAGACCTGCACCGCGTCCGGGTGGATCGACGCCAGGCCGCGGCGATCCGCCTCACTGAGGCGGTCGATCTTGTTGAGCACGAGCAGCCGCGGCCGCTCGCCGGCGCCGATCTCCTCAAGCACATTCTCGACCGTCTTGATCGTGCCGGCACGCATCTCGTCCTCCTCGGAGGCGTCGATCACGTGCAGCACGAGGTCGGCGAGCTTGGTCTCCACGAGCGTCGCTCCGAAGGCGTCGACGAGCTGATGGGGCAGCTTGCGGATGAACCCGACGGTGTCGGTCACCAGGTACGAGCGGCCATTGAGCCGGGCCGTACGGGTGGCCGGATCGAGCGTGTGGAAGAGCTGGTCGCCGGTCGAGATCTCCGCGCCGGAGATCGCGTGCAGCAGGGTCGACTTGCCGGCGTTGGTGTAGCCCGCGAGCGCGAGCGACGGCAGTTCGGTGCGATTGCGCTCGGCGCGCATCGTGTCGCGGTGGGCACCGACCTCCACGAGCCGGCGACGCAGCTGCGACATGCGGCCACGTGCCAGACGACGGTCGGTCTCGATCTGGGTCTCACCAGGACCACGCGTGCCGACGCCACCGTCGCCGAGGCGGTCGAGGTGCTGCCAGAGGCCGCGCATGCGGGCCATGTTGTACTGAAGCTGCGCGAGCTCGACCTGGAGCTTGCCCTCGGCCGAATGGGCGTGGCTGGCGAAGATGTCGAGGATCAGCGCGGTGCGATCCAGGACGGCCATCTTGAGGCCCTCTTCCAGGTTGCGTTCCTGGCGGGCGGAGAGTTCGTCGTCGGTGACGATCACGTTCGCGCCGAGTTCTTTGGCGAGCTTCTTGACCTCGGTGACCTTGCCGGGGCCGACGTACGTGTTCGGGTGTGCCCCCTCGCGCCGCTGCACGATCTGGCCGACGACCTCGACGCCCGCCGTCTTGAGCAGCTCGCTGAGCTCCAGCAGATCCTCGTCCTTGACCTGCACGCCGACCATCAAGGCGCGCTGCTGGGCTTTGTCGGCACGGATCTCTTCGACCGCGTTCGGATCGTGCGCGTCCGCGCGCTCGCGCCGCTTGCGGGCCCGAGCACCTTCGTGCTCGTGATCGTCGTCGTAGTCGTCGTCGCCCGCCTCGCCGAACGCGAGGTCGTCTTCGGCTTCGAGGCGAGCCAGGATCGCGGCTTCAGACTCCGTCAGCTCGCTCGAGGAGTCGGTTTGAGCGACCGCCGGGGCGGTCTCGTCGGTCGAAGATGCTGGCTGCGGGACCGCCGAAACGGTCTCGTCGGTGGGCTGCGTGGACTGCGTGTGCTCTGGATTCACCACCCTCCAGTCTAGGCGCTACGGCGCGCCACGCGCGACGGATGTGACGGGGTCTTTACCCTTGCGAGCATGACCGTCCCTTCGAGCGATCCCGCCGCGTACGGCGCCGACGCCTCCACGCTCGCCCGCCGCCTCGCCGACGCGACGCTCGCGCTGGTCAATGTGCCGTCGCCATCGTGGGAGGAACAGGCGGCACTGGAGCACTGCGCGGCCCGACTCACCGACGCGGGCGTGCCGTTCCGGTGGGGTGCTGAGAACAGCTTGCTCATCGGTCATTTCGCCGCTCCGGGTTCGGCGAAGCAGGGGCCGCTCGTCCTCTTGGCTGGCCACCTCGACACCGTGCCCGAGCAGGGCAACCTCCCCGGCCGGATCGAAGACGGAAAGGTCTACGGGCTCGGCTCGACCGACATGAAGGGCGCCTGCGCCGTGATCGTCGAATTGGCGTGCGCGCTCTGGAACCAGCGGTCGCTCCTGAACTGCCGCGTCGGCGGCGTGCTGTTCGCGCGCGAGGAGCTGCCCTTCGGCGACTCGGCGCTCACGCCGCTGCTCGCGGCCGAGGCGGCGCTGTCGGACACGGACCTCCAGGGCGGATCTCGCGCGACCGACGCCGACTTCGCCGTCGTGATGGAGCCAACCTCCGGCCGGGTCCAGGCCGGCTGCCTAGGCAACCTCAACGCGACGGTGCGCTTCACCGGCAAGAGCGCGCATTCCGCGCGGCCGTGGCAAGGCCAGAACGCCCTCGACGCACTCGGTGAGTGCCTGGTTCGCCTCGCCGAGGTGCCGCCGATCGAGCACGAGTTCGCCGGCCTCACGTACACCGAAGTGATCACGGCCACCGGGGTGCGCGGCGGCGTCGCACGCAACGTCGTCCCGGGCACCGCCGAGCTCGACGTGAACTACCGCTACCCGCCGGGCATGAACGCCGACGCGGCCGAAGCCAACCTCCAGCGCCATGTGCGACTCGGCGAGGACCGTCCAAACGGCGAGGTCGAGATCATCGGCCACGCGCCTTCCGGGGCGGTCACGGTCGACGAGCCGCTCGCCCAACTCCTCATCGAACTCACCGCCGAGCCCGCCGAGCCCAAGCAGGCCTGGACCCCGGTTGCGGAACTCACCCTTGCTGGTGTTGCTGCGGTGAACTTCGGGCCCGGTGATCCGCCGATGGCCCACCAGGTCGACGAGTACGTGCGCATCGACGGCCTCGCGCACGCCTACGAGGTGCTCGAACGGCTCCTGCGTCTCGGCTACGGCGAAGAGCAGGCCGAGCCCCTGGCCGACCGATGAGCAACTTCCCCCTCCCTGCCGGCCACCTTCCCTACGCCGTCAATCCGGCGCTTCGCAATGCCACCACCTACCCGTTTCAGCGCCTCGCCCATGCGCGCAAGCTCGCGTCGCAGGCGCCGGGCGGCCTGATCGATCTCGGCGTCGGGGAGCCGCAGGAGGAGACGCCGGCGTTCATCCGGCAGGCCCTCGTCGACGGCCTCAGCCCGCAGAGCCCGTACCCCACCGCCGTTGGGCAGCCGGCGCTGCGCGAAGCGATTGCAGCCTGGGTCAAGCGGCGGTACGGCGCGACCCTCAACGCCAAGACGCAGATCGTCCCGACCCTCGGCGCCAAGGAAATCGTCTACTCCCTCGCGCAGGGCTTCACCGACCGCGAGGGCTATTCGGTCACGGTGTCGGCCGAGGATGGCGGCTGGGACGGCTCCGGCTGGGACTCGGTCGAGTTCGCCCCACGCCGCACGGTCGCGTTTCCGACGCCCGCGTATCCCGTGTACGAACTCGGCGCGCGCATGGCCGGGGCGTACCAGGAGAAGCTGAAACTGACCGAGGACGGCGGTTGGCTCCCCGACCTCGATCGCATCCACAACTGGGACGATCTGGCCATCTTCTGGGTCAACTCGCCGCACAACCCGACGGGCGCGGTCGCTCCCCTGGAGTGGCTGGAGCAGGCCGCCGCGCTGTGCCGCCGCCACGGCGTGATCCTGGCCTGCGACGAGGCGTACAGCGAACTCTGGTTCGAAGGCGACGCGCCACCGAGCGGCCTCCAGCTCAGCGACCTCACCGGTGTGCTCGTGATCAACACGCTCAGCAAGCGCTCGTCGATGCCGGGGATCCGCAGCGGGTTCGTCGCCGGCGACCCCGCGTTGATCGAGCTCATCCAGCGCTGGCGCCCGAGTGTCGGCACGGCCCCGCAGGCCTTCGTCCAGGCCGCCGCGACGGCCGCATGGGGCGACGAGGACCACGTTGTGGAGGCCCGAGAGCGGTATCGCACCAAGCTCCACGCGCTGCAGCCTGGCCTGGATGCGCTCGGGCTCGTGAACGCCGGCGGCCCCGGCTCCTTCTTCCGCTGGCTGCGACTCCCGACCGACGCCGCCTGGCTGCGCCCCGAGGAGAAACCGGCGCCAGCCGTGGCGGAGGTCGCCTGGCGTCTTGACGGGCGCCTGCGCGGCGACGAGCCAATCGACCCCGACCGCCCCTGGCCGTCGCAGCCCGCGCGTCGCCCAAGCTTGGCCGCCCATGCAGCGGCGCTGCTGGCCGAACACGGGATCGTCGCGGCGCCGGGGTCGTTCTTCGGCGACGACTACGGCGCTTACCTGCGCGTCGCCCTGGTGCCGACGCTCGAGCGATGTGGCGAGGCCGCCGGGCGCATGGCGCAGGTAGCCTCAGGGGCGTGACCGCTCAGGCTGCTCCCACCGCCACCCGCACCGCCGTCGCGATCGGCCTCGCGACGATCGTGCGCTCCTCTGGGGCCGTGCTCGACACGTTCTACCCGGAGCCGCGAGTCGCCGACGACGCCTTCATCGCGACGACCGGCCTCACCGAGGCCGGAACGGTCCGCTTGGCGCACGCGAAGGCCTCCACGCTTGGCGGCAGCTCGCTCGCTGGCGCGGCTGGCCCGGACGACGCCCGCGGCGTCGACGTCGTCGCCGTCGCGACGCTCATCACCGACCTTGATGCAGCCCCGCTGGATGCGCACGACGCGTATCTGCGCCTGCATCTGCTGTCGCACCGCCTCGTGAGCCCGCACGAGCTGAACCTTGACGGCGTCTTCGGCATCCTGCAAAACGTCGTTTGGACGAGCCAGGGCCCGTGCGCCGTCGACGGCTTCGAAGACACGCGCTTGGCGCTGCGCGCCGCGGGCCGCCAGGTCAACGTCACGTCGATCGACAAGTTCCCGCGCATGACCGACTACGTCGTCCCGTCGGGCGTGCGCATCGCTGACGCCGACCGCGTCCGCCTCGGCGCCCACCTCGCGTCCGGCACGACTGTCATGCACGAGGGCTTTGTGAACTTCAACGCCGGCACCCTCGGCGCGTCGATGGTCGAGGGCCGGATCAGCGCCGGCGTGATCGTCGGTGACGGCACCGACATCGGTGGCGGCGCGTCGATCATGGGCACGCTGTCTGGTGGCGGCAAAGAGGTCATCAGCATCGGCGAGCGCTCCCTTCTGGGCGCGAACTCCGGGCTCGGTATCTCACTCGGCGACGACTGCGTCGTAGAGGCCGGGCTCTACATCACTGCCGGCACCGTCGTCACGACGCCGGATGGCAAGAAGGTCAAGGCTCGCGAACTGTCCGGACAGAACGGCATCCTGCTGCGCCGCAACTCCGTCAGTGGCGCCGTCGAAGCCCACCCGCGCCAGGGCGGTTCCTGGAACGGCCTCAACGCCGCGCTGCACGCGAACTAACGGTCCGGAACCTGGGCTCACTTGGGCCGGTCGTTCGCCCGGCCCAGCGTTGCACTGGGAAATGGGGTGTGTTTTGTGCTGACCCCCTCAGACAAAGTCACACCCCATTTTTGCGGTGCACAGCGGCGGTCCGATCGCTCGGATTCAGGCAGACGGACCACTCGGCGTCGGGCGCTGGTGCGCGATGCCAGCGTCGGCACGCTGCGCCTCGGTCTCCACGACGACCGCGTTGCCGCTCGTGTCGCGCAGCACGACCGCGCCGTCTTCGTCGCGGACATGCGAGACACCCTCGTCCCGGGTGATGCGCTCCACGAGGGCCGAGAGGTCGTCATCACCCGGGACGACAACGCTCCAGCGCCGCAGGCCGACGGAGCCCATCGGCGCTGGCGGGGCGCCCGGGCCGTTCCAGGTGTTCGCGCCGAGATGGTGGTGGTAGCCACCGGCCGACATGAAGATCGCCGTGGGCATTGCCGCGACGAGCGAGAAGCCGACGACGTCTCGGTAGAAGGCTTCCGCGTCCCGGATCGAGCCGACGTGCAGATGGAGGTGCCCCATGTCGACGCCCGCGGACCGTTCGCGGGTCGCCTGGCCCGCGGTGATCGATACGAGTGCGTCGACGTCAAGCGGCTTGGGCCCGCCGTGGGCGAACTCCTCGATCATCGAGGTGGGCCAGTCGGCACGCGGGCGGTCGGCTTCGAGTTCGAGGCCGTTGCCATCCGGATCCGGCAGGTAGAGGGCCTCGTGCGTGCCGTGATCGGACAGGCCCTGGATCGGGGTCTTGGCCTCGGAGACGCGGCGAATCAGATGCGCCAGCTCCTCGCGGGGGTAGCGCAGCGCCACGTGGTAGAGCCCGGACGTGCGCCGCGGCGGGTTGGCACCCGGGTTCTCGACCAACACCAGCACGGGCTCGCCGCCCTCGGTACCCAGTGCGACGGCCGGCTCGTCGGTATCGGTCCGGCCGGTCCACTGCTCCGTCAGGCCGACGATGTTCTCGTAGAACGGCACCGACCGCCCCAGGTCGGTCACCGTCACGTGCACCGGGCCGAGCCGCGTGGCCGTCGGCAATAGTGCCGCGGCGCCGGCCTGCTCGTAGTCAACCGTCCTGATGTCCGTAGCCGCGCTCATGACTCCATGGTGACACCAACAACGCGCCCACTAGAACGCGAACGCGCCCAATCGGACCGCGGTCCGTTTATCGTTTGGTCTGCTGACAGACGAGCAGCGCCTGAGCGGAACCGCGGAATCAGTCAATTTGACCGCGCTCCGGGCGCACCATCCCTTCCCCGACGCAGGCTCGCGCGGAGGGCGCTCAGCCGGCCGCGGCGAGCCGTGCCGCGAACGGTTCGCTCAGCTCAATTCGGCCGACCGGCTCGGCCCAGCCGGCGAGATCGACGTGCATCGACTCGTCGACCGTCACCGTCAGTTCGCCGCCGTCGAGCTCGACGATCACCGGTGAGTCGCCGCCAAGGGCCACATGGGCGACGGCGGCACCGGTCGCGCCGGTGCCCGACGACATCGTCTCGCCGACGCCCCGCTCGAAGATGCGCGCGCGGATGCGGTTGGGCGCCAGTTCGGTGTACCACGACACGTTCGTGCGGTTCGGGAAGAGCGCATGGTGTTCGATGCCTGGGCCGATGGCCGGAAGGTCAAGCCCCTCGAGGTCGTCGACGGAGCCCACGCGGATCGAGCACTGCGGGTTGCCGATCTTCACGTGCTGGAAGCGCCATTTGTGGCCGCCGGACTCCAGCTCGCCGATGCCGTCGGCCCCGCCGCCGGGGAAGTCCGGCGAGCTCATCTTCGCGCGGCCCATATCGACGACGCAGGTTGTCGCGCCCGTGATCGTCGGTCGAAGTTCTCCGGCGATCGTTTCGATCGAGAACGTGTCGGCGTCCGTCCAGCCGCGGTGACGCAGGTACATGATCGCTTCACGGGCGCCGTTCCCGGAGAGTTCAGCTTCGCTCCCGTCGGGGTTGAAGATCTGGAGTTTGGCGACGAACCCGCGCTGGTCCGACGGACTCAGGACGAGGAGCCCATCGCCGCCGACGCCGGTGTGGCGGTGGCACAGAAGCTGTACGCGCTCGGCCGTCACGGGCCACGGGAGCTTGGCGGCCTCGGCGATCAGATAGTCGTTGCCAAGGGCCTGCCAGCGCTCGATGACGACGGGCGACGAGTCGAGGGAGGGCAAAGCATCGACGGGCAAACTCACGGCGTCGATGGTACGGGCCCCGCCACGGGACGGACTTCCCCGGCGCCGACCACGTGCACGGCCCCAGCGGCGTCGATCATCACGCCGCCGTGGATGAGCCGACTCGCGCCTTGGGATGGCCCGCTGAGGAGCGCCCACTTCGCCAGCACCTCAGCTTCGAGCGCCGACGGCGCCAGCGCCGTGACCTGGACGAGCCCAGTATTCGCGGGTTGCCCCGTCGCAGGGTCGAGCAGGTGGTGTCCGACCACGCCATCCGGCCCGGTCCAGCGACGGCGCGTAGTGCCGCTCGTCGCCACTCCCCCGCGAGTCACCTCGAGCCGGTGCGCGACTGACCCATTGAAGGGGTGTTCGACCTCTACCTCTCGTGGCGCTGGGTCGACGCCTCCGATGCATAGGTCGCCGCAGGCGTCGACCAGGACGTCCTCGTGGTCGCCGAGCCAGCCGGCGAGCACGTCGGCCAGCATCCCCTTCACCAGGCCGCCACTGTCGATCTGCAGGCCCGGAGGCCGGCGGATGGTGCGCGCTGCGCGGTCGACCTCGATCGAAGCCCACCGGCGTTCGGCACTCGGTCCCGACGCAGCGTACGGCGCTGCCTCCGAGCCGATGATGGCCAACGGCGCGCTCGCGTCGGACTCGCCGCGATCTTGGTCGTACCCAGCGGCGCGGATCTGGTCCACGAGCGTGGCGTCGACGAGCCCGCCGGTCACCAGGCCGGCTGCCGCAACCGCGCCGGCCAGCTCAAGCAGCAACGGCGAGGCGGGCACGACTTCGCGCGGGTCGCGGTTGAGACGACTCAGTTCGCTGTCGGAACACGTGCGCTCCTTGGGGGAAGGGAGCCGGGATTCGGCTCACTCCACCATCGACGCTCCGGGTTAGGAGCAGGCAAAGAGCCGCTGAGCGTTCGTTATGAACTCCTACGCGGTGGCTGCCGACCAGCGCGTGACGATCTCGTCGGCGACAGCGCCGGGATCCCGGTTCGTGACGTCGAGGATCTTCACGCCGCCGAGGCGACGCATCCAGGTCTCTTGGCGCTTGGCGAGCTGGCGGGTCTTGGTGGTCGCCCGCTCAGCGTCGCCGCGCAGCAGCTCGTCGAAGCCAACGGCTGCCGCCGCCGTCTTCCCGATGCCTTGGTCGTAGGCGCGCTCGACCTCTTGGATCACGCCAGCATCAACCATCGCCCACATCCGTTCGCCGGCGCGCTTGCGCAGCGCCGCGCGCTCCATCGTAAGCCCGACAAGCACCGTCGGAACGCGCGTCTCGTCGGTCCAGAGTTCGCCCTTCGTCGACGAGGCCGCGAACGACTGCCCCGCAGCGATCAGCTCATGGGCGCGCACGACCCGGGTGCGGTCGGTCGGAGTCATCAGCTCAGCCGAGACCGGGTCGAGGGCATACAGCTCTTCGTGAAGCGCGGCGAGGCCCTCCGGTGTGGCCGCCCGCTCCATCAGCGCTTCGCGAACGCCGGCTTCCGGTGGCGCGGCCAGGCTGAGTTCGGTCAGGGCCGACCGGAGATAGAGCCCGGTCCCGCCGACGATGATCGGCACGCGCCCGGCCGCGAGCGCCTCGTCGATCTCGCGGTGCGCGAGCTCGGTGTGCTGAGCCACGCTCCAAGGGTCCTGAAGCGGCACGAACCCGACCAGTCGGTGTTCCAGGCGAGCCTGCTCCTCCGAGGTCGGCTGGGCCGTGAGTAGCGGGATGCCGTCGTATACCTGGAGCGCGTCGACGCCGATCGCGATTGGATCCTCGCCAAGCGCCCGGAGGCGGTCAGCGACCTCGATCGCGACGGCGGTCTTGCCGACAGCGGTGGGTCCGAAGATGGCGAGCAGCGGGCGAGGCACCGCGGGAGTATCGCCGTTCTCGGGCTCCGGCCGCCGTGCCGTGGTGCGCCGCCGGAATGTCGTGCGTCCTCGACAGCGGAACGTCGGCGTACCACCCGCGAACGCAGGGAAGGGCGGTGCGGTACGGTCGCGCCATGGATCTCCGTGGCAGTTCCGTCCTCCTGACCGGCGCGACCGGCGGCCTGGGCGCCGCCATCGCGCGGGCGCTGCACCGGGAGGGCGCTCAGCTGGTCCTCACCGGCCGCAACCGAGCGCTTCTGGATCCGCTCGCCGAGGAACTCGGCGCCGTCGCGTCGCCTTGCGACCTCACCGACCGCGCCGCACTCAAGGAGCTCTTGGCGGCCCACAGCTCAGTCGACATCCTGATTGCGAACGCCGCGGTCCCGGCCAGTGGCCTGCTCGAGTCGTTCGACGAAGATGAGCTGGATCGCATCATTGAGGCCAACCTCACCGCACCCGTGCAGATGGTGCGCGCTTTGGCGCCGCAGATGGTGAAGCGCGGCCGCGGGCACATCGTGCTCGTCTCCTCGTTGTCAGGCAAGGTCGCGAGCCCCGGATCGTCGATGTACGCCGCCACGAAGTTCGGCCTCCGTGGATTCGGCCTCGGCCTCCGGCAGGACCTCGCGGCGTCGGGAGTCGGCGTGTCGATCGTGTCGCCGGGGTTCATCCGCGACGCCGGCATGTTCGCCAAGTCCGGAGCCGAGTCCTCGCTGCCAGCCGGTGTGGGCACGTGCACGCCCGAGGAGGTGGCGGCCGCGACGATCTCCGTGATCACGAAGAACCGTGCGGAGGCGACCGTCGCGCCGCTCCCGATGAAGGTCGGAGCCGTTTTCGGGTCTGCCCTCCCCCGCGTCGCCGCGTTCACGCAGGCCAAGAGCGGTGGCAAGGCCATCTCCGACGCGATGGCCGAAGGCCAGGCGAGCTTCCGCAGCTGATTGGGCCGTCCGGGGTACCTGCGCAGACAGCCGTGGCGCGTGGCTTCTGCGGCGATCTCGGCCGCGTGTGACGCGCGCGCCTACCGCAGCGCGAGATCGACGAGCGACTGCTCGCCCATCAGCGTCTGACTAGAGGCCGAGACGATCTCGACGTGGGTGAAGGTGCCGGGCTCGCCGAACCCCTCGAAGTTGACGGCCTTGTTGTGGGAGGTTCTGCCGCGCAGGCGCGACGGATCGGTGCGGGACGGGCCCTCGATCAGCACCTCCATCGTGCGCCCGACGAAGCGCTGAGCCCGCTCGTGCGCGTTGCGCTGGATCACCTCGACCAGGCGCTGCATCCGCTCGACCTTCACCTCGTGAGGGACGATCCCCTCCGTAAACGTGGCTGCCTCGGTCCCGCGGCGCGGGCTGTAGATGAAGGTGAACGCCGAGTCGAACTGCACGGCCTCGCAGACTTCGAGCGTCTCGACGAAGTCCTCCTCGGTCTCGCCGGGGAAGCCGACGATGATGTCGGTCGAGAGCGCCACGTCCGGCACGCCTTCGCGGATCATCGCGACGCGATCCAGGAAGCGCTGGCGGTTGTAGGTGCGCCGCATCGCTTTCAGGATCTTGCTGGAACCGGCCTGGAGCGGCAGGTGGATGTGGTCGCAGACCGAGGCCAGGTCGCGGTGGGCTTCCACGACATCGATCTGGATGTCCTTCGGGTGCGGTGAGGTGTACCGGACGCGCTGAATGCCGTCGATCGCGTCAATCGCGTGGAGCAGCTCCGCGAAGCGTCGCGGCTCCGGGCGTAGGTCGCGGCCGTACGCGTTCACGTTCTGGCCGAGCAGCGTGACTTCGACGACGCCGTCGGCGGCCAGGCGCGTGGCTTCGGCGACGAGCTCGTCGAATGGCCGGCTCGACTCCCGGCCCCGGGTGCTCGGCACGATGCAGTACGAGCATTTGAGGTTGCAGCCGACGGAGATCTGCAGCCAAGCCTGGTGTGGCCGCTGGCGCTTGGTGGGCAGCTCGGCCGGAAAGCCTTCGAACTCGAAGTAGCCCTGGGCCGTGATCGAGTCGCTGGTGAGGAACTCCGCGAGCTTGGGCACCTGGCCGGGCCCGAAGGCGACGTCAACGAATGGGAACTGTTCGAAGACCTGGTCCTTCATCGACTGCGCCCAGCACCCGCCGACGCCGATCACGACCGACGGATCGGCCTTCTTCAGCTTCTTGGCTTCGCCGAGGTGGGCGATGAACCGCTCGTCGGCCTTCTCGCGGATCGAGCACGTGTTGAACAGAATCAGGTCGGCGTCCGCGCGCTCGCCGGTCTCGGCGTAGCCGAGCGACTCGAGCATGCCCTTCATGCGCTCAGAGTCGTGCTCGTTCATCTGGCACCCGAAGGTGGTGACGTGGAACCGCTTGCCCATAGTCGGAGCAGGGTACCGCGACCGGCATGCGGATCCGACGGATTCGAGCCCACGACGGAACCGCGCAGAACCCGGCAAGGGGCCAGGCGGGCTGTCAGCGGCGCAGGGTCACCGACAGCGTGGTCGGCTGGGCTCCGCCGTCGAGGGCGACGGTGGCTTGCACTTTGGCTTTGCGGCTGCGCTTCAGCAGCGCTTTCCCGCGAGAGTTGAGCTTCACCCGGACCTTGACCTTTTGCCCCGCCTTGCCGGAGAACCGCGCCTTGCCGAGCGAGGTGGTGGACGCCGCCGGGGCGGCCGCCTTCTTCCCACCGCCAGTCGTGCGGTTCAGGGTGACGAGGCCAGTGCAGTCTTGGACTTCACAAAGCAGTTCTAGGGCAGCTCGGCCGCCAGCCACGGCGGCGACCTGCCGAGCGAGGCCGACTTTGGCGCCAGCCGCCGGAGGCTGCGCACCGCCCGGGGCGGGTGACGGGTTCACGCTTGGCGTCGGGGTGGGAGCCGGAGCGCTGCTCGTCGTGAGGTCGGCATTCATGGCAAGCACGTACCCGATCTGTCCGTAGTTCGGCAGCGGCGTTGCGCTCGGCGCCGGCACATTGCTGGCCGTGGGCCCGGGGAACGCGGCGAAGAACACGGCGCCGGCGCTCGGGACGAGCGGCACCGGGACCGATGGAGACAGGATCTCGAGGGCGAGCCAGTCGGTCCCCGCGACCGTGGTGGTGTCGGACACCGCCGGCGTAGGCTGCGCCTGCATCGGGAGGTTCAGCGGAACGGTGGTGATCGCGTTGGCTGCCGGCGTGAAGGTCGGTCCGTACGCCTGGAGGAACGGTGTCGACGGAAGTGGACTTGCTGCGTTCCCCGTCTGCTGGAAGAGCGTGCGGACCACGTTGATCCGCATCGGACCGGTCGTCGCGCCGACCTTGATGCGTGCGGCGGTGGCCGTCCCGTTGGCCGGAGCGGCGAGGCCGAAGGTGGTGCCGCCCGCGAATCCGGAGGCGGTGAACTGGCAGGAGCCAGTCGACGTGCTCGGAAGGATGTTGCCCGTGATGTACCACCAGGTCCCACCTGCGCAGGTGGTGCTCGGGTGGTCGTTCGCGGTGACGACGTCGAGGTTCGTGCCGAACTGGATGGTGGCGGCGCCGGCGCTCGCCGGAAGCAGAAGCGACCCGGCGGCGATCATCGGAATGAGGCGCCAGTGGTGGAGAGAGCGAAGAAGCATGCGTCGGACCTGGTCGGGCGGGAGCTGGCGTTGGCGGCACGCGCCCAACGACGCGCCAGACCCTATCGCCGGAACGCGCGAGTGCCAAGATTCCGGTCGTGCGTGACCGGAAGCGTCCTACGCGTTCGCTGGACGTGGCGTCGGAGCGCTAGACTCCACAGTCCGACCGACTCCCCACTGGATCTACGCGCCATTGAGCGCAGCGTGGGTTACGCGACCGCTTCGGCGGTCGGCCTGCCTCACGGATCTGGAGTGTCTCGCATGCCCCGGCACGTGATTCACACCCGCCGGGGACATTCAAAATAAGCGGGGAGTCCGAGAGCGGCTGGAGCGGGCGGGCACGTAAGTGGCCCGCCCGTCACCCCAGCCAAACCGTTTCGTCGGCGAACCCGAAAACCAGATCGTTTCGGCGGTGTCCGTGACGCGTCTTGGTCTCTTGGCCGTCATGGCGCTCGCTTCGCTCGGTGCGGCGCCGGCAACGGCGTTGAGCTCCAGAGCCTGTTTGCGCACGCCACCTTCTCGGCAAGCCACAGCTCAGCTGGGTGGGTGGGTGGCCGAGCTTCACCGGTTGGTGCCGGGCATGACTCAATGACGCCCGCGCGCACCGACTGGCAGCGGATCGAACGGGCTGGACGCTGAAACCGAATCGGCCACTCGAACATTCCGCCAGATTTGGCCAATATCGGTAGGTAGAAGTGGCTTGCACTGCTAGCATTGTGCACATCGACACACTGGTGTCGCGTGTCCCATTTGACCGAGAGGCTACCATCTCATTCATGTGCTTTGCCCTGAATTTTCGGCTCGTGCATGTGGATTCTGTCTGCGGTCAAGGGTGTTGGCGTGGATGACTGATCACACTATCGTCGGCAAGGTCGGTCGCCTGACCGATCGCATTTGGCCCAACCGCCTCGGAGCGGTCCTCATCCCGGTGCGCGGAGGCACTGAGGAGTTCTACGCCCGCGCAGCGCCCGGAGTGGCGATTGCCGCAGGAGAGACGGTGAAGGTGACGGCGTATATGCCACCCCGATCCGTCGACGTGGAACTCGTCGACAGCGAACCCGGCGCGCCGCCCTTCCGCATTTACCCGCGCGGATAGCAGGCGCCGCCGCCAAACCTACGGCCACCCGTCGAAGACGGGTTGCTGCCCCCTGCCGCTTCGACGTGATGCCGGTAACAGCAGGATCACAACCACAAGCATCTATACCTGAAAGGTCAAATGGAACTCACTCCCTACTTTCCCATCATCGTGGTGGCTGCCGCGATCTTCGTCCTCTTCGCGATCACCTGGTCGATGTACAAGGTCGCCGAACCTAGCGAGGCGCTCATCATCTCCGGGTTCCTCGCCCGCGGCGACAACAACGCCGGCGAGTCGATGGATTTCAAGATCATCTCCGGTCGGGGCACGCTGGTGCTCCCCGTGCTCCAGACGGTCCGCAAGCTCTCCTTGGAGACGCTTACGATCACCGTCGGCGGCGGCGAATCGCTCGTGAGCCGCCAGTCGGTGCCAGTCGTCGTGCGTGGCGTCGTGGTCTTCAAAGTGGCCGACGACTTCGCATCGATCGCGAATGCGTCGCGTCGCTTCCTCGGCCAGCAGGACCAGATGAAGGTCGCCGTGGAGAACATCGCCAACGGTCAGCTGCGTTCGATCGTCGGCTCCATGACCGTGGAAGAACTCATTTCCGACCGCGAGGCGCTGCGTTCGCAGGTGCTGGAAGCGTGCCAGTCCGAGATGGAGAAGCTCGGCCTGCACATTGACTCGTTCCAGCTGCAGTCGATCTCCGACCCGTCCCACGACGCCGAACCCGGCTACATCGAAAACCTCGGTCGGCCGCAGGCCGCGGAGGTCGCGAAGAATGCTCGGGTCGCCGAAGCCGAGCGGCTTCGTGACGCCGTCGAGAAGGAGCAGGCCGCTCAGGCGCAGATCGCCGAGGCGACTCGTGACTCGGCGGTCCGGCAGGCGCAGGCGACGGCCGAAACCGAGCAGGCCAACGCGTCCGCGTCGCAGGCCGGTCCGCTTGCGGAGGCGCGTGCGCGTCAGCAGGTGATCCAGGCCGAGACGCAAGCTGCCCAGCTCGAGGCCGACCTCACCGAACAACGGCTTCAGACGCAGGTCCGGCGCCCGGCGGACGCTAAGGCGTACGAGCAGGTCACGCTCGCCCAGGCAGCTCGCGAAGCAGCGGTCAAGGCAGCGGAGGCCAAAGCACGCGAGGTCGAGCTCGCCGCTGCTGCGCAGGCGAAGGCGACCGAGCTGAGCGGCGAGGCCCAGGCCAAGGTGACGAAGGTCAACGGCGAGGCGCAGGCCAACGTGACCATGGTCAACGGTGAGGCCACGGCTTCGGCGACGAAGCTCAACGGCGATGCTGAGGCCTCAGCGGTCAAGGCTCGC
This sequence comes from Solirubrobacteraceae bacterium, assembly GCA_032119595.1. Lineage (GTDB taxonomy): Bacteria > Actinomycetota > Thermoleophilia > Solirubrobacterales > Solirubrobacteraceae > JAGIBJ01. The sequence continues at coordinate 97,071 of JAUMBQ010000010.1, read as the reverse complement.
GCGATGGCCGAGGCCGACGGCATCCAGGCGCGCAACGAGGCATTGACGACCAACTCCGAGGCTGTCATCTCCCAGCAGATCGCCGAGCGCCTCCCCGAGATCGTCGCGGCCGCGGCCAAGCAGTACGACAACGTCGACCAGCTCATTGTGCTCGACGGCGCCGAGGGCCTGTCTCGCGGTGTAGCCGGCACGGTCGGCGCGGCAGCTTCTCTGCTGCCCGTGGCCCAGCGCCTGATCAGCAGCCTGCGAGATCAGCCCGTGGCTGAGGCCAAGGCCGCCGCCGCAACAGCAGCTGGCGAGTAGTCGGCCCGGAGTACGGCGCCCTGGCCTTCAGGCTGGGGCGCTGCTCCGAGTGGCTAGGTACCCCGGCCTCCGGCCGTTGCCCCGTGGCCCCTTCGACAAACACGTCCTAATGGCGACGGAACGTCATGCGGACTCGTTCTTCTGGTGTTCGCGCAAGGCTCGCCAAACCGTCGAGCTGGCGATCCCTCGGCGAGCCAGCATGCCAGCCATGCGTGACTTGACCTTGATGTCGGAAAGGTCCGGCTGCTTGCGGTGCAGGAGTTCGAGGGCGGCTTCCAGCTCGCTCGGTGCGTCGAGTGCCTGTTCCTCGTCGGAGAAGAGTTCGTCGAGCAGGTCGCGGCTGATGCCGTCTTGGCTGAGCTTCATGCGGATCCGGCGGGCACCCCACTGTTGGAGCCGGCGTTTGTCTTCGGCGAAGAGCTTCGCGTAGCGGCGATCGTCGATGAAGTTGTAGCGCTGGAGTTCCGCCAAGGCCTCTTCGATCTCGGCTGGCTGACAGTCCTTGGCCGTGAGTTTGTCGCGCACCTGTTTGACGGTGTGCTCGCGGCGACTCACCAGCTTGTAGGCCAGGTCGATCGCCCGCTGGTGCGGGATGGCTTCCGCGAAGGCCAGTTCAGCCTTCGGCTCCTTCTTCTTGCGCTTGGGGCGCGGCGGCTGGATCTCACGGCCGTCGGGGCCAACGCCGAGCGCTTCGTCATGCGCGGATTGTCCTTCGAGGCTGACCAGCGATGGCCCGCGTACGTCGTTGACGTCGCGCTCGGGGAGTCGCGGTCCGGCGGACCCGTCGCCGATCTCGGCAGCTGGGCGCACGTTGGTATCGGGGCCAGAGTTCGCTGCCAACTCGTCGGGGTCGCCGGGTCCTCCCAGATCCGGCGACCCTGATGAGTCAGGGGTGACAAGCCGACCGGCCCTCGCGTCGCGCAGGGCGTCAAGTTCGGCTTGTGAGCGGGCGTCGCTGGTGGGGGAAACTTCCGCGTCTCCCCCATCCAGCTCAGCACCGCGTCGCGGCACCGCGGCGGAGCGACGAGTCTTGGGTTCAAGGGACACATTCCCCGAAGACTCGAGCTCAGCGATGCGGGCCGCAAGCTCGTGCAGTGGCTGCTTCGCCACGCGAAAGGTCTACTTCGCGTCGGGGCGGTGCGGCCGGATTTCCGGAACCGCCGGCGTCGCTGCCAGCAGGCCGGGACCGTCGGGATCAAGCCCGTCGATGTCGGTATCCAAGCGCGGCCCACCGCCGGGCTCGAGGCCCACGGCGCGGTAGATCTTGTCCTGGATCGCCTGGGCGATGTCGGCGTTCTCTTCCAGGAACGACTTGGCGTTGTTGCGACCCTGACCAAGACGCGTGTCCTGGTAGGAGAAGAACGACCCGGACTTCGTCACGACATCGTGCTCGATGCCGAGGTCGATCAGGGAGCCGGAGGCCGAAATGCCCTTGCCGAATTCGATATCGAACTCCGCCTGGCGGAACGGCGGCGCCACCTTGTTCTTGACGACCTTCACGCGGACGCGGTTACCAATCGCCTCCTGCCCATCCTTGAGGGTCTCGATGCGGCGGATGTCGAGGCGCTGTGAACTGAAGAACTTCAGCGCGCGGCCACCAGGCTGCGTCTCCGGCGTGCCGAACATGACACCGACCTTCTCGCGAATCTGGTTCGTGAAGAGGCAGAGCGTGTTCGTGCGGCTGAGCGTGCCGGCGAGCTTGCGCATTGCCTGGCTCATCATGCGGGCCTGAAGCCCGACCGTCGTGTCGCCCATCTGGCCCTCGAGCTCAGCACGCGGCGTCAGCGCGGCGACGGAGTCGATCGCAACCACGTCGACGGCGCCGGAGCGGATCAGCATGTCGGCGATTTCCAGCGCCTGCTCGCCGTAGTCCGGCTGCGAGACGAGGAGGTTGTCGACATCGAGGCCGATGTTCTTCGCGTAGACCGGGTCCATCGCGTGCTCGGCATCGATGAAGGCCACGGTGCCGCCCAGCTTCTGGGCCTCGGCGAGCACGTGGTAGACGAGCGTGGTCTTACCGGAGGACTCCGGTCCGTACACCTCGACGATGCGGCCTCGCGGCATGCCGCCGATGCCGAGCGCGAGATCCAGCGCCAGCGAACCGGTCGGGATCGCGCTCACCTTCATGATCGCGTCGTCATCGCCCATGCGCATGACCGAGCCCTTGCCGAACTGCTTGTCGATCTGCGACAGCGTCCCGTTCAGGGCGTCGAGCTTTGCCTTGGCAAGCTTCTCTGCTGCCTTGTCGGTCTGTTCGGTAGTGGCCATGATCCTCTGGGTCTCCGGGTTCGGATTACCTGTTCCGGGGTAGGGGAACAAGTGTACGGTCGACGTCGGACGGACACTATGTGGCGGGGTGTTCCGAGCCTGTCGGCGACTGTGCCAACTTTGCAGAGAAAGCCAGGCAGAACCTCGCATTTCCGGCGATCAAGCAGACCTTGAAATCCCACCGATGCAAGATCGCGCCCACCCGCCGAACAGGCGTTCGCCCCGTTTGGCGCCGCTAGATCCTGACGCCGATTCAGCCCTGCGGAATCGTCGTTCGCAGGGTGTGCAGCGCGAACGTGACCGCGCGCTCGCGGACCGAGTTCCGGTCACCCGGAATGACCAGGCTCCGCGCAACCGGCTCCCGGCCGGGCACCACGGCGGCGATCCAGACCAGGCCGACGGGTTTGTCCTCCGTGCCCCCGCCCGGACCGGCGACCCCGGTCGTCGACAGCCCGCAGTCCGCGCCGAGCCGCTCAACCGCACCCAGCGCCATCGCGATCGCGACCTCTTCGGACACGGCGCCGTACTCCTCGAGCATCGCCTCCGGCACACCGAGCGCGGCGACCTTGACCGCATTGTCGTACGCCACGATCCCGCCCCGAACATAGTCCGAGGCCCCGGCCGCATCGATGAGCTTCGCGGCCACCAGACCTCCGGTGCAGGACTCCGCGAGCCCGACCGTCCACGTGCGCTCCAAGAGCTGTCGCGCCACGATGTCGTCAACGCCAGCCCCGTCGTCGGAGTAGAGCATCGCCCCGTACCGGTCGCGGATCGCCGCATCGAGTTCGTCGTAGATGTCAGCGTCGGCGGGATCGAAGCGCGTGACGATCTCGATCTCCCCGGACCGCATACATGTCGTGATCTCCAAGCGATCGAGCGCCACGCCTCCGTCCTCGACGGTCGTCAGCGTCGCGGCCAGATCGGATTCTGGCAACCCGACCAGCCGGAGCATCCGCTCCTCGAACGGCGCGGCCTGAGCCACGAGCCCAGCCAGCGGCTCGATGCCCACGGCTGCACGCCACATGGGCTGCAGCTCGCGCGGCGGCCCTGGCAACACGACGATCAGCGGACCGTCAGCACCGCCGGCCGGCGCCACGATCGAACCAGGCGCAGTCCCCACCGGCTCCAGCACCGTTGCCCCGGCCGGTTGCAGCGCCTGCTTCCGCGTGGTGGCCTTCAAGGAGTCAACGTCGATCCCCGGGTAGCGGTGCAGGATCTGCTGAACGATCGCCCAGACGCGGGCCTCCAGGGCCTCGTCGAGCGTCAGCGCGCGCCCGGAGAACTCCGCGACGATCTCGATCGTCAGGTCGTCCGCGGTCGGGCCGAGCCCGCCCGTGGTCGCGATCAGATCGACGTCCCAGGACACGGCCTGGGCCAGCGCCTTGAGGAGGTCCTCGCGCCGGTCGCCGACCTGGATGATCCCCGCAGTCTCAATGCCGAGCGCCGCGAACTGCTGCGACACCCACGGTCCGTTCTTGTCGACCACGCGGCCGGCCAGCACCTCGCTCCCGGTGACCACGATGGCCCCGCGGAGGTGGCGTGTTCCGGTTGGCGCGTCGGACATGCGGCGCAGCCTAGTGAGCCCGCGGCCAGAGACGCCGCAGCCCCCTCCGTCGAACAGGGCGTCCTACGGAGTGCTACATCGTCATACGCCCGGTTTTAGAGAGACCCCTCGCCACGGCCAGGGGCCCGCTGCGCTGCGGCCCTGGAGCCGCTTAGACGCGGCAGGCCGTCGCAGCAGCGCTGGCCTTCTTCACACCGGCAGCCGAGATCGACACCGTGATCGGACCGTTCCCACTCGGAAGCGCCTTGCGCTTGCCATCGACGCGAAGCTGCACGGCACGAGCATCGGCGGTCATCACAACCGTCCGCCCGCGGACCGCATCGGTCTTCTCGCCGGCCCGCAACTCGGTCGCCGGGACCGCAATCCGCTTCCCCGCGCGCACGCATACGGTCACGCCATCGGTCGCGGCGCTCACGACCACGCTGACGGGCCGCCGCGCGATCGCTGGCGACGGCTCCGGTGTCGCCGAATCCTCATCGACCGCTTGCTCATCGGCTGGCTGGGCGGTCTGCACCCCGTTCGCCCCGCCGTCGGACTCTGATCCGTCCCGCCCAACGAAGTAGTAGGCACCGCCGGCCAGCAGCGCGGCCGTGATGACGCCCAAGAGGACCACGCGCGGCAGCGGCGGGCTTGCCTGGGACCGGTTCATCCGGCCGCCGGTGTGCTTACTCATCTGGCCGATGTCGCCCTCGGCCTGGAACGGCTCGTGGGCCGACTTGTACTCGGCGACGAGCTGTCGGCCATCGATGCCGAGCATGTCGCCGTAGGTCTTCAGGAACGATTTGACGTACGTGGGGCCGGGCAGCAGCTCCCACTCCTCGTTCTCGAGCGCCCGCAGATACTTGGCGCGGATCTTGGTCTGCGCCTCCATCTGGGCAATTTCGATGCGCGCCCTCGTTCTGGCCTCGCGCAGCTGGGCTCCGATCTCGGCCATCCCCGCAGGCTAACGATCCGCGGACGGATCGGAGAAGCTGTCCATTGCGTCCGGGTCTGGGATACCGTCACGCACCGCGCCGCCAGATACAGGCGTGAGTTCGCCCCCGATGCTGTCGTCGTCGCCCACGAGCGCGGGATCGATCGGAATCGACACCGCCACTTCTGGCGCATCTTCTTCGAAGAGTTTCGGCGCGGTGCCGTTCTTCACCCGCACCTGCGCGACGATCCGTTCCACCTCGCTGGGTCCGATGAGCACTTGGCGCGCCTTGCTGCCTTCGTAGCCCGAGATCACGCCGCGGCGCTCAAGCATGTCGACCAGGCGGCCGGCACGGGTGTAGCCGACCCGCAGGCGACGCTGCATCATCGACGTCGACGCGGTGCCCATCTCGACGACCAGGCGAATCGCCTCCTCAAGCATCGGATCCTCGTCGGGATCGAGCCCGTCGCCCTTCTGCTCGTCGACCGGCACTTCGACGACCTCGTCGAGCAGCGCTTCGTTGAAATCGGGTTCGCCCTGCTTGCGCCAATAGCTGGTGATCTGCTCGATCTGTTCCTCGTCGATGTACGCACCCTGGATGCGCTGCAGGCGCGCGCTGCCGACGGCCGAGAAGAGCATGTCGCCCTGGCCAAGGAGCGACTCGGCGCCGTTCTGATCGAGGATCACGCGCGAGTCGGTTTGCGACGACACCGCGAACGCGATGCGGCTCGGCACGTTGGCCTTGATCATGCCCGTGATCACGTCGACGCGCGGCGACTGCGTGGCCAGCACGAGGTGGATGCCGACCGCGCGCGCCTTCTGTGCGATGCGAATGATCGAGTCCTCGACCTCGCCCGGCGCGACCATCATGAGGTCGGCGAGTTCGTCGATGACGCACAGGATGTACGGGAACTCCTGCTCCCCACGCTCGCGGCGGACCTTGTTCAGCTCGACGATTCCGCGGGTCCGCGCGAGCGCCATCGTGGAGTAGCGAGCCTCCATCTCACGAACGAGGTTCTGCAGCGCCGTCGCCGCCATCTTCGGGCTCGTGATCACCGGCGTCAGCAGATGCGGAATCGACTCGTACGGCGTGAGCTCGACCTGCTTGGGGTCGACGAGCACCATCCGCACGTCATGCGGACTGGCCGACAGCAAGATCGACGAGAGCATGCCGTTGATGCAGGCCGATTTGCCCGCGCCAGTCGTGCCAGCGACGAGCAGGTGAGGCATCTTCGCGAGGTCGACGAAGATCGACTCGCCCTCCACGTCCTTGCCCAGCCACACGTTCAGCGGCGAACTCTTTGGCGGCGAATCGCCGAACACGTCGCCGAGGCGCACAAGCGAGCGGTTGCGGTTCGGCACCTCAACGCCAACGGCGGTCTTGCCGGGGATCGGCGCAAGGATGCGAATGTCGGTCGCGGCGAGCGCGTAGGCGAGGTCGTCCTTGAGGTTGCCGACCTTGCTCATCTTCACGCCGGGAGCGAGCCGAAGCTCGTAGCGGGTGATGTGCGGGCCGGCCACGCAGCCGACGAGCTCGGCCTTCACGCCGAAGTGGCCAAGCGCCTCGAGCAGCAACTCAGACGTCTGGGCCTGGTCGATGCGACTTGGGCCCGGTGCCTCCTTGGCCGAGCGCGTGAGCAGCCGGCGCGGCGGGATCTTCCAGGGGAAGTCGGCGGCCTCGGTCACTTCGGCGCGATAGCGGCCCATCGGCGTGAGCGCCTGCGGGCCAACGCCCGACGGGCCGCTCTCGGGCGAACCCGCGCCGGCCGCGTCGTCGATGCGGAGATCCGCGTCCGGGTCGAGGTCGTCGTCGGGTGAGCCGTCGAGGACCGAAAGGTCATGGCGCGAGGGCTCATTGGCGTCGAAGTCGTCTTCGACGGAGTAGTCCTCGTCGATCTCGACCGGCTGATCGGGTGCGAACGCGCCGTCGCGGTCGACCGGCAATGCTGCGGCGGCTTCGAGTTCGGCCGCGTCGTATTCCTCCGGCGTGGCCGATCCATCTTCGCGGCGGGCGCTCGACAGCTCCTGCTCGAACTCCTCGAGCGGATCCGGGAACTTGCCGACCGGCCGCTGCGGCGACGGGGCCGAGCCACCGTCCTCGTCGTGAGGTCCGATCCAGATGGGCGCGTCGTGGCCGTACAGATCCGGGAAACGCTCAGCGCCATCGATGAGCTGGGCCGGACGGGCGGTGCCGCGGCGAACCGTCGGCGTGATGCCTGGCATCTCTGGCGGTGCGAGGCTCGCCTGCGAGGGCTCGTCATGGCCAGCTGAGGTCCACGTGCGCGGGTCCTCGCCACGGGAGGTCCACGTGCGGGGCGCGTCTGCCGGCTGAGGAAGCTCGGGCTCGACCGGCACCACGCGCCGTCGGCGTGCCTTCGGCGCCTGGGAAGGCTCGTCGGCGTAGTCCACGCGCGAGTCGGCCCGCGAGCCGCCCTGGGACCGCTCGTGGGCCGCCAGCGCGCGCTCACGGGCATCGAGCGACCGCTCCCACTCCTGGTCCTGCGCGGCGCGCACGACCGACGGCGATGCGTCGGCGAGTTCGAGAGCGCGGGCGGCACGACGGTCAGCGCGGACGCGACCGGGAGCGCTCATCGCACGTGCCAGTCCTCGTCCTGCCCCTCGCATGACGGAGGCGAGTTCGGCACCAGTGAGCAGCAACGCCGCGCCGAGCACCAGCAAGACGCCGATCACCCAGGGACCAAAGTTCCCAAAGCCGGCGTTGCAGATCATCCAGAGCGACTCCCCGAGCGCGCCACCGGCGTCGCTGAGGTGCGGGCCGCCCCAGCGAGCGCCTGAGTCGGGGCCCTCTGCGGCGCGGGCGAAGAGCGTGATGGCGCTGAACCCGAAGAGGCCGCCGATGCCGACGCGAATGCTCTCACGGACGCCAAGCGGTGAGACGGCGACAAGGCCGCCGGCAATGAGCAGCACGGGCGCGCCGTAGGCGGCGACGCCAAGCATAAGCCGGGCCCCATCCGCGATCGCCTCGCCGATAACGCCACCGGTCCCTGCCCGGTAGAGCGGCACCGCGACGAGCACGCCGAACGCGATGAGCGCGAGCCCGAGCAGGTCGAGCTGGCGCTGATCGAGCAGCGGCGTGGGCGGCGGTGGCGTCTTCGGCCGCGGCGCTTGGCGGCGGCGAGGTTGTGCGCTGGGTGGGGGCTTCGGCACCGGGAAGGAGGTTCGCCGCCGCTTTGCATGTTCCTTCCCAGCGGACAGGTGTTGGGGCGCTTATGGCGTGAGCCCCGCCCGGTCACGGCCGATGCCGTGCTCACCACGCCCGTCGGCAGACTGAACCCGCCGCTCAGGCCGGCGCGGATCCGCCCTGGAAATGCACGCGGTTCTTGCCCGCTCGCTTGGCCTCGTAGAGCGCGGCGTCCGCGGACGCGATCAGCGCCTGCGGGTCACGAATCCCCGGTCCGAGCTCTGCCACCCCCACCGAGGTGGTGATCTCGAGGTCGCGCCCGGCGGTGTCGACCAGATCGAGGGCCGCGATCGCGGCGCGCGCCCGCTCCGCAACGGCGAGAGCCCCCGGAAACTCGGTCGCGTGCATGATGATCGCGAGTTCCTCGCCGCCGTAGCGCGCCGCCTCGTCGCCGGAACGACAGCACCCCCGCAACACGTCCGACACCGCCCGCAGGACGTGATCGCCGGTCTGATGGCCTCGCGTGTCGTTGACTTGCTTGAAGTTGTCGAGGTCGAAGAGGATCAAGGCCAACGGAATCCCGTTCTGCTGGAAGCCATCGGCGCCGAGGGCGAGCACCTCTTGTAGCCGACGGTGGTTCGCCAGCCCCGTGAGTTCATCGGTGAGGGCCTGGCGATGCAGGAGTGAGTGGCGTTCGATGTCTGAAGCCGCCACGCCGGCCTGTTCGCAGAGATACCGGAGCAGCTCCTGCTTTCGCGGCGCGAATTCGACGCCGCGCCGCGCCAGCGCAAGCACGCCCGCCTGGGGCAGTCCCGACGGGTCTTGCACCGGGCACGCGACGGCGAACACGTCGTTCACGGTCGCGGTGCTCAGCTCGCCGGTCGCCGCCGCCATCTGCTCGGCGACGGCGAGCGCGGGCTCAAGGTGGGGCACGTCGCGCGTCTTCGCGCGGCGCACGAGGCGCCGCCCCGCACCAGGGTTTGCGCTCGCACGAGCACCGTCGGCATCCAGGGCCTCAAACGCAGCCCGCATGGTGATGTTCAGCAGTGCATCGAGGTCAAGCTTGGAGGCGAAGGCATCGCCGATGCGCTGTACCGCGATCTCCAGGCGCGAGCGCTCCGCCCGCAAGGCCTCGAGCCGGTCGTGCGCCTGATCAATCCGCTGGGTGCGGTCGCGGGTGAGGAGCGCCAGCAGCACGATGAACCCGAGCAGCGTCAGCGGCGCTGCCCCGAGCCCGTCCACCAGCGCGGCGCTCGCCGCGACAAACGCGATCGGCGTGAGCAGCAAGTCGATCGCCCACACCGTGAGCAGGACCCGGAGCTGGACGTGTGGCGAGATGCCCGAGCCGAGCCACATCCGAAAAGTGCTCGTCCCAACCTCGCTGATCAGCTGCGCCGAGAAGGCCAGGGCGATCATCCAGAGCGACGCATCCACCGGATTCGGCGTACCGGCAAGCGTGATCACCAACGCTGGCGCCACCGCGTGCCACGCGTCAGCGCCGACATCGATCAGCCGGTCGCCGCGTGCCCGGCCGAGCGCGGTGTCCACGAGTCCAGCGGCGGTCAGCGCGGCGAGCACGATCAACGGGACCAGCGCCGGCGGCGCGAGGATGAACAGCGGTACGAGGAAGAGTTGGGTCGGGACCGCGTAGCCCGCGCCGATTGGGAACTCGACCCGGCTGGCGACCGAGAAGCCAGCCGCAAGCGCGACGAGCATCCACACCGAGGCGCGCGCAGGCGCCTCTGGGGCCAGGAGCGCTAGCGCAACGGCGGCGATCAGGAACGCGCCACTGACGAAGCCCCCGGCGAGATACTGGCGGCGGTCGTACGGGACCATCTGTTCGTCCCACGAGTCGTCCAAGAGGCGCTCGACCGCGGCCGAGGACTCCCCCTCCTCGACCGGGTCGCTTTGCGCTCTCCGCACCGTCCGACCAACCGGGCTCGCAGGCGCAGCATCGAAGGCGTGCTCCTCGATCGCGCTCGCCGTCCCCGGCTGCCGAAGCTTCATGGCTGTTGGCGCTTCAGCTCTGCCTCACGGCCGAGCTGTGCGGTGGGCCTCACAGCCGCCATCAACGAACCCGGTACGGATCGACAAGCACGTTGTCGATCAGGTATCCGGCCCCGTTAAGGCTAACCGGCGTGCGAAAGACCAAACGGACCCGTGCGACGCCGCCGATGCGTTCCATTGGCAAGCGGGTGGCCAGCGGCTGCAAATCGGACGGCTTCCACTGGCCCGGCAGGAGCGTCGTCGCGGTGCGCGACCAGACCTGCTCCTCGTGGGTAGAGCCGTCGGCAGCGGTGTAGCGCACGAACGTACTCAGCGCACCCACAAGCCCGTTCGCTTTCAGGACGTAACGGAACGTGGGGTGCTCGCTCGTCACACAGAACGGCGGTGTCACCGCGGTACTCCTGGCCGACAACAGGCCACCGCCGAGCGCGAGTGAGTATCGGCCGCGGAGGACGTTCAAGGTCTCGTTGCCGCGAATCACCCTCGCCCCCGACAACGACCAGCCGCTCGCGCCAGACTCAAAGTCTCCCCCTGGCGCGAGCCAGTAGTCGGCAGGATCGCCGAACGCGGCAAACGCCTGCCACACCTTGGGCTGACCGTTGTCGCATGGCCGGTCGGCTGCTGCTGCTGTCGTCGGTACGGCGAGCGTCGCCATCAAGGTGATGGCGACCTTCAGTCCCTTACTGGGCTTGGACACGATCATTCCCCCCCGGTCGTTGATCGTTCATTACGCCGGAGATCGGTTGAGTGGTTGGATCTCTTAACCAAAGATCGATCAAACGTCGAGTTGCTAAACGTTCGTATCGCAAGTGGGCAGGGCTGGCCATTCCCCTCCGGCCCGTGGCGACGACACGCGCCCGCCCGGAAAGTCACAATGGGATCCATGGCCGGTCAACGCGTGCTGATCGTCGAGGACGATGAGGAGATCTCGGGCGCTCTGGCGAGGACCCTCGGCCGCGAGGGCTACGAGACCGCCTGCACCGGGACCGTCGCTGGCGCGCTCGCGCTCGTGGCCGCGGAGCACTGGGATGCCGTACTCCTGGACCTCGGGTTGCCCGACGGTGACGGACTCGAGGTCGCCCGCGAACTCCGCGCCACCAACGCGATCCCCGTGCTCGTCGTCACTGCGCGGGACGAGGTGACCTCGCGGGTCGCTGGCCTGGATGCTGGGGCCGACGACTATCTCGTGAAGCCGTTCGACCGGTCCGAGCTCCTCGCTCGCCTGCGTGCCCTGCTGCGGCGCAGCGCCCCGGCACCGGGCGCCAACCCCACCATCGAAGTCGCCGACCTTGTCATCGATCAGGGCCGGCGCTCGGTCCGCCGCGGGAAGCGCGCCATCGCGACCACACCGCTGGAATTCGAGCTGCTGGTGTACCTCGGGCGCCGCGGCGGCGCGCCCGTGCCGCGCGAGGAACTCCTCGAGCACGTCTGGCACCACGACCCCACGGAGCCGACGAACACGGTCGAGGTGTTCGTCTCCAACCTGCGCCGCAAGCTCGAGTCCGGTGGCGAGCCGCGGCTGCTCCGCACGGTGCGCGGGTCGGGATACGCCCTCGGTGCGTCGTAGCGGTATTCCCATCCGGTGGCGCCTGGCGCTGCTGATCACGTCGGTCACCTCGCTGGTGCTGATCGCGTTTGCACTGATCATCAGCACCACGACGTCCGCTCGCCTTCACGACGACTTTCAGCAGGGCGTCGAGCGGTCGGCGGAGGACCTGGCCGACCGGATCAGGCCGACGATTGACCCCACTGCTGAGGGGGATCAGCGTTTCAAGCGCAGCGAATTCGCGGTGACGTCCTACGCGCGCGGCGGCAACGGGTTCGTGCGCGTCGTGACGCGGCAGAGCGTGCTGCAGCTCAGCCAACGCAACGTCTCCCTCGGCGCGAGAACCGTCGGCAATCGAACGGTCAAGAACCGCACGCTCGGCGATCTCTACGTCGTGACGCGCCGCCTCACCGACCCGAATGCTCAGCTTTCGGGCGAGCCGATCCTGGTGCAGTACGGCCGCCGGACGCGCGACGTTGAGCGCACGGTGCGACGGATCAACCTCCTCCTCGGATTCGGCACGCTCGTGGGGAGTTTGCTCTCCCTCGCCGGCGCGTCGTGGATCGGCGGTCGCGCGCTGCGCCCCGTGTCTGAACTCACCGCCGAAGCCAACGCGATCGCGCAGACGGGCGACAGCACGCGCCGCCTCCCTGTCCCTGCGCGCAAGGACGAACTCGGGGAGCTCGCGCTCACCCTCGACGCCATGCTCGACTCGCTGGCCGCTGCCCAGTCGACGACCGAGAAGACCCTCCAAGGCCAGCGGGAGTTCCTCGCCGACGCCTCGCACGAGCTACGCACGCCGCTCACCAGCGTGATCACGAACCTTGAGCTGCTGGCTGACACGGATGACCCCGATCACGCCGAGTCGGCGGCGGCCGCGCTCCGATCGGCACGCCGAATGCGGGGGCTCGTCGCCGACCTCCTCGATCTTGCCCGGGCCGATGAGCCGAGCGAGGGGACACAGTCCTCGCTGGACCTGTCGTCGGTCGTCGCCGACGCCGTCGCCGAAGTGGAGGATCTCCTCGCCGATCACGTGCTGGAGGTCGAGACTGAGCCCGTCACGGTGCAGGGCCGCCGGGACGACCTCCAGCGTGTGGTCCGCAACCTCCTGGAGAACGCCGCGCGGCACACGCCGCCCGGCACGACGGTCCGGGTGATGGTCGGCCGCCGCGGAGGCCACGCTTCGCTGGCCGTGGAGGACGACGGCCCTGGCCTCTCCCCCGCCGTTCGCGGCCGCGCGTTCGAGCGGTTCGTGAAATCAGGGTCGCGAAGCGGGCCGTCGTCGGGCCTCGGCCTGTCGATCGTCCGCGCCTCGGCCCAGGCGCATGGCGGCTGGGTGGAACTCCGCTCCCCGGCCCGCTCAGGCCGCGGCACGCGCGTCGAGGTTCGCCTGCCGCTCAACGCGCCCTGATCGGTGGGCCTACGGTAGAGCCATGCCGAAACCCAGTTCGGGCGACCCGCTCTCCCGCCGCGCCAAAGCGGCTTCGTCGTTGGGTGCGACCGATTCGCCAGGCTACGGTCGCCGCTACCGACCAGAGCAGCCGCGTTTTCTGCGCGGCCCGCTCTCGCGGCCGTCCCAGCTGGTCGCGCACCTTGCTGCCCTCCCGATTCGCTGGCTCGCGCGTGAGCGGCCACCAGCCGTGGAACACCCCGAGGCGCTGCACCCCGGCGATCGCCCACCGACCGCCGGCAAAGTCCTGCTGTTGTTTGATGGTGGGTGCGGCATCTGCCTGCACACGCGCGATGTGATAGCCCTGCTGGACCGCCACCACCGACTTGCGTTCGACCGCATCGCACGCCACGACTGCGGCCTGCTCGCTGACCTCACGGCGGACGAGCGCTACGACTCCTGGCATGCCGTGCACCCCGACGGCACGATGGAACACGGCAGCGCCGCGTTGGCCACCACGGCCGCAGCGCTCCCAGGCGGCCGGGTGCTCTCGTGGCCCCTGCGCCGCTTCCCTGGCGCCGCTGACGCCGGCTACCGCTGGTTCGCGGCGAACCGCGGCTGGATCAGCCGTGGGAGCGGGCTCATCAACCACCCGCAGCGGGATCCCAGCGAGCAACCGCCGAGCAACCGGCACACCTCGATGTAATGCGACACCAGCGACCCGTGGAGGATCGCGGGTCGGCCCGGGGGTCGTCGTGCCGACGTCCAGGCTGAAGCCGGGGCTCAGCGCGCACCGCGCCCTGAGCCCCGACCAGAGGTCCTAGACCTCGACCACCACGGGCAGCAGCATCGGGCGCCGCTTGAGCTTGGAGTACACGACGCCTGCGAGTTCGTCGTGGAGGAACTCCTCGAGACGGTCGGGATCGCGGATCTTCTGCTTGACCGCATTTTCGAGGATCTCGTCGACGGCGTCGCGGAGCGTCTCGATGAGATCGTGCTCCTCTTCCGCCGGGACGCCGCGCAGCAGCACTTCCGGGTCAGCGACGGACTTGCCGTCACGCTCGGCGATCGTCGCGACGACGACGCAGATTCCGTCGGCGGAGAGCATGCGGCGGTCGCGCAGGGCGACATCGGCGACATCGCCGATCTCCATCCCGTCGACGAAGAACACGCCAGCCTTCTCCGGCTTGCCACGGCGGGCGCCGCGGGCATCGATCTCGACGACGTCGCCGTTGTCGCACTCGAAGACGTTCTTCTCCGGGATGCCGACCGACTGCGCGAGCTTGCTGTGCAGGCGGATACGCGGGTAGTCGCCGTGGAACGGCATCACGTACTTCGGGCGGGTGAGGTTGAGCATCAACTTGAGCTCTTCCTGATACCCGTGGCCCGAGGCGTGGATCGGTGCGTCCTTGGTGGTGATCACCGTGGCGCCGCGACGGCTCACGGCGTCGACGACCTCGGAGACGGCCTTCTCGTTGCCCGGGATCGGGGTCGCGGAGAAGATCACGGTGTCGCCGGAATGCAGCGCAACCTGCTGGTGATCGCCGTACGCCATACGGCGAAGCGCGGAGAGCGGCTCGCCCTGCGAACCGGTCGAGATGATCACGATGCGTTCGTCGGGCAGGTGCTCGAGATCGCGCGGCGTGACGAGCATCCCGTCCGGGATGTCGATGTGACCGAGCGTGCGACCGATCGCCGTGTTCTTGCGCATCGAGCGCCCGATCAGGCAGACCTTGCGGTTGTGCAGCTTGGCGGCGTCGACCACCTGCTGGACGCGATGGATGTTCGACGCAAAGCAGGTGACCAGGATCCGGCCATCGCAGTGCGTGAAGAGCTCGTTGAGCTTCGGTCCGACGATCGCTTCCGAGAGCGACCAACCGGGACGGTCGGCGTTGGTGGAGTCGCCGCAGAGGAGCGTGACGCCCTTCTTGCCGAGTTCCGCCAGCCGGCCGAGGTCAGCCGGGCCGCCGTCGATCGGGGTCTGATCGAACTTGTAGTCGCCCGTGAAGAAGATCGGACCATGCTCGGTGTGCACGACGACACCGGACGCGTCCGGGATCGAGTGCGTCATGTGGATCAGCTCGAGCTCGAACGGCCCGGCCTTCACCTTGGAGCCGGGCTCCAGGCGCTTGAGCGGAGCGTCCTTGATGCGGTGCTCGTCGAGCTTGGACCGCGCCATCTCCATCGTGAGCGGCCGGCCGTAGATCTTCGGACGGTGCGGCGTGATCTGCCGCAGGAAGAACGGAAGGGCCCCGAGGTGGTCCTCGTGGCCGTGGGTGATCACGACGGCGTCGATCTTGTCGGCGCGCTCGATCAGGTAGGTGAAGTCCGGCAAGACGAGGTCGACGCCGTGCTGCTCCTGCGTCGGGAAGCGGAGGCCGACGTCGATGACGACGATGCGGCCGTCCTGCTCGACGACCGTCATGTTCTTGCCGATCTCGCCGAGCCCGCCCAGCGGCAGGACCCGGATCGGGCCGCTCATGCTCGAGCGCCGATCGGAAGGAGGTCCAGTGCCGTGAGCGCGTCGCGGATCACCGTGGCCTCATGCTCGTCGCACGGGACGATCGGGAGTCGGAATACGTCGGAGAGGTGACCCTGCATAGAGAGCGCCGCCTTAATGGGTGAAGGGTTGGTGGTGACCCCGAGGGCCGCGAACAGCGGCTGTAGGCGCGCGTTGACATCGCCGCGCTCCTCGGGGTGGTCAAGCATCCGCTTGATGTCATGGCCGACGAGGTGGCTGGCAACGCTGATTGCGCCTACGCCACCCACCTCGAGGGTGCGAAGAATGGTGTCGTCGTTGCCGGCGTAGAGATCGAGGCCGTCCACCTTCGCGAGATTCGCGTCGTTGGACTGCTTGACCGCGACGATGCCGTCAATCTGGGCCAGTTCGGCGAGCAGATCGTTGGGCATGTCGGTGCCGGTGCGGAACGGGATGTTGTAGAGGATGATCGGCTTGTCGGTCGCCTTGGCGACCTCCTCGTAGTGCCGCACGATGCCCCGGCGATTCGGCCGGTTGTAATACGGCGTCACGCTCAGGATCGCGTCGACGCCGAGTTCAGTGGCCCGCTCGGTGAGTTCGCAAGCATGCGCGGTGACGTTGCTTCCGGCACCGGCGATCACGGTGGTACCGGCCGGCTTGTTCTCGACGGCGAGCTGAATCACCCGCAGGTGCTCGTCGTCGCTGAGCGTCGAGGCTTCGCCGGTGGTGCCGCAGGCCACGACGCCATCGGACCCCCGCTCGATCACGAGCTTGTGGAGCCGGACGAACGCTTCCTCGTCCACCGGGGCCTGCTCCCGCCCGGACAAGCCAGGTCGGTCAGCGAACGGCGTGACGATCGCAGTGAGAAGCGCTCCGAGATCGGACATCCGCCTGAGTATCGCAGGACCGGTGGCCGACGCGTTTCCGCAGGCGCGCGCTCTCAGCCCTCGTCAGTCCTTCAGCAACCCCACGGCCAGCAGACCGTCGCGCACGGACTGGCGTTCGTGCTCATCCGTTTCGACCATCGGCAGCCGCACGCGATCGCTCGTGAGCTGACCAAGGAGCTGAAGTGCCGCCTTGGACGAAACGCAGGCCGGCGCGACGGAGAGTGCCGCGTACAGAGGCGCAAGTTCGGCGTCGATGGCTCCGCGCCGAGCAGGTTCGTCGACCATCGCCCGCATTGCCGCTCCCGCGACATGGCTGGCGACGCAGATGCCACCGGCGCCGCCGAGGTCGAGGGTGGCACCGAAGATCTCGTCGTTGCCGGCGTAGAGATCAAGGCCATCGACGAGCGCCAAGTTGGCGTTGTTGGCCTGCTTAACCCCGTCGATGCCGTCGATCTGCGCCAGTTCGGCCAGGAGGTCGTTGGGAAGATCCACGCCCGTGCGGGTCGGGATGTTGTAGAGAAGGATCGGCTTGTCGGTCGCCTTCGCGACCTCCTCGTAGTGCCGCACGATGCCCCGGCGGTTCGGCCGGTTGTAATACGGCGTCACGCTCAGCAGCGCGTCGGCCCCGAGTTCCGTGGCGCGCTCGGCCAAGTGCACCGCGTGGGCGGTGTCGTTGCTTCCGACGCCGGCAACGACCGTCGAGCCGGCCGGCTTGTTCTGCACCGCGAGCTGAATCACCCTCAGGTGCTCATCGTCATCAAGCGTCGAGGCCTCGCCCGTGGTCCCACACGCGACAATTCCGTGCGATCCCTGCTCGATCACGAAGCGGTGAAGCGCGACGAAAGCATCCTCATCGACCGCGGGCTTGCCAGACGCCGCCTTCGCCGACGCGGCGAAGGGCGTGACGATGGCGGTGAGGAGTGCTCCGAGGTCTGGCATCCCGCCAGGATCGCATGGCGGGATGCCCGTGAACACCCAAGGATTGCTTGGGTGAGGTGTTAGTCGAGGACGTGCTCGAGGCCGACGACGAGGTCGCCTTCCATCGTCGCGATCTTGCGAATCGCGATGAGCACACCCGGCATGAAGCCTTTGCGGTCCGTCGTGTCGTGACGGATCGTGAGCGTCTGACCGAGTTCCCCGAAGATCACTTCCTGGTTGGCAATGATCCCGGGCAGGCGCACCGAGTGGATCTCGATGTTCTGCTGGCCACCGGCCTCGGTGATCAGCTCCGCCGTCCGCTTCGCCGTCCCGGACGGTTTGTCGAGCTTCTGGTCGTGATGCAGCTCGATGATCTCGACCTTCGGCATGTACTTGGAGGCCTGCGCCGCCAACCGCATCATGAGGACGGCACCGATCGCGAAGTTCGGCGCGAAGAGCACCTTGGCGCCGTTGGCGGGCGTGACCTGCGAGAGGTCGAAGCCACTGGTCCCGACGACGACATGGACGCCGGCGGCCATGGCCGCTTGGATGTTGCCCAGGGCGACATCCGGCCGGGTGAAGTCGACGACGACGTCGACCTCACCCAGCACGTCTTCAAGCGCGACACCGAGGGCCGGATCGACCTTGGCCGCGACGACCATGTCGTCCGCGCCGTCGACGGCCTCGCACACGGCGAGGCCCATCTTGCCGGCAGCGCCGGCGACGGCGACGCGGATCGGCACTAGACGCCCGCCTTCTTCGCGAGTTCGTTCGCTGCGTCGACCACCTGATCGGCGGTGGAACTCGTGCCGTCGAGCGTGAGGAGCTTGTACTCCGAGGGCTCCTGGCCGGTCCGGCCGATCGCGAACGACGGGGTGCCGGTGACGCTGAGTGCACCCTGCAGCTCGTCGATCTCCTTGAGCTTCGCCGTGACCTCGGGGGACGCGTTGCGATCAGCGTCAGCTGACGTGGTGCCGGGGATCGAAGCGGTGAGCTTCGTGAGGAACGGGTTGGTCACGTAGCCCGTGCCCTCGTCGCCCTGGTTCCAGTAGAAGAGGTTGATGAAGTCCCAGGCCTTGCCCTTTGCGGCGAGGCGCGTGGCGACGATGCGGCCCGCTTCGGAGTCCTCACCCATCTGCGGCAGCGCGATCGGCGCCATCCGCAGCTTGGCCTTGCCGGTGCGGACGAGCTCCTTGATGATCGTCGGCTGCTCGTCGATCTGGTGCTGCTTGCAGAAGGGGCACTGAACGTCGAGGAATTCGATGACCGTGACCGGTGCCTTCGGGTCGCCGAGCGCGAATCCACTCTGTTCAAGGCCGGTGAGCAGCGTCTTGGTCTCGGCGACACCGGCCACCTGGCCCGAGTCGTCGGCGCCGAGGCCCGCCGGGCCCTTCTCCTTGTCGCCGCCGGAGATCACGACGACGAGGACGACCACCACGAGCGCAGCAAAGATGATGCCGCCGAGCACCTGCAGGTTGCGGTTGCGCTTGGCCGCTGCAGCAGCCGCGGCCTGGGCTGCTTCGCGCTTGAGGCGTGCCTCGTTCTTCTGTTCTGCGTTGCTGGCCATCGGCTTCGGATCTCTCGGAGGTTCGGGGAAGGGGGTGTTGGGCGACTGAGACGGCGGCACGAACAGGCCGCGCGGTGCGCTGCGTCACATGATGACGGGCCGCCCGGCGTGGCGTCGCACCGCCCGGACCGCGGTCCGCACGAGCGTCAAGTGGTGATCCGCTGGCCAGGCTGGAAGCGCGGCACCGGAGTGGTCGGCGTCGCCCCCGGAGGCGTTCCGGGCGTCGTGCCGGGTGTGCCGGGTGATGTGCCCGGCGTGCCACCCTGGGCGAGGACGGCGGCGAGGTTGATCGCAGCGTTCCAATCGGCGCCGACGATCGCGTACTTCCGCACGTCCTGACCGGTGTAGCCGACCGCGAACGTCGGAGTACCCGGAATAGCGCCCGTGCTCGCGAGCGCGTCGGCCGCGTTCGCCCACCGCTCCGAATACGCGTTCGGCGTGGGATCGGCGTCCGCCGCCGTGGTGCCCGGTATTGCCGCGACCAGCTTCTGGAGGTATCGCTGCGTCACGTATCCAGTGCCCTCGGCACCCTGGTTGCGGAACATCAGGTCGGCGAACTGCCACCCGAGGTTTCTCTCGCTCAGTTTGAGGAAGACGTGACGTGCATTGTCGGAGTCGGGCCCCAGGAACGCCAGCGGGACCATCATCAGGCGAGCTCGTCCCGTCTTGACGACCTGCTCGATCGCAGCAGGGGCGACCTCGAGCTGATGCGCCCGGCAGAACGGACACTGGAAGTCGACGAACTCCACGATCGTGATGTCGCTCGACCCGAGGGTCAGCCCCTCCTGCGGGACGCCGCGGAGCAGCGTCTGCGTGTGGTCGGCGCCGCCGACCGGGCCCCCGCTGCCGGCATCGCCGGTCGCGGGCGTCGTCGGGGCCGGCAGCCCCGGCACCGTCGCGACGGTGACCTCATCGTCGTGTCCCCAGCGAGCGATACCCACGCCGCTAGCGAACAGGACCGCGACGAGTGCCAGGAGAAACATGGGCACGCGTCGACGCCTGCGGGGCGCGGGTTCCAGCGTCGGCTGAGGCTCAACCGCAGGGTCGGCCCCGGCGCCGACGGGCTCAGCCGAATCCATCAGGCCGTCAGGCGATGACGGTGGTCGCGAGCCCGGCGGCTTCCAGCGCGCGATGCGCGCCGTCAGCATCGGGTGCCACGCAGGCCACCGCGGCGTGCTCGAGCCCACTGAGGGTCTCCCGAGCGACCTCGTGTAGCGATTCTGCGTCCACACTCGCGACCTCGGCCGCGATGACGGCCGGGTCGACGACCGGCATGCCGAGCGACAGTCGCGCTGAGAGCAGGCTGGCGCGGCCTCCCGCGGTCTCAAGCGACAACCCGAGGCGCCCGGCGACATGGTCGCGGGCCCACGAGAGGTCGTCGAGTTCCACGCCGTCCGCCGCGATCTTGCGCAGCTCCGACGCGAGGACCTCAACGGCGATGCCGACCCGCTCTGGGCGCGTGCCGACGTACGCGCCGAACGAGCCAAAGCCCTGCTGGAGTTCTAGGAACGAACTCACGCTGTAGGCGAGGCCTCGGCGCTCGCGGATCTCCTGAAAGAGTCGTGACGACGGCGGACCGCCGACCAACGCGTCGAGCACCTGCAGGGCCGCGCGCCGCGGGCCTTGGGCGTCGAAGATCGGAACGCCGACGGCGACGTGGGTCTGCTCGGAGGGGCGCTCGACGACGATGCGCCGCGGCGGACCCGCCGGCTCGCCGCGACGAAGGTCGCTCGGGAGCGCGACCTCGGAGGCGCGCCAGTCGGGAAGCGAGGCGAGCACCTGCTCGCAGAGCGCGTCGTGGTCGACGGCCCCCACGCCCACCCAGACGATTGGCGCGACCGAGTAGCGGTCGCGATGGAACTGGACGAGCGCTGCGGCGTCGAGCGCCGCGATCGTCTCGCGCCGGCCGATCACCGGCCGGCCGAGGGGCGAATCTGGGAAGAGGGCATCGCCCATGAGCTCAAAGGTGAGCTCCTCGGGTGAGTCCTCGATCATCGCGACCTCTTCGAGCACGATCTCGCGCTCGTGGGCCACGTCCTCATCGCGGAGATCCGGACGCCACAGGACGTCCGCGATCGCCTCGACCGCGCGCCCCGCGTGCTCCGCCATGACCCAGGTCGACAGGTGCGTCTGGCACCGGTCGGTGCTGGCCGTGAGGTCGGCACCGAGTTCGTCGAACAGTCGGTCGACCGCGCCTGGCCCGAACTTTGAAGAGCCGCGGAACAGCAGGTGCTCGATCAGGTGAGCGGCCCCCGCACTCTCGGGCGCTTCATCAACGGATCCAGCGAGCACGGTCACGCTAAGCGCGGCCGCGCGAGCCCACGGCAGGGGCTCGGTCGCCACGAGGACGCCGGGAGCAACGGTCGTCACACGGACGGGGCCGGCCGGAAGGCCGACCCCGTCGTGCAGCGACTGGGTCTGGGAGGACACCAGTGGTCTTCTTGTGCCTGAGTGGTTAGGCGCCGGCGCCCGGATCACGATCCGAGCGGCCCTCGCGACGGCCACGGCCGGGACGGTCGCCGCCGCCACGCGGACGGTCGCCGCGGTAGCCGCCGTTGCCGCCACGGTCACCGCGGTCGCCGCCGCCACCGCCACGGGGGCGATCGCCGCGGTCGCCGCCGCGGCCGCCGCCGCCGGAACCGGCAGCCGCGAACTCACGGAGCTCGTCGGCCGTCTTGCCCACGATCTCCGGGTCGTCGGCGAGGCGCAGACCGATACGGCCACGCTCCTTGTCGACCTCGGCCACGCGGACCTTGATCTCGTCGCCCTTGTTGAGGACGTCCTCGACCGCGTCGACACGCTGGCCGGGCGAGACGTTGCTGATGTGGATCAGGCCGTCGGTGCCCTTGGCGAGCTCGACGAACGCACCGAACGTGGTCGTCTTGACGACCTTGCCGGTGAACTCGTCACCGAGCTCGACTTCCTTGGTGAAGCCAAGGATGCGGTCCTTGAGGGCCTCGGCGAGGTTGCCGATCGTCGCGTAGATGTTGACGTGGCCCTCGTCGTTGACGTCGATCTGTGCCTGGAACTCCTCCTGGAGCCCACGGATCGTCTCGCCGCCCTTGCCGATGAGCAGGCCGATCTTGTCCGGATCGATCTTCAGCGACACGATGCGCGGAGCGTGCTCGGAGAGTTCCTCACGCGGACCGTCGAGGACGGTCTTCATCTGGCCGAGGATGTTCAGGCGGGCCGCGTTGGCCTGCGTGAGGGCATCGCGCAGGATCTCGAACGTGACGCCCTTGATCTTGATGTCCATCTGCATCGCGGTGATACCGGCTTCGGTACCCGCAACCTTGAAGTCCATGTCGCCGAGGTGATCCTCGACGCCGGCGATGTCGGTGAGGACGACGTAGTCGTCACCCTCCTTGATCAGGCCCATGGCGATGCCGGCGACGGGCGCCTTGATCGGCACACCCGCATCCATCAGCGCGAGGGACGAACCACAGACCGACGCCATCGACGACGAACCGTTGGACTCGAAGATGTCGGACACGACGCGAATCGTGTACGGGAACGACTCCGTGTCCGGCACGACGGCCAGCAGCGCGCGCTCTGCGAGGGCACCATGGCCGATGTCACGGCGCTTGGGGCCGCCCATGCGGCCGGCCTCGCCAACCGAGAACGGCGGGAAGTTGTAGTGGTGCCAGTAGAACTTCTGGGTCTGCAGGCCGAGGGTGTCGATCCGCATCTCCTCCTTCAGCGTGCCGAGCGCCGCGACCGAGAAGGCCTGCGTCTCGCCACGGGTGAAGAGCACCGAGCCGTGCGTGCGGGGACCGACGCCGACCTCGATCGTGATCGGACGGATCTCCGTCGTGTTACGACCGTCGGGGCGCTGCTTCTGAACGGCGATCCGCTGGCGGATCTCCGCCTTCTCGATGGCAGCAAACGCCTTCTTGGCGCCCGCAGCCTTCGTGCCGTAGTCCTCGGCGTCGGCCGGGCCGGCGTACTGCACGACGACGGCGTCCTTGACGGCACCGATGGCGTCCTGGAGCTCCAGCTTGCCGCGGGTCTCCAGGGCCTTGCTGAGGTCAGCGCCATGGGACGCCTTGATCTGGTCGATCAGGGCGGTGTCGACGACGATCTCCGCCATCTCGACCTTCGGCTTGCCGCACTTCTCGCGCAGCTCGAGCTGCACAGCGCACAGCTGCTTGATCGCCGAGTGGGCGATGTCGAGCGCGTCGAGGATTTCGGCCTCGGTGACCTCGTTGGCGCCGGCCTCAACCATCAGGATGGCCTCGGACGTGCCGGCGACGATCAGGTCGAGGTCAGCCTCGTTGAGGATTTGCTCCTCAGACGGGTTGACGACGAAGTTGCCGTCGACCTTGGCGATGCGCACGGCACCGACCGGCTCCTGCACGGGAACGTCGGACAGCTGCAGGGCAGCGGACGCGCCGTTCATCGCGAGGATGTCGTACGGATGCTCGGGATCGATCGAGAGCGTGATCGCGACGAGCTGCGTCTCGCGACGCCAGTTCTTCGGGAACAGCGGACGAATCGGACGGTCGATCATGCGGCAGACCAGCGTGGCCTTCTCGGACCCACGGCCCTCGCGCTTGAAGAACGAACCGGGAATCTTGCCTGCGGAGTACATCCGCTCTTCCACCTCAACCGTGAGGGGAAGGAAGTCGATGTCGCGCTCGTTGCCAGCAGTGGCGGTGGAAAGCACCATGGTGTCGCCCTGGCGGACGACCACGGAACCACCGGCCTGGCGTGCCATGCGCCCGGTCTCGAAAGTGATTTCGCTACCGGCGATGGTGACCGAGACGACGGTCGGGTTGGGAGTCATGTGTGGAGAGTTCTCTCTGGAGGGCGACGCGGAACGATCGGATGGATGCGGCGCCCAGCTTCTTTGCTTGCTTCTGGCGGGCCACCCCTACGTACGCAGGGACGACTCCGGTCTTCTGATCCGAACCTCCCCATCGTACCCGCTCTGGCGCAGGTAATCCGCAACCGGCGGTTCGGCGAAGACCACCGGGACGCCTGTGGCCCCGCCCACCATGGCCGCACGTGTTTCCTGCGCAATGCGGGGTTTGAGGGATTCTGACCGACGATCGACGTCAAACTGGGCCACATCGAGCCCGAGCGACTCGGCCAACGCCCACAGATGCGGGGGATCCTGGCGCCCTTGATCGGTGAGCAGCCCTCGGGCAAATGGCCAGAATGCGCCCTGGAGACCGGCCGCCTCGGCCGCCATCGCGGCCCGAATCGCCGGCTCCCCGCGGGAGCGCAACACGAAGTGGCGCAGGTCGATCCGAATCTCGACCTGCCACAGGCGGTCCATCACCGTCGCGCAGTCCGGACACGAGAGGTCGGCGTGCACCGTGATCAGCGGCGCTCCGGTCGGCCCCTCAATCCGGGGTTCCGGTGGCTCGTCGTCCACGGTCGCCGGCGTCCGGCTACTTGGCGCGGACCGTGATGGTCTGGTTTTGCACGGTGCCGTCGGTGAACCCGAGCCGGACTTTCAGCTTGACGCGGCGCGTGCCCTGCTTCGCCGCCAGAGGCGAGGTTCGTTTGACGGACCCTGCCTTGAGACGCACGGTGAGAGTGCGGGTCGTCTTGCCGGTCGTCGCGACGATGACCGCCTTCGTCGTGAAGGAGAGCTTGGCTGCGGCGCCCGCGAGCTTGACGGACTGGTACTGCCGACGGCTTGCACGGGCCTTCACGATCGCGAACCCGGCCGGCAGCGTCAGTTTGGCCGACTGCAGGCTCCGGCCGCCCAGGTCGACGAGCCGCCACGACAGGCCGTACGTGCTGGAGAGCGTGATGGCCGACCGCTTGGCCGGGCGAGGAGCGCAGGTGGCGGGGATCGTGTGGCTCGACACCTGCGGGCCGTGTGCCGCGAACGATGCGTCCCACACGGCGCTCTCTGGGCAGGTTCCCGAAGCCACCTTGATCGGACCTTTGGCGCCGCCGAAAATGTCGAGGTCCAGGCGACGGAGAGGCAGATCCGGAATCGCCTCGAACCGCACGATCAGCCGCTGGGACTTCGGCTCGATGCGCGTCACGCCGAGCACCCGCTGGGCGAACCGGCCCGTGAAGCTGAGTCCAAGCCCCGGAAGCGCCTCCCCGGGGACTTTCACGAGGTAGACATCGCCCGGAATCGGCTCCGGCGTCAGCGACACCCGTGCTGTCGCGGTCCCCACCCGCGCGTTTGCGGAGCAGGTGACGGCGTTGAACTCAGCGAGGGAGCAGGAGTTCTGAATGTTGTTGACGTCGGGGGCGATGCCCGTCGGGAGGACGACATTGGCCGACCGAAGATTCGAGTCGCCGGCACGCGCGTTCAGCGCGACGTTCACGTTGGGGTGGCCGCCAGCCGTGGTCTCGCCGGTGAGTGTCGCCTGCAAGGTCGGGGCGAACGGTCGGGCGTCGCACCGGTCGTATGTAATTTGACCGCCCGGCGACGTCACCGCGCCAGTGTCGGCGGTAATCGTGGCACCGAACGCGAGCGGACCGCAGCTCGACGGATTGAGCGTGAACCCAGGGCGATCGAAACGCATAGCGACCCGCCGTACGGCCAGATCGATGCCGCGGAATCGATCGGGCACGTCGAACGTGAGCGTGATGCCGGCATCAGTCGGACGCAGATCCATGCGGATGGGAATGACGACATCACCGAGGTCCAGCGCCCCCAGACGAACGCGAGCGGCCAGATGGCCGCCTGCGACGGCACCCGAGGCTCGCGGCGTGAGGTAGATCGGTCCCGTGATCGTCCGAGGGCTTGCGCCAACGCCGATCGTCAACTCGGCGCTCCCGATCCGCGTGTCGCCGGGGCACGCGGCAGCGGCCTCGCCGGTGAGCCCACATTCCGGGGTTCCGCCGATGTCGGCCAGCAGCCCGGACGGCGCTGACGCCTGGATCGTGCGCAGACGCGGTGTGCGATCTCCACGGGCGATGGCCAAGGTGGAGACGCCGACGGCGCCCGCCTGGCGGTCGTCCGACCAGACGTCCACGCTCGGCGAGAAGCCTTGGGGGGCGCAGTCCTGATCGATCGAGATGGCCGATGCCGTCGCAAACACCGAGCCGGTGGCTGCGGACGTGAGCGTGGCGAGCCCCGCGTAGCCGTTGCAGGCCCGCGGCGTGCCGACGAGCGCGCCGGGGCCGGCGGCAAGCTGGAGCCTCAGCGACGAGAACGCCCGGGGAATTTGGTCGAAGAGCATCCCGAGCCGGCCGTCGGCGCCGACGCTCAGCCCGCCGACGAGCTTGATCCGGGACGCGGTGGGCTCAGCGGAGCCACCGAGCGAGCCCTCCGCGAAGATCGACGGCAACCCGGTCCCAGGTGACGGGGGCCCGGCGTACAGGGAACCGACGAGGAGGCCGTCCTGTGTCTCGACTTGGACCGCCCCGATGCCGGACCCCGGCGGGCAGACGGCCGCGGGCTGGCCCGCGGCCGCGAATGCGCTGGGGTCGCAGAACTGGAGGTCGCCTGAGGCCGTGCGCGCCTGCGCACCGAACTGGACCCCGTCGGGCAGGGTCACCTGAAGGCGCTGAAGGAGCGGTGCCCCGACGACACCCGGCTCCTGGATCCCCGTTACCTGCGCGATAAGGCCGGTCGGCACGTCCGGACGGCGCTCGGTGACCTCGAACGAAACCGACCCCGACACGGCGCCGTGAGCGGTCGTGACAGCGGCCGAACTGACCAGTCCGGCGAGTGCCAGAGATGCGATGAGGGCTGCCGGTTTCAGGTGCGTACCTTGCGAGCGGACCACGTCATGCTATCGGTGGGCACCGAAGCGGAGCGTGATGTTTCACCCATGGATGCGGGGTGAACGCGGTGGAATGCCAAGCCGCAGGCGGCGAGGCTTGGACTGGCATCGTACGCGGCCGAAGGCCGGCGTGCTACCAGCCGAGGTCGGCGATGGCCTCCAGGACGAGGCTCACCGGCGGCATGATGCCGGGGTGTTCCCCTTCCCAGGACCAGGCGATGGTGCCATCGTCGGCGGTGAGCACCAAAGCGCGGGTCGACATGCCACCCGGCTCGAAGTACACGCCGAAGGCGCGGCTGGCGTCGCCCTTGGGCTCAAAGTCCGAGAGCTGCCGGATGCCGACGCCGAGCTTGTCGGCGAAGGCAACCTGTGCCGGCGAGGCATCGCATGAGATCGCGACGATCGTGACGGAGTTGGTCGCGAGTTCGTCAGCAACCTCATCGAGAAGCTGAAGCTGATCGGTGCAGACCGGGCTGAACGCGAAGGGGTAGAACACGAGCAGGGTGCGTTCGCCGATAACGGCGTCCTGCGTGAACTTCCCGCCCTCGGCGGTGGCGAGGGTGAACCGCGGGACCGCGCTTCCCGCGGGGAGAACGGCCACTGAGGGCTCGGAGCGCCTTAGCGGCGCAGGCCGAGGTCCTTGATGAGCTGGCGGTAGCCGTCCAGGTCACGGGCCTCGAAGTACCGCAGCATGCGGCGACGCTGACCGACGAGCATCAGGAGTCCACGCCGTGAGGAGTGGTCCTTCTTATGCGTCCGGAGGTGCTCGGTGAGACCGTTGATGCGCTCGGTGAGGAGTGCGATCTGGACTTTCGTGTTGCCAGTGTCGGTCTCGCTCGTGCCGTAACGGCGGGTGAGTTCGAGCTTGCGTTCGGTCGTCAGCTGCATGCGACGGCGCAGATTAGCAACTTCGCCCAAGAAACAGCCGCTCACCCCACCGGCCCAGGCGTCGGCACGCCCTGCGTTCAGGCCTCGGAAGGCGTGGTGACGGGCACGGCCCGGCGCGTGGCCTCGACATCGGCCTGCATCTGCTCGATCAGCGGGTCGATGCCGTCGAACTTCATCTCGCCACGGAGGCGGTCCACGAACGTGAGCGAGATGCGCTTGCCGTAGAGGTCGGCGTCGAAGTCGAGCACGAATGCCTCGATGAGCACGCCGAGCTTGGTGTTGAAGGTCGGGCGGACCCCGATGCTCACGGCCGACGCGCGACCCTCGCCGGTACGGCAGGCGTAGATGCCGTGCGCCGGGGTCACGAAGCGGTCATCCGGCTCGATGTTGGCCGTGGGATAGCCGAGTTCCCGGCCGCGCTTCTCGCCGTGCACCACGATGCCAGAGAGCTTGTAAGGCGATCCGAGCAGCCGCTGCGCTTCACGGACATCGCCGTCCTCACACAGGACCTTGCGGATCCGGGTCGACGACACGGGCGCGCCGTCGATCTCAAGCAGTGGCGAAATCCGCGTCTCGAACCGCTCGTCGGCGGCGAGCATCGCCGCGTTGCCCTTGGCGCGGGCACCGAAATGGAAGTTGTCGCCGACGGATACCCACTTCGCGTCGAGCTGCTCCACGAGCACGTGGTCGATGAAGTCCTGGGCACTCTGCTGGGAGAACTCGCGATCGAACGGGATGACGATCAGCTCCTCCACCCCGAGTTCGGCGATGAGTTCCGCTTTGCGATCCAGCTCGGTGAGGAGCTGCGGCGCCGAATCCGGATTCACGGTGAGTGAGGGATGCGGATCGAACGTGAGGACGGTGTCGGCGCCCGCGATCACCTCGCGGTGACCGAGATGCACACCGTCGAACGTCCCGATGGCGATACGCCGCGGTCGCGGCTCCGCGTCGGGCAGCCAGGTCAGCTTCATGCCCGGAAGCCTACGACCGCAGTCAGTCGCGCGCCGTCTGCCTGTCCCACCGCGATCGCTCCCGCGTCGTCGACGAGCAGAACAGGCACGTCCGAGGGGACTTCGGCGTCGATCTCGCCCAGATCGACGCGCCGTCCGTGATGGATCGCACGCGCGTGCTCAGGTCCCAGACGGAACGTCGGAAGGAAACCCAGCGCCGTTTCGAGAGGAATCAGGCGCTCGGCGACGTGCTCGCGGGAGGCGAAATGGTCGAGAGGTTTCGCGTCGTCAATCGACCAGGGACCGACCGCGGTGCGGCGGAGCTCCAGGCAGTAGCCATCGCCGAGATCGGCGACGAGGGTGCGCACGTACGTGCCCGTGGAACAGTGCA
This sequence comes from Solirubrobacteraceae bacterium, assembly GCA_032119595.1. GTDB lineage: Bacteria > Actinomycetota > Thermoleophilia > Solirubrobacterales > Solirubrobacteraceae > JAGIBJ01. The sequence goes on along the minus strand of JAUMBQ010000010.1, from coordinate 68,155 downwards.
CGGCGAGCCGCACCTGGTCGCCGTCCCGGCCCAGCTCCTGGAAGTCGTAGACGGTGATCGTCCGTTCAGGCACGTCGACGACCTTGCCGGCCCGAGCCAGCTTGTAGGCACGCTGCCCGTCGATCTTGATGGCCGAATACGCCGGCGGAATCTGGGTGACTTGCCCGGTCGGAAGGTCGAGGGGCGAGGACGGCACGTTGCCGGTCGGCGTGATCTCACCCTCAGGGTCCCCGGTGGTCGAGAGCGCGCCGAGCTGCGCGAGCACCTCGTAGCGCTTGTCGAGCCCGGTCGCGTACTGCGAGGTGCGCGTCCCGCGGCCGATCAGAACCAGCATCAGGCCCGTCGCGAAGGGGTCCAGCGTGCCGGCATGACCGACCCGCACGCCCTTCCCCACCACTCGGCGGATGGCGGCGACGACCGCATGCGAGCTGATTCCGGCGGGCTTGTCGACGAGCAGCAGGCCGTCGAGCGGGGCCGCGGCCGCGGGTTCAGACGGCGGAGACGCCACCGGCGTCCTGCAGTGCGAGCTGATCGAGCACGAACGTGGCCAGGTCGGCGTCGACGAACTCGGTTGTGAAACCGGCCGCCTGTGGGTGGCCTCCGCCACCGGCCGCCCGCGCGATGGCGGACACGTCAATCGACGGATCGGCGGCCCTCAGCGACACCTTGAAGGTGCCGGGGGCCACTTCGAGTTCTCTCGCCAGGGCCGCGATCCGCACGCCGCGAACGGCACGGAGCACGTCGATGATGCCCTCAGCGTGGGCCTCGGTGGCGCCGGCCGCCTCGAAATCTTGGGCCGTGACGCGCGCCGAGATGAGCGACCCGGAACCGTGGATGACAAACGAGTCCAAGGCGTACCGCAGCAGGTGCAGTTTGGCCGGGAGAAGATCCTCGTACAGCCGCCGGCGCACGCCGGTCAGGTCGACACCGGCCTGGATGAGATCCGCTGCCATTGCGTGGGCTCGCGGCGTCGTGTTTTCGTACGAGAAGCGGCCGGTGTCGGTCAGCAGCCCGACGTAGAGCGGCTCCGCGAGCTCCGGCGTGATTGGGACATCCAGCAGAAGCGCGAGTTCCCACACCAGCTGCGCGGTGCTCGATGCCGCAGGGTCGATCCAGTTGATCGTCCCGAAACGGGTGTTGTCGTGGTGATGGTCGATGTTGATCAGCACGGGAATATCGGCGAGGCGATCGCCGAGCGGGGTGCGATCTGCATTGCCGCAGTCCAGGAACACGACGGTCCCGTCGGTCACGTCGACGGTGTCCTCGTGGACGACCTCACCAAGATCGAAGGTGGCCAGCTCTTCCGGGAGGGGGAGATCGTGCGCCGCAACGAACACGCTGCTCCGGACGCCGATCGCAGCGAGGACCATTCGCATCGCGACGATCGAGCCGATGGCGTCACCATCCGGATGGGTGTGCGTCGCCAGGATGACCCGGCTGGCCTTGCGCAGCGCGCCGATGACTGCCTCGGCAGTCGAAGCGCGCTGGCTCAAGACTCGTCCTCGCCGGGTGCCGGGTACCGGTCGTGGCGATAGGTGGTCAGCGGATCGTCCGCATCGCTCACCGACGGGGCCTCAGGGGCCGCGTCCTCCGGCTCGCTCAGCAGCGCGTCGAGCCGAACGGCCCGGCGCGCAGAATCGTCGAGATAGAACTCGAGCACCGGCGTGTACTTGAGCCGGAGATCGTGCGCGATGCTCGACTGCAGCAGCCGCTTGGCGCGGTTGAGCGCGTTCAGCGACTCGAGCTGCTCATCGTCGTCGCCGAGGGCACTGACGAAGACCTTCGCGTGGCGAAGGTCTCCGCTGGTCTCGACGGACGTGATCGTCACGAACCCGATGCCTGGGTCCGTGACGTCACGCGCGAGCGCGGTCGCGAGGACCTCGCGAACGGATCCATCGACCCGTCGCATGCGCTGCGATGCCATTCGTCTGCCTCTGCCGACTCAGGCGCTTACGGGCGCGACGTCGACGCGAGTTCGCGTTCGACCTTGCGCGTCGTGTACGCCTCGAGGATGTCGCCTTCGAGCAGGTCGCTGTAGTTCTTGACGACGATGCCGCACTCGTAGCCGGAGGCCACTTCCTTGGCGTCGTCGTTGAACCGGCGCAGCGACTCGATCTCGCCCTCGTGCACGACCATCCCGTCGCGAACGACGCGGATCTTCGCGCCACGCGTGACGCGACCGTCGGTGACGTAGGAGCCGGCGATGGTGCCGATCTTCGATGCCTTGAAGATCGCGCGGATCTCGACGGTACCGAGGGGATCTTCGACCTCTTCGGGCTCGAGGAGTCCGGTCATCGCGGCCTTGAGGTCGTCAAGGGCCTTGTAGATGATCGAGTACGTGCGGATGTCGACGTCTTCGCGATCGGCAACGTTCTTCGCGTCGCCCACGGGGCGCACGTTGAAGCCGATGATGATCGCGTCGGACGCGGACGCCAGCATGACGTCGGACTCGGTGATGCCACCGACGCCGCTGTGGACGATGTCCACGGCGACTTCGTCCTGCGGGAGGCGTGCGATCTCGTCCTCGAAGGCTTCGACGGAACCCGCCACGTCGCCCTTGACGATGATCGTGAGCTCCTTGACGTCGCCGGTCTGGATCTCCGAGAAGATGTCTTCGAGCGAACGCTTGCGACCGGAACGGCGAGCAACGGACTCCTGACGGAGGCGCAGAGCGCGCTCCTCAGCCTTGTTGCGGGCTTCCTTGTCGGTCTCGGCTTCCTGCACGAACTCACCGGCGTCGGGCACGGAGTTGAAGCCGAGCACCTCCACAGGATCGCCCGGACCGGCTTCGTTGACGCGCTTGCCGGTGTAATCCTGCATCGCCTTGATGCGACCCCAGTGACCACCGGCGACGAGCGAGTCGCCCACCATCATGGTGCCGCGCTGCACGAGCACGGTCGCGACGGGGCCACGGCCCGGATCGAGCTTGGACTCAATGACAACGCCGGACGCTTCCGCCTCAGAGTTGGCACGGATGTCCTGCAGGTCGGCGACGACGAGGAGCGTCTCGAGGAGATCCTCGATGCCCTTCTTCGACTTGGCGGAGACGTCGACGAACTCGACCTCGCCACCCCACTCCGAAGGCTGGATGCCGCGGGAGGTCATCTCGGTGCGGACGCGCTCGGGTTCGGCGCCGTCCTTGTCGATCTTGTTGACCGCAACGACGATCGGCACGCCGGCCGCCTTCGCGTGGTCGATCGCCTCGATGGTCTGCGGCTTGACGCCGTCGTCGGCCGCGACCACGATGACCGCGATGTCGGTGACGCGGGCGCCACGGGCACGCATGGCCGTGAAGGCCTCATGGCCCGGGGTATCCAGGAACGTGATGACGTTGTCGGCGTGGTGCACCTGGTAGGCGCCGATGTGCTGCGTGATGCCACCGGCCTCGCCCTTGGTCACGTCCGTCTGACGGATCGCATCCAGGAGTGAGGTCTTGCCGTGGTCGACGTGACCCATGATCGTGATCACGGGCGGACGGATCGTGAGGTCGTCGTCGTCGTCCTCGAACTCGGGCGCTTCCGCGTCCTCGTCGCCGGCGCGAACGATCTCGATCTCCTTCTCGAAGTCGGCCGCGAGAATCTCGATGGTCTCGTCGGGAAGGGTCTGCGTGAGCGTCGCCATCTCGCCGAGCATCATCAGCTTCTTGATGATCTCCGACACACCGACACCGAAGTACTCGGAGATGTCCTTGACCGTGGAACCCGACGCAATCTTGACGATGTCCGTCTTGCGGTGAGCGCCCATGTCGAGCGAGTCGACGGTCTCCTCGATGACATCCGCGCGACGACGGCGACCGCCACCACGGCGGGGACGACGCTGCGGGAACTGGGAGCCACCGGGGCCACCACCGGGACGGCCGGGGCCGCCACCGATGCCACCCGGGCGACCAGCCTGAGAGTCGATGACGACGCGGCGCTTGCCACCAGGGCCGGTACCGGCGGCGCCGGGACGGGTGGTGGACTGCGTGCGGCGCGGGTCCAGCGCACGAGCACCGGTCGCGGGGCGCGCGGCGGCTTCCTTGCGGGCCTTCTCGCGTGCTTCAGCGTCGGCCGCTGCGCGGGCCGCGGCCGAGGGCCGGACGATCCGCTGCTGCACGACCGGGCGCTTGATTTCCTTGCGCTTGGTCTGCTCGATCGGCAGGCCCGCCAGGGCGCGCTTCGCCTGGTCCTCGTCGACTGCCGACGCGGGACCCTTGACTTCGAGGCCAGCACTCACCAGGCGGTCAATGACCTCCTTGGCTGGCATGTCGTGCTCGCGTGCGAGCTCTTTGATGCGTTTCTTCGCCATGTTCTGTTCTCAGTCTAGAGCGGAGCGGTGTCCGGGGGCCAGTGGAGCGGTACTTCGCCTGACAGTTCGACCCGACCCCGTAGGGCGCGAGAGAGCGCGCGGCGGTTGGCCACGCGCTCCAGGCAGGTCGGACTGCAGGCATAGGCGCCGCGTCCGGGGAGGCGCGCATCAGGGTCGACACGGGCTTCCCCGTCGACCACCGCGATGCGCAGCAGCTCCTGCTTTGGCGCGTGCCGGCCACAGCCGACACAACGCCTGATGGGTCCCTTCGCTACCGCTACTCCTCTTCGATTGCGGGCTCACTCGACACGGCGAGCTCCGCTGCTTCTTCTTCGTCGACCGCGACGTCCTCGAGGATCTGCTCGGCAGCGTCCTCCTCGTCGGCAGCGAGCTCGGTCTGTGCGAGCTCCGCCTCTTCGGCCTCTTCAACTTCTTCGGACAGCACCTCGTCGGTGTCGTCCTCGCTCACCGCTGCCGCTGCCTCGGCGGCAGCGATCTCGGCTTCCAGGTCTTGCGCCTCGGCCTCGACGGCCGCAATCGCATCGGCGACCTGATCGTCATCGACGGTCGGGTCGGCCAGCGACGTGACCTCTTCGATCGACAGCGGCGCCAGAGCGGCGACGAGGTCGGTCGAGACACGCGCGAGCGCCTGGTGAGCGCTAAGACCACAGTAGCGCAGGCCCGGGAGTGAGTCGTTCGGGCAGCGACGGCCGTTGCCGAGAATCGCGGCACACATGCCGGTGTGCTCCTCGTTGCCCTCGGAGCCACCTTCCTCGTCCTCCTGGTTGACGAACTCGGTCTCAGACCGAATGTCGATGCGCCAGCCGGTCAGGCGGGCTGCCAGGCGGGCGTTCTGGCCCTCGCGGCCGATCGCCAGCGCGAGCTGGTCGTCCGGGACGATGACGGTGGCCTGGCGGTTCTCGTCGTCAACGAGTACCTCGCGAACGCGCGCCGGGCTCAGGGCCTTGGCGACGAACCGCGCGGGCTCCTCGTTGAACGGAATGATGTCGATCTTCTCGCCGCGAAGCTCGGAGACGACCATGCGGACGCGCGAACCACGCGGGCCGACGCAGGCACCGACCGGGTCGACGCCATCAGCGTGTGAGATAACGGCGATCTTGGCGCGGTAGCCCGGCTCGCGAGCGACGTTGGTGATCTCGACGAGGCCGTCGGCGATCTCCGGCACTTCGAGGGCGAAGAGCTGGCGGATCATCTCGGGGTCGCGACGCGACACGATGATCGAGGGACCCTTCGGAGAGGCCTCGACCTCCTTGATGACGGCCTTGATGCGCTGGTTGTGCTGGTAGGTCTCGCCCCAGACCTGCTCGCCCTTGGGGAGCAGCGCCTCGACGCGATCGCGCAGCTGGACCAGCGTGTAGCGGGAGTCCTTCTGCTGGACGATGCCGGTGATGAGCTCGCCGACGCGGTCGCGGAACTCGTCGAGCACGAGCTCGCGCTCGGCCTCGCGGACGCGGTGCAGGATGACCTGCTTGGCCGTCATCGCGGCAATACGGCCGAAGTTGGCCGGGGTGACGTCCTGCTCCTCGATCCGGTCGCGGTGCTCTTCGACCTTGTCCCAGTCGAGTTCGGGGTCCGGGAGGACCACGACCTCACCGGTCTCGGGGTCGATGGAGCCCTCCTCGACGTCGTGCTCGATGAGCAGCTGCTCTTCGAGGTCGTCGGGGATGAGCAGTTCGTAGACGCGGAAGTCGGCGGACTCGCGGTCGAGCTCGACACGGGCGTACTTCGCCGAGCCGGGCTGCTTGCGGTAAGCGGAGAGGAGCGCGTCCTCGAGGGCCTCCATGAGGACCTCGGGGCCGATGCCCTTTTCCGTCGCCAGGACGTTCATCGCATCAAGGATTTCGCGAGACATCCGCTATTCCCCCGTCAGGTTCGCTTGTTTGATCTCAGAGTGCTCGACTACGAGCATGCCCTGATCCGTGCCGAGGGTGACGGCCTTCTCATCGGCCGCGACGATTTCGCCACGCCAGGTGATGCGTCCGTCTTGCGGCGCGAGAAGGGTGACCTTCGCGTGCCGACCAACGAATCGCTCGAAGTGTGCGGGCCGCGTGAGCGGCCGCTTGGGGCCCGGAGAGCTGACCTCGACCGCGAACTTCTCGCGGACGGGAGCCAGTGCTTGCGTGACCCGCGTGCAGAGATCGAGCGTCACGCCATCAGGCGCGTCGATGAAGATACGGAGCGTGTCCTTCCCGACCGGGTCGACGCGGAGGATCTCCACCGTCGGCTCGGCTGCGGACACGATCGTCTCGATCTCTTCTTGCGTGGTCATGATCAGCATGGAGGTGGTCTGGGCCACAAAAAAAGCGGGCTCTCGCCCGCTTGCCGTGCGGGGCGGCTCCGTTTGCACGGAATCGCCATCGACTGGAAACATCCTAGCACCATGGACGCTCTTTCTCGCACGACCCCGACCGCCATACAGGGCGCGATGGCCGTCCTCGACGCCGTCCTTGAGGACGCGAACCTGCCTGCAAGGCGCCTGTCTGAGGATCATCGCGGGCTCAGCGTCGACGTTGCCGGCTGGCCGCTCGACGTGGGCGTCTGCGTGCAGGACGGCATGCTGCGCGCCCAGGCCGAGGTCTGCGGTCACGGGCAGGTCGACCCGCACGACCTCCTCCACGACCACCGCAAGCGCACCTTCGTGCGCTTCAGCCACGCCGACGGCGGCGCCGTCTGGGTGGAAGCCGAACTCCCACTGATCGCCGCGACACCGGAGCTCGTCGACGCGATGCTCGGCGCCCTCCTGGAAGCTGCGGCGGTCGCAAGGGAGCGGGCACGCGTCGCGACGGGTCGGTAGGCAGCGGCTCGGCGCGCTGGCGCGCCGGGAGGGTCCGCCCGACCAGCGACGCCGCGTAGGGTCGCTGAGATGCCACGGCACCGGCAGACCGCTCTGATGCTCGCGCTCCTCGCGGGCGTCGCGCTCTTTGCGGCGATCGCGTCCTCCACGCGCCCGACGGGTGCGCACGCAGCCCGCATCGGCGACCGGCCGTCCGGGCCCGGCTTCCGGGCCTTCGGCTGCGCGGGCCGCTGGGCACCCATCCAGGCGAAGGTGTCGGGGTTCGTCGTGGGGAACTGCCCTGGCGGCGCACGGGTGCGCGGGATCGCGAGCGACGCGTGCGCACCGGGGTGTGTCCGCGGGGTGGCGTCGGAGGGGCGCGGCTGGGCTGCCGTCTCACTTCCGAAGAGCCTGCACTACAAGGGTTGCGGCTGGATCAACATGAAGAACCGCCTCCATGACCGACGCGCCAAACGGCTTCCGAAAAACCGCTGCCACCGCAGCCAAGGTCCCGACCTCGCGTTCCCGCAGTCCTACATCAAGCGGTACTCCGGGCGGCGCGTCGGCCGGGCGCTCGCCCCGAATACGAAGAAGTACCACGGCCTGTACATCTGGGGCGGGCGGTTTACCCGCGGGCCGAACCGTGGCCAGGAGGGCGGCGCGGTCAACTATCGCCCCCGGTTTCCCTCCGCCCCCAACAAGATCTGCCGGGCCTACGCGAACATCAACCCGTCCCTGCCGGGCCAGCGGGTTCGAAGAAGCGAACGGATGTGGGCGGTGCATGACGGTTGGCGCTACTTGCAGATCCGCTACATCGCCCGGTATCAGGTGGCCGACGAACGCGGCCGACTGCGCTGGTGGGTGAACGCACACAGCACCCACCCCGCCGATCGCGACCGGCCGTGGGGCTTCATCTCCGCCGATTGCCTGTTCCAAGGCGAGACCCCGCGGCTGCGGATTCCTGCTCGCGCGGTCCGGCCGAAGCCCGCGATGCCGTGGCTCGCGCTGGCGGCTCCGTCAGTCAAGACGGGCGGGCGGTCCAAATGCGGGTTCAGCCCGATCGCCTTCCACACAATCATCGCGCGGCGTCGACTGACCTGTTCGGCCGCGAAGGCGACGCTCCGCCACCTGGGAGCGACGCGGCGGCAGAATACGACGGCCTGCACCCGGCCGCGCCCGGCGCGCGGCTGGAGCGTGCGAACCGTGGTGCGCGACCCCTCACTCGTGATCACGCGCTACTCACGGCAGGGTCGCTCCTTTGACTACCAGCGCCACCTGTTCCCGGGTGGTGTGTCCTGTCCGATCTCACGGTGAGGCCCGGGCGCCAGGACGGCACGCGCCCCGCCCCGCCCTGGCGCAGTCGGGCATCAGGTCCACACCCCAGATTCTGGTTGATGGATTGAGTAGGGCGGTCTTCATGCCGAGATCAAACCCATGGATCGCTCGGTCAACGCCCCCACTCAGCACGCCTCCTCGGGCGGAGCCTTGGGCTTCGTCGCCGCTCGCCGCCGGCGCCGCCAGCGGCTCGTAGCGGCCCCGCAGCTCCGCTGGTATTCGATCGCGCCATCGGTGGAGCCCCCGCACAGCACGGCGGATGCGTCGGTCTGGACCCTGCTGCTCCGTAACGACGGCGGAGGCGCAACTGACGCGCGAGTCACGCTCTTCACGACCGACGCGATCTACCGCAGTGCCGCCGGCACCGACGGCCGCATCACCCAGGCCGAGGGCTGCGACCTGACGCTCGAACTCGACCACCCCGACGGGACGCCGTCGCTCCGCGGCTACGTGCTCGCTCGCGGAACCGATCGGCGCTGGTACGCGACGACCGTCGACGGCCGGTCGGCTTCGTTTCGGACCGAGCCCGACGAGCTCGGCGTGCTGCGCACGCTCGGCCTCAAGCTGCCGGTGAACGCCGTCGAGCACGACCGCCTCGTCCACAGCGCGGCGACCGACCTGCCGCAGGGCTCGTCTCAGCGCGCCGCCTGATCCGCAACGCGACGGCGGCAACGTGGCGGCGGCCTCTGGCTGCTTGCGCAGCGAACTCCGTCAGCGCGGCAGGCGGTCCTCGGAGCGGCCGCTCTCGAAGCGCAAGTCACCTTCGTCCTCGACGCGCTCGTTGAGGTAACCCACGACCTCGGCGCCATGCTCCTTCGCGACCGAGACCGCCATGAAGCCCGGGCCGCGAATGTCGAACCAGCAGCCCAAGTGCTCGAGGTCGACCATCACCGAGACCCACCGGTCGTCGTTGGCGCCGGCGCCATCGAACACCACGCGGAAGGTCTCGTTGCCGGAGGCCTTCCCCACGCCCGCGCCAACCGGATCACCTTCGCTCTGGTCCTCGAGGATCACGTCGTCGCCGTAGTTCAAGTCGTAAACGAAGAACGGCACGCTGGTCAGCCGAGCCCGGTCGGCGCTGAGTTTGGTCGCCGACAGCAGCTCCCACTTCACCGCGCCGTCCGTGTGCGCCTCGGCAGAAACCCAGACCGTGACGTTCGCGCGGTCGGCCTCAGGCGACACGACGAACACACCGTCGACCCAGGTCGTCGCCTTGCTCGGGTGTTCTTCGATCTCCGCCATGGCCACGACGCTACCGAGGGCTGACTCCGGCTGTTCAACGGTACGCCGCTGCGGGAGCACCCCAACGAGAGTGCGGCGGTCTTCGGATCCCGGTGCTTCCGTGCTCCCCGAGCATCAAGCCGATGCAACGAACCGCCCTGCCCCTCCCCACCGCGCTGACCTCCAGCCTGCGCAGGCGACTCGCCGTGGCGGCGGCGATGGCAGCGGATGCGGGGCTCTTGGTCGGGATTGTCCTGCCCCGCGGCCCGGTCACGAGCTTCGGCGCGCTCGTGTTGGTGGTGCTCGGGTTGGCCGTGGGCTGGGCAGCCGGACGGTTCACCCGGTCGCGCTGGGCGCTGGCGGTGGCACCGGCCGCGTACATCGCCGCGTTCGAGCTGGTCACCATCCCGAGCGACGGGCTGACCGTCGACGGCATCCATCTCGGGTCCACGTGGGGCGTGGTCGCCGTGATCATCGGCCGCGGCTTTCACGGGCTCGTGGTGCTCTTTCCGATGCTCGTGGGCGCGGCGCTTGGAGCGGCCTATGCCCGCCACGTCGTAGGTCCGCCCGTGCAGCGTGGCCTTCGCGGGAAGATCGGGCTGGGATTGCGGCGGCTCGTCACCGCGTTCGCGCTCGTCGGAATTGCGGTGCTGGTGGTTGCACTCGCCCGCCCAGCATCGACGCCCGCCCTTGTCGGCCCGACCGGCAAGCCGATAGCGGGCAGCGTCGCTGAGCTGAAGAAGGTCCGCATCGCTGACGCCGATCTCTGGCTGTCGATCCGCGGTGCCAGTCCCGATCTCCCGGTGCTGCTGTACCTCCCCGGCGGCCCGGGACAGAGCGACCTGGGCCTCTCTCGTGCCCTCCTGGGCGAACTGACGCGCGATTTCCTCGTCGTGACCGTCGACGCTCGTGGCATCGGCAAGGCCTATCCCTCATTCGACCCTGACGCCGCGACGCCCGAACGCCACGTGGCCGACACGATCGCCGTGACCGACTACCTCCGGGAGCGCTTCGACGAACAGAAGATCTTTCTCTTCGGGGAATCGGGTGGGAGCGTCACCGGCGTGCTCGCGGTGCAGCAGTCGCCCGAGCGCTTCCACGCATGGCTTGGGAGCGGCCAGATGGTCGACCTTCGCGAGACCGACCGCCGGATCTACCGCGACCTCCTCGCCGATTTCGAGCGCGACGGCGACCAAGGACCGGCCGACAAGCTGCGGTCGTTCGGAGCGCCGCCCTACGCGTCGGTGCTCCAGTACGCCTGGGTCATGAACTCCTACGACCGGCTGGCCGGCGACTACGACCCTCCGGCGGCGTACACGCGGCGAGCTGAGGAGTCGGGCGTCGGCTTCCTGGGACTCGGCGCGAGTGAGTACACGCTGGTCGACAAGGTCAACGCGGCGCGCGGCCTGATGGACACCTTTGGAGCCGCCTACCCGCGGTGGCAGACGATCGACTTCCGCCGTACGGTGCAAAAGCTGGACGTGCCCGTCTACATCTTCACCGGCGACCACGAACTCCCAGCTCGGCGCGACCTGGCGATCGAATGGTTCGAGGCGCTCGACGCTCCGCACAAGCACCTCTATTCGTACCCCGACGCCGGCCACGCGACGGCCTTCGAACACGCCGACGACTTCCAGCGGATCTTGCGGGACACAGCGATGAAAGAGAGCGGCTACCGCTGAGATCGAGAGGGAATGACTGGGCTCAGTCCCTGGCGCCCCATCGCAGGCGCCCACCAGCACGTGGGTGGGCCTCGCGCTCGCCGGTTCCGCCGTCAGTCTTCTCGGACTGGGCCGATCAGCCGCTCGGGCGTTCCGATCCGGCGCAGGAACGCCGCTTCGAACGCGCTACGAGGGCGCTCTCGGTGAATGAGGTCGGCGTCAACCATGAACGGCGCCGAGCGCGCACGGCGACGGCCGGCACCGCTGCGCCACTCGTCGAGGGTGTTTCGTTCGTCCGCCATCGCACCGATAAGGCTACTGAGGTGCCTTTGCCGCATTGGCCAGTTCGTGGAACGAGAGCTCCGGCCGGCGCGTCTAGCGCCGCAAGGGACCTACGACGTCGAGGATGGCGTCGGCGATGGCGCGCTTCGTGCCGCGCGGGACGGGGGTTTCGGCGTCGGCGGTGATGATGACGACCTCGTTCTCGGCAGAGTCGAAGCCGATGGCCTTGTCGGAGACGTCGTTGACGACGATGGCGTCGAGGTTCTTGCGGACCAGCTTGTCGCGGCCGTAGGCGAGCGCGCCCTCCCCGTGCTCGGCGGCGAAGCCGACGACGATCTGGCCGTCCTTGCGGGCGGCGGCAAGGCCAGCGAGCACGTCGGGCGTCTTCTCCAGCTCCATCGTGCGGGTCTCCTCCCCCGGCTGCTTCTTCATCTTGCCCGCAGCTTGGGTGGCGGGACGGAAATCGGCGACCGCCGCCGCAGCGATGAGCACGTCGGCGTAGAGGAACGACTCGGCACAGGCCGCTTGCAGCTGCGAGGCAGTCTCGACATCGATCCGACTGACGCCGTTCGGCGTTGGCAGCGCCACGTTGGCCGCGACGACCGTGACGTAGGCACCGCGCGCGGCCGCTGCTTCAGCGAGCGCAAAGCCCATGCGACCGGACGAGCGATTGCCGAGGAAGCGCACGGCGTCGAGTGGCTCGCGCGTGCCCCCGGCGGAGATCAGCACGCGGCAGCCGGCCAGATCCTGGCGCTGCTCGGCGGCGGTCAGCAGTTCGCTCTCGATCCGTGACAGGAGTTCAACAGGCTCAGCCAGCCGGCCGGTCCCAGACTCCCCTTTGGACGCCAAACGGCCGGTACCGGGCTCGACGACGTGCACCCCTCGTTCGCGCAGGAGCGCCACGTTCGCACGCGTCGCCGGGTGTTCCCACATGCGACCGTTCATTGCAGGAGCAATGAGGATCTTGGAGGCGACCAGCGCCGCGGTGGTCAGGAGGTCGTCGGCGAAGCCGGCGGCAAGGCGCGCGATGACGTTCGCCGACGCCGGTGCGATGACAAGCAGATCGGCGCGCTCGGCCAGCGCGAGGTGTCCGATCGGGCGGTGCGCGTCAGCGCGCTCCTCGCCTGGGTATTCCCCGGACCACGGATCCTCGTCAAACACCCCGGACAGCACCGGTGCGCCCGTGAGGGCTGCGAAGCTGTCGGCGCCGACGAACTGCGCCCCGCCCTCGGTCAGAAGGACCCGGACCCCGTGGCCTGCGGCCGTGAGCCCACGCACGAGTTCGAGGGCCTTGTAGGCAGCGATGCTGCCGGAGACGCCGAGCAGGATCCGTGCCATGCGCGCAAGAACTCCAGGTGAAGTGAGAACGAACCCGCGTCAGGGCGACGCGGGTGATGATGGGCGGCCGTGCAACGGCCGCCGCAGCGACTACCGGTAGTGGTAGTCGATCTTGCCGGCCGCGACCTCTTCGAGGGCGATCGTCAGGTAGTTCTTGGAGACCGTTTCGACCATCGGCGGCGCGAACTCATCGAAGGCACCCTCGCCGAGCGAGTGGTAGTACGCGTTGATCTGGCGGGCGCGCTTGGCGGCCACAATCACCGACGCGTAATTGGAGTCGGCGTGGTCAAGAAGTCGGTCGACGCGAGGAGAGATCACCCAGGGATCGTAGCGGACCACGGCCCCGACACCCGGACGGGGTCCACGCGACCGGTCCGGGAGACCGCACGCGAGCGTCGATCGAACTAAGGACGGTCGACCGGGCGGGCGGCCGCGATGCCACTCGACACGACCTGCGTGAGCTCGTCGATCGCGTCCTCGAGGCGATCGTTCACGACCACCACGGGGAACTCCGGCTGCGCAGCCAGCTCATCCTCGGCGACCTGGAGCCGACGGTCGATCTGCTCCTTGGCGTCGGTGCCACGCCCCACGAGCCGCGTGCGAAGCGTCTCGGGCGAAGGCGGCGCGATAAAGATCCGCAAGGCCTCCGGCATGGTGCCCGCGACCTGGCGCGCGCCCTGCACCTCGATCTCCAGCAGCACCGGACGGCCAGCGGAGACGCGCTTGTCGAGATCCTCGCGCAGCGTGCCGTACCGGTTGCCCGAGTACTCAGCGTGCTCAACGAAGCCGCCGTCGGCGATGCGCTTCTCAAAGTCCTCACGACTGAGGAACCAGTAGTCGCGACCGTTCTCCTCACCGGGGCGAGGACTCCGCGTCGTCGCCGACACGGACAGCTCGAGCTCCGGGATCCGATCGCGCAGCGCGCGGATCAACGTACCCTTGCCGACCCCGGAAGGGCCGGTGATGACGACCACGCGGGCCATCGGCGCCTTAGCGGCGGAGCAGGTCGACGAGCTCGACGCGCTGGCGATCCGTGAGGCCGCCGATCGTCTTGCTCGGCGAGATCCGGCACTGCTGCAGGACCCGGTTGGCCTTGACGCGGCCGAACTTCGGGACGGCGACGATCATGTCGAACACCTTCGCCGTGAGGAGGTATTCCGGCGGCGCATCGAGGAGCTGCACGATCGACGTGCGGCCCGACTTCAGGTCGCGCTTGAGCTGCGCCCGGTGCGACCGAATCTCATTGGCGCGCTGAAGCGCCTCCATCCGTTGCGCGAGGGACCGCTCGGGGGTCGCTTGCTTCAGGGGGGAATTCGTCGTCGCGGGTGCCATCCGGTTGGGGAATATACACCTCGCCAGCGGGCCAGACAGACAAGTCGCCTCAAGCTTAAGTTGAGGCTCAGAGCCAGGGTGGTTCCCCGTATCAGACTCGGCCGTTCCGCGTGGATGGGGTCCGTCACGAAACGGCCAAAACGGCCCAAATCGCGGGCGTTCTTCTCACCAGGCAACAAACGTTGCCATGGAAAACGGCCCAGTCGGCCACTCGGTGTGGTCCTCCGCTGGCCGTATTGGAATTGCGATGGTTGACAGCCTGTCCCGAGCTTTTCCCAACCCCGTGACGGACCGACGAAACTTGGCCCGCCTGGGGGTCGCTCCGGATGGCCCGAAGTGGACACTCACCCGTCGAAATCCGACAAGTTCGCAAGCAACGTTGCAGCCCGACTTGGCGCGGGCGAGCGGTCAGATCGTCCGCTCGGCCCATTCGTCGACGCCAGAACCCACGATGTCGGCCACGGTGGCGACCCCTTCGCGATCCATCCGCGCGAGCAATTCTCGAAGGACACCTGGCGCCGTGGCAGGCCCTCGGAAGACGAACCCGCTGTAGAGCTGGACGAGGTTCGCCCCCGCCCGGAGCTTCTCGAACAGGTCATCCCCGGTCAGAATTCCGCCGACACCCACGAGCGGAAGATCTGGTCCGGCGAGCCGCCGGGTCCGGGCCAGCATCGTCGTGGAGCGGTGGAACAGCGGCGCGCCGGACATCCCTCCGGACTCCGTCGACTGGGCGTCGGTCAGGCCCGCTCGGGACAGCGTGGTGTTCGACACCACGAGCCCATCGATCCCGCGGGCCACGGCGACTTCGACCGCGTCAGCGAGCCCTTCGTCCGTCAGGTCCGGAGCGAGCTTGAGCAGCACGGGCACCCGAGCGCCTTGGGCGAGGCCAATCGCGTCGCGGGCGTCGAGGGTGCGGGTCAGCAGCTCCTCAAGCGCGTCGCGGCCTTGCAGATCGCGCAAGCCCGGCGTGTTGGGTGAGGACACGTTGACGGTGAAGTACGACGCGACCGACGCGAACGTCCTGATCCCATCGACGTAGTCGTTCACACGGTCCACCGAGTCTTTGTTCGCGCCGACGTTGACGCCAACCACACCCGCTCGCCCGTGGCGTCTGCTGAGCCGGGCCAACGCCGCCGCGTGCCCCTCGTTGTTGAACCCCAGGCGATTGATCACCGCGCGGTCGTCGGTCAGCCGGAACATCCTCGGCTGCGGGTTGCCGGGCTGGGCTTTGGGAGTCAGGGTGCCGACTTCGGCGAACCCGAAGCCGATCCGAAGCAGCGCGTCGGGAACCTCGGCGTTCTTGTCGAAGCCGGCCGCCATGCCCAGCGGGTTGGGAAAGTCGAGCCCGAGGACCGAGGTGCGCAGGCGTTCATCGCGCACGGGCCGCACCGGCACCAGGCCAGACCGAAGCGCCGCGACTCCGATGCGATGCGCCCGCTCGGGCGCGACCATCCGGAAGAACGGCTTGGAGACGGTGGCGTAGAGGCTCATCCTCCAGCCACCGCCTCGCCTGCGACGCGGTGGGAGCGCCGCTCCCGGCTCATCGGGCGGTCGCCGCGGCGTGCAGCTCCTGCAGGCTGATCACCGGCGCGTCGCCGTCGCGCGAGCGTTCGATGGCCCGCACGGCTGCCTCGGCCCCGGTTGCGGTCGTGATGCACGGCACGCGTGCGGCAATCGCCGCGCGGCGGATCTGCCAGCCATCGGTGTGGGCGCCAGAGCCGGTCGGGGTGTTGACGACGAGGTCGACGTCGCCGCTCTCGATCATCTCGACCACGTTCGGGGAGCCCTCCCCTACCTTCTTGAGTTCGGTTGCGACCTGCACGCCCGCGTCGCGCAGCGCCTTGGCGGTGCCGGACGTGGCCACGATCCCGAAGCCAAGTGACTGCAGCTTGCTGCCGATCCGGACGGCCGCAGGCTTGTCGATGTCGGTGACGGTGATGAACGCAGTCCCGCCGTCGGGCAGCGCCGACCCGGCGCCAGCCTGAGCCTTCGCAAAGGCCGTCGCGACATCGCGAGCGACGCCCATGACCTCACCGGTGGACCGCATCTCCGGCCCGAGGACCGCGTCGGCACCGTGGAACCGGTCGAATGGGAGGACCGCCTCCTTCACCGCGACGTAGCCATGGCTCGTCGGATCCTCCGGGAGATCGAGCGAGGCGATCTTCTCGCCGAGCATAAGCCGCACCGCAAGGCCGGCGAGCGGCTGCCCGATCGCCTTGGAAACGAATGGCACGGTGCGCGACGCCCGCGGGTTGGCCTCGATGACGTACACGTCGGAACCGGACACGGCGAACTGGAAGTTCACGAGGCCGATCACCCCGAGCTCCATCGACATCAACTCGGCCTGGCGCGTGATCTCGGCGACGATCTCTGGTGAGAGCGTGTGCGGCGGCAGGACGCAGGCGGAGTCTCCCGAGTGGATGCCGGCCTGCTCGACGTGCTCCATGATGCCGCCGACCCAGACTTCGTCGCCGTCGCAGAGTGCGTCGACGTCGACCTCGATCGCCTGCTCGAGGAACCGGTCCAGGAAGATCTCGCGCGGGCCGAGGCCACCGGTGCGCTCCAGGTAGTCCTGGAGGCCTTCCTTGGAGTACACGATCTCCATCGCGCGGCCGCCGAGCACATAGGACGGCCGGGCCAACAGCGGATAGGACACGCTCTCGGCGACCTCGAGCGCGTGGGCGCCGGACTGGGCCGTGGCGTACGGAGGGGCTTTGAGCGAGAGGCGGTCGAGGAGGTCGCCGAAGCGGCCGCGATCCTCGGCCAGGTCGATCGAGTCGACGCTCGTGCCCAGGATCGGCACCCCGGCCTCCTGGAGCCCGGCCGCGAGCTTGAGCGGCGTTTGGCCGCCGAACTGCACGATGACGCCTTCGGGCTTTTCGATCTCGACGATCGCGAGCACGTCCTCGAGCGTCAGCGGCTCGAAGTACAGGCGGGTCGACGTGTCGTAGTCGGTGGAGACCGTCTCCGGGTTGCAGTTGACCATGACCGCGTCGCGGCCGCTGTCCTTGACGGTCCAGGCGGCGTGCACGCAGCAGTAGTCGAACTCGATGCCCTGGCCGATCCGGTTCGGGCCCGAGCCGAGGATGATCACGGACGGGTTGTCGCCGCGCTCGACCTCGGAGGTCGGATTGCCGTGCTCCCACGCGGAGTAGAAGTACGGCGTGCGGGCCGGGAACTCGGCGGCGCAGGTGTCGACGGAGCGGTACACGCGCTTGCCGGCGAACGCCGCCTCCGGATCGAGCGCGAGGGCGTGGAGCTCTCGCAGGTACCAGAGGTCGATCTTCGTGGCCTCTTGGAGCTGCTCGACGGTCGCGCCTTCGCGGACGGCCTGGAACAGCACGTCGTAACGCTCGGCATTCGGCGTGCGCAGCAGTTCGAGGAGCTCCTCGAGCGTGCCGTCGATCTTCGGCTCCTTGTCGAGCTCGCGGCTGCGCATCGCCTTCGCGAAGGCCTGCTTGAAGTTGCGGCCCAGCGCCATCGCTTCGCCGACCGACTTCATGTGGGTGGTGAGGGTCGGGTCGGCGCCCTGGAACTTCTCGAACGCGAACCGCGGCCACTTCACGACGACGTAGTCGATGGTCGGCTCGAAGGCCGCCGGCGTGGCGCCGGTGATGTCGTTGTCGATCTCCTCGAGGAGATAGCCGACGGCGAGCCGTGCCGCGATCTTCGCGATCGGGAAGCCGGTCGCCTTGGAAGCCAGCGCCGAGGACCGCGACACGCGCGGGTTCATCTCGATGACGAGGATCTCCTCGGTCTCCGGGTTCACGGCGAACTGCACGTTGGAGCCGCCGGTCTCGACACCAACGGCGCGGATCACGGCGATCGCCTGGTCGCGGAGCTTCTGGTAGAGCCGATCGGTGAGGGTCTGCTGCGGCGCGACGGTGACCGAGTCGCCCGTATGGACGCCCATCGGGTCGATGTTCTCGATCGAGCAGACGATCACGACGTTGTCGGCCTTGTCGCGCATGACCTCGAGTTCGAACTCGCCCCAGCCGATCACAGACTGATCGATCAGGATCTGCCCGATCGGGGAGGCATCGAGGCCCTGGCGGGCGATGCGGTCGAAATCAGCCTCGGTGTAGGCGATGCCGCCGCCGCGGCCGCCGAGCGTGAAGGCCGGGCGGATGATGGCCGGCAGGCCGGTGACGCCGATCGCGACGCGGATCTGCTCGTCGACGGACTCGTGCCCGCCGATGCGCTGCGCGCGTTCAGCCGCGGCCACTTCCAGCTCTTCTGCCGAGCTGCGGCGGTCGGCGTGGCTCTCGCGTACCTGCTCGGAGTCGTGCTCGTACTTGGCCTGTTTGACCCAGTCGGTGACGATCGTGGAGATCGGCATCTTCAGGCCGGCGTCGGCCATCGTCTGCGCAAACGCGTCGCGATCCTCGGCGCGGTGGATCGCGTCGTAGTTCGCGCCGATCAGTTCGACGTCGAACTTCTCGAGGGTCCCATCTTCCTGGAGCGACTTGGCGAGGTTCAGAGCGGTCTGGCCGCCGAGCGTCGGCAGGAGCGCGTCGGGGCGCTCCTTCTCGATGATCTGCGCGACGACCGACGGGGTGAGCGGCTCGACGTACGTGGCGTCGGCGAACTCCGGGTCGGTCATGATCGTCGCCGGGTTGGAGTTCACGAGGACGACCTCGTAGCCCTCCTCGCGCAGGATCTTGCAGGCCTGGGCGCCGGAGTAGTCGAACTCGGCCGCCTGCCCGATCACGATCGGGCCGGAGCCCAGAATCATGATCCGCTTGAGGTCGTTACGACGCGGCATTGATCTGCTCCAGGAAACGATCGAAGAGGTAGAGGGCGTCGTTGGGGCCAGGGCCCGCCTCTGGGTGGTACTGCACGGTGCCGCCGGGCACGTCGAGCAGGGTGAGCCCCTCGACGGTGCGGTCGTACAGGTTCAGGTGTGAGAGCTGAGCGGCGCCGAGGTCGGTCTCCCAGCGCACGGGCTCGTTGGTCTCCAGGTACTTCTTGCCGCCGGGGCCGACGACCGAGAAGCCATGATTCTGCGAGGTGATCTCCACGCGGCCGGTCTGCAGGTCCTTGACGGGATGGTTGCCGCCGCGGTGCCCGAACGGCATCTTGAAGGTCTCCAGGCCGAGCGCGCGGCACATGAGCTGGTGGCCGAGGCAGATGCCGAAGGTCGGCTTCTTCCCGATCACGTTCTTGAGCGTGTCGACGATGTCGTCGAGCGCGGCCGGGTCGCCGGGGCCATTGGCGAGGAAGATCGCGTCGGCGCCCGAGTCGAGGAGGACCTGTGCGTCGGTGCGGGCCGGGTAGAGCTGGATCCGGGCGCCGCGCTCGACGAAGTTGCGCACGATCGAGCCCTTGATGCCGGTATCGAGCGCCGCAATGAGCGGCCCGTCGCCGGTGCCATGCTCGCTCATCGAGGTCGGGCTGACCTCCTTGACGAGGTCCTGGCCGGCCATCGTCGGCTCAGCGTGGATCAGCTCACGGGCCTCGGACTCGCGGATCGTGACGGGGAAGATCCCGCCGCGCTGGGAGCCCTTGTCGCGTAGGTGCTTGACGAGCGAGCGGGTGTCGAGTTCGTCGATCGCCACGACGCCACAGTCGCGGAGCCAGTCGAGCCAGCCGCCCTCAGCCGTCGGGGCATCCTCGCCGTTCGTGGCCGAACGCATGATCACGCCGCGGGTCCAGATGCGGTCGGACTCCATCGCCTGTTGGCTGACGCCGTAGTTCCCGATGTGCGGGTACGTGAACGTGAGGAGCTGGCCGGCAAACGAGGGGTCGGTCACCGACTCCTGGTAGCCGGACATGCCGGTGGTGAAGACGACCTCGCCGGTCACGTGGCCGGGGGCGCCGACGGCGCGCCCGTCAAAGCGGGTGCCGTCCTCGAGCAGGAGGTACGCGTCTGGATTCATCGGGTCCCGGCGGTTTCGAAGGGATGGTCGAGCACGGGATCGCGATGCGCGACGCTTCCGTGGCTCAGGGTCAGGACGACCTTGCCTTGGAGTTCAAGGCCACCAAAGGCGGAGTTGGCCGACTTACTCACGTAGCCGTCCTCGCCGACGATCCACCGTCGGTTCAGATCGACCAGGCAAAGGTCGGCCGGGAGGCCAGCGATCAACTTCGCGGGCTCCAGATCGATCAGTTCGGCGCCGGCGCCCAAGAGCTCCACGAGGCGGCCGAGCTGCAGGCCGTGCTTGAGCACGAGCTCGGAGTAACAAGCGGCGAAGGAGGTCTCCAGGCCGGTCGACCCGAACGGCGCCTGCTCAAACGGCAGCGCCTTCTCGTCCCGCGAGTGCGGGGCGTGGTCGGTCGCGATGCAGTCGATGGTCCCGTCGAGGACCGCGGCGATCAGGGCCTGGCGGTCCCGCTCGGTCCGCAGCGGCGGGTTCATCTTGCAGTGGGTGTCGAGCGTGCGGCACATCTCGTCCGTGAGGCAGAGGTGGTGCGGGCTGGCTTCCGCCGTGATCTTGGTGCCGCGCTGGCGCGCCTCGCGCACCGCATCGAGCGACTCAGTCGCGGAAATGTGCTGGATGTGGATCCGCGCGTCCTCGTAGAGCGCGATGGCACCGTCGCGCGCGATGAGCGTGGACTCGGCGATGTTCGGCTGGCCGGAGATGCCGAGCGCGGCACTCACGGCGCCCTCGTTCATGGCACCACCGCCGGACAGCGCGTGTTCTTCCTCGTGCAGCATGAGCACCGCGCCGACGAGCTGCTGGTAGCGGCAGGCCATGCGGAAGATGTGGGCGTCGGTGACGGGCAGGCCGTCGTCGGTGAAGGCGACCGCGCCGAGGTCCTTCAGCGCCGCCATCTCGGTGAGTTCGGCGCCCTTCATCCCCTTGGTGATGCAGGCGGTGAAGCCAATCCCGATCACGGCCTCGTGCCGTGCGGTCTCCAGGAGGGCGCCGAATACGGCCGGCGAGTCGACGACTGGGTTGGTGTTCGGCATTGCGACGATGCCAGTGAAGCCACCTGCGGCCGCCGAAGCGGTGCAGGTCGCGATGGTCTCCTTGTAGCCCTGGCCCGGCGTGCGCGCATGGACGTGCGGGTCGAAGAAGCCTGGGAAGCAGTGGAGCCCGGCGCCATCGATCACCGTCAGGCCTTCGGTATCGACGGAGTCCAGACCGCCCGTGGGGACGATCTCCTCGATCCGCCCGTCGCGCACGAGGACATCGCTCAGGCCGTCGAGTCCGGCGCGGACATCGACGGCGTGGACACCACGGATCAGGACGTCGGTGGTGGGAAGGTCAGCGTGGACGATCATGCGTGAGCACGCTCCTTGGCGGCAACGTCGGACCGGGATCCGGCGAGCAGTTCGTACAACACGGCCATGCGCACCACGACGCCAGCCTTGACCTGCATCGTGATCACAGCCTGCGGTGAGTCGACGACCTCGCCCGACATCTCCACGCCACGGTTGACCGGCCCGGGGTGCATGACGACCTGGTTCGGCGAGAGCCGAGCAGCGTTCACCTGGTAGCGGGCGGCGTACTCGCCCAGGCTCGGCAGGAGGCCGGCGGCCGTCATGCGCTCGTGCTGAAGGCGGAGCGTGTACACGACATCGGCGTCGCTCATGCCGGAGATGTCGTAGGTCACGTCGCAGCCGAGCGTGCCGATGTCCGGCGGGATGAGCGTCGGCGGGCCGCAGACGGTGACGTGCACGCCCGTGAGCACGAGGATGCGAATGAGCGAGCGGGCGACGCGCGAGTGGGCCACGTCGCCGACGATCCAGACCGACCGGCCTTCGAGGTCCGCGCCGAGCTGCTGGCGCATGGTGAAGAGATCCAGCAGCGCCTGCGTCGGGTGCTCGCGCTTGCCGTCGCCGGCGTTGATGATCGCGGCGTCGGTCCACTGGGAGACGAGCTGCGGGGTCCCGGCCCAGGGCGCGCGGACGACGATCGCGTCCGGCGAATGCGCGGCGAGCGTGAGGACGGTGTCCTTGAGCGACTCGCCCTTCTCGACCGACGAGCCGCCAGCAGAAAACGACACGATGTCGGCCGAGAGGCGCTTGGCGGCCAGCTCGAACGACGAGCGGGTGCGCGTCGAGGCTTCGTAGAAGAGCGTCAGGACGGTGCGGCCGCGCAGGGCCGGGACCTTCTTGATCTCGCGGTTGGCGACTTCGGAGAACGAGGCGGCGCGATCGAGGAGGAGCTCGACGTCGTCGCGACTGAGGTCGTCGATCGAGATGAGGTGCTTCATGCGTCTGCTCCAGAGGGCTGAACGGTGACCTCGTCGATGCCGTCGAATTCGGTCACGCGCACGTGGACGCGCTCATCGCTCGAGGTCGGAAGGTTCTTGCCTACGAAATCGGGGCGCAGTGGGAGCTCGCGGTGGCCGCGGTCAACCAGGACTGCCAGGCGCACGCGGCCGGGGCGGCCGAGGTCGAAGATGGCATCGATCGCGGCGCGTGTGGTGCGGCCCGAGTAGAGGACGTCGTCGACGAGAACCACGGTCTTGCCGGTGATGTCGACATCGACTTCAGTGCTGTGAACCACCGGGCTGGTGCGCGTGGCGACGTCGTCGCGGTAGAACGCGATGTCGAGCGCGCCGAGCGCGACCGGGGCACCGACGAGTTCGCTGACCTGCGGCGCGAGGCGGCGAGCGAGCGGGACGCCGCGGCGGTGGATCCCGACGATCACGATCGGCCCGTGGCGAGCATCGCGTTCGGCGATCTCATGGGCGATGCGCGTGAGCGCGCGACTGACGGCGTCGCCGTCGAGGACGATCTTCTGGCTGATCTCGGGCACCTTCCTGGCCTCACGGGACCGGGTTAAAGGACGGGGTCGAGCCTACCAGCCGAGGGGGCGACTCCGGTGTCGGGTAAGCGTCAGCCCGCGGGCGATGAGGCGTCTGCCTGCACAGCGGGCATTTCGGCTTCCGGTTCGCCTTCGGCGTCACCTTCGGCCTCGGCCGCATCGCGCACGGCGGCAGCCTCCGCGGCGGCCGCCTCGGCCTGCTCGCGGCGGCGATCGCTCCAGCGGTGGTGAATCGGGTCGCCCTTGTCTGGCAGTGGCAGCTCGATCTCGTCGAAGTCGCGGACGACGATCGCGTTCGGGAAGACCGCTTGCACTTCGCGCTCGAGTTCGCCGGCGTGGACCCGGGCCGCGATATGCGTCACCGCGAGCAGGTGCACGCCCGCGTCGATGGCGACTTGGGCGGCCTGGGCCCCCGTGGAATGGGCGGTTTCGGCGGCACGATCCTTTTCGGCGGTCGCGAAGGTGCCCTCGTGGATGAGGAGATCGGCGCCGCTTGCGGCCACGACCGTGGCGTCGCTCGGCCGTGTGTCGCCGGTGAAGACAATCCGGCGCCCGCGGCGGGTCTCCCCCATCACCTGCGACGGCTCCACGCCGCGGACCGACTCGCCGCGCTGGAGCTGCCCAAACTCTGGGCCGGGCGTGATGCCGAGCTCGACCGCGCGCGCGGAGTCGAATCGACCCGGACGGTCGTCCTCGACGAACACATAGCCAATCGACGGGCCGCGGTGCCGGGTCGGGAACGTCTTGATCCGGTACCCGTCGAACCGCAGCGACTCGTTGGCATCGAGCTCCTCAATGTCGAGCGGATAGCCGAGTCGGCCGAAGACCGGCTGGACACGATCGAGGGTCGCCTTGGTCCCCGCCGGCCCATAGATCTCAAGGGGCTTCTCGCGGTCGCGCAGGTCGAACGTCTTCAGCATGCCCGGCAACCCGAACCAGTGGTCGGCATGCAGGTGCGTCAGGAGGATCACGTCGAGCTCGGGCAGCCCGACGCTCTTGACGAGCTGCCGCTGGGTCCCCTCGCCGCAGTCCACGAGCAGGCGGTCTCCACCGGCCCGAAGGAGGGTCGCTGAAAGGCCGCGACGGGCCGATGGCGACGAAGCGCCGGTGCCCGCGAAGAAGACCGAGAGGTCCACACTCCCGAGGCTATCGCGAGCAGGGAGAACGCGCGGTGCGTGTCCGAAGGCACCGCCGCCAGCCAACCTCTGTGCCAAGACAGCGCAGGGCTCGTGCCGGAACGCACCGTTCGGCGGCGACATGGGTCGGGAGGCGCCATGCTGCGCTGGTGCCAGCCCTCCGGTCGACGCCCCTCCCCCGCCTTCGGGTCGCTGCATTGCTCTGCGCTTGCGCGCTGGCGTCTGCCGGGTGCGGCGACGCGCTTCCCGGCGATGGCGACGGGGCCGCCGAGATCGTCCAGGTGATCGACGGCGACACGATCGATGTTCGTCTGGCCGACGGCTCGCGCCAGCGGGTCCGGCTCCTCGGGATCGACACGCCGGAGAAGACGACGCTGCGGTCCGGCAGTGCCGAATGCGGTGGCGAGGAGGCCACGCGAGCGACGCAGGAGCTCGCACGTCAGTCACCACGAGTCACGCTCGTGCCCGACGACACGCAGGACACCTACGACCGGTACGACCGGCTCCTGGCCTACGTCGCTCCGGCCACCGGCGCCGACACGACCTTCCAGGAGCGGCTCCTCAGCCAGGGGTGGGCGAAGGTGTACGTCTTCAGCCGCAGCCCGTTCTCCCGAGTCGATGCGTTCCGGGAGGCCGCAGCCGACGCCAAGGACGGCAGACGAGGCGTATGGGGCGCATGCGGCGGCGAGTTTCGCCGGCCGATCGGCGGCTGATGGGCTGCCCGCCGGGGCCGCCCCGGCGAGCCAGCGTCGCTCGCATCGCCCTATGGGAACGACCGCGGCGCAGTCTCAGGGTCATTCAGACGCTGAGACCGCTGCCGCGGAAGCGATCAGCCCTGGCGGTTCTCGGACCAGAGTTCGATGTTCGAGGTGCCGTCTTCGTCCGGCATCGCGAACCACCAACCGGAGATCTCGCGGACGGTCACGCGCATCACCGGCAGGGCAGTCATGCCGTCCTGGCCAGGAGCCGCGATCCGAGCATCGGTGAGCGTGATGTGCGAACGCGACGTGAGTTCGCGGAACTGACGAGCAATCGGCTCGGGAAGCGCGTCGGTGTCGAGCACGCCATCGACGGCGCGGCGCTGAAGCTCCTCGTTGAGTTCGGCCTCCACGACGCGGCGCTGACCGACGAACTGCAATGGGGCGTTCGAGAAGCCCTCCTGGACGGCGGCCCACTGCTCGTCCGACTGGCCCTCGGGCTTCGGCGAGCGGTCGATCAGGCGACGGCGCATCGTGGCGAGCGACTGGGCCATCGCCTCGTCGCGATCCAAACGACCGATAACGACCATCCCGTTGACGAGCAGGCCGACCGCCAGCTCGGTGCCGTGCTCAGCGAGCTCGATGAGGTCGCCGAGGAACGGGTCGGGCGCGCTGCGAAGCGCAAGGTCGTAGGTGTCGCGCTCGAAGGGCGCCAGCGTGCCTTCGTCTGGTGCTGAGTTGAGTTCGTCTTCGGCCATGGGACAAAGGCTCCAGGGTCAGTGGTGAGCGGGATCTCGGACCCTGGCGATCAGGGTCACGATTTGCAACTGGAACCACCGACACGCCGACTCGGGGAGCGGCAGTCCCAACAACGCGCCCGGGAGGATTCGAACCTCCGACTTCCTGCTCCGGAGGCAGGCGCTCTATCCACTGAGCTACGGGCGCTGGTCCTCCGGAGGCTACCGGTCGGAGGCCGACCCTGCCCGCTCGGGCGGGCCGGTCGGCACGGGATCTTGTCGGACGTCCCCCGGACGCGCGTCATCGCTGCCGGACTGGTTCGTGCCCGCCACGGTCCCGTCGGTGGCGGGGTCCTCGCCGACTTCGTCCTCCCCGTCGTCGTCTTCCTGCCAGATCTTGCGCAGGATGCCACCCGCGATGAGGAGGATCGGCAGCACTACGAGGCCCAGGATGCCGATGGGGTTGCGGATGACCGTCGCGACGCGGCCGATCTTCGGAATCACGTACACGACGAGTCCGACCCGATCCTTCGTCGCAATCGTCCACCGCTCGGAGGTGTTGTTTGCGTCGCCGCGGGTTTCGACCTGGGTTGTCTCTGGCCCATGGGCGATCGCCCGGATCCGGTGCGTCACGAGCACGCCTTTGCGGCTCGGATCGCTAAAGGTGACGACATCGCCGACGTGCGCATCGGAGATCTTGATCGGTCGGTCCATCACGACATCGCCCGGCTGAACGCCGGGACGCATTGAGCCGGTCAGCACGGTGTACGGCCGCCAACCGATGAAGACCGGCGCCAGGATCAGCAACACGGCCCCGGCAATGAGGCCGGCGACGAGGGCTTCAGCGAACCGACGAAGGAGCAGGCTCACGGATTTCCTCCGGGCGTGGTGGTCGTCACGTTCGGCGTGCTCGCGACGGGCGGATAGACCGCCGCCGAAGCGTTGCCGGGAGCCGCGCCGCTCTTCGTGGCGTCGGCGCCGCCGGCCTCCGCCTCGGTTCCAGGCACGGCCGCGCCGGGGGTGGTGCCCTCGGGCGCCGACGGTTCCGACGCCTCAGGCGTGACCAACGGGACGCCCTTCAGCTCGAGCTGGCGAACATCGAGGCGTCCACGGTACGCGTCGTTGTTGAGCCCGGCTTTGAGCTTGAACCGGATACGCAGCGTGGTCGCCTCACCGGACGCGATCACGCCAGCAGGCTGCGACCACTCGCCCGCGTCGCGGAGTGGGCCGTCCGCGAGGACGCCGCCTGCCGCGCTGGCGCGGACCATGACCGCGTCGTCGAGCGCCGGAGAAAGCGCTGTGAGGCGCATGGTGATGCGCAGCGTAGACCCGGTGATGTTGGTCAGCTTGACGGCCGCAAACGGACCGCCGGGCTGACCAGCGGCGGGGAACGGAGCAGCCTCCAGCACGACCCCGACGGGGTCGACCAGGAGCTCACCGCTCGCCAGGGCACGCACCTCGACCTGCGCGGGCGCCAGAGCCCCGGAAACGCCTTGCGGCGGCACCCCCGAGAATGGGGCTGCCGCCGCAATTGCGAGACCGAGGCCGGCGAGGCCGCCGGCGAGGCGCGCTAGTTGTTGCGTGCCTCCCACGTGAAGCTGTGCGCGGCCGAGGAGACCACGGCGGCATGCGCGTTCGGAGTTGGGTCATCGACGACGGTGATGGTGAAACGGTAGTCGACAGCGTCGTTCTGTGCCCAGGCCGAGCCGCGGGCGTCCGGGCCGGCCGCATAGGTCGTCGGGAACGCGCCGAGCGTGCCGGTGAACACGGTGCCCGCAGAGACGAAGCCGGTGCAGGCAGGGAACCCGCCGGCCGCGAGGCCTGAGCCACGCTCGATCTGGAGGTTGAAGGCCGTGCCGTTCGTGACGGTGTTGGACTTGTAGAGCTTCACCGTCGACGGAAGCGAGCCGGTGTACGTGACCTTCATGCACCGCTGGGTCGTCGAACCGGGGCCCATGTTGGTGAGCGCGTACAGCGCAGTCGACGCGTCGTTGTCGGAGATCGTCACCGTGCCTGATGCGATCGAGTTCCCGGTGTTGTCGGTTGTGGCGGTGAACGCCGCGAAGACACCGAGCCCGGCGACAGCGCTCGTAGCGCCAACGACCAGGGTCGTCAGCAAAAGCTTGCGGGTGCGAGGCATGGATCCTTCAGTTCGATCTCGTGGGTGAGGAGCAGCAGCGCCCGAGGTGAGCACTGCGTCTGGTTCGTTCTTCGGGATTTCCCCGGTCAGCTTGAGTTCGGTTTGATCGAAGTGGCCGTCCAGGCCATCTATCCGTCCAAGAAACCCGGTTTCCGGCTTTTTGGAGGGCGCAGGGCTGGGCCATACGTCCAGCTGCTCCCCTCCTCAAGCACGCGCGGCAGATGAGGCCGCCGAAGCCGATTCGATGCCGTGTCTCAGGGCGCCCTCAGGCGCCCTGAGTTCGGGCGCTAGTTGTTGCGTGCCTCCCACGTGAACGAGTGCGCGGCCGAGGAAACCACGGCAGCGTGCGCGTTCGGCGTGGGATCGTCGACCACGCTGATGGTGAAGCGGTAGTCGACCGTGTCGTTCTGTGCCCAGGCGGCACCGCGGGCGTCGGGACCGGCGGCGTAGGTGGTCGGGAAGGTGCCGAGCGCGCCGGTGAAGACCGTTGCCGCCGACGTGAAGCCCACGCAGGACGGGAACGGGTTGGTGCCGGGGTTCAGGCCCGAGCCGCGCTCGATCTGAAGGTCAAAGGCCGTGCCGTTCGTGACGGTGTTCGAGCGGTAGAGCTTCACCGTCGACGGCAGCGAACCGGTGTAGCTCACCCGGATGCAACGCTGCGTCGTCGAGCCGGGACCTAGGTTCGTGAGCGCGTACAGCGCGGTGGACGCGTCGTTGTCGGTGATCGTCACCGTGCCCGACGCGATCGAGTTCCCGGTGTTGTCGGTTGTGGCGGTGAACGCCGCAAAGACACCGAGCCCGGCGACAGCGCTCGTTGCGCCGACGACCAGGGTCGTCAGCAAGAGCTTGCGGGTGCGAGGCATGGAACCTTCAGTTCGTTCTCGGGAGAGTGACCTTGCGCGGAACCGAGGGGCAACGCGCCTAGTTCCTTCTTCGGGAATGCGCCAACGAGCTTGAGTCCGGTGTGACGGATGTGGTCGACCACTCGTCCAGCAAGACCGAATTCCGGCCCATCGGAGCGCAAACCCCTGGGTCATACGTCCAGTCGCCTCCCGGCCACTACACGCGGGGGCGATCTCTGTATTAGTGGCGTCCCGTCGTCTTCTGCTCTCCCCTGTCGTCGTGTTCGTGGCCGCCTGTGCGGTGAGCGCGGGGACGGTCGCGGCCTACACCGCCACCAGCGACAGCCTCGAAAACGGTACCGAGGCAGGGTCGGTCCACCTCTACGACAACGACAGCGGCAGCGCACTCGTGGGGCTGACCTCGGCAGGCGCCGGTGCCTCGGACACGAGCTGCATCCGCGTGACGTCGGATGGATCCCTGGCCTCCCACGTGCGGATGCATGCATCCTCCGCCGGCCCGCTGACCTCGCATCTCGGCGTCCGCGTCACCAGGGGCACAGGCGCTATCGGGTTCGACGACTGCTCGGGATTCATTGCCGACGAACGCAACTACTACGGCCTCGGCGACGGAGTCGTCTACGACGGGCGGATGAGCGACCTGCCCGGCGACTGGGCGAACGGCATCTCCGACCCGTCAGAGCAACTCCACGCGACCTCCATCCTTCCGGTGCTCTCCGCACGCACGAACCTCGTCGGGCTCTGGGAACTCGGCGAGCGCACCCGCCGCGCCGACAACTTCTCGGGTGTCGCAGGTGCACTCCTCACCTCGCGCGCCGAGCTGTACGGAACCGCTTGGACTCGCCAGGCGATCAGCAGTACCAACCTCGTGTTCTCCTCGTCCGGGCGCGTACGCCCACAGGCCGCGGGCCTCGCTGAATACCGGGTCACCGGCGTGAGTTCGGCCACGGAGGTCGTGAGCGCGGACATCACCGTGCGCAGCGCGACGGGTGAAGCCGGGCTCATGGCCCGCGTCCCCACCACCGGCGACACCGGCTACCTCGTCCGGTACCGGGCCGATGTTGGACTCTGGGAACTCTGTACCGCCAACGCTGGCGTGATTACCGTGCTCGGCTCCTGGCCCGGCGCGATCGCCATCGACGACACGGCCCACGTCGTGTTCGACCAGAACGGCTCCTCGATCCGCGTGTTCGTAGACGGCGTTCAGCGGATCACGGTCACCGACGCCACCTTCGCCGCGACCGGTCGGACTGGGGTTCGTCTCGTCGGCGTCGGAGCGCAGGACGACAACGCCGGCGTGCACCTCGACAACTTCCGCACCTACCAGCCGGGGACGGCATCGACCACGGCATCGACCGGCACTGCAGCCACCGCCACCGGCGGCCCGGTCGTGACCCCCGGCGCTCAGCCCTCGCCGACCGATATTCAGTGGGGCCTCGCCTTCAACGGCACCACCCAAACCCTGTCGCTGCCGGCAGCGGGAATCACCACCGCGGCCACCATGGCGGGCTGGTTCCGCCTGACCTCCGGCAACGCGATCATGCGCGACAGCTCAACCGGCGCCGCGGGTTGGTCCCTCGGCTTTGATGATGGCGACGGGAAAATGAAGTTCCGCGTGAGCGACCAGGTGTTCGACACCGGCATCCTGTTCGCGCCGCTTCGCAACGCATGGCACCATCATGCGCTCGTGCGCAACGGGGCAACGGTCGAGTATTACCTCGACGGACGACGCGTCTACAGCGGCACCGCCGGCGCGACCACCGCCCCGACCTCCCCCTTCTTCCTCATGCGCGACGGCACCGCGCCGACCTACAGCAACGGCCGGGTCGATCAGGTCGGGATCTGGTCCCGCGCCTTGGGCAGCGCCGAGATCGCCGCCATTCACGATGCGATCTCCGCGCCGGCCGAATGGAAACAGGGCGAATCGAGCTGGTATCGGGTCGATGTCACCGTCGATGAGGATCCGGCAGCCGCAAGCTCAAACGCGACCGGGACCTTCTCATGGGAGGCTCACAGCCGATGAAGCGCCAGCGCACCATCGCCCTGATCGCCCTAGCCGTGTTCGGCGTGGTGACGGGCACCGCGCTCGCGGCGTTCGTGTCGACGACCAGTACGGGCGTGAACACGTTCACCACCCGTGCGGTGGCCTCCAAGCCCGTGATCACCGGACCGCGAATCACCGCTGACCCGAACTGCGGTGTGAACGCTCCGGCCGACACGGTCCGACAGGCCACCGACTTCTACGTCTGCGTGAACTCGATCACCGATCCCGCAGGCATCGCGAGCGCCACGGCCGATCTGGCAACGGTCACCGGCGACGCCGCCATCCCACTCTTCACCGCTGGCGGCCCGTACTCGGGCTATGAGTACCGCTCAGCCGCAGTCACCGCGGATACTCCGCTCGATACGGGCACGAGTGGCGGCTGGTCGGTCCGGGCGACCAACACCAATGGTGATCGCACCACGCAGTCGGGGATCACCTACAACATCCGGTCCTACAGCGGCCTGATCTTGGGCGAGTTCGGGATGGCTCGCGAGGCGCTGGCGTCGCAGTACTACCGCCTGAGCGACGCCGGCACGACCGCTGCCAACCTCGGCACCGGCGGCACCGCGACCGCGACCTACAACGGCACCCCGACCCGTCGCGTCCCTGGCGCACTCGTCGGCAGTGCCGACACCGCCGTGCGACTCAACGGTGGCAGTGACTACCTCAGCATGACGCGGCGCGCGGCCATCGCGTCTAACTACAGCGTCGAGATCTGGGTCAAGGGCTCGGCGACCAGCGGCCTCGGCGCAGGCACCGTCTGGTCGGACTCGGCCGGCCTCGTTGACGCGGGCAACGCCGCGAATGCCAACGACTTCGGGGTGGCCGTCGACGCCACCGGGCGCATCGTCGCCGGCTGCGGCAACGGAGCCGTCGCGACGATTCGGACGCCTGCCGGAGCGCTCAACGATGCGCAGTGGCACCATGTGGTCTTCACGCGGGTCCGCACGACCGGCGCGATCGCGCTGTATCTCGACGGCGCGCTCGCCGAGAGTGCGACGACGTGCAACACGACGGCCCACACCGGCAGTACGACGATCTGGTTCGGGCGCTCACACGAGTCGGCGCTGAACCTCACGGCGGAACTTGATGAGCCCCTGCTGTGGGGCCGTACGCTCACCGCGGCCGAGGTGCTCGACCACTACAAGCTCGGCACGGGTACCTGATGCCGCCGCGCGGCGTGGGACGCCCGCCGACCCTGGTTCCGGCCAAGCCCACCGTCGTGCCCCGCGAGGCCATCCGGCGCCTTCATGAGCCGCCGGAGGCGGTTCCGGCTCCCCCGGATCCGCGGCGCCGCCGCAAGATCCGGGATCAGCCGCCCGCCGCCGCGGCGCGGCAGCGCCGAAGCTAACCGGCCGATGCTGAGCGAGTTCCGCTCAGCCGCCAGCGACGGCCGGCAGGATGGTGAGTTCGCCGCCAGCGGGGACGGGCGTGTCGACGCCGTCGAGGTAGCGGATGTCTTCGCCGGCGAGGTAGACGTTGACGAAGCGGCGCAGCTCGCCGTTTTCGGTGATGCGGCCGCGGAGCTCCTCGTGCTGGGTGAACAGCGACTCGAGGGCTTCCTTGACGGTAGCGCCTTCGACGGTGACCTCGGCGACGCCGCCGGCGACATCGCGGAGCTGGGTCGGGAGCTTGATGAGGGTCATGAGACGAGTGCCTCCCCTTCGACGGTGGTGATGAAGTCGTTCATGTTCGGGTCGACCTCGTAGGACTCAAAGGAGCCGCGAACGGCATCGAGAGTCTTGAGGCCGTCGCCGGTGATGACGATGACGGTGCGCTCGTCCGGGCCGATGTCGCCCCGGTCGGCGAGCTTCTTGAGGACGGCGGTGGTGACGCCACCGGCCGTCTCGGTGAAGATGCCGGTGGTCTCGGCGAGCAGCTTGATGCCGGCGCGGATCTCGTCGTCGGTGACGGCTTCGATCGAGCCGCCGGTCTTGCGGGCGATGTCGATCGCGTACGGGCCGTCGGCAGGGTTGCCGATGGCAAGCGACTTGGCGATCGTGTCGGGCTTGACGGGCTTGCAGAAGTCCTTGCCCTCAGCGAAGGCCGTGGCGACGGGCGAGCAGCCGGTGGCCTGGGCGCCGTTCATGATCGGATCCTTGCCCTCGATCAGGCCAAGGTCACGCCACTCGCCGAAGCCCTTCTTGAGCTTGGTGAAGAGCGAGCCCGAGGCGATCGGCGCGACGATGCGGTCCGGCAGGGTCCAGTCGAGCTGTTCGGCGATCTCGTACGCAAGGGTCTTGGAGCCCTCGGCGTAGTACGGGCGCACGTTCACGTTCACGAACGCCCAGTCGCGCTCGCCGGAGAGCTCGGTGCAGAGACGGTTCACGTCGTCGTAGTTGCCGCGAACGCGCACGAGCTTGGTGCCGTAGATCCCCGTCGAGAGGATCTTCTGCTCCTCGAGGTCCGACGGGATGAAGACGTAGCTCTCCAGGCCGAGTGCGGCGGCCTGGGCCGCGACGGCGCCGGCGAGGTTGCCGGTCGACGCGCAGGCGAGCGTGGTCATGCCGAGTTCACGAGCCCGGGCGGACGCGACGGCGACGACGCGATCCTTGAAGGAGTGCGTGGGGTTGTGCGCGTCGTTCTTGACCCACACCTCGCCCTGCAGACCAAGGCGCTCGGCCAGGCGGTCGGCCTTGATGAGCGGCGTGCTGCCGACGGGAAGACCCGTGTGGGCACCAGCGGGCAGCGTCTCGACCGGCAGGAAATCGGCGTAGCGCCAGATGTTCTGCGGGCCGGCCTGGATGCGGCGCTTCAGCGACTCGGGATCGCCGGCGATGCTCGAGAAGTCGTAGGCGACCTCGACCGGACCGAAGCAGCGCTCGCAGACGTACCGCGCTTCCAGCGGGTACTCAAAGCCGCACTCGCGACAGGTCAGGCTCTTTGCATTCACTAGGGGGATCCCTCCACGTTGGTGTCGGTGGCGGGGTTCCTGCGAAGGAGGTCCTGCCACATCTAGCTGGAATTGGCACCGTCTCCGCTTGCGCGGTGGTTGCCGGAGCTTCAAAGGGCCAGTCCCTCCACTCCTCTGGATGTGTCACGCAGGCGGTGAGCGCCTGCACTCGCCAGCCTAGCAAAGGGCGCCCGAACGTCCGGCTGCCGGTCGACGCGTCCCACGCCGATACACTGCTTGTTGCAGGCCGGACCCCGTGGCTGCGCACCGAAGACGATGAACGACGAGCCTCCTAGTAGCCATGCGCAGCCTGATGAACACGCGGCCATCGCTGCCGCGCCGCACGCGTGGGCGCGTGGTCTCGCCCCCGACTCCGCCTGAAGAGCTCGTCGAGCGCGCCGAGGTCGTCGAGACCGAGAAGCTGCGCTGGATCCACATCGAAAAGCCCACGGCTGTCGACCGCGCCTGGCTTGAGGAGCGGTTCCCGTTCCACCCGCTCGACTACGAGGATGTCTCGTCGCGCAATCAGCGCCCGAAGGTCGATGAGTACGACGAGTACCTGTTCATCGTCCTGCACTTCCCGCAGTACGACAAGACCGTCGGCCGCCTCAACGCGGTCGAGCTCGACATGTTCGTCGGGCCGGACTACGTGATCACCCTGCCGAACGACCCGATTCAGCCGCTCTCGTACCTGTTCGACCGCTGCCAGCGCAAGCAGGACACGCGCGATGAGTTGATGGGCAAGGGCGCCGGCTACCTGCTCTACCGAATCGTCGACCAGTGCGTGGATGCGGCGTTCCCGATGCTCCGCAAGATCGGCAACAAGCTTGAGCGCCTCGAGGACGACATCTTCGCGGGCCCGTCGGCCGGCACCGTCCGCGACATCTCCAATGCCAAGCAGGAGATCATCAACTTCCGCAAGGTCGCCCGTCCGCAGCGCACGGCGCTGAAGGATCTTGAGCGCACGAAGCGGTACGTGACCGGCGATCTCGACATCTACTTCGACGACATCAACGATGCCTCCGAGCGGATCTGGGACACCCTGGAAAACTTCAAGGAAGTTGCCGACGCGCTTGAGCAGACGAACGAGGCCGTGTACACGCATCGAGCCAACGACGTGCTCCTCGTGCTCACCTCGATCAGCGTCATCGTCCTGCCGCTGACGCTCGTCGCATCGCTGTTCGGGATGAACACGGGCCTCCCTGGCG
Source organism: Solirubrobacteraceae bacterium (assembly GCA_032119595.1). Classification (GTDB taxonomy): domain Bacteria; phylum Actinomycetota; class Thermoleophilia; order Solirubrobacterales; family Solirubrobacteraceae; genus JAGIBJ01. The sequence goes on along the minus strand of JAUMBQ010000010.1, from coordinate 33,469 downwards.
AGGGCAGCCTGGTGGCGTTCTGGATCATCGTGACGATGATGATCGTGCTGCTCGTCAGCATGGTCACGATCTTCCGACGGCGCGGTTGGCTATGACCGGCGACGGCCTGACCGGCGAAGTGCCCGCGCCGGATCTCGACGTGGCGGTCGCAGCCGCCGACGCTGCTCGGGTACCGGAGCCGGGTGCGGAGCGGGCACGTTCGGGGCGCGCCGGCAAGGCCGCGCTCACGCTGATCGTGAACCCGATCGCAACAACGGTCAACACCAAGCGCACGGACCTCATCCACGCCGCGCTCTCAGAACGGTTCGATGTGACGCTCCAGCGGACCGAGGCGAAGGGGCACGCCACCGACCTCGCGCAGGACGCCGTCCTGTCGGGTGCCGACGTGGTCGCGGTATACGGAGGCGACGGCACCACGAACGAGGCCATTCGCGCGATCGCGGGAACCCAGACGGCGCTGGCGCATTTGCCTGGTGGCAACGCGAGCGTGCTGGCTCGCATGCTCGGGATGGGCTCCGATGGCCTGAAGGCCGCCGAGCATGTGGGGCGCCTTGGCGGCGCGACCCGCTCGATCGACCTCGGGTACGTCGACGGCCGTCCGTTCTCGTTCACCGCTGGCATCGGGCTCGACGGCGCGGTCGTCAAGCTGGTCGATTCCGATCTCGCGCGCAAGCACCGCTTCCGGTGGGGCGCGTTCTGGATGGAAGCCGTGCGACTCGCGCGCACCGAGTACTTCGGCGCCGACGCGATGATCACCATTGAATCCGGTGGCGAGTCGTCTCGCGGCGTCACGGCGATCGTGCAGAACGCCGAGGCGTACACCTACCTCGGCCCGCGCCCACTCACGGTTGGCGAGGGCGCCTCTCTGAGCTCCGGGACGCTCGCGGCCTCCGCCCTACTTTCGGGCCTCGGCTACCGCGATATCCCCACGATCACCGCCCGCACCGTCGGCCCGATCCGTGCCGCTGGCCACCCGCGGATCCACGCGCTCGCGTCGTCCACCGACGTCACCGTCCGCTGCGATCGGCCCATGCCGATGCAGATCGACGGCGACTATTGGAAGGACATCACCGAGGCGCACTTCACCGTGCGACCGGCTGCCCTGCGCGTCGTTGCCTGAGGCTGCACCACAGCGCGTTCCGCGCGACCGGGTCCCACCCCGCCATCCACTGCGAGCCGCTTGGGTCGCGGTCGGGGCCGTGGTCTTCATTGCGACGTTGGCGTTCTTCGTAAATGCCGACAACGTGGTCACGCGCGCTGACGCTGACATCGTCCGCTGGGCATCCTCCTGGCGAACGGTGGCGGTCGGCGATGTCGCCGCGGGGGTGTCCCTTCTTGGGAACGTGCTCGTCCTCGCACCGCTCGCCATCGCCGCCGGGATCGCGTCGGCGGTGCGCCACGGTCGGCACCGGTTCACCGCACTCCCCGCCTTGGCGCTGACGGCCGCAGCGGTCTTTGATCCGCTGGCCAAGGCGGCCGTCGGCCGACCGCGACCACCGGTGGCTCTTGCGGAGGTCATCGAGACGGCCAGCGGCTACCCGTCTGGGCACTCCGCCCAGGCCACCGCGTTCTGGCTCGCACTGGCGTTCCTGTTCACCGCCAGCGCAACGCGTCCTCGCCCGTGGGTAATTGCGGGCGCGGTGATGGCGATCCTCGTCGGGCTCAGCCGGATCGTGCTCGGTGTCCACAGCCCCACCGACGTCCTCGCCGGCTGGGCGCTCGGGCTGGCCTGCGTGCTGATGACCCGAGAGCTCTTGCTCCTACCGCGGCGCTCCGACGCTCGTCCGGCCGCCAGTGACGGACTTCCAGGCCCAGGAACGAGAAAAGCCTCGCGACAGCGAGGCTTAACCCTTTCATCGGCACCCACCTGGGATCCCTTGAGCGTACATCGGAACCCTGGCGGAATACTGTGCTGTTTAGTCCACTTGTCGCGACTCGCACTCGTTCTAGCGGTCGCAATGAACGACGACCGACCTACTGGCTCTGGCCCGGAATGATCCGGTACGCGTCAAACACGGAGTCGATCGCGCGGAGCTTGTTGATCGCAGCCTTGAGGGTCTGTGGATCGGCGACCTCGACCACGAACCGGTTGGACGTCATGCCGTCGGTGGTGGTGCAGCGGGCCTCGATGATGTTGACGCCGTGCTCGGAGAAGGTCCGCGAAAGGTCTTCGAGCAGGCGGTGTCGGTCCCAGCCGTTCACCTCGATTTCCACCAGGAACGCCGTCTCGTTCTCGCCCTCCCACGTCACCTCGACGAACCGCTCGGCGTTCTTGCGAAGGGCCGCCGCGTTCGGGCAGTCGTCGCGATGGATGGTGATGCCACGGCCGAGAGAGATGTAGCCCGTGATCTCGTCGCCCGGCACCGGACGGCAGCACTTCGCCAGGCGCACCATGACGTCGTCGACGCCCTCGACCCGGATGCCGACCTTCGAGCCGCGCTGGGTGCGACGGCGCTGGCGGGAGATGATGTCATCGAACGTGGTCTCGGGCGCCTCTTCGGCCGAGTCGCCCTTGAAGCGGTCGATGAGCTTGTTGACGGCGATCTGCGGCGAGATCTGCTCATTGCCGAGCGCGAGGTAGAAGTCTTCGGCCTTGTCAAAGCCCAGCTCGCGCGACACGTCGGCAAGGACCGCGGAGGCGACGATCTTCTGCGCCGGCAGGCCGGCGCGCTTGAGCTGGGCCTGGAGCACTTCGCGGCCGCGGTGCTCGGAGTCGTGGCGGGACTCCTGCTTGAAGAAGTGCTTGATCTTGTTCCGCGCGCGGGACGTGCGGACGACCTTCAGCCAGTCACGCGACGGGCCGCGATCCTGCTTGGAGGTGAGGATCTCGACGATGTCGCCGTTTTTGAGCTCGTAGTGCAGCGGCACGAGGCGCTGGTTCACCTTCGCGCCGACGCAGCGGTGGCCGATCTCGGTGTGGACCTCGTAGGCGAAGTCCAGCGGCGTGGCGCCCTGCTCGAGCGACTTGACCTCGCCCTTCGGCGTGAAGATGAAGACCTCGGCCCCGAACAGGGAGCGTTTGAGCGACTCCATGAACTCGCGCGGATCCTGGATCTCGCCCTGGACTTCGGCGAGATCGCCAAGGAGGCCCTGATCGGACTCACTCTTGTACAGCCAGTGCGCCGCGACGCCGTACTCGGCGCGGGCATGCATCTCGCGGGTGCGGATCTGGATCTCCAGCGGCCGGCCCTCGGGACCCACCACCGTGGTGTGGAGCGACTGGTACAGGTTCGCCTTGGGCATGGCGATGTAATCCTTGAAGCGCCCGGGCAGCGGCTTCCACAGCGCGTGGACCACCCCGAGTGCGCCGTAGCACTCGTTCGGACCGGCGACGATCACGCGCATCGCGGTGAGGTCGTAGATCTCGTTGAACTCGCGGCCCTTGCGGGCCATCTTCGTGTAGATCGAGTAGAAGTGCTTCGCGCGACCGGAGATGTCGGCGTGCACGCCGACCTTGTCGAGCTCGTCGACGAGATAGCCGCCGGCCTGCTCCACGTACCGCTCGCGGTCCTGGCGCTGCTGGTTGACCAGCATCTTGATCTCGGTGTACTTGCGCGGATGCAGCGACTGGAAGGCGAGGTCTTCCAGCTCCCACTTGATCGCGTGAATACCGAGGCGGTGCGCGAGCGGCGCGAAGATCTCAAGCGTCTCGCGGGCCTTCTCGATCTGCTTCGGCTTGCTCATTGCGCCGATCGTGCGCATGTTGTGCAGGCGGTCGGCGAGCTTGATGAGGATGACGCGCACATCCTGCGCCATCGCCACGATCATCTTGCGGTAGTTCTCCGCCTGCTGATCGTCGCGCGACTGGAACGTGATGCCGGTGAGTTTCGTGACGCCATCGACGAGCGAGGCGACGGTCTCGCCGTACTGCTCGGTGACTTCCGCGATCGACGCCGAGGTGTCCTCGACGGTGTCGTGCAGCAGGGCAGCGCAGAGCGTCTCGGTGTCGAGGCCGAGCCCTGCGCAGATCTTCGCGACCCCGACCGGATGCGCGATGAAGTCCTCGCCGGACTTCCGCAGCTGACCGCCGTGATGGCTCGCCGCGAACGCGAACGCGCGCTCGACTTCGCTGATGTCGACCGTTGGCCGCCCCTCCTGGGCATGCTCGGCGATGACCGCGCGCAGGTCGCCCAGCAGCCGTCGCTCGATCGGCGACAGCTCGTGGCCGGCAATACTCTCGATCGGCGACGCAACCGCAACCGATGTCGCCTCGTCGACGAGGTGACGGGCGAGGTCGGCCGCGTGCTCCTCGGTTACTTCGACGGTCGGGTCAGCAGCGTCCATGCGCGAGCCTCCTCGACGACGGCAAGGGCGTTGCGGTAGACCGCAGACCCTGTCGGGTCGCTGGCAGACTCGGAGACGAGTTCGACGGACGAGAGGCCTTCGCCCACCTTGACCAGACCGAGATCATCGAGCACCCGGACGGCGCGTCCAAGGGCTGCAGGCGCCTGGCCATCGGGGACGAGCCCAAGGAGCGCGAGGGCGGGCAGGGGCTTGCCGGCCTCGCGGAGGCCACGGAAGAGGGAGACCATGAGAGGCCTGAGCGCGAACTCGCGTTCGAGTACATGGACTCCATAGGTTAGCTCAGCGTCGGACCAGTTCCACCAGGCTTCGACAGGACTGGACGCGAGCGCGGACGCGGCCCGCGGATCGATCGGCGGGTCGACGCACACCACGACACCGTGTTCCGGCGCAGCGAGCTCGAGCGCCGCAGCCAGTCCAGCCGGACCGACGACGGTGCCGTGCCAGCCGAGCCCTTCGAGCTGAGCGCCCCGACGGGCCGCGTCGGCGGCATACGCGATTGGTTCACGGCCGTTGGCGGCCGCGACCCGAAGCACGGCCGCGACCGAGCTGCCCCGGCGGTCTTGTGCCGGTGCTGGGGGCGTGAGCCAGGCGGGAACTTCGTCGTGGTATCCGGCGAGCAGACTCGCGAGCGCACCTGCGTCGATACCGACCTTGCGCACGCCACTGCCAGCCGGCTTTTCCAGTGGGTGAACGGAGCGCACGACCACGCGTGCCTCGACCGTGCCGCCGTACGAGTTGCGCTCGAGCTGAACGACGAGATCGAGCGGGACGTTGAGCGGGAGCGGCGGCGAGTTGAACGCCACCGCGTTCGTGCGGGCTCCACCGGAGCTGATGACCGCGCGGCGGTGCTCCTTGCCCTGCCCCATCGGGCTCTCCTCGATCACGCGGACCGACGGCAGCAGCAGGCGAACGACGGGGTTGCCTTCGCCAGTCGGCTCAAAAGCGGCCAGCTCATCGGCCAACGCAAGGGTGAGGTCGCGGATCTCGGCGACCGCGTCGACGACCGGCGCCGCGAGCGGCGGGCCGGCCGCGAGGGCTGCTGCGGCGGCAGCGTCGAAGGCAGCGGCAAACGCGGGAATCGATGCGGTCTCGATCTCGCAGCCGGCTGCGGCTGCGTGGCCGCCGAACTGCTTGAGGTGCTCGGCGCCAGCGGCCATGAGCGCCGAGAGGTCGAGGTTTTGGGCCGAGCGGGCCGACCCGGTGCCGCGTTCGCCATCGATCCCGATGACGACGCACGGCCGGCCCGTGTCCTCCGCGATCCGTGACGCGGTGATGCCGATGACGCCGGCTGGCCAGCCTTCGCCGCTCAGCACGTATCCGCTGCGCTCGCCGAGCGCCCGGACCTGTTGTTCGGCTTGACGGCGCACGCCGAGTTCGACCTCGCGGCGCGCGAGATTGCAGCGTTCGAGTTCTTCGGCAAGGCGATTGGCGTCGTCGTCGGTGCGGGCGCGAACGAGGGCCAGCGCGAGGTCGGCGCGGGCCATGCGTCCGGCGGCGTTGAGGCGTGGAGCGAGGCGGAACCCGACGGCGGTGCCGTCGATGGTGGTGGCATCGACCTTGGCCGAACGCAGCAGCGCGCGGAGGCCGGGGCGTCTCGTGCGAGCCAGCGCCGCGAGGCCGTCGCGGACCGTGGTGCGGTTCTCGTCGACGAGCGGCACGCAGTCGGCAATCGTGGCGAGTGCTGCCAGCTCGGCGATACCGTCGCGCAGCGGAGCTGCGCCGTGCCCGGTCTTCTCCAGCAGGGCGAACGCGAGCGCGGCGGCCACGCCGGCGCCGCACGGCTCCCCCACCCGCTCGATCTGTTCCCCGTCTAGGACACCCGGATGCAGGATCGTGGTGTCGGGGAGGACACCGTCGCCGCGTGGCAAGTGGTGGTCGGTGATGAGGACATCGATGCCGGCGTCGCGGAGCAGGGCGGTCTGCTCGACCGCGGTGATACCGCAGTCGACCGTGATCACGAGCTTCGGTGCGAGGCGTCCGATCCGTTCCAAACTGGCGGCCGTCAGGCCGTACCCGTCGGTGCCGCGCTTCGGGAGATGCCACTTGACGCTGGCGCCGAGCAGCTCGAGCACGTCGAGGAGAATCGCGGTGGCGCTGACGCCGTCGACATCGTAGTCGCCGTGGACGAGGATGTCGTTGCCCTCCCGCACGTGGTGCAGGACGAGCTCGGCGGCGGTATCGAGTCCCGGGAGCGGCTCGGGCGCGTCGGTGCGGCCTGCCAGCCAGCGGCGGGCGACCGCAGGGTCGGCAAAGCCGCGGCGGGCCAGGGCCTGCGCGGTGACGTGCGTGATGCCGAGGCTCCGCTGCAGCTCGGCGAGCTGCGCCGGGTTGACCGGTGGCACTGCCGGCCGCGGGACGGCGATCCGGGCTTCCGGCTCGCCTTCGGCGCTAGCGAGGCTTGCGGCGTTCGGGACCGCCGCCTGGCGGGCAACGGCACTGACCGCGCCGGCGTCGCCAGCCGTGCCGGCCGGCACGGCCGCCGGAGCCTGCGACACACCGCCATCGGGGGTGCGCGCAGGGGGAGTGTCGGTCACGGGGGCCACGCCTTCACGGTACGGCCCACCGGAGACGGAAGGCGGCAATGCGCCGCCTTGCGGGCTCAGGACTTCAGGGCGCCCGGGGTGGCCCGGGCTGCTTCGGCGTTCTCACGGAACACGCCGATGGCGTAGCCGATCGCGAGCGCGATGATCGCACCCGGAATGCCTTCGAGGGCCACGGCGAGGCCGAGGTCGGCCTCACCGGGAACGGTGAAGCCGTTGATAGCGAGGCCACCGAGCGCTCCGCCGGCGCCGGCCACGAGGAACGAGCCCACGATGCCACCGACGTGACGATCCGGGAGCCAGATCATGAAGTGCCAGATTGCCAGGCCCATCATGACCCAAGCGAGAATTGCCATCAGGAATCACCTTCCGAGCGACTGCGCCGCTGTTCTCTGCGTCGACGCGCATGGGCCTTGCGGACCGAAGCGGGATCGTTCGGGTCGACGTCCTCGGCTTCGCGAGCCGGCGCCGCGGCGGCCCGAGCTGCGGCCTTCGGCTTGCGTTCGGTCGCGGTCTCGACACCGAGATCGCGGACCATCGCCTGGAACTCTTCGTCCGAAACCTGCTCGGCCTGGTCGCTGGAGAGCCGCACCGGGCCGGTCGGGCTGGTGTCGACGAGTGCGGCCTTGGGCGCGTCGGCGTAGGCCGGGATCACGCCACCATGCGACTTGGCAACCGCCACTGCGCGACGCTTCCAGATCTTCTCCCTCTCCTTCCAGTGCACGAGCACCGGACCGGCGATGAAGATCGACGAGTAGGCGCCGGAGAAGGTACCGATGATGAGCGCCAGGGCGAAGTCGCGGAGCGTCTCGCCACCGAAGGCGTACAGCGCCGTGACCGGCAACAGCGTGCAGAACGAGGTCGCGAGCGAACGCGTGAGGACCTCGGACATCGACTGGTTGACGATCTGGCTGTACGTGGCTCTCGGCATTCGAGGCACGTTCTCTCGGATTCGGTCGAACACGATGATCGTGTCGTAGAGCGAATAGCCCAAGATCGTGAGCAAGGCGGCAACGGTCGCACTGCTCACCTCCGAACCGATGGCGGCGTAGACGCCGCCCACGATCAAGATGTCGTGGGTGAGGGCGATGAGCACCGGGACGGCGTACTTCCACTCGAATCGCAGCGCAATGTAGGCCGAGATCACGAGCAGTGAGGAGATGATCGCGATGATCGCGGTGTTCGCGATCTGCGTGCCGAAGGTCGGGCCAACCGAGGTGTTGGAGAACGTGTCTCCAACGCCGTACTCCTTGTCGAGCGCGGCTCGGACTGACTGAACCTTTTCCGGCTGCAGACTCGGAACGGCAATCTGGAACGCCTGAGCACCCAGTTCTTCGTTGGAGATCTTCTGGATCTTCGCGTCGGGGTAGCCCTGCGAAGCCATGAAGTCGCGGACCGACTGCTCGGTGGCGGGCTTCTCAACACCCGTGGTGATGCGGGTGCCGGACTTGAAGTCGATGCCGAGCGGGATGCCCTGCGTTCCGATGGCGAAGGCGCCGACGATCAGGATCACGCCGGACAGCGAGAAGAAGATCTTCGACTTGCCCATGAAGTCAAAGCGACGCGGAGCCTTCTCCTTGACGCCAGCACCGAACGCGGCGCGGCCCGTGATCACCTTGGATCGACCGAGCACGCCGAGCAGCGCCTGGGTGTAGACCACCGCGGTGAAGAAGGACACCAGGGTGCCGACGCCGAGGACGAATGCGAAGGCCTTGACGTTGGCCGTGGCCAGCGTGAACAGGATGAACGCGACGACGAAGGTGACGACGTTGGCGTCGACGATCGCGGTCAGGCCGCGCTTGTAGCCGGCTCTGATGGCGGCCGAGGTACTTCTCCCCGATCGCAGCTCTTCCTTGATGCGTTCGAAGATGACGATGTTCGCGTCGGCGGCCACACCGATCGTGAGGATGAGGCCGGCGATGCCCGGGAGCGTCAGCGTGATCGGGATCAGCACCACGATCGCGTAGAAGAACAGTGAGTAGAGGATGAGGCCCGAGATCGCCAGCACGCCGAGGACGCGGTAGAAGATTAGGAGGAACAGCGCCACGACCGCGAAGCCTGCGAGGCCTGCGACGAGCGCCTGATCAAGGGCGGTCTGACCGAGCGTCGCGGTGACCTGCGAGGTGGAGATCAGCTTGAGTTCGACCGGCAGGGCGCCGGTGCGAAGGAGGTCGGCGAGTTCGGTGGCCGAGGCCCGCGTGAAACCACCCGTGATCTGCGAGCCGTTGGCGCCGCTGATGCCGTTCGGGTTGTCCTGCGGGTCGATCTGCGGGACGGAGATGAGCTGGTTGTCGAGGGCGATCGCGAAGTGCTGGACGCCGGTGCCGCCGATGAGCTGCTCCTGGCCGCGCTCGGCGATGCGCTTCGTCGTCTCCTCCCAGATCTTGCGACCCTTGCTGGTGAAGTCGAAGGAGACCGCGAGCTCACTCGTGTTCGGATCCGTCGTGGTCGCCGGGTCCTTGATGTCGGCGCCCTGGAGCGAGACCTGGTCCTGGAGGACGTACCACTTGTCCTGACGCTTGGGGGCACGGCCCTCATCAGCGCCGGACTTGGCAGCCGGTGCCTCGGCCTGCAGGATCGTCGTGCCGTTCGGGACCTTCACGACCTTGAAGGTGGAGCGCTGCTTGGCCGCTTCGGCGGTCTCGTCGGAGAAGAGGTCTTCCTCCAGGCCCTGCGGCCCGGCGACGACCTTCTTGTTCTTCTCATCGACGAGATAGAAGGTCTCGTTGTGCGAGCGGTTCGGGTACGTGACCGGCTTGCGCTTTGCGGCGCGCTGCACGGCATCGAACAGCGGGATACCGCTGAGCGGGTTGCCGGCTCCGCCGGTCTCGACGCCCGTGACCGCGGGGTCTTCCGGGGCGGGGTTGCCGTCGGGGCCGATGACGTTCGGCTCCCAGTCGTAGAAGTACAGGCGGGCGGTCTTACCCACCAGGCGCTGGGCCTGGGCGGGGTTCTGGAAGCCCGGGAGTGCGATCGAGATCTGCTCGTTGCCGGCCGTCTGGATCTCCGGCTCGAGCGTGCCGGTCGGGTCGACGCGCTTGCGCATGATCGCGATGGTGCGATCAAGCGTGTCCGGTGTGATCACCGGGGCATTGGTGGTCGCCTTCGCTTGGTAGACGAGCTCAACGCCACCCCGGAGGTCGAGCCCTCGGCGAGGCGCGTTCGTCGCGGCGATGACGATCGATGCGATCGCCAAGCCTGCGACGAAGAGCAGGATGTAGAGGTTCCGGCGGCGTTCGGTCACGGCGGTCGATCCTACTCAGACGGGGTGAGGACGAGCAGTACGCCCCCGTCGGTGTCATATGCGGGGAAACTGTCGACGACCACCCGTGCTGGGCGATCACCTTCTGCGGCGATGCTTGCCGGCTTGCCGAGCTGGCGGACGCCCCACTCCCGAACGGTGCCGAGGATGTCGGTGCCGTCGTCGGATTGGAGGCCAAGAAGCTCGGTGGCGTCACGGCCGATCGCACGCTCGTCGCGCAGCCCAGTCAGCTCGAAGCTGCCCCGGCCACACCCAAGCACGCGGCCTGCCTGATCGCACACGAAGATTGCGGCGTTCGGCGCCGGGTAATAGTCGTCGAGCAGCTCGAAGAGCATGCCCGCACCACAGCGCTCACAGGTGAGGTTCTTTCCCCTGATGCCGGCCGTGCGGTCACGGCGGACGGAGCGATGCCCGCAATGCGGGCAGATGTACGTGATGGCGGACACGGAGCGGGAAATGTACTCGGATCGGGGGCGGAACGACTCCGCACCGGATCTGGGTCCGCCGCAACGCGCCCGTTGGAACTCGATCTGCGGCTTCGGCTTGCGCTCAAAGCCGCCAATTTCCAACGGTTCTGGCGCACGCCCTGAGCCGTCGAGCGCTCGTGCGGGCTATGTGAAGAGTTCGGGTGCGTTGCCCGGCGGGGTAAGGCCGAGGTGCCGAAATGCCCGCGGGCTGGCGATGCGTCCGCGCGGTGTCCGCTGCAAGAAACCGCGCTGCAGGAGATACGGCTCGTACACGTCTTCCAGCGTGTCGGCCTCCTCACCGACGGCCGCCGCCAGCGTCGACAGGCCGACCGGACCGCCAGCGAACAGCTCGCAGATCGTGCGCAGGAGTTCGCGGTCGAGGCGATCAAGGCCCTCGGCGTCGATCTCGAGGTGCTCGAGGGCGTGGGCGGCCGCGTCGTCGTCGATCACGCCGGTGCCTTTCACCTGCGCCCAGTCGCGCACGCGTTTGAGCAGTCGGTTCGCGACGCGTGGAGTGCCGCGACTGCGTGATGCGATGGCATAGGCACCGCTGTCGGCGATCTCGATCCCGAGAATCCCGGCGGAGCGCTGCACGATCTGCGCGAGCTCGTCGGGGTTGTACGGGTCCAGTCGGAACTGGATGCCAAAGCGGTCACGCAATGGCGTGGAGAGCAGCCCTGAGCGGGTCGTGGCGCCGACGAGCGTGAACTTGGGCAGATCGATCGTGACCACCCGGGCGCCGGGGCCTTGCCCGATCGTAATCGGGAGCTGGAAGTCCTCCATCGCGGGATAGAAGGCCTCTTCTAGAGCGCGCGGCAGCCGGTGGAGTTCGTCGACAAAGAACACGGATCCCGGCTCAAGCGCCGTGAGGAGCGCGGCGATATCGCCTTTGCGCTCCAGCGCGGGCCCGGCGGTCTGCACGAACGGCGCCCCAAGTTCCTCGGCCACGATGGCGGCCAGCGACGTCTTCCCGAGTCCGGGCGGTCCGGCGAGCAGGACGTGATCGACGGCCTCCCCCCTGCCCTTCGCGGCGTCGAGCGCCACGCCGAGTTGCTCGCGGACCGCCTCCTGCCCCACGAAATCGTCGAGCCGCCGCGGACGCAGGCTCGTCTCGATCTCGTCGTCGGCCATGGTCGCCTCCGGGCCTTGCAGGCGGATCGGATCCATCATGCGCGCGCCTTCTTGAGCGCGCCGGAGACGAGGTCCTCGACCGAGTCTCCTTCGACGCCTGCGAGCATCGTGTCGAGCTCGATCGGTGCAAAGCCGAGGCCCTCAAGGGCCTGACGGGCAAGAATCTTGGGGTCGGACGCGGCCGCGGCCTGACCGAGCGCGGCTCCCGGCATGCCGGGATGTGATGCGAGGCCGGGCGCGATCTTCTCGCGGAGCTCGACCACGATCCGCTCCGCGGTGCGCTTGCCGACGCCCGGCACGGCCTGCAGCCGCGCCGCGTCGCCGCTGGCGATCGCCGCGCCGATCTGGCCGGGGTCGCCTCCAGAGAGCACCGCGAGGGCGAGCTTGGGCCCGACGGACTGCACGCCGAGCAGGAGCAGAAACAACTCCCGCTCGGCTTCGGAGCCGAACCCGTAGAGCTGAAGGGCGTCCTCACGGACCGCCAGGTAGGCCAGCAGACGGACCTGCTCGCCGAGGCGCGGCAGACCAGCCTGCGTCGAGGAGGACGTCGCGAGCGACAGCCCGACGCCCCCGACCTCGACGACCACGCTGCCCGCTCCGACGTGAACCAGGGTGCCTCGGACGCGCTCGATCATCGGGTCGCCGCCTTCAGCGCAGCCGCGAGCGGAGCCCGCTGGACGTGACACAGGGCGACGGCCAGCGCGTCAGCCGCATGGTCCGTCGATGGATTCACGTGCAGGAGGGCGCCGATCATCTTCTGGACCTGGGCTTTCTGAGCCGAGCCGCGGCCGCAGACGGCCTGCTTGATGTGCTGTGGCGTGTAAGAGAAGCACTCGAGGCCGCGCAGGCCCGCGAGGACCAGCGACACGCCGCGTGCCTGCCCGACCGCGATCGCGCTCGACGTGTTCTTGCCGAAGTACAGATCCTCGAGCGCCACAGAGGTGACGTCGTGCTCGTCGAGCACCGCGCTGATCGTGCGATGGATCTCTGCGAGCCGCAGCTCAGGCGGGGTGCGCGGCGACGTCGTGATCGTGCCGTACGCGATGGCCTTCGGGGCAGCGCCGGAGGCGACGACGCCCCAGCCCGTGTTCGCGATGCCTGGATCGATGCCGAGCACGATCATCGCAGCGCGTGACGGACCGGCCGGCCCACGTTGTCGGAAGGGATCATATGTTCGTATGGTGCCGCATCGAGCGGCGGCAAAGGACACTCGCAAGCTGTCGCCCAGTTCGCCGGGCGGCGGTGTCCACTGAGGTCCTCGCCAGCGACGCCCATCCCATGGTTCCGCCGAGCGTCCGCGCCCACGTCGCGGCCGGACCCTCGGGTACGATCGCCCCGTGGCAAGCATCAAGAGGCCGGCCGGCGCCCCGCCCGAGCCGGCACCCCGTCGTCGCCGGATGAGCGCCACGCAGCGCCGCGAGGAGATTCTCGCTGCCGCGACCGACGTGTTCGCACGCCACGGGTTCCATCAGACCGCGATCGAAGAGGTCGCCAAAGCCGCCGGCGTGAGCAAAGCGCTCATCTACGAGCACTTCGCGAGCAAGACCGAGCTGCAGGAGACGGTCCTGCGCACGCTGACCATGGGCCTCATGGAGGAGATCGCCGTCGCCGTCGCCGAGGCCACGTCCGATGCTGATACCGACGGCAAAGTCCGCCTTCGCGCCGGCGTCGATGCGTATTTCCGTTACATCGAGCGCAACCGCGGCGCCTGGCACATGATGTTCCGCGAGTCCGTCGGCCGCGAAGCGTCTCAGGTGATCCTGTCGGTCGAACCCACCTTCGTCGCCGGCATCGCGGCCGTGCTCTCCGAGTCACCCGAGGCCGCACCGCTACTCGGCAACGTCGAGTCGGGCGTCCGGCTGCGCGTCGGAGCCCAGATGCTCACCGGCTCGATGCAGTGGCTCGGGAACTGGTGGGTCGACAACATGGATCTCGTCCCCCGCGACACCATCGTCGACTGGGCAATCGACGCCATGTGGCTCGGCCTCGACGGCTGGACCGCGAAGCTGCGCGCCGAAGAACTCGGCGCCTAGCGTTCGCCTCGCCGCAGTGCGCGGCGAAGCGGGTGCTACCCCATGACCCGCTCGAGCACGTCGTCGTCGATGTCGAAGTTCGCGTGGACTTCGTTCACGTCGTCGTCGTTCTCCAGGACGTCGATGAGCTTCATGAGCGCGCGGGCCTGATCCTCATCGATCGGCGTGCGGACCTTCGGCCGGAACTGGATGCCGGCGTTCTGGATCTCGATGCCGTCGGCTTCGAGCGCGGCGCGAACCTCGCTGAGCGACTGGAGATCGCAGATGACCTCGATGATCTCGTCCTCGACGACGACATCCTCGGCCCCGGCCTCGATGGCGCCGAGGAGATCGTCCTCGGTGTACTTCTCGGCGTCGACGGTCGCGACGCCTTTCTTGTCGAAGAGGTAGGCGACTGAGCCCGGCTCGCCGAGGCTGGAGCCGGCCTTCGTGAAGGCATGGCGCATGTTGGCGCCGGTGCGATTGCGGTTGTCCGACAGCGCTTCGACGAGCAGGGCGACGCCGCCGGGGCCATAGCCCTCGTACATGACGGCCTGGATCGCATCGAGGTCGGCGCCCTCGCCGGTGCCGCGGAGGATCGCGCGCTCGATGTTGTCCTTCGGCATCGACGCGTCCTTTGCCTTCTGGACCGCGAGGCCCAGCGACGCGTTGGCCGAGATGTCGCCCCCGCCTTCACGAGCGGCGACGGCGATGGCGCGAGCAAGCTTGGTGAACGCCTGCCCGCGGCGGGAGTCGACGATCGCCTTCTTGTGCTTGATCGAAGCCCATTTTGAGTGCCCAGACATGCGACCAGTCTACGTCCCCGAGCACGGACCGCGTTTGGCGCTGCGCGCGGTGGCGTCGCAGGCTCCGTGCCTACGAGGCGAAGCCGTCGTTGCCGTTGGTCTCGTCGATCAGGTCGACGTCCTCGGCCTTGTCGGCGTTCGTCACGATCGCCGCATACGTGCAGCCCGGGGTCTTGCCCGAGAACGACTTGTGCTTGATGCGCATCGAGAGCTCGTTGCTCTCGATCTGGCTTGTGCCGTACCGGACCTTGCCTTCGGTTCCGTTCTTGAACGTCGACGCGATCGCGACCCCCGGCACCGACAGCACGGCGGTCGCCACCATCGTCGCCTTCTGGCATTTGCCGTTCTTCAGATCCGAGAACACGATGCGCACGATGCCATCGTCGTTGGAGGCATCGATGTCGCCCTTCGTCGTGAGCGTGATCGAGATCGCCCCCGACTTGCGGTTGTAGGCGACGCGCACCTTCGTGATGTCCGTCGACTCGTTCTTGGCGTCGCCGGATTTGTCCTTCATGCGGGCCACGAACGTCTTCGCGGAAGCCGCCTGCGGCGCCACGAGCGCCAGCGACGTTGCGAGCGTGAGCGCGGCTCCGCGAAGGAGGGCCGGACGGGACAGGTGCAACGTGGTCACCGGGCCACCGTAGGCGCAAGCCGCCAGGTGCGCAACGTCGCGCAACCCGTCTTGCGGCGGAATGGACGGACAGCCGGGCCGGGGCCCTCGATCACGCGACGAGGTGGCGGTATTCGCGATACCACGCGATGGTCCGCGCGATGCCGGTTTCGAGGTCGACCTTCGGCTCCCAGCCGGTAAGGCGTTTGAGCTTGCCGGGGTCGACGGCCTGGCGGTCGATCTCTCCCTCCGGGACGCCAGCGCCGCGGTATTCGGCGCGGGCCTCCCCTCCGACTTGCCGCACGATCGTGTCGACCATCTCGCGCACGCTCGTGGACTGGCCAGTGCCCGCGTTGAACGCCTCGCCAAACGCGCCGCCATCACGGCCGCCATCGAGAGCGTCCGCGATCGCCAGATACGCGTCGGCGGCATCGTCGGAGAAGAGCAGGTCGCGCTCGGGTGAGCCGTCGGAGCGAATGATCGCCGGGCGGCCTTCGAGCGCGGCAATCACGACCTCTGGGATGAGCCGCGACGGGTTGAGGTCGCCGGGCCCGTAGATGTTCGCAAAGCGGGTCGTCGCCGTCGGGACGCCGTACGTGTGGGCGTAGGAGCGGGCGATGAGATCGGTCGCGGCTTTCGACACGTCGTACGGCCCGATCGGCTGCAGCGGCAGGTCTTCCGTGTACGGGAGGATCTCGCTCGGGCCGTAGGCCTTATCGGACGCGGCGACGACCACGCGGCCGACCTCGTGCGTGCGGCAGGCCTCCATGAGGAGCCAAGTGCCGCGGATGTTCGCCTCGAAGGTCGTGACCGGCGAGCGACGGGCGATGCCGACGATCGTCTGCGCAGCGAGGTGGAACACGGAGTCGATCTCGTGCTCGCCGATGGCCCGGTCGAGCAGGCCCTCCTTGAGCAGGTCGCCGCGGACGACCGAGCACTGCGGCAGGAGGCCATCGGTGATGAGCGCGCTGCCGCGGACCTCGTCGCGAACAAGCAATACGACGTGATCGCCGCGCTCAAGGAGTCGCTTGACCAGCGAGGCACCCAGAACGCCGGTGGCGCCGGTGACGAACGTCCGACGGCCGCTCATGAGGCGGTCACGGCCGACGCGCCAGCGACGACGGTCTCGCCCGCGACGGCGGCTTCGCCGGCAGCCACAACCCCTTCGACGCGCAGGTGCGCCGGGATGGTCTGGTGCCACGGGGCGCCCTCGGCCCATCGGGCCTCCAGGACGGCCAGGTCCTTCGGGGTATCCATGCAGGCCCAGAAGCCGGAGTGCGGCGCGCCCGCCAGCTCGCCCGCGGCCGCGAGGCGTTCAAACGGCTCGCGTTCGAGCACGGAACTCGGCGTGAGCTGGTCGAGCATCCCGCGTTCGCAGACCATGAAGCCGCCGTTGACCGCGAACTCGGCGACGGGCTTCTCGCGGAAGCCGGTCACCATGCCGGCCTCGTCGAGGTCGGCGACGCCGAAGTTCAGCTCCGGCCGGACGACCGTGACGGTCATCGTCGCGCCCGACTGCTCGTGACGTGCGACCACGGCGGGCAAATCGAGGTCGGCGACGCCGTCGGCGTACGTGAGGTGGAAGCGGCCACCGGGGCCATCCGTGAGGGAGTCCGCGGCCGCGAGGATGCGGCCTCCGGTCGGCGTGTCCTCACCGGTGTCGAGCACGTCGACGTGGACGTCTGCAGGCCAGTCCTGCGTGCCGACCCACGCGCGGATCTCCTCGACGCGATGGCCGCCGAGCAGCACGAAGCGGCGGGCGCCCTGCGCGACGTAGATGTCGATCACATGCCCGAGCACGGGCCGGCCGCCGATCGGCACGAGGGGCTTGGGAGCGTCATGGGCGCCGAGGCGCAGCCCGCGACCGCCGCACAGAATGCCGACGGGGGTCTCGGGGTTCAGCGGAACGAGAGCCATAGGGCGGGGATCATGCCAGGCGCGCGCCGCAGGACTCTGGTCACGCGCCGGCGGCCAACGTAACGGCGAGTCCCGGACCGACGAGCGTGAGCGTTCCTGCCGCCCCACGGAACGAGATCTGATCGTCGGTCAGGACCGGCGGGGTGTCGCCGATCAGGAGGCCGTCGACTAGGAGCGGGTCGGTGGAGTCGGCGCCGGTCCAGGCCGCCGTGAGTGGGCCCTGCGCGGTGACGCGGAGGACCACCACGGGAGCTTCGGGCGCGCGCCGCCCGCGCAAGCGCCCGAGGATGCCTTTCGACGGCGCGTGCGGGAAGGCCCCAGCGACGAGTTCGGGAACAGCTTCGCCCGCGAGGATCGGGGCGAGGCCAGCCAGCTCCAGGCGCGTTCCTGGAAGCGCGGCGAGCAGGGCGAGGTCGTCGTCGGAGGTGGGCTCGGCGCTGGGCTCGGAATCGTCCGCCAGCGGCGGCGTGAACGTCCAAGTCCCGGCCTCGATACCGCCAGGTCGCGGGATCTCGGTGCGACCAGGGAGCGGCACGATGACCATCCAATTCTCCGGGTCGAACGTGACCGCGCCACGAGGACCGATCTCGGTGCGCACGAGCGCGACGAGGCCGTCCGCGTCGTTCCACCTCGGCGCCAGCTCGAAGCCGGCGCGCAGGGTCGGGCGCTCGCCGTCCTTCGGCCCCCACAGTTCGGCGTCGAACTCGATCACCGTGTCGTGCGGCGCGGAGAACTTGAACAGCTCAAACCGCCAGGTCTCGCCATCGACGACATCCGTGAGATGTCCGTCCTGGTCCTCCCCGATCGAGCGAAGCCGATCGAGCCCGACCTCTGCCAGCCGCCGTGCGACATCGGCCAGCCAGTCGACGCGCATCTGCGGGACGCCGCGGGGGCTGATGATCTCCGGCTCGGCCATGGCGGCAACCTACCTACTACGATCCGCGGCGATGAGCGTGAGTGTCCCGGACAGCATCTTCAAGGCATACGACGTGCGTGGCCTCTACGGCCAGGACATCGACGGCGATGTCGCCGAGCTCATCGGCCGCGGCTTCGCGCGCACCATCGCCGACATCTCCGGCAAGCCGGTCACCGAGCTGCGCCTCGGGCTCGGCCGCGACATGCGCCTCACAGCGCCCGAGCTTGCCGGCCGTTACGCCGAAGGCATGACCGCCGAAGGCGCCACCGTCATCGACGCCGGCCAGGTCGGCACCGAGCAGCTGTACTTCCTCGTCGGCTCCCGCGAGCTCGACGGCGGCCTGATGTGCACCGCCTCCCACAACCCGAAGGCGTACACCGGCGCCAAGCTCGTCGGCGAGGGCGCGCTCGCGCTCAGCGGCGACTCCGGGATTCAAGAGGTCCGCCGCCATGCCCAGTCCGACCTGCCCGCGCCCGACCCGGCCGTGAAGGGCAAGATCGAGTCGCTCGATCTCGCCGAGGAGTTCCGCGCTGCCGCCCTCGCGTTCGTCGATGCGAGCAAGATCAGCCGCGACCTCAAGATCGTCGTCGACGGCGGCAACGGCCAGGCCGGCACGATGGTCGGCCCGATCTTCGACGGCCTCGGCATCACGCTCTCCAAGCACTACTGGGTGCCCAACGGCGAGTTCCCCGGCCACGAGCCGAACCCGCTCCTGCCGGAGAACCGCGAGTTCATCATGAACAAGGTCGTCGAAGAGGGTGCCGATCTCGGCATCGCTTGGGACGGCGACGCGGACCGCTGCTTCTTCATCGACGACCTCGGCAACTTCGTCGACGGCGACTTCCTCACGGCGCTGCTCGCCGAGTCGATCCTGGCCAAGAACCCGGGCGCCGACATCCTCTACGACGCCCGCGCCAGCCGCGCCGTGCCGGACATCGTCCTGACCAACGGTGGCGTGCCCCACATCAACCGCGTCGGCCACGCGTTCTTCAAGACGCGCATGCGCTCGGAGGGTGGCCTGTTCGGCGGCGAGGTGTCCGGCCACTACTACTTCCGCGACTTCTACTGCGCAGACTCCGGCACCATCCCGGCGCTGCTGATCCTCGAGCTGCTTTCCGAGAAGGGCCAGAAGCTCAGCGAGCTGCTCGCGCCGATGCGGTCGCGTTACTTCATCTCCGGCGAGATCAACACCGAGGTTGATGACGCCGACGCCAAGATCGCCGAGATCGAAGCCAAGTACAGCCATGGCGACCTCACGTACGTCGATGGCGTGTCGATCGACTTCGAGGACTGGCACTTCAACGTGCGCAAGAGCAACACGGAGCCGCTACTGCGCCTCACGCTCGAGTCGCTGGTGTCGAAGGAAGACATGGAAGCCAAGCGCGACGAAGTGCTCGGGCTCATCCGCGCGTAGGTGCCGCTAAGCCGGGCGGGCGGCTGCCCGCCTACCCGGCCGCATCTGTGAGATCAGCCTGCAGCGATGGCGCCCTCGGACGCTGCTGCGATGGTCGCGAGCTTGGACGTGTCGTCGGCGGTAAGCGCCGAGGTCATCGAGACCAGGTAGAGCCTGTTCTGGACGCGGAACATCTCGTAGTTGGCTTTGTCCGGGTACACGTCCTTCATCGTGAGCGCGAAGTCGGCGGTGGCGCGCGCACTCTCGTAGACGTAGACGACCCACGAGGTGTCGATCGCGAAGTCGGCCTTTGCGTCACCGACCTCCCCAAGGTTGCTCGGTGAGAATCCGGCGTCTTTGAGCCCCTTCTCAATCGCCGCAATCTGGCGTGCCAGCTCATCCGCAGAGACCTTTTTCGCGTCGGCTGCGGCGGCCGTGGCTGCGGTGTCCACCGTCTTCTCGAACTTGGCGGCGGCGGGAGATTCCGGGGTGGTCTGCGACGCCGGTGTACTGGCGACGGGCGCGTCCGGTTCGTCGTCGCCTCCGCAGGCCGAGAGACCGGCCGCTAGGACGAGGAGCGAGGTAGCGGTCAGGCGACGGGTGGTGAGAGCGAACCGTTGAGTCATCCCGAGCGATCTTGCCCGCTCGCGATGCACGACAGCTCAGGGGGAATCCGCAGGACTGGCGCGTTTTCCCCACAGCCAGGGTTGAGCGATCGACCGAATGCTGGTCCGGTGTCGCGTCATGCCTGCGCCCCTGTCGCTACCGTCAGTTCGGCATGCCCAAACACAGCGAACGCGCGCTCGCGTCGATCCCGGACGATGCCGCACCGCTCCCGGACGGGATTCACCGGATCGCGCTCCCGACGCCGTTCGCCGTCGGACGGATCAACACCTACCTCATCGAGGGCGACCCTCTCACCCTGGTCGACTGCGGGGTCAACACCGGCGTCGCGCTCGACACGCTGGAAGCATCTCTCGGCGAGCTCGGGCACCGCATCGAAGACCTCGAGCTGATCCTGCTCACGCACGAGCACCTCGACCACCTCGGGCTCGCCGAGGTGCTCGCACGGCGGGCCGACTGTCCGGTCGCGGCCTTCGCTCCGCTGCAGGGGCTGTTCGACCCGGACACGGGGCCGGCCGCGGCGCTCACGGCCCGCCTGGCCTGGGCCACCGCGCAGCTCGAACGCGGCGGCTACCCGAGCATGCTTGCCGTAGCGACGCAGTCGTCGATGGCGCTCGCGCTCTCGCTGGGATCACGCCCGCAGATCGACCTTCCGCTCGTCGAAGGCGACGTCGTACGCGCCGGCAGCCGCGACTGGGAGGTGCTCCACCGACCCGGCCACAGCCTGTCTGACCTCGTGTTCGCTGAGCGCGCCACCGGCGTCGCCATCGCCGGCGACCACATCCTCAGCTCGATGAGCCCCAACCCCACGCTCTCCGCACCCCACGAGGTTCGGCAGCCGGACGCCCGCACCGAGCGCGCCCGCTCATTGCTGCTCTACCTCGAGTCGATCCGCAAGACCGCTGTCGACGGACACCAGCTGATGCTCACCGGCCACGGACCATCGGTCGGAGCGCCGGCCGCACTCATCGAGGAACGCCTCGCCTTCCACGATCGCCGCGCCGAGAAGATCGGGGCGATGCTTTCGGGCGAGCCGCAGACGGTCTACGACCTCGCCTGCCGGATGTGGAAGAACGTGCCGATCGTGCAGCCGCACCTCACGCACTCGGAGGTCATCGGCCACCTGGATCTCCTCGTCGAGCGTGGCCAGGCGGCTGAGGTCCCGGCCGGCGAGGGCGTCGTCGGGTTCGTCTCGGGCTGACCGCCAGCACGCGGCCAAATCCGGGGCCCCGCTCACCCGCTCGCCCGCTCGCCCGCTCGCCCGCTCGCCCGGGAAGGGCTAGGCGGTCAGGTCGCCGGGCGCCGGACGCGCCACGCCGGCCGTCACGCCTGGCACGATCGGCGTCGCGACGACCGAGTCGGAATCCGGGATCGGCTCGATCCCGGCGACAAGCAGTTGCTTGCCCTTTTCGCTCTTGGCCGGCGCGGTCGTCGCGCAGTTGGTCTTCGGCTTCACGACGCCATAGACCACGATGCCTTTCGCACCCCCGGCACAGATGACCCTCGGCTTCGGTCCGTTGGCGAACGACTCGACATAAGCGGAGCCGCCGTTGATCGTGACGGTGTTCTTTCCCTTGCCCTGCAGGCGGATCGAGTTCGCACCGTTGCCGGTCACGATCGTGTTGTGCCACTGACCGGCCCGGATGAAGTTGCGGCCGTTGCCGACCGTGATCACGTTGGTGCCGCGGCCCCCGTAGATGATGTTGTTGCCATTACCAGCGAGGATTCGGGTGGTTCTGGCCCGCGCCGCGGCGCCGCCGTCGCCCTGGGTCCGGTCGGCCCAAAGGACGTTGTCGCCACCCTTACCGTCGATCCGACCGCCACCGTGTCCACCGAAAAGTTTGTCCGGGCCGTCGTTGCCGACGAAGTCGAAGACCTCCCAGGTTCCGGCTGTCTTCGACACCGCCGTCTTCGAGCCTGGGAACACCGCGACATTCGGGCAGCCCTTGACCTTGCCGGCCTTCACGGCGGCGCTGAGCAGTGCGCCGGTCGGATCCACGCGATCGCTGACCGAGATCGTGCTTGCCGGGTTGCCGCCGCAGTCGATCGACGCGAACTCGAGGCGACTCACGAAGACCTGGTTGACGCCGCTGCCGAGCGACACCACGTCCGGGCCTGAGAGGAGGTAGACGACGTTGCTCCCGTTCCCGATCTTGAGGGTGAGCCCGCCGGATCCGGCGTTGACGACGTTGTTGCCGTCACCGAGCGTGACGTCGTCCGGGGCGCCGCCCGGGTCAACGTAGTTGTTGCCGTTCCCCGCGGAGATCCGGTCGTGCCCGGTTCCGCCGTAGATGGTGTTGGCGCCGTTGCCCGCGGTGATGCGATCGTCGCCGGTGCCGCCCTCGACGTAGTTGTCGCCACCGCCCGCCTGGATGTCGTTGCCGGAGCGAACCCCGTAGATCCGGTCGTTGCCGTCTCCACCGATCAAGGTGTCAGCGCCGCCGCCGCCGACGATGAGGTCGCCGGCCGGATCCGATCCGACCAGCCGATCAGGGCCGGCGCCGCCTACAAGGGTCTTGGCCGACGCAGCCGACGGCACGACCGCCGCGGCGAGGAGAGCGACGACGGCGACGCCCCGCGCTCCACTCCGCGCGGCGAGGGCGCGCGTACGGCGCTCGCGATCAAGCTCGCCGTGGATCGCGGGAAAGCGCGCAGGAGGAGTCGGCATGCGCCGATCGTCGCACGGCGAGGGCCGCCGCGCCGAAACGCTGCGCGTCAGCGTGTACCTTGGGCGGCCGGCCAGCGCGAGACGAACGCGCTGCCGGCCTGCCGCTGAGCGTTAGCTCGAGGAGGAAGCGAGTTCCTTCTCGACGCGCTCCATGAATGCCCGGTGCTGCTTGAGGTGCTTGGCCTTCCAGCGCTCCGGCACGATCAGGAGGTAGGTGCGGGTCCCGCGGCGGTCGGCGCGACCGAAGCCCGGGTTCGTGTTGATGAGCTGCTGCCAGAGCCGCGTACCGACGCCGGCCTCACGCTCGCTGCGGAAGAAGAGGATCTTGTTGTTGTCTTCGTTGTAGCTGCCGACCGCCTCGGTCTCGCCCGGGATGGTGAGGATCGGCGTGCCGCCTTCCTTCTTGTACAGCGCCTCGATCTGGCGGAGTTGCTTGAGCACCGCCTCTTTCGAGAGCTGCTTGTCGCTCAGTTTGTCGATCGAGGTCTGGTCCTCGACGCCGTCGGTGATCTTCTCGGCCCGCTCCTTGGAGAAGGTCTTGAAGTCCTGCGGCGGCGTCGACGCGGCGGTCGTCTCGGCAGGCTGATCGGCCGTCGTGGCGGCGGGGGTGGCAGCGGCGGTCGTCGGGGCCGCAGCCTTCTCTTCACCATCTCCGCCGCACGCGGAAAGGCTCGCGGTGAGCACGAGCAGGCTGGTGGCGGCGGCTCGACGGAGCACTGTGTCTCTGGGCACACGGAACATGGCGCTCAGTATGGACGGTCGTTCGATCCGATGCGCCGCGCCCCGGATTCCTGCCGTCGGTACGGGGCTTTACCCCGTCTCCCCTCTCTTGGCTACGGGGGCGTAGTACGGTGGCGCCATGGACGGTGCCGCCACCCCGAAGCCGACCCGCGGATCGACCGGCGGGACCCGCCGGCGCGCGCCTCGGCGCCCACCGCAGGAGCGCCGCGAGGAGGTGCTCGACGCCGCGATGAAGCTCATCGTGCGCGACGGCCACCGCGCCGCGACGATGACGGCGGTGGCCCGCGAACTCCACCTCACCAAGCCAGTGATCTACGCGGTGTTCCCGAACTTCAAGGAGCTTGGTGAGGCCCTGATCGAACGGGAGCAGCTGCGCTGTTTGGCGCAGATCCGCGACGCGCTCACCGCTGCCGTGCAGCCGGATCTCGAGCCTGCGGCGGTCATGCCGGCGGCCCTCGGCGCGTTCCTGCGGAGCGTGGCCGAGCGGCCCGAGCCCTGGCGTCTGGTCCTCATGCCGGGCGGTGCGTTGCCCAGCGAGCTGGCGCGACGCGTGCGCGATGGGCGCCGGTGGGCCGTCGAGGGCTTCACCAGACTCTGTGAGCAGACCCTGCCCGGCACGCGCCCAGACGGCGACCCGGTCGATATCGAAGCCCTTGTGGAAGGCATCATCGGCGCCGTCGAGCGGTACGCCCAGCTGCTCCTCGCCGACCCCGAGCGGTGGACGCCGGAGCGCCTGGAGCGCTTTGCCGCGACGGACCTCGTGTGGCCGCGCGGGACGGGAACCTTGGCCGTCGGCCAAGGCATGGTCGGTCGCGACCCTGGCGCCCAGCCAGAGCGGACCTAGCGCACACAGCGCACCAGCGGCCACGGCCAACGCCCTGCCTGCCGCTTACGACCAGGCGGCTACGGCGCCCAGACGCCGAATAGGAGTTCCGTTCAGTAGCGAAACTACTCCGGCGTAGTTATCCTCCGGCGCCATGCCCGCTTCACCACGTCCCGCTGCCATCCTCGGCGGGAACCGCATCCCCTTCGCCCGGTCCAACAGCAAGTACTTCGAGGCGTCGAACACCGACATGCTCTCGGCAGCGCTGGACGGGCTTGTTGACCGCTTCAATCTCAAGGACGAGCGCATCGGCGAGGTCGTCGCTGGCGCCGTGCTCAAGCACTCCCGCGACTTCAACCTGGTCCGCGAAGTCGTGCTCGGTTCCGAGCTCTCGCCGGAGACGCCTGCATACGACATCCAGCAGGCGTGTGGCACCGGCCTCGAAGCCGCGATTCTCGTCGCGAACAAGATCGCGCTCGGCCAGATCGACTCCGGCATCGCCGGAGGCGTCGACACCACGTCCGACGCGCCGATCGCCGTCAACGACAAGATGCGCCGCGTCCTGCTGGAGTTCAACCAGCAGAAGGACATCAAGGGTCGCCTGAAGACCCTCGGCAAGCTGCGCCCGAACGAGCTCTTCCCGGATGCGCCGGCGAACCAGGAGCCGCGCACCGGCAAGTCGATGGGCGGCCACACCGCGGAGACCGCCGAGCGCTGGGGCATCACCCGCGAGGCGCAGGACGAGCTGACCGTCGCCAGCCACCAGAAGATGGCTGCTGCGTACGACCGTGGCTTCTACGACGACCTGATGACGCCGTTCGGCGGCCTCGAGCGCGACCAGAACCTGCGCCCGGATTCCAACATGGAGAAGCTCGCCAAGCTGAAGCCCGTCTTCGGCGGCGCCGGCGGCACCATGACGGCCGCCAACTCGACCCCGCTCAGCGATGGCGCTTCGCTCGTGCTGATGGGCAGCGACGAGTGGGCCAAGGAGCACGGCCTCGAAGTGCTCGCCTACTTCATCGACGGCGAGACCGCAGCGGTGAATTACGTCAAGGGCGAAGAGGGCCTGCTGCTGGCGCCGCTCTACGCCGTGCCGCGCCTGCTCGCTCGCAACAACCTCACCTTCGCGGACATCGACCTGTTCGAGATCCACGAGGCGTTCGCCGCGCAGACGCTCGCGACGCTGAAGGCCTGGGAGGACCCGGAGTTCTCCAAGGAGCGCCTCGGCCTCAGCAAGCCGCTCGGCCCGATCCCGCGCGAGAAGCTCAACGTCAACGGCGGCTCACTGGCTGCCGGTCACCCGTTCGCCGCGACCGGCGGCCGTCTCATCGCCGGCCTGGCGAAGGAACTCCATGCCCGCGGCGGTGGCCGCGGACTGATCTCGGTCTGTGCGGCCGGCGGCCTCGGCGTCGTCGCCCTGCTCGACACGAACCCGAAGGGCACCAAGTGAGCGATCGTTACGCCACCTTCACCCGCAACATCGTCGGCCGTCGCATCGCGACGACCGCCGGGTTGCCGCAGCCGCTGGTTCTGAACCGGTGGAAGGAGAACGCGCCGGCTATCGCCGGGCCGATCCTGATCACCGCCGGCGCCTCCGCCGACGACGCTCGCGCGATCGACCCCAAGAAGCTCGTCGCCGCTGGCGCCGTGGCCAAGATCGTTGACGGGGCCTCCGCCGACCTTCAGGTTGCCGCAGGCGATCTCGCTGGCGAGGCTGTCCGCAAGGCGACCGACAAGCAGGCCGTCGCGGTCTGGGGTGCGAGCAAGAGGCCGGTCGGCGGCATCGTCGTCGACGCCACCGCCATCACGTCGAGCGAGCAGCTCGCCGCGATCTACCGCGCGCTCCACCCCACCGCCAAGACCGTCCGCAGCAGCGGCCGCATCCTGGTGATCGGCCTCGACCCGGATCTCGTGAAGGACCCGTCGACTCGCCTGGCGCAGCGCGCCCTGGAGGGCTTCGTGCGCTCCCTCGGCAAGGAGATCGGCAAGGGACGCACCGTCAACCTCGTCCTCCTTGCGCCTGGCGCTGAGGCGGCGCTGGAGTCGACCGTCCGGTTCTTCCTGTCGGCCCGCTCGGCATACGTGAGTGGCCAGGTCGTCCGGATCGGCACGCCCAAGAAGGGCGCGACGCTCGCCCCGGCCGACTGGGACCAGCCGCTCGCCGGCAAGGTCGCCCTCGTCACCGGTGCCGCCCGTGGCATCGGCGCCGCGATCGCCGCGACGCTACACCGCGACGGCGCGCAGATCATCGGCCTCGACATCCCGCCGCTCGCCGTCGATCTCGCCGCGACGCTCAAGCCGCTCGACGGCGAAGCGATCACGCTCGACGTGACCGCCGACGACGCCGCCGAGGAGCTGTCCAAGCAGATCAAGGCGCTCAAGGGCCGCATCGACATCGTCGTCCACAACGCCGGTATCACCCAGGACCGCACCCTCGCGCGCATGAAGCCCGAGCGCTGGGACAAGGTCATGGCCGTCAACCTCGTCGCGCCGCAGAAGCTCACCGACCGCCTCCTGGCCGACAAGCTCCTCGCCGACGGCGCACGCGTGATCAACCTCGCGTCGATCGCCGGGATCGCCGGCAATAACGGCCAGACGAACTACGGCGCCTCGAAGGCCGGCATGATCGGGTTCACCGAGGCGTACGCCAGCGCGCTCGCAGGCATCGGCGGCACGATCAACGCCGTCGCTCCGGGCTTCATCGAGACCCAGATGACCGCTGCGATTCCGCTCACGATCCGGGAAGCCGGCCGCCGGATGAACTCCGTGTCGCAGGGCGGCCTGCCGGTCGACGTTGCCGAGACGATCGCCTGGTTCGCGAGCCCCGGCAGCGGCGCCGTCAACGGCCGTTACGTGCGCGTCTGCGGCCAGAGCCTCATCGGAGCGTAGATCCCATGACCGATGTCCTCACGCTCTCCAAGTCGCCGAGTCTGCTCGGTGCGTATGGCAAGGCCGCCGTGGCCGCACTGCCGCTCGCAGGGAAGATCCCCGGCGTGCCCGGCGGCGGTGGTCGCATCCCGACCGCCGTGCGCCGGCTGGAGGGCGTGCGGCTCGATCCCGCGCAGCTGACGACGCTGCGCGACCTGACCGACGACCAGACGGCTGGCCTGCCGCTGCTCGCGCCGCACCTGCTCGCCTTCCCGCTGCACATGGCGGGCATGACCGACGGCGCGTTCCCGTATCCCGCGATCGGCACCGTTCACCTGGAGAACGTCGTGGAGCGCCGCGAAGCGATCGCCGAGGACGCCGTGCTCGACCTGGAGGTCCGCTTCGTCGGGCCGTACCCGCATCGCAAGGGCACGACGTTCCAGATCGAGACCGAGGCGTTCGTCAAGGGCAAGCTCGTCTGGCGCGAACTGAGCACCATGCTCCGCGTCGGCGCGAAAGCCAAGGAGGACGCCGAGGCGCTCGCGCCGCTCGCGCTGCCCCTCGGAGACGCCCCGGGCGCATCGGCGACCACGTCGGAGTGGAAGCTCCCGGCGAACCTCGGCCGCAGCTACGCCGCCGTCTCCGGCGACCGCAACCCGATCCACATGAGCGACCTGACGGCCAAGCCGTTCGGGTTCCCGAAGGCGATCATCCACGGCATGTGGACCGCCTCCCGGATCGCTGCGGCCCTGGGCGACGATCTGCCCGAGGCCGCCTCGCTCGCCGTCCGCTTCGAACGTCCCATCCTGCTCCCCGCGACCGTTCAGCTCAGTCGCTGGACGACCGCAGGAGACACCGACCTCCTCGTGCGCAACACCAGCGGCGAGAAGGTCCACGCCCGGGCCCGGCTCACGCCGCTCGCCGGCTGACCCGTCCCGCTCTCCGCACCCCATTCCCGGAGCACCTATGCAAGACCTCAACCGCACCTCGATTGCCGATCGAAGCACCGCCTTCGGACTGCGCATGCTGACGAAGGCCGGCGGCCTGCCGATCCTCCAGAACAGCGACACGCGTAAGCGCGTCGAGAAGCTGCTCTACCGCTCGACGAAGGAGGGCTTCCGCTCGGCGACCGTCGCCACGAAGACCTTCAACCGCGTCACGACGAACGGCTCCGGCCCGGCCCGCGCGAAGACCGCGAAGCCAAAGGTCCAGTTCGACCTCACCCCCACCGACGATCAGCAGATGATCCAGGAGGCCGCCCGCGAGCTCGCGAGCGTCGTCCTGCGCCCGGCGGCGGAGAAGGCCGATCACGAGCGCAAGGTGTCGGACGAGGTCAAGGCGCAGGCCGCTGAGCTCGGCCTCGTGCTGATCGGCGTGCCGGACGAACTCGGCGGCATCGCCGAGGAGCGCTCGGCCGTCACGGCCGTCCTGGCAATCGAGGCGCTGGCGCATGGCGACATGGGTCAGGCCGCAGCGCTGATGGCCCCGGCTGCGGTGGCCACCGCGATCTCGCAGTACGGCGACGCTGGCCAGCAGAAGACGTTCCTGCCGGCGTTCACGGAGGCCGAGGAGGCGCCGTCTGCGGCCCTCGCGCTCCACGAGCCTCAGCCGCTGTTCGACCCGCTCGCGCCCCGCACGACCGGCAAGCTCTCCGGCGACACGATCACGCTCGACGGCGTGAAGGCGCTCGTCGCCGACGCCGACAACGCGGCGCTGTTCATCGTCGGCGCACTGATCGACGGCGAGGCTCGCCTCGTGATCGTCGAGGCTGGGACCGACGGCCTGTTCGTCGAGCCTGATGCCGCGATGGGCGTGCGCGCCACGAACGCCGGCCGCCTGATCATGAAGGGCGTCTCCGTCCCGAAGGAGAACCTGCTCGGCACCGCGGAGGATCACCTCGACGCGGTGCGCCGCGCCCGTCTTGCGTGGGCCGCTGCCGCGGTTGGCGCCGGTCAGGCCGCGCTCGACCAGCTCATCCCGTACGTGAAGGAGCGCCAGGCGTTCGGTGAGCCGATCGCCTACCGCCAGGCCGTCGCGTTCACGATCTCCGACATCGCCATCGAGCTCGAAGGCCTGCGTCTCGCGGTCCTGCGTGCGGCGAGCCGTCTGGATCGCGGCCTGGATGCGTCGAAGCAGATCTCTCACGCCCGCCAGCTTGCGGTCACGCACGGCGCGCAGATCGGCTCCCATGCCGTGCAGCTCCTGGGTGGCCACGGTTACGTGAAGGAGTACCCGAACGAGCGGTGGTACCGCGACCTGCGAGGCGCCGGCGTGCTCGAGGGCACGCTGCTCGTCTAACGGACCCGAGAAAGCACTGAGGAACTGATTCCATGATCGATCTCGAAGTCCCCAAGAAGTTCATCCCGCTGATCAAGCAGGCTCGCACCGTCGCCGAAGAGGTCATGTGGCCGATCGCGCGCAAGTACGACCTTGCTGAGCACGCGTACCCGACGGAGCTCGACCTCCTCTCCGGCGTCATCGACGGCCTCGACGATTCCGGCACCGGCACGGGTGCTGGCGCCACGGGCGCCAGCCAGACCACCGAGCCCGCCGGTCACCTCGGCGACGGCAAGAAGGCCCCGGAGGCGACGGGTGGCGTGCGCAACGGCACCAACATGTCGTCGGCGCTCTCCATCATGGAGACGTGCCGCGGCGACGTCGGCCTGACGCTGTCGCTCCCCCGCCAGGGTCTGGGCAACGCAGCTATCGCGGCTGTTGCCACCCCTGAGCAGAAGAAGCGTTACGACGCCAAGTGGGCGTCGATGGCGATCACCGAGCCGGAAGCCGGCTCCGACGCGGCCGCCATTCGCACCACGGCGATCAAGGACGGCGACGAGTACGTCCTCAACGGCGAGAAGATCTACGTCACCGCCGGTGAGCGGTGCGATCTCGTCGTCGTGTGGGCCTCGCTCGACCTGTCCCTCGGCCGCGCGGCAATCAAGTCGTTCGTCGTCGAGCGGTCCAACCCGGGCCTGACGCTCGAGCGGCTCGAGCACAAGCTCGGCATCCGCGCGTCGGACACCGCGGCGTTCCGCCTGTCGGATTGCCGCGTGCCGGCGTCCGACCTGCTCGGCGATCCGGAGATCCGTACGGAGACCGGCTTCGGCGGCGCGATGCAGACGTTCGACAACACGCGCCCGATGGTGGCCGCGATGGCTGTCGGCCTCACCCGCGCGTGCCTGGATCTCACGACCAAGCTCCTGAAGGCCGAAGGGGTCGTCGCTGACCCGGACCGCCCGGCGCACGTGCAGTCGGCTGCTGCGGCGCGCCTGCTGCAGATGGAAGCCGACTATGAAGCGGCCTACCTGCTCACGCTGCGTGCGGCGTGGATGGCCGACAACGCCAAGCCGAACTCCGTCGAGGCCTCGATGGCCAAGGCGAAGGCCGGCCGCACCTGCGTGTCGGTCGCGTTCCAGTGCGTCGAGCTGTGTGGCGCCACCGGCTACAGCGAGCGCGAGCTCCTGGAGAAGTGGGCTCGCGACGGCAAGATCCTCGACATCTTCGAGGGCACCCAGCAGATCCAGCTCCTCGTGATCGCGCGCCGTCTGCTCGATCTCAGCTCCTCGCAGCTGCGGTAAGCGGCTGGCGCCCTGAGAGGCGCCAGCCGACCCTGAGCCCTGGGCTCCGTTTCCGCCGGTCACCGGGGGAAACGGAGCCCATCGTCGTTGTCGGGGCAACCGACCTGCGCTCGTGGGCTTCCTGTCCTTCGGTCGGCAGGGCGTGTGGAGCCCACGATCCGGCGGCGTCGATTGCACGTCGCGCGCTGCGCAGAGTTGTTGCAGTTCGTGACAGACACGGCACGGGTCCGGCGGCAATCTGGCCCGTATGCAGATGGATCAGATCAAAGAGACATGCCTTCGTATGGAGGACCTGTGCGCGAGCGGCGGCTTGCCGCCGTTTGATCGCGTTCGTTTCGACACGGGCGCGGAGGAGCTGTGGTTCCTCTGGGAGGAAACGAAGCTCGCGGTCGTCGTCGAGCTGACCGCCGGCCCCGAAGCGCTGGCCGCCTCGCTCGCCAAGGCGACCGCGGGCGACGCGGTCCTGAATTAGGAGCCGTTCATGCCCCGCGACCGCATCCCCACCTTCACCGAACGCCTTGAGGCGATCTGCGACGAAGCCGGCCTCCCCCGCTTCGACGAGACCAAGTACGAACCCGCCCAGGATGTCCTGCTGTTCCTCTGGCACAGCCCGCAGTTCTGTCTGGGTGCGCCGCTAGGCACCGCGAGCATCTACGGCCTCACCGCTGACGACCTTCGGGGCGCCTGGGAGCGAAAGTTCGGGTCGGCCCAGGCAGCGTGAGGGGTGCTGGCGTGGCGCAGCGACGTCAGAAGCCGGCGCTCACTTTCGGCTTCGGCGCAGCGGTCGCTGCGTCGTTCCGGAAGGTGTAGATGCGGTCGATCAGGCCCCACTCGATCGCATCCTCGGGCGACATGAAGAGGTCACGCTCGATGTCGGCGTGCACCTTGTCGCGGTCCTGATGGGTGTGCTCGACGTAGATGTCCTCGATCTTCTGCCGCATCCAGAGCATCTCTTTGGTCTGCAGCTCAATGTCGGTGGTCTGGCCCTGCGCGCCGCCGTGGGGCTGGTGGATCATGATCCGGCTGTTGGGGAGCGCGGCCCGCTTGCCCTCTGCCCCGCCGCACAGCACGAGCGACCCGCCCGACATCGCCATACCGGTGCAGACGGTGGCCACGTCGCACTTCACGAAGCGCATCGCGTCGTAGATCGCGAGGCTCGCGTACACCTCGCCTCCCGGAGAGTTCACGTAGAGCTGGATGTCCTTGTCGGGGTCCGCGGCCTCCAGATGCAGGAGCTGGGCGATGATCACGTTCGCCACGTTCGCGTCGATCGCGGTGCCGAGGAAGATCGCCCGCTCGTTGAGGAGGCGGCTGAAGATGTCGAACGAGCGCTCGCCGGTGGGGCTCTGCTCGACGACCATGGGAATGAGGGGCATGTGGGCCTTCCGGTTCGCTGATACGCAACCTCTCGGTTGCACTTGTTGCGAGCGTAGCGTACTCGCAACCGATTGGTTGCGGGTATGCTGGGTGAAACGAGCCCAGCGCCCAACCGAACGACCGCGCTGGCCGACAACGACCGCCCGGGAGGCACCCATGCAACACCGCGACGAACACGCCTCGACTCACGACGCCGATGCCCGGGCTCAAGACGCCGACCCCCGGACTCAAGACGCAGATGCCCGGGCTCAAGACGCCGATGCCCGGGCTCAAGACGGCGATGCCCGGGCCCATGACGCAGATGCCCGGGCCCATGACGCAGATGCCCGGGCCCATGACGCAGATGCCCGGGCCCATGACGCAGATGCCCGGGCTCAAGACGCAGATGCCGGGGCTCAAGGCGGCTGCGGGCCGGCTGGTGACGGCGCACGCCCCGCGAACGCCGCCGACGAGCTCGTGCGGCGCGAGCGGTTCCTGCCGGGTTCCGTCGAGGATGCGTGGGCGCTCCTTTGTGACGCCGACGGGCTCGAGCAGTGGCTCGCTGACTCCGTCGACCTGATCGTCAAGCCGGGCGAACAAGGCGCGCTTCGCGACGGCGATGTCGTCCGCGACGTCCTCGTCGATGATGTGGAGGAGGGCCGGCGGCTCTCACTGCATTGGTGGACTGGCGACGAAGAGCCCTCGGTCGTCGACCTCACGCTCGACGTTGTCGACGGCCGAACCCGACTGGTCGTGACGGAACTCCCGCTGCGGTTGGCCACCGCCCCCGACCTCGTCCCGGCGACGTGGACAACTCCCGGCGGAGGGAGCCAAGCCAGCTCCGGCCCGCGCCTGCTCGCACTGGCGGGCCGGTGAGCGACGCCCCACAGCCAGTCGCTGCCGTGGCACCGACCGAGGCGCGCGATGTCCGGGCCGGGCTCGTGTTCTCGGCGCTCGCGGATCCGACGCGGCGGCGGCTCGTCCGCCTCATGGTCGAGCGCCCGACGGTGACCGCCTCAGCCCTCGCCGACGTTCTCCCAATGACGCGCCAGGCCATCGCGAAACACCTGGCCGGGCTGGCCGAGGCCGGACTCGTCTCCAGCCGCCGCGACGGCCGCGAGACCCTGTACGCCCTCACACCGGAGCCCCTCTCGGACGCGATGGCGTGGATGGTCTCCGCAGGCGCCCACTGGGACGACCGCCTGGATCGTCTGGAGCGCAGCCTCGGCGAACACACCACCCCCTAGCCACCGCCAGCCGACGGCCGTACCGGCCCGGACCGGCCCCCAGCGTGAACGGCCAAAATCTGTCGCCAGGACAACAACAAATGGCCGCTCACCCCCGCCCCCAGCGTGAACGGCCAAAATCTGTCGTTGGGACAACAACAAATAGCCGCTCACCCCCACCCCTCGGCGTGAACGGCCAAAATCTGTCGCCAGGACAACAACAAAT
>JAUMBQ010000009.1:0-151576 GCA_032119595.1 Solirubrobacteraceae bacterium | reverse complement strand
GACCCGTGTCCCCATAGGACACGAGAATGCATATTGCTGAGTTTTCAAGGACCGTCGCGCTCACTCGAAATGAGGGGAAACCCCAAAACGATCTCGCGAAGGAGATCCGGCTTACGCCGGCCGGTTGATCACCGGGCAAGAGACTGTATCAGAATCCTGCGCGCCGGAGTAGCCCGCCCGAGTCCAAGACTCGTTGGGGCCCGATCTGCCGAGCGGCTGGGCGTCAAGGACGACCAGCGCCTGGAAAAAGTACCACGCGCTTGATTTGCGTGCGTCGTGACCTAGACGTTTTGGCGCCCCCTGAAGGGCCGTCCACTCGAAAAGGCGCCGTAAACACTGGCCTTTTCGGGTTCAAAAAGTTTCTTGCATTTCGCCGAGATCGGAGTAGTACGCGGCAAACTGCGGGATTCAGCACGCGTCTCAGCGACCCAATTGACTCAGATGGACCGAGATCCAGCCGAACCGCGCCTACCCATCAACCCGACTTGCGGTCAACTGACCCGAATCCGCGCGAATCGGCGCTTCCCCAGCTGGAGAACGCGCCCGTCCAACGTCGCGGCCGGGACATCAAGGGGTTCCCCTGGGATCACTTCGCCGTCGCACTTGACCGCGCCCTGGGTAAGGAGACGGCGGGCCGACGACCGTGACTCACCGAAGGCCGACGCCAACACGGCGGGGAGATGCGCCTCTCCCCCAGGGATGGCGACCTCGGGGATGTCGTCTGGCAATGCCTTGTCTACGAAGACCTGCTGGAACGACGTGGCCGCGGCTGCGGCTGCCTCCGCGTCGTGGAAGCGCTCGACGAGTCGCTTCGCCAAGAGATGCTTCGTGTCGCGCGGGCCGAGCTCAGTCGGCAGCCCTTCTCCTAGGAGAAGATCGAAGTACTGGGGCATCGCCGTGTCGGGGAGCGACAGGACCTTGCCGTACATCTCTGCCGGGGCGTCGCGGACGCCGATCTGGTTGCCCAGCGACTTGGACATCTTCTTCTCGCCATCGAGCCCGACCAGGATCGGCATGGTGAGGACCGACTGCTGCGCCTGGCCGTAGGCCTTCTGCATGTCGCGCCCAAGAAGGAGGTTGAACTTCTGGTCGGTACCGCCGAGTTCGATATCGGCGCGTATCGCGACGGAGTCGTACGCCTGCATGATCGGGTAGAGCAACTCCAGCACGGTGATGGGCCGATGGGCCGCGAACCGCTTGGCGAAGTCATCGCGCTCCAGCAGCTGGGCAACCGTCGTCGTCCGCAGGAGCGCGAAAAGCTCCGTGAGGTTGAGGTCGAGCCAGTCCGAGTTGCGGACCACCTCGACACGCGTGGGGTCCAGGACCTTGAAGGCCTGCTCTTGGTAGGTGGCGGCGTTCGCATCGATCGCGGCGTCGTCCAGAACTGGGCGAGTGGTGTCCCGCCCCGACGGATCCCCAACACGGGCGGTCATGTCGCCGATCAGCAGGACCACGTGCTGGCCGACGTCCTGAAGCTCTCGCAGCTTCTGGAGGACGACGGTGTGCCCGAGATGGATGTCCGGGGCCGTGGGATCCAGACCGAGTTTCGCCCGGAGCGGGCGTCCGCTCTCACGTGCGCGCGCGAGTTGCGTGAGCAGCGCGCCGGCCGGGAGTGCGTCGGCGACGTTCCTCGTGAGCCACGCAGCGTGAGCGCGGTCGTCGTCGGTGGGCTCGCGGTGGGGTTCGGCCATCGCGTCCAATGGTAGAGTCCGGCGGCTTCCTCAGGCAGGCCTCCCCCGCTCCGCCGCCGCCAGTGAAGCCACCAGCCATGCCCCGCAGCGCACGCAGCCGTGAACCACGCACGCGCCCGAGGATCAAGTTCCTCAGGCTCCTGTTCGTCGTCGCCGGCCTCCTCTTCCTCTCGGGGATCTCCGTGCTGTTCGGGATGATGATGGCCGTCGCGCCGCAGGTGAAGCGCCTTTCCAACAACACCGAGTTCAAGTCCGCGCTCAACTCGACGCTCGTCGACCGGGAAGGCAAGTTCCTCGCGGAACTCACCTCCAAGGAAGGCCGAGTCATCCTCGAGCACCGCGACATCTCGCCGGTGATGAAGCAGGCCGTCGTGGCGATTGAGGACCGCCGTTTCTACGAGCACAAGGGTGTCGACCTTCGCGGCGTCGGGCGTGCCCTCGTGACCGACGTGCTCGAGGGCCGCGCGGCCCAGGGCGCCTCGACCATCGAGCAGCAGTTCATCAAGGTCGTGTCCAAGGCGCAGGACGAGCGAACGGTTCCGGCGAAGATCCGAGAGACCGCGCTGGCCTACCACCTCTCCCACAAGTGGTCGAAGGCCAAGATCCTGACGGAGTACCTGAACTCGATCTACTACGGCAACGGGGCCTACGGCATCGAATCTGCGGCCCGCACCTATTTCAAGAGCGACGGTGCCATGCAGGACTGCGGGACGCGTACGGATCCCTGTGCGAAGCACCTGCGTCCTGCCCAGGCCGCGTTCCTAGCGGGCATCATCAATTCGCCTTCCGCGTACGACCCGGTCGCCAACCCGATCGACGCCCAGAAGCGCCGCGACCTTGTGCTCGCTGCGATGCGGGCACAAGGCATGCTCAATCCGGTCGCCTATGCCGACGCGCTCGCAGAGCCGATCCCTGCTGCCGAGCAGGTTCAGCCGCCGCGCGTGCGGATCAGCCGCCCCGGCTCGGGGTACTACGTCGGGTGGATTAGCGCTCAACTCGTGAAGAAGCTCGGGCCGCGCCAGGCATTCGAAGGTGGGCTGACGGTCAAGACGACGCTCGATCCCAAGATGCAGGAGGCGGCGGAGAACTCCGTCGGCGCTTGGCTCTCCGGCGTCGGGCCATCGGCCGCGATGGTCGTGATCGACAACGGGACTGGCGAGGTCCGCGCCATGGTCGGCGGACAGAACTTCGAGGACAAGCCGTTCAACCTCGCGACGCAAGGTCGCCGGCAGCCGGGCTCGTCGTTCAAGCCGTTCATTCTCGCCGAGGCGCTGAAGTCGGGGATCTCACCGAGCTCGACGTGGGAATCGCGCAAGCGCGTCTTCACGGTGAACAAGAAGACCGGCGAGAAGTTCACGGTCAACAACTACGAGGGCAACTACTCCGGCATCACGACCCTCGCCAACGCGACCGCGTTCTCCGACAACGCCGTCTACGCGCAGGTCGGCATCAAGGTCGGGACCAAGAAGGTCGCGCAGCTCGCCAAGAACATGGGCATTCGCACGTCGGTCTCGTCGAACCTTGCCATGACCCTTGGCGGCCTCAAGACCGGCGTGACCCCGCTCGATATGGCCCACGCCTACGAGACGTTTTCGACTGGCGGCAAGCGCATATGGGGCACGCTCGGCGCGCCGAACCAAGGCCCCATCGGCATCAAGTCGTACAAGCCCAAGGACAAGGGCCTCGTGGATGCCGTCAAGCCCGAAGAGAACGAGCTGCGCGAGAAGCGCGTCCTGCCCGACGGCGTCGCACGGCAAACGATGGGCGTTCTTTCCGGCGTGGTGCGGGTCGGTTCCGGCAAGGTCGCGGCGATCCCCGGCCACAACGTGTGGGGCAAGACGGGAACGACCGAAAACTACGGCGACGCCTGGTTCGTGGGCTCCACCGAGGACCTCACCGTCGCTGTGTGGGTTGGGTACGCCGACGAGACCAAGCCGATGCTGACCGAGTACCGCGGGGCCGAAGTGGCCGGCGGCACGTATCCGGCGCAGATCTGGCACACGTTCATGCTCAAGGCGCTGGAGATCGAGCAGGCCCGTCGCGACCGCATCTGCGAGGTGAAGGCTGAGACGAAGAACCCGTGCAAGGAAGACGTGAAGCCGACGACGCCGATCGAGACCTACGGCACGACTGACCCCGGCGCGTCCGCAGGCACGACACCTTCCGGTGGTGCTGATGCTGGCACCGGCGCTGCCGATGGCGGCACGACCGACAACGGCGCCGGCACCGGAGCCGACACCGGAGCCGGGGAAGCTGCACCCCAGGAGCCGGCCAACCCGCAGCCGCAGGCCCCGGTCCAAGCCGAGCCCGCTGTCCCCGCGCCCGCGCCCGGTGGCGCGGCGGCCGACGGCGGCGGCGTGGCCCCCGGCACCTAGCGCCAAGCCCCTCTGACGCTGTCTTGAGGTCAGGGTGGTTCCGCGGCCACGCAGGCCGCGGGATCACGGACCTCGCTCGCCGCTCAGAGCCTCGGGCGAGAGACGCCCGGGCTATCGGCCAGCGCAAAGCGCCAGGGGAGTTCGACCGCCTTGGTGATTCCGACTCTGGGACCGACCCCGAGGGGTCGCCCGGCGATGCCGTCCCGGGGGTCGGCCGGTTCGAGCCGGAAGGGTCCTCCGGCGAGCAGATCCACCCCGTCGTGCGCCGCGCCCATGCCCAGGACCTTCCCGAGGCGTCCCGGCCCCGGAACCGCTGAGCCCGCCACGCTCGTTTCCGCGCCCCGCGCTCCCGGACCCGGCACTCCCGCTCCCGCTGGGCCAACTCCCGCTGCGCCCGTTGGGCGCGCCGCGCCGCGCGCACCTGCCGGCGGCGCGAGCACCACCCCGCCCCGCAGCAACACGGCCGAGGCAGTCTCCTGGCTACCAGTGACCACGTTCACCAACCGGTGGATCCCGTACGACAGATAGACGTACGAAAAGCCCGGTGGCCTGCGAAGCATCTGCGCCCGAGGCGTGTGCCCGCCATAGCCATGGCAAGCTGGTTCGCGCTCGTGATAGGCCTCGGTCTCGACGATCACGATCGCGAGATCGCCGTGCGCGATGCGGCAGCCAATCAGGCCGCGCGCTGCGTCGACGACATCACCCTCCAAGAGCGCGCGGAGCGCGCCGTAGTCCTCAGGAGGATGCGCCAGCGCAGCCATCGCGGCTCAGCGGGGGCCTAGAGGTCGAGCACGGCCCGCGCCTGCGCGAGCTGCTCGCGAACGCGCGCGAGCGAGGTGCCCCCGAGCGACACCTTCGACTCCAGCCACGAGGACTGCTCGAGCACGGCGTAGACATCTTCGGTGAGCAGCTCGTGGTGGCCGCGCAGCTCTTCGGGCGTGAACGAGGAGAGCGTGCGCCCCTGCTCGACGCCAGCACGCACGAGGCCGGCGACGATGCCATGCGACTCGCGGAACGGCACGCCGCGCTTGACGAGGAAGTCGGCGATGTCGGTCGCGGCGATGTTCTCGTCGGACGCGGCCGCCGCCATACGCTCGCGGCGGAACTCGGCCGTCGACATCATGCCGTTGGCGGCATCCAGGGTGATGGTGACCGTGTCGACGGCGTCGAACACGTGCTCCTTGTCTTCCTGGAGATCCTTGTTGTAGGTGAGCGGAAGCGCGTGCATCACGCCGTGGAGCGCGGCTAGGTGGCCGACGACCCGCGGGGCCTTGCCACGCAGCAGCTCGCCACAGTCGGGATTCTTCTTCTGCGGCATCAGCGAGGAGCCGCTGCTCCACGCGTCGCTGAGTTCCATGAAGCCGAACTCCTGGCTGCTCCACAGGACGATCTCGGCCCCGAGGCGCGAGAGGTGCGTGGAGACGACGGCACAGGCCTGGAGCAGGTCGAGGGCGAAGTC
Organism: Solirubrobacteraceae bacterium; assembly: GCA_032119595.1. Taxonomy (GTDB): domain Bacteria; phylum Actinomycetota; class Thermoleophilia; order Solirubrobacterales; family Solirubrobacteraceae; genus JAGIBJ01. The sequence goes on along the minus strand of JAUMBQ010000009.1, from coordinate 146,051 downwards.
GCGGTTGGACACGGCGTCGATCGAGTTCGGCACCACGCCGGCGAAGCCGAGGTCGCGGGCGACCTGGGCGCGGTCGGTGTCGAAGTTGACGCCGGCCAGGGCGCCGGCGCCGAGCGGCAGCACGTCAGCCTGGCGGGCTGCGAACCGGAACCGCTCGCGGTCGCGGACGAGCATCCACACGTAGGCGAGCAGATGATGTGAGAGGTAGACGGGCTGAGCGCGCTGCAGGTGCGTGTAGCCGGGAAGGGACCAGTCGATGTGGCGGTCGGCGACCTCGACCAGCGTGCGCGCGAGTTCCTCGACCTGGTCGGCCAGGCGGATCGCATGGTCGCGGGCGTAGAGCGCGAGATCGGTGGCGACCTGGTCGTTGCGCGAGCGCGCCGTGTGGATCTTGCCGCCGGACCGGCCGGCGATCTCGGTGACCCGGCGCTCGATCGCCATGTGAATGTCGACGTCGTCCTCTCGGAACGGGAACCGACCCTCCGACAACTCCGTCTCGACCTGCGCGAGCGCGGCCAGGATCGCGTCGCGATCGTCTTCACCGATGATGCCGCGCGAGGCCAGCATCGTCGCGTGGGCCCGCGACTGGGCGACGTCGTACGGCCACAGCCGCCGATCGATGTCGAGGGAACGATCGAGGGCCTGGAAGAGGGGATCCTGCGGTTGGGAAAAGCGCGACATTGCGGGTTAGTCTCCCAGAAGAAGGTGTCGGAGCCCGGCCGCCACACGGGCCACCTGGTCCTCGGTCATTTCCGGGAAGAACGGCAGCGCCAGGGAACGCGCGCCGACGTCCTCGCAGATGGGGAACATGCCCTCGCGGTACCCGAGTTCGCGGTAGAAGCTGAAGAGGTGGATTGGCGGCAGGTACGGCTTGCAGTCGATCCGCATGGCACGCAGGCCGTTGATGACGCCGTCGCGATCGACGCCCTTCGGGACTTGGACGACGAACACGAACCAGCCACGCGACTCCAGCCCGCGGTCCTCGCACGGGAGCGTCAGACCGACCTCGGTGACGAGTTCCGCGAGCGCCTCGCGATACCAGCCAGCGACCTTGGCGCGGTCCGCGAGCATCTGGTCCAGTCGACCGAGTTGGGCGACGCCGAGCGCGGCCTGCAGCTCCGACATGCGGTAGTTGAAGCCGAGCCGGTCGTGATCGAGCCAGCCCATATCGGCGGCGCGGCCTTGGTTGCGCTCGCTCGCGATCAGGTCGGCGACGGCCTCGTCGTTCGTCACGACCATGCCGCCCTCACCGGTGGCGAGCTGCTTGTTGGCGTAGAACGCGAAAACCGCGCTGTGGCCGCGACCGCCGACCGGAACGCCGTCGGCGTGCGTGGCTCCCAGGGCTTCGCAGGCATCCTCGATGATCGGCAGCCCGTGACGCTCGAGCGCCGGAGTGTCGGCGGGGTAGCCGAAGATGTGGACCGGCAAGATCGCCTTCGTCTTCGGTCCGATCGCGGCGGCAGCAGCATCCGGATCGAGGTTGAGCGTGACCGGATCGATGTCGACGAACCGCGGTACGGCGCGCTCGAACAGGACCGAGTTTGCGCTGGCGATGAAGCTCAGCGGCGAAGTGATGACTTCGTCGCCCTCCGTCACGCCAGCCGCGCGCAGCGCGAGGTGGAGCCCCGCGGTGCCGCTCGACGTGGCGCGGCCGTAGGCCACTCCGAGTCGGCCGGCAAGGCCCTGTTCGAAGGCCAGCGTTTTGGCGCCGAGCGAGAGCTGCCGCGAATCGAGCACCTCCATGACGAGGCGCTTCTCCTCGTCGCCGATGACCGGACGAGCGAGCGGGATCGGGTCGAGCTCGGGCGTGGTCATGCCGTCGCTCCGCTCGTCGGCGCGCCGCTGGCGGACGCCGACGCCTTCGTCGTCTTGGGCTGCACGGCGTAGGCGAGCGAGTCGACCAGGGCGCGCCACGATGCCTCGATGAGGTTGGTTGAGACGCCGATCGAGCCCCACGTCTCCTCGCCGTCGGAGGCGTCGACGAGCACTCTGATCGTCGCGCCGGTGCCCTTCTCCGCGTCGAGGATGCGCACCTTGAAGTTGACGAGTTCGATGTCGGCGACGTGCGGGTGAACTTCGCTGATCGCGTCGCGCAGCGCGGCGTCCAGCGCGTTGACCGGGCCATTGCCCTCCGCGGTGCGGATCACGCGCTGGCCGTCGACGATCAACTTGATCGTCGCCTCGGTCGCCAGTACGCCATCGGCGCGGCGCTCCACGATCACCCGCCACGACTCCAGCTCGCACAGCAACGTGTACTGGCCGGTCTCGCGACGGATGAGGAGCTCAAACGACGCGTCGGCGGCCTCGTACTGGTAGCCCTGATGCTCAAGGTCTTTGACGCGCTCGAGGATGCGCTCGGCGTCGCCCTCCCCCAGCTCGAGCCCAGCCACTTCGGCCTTTTCCAGCACGGTCGCGCGGCCAGCGAGTTCACTGATCACGAGTTCGCGCTGATTGCCAACGATCGACGGGTCCACGTGCTCGAACGTCGATGCGTCGGTGCGGACCGCCGCGATGTGAAGGCCGCCCTTGTGAGCGAACGCGTTGCGCCCCACGTACGGCTGGCTGGGATCCGGCACGCGGTTGAGGAGTTCGTCGATCGCGTGCGCGACGGACGTGAGGCGACCGATCCGGCCCTTGGGCAGCGCCTGGAGGCCAAGGCCGAGTTCCAGGCCGCCGATCACCGAAACGAGGTTCGCGTTGCCGGTGCGCTCGCCGATGCCATTCATCGTGCCTTGCACCTGGGTCGCGCCGGCCTGCACCGCCGCGATCGAGTTGGCCACGCCGCATTCCAGGTCGTTGTGGCAGTGCGCGGCCACGCGCACGCGATCGCCGAGCGCGGCGACGACAGCGGCCGTCGCCTCCGCCACTTGGTGCGGCAGCGATGAGCCGTTCGTGTCGCAGAGCGACAGCGTCTCGGCGCCTGCGTCCGTCGCCGCGGTGAGGCACCGCAGCGCGTACTCGGCGTCGTCGCGGTAGGCATCGAAGAAGTGCTCGGCGTCGTAAACGACGCGCTTGCCTTCGGCGACGAGGAACGCGACAGAGTCGGCGATGATTTCCAGGTTCTCCTCGCGGTCGACCTTGACCACCTTCTCCAGGTGCAGGCCCCACGTCTTGCCGACGATGGTCGCGATCGGAGCGAATGCCTGGACCAGGGCCTGAAGCGACGCGTCGTCCTTGGCCGTGACACCTCGGCGGCGCGTCATGCCGAAGGCGGCGATCGTGCTCGTCTGGAATGTCTCCTTGGCGAGCAGCTCGAAGAGTTCGAGTTCTTTCGGGTTCGACGACGGGAAGCCCGCTTCGATGATCGCGACGCCGAGCCGATCGAGTTCATGCGCGACCCGCACCTTCTCCGCAGCGGTCAGCGAGAGACCAAGGCCCTGCATGCCGTCGCGCAGCGTGGCGTCGTACATCTCGATGGCCGTGCCGGGTGGCGGGCCAGAGGCGGGAGAGGTGGGATTGAAGGAGGTCATCGAAGCGTCCGTGGCAGGTACGGGGCGGGCATGGGCGTGGGCAGGCGGCGCTGCCCCCGCCCAGCGGGGACCGCGTCGCCTAGCGAATTCGCCGCGCGATGCGGCCTGCAAGTGCCCGAGAACTCATGCGGTGGCGGTCCGAGCCGGCACCGGATCGAGCCAACCGATGTACCGCGGGTCGCGCCCGTGCAGGGCATCGCGGAAGACCGACTGGATCGCAAGCGTGAGCTCACCCGGAGCGCCGTCGCCGACCGCGATGTCGTCGATCTCGACCACCGGCACGAGTTCAGCGGCCGTACCCGTCATGAAGACTTCGTCGGCGAGGTAGGCCTCGGCGCGAGCGATATCGCGCTCCACGAGTTTGAGACCAAGGTCCTCGATGATCCGCATCACGGCGCTGCGCGTGATGCCGTCGAGGATGCCCGCGGTCTGCGGCGGCGTGTAGATCACGCCGGCCTTGACGACGAAGAGGTTCTCGCCGGAGCCTTCCGACACGAAGCCGCGCTCGTCGAGCAGCAGCGCCTCCTCGTAGTACGAGGTGCCGTCGGGGTTCTTGCGGCGCGAGACCTCGTTCTTGGCCAGGACCGAGTTGAGGTAGTGGCCCGACGCCTTGGCGTGCGGGATGAGCGAGTTGTGGCTGGTGCGACGCCACGAGCTGACCTTGGCCCGGACACCCTCGCGCTGCCCCTTGTCGCCCAGGAGCGAATCCCACTTCCACGACGCGATCGCCACGCGCATCGGCGAGCCCTGCGCGAAGAGGCCCATCTCGCCGTCGCCGCGGAACACGAGCGGGCGGATGTAGCACTCTCGCTGGTCGTTCTTGGCGATCAAATCGAGCGTCGCCTGGCGAATCTCCTCGCGCGAGTACGGCACGTGGAGGTAGTAGAGCTTGGCCGACGCGAAGAGACGCTCGACATGCTCGGGGTGACGGAAGACGGCCGGGCCGATCTCCGTGTCGTAGCAGCGGATGCCCTCGAAGACGCCGGTGCCGTAATGGAGCGCGTGCGTGAGCACGTGCACCTGCGCCTCGTCCCAAGGGACGAACTCGCCGTCGAGCCAGATGTAGGGCGCGGTATCCATCGTGTTCTCCTAAGCGTGCAGGCGAGCAAACACGTCGGCCACGGCCTCAGCCGTCGTCGCCGTGCCGCCGAGGTCATGGGTGCGAAGACCGCCGGCGAGAGCTTCGTCGACGGCCGATTCTAGAGCTGATGCCTCGACCGGTCGACCAAGTCCGTCGCGCAGGAGCATCGCCGTGGACAGGAACATCGCAAGCGGGTTCGCGACGCCCTTGCCGGCGATGTCCGGGGCGGAGCCGTGGACCGGCTCGAAGAGGCCCGGATCGCCGGCCGCGCCGAGCGACGCGCTGGGCAGCATGCCGATGGAGCCGGTGAGCATCGCGGCTTCGTCGGAGAGGATGTCGCCGAAGAGGTTCTCGGTCACGATCACATCGAAGCTCGACGGGCGCGAGATGAGCTGCATCGCGCAGTTGTCGACGAGCACGTCTTCGAGTTCGATCTCCGGGTAGTCAGCGTGAACCTCGTGCACGACCTGGCGCCACTGACGCGACGTCTCCAGGACGTTGGCCTTGTCGACCGAGGTGAGGCGGCCCGACCGGCGACCGGCCAGCTCGAAGGCGACGCGCGCGATGCGCTCGACCTCAGCGGTCGTGTAGCTGCACAGGTCGCTGGCGGAGGTCGCCGTGCGCGTCTTCTCGCCGAAGTAGATGCCGCCGGTGAGCTCGCGGACGACCATGAGGTCGGTGCCCTCGATGATCTCCTGCTTCAGCGCCGACGCGCCGTACAGCGCCGGGACCGGGCGAACCGGCCGCAGGTTGGCGAAGAGGCCAAGTTCCTTGCGGATGCCGAGCAGGCCCTGCTCGGGGCGCGGAGCGTTGGGATCGGTGGTGTCCCACTTCGGGCCGCCGACAGCGGCCAGCAAGACCGCGTCGCTCTTCTTGCAGCCGGCGAGGGTCTCGTCGGTGAGGGCGACGCCGTGGGCGTCGATGCTTGCGCCTCCGAAGAGGTACTCCTCGAAGTGCACGTTCGACGCGCCGAGGAGTTCGGTGAGGGCCTGGACCGCAGGGGCGGCGATCTCGGGGCCGATGCCGTCGCCGGGCAGGACTGCGATGGTCGTCATATGCGGCTCAAGGCTATTGCCCGGCCGCGCGCGGCGTCGGGCCGACGCCCGTAGCGACCAGAATCGCGGCGCGCGGCGTCAACTGGGCCCAGACGCAGCTCCGGCCCCATCCGCACTGGGTGCAGATGGGGCCGGAGCCGGGGACATGGTTCGCCTGCGCCCTCCAGAGAGAAAGAGGGAGCGCTGTCGGGACCAGGGGGTTTTCGAGGGCCGGACGCACGCGGGACAATCGTGCGTCCGAGCCTCTGCCGGGGGGAGGTTTGAAGACCTCTTCGGCGGGACACTGGAACTCTGTGTGAGTGCTGTCACTGACCTTAGGGAACGCCGCTCCGTGATGGAAGTCCCACAAGGCCCTATTGAGCAGGCGTCATTAGGCCCTTACGAAGTGTGGTCCCCATCACGCTGTTACAACGAACCGAACGCCGGCGTCCGGCGCTCACGCCCCGAGCCTTAAGCAGCGCGCCAGCCCGCAACGACGGCAAATCGCCACGCCTTGAAGACGCATTCGACGGTTTCGAACCCGGCCGCGTGCAGCCAGCCGAGCTGGTCTTCCAGCGTGACATGCTGATCGATCGACCACCGCTCCCACGCCTGCGCCTCGGCTTCCGGCGTGAACCCGCCAGCCCGCGCGTGCACGAGCTCGCGCTCCAGGAAGTGGTCTTCCAGCCACTGGGCCGGCGCCTTCAGCTGTTCGGCGTTGACGAACACGCCCCCGGGCGCAAGCCGCTCCCGGGCCGAGGCGTACACCCTGGCCTGACCCTGCGGGTCCAGGTGGTGGATGGCGAGCCCGGATGCGATCACGTCAAACGGCCCCTCGGGCAGATCACCGAGCAGGTCGCCCTCGATCACCCTGAGCTGGTCGGCGATGTCGGCCAGGCGTTCACGCGCCTGCGCGAGCATCCCTGGGGCTTCGTCAAGCAGCGTGAGCTGCGCACCCGGCAGCGCAGCGGCGAGGACGGCCGTGAGCAGGCCTGTCCCGGCGCCGAGATCCAGGACGCGGATCGGGCCGCCGTCGGAGCCTGCCGTCCGGCGCGAGCCATCGGCGTTCAGCGCCGCGGCCTCCCCCGCCGCCGCGTAAAACGCGTCGAACGGGGAGATGAGCAGGCGACGCTCGGAGTCGTACTGGGTCGCCCACCGATCGAACCAGGCACCGCCACCGGCGCCCTCGTCGTGATGGGCCCCGGTGGAAGTGCTGGTCATGGAGTTCCTAGACGAACAGTTGCGTGTTGGGGCCCGAGCGCTCGCGCTCGGATTCGTAGGCGGCGATCGCGTCGCCCTGAAGGAGCGTCAGCGCGATGTCATCGAGGCCGTTGAGCAGGCGGTGCTTGATCTCGGGGTCGAACTCGAACGAGAACGTCTTACCGCCGGCACGCACTTCCTGGCTCTCGAGGTCGACGACCGCCGTGTCCTGCGCGGCAACGAAGTCGACTTCGTCGGGCGCGAGGACCACCGGAAGCAGGCCGATCTTCGGCGAGTTGCCGCGAAAGATGTCGGCAAACGACTTGGCGATGATCACGCGGAAGCCGAAGTCTTCCAGCGCCCACGGAGCATGCTCGCGGCTCGAACCGCAGCCGAAGTTCACGCCGGCCACGAGGATCGGGTTCTTCGGGACGTTGAAGCCCGGGGTCTCTTTGATGTCGGCGAAGAGGTACTCGCCGAAGCCCGAGCGCTCGATGCGCTTCATGTAGCGGGCGGGAATGATCTGGTCGGTGTCGATGTCGTCGCGCATGAGCACGGAGACGCCGCCTTCGACGATCTTGAATGGATCCATGACGGTGTCCTCCTAGTTCCAGGTGCGGATGTCGACGAAGTGGCCCTCGATGGCGGCGGCAGCGGCCATGCGGGGGCTCATCAGGTGGGAGCGTGCGCCCTTGCCCTGACGGCCTTCGAAGTTGCGGTTCGAGGTCGACGCGACGCGCTCACCGGGAGCGGCGACGTCGGGGTTCATGCCGAGGCACATGGAGCAGCCTGCGCCGCGCCAATCAAAGCCGGCGTCGGAGAAGATCTTGTCGAGCCCCTCCTCTTCCGCCTGCGCCTTGACCTGCGCCGAGCCCGGGACGACCATCGCGATCACGCCGTCGGCCACGCGACGCCCCTTCACGACGCCGGCGGCCTCGCGGAGATCGCCGATGCGCGAGTTGGTGCACGAGCCGATGAACACGCGGTCGAGCTTGATCTCCGACATCGGGGTGCCGGGCTCCAGCGCCATGTAGGCCAGCGCTCGACGGTCCTGGTCGGAAGTCGGCTCCGGGACGGTGGCGGAGACGCCGACGACCTGGCCGGGGGTCGTGCCCCAGGTGATCATCGGAGAGATCGCGTTCACGTCGACGGTGACCTCCGTGTCGAAGGTCGCTCCTTCGTCAGTCTTGAGCGCGCGCCAGGACTCCACGGCGGCGTCCCAGTCGGCACCCTGCGGCACGCCGGGGCGGCCCTTGAGGTACTCGAACGTGGTCTCGTCCGGGGCGATCATGCCGGCGCGGCCGCCGCCCTCGATGGTCATGTTGCAGATCGTCATGCGGCCCTCCATGGAGAGCGACTCGATGACGGGGCCCGCGAACTCGATCACGTAGCCGGTGCCGCCAGCGACGCCGATCTGGCCGATCGTGGCGAGGATGAGGTCCTTCGGCGTGACGCCCGGACCCATCTCGCCGACGTAGTTGATGCGCATCGTGCGCGGGGTCTTCTGCACGAGCGTCTGCGTCGCCATGACGTGCTCGACCTCGGACGTACCAATGCCGAACGCGAGCGCGCCGAACGCGCCGTGCGTGGCGGTGTGCGAGTCGCCGCAGACGATCGTCATGCCCGGCTGCGTGATGCCGAGTTCAGGCCCGATCACGTGCACGATGCCCTGGTACTTGTCGCCGATGGAGTGGCACGGAACGCCGAACTCCTTGCAGTTGCTCTCCAGCGTCTCGACCTGCTTGCGGCTGAGGAGGTCGCGGATCTGGTCCGGACGAGTGGCGCCGTCGGTCGGGACGTTGTGGTCGGCGGTCGCGAAGGTGCGATCCGGGCGGCGCACGGGGCGGCCGGCGACGCGCAGGCCCTCGAAGGCCTGCGGGCTCGTGACCTCATGCACGAGGTGCAGGTCGATGTAGATGAGCTCGTTGGCGACGAGGTGGCTCTGCCAGATCTTGTCGAACAGGGTCGAGGGTGGTGTCATCGGAGTGTCTCTGGGTGTCGTGGGTCGAAGGCTCGGCCCGGAGCGGGGCCGACAAGATGGTCGCGGCGAATGGTCGCGCGCGGGTGAAGGCTTGGGTCAGCTTCGGCGAAGGCCGGCGCTGACGACGGCGAGCAGCACGGCTGGCTCGTCGCCTGGGTTGCTGAAGTGATGAGGAAGATCGGCGTCGAACGTGACGGTGTCGCCGGGGCCGAGCTCGTAGTGCTCGCCGTCAATGTCGAGCACGACGCGCCCGCGATCGACGAGGGCGATCTCTCGACTGCCCGGCTCGTGCATCGGCGGATCACCCTGGCCACCGGTCTTGCCACCCGCGGCCAGCTCGTGGCGCGAGAGTTCCAGGCGCTGGCCGGGCAGCGCGGGCGTGAGGATTTCGAAGGCGTGGCCGCCTGATCCGCCGCCGGTGCGGCGCTCATCGGACCGCACGACGGTGACCGCCCCACCCTCGTCGAGCCGCAGCAGCTGGCTCAGGCGCAGGTCCAGGCCCGCCGCGATCTTGGCGGCGACCTGGAGCGTCGGCGAGGTGTCGGCGCGCTCGACCTGCGAGAGCATCGGGGCGCTCACCCCGGAGCGCTGCGCGAGATCGCGCAGCGACAGCCCCATCGACTCGCGCAGTGCCCGCACGCGCGGGCCGATCGACAGCGCGACGGCCGCATCGGACGGGATGCCAGCGTCGGCAGGAATGGCAGTCGCGTCTGTCATCGCATACGTATGTTATCGCGTACAGACGTAATGCGTCAAGGGTTCATGGCCCCCGATCGGGCCGGCCCTGTTACACCGAAAATGCGACTGAAGATCACCCTGGGCGGGCCAGGGTAATCCTCAGTCTCATTTGCGGTGCATCGCGTCGGCCCACTTTGGGCCGGACGTTGGGCCGGACGCATTGCAGCCCAACGACGACCAGGGGCCCCGCGCGACGCGGGGCCCCTGGGCCGAAGCGCGCGAGCCACCCGCCCGCGCGCAAGCAAGTACTCCGCGGTCGGTTAGACCAGGAAGCCGGTCGAAACCACGACCTTGAGGGTCTGCTTCTCGGTGGCCGGCTTGTCGAACGACACCGGCGCCGGGTAGCTGGCCTCGGCAGCCGGCGCGAGGCCAGCCTGGATCAGCAGCAGGCGGATCCAAGCCGCGTGACGCGCCTCGACCGAATGGATCGACGCGGCGGCCGCGAGGACACCCTTCTGGAACACGTTGTTGACCTGGCCGGCGTACGCGGCGACGCCGGTGTCCTCGAGCGCCTGCGCGGTGAGCGCGAACGTCTTGGGGTCGGTGACGGCCGTCTTGAAGTCGACCATCGGCGACTTCACGGCCGCCTTGCCGAGGACCTGCTTGAGGGTCGCGACGTGGTCGGCCTCATGCTTGCCGGTGATCACGGCGAACGTCTCGATGTCCTTGTTCAGGAACGCCTTGTTGGCGATGCCCTGGGCGTAGAACGCGGCTTCCAGGTACTCGAGCGTCAGCGCGTAGTTGAGGATCGCGACATCGTTCTTCTTGGACTTCTTGCTCTTGCTGATCGCGGCTTCGGCCGGGGAGAGCATCGTCTGGAAGAGGCCGCCGGCGAGCAGGAAGCCACCGCCAGCGGCTGCGCCGCGGCGCAGTGCCGTGCGGCGATCGAGGCCAGCGCCGCTGAAGGCGCCGGCGTCATCGGCAGCGTTGCGGAGGTCGCCCTGGGGGTCGAGGGTTTCGAGGTTGAGGTAGTCAGACATGCTGCGCTCCTGGGTCGGTTTGACCCGCTCCCTCCGGCGCTCTGGTGCGCTGGCTGGGGCGGACTTGGACCGACCGTATGACCGAAAACCTCGAAAACCCCCTTCTGTCACTGGACCGTAAGGGGATGGTTCGGAGTCGTTCACCGTTGGGTGAACTGCCCGGGCCTGCCCACCCCGTATGCGCCGGACTGCGTCCGGGCTCCCACTCAGGGAACCCGGACGCGGCTATCGGAAGGGCCCCATTAAAGGAGCCCGGACGCGGCTACCGGAAGGGCTCCCGTTCAGGGAGCCCGGAAGCGGCTACCGGAAGGGCTCGGCGGCGACGTCGCCGGCTTCGGCGTTTTCGAGCACGCGCAGCGCGGCGGCGAGGCCGCGCAGATAGGCGTGCGCTGAGGCGGTGATCACGTCGGTGTCGACGGCGGTGCCACTGCCGATCGCGCGGTCGCCAGCGATGACGCCCGGGAGCTGTGAGCGCAGGGCCGTGCCGACGGCGCCGAGTTCGACGACGACCGACACGTGGCCGAGCGCGTCCTGCCCTTCGCTGACGGCGTCGACGCGGTACTCGCGCAGCCGCGCCTCGACGCCGATGGCCTCGTTGATCGCCATGAACACGGAGTCGACGGTGCCGTCGCCTTGGCCCGTGCCGGTGCGATCGGTGCCGTCTGGCAGCGTGATGGTGACCGTCGACGACGGCTCGCCTTCACTGCTGGAGTGCACGTCGAAGCTGACCAGCTCGAAGTGATGCGTCTCGCCGGATTCGAGGCGCAGATCGTCGGTAACGAGCGCTTCCAGATCCATCGAGGTGACCTGCTTCTTGCGGTCGGCGATCTCCTTGAAGCGCTTGAACGCGGTGCCGAGCTGGTCGCCGGTGAGCTCGTAGCCCATCTTCTCCAGGGCATCCTTGAGCGCAGCACGGCCCGACAGCTTGCCGAGCACGAGCTGGTTGGAGTCGTCGAGGCCGACCTTGCGCGGATCCATGATCTCGAAGGTCTCGGGGTTCTTCAGGACGCCGTCCTGGTGGATGCCCGACTCGTGACTGAACGCGTTGCGGCCGACGATCGCCTTGTTCGGCTGTACCGGATAGCCGGTCAGGCGCGAGATCAGGCGACTCGTGCGCGCGATCTCGGTCGTGACGACGTTCGTGTGGAGGTTCAGCAGTTTGGAGCGGGTGTCGAGCAGCATCACGAACTCCTCCAGCGAGGTGTTGCCGGCGCGCTCGCCGATGCCGTTGATCGCGCCTTCGACCTGCCGGGCGCCCGCCAGGACGCCAGCCAGTGAGTTGGCGACGGCCAGACCGAGGTCGTCGTGGCAATGCACCGAGAGGACGACGTCTTTGAGTCCGGGCGTCAGCTCGTAGAGCTTGGTGAGGAACGCGGCGTACTCATCGGGCGTCGCGTAGCCGACCGTGTCGGGCACGTTGATCGTCGTCGCGCCGCAGTCGATTGCGATCTGGAGCACCTCGGCGGTGAACTCCGGATCGGCGCGAGTGGCGTCCATCGGGCTGAACTGCACGTCGTCGACGAGGTCGCGCGCCTGGGTCACGGCGGCGCGGGTACCGGCGAGCACGTCGGCGCGCGTGTTGCGCATCTGGTGCTCGATGTGGATGTCGGAGGTCGACATGAACGTGTGGATCCGCGGACGCTCGGCATCCTTGAGCGCTTCGCCAGCGCGGGCCACGTCACCGGGCTGAGCACGCGCGAGGCCGCAGATGATCGGCCCTTCGACCTGCTGGGCGATCGTGCGGACGGCCTCGAAATCGCCGGGGCTGGCGATTGGGAAGCCGGCCTCGATGATGTCGACGCCGAGGCGCGCGAGCTGATGGGCGATCTCGAGCTTCTCGGTCCCGTTGAGGGAGATCCCGGGCGACTGCTCGCCGTCGCGCAGGGTGGTGTCGAAAATCAGGACGCGGTCGCTGGAAGACATCGTGTTGGGTACTCCGTGGGAGCTCAGAGCCGCTTGGGACTCCGGTGGTAATGACAGTTCGTTGGCTCGTGGCGGCCTCTCGCGGCCGCAGGCGTGACTCATTCCCCTAGCGGGGAAGCAGAAGAAGTCGCGTCGTGAGCGAGCGAATGCCCATGCACGCGAGGCTACCACGCCACTGTGACCGCGCCAGCGGCGGATAGTCTGGGCGAGCCTTCCGAGGGGCGCCCCGCCCCCACCCTGCTTGGAGATCACCGCTCATGAACACTCGCCGACCCACCCTGCGCCGCGCGATCGCGATGCTGCTCATCGCGTGCCTGCTGCCGGCCGCCACGGCGACGAGCCTGGCCGGCTGCGGCGATGACACTCAGGCCAGCAAGACCGAGATCGCCCTGCGCCTCGGCCTGGCCTACGGCTCCTTCAAGCGCTACATCTACACGCCCGCGCAGGAGGGCCAGTTCAAGGCGGGCGTCGATGGCCGCAAGCGAGCGATCGCCAAGGCCGCCGTCGCCGGTGCCTTCAGCGCCCGCATGCTCCAGAAGGCCAAGGAGGAGGCCGACCAGGACCCGCAGTTCGCCGCCTTCGGCCAGAAGATCGTCGCCGCCGGCGCGTCCTTCGCCGCGCTCAACACCCTCCTCAAAGGCGGCGAGATCGACACCTCCGCGATCACCGGCGGCCTCGGCTCCCTCGACAGCCTCACGGGCGCCGCGAAGGACCTCGGCATCGACGTGGTCCCGAAGGAGCCGAGCGCGAAGGACCTGCTCACCGGCGGCTGAGCTCCGGTTTCCACGCGCGCCTGCTCGCGGTCAACACGGCCGACGCGGGGCGTTGCGGCTACCCTGCTCGTCGACCGAAGGGCGGTCGACGAGCAGGGAGCCGTCGCAAGCTAGAAGCTGACGGTGCGCGCCTGCTCAAAGCCCGGCGACGCGAGGAGCGTTTCCAGGGCCGCGGCGGGCACGGCGCGGTCGGAGCTGATGACCATGACGGCGGTCTTGTCGGCGACGTCGTCGTTCGGGCGGTAGCCGACGGCGGCGGAGACGATGTTCACGCCGGCGTCGCCCAGGACGGTGCCGATCTTGCCGAGCATGCCCGGCTGATCCTGGTACCGCAGCACGGTGACGTGGTCGTCGAGCTGGACGTTGAAGCGCCAGCCCCACGCCTCGATGAGATGCGGACGCTGACGCTCGCCGACCAGCGTGCCGGCCACGCGGGTCGTCTCCGAACCGCTGGTGACGGAGACGCGGACGATGTCGGCGAAGTCGCGGGCGCGGCTGTTGGTCGACGTGGAGAGCGAAATTCCGCGCTCCTCGGCCACCGACGAGGCGGAGACCTGGTTGACCTGCTCCTCCGTGTGGCCCGAGAGCGCACCGACGAGGACGCCGAGCGACAGGGCGCGCGTGTCGCGGTCGGCGATCTTGCCGAGGAACTCGCTCTTGATCTCGTCAACACCGGTGGCCTCGCTGAGGCTGACCGCGAGGCGGCCGAGGCGCTCGCAGAGCGGAACGAATGGGCCGAGGGTCGCGAGATCCTCAGCGGCAACGGCCGGCACGTTGATCGCGCTCGTCACGGCGCCGCTGGTGAGCGCCAGGACGATCTGCTCGGCGGCCTGCTGGCCGGCGCGGTCGGTCGCCTCAGCGGTCGAGGCACCCAGGTGCGGCGTCACGACGACCTTGGGATGACCGAACAGCGGATGCTCGGTGACCGGCTCGGACGGGAACACGTCGAGGCCAGCGCCGCCGACCTTGCCGGAATCCAGGGCACGGCCAAGGGCGGCCTCGTCGATCAGGCCGCCACGGGCAACGTTGAGGACGATCACGCCGTCCTTCATCTGCGCGAACGCGGCGTCGTTGAGGAAGCCGAGCGTCTCGGGCGTCTTGGGCAGGTGAATGGTGATGAAGTCGGCGGTCGCGAAGATCTCTTCGGGCGTGGTGGCGTGCGTGACGCCAGCTTCCTTGAAGCGGTCGGCACCGACGAACGGGTCGTACGCGACGACCTTGAGATCGAAGCCGGCCGCGCGCTGGGCAACGAGCTGGCCAATCCGGCCGAAGCCGAGGATGCCGAGCGTCTTACCCTGCAGCTCGACGCCGGAGAACTTGCTGCGCTCCCATTTGCCAGACGTGAGCGACGCGTGGGCTTGCGGGATGTTGCGCGCGACCGCGAGAAGCAGGGCAACGGTGTGCTCGGCGGCCGTGACGACGTTGGACTGCGGCGCGTTCACGACGACGATGCCGCGCTTGCTGGCCGTCGGGACATCGACGTTGTCGACGCCGACACCGGCACGGCCGATGACCTTCAGGCCGCCGGAATGCTCGAGCACGTCGGCGGTGAGCTTGGTGGCGGAGCGGATGAGGATGCCGTCGAACTCGCCGAGGCGCTTCTCGAGGTCGCCGTCGGCCCAATCAAAGCCGAGCTCAACCTCAAAGCCGGCATCGCGAAGGGTGTCGATGCCGCTTTCGCCGACGTTTTCCTTGACGAGAACCTTGGGGGTGCTTGACATGCGGGACTTCTCTCCTGGTGCGGGTGCGCTCACGGACGTCGCAAGGACGGACGAAAGCGGGATCTGTGCCCAGGCGCGCGGCGAAGCCATGTGGTCCGTGGCTCCCCGGTGGTCGATCCCACCTCGTCTGGCGCCAGTCGCTACGGACCGGGCGAGCATAGCGAAGCCCGCTCTGTGGACTGGAGCACGCTGTGAACTCGGGGTCCTCAGTTGTGAACGGCGGATTGGGTGGTCGGTGCGCCGTCAGCGGGTCAGAGCAGCCCGGCGATCGCCACCGCACAGGACCCGTCGGCCGGTCGCTTCAGATACCGTGACGCCGCGAATGCGCGGACCGCTGATCGGCATCTCGACGTCCGAACTCCGGACCCCTGACCGCGTCGACCGCGATCCCGACGCCGAGCCGCCGCAGCGGGAGCTGGCCCTTGGCCTCGACTACCCCGTGGCCGTGGCCGCGGGGGGCGGCATCCCGGTCGTCCTGCCGCCGCAGCTCGATGTGGCGTCGGAGGCGATCTCGCGACTCGATGCCCTCGTGCTCTCTGGCGGGCCGGACCTCGACCCCGCGCTATACGCGTCGCCGCCGCACGAGCACCTCGGCCCTGTGGAGCCCGCGACCGACCGGTGGGAGCTGTCGCTCCTTCGGGCCGCACTGGAACGCGACATCCCAGTGTTGGCGATCTGCCGCGGCATGCAGCTCTTGAACGTCGCGTATGGCGGGACGCTCTGGCAGGACATCCCGACCGAGATGGGCATCGGCGAAGGGCACCGCCAGAAGGCGCGCGGCAGCGAGACGACCCACGACGTGGTCGTCAGTGAGGGCACCAAGCTCGCCACGCTCACCGGCGCCGGGACGATTGCCGTGAACTCCTTCCACCACCAGGCGGTGGACCGCCTCGGCGAGGGCCTGATCGTGTCGGCGCGGGATGCCAATGACGAGAACGTCGTGGAGGGTGTCGAGGATCCGTCGCGCCGCTTCGTGGTCGGGGTGCAGTGGCACGCCGAATCGCTCTTCGCGCGCCCTGAGCACCTCGGGCTTTTCGTCGGGCTGATCAGCGCCGCCAGCGGCGTGCCGCTGCGCGACTGAACCAACCGCCTGCTTCGACGACCGCGCGCTGCCTCAGCCGACAAAGCCGGCGGCGGCCGACGCGGTCAACGAAGCCGAAGCAGTCGGCTCAGCCGATGCGATCGACCAGGCCGATGATCGTGTTGATCAGGACGACGAGACCGAGAGCGTGCCGGAAGAGGTTCACGCCGTCGACGGCCTCTTCCCAGGCCCAGACGGTGATGCCGATGATGCCGATCGCGGTGACGTAGTCCTGTACGTCGCCGGAGACGAACCAGCCGACGACCGACGCGAGCAGCGCCACGATGAGCGGTGGGTTCGGCCACTGCACCAGCGGGTACCGCTTTGGCCACCCGAGCTTGCTGAGGTCGCGGTAGCTGGCCACGACTGCCGCCGCGCGACCCATGCTCGCCATCGTAGTGGCGCCCTCCTTGCTCCAGCGGTCCATGCTTGGCCATGGCGATTTGGCCGCAGGGTGGAACTCTGGATACCGGTCCCCCGTACGGTGGTGGTGTGTCCCCAGGCTCTCGCTACGCACCGCCGCCAGGCCCGTCGCTCGACGAGGCCTTCGACGCGGCCGGCGCTGCCCGGCCGCTCTACGCCGCCCTGCTGGCCGATTACGTCGGCGCCGACCTGAGCAGCCGCGCCGACGCCGTGACGGCGCACCTGGCGCAACGCGGCGTGGCCTTTGGCGGCGACTCGGGCTGGCCGTTCGTGGTCGACCAGGTGCCACGGCTGATCGAGGCGGCCGAGTGGGCGCGCGTCGACGCGGGCCTGCAGCGCCGCGCGGCAACGCTCGAAGCGTTCGTTGCCGACATTCACGGCGATCGCGCCTGCATCGCCGACGGCGTCGTGCCGGCGGACGCGCTCGATGGCTGCCCGTTCTTCGAGCCGGACCTCGTCGGCCTCCCCGACCCGCCGTCGGCGCGCATCGCGGTGGCGGGGATGGACCTTGTCCGCGACGAACACGGCGAACTGATGGTGCTCGAGGACAACTGCCGCACGCCCTCTGGCCTGGCCTACGCCTTGGCCGCGCGCGACGCCGTGCGCGAGCTGCATGGCGATGCGATCGCGATCCGCGACTACCGCGCCGAGCTCCAGCAGACTCTTATCGACGCGCTCGCGGCGGCGATGCCGGCCGGCGCGCCCGAGGACGCCGAGACCGTGCTCATGTCGGATGGCTCCGACAACACGGCTTGGTACGAGCACAATGCGCTCGCGCGGCTCGCGGGCGTTGACCTGCTCGTGACCGAGGACGTACGCCTCGACGGCGACCAGCTCCGGCGCCGCGACACCGGCGCACCGATAGCCGTCGTCTACCGCCGCACCAACATCGACCGCCTGCGCCACGACGACGGCACCCAGACGTCGCTCGGCGAACTCTTCCTCCCCGCCCTGCAGGCCGGCACGCTCTCGCTGCTCAACGCGTTCGGTACCGGCGTAGCCGACGACAAACGGATTCATGCCCACGTCGACGACCTGACGCGCTACTACTTGGGTGAGGCTCCGTTGGTCCGCTCCGTCCCCACCCTCGACCTTGCCGATCCGGCCGCCCTTGAGGATGCTCTTGACCGCGCCGGCGAGCTCGTGTTCAAGCCGCGCGACGGCCACGGCGGCCACGGCGTCGTGATCGGCCCGGCGGCCACGGCGGCTGAACTCGATGCGCTCCGCACGGAGGTGCGCGCGGCGCCCGCCGGCTGGATCGCCCAGGGCGTCGTGGCCCTCTCCACGCATCCGACTGTCGTCGACGGAGCGCTCGCCCCGCGCCACGTCGACCTACGACCCTTCGCGCTGGCTTGCGGTCCCCGCCAGTGGCGCGTGCTTCCGGGAGGCCTCACGCGCGTCGCGCTGGCCGCCGGGGAGATGGTCGTGAACTCCTCTCGGGGCGGAGGGGGCAAAGACACATGGGTGCTGACCTGATGACGCTTCCCACGTGGGCCGAGTGGCCCGTTCGGCCGGACGCGCCGTCGTGGACCATCGGTGTTGAGGAGGAGGTGATGCTCGTCGCGGCCCCGGGCTACAACCTGGCCCAGGCGATCGACGAGGTCCTACCTAGGCTCCCCGCGGAAATCAGCAATCGCGTGCATCGCGAGACGCACGCCGCGGCCGTGGAACTGGCGACCGGCGTACACACGAAGGTGTCCGACGCGATCGACGACCTCCATCACCTGCGCCGCGTGATGCGCCATACCTGCGACCCGCTAGAGCTCCAGGTCGCGTCGTCGGGGACGCATCCGTTCGCGGTGTCGCGCGAGATCTCGGTCACCCAGGGCGAGCGCCAAGCCGCGGTCTACGGCTCGATGCGCGAACTGGCTCGCCGCGAGCCCACCTTCGCGCTGCACGTGCACGTGGGATTCGACGACCCCGAGAACGCCGTGAAGGTCTACAACCGCATGCGGGTCCACCTCCCCATGCTGCTCGCGCTGTCGGCCAACTCGCCGTTCTGGCAGGGCCGCGACACCGGGCTGGCGTCGAGCCGCACGCCGCTCTTCCAGGCGTTCCCGCGCGTCGGCGTGCCGCGCCGGTTTGAGTCGTTCCAGGAGTGGGTCGACACCGTCGACATGCTCGTGAGCTGCGAGGCGTTCCCGGATCCCACGTTCCTGTGGTGGGACGTGCGCATTCAGCCGCGCGTCGGCACGATCGAGATCCGCATCATGGATGCGCAGATCACGCTTGAGGCCACCCGCGCGCTGGTGGCGATGGTGCAGTCGCTGGCGAAGATGGAATACGAGGAAGCGTGGGCCGAGGAGGCGTCGCGGTCGGCGCCCGAGGTGCACGACGAGAACCGCTTCCTGGCCGCCCGCGACGGCGTGCAGGTGTCGCTCATCGATCCGATTCAGCGTCGGCGCGTGCCGCTTCGCGAGCGCCTTGACGTGCTCATGCCGCTGCTTCGCCCCCACGCCCAAGACCTCGGCTGCGAGGCCGATCTCGACGCGATCGACGAGCTGTACGCCGTGCCCGGCGCCGGCTACCAGCTGCGCGTTGCACGCCGAGCCGAGCGCCTCCCTGGCCTCGTCCGCCAGCTCTGCGCGGAGTTCTAACCGCCCGAGAACGACCGAGGCCCGCACAGGGCGGGCCTCGGAGACGATCGATTCGCAGCTCGTAGCTGTGACAGACGTGCCGTCAGGTGCGTCTATCGCGCCGCAGATTTCGTTCGCGCGCGAGTGGTTCAGGCCGGCGGCCGGGCCACTTGCGCGCGGACGGAAGATGCAAGTGAGAGGCGTGCCTGGCGGCGCGACTACTCGTGGAATTCGGAATCGATCCAGTCCATCTTGGAGCGGAGGGACTTGCCGACGACTTCGAGCTGGCTGGTGGCCTGCTCCTGGCGCATGCGGTCGAAGTTCTCGTTGCCGGCGCGGGACTCGGCGATGAACTCGCGGGCGAAGGTGCCGTCCTGGATCTCCGTGAGGATGTCCTTCATGCGGGCCTTGGTGCCGGCGTCGATGACGCGCGGGCCGCGGGTGAGGTCGCCGTACTCAGCGGTGTTGGAGATGGAGTAGCGCATGCCTGCGAGCCCCTTCTCGTACATGAGGTCGACGATCAGCTTGAGCTCGTGGAGGCACTCGAAGTAGGCCATCTCGGGGTTGTACCCGGCCTCGACGAGGGTCTCGAAGCCGGCCTGCACGAGGGCGGACGCGCCGCCGCAGAGCACAGCCTGCTCGCCGAAGAGGTCAGTCTCGGTCTCTTCCTTGAACGACGTCTCGATGACGCCGCCGCGGGTGCAGCCGATGCCCTTGGCGTAGGCCAGGGCGACCTTCTGCGCGTTGCCGGTCGCGTCCTGGTGGATCGCGATGAGGCCGGGGACGCCGGAGCCCTCTTCGAACTGGCGGCGGACGAGGTGGCCCGGGCCCTTCGGGGCGGCGAGCGCCACATCCACGAACGTCGGCGGGACGATCTCGCCGTAGTGCACGGAGAAGCCGTGGCCGAACAGGAGGAGGTTGCCTTCAGCGAGGCCGTCGCGGACTTCGGCTTCGTAGATGTCGCGGTGGAGCTCGTCCGGGACGAGCATCATCACCACGTCGCCGCGGCTGGCGGCGTCGGCGGGCGACACAACCTCCAGGCCGTGGGACTTGGCCTGGTCAACCGACTTGGAACCTTCGCGGAGGCCGACGATGACGTTGACGCCGCTGTCCTTGAGGTTCCGGGCGTGCGCGTGGCCCTGGGAGCCGTAGCCGATGATCGCGACGGTTTTGCCGTCGAGCTGCGCGAGATCCGCGTCGTCGTCGTAGAACATTCGCGCGAGTCTACGCGGGGATGGCGGTGCGGCGCCTTGTGACCGCCCTCACGTGCGGGCGGCGGACGGTCCGACGCGGCGAACAACGAACCGAGCAGCCCCGGCCAGCGGTGAGCGGCCAAAATCTGTCGCCCTGACAACACAAAATGGCCGTTCACGCTCTTAACCAGCGCTGAGCGGCCCCATCCGGGCCGCGGGGAGCGACCACACGCGCGCGGCTGCCATACCTTGGGTGCATGGCCCTCGTGCGTGAACCCGACCTTTGCGAACCCAAGCTCACGAGCGTGCTGCAGCACCGGTGGAGCCCGCGAGCGTTCGATACCACCCACACCCTCGAGCACGACGACCTCCATCTGCTCCTGGAGGCGGCACGCTGGGCGCCGTCCTCGGGGAACTCACAGCCGTGGTCGTTCATCGTCGGGCTGCGCGGCGACGCCACGTACGACGGCTTCTTCGAGCACCTCTCACGCGGCAACAAGGCGTGGGCAGGCAAAGCGAGCGCGCTGCTGGTCGCTTTGCGGCAGACGGCCTCGGGCCCCGATCACGAGTTGCCATTTGCCGGCTACGCGCAGTACGACCTCGGCCAGGCGGCGGCGCACCTGTCGATCCAGGCGCACTCCATGGGCCTGCATGCCCATCAGTTCGCGGGCTTCGATCACGACGCGGTGGCCGAGCATTTCGCCGTGCCCGAGCACTGGGCGGTGACGACCGGCATCGCGGTCGGGCTCCTGGGCGACCCGGAGATCCTCGACGAGCGCACGCTGGCCAAGGAACTCGCTCCACGCACCCGCCGACCGATCGGGGAGTTCGCGTTCACCGGCACCTGGGGCGAATCACCAATCGCGTTCGACTGACCCGGCGAGTGCCGTCAACGTCGCCGCCGACCAGCGCACGAGATCGCGTTTGCGGGCGCCTTCGGCCACCAGTTTCGGTAGGGCCAGGCGGCGCGCCGTTTCCGGGCACGCCGCCCGTCCCGTCAGCGGAGCCGTGAGTTCGACGGGTTGAAGCGCCGGCGGTAGAGCACGTATGGGCGACCGATGTAGGCAATCGGGACGCTCCACACATGCACCAAGCGGGTGAATGGGAACGCCGCCCAGAACGCCCAGCCGATGATCGCGTGGAGCTGGTAGCCCAGCGGGGCCGCAAGGGCGGCGTCCACATCGGGCTTGAACCAGAACAGCGACCGGTACCACGCGCCCATCGAGTCGCGGTAGTTGAACGGCTCAGCGATCAGGCCGTTCCACGCGGTCATCGCGACGCCAAGGACGATCATCACGGTGAGCAGCGCGTAGGTGACCATGTCGATGTGGGTGGTCGTCTGCCGAACGCGGGGGCTGGTCGTGCGCCGGTACAGGAGCCCGAAGAAGCCGACGACGGTCACGATGCCGGCGATCCCACCCACGATCACGGCGAACCAATGGTAGGTGTGCTCGCTGACCCCCACGGCATCGGTGAACGACGCGGGAATGAGGAGCCCGACGACATGGCCCGCGGCAGCGCCCAGGATGCCGAAGTGGAACGCGGGACTGGCCCAGCCGAGGATGCGCTTGTCGAGGATTTGGGTCGATCGCGTGGTCCACTGGAACTGGTCGCGGCGATAGCGCCACCAGTGACCTACGAAGAACGTGGTGAGCGCCACATACGGCACGATCACCCAGAGGAGCACGGCTCCGGCAGAGTCCTTCATCGACGAGCCCCAGACGTTGGCATGATCTCGGGCGGCGCAAACGGCTCCAGCCCGACGAGCTCACTTGGCGGCCCATTCTTGGCGAGCTGCCCGACGCGCATGCGATCCATCGCGGAGGCCTCCCCGACGGTGTGGCAGACGGCGTCGATCAGATCCGCGTACGGACTGCCGGTGTCGCGCAGGCTGAGCCGCACAAGTTCGAGCGCCGCACGATGTTCGCGCAGCACGATCTCGCCCTGCTGCTTCGGCGCCGCCGCGGCGAACTCGAGCATCACCGGGAGGTAATCCGGCAGTTCCGTGCCTTCGAGTGGCAGCCCGGCGGAGCGGTAGAGCTGCTTGAGGCGCAGCAGTGCCGGACCTCGCTCGCGCTTGTCGCCCTGACCGTAGAACGTGAGATACAGCCCCGACCGCTTGTGGAGATCGAGGAGCTGGACGTAGTGCTGCTCGGCTTCCAGCGCTGGGGTGTCACGCCACCAGGCACTGAACAGCTCCAGCGACTCACGAGCCGGGGAGCGCTTCAGACTGGCGATCGCGTCGACGATCTCATCCTGCAACGTCGCCAGCTCAGCGCTGGGGTACTGCAGCAGCAGCGAACAGATCTTGTAGATGAGCGGAGCATCGCTGGCGTTGCCCCGTCCGGTTCGGCGGGCCATCAAGGCTTCTTCAGTCCGTCGGGGTTGTTGTGTGAGCCGAGCATCTGGAGGATGTCGAGCTCCACCGGCTCGTCCTGCGTGAGCATGAACCCGCTCGTGTCGGCCGACTCGTCGGTGCCGACCGCACCGCAATTGCCCGGGCCACCCTCGAAGTCGAGGCCGCAGGTGCCCTGCTGCTCCATGAGCCGGTCGCCGAGTTCGGCGTGGGCCTGCGGAATGACGTACCGATCGCCGTAGTCGGCGATCGCGAGCAGGCGGTACATGTCCTCCACGTCCTCCACGCTCATGCCGACCGCGTCGCTCATCGACGTGTCGTGCACGCCGAGCACCTCGCGCTTGCGCATGTGTTGGCGCATCGCAGCGAGGCGCTGGAGCACCCCACGAATCACGTCGGCGTCGCCCGCGGCCAGCAGGCCCGCGAGATAGTCGATCGGAATGCGCATCTTGTCGATCGTCGAGAAGACCTCGTCGGGGTCGGCTTCGTAACCGTCGTCCTCCATCGAGTTCGTGATGGGCGACAGCGGCGGGATGTACCAGACCATCGGGAGCGTGCGGTATTCCGGGTGCAGGGGCAGCGCGACCTTGTAGCGGTGCGCCAGCGCGTAGACCGGCGAGCGCTCGGCGTAGTCGAGCCAGTCCTCCGGGATGCCGTCGGCGAGCGCCTGCTTGCGCACGGCGGGGTCGGACGGGTCCAGGAACACGTCGTGCTGGGCTGCGAGCAGATCCTTCTCATCCGGGACCGAGGCCGCCGCTTCCACGCGGTCTGCGTCGTACAGGATCAGACCGATGTAGCGAATGCGGCCGACGCACGTCTCCGCGCAGATCGTCGGGAGACCGGCCTCGATGCGCGGGTAACACAGCGTGCACTTCTCGGCCTTGCCGGACTTGTGGTTGAAGTAGACCTTCTTGTACGGGCAGCCGGAGACGCACATCCTCCAGCCGCGGCACTTCTCCTGATCGACGAGGACGATGCCGTCCTCTTCGCGCTTGTACATCGCGCCGGACGGGCACGAGGCCACGCAGGACGGGTTCAGGCAGTGCTCGCAGATCCGCGGGAGGTAGAACATGAACGCCTCCTCGTAGGTGGCCTTCACCTGATCCTCAATGCCGCGGGTGAGCGGGTCCTTGTGGATGTTCTCGGGGCCGCCGGCGAGGTTGTCGTCCCAGTTCGGGCCCCACTCGATCTTCTCCATCGGCTTGCCGGTGATCTGCGACTGCGCGCGGGCCACCGGATCGTGCTTGGACAGGGGCGCCGAGATGAGCTTCTCGTAGTCGTAGGTCCACGGCTCGTAGTAATCGTCGAGGTCGGGCATGTTCGGGTTGGCGAAGATGCTGAACATCTGCTTCACCCGGCCGCCGGCCTTGAGCCTCAGCTTGCCCTTCTTGTCGAGCTCCCAGCCGCCCTTCCAGCGGTCCTGGTCCTCCCACTGGCGCGGGTAGCCCTGCCCGGGCTTGGTCTCCACGTCGTTGAACCACATGTACTCGGCGCCCGGACGGTTCGTCCAGACCTGCTTGCACGTGACCGAGCACGTGTGGCAACCGATGCACTTGTCGAGGTTCATGACCATGCCGACTTGCGCGCGAACCCGCATTAGAAGGTCACCTCACTCTCGCGCTTGCGAATGACCGTGACCTCGTCGCGCTGCGAGCCGGTGGGGCCGTAGTAGTTGAAGCCGTAGGAGAGTTGGGCGTAGCCCCCGAGGAAGTGGGTGGGCTTCATCACGGTGCGGGTGAGGGAGTTGTCGGTCCCGCCGCGTTTGCCCTGCATCTCCGTGAGCGGCACGTTGAGATGCCGGTCCTTGGCGTGGTACATCAGGCACGTGCCCTGCGGAATGCGGTGCGAGACCGCCGCTCGGATCGAGACGACGCCGTTGCGGTTGTAGGCCTCGATCCAGTCGTTGTCCTTGATGCCCAGCTCCTCGGCATCCTCGCGGCTCATCCACATCGACCCGCCGCCTCGGAACAGCGTGAGCATGTGCAAGTTGTCCTGGTACTCGGAATGGATCGACCATTTGGAGTGCGGGGTGAGGTACTTGAGCGTGAGTTCCTTGCGGCCGGAGCCATCTTTGGCACCCTGGTCGCCGAAGATCACGCGGTGGTTGAGCGGCGGCCGGAACCCGGGCATGCCCTCCCCCAGCTCCAGGATCCACTCGTGATCGACGTAGAAGTGCTGCCGGCCGGACAGCGTGTGCCACGGCTTCTTGTACTCGACGTTGATCGTGAACGGCGAGTAGCGCCGCCCGTGCGCGTCGATCCCCGACCACTCGGGCGAGGTGAGCACCTGCCGCGGCTGAATCTGCGCGTCCTGGAACGTGATCCGCTTGCCGGCGCTGTCGGCGCCGAGCGCCTTCATCGGTACGCCGCAGCGCTTCTCGAGGGAGGCGAACCCTTCCGCCGCCAACCGACCGTTCGTGGTGCCCGAGAGCGCGAGGATCGCCTCGCAAGCATGCTCGACTCGCCGGATCGACGGCCTGCCGTCGGCGACGCCACCACGGATGGTGCCGTTCTTGATCTTCAGCTCGGCGATCTCGTGGTCGGCGACCCAGGTCGCGCTCTTCACCGTGGTGCCGAGGCGCTCGATCTCAGGCCCGAGGGCCGCCCACTTCTCCGCGATCTGCGTGTAGTCGCGCTCGACGACAATCATCTTCGGCATCGTCTTGCCAGGGATCGCCTCGCACTCACCGGCGCGCCAGTCGAGCACCTTGCCGAGCGGCTGAGAGATCTCGTCGGGCGTGTCGTGCTGCAGCGGTGCCGCGATGAGGTCGCGGCGGACGCCGAGGTGCTTCTCCGCCAGCTCCGAGAAGCGTTCCGCCAAGCGATGGAACGTGTCCCAGTCGGTTTTGGCTTCCCACGGCGGCGGCACGGCCTGGTTGAAGGTGTGCACGAACGGGTGGAGATCCGTGGAGGAGAGATCGAACTTCTCGTACCACGTGGCGGCGGGCAGGACGACGTCGGAGAAGAGCGCGTTGCTCGTCATCCGGAAGTCGATGGTCGTCATCAGATCGAGCTTGCCCTTGACCGCTGCGTCGCGCCACTGCACGTCGTTCGGGCGCATCTCCGGCGGCGATTCCTCCGAGCGCACGGCGTTCTCTTCGGTGCCGAGCATGTGCTTGAGGAAATACTCGTGGCCCTTGCCGGAGGACCCGAGGATGTTGGCCCTCCAGACGGTGAGCACCTTCGGGTAGTTGCCGGGGCCGCTGGGATCTTCCGCGGCGAACTTCATCCGGCCCGCCTTGAGTTCCTGCACCGCGAAGTCCGCCGGTGCCATGCCGGCCTCGTCGGCCTGATCAGGGATGTCGAGCGGGTTACGGTCGAACGTCGGGTAGGACGGCAGCCAGCCCAGGCGCGCACCGAGCGCGTTCACGTCGGCGATGTGTTTGCCCTTCAGCAGTCCACGGCCGAGCGGCGAGGCGTGGTCATCCGGCTGGATCTGTTCGTAGCGCCACTGCTCGGAGAGGAGGTAGAAGAACGGCGTGCTGGCCTGGAGACGCGGCGGACGCGTCCAGTCGGTCGCCATGGCGATGTGCTGCCAGCCCGCGAGCGGACGGACCTTCTCCTGGCCGACGTAGTGCGCCCAACCGCCGCCGCTCACGCCTTCGCAGCCGCACATCATCACGAGCGACAGGAACGTGCGATAGGTCTGGTCGGAATGGAACCAGTGGTTCGTCGCGGCGCCCATGCAGATCATCGAGCGCCCGCGCGTGACCTCGGCGTTGCGGGCGAATTCGCGTCCGATCTTGGCGGCGATGTCGGGAGCGACACCCGTGATCGACTCCTGCCACGCGGGCGTGCCGGGAGATTCGGCGTCGTCGTAGCCAGTGGCCCAGGTGCCGGGCAACCCGTCGCGACCGACGCCGTACTGGGCCAAGAGGAGGTCGTACACCGTGGTGACGAGCTGGCCGCCGACCTGCATGACCGGGACTCCGCGCCGAACGATGCCGCCGCCCTCGCCCTCACCGATGTCGAAGCGAGGCAGATCGATCTCTACCGACCGCTCCTCTCGGCCCATCAGCGACAGCGCCGGAACCATGTCGCCGAGTTCCAGGTTCCACTCCCCCGGCTTGCCGTAGCGGTGCCCGACCGAGCCGTTCGGCACGACCGGCGCCCCGGTGGCGTCGTCGAGGAAGACCGGCTTCCAGTCGGCGTTCTCTTCGTCTTGGCGACCCTCGAGATCGCTCTCGCGAAGGAGCCGGTCCGACACGTAAACGCCATCGCGCTCGCGGAGCGTGACCAGCATGGGCATGTCGGTGTACTGCCGCACGTACTCCTGGAAGTACGGGACCTGGCGATCGACGAAGAACTCCTTGAGCACGACGTGCCCCATCGCCATCGCCAGGGCGCCGTCGCTGCCCGGCTCGGCGGCGAGCCATTCGTCGGCGAACTTTGTGTGTTCCGCGTAGTCCGGAGAGACCACAACGACCTTCTGGCCCTTGTAGCGGGACTCCGTCATGAAGTGCGCGTCCGGGGTGCGGGTCGTGGGCAGATTCGTGCCCCACAAGATCATGTAGCCCGCGTTCCACCAGTCGCTGGACTCCGGCACGTCGGTCTGATCGCCGAACGCCTGCGGAGAGGCGGGCGGCAGATCGGCGTACCAGTCGTAGAAGGAGCAGATCGTGCCGCCGATCAGCGAGTAGAAGCGCGAGCCGGCGGCGTACGACGCCATCGACATCGCTGGGATCGGCGAGAAGCCCGCGACGCGATCCGGGCCATCGGTCTTGATCGTGTGGATGTGCGCGGCGGCGACCATGTCCATCGCGTCGTCCCACGACGCCCGAACAAACCCACCCTTGCCGCGCTGGCGGCGATAGAGCTGCGCCTTCTCTGGGTCTTCGACGATCTCCCGCCAGGCCTCGACGGGATCGCCCAGGCGCGTGCGCGCTTCTTGGAACATCGCCAGGAGCGACCCGCGCACGTAGGGGTGTTTGAGGCGCAGCGGCGAGTACTGGTACCACGAGAACGACGCGCCGCGAGGGCAGCCGCGCGGCTCATGGTTGGGCATGCCCGCTTCGGTCTCCGGGTAGTCCGTCGCCTGGTTTTCCCAGGTGATCAGGCCATCCTTGACGTGCACGTTCCACGAGCACGAGCCGGTGCAGTTGACGCCGTGGGTCGACCGCACCACCTTGTCGTGGGCCCAGCGCCCGCGATACGACTGCTCCCAGTCCCGGTCTTTGGCGACCAGCTGACTCCAGCCTTCCGCATTCACCGGACCCTTCCGGAGAAATTGGTGGGTTCGGAGGAGAAGCGAGTGAGATTCAGACACGGTTGGGTGACGCGATGGCGGCCTGAGGCGGGCCGATATCCGTCTTCTCATCCGTACCATGGGCCCCCAGGACGAACAAAATGGCAAACCACGGTTCATCAACGCGTAGTTTTCCCACCTTTCGCCGTAGGAGCAGGGAAGAACGCGACGAGATCTCAGCGTAACCCCGTACGAGGTCTTTCCCGGTCGGTCACATCACCGAACCGGTGGAGCAGCCCGGCTAGCGAGCCGAACTCCGCTCGGCGGCACGCTCGTGAGCGCGCTGCTTTTCTTCGATCGGCGTCGCTCCAGGATGCCCGACCCCGGGCCACGGGGTGAGCAGCAGAAGCAGCCGCGCATCCGTGCGAGCGACGACCTCGTGCCGCTCGTTCGGGGCAAACGCAAAGAGACTCCCGGCGGTGGCCACGACCCGCTCGCCGCTCGCGGTAGCGGTCATCTCGATCTCACCCGACACGACGGTCACCCAGGCCGCCTCATGCACTTGGTGATCGGGCATTCCCGATCCGGCCTCGAGTCCCACGATGATGGCGCGAGCGTCGTCGCTGGTCGCCAGGATCTGGGGTGCGCGTGGCGGCGCCGCCACGGTGTTGAGGTCCCAGTGCTGCATGGTCGGGTCACGCTCCGTTCGACGGCGCCCGGCGGGGGCGCCGAGCGGAAGGGTCGCTTCGACCATATCCCCGATCGGACCGCTCGACCGCGCCGCGACCGCGCGACACCAGGGCTCGCGTCGGCCGACGGCATCGGTACCTTCGTCGGCGTGACCGAAACCCGCCGCACCTCGTTCCTCGTCGCCATGACGATGCTGCTCGCGACGGTCGCGCAGCTCGCCTACGCCACCTTCGGCGGGAGCAACCTGCCGCAGTTCGAAGGCAAGGCATTCGGGGCGCGGCTGGTGTTCTACCCGGCGATGATGCTCGCGGTCCCGGCGATCTGGGCGATCGTCGCCAAGGTGCAGGGCAAGGACTCCCCCATCCCATGGGCGGGCGTTGCGTTCATCATGGAGCCGTTCCTGGTCGACGTCACCGGGAACACGCTGAACCTCTACGACAAGATCAATTGGTGGGACGACCTCAACCACTTCGTGAACTGGGGGTTCATGTCGTTCGGCATCGGCATCTTGCTGCGCCGCGCCAGCGGCGTGAAGCCGTGGGCGGTCGGCTCAATGGTGGCCGGGTTCGGCGCGATCCTCGCGGTCGTCTGGGAGATCGGCGAGTGGTACACGTTCATCCGCCACGGCAAGGAACTCGACACCGCGTACGAGGACACGCTCTTTGACGAAGTGCTCGGCACCAGCGGCGCGACGGTGGCCGCACTCCTCACGGTCTGGCTGATCCGCAAGGCGGCGGCGCGCAACGAACCGGTCGCCAGCTAACCAACGGCCGGTCGCCAAAGGCTGGTTGCCAAGGCCGGTGTCGGCCTGGCCCGAGCCGCGACTCAGACGTCGGCGGCCGCGACGTGCGTGCGGCCGGGGAACCGAAGTGAGCCGTCGGCCTGGCGCCACGGCTCGACCTCGCGCTCGAGCTCTTCGGTGAGTTCGTCGCGCTCTTCGGGGCTGATCTCGGCGATCCGCCCGGCGAAGTCCGGTGAGAGGTCCAGGCGGGCGTCCCACCAGTCATCGAACGAGCCGTATTCGAAGACGAGGTCAACGGGCTCGACGACGATGTCGAAGAAGCCTGCATTCTCGAGCGCCTCGACGATCAGCGACGGGTCGGCCCACGAGAACATGTGCGGGCCGGGGCCGGTCGGGTCGCCCAAGAGCCCGCGGTCACGAAGCGCCGGAAGCGTCGCGCCGGTCCACGGATTGTCGTCGTGGGAGGTCCAGGCCGCGAGGGCGACGCGTCCACCGGGCGCGAGGACGCGACGCGTTTCCTGCAGTGCGGCCGTCGGGTCGAGCAGGAGCATGTAGCCCCACCGGCACAGGACGGCGTCGACGCAGGCGGTGTCGAACTTCAGGCCCTCGGCGAAGAGTTCGCGCACCTCGATGTGGTCGCTGCCTTTCACCCGATCTCGCAGCCGATCGAGCATCTTCGGGGCGGCGTCGCTAAGCACGACCGATCCGGTCGGCCCGACCTTCGCCGCCGCAACGAGGCCCGTGTCGCCGAGTCCCGAGGCGAGTTCAAGCACGCGGTTGCCCGGCTCGAGCCGAGCGAGTTCGACGAGTCGCGAGGCGACCGGCGCCGCGGCGCGATCGAACGCCAGCTGCTGGCGTGCCCACCCGTCGGCGGCTCGGTTCCAGCCTTTTACGAGGGCTGCACGCTGATCCTGAGGCGGCATCGCCGACCGCCGATCAGGCCGGTGCGCGAAGCCCGAGTCGATCCGTGACCTCACGGACCGACGCGGCGCGATTCATCGTGTAGAGATGCAGGCCCGGAACGCCGCGCTTCAGGAGTTCGGCGCTCAGTTCGACGGCGACTTCGATACCGAGCGCACGCGTCGCGTCGGCGTCTCCGTCGACCCAGGCCATGCGCTCGGCCAGCGCTTCCGGGATCGTCGAGCCGTTCATCTTCGCCATCCGGTGCGTGCCGGGCACGCTGACGAACGGCATCACGCCCGGGACGATCGGGGTGGTGACGCCGAGCGCCGCGACCTCGTCGACCATCGTCGAATAGTGGTCGACATCGAAGAAGAACTGGCTCATGCCGAAGTCGGCGAGTTCGAGCTTGGCTGCGAGGCGCTCGCGATCCGCCTCGCGCGACGGGGAGCGCGGGTGAAGTTCGGGGAACGCGGCGACGCCGACCGAGAAGTCGCCGATCTCGCGGATCAGCGCGATGAGCTCGTCGGCGTAGACGAAGTCGCCAGCGTCGGAGCCGTCGGTCGGCGGGTCGCCTGCGAGCGCGAGGATGTTGCGAACGCCGGCGTTGCGGTAGCTCGTGATGAGCTCGACCAGTTCGGTGCGGGTGTGCCCGATGCACGTGAGGTGCGGCATCGTCGGGAACGGATGCTGGGCATTCAGTCCGTTCACCAGCTCTTCGGTCTGGGACCGGGTACTGCCGAGTGCGCCGTACGTCACCGAGGCGAAGCTGGGAGACAGCGTCGCCAGGTCGTCGAACGCGGCCGAGAACGCGTCGCGGCCGTCGTCGGTCTTCGGTGGGAAGAACTCGAAAGACAGCGTCGTGCCGCTGCGCAGGAGGTCGTCGATCCGCTGCATCGAAGGAAGGGTACCGGGCCGAGCGCCGTACTGGGCGGGGGCATCGGCGCAGCGTTGGGTGGGGTCTCAAACCAGCGCCGGGCCGCGCGGCTACGCAGCGGCAGGCCGGGCTTCACACCAGCGCGCGGCGGATGAGCTTCCCGGTCGGCGTTCGCGGGAGCGCGTCCACCGCGACGATGCGTTTGGGAACGGCGTACGACGGCAGTAGCTGTAGAAGCGCTTCGCGGAGCGCCGGCTCGTCGAGGTCGTAGCCGTCAGCCAGGACGACCCGGGCCTCGACCTGTTCGCCCCATTCCGGATGGGCAACGCCGAGGGCGGCAGCATCGGCGATCGAGGGCTGCGCGACCAGGTGCTGCTCGATCTCGGTCGGGGCGACGTTCTCGCCGCCCGTGACGATCGTCTCGGCGATCCGGCCGACGATGGCGATGCTGCCGTCTGGCAGGCGGCGACCGCGGTCGCCCGTCGCGAGCCAGCCGTCGGGTCCGGCAACGCCCGTCGCGAGCGTCGGGCCCTGGACGAGTACCTCGTCGGGGGCATGGTCAGCCTCGTCGGGGGCATGGTCAGCTAGGCCGACGCGGTCGGTTTCACTGGCCGAACCGGCCCGAAGAGCGGTCGCCGGTGTTGAGCTAGCCGGCGTTGAGCTTGCCGGGTTGTGACCTGCCGGAGTTGGGCTTTCGAGTGCTCGGCTTCCCTGAGCCAGCGGACCCGTGATCTCGGCGCGCAGCACGACCCGCGTGCAGAAGAGCGGGCGACCGCGGGTGAGCACCTGGGAGCACGCCTCGCTCAAGCCATAGGTGGACGCGACGGCGACGCCGGCCGCCTCAGCGCGGGCGACGAGTTCAGGCGGGATCGGCGCGCCGCCGAGCAGGATGAGACGGAGGTTCGGCGGGTGAGAGAGCCCGGCGTCGAGCAGCCGGGAGAGCGTGGTCGGCACCACGGACGTGATCGTTGCCTGGCCCGCCTGCAGCATCGCGACCTGCTCGTCGAGGTCGAAGGTCGGGCGCACGAGGGCCGTGGTCGCGGCGATCGCGGACCGGATCAGCACCGTGAGCCCGCCGACGTGCGACACCGGCATCGCGCTCAGCCACCGCTCCTGTGGTGGTTGACCGAGCGCCGCCGCGGAGCCCAGCGCGTTCCAGAGCAGCGCGCCGCGGCTGAGGTGCACAGGCGTCCCGTGGCCGGTCGTGCCCGAGGTGGTGATGCGGATGGCGGGGGTCGACGCGTCCGCGCCTGAGCCAGCGACTAGTCGGCGGCCGGAGCCGGCAGGACGCACTGCGCCGTCGGTGTTGTCCGAGTCGGCGCGGGTCGCGGCGTCGGCGCGGGTCTCGGCGTCGGCGCGGGTCGCGGCGTCGGCGTCGGCGTCGGCGTCGGCGGCAATCGAAGCGACGACCGCCGTTGATTCCAAGCGAATCTCACAGCCACGCGTGCGCTCCGCGCGAAGCTCGACTGGGAGCCGGAGGTCGTCTGGGACGGCCACAACGCCCGCGATCAGGCAGGCGTGGAGCGCGACGGCGAACGCGGCGCCACCCGGCAGTGCAATCGCCGCCTGCACGCCCGCGGGCAACCCCACGAGTTCACGGGACGCGAGGTCGGACGAGGCCGCCGCCAGTTCGGCATACGTGAGCACACCGTCGGGCGCGTCGATGGCGATGTGGCGAGGCCGGAGCCGAGCGGCGCGGACGACCCACGGTTCGGTGCGAGCCTCAGCGCCAGTCACCCGCACCACCCTAGGCCGACCAGCCAGCCAGAGCGTGAACGGCCAAAATCTGTCGTCAGGGCAACACATTCTGGCCGCTCACCGCCTTGGCGGGCCGCTCAGCGCCGGGCCAGAGCGTGAACGGCCAAAATCTGTCGTCAGGGCAACACATTCTGGCCGCTCACCGCTTTGGTGGGTCGGGGAGCTGGTGTCGTCGCGCCGCTGGCGCTGCGACGCGGATAGCCTTCCCGCCCATGCCGACCACGTGGACCTCAGCCGCCGAGTTCGAAGACATCCGCTACGAGCTGAGCGGCGATGGGATCGCCAAGATCACGATCGACCGCCCAGAGAAGCGCAACGCGTTCCGCCCGCAGACGGTGATCGAGCTGTCGCAGGCGTTCAACCTGGCCCGCGAGGACACGTCTGTCGGCGTGATCATCTTCACCGGCGAAGGCGCCCTGGCCTTCTGCTCGGGCGGCGACCAGAGCGTTCGCGGCGACGCCGGTTACCTCACCGACCCGAACGACCCGCAGCGCACGCCCGGCGGCGCGTCCGTCGGCCGGTTCCACATCACCGACCTCCACATGCAGATCCGGCGCCTGCCAAAGCCCGTCGTGGCGATGGTCGCGGGGTTCGCGATCGGTGGCGGCCACGTGCTGCATCTCGTCTGCGACCTCACGATCGCCGCCGACAATGCCCGCTTCGGGCAGACCGGACCGGAAGTCGGCTCGTTCGACGGCGGGTTCGGCGCGAGCATCCTGTCGCGTCAGATTGGCCAGAAGCGCGCCAAGGAAGTGTGGTTCCTGTGCCGCCAGTACGACGCCAAGACCGCCCTGGACTGGGGCCTCGTGAACACCGTCGTGCCTGTTGAGCGGCTTGAGGAGGAGACCGTCGCCTGGTGCCACCGCATGCTCGAACTCTCCCCGTTTGCGCTTCGCCTCCTGAAGGCCAGCTTCAACGCCGACGAGGACGGCCTCGCCGGCATCCAGCAACTCGCGCACGACGCCAACCTTCTCTTCTACGGCAGCGAAGAGGCCCGCGAGGGCCGCGACGCGTACAAGGAGAAGCGTAAGCCGGACTTCTCGCGGTTCCCGCACCGCGCCTGAGCGACCGCCGCCACCCACCACCGCCTCGACAGCCGGAACGACGTGTTCCGGCTCGCCTGGAAGACTGACCGCCATGCCGCCCGCCCTTCGCACCTGGATCCTCGCCGCGCGCCTGCGCACGCTGCCCGCGGCGGCGGCGCCCGTGTTCGTCGGTACGTCGGTCGCGATCGCCGCGAGCGGCTTTGGCTTCCTGCGCTTCTTCTGCGCGCTGATGGGCGCCCTGTTCATCCAGATCGGAACGAACCTCGCCAACGACTATTCCGATGCCCGCCGCGGCGCCGACACCGACGACCGCCTTGGTCCGGTGCGCGTGACGGCCGGTGGGCTCGTGCCTCCGCAGCACGTGCTCTACGCGATCTGGATCTCGTTCGGCATCGCGGTCGCGTTCGGCGCGTACCTGATCGCGGTGGCCGGCTGGGAGCTGCTCGTGATCGGTGTGGCGTCGATCATCGCCGGCGTGCTGTACACCGGCGGCCCGAAGCCGTACGGCTACGCGGGGCTCGGCGAGGTGTTCGTGTTCCTGTTCTTCGGCGTCGTCGCCGTGGCCGGGTCCGCATTTGCGCAGCTTGAGAGGTGGCCGACGGTCGCGATCCTGGCGTCGATTCCGGTCGGTGCACTTGCCGCCGCGGTGCTCGTCGTCAACAACGTGCGCGACCGGGAAACCGACGCGCGCGTCGGAAAGAACACGCTCGCCGTGCGACTCGGGCCCGAGCGCGGCCGCGATCTCTACACCGCGATGCTCGTGCTCGCTTACACAGCGGTCCTGGCGGTGGCGTTCGCGCACGAGTCGCCGTGGCCGCTGCTGGCCTGGCTCTCGGCGCCGCTCGCCCTGCGCTGGAACGGCATCGTGCGCAGGCACCACGACGGTCCCACGCTCAACGGCGCCCTCGGCGGGACGGCGCAGCTCGAGCTCGTGTTCTGCGTACTGCTGTCGGCCGGGATCCTGATCTAGATGACCGCCGCGGCGGCATCGATTCGCTAGCGGGCGTCGCGAATGGCGCTCCAGCTCTCCATCGCCGAGCACGTCGTCGGGTTTCGGACTCCGCTTCCGACGAGCTG
This sequence comes from Solirubrobacteraceae bacterium, assembly GCA_032119595.1. GTDB lineage: Bacteria > Actinomycetota > Thermoleophilia > Solirubrobacterales > Solirubrobacteraceae > JAGIBJ01. The sequence continues at coordinate 111,247 of JAUMBQ010000009.1, read as the reverse complement.
GGGCGTTCTTGATCGCCGCCGACTGTTCGTGGTCGAGCTGGTCGGAGCTGATGGCGTGATCGGCCGTGGCGAGGCCGCCCCGCTTGAGGCCTACGACGGGGTCTCCGACGACGCTTGCCGCTCGGCGCTCCAGGCGCTCGCCGCCGAACTCGCGCGGCTCGACGAGCACGCACCGGGCCACGTCCTGCTCGACCGCTTGACGGCGACCACCGACTGCGCCCAAGCGCTCGCGGCGATCGACCTCGCGATGTGGGACCGTGCCGGGCGCCTCGACGGCAAACCGGTCGCCGACCTCCTTGCGGGCAGCTCGCTCGATTCGATCGCGGTGCATCGCACGATCGGGGGCGTCTCGGCAGCCGATGCGGGGCATGTGGCGGCCGACGCTGTGGCGGACGGTTTCACCGCCTTCAAGGTGAAGGTGGGCTTGCGGCGAGCTGAGTCCGGCGCGGCTGGCCAGTCCGGCGCTCCTTCAGACCGAGCGGACGGTGACCACGCGGCTAGCCGAGCCAGCGCTCCCTTGAACCAAGCGCACCGTGCCGGCACAACGAGTCCAGCCGATATCGACGGGGACGTGGCTCGCGTCGCGGCGGTGCGGGAGGCGGCTGGTCCGAAGGCGCGGATCAAGGTCGACGCGAACGGGGCCTGGTCGGTCGACGAGGCCGTCGACGCACTGCGCCGGCTGACCGCACGCCCGATCGCCATCGATGCCGCGGAGGAGCCGGTCTCCGGCGGCGACGCGTGGCCGTTCCTCAAGGCGGCGCTGAACGCGGCCAAGATCAAGGTGGAACTGACGGTCGACGAGACGGCCGACCGCGAGCCCGGCGCCATCACGCGAGGACCGGACGTCGTCGAACTCAAGCTCGCCCGCACCGGTGGCGTCGGACCGCTGCTCGTGCGCGCGTCGCTCGCCCAGATCGCGGGCGTGCAGGTGGCGTTGGCTTCGACCTTCGACGGACCGCTGGGGATCGCCGCCGCCGTCCACGCCGCGGCGGCGCTCGGCATCGAGCGGCCGCTTGGCCTCGCAACCCTCGAAGCCCTCGACCTCGACAACGCCCCCGAACTTGCCGAGCTGGCCACGCGCCTGACGCCCGTCGCGGGACGCATCGCGGTACCGCGCGGCCCCGGCCTGCTCTGACCGCCGTCGCGAGCGTCATCGGCTGAGAACCCGGGCGGATGCCGAGCCAACACCGCCCACGACGAACCGGAGCCAGAGCCGGAGGCGCCGGCGCCAGCGCTATTCGCCGCGGGGTTCGTCCGGGCGGAGGGCGTCGGTGAAGCGCTTTGGGACGCGGGCGGCTGCGTCGTCGTCTTCCCAGAGGGTGATCACGATGAGGCTGCCCTGCTCGGCGCGGCACACGAAGATCAGGCCCGGGAGCTGGCGGTCGCGCACGAGCACCTCGTGCCGCGGGCCCTCCTCGACGCGGCCGGCGGCGTAGGCGCGCGAGACGCGGCCGGCGATTTCGACGCGCGCGTCCAGGGTGCCGCGAACGCGCTGGCGATACCGGTCTTCGGCGTGCCGGGTGACCTCGACGAGCATGCTCAGCGCTCCAGGAGGCGTTCCAGCTCGGCGGCGACGGCCGCAGGCGCCTCAAGCGGCAGTTGATGCCCTGCACCCGGAACCACGACGAAGTCGGCATCCGGCAGCGCGGCCGCGAGGCGCTCACCGATCGCGCGGAACTTCTCGTCGCGCTCGCCGACCAGGACGAGGGTCGGCATGGTCAGGCCGGATAGTCCGGCCCAGAGCGAGCCCATCCGCCCGGTCCCGGCGCCACGCAGCGAGGCGGCGAGGCCAGCGGGTGTGTTGCGCAGCCGGTCAGCGTGGGCCGCGGCGGCGACCTCGGCCGGCTGGCCCGCAAACAGCGGCTGCGCCGCCCATCGCTGCGCGAGCGTCTCGATGTCGAGCCCCTCAAGCTCGTGCGCCAGCTGCGCGTCGGCGGCCGCACGGGCGGCGCGTTCCTCGTCGTCCTCGATGCCGGCCGTCGTGGAGATCAACGCGAGGTGCGAAACGCGTCCGGGCGACGCCTGCGCCGCGAGCAGAGCAGCCCGCCCACCCATGGAATACCCACCGAGCGCCAAGCGGCCGCCAAGCGCCGGTTTGCCGTTGCCCTCCGAAGGCTCGTTCGCCGCAGCCATCGCGTCGGCCGCCATGGCTGGAAGCAGAATCGGGCGCACCTCGCTCGCGGTGCCGTGGCCGCGCTGATCGGGCGTGATCACGGGGCGATCGCCGAGCCTCAGGTGTTCGCGAACGCCATCCCAGGAGGCGCCGGTCTGCGTGAAGCCGTGAAGGAGGACGAGCGGATCGGGCACGAGGCGTCATGATGACGGCAGCCGTCGTCTCCACGCGATGCCGCTGCCCCAGGCCTGGCGGACGCGTCCCACGCACGCGCCCGCCCGTACGACTTTCGATGCCGCCTTCTACCCCGCCCCATCTGCCGCTGCTCGCCGCGCTCGTGGAGGAACTCGCCTGCAGCGGGGTCCGCCATGCCGTGCTGTGCCCCGGTTCGCGCAACGCGCCGATTGTGCTCGCCCTGGACGCCGATCCACGCATCACGTGCTGGTCGGTCGTCGACGAACGCTCCGCGGGATTCTTCGCGCTCGGCCTCGCCAAGGCGACTGGCGCCCCGGCCGTCGTGACGACCACCTCCGGCACCGCCGTGAGCAACCTCCTGCCCGCCGCGACCGAGGCCCACGAGGCCGGCGTGCCGTTGCTCCTGCTGACCGGCGATCGCCCACCAGAACTGCGGGATCTCGGCGCCGGCCAGACGATCGATCAGCTGCGGGCCCTGGACTCCGTGTGCCGCTGGATCGTGGAGGCCGACCTCGACGACGCGACCGTGGAACGCGAGCACTGGGTACGCGCGACGGCCTGCCGTGCGCTCGCCGCGACCAACGGGGCCACCGGCCGCCCCGGGCCGGTCCAGATCAACCTGCCGCTCCGTGAGCCGCTGACGTCGCCCGGCACCCATCGCCCGCTCGGCCCTGGCCGCTCGGTTGGCCAGCCGTGGCTCGCGGTCGATCGCGCGCAGGGCGTCGACGCACCGCTGATCGCCGACCTCGCCGCACGCTGCATGACCGCGCAGCGCGGCGTGATCGTCGCCGGCCGCAGCGAGCGCTCGTCTGAACTCCCTGCGCTCCTCCCCCGGCTCGCCAGTCTGCTCAACTGGCCCCTGATCGCCGACCCGATGAGCGGCGCGCGCCGCGGCCCACTCGCACCATCGGCGTACGACCTCTTCATCGACGCCCCGAGCGGCCGGGCCCTCGTGCCTGACATGGTCCTTCGTGTCGGCGATCTGCCCGTCAGCAAGCCGCTGCGCCACTGGCTCGCGACGACCGCGTCGAGTGCCCGCCAGGTGCTGCTCACGCCTGAGGCCGTCTGGTCCGACCCGGATTCGGCGGCCAGCCACTGGCTCCTCGGTGACCCCGGCCGCCTCATCCGCGCGCTCGGCACGGCGGTGGGCGCTGCCCGCGAAGGCATCACCGATGACGCCGCCGGCGTGAGCGAAGCTGGCTGGACCCAGCGCTGGAGTGAGGCCGAAGGCGCCGCCCTGGAGGATCCTCGCGCGCAGGCCATCCTGGGAGCAACAGCCCACACGGCGCTGACCGAGTCGTTGGTCGCGCGGACCTTGGCCACATCGCTCACGAGCGACTCGACCCTGGTCGTCGGTGCATCGCTGCCGATCAGGATGCTTGAGCGGTGGGCACCAAGCGTCTCCAGCCCCCCTCGTGTCCTGAGCAACCGCGGCGCGAACGGCATCGACGGCGTAATCTCCACCGCCTTTGGTGCGCTCGCCGCGAGTCCCCGGTCGGCCGCGCATGTCGTGGCGTACGTCGGCGATCTCACGCTCCTCTACGACCAAGGCGGACTCGCCGGCGCGTCGCGCCTCGGCCTGCCGCTCCAGATCGTCGTCGTGAACAACGACGGCGGCCGGATCTTCGAGCGCCTCGACGTCGCATCCCATGCCGGCTCGGCCTTCGAAGAGCGCATTGCGACGCCGCACGGCCTCGACCTTTCGCACCTCGCTGCGCTCCACGGGCTCGAACATCTGCGACCGACCACGGTCGGCGCTCTTCAGGCCGCGTTGGCGCTTCCGGCCGATCGCCCGCGCCTCATCGAAGTCATCGTGGGCCCCGCCGCGAGTCGCGCCGCTCCAGCGTGAACGCCGCTAGGGACGCAGCGCGGAGAGCATCGCCTCGAGCTTGAGTTCGGTCTCGGCGAGTTCCGAGGCCGGGTCGGACGCCCCGACGACCCCCACGCCCGCAAACAGGCGGGCGCGGTCGCCGCGGATCACGCCGCTGCGCAGCCCGACGAAGAACTCGCCGTCGCCGCTGCGGTCAATCCAGCCGAGCGGTCCGGCGTACCAGCCGCGGTCGATGCCTTCCAACCCCGGAATCGCGGCGAGCGCGGCCGCGTTGGGCTCGCCGCCGACGGCGGGGGTCGGATGAAGGGCGCCGACGAGATCGAGCAGTCGGGCGCGCCCGTCGAGCTGCGCGCGGATCGGTGTCGCGAGGTGGTGGACGTTGGCGACGCTCGCGATCTGCGGCTCCGTCGGAGCGGTGACCCAGAGGGCGTGCGGGCCGAGGGTGCGCACGATGCGGTCGACGACCAGGTCGTGCTCCGACCGGTCCTTCGTGGAGAGCATGAGCTGCCCTGCGAGATGCTCGTCGACGCTTGGGTCGTCGGAGCGCCGGGTGGAACCGGCCAGCGCGACGGTTTCCACGCGCTGGCCGTCGCGCCGCAGCAGCAGCTCGGGGCTGGCACCAACCATCGCTCCGTCTCCGCGTCCGAATCCGAAGATGAAGCAGGCCGGGAAGCGTTCGCCGAGGCGGCCGAGCACGTGAGGGACGTCCCAGGCCTGCTGACTCTGCACCTCGATTTCGCGAGCAAGGACGATTTTGCTGAGCGCGCCATCCTGGATCCGGGCGACGCCGCGAGCGACGGCTTCGGTGAAGTGATCGGCCGCGAGGACCGAGCGGACGTCCGGTCCGCCGAGGAACGGGTCGGCGGGGGCGGGCGGCTCGGGGACGAGGAGCGCCGTGGCGAGCTGCGCCTCGGCGAGGAGTTCGGTCGGGTCGGCGCCGGGCGCGACGAGCGCGGTCACCGTGAGCGCGGCTTTGCCGTCGTACATCGCGATGGTGACCGAAGGGACCACCATGTCGCCGCCGCCGAAGCCATTCCAGGTCGAGCTCGTGCCACCGCCCGGCGAGAAGGCCATTCCGCCGATGAGGACGAGCCCGGCGCCCGGAACGCCGTCGGGGGCGTCAGCCATCGCCGAGGAGGCCAGCTGGTGCCAACGGTCGGCAAGGCTGGTAAAGCGGCTGCCCGCCTGCGATCCGATCGCCACGCTCGTCGCGGCGCCGAGCGCAAGGATGCCGCGTTCATGCCGGTCGGGCTGCTCGATCAGCGCCCAGGGTGCGCCAGCGAGCGCCCCGCCCCGAAGGAGGTCGCCGAGGGACGCGGGCAGGTCGACACGTGACGTGGCCGACACGAGGATCGGTTCGCCCTGTTTGCGCTCGCAGGCGCGCTGGACGCGATCGCGGAGCCGCCCGAGCGACGGTGCGTCGAGGGTGAGTGGCCGATCCGGGCGATGCGTGAGCACGTCACGACTCATACGTTCGAACCTACGCGATTGGCCCACTCGGTGGTCGGCCCGACCCGGCCAGATCGGCGTGCCATGCGACACGGTGGCCGAACGAACGAGGGGCCGGCCGCATCGCTGCGACCGGCCCTCGAACCACCAGGCGAGGCTGGTTTAGGTTTCGTCTCTGCCGCGGGAGATGGCAATCTCGCCGGTGCGCATCATCTCGATGAGGCCGAACGGGAGGAGCATCTCCTCCAAGGCTTCGATCTTCTCCGGCGTGCCGGTGACTTCGATCACGAGCGAGCGCTTGGTGATGTCGACGACCTTGCCGCGGAAGATGTTGCAGATCTGCAGCACCTCGGCGCGGCCCGCGCCGTTTTCGACGCCGACCTTGAAGAGCGCGAGTTCACGCGCGACCGTGTCTTCGGGCTCCAGGTCGCGAATCTTCAGGACGTTCACCAGCTTGTGGAGCTGCTTGGTGACCTGGTCGATCGGATGGTTCGCACCGTCGATCGTGATCGTGATGCGCGACTTGTTGTCGTCGTCGGTCGGGCCGACGGACAGCGAGTTGATGTTGAAGCCTCGCCGGGCGAAAAGCCCCGAGATCCGGACCAGGACACCGGGCCGGTTCTGCACGACGAGCGACAGCACGTGCTTACGGCCCGTGCGCAGGCGCGCGGAGGCCTGCAGTTCAGCGAGGCTCAAGACTTCTTTGGTTCCGGGATCACCCATGGTCGTGACTCCGCTTAGCCGACCATGTCGCGTGCGGCGGCGCCGGGCGAGATCATCGGGTAGGTGTTTTCCTCACGGGCGACACGAAGGTCGACCATGACCGGGCCGGGCGTGGCGAGCGCCGCGCGGAGATCCTCAACGAGGGTCTCCTTCTTCTCCAGGCGCACGCCGGTCCACCCGTAGGCGTCGGCAAGCTTGCCCCAGTTCGGGCATTCGTTCTCCACGTCGCGCAGGTCGACGTGCGAGTAGCGCTTCTCCCAGAACAGCTCCTGCCACTGGCGGACCATGCCGAGGTAGCCGTTGTTGATGATCACGACCTTCACGGGAAGGCCTTCCTGAGTGGCCGTGGCCATCTCCTGGATGTTCATCTGGATCGAGCCATCGCCGGTGACGCAGACCACGAGGGCATCCGGATTGCCGACCTGAGCGCCGAGCGCGGCCGGCAGGCCGAAGCCCATCGTGCCGAGGCCGCCCGAGTTGATCCACGTGCGCGACTCCTTGAAGTCGTAACGCTGCGCGGTCCACATCTGATGCTGACCGACGTCGCTCGTGATGATCGCGTTGCCGTCCGTCGCCTCGTACAGCGCGCGAATCGCGAACTGCGGCTTGATCTCCGAGTCTTCGGAGTCGGTGTACGTGAGCGGGTACTGCGTCTGCCAGGCGTGGATCCGCTCCCACCACTCATCCAGGCGCGACTTCTCAGTCTCCAGCGACTCGTACTCCGGGATCAGCTTCGACAGGACCTGCTTGGCGTCGCCCACGATCGGGATGTGCGCCGGCACGTTCTTGCCGATCTCGGCGGGATCGATGTCGAGGTGGATGAACTTCGCGTTCGGAGCGAATTCGCTGAGCTTGCCCGTGATGCGGTCGTCGAAGCGTGCGCCGATCGAGAAGATCAGGTCGGCTTCGTCGAGCGAGTAGTTCGCCGTGCGGGTGCCGTGCATGCCCGGCATACCGAGCCACTGGGGGTCCGGTGCGGGGTAGGCGCCGAGGGCCATCAGCGTGCAGGTGACGGGGAAGCCGGTCACACGAGCGAGCTCGCGCACCTCTGCCTCGGCACCGGCCGAGATCGCGCCGCCGCCGACGTAGAGCACCGGACGCTTGGCCGCCGCGAGCGCGCGCGCTGCCTGGCGGATCTGCTTCGCGTTGCCCTCGAACTTCGGCTGGTAGCCGGGGAGATCGAGCGGCACCTTGTCGCCGACTTCGTACGGGATATCGGCCTTGGACAGGTCGGTCGGGATGTCGACGACGACCGGGCCCGGACGACCGGAGCCGGCCACATGGAACGCCTCGTGGATCGCCTGCGGGATGTCGGCGGGGTCGGTGATCATCCAGGAGTGCTTGACCGCCGGCATCGTGATGCCGAGGATGTCGGCCTCTTGGAAGCCGTCGGTGCCGAGGAGGTCGGTGCGGACCTGGCCGGTGATGAAGACCACCGGAACGGAGTCCATCATCGCGTCCATGATCGGCGTGACGAGGTTGGTGGCGCCCGGGCCGGACGTACCGAGGCACACGGCGACCTTGCCGGTCGACTTCGCGTAGCCCTCGGCAGCGTGGCCGCCGCCAGCTTCGTGGCGCACGAGGACGTGGCGGATGCCCGCGTCGACGAACGCGTCGTACGTGGGAAGGTTGGCGCCGCCGGGGTAGCCGAATACGACTTCGACGCCCTCTGCTTTGAGGCACTCCATGATGGCGTCGACGGCTCGCATTTCCTAGCTTCCGATCTCGGGTCTTTGCAGGGGTTCGTGGGAACAGTTGGGCGACCAGCGCTCCCCAAAGGGAGGGCTGGAACGCGAGCGCGCGCCCCCACGAGGACGCGCCCATGTGATGAGGGTAGCAACGACTGGACGCCGAGCGCCATCCGTCACATATGCCGAGTTACGGGCTCGGCGCCTGAGCGAGATGACCTCAGGCGTCGCTGGCGGCGCGCAAGCGCCGAAGCTCGTTCTTGGAGGGGAGCATCTCCGCCTCGCTCGGGTACTGCAGCTCTTGGCCGCAGCGCATGCATTGGGCAGCGTAGGCGACCGTCACGGTCTGGCAGGTCGGGCAGAGCCGACGCGGCTCATCGTTCTCGTTGCGGGCGAGCAGCGCCGCCAAGTTCCCCGCGATCGGCAGGACAAGCCCGACCGCAAACCACACCCAGAAGGACATCCCTCGCTGGCGCGCGATGAGGCCCGCCCCGAGCGCGCAGCAGAGCGCAAAAAAGACGTAGGCGCCACCAGCAAACTGCACGAACTCAGGCTACCGCGAGCAGCGATGCAGGCGTCGCGGGGGGCCAACGAAGCGGTGGAGGCTCGGCTACGCCGCTGCGGCGAGTTCGCGCTCCGGCTCCGTGCCCGGGCCTGACGTGACCACCTGGTTGCGGCCGTTCTGTTTGGCGAGATAGAGCCGCCGGTCTGCCGCGGAGAAGGTGCGCTCGTAGTTGAACGGCTCTCCAACCTCGGCGCTGGAGGTTCCGATCGAGATGGTGATGGGCATCCGACTTATCGGCGTAGATTCCACGGCTCGGCGGACTCGCTCCGCGACGATCCCGGCATCCTTCCCAGGGGTTCCAGCGAGCACGACGACGAACTCCTCGCCGCCAACCCGATAGACCGAGTCGTAGGCTCGCAGCGCGCCGCGGACCCGCTGGGCCACCTCGACCAAAACGGCGTCACCGACCCCGTGACCACGTTCGTCGTTGACGCGCTTGAAATGGTCGATATCGAGGACGAGCATGCTCGTGGGCACATCGACAGCGAGCGCGAGTTCTGGGATTCGCGCTTCGAGCGCACCGCGGTTCAGCGTGCCGGTGAGCGAGTCGGTGATCGACACGAGGCGGTGCTCGCGGGCCGAACCGCCGAGCCCGCCTCCGATGATCGCGTTCGACACGATCAAGGCGATCGGAAACGCCAGGATCACCGGGTTTGCGGCGATCGCGGTTGCATCGATGAGCAGGCCAGTCACCGTGACCGTGGCGGCGGCTGTGCCAGCGAGGATCACAACGCCGGCGCGGTTCAGCCCAGCAGACGAGCCCAGGATGACCGAGGACATGAGCGGCAGCCCGAAGAGCACGAGCGGATCAGAAAGGAGCCCGGCGAGGCCACCGGCCACGACGATCAGGGCCAAACCCGCGAGGCCAGCGAACTCCGGGCGCCGCGCTTTCGGAAGCCGATCGGCGATGCCCTCCCAGATGACCCCGGCCAAGACGGGCGGGATCAGCAGCCACCACTCGGTCCAGAACCCGCCGATGGTGAGGCCGATCATCATCACGGCGGAACTGAGCTTGCCATCGACGCGGCTGCGCTCAACCACATCAAGCATGTGGGCACGCTCGATGCCGTCGCGTGCGAGGAAGGTGCTGTCGGGGCCCTTGCGACGGCGGCGAGGCTTGCCGGCCTGCTGCGCGACCGATCCGGATGCCGCGTCCGCCAGGGTGGACGCTCCGTGTGCGGCGCCGGGCCGCGGGATGACGTCGTCCCGAACGATGATGCCCGCGCCGTCGTCGGCGCAGACCCGGTCGCGACCGCTGGCCTTGGCCCGGTAGAGCGCGGAGTCGGCACGGACGAAGAGCGACCGGTAGTCGAAGCGCTCCCCGGCAAACGACAGCGCGACACCGAAGGAGGCCGTCACGAACAGTCCCTCGATTGGCTCGGAACGCACGACGGTGCGGAGTCGCTCAGCGAGGGCTTCGGCGTCGAGGGCAGTGGTCCCGGGGACGATGACGACGAACTCCTCGCCACCGAAACGGTAGATCAGCCCGCCGGGGCCGATCACGGCGCGCAGCCTGGCAGCAATCTCGACGAGGACGGCGTCGCCGACGGCGTGCCCGTGCTCGTCGTTGATGGCCTTGAAATGGTCGAGGTCGGCGATCAGGAACCCGACCTGCTCACCGGAGTGCCCGGCATGGTGGGCCAGCTCCGTCACACGGCTCTCAAGTGCCACTCGGTTGTGCAAGCCCGTGAGCGGATCGACGACGGCCGTCCCGCGGTTTACGGTCTCAGCGTTGCGGCCAGCGACGGCGACGTGCACGGTGATGAGCATGAGAATGATCGGCATGATGATCATCGGCGGGAAGGCCAGGACGGCCTCCGAATAGGACCCGAACGCGACCAGGATGACGGCGACGCAGGTGAGGATGGCGACGGTCACGGAGACGCGCCGCGCGAAGATCGGGGCCATCCCAAGCAGCGCGAACGTCGGCATACAGAAGAGGTATTCCTTCGGCCCGTCGGCGAGCCAGATGCTCAGCAGGATCATCAGCAGTGCAAAGACGGAGCTTCCGAACAGCAGGAGTTCCGGGCGCCGACGTCGCTCAAGTCGAACGTTGCACGCGGCGTACACCAGCGTTGAGAGCGCGAGCGGGACGGTCGCGTGCCACCCATAGACCGAAATCCCGAAGCCAGCCGGGACAGCCATGACGGCGACGCAGAGCGCATACAGCGGCCGAAGCCGCATGGTCAGGTCGAGCAGCCGCTCGCGCTCCGCCGCATCGTGGTAGAGGAACTGGTCCATTCTCCACGCCTATCGGCGGAGAGGGGCCGTCACTCCAACGGTACCCGCCATTTCCAGCCGCTCCTCATACGTGCGCCTACGCCGCGCAAGGTTCGCGAGGCGCAACCGTTAAGCGGCCCGGGCGACCTCTCTCCCGCCCGGGCAGGAGCGCACAGAACGCGGCGCTGCGTAGAGGTCTAGACGGTCTGTGGGGCGGCCGTGCGGGCACGCGTGCGGGGTTTCAAGATGACCCGCACCTGGTTCGGCGACATCGCGAAATGCAGCTCTTCCACGATCGGCGGTGCCGTCGGGTCGAGGGTGATCTCGAAGTCTCGTCCGATCATCGCCAGCGCCGAGGTCGCCTCGAGGAAGGCCAGGTTTCGGCCTGGGCAGAAGCGCGGCCCGTTTCCGAACGCCATCGTCTTGGGCGGGGTCGGACCGTCGTCGAACCAGCGTTCCGGGCGGAACTCCGCCTCGTCCGGCTGACGGTCGCGCGCCGCGAACCGCGTGAGCATCGCGATCTCGGTCCCGGCCGGAAGCCGAGTGCCGGCCAGTTCGGTATCGACCATCGCGTCGGCGATCGTCAGCGGCCCGGCCGAACGCAGGCGGATCGCTTCCTTCAGCACGGCCTGCGCGTAGGGCAGGCGGTCGATCGCCGCCTGGTCGGCCGGGAACGGGTCGTCGCCGAGCACCTCCCGTGCCTCCTCCGCCAGCCGCGCCTGTACGTGCGGCACACCAGCGAGTTCGGCCACCGCCCACGTGAGCGTGTTGGCGGTGCTGTCCTGCCCGGCCGACATGAGCGTCGACATGTTGCCGAGAATGTCCTCGTCGGTGATCTCGCCGTTGATCGCCTGCTCGGCAAACAGGGCGTCGAGCAAACTTTCCGGGCGCTCCAGCAGCTCCGGCCGAGCCTTGATCCGCTCCCGTCCTTGCGCCATGAAGGCCCAGAGCGCCTCGAGGATCTTGGCCGTGGCGCGCTCGGCGCGGCGGTCGGCCGGCAGCTTCACGTAGCGCCAGTAGGGCACCGGCATCAACATCCGCGCCACAACGCGATCCAGCGACTCCAAGTAGAGCTCGCGGAACTCGTTGGAGCCGCGCTCCAGCGAGTTGAGGTCCTGACCGAACGCCAGCGAGCCCGCGACGTCGGAGGCGTACAAGTTGAACTCATGCCCCATGTCCACGACGCGGCCCTCTTGGGCGGCGCTCTGGAACCGGCGATGCAGGCGCTCTCCCGAGCGGTGGATCAGGTCGTAGTAGCGGCCCAGGTTGTTGCGGTTGAAGACCGACATCACGAGCTTGCGCTGCCGATGCCACACCTCGCCTTCGGCCATGAACACGCCGGTCGGCTCGTTGTAGAGCTCTTCGAGCAGATTGCGGAGCCGGTGGGAACGCTGGAAGGTGTCGGGACGGTCGAGGAGCAGCTGGTTGATCGAGTCCGCGTCGCTGAGCACGACCATCGAGACCATCGGGCCAAAGTCGACGCGGTAGATCGGTCCGAGCTCCTCCGCCCACGCCTCGAGCGTCTGGTGCATCTGGAACGGCTTGGTGAACTTCAGCGCGTGGCCGAGTATCGGCAACCCCTTCGGTGAGGGGAGGTCAGCGATCGAGCGGGACATGCGTCCCATCGTCGCACGGTCGGGCGTTCTCACCAAAGAAACGACTCGTTGTGTAGCTGCCGTCGGCGAGGCCGGCCAGCCAACTCAGGCCGCGCGTGGCGTGAGGTGCACACGAAGGCCTGCCGGCGCCATCGCGAAGTGGAGGTGTTCCCGAACCGGTGGCGCGCTGGGATCGAGCGCGATCTCAAAGTCCCTCGTAATCATGGCGAGCGCCGACTTCACCTCAATCAGCGCGAGGTTGCGGCCTGGGCAGAAGCGCGGGCCGCTGCCAAAGGAGAGCGTCTTGGGTGGTGTGGGGCCGTCGTCGAGCCAACGCTCCGGGCGGAACTCGTCGGCATCAGGTCCGTGGTCCTGGGCGCCTGCGCGCAGAAGGAGGTTCAGCTCCGTTCCAGCCGGAATGTGTGTGCCGCAGACCGTGGTGTCGACGAGAGCTTCCACCGCGATCGCGGGTGCGACCGAGCGCAGCCGGATCGATTCGCGCAGGACCGCCTCGGCGTAGGTCAGCCGGTCGACGGTGGGATGGTCGACCGGGAACGGCGCGTCGCCGAGCGCGGCGCGGGCCTCGTCTGCGACGCGTCGCTGCACTTGTGGGTGCGTGGCGAGCAGCCAGACGGTCCACGCCAACGTGTGTGCCGTCGTCTCCTGCCCGGCCACAAGCAGCGAGAGCACGTTGCCCATGATCTCGGCTTCAGTGAATGCACCCTCGACCTCTTCGGCCGCGAGCATCGCGTCGAGGAGATTCTCGGGTTGGTCGCGCAGCTCGGGCCGTGAAGCCAGTCGCTTGCGACCGAGGGCGGTGAACTCCGTGACGGCGACGCCGATGGCCTTTATCGAATCGCCCAGGCCGCGGTCGCCGGGCAACTCGAACGGCATCCACCGCCAGTAGGCGACGGGCGCGAACATCCGCTTCAGGCCGACCGCCATCATCGCGGCGAAATGGCCTTGAAGCTCGTTGTCGCGTCGCTCCAGCGTGTTGAGGTCCTGCCCGAACACCAGCGCCGAGGTGATGTCGACGGTGTACGAGTTGAGTTCGTCGACGAGGTCGAGCGTCCGCCGCCCGCCTGAGGCCTCGGTCAGTCGCTGATGCAGGCGCAGACCGGAGACGCGGACCAGGTCGAAATAGCGCTGCAGGTTCCTGGAGTTGAGCGCCGACATCACGAGACGTCGCTGCCGCTGCCAGTCGTCGCCCTCGGCCAGGAACACTCCGTTGCCGAACGGCAGCATCTCGTTGAAGACCTCCTGCTGGCGACGCCACCGCCGGAAGCCCTCGGGGCGCTCACGCATCACGGCATGGATGGCCTCGGGATCCGACACCACGACCACGGAGCGGCCGGGGCCGAGACCGATTCGGTAGATCGAACCATGCTCCTGCGCCCAACCCTCAAGCGCGAGGTGCAACTTCGAGATCCGGAGCAGCTGGTGGGCGTTGCCGATGACCGGCAGCCGGCGAGGCCCGGGAAGGTCTTCAATCGAGCGCAGCCCGGTGGCCGGGTCGGACGTCGCAGTGGACATGACCGCGAGCGTAAAGGGCTCGCGACCAAAGCCCAACTAACCGAGAAACGGTCCGTTTCGGTTGGGAATCAGAGGCCGAGTAGGCCGCGCGCGATCTTGGTGACCTCTTTGCCGTCCGCGCGGCCGCGGGTCTCTTTCATCACGGCGCCGATAATGACGCCAATCGGCTTCATGTCGCCGGACTTCAGCTTCTCCGCGACGTCCGGGTTGGCGTCGAGCGCTGCCTGGATGATCGGGGTGAGCGTGTCGCCACCGCCGACGGCGCCGAGGCCCTCGGACTCGATGATCGCGGCCGGGTCTCCCCCGCCTTCGACGAGCTTGTCGAGCACCGTGCGGGCGCCGGAGCTCGTCACCTTGCCGTCGGCGACGAGCGCGACGAGCTGCGCCAGCGACGCGGCCCTGGCCTTGGACTCCGAGAGGTCGCGGTCACCGAGGCGCGCCATGAGTTCGTTGCAGATGAGCGCGGCGACGGCCTTGGGCTTCGACGCGTCGGTCTTCAGCGCCTCTTCGAAGAGGTCACCAAGTTCTGGGCGCCACGACATCTGACGGGCCGCGCCGGACTCGACGCCGAGGCCGATGAAGCGCTCCTCGCGCTCGTGCGGCAGCTCCGGCATCGCGGCCTTGGCCTTGTCGACCATCGCGCTCGTGACCACGACCGGAACCATGTCCGGCTCGGGGAAGTAGCGGTAATCGTGCGCATCTTCCTTGGACCGCATCGAGGTGATCGCCTCGGTCTTCGGATCGAAGTGGAGCGTCTCCTGGTCGACGGTGCCGCCGGCGCGCAGGATCGCCGTCTGGCGGGCGACTTCGGCACGGATGCCGCGCTCGATGAACCGGAACGAGTTCATGTTCTTGAGCTCGGTCTTGGCGCCGAGTTCCTTGGAGCCCTTCGGCGCGATGGAGATGTTGGCGTCGCAGCGCAGCGAGCCCTCTTCCATGTTCACGTCGGACACGCCGAGCTGGCGAACCGTGGTGCGCAGCAGGCGCAGCCACTCACTGGCCTGCTCGGCCGAGTGGATGTCCGGCTCGGTGACGATCTCCGCGAGGGCCGTGCCACCGCGGTTGAAGTCGACGACGGACGACTCCGACCCCTGGATCCGGCCGGAGGCGCCGGCGTGGGTGAGCTTGGCCGCGTCCTCTTCGAGGTGCACGCGATGGATGCGCACGCCGCCGAAGTTGCCGGGGCCGCACAGCGGTTCGTCGAACTGGCTGATTTGGTACCCCTTCGGCAGGTCGGGGTAGAAGTAGTTCTTGCGGTGGAAGACCAGCCGGTCGGCGATCTCGCAGTTGAACGCGAGCCCAAGCATGATCCCGAAGTGGATCGCCTGGGCGTTGGGTACCGGCAGCGTGCCCGGCAGGCCGAGGTCGACCGGGCCGACGAGCGTGTTGGGCTCGGCGCCGAAGTAGGTCGCCACGCGGGAGAACATCTTCGTCGTCGTCGCGAGCTGGACGTGGATCTCAAGACCGATCGTGGTCTCGAACTCGGTCTCGGTCGCGGTGCTCGTGGCGGCGCTCATCGGATCGCTCCTGCCGTGTCGAAGCCAATGGACTGTTCGAGGGCGTGCGCGACGCCGAGGATCAGGTTTTCGCTGAACGCGGGGCCTGCGAGCTGCAGGCCGACCGGCATGCCTTCCGACAGTCCCGACGGGATCGAGATCGCGGGGATGCCCGCGAGCGACATCGGCACGGTGCAGAAGTCGTTGAGGTACATCTCGAACGGATCCGACGGCTTGAACCCGAGCTTGAAGGCGACGGTCGGCGCGGTCGGCGTGGCGATCACGTCGACCTGCGCGAACGCGGCCGCGAAGTCTTCAACGATCTTGGTGCGCACCCGCTGGGCGCGGCCGTAGTACGCGTCGTAGAACCCGGCCGACAGGGCGTACGTGCCGAGCATGATGCGGCGCTTGACCTCCGGACCAAAGTTCTCGGTGCGGGTACGGGTGTACATCCCGATCAGGCTGCCGTCTTCGGCTTCCAGGCGGTTGCCGTAGCGCACGCCGTCGAACCGGGAGAGGTTCGAGCTGGCCTCGGCCGGGGCGAGCACGTAGTAGGCCGAGAGCGCGTGGGGCGCGTTCGGTAGGTGGATCGTGGTGACGGTCGCGCCGAGGGCTTTGGCCTGCTCGAGCGCGGCTTCGAACGACGCGCGAACGCCATCGTCGACGCCATCGCCCGACAGCTCCTCGGGGACGCCGATCCGCAGACCGGTGAGGTCGGTGCGGGTCGGGACCTCGATCGGCTCGCGCAGGCCGATGCTCGTCATGTCGCGGTCGTCCTTGCCCTCCATCAGGGAGAGCATCAGCGCGGCGTCGGCGACGGAGCGGGTGATCGGGCCGGCCTGATCGAGCGAGGAGGCGAACGCGATCATGCCGTAGCGGCTGATCGAGCCGTAGGTCGGCTTGAGGCCGACGAGGCCGCAGAACGCCGCGGGCTGGCGGATCGAGCCGCCCGTGTCGGTGCCCATCGCCCACGGCGCGTGGCCGGCGGCGACCGCCGCGGCGCTGCCACCGCTGGAGCCGCCCGGCACGCGGGTCGGATCCCAGGGGTTGAGCGTCGGGCCAAAAGCGGAGTTCTCGTTCGTGCTGCCCATGGCGAACTCGTCCTGGTTCGTCTTGCCGTGCGAGCTGGAGCCCGCGTCGAGCAGCTTCTGGACCGCGGTAGCGGTGTACGGCGGCAGGTAGCCCTCCAGCAGGCGGGAGCCGGCCTGGCTCGGCACACCTTCGGTGCAGAAGAGGTCCTTGATAGCGACCGGCAGTCCCGCGAGCGGCGTGTCGGCACCCGGGAGTTCGGCGGGGGTCTCGGGCGCGACGTACGTGAAGGCGTTCGTCGTGTCGGCGGCGGCGCGGGACCGGTAGGCCTCAAACAGTTCGCGGGCGTCGAGCGTGCCGGCCTTGATGGCGGCGATCTGCTCGGTCGCGGTCGTCTTGATCGCGTCGATGAGTGCGTCGGACATGCAGTTAGGCCTGGGGGCTCGGAACGAGGAAACCGGTCTCGGTGCGGCGCGGCGCTTGCGCCAGCGCGACCTCGCGGTCGAGCGGCGGCTCGGGCACGTCTTCGCGCAGCACACCTTCGACCGGCACGACGTGCGTGGTCGGCTCGACGCCTTCGAGATCGAGCGACGACATCTGCTCGATGTGCCCGAGGATGCTCGAGAGTTCGTCGGCCATCGGCTGCACGTCCTCAGGGGCGAGCTGAAGGCGCGCGAGGCGCGCGACGTGGAGAACCTGCTTGGCGTCGATCATGCGGGGCCTTCAGAGCCGGGGCTGGACGGGGAGGTCGGGTCGTCGGTGCCTGCGGTGCCGACGGCGTCGTCGGCGACGACCGACGCCTCGGACTCGGCCGGCGCCGGAACGTGTGGCACCGGGCGGATCGGCACGTCTTTGAGGAGCGCGGCGGTGTGCGCTTTGGAGGCCGCGCTGCCGGTGCGCTCATCCTGCATCGAGAGCCAGGTGCCGAGCGCGAGGAGGACGACAAAGAGCAGGCCGAGGTACGCGCCGGCTGCGAGGCTCACGTCGGCGGAATAGCGCCTCACCTCCTCGGCGAGGAAGAGCTTGTTGCCGCTGAGTGCGTCGACCGAGACGCCCGGCTGGAAGAGGAAGAGGCGCACGAGGAGCGTGAGCACGGCGATCTTCGCGAACGCGAAGGCGACCGGTGCTTGGAGCATGGCCCGTTCAGGCCCGCGGCCCGTCAGCACGCGCAAGACGAAGACGAGGCCGGCGACGATCGCGACGACCAAGATGGCGAAGGCGAACCAGCCGAGGATCCCGGCGTCAAAGCCAACCGGGCTGAGCTGCTGCGAACCCAGCGGCGTCCCGTCCTTCGCGACCAGCGTGCCCTCGAACCAGTCGAGCAGCCCAAGCGTGACCGCCAGGCCGATCGTGCCGATTGCGGCCAGAAGTTCGCCAATGCGTACGCGGTCACCCATCGCTGCGAACGCTACCTGTCTGAACGCGGGAACGACCGCTCGCGGCACCCGGCCCCCTGCCCCCTCGCACGACGGGCCGAATCAGCCCGCGCGGCGCAGTCGGGTGATCCCGCGCAGTGCGGTCGGGTCAGCCGGCTCGGCGGCCTTCGGCGGCGCGTGCCGCGTCGAGCGTGTTCGCCAGCAGCATTGCGATCGTCATCGGCCCCACACCGCCGGGAACGGGCGTGATCGCGCCAGCGACCTCGACGGCTTCGTCGAAGGCGACGTCGCCGACGAGCTTGTCGGTGCGGTTCATCCCGACGTCGATGACGATGGCGCCCGGCGTGATCCAGTCGCCCTTGACCATCTCGGGCTGGCCGACCGCGACGATCAGGACCTCGGCCTCGCGGCAGACGCCGGGTAGGTCGGCCGTACGCGAATGGGCGATCGTCACGGTGGCGTTGGCCTGGAGCAGCATCTGCGCCATCGGCTTGCCGAAGAGATTCGAGCGGCCGACGACGACAGCGCGCTTGCCGGTGAGGTCAAGGCCGAGTTCGTCGAGCATCACCATCACGCCGCGCGGCGTGCACGGGCGCAGGCCGGGCGCAGCCAGCGCGAGCCGGCCCGCGGAAGCCTCGGTGAGACCATCGACATCCTTGTCGGCGCTGACGCGCTGGCTGAGCGCATCGCCGTCGAGCGGCGCCGGGACGGGCAGCTGGCAGAGGATGCCGTCGACGGCGTCGTCGGCGTTCAGGCGGTCGATCAGGGCCTCGACCTCGTCGGACGGCACGTCGGCCGGAAGCTCGTAGCCGAAGCTCTCCATGCCGGCTTCCTGGCACGCCTTGTGCTTGTTGGCGACGTAGACCTGCGAGCCGGCGTCCTGGCCGATCAGGATCGTCGCGAGACCGGGCTTGCGGCCGAACTCGGCGACGAACGCCGCGACTTCGTCCTTGATGGCGGCGCGACGCGCTGCCGAGATCTGCTTGCCGTCGATGATCTGAGCGCTCATGCGGGGAGCAAGGCTACTTTGATCTCGGTTGCTCCCGTCGCCGGATGAACCTCTGTGCGCTTCTGGACTCACGACCGCTACGACTTCCCGCTGCCGGACGGCCACAAGTTCCCGCTGCCCAAGTACCGGCTACTGCGGGAGGCGATTGTCGCGCAGGGCGTCGCGCCGGCGAACCATGTGCACGAGTCCTCCGCCGCCAACTGGTCGCTGCTCGGCGAGGTGCACCAGGCGGACTACCTCGGGCGCGTGCGCGACGGCCGCCTCTCCGACCGTGAGATCCGGGTCCTAGGGCTGCCGTGGAGCCCGGAGCTCGTCGAGCGCGGCCGTCGCTCGACGCAGGGGACGCTCGAAGCGGCGCGCGATGCCGTCGCCGTCGGCCACGGGATGAACCTCGGCGGCGGCACGCATCACGCGGGCCGGGCCGCCGGCCGCGGCTACTGCCTGTTCAACGACATCGCAGTCGCGATCCACGCGCTGCGCGGTGAGCGCACGCTCGGACGCGTCGCAGTGGTCGACTGCGACGTGCACCAGGGCGACGGCACCGCCGAGCTGCTCGGCCCCGACCCGGATGTCTTCACGCTCTCGCTGCACGGCGGCGCGAACTACCCGTTCCGGCGGGCGACCAGCGACCTGGATGTGGAGCTGGCCTCCGGCACCGGCGACGACGCCTACCTCGCCGAGCTGACGACCGCGCTGGACGCGATCGAGAATTGGGGCTCGCCGGACCTCGTCTTCTACCTTGCTGGCGCCGACCCCTGGGAGGGCGACCGCCTCGGCCGTCTGTCCCTCACCAAGTCCGGGCTCGCCGCCCGCGACGAGGCTGTGTTCGACCGCGCCGAGCGCTGGGGCGCCGCCGTTTGCGTCGTCCTGGCCGGGGGCTACGCCCCGAACGTGGCCGACACCGTCGAGATCAACCTCGCGACGGCGCGAGCGCTCGTCGCGCGGGCCAGCGGGTAGCGGCGGAACTCAGGCCAGCGGGTTGTCGTCGACCGCGACGACGTCCTTGATGAGCGTCTTCTTTCGCACGGACCACGTGATCGAGTCGATCGGGGCCACGGCGTTGGCCGCCGCGAAATCGCTGCCGGGAAGCACCGTGCCTGCGGTGAGCACCAGCGCGAGCCCCGCGGCCGGGCCGGTGGCCTGGAACCCGAAGATGTTCGCCTTCACCCTGGCCTCACGGATGGCCCGGGTCCGGAGGTCGAGGCGGAAGAGGTTCGGCGTGGTCCCGACGATCCGGGACCAGTAAAGGCCGTTGCCGACAAACGAGGGCGTCGCCCAGGCATCCGCGTTGCCGTAGGGGTAGACGCAGTCCCGAGCGAGCAGTCGCGCGGCGCCGCGGGTCGAGCGAAGGACCAGCGTGCTGTTCTCGCACGGCTCCTCCCCCGCTTTGCTGCCGTCGGAGATGACCTGCGCGATCCGGTCGCCGCGAAGTGCGAGTTCACGGCCAGGGTTGAGCGCAATACGCCGCTCGCGGCCACCGAAAGGCCGGTACCAAAGCCCTCTCCCCAAGCCCGACGTCACCTGACTGCTCCCGGAGGCCGAGTAGAGCAGCGCCCCGCGGTCCATGACGGCCTCATATTCGTTGCGCCCCGGTCGGCGCACGCCGGGCAAAAGACGATCCTTGCCCGACTCCACGTCGTAGATGCGAAGGTCGCAGTTCGTGCGCAGGTCCGCCGCCTCGCCGGAGGTCTTGCAGCGCGGGTAGGTCACGACCGTCCGGCCCGCGCCGTCGGTACCGACGTGCACCCGCGGGAAGTCGACCCGGCTGCCATCAAGCGGCGCGACGCCGGGGGCGAGCTTCAGCTCGGCGCCGTCCCCAATGAGCAGTTCGAGCCGACCATCGCTGGTCTCGCGCAGCGCGGCGACGCGGCCACCCGCGGCGCTGAGCGTGACTACCGCCGGGAATGACTTCGGCGCCGGCGTCGGGGCTGGTGTGGGACTGGGCGCGGGCGTCTGCGCCGACGCCGGACTTACCGCCGCAAGCAAGAAGCCAAGCCCAGCAAGCATCAATCGGCCGCTGCGGCGACGGAGCTGGCGCGCTGAGCGCGATGGGTTCGACCGTGAGGGCAGCGTGGGCACGACGACTGAAACAGCGACGCGTCGCGCAAGTTGCGGCGACGCGCCAGAAGGTGCCACGTGGCTCACCGCTTGGTCAGCGGCGCGTACTCGGCCATGAGCTTGCGCTCGATGCCGTCGTCGGCGAAGCGCACGATCACCACGCCGCCGGCTTGGGCGCCGACGATCGTGCCGACGCCGAACTGGCGGTGCTCCACGTCGTCGCCGATATGGAGGGCGGTGCCGTCGGAGGTGACGGGGTCGCCGCCGCCGGCGGGCGGCGCCGTCGTTGCGCCGCGCGGGCCACGGCTGCGGTAGCCGCCCGCGCCGCCGCCGAAGGCGGGCGCCTCGTCCACCCCGCCACCGGCGATGAGCTCGCCTGGCACTTCGGAGAGGAAGCGTGACTTGATCGCGTAGTTCGTCTGCCCGAAGGTCTGGCGACGCTGCGCCCAGGTGAGGTAGAGCCGCTCCTTGGCGCGCGTGATGCCGACGTACGCCAGGCGGCGCTCCTCCTCGACCGTGCCCTCATCGAACGACCGCGAGTGCGGGAACACGCCGTCCTCCATGCCGAGGATGAACACCACCGGGTACTCCAGGCCCTTGGCGTTGTGCAGCGACATCAGCGTCACGGTGCCGGCGCCGTCGTTGCGCGAGTCGGTATCGGCGACGAGCGACAGCTGCTGCAAGAAGCCGTCGACGCCCGCCGTCGTCTGATCAGTCACGTCGTACTCGGTCGCAACGTTGATCAGCTCGCGAAGGTTCTCGATCCTGCCCTCAGCCTCGATCGACCGCTCGTTCTCGAGGTATTCGATGTAGCCGCTCTTGTCGAGCGCCTGCTCGAGCATCTTGCTCACGGGCGCGCCGTCGTCGTTCGTGCGCCGCAGCTCGCGGATCACCGACGCGAACGCCTTCATGTTCTTCACCGCCGCCGCGCCGAGGTTCGGGACTTTGTCGGCGTCGGCGGCCATCTTCAGCGGGCTCTCGCCGATCGCGTCGGCGTGCTGAAGCACCCGGCCGACCGACGTATTCCCGAGTCCACGCCGCGGCGTGTTCACCACACGCTGGAAAGCGACGACATCGCGCGGGTTCACGACCAGCGTGAGGTACGCCAGCGCGTCCTTGATCTCAGCCCGCTCATAGAACCGCGTGCCGCCGATCACCTGGTAATCGATGTCGCGCCGGATGAGGAGGTCTTCCAGCACGCGGGCCTGCGCGTTCGTGCGGTAGAAGCACGCCACGTCGCTGCGGCCCACGTCTTCCTCGTCGACGAGCCGCTCGATCTCGCCGACCACGAACCGCGCCTCGGCGTGCTCGTCCTCGGTCTCGCGAACGATGATCGGGTCGCCCTGGCCGTTCTCGCTCCAGAGGTTCTTCTGCTTCTGTTCGCGGTTCCCGGCGATGACCGCGTTGGCGGCACTCAGGATCGTCTGCGTGGAGCGGTAGTTCTGATCGAGGGTGACCACGACGGCGTCCGGGTCGTCGCGCTCGAAGTCCAAGATATTGCGGATGTCGGCGCCGCGGAAGCCGTAGATCGACTGGGCGTCGTCGCCGACGACCATCAGGTTGCGATGCTCGCCGGCCAGAAGGCGCAGCAGCCGGTACTGGGCGTGATTGGTGTCCTGGTACTCGTCGACCAGGATGTAGCGGAAGACCTTTTGGTACCTGGCCCGCACCTCGGGGAAGAGTTCCAGGAGGTTGACCGTGCGCACAAGCAGGTCGTCGAAATCCATCGCGTTGGCTTTGATCAGCTCGGCCTCGTAGAGCCGGTACACGTCGGACACGGTGCGCTCGAAGTACGAGCCCACGAGCTGCGCCTGATCTTCGGAGTCGCGCAGCTTGTTCTTCGCGTCGCTGATCTGGTGCAGCACCGAGGCGGGCGTGAACCGCTTGGGATCGACGCCGAGTTCGTCCAGGCAGCGCTTCACCATGCGGCGCGCGTCGGCCTGGTCGTAGATCGTGAAGGCCTTGGTGTATCCGAGCTTGTCGGCCTCGCTGCGCAGGATCCGCACGCAGGCCGAGTGGAAGGTCGTGACCCACATGCCCTTGATGCGGGCGCCGAGCATGCCCTCCACACGATCGCGCATCTCCTGCGCGGCTTTGTTGGTGAACGTGATCGCGAGGATCTCGTCGTGGCGGGCGCTCCCCGCGCGCACGAGGTAGGCGATGCGATGCGTGAGCACGCGCGTCTTGCCCGACCCAGCGCCAGCGATCACCAGACATGGGCCCTGGTCGTGCAGGACGGCTTTAGCCTGGTTGGGATTCATGCCCTCCAGGAGCACGTCGAGCGACCGCTGAACGCGCTGAGCCTCGAGGTCGGCGGCTTCGTCGTCATCGAAGAGTTCTTGGCTCAGGGACTCGTCGTAGGCCTCCGGCGCCTCGATCGCGTCGTCGTCTTCATTGTCGAAGTCGGCCTGCACATCGAGCGCGGCCCGCTCCTCTCGGATCCGGGCGGCCTCTTCGGCCAGCGACCGACGCGGCCTCGCCAGCTTGGGCGCGGCCTCGGGATCCTCGGCGCCTACGGGGCTTTCGCCTTGGGGCGTGAAGAGGTCGGCGAACACGTGTTCCATTCTAGGAACCCGTGCGGCGGTCTGCGATATGCCATTGCACCAAAGTGCCGTCGAGGCCCGTACCTCCCGTGAACGGCTCGCAAAGTTCTTGCGCGTGCAACGATCTTGCCGATATGCTTGCCCTAGCAACCAACCGCTGGACCACCTCTTGTCACAGTCATCTCTCGATCGCCGGGCCTCAGACGAGGCCCACGCCGCCGGCCTCGCGGCCCCAGCCGATGGCGCCCGCGCGGCGGTCCGCACGAAAGTGCGTGTGCCGCTGACGCTCGGCGACGGATTCCAGACCGAGGCCGACGTCTTCACGTTCACCGGCCTGACCGATGGCCTCGAGCACCTCGCGCTCGGCATGGGCGACTACGAGCACAACCCCGTGTCGCTCGTGCGACCGCACTCGGAGTGCCTCACCGGCGACGTCCTCGGCAGCGAGCGATGCGACTGTGGCCCGCAGCTCCGCGAGGCCCTGGAGCGCACCAGTGCCGTCGGCGGTTTCGTGCTGTACCTCCGGCAGGAGGGGCGCGGCATCGGGCTCTACAACAAGCTCGACGCCTACGCGCTGCAGGACTCCGGCCTCGACACGTACGAAGCCAACCGCGCCGTCGGGTTCGACGACGACCATCGCGACTACCGCGCCGCGGCCGAGATGCTCTCAGCCGTCGGCGCGACCAGCATCAACCTGCTCACGAACAACCCGGACAAGGCCGCACGCCTCAAGGAGCTGGGGATCGACGTGCGAAGCGTGCTCCCGACGGGCACGTTCGCGACGCCGAACAACCTGCGCTACCTCGGCGCCAAGATCAAGCACACGGGCCACACGCTCGTTCTGCCCGACGCCGCCTGAGCCCGGCCCGCCGCCTACCAGGTGGCGGGGTTGCAGCGCTTGCCGTCGGCCAGCTTGCACTTGCGCGAGACGTCGCCCGACCGGTTCTTGGCCAGGATCCAGCGCACGCCGCCCTTGTCGGTACCGATGATCTTGAACGTCGACCGCGACGAGTTCGTGACCGCGACCTCGCCCGGCTTCGGGCGCTTGCTCACCACGAGCTTGACGCCGTAGTCCTTGAGCGAGGTCGGCCCGTCGCAGTCGCGGTAAGTCTCGGTTCCGGCGAAGCAGGTCTCCACCGCGGTCAGCACCTGGAGGACCTTGTTCTGCGTCGCTTCGCCGGAGGCCGTCACTGGTGTCTTCGGCTCGGGCGTCGCGGTCGGCGTCGCGGCCGCAGGGGCAGTCTCCGCAGCCGCTGCCGGCGACGTGGCGCTGGCAGCTGCGTCGTCGGCCTTCGTCTTGCTGGGCGTCGTCGCATCGACGGGAGTCGTCGCCGCGTCCGGGCTCGTGGCAGGAGTGGTGGACGTGGCCGCAGGGGTGGTCGCCGCCGTCGTCGCCACGACAGCGGGCGGGGTCGCGGCGGTTTCGTCGTCGCCGCCGCAGGCCGAGAGCAGCAGGGCGCCGGCGAGCAGCGGCGCGGTGAACAGGGCGCGGTAGGCAGTTCGGGACATCGGATTCCTGGCGTGAGAGCAGCCCGCCCATTGATCGGCGGGCCAGGGTCGAGCAAGGCATCTTTGCGCGTTCGGCCACCGAATCGCGCCACCCCCGACCGATCGGCCGTGTTGAACGGTCCGTGAAAGACCGCCCCAGCGCCTCATCGAGGCGTCAGACTGAAGCGCGATGCGCCTTACCGACCAGGTCCGCGAACACTGCGCCGCCGTGGCCCGATCAGCCACCAGCGTCCGGATCGTGCCGGACCGCCTTGCCGCCCTCTCCCCTGCGCCGGTCGGCCCACCGGAGCCCGAGCACCACTTCGTCGATGGTTCCCGTGAAGACGTTGCTCGGTTCGTGTTCTGCCTCACCGCGATCAACTTCGGGTCCGGCTGGTGGCCGACGATCCGCAAGCGCGAAGGGATGTCGGGCTACTTCACGATGGCGACGGGCCTGACGGAGCGCTTCCGCGCCCACGGCGCGTGGAGCAACGACGAACTCCGCCGGATCACCGCCGCCGAACTCGCCGAGGCGCTGCACCAGCACCCCGGACACGAACTCATGTCGCTCTACTCCGACGCGCTGCGCCAGCTCGGCCACTGGCTCGCAGACCGCCCGGTCACCGCGGTGATCGACGACGCGGGCGGCTCCGCCGAGCGCCTCGCCGAGTCGCTCGCCGCCGGCATGGCCTACTTCGACGACCGCGGCTTCTACAAGCGCGCGCAGATCATCGCCCCGGAGCTTGAACGCTTCGAAGTGGCCGAGTTCACCGACCTCGATCGCCTCACCCTGTTCGCCGACAACCTCGTCCCGCACGTGCTGCGCATGGACCGTGTGCTCGTCTACACCGATCTCCTCGCGGAGCACATCGACGCCGGCAAGTCCCTGCCGAGCGGGAGCTGGGAGCGGGAGATCCGCGCCTGCGCGGTGCAGGCCGTCGAGCAGCTCGCCGGGATCACCGGCGCCGCGCCGCACGAACTCGACATGGCGCTGTGGCAACACGGCCAGAGCCCGGAGTACAAGGCCGTTCCGCGGCACCGGCACCGCACCGTCTTCTACTGAGGAGCGCATCGTGGCGGTCGGCGCCGGGCGGTCGGCACCGGATACGCCGATCGGATGCCCGTGATCGGACCGCCCTGACCGGACGGTCCGTCGAGTCGCGTCCACGGACCGATATACGCTCCGGGCCGTGTCCGCTCTCATCGATCCCAACGCCCACGATGTCTTCCTGCTGCGACAGAAGTGGACGCTGGCCATCAACCGCTACGTCTTCTCGCTGCCCGACGCCGACGGCAACGAGGGCCAGCCATTCGCGTTCGTCGAGCAGAAGCGTTTCAAGTTCAAAGAGGACATCCGCTTCTACACCGACGAGTCCAAGACGACCCAGCTCCTCGGCATCAAGGCGCGCCAGCGGTTCGACCCGGCCGCCCGCTACGACATCACTGGCCCCAACGGCGAGAAGATCGGCGAGATCCAGAAGGCGTTCGCCAAGAGTTTGCTGCGGTCGACGTACCTGCTGTTCGACGCCCAGGGCCAGCAGGTCGCCGAGGCGACGGAGCGCAGCCTCGGCGTGGCGCTTTTCCGCAGGCTGGTCGGGTTCATTCCGATCGTCGAGAACGTCGCCAACTGGCTCCCGATCCCGTACCACTTCGTCTTCAAGCGCGGCGACGAGATCCTCGTGAACCACACCCGCAAGGCGTGGAAGTTCAACGACCATTACCGCATCGATTGCACCGGCGATCCGATGCGCACGCTCGACCGCCGGCTGGTGCTCGCGGCGGCCGTGGGCATGGACGCGTTGCAGGCGCGGTAGGCGGGTTCAGAGCACCGTCGGGAATTCCGGCGGCTCGAGCCCGTGGTCGTACGCGACCTCGTCGCCGGTGAGGAAGTACTTGGAGAGCTGGCCGGTGCCGGGCGGACGCTGCGCGACCCCGAGCTTCCCCTGGTCGGGGTAGTTGATGATGTCCGGCTCGCCGCTCGTGCTGATCGCAAGGAAGCGGACGGTTTCGGCGCTGTCGTTCACGAGCTGGTGGCCGCCTTCTTCGCCCGGGAGGAACGCGACGACTCCGCCGCGTTCCAGGCGACGCCAGCCGACGTGGTCGCGGAGCAGCGGCGTGCCTTCCAGCACGATGAGCTGCTCCTCTTCGACGTAGTGCCAGTGATACGGGTACGCGGCCTGGCCAGGCAGCAGCTCCCAAACGCTGGTCCCGATGCGCTTGCCGCCGGCCTTGTCGCCGACGCGCTGGCGCACCGACTCGTATCCGGGCTTCTTGGAGACCGCCGAACGCGGTTCATCGCCCGGGTCGTAGATGTTGGGGTCGCGCGGCTGGGACATCGCGCCGGAGCCTAGCTCCGGCGCGGACGACCTCAGCTGCCCGCCTTGGCGGTCTTCTTCTCGCGGGCCCGAGCGACCTCGGCCTCGGCGAGCTTCAGCGCCTTCTTCAGCGTGCCGCTGCCCTTGACGCGCTTCTCGGTGATCGGCTGCAGCAGCCCACGCGAGGCGAGCGCACCGCCGACGTACCGCGGAGCCCACGTGCGATCGCTGCGCTTCAGCACTGCGCGCTCAAGCGCGTCGACGGCCTCAGACACCGGCACGGAGGAGCTGACGAACTTGGGCATGAGCTTCTCCATGACCTTCGTCGACTCGTTGGAGAACGCGTCGCGGACCATGTCGGTGTCGATGAAGCCGAAGTAGGCGCAACCGACGTCGACGCCGCGGACCGACATCTCCTGGCGCAGCGAGTTCGTGAAGGCCTCGACCCCGGCCTTGGACGCGGCGTACGCCGTCATCAGCGGCGCGTGCGTGACGGCCGCGAGCGACGCGATGTTGAGGAGGTAGCCGCCCGACTTGACCAGGTGCGGCAGTACGGCGTGGTCGGTGCGGATCACGCCGAGGAGGTTGATCTCCAGCTCGCGCTCGATCTGCTCCAGCGGAGAAGACTCGAAGGCTCCGACGTAGTGCACGCCTGCGTTGGCGATGGCAACATCGATGCCTCCGAACCGCTCGGCAGCCGCATCGACCGCCTCCTTGAGCTGGTCGGTGGACGTGACGTCGGCTTCCCACCACGCGGCGCGGTCGGTGCCGAGTTCCTCGGCGAGCCGCTCGAGGTTGTCGGGCTCCAGGCCCACGAGGGCGACGTTGGCGCCGCCCGCATGCAGGCGGCGCGCGGTGGCCGCACCGATGCCGCGGGCGGCTCCGGTGATCAGGACGGTCTTACCGGCGTAGGACGTGCTCGAAGCCATGGTCAAACTCTTCTCGGCGAAAGTTTCGCGGGTGTAGCTTTCACTGCTGTAACTAAGTCTGCCACACCGGACGCGCGCCGTGGGGCCAAGTCGTTTGGGTCAGCCGCCGGCTGGACTAGGGCCGTTGCCCCGGGCCCGAAGCGACGCTCGCGCCTCGCCGGCGGGTGCATCGCCCGGCGCCGGCACGCCGCAGAGGCGCTCGACCTGGCGCTCGAGCTCGGCGATCCGCGCGGAGAGGGCGTCCATCGCGTCGGCCACCGGGTCAGGAAGGTGGGCCCAGTCGGCGTCGGGGCCGGTCGGCTTGCGGCCTTCGACCCGCACGGGATGGCCGGGGTTGCCGACGACGGTCGAGCGGGCTGGCACGTCGTGGATCACCACCGTGTTTGCGCCGATCTTCGCGCCGTCGCCGACGACGATCGGACCGAGCAGCTTGGCCCCGCTCCCGATCACGACGCCATTGCCCACCGTCGGGTGTCGCTTGCCCTGAGCGAAGCCGGTGCCGCCGAGCGTGACGCCTTGGTAGAGCGTCACGTCGTCGCCGATCTCCGCGGTCTCGCCGATCACCACGCCGCTGCCGTGGTCGATCAGCAGGCCGCGACCGATCTGCGCGCACGGATGAATCTCGATGCCGGTGCGGCGGCGCGCGTAGTGGGCGAGCAGATGCGGCAGGGCCGGGACGCCGGCACCACGCAGGGCGTGCGCGACGCGGTGCATGAGCAACGCGTGGACCCCCGGCCAGGTGAACAGGATCAGGGCGCGATTCGTGTCGCGCGCCGCGGGATCTCGCTCTTCGGCGGCCTGCAGGTCGCGGCGCACCTCATCGGCGATTCGCCGCACCATTCCAAGAGCCATACGGAGCACGCTAGCGCGATCGGAAGCCGACCCGCGGGCCGATCGTCACACGAGCCCGAGGAGCGGAAATACCCTGGTATTTGCGGTGCTTGTCACGAGGCGAGCCTGCCGCGGTACTGGACTGCCGGAATGCCGCAGGGACGCGCTGCCGGAACGCCGTAGGACGCGCTGCCGGAACGCCGTAGGACGCGCTGCCGGAACGCCGTAGGACGCGCCGGAGGGTGGCGTCTCGGCTCCGGCGAGTTAGAGCTTGCCGAGCCGCGTGAGCGGCCAGTAGCTCCCGAAGACGCGGCCGATGATCTGCTCGCGTGGCACGGGCCCCCAGAAGCGGGAGTCGCTGCTGTCGCCGCGGTTGTCGCCCATCACGAAGAACGCGCCGGGCGGGACGGTGAATTCGGCAAGGTTGCAGATCTCGTCGTCGCAGGAGCGGGCGTAGTCCTCGTGCAGGTACTTGCCGTTGCGCACCACATGTCCGTGCTCGACGCGCAGCCGATCGCCGGGGATGCCGACGACGCGCTTCACAAAGCTCACTTGCGTCTTGCCTGGCAGTGGCCTCACGCAGGCGGTGCCCGGGCGGCGCGGCACAGCGCAGGCCTCGTCGACGTACGGCTCGGCGCCGCCGGGTGCCTTGAACACGACGACCTGGCCGACCTTCGGCGTCCACTTCTGGTCGCTCAGGTGGTCGGCGAGGACGCGCTGGCCGACCATGGCGGTCGGCGCCATCGATCCAGACGAAACCCGGTACGGCTTGTACCAAGCGACGGTCGCCAGAAGCGCGATCAGGATCAGGCCGAGGAGCACCGTCGGCGCGTGCCGCCGGACCGGCGATCGTGCCGGCCGCTGGAACGTTGGGGCCTCGGGTTCGTCGACGCTCTGCATGACGGAGCAACCGAGCGTACCGCCTGAGCTGGGGGCCGCTGGACGGTCTGGCCCCGTCCGGGCTCGTGCGCGTCGGTCGGGAATGGGCGGCGACCGCGAAGCGTGCCGGAAGCGATCGATCATTAGGGTGCCAGGCATGGCGAGATACCTGCTCCTGCATGGTTTTGGCGGCGTCGGCCCCGATCACTGGCTCGTCTGGCTCTCGACCGAACTCCGGGCCCGTGGCCACGTCGCTCGCATTCGCAAGCTGCCGTCGCCAAACGCCCCCGATCTGGATGTGTGGCGGTCAGCGCTTGCCGACCGATTGACGTACCTCGGCGGCCTCGTCGAGCTGGACGAGCACGGCAACCCCACTCACGAACTCGACGAGCAGGGCGACCCATCCGGCGAACTCGTCGTGGTCGCCCACTCCCTCGGCGGTCGGCTCTGGCTGCAGCACGCGCAGGAGGCAGGACAGGCGCACGAACCGGGAGACGCGCAGGAGGCGGGACACGCGCATCTGGGGACGCTGGCGAAGACCGAAGGCGGGGACTACCCGTTCGCGCTCGCCGATCGCGTGGCGCTGGTCTCTCCCCCGCTCCTCCCTGAGAACGTTGGGCGCACGCGCTTCCACGACCTCGATCTCGCTCGAGTCGACCCATCGCGCGCCGCCCGACATACGCGGGTCGTCGTGTCGACCAACGATCCCTACTGGCCCGACGGCGGCGCAGTCGAAGGCTTCGCCAACCCGCTCGGTCTCCCCGTCGATCTCGTCGGAGACCGCGGCCACTTCGAACCCAAAGACGGCTTCGGCCCCTGGCCAGGCTTGCTCGCCT
The DNA here is from genome assembly GCA_032119595.1 of Solirubrobacteraceae bacterium. Lineage (GTDB taxonomy): Bacteria > Actinomycetota > Thermoleophilia > Solirubrobacterales > Solirubrobacteraceae > JAGIBJ01. The sequence goes on along the minus strand of JAUMBQ010000009.1, from coordinate 80,546 downwards.
GGTGCCTCGGCGACGCCGAGACGATCACCGACTGAGACGAGGCGCTCGCCAGCGCGTTCTCGTCACCGTCCACGGGTCCGGACTCAAGCATTGAGCAGCCGAGTTGGCTCGTCATGACGTCTCTCCGGCAAGACCAGCGAGACCGTAACGCTCAGCGAACTCCGAGCGAAGATCTGCGTACCAATCGTCGAGCGCCGCGTAGGTGCGAATCGTCTTAAAGTTCGCTTCATCGAGCGATCGCATCGCTCCCGAACGATCGACCACGCTGAGATGCATTCCGACGTGAAACACCAGATAGTCGGCCGGGAGGCCTGCTTTGTAGAAGGCCGCATTTCGATTCACGATTGAGAGCCATCCCTCACCAAGCGGACTCAGCAACTCCTCGGTCTCGAAAAGGTAGCCGCCACCGAACTCGCCCCAGACCTCAAGGAGGGGCGGATTCGTGGTATGTCCAGCCTTGGAGAGTTCGTGCTCGCATTGCTCACGGTCCTCAGGACCACCGAATGAGAACGGCTCAGGTGCCTCGAGGATGTCGCTCCGCAGTTGACGAATCATTGCGTCTGCCTCGCTCGATCGAGGAACCCGATGAACTTGCCTTCTCGACTCATCCGAACTCCCCGCCCAATGTCTCTCGCGAGTTGCTCGATCACCTAGTTTGCGGATTAGCAGTGACGAAACCGACGGATGTGCTGTCGCGGCCTTCCATACTCGTGCCCAGCAGCACCGGGGGTCGCCGAGGCTACCCCCGAGGCGGCTCATGAGAAGCTAAGTTCGCCATTTCGCCAGACTTTCAAGATCATCGTCGCGTTCAGACCGTGGACGCCGGCGATCTGACTTGTCGCCGTCAATACCGCCTCGCCCGCTTGAGGCGCGAACTCGAGCGCCCGAGCGGCGGCCGTACAGCGGACAGCGATGTCGCCGTCGGCGAGCAGAGGCAGCAGCGCTTCTCGTTCACCGCGAGCGCGAAGCTCACGGTAGGCCGCGCTGAGCAGAGCATGCTGCCGATTTCCAGCACGCCAGTCCCCTTCCTCTGTCGCCCGACCGTGAAGCGCCGCGGCCCTAGCGAATTCCGCGACGAGCTGCTCAACCGAGACGTCCGATAGGTCACGTTTCGTCATCATCCTCCGAAGTTCGCAAGCGTTCTGCGAGCGAACTCTTGCTGCTCCTCGTACACCACTATCGCTGTAAATGCGCAAATGACCGCAAATACGGAAAATTGCTCCCGGGTTACTGACGCTCCCTCAACTCAGCGAGGCTCCGACCGGCCGCACGGGACCTGGAATCCCCTGAAAGGAGCGACGGAGCGCGTCACCGCTCGGAGGCTCGCCCCCGAAATGAGGAAGCGTCAGGCGCGCCGCGCGGGCGGCACGAAGAACGGCGTTGAGGAGTAGCGCTCGCCGGAGTCGGGGAGCACGACGGCGAAGCGCTTGCCCTTGGATTCGGGGCGCTGGGCGACCTGGATCGCGCCGGCGATGGCGGCGCCGCAGGAGAGCCCGGCCAGGACACCGCACTTGCGGGCGACGGCCCAGGCGGTGTCGATGGCGTCGTCGTCGGTGATGGAGAGGACTTCGTCGATGAGGTCGCGCTGAAGGATCGGCGGCACGAAGCCGGCGCCGATGCCCTGGATGCGGTGCGGACCGGGCTTGCCGCCGCTGAGCACGGGCGACGAGGCGGGCTCGACCGCGACGATCTGGAGGTTTGGAAGCCGCGCCTTGAGGAAGCGGCCGGTGCCGGTGATCGTGCCGCCGGTGCCGACGCCGCAGACGAGCACGTCGATCTTCTCGTCGAGCTGCTCGAACAGCTCCGGGCCGGTCGACGCCTCGTGAGCCGCCGGGTTGGCGGGGTTGGAGAACTGGTCGGGCAGGAACACGTCATCGGAGGTCGCGAGGCGACGCGCCGCGGCGACGGCCTCATTCATGCCACCCATCGACTCGATCACCTCGACGCGCACGCCGTAGAGCCGCAGCAGCACTTCGCGCTCGCGACTCATGCCCTGCGGCAGCGTGAGCACCAGCTCGTAACCCTTGGCGGCGCACGCGAACGCCAGCGCAATGCCGGTGTTGCCGGAGGTCGCTTCGACGATCGTCGATTTGCCCGGCGTGATCCGGCCTTCCTTCTCGGCGGCCTCGATCATCGCTACGCCGATCCGGTCCTTGACCGAGCCGCCCGGGTTGAACACCTCGAGCTTGCCGAAGATCCGCGTGCCCTCGGGAGCGATCTGCCCCAGCTCCACCACCGGAGTGCGACCGACAAGGTCGACCACGGAAGAAACGGCACGCAAGCTCACCAGCCCAACCTTAGTGGCCAGACCGGACCAACTTCCTAAACCTGGACCCATTCGGCGGGTTTGTGCACAGCCGGGCGCCGGCTTCCCGCCTCAGCGTTACGGTGCGACCCATGGAGGTCCTTTCCGAAGCCCGCCGCGGAACGACAGCAGAACTGCTCCCTACCTTGCGAGAGCGGATCCTTGAGGCGGCCTCCTGGGTCGATAGCCATTTCGACACCGACGATCTCGGCGGTTCACTGAGACAGCTCCCCGGACCAGGGTCCGGCGTGTTCGACGCACTTCCTCACGACCACAGCAGCGTGACCGCCGTCGTGCTTCAGCGGCAGACCGCGCTGCGCGGACGTGGCGTGCCGTTCGGCTCAGCCCGAGACCCACAGAGCCCGCCGTCGGGCCGAGTTCTGGCGTTCATGCCTGACGAGAGTCTTTCCGACGGGGCTGCGGAGGAAACGTCCGGTGGCTTTTTCGATGCCGACAATCTTCCGCCATGGGATACCTGGATTGCGCTCGTCCGGGCCAAGGGAAGCACTCACCAGCCAGCGGACCCGAACGCGACGACTACGTACCTGCTGGCCTGGATCCCAGAGCCGCTCGTGCCCGAACTCGAACAGCCACTTTTGGCCAATCCCGAGGGCTGCCTTCGATGGCTCGACGACCTCGATCCGGCACTCTCATCGGCATTGCTCGCGTCTTAGCCTGGATGCCCCGGTCTGCCTGGTGGCTCTGTCCAGCGTGCTTCGAAGGGTTAGGCGGCGAGCCGGGTCTGGGTGGCGCGATACCAGAGGCCGCGCCCGTCATGGCCGGGGTGCTGGGTGGCTTCGACGATGCCGTCGTTGCGAAGCTGACGAAGAGCGCGGGAAACGTGCGCGCGCGTGACGCCGAGTTCGGTGGCGATCACGGCGGGGCGCATTTCGGTGTCGGCGAGCAGTTCGATGATGCGCTGCGTCAGGACACCTCGCTCTTGGGCGGAGCGCTGACGCGCGTCGCGGGCGGTCGCGGCCTGCAGGGACAGGGTGAGCTGGCGATCCCATTCGGCGATCACGCCGCGCGACTCCTCAGCAAGACCGCGGGCGCCGTCGGCGGCTCTAATGAGTTGGCGCAGTTCATCGCGGGCTGCAGAGGCTTGTGCGGCACTGCGCTGCCCGATGACGTCCAGCACGAGTTCACGGGCAGCGTCCAGGGCGTCGCCTACATCGGTGGCCTGGTTGCTGGCGATGGGGCCGTGCAGTGCGAAGAACGCTGCGGCCAGGCCCTCTTCGCTCTCAAGATCGACGTGTTCGGCTACGGCCATGTAGTCAGGGTATCCCCACAGATCGGGCAATGCAACTAGATGATAACTACCTTGATATCGGCTGCGTTTCGCCAACGCTAAAGACCACGAGTTCCGGGACGTCGCTGGCCACTACCGCGCCAGTGACGAGTTCGGCGCCGGCGATCGGCTGCGCCAACACCGCAGCCGGGTCGATCGCCGCGCCGGCGGGGGTCGTCAGGATGCCGTTGGCCATCAGCGTGACGGCCTGATTGCTTGCCACCAGGGCGCGAGCGTGGGTGGCGAAGTCGCTGGTCTTGACCGACAGGGCGGGGACGAGCAACAGGTTGACGCCCATGCGGCGGTACAGGCCCCGAACCTCGTCATCGAGGAGGTCCTTGCAGGTCGCGATCGCCACACGAAACTCGCCCGCCTCGTAGACGACCAGACGGGCGCCACGCTCAATCCCTTCCTTGGTGCCACCAGGCTCCGCGAACGCGGCAAGCTTGTCGTGCTCGAGGACCGCGCCTGAGCGCGCGATGACCCCCACAGCGGTGTTGACTGGTCCGTGGTCGCGATGGTGGTGGTAGCTGCCGGCGATCACCAGGCGGCGCCCGGGCGCGCGATCGACGACCTGCCGAACGTCATCGATGAGCTGCGGTGTGGTGGAAAGTTCGGGGAACACCACGATCCGCGCGTCAACGGTCACAGTCTGCCGGGTGAGTTCCAGAACCCGTTCGCGCTGAAGGTCGGCGTCGCGGACGGAGATGGGAAAGATGGCTGCGATGCCGGCGCGCGGCTGGTCAAACTCATCCAGCGCGGCGTTGGTGTGCGCGGTAGCGAGCGGCCGCATGCTTCTGGCAATGGGCTCCAGCTCAGTGCGGTAGCGCGGCTCGATCACGATCTGCGCACGCACCGCGCGGTTGCGCCGCACGTGCGGCAACTCCCCCAGCACCGGCTCAGTCAACGACGATGGACGACTCGTGCGCGCCACGTGCGCGCCGACAAACACTCTGGGGTCAGGCTCCCCCACCGGGTACAGCTCCCCGTGCCCCAGCAGCCACTGGGACGCGGGGGCACACCAGTCCTCCACCAGCAGCGCGTAAGCGCCCTCGTCTATCCCCCACGCCGCGGCGTGCAGCGCGTCCACTCCGAGCACCGCTGGTGCGCGCATCAGGATTGCCGCCAGTTCGGCGAGCGCGCCGTGGTGCAGGTGAGATCGGTCCCACCCCTCTGCCAGCTCCGCCACCGCGTCCTTGACGTCCGCCCACGCATCCCAACGGACGCCGGACGCCTGCTCCCACGCAGGCTCAGCCGGACGCCGTACCTCCCACGCCTGCAGGAGCCCGCTCGTCACCGACCAAACCGTTGCCGGCTCGCGAGCCCACTCATTCAACTCAGGCCTTCACCATGGGGAACACATGTTCGCAGGGCTGGCGGCGGAGGCTGCGTCGCGAGTCGGCCAACGCTGGAACTCGACCCGGCTACTCAGATCCAGTACATCGGGGTGCCGGCGGTTTCGTCGTCCTTGACGACCTCCTCCAGCGTGCGGCGGGCCAGTGCGCCGCGGAGGGCGTCCTTGGGTCCGTTGAAGAGGGCGTCGGTGTCGGCGCCGACTTGGCCGTCGATCGCTTCGACGACGTGCAGGAGGCTGACCTCGGCGATGGGGCGCGTGAGGAGGTAACCGCCGCCGACGCCGCGCTGGGAGCGCAGGATGCCGGAGCGCTTGAGCTGCACGAAGAGCTGCTCGAGCTGGGTGAGCGACAGTTCGGAGCGGCGCGCGACCTCGGCGATCGCGATGGCCTCGCGCTCCCCGCCGGCACGGGCCAGGCCCACGAGGGCGCGGACGGCGACGGCGGATTTGTCGGAAACGAGCAGCACGCTGGTCAGGCTAACGGGCGGGCAGGATGCTCGCCGCGGTGATCCGGCTGTTCGGCCCGTTTGGCCTAGCGGAATCTTGGGCTCCAAAATGCGCGGTCAGCGCATCGGATCCAGCCCAAGACTGCCCGGCCGGGGTCAGCCCAGGGCTGAGATGCAGGTGACGCCGAGGCCGGCGCTCTGCTCGATGAAGCGGCCGAACAAGGTGTTGACCTTGTCCTGCAGGCGGGTGGCCTTCTTCGGATCACCCTGAGAGACGAGCAGGATGCGGATCGTCGAGCTCAGGGAGTCGACGGTGTCCTGCCAGTCGCGGTAGTCGGCCGCCATCGAATCGGGCGGCGTGAGGCCCGCCAGAGCCGACTGGAAGTCATTGAGGGTGTCGGTGTAGTCCTGGGCCACCTTGAGGACCGCATTGGTGTCCTTGCCCTTGGAGGCGTCCTCACCGTCAGAGGCGACCTTCGTGAGCCGGCGCTGGGTGCCCTGGCAGACGCCGGAAAGCCGCGCGCGGAAACGCTCGACCTCGGGATCGGCTGAACCAATCGGCACGGACGACTCCTCGAGGGTGCCGCCGGGCGCGCCGTCGCCATTCATGATGGCCTCGGTCTCGGCCTTCTGTTCGCGGTCGTACTGCGCGAGCTCGTCGCGGCGCTTCTTGGCGGCCTCGGCCGCCTTGGCGTCGTCGTCGGCCTGCTGCTGCAGCGTCTTGGTCTGCGAAACCTTGAAGGGATCGGCGGCGCCCGCGCTGGGGTTCGCGTCGATCTGCTGCGCGAGCTCCTCCGAGGTGGGGCCATCGCCGCAAGCCGTGAGGCCGCCGGTCATCGCGACCATCGCAAGCCCTACGAGAAGGACGCGACGTTTATGCATGGGACGGTGCATTGAGGCACACGGTAACGAAACGGACCGCAGGACAGCCCCGCGTCGCGAGCGCAATTGCGCCGACGCCTCGCGTCGGCGCTCCGGCCCCAGCGGCCGGAGGTGAAGTCATTGCTGACAGCAGGTGGTCTAGAGCCAGCCACGCTCGGTGGCGATGAGAACCGCCTGAGCGCGATCCACGGCGCCGAGCTTGCCGTAGATGTTGTGCAGATGGGTGCGGACCGTCGAGGTCGAGAGGCCGAGCTCGTGGGCGATCTGCTTGTAGACGTTGCCCGCGGCGAGGCGCTTGAGCACGTCGACTTCACGGCCAGAAAGCGGGCACGGGTCGACCTGACGCGGCTTGCTCTGGATCGGGTACGGAAGGTCGTACAGGACGCCGCGGAGTTCGGACGGGCCGATGCCCACGACGCGCGCGCACTTGAGGAGCTCGTTCGGGTTGACCCCGGCGCCGCTGCTGTAGTGGGCGAGCATGTCGGCGAGGCGCACGAAGGCGGCTTCCTCGTCGGCATCCGGAGAGTGGTGGCGCTCGATGATCGACGCGACCTGCTTCGGCAGACCCCAGCGACGAGCGAGCACGCCGCCCACGAGGGCATGGTCGACGCCAAGTTCACGGCGTTCCTTCTGCACACGCTCTTCCGGCGTGCGAGCGCCAGCGTGAACCTGCGCCGGGTAGCCCGGGTAGGCGTGCATGAGAACGAGCTTGCCGATGTCGTGCAGCAGCGACGTGATCATGAGGCGGTCGCGGTGCTCGTAACCGACCTCGATCGCGATGCGCTCAGCAGCGCGCTGCGTCGCCACACCATGCAGGCGGAAGCGCTCAGGAGCGCCTTCCCACACGACGGAACGCTCGAAGAAATCAAAGGTGCGGGTCTGCGTGGCGAGCGCCTGGACCGCGTCCGGGCTCAGCAGCTCGACGGCGGCGACGACCGAATCGACGCGGCCGCGGGAGCGACCGTCGATCTGGTTCGCGAGCCGCATGACGCTGATGACCAGCGCCACGTCGGACTCGACTGCGGCGACGACGGCGCCGACAGAAAGCGGCTCCTCGGCGACGACACGGAGCAGTCGGTTGCGCGACTCAGCGAGGGCGGGAAACGCCTCGAGAGCTTCGAACGCCGCGGTTAGGCGACGGCCGTGCCCCTCATTCTGAGACGCAGCAATATCCGACGCGGAGCGTGGATCAGCGGGAGTTTGGTTCACAGCTTGGGCCTGGATCGTCATGCGTCATTCGGGCAGTAGAAGACTTGACTTGGTTATCGGACATCTGTCCCTGGAGTTGAGCACGACCGCCGCTCGGCGCGCCCCCACTCCCAATTTCAGGTGCTCGGGACACCGATAGCCGCGTCGATCCGCTTGAGGGTTTCGTCTTTTCCAAGGAGGGTCGCCGACTCGAAAATGCCAGGCGACACGGTGGTTCCCGCCAACGCAACGCGCACCGACTGGAAGACCTGCTTGGGCTTGACCTCGAGGGTCGCGGGCAGCTCGCGCAGGGCGCCCTCCACGGCCTCGAGACTGAACGGATCGAGCGCAGCCAGCGACTCGCGAGCGGCCGCGAGCGCCTTGCGACCGTCCTCGTTGAGCCACTGATCGCGTGCTTTCGCGTCATCTTCCTTGGGGCCGTCGAAGAGGAATCCCGCCAGCGGCCAGAAGTCGTGGAACGTGGAAATCTTCTCCTGAGAGATTTCCACCGCTCCGCGCAGCCCGGTGCGGCCGGTGTGCTGCTCCAGGCGCTCGGTGAGTTCGTCGACCGACAGCGCTCGCAGGTACTTGCCGTTGAGCCAGCGGAGCTTCTTTTCGTCGAACTGCGCCGGGTGTTTGGTGACCTTGTTGAGATCGAACCGGTCTTCCAGCTCCTCGCGGGAGAGGATCGTCTCGTCGTCGCTGTCGCCCCAGCCCAGGAGCGCGAGGTAGTTGATGACGGCTTCGGGAAGGTAGCCCGCGTCGCGTAGCTCCTGCACTGAGGCGGCGCCGTGGCGCTTGCTGAGCTTCTTGCCGTCCGGCCCGTGGAGCAGCGGGAGGTGCGCGAAGATCGGCGGCTCAGCGCCAAGCGCCGCGTAGACCAGCAGCTGCTTGGGCGTGTTCGAGAGGTGATCCTCGCCGCGGATCACGTGGGTGATGCCGGCGTCGAGGTCGTCGACCGCAACGGCGAGGTTGTAGAGCGCGCTGCCGTCGGCGCGGGCGATGACCGGATCATCCATGTGGACGTTCTGGAAGGTCGTGTCGCCGCGGATCAGGTCGTGCACGACGAGTTCGCCCTCGGGCACGTGCAGGCGAATCGCGCCCTCGCCCTCGTCGGTGCCGCGGTAGCCCTTGTCGGCGCCATGCTCGTCCTTGTAGGCGCGCACGTCTTCACCGGTGGCGGTCGTCCGATACGCAAGCCCGCGCGCGAGGAGGTCCTGGACGACCTCCCGATGGCGCGGTTCATGGGAGACCTGGCTGATCGGGCCCTCGTCGAAGTCGATGCCGAGCCACGCCAGCGCGTCGAGGATCTGCTCAACGTTCTCGTCGGTCGAGCGCTCTCGATCGGTGTCCTCGATGCGAAGGATGAACTGCGAGGGCTCGCCCTTCTTCGCCGCACCGCGGGCCGCCAAGTGGTTGTAGAGCGCCGCGCGGGCACCCCCGATATGGAGTGCGCCAGTGGGAGAAGGAGCAAAGCGAACGCGCATCGGGTCAGCGTATGCGAACGGACGGGCGCATTGCAGGCCAGATCGCGTCCAGCGATCGAATCGCGTTCAGGCGGCGCAGGCGGCGTCCACGATCCGGGCGAGTTCCGCCGCTACGCGCCTCGCCGCCGAGGGCTCGACGAGTCCGAAACCGACGAGCAGGATGGCGTCCGGACCGTCATCAATGGCATACGCCTCGACGCCACGTTCGTTGGCCGCCGCCACCAGCGACCAGCTTGTCGCTCCGCGCACGCGGACCGACACGTGCAGGCCGGCTTCGACGCCGGTCGGCGTCAGATCGGGCGCCTCGGCTTGGAGGGCCTCGATGAGCGCCGCGCGTTGCGCCGCGCATCGGCGCCGCAGGCGCGCCACGCCTCGATCGAAGGCCCCGGTGCGCACCATCTCCGCGAACGCGAGCTGAATGAGCGACGACGGCGCTGCTCCGCAGGCCAGACGCCAACCCTGGGCCTCGCCCGTCAGCTCGGGCGGCGTGACCATCCACCCCACCCGCACGGCGTGCGACAGCACCTTCGAGGTCGATCCCATGTAGATGACGCGGTCCGGCGCGAGTGCGTGCAGGCTGCGAACCCCGCGGCGGTCGTAGCGCAGCTCGCCGTCGTAGTCGTCCTCCAGCAGCAGTGCGCCGCGCTCGCGAGCCCAACTCACCAGCGCGCCGCGACGCTCCGGCGACAGCGGCACGCCGAGCGGCATCTGGTGCGCGGGCGTGAGCAGCACCGCTCCGACGTCGGCCTCGGCGAGCGCCTCGACGTCAATGCCGTCGGCGTCGGTCCGCACCGGCACGATCTCGAGGTTGCTGCCGAGCAGCGTCGCGCGATGGATCACGAACCCGGGGTCCTCCACCGCCACGCGCCCACCGCGTGCGTGAAGAATCGGCGCGAGGCCGCGGAGGGCGTCGGTGACGCCGGAGGTGATCGCGACGTGCTCAGGCTCGGTGACCACGCCTCGCGAGCGGCTCAGCTGCGCCGCGAGCGCGGCCCGGAGCCCGGCGTCGCCGCTGGCGCTGTCGAGCGACGCCAGCGCGGCGTCGGGCGCTTCACGAAGCGCCGTGCGGATCGCCGCGCCCCAGGCGCGGCGGTCGAGCGTGCCCACCGGGGTCAAGGCCGGATGCAGCCGCAAGCGCCAGGGTCGCCCAGCGAAGCGCGACGCCGTCGCGGGGTCGTCGCTGGCGGCAGGGTCGTCGCCGCCGGCACGGTCGTCGCCGCCGGCAGGGTCGTCGCCGCCGGCAAGTTCGGTCACCTCGAGGGCGTCGCCGGTCGCTAGGTCGGACTTCGGGAGCGCCGTCATTGCCTCGGAGACCCGGACGGCTGCGCCCTGCCGGGCGACGAGCAACCCCTGGCGCACGAGCCGGTCGTAGGCCTCGACGACCACGCCACGCGAGACGTCGAGTTCTTTGGCGAGCGCCCTGGTGCTCGGTAGCGCGTCGCCGGGGTGCAGCTCGCGACGACCCAGCCGCGCGCGCAGCTCGCGCTCGATCTGATCGGGCAGCGGCGCGGGCGCGCTGCGGTCGACGGCGAGCCCGAGATCGACCACTCGCTCGCGGCGTGCAGCGACGCGTCCTCTGGGCTCCCGAGCGGCTGGTCCGCCCGACTCGACAGCGCCTGGTCCACCCGACTCGACAGCGCCTGGTCCGCCCAACTCGACAGCGACTGGTCCGCCCAACTCGCCCGCAACTGGTCCTTGCTGAGGCATGCCACGGATCATACGATCGAGGTCCAGTCGCCGTTCCTAGGCTCCCGAGGTCGTCATGCCGCGCATCACCCCACTCCCCAGCTCGAAGTTCCCCGTCGGAGCGCGCATCCTCACGCGCGTGACGAAGCGGATGATCGGCGAGGCACCCGACACGCTCGCCATGACCGCTCACTCGCCCGGCCTGATCTGGAGTTCGGCCTGGATGGACAAGTTCCTGATCGGGAAGCGCAGCATCCCGAACCGGCTCATCGAGCTGGTGTCGGTCCGCACGGCGATGGAGCTTGGCTGCCCGTTCTGCATCGACCTCGGCTCGTACGTCGCCCACAGTCAGCACGGCGTTAGCGCCGAGGAACTCCGCGCGCTGGCACGCCATGAGGACAGCGCGTTCTTCACGGAGGCCGAGAAGGTCGCGTTCGACCTGGCGGTCGCGATGAGCGCCACGCCCGTCACGGCCGATGACGCGCTCTACGCCCGGCTCGCCGATCACTACGACGAGCGCCAGATCGTCGAGCTGACGGCCACCGTCGCCTGGGAGAACTACCGCTCGCGGATGAACGTCTCGCTCGGCATGACTGCCCAGGGCTACAGCGAGCCCGGGGTCTGCGCGGTTCCGACCACTGAGGCCGTGATGCCTCAGGCGCCGGCCGCGACACCGGCCTGACGGACCAGCCAGGCCGAGCAAGCCGGCTGAGGCGGTAAGCGGCTAGCCTCGCCGGCATGCTCATCGGTGCGCACGTCTCCCCTGCCGGCGGTCCGCACAAGGCGGTCGAGCGCGGCGAAGAGCGCGGCTGCCAGGCGATCCAGATCTTCAACCAGAGCCCGCGGGGCTGGAAGCCTGGGTCCTACACCGAAGAGGCGCTGGGCAAGTTTCACGCCGCGATGGAGAAGAGCACGGTCCAGGCCGTCCTGATCCACGCGATCTATCTCAACAACGCGGCGACCGAAGACCCAGAGATCCGGGCCAAGACGTTGGCTTCGCTGGCGATGTCGCTCAAGGTCGGCGACGACCTGAAGGCCACGGGCGTCGTCCTGCACCCGGGCTCCGCCAAGACCGGCGAAGTTGCTCCGGCGATCAAGCGCGCCGGCGAGGTGATCGCCGAGGCGCTCGCGCAGACCGACGCCTGCCCGCTGCACCTGGAAATCACGGCCGGCGCGGGCGGCACGCTCGGCCGCACCTTCGCCGAGCTGGCCGAACTGATCGACGCCGCAGGCGGGTCGCCTCGCCTCGGCGTCTGCCTCGACTCCTGCCATCTCCTCGCATCCGGGTATGACGTCCGCACACCCGAGGCGGTCGCCAAGGTCGTCGACGAGCTCGACAAGGAACTCGGCCTCGACCGGCTCGGGAGCCTGCACCTCAACGACTCCCAGTTCCCACTCGGCTCCAACAAGGACCGCCACGCCAACATCGGTGAAGGCGAACTCGGCGAAGCTGGCTGCCAGGCGTTCCTGCGCGAGCCGCGATTCCAGGGGCTGGCCTGCATCTTGGAGACGCCCGGTCCCGACGGCAAAGGCACGCCGGCCGAAGAGGTCGCCTACGCGAAGCGACTCCATGCCGGCTGAGCCTGAGGAAGTGGCGCCGTGCAAACGCCGCTGACCACCGATACCGCGGGCAAGGGCGGCCGCAGGACCATCACGATCGGCAGCGTCCTGTCCAAGCCGCAGGTGGCGCGGACGCTCGGGTCGTCGGTGATTGCCCGACTCCCGTTCGGGGCGCTCACGCTCCTCACGGTGCTGCGGTTGACCGAGGTCGGCTACAGCTACGGCGAAGCCGGACTGGCGGCCGCCGCCTTCGCCCTCGCGCTCGCGCTGACCTCGCCGCTGCTGTCACGGATCGTCGACCGCAAGGGCCAAACGCGGCTGCTGCTGATCACCGGCGTGAGCGGCGCGCTCGCGACCATCGCGCTTGCGCTCGTCCCGGGCAGCAGTCCACTCTGGCTGTTCGTCCTGATCGCCGCCATCAACGGCGCCCTCCAGCCGCCGCTCGGCGGTGCGATGCGCGCCCTGTGGGACGTGCTGCTCACGGACGACGACGAACGGCACGTCGGCTACTCGGTCGAGGCCGGAGCCGTCGAGCTTGTGTTTACCGGTGGCCCGCTCCTGATCGTGGGCGGGATCGCCGGGGCGTTCGGCGCCGGCGTGGCCCTCGTGGTCGCGGCCATGCTCACCGGGTTCGGAACCCTCGCGTTCGCCATGAGCGAGCCATCTCAGCAATGGCGCCCCTCACCGCTTCGAAAGCCGGACTTCATCGGCGCGCTGCGCAGTCGCGGCGCTTGGACCTTGCTTGTGGTTTCGGCCGGCGCTGGAGGCAGCTTCGGCGCCGTCGAAGTAGCGGTGACGGCGTTCAGCCGGTCCGAGGGCAAGACGGCGTTGATTGGTGTGCTCCTGGCGGTCTGGTCGATCGGCAGTCTCGTCGGCGGGATCGCCATCGCTAAGTTCCCGCCCGCGACCGACCCGCTTCGACGGATCCTCGGCACGCTCATCTTCATGGCCGTCGGCAACGGCATCCTGGGGGTCAGCGACAGCCCGTGGATACTCGGGGTGCTGCTCTTCATCGCCGGGGGTTCGATCGCGCCGATGTTTGCCACGTGCAACGCCGTGATGGGGCAGGTCGTGCCCGAGGGCACGCTGACCGAGGCCTTCGCGTTTGGCATGGGAGCTGTGATGATCGGGCTCACGATCGGCTCGCCCGTCGCCGGCTTCCTCGTCGACCACGTCTCGATCCAGGCCGCCCTCAGCTTCGCGGGCGCTCCGCCGGCCGTTGCCGCTGTGGTGGTTTGGCTGCGGCATCGAACGCGGCCGCTCATCCCCGCTCCGGCCGCGGCGGGAGCGGGCGGGACTGACGCCGCGCCTGCCGCGGGCGCTGCGGGCGCTGCGGCCTCGCACGCTGGCGAACCGGATTCCACCCTGGAGCGGGACGCGTGACGAAGCGACAGACCGTGGTGCTCGTCGTCGTCATCGGGCTGATCGCCATCGCGGTCGCGATCGTGAAGCGTCCGAACAGCGAGGCGGGCACGTCGACCACGCCGGCACCATCGCCGACACTCAGCACCGCGACCGACGCGGCCAGCGCGACGTCGTCATCCGACACGGTCGAGGTCGAGGCCGACGCCCGCCAACTCGACGGTAACGATCGGCTCCGTGTGAGCACCGTCGCCGATGCGCGGCGCCTCACCGACCGCGCAGGACGTCCGATCCTGCTGCGCGGCGCGAGCGTGAACGCCCTCGTGGACTACGGGACCAGCCATACCGCGCCGGTCCCGCTACGAGCACAGGACTTCGACGAGATGGCCACCCTCGGGTTCAACGTCTTGCGGCTCGCGGTTTCGTGGTCGCGGGTGATGCCAGAGCCCGGCCAGCTCGACCAGGCTTACCTGCGGCAGATCTCGACGCATGTACGCCGCGCGGGGCGACGCGGCCTTCACACCGTGATCTCGATGCACAGCGACCGGTACGCGGCCGATCTCGGCACCGACACCGAGTTCGACGGCGCGCCGAGATGGGCCGTGGCGACCGACGGGCAGGCCTGCGGCGATCCGCGCCCCCGGTATTACACACCGTGTGCGGCGGCCGCCGCCCGGCACTTCTACCGCGGAGACTCCGTTGGCGGGAAGACCGGCCTGCAGTGGTACACCGACGCGGTCTCGGCAGTCGCCGCGGCCGGACGCCGAGGCGGCACCGGCTACACCGGAATCGACATACTCAACGAGCCCACCGATCCGGACGCCACCCCGGACGCCGCCGCCACCACGACCTGGGCGAGCCAGCTCCACGCCCTCCAGCGCGGGATCGTGCGCCGACTCCGCGCCGATGGCGAGCGCGCCCCCGTCTGGATCCAGCCGCAGGGACCCCGCTCGACGGGTACGTCGGTGCCGGCGATCCTGCCGTCGTTGGACGACGACCAGCTCGTCTACGCCCCGCACGCCTACATCGACGTCTACAACGGTGGACCGACACTGGCGACCGCGGAGCGCATGCGAACCCAGTACCGGGCGTTCGAGGCCGAGGCGCGCACGCTGCGAGCTGCGGTCGTGATCGGCGAGTTCCCGGGCGCCGTCGGGCCCGGCTGGGACGAGCTGCGCGACGAGCACCTGATGCGTCAGCGCCGAGCCGGTTTCGGCGGGATCGCGTGGCTGTGGAAACAGCCGGCCGACGGCTACGGATGGGGCACACTCGCGCCCGACGGGAGCCTGCGGCCTGACTCAAGCGCCGCGCAGCGGCTCAGCGAACCGCGGCTCGCGGCCGGCACCGGAGCGGTGCGGGTAGAGGGCGATGGTGCTGGGACGGTCGTCGTTCGCAGCAGCGGAGCGGCCCAGACCGCCGACGTGTGGCTCGGCACCACCTTCGACGGCGGGGACTCCCCCATGGCTTATCGGCTCCAGCCTGGACCGAACGGAGACGCCATCACCGTCGAGCGAGCCTGGGCAGCCCCGGCGACGCTCGGGAGCACTCAGGCCAGCGGGACGCTCGTCAGACTTCGTCTGCCACGGGGCGAGGCGTCGGCGACACTTTCGCCGGCCGGCTGACCTTGCGCCGCTGGAACCGGCCGATCGTGTCGGACTGGGCGTCGATCGCGGTGAGCGCCCGATGGAGCATCAGGTGCGGGTCGCGCTCGCGGATCGCCTCGGTCACGTAGCCACCGGCGTCGACGACGAGCATCACGACCTCCGGGAGCTGGCGGCCATCGGCCGTGCGAGCAACGGCCACGCCGATCGCCTTGGCGACGGACGCGTCCGGGTCGACGAGGCGGGTGACCGGCGGGAGATGGTCGTCGCGGTCGACGTGGCGCGGCGCGTCCGGCGAGAGGCTCGCCAGCTTGACCGACATGCTCGCCGCGGCGGCGCGGACGCCGTCGAGGGTGCGCAGGGCGCCGCCGACACCTTGCATCGACGGATGACGCGGCACATGCCCACTCGGGTGGACGAGCAGAATCATGGGGCGCCCGCCGGAGAGCGTCTGGAGATCGTGCGGGTAGCCGAGGTCGTCGACGACCTCGATAGCCGGGAGCCGCTGACCCGGCGTCACGGTGGCTTTGGCGACCTTGATGATCTTGGCCACGCGCGCCACCTTGGGCGCCAGCAGCTTCTCGATCGAGCTGAGCGGCCCCTCGAGGTAGCGATGGACGACATACCCGAGCGCGAGCGAGACGATCACGATGGCGGCAGCCGACGCCCACCACATGCCAGGGTCGTTCATCGGCAAGATGTTGCGGGCCGCCAACGACCGCAGTACCGGAGCGTGCACCATGTACGTCACGAATGACGCGGCCGCGATCGCTTGGAGGCCACGCCAACGCAGGACGCGCCGGGCCCAGCCGTCGGGGTCGGCGGTGATGGCCGCAACCATCCAGAGCGTGACGCCGATGATCGCGAGATGGAAGTACCAGATGGTCGCAAAGCGGTTGTCGCCGCGCAGGAGCTGCAGCTCAATGAGTCCGGCCGTCGCCCCAAGGAAAATGAGGGTCGGTGCCGGCTTCGGGAGTCGCCACAGATGCGGCGGGCGCAGGACGAGCGCGAGGCCAAGCAGCATCCCGACGCCGTACATCATCGCCCAGGAGGGCGGCGCGAACCACGCACCCCAGTGATCGCCCGGGACGTTGTTTCGCTCCAGACTCAGGCGCCACCAGACGGTGATCATGCTCAGCACGAACGGCGGCACGAGCAACCCGGCAAGGCGGCTTCGCATCGGCCACGTGGAGATCGTTCGCATCCACGGCAGGATCACGATCGCGGTGACGAGCGCGAACTGCCATTCGATGCTGAGGTACCAGCCCGGGTCGATCGTGCGGAAGATGTGGTCGGTGGACCAGGTCTGCATGAGGAGCAGGCCCCAGCCGAGGTCGGCCCATTGTTCGGTGCCACCGCCGTAGCGGACCACCCATACGAGAGCGAAGACGAGGAAGTAGACCGGGAGGAGCCGCAGGCCGCGCTTGAACAACCAGAGGCGGCTGCCGGGCAGCTCGCGCCCGCCGAGCACCATGCCGGCGAATTGGTAGTAGATCGCGAAGCCGGAGAGCACGAAGAACGTCGGCAGGAGCACGTCGACGTTGCCCAGCAGGACGCCGCCGACCGAGAGGTCGCGCAGCGCGTGAGCGTCGAGATCGCCAGAGGAGGCCTGGTACGCGTGGAACGTGACCACGAGGATCATCAGCGCGCGGAAGGCGTCGAGCTCGGCGAGGCGACTATTGCGTTTGCGGTCGGCCGCCTTCTGGGCCGCCTCGGCGGCCGGCGTCATCGGCGCCTTCGCGGCAGCGGCGGCCTTCGCGCCTCGGCGACGCGACGTCGCCGGAGCCGCTGGCGACTCAGCGAGCTTGCCCCTCAGGAAGAGGGCGATCGGGCGAGCCGTCATGCGTCGTCCCGACGGACGCGCCGAACCGCGCCACGGAGGCCGAGCAGAGTAAGTCCGAGCACGGCCACGGAGATAACGATAAGCGGCCAGCGCCAACTTGTCGCCCCTCTTTCCACGCCGGTTACTCGTTGCACGTCATTCAGGCGCACCGCGACCTCACCTCCGGGCAGAACCTGAACGACCCGACCCTGCACCGCGCCGATCGAATACCGCGACGCCAGCGGGGCGAGGGCGCGGCGCCCGATGGCCACGACCCGGACGGTGTCGCCGCTACCGGAGGCCGCCAGGACGCCGTCATCTTTGGGACCCGGAACGCCCTTCACGAGCTCAGCCGGGACGGACCCAGGACGCGCGAGGATGAGTGCGGTGCCCGTCGGCGTGGCGCCACCAATCTGGAAGGTCGGCATCGCCGGCTCATCGGTCACACGCCGGGCTTCGGCGAGCGTGCTCAGGACCGAGGCCAACTCCGAGCTGGTCGGAGCCGCGGGCACTTGCACGGTGGTCCCAGCCCAACCAGGCCGCCGGCTGAGCGGGAACGGAAGCGTGCTGAGCGTGCTGAGGACCGGGCGTTCCCGCGTGAGCAGCGTGACCGACCCGAAGTCGCCCACAGTGACCGCGCCGGTCTGCTCGGGAAGGGAGCATCGGAACGAGGGGTAGTTGAGGTCGGCGTTGACCTGGATGCGGTTCTCGCCAGCCCGCAGGTCGGCGCGCTGCAGCGCCGGACCGCGACCAGCGAGCTGCTCCTCGACCTCAAATCGCGTACTGCCGCTCTTGCGCAGCGACTCCGTCGTCACGCTCCGGCCGTTCACCACGACTTCGGCTCGCCCGCCAGCCGGCGCGTCGTAGCTGACCGACATCCGCAACCGGGCACCGCGGAGCGCCTCGCGGTACACCGGGATCTCGAAGCCGAGACCAACCGAGCCCGAGCCGTAGCCGTTGAAACTGCCCGACGAAAGCTGAATGCGGCGCGGCAGGCTCGGCCGCTTGATCGTGATCGCCGGGAACTTCGTCGCGGTGACGCCCGCGAGCGTGCGAGCGACACTCGGACGCAGCCCGCCGGCCGCCAGGACGAGCTGGTCGGCGGCGCCCGAGATCAGGAGTCGTGGCGCCTGCCCGATCGACGCCGCGGCTGTCAGGGTGCCTGGGCCGGTCGTCTGCGAAATCGTGAGGACGGTCTCGTTCTCGTCCGGCTCGAGGACCGCGCCGGGCTGCGAGACCCGCATGCGGATCCCGAGGTCGCCGGCCGCGGCCGAGATCTCACCGGCGGCGACCGCCACCGCCCGCAGCGTTGCGGGATTCGGTGCCTGGGTGAAGCGCACGAGGAGCCCGCTCCCATCGCGGCCGATCGACGTCACGGCCGCGGCGGGCAGGTCGCGCAGCTTCAGCGGTGTGGTGGCCCAGTCGCCGTCGATCACCACGCCGGATGCCGCGGAGAACTGCATGTAGGCCGCGAGGTCATCCGGACCCGGGCATTCCTCACGCTTGGTCTTGAGCCGGGCTTCGATCAGCACCGGGATCGACGTGACCCCGCGGCGAGCCTCGGCCTTCGGGATGGTGAAGCTCGCTGCACCCGTGCCGCCGTCGACGTCGCTGGTGCCGACGACCTCGCCACCGACCGACACGCGGATCGCCGAGCCCTCGGCCAGCTCCGAGGAGCCCTTCCACTGCAGGTTGACTTTGCCGGACCACGACGCCCAGCGCGCGGGCACACTGATCGTTCCCTGGAACTGCGCCAGGCCGCCGGTGAGCTTGACCGGCGCCTCACCGGGCTCCACGAAGGTGACGCGCTCGCTCGCGCTGGCGCTAGCGGCCAGCGGCAACGCGGCAGTGCACAGCAGGACCAAGGCAGCGGTAAACGATCGCCGGGGCTGGGGGAAGCTCATGGGGTCTCCGAAGGTGCAAAGGGGGCGGACACGCTGGAACTCGGGAGCGAGCGGCGCGTGACGAGCCAGCGGCGATCGCCGACGAGCTCGCGCACGATCGCGGCGACCGCGACGGCGTTGCGGAAGAGCGTGTACGGAAGAATGAGGAAGCAGGCTGCGATCGCCCAGCCGAGGCTGAGCTGGGCGCGCGTCTCGCGGGTCGCGACATGCCAGGCGGCCGCGCCGACGAGCGCGCCGCTGAGCAGCGTGACCGCGGTGGTGAAGATCAGGAACGGGTCGGTCTTGAGCTGCAGGCCTCGACCGAGGACGAGGTCGGCGACGACGACCGACGCCACCTGCAGCGACACGAACGGGAACAGCTCACGCCAGGTGAGCATGAGCCCCCAGTAGATCCGGGTCGGGAGCGGCAACGCCGACGTGTGGCGCATGTCGCGGCCGTGGCGAAGCGTCACTTGGAACCACCCTTGCGCCCAGCGCGTACGCTGCCGCCACCACGCCGGGAACGTGACCGGGGCCAGCTCGGTCGATACGACGGAGCGGTCGTGCACGATGCGGTGGCGCGCCATCAGCGCTCGCAGCGAAGAGTCGATGTCCTCGGTCAGCATGCGGTGGTCGAGCCCGACTTCCTTGAGCACACTGGTGCGCCACCAGCCGTTCGCGCCCCCGAAGATGCCGGTGTCGACGAGCAACGAGCGCCCGGCGTGCGCGACCCCGTAGATCGTCTCGAACTCAAACGCGACCATGCGCGTGAGGAGGTTGTGGCGGGCATTGCGGACGACACAGCGACCTTGGACCACGTCGTACCCAGCGTCGAACCAGCGCACGGCTCGCTGCGCCGCATCGGGACGAAGCTGATGGTCGGTGTCGAGGATGGCAACGACCGGATTGCGCACCTGGCCGAGCACCCCCATCACGTTTTCAGCCTTCGACGTGCTGTCCTCGATCCGGATGACGTCGAGCATCGGGATGCGGCTCGCCATCTCCTGGAGCTCCTCCTCGATCTTCATCGGCGTCGGCGTGTTGTAGGCCAGGATCACCTGCGGGCTGTCCCCGGGGAAGTCGACGTCCTCAACGAGGTGCGTCAGCGTGTCGATCACCAGGCCCGCCTCGTTCGGGAGGTACGCGACCACGACCACGGTGACCTCAGGAATCCACCCGTCGCTGGAGGCGACCGGCTCGGTGCGCAGGTTGCGACGAAAGGCAAGATTGGCCTCGACCAGCATCAGCGCGCAGGTGGTGAGGTAGGCGACGGAGATCAGGTACAGCGCCAGCCCGGTGGTGCCGGCCCACACCGACGTCGCCATCACGAGCAGGATGGTGGGGACGACGAACCCGACCAGCACCCCGATGCCGAGCTGGGTGCCGACGCGGTGCCGCGCGCGGTCGAGGATCGCGATGACGAGGTCTCTCATGAGCGCCCCATCTGGCCGAGCGCCGGCGTCAGCGCGCGCAGGAGCTGATCGGCGGCCAGGCGATAGCCGCGCTGGCGAAGGTGGATGTTGGGGACGAGCGGCGCATCGACGCACATCCAGGTCTGGCGGCAGACCGCGTCGACGGCGGGCGGGAGCGTGGTCTGCTCCGCCGACAGCGCAGTGTCCTGCCGCATGGCACTGCCGACCTGCCCGACGACGGCGCCGTGTTTGGCCGCCGCGCGGGCAATCACGCGGTTGATCTCGCGCAGGAAGACCGTGTGGACGGCCGCGAGCGTCGCGCGGCCTTCCGGGTGCGCCTTCCAAAGACCCAGGAAGGGGTCGTAGAGATCCATCACAGCGATCGGGATGCTGGCGTTGACCGCGCGCAGGCGCCGCAGGATCGTGTCGAGGTTCGTGCGCAGACTCCGGCCGGCCTTCGCGACGCAGTCGGCGCTGATGGCGCCGCTCTGCAGACACGCGCCGACGTCGTTGCCGCCGATGTCGAGCACGACGACCGTCGACTCGCCGCTGAGCGTGGAGAGCAGCCCTTCGGCGTAGGCGAGCTGGGAGGTCGCGGGGTCCTCATTGTCGTAGGGCGTATCGCGCTCAGGGCCGCAGGGCAGACCGCCGCTGATGATCGAGGCTGAGGTCGCGCCACCGCAACCCAGCTCGTGGAGTTCGACATCGCGGCCCTGGTCGCGCAGCGCACGGGCCAGCTGCCGTGGGTAGCCCTGGCTCGTCTCGCGGTTGGACCCAAAGAGCTGCGGCTGCACGCCGACCGCGAGTGAGTCGCCGAGCGAGACGACGTTCAGCGCACCAGGGCGCGGCTTCACGACGTCGCCGTCGCCGCAGCCGCCGAGCTGGGGCAGAGCGAGCGCTGAAACGGTCAAGAGCATGCAGACGCGAACGCGGCGGGAAAGAGACGAGGGGGAAGACAAGGCGAAGCGGCACGCACACCCAGGGATATGCGGCCTGTTCACGCCCCGACGTGGGATCGGGAGCGACAGCTGCGGGAGCGGCACCAAGGTGCTTGCGCGGTCCAACGAGTGGCGCACGCGAGGAGAAGGAACTTACCGGTATCGCTTCCTTCGCACTAGTGGTGAGCGGGTTTTGATTCGGCATGTGTCGCGCCTCACGCGGCGGTATTCCGAACTACGGTTCGGGAGTTCGGTACGGTCGTCCGCGATGTCGCCGACGCCCCCTCCGGTTGCCTTCTCGCTCTCCGCGCCGTTTGCCCACGCCGCCAAAGCGACACGCCGCCACCCAGCGCTCGCGCTCATACCCGTTCTGGTCTTGCTGCTTCCGTTGATCCCGCTGGCCGGGGGCGTTCGGCTCGTCCTGAGCGAGGGTGGTTCGTCGGCCCTCCAGGGGCTCATCGCCGGCGCGCCGGACGGGCAGCCGGGCGCGCTGATCCTCCGCCCCGACCTTGAAGGGTGGCTCTTGCTCGCCGCGCTCGCCGCGCTGCTGGCCACGATGCTCGCGGTCATCCTGGCTGCCGGACTGGTCGCTGGCGCCACCGGCGCCACCACCACGCCTGTACGCGGTCGACGAGGGCCCTCGGTGCCTGACACCGTGCGTGAGGCCGTCGCCGTCTGGCCCGCGATGCTCGTGATGCTCGTCTTGCAGCTGCTGCTCGTGACGGCGGTTGGCGCAGGGGTGATCGTCGCCGCGACCTACGCCGGCCGGCTCCAGTTCCAGCTCCCGGCGGTCGTCCTCACCCTCGGCTTCGGCATGCTCCTCATCACCTTGATTCGGGCGAGTCTCTGGCCGGCGATCGGCGTTGCCGAGGCCTCCCCACCGCTCCGGTCGCTTCGCCGCAGCTGGGTGCTCAGCCACAAGAGCGTGTCGCGACTCATCGGCGCCGCCATCACCGCCTTCTTGGCAGTGATGATTCCAGCCGCCGTGGTGCACACCGTGATCAAGGTGCTGCTGACCCAGCTCGCTGGGCAGGAGGTCATCGGCCTCTCCCCACTCGCGATCGACCTCTGGGCGCTGCTCCCAGCGCCGTTCGCCGTGTTCGCGCTCAGCGCGCTGTGGGGGCGCGAGGCACCGGTGTTGTACCGCGCGCTCGTCGACTTCAACGCGGAACGCCCCGAGACCGCCTGACAGCGTTAGACGCTGGCTGCGGCGGTCGCTGACCGATCGAGCGCAGCGACTGAAGCAACCACAGGTCGCGTGGCAGCCGCCGCCTTCAGTCCGCCGAGAGCTTCACGCGTGTCAGCCCGTGGGCGCCGTGGCCGTGAACGCCGTGACCGGGTCAACGACGGCAGACTCGAACACCTCGGCGGCGACGTCGTACCCGTCGTCGTTGAGGTGCACATCGAAGTTGCCGCAGGCCCACGTGAGCATGCAGACGGCCGCGACCGCGCGCCCATCAGCATTCTTGATCGAGCCATCCTCGTGCATCGCGTCGGCAAGGTCGGCGATCTGCCAGTCGTACTTCTTGAAGACCCGCCGCATGATCGGGTTGACGCGGCGCACCACGATGCGATGGAAGGCCTTCGCGGCGTCTGCGTTCTTGCCGCCGTCCAGGCGGATGTACCCGAGGATCGGGTCGTACGTGGTGGCGACCGCGAGCACCGTTTCGGGGCCGGCAGCGTTGCGCAGCCGCCGCGCGATCACCATCCAGTTCTTCTTCATCTTCGGGATGACCTCGGCCAGGCATGCCTCGACCTTCGCCACGGATGGGTTGATGCAGGCAGTGATGTCGTTGCCGCCGATCGTGATGGTCACGAGCGTCGGTAGCGCCTTTCTTGCCTCAAGCTGACCAACCGCCCAAATGAGCTGACTCGACTTGCGGTTCTCGTTGGCATAGGGAATCGGCG
Organism: Solirubrobacteraceae bacterium; assembly: GCA_032119595.1. Taxonomy (GTDB): domain Bacteria; phylum Actinomycetota; class Thermoleophilia; order Solirubrobacterales; family Solirubrobacteraceae; genus JAGIBJ01. The sequence goes on along the minus strand of JAUMBQ010000009.1, from coordinate 57,424 downwards.
TGTCGGGCTCGCAGGGTTTGCCGCCCGTCACCATCGACTCGGTGGTCGCGCCGCCACAGCCGGCTTCCACGAGGATCGGCGCTGGCTTGACGGCTTTCGCCAGGCGTTTGGTGAGCAGGCGCGGGTAGCCGTACTTCAGTGATCGAGTGCCGTCGGGCTGCACACCTCGGCTCAGCGAGTCGCCGAGCGCGAGATAGACCAGACCAGCTCGCGTATCGGTAGCCGTGCCGGGCGAGGTCGCAGGGGTCGTCCCCGCGACCGGCGGCGCGAGCGGTGGCTCATCGTCGCCGGTGAACGAGAAGTACGCGAGCGCGAGGCAAACGACGAGGATCGCGGCCAGCGCGATCGTGCGCCGCTGGCCTCCCCACGGGCTCTCGCCTTCGCCTTCGGGCCTGAGGTCGACGAGGTTCATCGACGCGAACCGTAAAGCACGGCGCAGCGGCGCCTAGACCGACGCGACGCGAAGGCCCGGCACGGCCTCTTCGAGCGCGACCGCCAGGCCCGGAGAACGGCGCACGCGGTACGCCTCGCCGAGCTGCATCCGCCGCACGACGCCCTCGGCGCCGTAGCCATTGCCGTCGCCCATAAGTTCGATCACGACGCCAGCATCGCCAGCGTGGTCCTGCAGCAAATCGCGGAGCTCGTCGAGCCCGTTGCGCGATACCGAGCCAAGCTGGAGCTGGAGCGTGATGTGCGCGGCGCGGCGCACCTCTTGGATGACATCCGTTTCGCGAGCCGACTCAAGGTCTTCCTCAGACGGCGCAAACGCCTGCACGTCCTGCGCGACGACCGCCGTCTTGCCGCCGTCCTTGTGCTCCAGCTTGCCGCGCACGATCACGAGCTGGTCGGGCTGCAGCAGCGCTTCGAAGCTCTCAAGCGTGCGAGCGAAGATCACGAGCTCGATATCGCCTTCGAGGTCGTCGATGGTGGCGAACATCATCGAACTCCCCGAGCGCGTGCGGATCTTGCGGCTCTGGCTGATGATGCCGCCGATCGTGACCCAGGAACCGTCCTTCTGGTGGCCGAGCTCGGCGATCGAGCAGTCGACGACCTGACGAAGCGCCGGCTTGACCCGCTTGAGCGGATGCTCGCTGACGAACAGGCCGAGGGCTTCCTTCTCGATCTCAAGCAGGTAGCCGTGGTCGAACTCGTCCATCGGCACGGGCGGACGCGACTGTTTGACGGCCGGGCCGCCCGCGTCGTCGCCGAAGTCGAAGATCGAACCCTGCCCGAGCAGCGCGTCCTGCTGCACCTTGGAGCCGGCGCCCTGCGCCTGCTCCAGTACGTCGAGCATGCCCTTGCGGGTGTGGCCGGTGGAGCCGAACGCCCCGCTCTTGATGAGCGCCTCGATCGAGCGCCGGTTCACCGAACGCGAGTCGACGCGCTCACAGAAGTCCCAGATGTCGAGGAAGTCGCCGTCCTCGCGGGCGTTCTTGATCGCTTCGACGGCAGCGAAACCAACGCCCTTCACGGCGTCGAGACCGAACCGGATCTGCCCGTCGATCACGAGGAACGCGTGGTCGGAATGGTTGACATCTGGCGGGAGGATCTCGATCCCCATCTGCTCCGTCTGCGCGGCGAAGAATGGGACCTTGTCCTTCGTGTCCATGACGGAGGAGATCAGCGCCGCCATGTATTCGGCGGGGTAGTTCGCCTTCAGCCAGGCCGTGCGATAGGAGACGAGCGCGTAACACGCGGCGTGCGACTTGTTGAAGGAGTAGTCGGCGGACTTCTCGTTGGTCTTCCAGAGCCAGTCGATGACGTCGTGGCTCGTGCCGCGCTCAGCGCAGCCGGCGAAGAACGCCGGCTTCAGCGCCGCCATCGCCTCGCGGTTCTTCTTGCCGATCGCCTTACGAAGGTCGTCGGCCTGGGCGCCCGTGAAGCCGGCCATCTCCTTGGAGATGAGCATGGCCTGCTCCTGGTACAGAATCACGCCCATCGTCGGGCCGATGATCGGCTCGAGCCGCTCATCCGGGATGTTCACCGAGTCGGGATCGCGCTTGCCGCGGGCGTACGCCGGGATCGAGTCCATGGCGCCCGGGCGATAGAGCGACACGAGCGCGACGAGGTCGTCGAACTTCGTCGGGCCGACCACCTTGAGGGCCTTGCGCATGCCCTCGGACTCGAACTGGAACACGCCGATCGAATCGCCGGCGCGCAGCATCTGGAAGGTCTTGTCGTCGTCGAGCGGCAGCTTCGCCATGTCCGGGCGCGCAGCACCGGAGCGCTCGATGATGTCGAGGGCGTCCTCGATGACGTCGAGGTTGCGGAGCCCCAGGAAATCCATCTTGAGGAGCCCGAGCTCCTCAACCGGCTTCATGGAGAACTGCGTGACCGCGCGGTACTGCTTCTGACCGTCCGGCCCAACCCCGTCATCAGCAAGCTGGAGCGGCACGATGTCGGTCAGCGGGAAGCCAGCGATGACGACCGCGGCGGCATGGATCGACGAGTTGCGGACGATTCCTTCCAGGCCCTTGGCGACATCGATGATCTCGCGCGCGACGGGATCGGTGTCGTACTCCTTGCGCAGCTCCGAGCCCTCGACCAGGCACGACTCGAACGTCGGCGCGCGGCCCTGCTCGGGATCCGGGATGAGCTTGGAAAGACGATCGCCAATGGCGTACTCGTGGCCGAGCACGCGGGCGGCGTCGCGCGTGGCGGCGCGCGGGAACATCTTGCCGAACGTGATGATCTGCGCGACCTGATCGACGCCGTACCGGTCCTTGACGTACTGCATCACGCGCTCTCGGCCGCGGACCGAGAAGTCGATATCGATATCTGGCATCGACACGCGCTCGGGGTTCAGGAAGCGCTCGAACAGCAGGTCGTACTTGAGCGGGTCCAGGTCGGTGATGTTGAGCGTGTACGCGACGATCGAGCCGGCCGCCGAGCCACGGCCCGGGCCCACGGCGATGCCGTTGTCCTTGGCGTACTTGACGAAGTCCCACACGATCAGGAAATAGGCGTCGAAGCCCATCTTCGTGATGACGCCGAGTTCCATCTCTGCGCGCTCGATGGCGTCGGCCGGGATCGGGTCGCCGTAGCGCGTCCGCAGACCCTCGTAGACGAGTTCCTTGAGGTACTTGTGCTCGTCCTGGCCGTCTTCCAGGAAGCGCGGGATGAGCGTCTGCCCGAGCGGGATGTCGAGTTCGCAGCGGTCGGCGATCTCGGCGGCGGCGGGAATCGCGTCGGGCCATTCCTGGAACGCCGCGATCATCTCCTCCGTGCTCTTCAAATAGAACTCGTTGTTGTCGAACCGCATCTTCGGGTTCTGAAGCGTCGACTTCGTCTGCACGCAGAGCAGCGCCGTGTGGTGATCGTGGTCCTCGCGGCGCAGGTAGTGCACGTCGGTGGTGCCGACGATCGGCAGGCCGCGATCGCGGGCGATCTTGATCGCGCCCTCGTTGACCTGGTCCTGCTCGACGAGCCCGTTCTTCTGGAGCTCGATGTACACGTCCTCCTTGCCGAAGATCTGCACGAGGTCGTCGATGTGCTTGGTCGCGATGTCCGGGCGATCCTTCAGCAGCGACTTCGCGAAGGTCGACGAGAGGCAGCCGGACAGCGCGATGACGCCCTCGGCGTGCTGCTCCAGCAGCCCCATGTCGACGGCCGGCTTGCCGCTCGAGAGCCCCTGGAGGAAGCCCTGGGACGAGAGCCGCACGAGGTTGCGGTAGCCCTCGTCGTTCTGCGCGAGCAGCGTGAGGTGCGTGCGCTTCTGCTTCTTCTCGGCCTTGAGATCGCCGACGAGGTAGATCTCGCAGCCGACGATCGGCTTGATCCCTTCCTTCTTGGCTGCCTTGAACAGCTCGATGGAGCCGTTCATCACGCCGTGGTCGGTCAGGCCGATGGCGCCCTGATCAAAAGCGGCCGCGCGCTTGACGAGGTCGTTGATCTTGCAGGCGCCGTCGAGCAGCGAGTACTCGGAGTGAACGTGTAGGTGGGCAAACGGAGGGACGCTCATCGGCCATCCAGATTCGCAGACGGTCCGGTCGGCACCGGCCTCTCGAAGGGGTGCTCGCGCGCCCTCTTCCCGCTCCTTGCGACATTCGGTGCGAAGCCGTCGCAGAACCGCGGCGTTCGTGGCGAACGTCGACGCAATTGGATCGACCGGCCTGGCGCTTTCGCGCTCCTGCCGACGGTGGCCAGCGGACCCGCTACAGCGGTTCGGCTTCGAGGCGCTGGGCGCGGTCGATCCACCCCACGAGCAGGTCGGCGTCCCGTCGCGATCCATGGATCAGGGGGGCGCTCTGCTCGTCGGTGAGATCGAGCCGGCCGAACAGCGGCACGAGTTGGTCGCTGGTCGCCGTGACCGTCGACCGCGCGGCCGTTCCATGCTCGACCTCGGTGACCTCGAGCGGGACGCGATCCCCGCCGGAGACGCGCAGCGCGCCGCCATCGGTGAGAGCGACCACGAGATCCAGCGGGTTCCCGGCGGTCCACAGCTCGTCGATGCTGCTCACCATCGCGCGGAGCGCGGCCCCGGGATCCACGCCCTTCAGCTTGCGGGCGTCAATCCGTCGGCGGCGCAGCACGCCGCGCCGTTTGCGAGCGACCCGCGGGCTGATAGCGATCGGCTCCGACCGGCGCACCACCGTCGGCGCTGCCGGTGCTGGCCTCGCGCTCTGCGAGTCCCCACCGACGTCGGGGGTCGTGGTCCCGTGACCAGAGGCCACCGCGTCGCCGCCGCCAGCCAGCTTCGACCGGTCGCTTGGCTCGGACAGCACCGGCACGGCGTGCTGAGCGACTGCGTGCCGAGGCATCTCCTCGTCGAATTCCAGGTCGCTCTCGACATCGAAGTCATCGTCGATCCGCGAGGACAGGACTGCGCCGGGGAAGATTCGAAGGACGCCCGGCTTGTCGAACGGCTCATCATGAGCCGGACGAGATGGCAGATCGGTCGCCCCGGCGACCTCCTCGGCGGCGCGTCGGGCCGCCTCGGCCTCCTCTTCGGCCAGGCTCGCCTCTACCGCGAGTCGCGCGGCTTCGACCCTCGCCTCCTCCGCGGCCTGCTCGGCGGCTTCGGCAAACGCGATCTCGTCGGCGGCGACCCGTTCGACCTCGTCGGCCGGCGTGCCGGCGGCCTTGACGAGCTGCTCGGTGCGCACGCGCAAGCGCTCAGCGGCGCCGCGGAGGGCATCGAAGTCGGTCGGACTGGGTGCCGCGTGCGCTGCCGCGGCACCACCCTCGCCAGATTCGAGGTCGCGGATGTGCGCTTGCGCCTGCGCGAGCGCCTCTTCGAGTTCCGCGATGCGCGTGTTCTGGCTGGCGCGGTCCGCGCGGATCATCTCGAACAGGCGCGCCAGTGCCCGACTGAGTTCGGAGACCGCGCCGCGCATGGCCGACGCCTCGCCGCGCTGCGCGTGCGAGATCAGGGCGAGTTCCTCGAGGATCTCGCTCAGGCTCCGAGCGGGGGCCTCGCCCGCCTCGGTTTCGGGCGCGCGTGGTCCTGGGTTCTCCGGTGGGCGGTCGGACACGCGACCACGGTATCGCGCATCGCCCAGGTTCGCCGCGCTACTGCCCGGTGGACGGACCCTGCGCGAGCGACTTTCTCACGATGAACGTCGCGGCAAGCGAAACGCCCACCGACAGGATGGTCAGTCGGAGGGTCGAGCGGGCCGGCGAAGCGGCAGCGATGCGCGAACGCAGCTGCCGCTTCCCCATGGTCCAGACGAGCCAGCCGAGGGCGGTGTAGAGCGGATGTTTTGGCATGCCGCTGAGCCTACCTCGGCCCCGAATCAGCGCTCGGTGTGCAGACGGTGCGCCAGGCGCGACTGGAGCGTGAAGAGCTCGATGAAGCCCGGCGAGGCCTGCTGGCTGAAGAGGCCACCCGACTCGTTGAACGACGCGAGCGACGCGTCGTACACGGCGTTCGGTGAGTCACGGGTCACGACGCGCGCGACGCCCTTGTAGAGCTTGACGCCGATCTTGCCGGTGACGTACTGGTTCACGTCGTCCATGTAGGCGTCGAGGTTCTTGCGCAGCGGCTCCCACCAGAGGCCGGCGTACACGAGGTAGGCCCACTGGCGATCCAGGCCGGCCTTGAACTGGTTCTGATGGATCGTGCCGGTGAGGCGCTCGAGCTCGGCGTGCGCCGGCAGCAGGATCGCGGCAGCCGGGACCTCGTAGATGTCGCGCACTTTGAGGCCGACGATCCGGTCCTCGATGTGGTCGACGATGCCGACGCCGTGCTTGATGCCGTACTCGGCGACCTGCTCGATGAGTTCGACGATGCCGAGCTTCTGGCCGTTCAGCGCGACCGGCACGCCCTTCTCGAAGTCGATCTCGATGAGTTCGGACTCGTCCGGAGCGAGCTCGGGGCGGGTGACGAGCTGGAAGACGTCGTCCTGCGGGGCCGTGGTGAGGTCTTCGATCCAGCGGCCCTCGGAGCTGCGGCCCCAGAGGTTGTCGTCGATCGAGTACGGCGGCGGCGCACCCTCAGTCGTGCCCTTGACGGGGATGCCGTGCTCAAGGGCGTAGGCGACCTCTTCCTCGCGGCCCATCTTCCAGCCACGCACGGGAGCGATGACCTTCAGCTCAGGGGCCAGCGCAGCGACGGTGCCGTCGATGCGGACCTGGTCGTTGCCCTTGCCGGTACAACCGTGCGCGATGGTGTCGCAGCCGGTCTGGCGGGCGATCTCGACGGCGAGCTTGGCGATGAGCGGCCGGCCGAGCGACGTGAACAGCGGGTAGTTGAGCCCGTAGATCGCGTTGGCTTTGATCGCCGGGATGATGTACTCGTTCGCGAATTCCTCGCGGGCGTCGATCGTGAAGGTCTCGATGGCGCCGAGCATCTTCGCCTTGTCCTCGACCTCCTGGTAGTTCTCACCAGGCTGACCCAGGTTCACCGTGAGGGTGACGACCTCGGCGTTGTATTCGTCCTGGATCCACTTGAGCATCACCGACGTGTCGAGGCCGCCCGAGTAGAGCAGGCAGACGCGCTTGACCTCTTCGGGCTTGGCCTCGTAGCTGGCGGTCGGCGGGTACGCGGTTTGCGGCTGTTCGGTCATGCGGTCTGCCTGAGCGGTGCGGGTGTGACGAGCGTCGCGCGGCGGCCGCCAGAGGGCGGCGCGCGCAGACGACTCAGGGTATTGAGTGCGCGTGGCGGGCGGAGTCTGGGCGGCGAGGCACCGGACTGCGGGTCACCACGCACGCTTCCTCGGGGAACTGCTGACGAGGACTGCACGGCCCTACGAACGGACCGGACTGCGGGCTGTTGCACGATGGTCTCATGCCGTTCTTGAGCAGACGCGACGCCGGGGAGCGACTTGCCCAGGCACTCTCGACCCGCCCGTTCATCGACCCGGTTGTCGTCGCACTGCCACGCGGCGGGGTGCCCGTGGCATTCGAAGTCAGCGAGCGCCTGGGCGTGCCACTCGAGGTGTTGATCGTGCGCAAGCTCGGCGCGCCTTCCCACCCCGAGTACGGCATCGGGGCGATCGCCGAAGACGGCCAGATGATCCTCGATGCGCCCGAAGCACGCGCCACCGGCGTCAACGGGCGGACCTTCGGACAGATCCTCCGCCGGGAACTCATCGAGCTGGGCCGTCGCCTCGACCAGTACCGCGGCGCGGAAGGCCCTCCGTCGGTTCGCGGCCGTGATGTCGTGCTGGTCGACGACGGCGTTGCCACCGGGCTGACCGACCTCGCAGCGCTGCGATGCATCCGCGGCTGGGAGCCTCGCTCGATCACCGTGGCGGTCCCCGTCGGATCCCGCGAGGCCGTCGCCCGGCTCGCCGACGAAGCCGACGAGGTGGTCTGCCTGGAGCAACCGGAGGACTTCGTCGGCGTGGGCAAGTGGTACGAGGACTTCGCACCGACAACCGACCGTGAAGTCCTCAGCCTCCTCGAGCGGTCGCTCCAGGTGCCCCGGCCAGCGGATGAGCGTCCACAGGCACCGGCGCCGTACGGCTGGCGTTCCGTGGCGATCCCGGCTGGGCCGGGCCTTGAGGGTGTGCTGCGGGTGCCGCCAGCGGCGAAGGGCCTGATCGTGTTTGCGCATGGCAGCGGCAGCAGCCGTCACAGCCCACGGAACATCGCGGTGGCCGAGCACCTCGCGGCCGAGGGCTTTGCGACCCTGCTCCTGGACCTCCTCACGCCCACAGAGTCCGATGAGCGCTCCGCGGTGTTCGACGTGACCCTCCTGAGCGAGCGCCTCACGGCAGCGACCCAGTGGTGCGCGAACCAACCCGATGTGTTCGACCTGCCTGTTGGCCTCTTCGGTGCCTCGACTGGCGCGGCGGCGGCGCTGCAAACGGCGGCCACGCTCGGTACCGAAGTCTTCGCGGTGGTGTCCCGCGGCGGCCGCCCGGATCTCGCAGGCAGTGCACTTCCGAGCGTGCTCGCTCCCACGCTGCTCATCGTCGGCAGCGAAGACCACCAGGTGCTCGAACTGAACCGGCGTGCGGCGCAAGCCATGCGGTGCGTGGTCCAGACCGAGATCGTCGCCGGTGCCGGCCACCTCTTCGAAGAGCCCGGTGCGCTTGATGAGGTCGCGGACTTGGCGACGACCTGGTTCTTCCGCTACGCCCGAACGCCGCTGCCGCTCACTCGCTCAGGACGCAACACCCATGCATGATCTCCACGACCAACGCCACTTGCTCGGTGGCGACGCCGAAGCCGCTGGAGCCCTCCGGCAGGCCGCGTTGCCACTCACCGGCGCGTCGACCGACTGGGATGCGCTCATCGAGCGGATCGGCGACGCGCGCGTGGTGATGCTCGGCGAGTCGTCTCATGGAACGAGCGAGTTCTACGCCGCACGCGCCGACATCACGCGCAGACTCATCCACGAGTGCGGCTTCTCGGCAGTCGCCGTGGAGTCCGACTGGCCGGATGCGTATCGCGTGAACCGCTACGTCCGGGGCGAGGGTGCCGACCGCGACGCGAACGAGGCGCTTCAGGGCTTTCAGCGGTTTCCGACCTGGATGTGGCGGAACCGCGATGTGGAGGCGTTCGTCGACTGGCTGCATGGGCACAACAGCGCTCATCCTGGCCAAGCCGCCGGGTTCTACGGCCTCGATCTGTACAGCCTCCACGACTCCGCCGACGCGGTGATCGGCTACCTCGACCGCGTCGATCCGCCTGCGGCGGCGCGCGCACGCCGTCGCTACGGCTGCTTCGAACCGTTCACCGGTGAGACCCAGGAGTACGGGCGTGCCGTCGTGCTCGGCGGCACGAGGCCTTGCCACCAGGAGGCGCTCACCCAGCTCGTCGACCTTCGCCGCCGCGCCGGGGCCTATCTGTTGCAGGACGGCGCCGTGGCCGAGGAGCGCCAGTTCGTCGCCGAGCAGAACGCCCGTGTGGTCTCGAACGCGGAGGAGTACTACCGCACGATGTTCGCCGACCACGCTTCATCGTGGAACCTGCGCGACCGCCATATGGCCGACACCCTCGACGAGCTGCTCGTGCATCTCGAACGCGCGCAGGGCCACGCAAAGGTCGTGGTGTGGGCCCACAACTCGCACGTGGGCGATGCGCGCGCGACGCAGATGCGCGACGGCGGCGAGCTCAACATCGGCCAGCTCGTTCGGGAACGTCATGCCGGCGACGCCGTGCTGGTGGGCTTCACGACCGCTACCGGCACGGTGACCGCCGCTCAGAACTGGGGCGACGTGCCGCGGCGCCGGACGGTCCGGCCGCCCCTCGCGGGCAGCATCGAGGCCGTCTTCCACGAGGTCGGCTACCCAGCGTTCCTGCTCCTCGGCGACGCCGACCCTGCCGCGGCCGAAGTACTGCGCCAGCGCTGGCTGCACCGAGCGATCGGCGTCATCTACCGCCCGGAAACCGAGCGTCAGAGCCACTACCTCACGAGCCGCCCCGGCCGGCAGTTCGACGCCATCGTGCACCTCGACCACACCACGGCCGTCGAGCCCCTCGACCGCCGCGAAGGTGAAGCGCTCACCGAGCCGCCGGAGACGTACCCCACGGCGATCTAAACGATTGGATCCCGGCAACGCTGGCGCGGGGTCGAACATCGAGGGGTCAGCGGCGCGCCACCCGGCAGGGGCGGCACGCCGAGCTAAACCAGCAGCGCCGCGAGGCGCCCGAGGGCGTCGTCGATCTCGGCTTCTCCGACGATGAGCGGCGGCAGGAGGCGGATCGTCGCCGGGCCGGTGGCGTTGAGGAGCAGGCGCTGCTCGGCGATGGCACGCAGGACGAAGTCCGGGGCTCCACCGCCGTCCAGGTCGAAGCCGACCATCAGGCCCGCGCCGCGGACCTCGGTCACGCCAGGCAGGCGGGCGATGCCATCGCGCAGGCGCTCGCCGAGGCGCTCGGTCGACGCCTGCAGCGCCGGATCCATGAGCACGTCGAGCGTGGCGTGAGCCGCCGCGGCAATGATCGGCGAGCCCGCGAAGGTCGAGCCGTGGTCGCCGCGCTGGAGCGCGCCCGCGAGCCTCGGGCCGGCGATGAAGGCGCCGATCGGGAAGCCGCCGCCAAGGGCCTTGGCGGTAGTGAGGGCGTCCGGGACGACCGGCGTGGACTGGAAGCGCCACAGCGGGCCGGTGCGGCCGAGGCCGGTCTGGATCTCGTCGAAGATCAGTGCGGCGCCGACGCGATCGCAGGCCTCACGGGCCGCGACCAGGACCTCGTCCGGCACGACGTGCACGCCGGATTCCCCACGGATCGGCTCGATCAACACGGCCGCAGTCCGCTCCGTGACCGCTGCGGCAATGCCGTCGGCGGTCGCCTCGGCCACGATGAAGCCCGGGACGAGCGGCGCGAACGGCGCCTGCTTGGCCTCCTGCGGCGTCGCCGAGAGCGCGCCGTACGTGCGGCCGTGGAACGCTTCGCGCACCACGACGAAGTCGCCGGCGAGCTTGGCGCGGCGGGCGAGCTTGAGCACGCCCTCGATCGCCTCGGCGCCCGAGTTGCAGAAGAACACCTTGGAGCCGTCGCCGAGGGAATTGGTCGCCAGGCGCTCGGCGAGGCGCAGCGCGGGTTCGGTGTGCACGAGGTTGCTCACGTGCAGCAACGTCGCGACCTGCTCCTGAACCGCCGCGACGACCTTCGGATGGCAGTGCCCGACGTTGCTCACCGAGATGCCGGCGAGGAAGTCGAGGTACTCGACGCCCTCGGCGTCCCAGAAGCGCGTGCCTTCGCCGCGGACGGCGTCGAGCGGCAGGCGCGCGTAGGTGTCGATCGTGAACTGGTCGTCGAGGGATTGGAGCTCGGCGAGGCCCGCTGCCGGGGTCCCCGGTGCCCAGCGTCCACGGCTCGTGTTGCCCTGGCTCGTGGCGTCGAACGGTCCGCCCGCTGGGGCCGCCTGGTCTGAGGTCGTCATGGAATCGCTCATGCGGCCGGGGTGATCTTGGTGCCGATGCCGGCGTTCGTAAAGAGCTCGAACAGCACCGAATGTGGGACGCGACCGTCGATGATGTGCGCCGCCGTGACACCGCCATGGATCGCGTCGACGCAGGCGCGCAGCTTGGGCACCATGCCGCCCACTTCGTTCTCGATGGCCTTCTCGACGGTGTCGGCGTCGACGGTCTGGATGAGCGTCGACTCGTCGGTTGCGTCCTCTAGCCAACCGGCCACGTCGGTGAGAAACACGAGCTTGTAGGCCTTCAGTGCGCGGGCCAGCGCGCCGGCAGCCTCGTCGGCATTGATGTTGTACGAGTTGCCCTCGCGGTCGGCACCGACCGATGCGATGACCGGGATGTAGTCCTCGGCGACATGCTCGACGACACCAATATCGACGCGGTCGATCTCGCCAACGAACCCGATGTCGGTCCCGTCGGGTGCCGCGCGGCGCTTGCAGCGGAAGAGCTGGCCATCGTCGCCGGAGAGGCCGACGGCCGGCTGCCCCTGACGACCGAGGCGCAGCACGATGTCCTTGTTGATCTTGCCGACGAGCACCATCTTGGCGATGTCGACGGTGTCGGCATCGCTCACGCGCAGCCCACCGATGAACTCCGTCTCCTTCCCCAGACGCGTCATCAGGCTCGTGATCGCCGGGCCACCGCCATGCACGATGACGGGGTTCATCCCGACGTACTTGAGCAGCACGATGTCGCGCGCGAAATCCTCTTCGAGCTGCGGGTCGGTCATGGCCGCCCCGCCGTACTTGATGACCACGGTTCGCCCGTGGAACTCCCGGATGTACGGAAGGGCCTCGAGCAGGGTGCTGATGTCGCGCATCAGATCCTCCGGGTCAGGTGGTGTATTCGCTGTTGAACCGCACGTAGTCGACCGTGAGGTCGCAGAAGTAGCGCAGCGCTTCGCCATCTCCTGGGAATCCGACCTCGATCTCGACGAGTTCCTGCTCGGCCGCGGCCTTGGCGTCGGCGTACTCGTAACGAGCCGCCTGGTTGCCGCGGCAGACCTTCACGCCGCCGAACGACACGTCGAACGGAACGATGCCGCGGCCCGCGAGCGCGTGGCCTGCGGCCTGCACGATCCGGCCCCAGTTGGGGTCGGCGCCGGTGAGCGCGGTCTGCACGAGCGGTGAGGTGCCGACCGCGTCCGCGACCTTCTCGGCCGCGTGGCCCTGGGGATCGCCGCCGGTCACCTTGATGCGCGCCAGGCGCGTCGCGCCCTCGCCATCGGCGATGAGCTGCAGCGCAAGATCGAGCATCACGTGATTCAGCGCTGCTTGGATCAGCGCGTCCTCGTCGTCGTCCTGTGGGCTCACGCCCGAGCGGCCGGAGGCCTGGACGATCGCGGTGTCGTTCGTCGACAGCTGCCCGTCGACGGAGACGCGGTTGAACGTCTCGTGCAGCGCTTTGGTGAGCAGGCGGTCGCACTGGCCGGCCGACAGCTTGGCGTCGGTCTGCACGAAGCAGAGCATCGTGGCGAAGCCGGGATGGATCATGCCCGCGCCCTTGGCCTGCGCAACGAACCGCACGGTGCCGCCGCTGAGCGACACGTCGACCGCGGCCTTCTTCAAGAAGAGATCCGACGTGCAGATCGCCTGGTTGAACCGTGTGGCGTCCGGGCCGAAATCGTCGCGGACCTGCGGGAGCGTCTTGACGAAGGCGCGCCCATCGAGCGGGACGCCGATGATGCCCGTCGAGCAGAGCGCGATCTGCGCCTCGGGCACGCCGATCAGCATCGACGTGGCACCGTGCGTGCGAGCGGCTTCCTCGATGCCCGTGCGGCCGGTCGCGGCGTTTGCGTTGCCGCTGTTCACGAACACGGCCCGCAGGCGGGTCAGGTCGCAGCGGTCGCGAGTGATGATCACGGGCGCGGCCGGCGCGGCACTCGTGGTGAACTTCGCCGCGCTCGTGACCGCGGGCTCGTCGCACAGGACGATGCCGAGATCTAGGGCGCCCGACGGCTTGCTGCCCGTGGCGGCGGCGCCACCGCGGAAGCCGTCGGGGAAGACCTCGGGCGCCGATGGCGTGACGCCCTCGGGGAGCGGCAGCCAGCGGCTGAGGTCGGGCCGGGCCTTCACCGGGTCACCCCAGCAGGGACGGCGTCGCCCGGCAGCAGGCCGGTCGTCTCGGGCAGGCCGAACATCACGTTCAGCGACTGGACGGCCTGGGAGGCCGTGCCCTTCCAGAGATTGTCGATGGCGCTGAAGATCATGACCCGTCCGGTGTGTTCCTCGACCTGCACGTGGATGCGGCAGTGGTTGGTCTCGCGCACGCCGCGTGTGTTCGGCGGGCCGGCGACGACCTCCACGAACGGCTCGTCCGCGTACGCCTCGGCGTAGCGCGCGGCGACCGCTTCGGCCGACCGCGGCTCGTGGAGCGTGGCGTAGATCGACACGTACTCGCCTTGGTCGACCGGCACGAGGTGCGGCACGAAGGTGACCGGCACGACCGATCCGGCGAGCGCGAGTTCCTGCTCGATCTCCGGGCGGTGGCGGTGCCCCGTGGTCTTGTAGGCGCTGATGGAGTCGTTGATCGACACGTAGCTCGTGGCGTGCGTCAGCTTGCGGCCAGCGCCGGACACCCCGGTCTTGGCATCGATGATCACGTCGCGCAGCAGGCCGCCGGTGGCGAGCGGACGGAGGCCAAGCAAGGCGGCGGTCGGGAAGCACCCCGGGCCGGAGACCAGGCTCGCGGTCGGGAGCAGATCGCGGTACAGCTCCGGAAGCCCGTAGACGGAGGTCCCGATCATCTCGGGGTGAGGATGCTCGCCGTACCAGTCCTCGTAGACCGCCAGGTCGCGGAGGCGGAAGTCGGCGGACAGGTCGATGACGCGCACACCGCGGTCGAGCAGCGCCTTGACGAGGGGCGCCGCCGCCGCGTGCGGATAGCCGACGATCGCGGCCTCGACCTCGCCCGCGTGGCGGTTGACGTCGAGTTCCTCGAGCACCGCGTCGACGCGATGCTGGGGGTAGAGGTCGACGAGCCGTAGGCCCGCTTCGGCGCGCGCCGTAATCGGCCCGAGCGCGAAGACCGGATGGTCCTGGATCAGGCGTGCGGCGATCGCGCCCGCGAATCCGGACGCACCCGCGATAAGGACGCGCGGCTCAGCCACGGGCGACCGCCCCGACCTGCGCTTCGAGCGTCTTCAGGATCTTGTTGCGGGCGGCCGTCGCCTCGTCTTCGGTGAGGGTGCGGTCTTCGGCGCGGAAGGTGAGCCGCAGCGCGAGCGAACGCTTGCCCTCGCCGAGGCCAACGCCGGAGTAGACATCGAACACGCGCACGTCGCGCAGCAACGCTGAGCCGCTGCCCTTCGCCGCCGACACGACCGCCTTCGCCGGCACGCCGTCGTCGACGACGACCGCGAGGTCCTGCGTGACCGGCGGGAAGCCCGCGAACCGCTCGTATTGGGGACGGCCCGGCATCGCGTCGAGCAGCGCGTCGGCGCTGAGTTCGAGGATCGCGACCGGGTCGTCGAGGTCGTATTGCGCAGAGATCCGCGGGTGCAGCTCGCCCACGACGCCGATCTCGCGACCGCCAAGCAGCAGCGTCGCGCCGCGGCCAGGATGAAGGTAGACCGGCGGCGTGCCCTGCTCGATCTCGAGGTCGACCCGCAGCAGCGCGCTGATCGCGCGGACGAGCTCGGTCGTCGCGAGGGCGTCGGCCTTGGCCGCGCTCGGGGCAGCCCAGGTGGACGGCAGGAGTTCACCGGTGAGCAGGACGCCAAGGGTCCGCGTCTCCGTCGGCAGTTCAGCCCCAGGCGTATCTCGGTACGTGGTGCCGAGTTCAACGAAGCGCAGGTCCTTGAACCCGCGGGACACGTTGCGCTCGGCGATCTCCAGCAGCGACGGCAGCAGGGTCGTGCGGAGCTGACCGAGCTCAGAGCTCATCGGGTTGCGGACCTTCACGGCGGCCCGCAGCGGATGGTCGCCCGGCAGGCCGAGGCGGTCGAGCTGGGTGGTGTTGCCGAAGCTCCACCCCACCACCTCGTTCAGCCCGCGGCCGACGAGCAGATCGAGCAGCGCACGATCGGCCTTCTGCCGAGCGGTCAGCAGACCCGCCGGGCGTCCAGCAGGCAGCGTGGCCGGGACGTTCCCGAGGCCGTCGAGTCGGGCGATCTCCTCGATGAGGTCGATCGGGCGGGTGAGATCGTTGCGGCGCCGCGGCGGAATCGTGACCGTCAAGACGTTCGTGCCCGACGACTCGACGCCGAGGTCGATCGCCTTCAGCAACTCCATCTGACGCCGCTCTGGGATGTCGTAGCCCAGCACGCGCTTGCAGAACGACCCGGGCAGCTGGAGGACCGTCGCCGAGATCGACCGCGTCCCGAGGTCGATCATCGGACCGACCGGCTTCGCGCCGGCCAGCTCATGCATGAGCTGGAGTGCACGCCGCTGCGCGTCGAGCGTCTGCTCGACGGGCAACCCCTTCTCGTTGCGCGTCGACGCCTCGGTGCGAACGGCGAGCGCCCACGACGCGGAGTGAATCGACGGGCCGTGCCAGGTGGCGACCTCCATCGCGACGCGCGTGGTCGTCGGAAGCACTTCGGAGCGAGCGCCGCCGATCACGCCGGCGACGGACGTCGGGCCGTCGCCGTCCTTGATCAGCATCGTGCCGGCGGGAACCTTGCGATCTTCACCGTCGAGCGTGGTGATCGACTCACCCTCCTGCGCCGGGTACACGACGAGCGTGCCATCGACGACGCGATCGAGATCGAAGGCATGCAGCGGCTGGCCCGTTTCGAGCATCACGTAGTTGGTGATGTCCACGACGTTGTTGATCGGGCGCTGGCCCGCGGCCACGAGGCGCGCGGCGAGCCACGGCGGCGACGGGCCGACGACAACGTCCTCGTAAACGATCGTGGTGAACCGCTGGCACCGCTCTGATTCGGTGAGCGTGACGGTCAGGCCGCCGGACGTCGCCGTCGGCGCGCCGGACCCGTTCGTCTCCGATGGTGCGGCCTTGGGCAGTTCGACGCCGGCCCACTTCTGGGGCCGCAGCGGCGCACCGGTGGCCGCGTGGAGCTCCCGGGCGATCTCGTAGACGCCGAGGCTGTCGGGCCGGTTCGGGGTGACCTCCAGCTCGATGACCGGGCCGCCGAGCGACAGGACATCGCCGAGTGGCACGCCAACCTTGATCTTCGACGGATCGAGGCCGGCGATCGCACCGACGGCTGGCGGGCGCGCGCCGAACACGAGGCTTGCGCCGTCAGCGCCGGCGGTGGCGAGCACGAGGATGCCGTCGCTCTCGAGTCCGAGTTCGAGTTCTTTGGCGGAGCAGATCATCCCGCGCGATTCAACGCCGCGGAGTTTGGCCTTCTTGATCTTCATGCCGCCCGGCATGACGGCGCCGAGCTGCGCGACCGGGACGAACTGGCCCGCGGCGACGTTCGGCGCGCCGCAGACGATCTGCGCGGGCTCCTCGCCACCGGTGTCGACGACGCACACGCCGAGACGGTCGGCATCGGGATGCTGTTCGCGGCTGAGCACGAGCCCCACGACGAAGCCATCCTTCGACGGCGGACCGTGCTGGTGGATCGCTTCGACCTTGGTGCCGGAGTCGGTGAGGGCATCCTCGAGCTCAGCGGTGCTGAGGCCCGGGTTGCAGTACCGAAGCAGCCATTCCTGGGGGACTCTCATCGCAGCTGCTCCAGGAAACGAACGTCGTTTTCGATGTACAGGCGCAGATCGGGGATGCCGCTACGCAGCATGGCGATGCGCTCGATGCCCATGCCGAAGGCGAAGCCCTGCACCCGCTCTGGGTGGTATTCCTCGCGCTGCACGGCGCGCAGGACGTTCGGGTCGACCTGGCCAGCGCCGAGGATCTCCAGCCATTGCTCGCCACGGCAGACCGGGCAGCGGTCGCCCTTGATCCACCCGTCGTCGCAGTTGAAGCAGGCGACGTCGATCTCCACCGACGGCTCGGTGAACGGGAAGAAGTGCGGGCGCAGGCGGATGTCGAGTTCGCCGCCGAAGATCGCCTTGGCGGCCGCCAGCAGCGTGCCCTTGAGATCGCTGAGCGTGATGCCGACGTCGACCGCGAGGCCCTCAACCTGATGGAACTGCGGCAGGTGCGTGGCGTCGTAGTCGCGGCGGTACACCCGGCCAGGGATCACGACGTAGAGCGGCGGGTCGTAGAGCTCCATCGCGCGGACCTGCATCGGCGACGTGTGCGTGCGCAGGACGACGTCGTCGCTGACGTAGAAGGTGTCGGTCTCGGCACGAGCCGGATGGGTCGGGCCCGTATTGAGCGCGTCGAAGTTGTAGTGCGTGGTCTCGATCTCGCGGCCGGTGAGGACCGAGAAGCCCAGGCCCGTGAAGACGTCTTCGATGTCGCGCCACGTGCTCGTGATCACGTGCAGCGCGCCGTCTGGCAGCTGCGGGGAACCGGGCAGGGTGAGGTCGAGGCGGTCGGCGGCGAGCTTCGTCGCCTCTTCCGCGTCGCCGAGTGCGGCTTTGCGCTCGCTCAGCAGGCGCTCGATCGCGCCGCGAGCGACGTTGGCGGCCTTGCCGGCCGGCCCGCGCTCCTGCGGCGGAAGCTCCGACACCCCGCGCAGCAAGTTCGGCAGCTCAGCCTTGCGTCCGAGGACCGCGACGCGGACCTCTTCGAGTTCGGCCGTGGTGGCGGTGGCCTCGATCTGGGCGGCGGCCGCGGCTTGCAGCGCCTGGACCCGCTCGAGCAGGGTCGTCGTCTCGCTCACGAGCCGCTCCCGGTGTCGTCGGACGTTGAAGGTGTAGTGGGCGCTGAGGTGTAGCCGGCGCGGGCGATCTCGTAGAGCGCGACCGTCGCAGCCATCGCGGCGTTCACGGAGTCTCGGGCCATGGGGATGGTGGCGCGCACGTCGCAGGCGTTCGCCACGTTCTCCGGCAGCCCTTCCCGCTCGGACCCGACGACCAAGGTGATTGGCCCGCCGGCAGCGACGAGCGGTGGCAGCACCTCATGCATCGGCTGGCCGTTGTCGGCGACGAGGGCGACCGTGGTGCCGATCAGGTCGCCGGGCTCTTGGACGCGTGAGACGCCGACCGTGAAGATCGCGCCCATCGACGCGCGAACGGCCTTGGGTGAGTACGGGTCGGCGCAGCGTGGGCCGAGGACGACGCCACTGGCGCCGAACGCGTCGGCGCTGCGGACGACCGTGCCGATGTTGCCGGGGTCGCGGACGCCCCAGAGCGCGACGGACAGCGGCCCGGTCGGTACGCCCCACTGCTGCTTGTAGACGGCCAGCGCTCGAGTCGACGACCCGAGCTGGGAATGCTCGGCGAGCAGGGCGTCCTCGACCGGGATCGGACGGAGCACGTCCGGCATCGGCGACGGCTCGCTGCCGGGCACGAACACGGCGCGCGCGACCCAGCCGGCTTTGAGCGCGGCGAGGACGATGTCCTCACCCTCGGCCGTGAACAGCCCGAGCTTCTCCCGGCCGGCGCGGCGACCGAGCCGGCGGACCTCTTTGAGCTTCAGGTTGTCTTGGCTGGTGATCATGCGAGTGGGTGCACGGTTGAAGGGTTCCGAGGCAGCCTAGGCGCCACGGACGGTGCGGGAGTGTTTGACCTCGGAAACGACGACGGGCGCCGCTCACCGAAGGAGACGACGCCCGTGCGAAAGGTCGGTCAGACCGAGGTGAAGACCTGGGCCTGGATCAGGCGACGGCCTTCTTGGCCTCTTCGGCAATGGCCGTAAAGGTCTCGGGGTCACGCACGGCGAGGTCGGCGAGCACCTTACGGTCGAGCTGGATGCCCGCGGTGTTGAGACCGTGGATCAGCTTCGAGTACGTGGTGCCGTTCAGACGGGCGGCAGCGTTGATGCGCTGGATCCACAGACGTCGGAAGTCGCGCTTCTTGTTACGACGGTCGCGGTAGGAGTACTGCCCTGCCTTGAGCAGAGCCTCCTTGGCGCGACGGTAGTTCGAGTTGGCTTCCCCGCGGAAGCCCTTCGTGCGCTCGAGAGTGGCACGACGCTTCTTACGGGCGTTTACTGAACGCTTTACGCGGCTCATCGGGTCTTGGCTCCCAGCAGCTTCTTGGCGCGCTTGGTCTCAGGCCCCGAGAGCATCAACGCGCCGGCAAGCTTGCGCTTGCGCTTCGCGGACTTCTTCTCGAGAATATGCGAGGTCATCGCGTGGCGGGCGCGCACCTTGCCGGAGCCGGTGACTTTGAAGCGCTTCTTTGCGCCCGAGTGGGTCTTCATCTTGGGCATAACGAATCCGGCAGTATGGCAGGTCGGGACGAGCGGTGCGGTTGGCCCTGTCGGGCCCCGCACTCAGCGATCGGGAGCGCTGCGAGGCAGCGCTCCCTGATCAGCTTAGACGGTCTGCCGGAGAGGGCTCCGACAGACCTGTTCTACGACTCGTCGGTCTCGGTGGTCTTGGCCGCCGCAGGCTTGGCAGCGGCGGGCTTCTTGGCGGCAGGCTTCTTGGCCGCAGGCTTCTTCGCGGCAGGCTTCTTGGCCGCTGCAGCCGCAGCGACGGCTGCAGCCTTGGTCGGCGCCTTCTTGGCTGCCGGTGCCTTCTTGGGCGCTTCGGCATCCTCTGCGGTGCCTTCGGCATCCGCATCGGCGTCAGCGTCGGCGTCTGGCTCCGGCTCGCTGCCCGGACGGGCAGCTCCGGTCCCAAGGTTCATGAGCGGCTTGGGCTTGCGCTTCGCCGCAGCTTCCGCCTTGGAGATCGGCGCAGGCTTGGGCTTCTTCGGCTTGACCGGCTTGGGCGGCTCGGGCTCGGGCTCCGGCTCGGGAGCCGGAGCTTCGGCCTCAGGCTCAGGATCGGGCGCGGGCGCCTCTTCCGTGGCCGGGACCTCGAGCTCGGCAGGCGGTGCCTCAACGGGCGCCTCAGCCTCAGCCTCAGCGGCTGGTGCGGCCTCGGGTGCCTCGGCAGCCTCGGTCGGCTCAGCGGCGGGCTTCTTCTTCTTGGACCGCGGCTCGCGAGGCTCGACCGGGGGCGGAGCCGGCGAACGTTCTTCACCGGGGCCCTCGACCGTGATGCCCTCGCCCGTGGGAGCGTCCGGGTCGACGATGGCGGACTCGCCTTCGACGCGGTTCTTCCACGCTTCAGCATCGATCTGGCCGGCGATGACGGCCTTCGACGGGCTGAGCATCATCGTCATGTTGCGGCCGTCCTGCTGCGGACGCTGGTCGACCTGGGCGATCTCCTCCAGCTCCTCAGCGAGGCGCTCGAGGATCATCTGCCCGCGCTCGGGGTGGGTGACCTCGCGGCCACGGAACATGATCGTGACCTTGACCTTGTCCTTGTGCAGCAGGAAGCGCTCGACGTGACCCTTTTTGGTGTCGTAGTCGTGCTGCGCGATCTTCGGACGGAACTTAATCTCACGAAGCACGATCGTCGTCTGGTGCTTGCGGGCCTGTTTGGCCTTCTGCGCCTGCTCGTACTTGTACTTCGAGTAATCGAGGATGCGACAGACCGGCGGGCGCGACTGAGCCGCGACCTCGACCAGGTCGAGTTCACGCTCCTGCGCCATACGGAGAGCCTGATCGGTCGGCAAAATGCCGACCTGTTCACCGTTTTCGTCGATCAGACGAACCTCGGGAACCCGGATGCGTTCGTTGATGCGAGTGGTGTCGCGATCCGGCATACGCCGGTCGAAACGTCTTGGGACCGGCACTAGGCGGAGTACCGCAGCGTCGCGCTACGTGCAGGTCGCGGGCTAAGAGAGAGCTTCAATGTCCTGTAATCATAGCCACACCGGCCTGCCGCACAAGCTCTGCGAACCGGTCACCCTCGCCCAGAGGCGTCTCGAGGACCGATCGAGCTTCGCCGCAGCGGCGCCTCTGGCCTGGCGCAACGGCGTGATCGACACGTACGGGAAGGCCCGCTTCGTCGACC
Source organism: Solirubrobacteraceae bacterium (assembly GCA_032119595.1). Taxonomy (GTDB): domain Bacteria; phylum Actinomycetota; class Thermoleophilia; order Solirubrobacterales; family Solirubrobacteraceae; genus JAGIBJ01. Next base: position 36,283 of record JAUMBQ010000009.1, on the reverse strand, counting down.
CAGACCAGGTCGAGCGTGAGCCGCATCCCGATCATGTGGATCGACCGGGTCCGCGTCAGGAGGAGGGCGTGACCGGTCGGCAGCTCATCCGTGCCGAGCAGTCCGCGGAGGCGACTGCGGAAGGTTCTGGCGACGTGGATGACTTCGCCCGTGGCCAGCACGACGTGCGGTAGCGGGCGCAGGCGCGCCGGGGTGCCGGCCGGGACGGTCCTGGCGGCACGACGCGTCCACGGCCGCCTGGAGCGCCCGAGTTTGGTTGCCGCGGCGTGGAGTGCCCGCCGCGGCCTGGTGCGGCCGGAGACCGTCACCGCTCCCGACGGGCGACGACGCCACCCAGTTCGGCGAGGAATTCGTCGACCGGACGCGAGCCGAGGTCGCCTTCGTGGCGCGCGCGGACCGAGACGGTCCCCTCCTCCGCTTCGCGATCACCGATCACGAGCATGTACGGCGACTTCGCAAGTTCGCCGTCGCGGATCTTGCGACCGACCGATTCGGTGCGCTCGTCGACGAACGCCCGCACCCGATGCTCGCGCGCCGTCGCAGCCGCCGCCTTGGCGGCGTCGACGTGGCGATCGGAGATCGGGAGGATGCGGACCTGGACGGGAGCAAGCCACAGCGGGAGGTCACCGGCGGTGTGCTCGAGCAGGATGCCGATGAAGCGCTCGTACGAGCCCATCAGTGCGCGGTGGAGCACGATCGGGCGGTGATCAGCGTTGTCGGCGCCCGTGTAGGTGAGGTCGAACCGCTCCGGTGCCTGGTAGTCGATCTGCACCGTGCCGAGCTGCCACGAACGCTTCAGGGAGTCGGTGAAGTGGTAGTCGATCTTGGGCCCGTAAAACGCGCCGCCGCCCTCGCCGATCTCGTACTCCAGGCCGTTGGCCTCGAGCGACTGGCGCAGGATGTCCTCGGCGAGGTCCCACTGCTCGTCGGTGCCGAGCCGGTTCTCGGGCCGCGTCGACAGCTCGTACTTGATGTCGGCCTCGGTGAAGCCAAACAGGTCGTAGGTCGCCTTCGCGAACTCGATGCAGGCCGTGATCTCGTCGAGGAGCTGGTCCTCCGTCACGAACAGGTGGGCGTCGTCCTGGCAGAACTGGCGAACGCGCATGAGGCCGTGCAGCGTGCCGGAGAGTTCGTTGCGGTGCAGCAGGCCAGGTTCGCTGAACCGGACGGGCAGCTCCTTGTGCGACCAGCGCGACTGGCCGTAGAGCTCGTAATGGCCCGGGCAGTTCATCGGCTTGAAGCCCATCGGATGGTCGTCGCCGGTGGACGTGAGAAACATGTCGTCCTGGTACTTGTCCCAGTGGCCCGACTTCTTCCAGAGCGACGCGTCGAAGAGCTGCGGCGTTTTGACCTCGGTGTAGCCGCGGTCCTCCCCCATCTCGCGCGAGAGCGCGACGAGTTGGTTGAAGACCGTCGTGCCGGCCGGCGTCCAAAACGCCGACCCGGGAGCGGCTTCGCTGAAGTGGTACAGCCCGAGTTCCTTGCCGAGCTTGCGGTGATCGCGCGCCTTGGCCTGCTCGAGCAGTTCGAGGTATTCCTTGAGTTCCTTCTTGCTGAAGAAGGCCGTGCCGTAGATGCGCGTGAGCATCGTGCGCGTGCTGTCGCCCCGCCAGTAGGCGCCGGCGACGCTCATCAGTTTGATGGCGCCGATCTTCTTCGTCGACGGCGCGTGCGGGCCGCGACAAAGGTCGGTGAAGGGGCCGTTCGTGTAGAGCGAGACGGACTCGACGGGCGCGCCGTTCTGGCCGTTCTTGACGAGGTCGTCGATCAGTTCGACCTTGTAGTCCTGCCCCTCCGCGAGGAAGCGGGCGCGGGCGTCGGCGACCGACAGCTCTTCGCGGTCGAACTCCTCCGCGGCCTTCATGTGCTTCTTCATCTCGGCCTCGATGGCCGGGAAGTCCGCATCGGTGACGGTGACACCCTCGGGGAACTCGAAGTCGTAGTAGAAGCCGTCTTCGATAGCCGGACCGATCGAGATCTTCACGCCCGGATAGAGATCCATGACGGCCGCAGCCAGCACGTGCGCGGCATCGTGGCGGACGAGATCCAGCGCGTCCTGACCGGAGCGCTCGGTCACGATCTCCACGACCGTCCCGTCGGCCTCGGGCGGCAGGGCACGGCCGAGGTCGCGGACCTCGCCGTTGACCTTCACCGCGAGGGCGGCACGGGCGAGCCCCGGACCGATCTCGTTGGCAAGGTCCATGCCGGTGGCGCCGTCGTGGAGCTCGAGCTGGCGATCGTCGGGCAGAGTGATCTTCATCGAGCACGGCAGGTTATTCGACCGTGCCCCGGAGCGGGCCGAAACCACCCGAGTCGGTGCTGGATCGCCGCGAAGTCGTTGCAAGTCGACGCTGTGCCGTTGCATTTGCCAGACGCAGCCCACAGGCCCCGCTCCTGCCCTAGCGTCCCCGTCATGCCTGCTCGCCCGCTCCAAGACGCGTTCCCGGTGCTCTCGCAGTACGCCTACTTCAACGCCGGATCCTGCGGCCCGTTCCCGCGCGCCACCGCGGACGCGATCGCCGAAGAGGCGGCGCTCGGCGCCCGCCTCGGCCGCGGCCTCCCTTACTACGAGCGGCTGAGCGCCCTCAAAGGCAAGGCGCGTGCCGCGTGGGCTCGCCTTCTCCACGCGCCGGAGACCGAGATCGCGCTCACGGCGGGCGCCAGCGACGGGATCGCCCGCACGCTCGCGCTGATCGACTGGAAGCCCGGCGACGAGATCGTGACCTCAGACGAAGAGCACCCCGGCGTTCTCGGGCCGCTCGGGGCGCTCGTCCGCCGCGAGGGCGTCAAGGTCGTGATCGCCCCGTGGAACGAGGTCGCGGCGGCCGTCACGCCTTCGACGAAGCTCGTGGTGGTCAGCCACGTGAGTTGGCTGCGAGGACGCGTTGCTGATCTCCCGGCAATCGGAGCGGCCGGCGCGCCGATCTTGCTCGACGCCGCGCAGTCGGCTGGCGCGATTCCGGTCGACCTCGAAGCGTTGCGTGCCCTCGGCGTGGTCGGTTACGCGGCGGCGGGCCAGAAGTGGACCTGTGGCCCCGTCGGCACCGGAGCGCTTTGGGTCGACGACGCTTGGGCCCCGGATCGAGGGATCGGCGTCTGGCCCACCTACGACAACTTGGAGAATCCCGCGGACGGGCTCGACGCGGCTGCTTGGCGAGATGGTCGCCGGCTCGACGCCCCGTCGCTGAGTTGCGAACTGCTCGCGGGCAGCGTCGCGGCACTCGACGTCTTGGAGACCGCGGGTTGGGACGACCTCCAAACGCGCGCTATCGCTCGCGCCGCGCAGCTCGCAGAGACGTTGCGCGCGGCCGGACTGGACGTCGCCGAACGCGGCCCCTCAACCCTCGTCTCGTGGCGATCCGAGGATCCAGCAGGGACGGTGCTCGACGCCGCAGACCAAGGGGTGGGCATCCGCGGCTTCCCGAATCAGCCGTGGGTACGCGCGTCCGTCGGCGGGTGGTCGACGGACGAGCACGTGCAGCGCCTGCTCTCGGTCGTCCTGGCGCCTTGAGCGCCGCAGGCCGGTCAGCCGTCGCCGCGAGGGGTCTTGTCGCGGCTGTGGCTGTGCGAAGCCAGGTAGGCGTTGATCTCGCCTGAGAACGCGGCGCCGACTACGAACAGCAACGCACCGACCGCGAACACCTGAGCGGTCCCTGCGTCGCCTTCGAGGAAGGCGAGCACGGCGAAGATCGCCGCACAGCCCGCCAGGAAGAACGGGCGCGCCGTGTCGATGAGGCTCGTCGTGGAGTGCGCGAACTCCTTCACGTCGGTACTTGAGGCGCGCTCGCGGGCGTCCGACGCTGCGCTGGAGGCGCGTCCCTTTGCGCCGGAGGCCGCAGCAGAGATGCGTTGGCGGGCGCTGGGCGACTTGTCCTTCGCGACGCCGGTCGTCGAGCCACGGTCGGCTTTCGACGATGCCGATCCGTCTGCGTCCCCTTCCTTGGACGTAGCGGCGGCCGCAGCTGCGGCCTGAACACTGGCGGCCGCTCCCGCGACGGCGTCCCGGTCCTTGGTGTCGCCGCGCGCGTCAGATCCCGCAGACGCCACGGCAGCATCGGCAGCTGGCTCGTCGATGAGCAGCGGCGGAATCGGCCGCACGATCTGTGTCGGCTCCTCCGAATCGCTCACCACGAGTTCCTCGGTGTTTGAGGCAATCGCATCGCCCGCGGGCGTCACGACCTGATCCAGACGAGCCGTCTGCGCCGCGGCTGCGGCTTCCACGCGGCGCGCGGCGGCCTCCGCGCTGGCGTCGCCGGCCGGAGCGGTCGCGTCGGTCGGAGAATCGTGGTGCTCAGACGTAGCCATGCCCCAGACGCTAGTCCTTCTCGGGCGCCACCGGGCCTGAACGCACTCGGGGCCCCATGTGGGGCCCCGAGTTTCTTTCCCTAGCAAGGCGTCGACCGGATTTGAACCGGTGTACACGGCTTTGCAGGCCGCTGCGTAACCTCTCCGCCACGACGCCAGGGGAAGATCATCCTACGCAAACCACGAGCCGTCGCGTCGGCGGATCCCTTGCTAAGGTTCCGCGTCGCTGGTCACAAGGGCTTCACCGCCCGATCTGCTCCAGGGCCTATAGCTCAGTTGGTTAGAGTGCTCGCTTGACATGCGAGAGGTCACAAGTTCGAGTCTTGTTAGGCCCATCCTCGAAAGGCCCCGCATTGCGGGGCCTTTCTTGTTTCTGAGGGTGCATCGTCGTGGTCGCTCGCTTACGCTCAGAGGGCGTGGCGACTCTTGCCCGAGGCGCGCGCCCTCGCGAGCTTCTCAAGGCCACTGCGGGCAACCTCGATCTCGAGATTCGTCGTTTCCGCCTGGCGGACGAAGGCGTCGGGTTGCTCATTGCGACGCCGGTACTGCGTCTGCTTGCGGGTAAGCGGAATGGGCTCCTGCTCCGCGGACCGCCGCAGGGTTGACTCGCCGAGTTCCGACTTCATGTCCGACAGGGCCCGCAGCGCATTGATCCGCAGGTCATCGTCATCGACACATTCGATCGCAAGCGCCACCGCTCGCTCGGACTTCATGTAGGCGAGCGCCCAGAAGACGTATCCGCGAGCGCCTCCGAACGCCGGGTCGCGGACGATCGGCTCGAGCAGATCGAGGTGCTCATCGCGAGCAAACGACATGAGCAGGTTGCCATAGGAGTTCGTGAACGTTCGGCCCCCGAGCGCGCATTCTCGGAACCAGCCGATCACCGGCAGTGCCGCTTGGCGCCTAGCGCGACGATCTTGGAGCGCCGTGAGCAGGTTCCAATGCAGCTCGTCATCCGGCGGATCTTCGAGGGCGCACAGCAGGGCTGGGGTGGCGATCTTCACCTCCGCCATCGACTTCAGGGCCTTGAGCGACCACATGCGCAGCTCGACCAGGTCGATCCCGGCCGCTCGCAGTTGGTCGACGACCTCGCGCTCGGTCTTTGCCGCCCGCGGCTCACCCGTCGTCGGGTCGAGGTCCGGGACGGACGCGGACTCGAGTTCGGGCGGTCGGTGGAGCTTCTCGATGAGCCCCCACCCCCATTGCACTTCGCCGTCCAGGCTTCGGTATCGGTCGATGACCGGAGCTGCCGCTTCGGCGTCGCCTCGGCGCACGTACCGCTCGAGTTCCCTCCAGTCGCCCTTCGCTGGACGCAACCCGAAAAGGCCGAACGGCCGATGGCGTGGCAACGGCGGGTCATCGGCCGGCGCAACCGAGGCCGCCCCAAGGGCGTAGGCCGCGGCGAAGTCTCGCTGCCCCCTGGCAGCGGCAATGCGCGCACGGGCCAACGCGTAGTCGTACATCTGCCGCCCGAAGAACACCGCCGTCGGGTCGTCGGCAGCGGCGTCGAGGAGCCGGTCCGCCTCGTCGAATGCCTCGACGACCCCTTCCGCTGCGATCACCCGGGCCAGCGACAGTTCGGCGCCGTATCGCACGTTCCCGCCGGCCTCCAGGCGGATCACGGTGCGGTAGGCGTCGATCGCTGCCGCTGCGTCCCCGCGTTGCTCGTGCAGTGCGCCCAGACGCTCGTGGGCGCCGATGTCGGCCTCAGGGCCAGCGTCGGCCGAGCGGTACCAGTCGTCGTCGGCCAAACCGCGTTACGGGATCAGCTTGCGGCGCACCGCTCCGACCTTGGTCCGCACCTTCTGGATCTGCACCTGGCGCTGCGACGGCGGTGCCGCCGGGGCCGCAGTGCCCGTGCCCATCGCGTGCGCGCGAGTCCAGTGCGCGACGACGTAGTCGTAGAGCCGCGCGGCGATCAGGTCGTGCCCGATCGCGTTGGGGTGCAGCAGGTCCTCGGTGAAGACCGGCTCGTCGTGCGGCATGAGGTCCTGGAGCTGCACGTAGTGCACGTTGCCGTCGGTGAACTCGCGAGCGACGGCACGCTGCAGCGAGTGAATCACCTGGCGGTCCTCTTCGCTCACGTTGAAGTTCGCCTTCACCGGTGCGTAGTCCCAGCTCCCGGGCAGCTTGGCCGTCTCCGGCAGCAGGATCAGCGGCGGCTGCGTCGCTTCGATCTGCCAGTAGTTGAACGAGCCCCAGCCCTTGATGTTCACGTACTCCAGCCGAATCGAATGCTTGCCGGGCGAGAGGAGCGACCCATCGATCCGGTAGCTCCAAGGCGTGTGCTCTGGGTGCTCGTGGCCGACCGTCGAGGTCGGGAATTTGGTGACCTCGTGCGTGCCGAGGACCTTGCCGTCAAGCGAGACGATCACGTCCGCGGCGGCACCGTCGACGTAGGTCCCACCGACGTCGATCGCGTGCCCGCCGGGGTACCACTCCGGAACGTCGATGTCGACGGTCGATTGGTCGGACGTGAGGATCGTGATGCCGTCGCCCGAGTTGCGGGTCGTGTCGGCGATGCGCTCATGCGGACCCAGGATGCGAACCGACGCATGGGTGTCCGGGTAAAGCGCTCCCGCCCGCAGGCGCCGCAGCGCCGTGCGCAGCACGCCGGGATAGAGCCCAGGTGTGCGCTCGGGGCCGGCGACGCCGGCCTCCAAGTGACCGTTCATCACGATCACGAGCTGCTGGGGGCAGAGCAGTGGCAGTCGCGTTCGCGCTTCGGGCGCGCACGTCTGCACCACGGTGACCCAGCCTCCGGTGGTCGCCCACTCCGCACCCTCGCGGTTGGGCCCGTTGTCGGTCACGAGCGCACTTGCGCCCTGTGCAAAGTTGAATTCGGTGGCCCGCAAGCGCGCTGCCAGCCGCGACGAAAACCGATTCGGGAACTGTGCTCCCCAGCTGTCGTCGCCGCCTTGGACCACGGAATGGCCGTAGGCGTGAAGCAACCAAGGCAGCGGCGTGGCGGTCGGCGGGACCTGGAGTTCGGGCAACGCCGAGAGGTCGGGCTCCGGGGCGTTGACGTCGAAGGCGTCGGTGCTCATGGCAGCGCCCCTAGTCGATGCTGACGACGAGCTTGGACCCTGGCGACGTGGCTTGGCGATCCCACGCGGCGGGGACATCCTCAAGCGAGACGGTCTCCGCATCGAGCTGGATGTCGCCTGCCTTCACGTGTCCGAGGAGCTCGTTGAACGCCTGCTCCCGCTTCTCGAGCGACTCGTTGAAAATGCTGAAGCCGAGGAGATCAATGTTCTTCGCGCGCAGATCGCTCGCCGTTACGCCGGCGCCGATCGCGGCAGCGTTGCCTACCTGCACGAACCGTGCGTACTTGGCGCTCGACATCAGGGCGGCGATCGCGGGCGGACCCCAGGTGAAGTCGATGGTGAGGTCTTGCCCACCGTCGGTCAAATTCTCGAGGTCGACCTGGTGGACGTACATCGGGGCATGCCACCTGAGCACGTCGGTGGCGCCCAGCTCGAGCGCTCGGGCCAGGCCCGCTTCATTGCGGCCGACGGCGATGATCTGCGATGCGCCGCGCAGCTTCGCGGCCTGGATCGCCATGCGACCGGACGCACCGGTCGCACCGGTGATGACGACCTTGTCGCCCTCTTTGATCCCGCCGCGATCCACAACCGACAACCAGGCAGCGAGGCCGGCGATGCCGCAGCTAATCGCGGCTACCGGGTCGGTGCCTTCGTCGATGTCGAAGCTCTGCTCCGCGTCGAGCAGCACCTTTTCGGCGAGCGACCCATGCTTGAGGTCGGCCGGGCGACCGAAATACACGAGGCTGCCATCGGCGCGGCGCGCCACGCCTTCCATACCCGGCGTGTACGGCGGCTTGGGCCGAATGGCGTAGTACTCACCGCCGGAGATATGGAGATCAACCGGGTTGATCCCCGCCGCCAGGACCGTCCCGAGCGGGGCGTCCCCTTCCGGAACCGGAAGGTCGGCGATGGTCGGCGTCTGCCCGTAGGACTCGATGAAGGCGGCTCGCATGCAGGCAAGTATGCCGTGCGAGCCGCCCGCTCCGATCAGACCTGTACGGTCTCGACGCCGAAGACGTCTGCGGCTGCCTTCTGGGCACCCGCGGAGTCACCGGCAATCAGTGCGCTGAGCAGCGTGCTGATCTCTTCGGTGCGCGACGCCTCAGCCTCGAACACCGCCTGGCCTTCGGTCTCGAGCGCGTCGAGACCAGCATTGAGGCTGTTGAGCGTGAGCTGGGCGGCAAGGTTGCCGCTCGCTGCAGCGATGTCGCACCACAGGTCACGGTACGCCGTGATCGCCTCATCGTCGGCCGCTTCGGCGATCGCCGAGGCGGCACCAGCGTCAAGCGCCGTCGAGCCAGTCGCGCCACTGATCAGGCGCTTGGCGATCGTCGCTCGTGCCTCGACAATCTGCTGCGCGAGTTTGGCCCGCTCACCAGATTCCAGCCCGCTGGCCACCGCGACGAGCAGCTCAGGGCCACCCTCTCGGCGCCAGTCGGTGACGCGCGTGGCGCCACCGTGGACGACCGTGACGAGACCGGCCTGCTGCAATCGCTTGATGGCTTCGCGGACGGCGTGTCGGTTCACCCCGAACGTCTCGCTCAGGGTTCGTTCAGACGGGAGCGGTGCTCCCGCTTCGGCGCCAGATCCTAGGATCTGGTCGCGCAGTCGCCGGTAGACGGCATCTGAAACCGTCGTTCTAGCAATGCTGCCTTCAATATTCATCAGGGGGAGCCTCTCCGTGGCTAGCGTGATGACGCGGCGGGGGACTTCCGCGATTCGGGGGTAGACGCTCTTCGGGCGGTATCAGGACATACCGACGTCATGCCGAAAACGTAGCGGCTCGGCGACCCGATTAAAACCTGAATTCGTCATCGGACCAGTTCCTGGGCCTACCAACTTGCGTGACGAAGGGCACCCTAACGTCCCCCGACCGTCGATTTTCGGTACCGCTGGCCCGAAAAACCGGGCGTCCAACCTGTAACACCGTTACATTTGGACGGTCGTGTCCGCTTCCTGCAATGTGTCCATCCGCGCCACAAAGGGTCGCCCGACCTCTTTCGAAATGACCCGCTATGCTCCCCGAGCGCATTCACACCGCGCCGATCATGCGGCTGTAGCTCAGTTGGCTAGAGCGTCTGCTTGCCATGCAGAAGGTCGAGAGTTCGAGTCTCTTCAGCCGCTTCACACGAGGGCCCCGGGAAACCGGGGCCTTCGTCGTTTCTGGGTGGTCGCGAGCCCCCCGCGCCCGCCTACACGCTGGGCAACTTGCTTGTTAGGTGTAATAGTTCGCTCGATCACGGAACCGCTACGTACTCTCGCGCGCTGCTCTGGAGGGGCACGATGACCAAAACCGCAGCGCGCGCGGGGGGCCACTGGCCATCATGAGTCCGGATGGTGGACTGGCGGGGGCGGCACCCGCGATTCGTGTCGAGGGCGACGCCGTCGACGCACGCATCGTCGTCGTCGACGACCAACCGGGCAACCTCGCGGTCCTGCGCCGCCTGCTCTCGCACGCGGGGTATCGCAACGTCAACGCCATCGAGGATCCAGAGGAAGCCGTCGACGCCTGCCGCCGGCAGCCGCCCGACCTCATGCTCCTCGACCTCCACATGCCGGTCTTGGATGGCTTCGGGGTCCTCGCTGCCCTCCAGACCGCACGCGCCGACGAAGGGCACTTCCCGGTGATCATCCTGACCGCCGACACGGCCATGGACAGCCGACTGCGGGCGCTCTCCGCCGGAGCCGACGACTTCCTGAGCAAGCCGCTCGACCCACTCGAAACGCTGCTGCGGGTCAAGAACCAGCTCGAAACCCGTGACCTGCAGCAAATGCTGCTCAACGATCGAGCACGCTTGGAAGTGACCGTTCAGGAGCGAACCGCGGATCTCGAGCTCGCGCGCACCGAAGTGCTGCAGCGCCTCGCGCTGGCGTCGGAATACCGCGACGATGAGACCCAGGAACATGCCCAGCGCATCGGCCTGATGTCTGCCCTGGTGGCCCGCGGTGCGGGGTGCGACGAGGAGCAGGTTCGGTTGATCGAGCGCGCCGCTTCGCTGCATGACATCGGGAAGATCGCGGTTCCCGACGCCATTCTCCTCAAGCCCGGTCGCCTCACCCAAGAGGAGTTCGCCGCCATGAAGGAGCACACCACGCGGGGCGCCGAAATCCTCGCGGGCAGCAGCTCCCCCCTCCTGCAACTTGCCGAGGTGATCGCCCGCTCGCACCACGAACGCTGGGACGGCACCGGATACCCAGAGGGCCTGGCCGGGGAGCGGATCCCGAGGGCCGCCAGGATGGTCAGCTTGGTCGACGTGTTCGACGCCCTTGTGCACGACCGGCCGTACAAGCAGGCCTGGCCGGTGGCCGAGGCCCTCGCAGAGATCCGTCGAGGAAGCGGGACGCAGTTCGATCCCGAGCTCCTCGAGATCTTCATGACGCTCGACCACGACCAGCTCGCCACGGCCTGATCAGGCGGTCGCAAAGCGTGCGCCTGGGCCGCGCCTGGGCCGCGCCTGGGAAACTCTGCCGATGGACCCGCAGCCGACGCTCGCCGACCTCGACGCCGCCCTGAGCGCAGCCGCTATCGCCTGCGCCGACAAGGCCCGCCAGACCGCGGAAGGCGGCGGGCACGGTGTCACCGCCGAGACCTGGGCCGTAGCCGCCGCCGAGCTGGCCTTCGCTGCGAAGGGCATCGCCACCCCGCTGCCTGCCCGCCCCGGGAAGTAGGTAGCACGATGTCCGACTCCGTCCGACCAGACACCGCCGAACGCGGGACCCCGATCACACCCGAGTGGCAGCGGTGGGTGGCACAGAACGTGCTTCGTGGCGTGCCGGCTGACCGCATCCTGCGGAGCATGGGTGAGAGCGGCTTCAACGAGGCAACCGCAGCCGGAGAGGTCAGCGCCGCGATGGCACACCCGTACCTCCAGGCCGCGGCCGAACTGACGATCTCCGATCAACCGCCCGCGGCGGCGGATACCGCTGCCAGCCGCGCCGACCAGTACGCGTGGATCCTCGAGGTCACCCGCCGGGCCGCTCAGCTCTCCCCCAGCTTTGGCTCCGTGCCGCGCCTGACGAACCCTTCTAGCGAGGCCTTTTTGGAGGGGTACTACGCACAGAATCGGCCGTGCGTGATTCAGGGCGCCATGGACGACTGGGCTGCGCTGACCAAATGGGACCCCGAGTACCTGAAGGCCGGACGGAGCGACAAGACCGTCGCCGTCGAGATCTTTCGCGATGCCGACGGGGGCACCCAGGCCATTCCAGCCCGGGTCGGGCACGAAATGCTCTTCGGCGAGTTCGTCGACGCGGTCGAGAACGGCGCGACCAACGGCCTGTACATGACCGCAGGCACCACCGAGGCGAACCTGGAGGTCCTCGAGGGCCTCTGGGGCGACATCGCCTACCCGGAGTACCTCGACCCGAACCATGCCCTCGGGAAGGGACTCTTCTGGTACGGCCCGGCCGGGACCTTCACGCCGATCCACCACGACCTGACCAACAACCTGATGGCGCAGGTCCGCGGACGCAAACGCGTCAAGCTCATCGCGCCGTACGAGTCGGCCGACGTCTACAACGAGAAGAACGACCGGTACTCGCCCGTCGACATCGAGCGTCCGGATCTCACCAAGCACCCGAACATGGCTCGGGTGACGATCATGGACGTCGAGATCGGCCCAGGCGAGATGCTCTTCGTCCCAGCCGGCTGGTGGCATGGTGTGCGGTCGCTCGACACCTCGATCACGTTCACGTTCATGAACTTCGTCTACGAGACCGACTTCTACTCGTTCCTCGGGCCACAGGCCTGAGGGCCTAACCGCTCGGCGGTGGCCGCGTCAGGGCCGCGGAGACGCCGCGCGCTCGTCAGACCTTGCGAGCGCCCAATCGCAGCGTCGCTGCGACGGCGGCAGGGTCGTCGGAGTAGGGCACGTGGCCGGCACCCAAGGTGACGTGCCGGGCCCAAGGCAACCGCTGCCGAGCCCGGCGCGACTGGGACCAGTACGGAAGCAGGATGTCGTAGCGCCCCCAGGCGATGGTCGTCGGGGTACCGCGGAGTTCGTCGCCGGCGAGGAAGTCGTAGTCCGCGAACGCGGCGAGCATCGCCTGCATCGACGGCGCTTCCCAGAGCGCATGGAGCGCCTCCTCGAAGTCGGCGTCGCGCACCTTGCGTGGCCATGCGTAGAGCAGGCGGGCCGTCAGGTCGCGCACCGCGGGCCGGCGCATGGCATCCGCAACGGGCTGCTGGAGCGCGGCTGGCGTGCCAGCGAGCACGCCGAGCGTGAGCTGGCACCAGCGCCGCTCCAGTGGCGACCAGAAGCCAGCGGGCGAGAAGGCCGTGACCGACCGCACGGCGCCGCGGCGGGCGAGTTCCAGCCCGATGGCACCGCCCATCGAGTTCCCCGCCACGTGCGGGCGCTCCAGCTGCGCTTCGTCGAAGAATGCCTCGAACGCGTCGGCGCACGCGAATACGGTCGGCTTGACGCCCGACGGCAACGGTGGAGAGGCGCCGAGGCCCGGCGTGTCGCACGCGACGATCTCGAACTCGCCCTCGACAAGATCGATGACCGGCTGCCACGCCTGCCAGTGGTGCCCGACGCCGTGGAGCAGCACGAGCGGCTCACCGGTGCCAGCGCGGTGGTGGTTGATCGTTGGCGCGGTCATGCGTGAGCGAGCCTACGCGGCGAGCGGCATGTCGAGTGACGTCAGCGCGTGCCAGGGAAGCCCCAGCGCGCGCCGGGGAAGCCCCGGCGCTTACGCCGCAGCGACGATCAAGCCGTCTTCGTCCATCGCGTTCGTGGGCTGCATCTCGGACTCGTCGAGTTCACGCAGCTCCGAGCCCCGAGCGACCGGCTTCACGCCCGCCTCAGCGTCGCCGAGGTCCACGTCGAAGCGGTACCAGGCCAGCTCCCAGGCAATCGTGATGCGCACGATGACGCCCTCCGTCGCCGAAGGGCGAACGGCGACGACGGGCGCGCCGAGCGACTTGGTGATGCCCGCCATGCGGTGCGGCAGCCCAGACGCGTTGAACATCTCGATCGCACGCTCGACCTTGAGTTCGACGTTCGTCGGGACGCCATGCACGTCACGCCGCGCCGTCGTGGACGCCACCTTCGACGCTCGGTCGTCGTGGTGCCCAGAACCCGAGCGCGAATCGTCGAACGAGCCAGCCGGCGCGGGACGCCTCGGCGGCGCCTCGCCGCGCAGCCGCCGCAGGATCGACTTGCGGTCGCGGCGGCGCACGGCGACCTGGGTGTCGTCGCCGACGCCCTCGCGAATCCAGCCCTCGTGGACCGCCCGCGGCTCACACAGCTCGCACACCTTGACCTTGCGGCCATCAGCGATGAACGGCACCGGCGTCTCGCCGCGAAGCAGGGTGCGCCGGCAGATTTCGCACACGATCGGTTCGTGCGCGGTGATGATCTGACGGGGCTTCATCGAGCGAGAGAAGGTACCAGGAACACCGTCCCGGCCCTCTGCTCCTGACTCCCCGTCAACAGGAGATTGTGGTGGCTCGTTCACCGGTCTGGCGCACCGGCGTTTGCCGGTGGGTTACTCGTCGTCCTCGGCCTGGATGCGCGAGCGCAGGCGCAGGACGGCCTTCGTGTGGAGCTGCGAGACGCGCGACTCGGTAACGCCGAGCACCTCGCCGATCTCGCGGAGGGTGAGGTTTTCGTAGTAGTAGAGCGCGATCACGAGCTTCTCGCGCTCGGGGAGGCGCTCAACGGCGCCGGCCACGCGCTCACGCATCTCGCCTTGGTCGACGAGCGACGCCGGGTCCGGGGAGTCGTGGTCCTGGATCGTGTCCAGCAGCGAGATGGAGTCGCCAGACTGGTCGCCGGAGCCCCACAGCTCATCGAGCGCGAAGAGCGTCGTGGAGGACACCTGCACGAGCGCATCGCGGAACTCCTGCTCGGTCATCTCGAGCTCGGTGGCGAGCTCGGCGTCGGTCGGAGTGCGCCGCAGGCGGTGCTCGAGCTTCTGGTGAGCGCGCTCGATCTCGCGTGCTTTGGAGCGCACCGACCGCGGCACCCAGTCCAGTGCGCGAAGCTCGTCGATGATCGCGCCGCGGATGCGAGCGTTGGCGAACGTCTCGAACTTGATGTCGCGACGCGGATCGAAGCGCTCGATCGAGGAGATCAGCCCCACGAGCCCATACGAGATGAGGTCCGCTTCCTCGACGTGCGAAGGCAGCGACGCGCCGATCTTGCCGGCGATGTACTTCACGAGCGGCGAGTAGGCGATGACGAGGCTTTCCCGCGCGCGCTTATCGTCGTTCTGCTTGTACCGGCGCCACAGATCGCGGAGCTCAACGGTCTTCGTGGAATAGGAGGCCATAGGTGTTTCGTGAATGCGCCGAGAGGACGGCGTTAGCTCCGTGGGTGAGATCGGGCGTACGCCTCGCGCACTCGGCGCGATTCCACACGAGTGTAGACCTGCGTCGTGCCGATGGATGCGTGACCAAGGAGATCTTGTATGGCTCGTAGGTCGGCACCACCGTCCAGAAGATGAGTCGCATACGAGTGACGAAGTGCGTGGGGGGACACCGGACCGCCCTCGATGCCCGCCCGCTCGACCCAACGGGCCAGGCGCCGCCGCACGTCAGAGGTCGACAGCCGACGGCCCGTCCGCGAGACCAGAAGCGGGCCCCGGTCGGCCTGCGCAACAATTCGTGCGCGGCCGCGTTCAAGCCAGGCGATGGTCGCCAGGAGCGCTGGTTCACCGATCGGAACGGCGCGGACCTTGTCGCCCTTGCCCTGCACACGGAGGGTCTCGCGGTCGCTGTCTACGTCGGCGACGTCGAGCTGCACGAGCTCCTCGGCGCGAAGACCACACCCATAGGCGAGTTCGAACATCGCGCGGTCGCGGAGCCCAAGCGGCCCGGCCCCACCGGTCGAGTCCAGCAGACGCCCGGCGTCGGGCGCAGACAGCACGCGCGGCAAGTAGTCCCCGCGGCGTGGTGACCCAAGCCGCTGAGCCGGGCTGGCCTCGATGACGCCGTGTTCGCGGAGCGCACCGAACAGCGCCCGGATCGCGGCGACACGCCGTGCAACGGTCGATGGCGAGAGGCCGCGCTGCGAGAGCGCAGCTAGGTAGCGGCGCAGGTCCGGCAGAGCGACCTGGGGCGGCGCGAGGTCGCGGGCGCCAGCCCACGCAGCGAGGTCGGCCAGGTCGGCGGCGTAAGCGCGCCGAGTGCGCGACGCGAGGCCGCGGCGTGCGAGGTCCTGGTCGAGCAGCGCCGTGGCGATCGACCAGGCGCTGGAGATTGGGCGTTCCTCGCTAAGGTCGCCGTTGTGGGCGACTTCTACATCCATGTGCACGAGGGAATGATCGCGACGCTGACGCAGCTCGCCGAGTCCGAGGTGATCGAGCCTGGCGACGACCCGACGCTGCCGTGGCACCGCATCAACGCGCCGGGCGATGCGACGACGTTGTGGTACGCGGCGATGAGGAAGAAGGAGCGTGGCATCTACTTGGGCACGCTCACCTTTCGGCACCAGGACCATTACTCCCTGCTCCTGAGCCAAGGCTGGGAGGAAGTGCCCGTCGAGGACATCGGGGTCCCCGACGCCTGAACACCCGGGCGGGCATGCTGTTCCAGGCTAGGGCCTAGCGAACGGCGTTACGGGGCGGATCGTTGCGGGCCGCCCCGAACCGGCTACACGACGTGGATTGTGGTGCCGACGGGGACGCGATCGTAGAGATCGATGACGTCCTCTTCGAGCATCCGTACGCAGCCGTGCGAAGCGGGCGAGCCGATCGAGCCGCGGTCAGAGGTGCCGTGGATCCCGGCGCCGTCGAAGAAGCCCATCCAGCGGGCCTTGATCGGGTTGGACGGCCCCGGTGGCACGACGGTGCCCGCGAGCGATCCGGCCCAGTCCGACAGCGGAACATGCCAAGACGGGTTGACCTGTTTGTCGTTGATCGTGTAGGTGCCGGCGGGCGTCTCATGGCCCTGCGCGCCAACGGCCACTTTGTACTTCTTGGAGAGCTTGAAGCCCTTGAAGAGGCGGAGTTCGTTGGTGATGCGGTCGACGGTGAGGATCGTTGGGTGCTTCTTCTTCAGGCTGGCCTTGGAGACCTTCGGCTGCTGCGTCTTGACGGGCGCGAGCTTGACCTCGCGGTCGGTGCTCTGGAGTGCCGCCGTGACGATCTTGCGGAGTTTGGGCCGGTCGACGACCATGCCCGTCGCCGACTCGCTCACCACGGGACGATCGCGCACGAAGGACAGCGACGCGTCCTTCGCCTTGCGATCCACACCGCGGCGGACGCGGTCCACAAAGCGCAAGACGGCAGCGTCAGAGGCGGACACCTCGATCGGGAGATCCTCGTCAATCGTGGAGCCCGTCGCGGTGCGCCAAGCGAGGGTGAACGCGTTGCCCTGCTCCGAGGCCTTGACCGCCTGCTGGACCGTGGTGTCGAGGTCGGCCGTGAGCTTGGCCTCTTTTGCCCCGAGCTGGAAACGCTTGCCGCGCCGCTCCACGACGATCGGCTGCTTGAGCGGCTCGACGTACTCGCGCTCGAGACGGACCTTGGCTTGTTCAGGCGTCAGGCCGCCGAGATCGATCGATCCGACACGGATGCCTTCGGCGATCTTCCCGGAACTGGCCGCGCTGAGACCGACGACCACGCCGCCTGAGGCGACGAGCGCCCCCAACACAACTCCAGAGACCAAAACCCGCCGACGCACGCGCGAGAAGCTACAGAACGCAGCGGACGTACGGTAGGCCAAGAAATCGGCGACCTCATTTCGGGGGACAACCTAAGCGCCGCGTTGAGGCGGACCCACCGAAAGACCAAAGACTGGCGCGTCTACGTTCTGTGGCGGTTCAGCCGTCGGTGGTGCCAGACAGCAAGGCTGGCGCGAGGGCCTGCGCGAGCGAGAGCCAGTCGGATCCATGCGTGATTTCGGGGTGGCGATCGAGAAGGTCCTGATTCCACGGATGCCGGATGGTGGCGACGGCGATGCCTTCGAGCATCGCGGTCTCAAGGTTCTCTGGCGCGTCGTCGATCAGCAGGCCGACCCCTATCTCCCGGCAATGATCGACCTTCTTCTTCCCACACCGCAGCAGATCGAATGGAATGCCCTGGCTCATCAGCCAGTCGGCGGTGACGTCGTGCGCGTCCGTGCGGCGATGGGTGGTGATCAGGATCTGGTGGCCAGCTCGCCGCCAGGACTGGATGACCTCAGCGGCGCCAGGGTAGGCGATGGCCTCCGTGATGCGCTCGTCGTCATGGGTGACTTCGACGACCTGTCGAACCTGGTCTCCCGTCAGCGCGTCCACGGCCCACGCCCGCTGGTCGGCGTAGGGCAGCTCGACACCGTGCAGGGCCATGGCCGCCGCGCTGAACTGTTCCCAGTAGTCGTGGAGGGTGGAATCGACGTCGATGGCAACCAGCACGCTCAGTAGCCTAAAGACAATGAGTCCGACTCCCCCAGTCGACCGCCTAGCCCCTCGCCTCCAGTACGGCCCTGTCGGTCGGTCCGCTTGGCAGGACATCCCCTGGCCAGACCTCGAACGACAGACCGAGCTGCTCGGCCGCTCGGTCAATTACGTCGATCTGGGCTCCGGGCCCGCGGTCATCATGGTGCACGGCCTGTCCGGCAACTGGATGAACTGGCTGGAGAACATTCCCCAGCTCGTGCGCGAGCATCGGGTGATCGCCATCGATCTCCCTGGATTCGGCCGATCACCCCTCCCCCAGTCCGAGATCACGATCGGCCTGTATGCCGACGTGCTGATCGCGCTGATGCACAAGCTTGGCCTTGAGACCGCGACGATCATCGGGAATTCGATGGGCGGCCAGATCGCGGCGAAGCTCGCCATCGAGCATCCTGAGCTGGTCGACCGGCTCGTGCTGGTGAGCCCGGCTGGCGTGACCATCGATATCGCTCGCAACCCGCAGGTGTTGTGGGTCCTCAAGACATTCGGGTGGCTGTACAGCGCCGGGGCACGCACGGCGAGCCTCGGCTCTGATCCGCTGTCCAAGAGCGCTCCGCTTCGCCGGGCGTTGCTCGGTGTCGTATGCCGGTATCCGGAGCGTCTCCCGGGGCCGCTGGTGCAGCGCCAGATCTTCGGTGCGGGGACGGCTGGGTTTGCGCCGGCCGTGCATGCCATCGGAAATTGCGATCTCAGCGACGAGCTGGAGCGGATCGAGATGCCGACCCAGCTCATCTGGGGCCGGAACGATCGCATCGTGCCAAGTGGCGACCTGCGGCTCTGGGGCCGCGACATCGGCTCATCGGAATCGGTGATCTACGAGGACACCGGTCACGTGCCGATGTTCGAGCGGCCCGCCCGCTTCAACGCCGACGTGAACGCCTTCCTGGCTCGCACGCGCGACGCGGTGCGTTCGGTCACCAAGGGCGTCGCCTCGCTAGACGACCTCGCCCCGGTTGATGCCGACGGCGCAGCATGGGCGGACCGCCGTTTGGCGCCGCGGCCCGAGACGGCTGAGTTCGCAGAGGTTGCGCCGCTCGTGATCGAAGAGCCGATCGTTCCCGAAACCAAGAAGAAGCGCGCGCCGAAGAAGCTGGCGGCGCCGAAGGCGCCAGCGGCCCCGAAGAAGCTTGCGGCCCCGAAAACGCCGGCGGCCTCGAAGAAGCTTGCGGCCCCCAAGTCGCCGGCGACGCCGAAGCTGGATCCCAAGCAGGCACGGCGTTCGAGCGACGGCCGCCGCTGAGGCGCCGCGCTCAAGCGACTGGGCGATGGGGCTGGGGCTGGGGCTGGGACCGACCGTAAGGCCGGCCCCAGCGCGCCGGTTCGCGGCCGGTTAGATCGTGTTCGTCAGGGCGCCCTTGGACGCCGAGCCGACGAGCTTGGCGTACTTGCCGAGGACGCCGGTGCGGCCTTCCTCGTCCATTTCCGGCTGCACGTAGGCGGCGATGCGGCGGGCGATCTCGTCCTCGGGCACGTCGAGCGTAATGGTGCCGGCGTCGACGTCGATCGTGATGGTGTCGCCGTTGTTGACGGCGGCGATCGGGCCACCGTGCAGCGCCTCGGGCGCGACGTGACCGATCGTGAAGCCGTGCGTGGCGCCGGAGAACCGGCCGTCGGTCAGCAGGGCAACGGAGTCGCCTAGGCCGGCGCCGTTGATCGTGGCGGTGACGGCGAGCATCTCTCGCATGCCGGGGCCGCCGGCCGGGCCTTCGTTGCGGATGACGATGACTTCGCCGGCGACGATCTTGCCGTGCGTCGCCGCGTCCATGGCCTCCTCTTCGTTCTCGAACACGTGCGCTGGGCCTGAGTGGTGGCGGCGCTTGTGGCCGGACAGCTTCACGACGGAGCCTTCGGGCGCGAGGTTGCCGCGGAGGATGGCGAGGCCGCCGTGGTCTTTGATCGGGTCGCTGAGGGGCCGGACAACGTCCTGCCCCGGCGTTTCGACGGCCTGGTCGGCACACTCGCCGATCGTGGGGCCGGTAACGGTCGGGCAGTGCTCGTGGAGCTTGCCCATTTCCTTGAGGCGGTGGGTCACGACGGGGACGCCGCCGGCTTTCCAGAGGTCGACGGCGTTGTAGCGGCCGCCGGGCTTGAGATCGCACACGAGGGGCGTGCTGTCGCTGATGGCCTGGAAGTCGTCGATGTTGAGTTCGACGCCGGCCTCGTAGGCGACGGCGAGGAGGTGGAGCACGGCGTTCGTGGAGCCTCCGGAGGTCATGACGGCGGCGATCGCGTTTTCGATCGACTCCTTCGTGATGACGTCGCGCGGCAGCAGGCCGCGCTTCAGGACTTCGACCGCGAGTTCGCCGGTCTTGAAGGCCACTTCGGACTTCATTGGGGTTTGGGCGTCGACCATCGCGAAGCCGTTCGGGCTGATTCCCATCACTTCGAAGGCCATCGCCATGGTGTTGGCGGTGAACTGGCCGCCGCAGGCGCCGGCGCCGGGGCTGGCGACGTCTTCGAGCGCCGCGAGTTCTTCGTCGGTGATCTTGCCGGCGGCGCGTTGGCCAACGGCTTCGAACACGTCGAGGATCGTGACTTCTTTGCCCTGGAAGTGGCCGGGCGGGATCGAGCCGGAGTAGAGCATGACGCCAGGCAGGTTCAGGCGGGCAAGCGCCATGACGCCGGCGGGGATCGTCTTGTCGCAGCCGGTGATGACGACGAGGCCGTCGAACAGGTGGCCGCGTGCGACGAGTTCGATGGAGTCGGTGATGACTTCACGCGAGACGAGCGAGGTACGCATGCCGCTGGTGCCCATGGTGATGCCGTCGGAGATGGCGATCGTGTTGAGTTCCATCGGCGTGCCGCCGGCGGCGCGGATGCCCTCTTTCACCTTGGCGGCGAGCACGCGATGGTTGAAGTTGCACGGCATCGTCTCGATCCAGCCGTGTGCCACGCCGATGATCGGCTTGGCCATGTCCTCGCCGCCGAACCCGATGCCGTTGAGGTACGCGCGCGCCGCCGCGCGGTCGAGCCCCTCGGTGAGGGCGCGGCTCTTGTGTTTGACGTCGAAGGCTGGGGCGGTCATCGCTCGGGGATGTTAGTGCGAGCAGGGGGCCTGAGCCGGTGTGGTGGCGGTGGCGGTGGCGGCGGCGCGGTCAGCGAAGCCGGCGCGGCGACGGAAGCGTCGATGGTCAGCGCCGCGTTGCGATCTGCAGGATGTCGACGGGCCCCGCGCCCGCGCCGATGTCGCGTAGCCCGTTCAGCACAGCGGCGGAGGCAGCGAGCCGCGCCGCGGCGGCGGCTTCGGGCACGGAGGCGCCGCGCGCGAGGTGTGCGGCCAGCGTTGAGGAGTGCGTGCAGCCCGACCCGTGCGCGGCTCCGTCTGGGTGGCGCGGGCCGGCGAACCGGTGCCGCTCGCTCGAGTGCCGCGAGCCGAGAAGGTCGACCGCTTCGTCTCGATGGCCGCCGGTCACCATCGCCCATTGCGGCCCGAGCGCGAGCAGGGCATCGAGCAGCGCGTCTCCGTCGAGGGCCTCGCCGGCTTCGCCTCCCGGACCTGGGGCCGGTCGCGTCACTTCAAAGGCCGCCGACGGCACGCCCGTAGCGCGTTCCGAACCGAGCTCGGCTCGACCCGACGGCGGGCGTGTGCCGGCCAGCGCACGCGCTTCCGACAGGTTCGGGGTGATGACCGTGGTGCGCGGGATGATCAGCTCCACCAGCGCCGCCAAGGCGTCTTCTTGGAGCAGGCGCGCACCGGATTCGGAGATCATCACCGGGTCGTGCACCACCGGCACGCCGGGCAGCAGGTCGAGCGCGGCGGCGACCGCTTCAATGGTCGCGGTCGTCGCGAGCATGCCGATTTTCACGGCCCCGATGTGCATGTCGCTGGCGACAGCTTCGACCTGCGCGATGATCATCGCCGGAGTCGTGGCTTCGATCAGCGTGACCCCGGTCGTGTTTTGCGCGGTCAGCGCCGTGATGGCCGACGTCCCGTGGACCCCGGCAGCGGCGAACGCTTTGAGGTCTGCTTGGATTCCCGCGCCGCCGCCGGAGTCAGAGCCAGCGATCGTGAGGGCGATCGGCGTGGCCGGGCGTGGCTCTTCGTGAGGGTCGCGCATCGGCCGCGATCCTATGCGTCGGCCACGGATCCGCGTGTCGGGCCATGGCGGTTGCCAGCGTTGAGCGAGCATCATCGTGGGCCTCCTACGGGTTCCAGGGGCTCGTGACGCGATACCGGCCGTCGGGCCGCCGTGCCACCCAGCCGGCGATCTCGAGGTCGAGGAGGACCAACTCCAGCTCCCCCGGGCCGAGCGAGGTCGCGGTGTAGCGGGCGAGTTCTGCCAGCGTCAGCGGGGCTCGCCCAAGCGCCTCGTGCACCTCCGCCAGCGGGCCGTCCCGCGGGCCGGCGAATCCGGCGGGAGGACCGAACTCAAGCTGCCCCGCGAGGTGGAGGCCATCGAGCACGGCGCCCGCCCCGTCTTGGAGCAGGCGGTTCGTCCCTTCGGATACGTCACTGGCCAGCGACCCAGGGACTGCGTACACGTCACGGCCGATGTCGTAGGCCTGTTCCGCGGTGATCAGTGCGCCTGAGCGCAGCGGGGCTTCGACCACGATGGTCCCCTGTCCGAGGGCAGCGATGATCCGATTGCGGGCCGGGAAGCACCACTTGTACGGGCGCTGGCCTGGCGGCATCTCGGAGACCACCGCACCCTGTTCGAGGATCCGGGCGTACAGCTCGCGGTGCGCCTGCGGGCTCGGTCGATCAGCCCCGCTCGCGAGCACCGCGACCGTCACTCCACCGACCGACAACGCACCTTCGTGCGCGGCCGCGTCGATCCCGAGGGCCATTCCGCTGATGACCAGCCCACCGCTGCGTGCGATCCCAGATGCGATCCGGCGCGCGGCCTCTCGTCCGATCAGCGTTGGATGGCGCGTTCCGACCATCGAGATCGCCCGTCGCGGGCATGACGCCAGCAGTGACCGGTCGCCGCGTACATAGAGCACCGGGGGCGCGTCAGACAGGTGCCGGAGCGCCTCGGGATAGTCGGATGAGCACTGGCAGAACGCAGCCAGCCCTGCCTCGAACGCGGCGGCGAGGACGGCCTGCCCATCCCAGTTCCGGTACTCCGCCATGAGCGTGTTCGCCCGCTCTGGGGTGACTTCGTTCACGGCCCGAGCGAGCGCCCCGGGGTTCGGGTCGAGTCCGTCGGCGCATGCGAGGAGCGGGGCCTTGAACACGACCGGCACGGGGTCGCTTCCGTCTTCGGGCTCGGTCATCGGCGGCTCCAGACGGAGCTGCGGCACCTTCGCCAGGGCGACCGTCAGCGTGGACAGGGCCAGGCAGCGGTCGCAAACTTGAAGATCTCTGGACCCGAGCCCCTGCGTGGTGGCGGTTGAGGGCGCGCTCATGCCGCCAACTCGTCGCACTCGTCGCTGCCCAGGTCTTGTCGCATTGAAAGAGCCGCGCCGAGGTGCTGGCGGCTCACTCCGCCGGCCCCGTCGAGGTCGGCCACGGTCCGGGCGACGCGCAGCACACGGTGGGCGCCTCGCATGGAGATGGTCCCCTTGGCGTACAACCGGTCGAGGAGATCGCGGGCCCCGTCGGCGATGGCACCGTGATCGCTGATTCCTCGTTCGGTCAACGCGGCGTTGACGCATCCCTGCCGGTTGAGTTGGCGCTGGCGCGCCTCGGCGACCCGGGTCGCTACCTCGTCGGTCGACCGGGTCGGCCGCGCCCGCTCGGCCAGGTCGGGCCGCAGCACCGTCGCCTGGAGGTCGATGCGGTCGAGCAGCGGGCCACTGATGCGACGCCGGTACCGGTCGATGTCGGCATCTGAGCACCGGCACTGGTGCCCTCCTCGACCGCACGGGCACGGGTTCATCGCAGCCACAAGCTGGACGTCCGTCGGCATCAGCGCCGAACGCCCACCCCGAGCGATGACGACGGAGCGATCCTCGATCGGCTGCCGAAGCGCTTCTAGCGTGATGCGTGAGAACTCACCGAACTCGTCGAGGAAGAGCACACCATGGTGGGCGAGCGTCAACTCGCCAGCCCTCGGCGGCACCCCGCCCCCGACGAGACCGATCGGCGAGATGGTGTGGTGGGGGGCCCGAAACGGCGGGCGATCGTCGAACGCCGCCGCGCCGCCGTGCCCGGTGGCCGAGCGAATCCGCATCACCTCAAGGGCTTCGCCGGCGGTGAGCGGCGGAAGCACGGAAGGCAGCCGCCGTGCGAGCATCGTCTTCCCGGTCCCCGGTGGGCCGATCAGCAAGAGGTTGTGCCGCCCTGCCGCCGCGACCTCGACCGCTCGCACCGCGTCGTCCTGGCCGTGGACATCGGCCAGTTCGAGCCGCTCGGGCGGCACCACGGCCGGCGGCGGTGGCATCGCGCGTGGCGCCCGCTTGCCTGCGAGCACCGCAACGGCCTCGACCAGGCTGCCCACCGGGATCAGGTCGATGCCGTCGATGAGCCCTGCCTCATGGGCCGAATCGACCGGGAGCATGAGCCGCGAGAGGCCTGCCGCCCTGGCGGCGAGCGCGATGGCCACGATCCCAGCGACGGGGCGCACCTCTCCGGCGAGCGACAGCTCGCCAGCGAGTCCGACGCCGTCGAGCCGCTCGGGCGCGAGCTGTCCGCTGGCCGCCAGCAACGCGCAAGCGATCGGCAGGTCGAACGACGAACCCCGTTTGCGCAGCCAGGCAGGCGCAAGATGCACCACCATCCGGCGCTGAGGCAACTTGAGCCCCGCGTTCGCGATCGCGCTCTGGACCCGCTCCCGTGCCTCCCGAACCGCCGCATCGCCCAGTCCGACCACGGTGAGCCCGGGGAGGCCTGGACGGACGTCGGCCTCGACGCGAACGGGGACGGCGTCGAGCACGTCGAGGGAGAAGGTGGTGGATCGAGCGAGCACAACGTCGAAGGTACGGGCCGCTTTTGCCCGCTCCTGATGGCCTTTGCGTCGATTCTCCGGAGGAACCGTTCCAACTCTGCGCATTCGCCGAAAACTGCGGCGAGCGCACATATGTTCGCCCCATGTCGATCGATCAGCGCCCTGCCCTTGCGACCTGCGGAGAGATCCTGGCTGCCGAGCACCTCTCGCGCTGCGGCTACGAGATCGTCGAGCGCAATGCGCGTACCCGGTTCGGCGAGATCGACCTCATCGTCCACGGCCACGATGCCCTCGTATTCGTCGAAGTGAAGACGCGGCGCGCCGGCGGCTCGGCCGGGACGCCCCTCGAAGCGATCAATCACCGCAAGATCCGACAGGTGCGCAAACTCGCCGCGAGCTGGCTCGCAGAAGCACCCCACCGTCCGAGCGCCGGCGACATCCGCTTCGACGCGGTCGGCGTCACGGTCGACGGCGGCGGCACCCTCGTCTCCCTCGATCACCTCGAGGCCGCGTTCTAGGCCCCTCTTCGAGCTTCAGGCCGCCTCAGGCGCCCCTTCGTAGGCGATCGAGGCAAACGACCGCCGATGGATCGCCGTGATGCCAGAAGACCGGATCGCCGCGTGGTGTGTCGGTGTCGCATAGCCGACGTGCTCGTCGAACCCGTGATCCGGCCAGCGATCATGCGCGGCACCGCGCATCAGTTCGTCGCGGACGACCTTGGCGATCACCGAGGCAGCAGCAATCGCGGCACTCTTCCCGTCACCGCCGATGATCGGCTCGCTTCGGCCGCCACCAGCAAGCGGCGCCGCAAACCCGTCGGAAAACAGCAGGGCGCCCGGACGGTCAACGCGGTCCAGCGCCTCGCCGAGCATCGCGAGATTGGTGCGATGAAGCCCGTCGCGATCCAGCGTGCCCGGACTGCGGACCACCACCGCGATCGCCGTCACGTGGTCCGCCACCGCAGCTGCGAGCGCCAAACGCAGCGCCTTGGGGACCTTCTTGGAGTCGTCGAGACGACTCAGGCCATTGAGCACCCGTGGCGGGAGCCCCGGATCCTCGTCGTAGGTGAGCCACGGAATGAGCTTCACCGGCTCCAGCAGCACGGCTGCGGCGACCAGCGGCCCCGCCAGGCATCCGCGACCCGCCTCATCAGCACCAGCGACCAGATCGCCACGCTCGGCGTCGCCGAGGATCAGGGCTGCAGCCTTTTCGCCAGGACGGGCGCGCCGCTTGGGCGCCGCACCCGCCTTGGCGCGAGCCGTGGCCTTCTTCGGGGGGCTAGAGGCCACCGATGCGCTTTGGCGGCCAGTACGTGGCAAAGGCTCGACCGATCACATAGTCGCGTGGCAACGGGCCCCAGAAGCGGGAATCGTCGCTGTTGCCGCGGTTATCGCCCATCATGAAGTAGTGCCCGGCCGGAACGGTAAACGGCTCGATGTTGCACGTCGAGTCGTCGCACGGCAGCACGTAGGGCTCGTCGACCGGCTTCCCGTTGCGGATCACGCGGCCGCCCTTGACCTCAAGCTTGTCGCCTGGTTCCCCGACGACCCGCTTGACGAAGGCCTGCTTGAGCTTGCCCTCCGTCGGCTTGATGCACGCCTCGTCGTTGGCGTGAGGCGCGGCGCACTGCGCCCCGCCCCCACCCGCGCCACTGGGCGGATTGAAGACCACGATCTGCCCGTTCTGAGGATCACCGAAGCGCTCGCCGATCCGGTTGACCAGGATGCGCTGCCCCTCATCAAGGGTCGGCACCATCGACGGCGACGGAATCTTGTACGGCTTCACGACGAACGCCTGGATCAGGAGCGCAAACCCAAGGGCCGCGATGACGACCAGGACGGTCTCGACCCAACTCGAGTGCTCGTGCTCGTGCTTCTCGGTTTTGGCCACGGGTCAGACCCGCCGTGCCGGCTGAAGTGAGCGGCGTCGCGACGCACCGGCGCCCTGCGCGCAGCGCACCGTATTCGACAAGAGCAGGCAGTCGTGCACGCCCGACACTGAACCACACCGAGGGGTCTCAGTGCGCTGCCCACCATGTGCGCCCCATGCCGCCCTGGCTCAGAGCCCGCCCACGCGGTCCGCCGGCCAGTACGTGACAAACGCCCGGCCCACCACATTGCGCCGCGGAATCGGACCCCAATAGCGGGAGTCGTTGCTGTGCCCACGGTTGTCGCCGAGCACGAGGTAGGAGTCCATCGGCACCACGAACTCCTCCAAATTGCAGATCTCGGCGGCGCACCGCTGCGCGTACGGCTCCGCAACCGGATTGCCGTCGCGAATCACCTGGCCGTTTCGCAGCGCGATCCGGTCACCACCCACGCCGAGCACGCGCTTGATGTACGCGACGTTCGCCTCGCCACGCCCGGCCTTCGGGCAGATCTGCCCCATCGCTCGTGGCACTCCGCAGGCTTCCTGCCCGTCGGAGCGCGATGCGCCTGCGGGCGGATGGAACACGATGATCTGGCCGCGCTTCGGATCGGAGAAGCGATTGCTCAACCGATCGACAAAGACGCGCTGACCCTGCACAAGGGTCGGCAGCATCGAGCTGGAGGGGATCCGGTAGGGCTTGACCAGCACCCACTGGATCAGGAGGGCGAGGAGGAGGGCGCCGATCACGACGCCGATCAGGTCAAGCCAACGTCGGCTGACCCGCTCCCCCTCCGCCCCCATGGACGACTTGGTGGCTACTTCGCGTCGTCGGCGGACGACTCGTCGGCGCTGGCCTCGGGGGCAGCGTCCTCGGTCGTCTCAGCAGCCGGAGCAGCAGCGTCGGCCTCGGCCTTCGCGGCAGCGGCGGCTTCCGCCTCAGCAGCGGCCTTCGCCTCGGCAGCAGCAGCCGCCTCGGCCTCAGCAGCAGCGATCGCCGCCGGGTCGTGGATGAGGCCGGGGATGACGACCTCTTCCGGACCGGTGTAGCGACGCTCGCGGACGCGGGCAGCCTTACCGACGCGATCACGCAGGTAGTACAACTTCGCGCGACGGACGTCGCCGCGGGCCGGGACCTCGATCTTGTCGATCTTCGGCGAGTGGACCGGGAACTGACGCTCCACGCCGACACCGAACGACTGCTTGCGCACCGTGAAGGTCTCGCGAACGCCGTGACCCTGGCGCTTGATCACGATGCCCTCGAACACCTGGATACGAGAGCGGGAGCCCTCGATGACCTGGAAGTGCACGCGGACACGATCGCCCGGCTGGAAGTTCGGAACGCGGCGAAGCTGCTCGCGCTCGAGGCTCTCGATAACAGTGCTCATAAGAAAAGAAGGTGGTTTGCGCGGGCGCGGCGGAGGGCACGCGCGGGTCGCCCATCGTAGCGGTTCCGCCTGGTGGCGGGCACTACGGCCTCGGCCGCGCGTGAAGTGCTCAGGGTCGCCACGCACGGGCGCGACGACGAGCGTGACCGAGAGACTACTCGCCTGGACGCGACAGGCGCGCTCCCGGGGCCGCCTGACCGCGTTCGCGGGACTGCTCACGGCGCCATTTCGCGATCTTGGCGTGGTCGCCCGAGAGCAGAATCGGCGGAACGTTCCAACCGCGGTACTCGGCTGGGCGGGTGTAGTGCGGGTACTCGGGGTCGCCGTCGAGTTCCGCCGAGAACGACTCCTCCCCTGCCGAATCGGCGTGGCCCAGCGCGCCTGGGAGCTTGCGAACGATCGCATCGGCGACGACCATCGCGGCCAGCTCGCCACCGGCGAGCACGTACTGACCGAGCGAAACCCGGTCCGTCACGAAGTGCTCGAGAATGCGCTCGTCGAATCCCTCGTATCGCCCGCAGAGCAGCGTGATCGCCGGCTCGGCGACAAGTTCGTCGACGAGCACATCGTCCAGAACGCGTCCATTCGGAACGAGCGCGATCACCCGACGCGTCTTCTTGAGCTCGACCGGATCCACGCCGTAGATGCCGCGCAGCCCCTCTTCGAAGGCATCGATGCGGAGCACCATGCCAGCACCTCCGCCGTACGGCGTGTCGTCGACCTGCCGCCCCGTCAGCGTCGTGAACGGCCGCGGATCCACCGCGCGGACCTCGTGGCCGGCCTCAAGGGCGTTGCGCACGTGGCGCTGCCCCTTGAACCAGTCGAGGGAGTCGGGAAAGAGCGTGACGACGTCGAGCTGCATCAGAAAGGACGATCGGTGGCGGTGAGCGCGCGGCGCGAGCCGACGGCGCGAGGACTTCGAGGTGTTCAGGCCTCGTCGAGCGCCAAAAACTCGGCGTCGACGATGACGCGACGGCCTTCGGGATCGATCTCCACGATCGCATCCTTGACCATCGGAATGAGGAGGTCGTCGTCGCCGGCTGGCTTCGCGGCCTTCGCCGGAACTTCGGGGTCCACGATCTCGGCGGCAGCAGCAGCAAGCGCCGCAGCCCGGATCGGGTCACGCACCACGAGTACCTCGCACGAAGGAAGGGCCATCAGCTCGACGACCTCACCGAGCGCCCGGCCGCCTTCGCGGGCCATGACCGCACACCCCACGAGTTGGTGAGCCCAATACTCACCTTCACCAAGCTCCTTGGCACCCGCGTTGGAGGCCTCGAGCGTGAGCCCGCGGAACGAATCAGCGTCGTTGCGGCTTGCAGAGTCGCTCAGCCGGATGATCGGTTTCTCGTCGGTACCGGCGCGACGGTCGATCGTGCGAGGCTCGTCCTCAGCGCCGACCCAGAGTTCGGCACCTTTGACCAGCAGCTCCGGGACCGCGCCGACGACGTAGAACGACCCGTCGAGGCCATGGCCCTTGCCGACCCTGCCGGCGAAGAGGCGCGCTGGCGGCGCGGAGAGGTCGGTCACTGAACGATGTCGACGAGCACGCGGCGCCCGTCACGCACGGCGGCGGCCCGCACGAGCTGGCGGACGGCGTTCGCCGTGCGACCGCCGCGTCCGATGACGCGACCGTAGTCGCCCGGATCAAGCGAGAGTTCGAGGACGACTGTGCCCTCGTCGCCACCGGCAGACTCCGTGATGGAGATCGCGTCCGGATGCCCGACGAGTGGGCGAACCACCGTCTCGAGCATCGCGCGAGCTGCGGCGGCGTCGCTCATCGCAGAAAGGGAGTGAAGGCCGTTAGGCCTTGATGCCCTGCAGGCGCAGGAGCTTCTTGACCTGGTTCGTTGGCTGGGCGCCAACGGAAAGCCAGTGCTTGACGCGATCCTCGTCGACCGAGATCGTCGAGGGCTCCGTCTGCGCGTTGTACCGGCCGACGATCTCGAGGATCCGCCCATCGCGCGGTGAGCGCTGATCGGTGGCGACGATGCGCCAGATGGGGTTTTTCTTTCCGCCAATGCGGGTGAGACGAAGTCGAACCATGCGACGCAGGAGATTAGCGGGCTTCCGCTTCGATTGCGGCGCGCCCGCCCAAAACCCCTCGTGAGAACGCCTTAACGGCGCCCCATCTGGCCCATGAGCGCCGCCATATCGGGCCCCTTGCCGCGCGACATCTGCTTCATGACCTTGCGCATCTGCTCAAACTGGTTGATGAGCTTGCCGACCTCTTGGATCGTGGTGCCCGAGCCCGCCGCGATGCGCCGCTTGCGCGAGCCGTTGATGATCTTGGGATCGCTGCGCTCGGCCGGCGTCATCGACAGGATGATCGCCTCGAGGCGGTCGACCTGTTTGTCGTCGACGTTGACGTTCTTGAGCTGCTTCCCGACGCCCGGGATCATGCCCATCAGGCTCGAGAGCGAGCCCATCTTGCGCATCATCTTGATCTGCTTGAGGAAGTCGTCGAACGTCAGCTCCCCCTTGCGCATCTTGCGCTCCATCTCGCGCGCGTCGTCTTCGTCGACCTGCTTGGAGGCCGTCTCGATGAGCGAGAGGACATCGCCCATGCCCAGGAGGCGCTGGGCCATACGGTCCGGGTGGAACCGCTCGAAGTCGGGGATCTTCTCGCCGGTGGAGGCGAACATGATCGGCTTGCCGGTGATCGCCTTGACCGACAACGCAGCGCCACCGCGGGCGTCGCCGTCGAGCTTGGTCATCACGACGCCGTCGAGCGGGACGGCCGCACCGAAGTTCTCCGCGACGTTGACGGCGTCCTGGCCAGTCATCGCATCGACGACGAGCAGGATGTTGTCCGGCGAGACGGCTTCGCGGACGCGCTTCAGCTCGTCCATGAGCACTTCGTCGATCGACAGGCGACCGGCGGTATCGACGATCAGGACGTCCTTGCCGGCCTTTGTCGCCTCCTCGAGCGCCCAGCGGGCGATCGTGACGGCGTCGACATCGGTGCCGCGCTCGTAGACGGTCGCGCCAGCCCGCTCACCCATCGTGACCAGCTGCTCGACGGCGGCCGGGCGGTAGATATCGCAGGCAGCGAGCGCGACGGACGAGCCGTGCTCCTCCTTGAGTAGGTGCGCGAGCTTGGCAGCGGCGGTCGTCTTACCCGAGCCCTGGAGGCCCGCGAGCAGAATGACGGTCGGAGGCTTGCCCGAGAACTTCAGCTCGGCGCTCTCGCCACCGAGCAGCCCGACGAGCTCCTCATGGACGATCGCGATGACCTGCTGACCCGGGTTCAGCGACCCGATGATCTCCGCGCCGAGCGCCCGCTCCTTGACCGTCGCGACGAACTGCCGGACGACCTTGAGGTTGACATCGGCCTCGAGGAGAGCGAGGCGCACCTCGCGCATCGCGCCATCGATGTCGGCCTCCGTCAGCGTGCCCCGCTGGCGGACGCCGTCGAGGGTGGCTTGGAGCCGTTCAGAAAGCGCGTCGAACATCGCGGGTAAGGCTACGCGTTCGGGGGCGTATCCGTAGCTTTGGCCGTCGTGCCGGTGATGCCCGGGAACTGCGCCGACGCCAGGCCTCGGGCCGCCTCGGTGAACTCGGTCGGGATCACGAAGATCTTGCTGGCCTCGCCCTCGGCGAGCTTGGGCAGCATCTGCAGGTACTGGTAGGCCAGCAGCGCCTGATCCGGGTTGGCCGTGTGGATCGCCCCGAACACATTGGAGATGGCCTGGGCCTCACCCTCGGCCTCAAGGATCCGCGACTGGCGCTCACCCTCAGCGGCCAGGATCGACGCTTCCCGCTGACCCTGCGCACGCAGGATGTTGGACTGGCGCTCACCCTCGGCGGTCAGGATCTGCGACTCGCGCGACCCCTCGGCCGTGAGGATCGTCGCGCGCTTGTCTCGCTCAGCGCGCATCTGCTTCTCCATGGCCTGCTGGATCGACGTCGGCGGGTCGATCGCCTTGATCTCGACGGTCGAGATGCGGATACCCCACAGGCCGGTCTTCTGGTCGAGCACGGCGCGCAGTGCGTCGTTCACGGTGTCGCGGCCGGTCAGGGCGCCCTCGAGCGAAAGCCCACCGACGACGTTGCGCAAGGTCGTGACCGTGAGCTGCTCGATCGCCTGCAGCGGGTTGGCGATCTCGTACGTGACGGCCTTGGGATCGGTGACCGTGAAGTAGATGACGGTGTCGATCTGCACGGTGACGTTGTCGGCCGTGATCACCGGCTGCGGCGGGAACGTGACGACCTGCTCGCGCATGTCGATCAGCGGCTGCACACGGTCGATGAACGGCACGATGAGCGCGAGCCCCGGCTCCAGCGTGCGGCTGTACTTGCCGAGGCGCTCGACGATCCCACGGCGGGCCTGCGGGACGATCCTCACCGCCCGCAGCAGGAAGAACAGGATGAAGATCGCCAGCACGGCGAACACGATCAGCCCCACAGGAATATCGGTCGTCTCCGATTGACCCACCACGAACATCAGCGCACCCCCGTGCTGCCAGGCGCGACGACCAGAGTGGCCCCGCGCACCTCCAAGATCTCAACGTCTGCGCCGACCGTGATCGGCTCGCTCCCGGTCGCCGAGGCGGTCCGCGCGGACCAGACCTGGCCGTCGATCGACACCGCGCCCACTCCGCCGTGACCATCGATCGCGGTCGTCACGACCCCGGTCCGGCCGACGAGCTGCTCGATGCCGCTGCGGAGCGTCGGCCCTTTGTCGAGCTGCCGCTTGGCGACCGGTCGCAGGAGGCCACTGAGCGCCAACCCTCCGATGCCGAAGATCGCCCACTGGATGCCGGCATTGGCATCGAGCAGGAACGCGGCGAGCGCGAGGAGTGCGCTTACCGTGAAGAAGATCGGGAAGAACGTGACCGACACGATCTCGATCACCGCGAGACCGATCGCGAGCAGCACCCAGAAGAGAACAGACATCCGTTGCGACTCTATACGTCGCGCAGGCGCTCTCGGGCCGGGTGCCGGGCGCCGCCAGCCCTCGCTCGCCGGCGCCTACTTGAGCAGTGCGCTGGCGAAGTCGTCCGCGTCGAACGGGCGCAGATCCTCGACGCCCTCGCCAACGCCCACGAGCTTCACCGGGATCTTGAGCTTGTCGGCAATCGCGATCGCGATACCGCCCTTGGCGGTGCCATCGAGCTTGGTGAGCACGATGCCGTCTACAGGCGTGACGGAGCTGAAGATCTCGGCCTGACGCAGGCCATTCTGGCCCGTCGTCGCGTCGATGGTGAGGAGCGTCTCGTGCGGCGCGCCCTCCAGGCGGTTGCCGATCACGCGGCGGATCTTCCCGAGCTCGGCCATGAGCTGATCCTGCGTGTGGAGGCGACCGGCGGTGTCGATCACGACGACATCGGCACCCGTGGCGATCGCCCGGTCGATCGCCTGGAAGGCAACCGCTCCTGGGTCGCTGTTCGGTGCGCCGGTGACGACCTCGGTGCCGGAGCGCTCACCCCAGATCTGGAGCTGCTCGACGGCCGCCGCGCGGAACGTGTCGCAGGCGCCGAGCACGACCTTGAGGCCGAGGGTCGTGCGCAGGTGGTGCGCAAGCTTGCCGGTGCTCGTGGTCTTGCCGGTGCCGTTGACACCGACGAGCAAGATCACGCTCGGCTTGGCGCGAAGATCGATGGCGCGTGCCTCTTCGGTCGAGACGGTCGCGCCGGCGGCGAGCAGACGGGTGAGCTCGTCGGTGAGCGCCTCGCCGGTGGCCCCGGTCCCCGCGACCTCTTCGAGGCGGGCGACGATGCGGGCCGTGGCCGGCGCGCCGACGTCGGCACCGATCAGCGCCTCCTCGAGGCGCTCCCAAGCCGCGGCATCGAGCGTGTCGAGCAGCGTGGCACGGACCTCAGCCCCGAGCGCCTCGCGCGTGCGCCCGAGACCCTCGCGGAAGCGTTTGAAGAAGCCACGCCGCTGCTCGGCCTCGGCCGGAGCCGGAGCGGAGGCTCCTTCGGGGAGCAGAACGAGATCGGACCAGTCGCGAGCCATGGCGGCCTGCGACGATACCCGGCAGGTGCCCTCCCAGCGCACTCCCCCACCCAGAGGCATGATGAGTCCACCGATCGAGATCCGGCCCGCCGACGTAGGCGAGTCACCAGGCCGAGAGCTGGTTGCCGCGATGCTCGCGGAGCTCGACGCGCTGTACGGCAAGCGCGAAGGCTTCCGCCCCACCGCCACCCCAGACGAACTGAGTCCACCGCACGGCGCCTTCTACATCGCCTGGAAGGGCCATCAGCCCGTGGCCTGTGGTGGTTTCAAACAGCTCGAGGGCACGCTCGCGGAGGTCAAGCGGGTCTACGTGATCCCCAAATACCGCTCGCGCGGGATCGCCTCCGACCTCCTCGCGTTCGTCGAACAGGAGGCCCGCAAGGCCGGCTACGAACGCCTCCGGCTGCAGCACGGTGCCGACCAGCCACACGCTCTCGCGCTGTACACGGGCGCCGGCTACCACGCGATCGACGACTACAACGGCAACGTCTACGCCGCGCACTGGGCCGAGAAGCAGATCACCTGAACGGCCTGGACGTGGCCGTACTGGTCACCCCGAAACCGTCGACGCGCCCGGTACGGTTGCGGGCATGTCCCGGAAGAACTCGTACGACGACGTCGAATACCAGGGGAGTGCGATCGCGGAGTGTGATCCGCTGCAGATGGCGACGATCGGTCGTCTCTTCGGACTCAGCCCCGCCGACCCGCTCACCTCCGATGTGCTGGACCTAGGCTGCGGCGACGGCATCAACCTGCTCTCCCTCGCGACCGCCTACCCCGGCATCCACGCCGTGGGCTTCGACCCCGCGGCCGTCGCCATAGCCCGCGGAGAACGCTGGCGCCAAGGAGCAGGCCTGGACAACCTCACCCTCCTCAGCGAAATCGACGACCACGCTCTCGACAACACCGCCGACTACGTCATGGCCCACGGCGTCCTCTCCTGGATCGACGACGAACCCCGCCAAAACGTCATCCAAACCGCCGCCCGCGCCGTACGCCCAGGCGGACTCGTCACCTTCTCCTACCGCGCATTCCCCCACGCCCACTACCAGTGGGTCGGTCGTGACATGGCCC
Organism: Solirubrobacteraceae bacterium; assembly: GCA_032119595.1. Classification (GTDB taxonomy): domain Bacteria; phylum Actinomycetota; class Thermoleophilia; order Solirubrobacterales; family Solirubrobacteraceae; genus JAGIBJ01. The sequence goes on along the minus strand of JAUMBQ010000009.1, from coordinate 1,427 downwards.
TCGACGCCATCGCGATCGCAGAGGAGCGAGCCGAAGCCGCCGGTGAAGAGCTCACCCACCATGACGCTGCGCGGATCGCCATCCAGCGTATGCGCCTGGCCTCCACCACGGCCGACCTTCGGACGGCCCATGGGATGCAAATGGCCGTCGAGGCCGACAAGATGGAGAAGCTTCCGGCCTGGTTTGCCCACCACGACGACCTGGCTGGCGTTCTCGCGCCATTCCGCATCACCCAAGTCGTTCAGTGGTGTGCAGCCCAGGGCCTGCAGTATGTCGGCGAACTGATCCCGCAGGACCTTTGGCAGTATCGACTTCGGCCGAACGTCGCCGCGATCATCCGCGAACAAGCCGGTCCGAACGCACTGCGTCGGCAACAGCTCGTTGACGACCTCATCAACGGCGTTTTTCACAACTCGCTGTTCGTGCGTTCCACAGAGGTACCGCCGCTGGAACCCTCCGCGAAGGGCCTCACGATCTACGTGCGGCAGTACCCGAACGGCACTGAGGACGGCGTCCAGCTTTCGGATGCGATCAGTGCACCAGTCGCCCAGGTGCTCCGCGAGCACGCCAACGAAGCCATCACCATCGAAGCGATCGCCGAGGAGCTGGACCACGACGTTGACGAGATCACCGACACGGTGCTGCGCCTCTATGCGCGCGGACTCGCTCGCATCTCGACCTCGCCTCCGCCCGTGCCTGCGGACCCCGGCGAGTTCCCGCGGGCCTCGCCGCTTGTGCAGGTTCAGATCGGAGACGGGAAGGCGGTCGTCTTGACGCGCTTCCACCTCCCTCTGACCTACCAGTCAACGATCCACCGGGTCCTCATCAGCCTTCTGGATGGCACGCGGGACCGCGACGCCATTCGCCGTGACCTGCCGGCCGCAGCCGCAGCGGCCGGCGCCACGCATGGCCTGGACGAGGTACTTGAGAACCTCGACACCGTGCTCGAAGCCGCGGCCATCGATGGCCTACTGATGCCCCCGATCGGAGCCTGACGGATGTCCCCCAAGAACTCGTACAACGACGTCGAATTCGAGTCGAATGCCGTTGCGGAGTGTGATCCGCTGCGGATGGCGACGATCGGTCGTCTCTTCGGACTGAGCCCCGCCGACCCGCTCACCTCCGACGTGCTGGACCTAGGCTGCGGCGACGGCATCAACCTGCTCTCCCTCGCGACCGCCTACCCCGGTATCCGCGCCGTCGGCTTCGACCCCGCCGCAGTCGCCATCGAGCGCGGCGAACGCTGGCGCCAAGGAGCCGGCCTCGACAACCTCACCCTCCTCAGCGAAATCGACGACCACGCTCTCGACAACAGCGCCGACTACGTCATGGCCCACGGCGTCCTCTCCTGGATCGACGACGAACCCCGCCAAAACGTCATCCAAACCGCCGCCCGCGCCGTACGCCCAGGCGGACTCGTCACCTTC
>JAUMBQ010000008.1:0-388919 GCA_032119595.1 Solirubrobacteraceae bacterium | reverse complement strand
CAGACGCCGACGCCGACGCCGACGCCGACGCCGACGCCGACGCCGACCCCGACGCCGACGCCGACCCCGACGCCGACGCCGACCCCCACGCCGACGCCGACCCCCACGCCGACCCCGACGCCGACGCCGACGCCGACGCCGACGCCGACGCCGACGCCGACGCCGACCCCCACGCCGACGCCGACGCCGACCCCGACGCCGACCCCGACGCCGACGCCGACCCCGACGCCGACGCCGACGCCGACCCCGACGCCGACGCCGACGCCGACGCCGACGCCGACGCCGACGCCGACCCCGACGCCGACCCCGACGCCGACCCCGACGCCGACGCCGACCCCGACGCCGACGCCGACCCCGACGCCGACCGGCGCGCCGAAGATCACGAAGGTCAGCGGGACGGGCTTCGCCTACCTCGGTGGCGTGGCGATCATCAACGGTGTGAACTTCAAGGACATCGTGTCCATCAAGTTCGGCATCAAGAAGGCCACGACGGGCTTCGCGATCGGCACCAAGCAGCTGATCGTCATCGCGCCGCCGCAGAAGGCTGGCACGTACCCGGTCACGGTCGAGACCAAGGTTGGTGTCTCGAACTCCAACTTCACGTTCACCTACAAGAAGCTGTTCTAGTCCGGACTATGCGCTAGGCGGGGGCGGCGACGCCTCTGCCCGGCATCGGACGCCAGTCCGGGGTGCAATCCCCGGGCTGGCGGCTCTGATCTCCTGAAGGCCCGCTCCTCATTTGAGGGGCGGGCCTTCGGTCGTTCCGGTGCGAACGAAGGAGGCGCGCCGGGCGGCCCGTTGACCGGAAGCAACCGTTCTGGGACCGCGGTTCGAGTAGCGTCGACCGTGTGCACGCCACCCTGGTTGGAGCCACCATCGAGATGAGGCCGTTCGCGCTCGCCGACGCACCGGCCATCCATGCCGTCTACTCCGATCCCGAGGTCATGCGTTGGGTTGGTCGCGGACCCGTGGCATCGCTCGACGCGACCCGCACGATGCTCCGCCAATACATGGCGCACCAGGACGCGCACGGCTTCGCCTTCTGGGCCGTCGTCGACCGGGAGAGCGGCGCCCTCATCGGCGACGCCGGGCTCGCCCTCACCCTCGAGGGCGAAGTGGAGATGGGCTACACGCTCGGACAGGCCTGGTGGGGACGCGGCCGTGCCACCGAAGCGGCGACGCTCTGGGTGCAAGCCGCGTTCGAAACGCTGGACGTGCCGCGCCTACGCGCATTGGTGGAGGCCCCAAACGCGCGCTCACGTCACGTGCTCGCCAAGCTCGGGTTCCACCAGGACGGCACGACGATGGCCTTCGAGCGGGAACATCTCGTCTACCGACTGGAACGTCCGATCGCGCCCCTCGGGTAGAAGGTCGCCGCACTCTGGCGTCCGCCAAGGCGGTCAGGTAGATTGCTGCAAACCCCGCGATGGGGTGGAGGAAGCCGGTGAGATTCCGGCGCGGTCGCGCCACTGTGACCGGGGAGCCGCTTGATGCCTGCCGCGAATGCGAACGGTGACGGCGGTGACGATCCGCGAGCCAGGAGACTCCCACCATCGCGACCGACACCATCGGGGACGCGCAATCCCCTCAGGAGCCTCCATGCAAGACGTCATCGCACCTTCCGCTTCGGCCCCGGCCATCCATCCGCCGAAGATCGAGCTCGGCCAGAGCTGGCCGTTCGCCATCCTGGCGTTCGCGCTCGTGGCGCTCGTCTACATGGTCGGTGCCGATGAGGGCGCGGCCGCCGTCGTCCCGGGTTCGATGGTTCACGAGTTCGTGCACGACGGCCGGCACCTGCTCGGCTTCCCCTGCCACTGACCGCGGCGCACATGCTTCGCACCCTGCTGATCTGGGGCCTGCTCGCAGGCTTCATCGGCGGCCTGGCGTCGTTCGGAACCGCCAGCCTGGTCGGCGAGCCGGCTGTCAACGCGGCCATCGCCTACGAAGAGGCGCACGCCAAGCCTGAAGCGCACGCTCCGGGGATCCCGGCGCACGCCCATGGGGAAGACGCTGCCGTGTCTCGCGGCACGCAGTCGACCGTCGGTCTGGCGACCGGTCTCACGGTGTACGGGCTTGCCTTCGGCGGGCTCCTCGCCCTGGCTTTCGCCTTTTCCTATGGTCGCGTCGGTGAGGCATCACCTCGCATCACCGCGCTCTGGACCGGCTTGGCCGGGTTTGTCACGGTCTACCTCGTCCCGTTCATCAAGTACCCCGCCACGCCGCCCGCAATCGGCTCCGCCGACACGATCGGAACGCGGACGATGCTGTACTTCGGGCTCATGGTGATCGCGCTCCTGGCCGCCTTCATCGGCGTTCGGGCGCGCGCCTGGTTGCTCACTCGCCGCGAGGATGTCGCGACGCTCGGTGGCGTCGCCGTGTTCGCGGTGATCGTCATCGCGGCCGGGCTCTTCCTGCCCGGGGTCAACGAGATCCCCGCGGACTTCCCGGCCGTCACGCTCTGGGAGTTCCGTTTCGGCAACCTCGCCACGCAAGCCACGCTCTGGGCCACGACGGCCGTCGTGTTTGCGTACGCCGCCCAGCACGCCATGACGCGTGACGCGCGCGCCGCAGCCGCGGTGCAACCGGCGGGTGCCGGCACCGCGTCCGCAGCCTGACGCCCCCTAGGTCGCTCAAGTGTGGGTCGTGAGCGGAAACGCTCGCGGCCCGCGCCCGCGCCCGTCCCGCTCCCAGGCACCTGAATCCGGCCTATGCCTCGTGTGGTGGCCGTCCATGGGCTCAGGCCGTCCTTTGCGGGCGCCTGGGCGCGCGCTGCCGCTGTCGACCGGAACCGCGCCTCCTCGGGACCGCGCTCCGGCCCCTGCGCCAGAGCCGAGCCCGCGCTAGCGCAGTTCGTCGTTGATGTCCTGAACGATCTTGGACTCGTCGGTGGCCAGATCCGACGTGAGCTTCGACGCCTTCGTGAGGAGTGCGCCCGTGCCCTTCGCGTCGGCCTTCTTGAGGTCGGCGGCGAGGCCTTCGAGGTCGGTCCCGAACTTCGCCATCAGATCGACGTACTGCTGGTGGAGTGCTTCGACCTCGGACGGAGCCTCGATCTTGTCGAGCGCGACCGAGTTCTTCGCGACCGCCTTGCCAAGCTCCTCGAGCTTGGACGAGATCGCGGCGGGGGTCGTCGCCTTGGCCATGTCCTCAGACAGCGACGACGCGTCCGACGACGTCTTCTGCTGCACGTCGGTGACGCTGTCGACGTACGCCGTCTTGTCGACCCCACCACAGGCGCCGAGCGCCGTGGTGGCGAGGATGAGGGTGGAAGCGGCGAATACCGACAGACGCATAGGAAGGCTCGTTTCGGAGGAGGCGGTGCCGGCGGGTGAGGCGCGGGCTCAGCGGTAGGTGGGCTCCACGGCGGGCGCACCTTCGAGGTGGCCGTGCTCGTTGAAGAAGATCAAGGATAGGCCTCGCTGCACGCGAACGGCCTCCGCGCGAACCCCGCTCACCATCCCTCGAGGGCATGCGGTTCGTCTCCGCAGGGCCGTCGCCAGGTCGCGACGCCGGGCTATCGGCCGCGGATGAGCCGCCGGCAGCGCAGATCGAAGTAGTTCACGGCGATCCAGTACCGCTTGAACGTGGGATTCGTGGTCTGACCGAGGTGATACCGGCGGTAGATCTGCTGGATGATGACGGCGAGCCGGAACAGCCCGAAGACCTCGTAGAACGTCCAATCGTCCACGGCGAGGCCGCTCTTGCTCCCGTAATAGGCGACGACCTCGTCCCGGGTGAGCATCCCCGGCGCATGGGTCGGCTGGCGGCGCATCCACTGCATCGCCGGACCGTCTCCGGCCTCGATCCAATAGGCCATCGCGCCGCCAAGATCCATGAGCGGGTCGCCGAGGGTCGCCATCTCCCAGTCCAGGACGCCGATGATCCGACTCGGGTCGTCCGGAGCCAGGACCACGTTGTCGAGGCGGTAGTCATTGTGGATCACGCAATTGGCCACGTCGGCCGGCTGGTTGGCATCGAGCCAGGCCATCACCTTGTTGAACGACGGCGTGTTCCAGGTCTTCGCAGCGCGGTACCGCTTCGACCACCCGGCGACCTGTCGTGACACGTATCCGTCGCCTCGGCCGATCTCAGCCAGCCCCGGTTGGGTGGGGTCGACCGCGTGGAGCGTGACGAGGTTGTCGATGAACGAGCGGCAGAGGTCGCCGAGTCCCTCCTCGGTGAGCCCGAGGTCCGGCGGAATCTTCGAGCGCAGGATCGTGCCGTCGATCTTGTGCATGACGTAGAACTCCGCGCCGATGACCGACTCGTCCGCGCAGTGGGCGACCATCTCCGGAACGGACGGGAACGTGGGCTTCAGCGCCTTCTGCACGCGATACTCGCGGCCCATGTCGTGCGCGGAAGCGATCTTCGCGCCAGCGGGCGGGCGCCGCAGGATGAGTTCCTGTTCCGGGTACCGCAGCAGGTAGGTCAGGTTCGAGGCACCCTTGGAGAACTGCTGGACCTCAGGGACGCCGGTGAGTGCGAAGTCGGCGGCGTTCGCTCGCAGCCAGCGGTCGACAGCCTCCGCATCGAACCGGTCCTCGTCGCGGACCGCCCCGACGTCCGGACCCTTCGGAACCGTCACGTGCCCGGGCCAGCGGGCGTCGCGTACTTCTCGGCGCTGGCGCGCAGCCGGCGGCCAGCCTGAGCGGCCTTGGAGCGGTAGAGCGGCGGGAGGAAGCGCTTCACGGCCCAGGCGATCTTGCCGTCGCGATCGGTCAGCACCAGGAACTTGCCCTCGTCGACGGCGTATACGACCTGCTCGGCGATCACGTCGGCCGTGGTGGTCGAGTTCTCCACGAGCTTGTTCATGGCGTGCACGACGTTCTGGTCGGGCGTGCGCAGCCGGTCGGTGAGGTTGGTCTTGAAGAAGTTCGGGCACACGACGGTCGTGCTGATGCCATATGGCGCGAGCTCGAATCGCAGCGTCTCCGAGAGCGCCACGACGCCCGCCTTGACGACGTTGTAGGACGCCATCGTCGGCGGGGCGATGAGCGCCGCGAGCGACGCCGTGTTCACGATGTGGCCGGACCCCTGCTCCTTCATGAGCGGGATGAACGTGCGGCAGCCCTGAACGACGCCGAGCAGGTTGATGTCGATCACCCAGCGCCAGTCCTCCATCGACGTGAGTTCCATCCGGCCACCGGTCGCCACGCCGGCGTTGTTCACGACCACATCGATGCCGCCCCACTTCTCCTTGACCCACTCCAGGGCCGCGTTCCAGTCGTCCTCGTCGGTCACATCGAGGCCGATGGCGGCAATGCGTGGCTCGGGCAGGGTGGAGGTGCCTTTGCCGGCCGTGGTGAGGCGCTCGGCGACGACCTCGCCGGTCGTCTCGCGCTGCGGCAGCGCCATGAGTCGGTCGGCCTGCACCTGGGCGCCGGCGGCGTCCATGTCGGTCAGAAGGACGTTCCAACCCCGCTGCGCCCATGACTCTGCGAGCGCGAGGCCGAGGCCGGACGCCGCCCCCGTGATCAGGACGCGGCGGCGCGCGCCAGGGATGGTGCGCGGGCGGCCGAGGAGGAGGTCGCGTGCGGGCTTGATCGGATTCATCGTCGACAGGACTCCTGGAGCGGGATCGTGGTTAGCGGCCGGACCACTTGCCAGCACCGTACTTCGCCAGCTCCAGCCGGGCGAGCACACCCTGGTGGACCTCGTCCGGGCCGTCGGCCAAGCGCAGCGAACGCGCCGCCGTGTAGGCCGCCGCGAGGGGGAAGTCGTCGCTCATGCCGCCGCCGCCATGGATCTGAATGGCCATGTCGATCACGCCGACCGCCATGCGCGGCGCCGCGACCTTGATCGCGGAGACGGCTGCGAGGGCCTCCGGGCGCTTCTCGTCGAGCAGCCACGCGGCTTGGAGCACGAGCAGCCGGGTCTGGTCGATGGCGATGCGAGCGTCGGCGATGCGCTCGCGGTTACCGCCAAGGTTGATGATCGGCTTGCCGAAGGCGACGCGCTCGATGCCGCGCTTGCACGCGAGTTCGAGCGCCATCTCAGCAAGGCCGATGAGTCGCATGCAGTGGTGCACCCTGCCTGGCCCGAGCCGCGCCTGGGCGATCTGGAACGCCTGCCCCGGACCGCCGACGAAGGCCGAGATCGGAAGGCGCACATCGGTGAACGTGACCTCGCCGTGGCCGCCCGGCTCGTCGTAGTACCCGAGCGTGGGGAGGAGGCGCTCGACCTTGACACCTGGCGCGCTGCGCGGGATCAGCACCATTGAGTGGCGGTGATGGCGGTCGGCCTCAGGGTCGGTGACCCCCATGAAGAGGAGCATCTCGCAGTTGGGATGGCCGATGCCCGTGCTCCACCACTTGCGCCCGTTGACCACGATCTCGTCGCCCTCAATGACCGCCGTGGCGGCCATGTTGGTCGCGTCGGACGACGCGACGTCGGGCTCGGTCATGCAGAACGCCGACCGAATGTCGCCTGCGAGCAGCGGTTCCAGGTAGGTCTTCTTCTGCTCGTCGGTCCCGAACATGTGCAGGACTTCCATGTTGCCCGTGTCCGGCGCGTTGCAGTTGCAGGCCTCCGGGGCGATGATCGAGCGTCCCATCCGCTCGGCGAGCGGTGCGTAGTCCACGTTGCTCAGCCCAGCGCCGTGATGCGGGTCCGGCAGGAACAGGTTCCACAGTCCGGCCGCCTTGGCCTTGGCCTTGAGCTCCTCCATCGCTGGCGGCTGCACCCAGCGATCCGCGGGGTTCTTGGCCATGAGCTCGCGGAGCAGTGGCTCCTCGACTGGCTCGATCTCGTCCTTGAAGAACTGCTCGAAGCGCTCGATGAGTTCTGCGGTCTGCGGAGAGTGGTCGAAGTTCATCGTCGCCTCGCGAAGTAACGCGTTGCAGCCGGACGCAGGCCGGCGCCCGTGAGGGGAGGCCGACCAGAACAAGACGCACGCCTTGTTGAGCAACGCTCAACAGAGCATACGTGATGTTGGTCGCTCACGACGCCTGGCGTCCGGCTGCATGCCGCGATATCGGTATTCTGATCGTGTGACCGGCGGCACTCTTCCGAAACCCTGTAAACCGAGCCTCTCGACGTGCAGGTAAATACCGGCGCGACGCCCGCTGGCGTCCCCGATCCCCCGAGCGGTAAGCGGCTCCCGGCGGCCGAGCGTCGCCGCCAGCTCATCGGCATCGGCCTCCAACTGCTCACCGAACGGCCACTCGGTGAGATCACCGTCGAGGAGGTCTCGCGCCGCGCCGGGATCTCGCGCGGGCTCCTCTTCAACTACTTCCCGACCCGCCGCGACTACCACCTGGCGATCATCCGGGCGGCGATGCGCCGGATGTCGCGCATCGCTGAGCCGCCCGAAGATGTCGCCGAGGAGATGCGCGTCAAGGTTGTGATCGAGCGCTTCGTCGCGTTCCTGGAGCGCCGCCGCGACCCGTACGTTGCGATCATCCGCGGCGTCGCCGGCGGCGACGCCGAGGTCGCCGAGATCTACGCCGAGTCGCGCAACCTCCTCGTCGGCGTCGTGCTCCGTGCGCTCGGGCGTCGGCCCACGCCTGCGCTGGAGCTGCTCGTCGCCGGCTGGCTCGGCTTCGTCGAGGAGACGGTCCTCACCTGGGTCAACCGCCCGGTGATGCCCCGCCACGAACTCGTTCGTCTCCTCGAACGCGCCCTGCTCGCGATCGTCGAACGCCGCACGGCCCCCCGCGACCTGCCCAACGGACCGGCCGCGTAAGGAGCCGCGGCGCGCCGGCGGCTAGCGTCAGCTGCGTGGCTGCTCCCTCGATTGTCGACCCCCATGTGATCGTCCTGTTCGGGGCGCGCGGCGACCTCGCCAAGCGCAAGCTGTGGCCCGGCCTCTATCGCCTCACCCAGGCGGGGCTCATGCCGGACGATTTCCGGATCATCGGCTCGGGCCGCCATGCGCCGCCCACCGACATCGTCGCCGAGGTGCGATCCGCGGTCGAGAAGGCCGTACCGGACGACCTGAACGACCACGACTGGTCGGCGTTCGCCGCGAAGATGTCGTTTACGACGTCGTCGGCCGACGATGGTGCGGACCTCGCCGACGCCGTGCGGTCCGCCCGCCTGGAACTCGGCGATACATCGCGAACGCTGTTGTACATGTCGGTGCCGCCGTCCGCGATGCACCCGATGGTCGGGATGCTCGCAGCGACCGGGCTCTCCACCGACCGCGCCCGGATCGTGATGGAGAAGCCCTTCGGGTCGGACGTCAAGACCGCCAAGGCACTCAACGCGGCGCTCCACGAGCACATCGACGAAGACGCGATCTTCCGCATCGACCACTTCCTCGGCAAGGAAGGCGCCCAGGACATCCTCGCCCTGCGCTTCGCCAACGGGCTCTTCGAACCGCTCTGGTGCAAGGAACACATCGAGGCCGTGCAGATCGACATTCCGGAAACGCTCGGGCTCGAGGGGCGTGGATCGTTTTACGAGGAGACCGGCGCGTTCAAGGACATGGTCGTCACGCATCTCAGCCAGATCCTCGGCTTTGTCGCGATGGAGTCGCCGACAAGCCTCGACGCTGGCGCACTGCGCGACGCCAAGGCCGCCGTGTTCCGCGACCTCCAGCCCTTCGATCCGGAACTCGCGGTCTTTGGACAGTTCGAGGGCTACCGCGACGAACAGGGCGTCGACCCGGGGTCGACGCGAGAAACCTTCGTGGCCCTGCGCGCCGACATCGACAACGACCGCTGGCGCGGCGTCCCGTTCCTCCTGCGGACGGGCAAGGGCCTCGCCGAAGGGCGGCGCGTCGTCACGCTCGTCCTGCGAGAGCCCGAATGCACCATCTTCGGCTGCCGCATCGAGGGCGAGCGCCCATCGAACACCATCGTCTTTGACCTCGGCGATGAGCCACAGCTCAGCGTCGGCGTCAAGGTGAAGGTTCCGGGCCCAACCTCGTCGGTGGCGGCTGCACCATTCACGCTCGACGTCAAACGCGTCCTCAACCAGTCGGGACTGGAGGCCTACCAGCGCCTCCTGCGCGACGTGATGGTCGGCGACCACATGCTCTTCACGCGCGCCGACGAGGTCGAGCGGCTGTGGGAATGCGCGGCGCCGCTGCTCAGCGACCCGCCGGAGCCGCTCCCCTACGAGTTCGGCGGCTGGGGCCCGGAGCGTGCGCAGCGGCTGGCCGAACCGACCGGCTGGCACCTGCCCGAGCTACCGGCCGAGCAGCCGGCAACTCGCGCCACGGTGTAAGCCACCGGCCAGGTGCGAGCATCGTGCGGGGCGATCAAGGCCCGCACGATGCCAAGGCTGATCGGCGTTTACGCGTCGAGGAAGAGGTCCGGCGCGAACTGCGTCGTTCCGGGCGTGACGGAGTACTGCTCGAGGTCGGTGACGCCCTCTTCGGCGAGGATCTCATCGTCGATGGCGGTGTTCCCGGAGTACTCGCGCGCTGGGCGCGTGAGGATCGCGTGGGCCGAGTCGGCCATGATCTCGGGAGTGCGGGAGGCCGCCATCATCTCGGCGCCGCCAAGCAGGTTGTTCACCGCTGCGGTCGCGATCGTGGTGCGTGGCCAGAGGGCGTTGGAGGCGACGCCCTGCTCGCGCTGCTCTTCCGCGATGCCGATCGCGCAGAGCGTCATCGCGTATTTGGCCATCATGTAGGCGACCGAACCGCCGAGCCAGTGCGGGGCGAAGTTGAGCGGCGGCGACAGCGTGAGGACGTGCGGGTTGTCGGCCTTTTGCAGGTGCGGCAGGGCGAGCTTGGTGGTCAGGAACGTGCCGCGGACGTTGATCTGGTTCATCAGATCAAAGCGCTTCATCTCCAGATCGATGGTCTTGCTCAGATTGATCGCCGACGCGTTGTTGACCACGATGTCGATCCCGCCGAACGTCGCGACGGTCAGGTCGATCGCAGCCTGCACGCTGGCCTCATCGCGCACGTCGCCGACGATCGCCAGCCCCTTGCCGCCCGCCGCGTCGATCTCGGCGGCTGCCGTGTGAACCGTGCCCTCCAGCTTGGGATGCGGCTGATCGGTCTTGGCCAGCAGTGCGACGTTCGCGCCGTCCCGCGCGGCCCGCAGCGCGATCGCGAGGCCGATCCCTCGGCTACCTCCCGAGATGAAGAGCGTCTTGCCGGCGAGCGTGCGTGCCATGGGTTCTCCTGAGCTGGATCAGGGCCGCTAGCGCGGCCCCGCACGAGCGTATCGACGCCGCACGCCCAGAGTGCCGACGGTCACCCGACCTGCTCGGCTACGATCGCAGCTCGATGTCGCGCCGCTCCCCCCGCCGCCGGACACTGTCGCTGGTCGGTGCCCTCACCCTGCTCGCCCTCCTCACGCCGCTTGCGTTCCTCGGGCTCAGCTCCACCGAGGAAACAGTCGACCGCGCCAAGGCCATCGTGCGGCTCCCGCCGCAGCCGTACGTCCGACCGAGCCCGCCGCGCACCAAGGTCGCTGCCCGCTCCGGTGTTGAGCTTTGCGCCCTGGAAGGCGTCGAGTGTCCGGACCTCGCGATGCGCCCGCCGTACCAACTCGTCCCAGACACGAGTCGCGGACGCCGCGTCCTGCGGGTTGCCAACGCGCTGCTTTCCATTGGCCCCGGTCCCGTCGAAGTGCGCGGTCGCCGGTCCGGCCCGCGCACCATGAAGGCGGTGCAATACGTCCGCCGGCCCGGCCATGCGTCGCTCAAGATCCCCGGCGGCGCCGGCAGGATCGTCTTCAAGGCGATCCCCGGACAGGGGCGCATCTGGAAGTTCGAGAACGCCGCCAGGTTCGAACTCTGGACGACGGGTTCACGCCCCCGGATCGTGCGCGTCGGCCCCAAACTCGTCTACTGCCTCCGCGACCTGCGGCGCCTCTGGGGCTGGCAGCGCTCCCCCGGCCAGGAGGTCTACCCGGCCTGCAGCCGCAGCGCCAAGAAGACGCGCGTCACCCTCGGCACCTCACCAGGCTGGGCCGACATCTACCCGGCGCCCTACTACCAGCAATGGATCGACGTCCACGGACTCCGCGGCTGCTTCGACCTCATCCACATCGCCGACCCCAAGAACCGCATCGTCGAAACCAACGAAACCAACAACGAGTCGACCACGCGCATCAGACTGCCCATGGGCAGAAAGCTCGTCCGCCGCTGCTGAACGGATCTCACTTGCAGCTTCCGCCCGCGTGAATCCGACATGGCCAGAGGCCTGAGTCGGCTCCACCCGAACGGAATCTGCGGCGCGATCCCTCGTCCAGCAGCGACGGATCGCCGCTGCTGAACGGAAACGAACTAGCGGTTTTCGATGATCCAGTCGATGGAGGCGAGCAGCGCCGAGACGTCGTCCGGGTCGATCGCCGGGAAGGTGGCGATACGCAGCTGGTTGCGGCCGAGCTTGCGGTACGGATCGGTGTCGACGACGCCGTTGGCCCGCAGGGTCTTGGCGATGAACGACGCGTCGACGGACTCATCGAAGTCGACGGTCACGATGACCTGCGAGCGGTGGGCTGGGTTGGCGACGAACGGCGTGGCGACCGAGGAAGCCTCGGCCCAGGCGTAGATGCGATCCGACGAATCCTTGGTGCGACCCGTCGTGAAGTCGAGGCCACCATTGGTGTTCATCCACTCCAGCTGATTCTCGAGCAGCAGGAGCGTCCCGAGCGCGGGCGTGTTGTAGGTCTGGTTCTTCAGCGAGTTGTCGCGGGCGGTCGTGAGCGACAGGAACTCCGGGATCCAACGATCGGTGCGGGCGGCGATCTCGTCGATGCGCTCGACGGCCGCCGGGCTCACGATGGCAAACCAGATGCCGCCGTCCGAAGCGAAGCACTTCTGCGGCGCGAAGTAGTACACGTCGCTCTGGGTGATGTCGACCGGGAGGCCGCCAGCGCCTGAGGTCGCGTCGATCGCGACCAGCGCGTCGCCCGAGCCAGCGGGCCGTACGACGGGCACGGCGACGCCGGTAGAGGTCTCGTTGTGGGCCCAGCCGATGAGGTCGACCGACGGATCCGACGTGGGCTCCGGCGCGGTGCCCGGCTCGGAGCTGACGACGATCGGGTCCTGGAGGAACGGCGCGCCCTTGGCAACCGTCGCAAACTTCGAAGAGAACTCGCCATAGGTGAGGTGGAGCGACTTCTCGCGGATCAATCCGGCGGCCGCCGCATCCCAGAACGCCGTGGTGCCACCGTTGCCGAGGAGCACCTCGTAGCCCTCAGGCAGCGAGAAGAGATCCGACAGGCCGTCGCGCACGCGACCGACGACGTTCTTCACGTTCGCCTGGCGGTGCGACGTGCCCATGATCGACTTGCCGGCATCGGCGAGATGCTGAATCTGCTCGGGACGCACCTTGGACGGGCCGGCGCCGAAGCGGCCGTCCGCCGGCAGCAGGTGGCTGGGGATCTCGAGAGTGGTCGCTTGTTCGGGCATATCGCGCTGCAGCTCGGAGTCGAAGGTGATGACGCAAAAGGCGCCGAGGTCAGTGTCTCAGGAAGCCGGCTTGGGGTGGCGGCTGGCTGTCAGTCGTGCGGCTGGCCACCGGCCTCACCGACGACGACGTCGACCGGGCCCAGTGGCCGCAGTTCGACGCGCTGCTTCGGGGCACGCCAGAGCTCTCCATCGACGTTCCAATCGACGGGGTGGCCATGGCGAGACGCCTGGACGACGATGTGGTGACCGCGCCACCAGCGCACGCCAGGTTGATGCTCGAGCGTGCGGTTGCGCAAGCCGAGCGCGCGGAACGGCAGGGTGAGACGGGTGCCAGCGGGGACCCACGCCGCGATCAGGGCGCGCTCGGAGGCTTCGGCCTCTCCGAGGCCCGAGCCTCCGCCGAATCGCCCGCTGGCGCCGACGAGGAGTTGCCACACGCGTCCGTCGGCGACCGGATCGTCATTCACCACGAGCCCAGCACGAACTGGGCGCGCCGCCATTCCGGCCCGCGCGGCGCCAAGGCCGTAGGCGAGCGGGCCAGCGACCTTCTTGAGGGACTCGGCGTGCTCAGCGGCGTCGACCGCCAGGCCGATGCTGGCCACGTTGACGAACGGCCGATCGGCGACGGTGCCGCCCCAAGTCGGCTGCGTGCGAGCGGCCGCCGTGGTGACGAGTTCGATGGCTTCTTCCATCACGAGTGGCAGCCCGAGTGCATGCGCGAAGTCGTTGGCCGTCCCCGCGGGCAGCACGCCGAGCTGGATGCCGGCCTTGGCCGATGCCGCGAAGCAGTCGGCGATGGATCCGTCGCCTCCGGCCACCACGAGTCGGTCCGGCTTGGTGGCGATGGCGGCCTCGTGCTCGCCGACCTGGTGGACGGACAGGTCTGCGCAGCCTGCCCGCATGGCTTCAACCACGGCGGAGGGGTCACCGATCCCGCCCGATCGTGGATTCAGAACGAGAGCGATGCGCACGTGCACAGTCTTGCCGATGCAGCGGGTCGGGAGCGCACGGTACGGTCAGCCGGTGCGCAGCACTGAGCAACCGCCTCCGGCTCCGGAACCCGAGATTCCGCTCACCGAGGCCGAACGCCTTGAGCGGCAAGTCGCCAAGCGCAGTCTGCGCGCACGCCTCACCGGCGGCCCCTTCCTTCAGGCGGTCGGGCGGGTCGACACCGCCGGCATGCGGTTCGTTCGCAAACAGGCGCGTTCCCGTCGGGCCACGGCGGTCGTGCGGCGCTACTCCCACTTCGGAGAACACGGCGCCGCCTGGATCGTGGTCGGCGTCGCGGGCATCGTGATCGACGGCAACAACCGTCAGCGCTGGGCCTCCGGGCTTGCGGGCGTCGGCGCCGCGTATCTGCTGAACACCTCGCTCAAACAGGTCGCGCGTCGCCCACGCCCGGATTTCGCCGACCTGCCGCCGCTGATTCCCACGCCAGGCCCGCTGAGCTTCCCAAGTTCGCACTCGTCCTCATCGGCGGCCGCCGTCGTCGGCTACTCCGCGATGTTGCCGACGACGCCGCTGGTGATTGCCGCGTCCACGATGGCGATCTCGCGGGTGCACCTCGGGGTGCATTATCCGAGCGATATCGCGGTCGGCGCGGCGCTGGGGACGCTCGTCGCCAAAGGCGTGCGCCGCGTTCTTCGCCCTCGCTGAGCCACCGGGAGGGGCTGGGCGTCACCCTGCGCTGACCGCGGGCGGATCAAGGCAAGGGCCGCGCGGCCGATGACAGCGTCATAACGCCTTCGGCGTTCTGTCCCCATGCCCCGATCCCCCTCCTTGTCGAAGTTCACGGTCTTCAGCCGCAGTGGACCCCTGCGTCGCCCCGTCGCCACGATCTCCCCGACGAAGCCCGATCTCGAATTGATGAGGATCGTCGCGATCCTCCAGTACCTGGTGGGCGGAGCAACCCTGCTCATCGCCGCGGCGATCCTCCCCGACCTCGATACCTCCGACAACTACGCGTATTTCGGGCTCGGAGGCATCGCGATGGCGCTGGCGGTGATCCGCTATTTCCAGCGCGGCACGATGACGCTCGCGCACGCCCGATTCTCAAACTTGGCCGGCCTGGCGTTCATCGCGACGATCGTCGCGGTTTCCCGGCCGATCGGCGCGACACCCGCGTTCTACCTGTGGCCGGTCCTCACCGCGGCCTACTTTCTGCGGCGCCGTGACCTCGCGGTCGTCTTCGTGCTCTTCATCGTGTCGTTCGCGATCGCGCTCTGGGGTTTCACCGAGGATGAGGCGGAGGCACAGATCTTCGTGCCGCTCGTCCTCGTGGTGTTCGTCGTCACCGGGCTGGTGCGCCTCATGCGCGAGTCGCTGGCGGCCATGATCGGCGGCCTTGAACTCACGGCCGCAACCGACGACCTCACGGGTCTTCCGAACCGCGCCAGCTTCATGCGGGTCTGTCAGCGCGATATCGATCGGGCGCGCCGGATCGGCGCGCCGTTCTCGATCGTGGTCGTGGACCTCGACCATTTCAAGCAGGTCAATGATCGCCTCGGTCACTCCGGCGGCGACGAGGCGCTGCGCCGCTTTGCGTCGCTCGTCACGGCCGAGTGCCGGGGCGGAGACCTCCCCGCACGCTACGGCGGCGAGGAGTTCGTCGTTGCGCTCCAGGACACGGGCATCGACGAGGCGCAGCGCTTCGCTGAGCGCCTGCGTTCAAGGGTTGAGGGTGCCACCGCACGGGATCGAGCCCCGATCACCTTTAGCGCGGGCGTCGCATCGTTGGTCGAGGAGGATGACGGCCCTGGCTCGTTGATCGAACGCGCCGACCAGGCGCTGTACGCCGCGAAGGCGGCTGGTCGCAACCGCGTGGTTCGGTCGGATGAGGTTCCTCCGCATCCCGATCAGCTTGCGGGTTGAGCCCGTCGCCAGCGAAGGCAGCGGTGGTGGGACGCTAGCGGCGGTCCCAGGCCCCAGGCGCGGCGATGAGTTCGCTGACGACCGGGGGGAGCGTGCCGGTGGCGAGGTCGGCCACGGTGGTGACTTCGAGCACCGAGCGCAGCGAGGCTCGCACGGCAATCCAGACCTCGCGAAGCTGGGCTGAAGCGCCGGGGTAGTCGACCTGCTCGGGTGCGACGCCAGCCACGGCGGCCATCGGCCCGTCGACGGCGCGGATCACGTCGGCCAGGGCGATTTGCGAGGCAGCGCGGGCGAGACGGTGCCCGCCGTCGACTCCGCGCTTGCTTTCGACAATGCCGGCGCGGCGAAGCTCCTGGAGGATCGTGGCGAGGAACGGGCGCGGAATGCTCTGGGCCTCCGCCAGGCGTTCGGCAGTCACGAGCCCACCGTGTTCTTGGTGGACGGCCAGTTCGATCGCGGCCCTGATGGCGTAGTCGACCTTTGCGGAAACGTGCACGCCCGCATCTTCCCGCACGTAGGGGGCGGCGCGCGTCGTCCGGCGGGCGCAGGACCGCCGGCAGCGCAATAGCGGTTCAAAACCATCGACTTAGGCGGTTTAGTCTGGTTTACGCTATTGTCGTTAAACCCGGTCGTCTTTACCGGATTCGTCTCCCCTGCCATGAGGACCCATGCGTACACGCCTCTTCACTAGTGCCGCCCTGGCAATCGCCACCGCGGCAAGCCTCGCCGCCTGCGGTGGCGCCAGCGACAGCACGACCGACTCCGCTGCCGATTCGGCGGGCGCCGGTTCGGTAAAGCTCAACCTCGTGGCGTACGCCGTGCCGAAGCCGGGTTTCGACAAGCTCATCCCGGCCTTCCAGGCCACCGAGGCTGGCAAGGGCGTTGAGTTCTCTCAGTCCTACGGTGCATCCGGCGACCAGTCGCGAAAGGTGGAGGCCGGTCTCGATACCGACATCGTCAACTTCTCCGTCGAGCCCGACGTGACCCGCCTCGTCAAGGCCGACCTCGTCGATGCAGCCTGGAACACCGACGCCAACAAGGGGCTGGCCTTTGGCTCCGTGGTCACCATCGTGGTGCGCAAGGGCAACCCGAAAGGCATCAAGGATTGGGACGATCTCCTGAAATCAGGGGTTGAAGTCGTGACGCCGAATCCGTTCAGCTCTGGCTCGGCCAAGTGGAACCTGCTGGCGCCGTACGCCTTCAAGTCGGGCGGCGGCAAGGACGACGCAGCGGGCACCGCGTACATCTCCAAGCTCGTCGGGGATCACGTGAAGGTGCAGCCGAAGTCGGGCCGCGAGGCGACGGAGACCTTCCTGCAGGGCACGGGCGACGCGCTCCTGACCTACGAGAACGAAGCGCTGTTCATCGAAAGCGAAGGCGAGGAGGTCGAGCACGTCACCCCGCCGACCACGTTCAAGATCGAAAACCCGGTCGCCGTGCTCAAGTCGAGCAAGAACGCGGAGAAGGCTCAGGCCTTCAAGGACTTCTTGTACAGCGCCGAAGGGCAGAAGCTGTGGGCCGAGGCCGGCTTCCGGCCGGTTGACCCGACGGTCGCCGCCGAGTTCAAGAGCAAGTTCCCGGACCCCGAGAAGCTCTGGACCATCACCGATCTCGGTGGTTGGGCCGTGGTGGATCCGAAGCTGTTCGATGCCGACAACGGCACGATCGCCAAGATCTACGACCAGGCCACGAGCTAACCGCTCCTGCGCTTCATGGCCGCCGGCATCGTAAACGCACCCCTCCCGCCGTCGCGCGCCGCGAAGCGGCGGGCGGGGCGCAGCGCCCCAGGAGGCGTCGGGCCCGCCGGGCTCGGCGTCGCGACGCTCTGGCTGAGCGTGATCGTTTTGCTTCCGCTGGCGGCCGTTACCGCCAAGGCGCTGGAGAACGGGCCGGGCGCGTTCATCGACGCCATCAACGCGCCCGCGGCCCGAGCCGCGCTGCTGGTGACGCTGGGCGTCTCGCTCGTCGTCACGGTGGTCAACGTCGTGCTCGGCACCCTGATCGCCTGGGTGCTCGTGCGCGACGAGTTCCGAGGCAAGCGCATCGTGAACGCCCTGATCGACCTGCCGTTCGCGCTCCCGACCATCGTCGCGAGCATCGTGCTGCTCTCGCTCTACGGCCCGCAGAGCCCGTTCGACATCCACCTCAACGCGACGCGCCCGGGGCTGATCGTCGCGCTCTTGTTCGTGACGCTGCCGTTCGTGGTGCGTTCGGTGCAGCCGGTCCTGATCGAGATCGACCGCGAGGTCGAGGAGGCTGCGGCCTCGCTCGGCGCGAGCAACCGCACGATCTTCTTGAAGATCATCCTCCCGACGCTTGCCCCAGCCGTCCTGGGTGGCGCCGGGCTTGCCTTTACGAGGGCGATCGGCGAGTACGGATCCGTCGTGTTGATCGGTGGCGGTATCCCGCGCGAGACCGAGGTCGCCTCGCAGTACATCCAGAAGCAGTTCGAGATCGACCGCTTCGCCAACGGCGCCGCCGTCTCGGTCGCGCTGCTCTTGATTGCGTTCGTCGTTCTTTTCGTCCTTCGACTCCTCGGCAGCCGCGCCGCGCGCCGCGAGGAGGCTGCGCGATGAAGCTGACCCGCCGCTCGCAGCTCACGCTGCGCACCGTCGCCCTGGCCTACCTCGGCATCCTCGTCGCGCTGCCGATCGCCCTGATCTTCTTCCGGACGTTCGAGGACGGCTTCGTTGCCTTCTGGGAACAGATCACCACACCGGCTGCGATCTCCGCGCTGTCGCTCTCGCTGCTGATCGTCGCGATCGTCGTCCCACTCAACGTGATCTTCGGCATCGCGACGGCCCTGGCGCTCGTGCGAGGGCGCTTCCGCGGGCGCGGCCTCGTACAGGCGATCGTCGACCTCCCGTTCGCGGTTTCCCCGATCGTCGTCGGGGTGTCGCTGATTCTTCTCTGGGGTGCCGGTGGCTGGTTCGGGTTCGTCGAGGATTCCGGGTTCAAGGTCATCTTCTCGTTGCCGGGCATGATCCTCGCGACCATCTTCGTGACGCTGCCGTTCGTCGTGCGCGAGGTGGAGCCGGTCCTTCATGAGATCGGCGAGGAACAGGAGCAGGCCGCCGCGACACTCGGAGCTTCCCGCTGGCAGACCTTCTGGCGCATCACGCTGCCGGCGATCCGCTGGGGGCTGACCTACGGCGTCGTGCTCACCGTCGCCCGGTCGCTCGGCGAGTTTGGTGCCGTGATCATGGTGTCGGGCGGCGTCCCGGGTGAGTCCCAGACCCTGACGCTGCTCGTCCATTCGCGCTACACCGATGACCACAACACCTTCGGGGCCTATTCGGCTTCGACGCTGCTCATGATCCTGGCCCTCATCACGCTCTTGTTGATGACCGTCCTAGATCAGAAGAGGACCGAGAAATGACTGATATCGCTCCGTCTGGAGGCGCGCTTTCCGCGCTCGTCGAAGGGTCCGACGCGATCAACGTCGGTTCGCACGCGATCACCGTCGAAGGCTTGGAGAAGCACTACGGCGACTACCACGCGCTGCGCGACATCAACCTCGCGATCCCGAGCGGCTCGCTGACCGCGCTGCTCGGTCCGTCGGGCTCTGGCAAGTCCACGCTGCTGCGCGCCATTGCCGGTCTTGAGGTTCCCGACGGCGGCACGGTGCGCATCGGCGACGCCGACGTGACCTACGTGCCGCCGCAGGAGCGCGAAATCGGCTTCGTCTTCCAGCACTACGCGGCGTTCAAGCACATGACCGTGCGGGGCAACGTGGGCTTCGGCCCGTCGATCCGCAAGCAGCCCAAGGCCGACATCGCCAAACGCGTCGATGAGCTGCTGGAGATCGTCGGCCTCGGCGGGTACCAGGACCGCTACCCGTCGCAGCTTTCCGGCGGTCAGCGCCAGCGGATGGCGCTGGCGCGAGCGCTCGCGGTGCATCCGAAGGTCCTGCTGCTCGACGAGCCGTTCGGCGCCCTCGACGCGAAGGTCCGCGATGACCTACGCCAGTGGCTGCGCCAGCTTCAGGCCGAGACCGGCGTCACGACGGTCCTGGTCACGCACGACCAGGAGGAGGCGCTCGATGTCGCCGACCACATCGCCGTGCTCAACGAGGGCGGGATCGAGCAGTGGGGCAGCCCGCGGGAGGTCTACGAGACGCCGGCAAACCCCTTCGTCATGTCGTTCCTCGGGCCGACCGCCCTGCTGCGTGGTGAGCTCGTGCGCCCGCACGACCTGGTCCTCTCTAAGCGGCAGATCGACGACGCGGTTCCGGTCACCGTGGAGCGCGTCGTGCACCTGGGCTTCGAGGTTCGGGTCGAGCTGCGGGATGGCGATCAGGGCGGCCTCTCCGCGCAGATCACGCGCGGCGAGGCGTCCCGTCTGGAGCTCGAGGTCGGCCACGAGATCTTCGTGCGGCCCGGGCAGCACAAGATCGAAGCGGCCGCGCTCTCCAAGGCCGGCGCCTAGGGCGGCCACGGCGGTCACGGGGCGGTACCGTCGTCGCCATGGCCAGCCCTCGCATCGTCGTCCCCGACCGGCTGTCGGACGCGGCACTGGAGACCGGGCTCGAGGCCATTCGCTCCGAGCTCCACGTTCCGGGCCCATTCCCCGCGGACGTGATCGCCGCAGCGTCGGCACATGGCCAGCTCGGTCATCCGGATGCGGCCCGCTGGCTCACGGCTGGCGGCGCGGGGAGAGTAGACCGGACCGACCTCGAGTTCGTCACGCTCGACCCGCTCGGAAGTCGCGATCTGGACCAGGCCTTCTGCATCACGGTCGATGGCGCTGGGCACACGCTCCACTACGCGATCGCCGACGTCGCCGCCCACATCGACCCCGATGGCCCGATTGCGCGCGAGTCGCTCTTGCGTGGGGAGACGATCTACCTCCCGGACCGTCGCGTTCCGTTGCACCCGCCGGAACTCTCCGAGGGGGCGGCCAGCTTGCTGCCTGGCGTCGATCGCCTGGCCGTCCTCTGGACCTTGACCATCGATGCCGATGGGGAACTCGTCGACACGCGGCTGGAGAGGGCGACCGTTCGGTCTCGTGAGCAGCTCGACTACGCCGGGGCCGAAGCGGCGCTCGCAGCGTCGACAGCTCATCCGCAGCTCGTCGCTTTGGCGGAGCTCGGCCCTCGGCTGATCGCGGCGGCGCGGCGGCGCGGCGCGATTGAACTGCCCGAGCCGGCCCAAGAACTCGTCGGTGACGCCGCGACGGGGTGGACGCTGAGCTGGTTGCCACGCCGCGCGGTCGAGGACTGGAACGCGCAGCTCTCGTTGACGACGGGCCGCGCCGCAGCGGCCCTCATGCTTAAGGGGCGCAGCGGCCTGCTCCGCACGTTGCCGCCGGCGCCGCCCGAAGCGCAGCCGCGGTTGCGCCTCGCTGCGGCGGCGTTGGGGGTCGAGTGGCCGGCCGGCGAGCCCTTGGCCGAGCGACTTGCGAGCCTGGATTCTGGCGATGCCTCCCATCTCGCGCTCATCGATCAGGCGCGGAGCCTGCTGCGCGGCGCTGGGTACCTGCCGCTCATGGGTCAAACCCCGGACGGCGAGGAGGCCCTTCATGCTGCCGTTGCTGCGCCGTACGCGCATGTCACGGCGCCGCTGCGTCGCCTGGGCGACCGGTTCGCGACGGAGGCGGTGCTTGCGGCAGTCGCCGGGGTTTCGCCGCCGGCCTGGGTCACGGCCGCACTGCCGGCTATGCCTGAGGTCCTCACCGCCAGCGGACGGCGCTCGGGAGCCGTTACCCGCGCGATCCTCGATCTCGCCGAGGCGATCGTGCTCGAGGCGCGCGTGGGGGAGGTGTTCGACGCGGCGGTCATCGAGGTCTCCAAGGGCGTCGCCGACATTCGCATCGTCTCGCCGCCGATCCGCGCGCGTGCCGAGGGGCCCGAACTCGTCGCCGGCACCCAGGCGGCCGTGACCCTCACGGAGGCGAGTCCGGTGCAGCGGCGCGTGCGGTTCACCGCCGAGGCTAGGCCAGTGGCGACCTGAGCAGCTCGCCTTCGCTGTGCCCGTGACGAAGTTGGGTTGGATTGGGCTGGTCATGCCAGCCGAAAACAACCCAGTCTTGGCCGAATTCGCTCGGAGACGAAGTTGGGTTGGTTTGGGCTGGTCATGCCGGCCGAAAACAACCCAGTCTTGGCTCGACCGGTCCTCGACGGAAGGTGCCCGGGCTTCCTGCGCCGATAAGGCCCCCAGGCGGTAGCGTCATCGTCGATGAGCAATCAGCAGCCTCCGCAGTCCGTTCAGGTCGACCCCAAGGGGTCCGGGCCGAGCACGACGCCCGGCGCGCCGGCAACGCCGCCGCTGCATGAGGGCCCCGGTCGCGTCAAGCGCACGGCCCGCAGCGTCAAGCAGGTGCTGCTCGTCGTGATCGGCGCGCTGATCGCCGCCTTCGCGATCTCCAACAGCCAGGACGTCAAGGTCCGTTGGATCTTCGGGGATCCCGTCTTCGCGCCGCTGATCCTGGTAATCGGCATCGCGCTCGTCGCCGGGCTGGTCCTCGGGTGGATCATCGCGAAGTTGTCCAGCCGCGGAAGCGACTGACCGTTCTCTCACGCGGTGACTAAGCCTCGACCAGAGGCTTAGTCTTCGCGTTTCAGTGGGACGCCGTGAATTCCCGCAGCGCCTGGGTGGCCTGCTCGACGGACGGACCGCGGCCCTGCGCCGGTGCGACCGCACCGGTCGCCACGCGGCGGACGTTCGGGTCGCCACGTGGCACGACGAACTTCGCCAGCGAGAACACGGCGGAGTCGGCGCGTCGCGGGTCCCGCACGCCCCGGTATTCGACGCGCAGCTCGTCGCTGGTGGCCTCGGCGATGCCGTAGCCCTTGTACGCCGAGTTGCTGTACCGCAGGTGCTTGTTCGCGCCGCGGATGATCGGGTCCAGGACCTTGGCAGCGGCATTGCGCTGCGCTTCGGTGGTCGCGAATCGGTCAGCGATGCCCTGGGATGTGACCGATCCGACGACGAGTTCCGTCGCCACGGGCTGCCCGCGCTTCAGGCCGTCGATCCAGAGTGAGCTTTGCCGGCCAGTCCGCGTGACGGAGCCGGCGAAGAACGTGTGGATGTCGCCGGTGAAGAAGGCGACGTCCTTCACGCCATGCTTGGCGATGGCATCGCAGATCAGTGAGCGCTCATAGGCGTAGCCGTCCCACGCGTCGGTGTTCAGCGGTACGCCCGGGAGCAGGTCCAGCGACATCGCCATCACCTGGTTGGCGATCAGCTTCCACGGGGCCGTCGATCCGCGCAAACGGTCGATCAGCCAGTCGCGCTGGGGTGGGCCGAGCAGGGTCGCGGATTGCGCGCGCGTGGGCGCCGAACTCGTGCACAGGCTGAGGAAGCTGTCGCTGGGATTGCACGGCTGGTTCGTGCGGAAGCGGCGGGTGTCGAGCGCGAGGAGGTCGACTTGGCCGAAGCGCGTCGCGCCGGAGGTCCGGTCGGGGTCCGTCGGGTCGCGCACCACCGGCATCGCCTCGAAGAACGCGCGGTAGCCGTTGGCGCGGCGTTCGGCAAAGGGGATCGGCCGCGCACCGGCGCCTTTGCTCTGGCCCCCTGGGAGGCCTGCGGCGTAGTTGTCCTCGACCTCATGGTCGTCCCAGATCGACACCATTGGCGCCGATGCCCGCACGGCCCGCAGGTGCTCGTCGGAGTGGTAGGTGGCGTATTGCGCGCGGTACTCGTCGAAGGTGCGCACGCTCCCGTCCGGCGTGACCGGCACGCTTCGCACGGCGCCTTGGAAGAAGGCCTTCTCGTAGATGTAGTCGCCGAGGCACACCACGAGGTCAACGTCCTGGGTGGCGAGATCGCGGTGGGCGGCGTAGTTGCCGACGAGGAAGTCCTGGCAGGCGAAGAACGCGACGCGGATCGGCTCCTTCGAGTCTGGCGGCGGCGCCAGGCGCAGGCGTCCGACCGGGGAACTCTCGCCGTCGGCGGTCTCGAACCGGTACCAGTACCGCTCGCCGGCGGAGAGCGCGCTGCCGCCGATGCGAACGCGAGCCGTGCCGCCGGAGGCCGGGTCGGCAAGGGCCTCGGTGCGGGCGACGACGTTGCCGAATCCGGGGTCCGTCGCCAGCTCGACGGTGAGGCGCGTCGGTCGATCGAGGCCAGAGAGCTGCGTCCACAGGGTCGCGGCGCCCTGGTCGACCTGGCCGGAAGCGACGCCCTGCGCGAACGTGACGTCGGTGGCGCCGGGGACAGCGGCGAGCGCGCGAGAGAGCAGCGGGTCGGATACGACCCAGAGGCCGGCGGCGCCGACGACGGAATGGCGGACGAACGTGCGGCGGTTGATGGCGCTGGACGGGGTGGGCCGGGGCATGGGAACGGAGGGGCTCCAGAGGCTGGACGAAGGCCTCAACATGCGGACCTTCGTCACAGAAGTCAACCTCCATCACCAGCGGTTCACGGAACGTCCACGGATGTGTGAGCAAATCCGATCGCTGAGGTCGGCTTCCCGCTCTTGAGGTGGCTACTCTTAAGAAGCGATGATCTTCACGACCAAAGCCGAGTACGGCGTGCGCCTGCTCGTCGACCTCGGTCAGGCGCAGGGCGGCGACCCCGTTGCGCTCAAGGCGATCGCCGAGCGCGAGCACCTGCCACTGGCCTACCTGGAGCGCATCGTTGCGTTGCTGCGCAAGGCCGGGTTCGTGGAAAGCACGCGCGGAGCCCGCGGCGGCTACCTGCTCACGCGGGAGCCGAGCGAGATTCGTATGGATGAGGTGATCGAGGCGCTCGACGGCCCGATCGCCCCAATGTCTTGTTTCATCGACGACAGCGCGACAGACGCCCACAAGGTGGTCTGCTCACATCACGCGGTCGACGACACCGGCCCGTGCGGCACGAAGCTCCTGTGGACTCGCGTTCACGGTGGCGTCGTCCGGGCCCTGCAGCAGACCACGCTGGCCGACCTCATCGCGTTCGAGCGCGGCGGCGTCGGTGCGCTTGAAGTTCGCCGCCCCGTGGGCGACGAGCTCCCCGTCGTCACGGCATAGCCCTACGTTGCCGGGGCCGCGGCAGCACCGCGGCCGTCCGGCCGACCCCTACAGAAGAAGTCCACCCGAATTCCATGGCCAAGCTCGAGATCAAGAACCTGCACGCCCGCGCTGACGAGAAGGAGATCCTGAAGGGTCTCGATCTCGTCGTGAACGCTGGCGAGGTCCATGCCCTCATGGGCCCCAACGGCGCCGGCAAGTCGACGCTCGCCAACGCGATCATGGGGCACCCCTCGCTCGAGGTCAGCGAAGGACAGGTCCTGCTCGACGGCGAGGACATCACCGAGGCCGCTCCCGACGAGCGTTCGCGCCTCGGCCTCTTCATGGCCTTCCAGTACCCGGTCGCCATTCCCGGCGTCACGATCACGAAGTACCTGCGTACCGTGATGAACGCGCACCGCACCGCCCGTGGTGAGGCCGAGGTCTCGCTGAAGGAGTTCCGCAAGACGGTCGAGGAGGCGATGGAACTCGTCAACATCCCACGCGACTTCGCCAAGCGGTACCTCAACGACGGCTTTTCCGGCGGTGAGAAGAAGCGCCTTGAGGTGCTCCAGCTCGCGCTGCAGAAGCCGAAGATCGCGATCCTCGACGAGACCGACTCCGGCCTTGACGTCGATGCGCTCAACGTCGTGGCGCACGGCGTGAACGAGGTCGCCAAGGCCAACGGCACCGGCGTCCTGATCATCACGCACTACCAGCGGATCTTGCATCAGGTGAAGCCCGATCGCACGTCGATCCTGATGGACGGCCGCATCGTCCGCGAGGGCGGCCCCGAACTCGTCGAGCAGATCGAGAACACCGGCTACGAGTCGATCCGCGCCGACCTCGCCGCAGCCGCCTCCAAGTAGTCATGGATCGCGCGGCCGCCACGCCCACGCAGACCGCCACCCCGGCTCCGGGGCTCGGCGGGTTCGACGTGGAGGCGGTCCGCGCGCAGTTCCCCGTGCTCACCGATGAGCACGGGTCGCAGGTGATCTACCTCGACTCGGGGGCCAGCGCCCAGAAGCCGGCCGTGGTCCTCGATCACATGCGCGACTTCGCCGCGCATCACTACGCGAACATTCATCGCGGGGTCTACGGCCTCGCGCAGGATGCCGACGCCGCTTACGAGGGCGCGCGCCGCCGCGCCGCCGCGCTCGTGAACGGCGATCCGAAAACGACGATCTTCACCAAGAACGTGACCGAGGCGTTCAATCTGATCGCGCGGAGCTGGGGCGAGTCGAATCTCACCGCGGGCGATCAGATCGTGCTCACCGAACTCGAGCACCACGCCAACCTCGTGCCGTGGCAGATGGTTGCCGAGAAGACCGGTGCCGAGCTGGTCTGGCTGCCGGTCCTGCCGGACGGCCAGGTTGATCTCGCGCCAATGCATGAGGCGCTGGCGGGCGGCCGCGTGAAGCTCGTCGCCTGCGCGCACGTATCCAACGTGCTCGGCACGATCCTGCCGGTCGCCGAGATCACGGCGGCTGCCCACGCCGCTGGGGCCCTTGTCTGCATCGATGGAGCGCAGGCGGTCCCGCACCTGCCGGTCGATCTCGCCGCGATCGGCGCTGACTTTTATGGCTGGACCGGTCACAAGCTCTACGGCCCGTCCGGGATCGGCGTCCTGCACGGCAAGCGCGAGATCCTCGACGCGATGCCGCCGTTCCTCGTGGGCGGCGACATGATCTCGGTCGTCACGAAGGAGAAGACGACGTGGGCGCCCGTCCCGTCGAAGTTTGAGGCCGGAACGCCGCCGATCATCGAGGCCGCGGGCCTTGGCGTGGCGATCGACTGGCTGGGTGGCTTGGGCCTCGAGCATGTGCGCCAGCACGGCATCGAGATCACCGAATACGCACTCGATCGGTTGTCACGGGTTGAAGGCCTGACGATCTACGGCCCAGTAAACGCGGCTGATCGCGGTCCGCTCATCGCCTTCACGCTCGACTACGCCCACCCGCACGACGTCTCCGAGATCCTCGCGCGCAAGGGCGTTTGCGTCCGCGCCGGCCAGCACTGCGCCGAGCCGCTCGCCCGCGCCCTCGGCTGCCCGGCAACCACCCGCGCGTCGTTCGGCGTGCACACGACCAAGGCCGACATCGACGCGCTCGTCGATGCGCTGGCCGAGGTCGAGCGCATCTTCGCCTAGTCCCGCGTGCCGTTAGTCCCGTGTCCCGTTAGTCCCGCGTCCCTTCGACGAGCTCGCGCGCGCTCAGCGGGTCGCGCGGTGCGTTGCAGGTCTCCGCGTCCGACGGGCCGGGCGGATGCGGTCACCGCCTTGCACCGGAAATGAGACCGAGAATTACCCCGCCCCGCACGGGTCGAATCCGAGTCTGATTTACGGTGCGTCGCGCCGGGGCGTGTCACGCCCGGCGGGACATCGGCATCATGGTGCGCGCTCCACCCGATCCAGGACGCGCATGACCAAGACCAACCCGGGCAACTTCTTCGAGGACTTCACCGTCGGCCAGGTGATCGAGCACGCGACGCCGCGCACGATCACCGAGGGCGACCGCGCCGTGTATGGCTCGCTCTACCCGACGCGCTTCGCGGTGCCGTCGTCGGCCGTCTTCGCTGCGGCTTCGGGCCTCTCGCCGCACCCGGTCGAGGAGCTGATCGGCTTCCATGTCGCGTTCGGCAAGACCGTGCCGGACGTGTCGCTCAACGCCGTCGCCAACCTAGGCTACGCCGAGCTGCGCTTCCACCAGCCGGTGCTCCCGGGCGACACGCTCGCGACGTCCTCCGAGGTCATCGGCCTCAAGGAGAACTCCAGCGGCAAGAACGGCGTCGTGTACGTGCGGTCGACCGCGAAGAACCAGCGGGGCGAAGTCGCCATCGACTGGGCACGCTGGGTGATGGTCCACAAGCGCGACCAGTCGCTGCCGGCGCCGGAGACCGTGCTCCCGGATCTCGCCAAGGTCGTCGCGCCGGAGGACCTGATCATCCCGGCTGGGCTCGACTTCACGAGCTACGACTTCGCCGCTGCCGGCGAGCCGCACGCGTGGGGCGACTACGAGGTCGGCGAGAAGATCGACCATGTCGATGGCGTCACGCTCACCGCGTCCGAGCACCAGCAGGCGACGCGCCTTTGGCAGAACACCGCCAAGGTGCACTTCAATACCGAGGCTCGCCCGGACGGCAACCAGCTCGTCTACGGCGGCCACATCATCTCGATGGCCCGCGCCCTCTCCTTCAACGGCCTGGCAAACGCCCAGATCATTGCCGCGATCAACGGCGGCGCCCACACTTCGCCAGCCTTCGCGGGCGACACGATCTATGCGTGGAGCGAGGTGCTCGACAAGGTCGAGACGTCGGCGCCGGGCGTTGGCGCGCTGCGTCTGCGGCTCGTGGCCACCAAGGGCCGCGACGAGTCGATGACGCTCAAGGGCGAGGACGGCAAGTACGCCCCGGGCGTGCTGCTCGACCTCGACCTCTGGGCGCTGATCCCGCGGTAGACCGGCTGTAGCCGCGCGGCGCGGTGGCGGGCTCGACCCCCGCCACCGCTTGCCTCGCGCGGCCCTACGGCGTCTGCGAGACGAGCCCGACGCGCTGCTTGAGCGCGTCGAGTTCCTTGAAGCTCGACGCGGTCGCCTTCGTCTGGAAGCCGCCAGCCAGCCAGCGAACGCCGTCTGCCGTCACGGTGCTGCTGTAGCCAACCAGCGACTGCAGGATCTTGCCCTGCTCGGCGAACACCGGGAGGTCACCAATGCCAATCAGCCCGGTGCGATCGGAAGCCAACAGGGCGACGGTTCCTCCGTCGGTCGGTCGGGCCGGCGGGTCGAGCGGTGCGGTGCTGGTTGAACTCGCTGCTGTCACGGCAATGTCCGGCAGCGCGTCGGCATCGCGGCCGTCCGGGATGAACGTCCCATCGACCAGCTCATCTTCGAGACGCGGGAACGAAACGGTCGATGCGACCGTGCCATCGCCGAGCACACGGACCAGTCGATCGGTGCAGCGCTTGCGCTTGACCCCGGGCTTCTTGGGTCGAGGGAGGTACTGATCACTCGTGCGGCGGCAGGGCCCCACGTCGGCGAGGACGACGATGGACTCGCCCGTCTGCGGATCGTGATCGACGAGGAGCGCGACGCCGGTCGCCTGGAAGGTCCGTCGGGCGATGACCGCTCCGCTGGCGCTGCTCGTTCTGATTTCGACCGCCCGAGCGACCGTCGATCGTCGGTTGAGATCGGTCGGCCGCACGGTCACGAGCTCGCGTCCGCGCACGAGCGAGGTGACACCTGTTTGCTGGGCATCTGCGGTCGCCTCGGGCGCCGCCCCGTCACTGACCGAGAAGTCGAGGCCGCCGAATCCGCTCTGGTCGAAGCCGACGGGGGCGAAGTCGGCCCGGCGAGCACGGCGGCCATGGACGATGTCCTCGCTTGCGTAGACGATGCCGCCGCCGAAGTCGAAGGCGAGCTCGGCGCGCCCGTCGCCGGTGACGTCGGTGAGTGCACCGAAGGGTGCGGCAAAGACCTGCAGCGCCTGGAACGCGGGAGCGTTGGACGCTCCGAGATCGAGATCCCGCGGCGAGAGCTTGCGCGTCTTCCGAAGGTTGATCGAGGCCGGATTTGGCCCTGCGAGGGCATCGGTCACGATGACGCCGGTCTCGGTCTGGAACTCACCGAGGCCATCGCCATCGAGATCGGGGAGCGCCTCGATGAGCGTGGAAGGCGCCGCGCGGATCGGCACGGAAGTCCAACCCGTGCCGGCCGACGCGAGAAGCGCCGCGCCGCTCGTCGGATCGCTGGCACTGCCGACGAGCAGGTCCGGCCGGGCGTCTCCGTTCATGTCGGACGGCGTGAGCGACGCCTGGCTCATTGCCGGCTGGCGAGCGATTTCGGTCACGGTCGCTTCGACGGTGGCGAGCTTCGGCCCGCGAGCCGCCCTTCCGCGCCGGGCCCTCGGGGTTGTGCCCTCGACCCGGGTACGGCGGCCTGTCAGCCCGGCGAAGGCAGGATTCCCAGCCGATGACCGCGCGCTCAGCACTCCGGCCGGCGAGCCGACGGTGCCGATCGGATCGGCGAGGCTCGACGTGTTGCTCGAGCAGGTTGCCCGGGTCAGATCTGTCTTCGTCGCGTGGAGCTTGCATCGCACGGTCGAGGTGGTCCGGGCCTTGAGGTTGACCGCGACCACGTCGACCTCGCGGTTCTTGGGCGTGAGACCGCGGAGGGTCAGATCTTGGAACTGGCCGCGTTCGCTGACCACGAGCGCAGCGGAGGTCGTGCGCTTCGGCCTCGAAGTAGCGGCGAGGATCAGCGTGTCCGGTGCGGCCGTCCCGCTCACCGCCACGGCGGAAGCGGTGACGCGCGCCCGCAGGCGGAACGGGCGGACCGCCCGAGGCTCCACGGCGATGCGCGTTGGCTCCGCGCCGGCGCGTTCGACCACCAGGGTCGGGGCGGTCGACGCGCCCTCGATCACGACGGCGGACGGCGCGGCTGCGGCTGCCGGGACCGTCAGCGTCCGCGCCCCGCCCGGGGTCGAGACGGACACCGTGAGGTGCGCTCCGGGGCTGACGATCGGAAGGGCGACGCGGTCACCGGGCATGAGGGAAGGCGTTTGGCGACCAAGCGTGGCGAGCACGAGGCCGCGCGTCCCAAACCACGAGAGGTCGCGGGCGACGGGGACGGTCGTGGTGCCGGTGAGGGGACCGAGAATGCGCCGCGCGCTGGCCGCGGGTGGGTCGCAGAGGAAGACCGCAGGCGACGGCACCGACTCGAGCCCGAACAACAGAGAGAATCGGTTCAGGGGAGTTCGCCTCACGAACCGCCCGAGCTGCTTCGTGGCGAGGGTGCCGTCGAGCTCCTCGGGCTGCGGGCACGTGGCGGGCCACGCCGGGAAGTCGGCTGACAGCGGAGCGGCAGCCGGAACGATCGGCGCTGCCGCGGCAACGCCCGGAAGCGTCAACGCAAGCATCGCTCCGGTCAAGAGCGCCATGCAGGCGTGCCGGAGTGATCGAGGCGGCGCGTGCAGGGTGCGGTTCATCTCGCGAGAGCGTTTCACACGACATCGATGAAGGGCCGCTCCGTAGGGTTTCGTCCGGCGCTGCTTCGGTGCCGCCGAGTGCCGCGGTCACCTCCTAGACTCCCTGCGGTGGACGACCTCTATCGCGAGAACATCCTCGAGCACTACAAGCGCCCGCGGAACTGGCAGAAGCTCACCCCTGCCGATTTGTCCGCGCACGACAAGAACCCGTCGTGTGGCGACGAGTTCGAGGTCACCCTGCGCGTCGACGGCGACGGCAAAGTGACCGAGGTCGGCTTCGATGGCAACGGCTGTGCGATCAGCACCGCCGCAGCCTCGATGGTGAGCGAG
This sequence comes from Solirubrobacteraceae bacterium, assembly GCA_032119595.1. Classification (GTDB taxonomy): domain Bacteria; phylum Actinomycetota; class Thermoleophilia; order Solirubrobacterales; family Solirubrobacteraceae; genus JAGIBJ01. Next base: position 358,489 of record JAUMBQ010000008.1, on the reverse strand, counting down.
GAGATCATCGGCATGACCGCCGACGAACTCCTCAAGCTCGACAAAGCGTTCGTCCTTGAGCTGCTCGGAATTGACATCTCGGCGACACGCATCAAGTGCGCGCTGCTGTCGCTCAAAGTCGTGAAGTCCGCGGCGCTCGGTGGCGAGACCGTCGACTGGGAAGCCGACGTGCCCGAGGCCGTGGCCCCGCCCAGCGGCGCCGGCGGCGCCGCGCTTTAACCGCCTGCCTCCGCGGCTACTTCCAGGCGATCGCCGCTGGGATTGAGCCGTCGCCGGCCCAGTTGTATCCGGTCGCCAGGGAAGAGTTGCTCAGCGCCGCGGTCAGCGTCCTCGCGCCACCGGGCTCGACCACCGGGATCAGGCGCAGCTCTTCGTAGAACGGTGCGCGGCCGTCGCCGATCGAGGCGGTCGGCAGCGCGCGTTCTGAGAGCACGGCCGGTTCGGTCGACGCGGCGAGGCCAACGGCCCGGTTGCCGACGGTGAAGACGACGTCAGCGTCGCCGTCGCCGTCCGGTCCGTCGGTGATGAACCGCGACGCGCCGACGTACACGATCGACTTGCGCGGATTGACCGTGAGGGTCTGTCGGATGCTGCCATCGGCGCGCACCCGCAGGAACTGCTCGCGGCACTTGCCGCGGAGGTAGTCGCGGCCCTTGATGCAGTTCGCACCCACGACGAGCAGGAGGACGTCGCCGCTCGGGCGGTCGTAATCCAGGAGGACCGCGTTGCCCTGGGTCTTAACGCGGATCGGCGGGCGGGCGTCGGTGCCGCGTGCGTCACGCACCGCTATTTCGACCGTTCCTTCGGGCGCCTTCACCGAGGCGAGAACCGGCCAGCGGAGGGTCACGGCCTGGCCACTGATCACCCGCACGCGGGGGTCGACCCGCGGCGCGGCCGTCTCGAATCCGAGGACGTCACGGATGGCATTGGGAGCCGGCAATGCCCGAGATACCGTCGGGAAACGGGTCAGCTCTCCGCGGCGAAGTTGGTCGCCGGAGACGGAGAAGAAGCCGCCCAGGTCGTCGGTGACCGAGAGTTCGCGGCGGCCATCGCCGGTCGCATCGTCGAGCGCGGCGTACGGGCTGCCCGGTGAGCTGACCGAGGGTGCGAGGAGGACGTCGCTTGGGTCAAGGTCGGCGGGGTCGGAGACTCTGATCGGAGCGGTCGTGCCGCTCCAGGTGCGCGAGCCCGGGATAAGCGCGTGGCGCTCACGCACATCGACGATGAGTTCGCCGACGCCATCGCCGGTGATGTCGTCAATGGCGCTGAGTTCGCTGTCGGAAGCCGACATCTCGTAGCGGCGCGCCTGAAGGTCGACGCGATGGGGCGAGAGGCCGTCCGGGCCCGAGACGAGCAGGTACCCAGCCGTGCCCTGATAGCTCGGAAGCCAAGACGGGGCGGTCGGCCGCTGATCGGTCCAGAAGTCGGGTGCACGGTCGCCGTTGATGTCGGCTCCCAGCGGGCGCAGCCGGTTGAAGCCAGCGGCGCGAGCAGCAGGCGCGAGCGTGATCTCCCGGGCGACGAGTGGTGCGGTGGCCGGCGCGGCCGAGCGGCCCATGACGGCGTTGCGATGCGCAATCGACGGCGTGCTCCCAGTTGAGGGACGGTCGGGCCGCGAGGCGAGCGCGCGGAGGCCGACAGACAGCGGGCCCGAGCCGAGGTCAGTGAGACGGCGGACGGAGGTGTAGATGGTGCCCCAGTTGCCAAACGGCGACTGCACGTCTTCCTCCTCGTAGTCGTACTCGAGCGTGTTCGGCTCGCACTCGATCGACGTCGGGCGTCCTCGGCGATTGGCGCGGATCCGGCAGCTGTAGGACTCAAAGGTCTGCGCTTCGCGGTTGGCGGCGACGACATAGACCGACGCCCCGCGAACGGTGCGCCTCGACTTTGGCACCCGCTGGTAGGACACGACGACGCCGGACGCGTCCGCCGGCCTGAAGTCGGCTTTGCTGTCTTGGTCGTAGGCGCCGGTGTCGAAGTAGCTACTGAAATACGCGATCGTGCCCGGGAAGAACTGCGCGGACACCTTCCAGCGGCGCGCCGTGCCCGACACCGTGGGCGCGAACGTCGGCGGCGCGGCGGGCTTCGCGATGCCCTCGGCCGTCGTGCCGTCGGCGCGGGTCAGTGTCGCGATGAGCCCGCGGGCGTCCTCGCCGATCGACAGTTTCACGGGCCCAGGGGCGAGGTCGGTGAGTCGGATCGTCGAGGCCGCTCGGGCGGGCGTGCGGGCGACGCTGAGGCGGAGCTGCGCGGCATCGTCGACTTCGGGGAGCACGAGCGTGTCGCCAGGAGACAGCGCTGCCGGGTCCAGCAGGGTGCTTCCCAGCTCGCGCCAGCCGGCGCCAAGGCGCGTCCGCTTCGGCGCCGACGCGACGGTCCCGGTGATCGGGCCGGGGATCCCGGCGAAGGTGGGCGAGCAGATGCTCAGGGCTGGCAGGAACTCGGCGCCGTAGGTGGTCGCTGAGAGCTCGGAGGCAGCGGGGGCGGCGAGCTTGGGGAGGTAGTGGGTGAGTTCGCTGTCGACGATGTCGGTCGGCTCAAGCGGAGCGACAGGGCTCGCGCAGGACGGGCGGCTGCCCTGGCTCACGATCCCGAGCGGCTGCACGGTGTCGCGGACGACGGCGGCCTCGGCAACCGGGCAGGCAATGCTGAGCGCGAGCGCGAACGCCCCGAGGATCGGCCGTGCGAGCGAGGCTCGGCGGCGAGGAGTCAGGGAGCGATGCGACACGGGCCGTACCCTTTCACACCGACTTCTGGAGGACGGAGTGAAGGGTCGCGGGAAGTGCCGTGCGCTGGCGCAGGCGGGCCGGAGTCTGGCGGCGACCGGCCTCGGCCACCGCGTCCAGGACGCCACTAGCGTGCCGCGCATGACCGCGCAGCATTTTGACGTGATCGTTCTCGGGGCCGGCCCGGCCGGCGAGGTGGTCGCCGGGAGGCTCGCGAAGGCCGGCCTCGACGTCGTGATCGTCGAGCAGCATCTGGTCGCCGGGGAATGCTCGTTCTATGCCTGCATGCCGTCCAAGGCGCTGCTGCGCCCCGGTCATCTGTTGGCTGAGGCCAGGCGTGTACCGGGCGTGGCGGAAGCGATCACTGGTTCGATCGACGTGGCGGCAGTCCTCGCCCGCCGCGACGAGGTGATTCACGATCTCGACGACAGCGCGCAAACACCGTGGCTCGACCACCTCGGGATTGCCCTCGTACGAGGGACGGGTGCACTCACCGGGGAGCGGACGGTCGACGTCACCGGCGCGGACGGGTCGATCACCCAGCTCGAAGCGGGCACCGCCGTCGTACTGGCCACCGGCACGGCACCGCTCATCCCGCCGGTGCCCGGACTGCGAGAAGCGAAGCCGTGGACGAACCGCGAAGCGACGACCGCGTCGTATCCGCTGCCTGCCCGCGTCGCGATCATCGGCACCGGTCCGGTCGGCAGCGAACTGAGCGACGCCTACTCCGCGCTGGGCGTGACGGTCACGCTCATCGGCGACGCGCCGCGGCTCCTGCCGCGCGAGGAGCCGTTCGCGGGCGAACAGGTCGCGTCGGTGCTGCGCGAGCGCGGAGTGGAACTGCATCTCAGCGCGAAGCTGACGAAGGTCGAGCGGCCGGCGGCCGGCGGCCCCGCGACACTCTCAATCGAGCGCGCCGACGGCCCGGTCGTTGACGTCCAGGTCGACGAGATCATCTGCGCCGCCGGGCGCGTGCCGAACACGGCCAATCTCGGGCTGGGCTCCGTCGGGATCGAGACCAACGACCACGGCTTCGTCGATACCGACCGCCATCTGCGCGCCGGCGACACCGACTGGCTCTACGCGATCGGGGACGTGAACGGCCGCGACCTCCTCACCCATCAGGGCAAGTACCAGGCGCACATCGCGGCGCAGGTGATCCTCGGTGCCAAGGATGTCGTCGTCCGCGACGGCCCGCCACCAGTCCGCATCACGTTCACTGAGCCGGAAGTCGCGGGCGTCGGTCACACTGAGGAGAGCGCGAAGGCGGCCGGGCTCGACGTGCGCATCGTCGATGTGCCGACCGACGGCAATGCCGGTGCGTCGTTTGTGGGCAAGGGCGCGCCGGGCACCTGCCGCCTGGTGGTCGACGAGACGAGCGGGACGATCGTCGGCGCGACGTTCACCGGTGTGGAAATGGGCGAGCAGATCCACGCGGCGACGATCGCCATCGTCAGCGGCATCACGATGGAACGCCTCTGGGACGCCGTGCCAGCGTTCCCGAGCCGCAACGAGATTTGGCTGCGTCTGCTCGAGGCCTACGGCGACTGGTAGGCCGCGCGGCCTCGGCTCGGCTCCTACCGCTGTGCGCCGAGCAGGGTGAGCGTCAGCGTGCGCTTGGAACCCGTTCCGGACTGAATGTAGCCCGCGTGATGGCGTCGGCCGCCCGGAGCAACCCACCGCATGAGCGGCCCGCCGAAGACGAGGGGCGTTCCGCTGGATGCGAGCACCGGAAGCGTGGCGAAGTTGACGGCCGGAGCCATCGAGCTCCAGAGCGCGACGGTGCCGCCCAGCCCGGGCAACGAGGAGCCGGGGGAGCCGGGGTCGGCGTCGTGGATCACGACCTCGGCACGGCCGTCAGCATCGGGGCCGTCGGCCGCGAACGACGCGGTGAGCTTGATCGCGGTGGTCCGCGCCGACGCGACCGCCGTCACGCGCCCGGAGGCGTCCACGCGCCGAACCCGAGCAATGCAGCGGAACGTCCTGAGGGTGCAGGCCTCAAGGTCCGTCGCGATGAGCGTTTCGCCGGTGGTGGCGTCGTAGTCCTGAATCGACGCAAGCCCGTCGACCACCAACGGGGCCAACGACGCGTGAGCCCAGGGCGCCGTGGACGAGACGGGGAACAGCGACACGGTAGAGCGAGCGACGCGCCCAACGACCTTCAGGCTGGTTCGGGACAGCAGCGCGCCTTCGCGCGTCGGGAAGAGCGCGTCCAACTCGTTAGCCGCCGGGTCGCGCTCGGCGTCATCGTCATCGTCATCGTCGTCGTCATCGTCGAAGTCGCGCACCTTGGCGATGTCGTCGCTGAGCGCGGTCGCCTGGAAGGTCGGCAGTCGGCTGGAACGCCCGAGCGGCAGAGACTCGCTCGCGAACACCGCAAAGCCGCTGCCGTTGATCGATCGCAGCGCGAGTTCAGGGCGCCCGTCCCCGGTCGCGTCCGCGAACCCCAGAAGGGGGCCGGCGCCGAGCGGCCTGGCGCCCCCGGCGCTCACCGAGAAGTCACCGCCACTGAGGAGCCGGCGACTCGAGAGGTCGACGACGCTCGGGGGCACGGTCGACCACGCACGCACTCCCGCGAGAATCCGATCCTCGACTTGGAACGCGAAGTCGTCGATCCCGTCGCCCGTGAGGTCGGGTACGACCACCGGCAGCGACGGCTGATCGATCCGCAGCGGCACCCGAGTCCAGCCACCGGAGCCGCTGAGCGCGATCATCGGCTTCAGGAATGGGTCGCCGACGCCGAAATCCGGCCGGCCATCGCCGTTGACGTCGCCGATCATCGGCTCGCTCCCGTACTCGTCGAGTGGGAGGTCGGAACCACGCAGGCGGGCCACGATGCTCGTATCCACCGGAGCGAGGACTGCTGCCGCGGTGCGCGAGGCCGCCCTGGGGAGCGTCGCAGCGCCGTCGATCGCAGCGCGGTGCGCCGGTGCCGCTCGAGCACGGAGTCGCGCTCCGAACGCGGGCGTCGCCAGCGGCTCGGTGCCGTCGCCCGGCAGCGGGTGGGCCTGCTCGGCAGCGGTGGTCGGGGCGCAACGGACGCGGCGCAACGTTCGCTCCTTCCAGGACAGCCGGCAGGTCTGCGGGGAGAACGCTCGCCGGTCGGCATCGAGGACGCTGACCAGGACGAACTTGGCTCGCCGGAGGTCTGACACCGTGCCAGTGGCGACACCATCGGCGCCTGCGACGCTGACGACTCCGTTGGGGTCATACCCCGCAACGCGGATGTCGCCGGGCGTGGCGGCCTGCGCGGCGACGAGGAAGGCGCCGGGGACGCCGGTCAAACGCAGCCCCAGCCGATTCTTCTTCACGAACGCCTTCAGGCGCGGCGTTACCGCCCGCGGCGCCACGATCGGTGCCTGCGCGGTCGTGCCGTCGGTGAGTTCAACGACGGCTCCCGTCGCGCCCCCACTGCCGGTGACCTGCACCGCGATCGGTGCGCTGGCGAACGGCCCTAGGCGGACGGTGGCGGCGCCCGTGGCCGTTCTGACGGCGAGGTCGACGGTTGAGCGCGCACTCACCGCCGGCAGCACGAAGCGATCCCCCGCGGAGGCGGCAGCGCCCGGTTCGGTGATCGGGGCGCCGAGCATCCTCAGCCCGAAGCCGACCGTGTCGTCGGTCGGAGGCGTTGCGGCGGAGCCGGTGATGGGTCCCGGGGCCCGCTTGGCGGCGACCAGCTCGGGATCGCACACGGCGATCGTGGGAGCGACGCCCACCGTGAACGACGCTGCCGCCATGTAGCTGTCCCAGAACCCCGGTCGGGGCCCGGCCGCCACTCGGCTGGCAGCCGCGAGGAGCGAGCCGTCGACCTCCTGCGCGGTTGGGCAGTCCGGCGCGGGCCTGGTCGACGTCAGCGCGAGCGGACTGGAGCCGACGCTGATCTCCGCGGCCAGCGTCGACGCGGGAAGCGCCAATGCCGCGAGCGCCGAGAGGGTGAACGGCAGGAGGAATCGCAACACGTCGCAGCCCTCTACTTCGCGGACGCAGGAGCTGGCGCCTGCGCGATAAGAGACAGCGAGTGATCGACCGTTGCCGGCCTCGTGGCGTAGGGGTCGTCCGGGGGCTGAAGTTCTGCGGCGAGCCAGCGGCTGCCGTTCGGGAGCACCACGCTGTACGCGTACTGGGTCTGCATCGGGGCACCGCCGTCGGCGAGGACCGGGAGGGCGGGCAGCGCGACCTGGCCTTGTTGGCTCGATGCGAGCAGCGGGAGGGTGCCGGCCTCGCCGGCCACGGAGGGAACTTCGTTGGTTGGGTCGGACAAGGCGAACTCGAAGAACCACAGCACCACGTCCAGGGCGGTGTCGGCGTCGGGGCCATCGGGCACGAACGCGCCGAAGAGGTAACGGCCGCTGCGAGGGATCGTGACGGTCTGCAGGATCATGCCGTCGGCGCCGACACGGACGAGGCCGTCATCACAGCGGGCGGGGAGTTTGGGCCGTTCGTCGGTGCAGACGCCGCCGCGCGGATTGTCGAGGCTGATGAGGGCGTCTCCGCTCTCGGTATCGAAGTCCACCAGTCGGGGGATGCCGGCGGCGGTGAATCGGCGCGTGGTGAGGACGGCGCCGCGCGCGTCGAGGATGCGGAGGTCCAGCTGCCGGGGCGTGAGCGGCGAAGCTCGCAAGTCGACCGGTTCAAACACCGCGACGCCAGCGCCGGTGACGGCGGTTGGCCGGTTCAGCTCCGCCGGGTGTGGCTGCCACGAGGGGCCATTCTGGGCGTAGGTCTCGCCAGCGCCCGGGGTCCCCGGCGCGTTCTCCAGGGCGTGGTAAGCCTGGGTGGCGAGCGGGAACAGCTCGGTGAAGGTAGGTCGTGATCTCGGCCCGAGGTCCTGGCTCGCATACGTCTGCGCGCCGAACGTGCCCTCGATCACGATCTCGGGGCGGCCATCGGCGGTGACGTCCGCTACCGGCTTGGGCCCCCCAGTGCCAAATGGCCCCTCAGCGCCATAGGGCACATTCAGGTTGAGGTCACTGGCGCTGGCTGGTCGTCGCGCACTCAGGTCGATGGTGGTCGGCCGTGCCGGGGAAGCGAACGCGTCGGTCACGATCGTGTCGCCAGCACCGAGGAGTTCTCCGCGTCCGTCGCCGGTGAGGTCGGGCAAGGTGACGGGCAGCGTCCCGTCGTCGGGTTTGGCCGGCGAGACGCCAACCCTGCTCCAGCTGGCAGGCGACGAGAGGAGGAACTCGGCCGCGCCGCGGTTCGTGAGAACGGTGCCATCGGGTCGCCCGTCGCCGTTGAGGTCGCCCGCAGCCAAGCCCGCGTGGCCGTACCCGTCGCTCGTGGTCCACATGGCGGTGGTGGTGGCGGGGACCGTAGGGAGGGCCGCCGCGGTGACGGCGCGCGTCCGAAGACGCTGAGCGTTCAAGTGCGTGCGCTTGGCTGGGCGGGGACGCTGCACCTGGCTGGCGCGCCTGGCGGGCGTGCCGTCCACGGGCGTCGTTGTGGCTGAAGCGCCGGTCGGGTCGGTCTCGCAACGCACCCGGTCCGGCGCGCGCCGGGCCTTGTTCCAGCGGACTCGGCATTGCAGCACGGTCACGGTGCGCCGCTGGAAGTTCAACGCCGTGATGGTGACCTTGCGGTCGTCCTTGGCGAGCGGACCAAGTTTCAACGTCGCCAGGCGATGGCGAGCGTCGCTGACGGCCGACGCGGCGACGTATCGGTCGCCGCTGGTGGTGGCGTCAACGGCCGTCCCCGGGGCCGCCGATCCGCTGATGAGCAGCGTGCGACCCCTGAAGCGATGGCGGAGGCGGATCGCGACCGCCGAGACCGGGGCCACTGCCGTTCGCGTCGGCTCTGCGCCCTCCCGTTCAACGACGGCAACGGGCGCCGTCACGGAGCCCTCGACGGATACGGCGATCGCACGCGGTTCGCCGAGCGGCCCGAGGCGGATGGTCCGCGCGCCGCCGACGGTGCGGACCGTGAGGTCCAGAACCGACCCCGGACCGAGGAGCGGCAGCACGAAGCGGTCGCCCGCCATCGCCGCGCTGGTAGCGATGTCGTTGCCTTCCGAACGCACGGCCCGGGCTCCGGGGGCCACGACATCGCCGATCGCCGGGATGGAAGTTTCGCCGGTGATCGCCCCGATCACGCCCCGCGCCGCCGCGACCTGCGGGTCACAGACCGTGAGGACCGCTTGTGGGAACACGCTGCTCAGATGCTCCACTCCCAAGCTTGATCGACGGTTCTCTCGGCTGCTCTTGATCAGCTCGCGGGTGAGCGCCGTGCCATCGACGTCCGAGGGAATCGGGCAGCTCGCGGGCAGTTCAGGCGCGTAGATCCCGAGAGGGGTGACTGCCGGCGTGACGGGCACCGCGTGGGCCGGGACCGTTCCGAGCCAGAGGACCACGTTGGTCGTGGCCGCCAGCGCGCCTGCGGCCAGGACGAGCCGTCGCCGCGCGCCAGAGATCGAAAAGGCGCTTGGCGACATGTGCGCACCCTGTCACAGAGTCGCCCCGAAGCGGACACCTATCCGGTGAGTAGGCAGGCGCCCGCCGCGGGGCATCCGAGCTACCGTCCCATGCCATGAGTGAGCGCACCGAGGTTGGCCCCGTCTCCGAGCTCCCGCCGGGCTCGCGCAAGCGGCTCGAGGTGGACGGGATCGACGTCATCGTGATCAACTGCGACGGCGAGCTGCTGGCCATCGAGGACGTCTGCTCACACGATGGTGCGCCGCTCGACGACGGCCCGGTCGACTGCGCCGCCGGCACCATCGAGTGCCCGCGCCACGGCTCGCTCTTCGATCTGCGCACTGGTCGCCCAAAGACACTCCCGGCCTACCAGCCGGTCGAGACGTTCCCGGTCGAAATCGAGGACGGCGTCGCGTTCGTGATCGTGGAGGACTGACCGCTCAGCCCCGCTGTCGTTCACGGGCACAAAGGCCCCGACCTGCCGGCGTTCAGCCAAAGCGTGGCGCGTTGGCCCCTGCGACGGCCTGGAGTGAGGGTTCCCTAACTCTCAGAGCCCGCGGGTGCTGGCGGTTTGAGTGACCATGGCACACAGGCTCAGGCGTTCCCGACCGCTACCATCGGATATGAACTTCGGGTGCGGCTCGGCGGGAACTCCCAGCCGCCGTGCCCGTGAGTAACGGCCGGAGGAACGACTCAGATGTCAACACCAGAGGTGCTCGCAGAGCAGGAGTCGCTCCAGTCGATCGGGGCCGACTACGAAGAGAAGTACGGCTTCCACGACGACGAGGACGGCTACCTCTACAAGGCGCCGAAGGGTCTGACCCGCGAACTCGTCGCGAAGATCTCCGAGATGAAGAACGAGCCCGAGTGGATGCTCGAGTTCCGCCTCAAGTCCTACGACTACTTCATCGCGCGCAAGCAGCCGACGTGGGGCAGCCCGATGCTGGCCGAGGTCGACTACGACGACATCCACTACTTCGTGCGCGCCTCCGAGCGCTCCGAGCGTTCGTGGGACGACGTCCCCGAGGACGTGAAGAACACCTTCGATCGCCTTGGCATCCCCGAGGCCGAGCGCAAGTTCCTAGCCGGCGTCGGCGCGCAGTACGAGTCCGAGGTCGTCTACCACCAGGTCAACGAAGAGCTCGAGAAGCAGGGCGTGATCTTCACCGACATGGACAGCGCGCTGCGCGACTACCCGGATCTCGTGAAGCAGTACATCGGCACGATCATCCCGCCGAACGACAACAAGCTCGCTGCCCTGAACTCGGCCGTGTGGTCGGGTGGCTCGTTCGTCTACGTGCCGCCGGGCGTGCACGTCGAGATGCCGCTGCAGGCCTACTTCCGGATCAACACCGAGAGCATGGGCCAGTTCGAGCGCACGATCATCCTCGCCGACGAGGGCTCCTACGTGCACTACGTGGAGGGCTGTACCGCTCCGACGTGGTCGGCCGACTCGCTGCACTCCGCGGTCGTCGAGCTGATCGCCAAGCCGGGTGCTCGCATCCGGTACACGACGGTGCAGAACTGGTCGAACAACGTCTTCAACCTCGTCACGAAGCGCGCTGAGGCCCAGGCCAACGCGACCGTCGAGTGGGTCGACTGCAACCTCGGCTCCAAACTCACCATGAAGTACCCGGCGGTCTACCTGACCGGCGAGGGCGCCCATGGCGAAATCCTGTCGATCGCGTTCGCCGGCAAGGGCCAGCATCAGGACGCGGGCGGCAAGATCGTGCACGTCGCGCCGAACACGACGAGCAACATCTTCGCCAAGTCGATCTCCAAGGACGGCGGGCACTCCACGTACCGCGGCCTGCTCGAGATTGCCGACGGCGCGCACGGCTCCAAGAGCAAGGTCGTCTGCGACGCCCTGCTGCTCGACGAGGACTCACGCTCGGACACCTACCCGACGATCCGCATCGGCAACGACGACGTCGATGTCGGTCACGAGGCCACGGTCTCCAAGGTCGGCGAAGAACAGCTCTTCTACCTCCAGTCCCACGGGATCAACGAGGAAGAGGCGTCCAAGATGATCGTCAACGGCTTCATCGAGCCGATCGTCAAGGAACTCCCGATGGAGTACGCCGTCGAGATGAACCGGCTCATCGAGCTCCAGATGGAAGGATCGATCGGTTGACCCAGGTCGCCTCTGCCCCGTCCGTGTTCCTCACGGACCGCCGCGCCGCCGCAAACGAGCGCGCGCGCTCGCTCGAGCTGCCGAGCTTCCGTGGCCGTGCCGGCTGGGAGTTCACATCGCTCGAGAAGCTCGATCTGTCGCTGCCGACCGCCGTCGCCGGCGAGCCGTCACAGGCACCGGACGCTCCGGAGACCGAGGGCACGGTCATCACGCTGACCCAGGTCGGCGAGCACGTCGAAATCGTCGGCGAAGCCCCCGAGGGCGTCACCGTCATGACGCTCAGTGAAGCGGCACTCGCGCACGCTGAGATCGTCGAGCGCCACCTCGGCACGCTCGTCGACGAAGACGACGTCTTCGTCACCCGCAACGACGCGCTCTGGACCGGCGGTGCGTTCGTGCACGTCAGCCGCGGCACCCAGTCGACCGGCCCGATCGGCCTGCGCGTTCATCAGCAGACCGCCGGTCAGCAGCAGGCGTTCCGCGTGCTCGTCGTCATCGAAGAGGGCGCCACCGCGGAGATTCGCGAGCTGTGGGACTCCGGCGCCGAAGGCGGCGAAGGCATCCTGCTTCCTGTCACCGAACTCGTCGTCGGACAGGGTGCTCACCTGCGTTACTTGTCGCTGCAGGAGGTCTCCGAGAAGTCGTGGATCCTCGGCAGCCAGCGCGCCGCGATTGCCAAGGACGGCGTCATCGACTGGGCCGTGCTCGGTCTGGGTGGCGGCGACGGACGGGTCCACCTCGACGTCACGCTCGAGGGCGAGGGCGCTGAAGCCCGGGTCACCGGCGCGTACGCCACCACCCGCCGCCAGCACCTGGACTACGCCACCAAGCAGGTCCACGCTGCGCCGCGCACCAACTCCGATCTCGCGTTCCGCGGGATCCTCGGTGGTCGCTCGACCGCGGTCTGGTCCGGCATGATCGAGGTCGTCCCCGGCGCCCAGAAGATCGACGCCTTCCAGGAGTCGCGCAACCTGCTCATCAGCAAGAAGGCGCACGCCGACGCGATCCCGGGCCTCGAGATCCTCGCCAACGACGTGCGCTGCACCCACGCGGCGGCCATCGCGCAGCTCGACCAGGACCAGCTGTTCTACCTGCGCAGCCGCGGCCTGGATGAGCCGCAGGCCAAGCGCCTCATGATCGAAGGCTTCCTCACCGCGACGGTGTCGCGCTTTGACGAGGGCCCGTTCCGCGACCTCGTCGCCGGCGCGATCGACCGTCGCCTCGAGGACGTGCTCGCGTAGCCAGCTCATGCGGCGCCATCGGCGCCGTCATGGATTGAACACTGGAGAGCCGCGGCGCCGTTTTGGGGCCGCGGCTCTCCGCCGTTCGGGCTGAAGCCCTCTGGGGAACGTCGCGCCCCATTGACTTGCCGTGGGCCTGGCGTGGAGTTACGCTCGGGCGATGCTGGCACGTGAACGTTCCTTTCGGCGGCGACTCGGCGAGCACATCCGAGGGAGCGCGGTCGCGTACGTCGCGCTGTTCGTCGCGCTCGGAGGCACGTCCTACGCCGCCATCAAGCTGCCCGCCGGAAGCGTCGGGACGACCCAGCTCAAGAAGGGTGCGGTCACCCCGACGAAGTTGAGCAAGGGCATTCGGGATCAGTTGGCGGCCAAAACGACGCCGGTGACCGGCCAGGTCGGGGCGGCCGGTCCCGCCGGCGTAACCGGCGCCACTGGTCAGACGGGGGCCGCTGGCGCCGCCGGCCAAACCGGCGCGACGGGCGCTGCTGGCGTGCCGGGAGCGAACGGTGCAACGGGCGCTGTCGGCGCGAAGGGCGCAACGGGCGCGACGGGCGCTGCTGGTGCTCCGGGTGCGACTGGGGCGAAGGGCGCGACCGGAGCGACGGGCACGACCGGTGCCGATGGCGTCCTGGCGTCATCGTTCGCGACACGAAACAGTGCATCGAGCGTGGGGCTTACGAGCAGCACTGCGACGGTGATTGCGCTCTCTTCCCCAACCGGTGGCGGACTCGTGACGGACGGGCCAGTCGTCACGACCACCGCCGCGCGACTCGTGGTGGCGGGCGCGACGGAGTTGTTCATCGGCAATAGCAACTCGGAACTCGGCCGAGCCAACTGCGCCTTGCGGCTCACGACCAACGCAGGCGCGCCGGTGTCCATCGGGACCGGCCGTGAGGTGACCTTCGAGCAGAACGGGGCGATCGCCGCGCGCTTCAGGACCCTGAATCTCGTGGCCACGGTCGACGTGGCGGCCGGCAGTCACGACGTGTCGATTCAGTGCAACCGCTTCGACAGCCCCGGGCCGCCGGTCGTCAACGCGCCGATCTCCGCACGCAACATCGACCTGTCGGTGCTCGCGCTGCGCTGACCCGTTGAGCATCGGTCGGCGGTGTGGAGTTCGCTACCGTCGATGGCATCTCCGCCGCCCCTGCCTTGATCGCTCTCGCGCCCGCCGTTGCCGAGCGCGCGCTTCGGCTCCTGCCGGTCCTCGTTGATATCTCCTCGCCGTTTGGGGATGCACCCGGGGCCAGGCGGGCCGTCGACGCGTCGGTCGCTGCCGTGCCTGCGGCGGAGATCGTCAGGCTTGCCTCGTCGAGCCCAGGGCTTGAGGACGACCTGCTGCTCACGATCCGTGGGACCGGCACGGCGAAGGTGTTGCTTCTCGGCCATGTCGACACCGTCATCCCGCACGCCGAACATCGGTCGACCGTGCACGTCGGCGACCGGATCGACGGCTCGGGAACGATCGACATGAAGGGCGGCGACGCGATCGCGCTCGGCATCCTCGCCGAACTCTCGGCACCGGCATGGGCGTCATCGTTCGCCCAGATCGACCTGCTCCTGGTCTGCGACGAGGAGTGGCGCCATGGCCCGATGCAACACGCACACCGGTTCGACGGCTACGACGCCTGCCTGTGCTTCGAGGCCGGGGAGCGCGACGCGCAGGGCCGCGAGGCGGTCGTCGTGCAGCGCAAGGCGGCCGGCAGCGTCGAGGTCGTGGCCCAGGGGCGGGCCTCCCATGCTGGCGCCGCGCCCGACGAGGGTCGCAGCGCGTTGCTCGCGCTTGCCCAGGTCGCGCTGATGCTCGCGGAACTCCACGACCCTTCCGGTCCCGAGCGACGCTCGGTCGTCCCATCGATCCTGCACAGCGGCGAGGGGGTCAACATCGTTCCGGGCACCGGCACGCTGACGTGCGACGTTCGCGCGACCGATGCCGCCGCGTTCGAGGCCGTACTGGCCGCCGTCCCGCCGGCACTCGGCGAGGTCGCGCTCGACGCCCGAATCGGGCGAAGCTGGCCCGGCATGGACGCGTCTGATGAAGCCGCACCGCTCCTGGCAGCGGCGTCGTCGCTCCTCGGGCGCGAGATCGTGCCGGCGACGCGCGGTGGCGCCAGTGACGCCAGCCATGTCGCCGGCGTCGTTCCCCTCACCATCGACGGGCTCGGCCCGCTCGGGGCCGGCTCCCACGCGGCCCACGAGCACGTCCTGGCTGGCAGCATGCTTCCCCGCAGCGAGGTGGCGTTGGCGCTCCTGGCCGCCGTGCTCGGTCGCGTCCAGACGGCCTGAACTGGCGCCGGAACTGGGTAGGTGGCACTCGAGCCGGCCTGCAGGCGCAGTGATGCACCGCTTCGCGGTCGATCAAGTGACGACGCGTGGCCGCCGGAGTGCCACGATGGATCGATGACCGACGACCGTTTCATCGAAACGGGGGACGACGACCCGTCGGCCCCACAAGACCACGAGGCGACCTGGCTCGACCTTGACCCACGCGTGGCGCCGCTGCCGGCCGGAGGCCTGCCGCGTGAACCGCAGACGCTGGATGAGGAACTCATCGGCGCCGACGAGGCGGGCGTCGTCTCCGAGGCGACCGATGAGCAACGCGTCCAGCGGATCTCCGCGGAAATCGATCGGGCGTTCAAGCAGCTCGCACCGATCGGTCATGGCGTGACGGTGTTCGGTTCGGCCCGCACGGGAGAGGGCACCGAGGAGTACACGCTGGCGCGCCAGGTCGGGTACGCCCTCGGTGATGCGGGGATGAAGGTCATCACCGGCGGCGGTCCGGGAGCGATGGAAGCGGCCAACCGCGGAGCGCAGGACGCCCGTGAGACGTCGATCGGGCTGCGGATCGAGCTGCCCTTCGAGCAGGGCACCAATCCGTACGTCGACCTTGACGTGCCGTTCCACTACTTCTTCGCGCGCAAGGTCTGCTTCGTGCGATACGCCTGCGCGTTCGTGGTCCTGCCGGGCGGCTACGGCACGCTCGATGAGCTGTTCGAGACCGTCTGCCTGATCCAGACCGACAAGGTCCGTCAGCGCCCGGTGATCCTGATGGACAGCGAGTTCTGGGGCGGAGTGATCGAATGGACCAAGACCACCTTGCTCAGTCGCGGAATGATCGACCCAGACGACCTGGACCTCCTCCACGTGTGCGACGACATTGACGAGGTCGTGCGGCTCTGCGGGGATGCCAGCGCCGCGATGGGTCGCCCTTGGCGCACGTTCTGATCTGGCGCACGGACGCGTGCAGAGCGGCGTAGGTATGAAACCGGCTCAACTCCCAGCCGCTCGCGCCGAAAAGTATGAGAGAAGCTTGAATCCGCCCAAATGGGCGCTTCGTCAAACCCGGTCTTCGGTATGAGCTGCTTCGCCCGCGCCCCGTGCACTCCACTCCTGAACACGTCAGCCCCGTTCCCGCCGTGCCCACGGTGTTCGGCGGCGGCCTGCGCGAGTCGTTCGACCTTTCGCCCGTCCCGATGGTCCTCCTGGACGCCGCCGGGATCATCATGCGCGCCAACTTCCGGGTGGCGGCACTGCTCGGGGCCGCGCCGGAGGAGTTCGTCGGGGTGCACTGGAGCGCATTTGCGGCTCCGGATGACCGCGCCGGCGCTGACCGCGCCCTCGCCGCGCTCCTGACCGGCGACCGGCCGATCCTCGAATCGCCCGATTTCAGCTACCAGCGTCCTGATGGTCAGACGGCCTGGTTCCGGGCCTCCACCAGCGCGGTGAGTGATCCCGGCCAGCAGCCGGTGCTCCTCGTGCAGATCACCGACCTCGGTGAGGAGCTTCGCGCGCGCGCCGAGGTTGCCGGTGTCATCGAGCGGCACGATCGCGTCGCCGCCGTGGTCGGGTCATCGCGCAACGCGATCATGGCGACCGACGCCAAGGGGATCGTGACGACGTGGAACGTCGCGATGGAGGACCTCCTCGGGTGGACGGCCGCGGAGACGATGGGCAAGCCCCTCGCCGACCTCTTCCCGGGCGGCGGACAGCAGACCAAAGACCTGATCGACGAGACGATGTCCGGCCGAGAGATCCCTCGGTTCGCCACGTTCTTCCCGCGCAAGGACGGCGAGCACATCGCCGTTGACTGCGACGCTTCCCCGGTCGTCGATTCCACGAATGCCGCCATCGGCTTCTCGTGCTTCATCGCCCCGCACGACGCTGAGGCGCCCGACGCGAAGGTTCGCTGGCTCGCCACGCAGCAGCGGCTGCTGTCGCGGATGCGTGCCCTGATCAGTGGCGGAGGGCAGCGCGAGGAGGTCGAGGAGGGGATCCTCACCGCGGTGGCGTCGATGACGTTTTCGACGCACGCGATCGTCGCGAGCCTTCGCGAGGACCACCAGACGCTTCGGCTGCAAACAGCGATGGGATGGGCGCCGGGTGTCTTGCCATCGGTCGAGTCGGTGGAGGATTCATCGTTGATGGGCCGCGCCGTGCGATCCGGTGCGACGCGCACGGTGGAGAATTGGCTCGACAGCGATCTCGCGCCGACCTCGGTGATGGTTGACGAAGGGGTGCGTGCTGGGCTCGCCGTCCCGGTCGTCGCTCGCGGCAAGATCGTCGGTGCGATCGGCACCTATCGTCCTCAATCGGGAGCCTGGGCTCCGGACGAGATTGACTACGTCGAGGAGGTCGCCTCGATCTACGGCGACGCCCTCACGCGGTGGAGCGAAGAGGCCGAGCGCCGACGCATGGAGTTGCACGACCGCCTCACGGGGCTGCCGTCGCTGACGCTCGCCATCGACCGGCTCGAGCAGGCTCTCGAACGCGATCGCCAGCTGGAGCTCCACACCGGTGTGCTCGTCCTGGACATCGACAACTTCAAGTACGTCAACGACACGCTCGGCCACGACGTCGGCGATCGCCTGCTCACGTCGGTGGTGCCGCGGCTTCAGGCCGTGGTGCGCCCGGGCGACACGATCGCGCGGCTCTCGGGCGACGAGTTCGTGATCGTCTGTGGCGAGCGCGATGACGAGTCCGAGCCGATGGTGCTGGCCGAGACGATCCTCGACGCGTTCGTGGAGCCCTTTGCCGCTGCAGGCGAGGACTACGTGCTCACCGTGAGCATCGGGGTGACCGTCGCGGGGCCAGACGCCACGCCGCAGGAACTGCTCAGCGACGCCGACGCCGCAACGTTCCGCGCCAAGGAACTCGGTCGCAATCGGGTCGAGGCCTTCGACCGCACCCTGCGTGAGCGCGTCACCGAGCGGGTCCGCACCGAGCGCGAGCTGCGCGGGGCCGTCGACCGAGGCGAGCTGTCGCTCCGGTACCAGCCGATCGTCGATCTTCGGACCGGGTTTATCGAGGGCGTCGAGGCGCTCGTGCGGTGGCAGCATCCGGAGCGTGGCCTGGTCGGCCCCGGCGACTTCATCACGATCGCGGAAGAGTCGGGCTTGATCGTCGGACTCGGCGAGTGGGTGCTTCGGACCGCGACGCACCAAGCCGCCGCGTGGCTTCGCGATTTCGACCTTCCTCGCCCGTTCCAGCTGTCCGTGAATCTCTCGGCCCGCCAGCTCGGAAACCGCGACATCGTTGGGCTCGTCGTCGACGCGCTCGCCGACTCCGGCCTCCCCGCCACGTGCCTTGCGCTCGAAGTCACCGAGTCGGTGCTCATCGAGCAGGAGGACGCGGTCGACATCCTCACGGACCTTCGAACCCGCGGCGTGAAGATCATGCTCGACGACTTCGGCACCGGCTACTCCTCTTTGTCTTACCTACGGCGCTTCGAGGTCGACGCGCTGAAGATCGACCGTTCGTTCGTGTCCGAGCTCGGGGAGCGGCGCCAAGATGCGCTGCTCGTTTCCGCGCTCGTGCAGATGGCGAACGCACTCAACATCGACGCCGTCGCCGAGGGCGTCGAAACTGCGCAGCAGGCACAGATGCTGCGCGTCCTGGGCTGCGGCCTGGCCCAGGGATTCCACTTTGCACGCCCACTCACGATCGAGGACGCCACCGAGCTGATGCGTCGAGGCGGAATGGTTCCCGGAGGGAAAGCACGATGACGACCCAACACCAAGTACTCGTCGTTGACGATGAGCCCGATGTTCGCAGCCTGGTCAGGCTCCTGTTGGAGCGAGCCGGCTACGACGTGAGTGAGGCCATCGATGGCCGAGCTGCGCTGCGCCATATCTTCAGCGACGTCCCAGACCTTGTGCTCCTCGACGTCACGATGCCGGACATCGACGGCTGGCAGACCCTGCAGCGGATCCGGGACGTCACCGACGTCCCGGTGATCATGCTCACCGCCGCCAGCACCGAACTCGAGAAGGTGCGCGGTCTCAAGAGCGGCGCCGACGACTACGTGACCAAGCCGTTTGGTCGCCAGGAGCTACTGGCCCGCATCGATGCGATCCTGCGCCGCTCTTCGGATGTCAGCGGCGAGGCGCCGCAGGCGATCGACGACGGCCTGGTGGCCATCGATCCGGTGACCGCCACGGTCGCGGTGCAAGGCACGCCGGTGCACCTCACGCCGCTTGAGTTCCGCCTGCTCCACACGCTGGTCCGCCATCCGGGCGAGGTCATCGGGCGGGATCGCCTGCTCGAGCTGGTCTGGGGCAACGACCGCGCGGCACCGGAGCAGGTCAAGCTCTACGTGGGCTATCTGCGCCGCAAGCTCGAGTCGGTTATGCCGGCGGAGGACGTGCCGATCGAAACGGTCCGCGGGTTCGGTTACCGCTACCTCGGCATGGGCAGCAAGGCGCCCGCACCGGACGCTGCCCCACCATCGGTTGCTGTGGGCTCCCAGCCGGCCATTTCCGCGCCTGCAGCCAACCGCAGCGCTGCTGCGGGCGAGGACCCCAACCCCTTCATCTAAGGGCGCGTTCAGGTCGGGATCCTCCGGCCCCGCGTTCACCGGGTCAGGACGCCCGGGACGGCTCTCTCAGGCCGTCCCGGGCGTCCAATTTTTTTGGGCCGGCCTAGAGGTTGGTCCCCGTTTGCCCTGGTCACTGGGGCTGTTGGAGCCCTTGATCGAGTGCGGCAACGGACCCGGCAGGATGGGCTCTGTTTGTCCTGGAGAACGCCGGCTTGGGAGCCCTAGGTGTTCGCCGCGGGCAGATCATGTCGACGTGCGCTCGTGGGGCGCCGCTGGCGCCCCTGCTCCGGCCTTGGGGCCTGCGGGGCGAGAGAACGCAGGCGCTCCGGCTCAGAGGGAGCCGTGAGCTGAGCGGGTCTGCTGGCGATCGCCTCGCGGTGCCGGCGACCCGATGGCGGGAATCACGGTCAGGTTCTGCCCGGCGGGTCCAGCTCAGATCTAACCGTGTTCGGCGCTGGAACCGGAAGTCGGCCGCACCAGAAATGAGTGTCAGGTCTGATCGGACGGGTTCAGCGTAGGTCTGACCGTGTTTGGCCGCCGCGCGCCGCTTACGGCTGGGGCTGCTGCGGCGCCGCGGCCGTCGCGGCGTCGTAGATCGGCACGTTGCTGGCCGAGCGATCGCGCGGGGCGCGGGGGAGGGTGACGGTGAAGGTCGAGCCGCGGCCCAGGCGTGAGGTCACGCGGACGGTGCCGCCGTGCGCCTCGACGATCGAGCGCACGATGGTGAGCCCGAGGCCAGCGCCCGGGACGGCGCGGCGTACCACGCGGCCGGAGCGGTAGAAGCGCTTGAAGATGTTGTCGATCTCGTCAGGGTCGATGCCCTCGCCCGAGTCGACGATCTCGACGACGACCGAGTCGCCGCGATCGCGCAGCCGGAGGGTGACGGTGCCGCCGTCCGGGGTGAACTTGATCGCGTTGTTGACGAGGTTGTCGAGCGTCTGGCCGAGCCGGTCGCGGTCGGCGGTCATCACGGCGGTGCGGTCGGCATCGAGCGTCAGGTGCACCCCCGCGCGGTCGGCGGCCGGAAGGGCCGCAGCGATGGCCTCATCGCACAGGGTGCGCAGATCGAGTTCGCCTTCGAGGATCGGGATGTGGCCAGCCTCGAAGCGGGCGACGAACAGCAGGTCGCCGACGACGCGCTGCAGGCGGTGGGCATTGCGTTCGATCACATCGACGAAGTCGAGGGCGTCCTCACTGAGCACTTCGTCGCGGACGAGTTCCAGGTAGCCCAGCATGGACGTCAACGGCGTGCGCAGCTCGTGAGAGACGAGGGCGAAGAATTCGTCTTTGAGGCGGTCGGCCTCGCGCTCGGCCGTCACATCGCGCAACGCGACGAGCCGGCCGATCGGACGACCCTCACCGTCGGTCACCGGGGTGGCGTACCGCGTGAGGACACGTCGACCAGCGTCGGTGACGATCTCGTCACGCATCTCGCCTTGCCGCATCGTCTCCGGCACATCGACCGCGAGGGCCTTGCCGCGAAGCATCGCCATGGGCGGGTTCTCGACCAAGACCTTGCCGCTGGCGGAAAAGAGCGCCACCGGATCCGGGGCGTGCTCGATCATGATCTGCGAAATGCGAGCCGCGTCGATGGCGCGCGCGAGGGCGCTGGCGCCGGTGATCTCGGCAGCGACGAGGTCGGCGATACCACCGGCGGTCGCGAGTTCCGGCACCGAGAACGGCTGGCCGGCGGTCCGTGCGGTCCAGACGAGGCCGATCGCGCGACCACGACGGACGATCGGAATGAACGACTCCACGCGGATGCGGTGCCCAAGTTCGTGATGCACGCCCGACGGACCATGGGTGGTGGCCATGGCACGCAGACCGCCGAGGGCCTCGCGGCCGGCGCTGTGGGTCGCGAACTTGTTGGGGGCCGGCACGCGCTCGGGAGCGATGCCGCGCACGCCCGCGAGCTGGAAGTCGTCGCGGTCGTCGGGGCGCAGGTAGATGGCGCCACAGTCGGCAGCGGAGGCCGTGGTGATCAGCTCGAGGCCGGCGATGGCGATCGCGCCGATCTCGCGCTGGCCGCGCAGGCCCTCGGCGGCGCGCTGGAACAGGGCCACACGGCTGCGCTCGCGCTCGAGGGCATGCTGCGCATGGACGAGCTGCCGCTCGCGGAGTCGAAGCTCGTGTTCGCGGGCGATCATCGCGGTACGACGGGCTTCCTCGCGACGATCGGTGAGCACGATCGTGATGGCCGCCGTGAAGGCGCTCGCGAGGACGGCGGCGGCGATCTGGCGATAGATCTCATTCGTCGACAGCACAAAGCCGGCAAGTGCGCCGACGCCGAGGAGGGTGAGCGCGCCTCGCCACAGCAGCGCCATGGGCGTGGTGCCCGGACGCGGGGGGATCGCGACGGTCGCTGCGTCCTGAACGCGGATCTGATCCCCGCCTGGGCTCGTCATCCCAGCGGGAGGACCCGATGGTTCTCCGCCACCCGGCGAAGGTGCCGTGTTGGAGGCCTTGGACGGGTTCGGTGCGGTGGCCCGCTGCGAGAGTTCGGCGGCCTGAGGTGTGGGCGGCGCACTGCGGCGCAGCCCACCGCCTGCGGCACTAGTCCTGGGTTGCGGTGCTGGCGTGCGTGGCATCGACCGCCTCCTCACGGGGGGTTCGAAGGATCGCCAGCGGTGTCATCGCCAGCGCGACCAGATCAAGCCCGAGCGACCAGTTCTGGATGTACCAATTGTCCCATTCGATGCGCTCGGCGATCGAAGTCTGGCCGCGAAGGCCGTTGACTTGGGCCCAGCCGGTGATGCCGGCCCGAACCAAGTGTCGGTCGTCGTAGCGGCGCAGCCGTTCGCCGAAACGATCGGCGAACTCGGGGCGCTCCGGTCGCGGGCCGACGATCGACATCTCGCCTCGAAGCACGTTCATGAGCTGGGGCAGTTCGTCGAGTCCGCTTCGGCGCAGGAAGCGTCCGACGACGGTCCGCCGGTCGTCGCCCTCGATGCCGCCGGGTCCGAGGCCGGCAATTTCCAGCCGCTCCACGACCGCGAAGTCGAGGGCCTCTTCGGAGATGCGCATCGAACGGAACTTCAGAAGGCGGAACGACCGGCCGTCGCGGCCCACGCGCTCCTGGCGATAGAGGATCGGTCCTGGGGAACTCATCCGCACCAGCACCGCCACGACCGCGATGAGCGGTGAGAGCAGGACCAAGAAGATGGCGGCGAGCACGCGGTCGCTGGCGTGCTTCATCGCGAACTGCCAGCTCCGCGGGTTGGTCTGCCTGAGCGCGAGGAGAGGGAGGCCGGCGAGCTGCTCCACGCGAATCCGCCCGTTGACGTTCTCAAAGAGGCGCGGCATCACCGACACGTCGATGCCCTGCCGCTGGCACTCGCGCAGCAGCGGCAGCACTTCGGAGTCGGGGGCACGGGTGAAGGAGAAGACGACGTGCCGCGCACCACTGCGCTGAACGGCCTCGGGCAGGGTGGAGGTCGGGCCGAGGATGATCGCGGGCGTTCCAGCGTCGAGCTGGCCGAAGGGGGACGGGTCGTCGTCGAGGAATCCGAGGGGCATGAACCCGAGTTCCGGATGTGCGCGCATGCGGCGTTCGAGTTGGCGGCCCACGACGCCGGCGCCGACGATCAGCGTCGGCACCATCCCCGCGCCATGGCGCCGAGCGCGCCGAGCCACCGCCTGGAGGATTAGGCGCACGGCGAGGACGACTCCGGTGGAGAGTGCGCCCGCCGCCAGGAGTTCCCGCGCGTCTGGCCCGTGTGTTGCGAGGCTGCGCGCGGCGAGCAAGGCCGCCGTGGCGGCGATCCCACCGGCGAAGATGGATCGCACGAGCGTGGTCGGATGCAGTCGGCCCGTCCCTGAACGGTGTGCGTGCTGGGAGGTGAGGCCGATCACGATCACCGCCGCGAGCGCGAGCCTCCACGTCGCATCGATGGCGCCTGGGGCCAGCGCGCAGGCGGCCGCGACGGAGGCCACGTCGATCAAGAACAGGAGCGGCGCAGGCAGCTCGCCGAGCACACCGACGCACGCGCGCACTTCCCGCACCGTGGGAACTTGCGTGGCGGCCCCGGCGTTGCGGTCTGCGCTGGTGTGCGGCCGTGCTGCGGCCGCCCTGCGTGAGGTGTCGATCGAGGTCATGCGGTGAGGCTGGGGGATGCGTCTCCGCGTGCGTGATGCGAGGCGTGAGGCACTGATAGGTGAGTCGGCAGCGAGGCCCGATCGTGTGCGGCGATTTACGACATCCGTCTAGCTACGTCCCGTATTGCATACCAGCGTGCCCGTCGCCCACCGATAGTGAGGTCAATGCCGCTTGTCCTCATCCTCTCCGTGACATGGCTCACGCTCGCACTCGTCGTGCTGGGTGCTTGCACGGCGGCGGGACGGGCAGATCGACAGGTCTTGGCGCAGGTCGACGAGGTCCGCCCGATCCCCGGTCTTGCCGGTGAATACGCCGCGTCTGTTGCACTAAATAGAGGTGCATTTGCGTTGCGGGCCGCTGAACTCGGTGCGTTTCCGCGTGCGCCGCGTCGTGGTGCACGGCATGGAGCCGCGCGCTCGTCAAGCGCTCGCCGATGACCCTCGCGCTGTTTGGTTTCTTGGTGCGTTACTGCGGTCTGGACGCTATTGAGGTTGCGTCAACGACTCTGGGGGAACGTCCTCACTTCACGC
The DNA here is from genome assembly GCA_032119595.1 of Solirubrobacteraceae bacterium. GTDB lineage: Bacteria > Actinomycetota > Thermoleophilia > Solirubrobacterales > Solirubrobacteraceae > JAGIBJ01. The sequence goes on along the minus strand of JAUMBQ010000008.1, from coordinate 334,541 downwards.
CCGAACGGTTGCGTCCCCCGCATCTGTGACGTAGCTTGCAGAGCGAGTGCTCTGCAAAGAGCATCGTGTCCCACATCGATCGAGAAGCGTTGTCTACTCCCGAGATCGTCGATAGGGCCCGTCGTCGTGCTCTTCGACTCGGGCTCTCCCCCCGCCGTCCCCCAGGCGTCGCCGTGAACGATCACGGCGACCAGCTCACCATGCCTGCGGCCAGCTCGATTCCCACCGAGGCGGTCGTCGCCGAGCGCCCGATCATCGAGCGCAGCCACTCCCACACGAGTGGTCGCCGCGATCGCACGTATCGGCGCGCGCTCGCCACCTCGGACGCGACGTCGATGTTCCTGTCGCTGGCGATCTCCATCGGACTGGTTGGCGGTCAGACGCCCCGGATCACGGCGCTCCTCGCGATTCCCGTCGTCGTGGTCATCGCGAAGGCGATTGGCCTGTACGACCGTGACGAACTCCTCCTGCGCAAGACGACGCTCGACGAGGCTCCCCAGCTCTTCCACGTCGCCACGGTGGTCGCGCTCGTCGCGAGCTTCCTCGACGACCGGATCGTGTTCGGTGCGCTGACGAACACCACCGTGTTCGCCCTCTGGGTCTCCAGCTTCTTCTCGCTTCTGCTGTTCCGCTACGCCGCGCGATCGTTCGTGACGAGCCGTGTCGCCGTCGAGCGATGCCTGGTGCTCGGCGCCGAGGCTACGGCTGAGGATGTCGCCGCCAAGCTTGAGGGCACGCACGCCGTCAGCGCGCATGTCGTCGACCGAATCTCGTTCGTCCCCGGTCAGGTCGAGGCGCTGATCCCGCGCCTGGAGCGGGCGATTTCCGAGGGTGGCATCGAGCGCGTCATCGTCGCGCCGGAGCAGGTCGACCAGAGCGAGATCCTCGATGTCGTCCGCGCCATCAAGGCCGTCGGCGTGAACGTCACGCTCGTTCCGCGCATCTTCGAGGTGCTCGGCTCCTCGGTCGTGTTCGACGACCTGTCCGGCATGCAGCTTCTGGCGATGCGACGCCTGCGCATGGCGCGCTCGTCGCTCATGCTCAAGCGCAGTCTCGACCTCGCGGTGTCCGGGGGTGGACTCTTCGTCGTCTCGCCGATCCTGCTCATCATCGCTGCCGCGATCAAGCTCGATACCCGCGGCGACGTGTTCTTCCGCCAGACGCGCGTCGGCCGCGACGGCGAGCGCTTCGAGATTCTCAAATTCCGCACGATGGTCGCGGACGCCGATGCCCGCAAGGACGAACTTCGCGGGGACAACGAGACGGTCGGGCTCTTCAAGATCGCCGGCGATCCTCGCATCACGCGCGTCGGCCGGATCCTGCGCAAGACGTCGCTCGACGAGCTCCCGCAGCTCTTCAACGTGTTCAAGGGCGACATGTCGCTCGTGGGCCCGCGCCCGCTCGTCGTCGACGAAGACAGTCAGGTGGTCGGCTGGCATCGCCGCCGTCTGGCTCTGACACCCGGCATGACCGGTCAGTGGCAGATCCTCGGCTCGGCCAAGATCCCGCTCCACGAGATGGTCAAGATCGACTACCTCTACGTGACGACCTGGTCGTTCTGGACCGACGTGAAGATCCTCCTGCGCACGATCCCGTACGTGCTGCGCGGCGGCGGGCTCTGACCTCCGCCGGGAACAGCAGGCCGCAGGCTGTGGCTCCTCTCCCGGTATCAGTCGCTTCTCTAGTCTGAACGCCATGCCGGACCTCGCGACGACCGCCCCCTACCTGCTTCCCGACGAGATCACGGAGCTGCGCGACCTCGTGCGCTCGATCGCGACCGAACAGGTGGCGCCGCGCGCGGCCGCGCTTGACGAGAACTCCGAATACGGCTGGGAGATCCGCAAGATCCTCTCGGAGAACGACATCTTCGGCCTCCCGTTCGACGAGGAGCACGGCGGCACCGGTACCGGCACGCTGATGCTCAACATCGCCATCGAGGAACTCGCCAAGGCGGACGGTTCGACGGCCCTTCAGCTCATGACGCAGGAGCTCGGCACGCTGCCGATCAAGCTCTTCGGCTCCGACGAGATGAAGCAGCGCGTCCTGCCGGACTGCGCCTCCGGCAAGGCGATCCCGGCCTTCGGCCTCTCGGAGCCGGGCGCCGGCTCCGACGCGGGCGGCATGGTCACGAGCGCGCGCCTGGATGGCGACGACTGGGTCATCAACGGCACGAAGAACTGGATCACGAACACCGGCATCGCGACGTTCTACATCGTCTTTGCGGTTACCGAGCGCGAGCCGAAGCGCCGCATCACCGCGTTCCTCGTTGAGGCGGACCGCCCCGGCGTCTCCGTCGGCAAGCTCGAGCACAAGATGGGGATGCGCAGCTCGCCGACCGGCCAGCCGATCTTCGACGACGTCCGCGTGCCCGCGGCGAACGTGATCGGTGAGGTTGGCAAGGGCATGCGCGTCGCCCTCGGAACGCTCCAGGTCTCGCGCCTCGGCGCAGCCGCGCAGGCCGTCGGTCTCGCGCAGGGCGCCACCGACTACGCCGTCGCCTACGCCAAAGAGCGCGAGCAATTCGGCAAGTCCCTCTCGCAGTTCCAGGGCATTCAGTGGAAGCTGGCCGACATGGAAGCCAAGACGGCGGCCGCGCGCGAACTCCTCTACACCGCCTGCTGCAAGATCGAAGCGGGCACCCCCGACGCGTCGCGTTACAGCTCGATGGCGAAGCTGATCTGCGCCGACACGGCCATGGCCGTCACGACCGAGGCCGTCCAAGTCCTCGGCGGTTACGGCTACGTGACCGAATATCCGGTCGAGCGCATGATGCGCGACGCTAAGCTGACACAGATCTACGAAGGCACCAGCGAGATCCAGCGAGTCGTTATCGCTCGCGATCTCCTCGGCTAACACTCAAGGGGCGAGCGCTGGCTCGCGAGAAGGACGGCGACACCATGGAGCGGAGAGGAATGGGGCTGGCAAAGCTCCTCGCCGTGGTCACGCTGCTGGTCGCGGTAGCGCTCGTCTCATCGCCAGTCTCGCGACTCATCGCGGGCTTCGCAGCCGCCGCGGCCGCCATCCTGATCCTCGGGTCGATCGTCGCGGCGATCGGCGTGCGCTCCGCCCACTGGGACCCGGTCTCCGAGGACGACTTCGACCGGATGGTTGAGCGCAGTGAGCGGCTCGCCGCCCAAGGCCTCACCGTCGACCCCGACGAAGACGAGTTCATGGTCCAGGACCCGTGGCGCGACGAGGACTTCGAGGAGATCGTCGGCGAAGCCCTCGACGACCTTCCGGACATCCTCCGCGGCGCCCTGCGCAACCTCGCCATCGTCGTCACCGACGGCGGCATCAAGGCGGGCGCCTACGGCATCTACGAAGGCGACACGGTCGCCGGCGGCAATTTCGCGCCGCGCGTCCTCATCTTCCGCGACGCCCTGCGCCGCGACTTCGGCCACGACGCCGACCTGCTCCGCGAGCAGATCACCATCACCGTTCGCCACGAACTCGCCCACCACCTCGGTGCCGACGAACTCGGCGTCCGGGATATGGGCCTGGAATGACGAAACGACACGCGCAAGCTACGACCCCGTAGACTGCTTGGCAGCCCCCGTGGAGTGTGACTGCCGGGGAAGTCATGTCCTGTCGAGTGAGACGGCCGGGACGCAACAAAAAAACGGAGAAATCCGATATGCCTGAAGCCGTCATTGTTGACGCAATCCGCACCCCGATCGGCCGCGCCGTCAAGGGTTCCCTGAAGACCGTCCGTGGTGACGATCTCGGGTCGCTACCGATCAAGGCGCTCATCGAGCGCAACCCCGGCGTCGACTTCTCCGAGACCGTCGACCTCATCATGGGCTGCGCCTTCGGTGAAGCCGAGACCGGCTACAACATCGGCCGCAACGCCGGCATCCTCGGCGGTCTGCCGTTCGAGGTCCCCGGTGTCACGGTCAACCGCTTCTGCGCGTCGTCGCTGCAGTCGATCCGCAATGCGTTCCACGCGATCGTCGCCGGCGAAGGCGATCAGTACATCGCCGCTGGCGTCGAGGCCGTGTCCCGCACCGTCCAGGGCGGCCAGTGGGAGTTCCACCCGAAGCTCAACGGCTCCGAGGGTTCGATCACGAACGTCTACATCCCCATGGGCCTCACCGCCGAGAACGTCGCCGAGCGTTACGGCGTCACCCGCGAGGAGCAGGACGAGTGGGCCGCCATCTCCCAGCAGCGCGCCGTCGCCGCCCAGGAGTCCGGCCACTTCGACGCTGAGATCGTCGGCGTCACCGTCGCCGCCCACCAGGACGTCGACAAAGAGGGCAACACCATCGACGTGCCCGAGACGGTCGTCACCAAGGACGACGGCCCGCGCGCCGGCACGACCGCTGAGGGCCTCGCGAAGCTCCGCCCGGCGTTCAAGCCCGACGGCACCGTCACGGCCGGCAACGCCTGCCCGCTGAACGACGGCGCTGCCGCGACGCTCATCATGAGCGCCGACAAGGCTGAGAAGCTCGGCCTCAAGCCGCGCGCTCGCATCATCGCCACGTCGGTCGCCGGTCTCGACCCGGAGTACATGGGTGTCGGCCCGATCCCGGCCATCCAGAAGCTCCTCGCTGCCACCGGCAAGAAGATCGAAGACATCGACATCGTCGAGATCAACGAGGCCTTCGCCGCGCAGATCGTTCCGTCGATGAAGGAGCTCGGCATCTCCAAGGAGCAGCTGAACCCGTTCGGCGGCGCTATCGCCCTCGGTCACCCGTTCGGCATGACCGGCGCCCGCATCATGACCACCCTCATCAACGGTCTCGAGAAGACCGGCGGTCGCTACGGCATCGAGTCCATGTGCGTCGCCGGCGGCCTCGGTATGGCGATTTTGGTCGAGCGCATCTAGGGCCGACCAGCCTCACCTGAAGCTCACGAAGGGCGTCTCGGCTTCGGCCGGGGCGCCCTTCGTCGTACTACCCGGTCGGGTCGATCCTCGTCCAGTGGGCGGAACGGCCTCGCCCAGCCCGCACTCGCCCTTCGTTCGCCAGCTCCTTGAGCGCGTTCCGGATGGTTGCTTGGCTGATGTCCGGCAGGGACGCCTCGATTTCGACGAAGCGGAACTCGGCCGGAGCCTGCTCCAGGACGTACTCGCGCACCTGTTCGCCCTTGCTCAGGCCTTCGAGGGAACGGCCCGAGACGACCCGATCTTCGAAGTCCGAGTACGCACCGGAGACGATGCGCAGGAAGAACAGGGACCACGGCCAGGGATCATGGCCGCCCTCGTGCCAGGAGGTCTGCGATTCCCGGAGCGACAGGTAATAGGAGTTCTTCGCCTCGTAAATCCGTTGCTCTAGCGACGCGTATCGGGCGACACCGTAGCCGTGCCGGTACAGCTCGCAGGTAGTCAGGAGACGCGCGATTCTCCCGTTGCCGTCCTCGAACGGGTGGATCGCCAGGAAGTCGAGCACCAGCAGTGCGACGAGCAATGGCGCTGGCGTCGAGCCGGCCAGGACAGCGGTCTCGTACCGCGCAACGAGCTCCTCCAGGTGCCACTCGGTCGGTGGGCCCGCAGGAACGGGCTTGAACACCGTGATGACGGAACCGTCGGGCCGCTCCTCTCCGATGAAGTTGTCACTGACCTTGAGTCGCCCCGCCAGGGGGTCGCCCGTGTGCTGCATGAGCAGGCGATGCAGATGAAGCAGCAGCGGGACGCTGAGTGGTTCGAGCGGCTTGTCAACGAGGTAGTCGCTGGCGTCGCGGTACCCAGCGAACTCTTGCTCAGTCCGGTTCGCGTAGCTCGTTTCGGCCGGCGCCCTGATGAGTTCCATCGCGCGCTCGTCGCCAACGAACACGTTTTCGATTGCGTTCGAGGCGGTGATCGAGGCGAACTTCGCGGTTTGAGCCAACCGCTCAAGCACTTGCGGAGCCTGCGTTTGGTGAAGTTCCTCCCGCCCGCGGCCAAGGTCGATCGAGGCGAGGAGCGAGACGGCGTCGATCGGGACGCTGCTTAGCGGTGGGGTAGCAAGAAACGAGCGCAAATCTAATAACCGAACGGGTTCATTAGTAGATTTATCACGCTTTCGTGCTACTCGCGCTCCGTGAGTGCTCCGTTGCTGAACGACTGGGTGCGGATCACGGGTTCGCCGGCGTCGTCGGAGATGTCCAGGTCGATGGTCGCGACGATCGACCAGTCGAGGTGCTCTTCGGGATCGTTGATGATCTGGCGGACCGACCAGGATCGCGGCTCGCCCGCGGCGGACTTGTCGATGATGAGCAGGCTGGGGGAGCGGGCGGCTGGGCCGGCGTCCATCGACTCGTGCTCCTCCCAGTACGCGCCCAGGGACTCTTCCCACGCCACGGCATCCATCGTCGGGCGCTCCAGCGGACCGCTCAGCGTCGCCGCGGCCAGCTCGGCGGCGGCCAGGGTGTCAAAGCGGTCGCGCGACGCGAGCTGCACCTTCTGGAACATCGCGTTGCGCACCATCACGGAGAACGCCCGCTCGTTGGCCGTGATCGGGCGGGCCGGCGGCTCGGGCTCGTTCGCCGCGGCACGGGCCGCCGCCTCGGCGACCTTGTCCGGATCGGTCAGCGCCTCCCACTCATCGAGCAGGCTCGAGTCGGTCTGGCGCACGACCTCGCCAAGCCATTCACGGATGTCGTCGAGCTCCTCCGTGCGGAACGACTCCGGCACCGTCTGGCGCAGGGCCCGATACGCGTCGCTCAGGTACCGCAGCACCGCGCCCTCGGAGCGGGTGATGCCGTAGAACGCGATGAACTCGCTGAAGCTGCGGCCCCACTCGTACATGTCGCGCACGACCGACTTGGGCGAAAGATCGGACTCGCGCACCCAGGGGTGCGTCTCGCGGTAGATCGCCAGCGCCTGCGTGAGCGGCTCGGCGAGCGGCTTGGGATACGTGACCTGCTCCAGCAGCTCCATCCGCTCCTCGTACTCGATGCCCTCGGCCTTCATCTCCGCGACCGCCTCGCCGCGTTCGTACTTGGCCTGCGCCATCAGCACCGGGAACGGGTCATCAAGGATCGACTCCACCACCGACAAGAGGTCCAGCGAATACGTCTCCGACTCTGGATCGACGAGCGCAAACGCCGCCTGGGCGAACGACGCCAGCGGCTGATTCAGCGCGAAGTCCGTCTGTAGCTCCGGGGCGAGCTGGAGGGTGCGACCGTGCTGGTCCGGCTCATCGAGCCACTGGAGGACACCGGCCTCGAGCAACTCGTCGCCGAGCGACTGCGCCTGCGCTGACAGCTTCTCGCGGCCGCGCTCGTCCTCGTGGTTGTCCTCCATGAGGCCACGCATCGTCTCGATCGGATCCGCGGGCTGGTTGACGACGTTGAGGATCATCGAGTGGTCGACCTTCATGCGGGAGACCAGCGGCTCGGGCACGGCCGTCTTGAGTCGCGCGTAGGTCTCTTCGGTCCAGCTCACCACGCCGTCGGCCGGCTTTACGCGCTGCACCCGCTTGCGCTTCTTTTCATCGTCGCCGGCCTTTGCCAGGCGGCGAGCGTTCTCGATCACGTGCTCGGGGGCCTGCACCACCACATGGCCCGACGTGTCGAAGCCAGCACGGCCGGCGCGCCCGGCGATCTGGTGGAACTCGCGCGCTTTGAGGATGCGGTTCTTCGTGCCGTCGTACTTGGTCAGCCCGGTGAAGACGACCGTCCGGATCGGCACGTTGATGCCGACGCCGAGCGTGTCGGTGCCGCAGATGACCTTCAGCTGGCCGGTCTGCGCGAGCTGCTCGACGAGCCGGCGATACCTCGGGAGCATGCCCGCGTGGTGGACGCCGATGCCGCTGCGCACCAGCTTCGACAGCGTGCGGCCGAACCCCGCGTTGAACCGGAACGCCCCGATCGCCTCAGCGATTGCGTCCTTCTCGTCGCGGGTGCACAGCTTGGCCGACAGCAGCGACTGCGCCCGCTCTAGCGCGGAGGCCTGCGTGAAATGCACGACGTAGATCGGGGCCTGGTCGTCGCGGACGAGCTCTTCGAGCTTTTCGTGCAGCGGCTCGACCGACCACTCGTACGAGAGTGGCACCGGGCGCTCGGTGCCTTCGACGACGGCCGTTTCGCGGCCGGTCCGGCGGGTCAGGTCTTCACTGATCGCGGTCGTGTCGCCGAGGGTCGCCGACATCAAGACGAACTGCGCCTGGGGCAGGCAGAGCAGCGGCACCTGCCAGGCCCAACCGCGCTGCGGCTCGGCGTAGTAGTGGAACTCGTCCATCACGACCTGTCCGACATCCGCGTCCGGGCCGTCGCGCAGCGCGAGGTTGGCGAGGATCTCGGCCGTGCAGCAGATGATCGGGGCGTCGGCGTTCACGGCCGCGTCGCCGGTCAGCATCCCCACGTTGTCGGCCCCGAACACATTGCACAGCGCAAAGAACTTCTCCGACACGAGCGCCTTGATCGGCGCCGTGTAGAAGCTCGTGCGGTCGTGCGCGAGCGCGGCGAAGTGTGCGGCGATCGCGACCATCGACTTGCCCGACCCGGTCGGCGTGGCGAGGATCAGGTTGCGCTCGTCGAACAGCTCGATCGCGGCCTCCTCCTGGTGCGGATAGAGGGTGAGCCCCGTGCTTTCGGCCCACTCGGTGAACGCGTCGTAGAGCGCGTCCGAGTCGGGCGTGGCGGGGATGTGATCGACCAGGCTCATAGCGCCCGGGTCACGCTACCGGTCGACCGACGCGCCGCCGCCGGACAGGCCCCACTGGCCTGCCGTAGGGCCGCGCGCCGGCGGACGATGCGGCGAAGGTCGGCGGATGATGTGGCGAAACGCCGGTCAGACAGGCCGCGCGAGACCGAGGGCGTAGACGCCGTCGTCCTCGAACCAGCCCGACAGGGCAAACCCGGCTGCCGCGTAGAGCTCGGCGACGGTCTCGCGGCGGAACTTGCGGCTGATCTCGGTGAAGATCGCCTCGCCATCGCTGAAGTGGACGTCGAGGCTGAGAGCGTTGATCCGGGCACGCTGCGCACCACGGGCCCGCAGGCGCGTCTCGATGCGCTCGTGCTCGGGATTCCAGATCGACTCGTGCTCGAAGGCGTCGACGACGAAATCGGCGTCGAGTTCGCGGTTGATCACGCGCAGGACGTTCTTGTTGAACTCGGCCGTGACGCCGGCTTCGTCGTTGTAGGCGGCCACGAGCGTGTCTTCGCTCTTGACGAGGTCGGTGCCGAGCAGCACCGCGTCGTCCGGGCCGAGCTGGGTGCGGAGCTGCTGGAGGAACGCCTGCACCTCGACCGGCTCCAGGTTGCCGATGGTCGAGCCCAAAAGGGCGACGAGCCGGCCACCCTCGGGAGCGCGGCCGAGCAGCGTGAGCTGCGTGGTGAAGTCGAGGATGCGGCGCTCGATGGCGAGGTCAGGGAACGCGGCGGAGAGACCCTGCTCCGCGATCGCAATCGCGGAGGCACTCACGTCGACGGGGACGTACCGCTCAAGCCGGCCCTGCTGCAGGAGCGGCTCCAAGAGCAGCGGGGTCTTGGTGGAAGAGCCGGATCCGAGCTCGAGCAGTTCGCGGGCGGGGAATGCGGCCGCGATCGCGTGGCCCTGATCGGCCAGCAGCGCCGCCTCGGCACGGGTGGGGTAGTACTCGGGCTGCTTGCAGATCTCGTCGAAGAGATCAGAGCCGTACGCGTCGTAGAACCATTTCGGCGGGAGATTCTTCTCGTCCGCGGTGAGACCGCGCAAGACATCCGCGGCGAGCGCCGTCCACGTTTCTGGCGTGCCCTCGTCGAGGTCGAGCCCATGGCTCGTCAGGACGTGGCGGTCTTCGGCGTGTGTGGTTGGCATGTGAGGCGTCCTCGTGGAGATCTGCGGGGAGGCAAGAATGGGTATCGACAGGTTGGACCGGTTGCGGGATCGGGTCCGGGTATGCCCTGCAAAGGCTGGTGTTCGCGTGGGGCTCGTTAGTCGTCGGCGGCGCAGCGGAAGCCGGCGAAGATCTGGCGGCGCTGCGGGTGATCCCAGTTTCGGAAGGTGGAGCGTGCACAGGCGCTGGCCGTGGCCCAAGAGCCGCCGCGAAGCACGCGGTAGGGCCCGTCGAAGAACACTTCGGAGTACTCGGGGTACGGGAAGGCCTGGAAGCCCGGATACCCCTGGAGCGGCGACGACGTCCATTCCCAGACGTCGCCGATCATCCCCAGCGCTCCACACGGGGCCGCGCTGCCAGTCGAAGCGGGCAGCGGCCCGAGGGCGTCGCCATCCACGTTGGCTCGCGTGCGGTCGATCGGGTCGGCCCCCCACGGCTGCGGTCGACTGATCCCGGTGGTCGCGTTGACGCGGGCCGCGGTCTCCCATTCGGTCTCGGTGGGGAGGCGGGCGCCGCGCCAGCGGGCGTACGCGTCGGCCTCGAACCAGGACACGTTCATGGCCGGCTGAGCATCGTCGGGCGTCTCGACGCGGTCGAAGCGCCGAACCTGCCCATCCGCGTTCCAGAACATCGGCCGCTCGACCTGCTCCTGCTGGCGCCACGCCCAACCATCGCGCGACCAGAGCCGGGCGTCGTCGTAACCACCATCAGCGATGAACTCGCGGTACGCGCCCACCGTGACCGGCGTGCGGTCGATGAGGAATCCGGGCACGGCGGCGGTGTAGACCGGCTTCTCATTGTCGTACGCAAAGCCGGACTCGGCGCCGAGCTGAGGCTGGCTGGTCGGCACCCGCACCATCAGTGGTCCCGCCGCTGGCGCCTCACCCCATGCCGCTTGCGGGCCGACCGCGTGCACGCCCGGCTCGGCCAGGTGGAGGGTCTGGAGGATGGTTTCGCGGTGCTGCTCTTCGTGCTCGACGAGGAGATCGACCAGGAACCCGTCACGGAGGAGCGGGTCCGTCGACGTGCCCGAGAGATCGAGCGTCGGGAGCGCGGTGAAGAGCGCCTCGTCGGTGCGAGCGAGGTAGTCGCGAGCGCCCGCGTGATCGAGCATCTCGAGTGCTCCTCGGCCGGCCCGGGGCGTCTCGCTCGCGTCGTAGGTGATGGCGAGGTCCTCCCGCAGGAGCGGACGGCCGAGCACTTGGGCGAGCCACAGGTCGACGAACGCGCCGATGTGCGCGAGATCCCAGACGATCGGCGAGAGGAGGGTGCTGTGGACCCGCTCGAGGTCGGCATCGCTGACTCCGTCGAACGCCGAGAACGTGCGCTGGCGGGTGCGGATGAAACGGTTGATCTGATCGGCCGCAGTGGACCGCTCTGAGGTGCGCTGGACGGTCGGCTTCACTCTCAACGAATGTAGTCGCCTCGGTCAGGCAGACATCACGGTTTGGTGAATCCGCGCCCGTGCGCGTGACCTGGTCGGGGGACAGTCCGGCGGGTGTTTGGGAGAAGTCGGCCTCCGATGTTCCTTCGCAGATCAGCGTGCGTGAACGAACTCAATTGCTCGACGCCGCCCGGGACCGGGCGTAGGGTCGTTCGAGCGGGTCGCTACCACCTACATCGACGACCCGACGTGCCTGAGGAGGCCAATCATGCTCAAGGGATTCCGGGACTTTTTGCTTCGCGGGAACGTCGTCGAACTTGCGGTCGCCGTCATCATCGGCGCTGCGTTCACCTCGATCGTCACGGCGCTCAACAAGGGTGTGATCACGCAGCTCATTGCCGCGATCGGTGGCGTTCCGGACATGACCAAGGAGTCGTTTTCGATCAACGGCACCCCGATCTTCTACGGCAACGTGATCACCGAGATCATCAACTTCATCATCGTCGCTGCGATCGTCTACTTCGTGGTGATCGTTCCGGTGAACAAGGCCATGGCGAAATTCTCCAAGCCGGCCGAAGAGGAAGAGCAGACGCTCAGCAAGGACCAGGAACTCCTCATCGAGATCCGCGACCTGCTGGCCTCCGGCAAGACCCTGTAACCCGGCGCGCGGTGGTGCGACAGAAAAGTTCTGTGATGAATGGTGCTGCCCCCGCGTTGTAGGGGCATGAGCCAAACTCTCAGCGCGACGATGGCCACCGCGCGCCCACCGATATTGGAGTTCGACGCGCTGTACCGCACCGCGTGCTCGGACGTGTACGCCTACGTCCGGTCGCTCGTCGGCGATTCGGCGACGGCCGACGACGTAACCGCCCAGGCGTTCGAGCGGGCCTACCGCAAGCGCCGCAGCTTCGACGCGAGGCGCGGAACGCCTCGGCAGTGGCTCTTCACGATCGCTCGCAACGCGAGCCTCGATGAGCTCCGGCGGCGCAAGCGCTCGGCGACTCTGGTCGCCGATGCTGGCGATCACGCCACGGCCTCGGCCACCGCACAGGCGGCGAGCGACGCCGACGAGCGCGCCGACGTCGTCCGCGCCGCGATCGCCTCGCTCCCTGCCCGGGAGCGCGACCTCATCGCCCTGAAGTTCTACGCCGGCCTCTCCAACGCGGAGATCGGCGCCACGCTCGGCATTTCCGAGACCAACGCGGGCACCCGCGTCCATCGAGCCCTCAGCAGCCTCCGGGAGGCGTGCTCATGAACCGTTCAACCCACACCGATCTCTCCGACCCACCGCTGGACCCCAAGGTCGCGGCTGAGCTGGACGCCCTCGACGCTGCTCTGCGTGGCGACGCGATCGACGACGACGCCCTCGCGGCGCTCGTCCGCGATGTCAAGGCGCAGGCGCCCGTGATGCCTTCGGAGCTGCGTGTTCAGCTTCGCGACGACGTCGCCGCCGGCTTCCCGCGCGGGGGCGCCGCTGGCGCCTTCCAGAAGGTGCTGGGCGGCAAGGCCACAGCGCCGGGTGCGCGCAAGCGCCGCAGCTTCGCCTTCGGCGGCGGCATGGCCGTGACTGCCGTCCTTGCGGTGTTCGTCGTCGGCGTCGCTCTGACGCAAGACTCCAACAAGAGCCTCACCTTGTCCGGCGACGATGCCGAAGTCTCGAATTTGAGTGCCCCCGGGCCGCTGCCAGCCAGCGTGTCCGAGGAGAGCGAGACTTCGACGACGTCAACCGGGGGCGCCACCGGTTCGACCGTTGAGCGAACGCGTGGCGACGGAATGCCGAACAGCGCATCTGCCTCGGACGCCGCACCGGGCGCGAAGGACGCGGCTTCTGCCGCACTCGCCGCGGGCGCGACCGCGGCGACCGACACGGTCGCTCCGCCATCCAGCGCTGATTTCGAGTCGCGCACTTCGACGCCCGCCAGCGGCAAGCGCCGTGTTGAGCAGGCCGTCGATCTCTTGGTCCGGGTGAAGTCGGGCAAGCTCGACGAAGCGGCCGGCAAAGTCAACGACATCACCCGCGGCGCGGGCGGCTTCGTGGCCGACTCGCGGGTATCGGTCGGCACGCGAGGTGCGGGCTCGGCGACGTTCACGCTGCAGGTCGCCAGCTCCAAGCTGGACCAGGCGATCGATCGGTTGTCGGACCTTGGCACCGTGACGAGCCAGAACCAGTCGACGGTCGACATCACGAGTTCGTTCGATTCTGCGAACCAGCGGCTCAGCGATGCAAAGGCGGTCCGCAAGGCCCTGCTGCGCTCGCTGGCCAAAGCCGACAGCGCTGGCGAGATCGCCTCGCTGCGGGCGCGCATTGCCGACAACCGCGGCACCATTGCTGGGCTCGAGTCAGACCTGCTCAAGCTGAACAAGCGCACGAACCTCACGACGATCTCGTTGTCGCTCACGGCGCCGTCAGGTGACGCGCCGGACAGCGAAGATGACGGGCAATGGTCGATCGGTGACGCGGCTGGTGACGCCCTGAAGATCCTCGGCGCGGTCAGCGGCGTGCTGCTCGTCGGCGCAGCGGCCCTGCTCCCATTCGCGATCCTCATCGCCATCGGCTGGGTGATCTACCGCGTGCGCCGCAAGCGTCAGCGCGACGCTGCGCTCGACGACTGACCAATCTCGCCGCACGGCCGTCATGCGATCAACGCATGACGGCCTCCGCGGTCAGTGGTAGCGAGCTGCGCGGTCGGCGAGATCGTGCAACGTCTCGGCCGGCGCGCCGTCGGTCGTGACCATCACGGCAAGGCGATCGACGCCGGTGAGCGTCTGGAGATCGCCGATGGCCTGTGCGTGGGCGAGGGTGCGGAAGCTGTAGTCGGCGCCTGGGATCGGAACGTCCGGAGTGGCGGCATCCACGACGAGGAGGAAGCGCCCCGTCGCCGGGCCGCCCTTATGGAGCTGGCCCGTCGAATGCAGGTACCGCGGGCCATAGCCGAACGTGACCGCCGCGCCGGTGGCGTCGCGAATTGCACCCTGGAGCCGTTTGGCCGCCGCATCCACGGACGGGCTCGGTGCGACGTAGGCGAGGATCGCGACATAGCCGGGCTCCGCGAGCCCGTCGAGCAGCGCGGCCATCGCCTCCTTGCCGGTTGTCCCCGGGAGAGTGAGTCCGTCACCAGCGCCCTTCAAGACCTCGGCCGTAGCGTCCTTGGCTTGCTGCACGTTGGGCTGGTCGAACGGGTTGATGTCGAAGGCCCAGCCGCTGACGGCCGTCGCGAACTCGGTCAGGAAGAAGATCGACCCGAGCCCGAGCGGGCCGTCGGCGTCGATCGTTGCCAGCGGAGCGCCGGCATCTGCGAGCCGGGCGGCAGTTGCGTCGAGCGCCGCAGACGGCGTCTGGGTGTCGCGGATGCGCAGGATGAGCCGGTCGCTGCCGAACCGCGCGTCTGTGCTCGTCGGCTCGCCCGCGACGGGAAGGATGCCCTTGCCGTGCTTGCCCGTCGACTCGGCGACGAGCTGCTCGAGCCACAGTTCAACGCCACCGAGCGAGGCGTCGGCGAGGATCGTCAGCTTGTCGCGCCCAGCCTTCGCAGCTTCGGCGAAGAGGAGTCCGAGTGCGAGGGCATCGTTGCCGTCGGGTGACGCATCGTGGCTGGCATCGGCGGATGCGACGCCGCTGGCCAGCAGGCCGGCCGCGTCGAAGCCCGCGACGGCGGCCGGCGTGAGCCCGAACGCGGTCAGGGCGCTGTAGCGCCCGCCGACCTCGGGGTCGCCAAGAATGACGTCGCGGAACCCACGCTCGCGGGCGAGCGCCTCAAGCGCCGAGCCCGGGTCAGTGATGACGGCGAACGCGTCCGAGCGGTGCTCGAACTGCTCCCAGAGGAGCTCGAGCTGGCTGCGCGTCTCGACCGTGCCTCCGGACTTCGACGCAGCGATCACGAGCGTGTGGGCCGGGTCGAGCCCGGTGATGGCTTCCAGCACGGCGCTTGGCACCGTCGAGTCGATCACTCGCAGCTCCGGCGCGCCGGTCACCGCCGGAAACGCTCGCCGCAGCACCTCGGGGGCCAGGCTTGACCCGCCCATGCCGAGCACGAGCACGACGCGGTCGCCCCGCTCCCGAGCACCGTCCGCCAGCGTCTGGAGCTGCGGCAGCAACGCACCGGACCGCTCGCCGACGTGGAGCCAGCCGAGGCGGTCGGCGACCTCGGCCTGCCCAGCTGGGCCGAAGACGGTGTCGTCGCCGGCCCAGATCCGCTCGACCACCCGCTCCTGAATCGCGCGCGCACCCGCCGCCGCGACAGCGGCGTCGAGGGCAGGGGGGAGCGCGAGAGAGAGGGCGGCGGCGGAAACGCTCATGCGCTGGCCTTCGTCGCCGCCAGGCGCTTCTCCTCCACGGTTGCAAGCAGTTCGTTCATCGGCACTTCGAACTTTTCGATGCCCTGGTGCAGCAGCACGTCGGTCACGTCGTGCAGGTCGATCCCAGCAGCCTTCAGGGCTTCCAGGTCGGCGGTGGGGTCGATCTCCGCCGTTCCCGCGACGATGTCGGCGCTCGCGGCCGTGGCCTCGACGGTCGCGAGTGGCATCGTGTTCACCGTTTCCGGCGCGACGAGCGAGTCGACGTACTTCGTGCTCGAGTACGCCGGATCCTTGACGCCGGTCGACGCCCAGAGCGGACGCTGCGGGCGCGCACCGGCCGCTTCGAGCTTCGCGAAGCGCTCACCGCGCCGGATCTCCAAAAACAGCTGGTACGCCGCGCGGGCGTTCGCGATGGCGGCCTTGCCCTTCAGCTCTGCCTCCTCCGGCTTCCCGGCGAGGCGCGCATCCACTTCGCTGTCGACGCGCGACACGAAGAACGACGCGACCGACTCCACCGCGAGGTCCTTGCCCTCGGCCAGGCGGCGCTCGAGCGCCGTCAGCCAGGCCTCGATCACGGCGGCGTACGCCTCGGTGCTGAAGAGCAGCGTCACGTTGACGTTGATCCCGCGGTAGAGCGCCTCCTCGATCGCCGGGAGGCACTCGGTGGTGCCCGGGATCTTGATCATCACGTTCGGGCGGTCGACGCGAGCGTTGTATTCGATCGCTTGCGCGATGGTCTTGTCGGAGTCGCGCGCGAGATCGGGGTCGACCTCGAGCGACACGAAGCCGTCGGCTCCACCCGTCGCGTCGTACACCGGGCGCAGCACGTCCGCGGCGTCACGCACGTCCTGCGACGCGATCGTCTGGTAGATCGAGCGCGCGTCGTGGCCGGCGGCCGCAAGCGACGCAATCTGCTCGTCGTACTCGTCGCTCTTGAACGCCTCGCCGAAGATCGCGGGGTTCGTGGTCACGCCGTGCAGCAGATACTCATCGCGCCACTGCTCAAGCGTCCCGCCGGTCAGGTAAGACCGCTTCAGCGAGTCGAGCCAGACGGCGACGCCAGCGTCGGTCAGGGCTTGCAGGTTGGCATTCGGGGTGGCGCTCATCGAGAGACCTTCCGGTCGGAAATCAGGTGGTGGTGGAGGGGCTACGCGATCGGCTCCGGGGTACCGAGCTCCGCGCCCAGCCCCTCGCGCTCGATCTGCGCAACCTTGTCGAGGCGGCGGACGTGACGCTCCTCGTTAGAGAATTCGACGCTGAGAAACGCGTCGACGAGGTCGGTGGCGACGTTCGAGCCGATCACGCGAGCGCCGAGGCACAGCACGTTCACGTCGTCATGGGTGACGCACTGCGCCGCCGTGTAGTGGTCGTGGGCGCAGGCGGCCCGCACTCCGTCGACCTTCGAAGCAGCGATCGCGACGCCCGCGCCGGAGCCGCAGATCAGGATGCCGCGCTCGGTGTCGCCCGAGGCAACGGCCCGTGCGACCGCCAGGGCGATGTCCGGATAGTCGCCGCTCCAGCCGAGCACGACGGCGTCATGGCCATTGGCATTGACCGCAGCTTCGACCGCCTCGAGCAGGGGCTGTCCGGCATGGTCGACGGCGATCGCGATCTTCATAGCGGCGATGGTGCTCCTGAGGCAGGGTCGGAGGACGGGAATCCGCCCGCCGCGAGCATCGCATAGCGCGCCGGAAGGGTGCCACCCTGTGTGCTCCATGCAAGGCCGCGCGGACCCGAGGCCGGGCCGGCCGGGTGTCCGGTGCGCTGGAGCGTGAGCGGGGCCACCCCCTCGACCTTAGGGCCTGCGCCACGGATTCCGGCGGACTTCGCGGCTTGCCAGGGCCTGACCGGTTACCGGAATGCGGCTCATCACCGCCTCAGCCATCAGCCGACCGATACGCTGCCCCAGCCCTTTCGCCGCGCGCGGGATGCGCCCGCGGCCCGTTCGCGGCCCGCCGCTCTCGCCGTCACGTCCACACGGAGTCTCTCGATGTCCAGCACCGCCCCCGATCGCAACCTCGCGCTCGAGCTCGTCCGCGTCACCGAGGCTGCCGCCCTCGCCTCAGCCCGCTGGATCGGCCGCGGCGACAAGGAAGCCGCCGACCAGGCCGCCGTCGACGCGATGCGCACGGTCCTCGGCACCATCGCGATGGACGGCATGGTCGTCATCGGTGAGGGCGAGAAGGACGAAGCCCCGATGCTCTACAACGGCGAGCAGATTGGCGACGGCACGCCGCCGCAGGTGGACATCGCCGTCGACCCGCTCGAGGGCACCACCCTCACCGCCAAGGGCATGCCGAACGCCCTGGCCGTGATCGCGCTCGCCGAGAAGGGCTCGATGTTCGACCCGGGTCCGTGCGTCTACATGGAGAAGCTCGCGGGCGCGTCCGACATCGTCGACCTCCTCGACCTCGACCGCCCAATCGAGGAGACCGTCAAGCTCGTCGCCGAGCGCCGCGGCGTCTCGATCAACGACATCACCGTTGTCGTCCTCGACCGGCCCCGCCACGTCGACACGATCAACAAGATTCGCACCGCCGGCGCGCGCGTGCGCCTCATCTCCGACGGCGACGTCGCTGGCGTCCTGCTCGCCATCTCCGAGCGCACGATCGTCGACCTCCTCTGGGGCATCGGCGGCACCCCCGAAGGTGTCCTCTCCGCAGCGGCCGTGAAGTGCATCGGCGGCGAAATCGTCGGCCGCCTCTGGCCGCGCAATGAGACCGAGCGCCAGGCCGCCCTCGACGCCGGCTACGACCTCGACAAGCAGCTCACGTCGAGCGACCTCATCAAGTCCGACAACTGCTTCTTCTCCGCGACCGGCGTCACCGGCGGCGATCTCCTGGAAGGCGTCCGCTACGTCGGCGCCCAGGGCGCGACCACCGAGTCGCTCGTCATGCGCAGCCGCTCCGGCACCGTCCGCCGCATCAAGGCCACACACGACCGCCACAAGATGCTGGAGATCTCCGGCAAGTCCGTATAAGCAACGGCTTACTTCTTGGCGGCGGCTTCCTTGGCCTCGCGGCGCTCGTCGAGGCGGATGCCGAGTTCCTTGGGCCACTGCGCGAACCGTCCGACCTTCGAGGGGACGAGTTCGCCGTGGGCCAGGGAACGCAGGAAGCTGTAGGCCACCAGGACGTGGAT
The DNA here is from genome assembly GCA_032119595.1 of Solirubrobacteraceae bacterium. Classification (GTDB taxonomy): domain Bacteria; phylum Actinomycetota; class Thermoleophilia; order Solirubrobacterales; family Solirubrobacteraceae; genus JAGIBJ01. The sequence continues at coordinate 315,983 of JAUMBQ010000008.1, read as the reverse complement.
GCGCGACTGTGTGGCCGAGTAGAGCCGTTTGGAGAGGCGGTCGGCCATCGACGGGTAGAAGTTCGCGATCGACAACTCCACATGCAGGCGATCCATCCCAGGGCGGTCGCTCTCCAGGTGCTGGACGGTGATCCCGAGATAGCCGTTCTTGTCGGCGCCCCGCTGGGAGACGAGCAGTCCGCGGCGAATCACCCACTTCACCGTGCCGTGGCGTTCGTCGAGCTCGTAGTCCGGCTCGTTGAACGTGATGAGCGGGACCAGTCCGAACAGGGCCATCGCCCGGCCGGTCGGCGTGTACATCACGCGAAGCATCCGGAACGACACCCGGCCCAGATGGAACCAGTAGGTGCGCGCCAAACGCTCGAGGTTCTCGGCGGTCCACACGTCAGGAAAGCGGTTGCTCGGGATCCACACGTCGCCGCTCTGCACGGATCGCACCGAGCCGTCGGCGTCGATGACGGTGTCGTCGGTCAGCGACTCCACGCGAATCTGCGGATCGGCCTCGGCAGCGCGCCGCTGCCAGAACGTGCGCACCGCCAGGTACCCGAACGCCGCTGCCACGAGGAGTGGCGCGAGGGGCAGAAGGAGCGGGAGAAAGCGGGCGGGCGACGTCATAGGGCGCACGCCCGACGGTACACATACGCGGTGTCGGGAGTGAGATCGTCGCGGCGAGCGATCCCGCAGGGCCAGCCGCCCGTACGTAGAAGAGGAGAAGGGGCTCAGTCCCGGCCCCGACTGCTGCAATGACCATTCCCGTGAACGACATGCTCAAGATCAAGGACGTGGCCGAGCGCACCGGCGTTGCCGCCGCCACGATCCGGATGTGGGAGCAGCGATACGGCTTCCCTACGCCGTCACGCACGCCGGCTGGCTATCGGCTCTACACCGAAGCCGACATCGAGGCGATCCGCACGGTGATGGCGCTGCGACGCCGAGGCCTGTCGATCCCGCTGGCCGTCGAGCGGGCGCGAGGTCAGGCTGCCGGGTCGGCCGCGCCCGAGGTCGCCACGGACGTGGCGCTTGCCACCGAGGCGCACCCCTCGATCTATGCCGCCGTCGCTTCGGTGGACCCGAATGCCCACCCACGCGTCCTGCGGCGTTCGACGCTTGCGGCCATGAGCCACGCGATCGAAGATGAACTCCTCGCGCGCGGCGCACGCGGGATGGTCTTCGGTGCGTTTCAGCGACAGGCCTTCTACGAACGCGTCTCGCATCGCTACGAGCAGATCGCCATGCGCAGTGACGCGGCGGTCGTGTTCGCCGATTTCCCGGAGGTCGTTCGCAAGCCCGGCCTCCCGACCCGCGTGCCGATCGCTTCGACCGATGCGCTCGGCAACGAATGGGCTGTCGTGGTCGACGCCCCCGGCTACTCCGCGTCGCTGCTGGCGTGGGAACGGCCCAACCGCGCGGCCGGCGGAGAGCGCCTCTTCGAAGCCGTACTGTCGCTCGACCCGCGGGCGGCTCGGCGAGCAGCCAAGGTCGCGTCGATGCTGGCGCGCCGGCGCGATCCAGCGCTCGGCGACAGCCTCGATGCCCTGCTCGACGGCCGACCGCTCGCGATGGAGCCCCCGGCGTCGGCGCTCACGTCGCTCACGAACCGGATGGTCGCCTACCTCGACGACGGCGGCGCGGTCCCGTCGACCTGACGCCTGCCGCCTCCTTCGCGCGTCTCCCGTCGCGGGACCGCTAGGACTTCGTCGGCTCGGCGACCTCGGACTCGGTCTGGGGCGTCTCGAGTTCGTCGCTCTTGCGACGCGCCGTCAGCGACTGCGCGATCCCGATCGACAGGCGGGCAACATCGCCGATGGCTGCGGCGAGCCCTTCCAGCGCGATCCCGATCTGCGGGCGGTCCTTGCTGTCCGGCAGGGCGAAGCCGGATGACGGCAGCCACGGGCGGTTCGTGGTGACCTTGCGGGCGCGGTGTGTGGCGGAGCCGGCGCTGAAGTCGGCGCGGCGTCCCTCAGGCGGTGTGGCGATTCGGGAACGGCGCGGGGTCGCTGCGCGCGGCGTCGCCGGCTTGGCAGCGGCCGAAGCCTTGGCGGACGCCGCGGCGGTGGCCTTGGCCGGCGCGCGCGCGGTCGTCTTGGCCGGGGCCTTGGCGGTCGTCTTGGCGGCGGTCGTCTTCGGGCGTGCCGACGAAGCCTTCTTAGCCGGAGCTTTCGCCTTGGATGCTGCGGGCTTTGCGGAGCCGCTGGTGGGCGTCTTGGCCGCCGTCGCCTTGGAGGTGGACTTGGTCGCTGCCGTGGCTTTCGGCCCAGCAGCCGCTTTGGCGGCCGCAGGTTTCGGCGCCACCTTTGCGGCGGTCGCTCGCCGCGCAGGCGTCTTGGCCGCCGCTGGCTCGCTCGCCGCGGGCGCGTCTCCGCTCGTTGCCGAGGTTGGTTCACCCGGCTCGCTCCGCCGACTGCTGCGCCGCGTTGGGCGTCCAGTCGGGAGGTTTGCGAGGACGTCGCTGCTCTCGGGGTCCGCCATACCCGCGATTCTTGCATGCCGCGCACGCGCCGACCGGACCGGAGGCGCATCACACAATGCCCCTCGGAGTCAAGCCCGGTGCACTTCTGTCCGATATCTGGAACAGAGCAGGTCCGCAATGTGGCACTCCACGTGCGGATCGGCCCCCAATATCGGCTAGGCTGTCCCTTGGCGGGAGACCGCCCCGGCGGCGGTGCGCGCTCATGTCTCTCATGAGCGGCGCCCGATGCCACGTCCTCGCCCCCTCCCCTCGCCTTTACGCATCACGACTCGAATGTCTGTAGCCGACCTCCAAGAGCTCGAAGAGATCAAGACCCTCGTCACCCGCGGTCAAGCGACCGGTGTGCTGACGTTCCAGGAGGTGGCCCTTGCGGTCACCGAGCTGGACCTGGAGGAAGCCGACGTCGAGGACCTCCACGCGTATCTCGAGAGCAACGAGATCGAGCTTCTTGAAGAAGCCGATCCCCGCGCCGCCGTCCCGGCCGCCGCTGCCCCTGAGCCGAAGGGGCGCAAGGCCAAGGCGAAGACGCAGATCGACTTCCGCCCGGACATGACGACGGACAGCCTCCAGCTGTTCCTCAAGGACATCGGCAAGGTCCGACTCCTCACCGCCCAGGAAGAGGTCGAGCTCGCCAAGCGCATCGAGCGCGGCGACCTCGACGCGAAGCAGAAGATGGTGGAGTCCAACCTCCGCCTCGTCGTCTCGATCGCCAAGAACTACCGCAACCAGGGCCTCCCGTTCCTGGACCTGATCCAGGAAGGCACGCTCGGTCTCGTGCGCGCCGCGGAGAAGTTCGACTACCGCAAGGGCTTCAAGTTCTCCACGTACGCCACGTGGTGGATCCGCCAGGCGATCGCTCGCGCGCTCGCCGACAAGGCCCGCACGATCCGCATCCCGGTGCATGTCGTCGAGAAGCTCAACAAGATCGGCCGCGCCGAGCGCAAGCTCGTCACGGAGCTGGGCCGCGAGCCCACGCCGGAGGAGATCGCCGAAGTCACCGGCATCGATCCCGAAGAGGTCGAGTCGATCAAGCGCTCCGCGCAGACCCCGGTCTCGCTGGAGAAGCCGGTCGGCGACGAGGAAGAGTCCGAGTTCGGGCAGTTCATCGCCGATGAGCGCGCCGAGAGCCCGTACGACCGTGCCGCGGAGATCCTCACCAAGGAAGCCCTGCGCGACGCCCTCGAGAACCTCTCGTACCGCGAGCGCCGCGTGCTCGAGCTGCGTTACGGCCTCGGTGGCGAACAGCCCCGCACGCTCGACGAGGTCGGCAAGACCTTCAACGTCACGCGCGAGCGGATCCGCCAGATCGAGAACCAGTCGCTCAAGAAGCTCCAGTCGCTAGCTGAAGCGCAGAAGCTGCGCGACGTCGCGTAAGCGGACCTCACCACGAATTCCTTCGAAGGGCGTCTCGCAAGAGGCGCCCTTCGTCGTTCTGAGGTGGGTCTCGCTTGCATCTTCCGTCCGCGGCGAGCCGACCCGTACGTCTTTGGTACTTGGACGGCTCGCCGCGAACGAAATCTGCGGCGCGATACCCACCTCAGGAAGACTGTCACCCGACAGGGTGGCGCCAGAGGTCCATGTTGCGGCGCCCGGCGACTCAAGGGATGGGGGTGGTATGCCGACTTTCAGACGAGATGGCTGATCACGACGGTTTTGACATCGAGCAGGCCCTGCGGGCGCTCGTGGAGTCAGGTGGCTCCGACCTCCACCTCAAGGTCGGCCTGCCTCCGATGATGCGCCTCCACGGCGATCTGCAGCCCTTCGAGGGTGCCCCGCCGCTCACGAACGACGACACGCGAAACGCTGCGCGCTTCGTGATCGTCGATCCGGCGAAGTACGAGGAGTTCGCCGACGAGCACGAAGTCGACCTCTCGTACTCGATCCCGGGCAGCGGTCGCTACCGCTTCAACATCTTCATGCAGCGCGGCACGATCTCCATCGTCGCCCGCGCCATCCCCGAGGACATCTCGCCGCTCAGCAGCCTCTCGCTGCCCGAAGCGATCCGTGAGCTGGCCTGCGAGGAGCGCGGCATCGTGCTCGTCACCGGCACCACCGGCTCCGGCAAATCGACGACGCTCGCCGCGATGATCGACCACATCAACGCGGAAATGTCCAAGCACGTCATCACGATCGAGGACCCGATCGAGTTCGTGCACGGCGACAAGCGGTCGGTCATCAACCAGCGCGAGGTCGGCCTCGACACCAAGTCGTTCGGCCAGGCGCTGCGCCGCGTCCTGCGTCAGGACCCGGACGTCATCCTCGTCGGCGAGATGCGCGACACCGAGACGGTCCACACGGCCCTCTCCGCCGCCGAAACCGGCCACCTCGTCTTTTCCACGCTTCACACGGTCGACGCCCCGGAGACGATCAACCGCATCATCGACTTCTTCCCGCCGCATCAGCAGCAGCAGGTCCGCGCGATGATCGCCGGCACGCTCAAGGGCATCATCTCCCAGCGCCTCGTGAAGTCGACGACCGGCGGCCGCGTCGCCGTCTGCGAAATCCTCCGCATGACGGGCCGCGTGCGCGACATGATCATGGACCCGGATCAGACCGGGCGCCTCGGCGAGATCATCGAAGAGGGCGGCTACTACGGCATGCAGACCTTCGATCAGGCGCTGTACACGCACTTGGCCGCAGGCCGGATCACGGTCGAAGACGCGATGGCCGCCTCGACGACCCCGCACGACCTCAAGCTTCTCCTCGCCGCCGACGGCCGCAAGGGCACGACGATGGCCGACGTCGACGAGGCCGCACACGCCTCAGGCGAAGTCCCGCAAGGCAATGGCGCGACCGGCGGCGGTGGCGCGCCTGCTGCCGTTCCAGCGCCCACGCCCGAAGAGGAAGCGCGCATGGCGAGCTACGCCATGAGTGCGGCTGAGCCCGCGGCGTACGGTGCGGGCGGCAGCGACTACAGCGGTGGCAGCGCCAGCTATGGCGAAACCGAGTCCTACGCAGGAACCACGGCCGAATACGACACGCCCCCGGCCTACGGTGGCGCGTCCAGCTACGACGAGACGCCGGCGTACGGCGCTCCGCCGGCCTACGGCAGCGAGCCGGCCGGCTCCAAAACGCCGTCGCAGGGCCCACCGCTTCGCTAACTCGGCGTCCGGCCCCGGGTCGGACCGAGTGAAGACCGCTGGTATCGCAGGGTCGCGCAGGATTTTCTGACGCCACAGCTGAGGTGTGGGAGGCTCACGCCGCGCGGGCACACCGCTCGCGCGCCAATTGTTCTCACCACGCCAGGAGTCACCCGTGCGCAGCGAACTTGCCGCCTTCAAGGAGACCGGATCCACGGACGCCTTTGCGCTCCAGAACCGCAAGCTGCTCAAGGTTCACCTGAACCAGGGCTCGATCCGTGCCAAGGCCGGGTCGATGGTCGCCTACCAGGGCGAGGTCTCGTTCGAACACGTCGGTGGTGGCATCGGAAAGATGCTGAAACGCGCGGTCACCGGCGAGGGCCAGAAGCTCATGAGCATGACCGGCTCCGGTGAGGTCTTCCTCGCCGACCAGGCAAAGAACGTGCACCTCGTCTTCCTCGAGAACGAGTCGATCACCGTCAACGGGCAGGCGCTTCTGGCGATCGAGGACGACATCTCGTGGGACATTCAGCGTGTGCAGGGCGGGGCGGCCGGCATGATGGCCGGTGGCCTGTTCAACACCACGCTGCAGGGCACCGGGTACGTGGCGCTGCTGACCGACGGCGAGCCGATGCTGCTCGACGTCGCCGAGGCCGCAACCTTCGCCGATGCGCAGGCCGCCGTGGCCTGGTCGGGCGGGGTGACGACCACGTTCAAGGCCGATATCAAGGCGTTCAAGAGTCTCACTGGCCGCTCCTCGGGGGAGACGTTCCAGATCGCCTTCGGCGGGCAGGGCTGGGTGCTCGTGCAGCCCTCTGAGGGTCCAGTCGTCGTGACGGCTACCTAGTCACTTCCGTCGTCCGGGCGGACCTGGGCCCACGGCCGCGGGGCCGCCCGGCCCGGCTGTCCGGGACACGCTTGCTTCGGCGGTACGATGGGGGAGTGGATCAGCACGACTACGTCGCTCGCACTGCCGAGGTGATCGCTACCAAGTGGACGCCGCAGCTCCTGCAGCAGCTCGGCCAGAGCCCCATGGGCTTCTGCGACCTTGAGCGCGCGATTCCCGGCATCTCGCCGCGAACGCTCAGTGCCCGCCTGCGCACGCTCGAAGTGGCCGGCATCGTGCAGCGCGAAGGGCTTCAGCGCGGCAGCTCGCTGCCGTATGAGCTCACTGCGATGGGTGAAGCACTGCTGCCGATCATCGCGGCGATGCGCAGCTTTGGTGAGGAATGGCAGTGCGCCAAGCCGGTGCAGGCCGCGGCGTGAGCGCCACGCGCGGACACGCCGCACCTCACGCCGACCACTCCCACGACCCGGAAGCCGGGGTCCGCTGGAGCGAACACGCCGAGCGTGTCCTGCGCGAGGCCGGCCTCCGCACGGGCGGGGGGCGCGCGGCCGTCATCGGCGTCCTGGCCGGGGAACAGTGTGTGCTCGCCGCGCACGACATCGTTGACCGCCTGCGTGCCCAGGGTGGCCCCGGTTCGAACTTGGCCACCGTGTACCGCACGCTCGACACGCTTCGCGCGCTCAACCTTGTCCATCGGCTCGACCCCGGCGACGGGGTCGCACGGTACGAGCGAGCGCAGCCCGACGGCGAGCACCACCATCACGTGCTCTTCGCTGACGGCACCATCCAGCCGTTCCACGACGATGGTCTCGAGCAGGCCATCCACGCGCTCGCCGACCGCCTTGGCGTCGATCTCGTCGGCCACGAGGTGGTCCTGCGCGCCGCCGCGTCCCACCACTGACCGACACCCGACCCGCCCTGCGGTGTGACCGCAAGGCCTTTGCGGAACCGTACGGTCTCGCAGATGGCTCCACATCGTGAGCATTCCGGGTATGACGACACGCTCCGTGCAGGACCATCGCGAACCGCCTTCCTCGCACGCGCCACTCCTCGGGTGGACGCGGCGTTCGGCGGCCATCGTCGTTGCTGGCGGGGCCCTCATCGGCGGGCTCGGGGTCCAGCCTGCGTCCGGGGCGGTCGCGCCGACGGCCTCGGCGTGGCCGGCGACTCGTATCGCTGTGCCGGACGGGGCGCAGGCCGGTGGCGCGCGCATCGCCTATGGGGGTGAGGGGACAACGCTCGTCGATTGGGCGACTGCGGCGACCGCGCCCGACACCGCCGTCGCGAGCAGCGTGCTGACCATTGGGCCTGACGGGACCCGGCGCCCGGTGGTGGCCCTGCCATGGTCGATCGCTGCGCCGCCGGTGGTCGACGGCAACGGCGCCGGCCTGCTGCTCGGGGGGCCGAAGTCGACGTTCACCCGGAGGGGGCTCGGCTGGGCGTCCGTGACCTCTGGCGCGGTGGGCCCGTGGCAGAAGTTGACGACCGCGAACGTGGTGGGCGACCCGAGTCTCTCCGTGAATCGTCGGGGCGACGCCGTCGCCGTCTGGGTCGAAGAGCGTGGCGAATCGCGGCGCGTGCGTGCGGCGGTCCGGCCCGCAGGGAAGCGCTTCCGGGCCCCGGTTACGCTGGTCCCCTTCGTCGCCGATTCGAGCGAGCACCTTGCGTCGGTTGCCAGCGCGGTCGCAAGTAATGGGCGCGTCCTGGTCGCGGTGTCCGGTCTCGTCGCCGGCTCCCGGGTCGCGGCCTGGGTCGGAACGGTGAAGGTGGGCTTTGGCGGGCGCCTCGCCGTCGGCAGCCAGGAGAATTCCTCCAACGTTGGCACGACCATCACGACTGACGGCCGGGCGCTCGTGGTCTGGGGCTCCCAGCGTGCAGGCATTGAGGCGCACTCGCCGTGGGTCGTCCGGGCTGCAAGCCTGGAGCGCGGTGCTCAGAAGTTCGGGCGCGTGCAGACGGTCGATCGCGGCGGCATCGAGGCGTTCCGTCACGGTCCGGTCAGAGTGGTTCGTGGGCCGAAGGGCACCGCGACGGCTGCGTGGGGCACCGCTGGTGAGATGAGCGGGTCCGTCCGCGTGGCCGCGAGCACCCGCACCGGGCGTTTTGGTGCATTTGACGACATCGCCGGATCGAGCAGCTTCTCCGGGCTCGATGTCCGAAGCGACGGGGTGGCTGTCGTCACGTGGCAGTCGGTGAGTTCCACGCCGTCGCCGCTGGGAGGGGCGTTCACCTTCTACACCCTTGGGGCCGCGTTGCGGCCGGCCGGCGGCTCATTCGGAGCGGTCGAGTCGCTGGGCTCGGCCGACGTCGCCGCCTTCGGGCCGTCGTTCGGACATGCCTTGGCGAAGCCGGCGTTCAACCCGCGGACGGGTCGGCCGAGCGTCGCAGTCGTCGTGCACGATGGCCCGGGCACGCCGCCCGTGTTGGAGATCCGGACGAGGTAGAAGCAACCGGCAGACGCGAATGAGAACGATTCGCGTATAGTCCGGTGTATGAGTTTCCCTCAGTCTCTGCGTCGGCCGGTCGCCCTCGGCTTGATCTTGGTCGGGGGGGCCGGCGTTCTCGCGGGCTGCGGTCGGAGCGATGAAACCGGGGGTGCTGCTGGGGATCGCCCAGTCGTTGCTGCGACGGCGCCGCAGGTCGATGGGATGGTGCGGGTGCTCGCCGGAGAAGGGGTGGAGGTCGCGAGTGTCGTGGCTGCCACAGCGGACGTCCACGAGCTCGAGCTTCGTCCGAGTCAGGTTCGCGCCCTGAAAGACGCGGACCTGGTCCTCCAGCCAGGCCGCGGCAGCGACGCCTGGGCTGCCGAGGCGGTGGGACAGCTCGACGTACGCACGGTCGACCTCTCGACGGGCCTGTCGGGCACAGAGCGGCACTGGTGGATGGACCCGTCGCTGGCTGAGCAGGCCGCCGTCCAGACCGCCGTCGAACTCGACAAGCTCGACCCCGCGGGCAAGGTGGCGCGAGCGGGTCGGCTGGAAGCCTTCTTGGCGGAACTCCGGACCATTGACGCAGACACAAAGCGATGCTTGGCAACCGTGCCCGCTGCGGACCGAGTGATCGTGACGGATCACGACGCCATCGGTGCCTACGCTGCCCGATACGGGTTGACGGTGGCTGGCACGATCTCGCCGGGCGCCGAACCGGAGGCTGCGCCCTCGGCGCAGCGCATCGTCGAGCTGGTTCGCACGATGAAGGCCAAGGGCGTCAAGGCCGTCTTCCCAATCGCGCCGCACGGCAGCGAACTCTCGTCGACGGTCGCCGAACGCACGGGCGCGAAACTCGGGGAGCCGCTCTGGGCTGATGCGCTGCCGGGCGCAGCTGACGACCATGCTGACGAGGTCGGCGATCCGGGCCACGAAGAAGAGAGCGCTACCGAGCACGACGCGCACGCCGACTCGGGAGGCGAGCCGACGCTCGCCGAAGCGGCGCGACGCAACGGCGAGGCCGTCGCCGAAGCGCTCGGCGCGAAGCCGAGCGCTTGTACCGCGCTACTCCGTTAGAGGCACGACGCCGGGCGCGTGAACCCGGCGCGTCCGGAGCTCATCGAAGCTCCTTGCGGATGACCAGCCGCAGTCCCGACCAGATCGCGTCGACGGAGCAGACCTTCACGTCGACCAGGCCCAGGGGGAGGCAGAGGTCGCGGATGACGTCCTCGGTGATGTCGGTCGGGACCTTCGAAGCACGCTTGGGCCAGCAGATCCAGACCGCGCGATCTGGGAACAGCGCCTCGCGAAGGATCCCGAGGTGGAACGCGAGATCTGAGGCCTCGGTGACGAAGCAGAGCACCGGATTGCCATGCGTCAAGGGCTCTGTTTCACCGGTCGAAACTCGGCTGAGATGGGCTCCGTCCGGGAGTGGCCCCAGGATGGCGTCGAAGCCGTCCGGGGCGTCGATCGTAACGACGATCGCTCCGGGCTTGATACCCAGCTTCTTGGGGAGCGGGGTGCCGGAATAGCCGCTGGTAGTCATAGAACCGGAAGCTAGAAGGGTCGCCGGACGAGCCCCGGGTGGGCGATTTCGTGCGCGATCGCACGGTTCCGCCGATGCGCAGGGAATATTGGGGGAGTGGCGAAAAGCCCCGTCATGCCCGAGGGACACCTTCATGCGGTGGTCGACGCCATCGCCGCGGCCGGTTCGCAGCAACTGGCCAGGCGCGCCGCCGAGGGCGCGCCAGTTCCGTTCGACCTCGTTGAGGTCCCGTCTTCCGGGTCGGGCGCACCGCTCTTCTCGTATCGACCGCGGACCCGCGACTTCGTCGAAGAGCACGCCGGCTCGCTGCGCCAGTTGCAGGCGTGGTCGACGGCGGTGAACGTGCTCGCCGGGTTCGACGGTCTCGGCGACTATCTCCTCACCAACGGCGAACGGCACGTTCCGATCGATGCGCGTGAGCGGGCGGACCTCGTCCTTCGGGTGCTGCTCGCCCGGATGCACGAGGAGACCGGCGACTTCCTGCACACGCCGGCTCGGTCCCGAGAAGCGTCGGGCGCACTCGCGCGCTGCCTGCTCGCCGGCCGCGTGGAGGGCACCGTCGTGGTGCCGCTGCTCGGGGTCAGGCTCGACGAAGAGCGCGTCGCGATCGAAGATGGGCTGGAACTCGTCCGCGACGACATGATCGCCGACCTTCCGCGTGAGGCTCGCTCGCCGGTCCGTAGCCGCGCCGGCACGGTCGTCGTGGTCCGCTCGCTCGAGGATCCCGCCCGGGCCGCCGCGCTCGCTCAGGCGCGTCCCCGTCTTCGCGCGCTGCTGACCGCGCTGCGTCTCTATGACCAGCCGGCGCCCGCACTGGCCCCGGTCGCCTGGTCGCGGATGCGCGGCGACGGCTGGGCAAGTCATCCCTTCATCGGAACGTGCGCTCGTGCGAGCGGCACGCTCCACATCCGGGCGCAGGACGCTGTGGCGATCCGCGGGTTCTGCTCGCTCATGGCCGACCGAGCGCCGACCCACGGCGCGTCTGCTTGGGCGCTGCGGCGTTTCGAGCTGGCCTGCGAGCGGGCTGAGCACGGCGAGGCCCTCACGGACGTGCTGCTAGGGCTCAGGGCGCTGCTCGAAGCCGATCATGTCGGCTCTGGTGCGATGGCTGACCGACTCGCTGCGCTCTGCGCAGCACCTGGCCAATGGGACGCGCTCCGCGACCGTGTGCAAATCGCCGAGGCCCTGGAGCTGGCGATGATGCACGGCACCGCAACCGACCCGACCCGCACCCGCGCGCTGAGCCTCGAACTCCGCGGTCACCTGCGGGCGCTCCTGCGCGACATGGCGTGTGGGCATCTGCCGGACGATCTCGTCGAGCTCGCGGAGCAGCACCTGATGCACGACGATCAAGGCGCGCCGTTCGGAGCGCCTGCAGAAGCCGCCGCCGTTCCCGACGAAGCGATGAGCTTCGACGCGCATCCGGTCGTCGTGACCGATGCTCGAGAGGAGCTGACCGACCCGGACCCAGCCTTCATTCCCGTCGGGCAAGCGCCATCTGCACAGCCGGTGTTCGCGCCCGCTCAGCCCGCTCCCGTGCCCATCGAGGCCGCACCGGTCCAGGCGGCCCCTGCCGAGCGCGCATCGTCGCAGCCGGCTCCAGAGCAGCGCGCGCGGCCTCAAGGCGTTCCCGCGGCCGTCGTCCGCATTGCGCCTCCTGCGGCACCCACCGTCGTGGACGACCGCTCGGTCACGGCGAGTGGCGAGAGCTTCGAGGAGGCGTTCATCCGCTCGCTCAGCGAAGGGCCGTCCTCGCTGCGGTAGCGCGGCCCGACGGCATCCGCCGCCCGCGCCGCGCCGAGTCAGTCGGCCGCGAGGCCGGTGGCGAGCGCCGAGAGCACTTCCGCCGGGCGTTCCTGCGCCGGGCGCTCGGCAAGCGCAAGCTGGGGTGCAGGGAGGCCAGCACTGTCGAGCAGCGCATCTTCGTGGGCGATCAGGCTTGCGATGTGGTCGGCGATGGCCGAGGAGCGTGCAGCCCCTTCGTTCGTCAGCGACGTGGCGAGCGCTCGTAGGCCGTCCACGTCGACGCGGTCGTCCAGCGGAGCGCGGCGCCGGTTCACGATGGTTCCTGCAACGGGGTGGCCGCGGCGAGCCAGCTCCGTCGCGAGTTCGGCCGCGGCGCGGAGCGGTGCATCGGCTGGTGCCGCAACCAGGGTGAAGGCGGCCTTCGGCGACCGAAGGAGCGCCTCGGCATGGTCGAGATGCTCGCCGAGGGCGCGTCCGAAGGGCGAGGCGGCGTCAAGGAACGTCGCGATCTCGGTGAGGAGGTCGGCACCCCAGAGCTTCCCGAGCGCCCGTCCCGGGCCGGGGAGCTTGCCAAACTTGCCGGCGATGCCGCTGGCACGGCCAATGGCCTTGACCGTACGCCCCGAGAGGAGTCCCACGATGCGCTGAGGGCCGTCGAGGAGTTCCAGGGCGTGGAGCGCGGGCGGCGTGTCGAGGATGATGGCGTCGTAGCGGTCGTCGGCGCTGAAGCGCTCGAGTTCGACGATCGCCATGAGTTCCTGCATGCCCGCGTCGCCGCCGGTGAGTTCGCGGGTGATGCGACTCTCTCGCAGGCGCTGGCGATCACGCTCATCGACCGGGAGCTCGTCGACGACGCGAGCAAAGCTCGTCGCCGGATCGAGCATCGCCGCGCTCATCTCGGGCTCGCCCGGCAGGTGGACGGTCGCCGGGTCCGGGCCGAGGTCGTGCCCGAGGGCTTCGGCCAGCCGGCGGGCAGGATCGACGGTCAGCACGAGGACCTTGCGTCCTTCGCGGGCCAGCGCGAGGCCGAGGGCTGCGGAGACCGTGGTCTTGCCGACGCCCCCGGCGCCGCACACGACGAGGAGGTCGGCGGCGCGCAGCGCCGGCCAGAGACGGTTGGCGGTCATGCGTCTTCCCCGCGCTTCGAGGAGGTCGTGATGGCACTGCGGCGGTCGGCCAGACGCCGCTCGGCGGCACGGCGCTCGACCCGGGTGAGTTCCCGGGCGTGCTGCTCGTCCGCGAGGTGCTCGTGATGGTCAGCGGCGTGGTCGTGCGGATTGGCCCGCAGTGCGTCCGCGATCGACCCGACGGCGTCGCCAGGGCGCTCGAACGCCCGAACGGGGGCGACGCCCAGTCGGCGCGTGACGCGGCCGAGCTGCGAGCGCTCGCTGCGGGCGCGCGTCGCGACATGGTCCAGCGCCTCGACGAGTGCGGCGGTGGGCTTCCCGGCGCCATGGTCCTCCTCCACGCGGGCGAGCTCGGCGGCGGTCGGGCTCGCCGGAGCGAGGCGGTTGGCCACGACGAGCGTCGGTCCGCGGCCCATCCGGTCTTCGAGGGTGTCAGCGAGTTCGAGCATCTCCGACACGGCGAGCCCGTCGCCGGTCGTCACCGTGACGATCGAAGTGACCTCGGGATCGACGATCCACCGGCCGAGGTCGCTGGCGCGGCGTGCGATGGGCCCGACGGCGGCGGCGCGCTCGAAGCGACCGGGCGCGTCGAGCATCGCGAGCAGGTGTCCCGTCGCGGGCGCGTCGAACACCACGTGGTCGTAGCGGTCCGCTAGGCGCCGGAGTTCTCCGATGGTGAGCAACTCGGCGAGCCCGGGGGTCGCAGCGGTGATGAGCTTGAAGGCCCGACTGGCGCGAAGCGCTGCAGCGAGGGGGCCGGGGAGCTGGTCGCCGAGGTAGTGGCTGAGGGCGCGGTCGCGATCGAGCGGGACGATGACGAGGCTGGCGGAGGCGTCCTGGGGCGGCGGGACTGGGGCGGCGTCGATCGGGTGCACGAGCGCGACGCTGCGTCCGAGTTCGGCAAGGTCGACGGCGATCGCGGTCGCGGTCGTGCTCCGTCCGACTCCGCCCTTTCCGGTGACGAGGACCAGCGTGGTCTGCGGCAGTACCGCCCGCGCGGAGGGTGCGGCCGAGGCGGCGGAGGGCGAGTGTGGAGGCATGGAGAGCGCAGGGCGCGCGGGAATCCGCGTGCATGAGCCAGCATACGGCGGACGGCGTGCGGAGGATCAAGACGCAGCCTCGACCTGACCGTGAGACTTCGGCGGTGACTTCGGAAGGAATCCCCGCGCCCGCGACGAACACACCGCGTGTCGCGTCCCCGACCGACCTAGGATTCCGTGTCAGCTACTGCCAAGATCATCACCTTCGCCAACCAGAAGGGCGGCGTCGCGAAGACGACGACTGCGCTGAACCTGGCGTGCGCCCTGGCCGAATCCGGCCACCGCGTCCTGTGCATCGACATGGATCCGCAGGGCAACCTCACGATGTCGCAGGGGATTGACCCCGAGAACCTCGAGCGTTCGATCTACGACGTGCTTGTGCACGACCTCGACATCCGCGAGGTGATCGTGCACCGCGAGATCGACGTCGCCGTCGGGTCGATCGACCTCGCTGGGGCGGAGATCGCGATGTCGTCCAAGATTGGCCGCGAGCGATCGCTCGCGAAGGCACTGAAGCCGATCGTCGGCGACTACGACTTCATCTGCATCGACACGCCGCCGAGCCTCGGGCTGCTCACGATCAACGCGCTCACGGCTTCGCACCGCGTCATCGTCCCCGTGCAGTGCGAATATCTCTCCATGCGAGGGCTCGCTCAGCTCCAGAGCACGGTTCGGATGATCCAGGAGGACCTCAACCCGGGGCTCCAGATCGAAGGCATCCTCCCGACGTTGGTCGACACCCGCACCTTGCACGCCAAGGAAGCGCTCGAGTTGCTCGAGGAGCACTTCGGCGACCAGGTCTTTGCCTCGCGCATCAAAAAGACTGTCCGATTTGCCGAGGCGCCGGTCCGCGGCATGTCGGTACTCAAGTACGACCCGACGGGCAAGGCAGCGAAGTCCTACCGCGCCCTCGCGAAAGAGGTCCTCCATGGACGCTGACCAGTCCCCGCAGGGCCGAGGCACCAGCAACAAGCGCGCCTCACTGCGCGAGGGGCCGCTCGCTGAGCTGTTCCGCCGCACCACCGACGACGCCGCGGTCCCGCCGGGTAACGCGCCGACGCCCGGGAACCGCCCCGACCCTGGCCCGCTTCCCGAGCCGAGCGGCGTTCCCGAGCCTCCTCGTCGGGTGGAGGCGCGCGGCGGGTACGGAACGGGTCCCGCTTCCCAGCCGGCGCAGCCGGACGCGCCAGCGCCCGCGTACACGCCAAACCCGCCCGTCGCCGCCGACGGCCGACAGACTTTCACCAGCCAACGCCGACCTGAGGTGCGTGCCGCCATCAACGACCGTGTCTTCAACCAGTCAACCCCGCGGGGTCTGGCCGGTCAACCCCTGATCAAGGTCGTCGGCGTCGGCGGTGGCGGCGTGAACGCCGTCAACCGCATGGTCGACGCCGGCGTCACGGGGATGGAGTTCATCGCCGTCAACACGGACCTGCAGTCGCTGCAGACCTCCTCCGCCGACGTCACGATTCCGATCGGAGAGGTCCTCACGCGTGGCCTCGGTGCTGGCGCGGAGCCTGACACCGGTCGCGCAGCAGCGCTTGAGACCTACGAGGTCCTCAAGGATGAACTCCGCGGCGCAGACATGATCTTCATCGCGGTCGGCGAAGGTGGCGGCACGGGAACCGGTGCGGCCCCGGTCGTGGCCAGGGTTGCCCGCGAACTCGGAGCGCTCACGGTCGCCATCGTGACGCGTCCGTTCCAGTTCGAGGGCGCAAAGCGTGCGCACGCAGCGACGCGCGGCATCGAGCTGTTGGTGGACGAGGTCGACACGCTGATCGTCGTCCCGAACAACAAGCTCCTGGAGATCCTCGATCAGAAGACGTCGATGGTGGATGCGTTCCGCGTTGCCGATGACGTGCTGCGCCAGGGTGTGCAGGGTGTGTCGGATCTGATCACCAAGACCGGCCTCATCAATCTGGACTTCGCTGATGTGCGCACGATCATGACCGACGCCGGAAACGCGTTGCTTGGGATCGGCGTCGGGACCGGGGAGGACGCGGCGACCATGGCTGCCGAGAAGGCAGTCTCCTCACCGTTGCTGGAGACGGAGATCGACGGTGCCCGCAAGGTGCTGCTGTCGATTGTCGGTGGCGAGGCACTGTCGCTCTGGGAGATCAACGAAGCGGCCCAGGTGATCGGCGACGCCGTGCATCCTGATTCCAACATCATTTTCGGTGCGAGCATCGATCCTGCCGCGGGCGATGAGGTGTGGATCACCGTGATCGCGACCGGCTTTGAGCCAGTCGCGTCGTCGCGGTCCGTGAGCGCGCTGCGCGAGCCGGCCGGGGAGCCGCGAGTGACGCGCCGTCCTCCGCTCAGCGCGAGTCGTATGACTGCCGGTCGCGAGTCGCGCTCTGTGCGTTCCGCGGGTGACCCGGATATTCCGGAGTTCGTGCCACGAGGGTAATCCTCACCGTACACCTCTTTTAGGTGTACTGAACAGCTCATATAGTCAGTACTTCAAAACGCCCGTCCTCGGTCTCCGAGGGCGGGCGTTTTTCGTCGTTCGACCTCATCCGAACGTCCAGTTGTGGGTCGTTCGTCGAGTGACAGTTCACTTGCTGACGTCTTGCCAAGTATGTGCCGACGAACCGGTCTGACAACCCAATCATTGGCGGTGCCGCTCGTCGCCTGATTCAGAGGATCACCTCATGTTCTGGCATAACCTGCTGCACGCCAAACGCGTTCGCGCTCTACTCATTGCTCTCCTTTCAGGGGCCGCTGTAGCCATGGGAGCGGGTGGAGGCGTAGCGGTCGCGGGGACGGACACGTTCTGCGTCGGTTCGGTGGCCTCAGGGGAGGTCTGTCCGGGTCCGGTGCACACGCTCACCGCGTCGCGCGGCACCAACGAGAGCAGCGGAAGCGGGTGTGGCGGCGCTCTCAACACCAAGTACGCCTGCGCGACACCGGCAGGGTGCCACTCCTATGCCGGTGTGTACCTGCGGACGCCCGCGATCCGTCACCGCTCGTCGACGCCGAAGAACATGAGGGGCTACTCCACCTGGGGAAGCACTCCCCAGCCGACCAACTGCGACCCAGGCTCGTGGTACGGCGTCGAGGGCCCTGTCAGCGAGGCTGCTGTCGATTTGAGCGGTGTCCCGGTCCTCGAACGCAAGAAGGAGCAGGCACCCGCTGCAGTCGCCGCACTCTGGCCCACCGCCGACGCGTCGAAGGCTCGTCGATTCTCGACGCCGGACGGCGAAGGTTGGGTGCTCGTGGTGCCGGCCGACCGGAAGGTCTGCGTCGCCGTTGAAGATCCAATCGACGGGTACGGCTACAGCTGCCAGAGCTACGCCGACGCGCGTGGTCGCGGGGCGCTGACCACGTTGGAAGACGACGACGCGACACGCGCTACGGGTGATCTCGTCGTTGCGATCGTGGCCGAAGGGTCGCAGGGACTCGTGGTTTCGCGACGGGATGGCACGTCGCGCACCGTCGCGCCGCAGGCCGGCGTTGTGGCCGTCGAGCTGGGCGCCGGTGATGTCTCGATCGCGCTCGACGCCGGTGAGGCATCGGAGCTGAAGCCCCAGAAGTGGTCGGTGGGGCGGCGGTAGAGCGTCCGGCAGGGTCGGTGCGCGGCGGCCGTTCAGATCGACCGCCGCGCACCTGCCGGCCTGAGCTTGCGAAGCGAGTCGCAGACTCAGCGCGGTACGACTCGGTGGTCCCCCAACCGCCGGGTCGTGCCGTGCTTTGCGGCCCTTTCGGACCGCAAACTGGATGGCAGCGGGGCGGTCATCGACACATCTCCCGTAGCTGCTTAAGGGTGGTCGTGCCCGTCTCGGGGTCCGGGGCGGGGAGCGGGTAGTGCTTCCCGTTGCACTTGAAGAAGGACCGCTCAAACGGCCCCTCGAACATGCGGCTGTGGCGGCGCTCGCCCAGGCGGTAGGTGAAGGTCCCTGGGCCGCGGAGTGCGGCAACGGCGACGCCAGCCTCGACGGTCGCTGGTGCGACCGTTCCCGCGGTTCGCAGCCGGATGTCCTCGGCGCCGAGGGGCAGGATCAGCCCCACGAGATTGATGGCCGCCGCGTCGTTGGTCTTGTCGCCGACGATCTCCAGGGCCATCCCCGCTTGCTCCACGCGCGCCGTGGGGCCGCACGTGGTGGGGTACTCCCCTGGAGATGTGCTGTCCGGAATGGCGATGCAGATCTTCTGGCCGTCGGCGCTGGCGACCACCCAACCTGGTCCGTCAGGCGTGTCGAAGGCGTGCGCCTGGCGAAAGTCCACGCCCGCCCGCTCGAGACGGCTCGTGGACGCCACGCTCGCGTCGGAGGTTTCTGTTGCCAAGATCGGGAGGCCTGCTGCACTGCTGCCGGTGAGCACCACGGTCGTCGCTGCGACCGCGGTAGCGGCGGCTGTGGCGCCGGTCAGCATGGCCCGCCAGCGGGCGAGCGGGGCGGGCCGTGGTGTGGCGTCGCGTCGGCGACCCGGGGGCGGCACGAGCGTGAGCCGCGGGGCGCGGTCCGGGAGGTCGACGGCGATCACGCGGAGGTGATGGTCGAGCCGTTCGGCGAAGTCCCTCATCGAGAGGCCTCGGCGGCGAGGAGATCTGGTCGATCCCGAAGGTGGCGGCAAATGGGCAAGGCGGTAGCGAGCGTGGCGCGGTTGGCGCCGACCACCTGAAAGGCGGTCGTGTCTATACCTGGCCGCAGCGCCCGGGTTGTGACGAAGTGGAGCCGCAAAGTCCAAGTCGTGGCGCGTTGGCGCTCGATTCAGGTGAACCTCGTCAACCGGTCGTCCATGGGTCGCGCCCGCCGACGCGACGACGGAATGGTCCGCCGCCGCGTCAGGGGCGCGGCGCAGCGACCGGATCCCCCAACCCGAGCGCCGCGCCGTGGGGCGCGTCCCGCAGGGCGGGACGCAAGTTTGAGGCGAGATGCGTGCGGCTCATCCGCAGAGTCGCTCGCGAATCTCAGGTCGGATGCGCCCGGCGCGGCCGGGCAGCGTCGCTCCCTCGAGGGGGGTCGAGACCTTCCGTCCGTCGGGGCAGG
This sequence comes from Solirubrobacteraceae bacterium, assembly GCA_032119595.1. Taxonomy (GTDB): domain Bacteria; phylum Actinomycetota; class Thermoleophilia; order Solirubrobacterales; family Solirubrobacteraceae; genus JAGIBJ01. The sequence continues at coordinate 296,710 of JAUMBQ010000008.1, read as the reverse complement.
TGAACCCGAGGGTGCCGCCCGCTGGGAACGGGCCCTCGAACGCCCGGCTCTCGGTCCGGCCGGCGCGCTGCCAGAGCAGGCGGGTGCGAGCGCGGATGGAAATCGCGACGACGCCGCTGTTCACGTCGGCGGCGCGCGCGGGCCCGTCTTCTCCCGCCAGCCGGACCTGCGACGCGCCCTCCGGCAGGATGAAGACGACCATCGATGAGGCGTTCGGGTCGTCGTTCAGATCGCCGACGAGTTCGTAGGAGAGGCCCTCGCGCTCAACGCGGGCGGGTGGTGCGCAGGCGCCCCCGTGTTCGGCGCCTTGTGGCACCGAGAGGCACAGCACGTCGCGAGCCGGCGTCAAAAAGACGTAGCCGCGACCCTGGGGCGTCGGGAAGGTATGGGCTTTGGAGAAGTCCACGCCCGCCTTCCTTGCTCCAGGGGCGGCATCTCGCAGCGCTGTGGCGTCTGTGGTCGGCGTGTTGAGGATCGGCAGGTCGGCCATGCTCGTGCCGCTCATCGCAAACACCGTGGCGAGAGTCGCCAGGGTCGCGGTGACGCCGGCGAGGACGGCCGGGCGGCGCCGGCGGTGGGTCTTGCGCGGAGCTGGCGACGCAGGCGCGTGCTCAGCCTCCAAGGTGGCCATGGCCTGGAGCTGAGAATCAAGCTGATCGAGGAAGTCCTTCATGCCCCGCCTCCCATGCGCTCGCGGACGGTAGTCAGGGCACGGCTCACGCGTTGCCGGACGACCTGTTCGGAGACACCTTCTTGGTGGGCGATCTCCACGTATTCCGAATCCTCGAGATGCCGGCCGACGATCGCCGCACGCTGGGCTACCGGCAGCTCTGCGATGTGACCAAGGGCGCGCTCGACGTCTTCCCGGAGCTCGGTGTATTCGGCAAGGTCTCGCTCGGTGAGGTCGGTCCGCTCGGCCTGTAGCCGCGCATGTGCGGCGCGCTCACGTGAGTTCTTGCGGTGGGTCCCGGCGAGCACGTTCGACGCGATGGAGTAGAGCCAGGGGGCGGCGGACTGGCCCAAGGCAACATCGAAGCGGTAGCGGGCGCAGAGCGCGACGATGAAGATCTCGGAGGTCAGGTCGGCAGCGTCGTGGGCGCTCAGGCCCTTGCTGGCGCAGAACGTCAGGACGCCGCGCGCGTGGCGGCGGTAAAACGCCGAGAAGGATTCGGCGGGGTCGAGGCGATCGGACAGGAGTGCTGCGTCGCTGGGGCCGGGGGCAGCCACGGTAGTACCTGGTCGCTCAGTCGATTTTGTGACGCGCGCGCGGGTAAATTCACCAAAGTTGGCGCTTAAACGCTTGGTTTGCTACTCAAAGTGGACTTTTCCGTTACTCCGGGCCTGGGCCTGCCGGAGTTCGACCTGCGCCAGCCTGGCGATCGCCGCACGCAGCAGGCGAGCCAGGAGATCGAGCCGCGCTGCCTCAGAGCGTAGCTCCAGTAGCCCCTGCTTGGCGGCGCTGCCGAAGGCGACGTGGGAGGCGATTCGGAAGGAGGCCTCGCCCTCGCGGCCAAGATCAGGGATTGAACCCGTGACGCGCTGGGCGAGCTCGCCGAACAGCGCGGCGGCATCGTCTTCGCCGGCCTCCTCGTGATGGGGGTCAACCGGCTCGTCGGCGACCCACACGACCGGGGCCTCCGGGAACGTCGACTCTTCGACCTCGCCCGCGAGTTGGAATCGGCGGGTGCCGCGCGTGACGATGTCCAAACGCCCGTCCTCGTGCTCTTGAGCGATGCGATCAATGCGCACGGCGCAGCCGATTTCCCGCACGCCGTCGTCATCGACGTACAACACGCCGAACTCGGATTCGGCGTCAAGGCAATGGCGCACGAGCGAGCGGTACCGCGGCTCGAAGACGTGGAGCGGCACCTCCTCGCCCGGCAGCGCAGAGAGCGGCAGCAGGAAGAGCGGGAGGCGTTCGGTCGCGGGCATCAGCAAGGCAAGGCTAGCCCGCGCCAAACGCGCGGGCTATTGGTCGGATACGAGCTGGCGCCTAGGCGCCGATCACCCGGACGCGGCTACTTCTTGGTGGCGGTGACCATCAGGTTGTAGAAGATCTGCGTCGGGAGGCGACCCTCGAGCAGATGGCGGTCGACCTGCTGGAAGGCGAGGTACCCGCGGTACGCGTACCAACGCCACGCGCTGGGGATCGAGTACGGGTCGGCGGTCGATTCGAGCGCCCGGTTCGTCCAACCGAACCAGTTGGCCAGGAGCTCTTCGCCCGAGACCTTCACGTCGTCAAAGCCAGCCTGATCCGCGTGCGCCGACAGCGACGACGGAACGAACGCGTGCACGTCGACCATGTGCTCGAGGCCGTGGTACTGATCGCCGGGGGCGTCGCCCCAAGCTGCAGCCTTGCGAGCCCGCATCGCCCTGCGCCACAGCGGCGCAACCTTGACGGCCGCGCGCTTGGGGTACTGCGCGATCTGGTCGCCGATCTTCGACGGCTCGCCGGCGAAGAAGATCTTGCCGCCGGGCTTCAGGACGCGGTTGAATTCGCGGAAGGCCTGGTCGAGATCCGGGATGTGGTGCAGGATCGCGTGGCCGAGCACGAGATCGAAGGAGTTGTCCGGGAAGGGGAGGGTCTCGGCGTCGACCGTCTTGGTCTTCACCGGGATGCCGAGGGCTTTGGCGTTGCCCTTGAGCGCCTTGAGCATCCCCGGGGAGATGTCGGTGCAGGTGAGTTCGCCGATCACGCCGGCGAGCGCGAGGTTGAGCGAGAAGTAGCCGGTGCCGGCGCCGATCTCCAGCGCGGAGGCGAAGTGCGGGACGGGCTTGCCGAAGACCTTCTCGGCCTTCATGAGCACCTGGCTCTGGCCGATGTCGCCGTAATCGATTCCCCACTTGGCGTCGTACGAATCAGCGGCACCATCGTGGTAGCGCGTATTGACGTCGCGGATCTCTTCTGCAGTATCAGGGGCAGCCATCAGGCGGAAGAAGTTACCGAGGAGTAGCCTCGCACGCGGTGACCGCTCCGATCGTCCAAGAGAACCAGCCGGCCGGAGTGCCGCCGCTCGAGCTCACTGGGGAGCGCACGCTGCCCGATGTGCCCGTCGAGAACTACTGGTACCAGCGCCATCTTGTGGTGTATCGCTGGATCGCCGAGCAGCTCGCCGGCAAGCGCGTCGTCGACATGGCCTGTGGCGAGGGCTACGGCAGCGACATCCTCGCGGCGGCCGGGGCGACCAGCGTCACTGGCGTCGACGCAAATCCTGAGGCGCACGAGCATGCGCGGCTTCGCTACGTCCGTCCGAACCTGAAGTTCGCGCGCGAGCTCGTCGAGGAATACGACGAGCCCTGCGACGCCATCGTCTTCCTGCAGACCGTCGAGCATGTGCAGCAGCCCGAGCTGCTGCTCGAGAAGTTCGCGTCGCGCCTGTCGCCGGGCGGCGCGCTCTACGTGTCGACGCCCAACGTGCTCACGCTCGCCCCGAAGGGCGCCGAGCGCTCCGACAACCCGTGGCACGTCTACGAGTACAAGCCGCACGAGTTCGAAGCGCTGTGCCGCAAGGTCACGCCGAACGTCGAGATGTTTGGTCTCTGGCACGCCCGCAAGCTGCGCATCCACGAGCTGGCGATCCGCCACGCTGGGTGGGACACGGTCCACAAGCGGATGAAGTTCACGAAGCCGTTCTACGACCGCTTCATCCCGGCGATCAACCACAGGGACTTCGCGATGCGTCAGGGCGATCTCACCACGTCGCTTGATCTCATCGCGGTGCTGCGGCCGTGACGGGCCCCGCGGGGCGCGGCGCGCTCGCCATCGTCCTGCACACGCACATGCCGTACGTGCACGGCTATGGCACGTGGCCGTTCGGTGAAGAATGGCTCTGGGAGGTCTACGCGACCTCCTACCTGCCGATCGCAGAGCTCGCCAGTGCCGCGCCGCTCACGGTGTCGCTGACGCCGGTCGTCGGCGACCAGCTCGAGGCACCGGGTGGAGCCGAGCGCCTCGAGCATTTCCTGGACGTCGTTCGTCGCGGCACGCACGACGAGGACCGTCGCTGGCTGGCGCTCAAACCCGAACTTGCTGGAGAGCTGCGAGCGAGCGAACACTCTTGGGCCGTCCACGAGGACGCGCTCGAGCAGGTCCGCGCAGCCGAAGGCGACCTCCTCGCTCCGCTCGCGGCCGTCTCGACGTGGACCTCGGCGGCCACACACGCGGTGCTGCCGCTGCTCGCCACCGAGGCCGGCATTCGCCTCCAGGTCGGAACGGGAACCGCCTCCCATCGTCGCCGGGCCGACCACTGGAACGGTGGCTTTTGGCTCCCGGAATGCGCGTGGGATCCCGAGCTCGAAGGATCGCTCGTCGACGAAGGCGTACGCAGCGTGTGCATCGAAGTCGCCGCCGCCGCGGAGGCCGCGCTGGAGCCTTGGCGCACCCCTGGCGGTCTGCGGATCGCCCCGATCGATCGCCCGCTGATCGACGCCGTGTGGCATCACACCGGGTATCCCGGCCACGGCGACTACCGCGATACGCACCGGCGAAGCTTCCAGAACCACCAGCTCTGGGCCAACGACGGCACCGCCTACGACCCCGAGAGGGGAGCCGCGCGTGCGCGCGCCCATGCGCACGAATGGGCGGCTCTCGCGGCCGAGCGCACAGCCGGCGGGAAATCGTTGGTCGTTGCGTTCGATACCGAACTGTTCGGTCACTGGTGGCACGAAGGGCCGATCTTCCTCGCCGAGGTGGTGGTCGCTCTGAAGGAACGCGGGATCGACCTCATGCAGGCCGACGACCTCCTCAACGTGCAGGAGGCCACCGGGCAGCTCGCGACCGCACCGGCTCCACCGCCCAGCACCTGGGGTCGCGACCGCGACCTTCGGACGTGGACCGGAACCTCAGTCGCGACGATCGCGTGGGAGCTTCGCCGTGCCGAACTCGCGGTGCTCGCCGGCCGCGCGCCGGGCTCGGTCTCCGAGGCCACCCTGCGTGACCTTCTCGCCCTCCAGAGCAGTGACTGGGCGTTCATGGTGGCCGAAGATCGCACCGCCGCCTACGCGTGGTCTCGGTTCGCCGGACACCGGCAGGCGGTCGACCAGCGCTCCGGATCGCTACCGTCCTCTGCGCCCCGGCTGCGTCACCTCGCTCCCGATCTTGCGCAGGACGCGCTTGCCGTCGGCTGACCTTTCCGTGCGCCTACTGATCCTCACCTGGGAGTACCCGCCGATCGTCGAGGGCGGTCTGGCTCGTCACGTCTGCAAACTCGCGGAGGCACTCTCGCGTCGTGGTGTCGACGTGCACGTCCTCACTCGCGGCGATCGCGCACTCCCAGAGTCCGCAGTGCAGCGCGGCGTCACCGTTCACCGCGTCCCCGAGCCGTCGCGTCCCCGCGACGTGGACGAGTTCGTCGCATGGATCGAGCACATGAACGACGACATGATCGCCGCCGGACGCGCGCTCGAAGCCGAGATGTCGTTCGACGTCGTTCACGGCCACGACTGGCTGGTCGCTCGTGCCGGTTGCGCCCTTGCCAAGGACGCTGGCGCCCCGTGGGTTGTCACCGTGCACGCCACCGAACACGGTCGCCACCAGGGTTGGGTCGAGAACTACCCGCAGTCGCACATTCACGGGGTCGAGCGCTGGATGACGCACGACGCGTCCCGCGTGATCGCCTGTTCGGAATACATGCAGGGCCACTGCAGCGAGATCTTCGACCTCTTCCCCTCGCGGATCGAGGTCATCCCGAACGGCATTGACCCCACGGATCTTCGTCCCGTTGCCGACCTCGTCGAGTACCGCGCTCGCTTCGCGGCCCCGGATGAGCGCCTCGTGATCCTGGCCGGCCGCCTGGTCTACGAGAAGGGCTTCCAGCTGGCGCTCGAAGCGCTCCCCCGGGTCATCCGCGATCTCGGCAAGGTCAGGTTCGTGGTGGCCGGCTCAGGGACCCATGAGGAAGAACTCCGTGCCCAGGCCGCCGAACTCGACCTCGATCAATACGGCACCTTCCTCGGCTGGGTCGAAGACCGCGAGCTGCACTCCCTCTACGCGGTCGCCGACCTCTGCGTGATCCCATCGATCTATGAGCCGTTCGGTCTCGTTGCCCTGGAAGCGATGGCCAGCGGCTGCGTGTGCATCGTGGCCGACACTGGCGGTCTGCGCGAGATCGTGCCTGAGACCGCTGGCCTGCGGTTCACGGCACGCGACCCCATCGCGCTCGGCCTAGCGATCGAGCTTGGCCTCACCGACGGCGACCTGCGTGCGGCCCTCATCGAGGACGCGCGCGAGCACGTGCGCAGGTTCGACTGGGATGAGATCGCGGACCACACCCTCGCGCTCTACACCGGTCTGCGCGGCATGCCCGCGGCCGCCACGCTCGAACTCTGAGCCGCGTTGGCGGCATCGCCGCCACCCGGAATCTGTCGATCGCAAGTTCCGGTATCTGCCGATCGGCCAGCTGCGAAGCGCCAAAACGAACGGACTTCACCTCGCTGCCGAAGTCCACTCTGGGCCCGCCCTTGCAGGGCTCAAAAGCCGCAACGAGCGGGAAAACGGAACTGTGGGGCCGGTCACACGCCTAAGGAACGGGCCGCTTCACGCCGAAAGAACCGTTAGGTTACGACCCGAACCAAGCACGACGCCGAGTCGCAGTCACCCACTGCGAACGGGGGAACCATTGGACCCAACCCCACGGGTCCAGGGGCGAATCACCAGCCACGCTGGTGTAGCGCAAAGCGCGAGCCCGTCAGCTAACCCCGTAGGCGACCAACGCATGATCGCAATCCCCCCGAACAACGCGCCCGCAGGCACCTCGCTGCACGCCCCAGCACGCCCGGCCTACGCCGTCGCGCTCGCTTGCGTCGCACTCACGCTCGCGTCCCTGCTCGGGCTCCCGGGCGTCGCTCACGCAGCCCAAGGCGGCGTCTCCGTCGGTGCGAGCAGCACCACCGCCAAAGGCGCCCAAGCCGAAGCCGCACCCGCACCGGCGGCCACCGAGCGGCCGCGCTCAGTCAGCAAGAACCAGGTCCGCCGCGCACAGACGCTGCTCCGCGTCGCAGCCACCGGCTCCAACGACGTCAAGACCCGCAAGGTCGTCAAACGCTTCCAAGGTCTTCGCGGCATCACCACGCACGGCGTCATCGACCTGCCCACCTACCTCCAGATCAAAGATGCCTTCGCACTTCTGGAGACCGGCGGCGCCGGCGTCGAAATCGCCGCCGACCCCGACGCCACCGGCGGCGTCACCACCGCAGGACCCACCGTTCCCGAAGTCATCCTTCCGCCGAACCTCGCCCCGATCACCCCGACCGAACAGTCGATCCTCGACACGATCGCCCAGTGCGAGTCCAAAGGCGACCCCGCAGCCATCTCCTCCAACGGTCTCTACCGCGGCAAATACCAGTTCGACCGCGCCACCTGGCAGTCCGTCGGCGGCTCCGGCGACCCCGCCGCTGCCACCGAGATCGAGCAAGATCAGCGCGCCGCCATCCTGCTCCGCCAGCGCGGCACCGCTCCATGGCCCATCTGCGGCCGCAACGCCGCCTGAGCGGCTCTCGCTCGGATCTCCGTCCTGGCAGATCCGGCCCCGGGCTGGCGCCCTAAAACCGGCTCAGCCAGAACGGATCTCGCTTCGCGATAGCGCTGCTCAGGCGGCGTTGCGGCTTCGCCGCGGTCTCGCTCAGATCTCTGTCCTGGCAGATCCGGCTCCGGGCTGGCGCCCTAGAACCGGCTCAGCCAGAACGGATCTCGCTTCGCGATAGCGCTGCTCAGTCCGGGAAGTGCATCCGCTGCGGCGCATCGCGCATGCGGATGAGGCGGGCCGGGGAGCCCGCGACCACGGCGTTTGCCGGGACGTCCTTCGTCACAACGGCATAGGTGCCGACGATGGCGTTGTCGCCCGTGGTCGTGCCGCGCAGGAAGGCCGCGCCGTACCCAACCCACACGTTGTGCCCAAGCCTCACCGGCTTGGAATACAGGCCCTGCTGGCGGATCGGGCTCTCGATCAGCATCACGGCGTGATCGAAGTCGATGAACATCGAACGGTCCGCCACGATGCACTCACGGCCCAGCGTGATCGACTCGTAGGTCGAGAACGTGCACTCCTGCCCGACCACGGTCTTGGCGCCGATCTCCAGGCGCCCCGCGTGCACGCGCAGCTTGCAATCGTCGCCGACCCAGGACCAACGCCCGAGCGACACGACCGAGCCCTTGCTCACCTCAAACTTCACACCCGGACCGATGAAGCACGGGCCGTCCGTCTGAAGGCGGCCGCGAAGCACGGCCTTGTAGCGCACGTATCGCAGCAGCGCCTTGATGTAGCGCGGCTTGATCAGGTGGTTGTTCGCGGCGAACCGAACAAACGCGATCGGGCCACCGCGGAGCGGGGCGGGGGCGTGGCGCGGCCAGTCCATCGGCGCGGCGCTGACCTCTTCGTGCTGCACGGTCACCGCGGGATCGTAGGCACACCGGCGCGATCGTGTCGGGTCCAGGCGCAGAAGCGTGCCGAAGAGGCCCTCCGGCAGGGCGCAGCCTTGGCTGCCCTCCGGCTCCCCAGGCCTCGCGTCCGCCGCGCGGGGGAGGCCGTCGGCAGCCTCGGAGCGGGCCGGCAGCGCCTCCTGCGATCATCGAGAGACCATGTCCGCCGCCGACCTCGCCCAGCGCCTGCTTGACGGCGACCGACGCGCCCTTGCCCGCGCGATCTCGCTCGTCGAGCGCGGCGACCCGGTGGGGTGGGAGGTCGTTCGGACCATCTACCCGCACACCGGTCGGGCGCAGCTCCTGGGCATCACAGGGCCGCCGGGCGCCGGCAAGTCCACGCTCGTCGGGGCGCTCGCGAAGCATTGGCGTGCCAAAGACGAGACGGTCGGCGTCCTGTCGATCGATCCGTCGTCTCCGTTCACCCAAGGCGCACTCCTGGGTGACCGGATCCGTCTCACCGAGCACTTCCTCGACCAAGGCGTCTTCATCCGGTCGATGGCCAACCGAGGGGCGCTCGGCGGGCTCAGCGAGGCGGCGCTCCAGGCGGCGCTCCTCATGGACGCCGCGGGCCGTGACCACGTGCTCATCGAGACGGTCGGCGTCGGCCAGGCCGAAGTCGACATCATCGATCACGCCGACACCATCGTGCTCGTCCTCATCCCCGGGTCCGGCGACTCGATCCAGGCGCTCAAAGCGGGCGTCATGGAGATCCCGGACATCATCGTCGTCAACAAGTCCGACCATCCGATGGCGCAGACGATGATCCGAGAGGTCAAGTCCGTCCTCTCCCTCGGCCACAGCCGCGACCTGGACTGGATGCCGCCGATCATCGCCACCCGCGCCGTCGATGGCGTCGGCATCCCGGAACTCGTCGAACAGCTTGATCTCCACGGCAAACACCTCGTGGACACCGGCCAGCTTCAGGAGCGCCGCCTGGCCAACCTCCGCAAGGAAGTCCTCGCGATCGCCACGCTCCGCCTCCGTGCCGAACTCGAGCGCTCCCTCGAGGACGACCCGGGCCTCGCCGCCCTCCTCACGCAGGTCGGCGACCGCACCCTCGATCCGGCCAGCGCCGCCACCGAACTGCTCAGTCGCCGCTGACGCCGCGCCGCGCAAACGAAATGCGCACCCACAACGCAAACGGCCCCGCTTCCGTGAGGAAGCGAGGCCGCTTGAAAACTTCGAGCGTTCCGTCTGAGGAGGCGATCGCGCCGCAGATTTCGTTCGGGTGGAGCCGACTCAGGCCTCTGGCCATGTCGGCTTCACGCGGACGGAAGATGCAAGCGAGCGCCCCTCAGGCGCGACGATCAGCCCTGCAGGAGCTGCAAGACGCCCTGGTTGCTCTGGTTCGCCTGGGCGAGCATGGCGGTGCCAGCCTGCTGGAGGATCGAGAGCTTCGTCTTGGTGACGAGTTCTGCCGCCATGTCGACGTCGCGGATGCGACTCTCGGCTGAGGTCAGGTTCTCGTGGTAGGACGAGATCGAGTTGACCGTGTACTCCATGCGGTTCTGCACGGCGCCGAACTGGGCGCGGGTGTCGGACACGGAGTTGATCGCCGCGTCGACCTCAGCGAGGTCGGTGGCGGTACCGAGCGCGAACGTTGCGGCCGGAATGGCCGCGCCGAGCGAGATCGTCGGGACGGAGATCGTCTCGCCGTCATTGGCGCCGACCTGGAACGTGATCGTCCCGGCCACGTTCAGCACCTTCGTGCCGTTGAACGCCGTGGTCGAGCCAATCCGCTCGATCTCCGATGCCAGCTGATTGACCTCCGACTGAATTGCGGTCCGGTCTGCGGTGGCGAGTGAGCCGTTCTTGTACTGAACGACGAGTTCGCGGGTGCGCTGCAGCATGTTGTGCACTTCGCCGAGTGCGCCTTCAGCGGTCTGCACCATCGAGATGCCGTCGCCAGCATTGAGGCGAGCCTGAGCGAGGCCACGGATCTGTCCGCGCATACGCTCGGAGATCGAGAGGCCAGCGGCGTCATCGGCGGCCGAGTTCACTCGGAAGCCTGACGAGAGCTTCGCCATCGACTTCGATGCGGCGTCCGAAGTATTGGTGAGGTGACGGCTGGCAGTCAGCGCGTCCACGTTATGTTGAATTCTGAGGGACATATCCGTCCTTGGTGCGTCCTGTTTTGGGGGTCGTTGGTGGTCTTGCGGTCGGGCGACCTCGACCTAGGTGGTCGGCTGGTCGGCCTTAAGGTTGACTGGGTTGCTCTGCTGCTGCGGAACTCGAACAGTCGTACCTGTTCCCTTTGTCGTCGTCTGACCACTGGTCCTCACACCAGTGCGGACAGATGGACGAGGGCTGGTGCCCGGGGGCGCCTTCGGCTCAGGCATCTTGCTGGGCGCGGATTTGGCGGCGGCGGCGTTCTCGGCGCGCACGGCTTCCCAGATTTCCTCGCGGTAGACCGGCACCGAGCGCGGGGCCTGGATGCCGATGCGGACGCTGGATCCGCTGACCTCCATGACCTCGAGGACGACGTCCTCGCCGATGATGATCTTCTCGCCGACCTTGCGGGTGATATTCAGCACGGGTTTGCTCCTCCTTGGATGGCGTCAGCCGTGCTCAGGCTGCGCTGCTGGCGGCGGAGGCCGCCTCGGGCGACGACGCCTCGAGTTGCGCGCTCTCCGGGAAGAGCGGGGCTCGTACGGGCGCCGCAGGCGACTCGTTGATCACCTGGAAGCCACGGCCACCAGAGATCAGGATTGGTGCGCGCAGGTTGACCGAGCATTCGGCGGGATCGTCGCTGGCGCGGACCGTCACGTAGACGGACGTCTCGTCGGCGTTGGTGATGCCGATGCGCTCAGCCTCGCCGTCACTGATTTCGACGGCGTAGTCCACGAACACGGGCCACGGGCTCATGACTGGCAGGGCGAACCCGGGGTCGTCGAGCGAGTGCAGCCACACGAACGCGCTGCCCTCGCCCTGTCCGAGCAGGGCATACCGGTGACTTTCGATGCCGATGAGACCCATCGGAAACTCGATGACTCCCTCTTCGGGAATCTCGACCGTTCCGAAACGGGCGCTGTTGAGAGTGATTGGCATAGAAGCTCCTCCTACCACCTTTATCGCAGGAAGTCCATGAGCGACGGTTGAATGACTTTGGCGCCGGCGTTGAGCGCGGCTTGGTACGCGGTCTGTTGCGAAGAGAGATTGATCATCGCCTCGGCGTAGTCGACATCCTCGACATTGCTGAGTTGCTCGGTCGCGGTCAGCTTGGTGTCTTGCAGCCGGGACTCCGCAAGCGTCACGCGGTTTTGCGTCGCGCCGAGGGTCGAGCGGGCCGTGACGACCTCGTCGAGGTTCACATTGAGCGCCGCGAGCGTGGTGGTGCGCAGGTTGTTTGCATCGGCGGCGGTGCCGCCGTTCAGGAACGCGATGGCGTTGGTCATCGTGTCGAGCAGCTTGCCGTCGCCGGGCGTCCCTCCGAAGATGGCGCTGCCGGGCACGTTGACCTGCACGGACTGGCCGGGGCCGATCGTGCGGACCACGGCAAGGGCGTCGCCCGCGTAGGCGTCCGACGCACCGGGCGTATACGGCGCACCTGAGGAGTCCTGGCCGGCGAAGATGTAGGCGTCGCCGAACTTGGCATTGGCCACGGTCTTGATCTGCTCCTTGAGCTGCGCAAGCTCGCCGGCGATCGACGCACGGTCGGAGGCCTTCAGCGTGTCGTTGCCCGCTTGGAGCACGAGCTCGCGGGTGCGGTGCATGATGTCGGTGAGCGAGCCGAGCGCGGTGTCGGAAGCGCTCGTCCAGCCAGCAGCGGCATCGGTGCCAGCGAGGTTGGCGTCGATCTCTGCGAGGTCGGACCGCAGGCGTAGCGCCTGACCGGTGCCGACGGCGTCGTCGCTTGCGGTCTGGATCCGCTTCTGCGACGAGATCTGAGCGCTCGTGCGAGCGATGTCGGCGTTGGACCGGCGGATGTCGGTCATGAGCCGGTCGCTCATCATGCCGTGGGTGATGCGCATGCCAGTACTCACAGCCCGACCCTCCCGGTGCGGTTGATGAGGACATCGAGCATCTCGTCGACGGTCGACATCGCGCGGGCCGAAGCCTGGTAGCCGCGCTGGAACTTGATGAGGTTCGTCATCTCCTCGTCAAGGGAGACGCCGGCCACCGACTGGCGGCGCGATTCGACGTCGTTGACGAGGGAGATCGACAGGTCGCGCTGGGCGGTGGCCGCGGCCGTCTCGGCACCGACCGTGGTGACGAGGTTGCGGTAGGTCGAGTCGGCCGCACCGCCGCGAAGCGCCTGCAGCGCCGTGGCGATGTCGTTCGACTGGGCGCCTGTGCCGCTGCCGGCTTGCAGGGTTGCGGCGGTCACGTTGACGGTGAGCGTCGATGCGGTATTGCCCGTGAAGAATGGTGGTGCGCCGTGGACCGCGTTCACGCTCGCGGCGAGCTGGCCCGCAACGTTGTCGAGCTGGCTGCGGTAGTTCGTGATCGAAGCCTGCACGCCGATGAGGCCACCGAGCTGGCCGCCCGGGTTCGTCAGCGTCTGCGGCCACGTGGCGACCGAGCTCTGGGACGAGCCATCGACGAGCGGGACGGCGGCGTCGCCGAACTTCACGCTGATCTTGCCGTAGCCCTCGTTCGTGACCGACACCTGCGCCAGGCTCGAGAGCTTGTCCAGGATGAGGTCGCGGCGGTCGAGCATGTCGTTCGGCTGCTGGCCGGCGGCCGTCGCGATGCCGATGGCGTCATTGAGCTGTGCGAGTTCGCTGGCGAACGCGCCGATCTCGTTGCCCGGGGCCGTGGTGAGCGCCGTGTACTCCGCGAGTGCGTCCGACGCGACCTGCGCAAGGCCTGCGTCGATGTCCTTCATCGCCGCCGTGAGCGACTGGGCGTCGGCGACGACCTGCGCACGAGCGCCGGGGTCTGAGGGGGTGTTCGCAAGCGTCTTGAAGCTCGACCAGAGCTTGTCGAGCTTGGCGTTCAGGCCGTTGTCAGACGGCTCCCCGAGGGCGGCGTCGGCGCGCGAAAGGCCTTCGGCCTTCGCGCCGCGCTCGCCGAGGAGCATGTTCTGCGTGCGGGCTGACACGTCGAGGAAGTTGTTGCGCAGGCGCTGGTAGCTCTCGACGGTGACGCCCTGGCCGAGCCAGTTCGTTCCGCCCTTGCTGGCGCCGTTGACGGCGACACCCGGTGCCGCCGTCGTGTTGACCGACTGGCGGGTGTAGCCGACGGTGTCGGCGTTCGCGATGTTGTGCGACGTGACATCGAGCTGGCGCTGGTGCGCGAGGAGCCCGCTCAGCGAGGTCTGGAGGCTGCCGAATGAGGAGATCTGTGCCATGACCTAGGCCTGCAGATCGAGGAGTCGGTGGGCCTGGCGGGGCGGCTGCGCGGTGCTGCGCGGGCCGGTCGGCGGCGCGTAGGTGCCGTTCGTGGTGTCGTCGCCAGCGCCCATGAGGCGCACAAGGTGATCGACGAACGCGAGTTCCTGACGCATCAGGGCACGGGTTACGAGGTGTTCGTCGCGAACCTCGCGGAGCACGCCACGAAGACGATCGCTGCGTTCGCGAGCTTCGAAGGCGGTGCCCTGGTCAAGGAGGGAGCAGAAGGCGTCGATCGTGATCGCGCTGCCATGGACGCCGAGCTGAGCGCCGGCCTGCGTGAGGAGCGAGGTGCGGTCAGCTTCAAGGCGCGCGCGGGCATCGCTTTCGGCCTGGATCTGTCCGACGAGCGAGAGCACGGCCTCGACATCGCGGACGCGCACCGCGCGGGCCTGCTTGAGGACGAGATCGAGCATGCGATCGGCGGACCGAAGTTGGTCGTCGAGGTGCTTCAGGAGCGCCATGCCGAGTTCGCCGGCGGTGCTGACCACAGGAAGCGTCATGCGGAGAGGCCGCCGGTGGTGCCTGCTGGCGCGACGGTGGTCGCGGCGTCGCCGGGCGTGGTCAACGTGGGGGAGATGTCGCCGGAGAGGCTGGTCTTCTTGGCCTGGCTCTCCGGATGCATCGCGGCGTCCATCTGCTGCGCGAGGCCGAGGCCGCCGGAGGTGGACAGCGCGTCGGCGAGCAGGCCGGGGAGCTGGTCCTTCATGGCTTTGACGGCGGCCGGAGCGTCCTCGCTCATGCCAGTCGTCTTCATCATGCTCTCGGTCATCTGGCCGATGAGCACGCGCTCGAACGCCTTCGCCTGCTGGAACTCCTGCTGGCGCTCCTTGGAGGCCGTGCGGATGTTCGCTGGCAGCGCCGCCTGATCGACGACGGACACCGAGGTGGATGCGCCGATCTGGCTCACCGCTTCACTCCGATGGCGATCTCGGCGATCTTGTCTTGCGTGCTGATGGCCTTGGACGCGAGCTCGTAGGCGCGCTGCGTCTCGATCATGTTGGTCATCGTGTCGCCGAGATTGGCGGAAGACATCTCAAGGACGCCCTGCTGCACGGTGGTATTGGCGCCGGCCGCGCGAGCAGCCCCCGACTCGGCGTTCGTCGCGAAGCTGGTGTCGCCCAGTGGCGTGAGGCGCGTCGGCGCGGCGACGTTCACGAGGTTGACGCGACCGATCTCCTTGCCGTTCACCTGGACGCTGCCGTTGGCGACGATCGCAACGTTGCTGGCGTCGGTGCCGGCGGGCACCGTGACGCCAGGCTCCAGAAGCTGGCCGGTCTGCGTGGAGAGGCGGCCCTGGTTGTCGATCTGCAGATTGCCGGAGCGCGTGAGGACGGTCTGGCCGTCCGGGTTCTTCACGGTGAAGAAGCCGGGGCCGCTGAGCGCGATGTCGAGCGTGTTGCCGGTCTGCTGGAAGGAGCCCTGCGTCGTGCCGCGGCCGAGATCGACGAGTTCAGAGCCGGTGCCGAGCTGGACGCCGTCGTTCGCCGCGATGCCGGCCTCGCCGTACATCAGATCCCGAAAGGCCTGACGCGTCGGCTTGTATCCAGCGGTGTTGACGTTGGCAATGTCGTTCGACAACGAGTCGAGGCGCGCCTGTTGCGCGTACATCCCGGCTGCCGCCGCATACATCCCTTCGAGCATGGTTCTCCTTTTGGAGAAGTCCAGCCTCCGCATAGCGGTCCGGCTTGGTCTTCGAGTTCCCTCCATTGGTCGGCTGGTTGGGACAGTTCCTTGAGTGCGGCACGCGGTGGTCGGCTGAACGTCCAAGGAATTGACCGGTTTGGCGTGTCGGCGCGCAACGCGGCGGAGGTCGGCCTGCGAGCCCCAGGCGGGCGCTGCGCGCTGGCGAAGCGGCGCAGCGCCCTTGCCATGGGCCGCATCGCACGCGGAGGGGAGGTGGTCCAGACGCGTGCGAGAGCGGACGGTGTGGAGCCGCCGTGGGGGGGGGTGGGGGGGGCGCCGCTCGGGCATGTCTCAACACGCTCGGCGTTCTGAGGGACGTGATGGCGCCCGATCGCTCTCGAGCGGACGGGAATTCGAGTCGGTGTGTGCCGCGGTCGACCAGGCTCGCCTGGCCTGGGGTGGTGCAAACGTGACTGTTCGGCGGCCGCGCGGGCTCCGGCAGGGCCCGGCGCCGGCGGAGCTAGCCGCGGAGGCTGCCGACCGAGTTGGCTTTGCCGAGGCTCTCATCGATGGTGGTGATGGCCTTCTGGCCGGCTTCGATGGCGCGCAAGGAGGCCATCATCGCGACGACGGTGCGGGCGGCGTCGGTGCCGGAGGCCTCGATGGCGTTCGTCTTCACGACGCCAGAGTCCCGGCCGGTCGCGTTGCCGGAGAAGTAGGAGTCGCCGGCTTTGCGAGCGTTTGGCACGGCGAAGACGCCGACCGCGTCGGCCGCCACGCGGCCTTCGCCGTCGACCTTGATCGGCTGACGGTTCGGTCCGAGGACGTTGTTGCCGGACTGGTCGACGAGGTTCCCGTTCACACCCGCCTGGAAGTTGCCGCCGCGGGTGTAACGAAGTCCCTGATCGGTCTGCACGGCGAAGTAGCCGGAGCCCTGGACGGCCATGTCGAGCGGCTCATCGGTGGTGCGGAGAACGTTGGGGCGGAGGTCGGTGACCTGGCGCTCGACGCGTGCCCCGGCGACGAGACGACCGACCTGGTTGCCGGTAGCGAGATCGGTGACCATCAGGTCGCCGAAGGAGGCCACAGATACGCGGTCGGACTTGTAGCCAGCCGTCGTTGCGTTGGCGAGGTCGTTGGCGATCTGGTCCTGACGGGCCATTTCGGCGACCATCCCAGAGGCTGCAATCGAAAGTCCGCGTTCCATCCTTCCCAGAGTCGGCGTCCCGTCGAGCGAACTTGAGAAGAGGTTCATCCAGTTGGACGTGCTGCCGATAACCCGGTCGTGGCCACTCCTGCCGTAACCGCCGCGCTCCTGCGCGACCTGATGCGTCAGGTGACCGCCGAGATGCCCGGTGCGCCGACGCAGCCGCTGCGCGTCGGCGAGGTGCTGGGCGGGCGCGTGACGATGATGCCCGACGGCATGCGGATGCTGATGGTCGACGGCGTACGCATTCCGGCGCAGCTTCCCGGTGATGTCCCGACCGGCGTCGCGCTGAAGTTCCAGGTCACCGAGGCGTCGGCCGACAAGCTCGTGCTCCAGGTGCTGAAGACCGCGGCCACCGAGGGGCCGGAGGCAGCGAACGCTCTGCAGCAGACCCAGCAGGCGAGTCAGAACGCCGTGACCGCTGCGACGCCCTGGGGGGCGCTGCAGATGCCGGGCGGTGCGCAGGCGCGCATGTGGCTCGACCCCGATCTTGGGCGCGATGACGGCGGCTCCACCGTCGAGCGAGAACGCACGCGATCGATGGTCGTGCGGTACGACTCCCAGACGCTGGGCCGGATGGATGTGGTCCTGCGGCTAGAGGCCGACAAGCTCGAGGCGACCGTGCTCGGTCAGGCCGGGGAACCGATCGCGCGGATGCGCGCGTCGGTGGCCGAACTCCGTGCCGCGCTTGTGGCAGCAACCGACCGCCCCGTCGCGTTGTCGACCGGTGGCCGAACCGCCGAGGTCATCAATGTCAGCGCCTGACACCGGCAAGCCGTCCAAGCCACGGCGTGCTGCAGCGCTCCATTACGGCGGCGGGACCGCACCGACGGTCGTGGCCGCAGGTGCTGGTGCCGCGGCCGATCGCATTGAGGCGATCGCGCGTGAGAACAACGTCCCGGTGCAGCACGACGGGCCGCTCGCTGAAGCGCTCTCCCGGCTCCCGGTTGACGCCGAGATCCCGCCGGAGCTCTACCGCGCCGTGGCGGAGGTCCTGATCTGGGCTCGCGGCCTGGAGATCGCGGCCCGGGCCGAGCAGTCGCCACCGGGCCCCTGAGCACGGGCTGGAGGGTTGCCGCGTGTGCATCGCGTACGCGCCCGTCCCTGACCGCCGGCGCGCCCGTCCCTGACCGCCACGACTGGCCGTCGTTGGGCGGAAATCGGCAGCTGCTTGGCTAGCGTCGGCAGCACCGATGCTGTGTTCCAAGACTTCGTACGGCGACGTGACCGCGCGCCTTGCAGCGGTGCGTGAGCACTCCATTGCCGTGTGTGTGCCGACGGTCGACGAAGCGGCGACGATCGGCGCGATCTGCAGCGAGCTGCTGGCGCTCCGCCGTGCCGGGGCCATCGATCGAGTGATCGTGATGGACGACTCCTGCGACGAGACGGCGACGATCGCTGAGCGTGCCGGAGCCGAGGTCCATGCGCAAGCAGCGGTGCTCCCCGAGTTTGGTCCCGTCCTCGGGAAGGGCGACGCGCTGTGGCGCTCGCTCGCGGTCGTCGACGAGGACGTGGTGGTGTTCGTCGACGGCGACACGATCGGGTTCCAGCGGCAGCTGGCGACTGACCTCATCGCTGCCGTGGTGCTCGACGAATATGACTTCGCGAAGGCCTCCTACCGCCGACCGCTTGCCAGCCATGGCGTGGTCTTGCCGACGGGCGGCGGGCGCGTCACGGAGCTCACGGCCAAGCCGATGCTCGGGGCGCTGATCCCGCCGTTGCGCGCGTTCAATCAGCCGCTCGCTGGCGAGTTCGCGGCGCGCACGGAGGTCCTCAAGGAGATCCCGTTTGCGATGGGCTATTCCGTCGATGTGGCGGTCCTGATCGATGTGTGGCGCACGATCGGTTTGGAGCGCATGGCTCAGGTCGAGACCGGCGTGCGGCAAAACCGGCATCGGCCGCTCGATCAACTCGGGCCGATGGCCGAAGCGGTGGCTGCGGCCATCTTGGACCGAGGCGGAGTCGATGCGTTTGGGACGGCGCTGGTCGAGCGTCCGCCGATGGCGACGGTGCTGAACGGGCTGCATGCTCACCCGCTGCGCGCGGAGTTTGCTGGCGCGCGATCGGTGCGGGCCTCAGGGGCCGCGGCATGACCGATTGGCATCAGCCACCGGCCGCGAGTTCAGGTTCGCTGCATCTCACCTATGACGACGGTCCGGACCCGGACTGGACGCCTCAGGTGCTGGAGGTGCTCGCTCACGCTGAAGCCCAGGCCACGTTCTTTGTGCTCGGCGCTGCCGTTCGTGCACACCCCGCCCTCGTCGCCGCGATCAAGTCGGCCGGTCATCGCGTTGAGCTCCATGGCGATGCCCATCTGGACCACAGGGTTTCAACCCATGAGGCGCTCGCAGGGGATACGTCCGCCGCGCTCCAGAGCCTGCATTCGGCTGGGATCGAGCCGCGTTGGTGGCGCCTGCCCTGGGGCCGCCCCGGTGCGTCCACGGACTCGGTGGCTTCGGCGCACAACCTGCGGATCGTGGGCTGGAACGTCGATACGCACGACTGGCGCGGGGACGGGCCGAGCGATCAGGGTCGGGGTTTGCGTCAAGCCGCCAAGCTGGGCGGAGTGGTGCTGCTGCATGACGGGCGTGGCCCTGGTGCGGATCGGCCTGGCATCGCCAACACCCTCGCACTGACGAAGTGGGCGATCGACGGCGCCGACACGGCCGGCACGCCGGTCGTCGCACTCCCGGACCCCCAGGCCCTCTGCGCGGCGCGGCTGCCGAGCACACCCACCACGACCCTTCCGTCTGCTGGTGCGGGTGCCGAGGCTGTGGACGCACCGCTGGAGATGCTTCGATGAGTACTCAGCAGCGCGACACGATGCCCTCGACCGACCCCCTCGGAGCGGGGTGGGAGGATCTCAGGGACCGCGGTCTCCTCACGGGCGACGCGTTCCGCGACCGAGCCGAGGAACTCGCCGCTGTCCGTGCCGTCGCAGGGACGAGCCTCGCCCTCGGACGTGTCTTCGACGGGCACCGCAACGCGGTCGAGCGGCTCCTGCGTCATCGCCCCCAAGATGTCGGCAGCGACGAGCGCGCCGCCATCGCTGCTGCGCGGCTGGCGCTGGGTGTCTGGGGAGCTGACCCGGCGCCAGGCGACGGCGCCCCGGCCGTGCTCGGCCATGGCCCGGGCGGGCCAGTGATCACGGGGGCAAAGGCATTCTGTTCCGGTGCCGGTTTGCTCGACCAGGCCATCGTGCTGGTGCGCCGCACACCGGACGGCCCTCCGATCCTGCCCGTGCTGGTCGATCTGCGTGCGATCGGAACGGTCGAGATTGACCGCGAATGGTTCGTCGGCTCAGCGCTGCGCGAGAGTCGCAGCGATCTGGTCACGTTCACCGGCGCGCCGGTCCTTGCGGTCCTCGGCGAGGAGGGGTCGCTGAGCGAAGATCCGTGGATCAGTGGCGATGCGCTGCGCAGCTCAGCCGTTTGGGCCGGGGGTGTCGACACGATCGTGCGGCGCGTGGTCGCGCATGTTGCTGCGCGAGATCCGGGAGATGCGGACTTGGAACGCCTCGGGCGCATCGACGCTGCACGAGCAACGGTCGACACCTGGCTGGCGGCTGCACTCACGGCGGTTGAACGAGCCCACGACGGTGGACCGACGCCTGCGTCCGCCGTCGCGGCGATGCGTCTGGAGCTGACGGCCCGGATCCGCGCGGTCATCGCTGACGCTGCCGAGCTGACGGGATCGCGCGGCCTCGTTGCCGACGCCGAACTCGCTGCGGCCAGGGAGGGGCTCGACGTGCTCTTGCTCCAGCATCGCCTGGGACCGGTCGCACAGCGCCGTGGGCGGGCCCTGGTCACGGGGGCGGTCGCGTGACGGACCAGGACCTCCTCGCCGAATACGAGCGGCGCTTCCGAGCCAATCCCGACCCGTGGAACATGCGTACGAGCGCGTACGAGAAGGCGAAGCGCGCGGCGACCTTGGAGGCGTGCGGTCCGGAGCGTCGCGGCCGGATCCTTGAACTCGGCGCAGCCAACGGTGTTCTGGCGGAGGCGCTCGCATCACGTGGTGACGCCGTTGTCGCGGTCGAGGCCGTCCCGGCGGCAGCCGCCCTGGCGCGTGCTCGGCTTGCCGCGGTCCATGGGGCGTCGGTCGTTGAGGGGCTTGTTCCCCAAGCGGTCCCGCCCGGGCCGTACGACCTCGTCGTCGCGTCCGAGATCCTCTATTACCTCGATGAGCCGTCGTATCGGATGACGCTGCGGTTGCTCCCTGGGTGGATGGCTCCTGCCGGGCGGCTTGTCGCCGTTCACTGGCGCAAGCCAGGGCCGGAGCGTCCGCGTTCGGCCGACCTCGTTCACGCTGACCTCGCCGCGCTGAAGGCGCTCACGCGCGTCACCGGGAACGGCAGCGAGGGCGCCGAATACCGTCTCGACGTCTTTGAGCGAGTGCGTTGATGCAGCCGGGTCCGGCGCTGGGGAGAGCGGGCTCCAGACCGTCGTGGGTGGTTGTCCCGGCGCTCGACGAAGCCGATCGCATCGAAGCGTGCCTGGCCGCCTTGCGCGTGGCGGGTGGGGCGGTCCAGGGCGATGTGCACGTCGTGGTCGTGGATGACGGCTCGTCCGATGCCACCGCGCGTCTGGCCGAGGCGTTGCTGAGGTCCTGGTCGGACCGGCACACCGTGATCGCGGGCCGCGCCGCCGGCGTGGGCTGGGCCCGGCGGGTCGGGTTCGAGCATGCGCTTGCAGCCGCGGGGTGCGCCGACGCGCTGATCGCGACCACCGATGCTGATTCGCGCGTCGCACCAGACTGGCTCGCAGTCCTCCACACCCGGCTCGACGCTGGTCACCGGGTCATCGCTGGTGATGTGCACTTGGAGCGCGGCGTAGACCGGCGCGTCGCCCTGGCCAGGGCGGAGCGTCTGTTGGCTCGACATGCTGCACTGCCCGCAGACGAGGCGGCCGCGCCGCACCCGCATTTTGCTGGCTCGAACCTGGCGTTTCGCGCTGACACGCTCCAGGCGCTCGGCCCACTCCCGACGCCCGTCGCGCTCGAGGACCAGGCGCTCTGGGAGCGATGCCGCGCGCTTGGCATTCCCGTGCTTCGGGACGCCGCCGTGATCGTGCGCACGAGCGCCCGCACCGCCGGGCGCGCACCGGGAGGACTCGCCGATGCGCTGAAGCGCGACGCACAACGCTTCGCAGAGGCCTCCACCGTCCAGACGTAGCGCAACGACCACCGAGTCCAAGAACGCGCCCTTTTCCCCGGTATCTGGGCCATTGAATGCCGGTGCCAGGCTGGTCTGCTCAGCCGCGCTGGACTTCAGGGACGGCCGATTCTGCCGACTGAAAAGACGATGGCACTGAACGAGCACGATCCCAGCGGGCCGTCGGACGCGGCCCTCGACAGCCTCAGCGATGCTGACCGGCTCGCGCTGCAGACCCAACAGGTCGTGCTGCGGGCCGAGCACACGCTCGCCCACGGCGACATCGATGGCTATGCGAGTGCGCTCGCCTCGATCGCTGACATCGACCACGTGCACCGTCGCCACCACGCCCGGATCAAGTCGCTTGAGCGCGGCTTCCAAGTTCGGAAGAACGCGACACCCGAGCAAGTCGCGCTCACGATTCTCGCGTCGCTGAAGGCGCTTGCTACCTGGCTGGAAGAGGATCCGCGCGAGCCGACGCTCGCCGGCTACGGCGGCGTGCTCTGCGTCGAGCTCGGGCTCTACCGCGAGGGCGAAGACCTCCTCCGTGCGGCCGCGGACCTCTGCCCCGAGTTGCCCGAGATCGGCGACTCGATCGCGACGGCTTTGGCGCGCAGGCGCGCCAAAGCAAAGGTCAAAGGCCTTCCAGCACGCGTCACCAGCCAGCTGCCGCGCCTCCGTGATCGCTTGCGCGCGATCGCGCCGCTCGTGCGGCCCGCCGAAGGCCTCCGGATAAGCCTGTGCATGATCGTGCGCGACGAGGAGGAGATGCTCCCGCAGTGCCTGGAGGCCGTGAAGGACGCCGTCGACGAGATGATCATTGTCGACACCGGCTCCCGCGACCGAACGGTCGAGATTGCCGAGTCCTACGGCGCGACCGTGCTCCACTTCACTTGGACCGGCAACTTCGGTGAGGCGCGCAACGTTGGCCTGGGCGCGGCCACCGGCGATTGGCTTCTCATCCTCGACGCCGACGAGGTGTTCGTGGCGCAGGACGCGCTGAAGATGCGCCCGCTGCTCGGTAAGACGTGGCGCGAGGCCTTCTACGTTGAGGAGATCAACCACCTCGGCGACTTGGACGACGGCACCAGCGCCAAGCACAACGCGCTGCGCATCGTGCGCAATCGCCCCGACTACCGCTTCTCCGGCGCCGTGCACGAGCAGATGGCCCAACACCTGCCGGGCTACCTGCCCGACCGCCTGGAACACACCGACATCCGCATCGACCACTTCGGGTACCTCGGGAGCGTCCGGGTCGAGAAGGAGAAGACCAACCGCAACCTCGAGCTACTCCTCGGTCAGCTCGAGGAAGGGGAGGACACCGCCTTCCTGCACTTCAACCTCGGCTCCGAATACGCCGGCATCGAAGAGGACAAGTCGCTGGAGCACCTGCGACGGGCCTGGGAACTGGCCGCCGATGACCCGCGGCTGACCGAGTACGGATTCGTGCCCTCGCTCTGCTCACGCTATGTGCGCGCCCTGCGGCAGGATGGCGACTACGCGGCATTGGAGGCAGCGGCCGAGCAGATCCATGGCTGGTTCCCGAACTTCACCGACGTGTACTTCGAGCAGTCGCTCGCGGCCTTCGAACAGGAGGATTACGCGCGCAGTCGCGAACTTGCCGAGCACTGCGCGGCCATCGGCGACGCGCCCGCCAAATACTCCTCGACGGTGGGCTGCGGCACGTACCTCGCCCAGATGCGGCTCGCGCAGCTCGACCTCCTCGAGAAGGACGAGGCGTCGGCGATCGAGCGCATGCGCAAGATTCGCCGGGATACCCCGACGTACTACGGACTGATCGATCCATTCGTGTCCGCGCTCCTCACGAGCGGCGCGTCGCCCGATGACATCTTCACTGAGCTCACATCCGCTGAGCAGGGGCTCTCCCCGTCAGGATGGTTCATGGTCGGCGTGAACTTCCAGGAGCGCGGTCATTTCGAACAGGCCGAGCGCGCCTTCGGCGAAGCGCTGAAGCGTCGACCCACCTTCGGCGCCGTCCGTGTCGCCCTGGCCGACTCGCTCCTCGTGCAAGGGCGCGTCTTGGAAGCGGCCGAGCAGGCCGAGCAGGTTCCGTCGGACGACCCGCGCGTAGGCGGACCGGCGCTTCGCACCGCGCTGTTCGCTCGCCTTGCTCTCGAAGTCGACGACGTCCAGGGACTCGAGCAACAACGCGCAGCGCTCGTCGCACAGATCGACGGATCCAGCCTCAGTGACGAGGACAAGGTGGTCCTGCGCGCCTGGGCGGCTCGCCGAGCCGGCGATCGCACGCCGGCCGAAGGACTTGAGCGCCGCGCGATCGATCACATGACACCGATCCTCGATGCGCTCTTGCGCCTCGGTGCCGGAGACGCCTTCGCCGATCTCGTCGAGCTCCTTCCAGAAACCGGGATCGACCGCCGAACCCAGCACGAGGTGCTCGCGATGCTGCTGCTGCGCCGTGGGCTCACGGAACTTGCCGGTGAGGAATGGATCGCCGCCGTCAACGAGGACGGCCCTGACGCTGCGGCCTACGCCGGCCTGGCCGAGGTCGCGCGCATGCAGGGTCTGCTCGATGACGCGAGGACGCTCGCCCAGGAGGCCCTCACGTTGGAGCCGGATCACGCGTTTGCGACCCGGATCCTTGAGGCCGTCGCCGCATGAACAGGGCGCCCAGATCGGTGCCCGACGCGGCCAAAACGTGGACCGAACGTCCACTGGTCCCTTCAGTTCTGGGCACGGACGGGCGATCACAGGAGAGCCGGAACGATTTCGGTGAGCAAGCGGCGCCAATGGATGGCGCTGCCGTACTTCCAGGAGGAACACGGATCATGGACAGCAGCACCACGATGGGGAACCTGATCGGCTTCGACGCCGCGACCCTCGGGACTCAAGGTGCCGTGAACCGTGGCCGCCGCTCAACGGACCGTGTCGACGGCTCCGCGTTCGCCGAGGTCTACGACCTCGCCGCGTATGCCAACACCGGCTCCCGTTCGGCAGCTCGTGTCGCGTCTCCCGCGCCGCTCCAGGCCGTTCCGGCACCGACCGGCCTCGCGCTTGCTCCGGCTCCGGCTCCGGCTCCGGCGAGCCTCCCTCCGGTCGACCAAGTCGCGGCCGAGCGCCTCTACCTTCATCTGACCACGGGCGGGAGCTGGATGCGCGTCGCTGACGAGGGCGCCGGCACCGTCGTCATGCGCCTGCACGACGCCGAGGGCACCGCGGTGCGCGAACTCCGCGTCACCGAGCTCGGTGGCCGCGACGACGGGCCTGAGGTCGCCTAATGGCTGGCATCTCGCTTAGCGGCCTTGCGTCGGGGATGGACACCGACTCGATGGTCTCGCAGCTCATCGCGTCCGAGGCCACGGGCCGCACCCGGCTCGCCCAGCGTCAGGTGCAGGCAGAGCAGCGCATTTCGACGTTGTCGGCCATTCAGGCCAAGATGTCGACGCTCAAAACCGCGACCGCAGCCATGCGGTCGGTTGCGAACTGGGTTCCGACGCAGACGGTCGAGAGCAGCGACCCCGCCACCGTCACCGCAACCCGCACGGGAGGCGCCGGCGCCGGTTCGTACACGATCGATGTGCAGTCGCTCGCCTCCTCGTCGCAGAAGACCTTCACCTTCAGTTCGCCCGCCGTCGACGGAACGCTCACCTTCGGGACGACGTCCGTCAACATCAGCGCGGGGGCGAGCATCGATGATGCCGTCACGGCCATCAATCAGGCCGGTGGCGATGTGATCGCCGTCAACGCGCAGGGCAAGCTCGTCGTGTCCTCGGCCAAGACCGGGGTGGCCAGCACCTTCGCTGCGAGCGGTGGCGCCATCACGATGGACTCCGAGCGCCTCGGGAAGGACGCGACCTTCACGATCGATGGCGGCGCCCTCCAGTCGTCCGCCACGAACGCCATCGCTGGCGCGCTCCCTGGCATCGATCTCAACCTCAAGAAGCTCGGCTCCGCCGGCATCAGTATCGGCGTCCCAGGCCCGGACACCGACGCCATCACCAAGAAGGTGAAGGACTTCGTCGAGGCCTACAACGCGGTGCTCGAATCCGCGAAGGCCGCGACGACCGAGACGCCGATCAAGGGCGCCAACAGCACGACTGATCTCAAGAAGGGGGTGCTGTTCGGCGATCAGGGCCTCGTGCGGATGGTCAACTCTCTGCGCAGTGGGGTGAGCGCCGACGTCCCCGGGTTGTCGGGGGCACTCGCGTCCCTCGCCGATCTCGGCATCACCACCGGCGCGGCGACCGGTTCCGCCACGTATTCGGCGGATTCCGTCGCTGGCAAGCTCACGTTTGACGAGACGAAGTTCAAGGCCAAGCTGGCGAGCGATCCCGCGGCCGTTCGCGAGTTCATGGGCGCCACGACCGGGGTCTCCGGATTTGCGCAGCAGTTCGAGTCGATCCTCAGCCCGCTCACCACGGCTGGCTCCGGCCTCGCGGACCGGATCGACCAACAGAACAGTTCGCTGTCGACGCTGAAGAAGTCGCTGACGAAGTTCGACGAGCGCCTCGCCACTCGAGAAACGCAGCTCCGCAAGCAGTTTGCGGCGATGGAGTCGGCCTTGGCGGCCGCGCAAGCGCGCCAAGCCGACCTCAGCTCGCAGCTCGCCTCGCTCTCGTCCTCCTAGCGGCGAGCAGCGAACGCACGGTCAGTCGCTTGCGGCTGCGAACCGTCGTCGAGGCCCCGACTGACGCCCGAAGTGTTCACCTTCGGAACGGACATTGGTAGGACCAGTACTCAAGTGCTCCTCCAGTTGTGCGATGACTAGGGAGACGATGTACCGGAGTGCTACCCCCAACGCCTACCGCGAGTCTGCCGTCATGACAGCCTCGCCCGTCCAGCTCGTGGTCATGCTCTACGACGGAGCGAACCGCTTCCTGCAGCGAGCGATGATCCTGCACGAGCAGAACTCCAAGATCGAGGCCGGCGTGGCGATCGGTCGAGCTCAGGCGATCGTGGAAGAACTCCTCGCGACGATCGACATCGAGCGTGGTGGCGACATCGCCCCACGGCTTCAAGGCATCTACGTCTTCTGTCTTTCGGAGATGGCTACGGCGCATCTGAAGCAGGACCCCGAGCCGCTGCGCGAGGTCATGCGGCTGCTCGCTGAACTGCGCGACAGCTGGCACCAGCTCGCGGCCCAGCAGAACTGATCGCTGCGCCGATGCCGGGCGGCGATCACCTCACTCCGTACCGCCGGCTCGTCGAGCTGGCTGAGACGGAATGTGCCCTGCTTCAAGCCGGGCACGTCGACGAACTTGACGCCCTGCAGATCGAGTGGTCGACGCTCATGGCGGACCTCCCGCCGACACCACCGGTCGACGCCGGTGATCTTCTTCGGCGAGCCATCGCCCTGTCGGCCCAGACCGAACGCGACCTTCGCACCGGCATGACCGAGCTGCAGCGCGAGATGGGCGAAGCCGGCCGCACTCGCGCGGTCGGCCGCGCGTATGGCGGCGGCTCGTACGGTGGGGGCGGCTCGTTCGCTGGCCCCTCCAGCGCCGCGCGCATCGACACCGCAGCCTGAGCGCCGGCGGCGCGCGCCGTCTGTCAACGCCGCAGCCCCGTCGGCGAGGCCCGGCTGCGTGGACACCGAACTGGCGTTCCGCGGGCCTTTTGGTGTCTACGCGGACTGCTGCGGCGGCGGGGTTTGGGTGCGTGGACACCGGACTGGCGTTCCGCGGGCCTTTTGGTGTGTACGCGGCCTGCTGCGGCGGCGAGGCCGGGAGTGCTGACGACGAAACCACGACGGGCCGCGGGCCCGGAACACGCGTTCTGGACGCTTTGGGCGGCCGCGTTCGTCGCCGTCGCTTCGCGCGCCAGCTTGCCATTCCTGCTGCACGGAAAAGTGTGGCCGTTCGGCCGGGGCCGTCTGGCCCTAGTGGACGGGCGCGACCGGAATGGCCTGCAAACGCTCCGAAAACCCATAAATATGGGCATTAGTTGGACCGTCGGGTGACGGGACTGGGCGCCCCTCCCCAACCTTTGCCGACCAGGTCACACCGAATTGCTCCTCAAGAGTAGTGATCAAACCACCGACAGATTGGTCGAGGTAGCCATGGATCGGCCGCCACGGAGACCCAAGGAGGGGTACCGCAGAGAGTTTCTCCTCCATGGATCTATTCGACACCACTCAACTCGCGTTGCATCGCGCACTGGCCGGGACGTCCGTCCGCCAGGCGACGATCGCCAACAACCTTGCCAACGCGAACACTCCCGGCTACCAGCGCCAGGACGTCGACTTCCACTCCGCGCTGAAGAGCGCGATCTCGAGCGGCCCAGCTGCCGTCGAGCGGGTCACTGCCCACGCGCAGGCCGACCCGACCGCACCCCTTCGCTTCGACGGCTCCAGTGTTGATGTCGACAAGGAGCAGGCCGCCATGGCGCAGAACGGACTCGAGGCCGAGGCGCTCGTCGCCGTCTCGAAAGCCCGCGTCGACATCCTCAAAACCGCATTGGGTACCCGATGAGCCTGTTCAACGCGATGCAGATCTCCGCGACGGGGATGTCGGCCGAACGCGTCCGCATGGACGTCGCCTCCGAGAACCTCGCCAACGCGAACTCCACGAGCGGCCCGAACGGCGCCTACAAGCGCAAGGAGGTCGCGCTTCGCGCGGCCGGCGGCACCGGTTCCTTCGCCTCCACGCTCAGCGCCGCCGCCGGCGCAGCGTCCCGGCTGGGCGGCAAGGCCTCCGGCATCGGCACCACGGTCGGTGGCGTTCAGGTCGCGTCCATCCAGGACTCCAAGATTCCGAACCGCATGGTCTACGACCCGGGCCATCCCGATGCCAACGCGCGGGGTTACGTCGAAATGCCGAACGTCAACCCTGTGGTCGAGATGACGGACCTCATCAGCGCCTCCCGCGCCTACGAGGCCAACGTCACCGCGATGCAGACGACCAAGCAAATGATCTCCCGCACGATGGACCTCCTCCGATGAGCCCGATTCCGGCAACCAGCCCTCTCGGCGCCCTGGGCGGCGTCGGCGGCCCCGAGTGGCAGATCGGTGGCGTCGAGCCGGCCAAGCCGGCCGGCTCCGGCGGCTTCGGCGCGATGCTGGGCCAGCAGATCCAGAACGTCGCCGACACGCAGGTCGACGCCGCGACGCAGTCGCGGGCCCTCGCCACCGGCGAAGCGACCGATCCGGCTGAGGTCGTGATGAGCGTCGAGCGCGCGCAGCTTGCCATGCAGATGGCGACGACCATGCGCAACAAGGGCGTCGAAGTCGTTCAAGAACTCATGCGGACCCAGGTCTAAGGCATGAACGTTCAGGCGATCTTCAAGGAGCTCAGCCCACGGGCGCGCATCGGTCTCGGTGCCGCGCTGGTCGGTGTGGTGCTCGTTTGTTTCTTCCTGCTGCGTCTCGCGACGGCCCCGAGCTACGCGACGATCATGTCCGGGGTCGACCCGGCGAAGTCCGACCAGATCACGACGGCGCTTGCCGAGCGTGGGGTGTCGTTCCAGCTTGTCGACGGTGGCACCGGCCTCGCGGTCGAGAAGTCGCAGATCTCCGAGGCGCGCGTCGCGCTTGCCAACGCGGGCGTCAACGGCGGAAACGGCGATCAGCCCGGCTTTGAGCTACTCGACGAGCAGAAGCTCGGCGCGTCCGACTTCCAGCAGCGCGTCACGTACCAGCGTGCGCTTGAGGGCGAGATCGCCAAGACCATCAGCCAGGTCGACGGCGTCGGCGGCGCTGAGGTTCAGCTGACCCTTCCCGAGGACAAACTCTTCTCCAGCGAGTCGACGCCCGCCACGGCCGCCGTCCTCCTGAGTGGCGGCGCCAGCCTCGACGGCAACGCCGTCCGTGGCATCGCCGGCCTCGTCTCCTCCAGCGTCTCCGGGCTCAAGAGCGACAAGGTCACGATCACCGACGGCAACGGACAGATGCTTTGGCCCAACGGCGATGGTGGCGGCGGCTCCAGCGCCAAGGCCGCGGCGCAGGCCAAGTACGCCTCGCAGATCGAGAGCGACGTCAACGACATGCTCAACCGCACGCTTGGTCCGAACAAAGCCCGCGTCGAGGTCAGTGCCGATCTCAACATGGATCAGTCCAGCACCGAAGAACTCGCCTACGCCGACAAGGGCACGGCGCTCGAGACCAACAAGGACGTCGAGACGCTCAAGGGCGAGGGCGCTGCCGGCGGTACCGGCGGCACCGTGGCCAACATCGAGGGCTCGACCGCAGCCACCGGCAACGGCAGCTCCGACTACAAGCACCAGATCGAGAAGAGCACGTTCGGCGTCGGCAAGACCGTCACGAAGACGAAGGTCGCACCGGGTGCCGTCGAGAAGATGCAGATCGCGCTCCTGGCCGACTCTTCCGTCGCCGTGCCACAGGTCGACCTCGAAAACATGGTCAAGTCGGCGTCGGGCTTTGATACCGCCCGCGGCGACGCGATCTCGTTCGCCTCGCTGAAGTTTGCGCCGATCGCCAACCCGAAGGCGCCGCTGCCGATCACGCCGACCGGCGTCATCGGCGTCCTGAAGTACGTCCTCGCTGGCCTCGCCGCGTTGGTCTTCCTCTTCCTCGCATCCCGCGCCCTGCGCCGCCGCGAAGCGACCGATCTCGCCGAGCCGAAGTGGCTCACCGAGATCGAGCAGCCCCGCCCGCTCTCGGAGCTGGTCGCCCAGCTCGAGGCCGGCGCCAACTCCGGCGGACTCAGCGCTGGTGACCAGGCTGCTCTGGCGTCCGGCTCCTCGCGCGAACAGCTTGCAGCCGTCGCTGCGCAGGATCCCGAGCGTCTCGCTCGCGAGCTGCGCCAGTGGATGACCGAAGGTGAGCCGACGCCGTCATGAGCCAGCCGCTCTCCGTGGTCGCCGGTAGCGGCCTTCAGTCCACTGGTGCCTCCGGCGCTCTTCAGACCGTGCCGGACGGTGGCATGAAGGGGGCCAGCAAGGCGGCCATCGCGCTCGTGGCGCTTGGCCCCGAGCGTGCCGCTGAGGTGCTCAAGCACCTGCCTGAGGAACAAGCCGAGATCCTCTCGGCAGAGATTGCACGCCTCGGCGCGGTCGACGCGGACACGATCGAATCGGTGGCCCACGACCTGGTCGAGGCGACCGGCCCAGCCGATAGCGCGCGCGGCGGTATCGGCTTCACCCGCGACGTGCTCATCAGGGTCGTGGGGGAGGAGCGCGCCGACGAGCTGATCGCACAGTTCATGGGCGGCAAGCGCAAGCCGTTCGACTTCATGCGTTCGATGTCGGCCGACGAGGTCACCGATCTCCTGGATGGTGAGTCGGCCCAGACGATCGCGCTCGTCACGGTCAATGTCCGCGCCAGCCTCTCCGGACGCGTGCTCGACATGCTCGAGCCGCGGGTCCAGGCTGATGTCGCGTTCCGCGTGGCGACGATGTCGGTCGTTGAGCCGCGCGTCTTGGACGACATCGACGCGGGCCTTCGCGAGAAGATGGCCTCGGGTATCCAGAGTTCGCGTGGCGACGCTCCGGCGTCCGGTGTCGACGTGCTCGCGCAAATCCTTCAGGGTGCCGGTCGTGCGACCGAGCGCCAGGTGCTCGGTGGACTCGAACTCGTCGATGCTCCGCTGGCAGAGGCCGTCCGGGCGAAGATGTTCACGTTCGAAGACGTGCCGAAGCTGACCGACAAGGACCTTCAGCTCGTGCTCCGCGACATCGAGCAGAAGGACCTCATCATCGCGCTGCGCGGCGCCTCGGACGAGCTGCTCGACCGTGTCGTTTCGAACATGTCGCAGCGCGCTGGCGAGACGCTCCGCGAGGAACTCGAGATGCAGCCGGCGCTCAAGCGCGCGATGGTCGAGGAGGCGCAGACGAAGGTCGTTGCTGCAATCCGCGAACTCGACGAAAGCGGTGCGGTGACGTTGCCGGGCGGCGGTGGCGGCGAAGACGGCGTCGACGAGGACTTGATGTGAGCACCCGGTTCGAACTTCCCACGCTGGAGCCGCTGCGGGCGCTCGTGCCCGAGCCGGTGCTGTCGCCGATGCAGGAACAGGCCGAGCGAGATGCCCAGCGCGCGGTAGCGCGCCAAGAGGGCTACGCCGAAGGCCATGCCCAGGGGTTGCTGGAAGCTCGCGAGCTTTGTGCTTCGGCGGTCGCCGCCTTCGAGGCCGCCGCGGCCGAGATGCACGCTCGCCGTGATGCGCTGTGCGACGCGGTCGAGCCGGCCGCGATCTCTCTGGCGCTTGCTGGCGCCGAGCAGGTCGTCGGTGCCGCACTCGAGATCAATCCTGAACTGATCCAGAACGCCGCACGCGGGGCGCTGCGCCGTCTGGTGGAGCGCGACCACGTCACCGTGCTCGTGAACCCATCCGACCTTGAACACATGCGTGTCTACGCCCAGGATCTGGCCGACCAGCTTGGCGGGATCGAGCAGCTCGACGTGCAGGCCGAGCGGCGCGTCGCCAGCGGCGGCGTGATCGTGCAGACACCGGTCGGCGATGTCGACGCGCGCCTCGACACGCGTTTGGCGCAGCTTGGCGATGTCGTCCGCGAAGCGCTCACGCGCTGAGTCGTCGGAGCTGCCACGCATGACCGTAACCGCCGAAGACATCATCGACCGCTTCCAGGTCGCGGAGGGCATCGTGTCGCGCGCCGACCTCCAGCGTCCGCGCGGCCGGGTCGTCGACCTGATCGGGTTGATCGTCGAGGCCTCGGGCCTCAACGCCGAGGTCGGCGAGCTCGTCGAGCTGGAGACCGGCCGCCATCAGGCACCGGTGCCGGCCGAGGTGGTGGGTTTCCGTTCCGGGCGCACGCTGCTGATGCCGCTCGCTGAACTCCGCGGGATCGGTCCCGGGCACGTCGTCACCGCAACCGGTCACCACCTTGATGTCGCCTGCTCCGATGAGTTGCTTGGCACCGTCGTCGACGGACTCGGCAAGCCGCTCGACGGGATGGCGCCGCCAATCGCGAAGCGTCGCCCGATCGAGGCGAAGCCGCCGAACGCGATGACGCGCCAGCGCATCACCGAGCGGATCACCCTCGGCGTTCGCGCCCTCGACACGCTCGTCCCGTGCGGCCGCGGCCAGCGCCTCGGCATCTTCGCCGGTTCCGGCGTCGGCAAGTCGTCGCTGCTGGGCATGATCGCTCGCTCGACCACGGCCGATGTCAACGTGATCTGCCTCGTTGGCGAGCGTGGCCGCGAGGTGCGCGAGTTCATCGAGCGCGACCTCGGCGACGCACTCCAGCATTCCGTGGTGGTCTGCGCCACCGGCGACCAGCCCGCGCTCGTGCGGATCAAGGCGGCGCTCACGGCGACCGCGATCGCGGAGCATTTCCGCGACCAGGGCAAGAACGTGATGCTGATGATGGACTCGGTCACGCGCTTTGCGATGGCCCAGCGCGAGGTCGGGCTGGCGATCGGGGAGCCCCCGGCGACCCGCGGTTACACGCCGTCCGTGTTCGCCATGCTGCCGAAGCTCCTGGAGCGCTCGGGCACGAGTGAGGTCGGCTCGATCACGGGCCTCTACACCGTGCTCGTCGACGGCGACGACATGAACGAGCCGATCGCCGACGCCGTGCGCTCGATTCTCGACGGCCACATCGTGCTCACGCGGTCGCTTGCCCACTCCGGGCATTACCCCGCGATCGACGTCCTCCAGTCGGTCAGCCGGCTCGTCAGTGAGATCGCGCCGGACGGCGTGAAGGACGCCGGCCAGCGCGTCAGGGAGCTGATGGCCGCCTATCGCGATCAGAAGGACCTCATCACGATCGGCGCCTACGAGCACGGCTCCAACCCCGTGGTCGACCGAGCGATCGCGCTGAAAGAGCCGATCGATCAATTCTTGAAGCAGCGGGCGACCGAGCCCAGCGGGCTGGCCGACGCCGATGCACACCTGATGTCGCTCGTCGACGGCGACCCAGGCTACGAGCCGTATGTGCCGCCAGCGCCCGTCATGGACGACGTCAACCTTCCGGGCGAGAGCTGGCCGCCTGCCGAGCCGGACCTGTCCGGCCGTTCAGCAATCCCGAGCCTCGACCTCGCCGGAGGCGGGTATTAGTCATGGCCAAGCCGTTCAAGTTCCGTTTGCAGCCCGTCCTGGAGATCCGGGAAGGGGAGGAGACCAAAGCGAAGGAGCAGCTCGCTGAGACGATGTCGCTCCGCGCCCAAGGGCGCGAGATGCTCGAGTCCGCAGAGCAGCTCGTGCGCGATGCCGCCGAGGCTGAGCGTGCGGCCGCCCAGCGCCCGGTGACGGTGCAGGAACTCGCGCAGCAGCAGCTCTGGCGTGAGCGCCTGGAGCGCCACCGTCTCGCGGCCGGGCAGCAGCTCGAGCAGGCTGAGGGCGAGGTCGTGCTGAGCCGAAACGCGCTCGTGCATGCGCATCAGCGCCGGGCCGTTCTGGACCGCCTGAAGGACATCAAGCGCGACGAACACCGCACCCAGCGCGAGGCGGCCGACGCTGCCGAGACCGATGAGATTGCCCTCCAGCAGCACCATCGCCGCCAGCGGCGGCACGCGTCATGAACGTCGGCAGCTCCGACGCCGTCGCGCGGGTCGCGGCGATCCAACAGATGGCGGCGACGCTTGGCGTCGGCCCTGCCAGTGCTGGCTTCTCTTCTGCGTTGCAGGCCGCCGAGGCCGCAGGCGGCGCCATGGGTGCCACCGCGACCACGCCGGCGCCAGCGACCGGCGGCCCGGTGTCAGGCGTCGCGTACGCCTCGGAGATCAACGCGGCCGCGACCAAGTACGGGCTCGACCCAGCGCTGCTCGCCGGCTTGGTGAAACAGGAGTCCGGGTTCAACCCGAACGCCACGAGTTCTGCTGGGGCCAAGGGCCTCACGCAGCTCATGCCCGCCACCGCCCGATCACTCGGCGTCACCGATGCGACCGATCCTGCGCAGGCACTGGACGGCGGCGCGAAGTACTTGAGGCAGATGCTCGACCAGTTCGGAGGCGACGAACGCCTAGCGCTTGCGGCCTACAACGCCGGTCCCGGAGCCGTCACGCGCTTCGGCGGTATTCCCCCGTACGCAGAGACCAAGGCGTACGTCGAGAAGGTGCTCGCCAACCGCGACGCGTTCCTTGCCTCGACCACCAGTGCGGCGGCGCTTGGCGTGTCGGCAACTGCCGGCGGCGTATCGGCCACGACCGCTCCGACCGCGCTTGCCCTCAACTCGTCGTCCACTTCTACGGCTGGAGGGTCCAGTTCCAGCCTCAACTATCCGACCACATAGACACGATGCCCATCGACACGCTCCCTGCCGGCTCCACTGCCGGCCTCAGCCCGGGCGCTCCTCCAAGTAAGAGGCCAGGCGCTCCGCCCGGATTCTCCAACGCTTTGGACGACGCCGCCAAGACCTGGACCGCACTCGCGGAAGGTCAGACCCCAGACAAGAAGTCGCTCGACCGTGCGCCTTCTCCGGTTGCCGCTGCCGCACACGCAGCGCATGCCGCAGCGAAGGGCGACCGGGCTCCGGCCCCGGCTGCTGAGGCCGCCAAGGCGCAAGCCGCAGAGCGCAAGACCGCCAAGGACGTGGCCCGCGCCGACGACACGGACGCCCCGTGCGCCGCGCCCGCCACCCAGGAGGCCAGCGAACTCGCCAAGGCGGTCGATGCTGCGATGGCGACGATCGACCCGGTGCTGATCGCGGCGACGCCCGTCGCTCCGGTCGTCCCGACGGCAGCGATCCTCGCGGCCACTCCACTGGTCGCGGCCGATGGCTCGGCGATCGATCCTGCGCTCGCGCAGGTCGCGACGCAGGTGACGCTGGAAGCGGCGTCGGTGGCTGCGGGATCACCCGTCGACCCGGCGAAGCCCGGCGTGGCCGAACTGCTTTCGAGCCTCGCCTCGGGTGAAACATCGGTGGACGACTTGCCGGCCGACGTGCAGGCGCTGGTGGCGAAGGCCACCGCCGCGCGAGCTGAGACGACACCCGCGGCTCCTTCTCCAGTCAGCCCAGCGATGCCGTCGGAGGCGGGCGCCGCTCCGGCGACCCCCGTTGCGACGACCACCGGTTCAGCGACTGCCGCGACTCCAGCGACTGGCGCGACTCCGGCGACTCCGGCGACTCCGGCGACCCCGGCGACGTCACCGACGCCACTGGCCAGCCCTGCTGCGGCGGTCACGCCAACCACCGACGCCGAAGGTGCTGCGCTGGCAGCCGCGACGACGGCACCGGCGGCCGCGTCCGAAGTGGCTTCACCGGCGCAGCCGATGAGTCCGCTCGCCACGGCGATCCAGGCCGCAGCGTCCGCTGCAGCCGGCGGTGGTGCCCAGAGCGGCGGACAGCCGCCGCAGGGCCAGCAGCCCGATGGCAGCACCCAGGTGCAGCCCGTCGGGCAGACCTCGCCCGCTGCACAGGCGGCCGAGGTTCCTGCTGAGACCGTCCCGGCGGCCGCACCGACCTCGTTCGTCAGCGCCCAGGCCACCAGCGCGGTGGTATCGACGGCGGCCGCTCCGGCGACCCCGACGATCCCGGTCGCGAACCCTGGACAGCAGGCTGCTGCGATCGAAGCGCTGGTGCATCTCTCGCGCAGCAGCGGCAAGTCGCAGGCACGCATTGCGCTTGCGCCCGAGCAGCTCGGCGGCATCCAGGTGACGCTGATCTTTGGCGCCGACGGCGTCACGGCTCGCATGATCGCCGACCGTCCCGAGGCTGCAGCGGCGCTGAACCGCGCTGGGCAGGACCTCAAAGATGCGTTGCAGCAGCAGGGCATCGACCTCGCGGGCCTGGAGACCGGCTTCGCCGGTGACGGCCAGCGCGGCGGAAGCCGCGAAGCCGCGAATAGCGAGGCATCTCGTCTCGCTGCCGCCTCCCGCACCAGCCGTCAGAGCGACGGCGAACAGACCCTCCATGTCGCGTTGAACGAGCAGCCTGCTTCGCAGCCGCTCGCTCCCGGTCGCACCATCGACCTCCGCGCCTGATCCTCCAACCGGACCCTCCACCACCATGCCCGTAGATACCAGTCAGATTTCAGCCGGCGCGATCGTCATGCCGGACATGACCTCCTCCAAGACGGTGACCGCCAAGGACTCCGCGGCGCTCGACAAGAACGCGTTCCTCAAGCTGCTGGCCGCGCAGGCCAAGAGCCAGGACCCGATGAACCCGACGGACAGCACCGCGCAGATCGCGCAGCTCGCTCAGTTCTCGTCGCTGGAGCAGATGAACAACGTCGCGACCGAGATGAAGAACATGCGGATGGCTGTCGATACGCAGCGTTCCACCGCGCTCGTCGGCCACACGGTGACCTACAAGGACGCCGCTGGCGCCGACGTGACCGGCCTCGTGACGAAGGTCCGGATCACGACCGAGGATGGCCCGCTGCTCACCGTCGGTGACATCGACGGCATCCATCCCTCGTCACTGACTGAAGTGCGATGAGTATGCCGGTCAACCCGGCGCTGATCCCGCCGGGCCCTTCAGGGATTCCCGGGGTCGCGCCGGTTCCCAAGACCGGACGCGTCGGCAGCCAGCCCACGGGCCCGGCGTTCTCGACGGTGCTCCGCGAAACCGCGGCTCCGGCGAAGCCAACGTCGGCTCCCGTCGTGTTCTCTGGCCATGCCCTGCAGCGCATTGAACGTCGCGGGATCACGATGGACGCCGCGACCCAGCAGCGGCTCGGTGAAGGCGTCGATCGCGCCGCCTCCAAGGGCTCCCGCGCGGCCGTCGTTCTGATCGACGACAACGCGTTCGTCGTCGGCGTTCCCTCTCGAACGGTGATCACGGCCGTGGGCCGCGACAACATGAAAGAGCACGTCTTCACGAACATCGACTCGGCGGTCATCGCCTAGTCGCCAGTTGGCGCGTCGGCCACGCAGAATGTGGCCAAATCGACTGGACATGGGGTCAACTTGTCTGACCAGTGGGCCGATCACGGTAGTACAGGCGCACCGTGCTGGATGCACGGAGCTGAAGTCCTGAAACCCTCTCCATCAACCTAGGCCGGACCCCACTCGGGGAGGCCGCACGAAAAGGACACGATGTCCCGATGATGCGTTCAATGTTCACCGCCCAGAGCGGTCTCAAGAGCCACCAGATCCTCCTCGACGTCACGGCGAACAACCTCGCCAACGTCAACACGATCGGCTACAAAGGCAGCCGAGCCTCCTTCCAGGACTCCCTGACCCAGATGCAGGGCACCGGCGCAGCGTCGAGCCCTGGCTTCGGTGGTTCCAACTCCAAGCAGATCGGCCTCGGCGTGACCGTCGGCTCGATCGCTAACCAGATGGGCAAAGGCTCCTTCCAGGTGACCGGCGGCAATCTCGACGTCGCAATCCAGGGCGATGGCTGGATTCGCCTTGGTAACGGCACTCCGACCGCCGGCAACCCGACCGCTGGCGTCCCGACGGGCGCTGCGGTCAACTACACCCGCTCAGGCAACTTCACCACCAACGACAAGGGCTACGTCGTCACGAGCGATGGCTACTACGTGATGGGCAAGGTCACCACCGACACGGCTGGCACGGCCAACGTCGCCGATACTTACCTCCAGATTCCCGAGGGCGCCACCAACATGGCCATCGCCCCGGACGGTGCGGTGAGCTTCGTGCCGCCGGCCGGCTACGTGCAGCCTGCTGCGCTGCCGCCGATCGGCCCCGACGGCCGCGCGATCGCCGGCTACCTCTCAGTCTCCAAGTTCTCCAACGAGGCTGGTCTGGAGCGCGTGACCAACAACCGCTGGGCCGCCACCGCGCAGACCGGCGCGGAGCAGGACGGTACTCCGGGTGGCCAGTTCGGTCAGTCCGTTGCTGGCGTCCTGGAAATGTCGAACGTGGATATGGCAAGCGAGTTCACCACCATGATCTCCGCCCAGCGCGGCTTCCAGGCCAACTCCCGCGTCATCTCCACCACCGACCAGATGCTCCAGGACCTCGTCAACCTGATCCGCTAACCCGCGCGCAGGGCGCCGCGCACACGCGCGGCGCTTCCTGCGCCTTCGCGACCTGATCGGCCACCTCATGATCACTCTTCACCGCCTCGGCCAGCCGGATCTCCCGGTTCGCCTCAACTGCGACCTCATCCTCACCGTCGAGGCCAACCCGGACACCGTGGTGTCGCTGGTCACTGGCGCCCGCATGGTCGTCTCGGAGACGCCCGAAGAGGTCGTCCAGGCGATCCGCGAGTGGCGAGCCGAGATTGCTCGGCACACGTTCGGCGTCCCGAAGCTCGTCGAGCCAACCCCCTTTGCATGACGCACGCAGGCAGCGCTCACTGATGAGTGCCGCTGACGCCGCCAGTAGGCGGCGTTCGTCGCCCTGGGACGGTGGGCACGCGCCCGCAGCCCTTCAGATCACGTGGGTCCCTGCCGATCCCCCGGTGGAGGTCCAGTGAACGATCAAAAGCAACCATCCTCGACGGTCGCAGGTGCCCGCAAGCCGTGGCTGCGCGCCGTGGACTTCGCGGCTCCGAGCGCGCTGGCTCCCGACCAGCAGGGCCGACTGCGCCGCATGGCCGATGAACTCGGTCCGATCGTGACGGCGCGCGCGCTCAACGAGCTCGGCCTGTCGATGGAACTCACTCCGCTCTGGATGACGGAGCACCCGTGGCGCGAGGTCCATCCTGTGCCCGCGGACGACTCGGTCACGATCGAGATGACCTCGTCGGCCGGCGGCTCGTTCTTTGTGGCGCTCGATCCGACGCTGGCGTCGCTGATCGTTGAGCGGCTGCTCGACTCCGAGCCGGATCCGGCCCGCCCATTGCGCGCCATCACCACCATCGATCGCTCCCTGCTGAGTCGTGTCACAGAACTGCTCGTCTCTTGCCTCAATCAGGAGTGGGAAGAGGCCACGGGTGCGACGCTGACGCTCGATGCCGTGAGTTCCCACCGTGAAGTGGCGCTCCATGTCGACGCGACGGAGCCCACGCAGTTCATGGCCATGGAGGTCCGGCTCTTCAGTACGTACACGCTGATGCACTTCCTCATGCCGCAGGCAACCATTCGGCCCGTCGCGCTCAAGCTTTCTCGTCCGTCTGCCCGAGGCAATAGCGATGACCCGGACGTGAGCCGGGCGGTGCAGGCTCGCCTCGGTGAGGCGAACGTCGATGTGCAGGTGCAGCTTGGCTCGGTCCGTTTGACGGCGGGCGAGATCGCTGATCTTCATCCCGGTGATCGCGTCTCGATCCCGACGCCCGCCACCGAAGCGGCGACCCTGATCGTCGACGGGGTTCCCGTGCAGTTTGGACACATCGGACGCAGCAATGGCCACCGCGCGGTTCGTGTCGGCCGGCACGTGGCGGCGCCGTGAGCAACCGCCTTCATCCGGTCGCCACGCTGGCGACCAAGGCCGCACGCGCGGCGCTGCCCGAGAGCGTCGTCGTGGGCGATGCCACGCTGCTTCCGCGCGGCGCCGACCCCTTCATCGGAAGTCCTCGACCGACGCTGCTCGCCGCGACCCGCTGGGCCGTGGTCTCCCCAGGCGGCGTTTTGGTCGGCGGAGACCCGGCCGGTTTGGCGACGATGTTCGGGTTCGAAGTTCCCGACAAGCCTGTCCCGGTGCCGCCTGAGGCGCGAAAGCAAGGCGACCCGCCGCCGCCGAAGTGGGGGGACCTCGTCGCCGAGGAAGCGCGCGCTTCACTCACGACGTTCTCCCACGCGGTGGCGAACGCCGTCATCACGTTGTCTGGGCTCCCGCCCGAGTGCGCGCCGACGCAGCTATCGCTCAACGACACCGACTTGGACGTCCGCGGCGAAGTGGGCCCAATTTCCGACGCGGTCGTGCTCTTGTTGCACAGCGGGGGCTTCGAAGCTCGCGTGGTGGTCGTGATTCCCGGCATTTTCCTGGCGCGGATGGATGAGGTCGGCGGGGACGAAGTAGTGCAGTCCAGCGAGGGCGGGCTTGCCCGGCCAGTCGCCAACGCCCCCGCGCGCACGCCTCAGGCGCTCGCGGCGAGTCCGCTCGACGCGGCGCTGGCAAAGGTGCCGTTGGACCTTTCGATCGAACTTGGCCGAGTACGCGTGCCGCTCGCGCAGGTTCTGCATCTGAGTGATGGCGAAGTTCTGGAACTCAGGCAGACCATCGATGCGCCGGTCGACCTCGTGTGCGAGTCGTTCACCGTTGCCCGCGGCGACCTGGAAGTCGACGCGGTCGGCCACCTCGTCCTGCTTGTGACCTCCGTCCCCGGCGGGCGCCCGAAGGTCCCCGCGCCGCAGGTGATCGCTGACCTTGAGCCCGAAGCTCCGAGTGGTGACCTTCCGGTCGACGACCTCCTCGAGGTCGCTGACGAGGCTGCGGTCACTGAGGGCCGCCCGGTCGCTGACGACGCCCCGGTCGTCGACGAAGCTCCAGACGCTGACGAAGCCCCAGACGCCGACGCTCCGCTCCCAGAGGAGACTCCGGACGCCGAAGAGGAGACTCCGGACCAAGGCGACGTTCCCGCCGAGCCGCTGTCGATCGACGACGCTCGCAAGGCCGCCGCCGCGGCGCTGGACGACCCTGACGTCGACGACGAGCCCGCAACCCCAGGGAACGCCGATGATCCGGCGTAGGGGTTGAACCCAGCACCATGCCGCCACGTCGCTCCGAAGACGTCCGCACTTGGCTCAATACTCGCCCAAGTCTCGACGAGATGAAAGCCGCTTGGCCCGCCGAGTGGGCGGTCGTCGAGCGCGAACTCAACGAGGTCGTCGATACCGGCGATGTCGCCGCGCTGAAGACGTACGTCCAACGGCTGGCGCAGCCGGCTCCGGTGCCCAAGAATGCGCGTCCCACGCGCTCGGGAATCGACGCGCGGACGGCCGCACTGGTGCGCCGCCATATGGCGGCCGAGGCCGTGCGCCACCTCAGCATCCGTGCTGCGAGCGGGGTGTCGAGCGGACGCGTTCGGTTCAACCTCCTCAATGGCTGGCTCGCGCAGCGACTCCTCTTTGAGCGTGACCTCGTGCGCAAGCCCGTGTCGATGACGCGATTCCGGATGCTGTGGCCGCTCATCTGGCAGCGCCAACGGCTGATGCCGCTCGTCGAACCCAAGGGCATCTACTGCTTTTACTCTCGGAAGTTGGTCCGCGACCTCGCGGCGCTCATCGATGGCCGCTCGACGCTCGAGGTCGCGGCGGGTGACGGAACGTTGTCTCGGTTCCTGCGGGCCGAGGGCGTGGAAATCACGGCGACCGACGACTACAGCTGGAGCGCGGTGGCGTTCCCCAGCGAGGTCGAAAAGCTTGATGCGAAGGCTGCGCTGAAGCGCTATCGCCCCGAGGTCGTGATCTGCTCCTGGCCGCCGGCCGGCAACCCGTTCGAGGCGGCGATCTTCGCCTCGGAAAGCGTCCAGACGTACATCGTGATCGGGAGCTCGCATGAGCTGGGAGCCGGCAACCCGGCGGCCTACGCCGGGCAGAACGCGTTCACCCAGCGCGTCGACGAGAAGCTCAGCAAGCGGGTGCTGCCACCCGAGCTGAACTCGGTCGTTCGAGTCTTCGACCGCATCCCTTAGCCCGGAATCTGGGGCTTTGATGGTCGCCGCTCCTCGGCGGCTTTCGCGCTGACCTGAAGCGATTCCATCGACGCTGGCGCGATCGCCCTCGCCTCCTTCCAGTTGCATACCGGGCAACGGACTACCTGTCCAGCTTGTTGGACAAGCACGCAAGTTCTCCACGAGCGCACCGATGTTGGGAGTGTGAAAGCTGGAGCCCTCATTGGTCTGTTCGTTGCGCTGGGTCTGATCCTCGCCGGCGCCTTCCTTGAAGGCGTCACTCCCATGATGCTCATTGCGCCGTCGGCGATCGTGATCATCGGAGGCGGCACCCTCGGCGCCACGATGGCGTCGGTCGGCATGGAAGGCATGAAGGCGATCGTGCCCGGCTACAAAGCGGCGTTCATGTCGGAAACGCCCGATATGGCGGGCCAGGTTGAGCGCCTCGTCGGGTTTGCTGACACGGCGCGCCGGGATGGTCTGCTTGCCCTCGAGGCGCAGCTTCCGGACGTTCCGGACGACTTCACCCGCAAGGGCCTGCAGCTCGTCGTTGATGGAACCGACGGCGAGATGGTCCACGAGATCCTTGAACTTGAGATCGAGACCATGCAGGTGCGCCACAAGGTCGCCGAAGACACCTTCCGCCTCGCCTCGGGCTATTCGCCGACGATTGGCGTGCTTGGCACGGTCATCTCGCTCGTGCACGTCCTCGGCAATCTGTCTGATCCGGACTCTCTCGGTCCGTCGATCTCGGTCGCATTCATCGCCACGCTGATGGGCGTCGGCTTTGCCAACGTCGTCGCACTGCCCGTCGCCACGCGCCTCAAGCAGGTCTCGGGCTGGGAGGTTCAGTTCCGCCAGGCAACGATCGAAGGCATCCTGGCGGTGCAACGCGGCGACAACCCTCGAATGGTCGCGGAAAAGCTCCTTGCCTACGTGCCGCCGAAGCAGCGCGACGCCGTCACCCTGCCGGGTGCGCCGAAGTTGCAGGCCGTGGCCGACAAGAAGGCCGCGTAGCCTCGTGGCCAAGAAGCACAAAAAGCACGCGCACGAGGAGCATCCGGACGAGCGCTGGCTGCTGACCTACGCCGACATGATCACGCTGCTCATGGCGCTCTTCATCGTGATGTTCTCGATCTCGAACGTGAACAAGGGCAAGTTCGACGAGCTCTCCAAGTCGCTTAACTCTGCATTCAACGGTCCGCCGGTGATGAGCGGGGGGGAGGCCATCAAAGAGACGGGTGCCGAGTCCGGCATTGAAACCCCGGCGGCCGCGCCGCCACGTCCGTCGCTGCAGGCCGCCTTTGCGCCGCAGAGCAGTGGTCAGGCCAGCTCCGCCAAGGAGGAGCAGGAAGACCTCAAGCAGCTTGAGCAG
Source organism: Solirubrobacteraceae bacterium (assembly GCA_032119595.1). GTDB lineage: Bacteria > Actinomycetota > Thermoleophilia > Solirubrobacterales > Solirubrobacteraceae > JAGIBJ01. Next base: position 253,297 of record JAUMBQ010000008.1, on the reverse strand, counting down.
ATGGTCCGTGCCGAGGCGCAGAAGGAGGGCATCGCCGACAAGGTGCAGACCGAGGTGGCGCCCGACGGGCTCACGATCCGGCTCAAGACCGACGGCTTGCTCTTTGATCCGGGGTCGGCGGCGATTAAGCCGCGAGCGCAGCCGCTCATTGGCGGCCTCGCTCGGATGCTGCGCGCCGATGGCCGTCATGCCGTGATGATCTCCGGTCACACCGACTCCCAGCCGGTCTCGGGTCAGTACCCGTCGAACTGGGAACTCTCGACCGCCCGCGCTGCCGCGGTGGTCCGCGGGCTCATCGCAAACAAGGTCGCCCCGGCCAGGCTTACCGCTACCGGCCGCGCGTACTACGACCCGCTGGCTACCAATGGCACGACGGCCGGTCGAGCCGCGAACCGTCGCGTTGAACTCTTCATCCCCCGCAGTCAGACGGCGTCGTCGGTCGCTGCTGGCGAGACGACCACCGATTCTTCTTCCGATTCCACCACGAGCGAAGAGGCCGCGGCCCCTTCCGACTCCGAGGCGACCGCTTCGGAAACCGCTCCCGCTCCGGACGACTCAAAGGCGTTTACGCCGATTGAGGCCGACGAAGCGCCAGCGCCGTCCTCCGAGTCCACGCACTGACCAAAGCCCCACCCATGAAGCCAAAGATCATCCTTCCCATCGTCATTCTCGTCGTCGGCCTGCTGGCCGGCAAGACCTTCTTCGCGAAGGCTCCTGCCGCTGCCGCGCCGAAGCCGAAGGTGCATGGCGAGGTGTACATCATGCCCAAGGACTTCTTGGTGAACCTCAAGGATGGGCGATTCGCGAAGCTCAACGTCGGCTTGATCCTTAAGCACGGCTATCTCGCTGAGGCCGTGGCTGCGGCGAGCGGCGGCGGGCACGGTGCCGCGAAGGTGCCGGATGGCTACGGCACCCTGCCGCAGGAGGCGATCGTGCGCGACATCGTGACCAACTCTCTTACCGGCGCCGATGCCAACGAGCTCATCAGCAAGACGAAGCGGGAGCACCTCAAAGAGGAGATCACCGCCGACATCAAGGCCCATACCGACGTGAAGCTCGAGCACATCATCCTCACCGACGTCGCCGTCCAGTAACCCTTCCCCGAACCACTTCTCTCCAAGACCTCATCCCATGTTGAACTCGCCCGAACTCACTGCCACCACGGCGGAGCCCGTCGCTGACCTCGAGCGCCTCATCGGCGTCCGCGTCGACGTGACGGTGGAGCTCGGTCGTACCAAGATGACCCTCGGTGAGGCCCTGGAGATTGGCCCCGGCGCCGTCATCCCGCTCGACCGCACCGCCGGCGCCCCCCTGGCCCTCAAGGTCAACGGCAAGCTTGTCGCCCGCGGCGAGGTCCTCGTGATCGACGACGTCTACGGCCTCCAGATCACCGAGATCATCGAGCAAGAGATCCCGGTCCTCGCCGCCGCCGTCCCCGGCCTCACCGGCCAGTTGCCGGTGCCCGAGGCGCAGCAGCAAGAACAGCTCGCCGCCTGAGGCGAGGCGCTCACGGCCGCCGACGGTTCGTTGTCCTCTGGGAGGAGACCAGCGCGCTCTACAAGCTTGTGGTGCGCCGCTACTCGAGCGCCGACGCCCAAACTGAACTTGAGCAAGTCACCGCGACAGCACGCAAGATCGCCAACGACTGGGACCCCCTCCCATAGGGCGACTGAGCCACGAGCGGTGCCTCCCGTCAGCCGCATTACCTTCTCGGCGCTCGTTGCCAGCCACGCAAGGCTCTAGAACTCTCGTTGTGCTTGGGCGTGCGGGATTGTTCGTCGGTCTGGAGGCTGATTTAGGCGAGGCAGGGGCGCGTCGTCGGGTATTTCGTTCCACATGCCGCGTTCATCGGCGGTGTATTCGCCGGTCTCGATGAGCTGGGCCCAGTAGGCAAAGAGCGTGCCGAAGCTCGGCCCGATTGGGTACTCACCATCGTCGCTTTCCTCAAGGACTGGATTGAGCGGGCCGGTGTTTGAGCAGTCGACCGCGAGTCGGACCTGGGCGCCACAAGTGGCGAAGGCCAAGAGGCTCGACGAGTACTCAACGCCAATGTCCTTGAACATGGTGCGCATCACCTTCGTCAATTCAACGGCTTCGTGCGGAGGCAGAAGCTCATACTCCGAGTTGACGTCTCTTGACCATTCATGCCTCGGCGTAGATGGTGCTGTCTGCCAACGCCAAAACACGCGTAGCTCAGCGGGGATCGCTAGCCCGAGTTCGTCGCCGAGTCCGTCAATCTGCTCGTCGGAGAGGCCGGGCTCCAGTTCGTCTGCCAGGCTCGCGCCAGCGGATCGAAGGGCGGTACGAAGCCGCTCAAGAATCTCAAGGGTCAGCGGTTCACTGTGCATGCGTCGGGCCTCGCGGTAGCCATGGAACTGGATCGCACGCTAAGGCCTCGCATCTATCAAGGATAGAGAACATACGTTCGTCGAGCCGGACGTTCTCGGTCGCAGCAACACGGGCCTGTTCGCCCAGCGATCTCGCCGTAATCTGCGTGGCCCCCGAGGCGTGTTGTCTGTCGGCGCCGGAGTCGCCGGGGCAACTACTGGACCGGTGGGCCGGACCGTCCGGTCGACATTGTCGGCTAGCGCAGCGGCGTCGCAGACCGGCGCGAGGCTGGAAGGCTCCCCAGCTGTTCCCTTGCGAGCGAGAGCCGGACCTTATGGTCGTGATCAGACTGATCTGACCCCGGGAAGTGGAGTCGGTGTGCTGGAGTGGCTCGGTGGAGAGGCCATCGAGATGCCACGTCAGTTCAGCTCCTCGAGGTCGCGCGCCACATGGTGGTCTACAGCGCGCGGGCTCGCTCCCCGCGCGACTCCTACTAGAGCCTCGCCACCAGCCCCACGTTCTCGCGGCCTACCCTTGGATGGCCGCGAGCCGTTCGAGGCCGGTGGCTTCCCGTTCCACGAGTTCGATCGCGGCGGCGCCTGCGTCTTCGCCGCGGTCGGTGTAGACGAGCGCGGTGCGGACGTCCTCGTGCCCGAGGAGCTTGGCGATCACGTCGCGCTCCTTGGCGTCATCGGCGAGGTCCAGGAAATCGAAGATGTAGGGCTCTCGCGTGATCGCCTGAATGGCCTGGGCATCCCGGCCCCCGAGCCGATCGGGAAAGTTCGTTGGATCGCGCGGTCGGCGTAGAAGCGACGCTCTTGTTCGGTGGAAAGTTTGGTGATCAGGTCGATGTTGTGGCCCCACCCAAGGCGCCCAACGTGAGCCAGGCCGGTTTTGACGGAGGTCTTGTTTCTGGGTTTCGGCCTGGAGAGGATGACCCTGAATGGGACGACCAAGTAAGTACTCGCCTGAGCTGAAGGAGCGGGCCGTCAGGCTCGCTTTGGAGAGCGATCGGCCGCTGTCGCATGTGGCGCAGGATCTGGGCGTGGGCCCGGAGTCGCTGCGTCAGTGGGTGCGGCAGGCGCGCGCGGACGCGGCTGGGCCGGGCGGCAGCCCGGCGCAGCTCACGAGCGATGAGCGTGAGCGTTTGAAGGCGCTTGAGCGTGAGAATCGTGAGTTGCGTTCTGCGAACCAGATCCTGCGGGACGCTTCGGTGTTTTTCGCCAAGGAGCTCGACCGGACCCCGCGGAGGTGAGCGCGTTTATCGATGAGCAGCGTGATCGCCACGCGGTCGGGCTCGTGGCAGAGACCATCGGGGCGTCTGCGGCGGCGTATTACGACCGCAGGCCGCGCGGGCCTTCGGCCCGCGCTCTGAGGGACGCAGAGCTGCTGGAGGTGATCCGCGAGACGCACAAGGAGAATTACTTCGCGTACGGCTATCGCCGGCTCTGGAAGGCGCTGCTGCGCGAGGGCCAGGTGGCGCCGCCTTGCCAGGTTCAGCGCCTGATGCGCGAGGCGGGGCTCGTGGGTGCCAAGCGTCGCGGGCGCCCGTGGCGCACCACGATTCCGGGTTCTGAGCGGGCCGATACGCCGGACCTGCTGGAACGCAACTTCACCGCCGGCCGGCCGAATGAGGTGTGGGTGGCGGACTTCACGTACGTGCGGTGCTGGGAAGGAATGGTGTTCTTCTCGTTCGTAATCGACGTGTTCAGCCGCCGGATCGTCGGCTGGCAACTGGCCTCGCACATGCGCACGAGCCTGGTTCAGGACGCCCTGGACATGGCGGCCAGCGGCCGCCAGATCGACCCGGAGACGGTGACGATCCACCACTCCGACCGCGGCAGCCAATACACCTCAGGTGACTTCACATAGGCCCTCACCGACCACGGAATCACCGCATCGCTCGGCAGCACCGGGGACGCCTTCGACAACGCGATGGCCGAGAGCTTCGTGGACACGTTCAAGACCGAACTGATCGCCGACCGCGTGTGGCGCACCCGCGGCCAACTCGAGCTCGCGATCGTCGAACGGACCGGCTGGTTCAACACCCGTCGCCTGCACAGCAGCCTCGGCGACCAGCCCCCAACCGAGTTCGAAGCCCGGTTCGGGCCGATCGACTCGCCCTCCGGGCTCCCCGAACGGCCCGAACCGGCAACACTCAAGACCTACCAAACCAACTAAAAGACCCTCCGCGAAACCCGGTCCGGCTCAGCGCGACTTCACGCCCGAAATCTTCTCACGCAACGCCAACAATCCGAAACGTTTCCGTCCGCCGCTGGCCGCCGCTGGCCGCCACTGCGGCACCGGCCGTCACAGCGTCACACCCGCGGAAACCCCCGTCTGTGGCTGACGTAATCCTCAGTCGCGAGCATTCAGTTTGCGGATGCGCTGCCCGTGGGGCAGGGCATCGACCATCGCGGGCTGTCTGGGTCGTCCGTCGGGCCTGATGGTCGTCCTGGATCGCGCGATGCCTATCGGCGGCGGCATGAGTCGCAGCGATCGATCGTCTCGCAACTCGTGCCTTCCTGTTCGACCGAGCCCCTCTGGGTTCCACGGGCTTCGCCGGCACTCCCCGCCCCGAGTCCGCTCGCGCCGGGCTCGGGCGCCTCCCCAAGGCCTGAAAACCGGTTTGACCACCTGCTCAGGCGGTGTATGGCGCATGGTCGCTTGCAGGAGCCCAGCAAACAGGTGGGATGAGTGAATGTGGCTCAAGGGAACGGACGAAATGCCGATCCCTTGAGAGGTGGCCAGGGAGGTTGCCAATCGTCGTGTGGCCAGGGAGGCTGCCGCCCGTCGCCGACGCCCTGGCCCGCTTTGCATCTCGCCTTCTCCTCACGCCTCTCGCAGCGCCCGCCGCTGCCCGCCGGCGAGTCGACGCTTCCGACCCGCGTCGCGCTCATGATCGCCCTGGCGTTCACCGTCGCCGTCGCCCTGCTCCTGGTCCTCAGCGGCTCCGCGTTCGCGCAGGCCGCGTCGACGCCCGACAAAGCCACCGAATCCACGCCGCTCGGCGCCGCCACGCGCGCCGCGGGGGAGGGGGCCGACACCACCGCCGTCGCCGACGAAGGGGGCACCGGCGGCCTCGTTCGCACGATCGTCGGGCTCGCCATCGTGATCGCCGTGATCTACGGCGTCACCTGGATCCTCAAGCAGTCCAAAGCCTCCAAGGAGCCGCAGAACGTTGGCCACGGACTGGCCTCCACGGCGACGCTGTCGCTCGGCGGCACCCGCAGCGTGCAGCTCGTGCGCGCCGGCCAAGAGTTCCTGCTCCTCGGCGTGACCGACGACGGCGTGTCGCTCCTGCGCACCTACACGGAGGCGGAGGCCAGCGCCGCCGGCTTCCCGGTCGGCGACGACGACGATCTTGGCCCGCTCGTGCCGATGGGCAAGGACCGCGAGATCTCCGGCTTCGGGCCGCAGCTCATCGAGCGCGTCCGTGACCTCACGGTGCGCCGCTGATGGTCTTCGCGCCGACTCTCGCGCAGACGTCGATCCAAGATGGCGGCCAGGCCGTCCAGCTCCTGCTGCTCATCGGCGCGCTCTCGATCGTTCCGGCGCTGCTCTTCACGGTCACCGGGTTCACCCGGATCCTGATCGTCCTGGGTTTCATCCGCACCGGCCTCGGCACGCCGACGGCGCCGCCGAACCAGGTGCTCGTCGGCATCGCGCTGTTCCTCACGATCTTCGTCATGGGACCGACCCTCACGCAGGTCAAGGACGACGCCGTCCAGCCACTGCTTGAGAACAAGATCTCGGTCGAGACGGCCTTCACGCGCGGCGAGGCGCCGATGCGCGAGTTCATGTTCCGCCAGACCCGCGACCGCGACCTCGCGCTCTTCGTGAAGATGGCGAAGCTCGATCAGCCCAAGACCCGCGCGGACATCCCGACCCGCGTCCTCATCCCGTCGTTCATCCTCAGCGAGCTCAAGACGGCCTTCCAGATCGGCTTCCTGATCTTCCTGCCGTTCCTGGTGATCGACCTCGTCGTCGCCTCGACGCTGATGTCGCTGGGCATGGTGATGCTGCCCCCGGTCTTCATCTCCCTGCCGTTCAAGATCCTCTTGTTCGTGCTCGTCGACGGCTGGTCGCTCATCACCCAGTCGCTGGTGGAGAGCTTCAACTTATGGGTCCCGACCAGGCCATCAGCATCGGTGAGCGCGCGCTCACGATCACGCTCACGCTGGCGCTGCCCCTGCTCGTCGTCGGGCTCGTGGTCGGCGTGCTGATCTCGATCGTGCAGGCCGTCACGCAGATCCAGGAGCAGACGCTCTCGTTCGTCCCCAAACTGCTTGCGCTTGCGGCGGTGCTCGTCGTCGGCGGGCCGTGGATGGTCGACATCCTCACCCAGTACACCCGCGACCTCTGGACGTCGATCCCAGAAGTGGTGAACCGCTAGATGGATCAGCCCACCACGCAGATCCTGTCGCTGCTCGGGGTCGACAACATCCTCGTGTTCGTGCTGGCCCTCACGCGGGTCGCGCCGCTCTTCATCATCGCGCCGGCTTTCAGCTCACGGCAGATCCCGACCCAGGCCAAGGTCGTGATCGCGGTCGCCCTCGCGATTGGTCTCACGCCGTCGGCGGTTCCGGCAGACCCGCTCGAGGGCGGCACCCTGGCGCTCATGGGGATGCTCGGGGTCGAGCTGCTCGTGGGCTTCTCGATCGCGTTCGCACTGGTCGCCGTGACGGCCGCGCTCGAGGTCGCCGGCACCCTGCTCGACTTCGGCGTTGGCTTCTCGTTCGGCGCCCAGGTCGACCCGGTGTCCGGCAACCAGAACGCCGTCCTCGCGCGCATGTACGGCCTGATCGGCGTGGTGATCTTCCTCACGATCGGCGGCGACGAGTGGGTGATCCGCGGGATCGCGCGGTCCTACGAACTCGTGCCGATCGGCGAAGCGCCAGACATCATGCGGCTCGTCGCGGGCGCCGACCGCACGTTCGCATCGATCTTCGGCTCAGCCCTGCAGATCGCCGCGCCCGTACTGCTTGCACTCGTTCTCGCGGACGTCGGCTTCGGCGTGCTGACGCGCGTCGTGCCGCAGCTCAACGTGTTCGCCGTCGGCCTGCCCATCAAGGTGCTCGTCGGGATGCTCCTCATCGGGATCTCCTTGCCGCTCGTCGGCACGTGGGTCCAGCGTGAGCTGGAGCGCAGCGTCGGCGCGGCCCTCCAGAGTCTGCGGATCGCGTAGCGATGGCCAACGACAAAACCGAAAAGGCGACACCCAAACGCCAGGAGGAGACCCGCAACAAGGGTCAAGTCGCGAAGTCGATGGACCTCGGCGGCTCCGCGGTGCTCTTGGCTGGCCTGCTGGCGATCGGCGCGTTCGGTCCAAAGATGATCGAGGCGATGAAGAACTTCCTCTCGACCGCCTTGAAGACGGCCGCGACGCCAGACCGGATCGACGGTGCCGGCCTCGGCGAATTCATCATGCAGGCCGTCACGGTGACGTTCGGCGCCGTGGTGCCGATCGCCGTTACCTGCGCGATTGCCGCGGCCCTGATCATGGCGGCCCAGGTCGGGCTCAAGATCACGCCCAAAGCGATCAAGCCGGACTTCAAGAAGATGAACCCGATGAGCAACGCCAAGCAGACGTTCGGGCCGAACGCGCTGGTGGAACTCGTGAAGAACGTCCTCAAGACGTCTGCCGTGGCCATCGTCGTCTGGATCGTGCTCAAGCCGCAGGTCGCCGATGTCGCGGTGCTGGTCGGTCTGGAGCCCGCCGCGCTCGGCAACCGGATGCTCGACGGGATCATGAAGATCGCCCGCGCGGCCGCCGTGGCGTACTTCGTGATCGGCGTCGGCGACTACGTCTGGCAGAAGCACAAGCTCGACAAGTCCATGAAGATGGACATGCACGAGATCAAGGAGGAGTTCAAGAGCTCCGAGCTGCCTCCTGAGGTGCGCCAGATGATGAAGCGCCGCCAGATGATGGCGTCCCGCGCGCGCATGATGGCGGCGATCCCCGACGCCGACGTGGTGGTCACGAACCCGACGCACTACGCCGTCGCGCTGCGCTACAACCCCGAGCTTGCTGCCCCAGAGGTCATTGCCAAGGGCATGGACCTCGTCGCGGCCAAGATCCGCGAGGCCGCCGCCGAGTACGGCATCCCCGTCATCCCCGATCCCCCGCTGGCGCGCGCTCTGCACGCCTCGGTCGAGGTTGGGGAGCACATTCCTGAAGAGATGTACGAGGCGGTCGCGGCCGTCTTGGCGTTCGTCTACCGCACCGCGAATCGACGGGCCACCGCATGAACGATCTCCTGAAACGACTGTCGGGCTACACCGACCTCATCGCCGCGTCGTTCGTCGTGATCGTGATCGTGATGATGATCGTGCCGCTCCCGCCGGCGCTGCTCGACATCCTCATCGCGCTCAACATCTCGATGGCCCTCGCCATCGTGATCACCACGCTCTACGTGCCGCGCGCGCTGGACTTCTCGGTGTTCCCGAGCCTCCTGCTGATGACGACCCTGCTGCGGCTGGCGATCAACGTCTCGGTCACCCGGCTGATCCTGCTCCATGGCGACGCCGGACATGTCGTTGAAGCATTCGGGAACTTCGTGGTCGGCGGCAATGTCGTCGTCGGCCTGATCATCTTCCTGGTCCTCGTCGTGATCCAGTTCGTCGTCGTGACCAACGGCGCCGGGCGCGTCGCGGAGGTCGCCGCGCGCTTCACCCTCGACGCCATGCCGGGCAAGCAGATGGCGATCGACGCCGACCTCAACAACGGCCAGATCACCGAAGACGAAGCGCGGATTCGCCGCCAGGACGTCGCCCGTGAGGCCGACTTCTATGGCTCGATGGACGGCGCCTCCAAGTTCGTGAAGGGCGACGCGATCGCCGCCATCGTGATCACGCTCATCAACCTCATCGGCGGCATCATCGTCGGCGTCGCCCAGCAGGGCATGCCCTTCGGCGAAGCCGCGCAGACCTTCTCGCTCCTCACCGTCGGCGACGGCCTCGCCGCCCAGATCCCGGCCCTCCTGATCTCGGTGGCCGCCGGCATCATGGTCACGCGATCTGCCGACGCTGGCGACGACCTCGGCTCCGACATCGCCGCCCAGTTCGGTGCGCAAAGCAAGGCGATTCAGGTGTCCGGTGCCGTCGTGGCCTGCTTCGCGCTCGTCCCGGCGCTCCCGAAGGTTCCGTTCCTCCTGGTCGGTGGCTTCCTCTTCTTCGTCGGCCGGACCCTCTCCAAGAATCATGCGGACGAGGCCAAGAGCGCAGCGACCGAGGCGGCGATCGTGCCGATGGCGCCGCAGCCCTCCTCCACCGACCAGGCGCGCGCCGCGCTCTCGATCGATCCCCTCGAACTCGTCGTTGGGTTCGGCCTCGTGCCGCTCGTCGACACCCAGGCCGGCGGGACCCTCGTGACGCGCGTCAGCAACGTGCGCCGCCAGATCGCGGCCGAGCTCGGCACGGTCATCCCGCCGGTGCGCATCCATGACGAAGTCGGCCTGCGCTCGCACGAATACGCGCTTCGGGTGCGCGGGGCGGAGGTCGCCCGCGGCCAAGTGCTCGCCGGCCACCAGCTCGCGCTCGACCCAGGCGATGCCGTCGGCCAACTCCAGGGGGTTCCGACGACCGAGCCAGCGTTCGGATTGCCGGCCGTGTGGATCGGCGACGAGTCCCAGAGCGAAGCCGAAGCGCTTGGCTACACCGTCGTCGACACCGAATCCGTGATCGTCACCCACCTCACCGAGACGATCCGCCGGCACGTCGCCGACCTCCTCACGCGCCAAGACACCAAGCAGCTCCTCGACGGGCTCAAAGAGACGAACGCGGCCGTCGTCGATGAAGTGGTGCCGGACCTCGTCACCGTCGGCGAGATCCAGCGGGTGCTCCAGGCGCTGCTGCGCGAGGGCGTGTCGATCCGCGACCTCGGCGCCATCGTGGAGGCCATCGGCGACCGCGCCCGCGTCACGCGTGACGCGAACCTCCTGGCCGAGTACGCCCGCCAGACGCTCGGTCGCGCGATCGTCGGCCCGCACCTCGACGAGGACTCCCGGCTGCGTGCGATCGCCCTGGATCCCGCGATCGAGCAGGAGATCGCCGACTCGATCACGGCCACCGCCGACGGCGAATACCTGGCGATGGACCCCAGTCGCGCCCAGTCGCTGGTGGAGGCGTTGCTGGCCCAGAGCGAGCAGCCGATTCCCGGTGGGCGGCGCCCTGTGCTGCTCTGCAGCTCACGTATTCGTAGGCACCTGCGCAGACTGCTCGAGCAGACCGTTCCGCAACTTCCCGTGTGTGCCTATACGGAAGTGGCTCCCGGCGTTACCGTCGAGACGGTAGGAGTCGTTCATCCGTGAAGCGCAAGAAGCAGTCTGAGCAGGCAGAACCCATCCCACTGGCGCAGGCCGTGGCGGCGGGCGCGCCCGTGCCCGAACGGCTGGTCGATGGCGTCCCCGTGCGCACGTACCGCGGGACCTCGCTCTCGGAGATTGCGCCGCGCATTCGCGCCGAGCTGGGCGAGAGCGCGATGATTCTGCGCCAACGCGAAGGCGTCACCGGCGGCATCGCCGGGTTCTTCGCCAAGCGCATGGTCGAGGTCGACGTGGCGGTCATCGACGTTCCCGGGCATCCGGTCGCGCCGCAGGGCCCAGTGCCACGCGGAAGCCACATTGATGTGTCCGACGGTCCGTCCGTCGGCCCCGAGGCGCCCGACCTGCTGGCCCAAGCCCAGGCCGCGCTCACGGCGCCTGATCCACAGCCGACCGTTCCGTTCTCAGCGATCGCGGAGCAGCACGGATTCGCTGGAGGCTCCGGCGCCCCGATGGCGCTTCCTCCGGCGCCGCGCCACGAGCCGATCACACCTCAGACGGGCCCCGCGCCGGGCGCGAACCCGTACGCCGCCATCCCGCCCGACCCGGCGACGCCGCCCCCGCATTTCACCGTCGGCGTGCCGTCGCCCCAGGAGTCGGCCGGCGTGGAGGCTGCGCTGATGGCCGACCAGGCTCGCCAGCGCGCCGAGCGTCACGACGATGCACCGGCGCCTCGGGCGCCTGACCTACCGCTCAGCGCACCGGTGCTGCCCGAACGCCCGCAGGCCCCGGTTCCAGATCCGGCCGGCGATGACCGCGTCTTCGACGCTGGCCGCGGCGGCGCCGACGCGGCACCCGTGGCCCAGGGCTCCAGCACGTTCGAGGACCGCCTGGCAGGCGCCGGCCTGACCGGCAGCTCGCCACTGCTTCCCGGGCGCGACCCGGTCGCGCAACTCGCGCCGCTCCACGGCGCGCTTCTGCGGCGTGGCCTCCCCGACCAGATCGCGAGCCCGGTCGTCGACGACACCCTCCTGCACCGCGTTTCACTCCAGCCCGACCGGCCAGTTCGCGAGCTCCTTGCGTCCGAGTTGGCACGCCGGATCCCGACGGCTCCGCTCGCTGGTCGCGCTGGCCAGGCCGTCGCGTTCGTCGGCTCCAGTGGCGCCGGAAAGACCCGCGCCATCGCCAGGCTCGCGGCCGCGTACGGCGCCGCCGGCCAGGTGCCCGTCGCCTGCGTCACCCTCCAGGACTCTGGCTCCGACGGCCTCCTCGCCGCGGCCCTCGCGCCCTTCGGCATTGCGGTTCACGCTGCCCCAGACGCGCCGCGTGCGCTGGACCGCATCACGGCGCTGCGCCGCCACGCGCTCGTGCTCGTCGACACCCCCGGCGTGAGCCCAGGCGACCAGGCCTCCGTGGAGCGCCTCGGCGCGACGCTCGGACTGCTGGAACTCGACCAGGTCGCGCTGTGCCTTCCGGTCGTGCTCGCCGCGCCGATCGCCCGCCGCGTGCTGCGCGCCATGCAGCCGCTTGGCCCCACGCTGCTGGTCGCCACCCACGCCGACGAAGCCGACCTCCTCGGAGGGGTCGTGGCCGTCGCGATCGACCGTCGCGTCCCGATCGCCTACGTGAGCGCCGGAGCCGGCCGCGGCACGATCGTCGGCGCCGACGCCCATCAGATCGCTGAAGAACTCGCCGGCATCGCTCCCGCGACCATTCCGCTCCCGGGCTCCCTCGGATCGTCGCGCCTCGAACCCATTGGCGCGGGCCTGACGCCGAGTCCGCCTGCCCCGGACCCGGAGCCCGCAGCCGGTCCGACCATCGATCTCGCGGCTGGTCCCGGGCACCTGGCGGCGCCGTGGGTCGTGTCGCCGCTCCGTACCCCCAAGCGCCACCGCTAGCTCGTGGCCAAAGACAAGGGCAAGAAGGACGAGCCCGAGGACGAGGCCGACGACGGCACTCCCGACGGGCACATCCCGATTCGGATCGCCGATCACCCACGCGCCAGGCGATCGATCGCCCGTGTGCGTGCGTGGGGCGCGCTCATCGGCTTCGGCCTCGCGGCGTATCTGGGCAACAAAGCCGGGCTTCCGTTCGTGGACCTCGTGCTGCGCTCGATCGGGATCGGAATGGCCTCGTACCTGGTCGCCTGGGCGGGCGCCCAAGCGGTCTGGAAGCAAATCGTGTTCGCTGAATTGGCCGTCCGTCGGCGCGATGTGGCCGAAACACAGCAGGCGCTGCTGGACAAGCTCGAAGAAGCCGCCAAGGAACAGCGTCCCGGTCAGGGATGACCGCACTCGCCTGGTCGCCGTGGGCGTAGTCCGGCATGATTTCGGCTTCTGCGGTAAAGGTTGGCGCGTTTTGATCCGATAGGCGGATGACTGGTCGCAGGTAGCGACCAGGGGATAGCCAACAACCTTGACAAGGAGTCAAGCGATGTCCCTTCGCATCAATACGAATGTTGATGCCCTCGCGGGCTACAACAATCTCAACAAGACTTCGGGCGCCGTTTCGAAGTCGATGGAGCGCCTGAGCTCCGGCTTCCGCGTCAACAGCGCGGCAGATGACACCGCTGGCCTTTCGATCTCCGAGCGTATGCGCGGTCAGATCCGTGGGCTCGCGCAGGCGACGTCGAACATCGGCGACGCCACCTCGATGGTGCAGACCTCCGAGGCCAATCTGGCCGAGGTCCACGGCATGCTTCAGCGTGTCCGTGAACTCGCGGTCCAACACAAGAACGGGACGCTGGCCACGGCCGACAAGACCGCCTTGCAGAGCGAGGTCAACCAGCTCGCATCCGAGATCGAGCGCATCGGCACGTCCGCCAAGTTCAACGGCATCAGCCTGCTGTCGACGGTGGCGACGGTCTCGTTCCAGGTGGGCGCCAACGACGGTGACACGATCACGGTCGCCACGATCAGCCTCGGCGCGAACGTCTCGCTCACCGGCGGGCTGTTCACGCTCGGCGACGCGACCGACCTGGCCGACATCGACACGGCGATCAACTTCGTGTCGAACACCCGCGCGACCCTCGGCTCGGTGCAGAACCGGCTGGAGTACGCGTCGAACGCGACGAAGTCGTACCACGAGAACCTCGTGTCGGCTGAGTCGCGGATCCGTGACGTGGACATGGCGTCGGAGATGGTGTCGCTGACCAAGAACCAGGTGCTGGCGCAGGCCGGCACGGCGATGCTCGCCCAGGCGAACCAGTCGCCGCAGTCGGTGCTCTCGCTACTCCGATAGTGGCCTCGATTCGCTGAACGGCGTCAACGCGCCGGATGGCGTCCAGGGCTGAACGGCCATTTGGTGTTGCTCCGGTGACCGTAAAATGGCCGTTCACGTCCCGGCCCGATTGGCTCGGCGCCAAGGTGCTGGCGCGTGCGCCGTTTGTGTCCAGAACTGGACAGACCAGCTTCAAGTTCGGCTCCGGCGTCGCCGATGGTTAGACCACACCGGTGACATGCAGTCGCCGGGGGATAGCAATCAATCTTGACAAGGAGTCAAGCGATGTCCCTTCGCATCAATACCAACGTGGACGCCCTTCAGGGCTACAACAACCTCAACAAGACCTCGGCTTCGGTTTCGAAGTCGATGGAGCGCCTGAGTTCCGGGTTCCGCGTCAACAGCGCTGCTGATGACACGGCCGGCCTCTCGATCTCCGAGCGCATGCGTGGTCAGATCCGCGGCCTTGCGCAGGCAAGCACGAACATTGGCGATGCCACCTCGATGGTGCAGACCGCCGAAGCCAACCTCGGTGAGGTCCACTCCATGCTTCAGCGTGTGCGTGAACTCGCCGTCCAGCACAAGAACGGGTCGCTGTCCACGACGGACAAGACCGCTATCCAAAGCGAGGTCAACCAGCTTGCATCAGAGATCGAGCGCATCGGAACGTCCGCCAAGTTCAACGGCATTAGCCTGCTCTCGACCGCTGCGACGGTCTCGTTCCAGGTCGGCGCCAACGACGGCGAGACGGTTACCGTCGGCACCGTTTCGCTGGCTGCGCTGATCACGTCGACGGGCGCGGTCTTCACCCTTGGTGATGCCACGGACCTCGCAGAGATCGATGCGGCCATCAACGCCGTGTCCGACACGCGCGGCAACTTCGGTGCGGTGCAGAATCGCCTGGAGTACGCGTCGAACGCGACGAAGAGCTACCACGAGAACCTCGTGTCCGCTGAGTCGCGGATCCGTGACGTGGACATGGCGTCGGAGATGGTCACGCTCACCAAGAACCAGGTGCTGGCCCAGGCCGGTACGGCGATGCTCGCCCAGGCGAACCAGGCGCCGCAGTCGGTGCTCTCACTCCTCCGCTAACCCGGCAAACACGGACTTCTCCGGCACGGACGCTGGGGCTGCTCGTTGAGGCATACCGGCACGGACGCTGGAGCCCTCGAAAACGAACACGAGAAAGGGGCGCCCATCGGGCGCCCCTTCTTCGTTCTGGGGCCGAACGCGCGTCCAGGTCTGCTGGACCACTGGTAAAGCCAGTCTGGCGCGCGGCCGATACCTGGACTACACCGGTGACATGCAGTCGCCGGGGGATAGCAATCAATCTTGACAAGGAGTCAAGCGATGTCCCTTCGCATCAATACCAACGTTGACGCCCTCCAGGGCTACAACAACCTCAACAAGACTTCGAGCGCCGTCTCGAAGTCGATGGAGCGCCTGAGCTCCGGCTTCCGCGTCAACAGCGCGGCAGATGACACCGCTGGCCTTTCGATCTCCGAGCGTATGCGCGGTCAGATCCGCGGGCTCGCGCAGGCAAGCACGAACATCGGCGATGCCACCTCGATGGTGCAGACCGCCGAAGCCAACCTCGGCGAGGTCCACAGCATGCTTCAGCGTGTGCGTGAGCTCGCCGTCCAGTACAAGAACGGCTCGCTCTCGTCCACGGACCAGACGGCCATCCAAAGTGAGGTCAGCCAGCTCGCAGCCGAAGTCGAGCGCATCGGAACATCCGCAAAGTTCAACGGCATCAGCCTGCTCTCGACCGCCGCAACGGTCTCGTTCCAGGTCGGCGCCAACGACGGCGAGACCATCACGGTCGGCACGGTCTCTCTGGCTGCGCTCATCACGTCGGCGGGCAACCTCTTCACCCTCGGTGGTGCGGGCGCTGCCACGGACATCGCGGACATCGATGCGGCCATCAACGCCGTCTCGAACACGCGTGCGACGTTCGGTGCGGTGCAGAACCGCCTGGAGTACGCGTCGAACGCGACGAAGAGCTACCACGAGAACCTCGTGTCCGCTGAGTCGCGGATCCGTGACGTGGACATGGCCTCGGAGATGGTCACGCTGACCAAGAACCAGGTGCTGGCGCAGGCCGGCACGGCGATGCTCGCCCAGGCCAACCAGGCCCCGCAGTCGGTGCTCTCGCTCCTCCGCTAACCAATGAACGCGTGAGCGGATCTCGCTCACACGCCATCGGTCGCTAAGACCCTCAACAAGAACGGGCCACCTTCGGGTGGCCCGTTCTCGTGGTCGTTCAGGGCCGACTGTGCCGGGCGTCACAAAAGTGTCCAGCCCGAGTGGACCGCTGGTCAAGCCACTGACCCGGACGACCGATACTTGGACTACACCGGTGACATGCAGTCGCCGGGGGATAGCAATCAATCTTGACAAGGAGTCAAGCGATGTCCCTTCGCATCAACACCAACGTTGACGCCCTCCAGGGCTACAACAACCTCAACAAGACCTCGGCTTCCGTGTCGAAGTCGATGGAGCGCCTGAGTTCAGGGTTCCGCGTCAACAGCGCTGCTGATGACACGGCCGGCCTTTCGATCTCCGAGCGTATGCGCGGCCAGATTCGCGGCCTCGCGCAGGCCACGTCGAACATCGGTGACGCAACGTCGCTGGTGCAGACTGCTGAATCCAACCTCGGTGAGGTTCACGGCATGCTTCAGCGTGTCCGCGAGCTCGCGGTTCAGTACAAGAACGGCTCCCTGGCCACCGCCGACAAGACGGCCATCCAAAGCGAGGTCAACCAGCTCGCATCCGAGATCAGCCGAATCGGCACCTCGGCCAAGTTCAACGGCATCAGCCTGCTGGACAACAACAACTCGGTGACGTTCCAGGTCGGCGCCAACGACAGCGACACGATCGCGATCACGCTGGCGACGCTTTCGTCCGCCATCGGCACGCTCTACGCGTCGCTCGGTACGGGCGGCGACCTCGCCGAGATCGACACCGCCATCAACGCGGTTTCCGATCAGCGCGCAACCCTCGGTGCGGTGCAGAACCGCCTCGAATACGCGTCGAACGCGACCAAGAGCTACCACGAGAACCTCGTGTCCGCTGAGTCGCGGATCCGTGACGTGGACATGGCGTCGGAGATGGTCACGCTCACCAAGAACCAGGTGCTGGCCCAGGCCGGTACGGCGATGCTCGCTCAGGCCAACCAGGCGCCGCAGTCGGTGCTCTCACTCCTCCGCTAAGCCCGGCCCCTGAGTCCCGGTGCGCACGCCGGGGCCGACCAAAATGCTATGAGACGGGGCGCCTGCGAGCGCCCCGTCTTCGTTCTTGGGGCGCGTTGATGCTCCGGAAGTCGGCCGCGCGGCGGCGCCAAAACGCGGAAGCAACTGGAGGAACCTCTCTTTCCTGCCGATGGAGAGGGGGATGAGCCTCGAAGCTGTCATCGCGCGCGTCTCGCAACTCCAGACCGCCATGGCCCCTCCCGTCACGCCGGCGGCCCCCGATCGATCCAAGTTCGGGCAGGTCCTGAACTCCCAGTTCCAGGCGACTGGCGCGACGAACATCAGCGCGCTGTCGGGCAACACCGGCACGGTCGGCGTCAAGATGGTCGCCCTCGCGCAGAAGGAGATCGGGGTCAAGGAAGAGCCGATGGGCTCCAACGATGGCGCTCGCATCAAGGAATATCGGACCGCCACCGCTGGGTCCGGCGTCGGGCCGTGGTGTGCGTACTTCACGAGCTGGCTGGCCAAATCGGCGGGTGCGCCCGTCGGCGAGCAGGGCCAGGGCTTCGGCAGCGTCGACGCCCTCTACTCCTGGGCGCAGCGAACCGGCAAGGCCCAGCCCAACGGTGCGGGCGTGCATCCGAACCCCGGCGACCTCATCGTCTTCGACGAGCACATCGGGATGGTCGAGTCCGTCGATGCCGATGGCACCGTGCACACGATCGAGGGCAACAGCTCCGATCAGGTGATCCGCCGCACGCACCCGCAGGGTGCGGCGCTCGGCTACGTGAAGATGAGCTGACGCCGCTCCCCCAAGGTCGGGGGAGCCTCCAAGACTTGGGCCGAGCTTTGGGGCGCCCCCGTTACGCGCTGCGCGCGCGGAGCCAGTCGACGAGCAGGCGCAAGCCGTACGCCGAACCGCCGCGCGGAGCGTAGGCGCGGCCCAGGCCCCAAGCGGTGCCGGCGATGTCGAGGTGCGCCCACGGCGTGTCGCCGGCAAAGCGCGCAAGGAAGGATCCGGCGGTAATGGTGCCGGCCTTGCGCTCGAGGCTGCCGTTGACGAGATCGGCGTCGGTGCTGTTCATCAACTTCGCGTACTCCGGGTGCAGCGGCAAACGCCACGCGAGTTCGCCGGTGTGAGTTCCGGCCTCCAGGAGTGCGGAGGCGAGGTCGTCGTCGGTGGCGATGAGGCCCGCATGCGTCGAGCCGAGGGCGACCACGACTGCACCGGTGAGCGTGGCGACGTCGACCAATACTTCGGCGCCTTCCTGGCGGGCGTGCCAGAGGCAGTCGGCGAGGACCATGCGGCCCTCGGCGTCGGTGTTCGTGATCTCGATGGTGGTGCCATCGGCGGCGGTCACGATGTCGCCTGGCTTGTAGGCGTTCGACGCCGGCATGTTCTCCGTGGAGCCGACCACGACGATGAGGTCGAGCGGAAGATCGAGCTCGACGACCGCCCGCAGCACGCCGAGGACGACCGCGCCGCCGGTCATGTCGAACTTCATCTCGTGCATGCGCGCTGACGGCTTGATCGAGATGCCGCCCGTGTCGAACGTGACGGCTTTGCCGACCAGTGCGATCCGCGGGCCTTTGGCATCCGGGTGCTTGTAGCGCGCGGTGATCAGGGCGGCCTCTTGCGCGGAGCCCTGGGAGACGGCGAGCAGCGCACCCATGCCCTTGGCGGCCATGTAGGACTCACCCTGAACCTCGACATGAAGGTTAGGGTTGCCTAGGTCGGCGGCGATCTGCTGGGCACGAATGCCGAATTCGGTGGGGGTGAGGACGTTCGGCGGCTCATGCTGCTGCACGCGAGCCCAGTTGGCTGCCTTCGCGATGATCGACGCCGCCGACGCGGCGTCAGTGTCGCCACCGACCACCACGAGCGCGTCAGGCTCCGGGTCCTTCGGAGCGTCGCTCTTGCGTTTGGCGTCGTAGGTCCAGCCTTTGAGAATCGTGCCCTCGACCACTGCGGCGGTCGCGTCGCTCAGGTCGATCGACAGGTCGGCCGGAAGAACCCAGTGCAGCGTCGTGCTGCCGATCGCCGACGCCCGCCCGTGGACGTGCGCGGCCGCGACGCGCAGCCCCTCGGCAGTGAGGCTGGCGACCGGACCGACACCCACCACGATGAGCCGCGTGTCTCCATCGTGGAGCGTGGCGAGATGGCCGGCCTTCGTGCGGACTTCGCGGCGCTCGGTGGCTGCCGCGATGATCTCGGTCCAGCGCTCGTCGACCGTCGCTCCCTCCGCCACGGCGAGCACGATGGTCTCGGCGTCGGAGGGGAGCGTGGCGACCGTGGAGACCTTCATGGCTCACACGGTAGGGGAGCGCCGTCCCTGGAGGTCACCGGGTCTTGGCGCGCTCGGCCTCCAGGGCCTTCTCCACGATGGCCATCAGATCGAGCCAGCCGGCGAACGGGATCGGCTCGGATTCACCCTCCAGCAGCAGGGTGCCGCGTGGTGCATCGGTGCCGGCTGACCGCGCGAAGTGGGCGATCATCTCGATCGGATCGGTCGTGCCGTCGACCTGGTGCCGGCCCGCCGGCGGTAGGGGATCCAGCGAGGTCGGGTCGTGATGGTCTTGGGACATGATCAGCGGCTCCCGCGCAGGACGACGGTCGTGGCCGGAATTCCGGCCCCGGTGATGACGAGGGTGAGCTTCGAGCGGCCTCGCACGAGGCGCTTGCCGGCCTTCGAGAACCGCAGGACGACCGTGGCGCGGCCCGAACGCGAGGCCTTGGCCGATCCACTGGCGACGGCCTTTCCGTTCACGGAAGCGCTGAGCTTGATCCGCTTGCGGGCGGGCAGTCCGGTCAGCTTGACGCTGAGGCCCGAGCGCAGGGCCTTGGAGGTTGACGTCGGCTTGGCGGCAAGCGTTGCACCCGACGCGCCTGCCCCGGAGCTGCCGCCGGGCACGCCTGACCCGCCCACGCTGCCGCCGGGGACGGCCGCGCCCTGGCGCTCGACGGTCTCGCAGTCCGGTGCCACGACGTCAGCAGGATCGGCGACGACGCGATCCTCGCCGGCGCCGCAGAAGATCGAGTCAACCTCGCCGTCAACGGCGTTCACGGTGTCGTTGCCGTACGGGTATTTGCACCACAGGGGGCCGCAATCGCCGCCACGGCGGTCGGCTGCGACGACGTCCTTGCCGGGTCCGGGCGTGATCGTGTCGTCGCCGAACCCGGCGTCGATGGTGTCGTCGCCCGCGCCGCCGTCGATGGCGTCCTGCCCGTCGGCGCCGATGAGGGTGTCGTTGCCGCCGCGGCCGTCGAGCGTGACGGTTCCGAGCACCTGGTGCACCTCCAGGGTCTCGGCGGCGTCCGTGCCGGTGTAGGTCCCGGGGATGTTCACGGCGACCTTTTCGATTCCGCGCACATCGTCGTTCTCACCCGGGCGGCCGTCGTCGGCCCCGCCGCCGAGCGAAATGGCTACGGGCGGCTGGACGTAGTCGTAGTGGCGGTCGCCCCAGTCGGCCTCGATTCGATCAAAGCCCGGGCCGCCGTCGATCACATCACTGAACTGGCCCTCGTAGTGGTCGCCGGCCATCAGGTCGTCGCCAGCGCCGCCTTCAACCTGGTCGGCGCCCTCGCCGCCATCGACGCTGTCGTTGCCGTCGCCTCCGCGCAGGACGTCCGCGCCTTGCGCGCCCGCGATCTTGTCGGTTCCGGCGCCGCCGTCGATGGTTTGTGGGGCTTCGTTCCCCGCCAGGGTGTCGTCGCCGTCACCGCCGAGCAGGGTCGATGGGACGGGGACGCCGTTCGACACGTAGCCCCAGTCCTTTCCGTCGCCCAAGTCCAGGCGCACCAGCGGCGGAAGCGGGCAGGTCACGGCCTTCGTCGCGTCGTACGTGGTGCAGCCGGGCGGGGTGGGAGAGGTGATCGAACCGTCGCCGTCGTAGATCGTGAGCGTCGCGTCGTCGTTGCCGGACTGGATCCCGACGCTGTTGAGCTCGCCCGGCGCGGCGGTGTAGACGAGTGCGCCATCGGGGGCGAAGCCCACGGTCGAGGCTGAGGCCGTGGCGGGGGCGACGGCCGCGGCCAGGCCGACGCAGGTGATGGCGGTGGCGACCAGGGTGCGGGGAGACGGTGCTGACACGGGGTCCTCGAAGGGCGAGATGGACAGGTTGGGCGGCGACCGGCCGGCAGGCGGCGGTCGGCATGGCACCAATCTGGACCGCGCCAGGGCGTTGCACATCGAGGACAACCCCAGTTCGAGCCCCCAAGATCTCGATTTCGCCCCCTAAGGGTCGGTATGGCGTGCGCGAGTCACGGCGCCGCCGAGCCCACGGTGGCCGAGGGGAGCTGGCGGGCGAGGCCGAGGCCGGTGCTGCGGGGTGCGGCGCTCTGGCGTGGGCGGGCGGGAGTCGGGGCTGAGGGAGTTGGCGGCCGAGGCCGAGGCCGGTGTTGCGGGGTGCGGCGCTTTGGCGTGGGCGGGCGGGAGTCGGGGCTGGTTGTGGGGTATTCGGGCCCTTTCACACCGAGGGCGGACGGTGGACCGAATGAGTGGCGGCGACTCGGCCGCCTGGTCGGCTGGGGCCGAGTGTTCGGCGCCATCGGCAATACACCTGGGAATGGGGGGTGAGTTTGTCTGACCGTTTCAGTACAAGTCACACCCCATTTCCGGGTGCTTTGCTTTTGACGGGCTGAACCGGCTGGCGGCCTGGTCTTCCGCGGGGTGAGGGCGAATGTCCGCGGTTGGCGCGCGGGGTCGCCCGACGCGCTGGTCTCGGGACGACTTTCCGTGGGGCGACGGGGAAATGCCCGCTATTAGCGGTGGTGGCCGGCTTCGCCGAAGCCCGCGGTTGGCGGTGAGGGACGGCTTGTCCGAAGCTCGCCCGTTGCGACGGGCAGACCCAAGTCCTCAAGCTGCGCCAACTCCTGCCCGCCCGCGGCAAAGCACCCGCGATGCAGGCCGATCACGCCGCCAACGCGCCGCCAACTCCCGGGATCGCGGGACGGCGCCTGGGCCTCAGGCGCGTCGCTGGGCTCAGACGAGCGCGCCCGGAAGGGCGTGGCGGGACGTGATCCCGAGCTTGCGGTAGGCGGCGGAGAGGTGGACCTCGACCGTCTTGGGCGTCACGAAGAGTTCTTGGGCGATCTCGCGGTTGGAGCGGCCATCGGCCGCAAGGTCGGCGACGCGCCGTTCGCTCGGCGTGAGCGCGCCGGCACCGCCGACTTCGTCGCGGGGGCGCCGCACGCCGCTAGCCGCGAGCTCGGTGCGAATCGCCTCGGCGACGGCCGTGGCGTCGCAGGCCCGGGCCAGCTCGTAGGCGCGCTCGAGCGGCGCGCGAGCTTCGGTCGGCTGGCGGCTGCGCCGGCGTGCGGCACCGAGCGCCGCGAGCGACTTCGCCAGTTCCAGGCGGGCCGTCGAGTGCTCGAGCACCGCGACCGAGCGCTCAAGGTCTGGCAGTCCAGCCTCGCCGCGCAGCTCACCCAGCAGCCGCAGCGCTGGGCCGACCGTGCGCGGCGCGCCCCAATGCTCGGCGACCTTGAGCGCTTCGTCGGCCACGACGAGGGCTTCGTCGGTGCGTCCGAGCCGGTGCAGGGCGGTCGCTCGCGGACCGCGCCAGTCGCACGGGAGCGGAACCTGCATCCACTCGCTGCGGCGCTCTTGCTGGATGGTTGATTCGAGCGCTTCCTCGAACCGGCCCTCGGCGAGCTTGACCTGGGCGTCCGACGCCAGCCACATGTGGCCGCTGAACACCGTCTCGTTGGGGACCAGCGGGCTTGCGTCGAGTCGCGCGCGGGCCTGGTCGACGTCGCCGCGGTCCAACAGCGCGAGCGCCAGCGAACTCTCACTGAACTGGTTGCCGAACGGGATCTTTGCGCCCCCGGTCCATCGGCGCCCGATCCTCGTGGCCTCTTCGAGCAGGCTGATCGCTTCGCTCAGGTCGCCCCGCCGAAGGCGCTCCGCGCCGAGCCACACGTCGATCGTCCAGTGCAGGAGCTGGGCACCGGTGCGGTGGCCTTCGGCGCGCGCGTCCTCCCAGAATCCGAGCGACTCGGGGCGATCGGCGAGGGAGAGGGTCAGCAGCGCACCGGCCGCAGGCATCGGCTGGCGCCGCATCAGCATCTCTTCGCCCTCCATCGACCAGAGCGCGAGCTTCGCGCACTCCTCTGCGGTGCCGCCGTCGCAGGCCCACATCAGCGAGGTCAGGCTGGCCAGGGCACGCGACCCGAACCCGTCGCCCATCGGTTTGGTCCGGGTGGGGCGGAGGGCGACGAAGGCCTCGGGATCATGGGCGCCGAAGGTCGCGGAGTTTGCCCGGAACGTGGCGAGGAGCGCCTGGAGATCGATGGCGTCCGGCGGGACCTGTTTGGCGCGCGCCCGGGCGATCGCGTTCGCTTCGTGCTGGCCGCCGGTGAACACCAGCATCTGGAGAAGTTCGACCTCGATCGCGGCGGCCGTGAGGGGATCCGGGGCGAGGGCGACGGCTTCGCGAAGTACTTCGGCTGCCTGCGGTCCGTTCACGTCGACGAGCACCGTGCCCAGACGGTGTGTCAGCTCGGCGCGCAACTCGGGCGGCGCCGGCTCGTCGAGCGCGCGGCGCAGATAGGCGGCCGCCGCGTCCGGGGCGGCGCGCCGCACGGCGGCGTCGGCGGCAAGGGTGGCGATCTCGACGGCCCATGGATCACCGGTGCGCGGTGCCAGGTCGAGCTGGCTCGCGACACGCTCGGCGGGTGCGCCCGCGGTGGCGAGCAACTTCGCAGCGCGGGCGTGGAGTTGCGCCCGGGCTGCCTCGGGGAGGTCGTGGTAGATCGCGTCGCGAACGAGCGCGTGCACGAAGCCGAAGGTGGTGTCGCGACGCAACACCTCGGCGGCCACCAGCTCACTCGTGGCGGTCACGACGGTGTCGGGATCCGTCCCGGCGAGTTCGGCGACGAGGCTGACCGATGCCGTCTCGCCGAGCACGGCGGCCGCGTGGGCCACGGCGACGGTGGTAGCGGGCAGGCGGCCGACCCGGGAGAGCACGGTGCGTGCCAGGGCCCGGTGCGCGACCCGCCGGACGGTGGTGGCATGCTCCGCGGTCGGGGTGGTCCCCTCGGCTTGGAGGGAATGGGCGAGCTGCCGGAGCATGAGCGGATTGCCGTCGGTCGCTTCGAAGCACGCGGCCGCGAATGCGGGGTCAACGGTGGTCCCGAGGGTTTCGGCGAGCAATGCCGCCGAGGCGTCGGGCGACAGCGCAAGCGGATGGAGGAGCACGGCGTCGGGCTCGGACAGGAGCTCGTCGAGCAGCTCGACCAGCACATCACCGCCGACGTCGCCGTTGCTCACCGCATGGACGAGCGGTCGCGTCGTGGCTGCGAGTACCACGCGGGTGCTCTCGATCCGCCGCGCGAGGTAAGACAGGAATCGCAGCGACGAGGCATCGCACCAGTGCAGGTCGTCGATGACGAGCACGAGTGGCTGGGTCTCGGCCAGGTTCAGGGTGAGCCAGTGCAGGCCGTGGAGGATCGCGTAGCTCGCGCCGCTGCCTTCACTCGGCGCGTCGTCGAAGATGCTGCGGGCTCCGGAGGCGGCGCCCTCAAAGGCCGTGGCCGCGTCGCCGGCATCCCGCGTCACGGCCTCCAGGAGCTGACGCACGACGCCGAACGCAAACGCCTGCTCGAGCTTGCTGGCGCGGGCTGAGAGCACGCGGGCGGGGCCGTCGGCGCGCGTCCGCAGCTCCTGGAGCAGGCGGCTCTTGCCGATGCCCGGCGGGCCCTCGATCAGCAGTAGCCGACCTTCGCCGCGGCGGCCGGCGGCGAGCACGGCGTCGATGGCCGACGCCTGGTCGTCGCGCTCCAGCAATCCGGGGGTGCGCGCCGTCATGCGGCCCCCGCGCCGGTCAGGGCGCCGACGAGCGCATGACGCGAGCTGATGCCGAGCTTGCGGTAGGCCGCGGAGAGGTGCACTTCGACGGTCTTCGGGGTCACGAAGAGCTCCTGCGCGATCTCGCGGTTGGTCCGGCCGCCCGCGGCCAGATCGGCGACGCGACGCTCGCTCGGCGTGAGGGCCCCCGGCCCAGCCACGTCTCCGGGCTTGCGGCGCACGCCCGTTGCCGCCAGCTCGGTGCGAACCTGGTCGACGAGCCCAGGCGACCCGCAGGCCCCGGCAAGCTCGTACGCACGCTCCAGCGGCTCGCGCGCCAGCGTCGGCTGGCGGCCGCGGCGCAGCAAGCCTCCGAGCGCGAGAAGTGACCGGGTGAGTTGAATGCGCGCCGGCGAGGACTCAAGGATCGAGACCGACCGACGGACCTCGTCGAGCCCGGCATCGCCCTTGACCTCGCCGAGGATGCGCAGGGCAGGCCCGAGGACCCCAGCGGCGCCCCATTGCTCGGCGATGCGTACGCCGTCGATTGCGGTCTCCAAGGCCGCCTCGGCGTGGCCGAGGCGGTGCTGGGCCAGGGCGCGCGGCAGCCGCCAGTCGCTGCCGACGGGATGCTTCATCCACGCGCTGCGATGTTCGAGCGTTGCGGTGGCAGCGAGCGCCTCCTCGTGGCGCCCTTCGGCGAAGAGCACCCACGACTGGGCGTGCCACCAGAGGGCATTGCCCAGTGAGGGGCGCTCGTGCGATGCCGGCGGGCCGTCATCGAGCGCGATCCGAGCTTGCCGCACGTCGCCAGCGTCGAGATGGGCTAGTGCCAGGGCGGAGCGCGCGTAGCGCATCGGCTCCTTGCCCGAGCCCCAGCTTCGCATCAGGCCGAGTGCGTTCGTGAGTCCGGCGATGGCGTCGGTCAGGTCGCCACGTCGCTGCTGGGTGAAGCCGAGCCACATGTCGGCGCTGAGGTGAAGGACCGTCGAACCGCTGCGATGGGCATCGGCACGGGCTCGCTCCCAGAGATCCAGGCCCTCTTCGCGATCGGCCAGCCCGAGCACGTAGAGCGGGGCGACCGCGATCAGCGTGTTGTCACGCAGGATGGTCGGATCGCTGGCGACGGCCCGCTCGGCGAGGTCGGCGCACACTTCGGCCGATCCCCCATCGTACGTCCACACCAGGGAGGCGAGTCCGGCTCGTAGCCGAACCCCGAGGGGAGCGTTGGGCGGCAGTACGCGGTGGTCGTCCATCGATCGCAGCGCCGCGCCGTCGTCGGCCCCAAACATGGTCGACGTCGTGCGGATCGAGTCAAAGATCGCGGAGAGGTCCTCGTGCTCGGGCCCGAGTTGCTGCTGAGCCTGCTGCGAGATCGTGGCCGACTCGCTCCATCGATCCGTCAGGGCCAGCGCCTGTGTGAGCCCGATCTGGATCAGGGCGCGCTCGCGGACATCCTGCTCGTCGGTGGCCAGCTCTCGAAACAGGTCGATGGCGGACGGCGCGTCGACATCGAAGAGCACCTCGGCGAGCGTCCGCTTGATCGCCTGCAGGCGATCGGGTGGCGCGGGTTCTTCCAGCGCACGCCGAAGATGGATTGCTGCGGCGTCGGTAGCGCCCCGTCGCAAGGCCGCTCGGCCGGCCTGCTCGGCGATGTTCGCGACCCAGGCATCTGCGCGGAGCGGCACGAGTTCGAGCTGGCCAGCGATCCGCTCCACCCGCTCGCCGGCGGCCTCCAGCTGCTTTGCGGCGCGGAGGTGAAGGGTCTGGCGATCGGGCTCGGGCAGATCGAAGTAGATGGCGTCGCGCACGAGCGCGTGAACGAACGCGAGTTCATCGCGGCGCAGCACCTCGGCCTCGACGAGTTCGCGCCAGGCCGGACCGACGGCGGCTCCGTCGATTTCCGCCACCGACGCGATGAGTGCGCCATTGGCGGTGTCGCCGAGGACCGCGACGGCGCGCGCAACCGCGATGGCGTCAGCGGAGTAACGCCCGACTCGTGCCAGCACGGTCCGCGCCAGGGCCCGATGTGCCGCGCGGCGCACGTTCGCGGCGTTGGCGGCAGTCGGCGCGGTGCCTTCCGCCTGGATCGAGCGCGCGAGCTGGCGGAGCATGAGCGGGTTTCCGTCGGTCGCGTCGAAGCAGGCCTCCGCGAATCCGGGGTCGACGGGGCCGTCGACTTGCGCGCTGAGCAGTTCCGCCGTGGCGTGTTCAGACAACGCCTTGGGATAGAGGTGGATCGCGGTCGGCTCGGCCAGCAGCTCCGACAGCAGCTCGGCGTCGGCCGTCGCAGGCGCGATCGGGCGGGTCGCTGCCGCGATCAGGATCGGCGTGCCTTCGAGCCGGCGGCCCAGGTAGGCGAGGAACCGCAGCGACGACGCGTCGCACCAATGCAGGTCGTCGATCGCCAGCACGATCGGCTGGACCTCGGCAAGGTTCAAGACGAGCCAGTGGAGGCCGTGGAGCAACGCAAAGCTCGCTGCGCGGCTCTCACTCGGCGTCTCCTCGAAGATGTCGCCGGCAGCCCGTGCGGCGCCTTCGAGCGCCGCCGGCCCGAGGTCTGGGTCGCGAACGATCGCCTCGAACAGCTGTCGAACGACGCCGAACGCAAACCCTCGTTCGAGTTCGCTGGCACGCGCCGACAGCACGAGCTGGCCCTCTGGCGCGGCCTGACGCAGCTCCTGGAGCAGGCGGCTTTTCCCGATCCCGGCGGCACCTTCGATCACCAGCACGCAGCCATCGCCCTGCCGCGAACTGCGGAGCGCCGAGGCGATCGCCGCCTGCTGCTCAGAACGCTCGAGGAGATCGGACGCGACCATGTCACCTAATCGTAAGGGAGTTGGCGCGAAACGCCCTACCTCGATTACCGCGACGCATCAATGTTCTGTGGTGGCCTAAGCTCCCGCGCCGCGGTGCCCCTAGGCTCCCGCCCCCTATCGCGACGCTTTTCGGAGAGACGCTTCCCATGGCCAAGACTGTGATCCTCGGTACCGCGCGTACCCCCATCGGCAAGCTCAGCGGCGGGCTCTCGAGCCTGCCCGCGACCGAGCTCGGCTCTATCGCGATCCGCGGCGCCCTTGAGCGCTCCGGTGTCTCGCCTGAGCAGGTCGAGCACGTCGTGATGGGCCAGGTGCTGCAGGGCGGCGCCGGCCAGATCCCGTCGCGTCAGGCGCAGATCGCCGCTGGCATCCCGATCGGCGTCTCCTCCGAAACGATCAACAAGGTCTGCGCGTCCGGCATGCGCGCCGTGGCGATCGCCGATCTCCACATCCGCGCTGGCGAGGTCGAGGTCGCGATCGGCGGCGGCATGGAGTCGATGTCGCAGGCGCCGCACGCGCTGCCCGGCTCGCGCAACGGCTTCCGCATGGGCCCGGCGACGATGATCGACCTCATGCAGCACGACGGTCTGACGAACGCCTTCACCGGCAAGCAGATGTTCGTCGAGGCGACCGAGGTCGGCGACGAACTCGAGATCACCCGCGAGTCGCTCGACGAGTTCGCGGCCCGCTCCCACGACCGCGCGCTCGCGGCCATCGCGAACGGCAACCTCGGCCACGAGATCGTTCCGGTCACCGTGCCGGGCCGCAAGGGCGACACCATCGTCGACACCGATGAAGGCCCGCGCGAAGGCACCACGGCCGAAGGGCTGAGCAAGCTCCGCGGCCTCGTGAAGGACGGCACTCACACCGCCGGCAACTCCCCGTCGGTCAACGACGGCGCCGCCGCGCTCGTCCTCTCCTCCGAGGAGTGGGCGCAGAAGAACGGCAAGCAGATCCTTGGCGAGATCGTGGCCTACGCGCAGGTCGCCGACGACTTCCCGTACCTCGCTCGCACCCCCGGTGCGGCAGCCAAGAAGGCGCTCGACAAGGCCGGCCTCACGGTCGACGACATCGATCTGTGGGAGTTCAACGAGGCGTTCTCGTCCGTTGGCCTCAACTCGATGAAGATGCTCGGCCTCAGCCCGGACAACGTGAACGTCAACGGCGGCGCGGTGGCGCTCGGCCACCCGCTCGGCGCGTCCGGCGCCCGCATCATCGGCAGCCTCGTGCTCGAGCTCGGCCGTCGCGGCGGCGGCCTCGGCGTCGCGGCCATCTGCTCCGGTGGCGGCCAGGGCGACGCGATCATCGTTCGCGTCAACGGCTGATCGAGCCAGACACCAAGTTGCGCATGAAAGCGCGCGGACCGGCCATCATGAGCCGGGCCGCGCGCTTTCGCGTATCTAGGGGAAGGCGTGGCCACACCGACCGCGAATGCCCCTCAAGACGCCCTCGCCACAGGACCCCGTGACCCAACTCAGCCCGATCGATCCGCACGTCGAAAGCGGCGACCCCGCCACGCGCCAGCGCACGGCCGCGTTCTTTGACCTTGACCGCACCCTCGTCTCGGGCTCCAGCGGCTTCTCGATCTTGGTCGAGATGGCGCGAGCCGGCATCGTCAGCAAGCCGCAGCTCCTGCGCGACACCTGGGTGTCGGCCCGGTTCCGGCTCTGGGGTCTCGACGACGCGACGACCGACGCGGTCCGTTCCCGCGTAGCGGGGTACGTCACCAACGTCCACACCGACGAGCTTGAAGCCATCGCCAGTGCCGTGATGGACCGGGTCCTGCCGCGGATCTACCCGGAGGTGCTGGCGCGCGCCCACGCGCACCAGCGCGCGGGGGAGATCGTCTACCTCATCACGGCCTCCAGCCAGGAGTTTGCGGATCTCCTGGCCGAAGCCCTGGAGCTGGACGGCGCGATCGGGACGCGATCGGAGATCGTCGACGGCCGCTACACGGGCAAGCCGGGCGGACCCTTCATCTACGGCGAAGGCAAGGTCGGCGCGATGCTTGACCTCGCGGCCGAGCACGACCTTGATCTCGCCCGCTCCACGGCCTACAGCGACTCGATCTCCGATCTGCCGATGCTCCGCGCCGTCGGGCGCCCGGTCGCGGTGAACCCCGACCGGGCTTTGCGCGCGATCGCGGTCTCGGAAGGCTGGGAGATCCTCTCGCTCGATCACCTTGGTCGCCGCGCGTCGCTGGTGCTCTCCGGCCTGGCGGCGGTCGTCCTGGGGGCCGGCGCGCTGCAAGCCGTGCGGCGAGCGAGCAAGACCGCCTGAGCACCGCGGCGCGGCGGGTAGGCGGCGCCCGAAGACGCCGGTCGGACCTGGGCGCCCGAGCCCGATGACGGCGGCTCTGACGCCTGCTCAGCAACGAGCCGACGCCAGCGTAGCTACGGCAGGTAGGATCCGCGGGCCTCTCGCGCGCCCGTCGTGCTTGCGCGAGGCACGATCTCCCATGAGCGAAACCACCGCCAGCCGCAAGATCCGCGTCGTCGTCGCCAAGCCTGGCCTCGACGGACACGACCGTGGGGCCAAGATCGTCGCGCGCGCCTTGCGTGACGCCGGCATGGAAGTCATCTACACCGGCCTCCACCAGACGCCCCAGCAGATCGTCGAGACCGTGATCCAAGAGGACGCCGACGCCGTTGGCCTGTCGATCCTCTCCGGCGCGCACATGACGCTGGTCCCGAAGGTCGTCGAGCTGCTCGCGGCCGAGGGCGCGAGCGACGTGCTCGTCACCGTCGGCGGCACCATCCCGGGTGACGACATCCCCGAGCTCAAGCAGCGCGGCGTCTCCGCAGTCTTCACCCCTGGGTCCCCGACCCAGGACATCATCGATTTCATTCGCGGCAACGTACGGGGCGTGTGAGCAGTTCTTTCCGGACTGCTCTCACGCCCCGCACCGCGCCACTAAGCCCCGCCCCCAAGAAGGAAGATCCGCTTTGAAGATCTTGGTCCTGGTCAAAGAGGTTCCCGACGCCGCCGTCGAGAAGACCATCGATCCCGCCACCGGTCAGATCGACCGCAGCGGTGAGAAGGCCCTCAACCCCTACGACACGCACGCCCTTGAGGCTGCGGTCCAGATCAAGGAGAACGGCGCTGACGTCTCTGAGATCGTCGCCGTGACCGTTGGTCCGGACAGCGCGTCGCGCACCCTTCAGGGTGCCGTTTCGCGTGGCGCCGACCGCTCGATCCACCTGTCCGATGCCGGCCTCGCCGGCTCCGACGTGGTCGCCACGGGCTACGCCCTCGCCGAGCTCATCAAGCGCGAGTCGCCTGAGCTGGTCCTCCTGGGCCAGCAGAGCGACGACGGCGGCTCGTACGCCGTCGGCTCCGTCGTTGGCGAGTTCCTGGGTCAGCCTGCGCTGAGCCAGGTCGTCAAGCTCGACCTCGCCGGTGATGTCATCACCGCCGAGCGCCAGGCCGAGTACGGCTACGACACCGTCGAAGTCAAGCTCCCGGCGATCATCTCCGTCGGCGACGCCATCAACGAGCCGCGGTACCCGTCGCTCAAGGCGATCATGGGCGCGAAGAAGAAGCCCGTCGAGAAGCTCACGCTGGCTGACGCTGGCATCGACGCGGGCAAGGTCGGCACCGCCGGCTCCGGCGTCGACTGCTCCGACTTCCAGAAGCCGGCTTCCAAGTCCGGCGGCACGATCATCACCGACGAGGACACTGCCGCCACGGTTGAGCAGATCGTCGCTTGGCTCGACGAGCGCAAGCTCGTCTAAGGGAAGGGAAAGAACATGGCTGACATTCTGGTTTACGCCCTCGCCCACGAGGGTCAGGTCAACAAGAACTCCAAGGGCGCGATTAGCGAGGCTGCACGCCTTGCTGGCGAGCTCGGCGGCGAGGCCCACGCGGTCCTCGTCGGCACCGACCTCACCGACGAGCTGGCCCAGCAGGCCGGCGCCGTTGGTGCCACCAAGGTCTTCACGATCAACGCCCCTGAGGGCATTGCCGCGACCGCCATTGATGGCATCGCGGCCCTCGTCGAAGCCAAGGGCTACGACTGGGTCCTCTTCGGCGGTGGCCTCCTCGGCTTCGAGATCGGCGCTGGCCTCGCGGCCCGCATCGGTGGCGGCGTCACGGTCGAAGTGACCGACATCAAGGTCGACGGCGGCAAGCTCGTCGCCGAGCGTCCGATCTTCGGCGACACGCTCCTCTCGCACTCGAACTACAAGTCCAAGGGCGTCATCGTCGCCCGGACGAACGCGTTCGAGGTCAAGGAGACCGGTGGCACCGCCTCCGTCGAGGCGTTCGACGCCCCGATCGGTGCTGCTGCCGGCCAGGTGACCCTCAAGGTCCGTGGCGAAGCCCGCGGCGCCGACGTCAACATCGAAGACGCGTCGATCCTCGTCACCGGTGGCCGCGGCCTCGGTACCGCCGAGAACTTCTCGGTGGCCGACTCGCTCGCCGCAGCGTTCGGCGGCAACTCCGCCGTCGCCGCTACGCGCGCCGTGGTTGACGCCGGCTGGTTCCCGTACGCGGGCCAGGTCGGCCAGACCGGCAAGACCGTCGCTCCGAAGCTCTACGTCGGTCTCGGCGTGTCGGGCGCGATCCAGCACAAGGTCGGCATGCAGTCGTCCGAGAACGTGCTCGCGATCAACAAGGACGAGAACGCACCGATCTTCGAGTTCGCCGACTTCGGCGTCATCGGAGACCTCCACAAGATCGCCCCGGCTCTGACCGAGGCCATCAAGGCCAAGAAGGGCTGAACGGCACCCGCCGTCACCCTCTAACCGCATCGCAAGGACCAGACACATGGCCGCCACCACCAACGGACACGCACCGGCAGAATTCCCGCCGCCGGTCGACCCGATCAACGAGTTCATCGCTGCCCCTGAGGCGGGCGAGGACGAGGCGATCGAGGTCGGCGTCGCGATCGTCGGTGGTGGGCCGGCCGGTCTGGCCGCAGCCAACCGCCTCCTTCAGCTCCTCGCCGACGACGAGGAGCTGATGGAGCAGCTCGGTGAGGTGCCGGTCGCCGTCATCGAGAAGGCGAAGTCATGCGGCGGACACAACCTGTCCGGCGCCGTGATGAAGCCGGGTCCGCTCAAGGAGCTCTTCCCCGACGAAGACCTCGAGGCGCTTCCGGCGATCCGGCACGTCAACGAGAAGGACGCCGTCTGGTGGCTGCTCGATGAGAACCGCGGGATCAACCTCCCCGGTCCGACGCCCCCGAACTTCAAGAACGAGGGCAACTACGTCACCTCGATCAGCCAGCTTTGCCGCTGGATGGCCGAGAAGGCCGAAGAGGCCGGCGCCTACATCCTCACCGAGACGGCAGCCGCCAAGCTGCTCGTCAAGGACGACGCCGTCGCCGGCGTCGTTACGGGCGACAAGGGCCGCGGCAAGGAAGGCCAGGAGCTCGGCAACTTCGAGCCCGGCATGGAAGTCCACGCCCGCGCGACCGTCCTCGCCGAAGGCAACTGGGGCCACCTCACCGGTGCCGCCATCCAGCGCTTCAACCTGTCCGAAGGCAAGGAGCCGCCGGTCTGGAAGCTCGGCGCCAAAGAGGTCTGGAAGACCACCGAGCAGTGGGACAAAGTCGTCCACTTCTTCGGCTGGCCGGGCCGCTCCAACGCCAAGTGGCACGAGACGGGCATCGGCGGCTGGGTCTACCCGTACGGCGAGAACCTCGTCTCGATCGGCATCGTCGTGCCGCTGTCGACGCCCGACGCGACCGTGTCGGCCCACGACATGCTCCAGACGGTCAAGCAGCACCCGAAGCTGAAGGGCATCCTCGAAGGCGGCGAGCGCACCGCCTGGGGCGCCAAGGCGATCCAGGGCGGCGGCTTCTGGTCGCAGCCGAAGCTCTCGATGCCCGGTGCGGTGCTCGTCGGTGAGTCCGGCGGCATGATCGACATGGCGTCGCTCAAGGGCGTCCACATGGCGATCCAGTCCGGCATAATCGCCGCGGAAGAGATCTACGCGTCGCTGAAGAAGGGCCAGAAGGACATGACGTCCTACGAGAAGGCCATCGCCGACTCCGACATCGTCGGCAAGCGCCTCTTCCAGGTCCGTAACAACATGCAGCTCGTCGGCGGCTCGTCGATGCCGTTCAACCTCGCTAAGGCCGGGCTGGACATCATTTCCAAGGGCAAGGTGCCCGGTGGTCGCAAGAGCAACCACCGCGACGCCGAGGTCGTGCAGTCGATCCCGAAGAAGCCCGCTTCGGACCTGTACCCCAAGCCCG
Source organism: Solirubrobacteraceae bacterium (assembly GCA_032119595.1). Classification (GTDB taxonomy): domain Bacteria; phylum Actinomycetota; class Thermoleophilia; order Solirubrobacterales; family Solirubrobacteraceae; genus JAGIBJ01. Next base: position 219,487 of record JAUMBQ010000008.1, on the reverse strand, counting down.
ACGGCAAGTACACGTTCGACAAGCTCTCGTCGGTGTTCATCACCGGCAACATGACCCGCGACGACGCCCCGAGCCACATCCGGATCGAGAAGAACGTCGCCCGCGAAGTCGCCGAGACGTGGAAGTGGATGTGCCCCGCCGGCGTCTACGAGATCCCGGAAGACGCCCCGGAGACCGGCAACGTCGACGTCATCGTCAACTACACCAACTGCGTCCAGTGCGGTGCCATCACCGCCCGAGGCGGCCGCCTCACCCCGCCAGAAGGTGGCGACGGCCCGGCCTACCAGGTCGTGTAACCCACCCATCAGTTGATCGTCTGAGGCCCGGGACCGTGAGGTTCCGGGCTTCGGTCGTTCAGGGCCGCGGAAACTTCGCGGCCAACCACCGCAACCCTTTGGGCTGGACGGTGTTCCAGACTACGATTCCCCCGATCCCCGCTCGTATGCTGCCCCTTCGCCTCATCACACCTTTTGCCTCCGCCATCGCGGCCCTCTCGCTCGCGATCGTCGGCGGCCTCGCGCCCGACGCGCACGCCCGAATCGCCACGAAAGGCCCTGCGCCCGCGCTCACCGTTGAGTCGAAGGTGTGCGCGATCGGTCCGACCGTCGACGAACGCAGCGCGACCGTCGTCGCCAGCGCGATCCTCGACGGCGACGGCGCCCGGGTGAGCATGAAGTTCTCCATCCAGCAGCGCGCCGACTTCAAAGCGAAGTGGAAGTCCGTGCCAGGCTCGGCCAAGAGTGGTCTCGGGGGCTGGGAGAACGGGCAGCCCGGCCGCGCCGGCCTGCGGTACACCAAGACCATTAACGGGCTGGCGGAAGGGGTCCAATACCGCGTGGTCGTCGATGCTCGGGGGCTCGGCGAGGGCGACAAGGTCGTCACCAAGACCGCCCGCCGCTACGTGCCCTGCACCCAACCGCTGTTCACCGCCACGCTCCGGCTGGCGAAGGTCGTCGACGTGCTTGCCGACGGTGGGGGTCACGAGATCTCCGTCTCCGTCCGCAACGCTGGGCGCCTTCCGACCACCGACGAGGGTGTCGTCACCATTTACGACGCGGTGACGCGTCAGCAGCTGGCGTCGGCCACCGTCGAGCAGCTCAAGGGCGGCGAGACCAGCAAGGTCGTCGCGCCGCTCGCGACCTGCCCGGGCCAGCTCTACATCACCGTGCAGCTTGCCCTCACCGACATCACGGAACTGACGGCGGAGCAGTCGACGACGATCGACTGCGAGTCCTCCGAGCCGGGGAACCGTCAGCGGCGCTGAACCCCGCTAGACTGATGGACCGCCAGGCGCTCCGGCAAAGTCCGCGGCGCCCTCACGCAACCAGAAGAGCCACGTCATGAAGACCGAGATCCATCCCGACTACGTCGAAGCACAGGTCACCTGCACCTGCGGCAACGCTTTCACGACCCGGTCGACCTCGCCTGTCCTCAGCGTCGAGATCTGCTCCCAGTGCCACCCGTTCTACACGGGCAAGCAGAAGCTCATGGACACGGGCGGCCGCGTCGAGCGCTTCCGTCGCCGTGCCGCTGCTGCCAAGGGCAGCACGCCGGTCAAGTCCGCCGAGGCTGGCGCCGGCGATGCCGCTCCGACTCCGGACGCACCCGCACCCGACGCCGAGACGGCCGCCTAACCACCTCCACTTGCTCAGGATGGTGCGCGCCCCGCTGATCCGGGCGCGCACCGCTCCTGAGCGTTTTTTGACTGAGCGCGCCCCATGTGGGCGCGCTTTTTCGTAGGACAGCCGTCCCCTCCGGCTTGCTCACGGTGCAGATGCGGGCACGCTGAACCGATCACCTCGGTGACCGCCCAGGTGGTCGCTCCGCTCCCGTGCCCCGCTTTCGCCCAATCACTGCCCATGCCGCCCCTTCCGAGGCGCCAAGGCGGCCCACCTCAGTCGGCAGCCCGGACCAGGTGGCGGCGAGAGGAGGAGCGGCAAGGCGACCTGCGCCAGGCAAGCCACAGGACCTGCCCATCGGCGGGCAGGCCGTCCTGGAAGGTGTGATGATGCGCGGCGTCAAGAACTGGGCCGTTGCCGTCCGCCTGCCGGACACCCATCCGACTGACCCTGGCGGCATCTCCGTCACCCACGAACCATTCGAGTCGGTCCTCGCTCGCCATCGCGTCCTGCGCTACCCGATTATTCGCGGTGCGGTCGCGCTCGTGGAATCGATGGGGGTCGGCGTTCGCGCCCTAGGGATCTCCGCCAACGCGCAGACGCCGGATGGTGACCAAAAGCCACTCACGGGCATCGCCTGGGTCCTCACGATCATCGCCGGCCTGTCGCTCGCGGTCGGTCTGTTCTTCCTCCTGCCGGCCGCCCTCGTCAAGGTGATCGGCGGAAGCCGCGTCGACGACGGCCTCACGTTTGTCGTGATCGAGAAGGTCGTCCGGCTCTCGATCTTCGTCGGCTACCTATGGCTCGTCTCGCGCATGGCCCACCTCCAGCGCGTGTTTCAGTACCACGGCGCCGAGCACCAGTCGATCGCGTGCCTCGAGGCCGGCCAACCCCTTACCCCCGAGAACGCTTCCACCTTCAGTCGCCTTCATCCGCGCTGCGGCACCAGCTTCATGCTCATCGTGATGATCGTGTCGATCGTCGTCTTCGCGCCGCTCGGGAGCCTGCCGCTCGGGTGGCTCTTGCTGTCGCGCGTCGTCGGCATTCCGCTCGTCGCCGGGCTCGCCTTCGAGGCCATCAAATGGATGGGCCGCAACCGCGATCTACCCCTGGCCCGAATCCTCATCTGGCCGGGCATGCAGCTTCAGCGCATGACGACCCGCGAGCCAACCCACGCGCAGCTCGCGGTCGCCATCGCCGCGCTTGAAGTGGTCCTGGCTCACGACCCGGCGCAGCCCACGGCGGCCCAGCGCGCGGGCCTCGACGTCGCCGCCTGAAGACGGGCTCGTTCAGGCGGGCCGCCGCCGGGCTGCCCAGATGGCGAACACGAAGATCGCCAGGCCGCAGACGATGTCGGCGACGATGTGCAGCTGGCGCCACCACGGCATGTCGAACGCTCCGGCGACGGAGTAGTGCCCGAAGCCGATCAGGCCTGACCCCGAGTAGAGGCCGAGGAGCAGCAGCGCCCGCGGCGACGGGGCGCGGCGGTACATGACATATCCCGCGGCTCCCGCCGCCGTGAAGGCGAACCAGGCCAGGCCGATCACGAGCGCCGTCGGGCTGACGATGGTCGACGACTGCGGGTAATCGGAAAAGTTCACGACGTTGTCGACGTAGTGCACCACCGACACGGGCACCGCGATAGCGAGCAGGCCGGTCAGCCGTTCGACCTTGGTGGGATCCGATGGATGCGTCGCCGGTGCCACGTCCGGAGTATTCCGCAGCTCAAGCGCGAAGCCGCGTCCCGCCTCCACGGATCCGAAGGGTGGTCGCCACGTCCGAGCATTGGCTGATCGTGCGGGTCGTCGCCAGGCCCGAGCCGTGGCTCGGTCGACCCCCGTAGACTGCCCGGTGAATGCTCACTGCGCTTGTAGAACAGATTCGACTGCGTTTCGTCGAAGCCGAAGCCGCCATGAGCGACCCCGCCGTGATCGCGGATCGCCAGAAGTACGCGGATGCTGGTCGCCGCTACAACCACCTCAAGCCGGCCAACGCGCTTGCTGAGGAGTGGGTGCAGATGACCGGCGACGCCGAGGGCGCCCGGGAGATGCTGGCCGAGGAAGAAGACGCCGAGGTCCGCGAGATGCTGCGGGCCGCCGAAGCGCGGCTCACGGAACTCGAGGAGGAGATCCGCCTCGCGATGGTCGAGCCGGATCCCAACGACGACCGGCCCGTGATCGTCGAGATCAACGGCGGCGCGGGCGGCGAGGAAGCCTCGATCTGGGCTGGCGACCTCTATCGGATGTTCACGCGCTACGCCGAACGTCGCGGCTTCAAGCCCGAACCTCTTGAGGTCGGCGACGGCAAGTACACCTTCGCCATCAAGGGCGACGGCGCCTATTCGATCTTCAAGTACGAGGGCGGCACGCACCGTGTGCAGCGCGTCCCAGCGACCGAGTCTCAAGGACGCATCCACACGTCGACGGCCACCGTCGCCGTCTTGCCGGAGGCCGAAGAGGTCGACGTCGAGATCAACCAGTCCGATCTCCAGATCGACGTCTACCGCTCCGGCGGCCCGGGCGGCCAGTCGGTCAACACCACCGACTCCGCCGTGCGCATCACCCATAAGCCGACCGGTGTGCAGGTCGCGATGCAGGACGAGAAGAGCCAGCTCCAAAACCGTGAGAAGGCGATGCGCGTCCTGCGCGCCCGTCTGCTTGAGCGGGCGGTCGCCGAGCAGCAGGCCGAGATGTCCGCCGGCCGCAAGGCGCAGGTCGGCACCGGCGACCGTGCCGAGAAGATCCGCACCTACAACTACGGCGAGCGGCGCGTCACCGACCACCGCATCAAGCTCACCGTGCACGCGCTCGACAAGATCCTCGTCGGCGAACTCGACGAGTTCACCGACGCGCTCCAGGCCGACGAACGCCGCGCGCGCCTGGCCGCGCAAGCCGAGAACGTCTGACGCGACCCGCGCGAGCGGCCACGCCCTCGGGGCAGCTTGCTCGCCGGAGTTCCTGGGTCGAGGACCCACCGGCGGCACTCCGCCCGCACAACGGGCTATAACCAGGGGGGTGCCACCGCTCGATCCAGCAGCGACCCGCGCCACGGCCTTCATCCGCAGCTGGATCCCGCAGCTGGAGGCCGCCGGGATCGACACGCCGCGCCTCGACGCCGAGTTGCTCGTCGCGCGCGCCCTGGAGATCGATCGCCACCGACTGTTTCTCGACGACCCGATCGTCGAAGGCGAGGCGTTGCTGCGAGCCGAGGCCCTGCTGCGCCACCGCGCCAACGACCGCGTACCCGTTGCGTATCTCCTCGGGACGCGCTGGTTCGATGAGATCGAGCTTGAAGTCAGCCATTCCGTGCTGGTCCCGCGGCCCGAGACGGAACTCCTCGTGGAACTCGCCGCCGCGCTGGCGCCCGAGGGCGCGACCACGATCGACGTGGGGACCGGCAGCGGCGCCGTCGCCGTCGCGCTCGCCGTTCGCCGGCCCGACCTGCGCATCACGGCGAGCGACATCGATGCCGACGCGCTCACCGTCGCCCACCGCAACGTCGAGCGCTACGCCGACGCGATCCCGGCTGGCATCGCCTACCAGCACGCCTCACTGCTCGGGAGCTGGACCGGGGAGGTCGTGGTGAGCAATCCGCCTTATGTGGAGGAGACGACGCGCGGAGACCTCGCGCCCGAGCTCGCTCACGAGCCTGACCACGCGCTCTTCGCCGGCGCCGACGGCCTCGACGTGATCCGGCCGCTCATCCAGCAGTGTCGCGATCGGCACGTCGGCCTCGTCCTGATCGAGCATGGGCACCAGCAAGCTGCGGCCGTGCAGCAGCTGTTCACCGCCGCCGGCTACCGGCCTGCGACGCAGCGGGACCTCGCCGGCCACGACCGCATCACGTGGGCGCTGCGAAGCGACCTCTGGCCGCTCAGCGCCGAGCAGCGCGAAGCGCTGCGCCTTCTCGCCTAAGAGCGGGGCGTAGAGCCGGCCGCGCAGGCGGCGCTGAGCCTGAGCTACCGCACCACCTGCGAGCCGCCGGTGATGCCGTCTTCGCCGGTGTCGTGGAACCGCACCCACGCCTTGTTCGTGCCGTCGTAGTCCGGGGCCCAGAGAATGAGGGTCGCCTTGCGGTCCCAGACGGTGACCTCATCGGTGCCCTCCTCGTCCAGTCCGCGCCAAATGCGGATGAACGGGTTGTGCTCCCACTCCTGACCGGCGGTGGTGGGGAGGGTGTGGCCGGGGTGCAGGATGGTGTCGCTCGGGAGCTGTGCCAGCCGCATCGCGGCGGCCTTCTGGTCGGCATAGCCGGTGTTCGACGGGGCAAAGTTGCCGCCGACGGTGCCCTTGAAGAGGGTGTCCGCCGTGAAGCAATCGGTGCCGTTCACGAGGAACGCGAGCTGGCCTGCGCAGTGCCCCTCACTGAGGATCGCCTCGATCTTGAGGCCGCCGAACTCGAGCACGTCGCCATCGCCGACCGACTCAGCGGGGAGGAGGTCCGGCACGGCGACGGCCGTGACCGCGCTCGTGAACACCGGCGCGACGAACGCGTCGCGGTAGTCGTTGATGCCGGCAATGTGGTCGCCGTGCTGATGCGTGACGAGGATCGCATCGACCGAAACCTCGAGTTCCTTCGCCGTCTCGATCAGCGGAGCGGTCACCCCGTTGGCGTCGATCAGGATGGCGTGGCCACCGCGCTGATCGGCCACGAGATAGGAGTTCGAGGTCCAGCCTGGAGCCTCGGTGCGTTCGATGATGAGGGTCATGAGAACTCGATTACGGATCGGATGCCGTCTTGATGGTGCATGAGGTCAAACCCCTTATTCACGTCGTCGAGTGATAGCCGGTGGGAGATGAAGGCGTCGGCGTCGATCTCGCCCGCGAGGTACCGGTCAACGAGCTGCGGCACCTGCTCGCGGCTTCGCACGCCGCCAAACGAGGCGCCGACGACCGTGCGACCAGTAATGAGATAGCGCGGCACGATGTCGAGTGTCTCGCCCTTGCCGGCGACGCCGGTGACGCAGCAGACGCCCCAGCCGAGCCGGGCCGACTCGACGGCTTGCTTCATCACGCCGACGAGGCCAGTGGCCTCGAACGTGAAGTCCGCGCCATACCCGCCGGTCTCCTCCAGGATGCGGTCGACGATGCCCTCGTCCGCGACCCAGGTGTCAGTCGCCCCGTGATGGCGCGCAAGCGCGAGCCGCTCCTCGGAGAGGTCGACGCAGATGATCCGCTCCGCCTTCTGAAGTCGGGCGCCTGCAACCGCGCCGAGCCCAACCATCCCCGCACCGAACACCACGGCCGTCGCGCCCTCGAACACCGGTGCGCGATACATCGCGGCGCCAAGGCCGGTGGTCAGGCCGCACGCAAAGAGCGCAGCGGTTGCCAGCGGCGTCTCGGGTGAGATCTTGGCCAAGGAGTATTCAGACACGACGGTCGCCTCGGCAAACGTCGAACACCCCATGAAGTGCCGCAGCTCTTCGCCCGTGGTGCGCGAGAGTCGCGAGGTGCCGTCCGGGAGGTAGCCGAGGTTCTGCTGCTCACGGATGGCGACGCAGATGTTCGTGCGCCCGGACAAACAGTTCACGCACTGGCCGCACTGCGGGCTGAACAGCGTCACGACGTGGTCGCCGGGCGCCACCGAGGTCACGCCTTCACCCACGGCGTCCACGACGCCAGCACCCTCATGCCCAAGGACGCACTGGGCATAGCCCGATGGGTCGACACCGGAAGCGGTGTACATGTCGGTGTGGCAAATCCCGCAGGCGTGCAGGCGTACGAGCACTTCGCCGGCCTTCGGCGGTGCGAGCTCGACGGTCGTGACCTGCAGGGGCTCGGCGAACTGCTCGAGCACGGCGGCACGTATCTGCATGGATCTCCTCGGAGCGGGTGGGGTGCCGGTTGGCTCCCCGGGAAGGACACGCCTCACAGTAGCTGCGCTGTTCATCACGCTCGACCAGCCAGCACGCCCAATAGGCTGGGGCCCGTGCCAGACCTCCCCCCAGTCCTCACCGAGGAGGACGTCCGCACCCTCGAGCGCTGCATGAGGGCGAGCGGTATCGCCTGCATGCCGACGGACACCGTCTACGGGCTCGCGTGTGACCCGGACGCCGAGGAGGCGCTCGAGCGGCTGTGGACGCTCAAGCAGCGCAACCCCCGCAAGCCGTCCGCCGTCCTGTTCAGCCGCCTGGAACTGGCGATCGCCGCCACACCCTGGCTCGATGAGGAACTCGTCGACGCCATCGGGCGGCTGCTCCCTGGGCCGCTCACCATCGTCGTTCCAAACCCCCACCAGCGCTTCCCGCTCGCCTGTGGCGGGCAGCCTGAGGTGCTGGGGATCCGCGTTCCTCGCTGGCCGGCGAACGCCGAGGTCCTCGAAACGCTGTCTTGGCCGCTGCTGCAAACCAGCGCAAACCACTCCGGCCGCCCTGACCCCGCCCGCATGGAGGAGCTCGATCCCGCCCTGGCCGCCGGCTGCGACCTGCTGCTCAACGCCGGGCCGCTGCCGGGCACGCCATCCACGGTGGTCGACCTCACGAGGTACGCCGCCGAAGGCGCTTGGAACGTGCTCCGCGAGGGCGCGGTCGACCGGCGCACCCTCGCTCGCCATCTCGACCACTGACGCGCGGGCTCGCACCGAGCGGTGAATTCGCCGGGTCGTACGTGCTCACGCGCCCCGGCACCGGTACCATGGGCGGCGTCGCGACTGGCGCCAAGGGTGGAACCAACCACCAGGGAGCGACGCCCCAATCAGGCCTTTCGAGACCGCCGCGCGCCTGGGCACCAAGCATCGACCGCCACAAGGAGCGCACGTAGCCGTGTCTGACCTTCCCGCTGACTTCTTCGACCGCCCTCTCTCCGAGGTCGACCCCGAGATCGCCGCCGTCCTGGACGCGGAGCTCGCTCGCCAGCAGAACACCCTCGAGATGATCGCGTCGGAGAACTTCGTTCCTCGCGCGGTGCTTGAGGCGCAGGGTTCCGTGCTCACGAACAAGTACGCCGAGGGCTACCCGGGCCGCCGGTACTACGGCGGCTGTGAGCACGTCGACGTGAGCGAGCAGCTCGCGATTGACCGCGCCAAGGAACTCTTCGGCGCCGAGCACGCCAACGTGCAGCCGCACTCGGGCGCGCAGGCCAACACGGCCGTCTTCCATGCACTGTTGCAGCCGGGCGACACCCTGATGGGCCTGTCGCTGGCGCATGGTGGCCACCTCAGCCACGGCATGAAGCTCAACGTTTCCGGCCGGCTCTACAACATCGTCGCGTATGAAGTCTCACCCGAGACCTACGAGATCGACATGGACGCCGTCGAGGCGCTCGCCGTCGAGCACCAGCCGAAGATGATCATCGCCGGCTGGTCCGCGTACCCGCGTCAGCTCGACTTCGCGCGCTTCCGCGAGATCGCCGACAAGGTCGGCGCACTCCTCATGGTCGACATGGCCCACTTCGCCGGCCTCGTCGCCGCCGGGCTCCACCCGGACCCCGTGCCGTTCGCCGATGTCGTCACCTCGACCGTCCACAAGACCATCGGTGGCCCGCGCTCAGGCATCATCCTCTGCCGCGAGGAGTACGCGAAGAAGATCAACTCCGCGGTGTTCCCGGGGCAGCAGGGCGGACCGCTCGAGCACGTCATCGCCGCGAAGGCCGTCGCCTTCCGGATCGCGATGGGCGAGGGCTTCAAGGAGCGCCAGCAGCGCACGCTCGACGGCGCCAAGGCCATCTCCGATGCCCTTCTGAAGGTCGGCCACGGCGTCGGCGTCGTTAGCGGCGGCACCGACGTGCACCTCGTGCTCGTCGACCTGCGCGACTCCGAACTCGACGGCCAGCAGGCTGAGGATCGCCTCCACGAGATCGGCATCACCGTCAACCGCAACGCCGTGCCGTTCGACCCGCGTCCGCCGATGGTGACCTCCGGCCTGCGCGTCGGCACGCCGGCGCTGGCCACCCGCGGCCTCCAGGTGAGCGACTTCGAGGAGATCGGCGAGATCATCGGCATCGCGCTCACCCCCGAGTTCGAGGGTCGCAAGGACGAGCTGGCCACGAAGGTCCGCGCCATCGCCGACCGCTACCCGCTCTACGAGGGCCTGCGCACCGAGCAGGTCGTGTGACCCACCAGGCCGTCGCCCGGCCGGCCCGGTGAGCACGCACACCGACGCGCTCCTGGCCGGCCTGGTCGCCCTCGGGGCGACCGCCGCCCTGACGCCGCTGGCCGGCGCGTTCGCGCGCAAGGTCGGCGCGATCGATATCCCTCGAGGGCGTGGACTGGCGGCCGGCGGCGTGCCGTTGCTTGGCGGCTTGGCGATGCTCGTCGGTGTGCTCCTCGCGACGTTCCTGTCGCTGGCGCCGTTTTCCCGTGAGCTGTCGGCGATCATGCAGGCGGCGATCGTGATCACGGTCGTCGGAGCCCTCGACGATCGCTTTGATCTGTTGCCTGGCGTGAAGCTCGTGGGCCAGGTGGCCGCTGCCGTGATCGCCGTTCGGGGCGGCGTGTTGGTGGAGAACGTGACGATTCCGTTCCTCGGCGCCATCCGGTTCGACTGGGCCAGCGCGCCACTTACCGTGCTCGGCCTGGTCGCGGTGATGAACATCGTGAACTTCAGCGACGGCATTGACGGTCTCGCTGGCGGTCTGGCGGGTATCGCGGCCATCGCGTTCGCGGTCGTCGCCTTCGATCTCGGCAAGACCGAGGCCGGGACGCTCAGTGCGATCACGGCTGGCGCCGCGTTCGGGTTCCTGATCTTCAATTTCCACCCGGCCTCGATCTACATGGGCGATGCGGGCGCCAACCTGCTCGGGTTGCTGCTGGGCTGTGCGGCCGTGATCGGTGCCGTGAAGTCGCAGGCCGTCCTGGCCCTGGTGCTGCCGTTCGTGATCCTGGCCGTGCCCGTGCTGGATACGGCGTTCGTCGTGCTCAAGCGGCTCAAGTACCGGCAGCCGGTCTACAACGCCGACCGCGAGCACTTCCACCACCGCCTGTATCGCGTGGGCTTCTCGACCCGCCGCACGGTGCTCCTGCTCTATGCGTGGACGTTCGGGATGGCCGCGCTGGCGATCGCGATGCGGTTCGTGCCCTATTCCGACGACGGCGGCAACTACCACACCGGCTGGGCGATCCTCATGGGCGCCTTGCTCCTGATCGCGCTGGCGGCGTCGGGGTTCGTCGTCTACGTCCTGGAGATCCTCAAGTTCGAGCGGGACGGCCGACGCTTCCGCGTGCGCATGGGCGGGCCGCCGCCCCGTCCGCGCGACGCTGCGAGTGGGGCGGAGGCAACGCAGCCCCCGGCCCTGCCCCAGTAGCCGTCAGAGCGCGCGGCCGAAGACCGCGCGCTCCCACACGAGCGCGAGCGCCTCGAGGAGTTCGTCGCGGCGTTGCTCACCATCCGGGGCGCGCAGCAGCATCAGCATGGTGCGCTCGGTCATCACGAGGAGGACGCGCGCGAGGGCCTCGCCGTCTGGCGTCGCCGGCGCCCCAGGGTGCGCGGCACGAGCTCGCTCGACCGCGGCCACGACCACCTTCGTGTAGATGCCGGCGAGGTCGTGCCACAGGGCTTCGAGGCGGGCATCGTCGCCGGTCGCGTCCAGAAACGCGCAGTAGACCGCGCCATGTTTGGTGTTGAAGTCGGCGATCCGACTGAGGACCGATCGCAGGTGCGCCAGGTCCGTTGCGGAGACGCCGTCCGGCACCGGCTCCGTGACGATCGCGGCGAGGTCGTCGTGGAGGCCAGTGATGAGGTGTTCGAGGACTTCGTTCTTACTCGCGAAGAAGTCGTAAAAGGCGGTTCGCGAGATGCGCGCCCGCTCGGCGATCTGCCGAATCCCGAGCTGATGCCAGGCAACGCCGCCTCCGATCAGCGCCACGGCGCTCTCCAGGATTCGCCGTTCGGTCGACTCGCGGCGGACGTCTGGGGAGCCCAGATCAAGTCGGCCGTTGGTTGGAGGAGTGCGCACTCCGCGGCATCCTAACCCGATTCCGGCGGTTCCTGAACGCGCGTGAGACCGTGCTCACCCATGGGTACCGCAGAGCACCGAAAATCAGCGTTAACGCGAACTGACCGTCGTTCAGTCTGGCCCGAGGTGAATCTGGTGGGTCGTTCCCACGGCCCACCGGGGCCCGCTCGTCGCTACGATCCCGCGGATGAGCGACCCCCTTACCCAGAAGTGGATCTGCGAACCGTGCGGGATGATCTACGACCCGGTCGAGGGTGACCCCGACGGCGGTGTCGACCCAGGCACGCCGTTCGACGAAGTTCCGGACAACTGGGTCTGCCCGGTGTGCGGTGCGCGCAAGCGCGACTTCGTCCTGCTCGACGAGTAACGCAGACGCCAAGCGGCTCGTCCGCGGGTGAGTCGAGGGTGCCCGGAGTCGGCGACGGGATGGGCGCTCCGCTCCGTCTCCGCCGCATGGGCCCGTGAAACGCCGAGAAAAGCGCCAGAAACTCGGGCTCTGGTTCCATTTGTCACAAGGTGTCACTAGCTCGGTTCAGTTCGGTACTGTGGACCACGTCGACGGCCAGGACGCATTTCCTGCGCCGCTCGAGGATCCCCGTGACTGCTCTTCTCCGCAACCTTGACCTGGTGCTGCTCGCTGTAGCGCTGCCAGTGTTCGTAGGCACCGATCTGCCGATCATCGGCTGGGCCACGGCTGCCGTGATCTGGTTGCTGTGGCGCGGGATCGGCGAGTGGACCGATCGCAAGGCGCGTTCCATGGGCTCCGATAGTCCGGGCAAGCTCGCGGGCATCCTCACCGGCTCACTGATCGGCCGCGGCTGGCTCCTCGCCATCGTGCTGATCGTGGTCGGCCTCACCACCGACGACAGGACGGGCCTCTCAGCCGCGCTCCTGTGTGTCGTCCTCTTCACCAGTTCCTTCGTCGTGAGACTCGTCTCCCGACCGACGCATCAGGCGAGCCCCGTTTCATGAAGAAGTCCCTGAAGATCCTGCTCGGCCTTGGCATCGTCGTCGCGCTGATCGGCCTCGTCTCGGTCCTCGCACCGTCGGCCGGTCGCAATGACGAGTTCAAGCCTGTCAACGAGTTCTTCCTCGACCCGTGGATCTCGATCCACATCGCGGGGATCGACATGTCGATCAACAAAGCCGTGATGTACCTCTTCATGGCTGCGGCGCTCACGATCGGCACCATGCTCTTCGTTGCCAACCGGATGCAGCAGAAGCCGAACCGCGTGCAGACCGCGGTCGAGTCGCTCTACCAGCTGATGAAGGTCAACATCACCGAGGTCAACATGGACCGCAAGATGTCGACGGCCTGGTTCCCGTTCATCGGCACGCTCTTCCTCTTCATCTGGTTCTCGAACCTCATCGGCTACATCCCGCTGCCGACGAACACCCAGCACACCTTCGACCTCTTCGGTCTTGAGATCCCGTCGTTCGCGCTCTACGCCGCCACGGCCAACATCTCGGTGCCGCTGGTACTCACGCTCATCGTGTGGCTCAGCTACCACTTCGTCGGCGTTCGAGCCAAGGGCCCGGTTGGCTACGTCAAAGGCTGGATCCCCGCTGGCTCGAGTGGCCCGCTGCTCATCTTGATCGTCCCCGTCGAGATCATCTCGCAGTTCGTCCGCGTCGTTTCGCTCTCCGTGCGTCTCTTCGCGAACATCCTCGCGGGACATCTCCTCATCCTCTTTATGGGCGGTGGCCTCTCGGTCATCCTCGGGCTCGCGGCACTCAACGTGATCACGGTCCCGATCGCCATTGTCTTCTTCCTCTTCGAGATCGGCCTGGTTGCAACTCTCCAGGCCTTCATCTTCGCGACACTCGCCTCGATTTATCTCGGCGAAGCTGTCTCCGACCACCACTAAGTCCTCTCAGGCACCTAGGAGCTACCCCGTGGATCTGACCATGATCACTTCACTCGTCGCGCAGGCCGCGGTGACCGAAGAAGTCGCCGCCGCCTACGGCGAAACCGCCGGTAAGGCGATCGCCCTCGGCATCGGCGCCGGCCTCGGCACCATCGGACCGGGCATCGGCGTCGGCTTCATCTTCGGCAAGGTCATCGAGTCCGTGACTCGCCAGCCCGAGATGAAGGACGAAATCACCTCGATCCAGTGGCTGGGCTTCGCCCTCACCGAGGCCATCGTCTTCTACGCGTTCATCTTCGGCCTTATCGCCTTCTTCCTCTAGGCCTATGGCGTTCGCAACGATCACTTCAACTCTGGTCCTCGCGTCCGGGGCTGCCGAGCCAGAGGGCGGGAACTTCCTCGTCACGCCCAATGTCGGGCTGATGCTGTGGACGCTCATCGCCTTCGGGATCACGCTTGTGATCCTCAAGAAGCTCGCGTTCCCGCGGATCGCCGCGGCCCTGGATATCCGTCAGAAGGCGATCGAGGACTCGATCGCTCATGCGGAGCAGACGCGCACCGAAGCCGACCAGCTTCTCGTCGACTACCGCGCTCGCCTCACCGAGGCGCGCCATCAGGCCGACGAGATCTTGTCCAAGGCCAAGCAGACCGGTGACGCCCAGGTGGCGGAATCGCACGCGAAGGCTAAGGAAGAGCGTGAGAACCAGCTCGAAGCGGCTCGCCGCGACATCGAGCAGGCCACCCTCAAGGCGAAGCAGGATCTCCGTAAGGAGGTCGCCGACCTCACGGTCACGGCCACCGAGAAGATCACGCGACGCACGCTCACGGGCGACGATCAGCAGCGTCTGGTCGACGAAGCGCTCAGCGAGCTCGACTTCTCCGCCCTCAGCAGCGACCGGAGCCAGAACTAGCTCATGGAAGCGCTTGCCGAGGTCTACGCACGGTCCCTTCATCAGGTCGCCGAGCAGCAGGACAAGGTCGCCGTCATCCGCGAACAGCTCGGGCAGTTCGCGGATGCCCTCGCGGGCAACCGCGAGTTGCAGGTGTTCTTTTTCTCGCCGTACTTCTCCTCCAAAGAGAAGACCGACGGGCTCGCTCGCGCGGTGGACGGGATCGACCCTGTCCTGGGGAACTTCCTGAACCTGCTGATCGAGAAGCACCGCATGCCCGCAGTCATGCGGATGCGCCGCATCTTCGATCGCATCACCGAGGACCACGAGGGTCTGCTGCCCGTGCAGATCACGTCCTCGATCCCGCTCGACCCCGCCACGACCGAGTCCCTTGGGGCTCGGATCGGCGAGCAGACGGGCCGCAAGGTTCGTCTGAACGCCGTCGTGGATCCCGAGATCATCGGCGGGCTCATCCTTCGCGTCGGGAACCAAATTCTCGACGCCTCTATCCGTACTCGGCTGGAGCGCCTGCGTCGCCAGGTCGCGACCGGCGCGTAGCCAGCTGTCCACAGGAGACCTCTCCCGATCATGCAGATCAAGCCTGACGAGATCACCTCGATCCTCAGAAGCCGCATCGAAGGCCTCGACGCCGGCTCAGCGGAGCTGACCGAGGTCGGCACCGTTCTTTCCGTCGCCGACGGCATCGCACGCATCCACGGCATCGAGAACTGCATGTCGTTCGAGATGCTGTCGCTGCCGCACGGCGTTACCGCGCTCGCGCTTAACCTCGAGTCCGACAACGTCGGCGCCGTGCTCTTCGGCGACTGGCAGAAGATTGTCGAGGGTGACACCGTTACCCGCACCGGCAAGCTGCTCGACATCCCGGTGGGCGAGGGCTTCCTCGGCCGCATCGTCGACCCGCTCGGCAACGCGCTCGACGGCAAGGGCGACATCGTCGCGGACGGCACCCGCCCGCTCGAGTTCAAGGCGCCCGGCATCATCGAGCGCCAGCCCGTCGAAGAGCCGCTCCAGACCGGCATCAAGGCGATCGACGCCATGATCCCGATCGGCCGCGGCCAGCGCGAGCTGATCATCGGCGACCGCCAGACCGGCAAGACCTCGGTCGCGATCGACACGATCATCAACAACAAGGACGCGGGAGTCATCTCCGTCTACGTTGCGATCGGTCAGCGCATGGCGACGGTGGTCAACATCGCGCAGGTCCTCGCTGAAGCGGGCGCCCTGGAGACGACGATCATCGTCGCCGCCGGCGCCGAAGAGGCAGCCCCGATCAAGTACATCGCTCCGTACGCGGGCGCGGCCATGGCCGAGTACTTCGTCTACAAGGGCGGCCACACGCTCTGCGTCTACGACGACCTCACGCGTCACGCCTTCGCGTACCGCCAGATGTCGCTGCTGCTGCGCCGCCCGCCGGGCCGCGAGGCGTACCCGGGCGACGTCTTCTACCTTCACAGCCGCCTCCTTGAGCGCGCCGTGAAGCTCAACGACGAGCTCGGTGGCGGCTCGATGACGGCGCTGCCGATCATTGAGACGCAGGCTGGTGACGTGTCGGCCTACATCCCGACGAACGTCATCTCCATCACCGACGGCCAGATCTTCCTGGAGCCGAAGCTGTTCAACTCGGGCGTCCGCCCGGCCATCAACGTCGGCATCTCGGTGTCGCGCGTCGGTGGCTCCGCTCAGCAGAAGCCGATGAAGAAGGTCGCCGGCCGCATCAAGGGCGAGCTGTCGCAGTACCGCGACCTCGAGGCCTTCTCGCAGTTCGGGTCCGACCTCGACGCCGACACCCGTCGCACCCTCGCCCGTGGCGAGCGTCTCGTGAAGACGCTCAACCAGGGTGAGCGTTCGCCGCTGCCGGTCGCCGAGCAGGTCGCTCAGATCTTCGCGGCCACCAACGGCTACGTCGACCGCATCACCGCCGACCGCGTGGAGAGCTTCCACTCAGGTCTCGTGCTCTACGTTCGCACGCAGGACGCCGGCCTCCTGGCCAGCATCGGCGATGGCGACTGGTCCGATGGCACGGTCGAGAAGCTCGAGGGCCACATCAAGGCCTACGCCGACGACTTCGGTTACGACTTCGACGAGCACGGAGACCCGATCGAGGGCGGTGGCGATCCCGCCCGCGTCGTCGTCGCCGGCGCTCAGGGGGCGACCACGGCGTGAGCCAGCGCGACGTAAAGCAGCGCATCGCGTCGATCGGCAACATCAAGAAGATCACGCGTGCCATGGAGATGGTCGCTGCGGCACGTCTCCGCAAGGCCGAGGAGCGCATCGCGATCCTGCGGCCGTACGCGGACGCCGTCAGTGACATGACCCGGCAGGCTGCGCTCGCTGCCAGCACCGCGGAGCGCAACGCGTTCCCGCTGCTGCAGGGGCGCGACGAGGTCAAGACGGTCGGCATCCTGCTGGTCACGGGCGACCGTGGCCTGGCCGGTGCCTTCAACTCGCAGATCGTGCGTGCCGCTCAGTCCCTTGCGAAGGAGCTGGAGGCCGAAGGCAAGACCGTCAAGATCTACGCCACCGGCCGTCGCGGCGTGTCCGCGATGAACTTCCGTGGTCGCACTCCGGAGGCCGGGTTCACCGGCTTCACGGACAACCCGAAGTACGCCGATGCCCGCGAGGTTGCCGAGACGCTTGCCGCTGGTTACCTGGACGGCAAGGTCGACCAGGTCGAGGTGCTCTACAACCGTTTCGTGTCCGCACTGACGCAGGAGGTCACCCAGACCACCCTGCTGCCGCTGCAGGCCGACCCGGTCGCTGAGGCGCTCGCCAAAGAAGAGGCCGCGAAGCTCGAGAAGACCTCGGCTGGGTCCGGCACTGCCGGCCACGCCCTCGTCGAGTACGAGCCGGGTCCGCAGGAAATCCTGGAGCGTTTGATCCCCGACTACGTCGAGATCACGCTGTTCCGCTCCCTGCTGGAATCGGCCGCGTCCGAACACGGCGCCCGCATGACGGCCATGCGCAACGCATCAGAGAACGCTGGTGAGCTCATCACCAGCCTGACGCTCGAGATGAACCGAGCCCGTCAGGCCGAGATCACCCAAGAGATCATGGAGGTCGTCGCCGGCGCCGAAGCGCTCTAGCGACGATCAAGGAATCAGAGGACTCATGGAAGCTTCAACCGCTACCAAGAACATCGGGCGGATCGAGCAGATCCAGGGCGTCGTCGTCGAGGCGGTCTTCCCGGACAAGCTCCCCCCGATCAACAACGCACTCGAGGTCCAGCTCAACGGTGGGCGCCTGGTGCTCGAGGTGCAGCAGCACCTCGGCGACAACCGCGTGCGTACCGTCGCGATGGACTCGACCGACGGCCTCGCCCGTGGCGTCGAAGTCCTCGACCTCGGCGAGCCGATCACGGTTCCCGTCGGCAAGGCCACGCTCGGCCGCATCTTCAACGTCCTCGGTGAGACCATCGACGGCGGCGAGCAGGTTGTCGGCGACGCGCGTTGGGGCATCCACCGTCCCGCGCCGAAGGTCTCCGACCTGACGCCGACCACCGAGATGTTCGAGACGGGGATCAAGGTCATCGACCTCCTCGCCCCGTACTCCAAGGGCGGCAAGGTCGGCCTGTTCGGCGGCGCCGGCGTCGGCAAGACCGTGCTCATCCAGGAGCTCATCAACAACCTCGCGACCGAGCACGGCGGCCTCTCGGCCTTCTGCGGCGTCGGCGAGCGTTCGCGTGAGGGCACCGACCTCTACCTCGAGATGAAGGAATCGGGCGTCATCGACAAGACGATGCTCGTGTTCGGCCAGATGAACGAGCCGCCGGGAGCCCGCATGCGCGTCGCCCTGACCGGTCTCACCATGGCTGAGTACTTCCGTGAAGAGTCGGGCCAGGACGTGCTCCTGTTCGTCGACAACATCTTCCGGTTCGTGCAGGCCGGCTCCGAGGTGTCCGCACTTCTGGGTCGTATGCCGTCGCAGGTCGGCTACCAGCCGACGCTCGAGTCCGAGATGGGTCAGCTCCAGGAGCGGATCACGTCGACGCGCCAGGGCTCGGTCACCTCGGTCCAGGCCATCTACGTTCCGGCCGACGACCTCACCGACCCGGCTCCGGCCTCGGTGTTCGCGCACCTCGGCGCCCAGACGGTGCTCTCGCGCTCCATCTCGGAGAAGGGCATCTACCCGGCCGTCGACCCGCTCGACTCGACCTCCACGATCCTCAAGCCGGACATCGTCGGCCAGGAGCACTACGACGTCGCCCAGCGCGTCAAGGAGATCCTCCAGCGCTACAAGGAGCTGCAGGACATCATCGCGATCCTCGGCATCGACGAGCTCTCGGAGGAGGACCGCGTCCTCGTTCAGCGTGCCCGCAAGGTCGAGCGTTTCCTCTCGCAGCCGTTCTCGGTCGCCGAGATCTTCACCGGTACCCCCGGTGAGTACGTGCCGATCGCTGAGACGGTGCGCTCCTTCAAGGAACTCATCGAAGGCAAGCACGATGATCTGCCCGAGTCCGCCTTCTTCCTGAAGGGCTCGATCGAGCAGGTCATCGAGGCGGCGAAGAAGCAGTAATGGCACACCAGCCGTACACCCTCGAGATCCTCACGCCGGAGGGCCTCGTCTACTCCGGCAGTGTCGAGTTCGTGTCCACCCGGACCGAAACCGGCTCGATCGGCATCTACGCCCGCCACCAGCCCCTGCTGGCGCTGCTCGCTCCCGCCGAGCTGCGCGTCACGCAGGAAGGTGGCGAGGTGCGGACCTTCGTGCAGGGCGAGGGTTACGTGCAGGTCAGCCCGGAGAAGGTGCTCCTTCTCGTCGAAGAGGCGCTTGATCCCAAGACGCTGAACGCCGAGGAGATCCAGGTCAAGCTCGAGAAGGCGCAGGCGCTCGTCGCCTCGTCGGCCGAGGGCACCGAGGAGAACAAGCGCGCCGACCGCGACGAACGCCGCTACAAGGTGTTCCTCGAGATCCTCGAAGGCAAGAAGGCCGCCGCGTAACGCTGCGCCCTCGAACCTAGGTTTCGCTCACGCCCCGCTCCTGGTCCTTCCAGGAGCGGGGCGTTTTGCGTTGATGACGCGCACTCGACGCCGGGAGTTCGGCAAGGCGGCCCATCCATGGCTGGCCGCGTTTGTCCGCGTGTACGGGGTGTTTGGTCGGGGGACGCCGTAATCTTGTGCGCTCGTGACGCGTCCTCCACGACATTGGCCCCGGTATATCGGGGCGCTCCTCGTCGCTGTGCTCATGGCCGGCACGGCGACGGCCTTTGGCACGATCAACGCGATCCCGCTGCCGCCCTCGCCTCCCACGAGCTGCCCGGACGACCTCGCACCCTTGCAGCCAGCGGCCACGACGCCATCAACCCCCGCGACAACGACCATCGGGCTTCGATCGACGACCCCCGCGACCACGCCAAGCAGCACCGCCAAGACGTCGCCGAACGCACCGGCCGCTCGAAGCACCACCCCCGCGGCCGCGTCGACGACCCCCGACTGCGGCGACTACGCCCCGCCACTGCCCGAGATTCCTGGCATCGACAACGTCGCGCCGGGCAAGCCACAGACCCTCCTGCTGATCGGGTCCGACAAGCGCAGCAAGAAGTCGGTCGATGGCAGTCAGCGAACCGGTGAGCTGTCGGACACCATGATGCTCGCCCATCTCGACGGCGATCGCGGCGGTTCGCTGCTGTCGATCCCGCGCGACACGCAGGTGACGGTCAACGGCGGGACGATGAAGGTCAACGAGGCGTTCGCGATCGGTGGCGCCCCCCTGACCGTCAAGGCGATCAAGGGACTGCTCGGCGTGAAGATCCACCACGTCGTAATCATCAACTTCAGCGCCTTTGAGCGGGCGATCAACAAGCTCGGCTGCCTCTACCAGGACATCGACCGCTCGTACTTCAACGACAACAGCAACGGCGAGAACTACGCCGCGATCGACGTGAAGTCCGGCTATCAAATGCTCTGCGGCGCCGACACGCTCTCGTGGGTGCGCTTCCGTCACGCCGACAACGACCTCGTCCGCGCGGCGCGCCAGCAGGAGTTCCTGCGCTCCGCCAAGACGCAAATCGCGGCGTCGACCCTCATCGACAATCGGAAGTCTCTCCTAGAGATCTTCAGCCGCTACACGCGCACCGACATCCGCAGGCGCACCGCCGTGCTCAGCCTCCTGAAGCTTGCGCTCAACGCGTCCGACGACCCGCTGCGCAGCGTCAAGTTCCGAGCGGTCGACGTGCCAGGAACCAGCAACCTGGCGGTCACACCATCGGGACTAAAGACGATGAAGCGCGAGTTCGAGCAGCTCCTGCCCGTCACGGGCCCGACGACCGATTCTCGCCCCAAAGGCAAGGGCACCACCGGCAAAGGCGCGACGAAGAAGCGGTCCGGCATCGCCACCGGGTTGGTGCGCGTGGCGGACGAGACCGGGAAGCCAGAACTCACGAAGGCGTCGTTCACCCTCGCGGCCCGCAAGCTCCCGGTCTACTACCCGTCGATTCGCCTCGGCGTTGGTGGCTGGGCGCAGCGGGACCCCGTTCGGACCTATTCGATCCGCGCAAGCCGGTTCGCGAAAAAGCGCTACCCCGCCTTCCGGCTCACCTTCTCGGCCGGCGAGGGCAAGTACTTCGGCCAGTACTACGGCATCCAGGGCACCACCTGGAAGGACGCCCCGATCCTGAAGGAGGCCCACACCACCGTCCGGCGCCGCAACCGCACGCTGAACGCCTATTCGGCCGGCGGCCGCTACCGCATCGTGTCGTGGACCACCGACGACGGCGTCTTCTGGGTGAGCAACTCGGTGTCGCTGGCGCTTGGCAACAAGCAGATGCTCGACATCGCGTCGAGTTTCACGCGCGTTCCGGGCTGATCCGCGCCGGGGTGGGGAGGCGCCCCCGCGACCTTCCCTAGAATTGCCCATCCGTGCAGCCTGCTCCGCGCCTCTGGCCCCAGTACCTGGGAGCTTTCCTCGTCTTCGTCCTGCTCGCAGGAGTCGCTTCCGCCTCGGCAGCCCTGCTGCAGGTGCAAAACATCACCGACATCGCAGAGTCCGTCGGGACCAAGGTGAGCGAGGAAACGCAGAACGAGCTCGACTCCGTTCCGCCCGGCAATCCGCAGACGCTGCTCCTGATCGGCTCCGACAAGCGCAGCAAGAAGTCCGCTGACGGCGCCGTCGGCGGCGCCCGCTCGGACACGCTGATGCTGGTCCGCCTCGACCCGGATCAAGGCTCGACGGCGGTCCTTTCTATCCCGCGTGACACGAAGGCCGAGATCCCGACCAAGGGCGGAGGCTTCCGCACCGGCAAGATCAACGAAGCGTTCTCCGACGGCGGCGAGCAGTACTCGATTCGCGCCGTGCGCAAGCTGCTGGGGGTTCCGATCCATCACGTCGTGGTGATCAACTTCGGTGCGTTCCAGCGCGCCGTCAATCGGCTTGGCTGCCTCTACCAGGACATCGACCGGACCTACTTCAACGACAACAGCAGCGGCGCCGACAACTACGCCACGATCGACGTGAAGTCGGGCTACCAGCTGCTCTGCGGCATCGACACGCTCGATTGGGTCCGGTTCCGCCACCTCGACAACGACTTCGTGCGTGGGGCTCGCCAGCAGGAGTTCCTGCGCTCGGCCAAGTCTCAGGTTTCGGCCTCCCAGATCGCGAAGGATCGCCAGAAGCTCACGCGGATCTTCCTGACGTATTCCAAGACCGACATCACCAGCCCGACCGCGATCATCGGGCTCCTCAAACTCGCCCTCAACTCGGCGAACCAGCCGGTCCGCAACGTGAAGTTCCGCGGCACCACGAGCGAAGACCCAACGGACACCTACGTCCGGATCCTTCCCGACGATCTCGCGACCATGCGGCGGGACTTCACCGAACTCAAGGCTGCGCGCGGTCCGTCCGCCGACACCACCGAGACCGAGAAGGTCCGCAAGAAGGCGACGAAGACGGCCGTGAAGAAGCGCGGTCTGGCCAAAGGGTTGATCGACGTCAAGAGCGAGGTCTCCAAGCCGGAGTTCGACACCGCGGCGTTCGCACTCGCCGGTGGCAACCTGCCGCTCTACTACCCCAGCGTGCGTCTCGCTGAAGGCGGCTACACCTCGACCGATGGCGTGCGAGCCTACGAGATCGTGTCCCGCACGAAGAAGCGCTACGCCGCCTTCCGGTTGTCGCTCTACTACGGCGAGAACGGCCAGTACTACGGGGTTCAGGGCACGTCGTGGCGCAACCCGCCGATCCTGGCCGAGCAGCACCGCTCCGTGGAGCGCAGTGGCCGCAAGCTGGAGTTGTACGGCGCCCCCGGCGGCCGGTACCGACTGATCGCGTGGCGCACCCCGCGCGGTGTCTACTGGGTGTCGAACACCATCTCCAACCGGCTTACGAACGCCCAGATGCTCGACATCGCGTCGAACCTTCGTCGCGTTCCCGGTTAGTGCGCCCTCTCACGGCGACGAGAGCCCTTGTAGCTCGGTAGGCTCCCCGGCCATGTCTCTTCGGGAACCGATCGGTGTCATTGGCACCGGATACGTCGGCCTCGTGACTGCGGTCGGCTTTGCCGAGCTCGGCAGCGAGGTCATCTGCGTCGATATCGACGCAGCAAAGATCGAACGCCTCAAGGGCGGCGAGATCCCGATTTACGAGCCGGGGTTGGCTGAGCTCGTGGAGAAAAATCGCGAGCGGTTGCACTTCACGACGGACCTGTCTGAGGCGCTGCATCGCGCGCGGCTGTTGTTCGTGGCGGTCGGCACGCCGCCGACGTATTCCGGTGATGCGGATTTGTCGGCGGTGCACGCGGTGGTTGCGGCGATGCCGGCTTCGGAAACGCATGCGCTGGTGATGAAGTCGACGGTTCCGGTCGGGACTGGTGAGGCGATCCAGCGGATCTTTGAGGAGCAGGGCAAGGGCGGTTTCCGTTATGTCTCGTGCCCGGAGTTTTTGAAGGAGGGCACGGCGATCGCCGACTTCCTGGATCCCGATCGTGTGGTCGTCGGCGACGATGGTGGTTGGGCGGGCGACGCGGTCGTGGAGCTGTACCGACCGGTGCTGAACGCCGCCAATGGTGGTGCCAATCGCGGAGAGCTGCTGCGGACCGACATCAAGTCGGCGGAGATGGTCAAGCTGGCGTCTAACGCGTTTTTGGCGACCAAGATCTCGTTCATCAACGAGATCGCCAACGTGTGCGAGGAGACGGGCGCCGACGTGGTTGAGGTCGCCAGGGGTATGGGCCTGGATGACCGGATCGGGCCGAAGTTCCTGAAGGCCGGCATCGGCTTTGGCGGGTCGTGCTTCCCGAAGGATGTGAGCGCGCTCAAGCAGCTCGCGGGCAATTCCGGGTACCACTTCCAGCTCCTCAACGCGGTGATCGAGGTCAACGAGCTGCAGAAGCGGCGCGTGATCCAGAAGCTTCAAAAGCACCTCGGCTCGCTGGTCGGCAAGCGCATTGCGCTGCTGGGCCTGGCGTTTAAGCCCGAGACCGACGACATGCGCGAGGCCTCCTCGCTGGTGCTCTCGGCACGCCTCATTGCCGACGGTGCCGAGGTCGTGGGATACGACCCGGTGGCGGCGGAAGAGGCGGGCAAGCTCCTCAAGGGCGTTGAACTCGTCGACAGTGCCGAAGCCGCCGTCAATGGCGCCGACGCGGTCGTCCTGGTGACCGAGTGGCCGGAGTTCAAGGACCTCGATCTCACGACGGTCGCCGCCACGATGCGCGGCAACGTCTTCATCGACGGCCGCAACCTGCTCGACGCCGACGCCGCTCGCACCGCCGGCCTCACCTTCGAGGGCGTCGGCCGCGGCATCTCGCCTCACGTCGCCGCCACGGCGCAGACGCCTCAGGCCGTCTGAAGCCACGTGGTCACCCAGGCCGTCATCCTGGTCGGAGGGCAGGGCACGCGCCTGCGCCCGCTGACTTCACAGCTGCCCAAGCCCGTCCTTGAGGTGGTCGACCGGCCGTTCCTCGCGCACATGCTCGACTGGCTTGCTGGGCACGGGATCACCGAGGCGGTGCTGTGCTGCGGCTTCAAGGCCGACGTGCTCATCGAGTACCTCGGCGAGGGCAATGTGCACGGGGTGGAGCTGACCTACCTCACGGAGCCTGAGCCGCGTGGGACCGCCGGCGCACTGAAGTTCGCAGAAGCGCACCTCCACGACCGGTTCCTCATGCTCAATGGCGACGTCCTCACCGACCTCGACCTGACCGCGCAGATCGCCGCGCACGAGGCGACGGGCGCCACGGGAACGCTCGGCCTCGTGCCCGTCGAAGACCCGTCAGCGTTCGGACTCGTCCGCACCACCGACGACAACGTGGTCCGGGGCTTCGTCGAGAAGCCCAAGCAGGAAGAGATCGACACCGACCTGATCTCGGCCGGTGCCTACGTGCTCGAGCGTTCCGTGCTGGATCTGATCCCGCCGGACATCAACGTCTCGATCGAGCGCGAGGTCTTCCCGAAGCTCGTCGGCAACGGCCTCTATGGCTTCCCGCATCGCGGGGCCTATTTCATGGACCTTGGGACGCCCGAGCGCTACCTCGATGGCATCCGGGATGTTTTGAGCGGCAAGCTCCCCACGCACACGCACAATCTGCTCGACGACCAAGGGATCTTCATCGATCCCACCGCCACCGTCGATGGCCGCGTGACCGGACCGTGCTGGATCGCGGCTGGCGCCGTCGTCGGCGACGATGCCCGCGTCGGCCCGAACTCCGTCGTTGGCGTCGGTGCCACGATCGGCGCGACGGCAGCGGTCCGGGACTCCGTCGTCCTGGCTGGCGCCAAGGTCGGCGACGGTGCCCAGCTCTACCGGTCGCTTGTCGGCCACGATGGCAACGTCGGTGCCGAGGCCGTCATCGGCCATCTTGCGGTCGTTGGTCCTGGCGCCGTCGTGCCGCCCGGCACGCTCGTCCCACACGAGGCGAAGATCGAAGCCGACCTGGAGGCTCACGATGGCCCAGCACGCTGACCCGTTCGCACTCGACGCGGGCACGATTGCCGCAGGAGACCCCGGCGAGATGCTCGCCGACGCGCTCTCGCTCCCCGACCAGCTCCGCGATGCCGCCTGGAAGGTCGAGTCGGCAGGACTGACGCCGTGGGAATCGCGCGATGGGCTCGTGATCGCCGGCATGGGTGGCTCCGGCATCGGCGGCGCCCTCGCGGTCGCCGCGATCGGTGATCAGGCGTCGCGGCCGATCTCGCTCGCGCGCGGCTACGAGCTGCCGTCGTGGACCACGCAGGACACGACGGTCCTGTGCACCTCCTACTCGGGCAGCACCGAGGAGACCCTCGCGTGTTACGAAGCCGCTGGCGTGATTGGCGCTCGCCGCGTCGTCGCTACGACCGGTGGGGAGCTCGGCGAACTTGCTCGTCGCGATGGCGTTCCAGTCATCCCGATCGCGGGTGGCCTCCAGCCGCGCGCTGCGCTCGGCTACGTCTTCACCGCTGCGATCGAAGTTGCCGCCCTCGCCGGCGTCGCCCCGCGGCGCACGACCGAGATCGATGTCGCTGCGGCGCACCTGGAAGAACTCGTCCGCGAGTGGGGTCCGGCCGGCGCCGACGACAGCGAGCCTAAGCGGCTTGCGCAAGCACTCCACGGCACCATCCCGCTGATCTACGGCGCCGGGCCGACTCGCGCCGTGGCCTACCGTTGGAAGTGCCAGATCAACGAGAACGCCAAGCTGCACTGCTTCGCCCACGGGCTCCCCGAACTCGATCACAACGAACTCATGGGGTGGGAGCGCGCTGCCGACAGCGCACCGTTCTCCGCAGTGTTCCTGGACGACACCGATCTGCATCCCCGCATCGCCCAGCGCATCGCCGTGACTCGGGCGATCATCGAGGACCAAGCAGAGACGACCGTGGTGGTCCCGGCGCGATCCGGAACCTCGATCGAGCGCCTCCTGTCGCTGTCGCTCCTGGGCGATCTCGCCTCGATCTACCTCGCGGTGCTCCGCGGCGTAGATCCCTCGCCGATTGTCGGGATCGACCGGCTCAAGTCGGCCCTCGCGGCCGACTGAACCGTCGCCCCGCGAAGGGGCTGTGGGATACCGGCGGTTTGGCGCCGGATGACCAATATGGCGCGCGACCGTAACTTTCGGTCGGGTCGCGTGCTGTTATGCATGTCACCAGCTCCGTCTGCCACGCGCCGGAGCGTTCCACCCACCGTTCACTAGAGAGTCTGATGTCCAAATCACTCATGACCATGCGACGCGCGTTCGCCATCGTGCCGCTCGCCGTCGCAGCGCTCTCCGCCCCAAGCGCCGCGTCAGCCGCCGGGGTTGCGCTCAGCACCGCCGGCTGGAACTGGACCAATCCGGCGCCGCAGGGCAACAGCCTGTTCGGCGTTGAGTTCACCGGCAACACCGGTTACGCCTACGGCGGCGGCGGCACGGTCCTTCGCACGACCGATGGCGGCTCGAACTGGTCGGGCCTTTACACCGGCACGGGTCAGACGATCAACTCGATCGACCTGGTCGACGAGAACACGCTCGTCGCGCGCGTCGGCACGTCCAAGGCTTGCGGGCTGCGGCTCAGCACGGACGCCGGCGCGACCTTCTCGCGCGTCGTGTTCGACGGCACCGAAGGGACCTGCGACACCGCGATCCGCTCGGTCGACTTCGTCTCCAAGACCACGGGGTACGTCCTCATGGACGACGGCCGGGTCCTGAAGACCACGGACGGTGGCGCGTCGTTCGGCAGCGCCACCAAGGTCGACGGCGGCACGCGCGTGCTGTTCGCGAACGACACCACCGGCTTCGCGACGACCGCGACGACGCTCAAGAAGACGCCCGATGGCGGCCAGACGTGGTCTGACGTGGCTCCGCTTCCCGGCAACGTGTCGTCGGTGCGCCTCTTGACCCCGACCACGCTCGTGGGCTGGGGCAAAGACGTCTACGCCGTGTCGACGGATTCCGGCGTCACCTGGACCTCCAAGTCGCTCGGCGGCCTGGAGCCCACGTCGGTGAGCTGCCGAACCGACCAGCAGTGCGCGTTCTTTGGCGCCAACCAGCTTGCGCTCACCAGCGACGCCGGCGCCACGCTGACGAAGGCAACGATCGGCAATGGCGATGTGTTCGCCGTCGGCTACGGCGCGGGCTCGCGGCTCGTAGCCATCGGCAAGCGCGGCGTGACGTACCTCTCCGATGATGACGGCGCCACCTTCCGCCGCACCTCGTCGGACCCCGTCGCCGAGGAGATTCGCTCGATCGATACCCGCGGAGCTGGCGGCCCGGTCGGTATCACCGGCAACGGCCGCATCGCCCGCGTCGTGAACGAGGCCTGGACGCTGCTCCCGACCCTCTCCACCGGCGCGCTCGCCGACGCCGACTTCGTCGACGACAAGATCGGCTACGCCCTCGGGGTCAACGGCAACCTCCAGCGCACCCAGAATGGTGGCGCGACCTGGACGACGCTCGACACCGGCACGCCGAGCCCGTCGCAGTACGTCGTCGCGTTCGATGCGACCACGCAGGTGCTGCTCGGCCGGTTCGGCGTTTACCGCGCCGAGGCCGACGGCATCTTCGAGGCCGTGAGTTCCAAGAACCTCAAGAAGTTCAAGATCGAAGGCGTCGACGCCAAGGGCAACCGCGCATTCGTCTGGGATAGCCACAAGAAGACCGGCGGCATCCGCGCCACGTCGAATGCCGGCGAGACGTGGAAGGTCGTCGCACTGCCCAAGGGTGCGAAGTCCGTCGACGAGGTCGCGGCGATCCCGAGCAAGGGTCTGCTGGCCAGCATCGACGGTCGGCTCTACCGCTCCTCCAGCGACAAGGGCAAGTGGACCGAACTCTCGGGCGTCGGCGCACGGGTAAGCGGCCTCGAGGCTGCCAGCGCCACGGAATTCCTCGTCGTCCCGCTGGGCGATGAGTGGGGCGACTCGGTCGTCCTGCGTTCGACCGACACCGGAAAGACCTTTGCTGCGCAGGCCCTGACGGGTGGCGGCGACGGGATCAGCGCCCTCGCAGCCGATGGCCCAGGCAAGGCGTACGCCGCGGTTACCGGCGGCGAAGCTCCGGCGCTGTTCAGCACCACCACGGGTGGAGTTCGTGGCACGGCCAGCACCCTGTCGCTGTCGCGTACGGTCAAGAAGCAGAAGGCCTCCAGCAAGGTTGCCATCAGCGGAACGCTGCCCGGTGCCAAGGGCGGCGAGATCGTCCGCGTCGCCGTGCACAAGGTCGGCAGCGCGAGCTGGAGTTCGCTGAACGTCGTGGCCGGCGCCAACGGCGGGAGCTTCACCGCTCGCTTCAAGCTCAAGAAGGGTAGCTACGAGGTCGTCGGTCAGTGGACGGGCGACTCCGGTCGTGCGGGTGCTGGCAGCAAGCGCCTGGCCCTCACCGTCACCAAGTAGCCGAGTATGGGCTGGGCGACGGGTGCATCCCGTCGCTCACCCCGCCAGGAATGTTCGACACGGGCCCGGGGCCGCGGCAAAGGCCGCGCTCCGGGCTCGGTCGGTACGTTGGAAGCGTGTCGGAAGGACTCACCATCCACGAGGCGGCCGCGACGACCGGGTGGTCGCCGCGCATGCTGCGCTACATCGAGACGGTGGGCCTGATCGAGCCGGAGCGCTCGGCCGCGGGGTACCGCCTCTACGGCCCGGCCGAACTTCAGCGGTTGCGCACGCTGCGGGAGCTGATCACGCAGCATGACCTCGGTCTCGGCGACGTTGCGTTCGCCTTGCGGCTGCGGGAAGACGACGCGCTTCGCGGCCGGATCGACGGGTGGCTTGCCGAGGGGCCAGCCCGCCCGGCCGAAGTCGAAGACGACTCGGCCTGGCTGCGCTGGGAGCAGGAGAAGCACCAGCGCCTGCTCGCCGAATTGCGCGACGTCACCTGAGCAGCGCGGGCGTCGCTGCGCAAGCGGCGACGGGCGGGTGGCGACGAAGGTCACCGTGCCCGCCCGGTCGCCCAGTCGAGCCGCTATTCGCGGTAGGCCCAGGTCCCGACCACGTTGGTCAGCCCGCCGGTGCTGCCGACGTCGATCGCGATCGAGAAGCCCTCACGCTTGAGGTAGGCCGATCCGATACCGGTGACGCTGATGATGTCTCCGGTCGGAGCGTCGAGGTAGATGCATACCTGGTGCGACGGCGCGGTCGGGTTGGCCGCGGTGCCGGTGCATGCGCCCGGATCGCCATCGCTGAGCGCGGTCCCGCCGTTGATCACGACGTTGACGTCGTTATCGGTGAGGTTGATGCCGGCACGGCCCGGGAGATCGATGCGCTGCTCGATCACGCCGCTCGCCCCGGCAGGCTGGAGTGCGCTGTAGACGAGGCCGTTGGAGACGGTGATGCCGCTCGGGATGTCGTCCCAGAGCGACTGGCCGCGGGCGCCGGTCGCGCCGGTGGCACCAGTCGCGCCGGTGTCGCCCGGGGTGCCGGTCGCGCCAGTGAACCCGCGAACGCCCTGGTCGCCCTTGGCGCCGGTTGCGCCGGTCACGCCCGTCATGCCGGTGGCGCCCGTAGCGCCCTCGACGCCTTGGATGCCTTGGGTGCCTTGCAGGCCCTCAGCGCCGGTCGGGCCGTCCGGGCCGACCAGTCCGGTGTCGCCCGTGACACCCGTTGCGCCGGTTGCGCCCGTCGTGCCTTGCGCGCCGGTGTCTCCCGTCGCGCCGGTCAGGCCCTGCGGCCCGGCCGGGCCCGTGTTACCGGTGGGGCCGGCCGGCCCGGTCAGGCCGGTGTCGCCCTGGATACCTTGGATGCCCTGAATGCCTTGTGCGCCGGTGTCGCCCGTCACGCCTTGGGCGCCGGTTGCGCCAGTGACGCCGGTGAGGCCCGTGTCGCCAGTCACGCCTTGGATTCCTTGGACGCCCTCCGCGCCGGTTGCCCCGGTCGCGCCAGCAACGCCAGTTGCGCCGGTCACACCGTCAAGCCCAGCAGCGCCGTCGAGACCATCGAGACCGTCGACGCCGTCGACGCCAGCTTCGCCCGTTGCTCCGGTCTCGCCCGTCGCGCCCGTCGCCCCGGTCTCGCCGGTAGCGCCCTGGTCGCCTTGAAGACCCTGAGCACCGGTTGCGCCCTCGGCTCCGTCGGCACCGTCGAGGCCAGCGTCGCCGGTTGCGCCCGTCGCGCCCGTTGCACCCTGGTCGCCTTGAAGACCCTGAGGACCGGTCGGGCCTTCGGCGCCGTCGACGCCGTCAGCGCCGGAGGCTCCGGTCGCTCCGGTCGGTCCTTCGGGACCACCGGCCGGGCCGGCCGGGCCCATCGGGCCCACCGCGCCGTCAGCACCGGCGGCGCCCGTTGCGCCGGCGGGTCCAGCGGGTCCTGAAGCACCGGTCGCGCCGGACGGCCCAGCGGGTCCAGTGGCCCCGGCCGGGCCGGCCGTGCCAGCGGGCCCAGCAGGGCCCGTCGCGCCAGCCAGGCCGGCGGCGCCAGCAGCGCCCGACGGACCAGCCGGTCCGGTGGCGCCTGCAATCCCTGCGGCCCCAGTGGCGCCGGCAACTCCAGCGTCACCCTTGGCTCCGGCTGCGCCGGCATCGCCCTTGGCTCCGGCTGCGCCAGCATCGCCCTTGGCTCCGGCTGCGCCAGCTGCGCCCGCCTCACCCTTGGCGCCGTCGGCACCCGCGGGGCCAGGCGTCTTCGCCTGGAAATTGCGGACGGTGCCCGGGTTGATGTCCGTAGCACGGATCGAGCCCTTTTTGATGTGTTCTCCGGTCAGGCTCTCGGGCTTGACGTCGTCGCCCGTAAGCGAGCCGTTCTTCACATCGGCTCCGGTGATGACTGTTGCCGCATAGGCCGTGCCGGAGAGCGCCACGCCGGATGCGGCGACCGCAACGATCATCGAGGGGGTGTTGCGAGTGACGCGGTCGCGCGCGCGACCAAATACGGGCGGAAGTGAGGAGAGCATGGATCCCTGGTGCCGGAGGAAGGGTGGTGGGGCGGGGCGGGGGAGACCCGACGTGTTCAACACATCGGCGGTGTTTGGACCTGGACGAGGTCTGATGGCCGTATGACCGGGGAAGCCGCGGCAGCCACCCTGCCGAGCGTGGAGCTTCCCCAAACCTTGACAAGGTCGTGGTAAGGTTGGTCTACGCCTGCGGCAGTCTCACCTGCCCTTGCCCGTTTCCCGCTTCGACGAAAGCCCCGCGTTTCCATGAGCAGCCCGACCCTTACCGAGAACGACTTCAAGGTCGCCGACCTCTCCCTTGCCGCCTTCGGCCGCAAGGAGATGGACATCGCCGAGCACGAGATGCCCGGCCTCATGTCGATCCGTCGTGAGTTCGCCGATGCCCAGCCGCTCGCCGGCGCCCGCATCATCGGTTCGCTCCACATGACGATCCAGACGGCCGTGCTGATCGAGACGCTCACCGCGCTCGGCGCCCAGGTCCGCTGGGCCTCCTGCAACATCTTCTCGACGCAGGACCACGCTGCCGCCGCCATTGCCGTCGGCAAGACCGGCACCCCTGAAGACCCGCAGGGCGTCCCAGTCTTCGCCTGGAAGGGCGAGACGCTGGAGGAGTACTGGTGGTGCACCGAGCAGATCGTCAACGGCTGGCCCGAGGGCGAGCCCGCCAACATGATCCTCGACGACGGTGGCGACGCCACCATGCTCATCCACAAGGGCACCGAGTACGAGAAGGCCGGCGCCGTGCCGGACCCCTCCACCGGTGAGTCCGACGAGTTCCAGGTCTTCCTGACCCTCCTCACGAAGTCCATCGCCGAAGACCCGACCCGCTACACCAAGATCGGTGAGGCCATCAAGGGCGTCACCGAGGAGACCACCACCGGCGTCCACCGCCTGCTCCACATGGCTGAGGCCGGCGAGCTGCTCTTCCCGGCGATCAACGTCAACGACTCGGTCACCAAGAGCAAGTTCGACAACCTCTACGGCTGCCGCCACTCACTCGTCGACGGAATCTTCCGCGCGACCGACGTGATGCTCGCCGGCAAGTCCGCCGTCGTCTGCGGCTACGGCGACGTCGGCAAGGGCTCGGCCGCCTCGCTGCGCGCCCAGGGTGCCCGCGTCACCGTCACCGAGATCGACCCGATCTGCGCGCTCCAGGCGCTCATGGAGGGCTACGACGTCAAGACCCTCGAAGACGTCATCGGCACCGCCGACGTGTTCATCACGACGACCGGCAACAAGGACATCATCTCCGCGAAGCACATGTCGCAGATGAAGCACCAGGCGATCGTCGGCAACATCGGCCACTTCGACAACGAGATCGACGTTGCTGGCCTCGAAGCCCTCGCGACCCGCGCCAACATCAAGCCGCAGGTCGACGAGTGGCGCTTCGCTGATGGCCACACCATCATCCTGCTCTCCGAAGGCCGCCTCCTGAACCTCGGCAACGCCACCGGCCACCCGTCGTTCGTGATGTCGAACTCGTTCTCCAACCAGACGATCGCCCAGATCGAGCTGTGGACCAAGAACGACGACTACGACAAGCAGGTCTACGTCCTGCCGAAGCACCTCGACGAAAAAGTCGCTCGCCTGCACCTCGACGCCCTTGGCGCGAAGCTCACCGAGCTCCGTCCTGACCAGGCCGATTACATCGGTGTCAAAGTCGAGGGTCCGTACAAGCCGGACACGTACCGCTACTAGTCAGCTCTACGGCGCGGCGGGGGGGGGGTCCTTCCCAGTCGCTGCGATCGGATGGTCCGTTTATCGCCTGGCGGCGAGAAACGGACAATCCGACGCTGGCCCGCTTTGGGAAGGACCCCCACCCCGCCGCTTGTGGGCCGCCTAGAGGGCGGCCTCGTGGTCGGCGCGTTTCGGTGCTCCCGTTCTGGGTCGCGACACGCTGGGCCTGGTCAGGTCGGAACTCGGCGGCTTGGCTGAGCGGGCGCCGGGTTTTGGGCTCCCGTTCTGGGGTGGTTTGAGATTTGAGGGTCGTCTTGCTCTGCGAGGCGGCCCTTGGTCGTTCCCGCTGCGGCCGACGGAGTAGCTGGGTTACAGCGGCCTGGGCGCCGGCGGCTCGACCTTGGCGCGGGGTGGGGCGGCCGGGACCGGCTCGCGCTCGATCTGGACCTCGGGCGCCGACTCCTCGATGCCCATCGCGTCGTGGAGCCTGCGCAGCGGCGCGGGTGCCCACCAGTTCCAGTCGCCCAGGAGCTTCATGAGGGCCGGGACGAGCAGGGCGCGGACGATGGTCGCGTCGATCAGGACGGCGGCGGCCGTGCCCACACCGACCTCCTTAATGAAGATGATCTTGGACGTGGCGAACGCGCCGATCGCGACGCAGAACAGCATGCCGGCAGCCGTGATGATCTTGCCGGTGCGCTGGATGCCGACCGCCACGGCCTCGTCGTTGGAGAGGCCCGCGTCGCGGCCCTCCTTGATGCGGGTGAGCAGGAAGACGCCGTAGTCGGTGGAGAGGCCGAAGGCGAGTGCGAGCAGGAGCAGGGGCTGGGTGCTTTCCAGGCCGCCTTGGGACTCATAGTCGAGCAGACCTTGGAATCGGCCGTCCTGGAATATCCACACGAGGATGCCGAACGCCGCGCTGATCGCGAGGATGTTCATGATCAGCGACTTGATCGGCAGCAGCACCGAGCCGGTCATCAGGAACAGGATCGCCATCGTCGAGAGCGCGATGATCACGAGCGCCAGCGGCAGGCCTCGCCCGAGCGCCTTCTGCTGATCCGCGAACCGCGCCGACTGCCCAGCGACCAGCGCAGGCCCCGGCGACTGGATCGCCCGTATCTGCTCCACCAGCCTCAGGCTGGTCGCGTCGAGCGCGCCCTTCTCCGGATTGACGTCGATCTGCCACACCTGGGCGGACGGGATCGAGAGCGGCTCGCCGATGCTCTTGACGTTCGGGAGTTCGGCGATCTCGTCGGCGTAGGCGCGGACCCGCTTCTTCTGATCTTCTGGGAGCGAATTCAGAACGATCGAGATCGGCTCGGTGGCCGCGTTTTCAAAGTCGGTGCGCAGCGCGGTGTCGATCGTCTTCACGGGCAGGCCGTCCGGCACGACCCGTGAGTCGATGCCGGTGAACTCGATCCGCAGGAACGGCGACCCCACGAGCAGCAATGCGGCGGACGCGACCAGCGCGACGACCGCGGCGTGGCCCATCACCCAGTGCGAGAGCCGGTACCAAAAGCCCTTGCCGTCCTTCTGCTGCCGGTGCTGCCATCGCTTGGGTGCGAGCGCGTTGACGCGCGGTCCGAGCACGTAGAGCAGGGCGGGGAGCGCGATGAGCGAGATCGCGGAGGCCAGCAGTGCGGTCACGCATCCGGCAATCGCCATGGAATACAAGAACTGCTGGGGGAACACACCGAGCGACACGAGCGCTGTCGCCACCGTCACGGAGCTGAAGAACACGGTGCGTCCGGCGGTGTGGAGCGTCTGGATGATCGCATCGCGTGGTTCGAGGCCCTTGTCGAGCTCCTCGCGGTATCGCGAGACGACGAAGAGCGAGTAGTCGATCGCCAGCCCCAGCCCGAGGCCGACGGCGAGGTTGAGCGCGAAGATGCTCAGGCCGATCGACTCGTTCACCAGCCGCAGGATGCTCAGGGTCCCGACGATCGTGAGCCCGCTGACGAACAGCGGCAGCAGTGCAGCGACCACGCCGCGGAACACGAACAACATGAGGACGAACAGCAGCGGGAACGCGATCTGCTCGGCAGCCGCGAGATCTGAGATGACCTGGTCGGCGACGGCGAGTCCGGCTGGGCCCGGGCCCCCGACGAGGATGGTGCCGTCGGCAACCTGCGTGGCGAACGCCTGCTCCAGGCGCGACCCGATCGCGGACTCCTCAGTGTCGGGCCTGGCAAAAACGGCGACGTACGTCTGCTTGCCGTCGCGGCTCACAAACGAGCCGACCTCGTCCTCACGACCCTCCTTCTTGGCCTCCTCAAAGGCCTTGTCGCCGTCGCGAAGGTCCAGAACGCGCCCGACGTCCTTGTCCTTCTTTGCTCGACGGGTGACCTCCCGAACGAGCTTGTAGCCCTCCTCGCTGCGGGCACCGGTCGGCGTCTTCAGCAGGACGAGGACACCAGGGGCCGCACGGAAGTTGGCGACGTCCTCGAAGAGTTCGCTGGCGCGCGCTGAGTCCGACTTCGGGTCGACGAACGGATCGCTCGGGGCCAGCTTGGAGGTCAGCCCGCCGCCGAACACGCCGGCCACCACGAAGAACACGAACGCGCCGATCAGCACGGCACGGGAGCGGCCCAGGGCCAGGCGGATGAGCCAGTCGAACATCGAGGTTGCTTGAGGGTCCCCCGGGTCCGGGAGGGGTACGGGGGACCGACGCAGTGTACGTAGGCATGATGGGCCGATGCCGCACGTCGACGATCAGCTGGTGGCTGGCCCGGTGGAGGCCGCCCCGTCGCCGCGCCGGAATGCGGCATGGCGGCTCGCGGCGTTGCTCATGAGCTTCGCGATGCTCGGCGGTGTCTTCTTCATCGGCGGTGTGCTCGGGCCGGAGCGAATTCGCGGCTGGATCGACCCGATGGGGCCGTTCGCCCCGCTCGCGTTCGTCCCGATCGCTGCGGTGCTGGGCACGTTTTTCGTGCCCGGAGCGGCGCTCGCTGCGGCCGCCGGGCTGATGTTTGGGTCGTGGCAGGGCGCGCTGTGCTCGATGCTCGCCGGGACGGCAGGAGCGCTCCTGAGTCGCGCGCTCTCCAAGCGAGCCGGTCATGAGGCCTTCGGGGAGGTCGCGACCGCGCGCGTCGCGGCGCTGGCGGACGTCGCCCGTCGCAATGGCCTCCTCGCCGTGATCTTGGCGCGCCTCTCGCCCGCGCTGCCGGACGCGATCGCGAACCACGCTTTTGGGATCGCCGGGCTGACGGCGGCCTCCGTGGCCGCCGGCCATCTCATTGCGGCTGGCCCTCGGGCGCTCGCGTACGCGACGGTCGGCGCCAACTCCGACGATCTCGTTGGTCGTGACGCACTGATGGGGTGGGCGCTGAACGCAGCGACCGGCGCCGTCGGCATTGCGCTGCTGGCGATCGTGGTGGTTCGTCACCGCCGAGCGCAACGCTCGTCCGCTGCCCGCGCATCCTTTGCTACGGGGGAGTAGCCTAGGCGGGGTGTCCAGCGTTCAGAGGCCTGATCACTCCGTCGCGGCGCGCCCTCGCGGGCCCCGTGCGCGGCTCAAGGGTGCGGCCCTCGATCTCGCCGATGACGCCGTTCGTCAGGGCCTCAAGCACCCGCTGATCGGGCCAGGCCGGGCGGTCCGCCGGCTGTTTGGCGCCGACCGCCTCCGCGATGCCGTTGGAGGCCGCACCGTCGTCGTCACCGGAGCGTCGTCGGGCATTGGGGAGGCGACCGCGTATCGCTTCGCGCACGCCGGCGCCCGAGTCCTGCTCGTCGCGCGTCGCGAAGAGGAACTCGCCCGGGTTGCCGCGACGATCACCGCCACCGGCGCCGAGGCGCACACGTACACGTGCGATCTCTCCGAGCGTGAAGCGATCGAGGCGCTCACGGCCGAGCTGCTCGCCGACCATGGCGTCGTCGACATCCTCATCAACAACGCCGGCCGTTCGATCCGCCGGTCGATTGTCGACTCCCTCGACCGATTCCACGACTTCGAGCGCACCATGGCGCTCAACTACTACGGCCCGGTGGCGCTCACCCTTGGCCTCCTGCCCGCGATGCTCGCCCAGGATCGCGGGCAGATCATCAACATCTCCACGTGGGCGACCCAGCTCCCGTCGCCGCAGTACGTCGCCTACACGGCATCAAAGGCAGCGCTCGACGCCTTCACCCGGGGCACGGCCGCCGAGATGCTCCACACGGGCGTCGCGCTCACGTCGGTCCACCTGCCGCTCGTGCGCACCCCGATGATCACGCCCGCGCTGGAGGCCTACCGCGGGATGCCGTCGCTCAGCGCCGACGAGGCTGCCGGTCTGATCGCCGAAGCCGCGGTCCTGCGTGGGTCCCGGGTCGAGCCGGCCTTCGTGACGCTGGGCCACATCGGCGACGCGGTCTCGTCGCGCGGCACCGACGCGGTGATGGGCGCCATGCAGAAGGTCGGGCTCGGTCCAGTCGGACGTCGCCACTAGGACTTTCCCGTTGACCCCGGCGCCTGCTTGGCGCCAGCGCGGGCGGCGCTGCCGAGGTCGAGCAGGTCGACCACCGCAAGCTCGACCTCGCGGCGGTCCTGCGGGCTCCAAGCGTCCGGGTCTGAGGGAACGTCCGAGGCGTTGATGCGCAGGGTGTCGCCCTTGCTCCAGCGATCGATGACCCGCGGGTCGACGTACGAGGCGCGGGCGACCGCCGGCGTGTTGCCAAGCACGTCTGCCACCTGCC
Source organism: Solirubrobacteraceae bacterium (assembly GCA_032119595.1). Classification (GTDB taxonomy): domain Bacteria; phylum Actinomycetota; class Thermoleophilia; order Solirubrobacterales; family Solirubrobacteraceae; genus JAGIBJ01. The sequence continues at coordinate 182,089 of JAUMBQ010000008.1, read as the reverse complement.
GAATGACCTCGGCGGACGCCCGCGGCCCAGGAATCCGTGGTCAGGCCCGGACGGTTGGTCGGGGTCGGGCGGACCGAGGGACCGACGCTCGATCGGCCCGGTGGAGAAGAAGCATTGCCGGCCCGAACGCCGAAGCGTCCGGGCCGACAACCGGCGCGCGCTGTCCCGACGCGCGCTGGTCCCGACAGGCGTGCGGCCTGTCAGCTTGGCGCTCGCAGGCGACGCGGGTGATCGGCCTGAGGCCGGCCGCGAAGGTGCGAGCAAGATGGTGCGGGAACCGGAATGGAACCCAGGAACAATTCCCTATGAGTGTGGCAGCTTGACCGGGGGAAGGTGGACGTTTGAGCGGGTCAACTGGACGTTTTGACGGGTGCGATTCCGCGCCACGACGATTGCACCCGCCACCAACATGACGCATCCGATGGCTTGAACAAGCCCCAAGGTGACGAAGAACACGGACATCTGAGCGGACTGCGCGAGGCATCCAGAAAAATACCACCGGTATCGGAGGTGGATTCGCCGCCAGACGTAGGTAATCTGTCCACCCGTGACTGGAAGTCCCCCCTCAGAGGTCCGCAAGACGCGACGCGAGCGCCAGGCCGAGACGCGCCTGCAGGTGATCGGGGCGGCCCGACAGCTGTTCCTTGATCGCGGCTACCACCGCACGACGCTCTCGTCCGTCGTCGAGGCGGCCGGGTTCACGAAGGGGGCGGTCTACTCGAACTTCTCGAGCAAGGCGGAGCTGGCGCTTGCCGTGGTCGAGGAGATCGAGCGCGAAAACGTCGAGATCCTCGCCAAGGCGTTCCAGGGTGCCGCCGACCCCGCCGAACGGGCGCGCCTGCTCACCAAGTGGGGCGAGACGCTGCTGGCCGACACCGACGCGATCCGCCTGCGCGCCGAACTCAGTTTCGCGGCCATGGACGACCCCGACCTGGGCGACACGATGCGGCACAAGAGCCGCAACGTCCGGGCGTCGGTCGCGATGATGCTCCGCGGCATCGATCACCCAGAGAACTTCCTGCTCGATGTTGAGCTGCTCGCCGCAGCAGTATCTGCGCTCGCCGTCGGTGTCGGGATCCAGCGCCTGAACGATCCGGACTACCCGATCGAGGCGTTCGTGACCACGGCCGGCGTGCTCACGGGGTACCCGGTGCAGCGCACCGACCTGCCTCAAGGCGCGGCGGACCAGACCGCCGCCGCCGGCGGCTAGGCGTGGCCCGCGCCGGCACGCGACCGGGGCCGGGTGCCGGCCGCGAGGCGATCGCCTGGGCTGAGCGCCAGATGCCGGTCCTGCGCAAGGTCGGGGACCGGCTCGAGAGCGGCCTGCGGCTCCAAGGCGAGCGCGTTGGGGTCTGCCTGCACGTCACGGCCGAGACCGGAGCGCTCGTGCGTGCGCTGGCGCGAGGTGGCGCCAGCGTCGACCTCGTTCCCTCAAACCCGCTGTCGGTCCACGCCGAGGTCGCGGCCGCGCTCCAGGCCGAGTCAGCGGTCACCGTGCATATGGCGGGTGGCACGCCAGCCAGTCACGATCAGGCCCTCCTCGCCGTCGCCGAGCGTCGCCCTCGGATCGTGATCGACGACGGCGCCGACCTCGCCCGCGTCCTGCACGCGAGCGGCGACGCCTCAGGCGTCATAGGCGGGATGGAAGGCACCACCACCGGAGTCCTGCGGCTCCGCAGCCTCGCTGAGCGCGGCGCCCTTCAATACCCCGTCCTCGCGGTCAACGACACCCCGATCCGCCACCTCTTCGACAACCGGCTCGGCACCGGGCAATCGGTGCTCGACGGGCTCCTTCGCACGACGAACATCCTCCTGGCCGGCAGCCGCGTGGCCGTCTTCGGGTACGGCGCCTGCGGCCGCGGCATCGCCCTTCGCGCCCACGGCCTGGGTGCCACGACCACGGTGTGCGAGGTCGACCCGATCCGCGCCCTGGAAGCTCGAATGGACGGACATGACGTCGTTCCCGGCCTCGAAGCGGCCGCCAAAGCCGACGTCATCATCACCGCCACCGGCGCGATCGACGTCCTTGGCCCCGAACACTTCGCGGTGCTCCGAGACGGCGCCGTGCTCGCCAACGCGGGCCACTTCGATGTCGAGATCGAAGTGGCCGCGCTCGCGGCCGCAGCCAGCGCCCGACGGACGGTCCGGCCGCTCGTGGAGGAGTTCGACCTCGGCGACCGCAGCGTCGTGCTGCTCGCCGGCGGTCGCGTGATCAACCTCGCCGCCGCCGACGGTCACCCGGCCGGCGTCATGGATCTGCTTTTCGCCGGGCAGGCCGTCGCAGCAGCCTGGCTCGCCGAGCACGGCGCCGGCCTCGGCTGCGAGGTCCACCCGGTCCCCGCCGCCATTGACGCCGACCTCGCCCGCCTCGCGCTTGAAGCTCAGGGCGTACGAATCGACGAACTCAGCGACCATCAGCGCCGATATCTCACGAGTTGGACCCCGACAGCCGACGCCTCGTGAACCGTCGGACACCACGAGAGAAGCGCTGAGGCGCCGGGACCGATAGCTTTCCCCGCGTGAAAGCCATGGTCCTCGCCGCCGGCCTCGGTACACGTCTGCGGCCCATCACGTACGAGCTCCCGAAGCCCATGGTCCCGGTCGTCGACCGCCCGGTCATGGCGCACATCGTCGATCTCCTCAAAGCGCAGGGGATCACGGAGATCATCGCCAACCTCCACTACTTCCCGGACATCATCCGCGAGTACTTCGGCGACGAGATCACCTACCGCTACGAGCCCGAGCTCCTCGGCACCGCCGGCGGCGTGCGCAACTGCCGCGACTTCTTCGGTGACGAACCGTTCCTCGTGATCTCCGGCGACGCCCTCACTGACCTTGACGTCGCCGCCTTCCGCGCGACGCATGACCGCCTCGGCGGCATCGCCACCCTCTGCGTCAAGCAGGTGCCCGACACCAGCGAATACGGCGTCGTGATCCACGACGACCAAGACCGCATCCTCGGCTTCCAAGAAAAGCCCGCCCCGGCCGACGCCAAGTCCGACCTCGGCAACTGCGGCATGTACCTCTTCTCGCCGCAGATCTTCGACTACTTCCCCGAAGCCGACCCCGTCGACTGGGCGCACGACGTCTTCCCGGCCCTGCTTGCGGGCGACGTGCCGTTCCACATCCACCGCGTCGACAGCGGCTACTGGAACGACGTCGGCTCGCTCGCCGAACTCAAAGCTGGCACCTTCGACATCCTCACCGGCGCCCTCTCGCTGCCGACGGTCCAAGGCACCGGCCCGGACACCGTCCACACCGGCGCCGGCACCACCATCGGCACCGACGTCGAGCTCACCGCCCCCGTCTGGATCGGCGAAAACGTGACCATCGGCCACGGCGCCCGCCTCACCGGCCCCATCGTCATCGGCGACGGCGTCACCATCGGCGACGGCGCCAAACTCCGCGACTCCGTCGTGTACCCCGGCACCACGGTCCCCGCCGAAGCCATCCTTATCGGCGCCTCCCTCGGCCAAACGGGCATCATCGCCGCAATGAAGCCCCGTCACGCCTGATCGCGCGAGAGCGGATCTCGCTTGCATCTTCCGTCCGGGCAGAGCCGGCCCGGACGTCCGTCCTAGACCGGCTCAGCCCGAACGAAATCTGCGGCGCGATCTCTCGCTCTCGCGCGATCAGGACCTGAGGCGGCTCTCAGCTCAGTAGAGCTCGCGGGGCGGCGGGGCGCCGCTGGGCGTGGCGTCGGGAGTCTTCTGGGCGCCCTTGCTGTCGCCGTACTTCTCGATGCGCTGCTGCTCGCGCTCACTGCGCTCGATCATCTGCGTCACCAGCCACACGAGGGCGATGCCCATCACGATCGACTGCTCCGTCGCCATGATCACGCCGGCTAGAGCCTGATCCTCCTGGGCGGTCATGCCCCAGATGTTGGACCCAGCGAACTGGTAGACGGCGTAGATCGACTCGGGGGCAAACGTCAGCCCGATGCCGAGGATGCCGACGCCGACCTTGGTCGTGGCCATGTAGAGCACGGCACCCATGCCGGAGAGCTGCCTGGAGTCGCGCACCGGCGAGATCAGGTGCCACCAGTAGAGACCGCCGATGAAGGTGAAGGTGATGTGCTCGAGCACGTGCACCACCGGGGAGGTTACGGCCGCGTCGTACATCACCGGCCAATGCCAGAACCACATGCCGCCGATGTACGCGATCAGCCCGAACTTGGGCGACAGGATCCACCGGAAGCGACTCTTCTCAAGCTGGATAACGCGCTTCGTCGCCGGACGGAAGATCGCCTTCGTGAGGCCGAGGAGGCAGAGCACCGGGGCGACATCGAGCAGCAAGAGGTGCTGGATCATGTGCATCGCGAGCAAGTCGTCGCCGAGCGAGTCGATCGGGGTGAACAGGGCCGCGAATGCACACGTCATGCCGAGCGCAAACAGCACGAGCCGGAACGGATGCGCGTTCACCGCGCGCCACCGGACGACGTACGCAACCGTGATCGGAAGCAGGATGAAGAGCGGACCGGGGTTGAGGGAGAACCCGCCGGCCTGCCCCGTTGCGATCGCAGACAGCATCTGCGCGAAATTGTCGCAGTGCTCCGCACCTTCGTGACCGGCGCCCCAGAAGACTGGCGTCATGCTCCACCGCCTGACGCAGTTCGTGGCTCCCTCGCGCTGCGGCGGGTGCGGCGACGCGATCCCCATCTCCAAAGGTGCAGGCGCCTGGTGCGAGCACTGCCGAATGCGGTGGGGACCGCCCGCCGGCGGCTGGGCCGCCGGCTCGGATGGGTGCGCCGGCTGGGCGGCCGCGGCATACCGCGGCCCGGTCCGCCGCGCCGTCCTCGCGGCGAAGGCCGGGGCCCCAGCCGCAGCCGTCGCCTTGCTCCTTGAGCGATGTCCCACCGGGCTGGTCCCCGAGGCCGCCGAAGTCACTTGGGTCCCCGGGCACCCACTCCGCACGATCCGCGCACCCGACGGAGGTCGAGCTCTGGCGTCCGCACTCGGTGAGCGCGAGGGGCTCGCGGTGCGGCGGATGCTCGACCGCTCGCCGATCGGCCGCCGTCAGGCCAGGCGTTCGCCCGACGAGCGAAGGGCGAACGCGCATCGACTTGGGTTGCGGGTCGTCGGCCGGCCCGGGCGGTGCGTCGTCATTGTCGATGATGTCCGCACGACCGGCGCGACGCTCGACCAGGTCGCGGCGCTGCTCGTGGCCGGTGGAGCGCAGTCGGTCTTCGCCGTCACGGTGGCAGCAGCGCCATCGGAGATCGATTGACCTCGGCCCGGAATTGGCCGTGGCGGCGGGAGATCGAGTGACGGCGTCCTAGTGGCGGCGATCGCGTCGTTGTGACCGACCGGTGAGGCGGCGAGCGTCCAGCCCAAAACACGGGGCTTTCCAGGGACTGTGCGGAGCATGCGACGCTCATACTCATACGAACGTCCAGGAGTGGCGCATACCGCCGGACATCGGAGCATGATCTCCTCTACCAGGCGCACGGCTAAACCAACCTTCAAGGGGGTCTTTGGTGAGGATCGATGTCAAGGGACGCAACACTCCGGTGACGGACGAACTGAAAGCGCTCGTCGAGCGACGATTCAGGACCGTCGCCGCCCAGCTGCCGGACGACGCCAGACTCGAGGTCGAGGTGCGCGAAGAGCGCAACCCCAAGATCGCGGACTGCATGGTCGTTGAGGCGAGGCTGCGAATGCACGGGCGCACGGTGTGCGCACACGACTCCTCGCACAGCATGCGGCACGCCATCGTGCTCTGTTCCGAGGAACTCGCCCGTCAGGTGAAGGCGACGCAAGAGAAGCGTCGCCACATCCGAGAGGCGAAAGTCGCCTCCCGCGCCATGCGCAGCGCCCCGGCACCGGGTCTCTGACACTTCTCACGGGCCCGAGCGGCCCTCAGCGGACTGCCCGCCGCCGCCTCAGCGCGGCGGGCGGCTCCGCGCCACCCACCGGGGTCTGAGCACCGCGCTCCCCTGGTAGTGTGACGACTCTCATGGGAATCCTAGAACGCGCCCTCCGGATCGGCGAGACCAAGCAGTTCAAGCGATTCGAGAAGCAGGTCGAATTGATCGGCGCCTTCTCTGATGAGCTCGAACTCGAGACCGACGAAGAGCTTCGTACGCGCTTCGACGCGCTACGCGAGCAGGCCCAGGAAGGGGCCGATCTCGACGACCTCCTCGTCGAGGTGTTTGCGATCACGCGCGAGGCCGGTCGCCGCGTGCTCGGCATGCGCCACTTCGATGTGCAGCTGATCGGCGGAATGGCCCTCCACGCCGGCTCGATCGCCGAGATGCGTACCGGCGAGGGCAAGACGCTCACGGGCACGCTGCCGGTCGTCCTGAACGCGATCGCCGGTCGCGGCGTCCACGTCGTCACGGTCAACGACTACCTCGCCAAGCGCGATGCCGAGTGGATGATGCCGCTCTACTCGTTCCTCGGGCTGACCGTCGGCATCCTGCAGAACCAGCAGGACCCGTCCACCAAGCACGCGGCCTACAACTCCGACATCACGTACGGCACGAACTCCGAATTCGGGTTCGACTACTTGCGCGACAACATGGCCGCCTCCATGCCGGAGAAGGTCCAGCGCGAGCACTTCTTCGCGATGGTCGACGAGGTCGACAACATCCTCATCGACGAGGCTCGCACGCCGCTCATCATCTCCGGGGCGCCGGAGCAGGCCGCCGAGCTCTACGTCACGTTCGCCAAACTCGCGCGCACGATGAAGGCCGGGAAGGTCCCGGAAGGGATGGACCCGCGCCAGAAAAAGGAGTTCGTCGCTGAATTCGACTTCGAGTTCGAGGAGAAGCACAAGACGATCTCGGTCTCTGAGAAGGGCGTCGCCAAGGCGGAGAAGTTCCTCAAGATCGAGAACCTCTACAGCGCGGCGAACGGCCACCTCGTCAACCATCTCCACCAGGCCCTCAAGGCCGAGTCGCTCTACAAGCGCGATGTGGACTATGCGGTCGTCGACGGCGAGGTCGCGATCATCGACGAGTTCACCGGCCGGATCCTCAACGGCCGTCGTTGGTCGGAAGGGCTCCACCAGGCCGTCGAGGCGAAGGAAGGCGTCCGGATCCAGGAAGAGAACCAGACGCTCGCCACGATCACGTACCAGAACTACTTCCGCCTCTACGACAAGCTCGCGGGCATGACCGGTACGGCCATGACCGAGGCCACCGAGTTCATGAAGATCTACAAGCTGCCCGTCGTGGAGATCCCGACGAACCGGCCGATGATCCGCGACGACGGCAACGATCAGATCTTCAAGACGCAAGACGGCAAGTGGAACGCCGTCGTCGAAGAGGTCATCCGTGCGCACGAGAACGGGCAACCCGTCCTCGTCGGCACGATCTCCGTCGAAGTGTCGGAGCTGCTCGGGAACAAGCTGGCTAAGCGCGGCGTCAAGCACACCGTCCTGAACGCCAAGCCCGAGTTCGCCGAGCGCGAAGGCGAGACCGTCGCCGAGGCCGGGCAGATCGGCGCCGTCACGATCGCGACGAACATGGCCGGTCGAGGCGTCGACATCAAGCTCGGCGGCAGCGCCGAGCACCAGACGCAGCTCGAACTCGTCGAGAAGCGTGGTCTGCAGCCGGGCACCGATGACTACGCCGCGGCGTTCAAGGAACTTCTCCCGACCTACGAGAAAAAGGTCGAGAAGGACCGCGAGACGGTCATGCAGAACGGTGGTCTCGCGATCATCGGCACCGAACGTCACGAGTCGCGCCGCATCGACAACCAGCTCCGTGGCCGCGCCGGCCGCCAGGGCGACCCGGGTTCGTCCCAGTTCTTCCTGTCCGGTGAGGACGAGCTCGTGCGCCTGTTCGCCGGCGACCGGATCTACAACATCCTCGATCGCTTCGGCGAGGTCGACGAGGGCGGCAACGAAGTGCCGATCCAGGCCGGCATGCTGAGCAAGCAGATCGAGAAGGCCCAGCGGAAGGTCGAGGAGCAGAACTTCCTCATCCGCAAGCGCGTCCTGGAATACGACGACGTGATGAACGAGCAGCGCCGCGTGGTCTACAAGCTGCGCAACTCGATCCTCGCGGGCGAGAACGTGTCCGATCGCGCTCGCGACGAACTCGGCGGCGTGATCACCAAGATCGTGGAGGAGTACACCCCCGGTGACTTCTTCGACGAGTGGGACATCGACGGCCTGTGGACTCGCCTGCTCGAGTTCTACCCCGTCGCGCTGGAGCCCGAGGACTTCGACGGCAGCCCAGGTCGCGAGGAACTCGCCGCCCGCCTGACCGAGGACATCCTCGAGATGTACGAGGAGCGCGAAGAGGAACTTGGCAGCGAGCTCATGCGCGAGTTCGAGCGGTTCCTGCTCCTGCAAATCATCGACGATGCGTGGCGCGAGCACCTCCACGACATGGACTACCTCCGCGAGGGCATCCACCTCCGCGGCTTTGCGCAGATCGAGCCGATCATCGCTTACAAGAACGAGGCGTTTGCCTTGTTCCAGGAGTTGGTCACGTCCATCTGGACCCAGTTCGCTCAGCTCGTGTTCAACGTGCAGATCGAAGTCGAGGAGCAGCTGCCGCAGGCGCCGCCGAGCATCATCTCGGCACCGTCTCGGCCGGCCCAGGTGACCTACGAGTCGGGCGGCAGCGAAGGCCTGAGCGCCCTCGCTGCAGCAGCGGCCGGCATCGATCCGATCGCCGCGGCGGCTGCCGCTTCGGCGCCGGGTCCGCCGGAGGAGAGCGCGTCGCTCAACCGTGAGCAGCGTCGCCAGCTCGCCAAGGAGCAGAAGAAACAGGCCAAGCGCCCCATCTAGTGTCACCCGTTCCGTTCGACACGGACCAGCGCATCAGCGCGGTCCGCAAGCAGTTCGACGCCCTCGGCGCCTACCTCGATCCTGAAGCACTCGCGGCCGAGGTGGCCGAGCTCGAGGGCAAGATGGGCGAGTCCGGTTTCTGGGACGACCAGGAGGAGGCCACGAAGGTCTCCTCCCGGCACTCGGCGGTCAACAAGCGCCTGGAGACGTACCGGTCAGTCCTCAGCGACATCGGCGATCTCGACAGCCTGCTGGAGCTCGTGGAGGAAGACGACGACCTCGCGGACGAACTCACCGAACAGCTCGCCAGCCTCGAGTCGCGCCTTGGTGACCTCGAAGAGGAACGGCTTTTCTCCGGCGAATACGACGCCGGCGACGCGCTGGTCACGATCAACGCCGGCACCGGCGGCACCGACGCCCAGGACTGGGCGGAGATGGTGCTGCGGATGATGATGCGCTGGGGCGAAAGCCGCGGCTTCAAGGTCGAACTGCTCGAAGTGAGCGAAGGGGAGGAGGCCGGCATCCGCTCGGCCACCTTCCGGGCCGAGGGCGAGAACGCCTACGGGCTCTACTCCGCCGAGAAGGGCGTGCATCGCCTGGTGCGTATCTCCAAGTACGACTCGCAGGGGCGTCGCCAGACCGCCTTCGCGGGCGTCGAGGTGGCCCCGATCCTTGATGACATCGGCGATGTCGAGATCGACACCGACGACCTGCAGGTCGACACCTACCGCGCCTCCGGTGCGGGCGGCCAGCACGTCAACAAGACCGACTCTGCGGTGCGCATCACGCACCGCCCGTCCGGCATCGTCGTGCAGTGCCAGAACGAACGCTCCCAGACCCAGAATCGCCTCACCGCGATGGGCATGCTGCGCGCGAAGCTGATCGAGAAGGAAGAGCGCGAGCGCAAAGCGACGCTCGACAAGGAGAAGGGCGGCGTCCAGGACGTCAACTTCGGCTCCCAGATCCGCTCCTACGTGCTGCACCCGTACACGATGGTCAAGGACCACCGGACCGGCGTGGAGGCGGGCGACGCGCAGCGCATCCTCGACGGCGACCTTGATGCGTTCGTCCGCGCGGAGCTGGAGCGCCAAGTCACCGGCGCGGCTCCGCTTCGCGAAGAGTCGTAACCGCGGCGTCGCCGGGCCGCAGCCCAGGCGGCCGCCCGGGCGTCGGGCAGGTCTGCGGGATCAGCGCGAGGTGCGCAGCTTCAGCGTTACCACGAGCGCGGCGCGGTTCCCCGCGGCGTCCGCGGCGGTGAACCGCAGCTTCGCGCGGTCGGTCTTGCGCAGCTTCTTCACCTGAACGACCCACTCGTTGCCGCGGCGCGTCGCCTTCAAGGTCTGCTTGATCGTCTTGATGCAGGGGCGCAGCTTGCCCTTGTACTTGCCGCTCTTGGCGCGGCACGTGGACTTCCGCGCGATGGTGAGGACCGCCGTCGTGCGCTGCACGCCGGAGGCGGCCTCGCCGGAGTCGATGGCGAGGATGGCCACGCGGCAGCTCTTCGAGGAGCAGACCGCAGCGCGCTTGGAGAGCAGCGGCGCGGTGCGGTCGACCGGTGTAGCGGGTGGCACCGGCGTGGGCGTCGGCGGGGTGAGGTCGTAGTTCGGCAGCTTCAGGTCGACGGCGATCGGCCGGACCGGCCCGGAGAGCGTCGCGTAGCCGCCGGCGCCTCGTGCCCGGACGATGCAGCCGATCTTGACGCCGGTTTCGATGTCCTTGGAGGTCAATCGCGAGACCTCCTCAGTGGAGACGGTGTACACGGAACCCTTCAGGCTGAGGGTGCGATCGATGGCGCTCCGGCTGCCGTCGCCGTTCACGTCTCGCCACATCGCGTAGGTGTAGGAGTCCGCGCCCACCACGCCGCCCGGCTCGCAGGTGATCGTCCCGCCCGGGCTGTAACTGCCGACGGCGGTCGGGCCGAGCTGCCCGGGCGCGAGGTGCGGCATCGGGGCAGGGCTCGGGTTCGTGACGTACTGGCGGATCGCAGGCGCCCCGACGCGTGCGTAGACGCCGGGGTGGTCCGGCTCGCCGCAGCCCGTGCCCCACGAGACGACGCCCAGCAGACGCCAGTGGCGCCCCTCGAGGTCGTAGCTGTCGTTCTGCAAGGAGTTCTCGGTCTTGAGCCGCTCGCGGTAGAGGAACCCGCGCTGTTCGATGCCCTCGTCGGCTGAACCGACCAGGTCGGCGTCGACAAATGACGTGATGAAGTCGTCGAGGCGACGCTCCACCTCGTCGTTGATGCGCGTCGCAAGGCGGGCCGCCACCTCGGCTTCCAGGTCCGGCGGTTGGGGAGACTCAAGCGCGATCTGGTCACGAATCTCCTGCTCCCAGGTTGCCTCTTCCGCCGGGGTCACGGCGTTGCGAATCGAGGTGCGCCACGCGGTGATCCAGGTCGAGGGAATCGACGCCCGATCCTGCGCCTTCGCCGCGGCGAGTTCCGGTGCCGACATCGCATCGCGGGTCGCCACCGACCATGCGTAGGCCTCTGCGTTGGAAAGGATCGCGAAGTCCTGGATAGGTGCGCGCTTGAGGAGCGGCCCGCCGGAGTCGCCCTGGCAGGCGTCGGGGCTGAAGTCGATCGACGGGTCGACCGGCGTCGGCACCCGGTAGTTCTGCCGGCCGACACAGAGCATGTCGCCCGCTCGGAAGTCGCCGGGGTAGCGCTCGGCGCAAGTCTCGTCGGTCAGGCGCTCCATCTTGTCGCCGCCGCCGCGCCGCATGACGTTCACCACGGAGCCTCCGGCCTGCGTGGCTCCCCAGCCGAACACGAAGGTGTCGACGCCGTCCGCGGTGTCGGTCTCCGGGCCCCAGCCGTCGGGCGTGGGGGAGGTCGCCGGGAAGCTGTATCCGGTGGTGCCGGTCAGGTCGGTCTCGTTCTCGCCGCTTGCGGCGACCGGCGCGACGATCGCGGGGAGATACCGCTCGGGGACGCCAAGCTGCAGGTTGTCGGTCGGAGGCGGGGTCTGGCCGGCGGGGAGCGAAAAGTCCTGGCCGCCGGAGAGCGTCAAGACGGCAACGTCGTAGTAGAAGTGGTCGGTGCTTCCGCCCTCCTGCAGGATGTCGGTGTTCGTGTGCAGGCTGATGTCGCTCACCCGCATCCGGACGCCGAGCCGCCGCGCAAAGTCACTGGTTCCGCAGTTCGTGGTGCACCCGATCGCGGCGCGTGAGGTCTGCCCGACGAGCACGTCGATCGCGTCGGCGGTGGCTTGGCCCTCGCCGCCCGGATCGATGCAATGGGCGGCCGTCAGGACCCGGTTGCGGGCGATGAGCGTGCCGCCGCAAATCGCGTCGGACAGGCCAGCGCCACGGATCGTGACCGAAACCGCCCATGGGTAATCGCCATCGGCGGCTTTCGTCACGTACGACGTGTAGTTCCCGCCAACGACCGCCAGCGCCGTGGCTGGGCCCGCCAGCGCGCCGACCAGCATGGCCAGGATGGCGGAGAGGGAAAGACGGATGGGGGAAACGACAGACACAGGGGAGCGCCGTAGATGAGATCGGCATATCACCCGTGATCTGAAGGGTTCGCCAACGCATTGGGCGTTCCTTCGTCTCCGGGATGACTTGGAGTTTGGGGCCTCGGACGAGGGAGATGGCGCCCAGCTGACCAGGTCTGGCCGGACGTCCGAGGAGGAGCGGGGCAGGGGAGGGTCGATGGAGGCGCCGAAGAGACCGCGACTGACCGGTGACGGAGCGGCGGCGGAGCGTGCGCTTTCGGCTGATGGCGGCGGGCCATGCGGCTTGCTCGCGGCTTCAACCGACGCGCGCCACGGCTCATCCCATACGCTCGCGCTGTGCGCGAATCCAGCGACCGTCACACCGAACTCGAGGGCCTGTTGGCGGCGGAGCGCGAGCGCGCCGTTGCCGCCGCGCTGGCGGAGGACATCGGCGCTGGGGACGTGACGGCCCTGGCCACCGTGCCCGAAGGCAGCACGGCAACGGCGCGCGTGATCCAGAAGGCCCCAGGCGTGCTGTCCGGGCTCGACTGCGCCGTGGCGGCGTTGCGCGCCTGCGACCCGGACGTGCGCATCGAGTTGCTCGCCGGAACGGGCCTCTGGCGTGAAGGGGGGCCGGTCTTGGAGGCGCGGGGCGATGCCCGGGCGCTGCTGGCCGGAGAGCGCACCGCGCTGAACTTCCTCCAGCAGCTCAGTGGCGTCGCTACGCTTACGGCCAAGTGCGTGGCCGAGGTCGAAGGCACTGGCGCGAAGATCCTCGACACCCGCAAGACGACTCCGGGCCTGCGGCACCTGCAGAAGCGTGCCGTCGTTGATGGCGGCGGAGCGAACCACCGCATCGGCCTGTTCGACATGGTCCTGATCAAGGAGAACCACGCCGCGGTGGCGGGTGGCATCACGAAAGCCATCGAGGCGGCGCGTGCCACGTCGCCGGATCTGCCCCTTGAATGCGAGGTTCGAGACCTCGCCGAGCTCGACGAGGCGCTTGCCGCCGGAGCCCCGCGCGTGTTGCTCGACAACATGGACCTTCCGACCCTGCGTGAAGCGGTCGAGCGGTGTCAGGGTCGCGCGGTGACCGAGGCCAGTGGCGGCCTCGTGATCGGTGCGCTGCGCGTGGTCGCCGAGACCGGCGTGGACCTGCTTTCGCTCGGGTCGCTCACGCACTCCGCGCCTGCGCTCGACCTGTCGATGCTCATCGAACTCGACTGAAGGCCCACCTGCGCTGAAGGGCGCGGTCGATCGACGCCTGAGCGACGCCTGAGCGCGGCAGCGCCGCCGAGCGCCTGAGCGTCGCGGCGCACGCGTGTTCGGCGGTAGGCCCCTATGCTCGTGAGTGTCGGAACCCTTCTACCGACGCCACCCCGCACCCGCCGAGGACGACCCGTGATCGACCTGCCGATGGCTCCAATCGCAGCTCCGGAACCGCTCACCCCCGAGCAGATCACCGAGCTCTCCGCCGAGGTCCGCGCGCTCGCTGCCGAGCGAGGCGCGGTCATTCTCGCGCACAACTACCAGCTCCCTGAGGTCCAGGGCGTCGCCGACATCATCGGCGACTCGCTCTTCCTGTCTCAGGAGGCGGCGAGGGTGACCGAACCGGTGATCGTGTTCTGCGGCGTCCACTTCATGGCCGAAACCGCCTCGGTGCTCAGCCCGGAGAAGACGGTCCTCATCCCGGACGTCAACGCTGGGTGTTCGCTCGCCGACTCGATCACCGCACCGCAGCTCGCCGAGTGGCAGGCCAAACACCCCGGCGCGATCACCGTGATGTACGTCAACACCACGGCTGAGGTCAAGGCGCTCACCGACTACTGCTGTACCAGCGGTAACGCGGTGGCCGTGATCGAGCACATCGTGGCCGAGCACGGTCCGGACGTGGAGATCCTGTTCGGCCCCGACATGTTCCTCGGGTCGTACGTGGCGAAGATGACCGGCCACAAGAACCTGCACGTGTGGGACGGCGAGTGCCACGTGCACGCCGGCATCCGCCCGAGCGACATCGAGCGGGTGCGCAGCGAGCATCCCGATGCCGACTTCCTTATCCACCCCGAGTGCGGCTGCTCGACCTCAGTGATGGAGTACGTCGCCAGTGGCGATGTGGCCACCGAGGGCGTGCACATGTTGTCGACGGGCGGAATGCTCGACTACGCCGCCGACCAGGCCAGCTCGGGCGAGCACCGCACCGCGATCGTGGCGACCGAGGTTGGCATGCTGCACGGCTTGCGCCAGGCGTCGCCCGGCACCGAGTTCATCGCGGCCAACGAGGCTGCGGCCTGCGGCTACATGAAGATGATCACCCTGCCGAAGCTTCGCGACACCCTCCGCGACATGACCGGCGACGTGAAAGTGCCCGCCGAACTCGCCGAGAAGGCCCGCATTCCTATTGAGCGCATGGTTTCGATCGGCCGCGACGCCGGCATCCCGCTCGTCGGCGAGTAGCGCCGGAGGCGTCAGCCGATCGGGGTGGCGAGCTCGATGAGGGTGCCCCACGGATCGCGGATCCAGGCGACGGTTTGGCCGTGCGGCTTCACCGTGGCGGGAGCCAGGAGCACACAGCCGGCCGCTACGGCCTGGTCGACGGCGCCTTCGACATCGTCGGTGGTGAAGGCCAGCTCCACGTTGGCAGGCTTTTCGTCGAGCGATGGGCGCTGTGGGCCACCGGGAAAGTTGCCGGCGCCGAGGTCGTCGTGGGCGAACGCCAGCGTGGTGCCGCCGGTGTCGAGTTCGCCGTACGTCTCGTCGGGGGTGAGGAACTTGCGCTGGAGGCCGAATGCCGTCTCGTACACCGAGAGGGCGCGAGCGATGTCTGGGACGTAGATGATGATCCAGCTGAGTTTGAGCGCAGTGGCGGCCACGATGGCCTCCTTGGTTCGGGGTGGCCACGATCATCGCGGTCCGCGCGCCCGCGGTCTTGTGGAAATCGGACGCGCTGGCTGCCGCAGCCAAGCTCGAACGTCGAAATATGCCCCCTATAGGGGGCAAATCTCGACGTTCGCCCGGGTTGGATTGGGCCGCTCTTGTGCGCATTGTGCCCGCGGCGCAGCCGCAGGATTCGGGCCAGGCGTTTGGTTAGATAGCCGACCTCGGCCAGTCGGCGCCGGTCTGCCAGAGGTCGTCGATGAGCGGGCCGATCATCGCTCCGGCCCGCCATCCGGTCGATCTAGGAGGCGTCCCAGGCGAATTCGTCGACCGTGTGCGGGCCGACGCAGGCGACGGCTGCTTCGTCCGGAATCGACTGGGCGACCGCGCGGACTTCGTCGAGCGTGATCGAGTCGAGCGTCTCGATGATGCGGTCGGGGTCGATGTCCTCGCCGAACGTGATCGTCTGGCTCGCGGCCAGACGGGCCACCGCGCCGGACGACTCGGTCGCGAGGATGTGCCGGCCGGAGGCGTAGGAGCGCGCAAGTTCGAGTTCGTCGGGCGTGGGTCCATCCGCGCGCAGCTCGTTGACGATCTCGCGCATCCGGCGGTACGCCTCGACGGTCTTGCCGGAATCCAGGCCCGCGCCCATGCTCAGCTCGGCGCCGTCGGCATGCACGTGCTCGTAGCCCCAGACTGAGTAACAAAGGCCGCGCTGCTCGCGGAGCTCGTCGAACAGTCGCGAACTCATCGAGCCACCGAGAATCGACCCGTAGAGGCGCAGCGCCGCTCGCTCGCGGGCGTTCGTGGCATCGATCTGCGGCTGGTAGGTGAGGCGCAGATGCGACTGGTTGGTGTCGCGCTCGCCGACGAGCGTCTGCACGTTCAGCTTCGGCATGCCGAGGTTGGGAGCGGGCTTGGCCGGATCCGGGAAGCGGTCGAACAGCTCGCCGAGGGCGGCGTCGTCCGGAAGATGGTCGAGGTTGCCGACCAGGTAGGCGCCGCCGCGGGTCGGCGACCACTGGCGGTCGCGGAAGGCGACGATCTGAGCCCGCGTGAACGTGCGCAGGTGCTCCTCGGGGCCGAGGATCGTGCGGCCGAGCGGATGGTCGCCCCAGGCGGCCTTCTCGATGAGGTCGCTCGCGACCGACGACGGCTGATCATCGGCACGCTGGATCTCCTGGATCACGACGCCGCGCTCCTTGTCGAGCTCGCCCTCGTCGATATGCGGGCGGCCGACGAAGTCGGTCAGGAGATCGAGCGCCTCGGGTGCGCGCTCGGCCCGCACCGTGATGTGGAACGCGACCATGTCCTGGCTGGTGAAGGCGTTGAGCATGCCGCCCATGCGCTCGGCCGTGCCGTTGACATCGCGGTAATGCGGGTACTTCTCGCCGCCCTTGAACACGAGGTGCTCGAGGAAGTGCGCAATGCCGTTCTCCTCGGGCGCTTCGGCGCGCGAGCCGGCATCGAAGGCAACCATGATGGTGAGCGCACGCGTGCCAGGCAGCGCGACCTTGTGGATGGGCAGGCCCTTGGGTGCGGCGGTGGAGGAGATGGCGATCGACACGGCCTGCACGCTAGCGCGAAGGGGGGACGCGGCCTGCCGCCCTGGACGCGCGTGTGCGCCCAGACCGGGTGTCCGCGGCATCGAGTAGGCGCGCTCGCGCGTGCAACTTGGGCTGCAACTGGCAGGGGAAAGGCCCGTATAGGGGTACCTTGCTTGGGATGGCTTCCTCGATCGAGAGCTCGAACTCACGCCGCTTGCCGGCACGCCGGCGTCGGCAGATGCAACCGGTCGGACCGCCTGCGCGCTCCGCCGCCCTGCCGCACGACCCGCGCAACGTGATCGAGCTGCGCAACGTGACCAAGCACTACGCCGATGGCACGATCGGCCTCGAAGACGCGACGCTGAACATCCGCCGCGGCGAGTTCGTCTTCCTGGTCGGATCCACCGGCTCCGGCAAGTCGACGATCATGCGCCTGCTCGGCAAGCAGGACGAGCCGACCTCCGGCACGATCACGGTCGCTGGCCGCAACCTCGCGGAGATCACGCGCAAGCGCGTGCCGTACTACCGCCGTAACCTCGGCATCGTCTTCCAGGACTTCAAGCTCCTGCCGAACCGCACCGTGTACGACAACGTCGCATACGCCCTCTCGGCCACCGGCGCTGGCCGCAAGGAAATCCGCTCCAAGGTGCCGGACGTCCTGCGCCTCACCGGCCTCTCGACCAAGCTGCATCAGTACCCGGACCAGCTGTCCGGTGGTGAGCAGCAGCGCGTCTCGATCGCTCGCGCGTTCGTGAACCACCCGCCACTGCTCCTGGCCGACGAGCCCACGGGCAACCTCGACCCGAAGACGTCCATCGGCATCATGCAGCTGCTGTACCGCATCCAGCGGGCCGGCACGACCGTCCTCGTGGCGACGCACGACCACCACATGGTCGACCAGATGCGTCGCCGCGTGATCGAGGTCTCCAGGGGCACGATCATTCGCGACGAGGCGTCCGGCATGTACGCCGCGGGCGAGCAGACCACCGACGAGTTCGGCGTGATGATGCGTGAGGTCGAAGTCGGCCGCGTACGCGAGCGTCTTGATCACCTGAGCGGCTCGATCCAGGATGCCGACCTGCTCGGCCCGGTCGAACGGCCGGAGGACTACCGATGAACCTCTCCTTCTTTTTCCGCGAGGTCTGGCGTTCGCTCACGCGCAACGCCGTGCCTTCGTTTGCCGCGATGGCGTCCGTCCTCGTGACGATGCTGGTCCTCGGCGCCTTCATCCCGGTCATGCAGATGGCCTCCGCTGCGGCCGACGCCACGAAGGGCCGCCAGTACGTCCCGGTCTTCCTCACGACCGATGCGACTTCCAAGGACGCGGACCGGATCGAGGCGCTGATCATGCGCACACCGAACATCGACCGGGTCGAGTACGTCTCCAAAGAGCAGGCGCTCAAAGAGCAGCGCAAGATCGACCCTGAGGCGTTCCAGATCCTTGGCTCCAACCCGCTGCCGGACGCCTTCCGCGTGTACCCGAAGGACGCCGACGGCATCCCGGCGATCATCGCGGCGCTCGCGCCGACGAACGCCGCGGGCGCCGCCACCCCGATCGATCCGAAGATCGACGAGGTCAAGAAGGCGAAGGCAACCCCGAAGATCCTCGGCGTGATGAACGCCATCAAGATGGGCGCCGGCCTGCTGGCCATCCTGCTCGTCGGCTCCAGCATCCTGCTCGTCGGCAACACGATCCGCCTGTCGCTGTTCGCGCGGCGTCGTGAGGTCGAGGTCATGAAGCTCGTCGGCGCGACCGACTGGTTCATCCGTTGGCCGTTCGTCCTCGAAGGCCTGATCGTCGGGTTCATGGGTGGCGTGCTCGCGATTCTCGTGCTGCTCGTCGCCAAGACCGCGCTGCTCGGCCCGCTCGAGAGCGTGCCCGTGGTCAACGGTCTGTCGACCCTCAGCTTCGGCGTGCTCGCTGCCGTGCTCCTGATCGCCTCGGTCGGCGTCAGTGCGCTCGGCTCCGGCCTGTCGCTGCGCCGCTTCCTGAAGGTCTGATCGACGCTCCCGCATCGGCCCGGCGAGTAGGCTGCCGGGCCTGATGTTGCGGCGAATCCTCCTTCCTTTCGTCCTGCTGATCGCCGCCCTCACGGGTGGGGTCTGGCTGGGCGGGCACCCCGATCGCCTCCCTGGCTTCATGCGCGACGTGTTCGTGCAAGACGACACGGCCGTGGTGGGAGAGGCGCTCGGCGTCCTGGAGCGCCGGTACTACCGCAAGGTCGACCAGCGCGCGATCCAGGAGGCGGCGCTGCGGGCTGCCGTCGAGACGCTCGGCGACCAGTACTCCGCGTATCTCTCGCCGAAGGACCTGATCCGCTTCAACGAGGTCACGGACGCCAAGTTCGAGGGCATCGGCGTTGAGGTGCAGAAGGTTGCCGCCGGCCTGGAGATCGTGAACGTCTACGAGGGTTCGCCCGCCAAGTCGGCTGGGCTCGTGTCCGGTGATGTGATCGTGACCGCTGGCACCAAGCCACTGGCCGGCCTCGCGACCGCGGCGGCCAGCGCGCTGATCCGTGGCCCCGAAGGCACGAGCGTGAAGCTCGCCATCAAACGCGACGGCAAGACCCTGGAGCGCGACGTGCGGCGCGCCGAGGTGCGCGTGCCGGTGGTTGAGGCGCGGTACGACGCGGCGGCGAAGGTCGGGCTCGTGCATCTCAGCGGCTTCAGCACCGGCGCCCATGGCGAGGTCCAGCAGGGCATCGAGCGGCTGCAGAAGCAAGGTGCGACAAGCATCGTGCTCGACATGCGCGGCAATCCGGGCGGGCTCGTGAGCGAGGCCGAGCGCATCTCGAGTCTGTTCCTGGATGGCGGCACGATCGTCACGACGAAAGGCCGGTCCGTGCGGACGCGCACGATCGAGGCTGGAGACGACCCCAAATTCCCGATGGTGCCGCTCGCGGTGCTCGTCGATGCCAACAGCGCGTCGGCTTCCGAAATCGTCGCCGGAGCGCTTCAGGACCGAGGCCGCGCAAAGGTTTACGGCACGGCCACCTACGGTAAGGGGGTGTTCCAGGAAATCATCCCGCTGGGTTCCGGCGGCGCCCTCGACATCACCGTCGGCCAATACTTCACGCCCAAGGGCCGCAATCTTGGGGGCGCCGGCGTCTCCAAGGGTGAGGACGTGAGCCGCGGCAAGGGCATCAAGCCCGACGTGCGAGCGATCGACGATCCCAAGACACCCAAGGTCGACGAGGCCGAGCAGACCGCGATCGACGCGGTCAAGCGATGAGCGCTCGAGGCAAAGGACCCAAGGGCAAATCGGGCAAAGGGCGCGGTTCGGCGCCCAAGCCGCCCAAGCAGGCTGGCAAGAACTCCGGTCGCCACGGAGGACGTGGCTCCGGCAGCACCGGCCGCGGCGCCGCCGACGCGCGCGGCGACTTCCGTGGGCCCCGCGATGATCGCGGGCCGCGCGACGACTTCCGTGGGCCGCGCGATGATCGCGGGCCGCGCGACGACTTCCGGGGGCCGCCCGCGGGCCGAGCGTCGCATGGCGACTTCCGCCAGCGCGATGAGCGCGGGCCGCGTGATGACTTCCGTGGACCGGGCGCCGGCATGGCGTCGGGCGATCAGGATCGCTGGCGCAGCCGCGAGCGTGGCGCGCCGCGCAGCGGCCCTGCGCGCGACGCACGTCCGCCGCGAGACGCAGGACGAGGCGGCCCACGTGGCCGCCAAGACCGCGAGCGGCTGAGTGGCGGCGACGGCCCGCCGGTGCGCCGCGGTCCGCGGCGCCGCGAGGACGGCGGACAGGTCTGCGTCGTGAACCGGCAGGGCAAGTTCCTTGTCGCCGACCCGTTCTTCTCGCCGGGCGAGCGCGTCGCAGTGGGCCGTGGCGGCTCCGCCGATGGCGTGATGGAGGGCGAACTCGTCCTGCTCATCCCGGAGGACGACTTCGGTGGGAGCTGGCGGGTCGCCGAGCGGCTCGGCGACCCGGACATCACCGCCGACGTGATCAGCGCCCTGCTGCGCGAGCGCGACTACTCACCGACGCACGACGAGGCGACGCTGGCTGCGGCCGCCGAAGCGGTCCAGGCACCGGATTCCGCGCCGCGTCGCGATCTCACCGGCATCCCGACCTTCACGATCGACCCGACCACCGCGAAGGACTTCGACGACGCGATCTCGGCCGAGGAGGGCGAGGGCGGCGCGATCATCCGCGTGCACATCGCGGATGTCACGAGCTTCGTGCCCGAGGGCGGCGTCATCGACGTCGCCGGCAAAGCGCGCGCGACCAGCACGTACGTGCCTGGCTTCGTGGCGCCGATGCTGCCGCCACAGCTCGCTGACGACGCCTGCTCTTTGGTCCCAGGTGCCGACCGCCGCGCGGTCACGATCGAGATGGTCGTCGTCGACGGTCGATGCGTGCGGGCTGAGGTGTACCGGTCGCTCATCCGGTCCGACATGCGCCTGGACTACGACGAGGTCGACGCGATCTTCGAAGGCACGAAGCAGGCGCAGGACCCGTGGGCGGGCCCGCTGGCGATCGCTCGCAAGGTCGCTGCCGATCTGCTGCGCGAGCGGCCGCAGGCCCTTGAACTCGACATCCCCGAGCCGGAGTTCGAGTTCGATCCGTCGGGCAAGGTCACGTCGCAGCGCGCGAGCCAGCACACCGAGTCGCACAAGCTCATCGAGCAGCTCATGGTGCTCGCCAACGAGCAGGTCGCTCGGATTCTGCAGGCCAATGGTGCACCCGGCCTGTTCCGGATCCACGAGCGCCCGGAGCCCGACAACGCCGAGCGGCTCGTCGACCAGCTCGCGTCGCTCGGGATCCCCGTGCCTGCCGTGCCAGAAGCCATGACCCCGCGTCAGGCCTCTGAACTCGTCGTCGAGTGCTCCAAGATCATCGGGGCGACCGTGCGCCGCGCCTCTCGCGGGCATCTCGCGCTCCCGCTTCTGGTGCTGCGCGCGCTGAAGGTCGCCAGCTACTCGCCGGTGAACCTCGGCCACGCTGGCCTCAGCCTGTCGCACTACTGCCACTTCACCTCGCCGATTCGTCGATACCCAGACATCGTCTGCCATCGCGCGGTGCTCGAACTCGCCGAGCAGGGCAAAGCCAAGATCGGTGCCGACACTGGTGATCGACTCGCCGGCTCGGGCGACACCGGCCGCGAGCGCGACGAGGACGATCCGCTCACCGAGATGGGCAAACACTGCTCGGATCAGGAGCGCGCGTCGATGGCCGTCGAGCGGGAAGCCGATCGCATCGCCAAGGCGTTCCTGCTGCGCGACATGTTGCTCAGCGGTGGCCACGGCAAGGTGTGGCGCGGCGAGGTCACCGGCATCATCCAGGCGGGCCTCTTCGTCAATTTCGGCGGCGGGTTCGACGGGCTTATCCCGCTGCGGTCGCTTCGCGGCGATTGGTGGGAACTCAACGCCGAGGGGACGATGCTCACGGCGGAGCGTGGCGGCGCGATGCTGCACGTCGGCGATCCCGCGGAGGTCACCGTGGATCGCATCGATGTGGCTCGCGGGAAGGTCGACCTCCTGCCGCTGGCCATCGGCGGCGACCTCTGAGCCGACGCACCGGGAGCGAGCGCGGGCTCGCCCGGCACTTCTGCTCGGGCGACTGGCTTCGCGTACCCCGGGTAGGCTGAGGTATTCGATGGCAAAGAGCCCCACACGAGCAGGACACCGCCCCGGCGACCGCGACATCACGCGCAACCGCGACGCCGCCTTCCGCTACGAGCTGCTCGATACCTTCGAGTGCGGGATCGCGCTCGTAGGCACCGAAGTCAAAGCGCTGCGCGAGGGCGGAGCCCACCTTCGCGATGCCTACGCGATCCTGCGCGGCAACGAACTCTGGCTCGTCGGCGGCCACATTCCGCCGTACGCGGCCGCGAGCCGGTTCAACCACCCGCCGGACCGTGATCGCAAGCTTCTTCTGCATCGTCGCGAGATCGACAAGATCGCGGTGCAGACGAACGTGAAGGGCCTGACCGTCGTACCGACCCGGATGTACTTCAAGGGGTCGCATGTGAAGATCGAGATCGCGCTCGCGCGCGGCAAGGATCGCTTCGACAAGCGTCAGACGATCAAGGACCGCGACATCGCCCGCGACGTGGCTCGCGAGGTTCGCGACGCGCGCGACGCCCGCGGCTGAGGCCGGCTGAGGCGGCTGAGGCCAGCGACCCGTCTAGCGGCCGCCGGGCGAACGATCGCCGGTCTCCCGGCTGCTGTTTGCGCTAGGGCGTCGGCGGTGGGATGACCGGGCCGCGCTCGGCACCTGGCATCACGGTCGGACGGTCCAGCGTGGTGGGTGCGAGGTCAGCGGCGGAGATCGTCGTGCCGCGCATCCCGACCGAGGCGACGATCAGCACCGCCCCGACGATGATCAGGGCTGAGAGCCGGTTGGTGCGGTCAACCGGGCCATCCTCGGCGTCTCCGCCGCTTGAAATGGCGGCCCAGTTCGTGCGGACCTTCAAGAAGGCCAGCACGGCGATTACGGCGGTCGGGACGCTTGGTTGGATCGCGAACCCCGCGACCGCGAGCAGCAGCAGAATGCCCCACGCGCGCGGCGCCTGCGGCTGCATCGCGCGCGCCCCGGGCAGATTCGCCACCGGGATCAGGAGGCAAACGGTGACGAAGAACGTGACCGACGCGCCCGCGGAAACCCAGCCCGACGCCTTCCCGAGTGAAAGCGCAACGCCCACGAGGGCGAGGGTGATGATCGCGGCCAGTGCGATGTTGAGGCGGGTGCCGGGGTTCTCCCGCAGGCCGAGTTTGTGGGCGCTGGTCTCCATCTGCGCCACCACGACGCCAGCAGCGGTGAGCGCACCGAACGCCGCGAGGAACCACGGCATGCCATAGGCGCCGGGGTACTGGGCGAAGACGTCGAGCTGATCGATGGCGCTGCCGACGAGCGGAAGCTTCGAGAGCAGTCGGCCGAGTGGGGGGCCTGCCAGGACGAGCAGCAGGGCGCCAGCGAGCACCGTCGAGCTGAGCCGGACGGTGGCGCCTTTGTCCTTGCCGAACAGGGCGCGGTCACCGCGGCGTGGGAGCAGTTTGGTGGACTTGGCCAGCAGCGCGGAACCGCCGATGGTCTCGACCGGGGGTGCGACCACCTCGGGCTGAGTGGTCTCGTCCTCCACGGGATCGAGCGCGATCAGTGTCGGCGACGCCGCGGCGCGGATACCGGATCCGGTGAAGCCTGGCGGAGCCTTCGACGAGGGGTCGTGCCCGGCGATCGACGAGCCTGGCGGAGCTGGCGGCGCTGCCGGAGCTGCGGGTGGTCCTGCGTGGGGGGCGGATGGCGGCGCAGCAGATGAGCTGGTGGGCGGGGCGGGGGCTGTCGGAGTCGCGGGCAGAACGGCGCTCGGGACTGCTGGCGTGACCTGCCGCGCGGTGCGGGCGGACGGCTGCTGTGGCAGCAGCATCGCGGGGACGTCGCCGCCTGCCAGCGAGATTGGGGTGCCCTGCAGCGGCGGCAACGGAGGACGGGTGTGCGGGCTGGTCGGAGCGGCCGCAGGGACAGAGGCAGGGGCAGCGGCCGGGGCTGGCGCCGAGGGGGCCGCAACGATCGGTTCAGCCTCGGGAGCTGGCGAAGCGGGTTGCGCTGCTGCGAGCGCGGCCTCGGCGGCGAGCTCCTCGGGGGTTGCCTGGGGTTTCGGTGCCGGCCACGACGTGGTCTTCCGTCGGGGTGTGCGCGCCGCCGGAGCCTTCGCCGGGGCGGGACCCTTCGCGGTGGTTGGCTTCTTGGCGGCGGCGGGTGCCTTCGTGGTCGGCTTCTTCGCGGCAGCTGCGGGTGCCTTGGCGGTCGGCTTCTTGGCAGCGGCGGGTGCGGGTGCCTTGGCGGTCGGCTTCTTCGCAGCGGCGGGCGCCTTCGCGGTGGCTGGCTTCCTGGCGGCGGCGGGTGCCTTCGTGGCCGGCTTCTTCGAAGCGCCGGGTGCTTTGGCGGCGGTCTGCTTCGCGCCCGCGGGCGCCTTGGCGACGGGCTGCTTGGGACCGGTAGCCGCCTTTGCGGCGGGCCCGTTTGCGGCAGCGGTTGCCTTGGTTGCGGCGGGCCTCTTGGCTGGCTCGGGCGACTCCGCAGGAGCGGGCTTCGTCGGAGTCGCGGCGGTCTCGGGAGCAGGCGGCTGTCGCTGATCCACCGCGCGTTCAGGCACGGTGGCAACTCGGGTCGGTGACGTCTCTTCGGGGCCGGAAGGCTCGGGGGAGGCGGGCTGGGGCGCGCTCATCAACTGGATGGTCGGACGGAGATACGCGACCTTTTGCCATCGCGGCGCCAAGTCCTGCCCCCGGTGCCCGGTGCAACCGTCGGACCAGGCCGTACGGGGAGCTGCGGGACGTCGGTGGCTCTTGGGTGTGGAGTGCCGGAGGGTCGATCACCCAACGGCGTCGCGCCGCCTGACCGTCGGGCCGCCTGACCGTCGGGCCGCCTGACCGTCGGGCCGCCTGACCGTCGGGCCGCCTGACCGTCGGGCCGCCTGACCGTCGGGCCGACACTACACCGCAAAATGGGTCGTAATTCGTGCTGAAGGGGTCAGATCAACTCACGACCTATTTTCCGGTGTCGCGCGCTAACGGTGCGGCGTGCACCCCGGTGTCGCGCGCTAACGGCGCGGCGTGGACAGCGACGACGGGCGTGCCGGCAGTGCCGTACTCATCGACGAGGTCCTGGGTGCGGTCGCGGAACGTGTTGGCCATCCCGAACGCGCAGACGGCGATGACGGCGACGTAGAGGGCGGCCGCTTTGCCGCGTTCGCGCAGCGGCAGGCCGTCGCCGGGGTCGAGGTCGAACCCGCCGTCGCGCCGGACGTAGACCATGATCACGGCCGCCAGCGCGGCGATCGCCGCAAATCCCGTGCCGGTCGCAACCGCAACGACGCCAAGCGCTGCGGCGATACCAAGCCACCAGCCCGAGGTGAAGAGCCCGCCGACGCCGCCGCCATCGAGCAGGGGGATGGGCAACAGGTTGAAGAGGTTGAGGTAGAAGCCGGTGTAGGCGACGGCCTGCAGCAGCGGGTCGCCATCAGCGGCCGCGTACACCGCGACCGCAAGCAGCGTCCCGGCGATCGGCCCAGCGATCGACACGCGCGCTTGCTGATCGGCCGAGCGCGCCCCGTCGCTGAGCACGTACGCCCCGAGAAACGGAACGAAGTTCAGCGCCTTGACGGGCATGCCCTCCCGCTTGATCTGCACCACGTGACCGAGTTCATGCACCAAGAGCGACCCGACCAGTCCGATCGCAAAGCCCCACCCGAAGAACACGGCGTAGGCACCGATCGACACGAGTCCGGAGAGGACGGTGCCGAGCAGCGGGATCTTGAACAGGATCGCGACCTTGCCGAGGGCCACGAGCGCGATCCGGCCGACCTTCCACACCAGCAGCAGCGCGAACGCGACCGGCCCGCCGAACCGCTTGAGGCGAGCCCGAGCGTCCTCCTCACGGCTGGCGACGTGCTTGTGAAGGTCGACGCGGTCTCGTGGCCCCGCTTCGCCGGGCGCGAACGGGTCCGGCCGGCCGCTGGACTCCCGCGGCGCGAACGGGTCCGGCCGCCCTCCGGAGTCAGACGGATCCGGCCGGTCGCTCACCCTTTGAGCTCGGGGCGGGCGGCGTACGCCGCCTCCTCGGCCTGCAAGCCGAGCTCCTCGACGAGGTCGAGACCCGCATGCCAGAAGCCTGGGTCCGCCAGGTCGACGCCGACGATCTCGCCGAGTTCCTCCGGGGAGCGCGATCCGCCCGCGGCCAGCAGTTCCAGGTAGTCGGGCACGAAGCCGGCGCCGGTGTCGCGGTAGCGCTTGTAGATCGAGAGCGCCAGGAGCTGGCCGAATGCGTAGGCGTAGACGTAGCCGGGCGTGTTGACGAAATGAGGCACGTACGACCACCAGGTGTCGTAGCCCTCACTCACGTTCACGCTGTCGCCGAAGAACTCGGTCTGGGAGGCGCGCCACAGCTCGCTGAAGGTGTCGACGCTCAGTTCGCCCTGCTCGCGACGTGCTGTGTGGATGCGGTTCTCGAAGTCGTTCATCGCGACCTGGCGGAACACCGTCGCGATCGCACCCTCGATGTTTTCGGCCAGCAGCGACAGCCGATCTTCCGGGGTCGTCGTCTGCTCCAGGAGGCGGTCGAACACCAGGGTCTCACCGAAGACGCTGGCGGTCTCAGCGACGGTGAGCGGCGTGTGCTGCTCAAACGGGCCACGCGGGCGAGCCAGCGACGCATGCACGCCGTGCCCGAGCTCGTGGGCGAGCGTGAGCACGTCGCGGCGGCTGCCGGTGTAGCTCATGAGGATGTACGGGTGGCGCGACGGGACCGTGTACGCGCAGAACGCTCCGCCGCGCTTGCCTTGGCGCGGCGCAGCGTCGATGTAGTTGTCGGTGAAGAACCGCTCCGCGGCCGACCCGAGGTCTGGCGAGAACGCGCGGTAGGAGTCGAGCACGAGATCGCGCCCATCGGCCCACGAGATGCGGGCGTCGTCCTTGGTGACGACGGCGACGCGGTCGTAGTCCTGGAGCACGTCGAGGCCGAGCAGCTTGGCCTTCAGCCGGTACCAGCGGCGGCCGACTTCGTAGCGCTCCTTCACGGCGGTGATGAGCGCCTGAACGGAGGCGTCGGACGCCTCGTTGGACAGGTTGCGGCTGGCGAGCCAGTGCGGGTAGTGGCGCAGGCGGTCGCCGATGGCCTTGTCCTGTAGGAGCGTGTTGAAGATGAACGTGCGCGTCTTGAGCTCGGGCTCCAGCGCGACGGTCACGGCCTCAGCGACGGCTTTGCGATGCTCGCGGTCGTTGCTGGAGAGGCGGTTGAGGATCACGGTGAGCGGTTCAGGCTCAGCGTCTGGCTCACCGGGAACGGGAACGCGCACGCGCGACAGGATCTCGCCGTGCAGGCGCGCCCAGGCGGAGGATCCGGTCGGGCCGGTCTCGGCGAGCAGGCGCTCCTCGGCGGGGGAGAGGAGGTGGTCGCGGTAGCGGCGGATGCTGCGCAGATGGTGCCTCGCGAAGGCCAGATCGTCGTGCGCGAGCGCGGCTTCGGCCTGCTCGTCCGAAATGGCAGCCCACTCGAGTTCGAAGAACAGCAGCGCGGATTCCAGGCGTGAGGCACGCTCCTGGATATCGGCGACGAGGGCACCGTTGGCCGGATCCTCGGTGTCGGCGCTGAACGCGAGCATCGCGTAGCTGCCGGCCCGGCCGATCCGCTCAGAGAGGTCGGCAAGCTGCGTTACGAGCGCGGCGAGCTCGTCCGGCGTGCGGTCGGCGATGGTGCCTTCGTATTCCTTCGCGAAGGTATCGGCCTCCTCTTGCGCCGCCTCGAGGATCGCCCTGACGCCGTCGGCTCCGCCACCATCGACGAGGGGCTGGAGGTCCCACTCGACTTCGGTCGCTGCTTGCTCGGCGGGCGTCGGTGCGGCTTCGGGCATGCTCGCAGGGTAGTGGGGTGCACGATCAGCGGCCAGGACGCACGCGGACGCCCAGCGCCGCCCTCCGGAATTGTGACCCTCGACACGTCCGGTGCGATACCCTTGATGGAACCCACCGGTACCACGACCTCGCCGCTGGTACCTCGATCCCACAGGTGTTCTCTTGCGGCTCAATCTCGCCACGCTTCTTGACCAGGCGGCCAAGCGTCATCCGGACCAGGTCTACGTCCGCCTCGGCGATGTTGCCCTCACGTATTCTCAAGTGAACGGCGCCGCGCAGCGTGTGGCCGCGTACCTCCAGTCGATCGGCGTGAAGCCGGGCGACCGCGTCGGCGTCATGCTGCCGAACGTTCCCCATTTCCCGATGGCGTATTACGGCGCGCTGCTCGCCGGCGCGGTCGTGGTGCCGATGAATGTGCTGCTCAAGGGCCGCGAGGTCGAGTACTTCCTCCAGGATTCGGGCGCCAAAGCGCTCATCGCGTGGGCCGGGTTCGGTGCCGACGCCAAGATCGGCGCGGACGCCGCCGGCGTGCCGCTCCTCGTGGCTGGGCCGGACGCGACGCCCGAAGGCGCGAGCAAACTCGAAGAAGCCATCGGCACGGTGGAGCCGCTCACCGAGCCGGTGCAGCGCAACGCCGGCGACACCGCCGTGATCCTCTACACGTCGGGCACGACCGGCAAGCCGAAGGGTGCGCTCCTCACGCACTCCAACCTCATGTGGAACGCCGAGATCTCCTCGCAGCTCCACGACCTCGGCACCGACGACGTGCTCCTGGGTGCCCTGCCGCTCTTCCACTCGTTCGGGCAGACGTGCGTGCTCAACGCCGCCGCCCGCCGCGGCGCGACGATCGAGCTCATCCCGCGCTTCGATCCGGAAGTCGCGCTCAAGTTGATCGAGAGCCGCAAGGTCACGAAGTTCTTCGGCGTCCCGACGATGTTCGTCGCGCTGCTCAACCACCCGAACCTCGCCACGACCGACGTCTCGTCGCTCAACCTGTGCGTCTCGGGCGGCTCGGCCTGCGCGGTCGAAACGCTCAAGCAGGCGGAGGAGAAGCTCGCGCCGGTGCTCGAGGGCTACGGCCTCTCGGAGACCTCTCCGGTGGCCTGCTTCAACCACAAGGAACTCGGCTCCAAGCCCGGCTCGATCGGCACCCCGCTCTACGGCATCGAGATGGACATCTGGGGCGAAGACGGCAAGCCCGTTCCCGACGGCGAGATCGGCGAGATCGTGATCCGCGGCCACGGCGTGATGGCCGGCTACCACGAGCGCCCCGAAGCGACCGCCGAAGCGATCGACGACCTGGGCTGGTTCAAGACAGGCGACATGGCTCGCCGCGACGAGGACGGCTACTACTTCATCGTCGACCGCAAGAAGGACCTCGTGATCCGCGGCGGCTACAACGTCTACCCGCGCGAGATCGAGGAGGTGCTCTACGAGCACCCGGCGATCCTCGAGGCCGCCGTGGTCGGCGTGCCGCACGCTGAACTCGGCGAGGAGATCGCTGCCGCCGTGGCCGCGAAGCCCGGCCAGACCCTCGACCCCGCGGAGGTCCAGGCCTTCGTGAAGGAGCGCGTCGCGGCCTACAAGTACCCGCGTCACGTCGTGATCGTCGACGAGCTCCCGAAGACCGCGACCGGCAAGATCCTCAAGCGCGAGATCGACAAGTCGATCTTCGCGGGCGCCGGCGTTAAGGCGTAGCGCAAGGTTGTGGCACTGCCCGACCTCGGCGAGAGGTTGGGCGGGCCGCAAAGCGAAGGGCGGCCAGGCCGGCGAGGAGGGCCGTGGCCGCCGAGACGGCGAAGACCGCTCGCGGCCCGGCCGCACCGGCCACGGCGCCCGCGATCACGTACGCGCCGATGCATGCGCCGGAGTCCATGCTGTCCTTGAGCCCGTACACCCGCCCCTGGATGTGTTGCGGAACCATCGTCGCCAAGAGGCGGTCTTCACTGGCCATGAAGAGCCCCGCGAAGAGTCCGCTCAAGGCAAAGAGCACCCCGGTCATCGGGACGGTCGTAGCGAAGGCCGTGAGGCCGACTGCGGCCACCGATCCGCCGCCCGCCAGGAACAGCAGGCGCAGTTGAGTCCGAGCGAGGGCCGCACCGACGGTCGCGCCCCCGCCGAACACCGCGATGAGCAGGGCGAAGGTCGATTCGCCGGCGGCGAGCGTCTCGCGCACGAGCAACGGTTCGGCGACGTTGATCATTGCGAACGCGAACGTCGCGCCAAATCCGGCGATGAAGACCGCGGGCACCGTCTCGAGCGTTCGAATGAGCCGCAGGGTCCCGCGCGCGCCGCCCGGCACGGTTGGCGCCGGCTCCGAGGTGGCCAGTTCGAGCTGATCCGTTGGTGCGGCGTCGAGTGGGAGGCGGGACAGGACGGCAGCCGAGACCAGGAACGTCGCTGCATTGACGAGCATCACCGCCGCCGGGCCGCCCGCGAGGAGGATGATCGCCGCGACCAGCGGGCCGGCGGTCTGCGCGACGCGGCCCACGAAAGCCAGCGTTCCCATGGCTCGCCCGAGGCCGTCGCGATCCGTCAGCGAAGGAATGGCCGATCGGCTCGCGGGGCGGAACACCGTCTGCGACACACTCGCCAGCGTCGCGAGGGTCAGAGTCACGCCGATCGACGGCGACACGGCGAGGGCCGCGAAGATCACGACGCGTGCGAGATCCGCGGAGACGACGAGCGTCCGGCGGGAGAGCCGGTCGGCGAGCGCCCCGGCCGCGTTCGCGAGGAGGAGCGTGGGAACGAGTTCGGCCAGGAGCACGGCCGTGATCGCCCAGCTCGTGGGCGACTGGGTGTACGCGAGCAGGAGCACCGCGACGTACGCCATCTCGTTGCCGAGCGACGACTGGAGGCTCGCCGCGAGGAACAGGCGCATGGGCCTGGTGAGTGGCCGCTTGGCGGAGCGCCCGTCGCTCGCTTCGGTGCCTGCGCTCGTCATCGCGTCCAACCTACGTCGGGTTGGCCGGCTGGTCGAGGATCCGCCCGACGCAGTCGACGGGAAGGTAGCCCGTGCGCTCCCACGCAGCGATGCGCTCCGCGGAGAACGCCTCCGACTCACGCGTGTTGTAGCCGAGTCGGTACAGGCGGTTCAGCTTGTCTTCCTTGGTGTACGACTCCGGCCAGCGCAGCTCCTTGCGTCCGTGGAGCCATCGGCGGTCGTCCACCAGGTAGCCCTGGCCGGGAAGCATCTCGTGGCCGACGCTCATGGCCAGGAGCTCGTCGCCGAGGCGATCCGACCAGGCATGGTCGTTGTACAGCCAGGCGTTGAACTGCATGTAGAGGTCGCATGACCCGTGATCGGCGATGGAGCGACGCATCTGCGCGATGCCCTCGGGCGGGATGCCGCTCGCTTCGATCGTCGCCCACGCGTCGTCCATGCGGAGCATCGTTGAGATGCCCTGGCCGGGCGGCTGGATGTTGAAGATGTTCAGGATGATCGACGTCACCCACATGTCGGCGTGCGGCGGAAAGATGTGGTCGTGGCCCGTGCCGTCGGTCTCGATCGCGTGCGCACCCAGGCGATGGCCGCACTGCTCGACGATCACAGCGCGCAGAAACGCGAACAGGTGCTTCATGCCGTAGCCGCCCACCGGCCCGATCATCGATTGCGTCACGATCGCGCCGCCGAGCGTGCCCGGGATGTCGTAGGCGTGCAGGGCACGCGCGAACGCTTCCAGGTCGCGCACCACACCGGCGTCGGGCACTGCGCTCGGGAGCACGTGCATCGTGCAGGGCTCGGGGTCGCCGACGAACGGCAGCAGGAGGTCGTCGGGATCCGCGCCCTCCGGAGTGTTCTCTGGCTGCGGGCGGGCGTAGTTGAGCTTGAGCATCGGGCCCATCTGCGGGACGAGCTCGACGAACCGCTCCAGCGCCGGCCGCCAGTGATCGCCGATCGCGATGTGGGGGAGGCCGATGGCGGTGTCGGGCTCCACGATCACGAACGCGGGCGGCAGCGTGGCGGCGGAGGCTGGGGTGGCGCTGGCGGGCTGGAGCGAGGTCGACATCGGCTGGGAGGGGTGGTGGCTGGGACGGGGCCAAGGCTGGGACGGGGCGGGCATCGGGCCGGCCTCCGGCGCGCCGGCCGCACGAGGGCGGCGCGGCGTGCGTGGGGAGGAACGATCGATGGGGAAACGACGCCGGGGTCGGTGCCATCGAGCGCGAGGAATTAGCGGCGGTACGGCATGGTCATGTCGGACTCCCCTTTCTGGGCGCAAGGACGAGGCGGCCTATGCAGACGCAGAGGACGATACAGACGTAGAGGCTGAGGTCAAGCGTTTTGAACTGCCTCTACATCGGTAGGCTCCGGGGCGTAGCGAGCGTTGGACCGCGTTCAGGTTCGACATCGCTGCGTTGCATTCGGCGTGTCCAGCCGGAAATCGCCCTCCACGTCACCGCTCTCGGGAGCTTCATGTCCCACTCGTTCCTCCCAGGCCGCACCGCTCGAGCGGCCTTCGCCGCAGTGGCCATCGCTGCCGTGGCGCCCGTCAGTGCGCACGCCGCGACCAGCCCGCTGCGGTACGTCGGCATCGCCGTCGACGGCACTCGCACGTGGGAGAACAACTGGCTGGCGATCTCGCCGGGTGGGACGGAGCTCGTGGGCACTCGCGAGCTCGGCCCGTACGCGGTCCTTCCCAGCGAGAACGGAGTGCTTTCGCGCGACGTGGTGACCGGCAAGACGACGGAACTCGTGCCAGGCCCCGCCGGGCTCGATGCGGCCAGTAGCGACCTGCAGCGGCTGATCTTCCACACGAAGGCGTCGTACAGCCCGAAGGACACCAACACGCTTCGCGACTTCTATGTGCTTGACCGCGCGACGGGCACCAAGACGTTGCTGTCGGCGGATGCTGACGGCAACGCCATCGGCGACCAGAACGATGGGTACGACGAGGACGGAACGCCCGGTCGTTGGTTCCACAGTGTCGCGATTTCGGGCAACGGAAAGGTCGCGCAGATCGCGGTCCTGCAGTTCCTGTCCACGGGCGGCGTGGATTCCGACTACACGCAGCGCGTCAGCCTCGAGACGGGCGCCCGGACGGACCTTCCTCAGGCCGAATCGGCGTACGCGACCGCCATGGATGATGCAGGCCGCATCGCGGTGAGCGGGGGCCACATCTTCATCGACGGGGTCAAGCGGTTCGAAGCGCCCAAGGGCGTCGAGCAGCTCGTCATCTCCCCTGGTGGCACCTTCGCCGCCGGCCTGTCGCTCTACCGGGATACCGTGGTCGGCATCGATTTGCAGACCGGCGCGATCGGAAGCACGCCGTTGCCGTCGTATGGGGATTCGTACGTGCCCCGGGTGCGGCACGTTGCCGACGATGGGGGATCCGTGATCCTCAGCGACGTCCTCGGTCAGCGGAGCGCCACCCCTCGCCTGGTGTTCGGTCGCCTCGATCGCAACGGCGCACTCACGCAGCTCGGCGGCGACGTGCCCTTCACCGATTGGGAATGGCTAGGCGAGTTCCAGGAGGACAAGCGCGGTGGGATCACCGCTGACGGAGCCTTCGCTTTCACCGGCCTCCACGTTGCCCAGCTCGGCAGCAAGCCGCTGCCGGGTGTCGAGCCCGCCGTGCCGTCCACGCCGCAGATGTCGGACTACGTCTTCATCGGCGACGCGGCCTGCATCAAGTGGACCCCTTGGGCGCCGTGGCTGCCGCGCACGTACTCCCGGCCGCGCGCGACACTCGCGTTCAAGGCGCAGCGCACCGACCTGCGGCATGCCGTGGCCTTCACGGGCAAAGTGAGCCGCACCAAGACGGGTGCGGTGACCACGCCGAACCTCGTGCTCGTGCCCGGGACGCCCGTGGAGCTCCCATCGATCGGCTACAACGGCGGATTCAAGGTCGAGGGCACGGTCACTCTGAACGACGGCACGAAGCTGACCGGCTCGTCCGTCGTCGCCAGTCATGCGGCGCCGAGCCAGTGCCCGCCGTTCGGGAGCTTCTAGCCAGCGTTCCGTTCAAACGTGGCACGAGCTGTGGCAGGGTGACGGCCTCACCGTCGCTCGATCACTAGTGTGACCAGTTCGGGCTCTGCCTCCTCGCCGCTCGCCCGGTTGAGTGAGGCGGGGCCCGAACTTTTCTGGCGAGGAATCAGCGCACGGTGAGCGTGCGCAGGTTCAAAGCAACGGTGGCGCGCTTGGTCACGCCGCCGCCGGTGGCGCTGAACTCAAACTGAGCTTGGCCGCTGCCCCGTGGGCCAGTGAGTCGGCGGATCGTGCGGCGCTGCGCCGGGGTGGCCCTGATCGAGGCCACGCTGATCTGTCCGGCCTGCAGCTCGAAAACGCTCTGGCGCAGCCTCACGCGGGTCTTGCCCTTCACCCGCAGGGTGACGGTGATCGTCATGCGGCAGGCGGCCGGTCCGCACGAGACGCGGACCGGGATGGCGCCGCGGTCCAGCAGCAGTGAGCGTCCCTTGGTGCGCCGCGCAAGGGAGAGCGTCGGTTTCAGCTCCGGGGCTGGTGGCGTGACGACCAGAGGCGGGGTTTCGGTGACGCCACCGGGCAGGGCGGGCGGCTCAGGCGCAGGCGCGTTCGGGGTGACGATCGGCGTCGTTGGTGCGGGTGGATCGGGCGTCGCGGGCGCGGGCGGCTGGACGATCGTGAAGCTGACCGTCGTGGTCGGGCCGACGGTGCCGGCTCGGGACGTCGCGCGGACGCTGAAGGTGTGCGGGCCATTGGCGAGCGGGCCGAGCGCGACCGGTGAGGTGCAGGCGGTCAGCGGAGCGCCGTCGAACGAACAGGCGAAGGTCGGCGCGGTCGCGGTGGTGGTGAACGCGACGGTCGGGGACCGGTCGCTGCTCGACGCGGCAGGTGCGGTGGTGAAGGTCGTCGTGGGGACGACGCTGTCGACCTTGGCGGCGGCGCTGGTCTTGTTCGCTTCAGCGTTGCCGGCGGTGTCGGTCGAGCGGTAGCGGATCCGCTCGCCGTTGCTGAGGCTGGGTTTGGCCGCGGGGTTGTAGGTCTGGGTCGCGCCCGGGGCGCCGGCGGCGCTCAGGATCTCGAAGGTGGTGGTCTGCACCCCTGCGCCGCCGGTGTCGGCCGCGGTGAGCGTGACGGGGACGGGTGCGGCGGCGAACCCGGCCGGCACGTTGTCGGTCGTGGTCGGCGCAACGGTGTCGACCTTCGCCGCGGTGCTGGTCTTGTCGGCCTCGGCGTTCCCGAGCGTGTCGGTGGAGCGGTAGCGGATCTTTTCCCCGTTGCTGAGGGTCGGCTTGGCGGCGGGGTTGTAGGTCTGGGTCGCGCCCGCCACATCGCCCGCGCTGACGATCTCGAAGGTGGTGGTCTGGACCGCGCCGCCGCCGGTGTCGGTCGCGGTCAATGTGACGGGGATCGGGGCGTTGCGGAAGCCGGTCGGAACGTTGTCTGTGGTGGTCGGCGCGGTGAGGTCGACGTTGATCGTTACGTCCGTGGAGGCCGACGGCGGGAAGTTGTCGGACGACACGGTGATCGTGGCGGTAAACGAGCCGGTCGTCGTGGGGGTGCCGGAGATCAGCCCGGTTGGGCTGATCGTGAGGCCGTCGGGCAAGGCACCAGCGGTGACCTTGAACCCGCGCTGGGGCGAGCTGTTCGTCGCGCGCAGGAACTCGCCCGCGCCGGCCAGGATGGGGGCGATGGCAGCGATCGTCGCCTGGCGCTGCCCAGAGGTGTTGGCGCCCCAGCAGACCGGGGTGCCGGTGGTCTTGATCGCGCAGGTGTGGCTGCCGCCGGCGGTGATCTGGGTGACGGCGTCCGTACCGGCGGGGATGGTGGTCTTCCCCTGGTCGCCGCTGCCCCAGCAGACCGGGGTGTCGGTGGTTTTGATCGCGCAGGTGTGGCTGCTGCCGGCGGAGATCTGGGTGACGGTGCCGGTGCCATCCGGGACGGTCGCCCGCCCGTCGAAGTTGGCGCCCCAGCAGACCGGGGTGCCGTCGGTCTTCATCGCGCAGGTGTAGCCGCCGCCGGCGGAGATCTGGGTGACGGTGCCGGTGCCATCGGGGATGGTCGTAGCCCCGCCGACGTTGTTGCCCCAGCAGACCGGGGTGCCGTCGGTCTTGATCGCGCACGTATGGAATGCGCCGGTGGTGATCTGGGTGACGGTGCCGGTGCCATCGGGGATGGTCGTAGCCCCGCCGACGTTGCTGCCCCAGCAGACCGGGGTGCCGTCGGTCTTGATCGCGCACGTATGAAATGCGCCGGTGGTGATCTGGGCAACGGTGCCGGTCCCGTCCGGGACGGTGGTCTGCCCGGACGTGTTGGCGCCCCAGCAGACCGGGGTGCCATCGGTCCTGAGCGCACAGGTGTGGGATTGGCCGGCGGTGATCTGGGTGACCGTGCCGGTCCCGTCCGGGATGGTGGTCTGCCCCTCAGCGTTGCTGCCCCAGCAGACCGGGGTGCCGCCCGGCTTGACCGCGCACGTGTGCCCGAATCCGGCGCTGATCGCCGCCGACCCGATCTCACCGGGGAACGTGATCTGCCCGCTGCCGGAGGCGCCCCAACAGGCGAGGGCGCCGGTGCTCCGCGTCGCGCACGTGAACTGCGTCCCGGCGGCGATCTGGGTGACGGTGCCGAAGGTCGCGGCGTCAGGAGGGGAGGCCTCTCCCTGGAAGTTGCTGCCCCAGCAGGCGAGGGTGCCGTCGGTCTTGATTGCGCAGGTGTGGTTGGCGCCCGCGGTGATCTGGGTGACGGTGCCGGTGCCACCGGGGATGGTGGTCTGCTCGTAGAAGCTGTTGCCCCAGCAGACGGGGGTGCCGTCGGTCTTGATCGCGCAGGTGTGACCGCTGCCCGCGTCGATCTGGGTGACGGTCCCGGTCCCGCCGGGGATGGTGGTCTGCCCGAAGTCGTCCGAGCCCCAGCAGGTGGGGGTGCCGTCGGTCTTGATCGCGCAGGTGTGGCTGGTGCCCGCGTCGATCTGGGTGACGGTCCCGGTCCCTCCGGGAATCGTCGCCCGCCCTTCGCTGTTGTTGCCCCAGCAAGTGGGGGTGCCGTCGGTCTTGATCGCGCAGGTGTGGATCTGGCCGGCGGTGATCTGGGTGACGGTGCCGGTGCCGGCGGGGATGGTGGTCTGCCCGAAGTCGTCCGAGCCCCAGCAGGTGGGGGTGCCGTCGGTCTTGATCGCGCAGCTTTGCCTGTTGTTGGCGGTGATCTGGGTGACCGTCCCGGTTCCGGCCGGGATGGTGGTCTGCCCACTGTTGTTGCTGCCCCAGCAGGTGGGGGTGCCGTCGGTCTTGATCGCGCAGGCGTGACCGGTACCGGCGGTGATCCTCAGCGTGCTCGCGCGGGTGAGGGTGGTCGGGACGGTGCGCTGCCCGGCAATGTCGTCGCCCCAGCAGGCCGGGCCGCCGGTGGTCTTGATCGCGCACGTGTGGCCGCTGCCGGCGGTGAGCTGGGTGACGGTGCCCAGGCCGCCCGGCAGGTCGCTCTGGCCGAAGTCGCTTGCGCCCCAGCAGGCCGGGGTGCCGTTGGTCCTGATCGCGCAGGTGTGACGGTCGCCCGCGGTGATCTGGGTGACGGTGCCGAGGTTGCCCGGGAGCGTGCGCTGGCCGTCGGAGTCATCGCCCCAGCAGGCCGGGGTGCCGTTCGTCCTGATCGCGCACGTGTGGGCCAGGCCGGCGGTGATCTGGGTGACGGCGCCGACACCCGGGTCGGACGGGGCCTGGCCGCTCGCGTTCCCGCCCCAGCAGGACGGGGTGCCATCCGTCCTGATCGCACACGTGTGCTCGCCGCCCGCGGTGATCTGGGTGACCGTGGTGACGCCGGCCGGAATCGTCGACCGATCGCCGGTGTTACTGCCCCAGCAGACGGGGGTGCCGTTCGTCTTGATCGCGCAGGTGTGGTTGCTGCCGGCGCTGATCTGCGTGACGGTGCCGAGGTCGCCCGGGACCGTGGCCTTGCCGAAGTCGTTCTCACCCCAGCAGACCGGGGTGCCGCTGGTCTTGATCGCACAGGTGTGGAAGTCGCCGGCTGAGATCTGTTTGACGGCCGCGATACCGCCGGGGGTCGCGCGCTGGCCGTCGGCGTTCTCGCCCCAGCAGACCGGCGTGCCCTCGGCGGTGATCGCGCACGAGTGTGATCCTCCCGCGGCGATCCGCTCGCCCGGGCCTACGCCCGGGCCGCTGAAGCGCGGGCCGTCGCCGATCAGCGACGCCGCCTGAGCTTGGGCGCCGCCAAGCAGCAAGCCCGCGAGCGCGACCAGCAGGACCAGCACGGTGCGCAAGGGAAGGGTGATCCTGCGATGGGGCACGACGGGCTCGCTCGGCGGTGGCGGTCCAGGAGGCATGGGGCCGCCAGCCCGGAAGACGGTCGATCGCGACCTTACCGAGTGGTTTCCTGCGAGTCCAACCTTTGGCCCGCTCCGTGAGGTCAGGTCTGGTGCCGTGCGTCCACGCGGTCGCGGCGTACCCACCGCCGCGCTAGACTCCCTCGGGTAAGAAACCCCATGGGGACGACCTGGCTTCGACGGGGTCGATCACACGGTGTGGTTGCGAGCCGAGGTTGCTGGATGGCCTCGTAAAACTCCAGCAAAAACCATATATGCGGACTCACATGAGTACGCCCTTCCGACTTCTGCTCTCGCAGCTTAAGTAAGGAAAGGTTCCGTCCCCGGCCAGTCGGCCGTCGGGATCGCGGAAATCAGCTTTGCCGACTTACCGAATCGCCTTGCCTTCGTGCGACTTAGGGAAATTCAAGAGGGCTGGCTTTCCCCGACCCCGTTCGTGAGGTGACGGGAGAGCGAGACACTGATCGCGAACTACGCTCGTAGACGCCACATTGTTGCGATTCCGGACGGGGGTTCGATTCCCCCCGTCTCCACAAGCAGCACCACGATCGAACCGCCGTCCCGGCTTGGGGCGGCGGTTTTGTTTGTGGGCGGCCGCTGCTGCGTCGGGGGCCGTCGAGAGTACGTCCCCGTCGTCGGTGATTTGCTTTTGCTAGCCGCGCTCAAGCCCTGGGCAGCTCGCCGCTAGGCCCAGGACGTGGTTGCGAGGTAGCGTGAAACGTGGTTGATCGGTAGCAGTAGAGGTTGCCTCTTCAACGAAGAGCAGGCGCGTACGCCGGGCGAACGGGGTCAGGCGGCCGCGCGCGGCGCGACCTGCGCCGCGATGCCTTCGAGGCCGAGTTCTTGGGCCATCGCGAGGGCCTGGGCGTTCAGGCGGCCGGCGCGGCGCGCGGCGCCGGCTCCGCCGCGGGCGATGAGAGCGTCGGCCCACTGGACCCGCATGCGCGCGAGCCACGCCTGGGCGCCGAGGGCCTCGTAAGCGGCAGAGGCCTGCTTGAAGTGCGCGTCGGCCTCGTCGTGGTGGCCCATCGTCGCTTCGAGCAGGGCGAGGTAGTGGTCGGCGGCACCGAGCCACGAGGTCCCGCCATCGACCCACTGGCCGGTGTAGGGCGCGATGAGGTCGTGGATGCGGGCGGCGCGGTGGGCGTCGCCGAGGGAGGCGCAGCCGCTGGCGGCCAGACACGCGAGGGCGAGGGTGGCGTAGTCGTGGGGGAGGTTCTCCAGGCGGTGCTCGGCCATCAGACGCTCGAAGTGGCGGCGGCCCTCTTCGAGCCGTCCGACCTCGCAGAAGGTGACCGTCCGCATCGCCGTCATCAGGAGCGGGACGGACGCCCCCTCCGTGAACTCGGGCACCACGGGTACCGCGAGCCCAGGAATCGCGGCGAGCTTGGGGAAGTTGGGGCGGCCCTCGTTGAGACGCCCGCTGACGAGGCGCGCCGCGAACGTTTGCACCAAGAACCACGACCGGGCATCCGGCTGGCCGATCTCCTCCCCGAGTTCGAAGGCCTCTGCTGCGAGACGCTCGCACTCGAGCGGGCTGCCGGTGAGCAGGAACCGCTTGGCCCGCGACACGCGGTCGTACCAGTGCAGCATCGGCTGTCCGAGCTGCTCGGCGAGCGGCTCCAGCCGTGCCAGTAGGCGGTCGGCGTGCTCCAGCTCGCCGGCCTCCATTGCGGCGTGTGCGCCGAACCCGGCGGCGTAGAAGCCGACGACCGGATCGCGGTGCTCGCTCGCGATCTGCTCGACCTCCAGCATGTTGGCCAGGCGCTCATCGAGGGTCTTCGGCCCCCAGAGCGCGACGAACCGCCGATTGAGCACGCGCGCGAGGGTGCGTGGATCGCCCAGGCGCCGGGCCATCGCGAGCGCCTCGTCGGCGAGATCGGCGCGGTACTGCCAGTCGGAGCCGGCGAGCAGTTCCGCCGACAGCACCGCGAGCAGCTCAGCGCGGGCGAGACTGTCCTGCGGCGCGAGCGCCGCGAGCGCCGACTGGAGCACGGCGACCCGCTCGCGGTCGACGCCCTGGGCGGAGCTGAACATGTCGCGGTTGTTGACGAGCGCGGCGCGAGCCAATCGCTCGCCGTCGCCCATCGCCTCGGCCAAATGAGCAGCCCGCAGCAGGGTCGCGCGGTACGACGGATCGCCAGCCTGCCGCTCGGCCTCGCCCTGCGCAATCACCAGGTCGCAGTGCTGCGCGGCATGCTCGGGCGCGGCAAAGCCATCGAGCAGCGCCGCCGCCCGGCGGAAATGCACGGCGGCGGGCTCGTACGCGAGCTGCGCCACCTCGCGCTCCCCGGCACGGGTGCCGTGCTCGATCGCGCGGCGCAAATCGTCCGGCGCACCAGCGCACTCGAAGTGGTGGGCGAGCTCGGAGCGCCGCGGCTCCAGGTCTCCGGCATGCGCGGCCTCGAGCGCGCCGGCCGCGTCGCGGTGCAGCAGCGCGCGGCGATGGCCCGAGATGCTGCCGTAGACCGTCTCGCGCGTGAGCGCATGCGAGAACGCGTATTCGCCGTAGGCCCCGGAGATCTCCTCCAGCACGTGCGAGCGCGTCGCCTCCTCAAGCACGTCAACGAGTCGTGATTCAGACAGGTCGCTGATGCGCCCGAGCGTCGCGAGATCGAAGTTGCGGCCGAGGATCGACGCGGCACGGAGCGTCTGGTTGACGTCGTCACCGAGCCGGGTGAGGCGGCGCGCGATCACGTCCTTCACGCCCTCCGGCACGGCAAGCTGGCCCTCGGCAACCCCGGCCTCATGGAGGTGTCGAAGTACCTCGACGACGAAGAACGGATTGCCGTCGGTGCCTTCGTAGATCTTCTCGCGGACCCCAGGCGCCGTCGGAAGCGCATGCGCATCGACGAGCTCGGCGACGGCGGCAGCATCGAGGCGCTCGACGCCATGCCGCGACAGCTTGCCGTCGCGGCTGAGATCGGCGATCGTGTCCGACAGCAGGTGGCCAGGCTGGATCTCGGTCTGGCGGTACGTACCCAGCACGAGCAGCGGGGCCTGGCGCGGATAGCGCGCGAGGAACTTCAGCAGCAGCAGGGTCGGCTTGTCGGCCCAATGCAGATCGTCGAGCACCACGACCAGAGGGGGCGCGGCGTGCGCGGCTTCCCAGAGCAGGCCGCTTACGGCCTCAAACAGCCGGAATCGTGCGCCGCCAGGATCGTCGTCGGCAGCGGGACCGACCTCTGGCACGAGGTCCGCGAGTTCCGGGAGGATGCGCCGCAGCTCACCGCCGAGCATGCCGAGCTGCCCGGCCAACTGGCCTGAGGGCGTCTCGGAGACGTAGTGCCGCAGGCCTTCGACGAACGGCTGGAACGACAGCATCTGCTCCTCGTCGCAGCGGCCGTACACCACGGTCGCGCCCTCGCGATGCGCCTTGGTCGCGAACTCCATGCACAGGCGCGTCTTCCCGATTCCGGCTTCGCCCGCGAGGAGTGCGACCTGGCGGGCCCCGCGCTTCGCCGCGTCGTACAGGTCGCTGAGCCGGTCTAGGTCGCTGGCGCGCCCCACGAACGCACCGCTGTCCCGCAGCAAGAGCGGCTCCGGCAGCGAAATTGGTTCGACGGATGTGAAGACGGACGCGCCTCCGGACCCGGACGGCGAGGTGGAAGCGGCAGCCAGCGCGGGATCCTGTCGCAGCACCTGCGCCTGCAGCTCCCGCAGGCTGGCACCCGGCTCAAGCCCGAGCTGCGTCGAGAGGTGCTGGCGCGCCTGGCGATAGGCGTCGAGGGCATCGGCTTGGCCGCTTGCACGGTAGAGCGCAAGGATGAGCAGCTCGTGCAAGCGCTCTCGGCCCGGGTTGCGCGCGCACTCGGTCCGCAGGCGCGCTGAAAGCTCACCATGGCGGCCGAGCCGGAGTTCGGTGTCGGCCCAGATCTCCAGCACATGCCGGCGCCGCTCATCGAGCCCAGCCGCGTCAGCGCGGAGCACCGGGTGATCGGCGAGGCCCTCGACCGCGGCACCGCGCCACAGCTCCAGCGCCGCACCGAGATGCTCGTTGGCGGCCACCACATCACCCGCGCGCAGCGCATCCTCACCCGCGCGTGCAAGCGCCTTGAAGCGGATGCTGTCGCACGTGAGGCCGTCCGTGAGGAGCCGGTAGGCCCCCGACTGGCTCTCGATCACGTCGCCGGAGCCAGCGGTGCGCATCAGGCTCCGCAGCCGCGACACGTACGACTCGATCGTGTGCCGCGCGCTCGGTGGCGGCTCCTCGGGCCAGAGCGCATCGACGAGGGCATCGCGCGAGACGAAGTCGCCGGCGTGCATCGCCAGCACCGCCAACACAAGGCGTTGTTTGGCCCCTCCGACCGCGACCGATTCGCCGGAAATACGTAGGTCGAGCGGACCGAGAACGAGGATCTCCAAGACCGTTCCGACTGTACGTGCGCCACGCACCGGTGTCCACACGGGTGCGAGGAGCTTGCAAGGGTTCTGCGACGGACGTCGCCGACGCTGCCAGTCGTCACCCGCTGCCAGTG
The DNA here is from genome assembly GCA_032119595.1 of Solirubrobacteraceae bacterium. GTDB lineage: Bacteria > Actinomycetota > Thermoleophilia > Solirubrobacterales > Solirubrobacteraceae > JAGIBJ01. The sequence goes on along the minus strand of JAUMBQ010000008.1, from coordinate 139,394 downwards.
CGCCGAGCGCCACCGGCAAGGGCGAACGCCAGCCCGCCACCCGGCGGTGGCTGGCGATCCGCAACGTCAGGAGCACCCATGCAGCATCAACCCCGTCGAACAGCGATGGCCGGGACGGGCCATCGCCAGGCCTTCCGACCGGAGGCGATCGCATGACCGATCCGTCAGCCCTTGCACGGATGCACGACCAGCTCGACGTCTTTCGCGTCGGCGACGACGGCCGCGTGTACACCTCGTGGTGGCACGCCGGCTACGAGTGGGGCGGCCCCGCCAGCATCGGCGGGTTCTTCCCGCCGCAGGCGGAGGTGTCGTCCGTCGCGCGCACGCCAAACAACCTCGACCTGTTCATCTGCGGCAACGACGGCCGCGTCTACACCTCATGGTGGTGGGAGGGCGGGTCCTGGTCCGGCGTCGGCGACAACTGGCGCTCGATCGGCGGCTTCTTCCCGCCCGGCGCACCGCTTAGCTCCGTTGCGCGGTACCCGAATCACCTGGACCTGTTCATCACCGGCAACGACGGCCGCGTCTACACGTCGTGGTGGCACGAGGGCTATGACTGGTCCGGCGTCAATGACAACTGGCGTTCGATCGGCGGATTCTTCCCTCCGGGCGCCCCCGTCACCGCCGTCGCGCGCAACCCCGATCACCTCGATCTCTTCGTCACCGGCAACGACGGCCGCGTGTACACCTCGTGGTGGCATCAGGGCCAGGAGTGGTCGGGCATCAACGACAACTGGCGCGCCATCGGCGGGTTCTTCCCTCCGGGCGCCAAGGTCAACGTCGTGTCGCGCGAGCCGAACCACCTGGACCTGTTCGTGTCCGGCAACGACGGCCGCGTGTACACCTCGTGGTGGCATCAGGGGCAGGAGTGGTCGGGCATCAACGACAGCTGGCGTTCGATCGGCGGGTTCTTCCCCGTCGGGTCCCACATCGCTGCCGTCGCCCGCACGCCCAACAACCTCGACCTGTTCGTGTCCGGCAACGACGGGCGGATCTACACGTCGTGGTGGTACGCCGGGGCCGACTGGTCGGGCGTCAACGACAACTGGCGCGCCATCGGCGGGTACTTCCCGCCCGGCGCCTACGTGAGCGCGGTGACCAGGGAGGCCGAGCAGCTCGACCTGTTCGTGCGCGGCAACGACGGCCAGCTCTACACCTCGTGGTGGACCGGCGGCTCGGACTGGTCGGGGCTACACGACACGTGGATGGTCGTGCCGCCGTCGATGCGCCTCAACTTCACGATGGAGATGCAGACGCAGACGAACTGGTGCTGGGCGGCGACGAGCAAGAGCGTCGCGGCCTACTACGACCCGGCGACCACCTGGACGCAGTGCACGATCGCCAACGCCGAAAAGGCGCAGACGACCTGCTGCGTGAACGGCGGGAGCACGGCGTGCAACCAGTACGGCACGCTCGATACGTCGCTCACGACTGTCGGGCACTTCGACCACATCGCCGGTGGCGCGGCGAGCTTCGGCGACATGTGGGGGCAAATGCGCCTCGGGCGGCCCGTCGGTGTGCGCACCGCGTGGTCGGGCGGAGGAGCACACTTCATCTGCATCATCGGAACGCTCGCCGGCAACCTCTACGCCGTCGACGACCCCATCTCGGGCAAGTCGGACGTCGCTGAGGGCACCTTCCAGACCGCGTATCTGGGCTCCGGCTCGTGGACGCACACCTACTACACGAGGTAACGGGCCATGGCACTGCATCATCCCCAACCATCCCAGGCGGTCGACGCCGCCATCCGCTCCCAGCTGAGCTTCCTGGCTGCCAAACCGGAGAAGGAACTCAACGCGCTGGCCGGCAGTAAGCCGTCCGAACTCACCATGGAGGCGCCGCACGAGGTCTACACGCTCGGGCTCGACCAGCTCCTCGAGGGCGCGTACGACCTCACCGGTGCCAAGCCGACCGGCTGGCGCTACTTGCTCCAGCAGGCCAGCGGCACCGTCGCTTCCGCCGAGACCACCGCCGACCCCCGTGGCCAGCAGGTGTTCTCGCTGATCAACAGCGGACCGTTCGTGGGCGCGACGGTCGACGCGCTCGACAAAGCCGGCCAGCTCGCCGGTGGCGCGGACGATCCGCCGCTGGAGCCTCGGCTGCTGCAGGTTCCAGCGCTGCACGCGCTGGCGCTCTGGCTACACGGCCCGGGGCCGGACGGCGACATCGTGCTGCCGCTCGATCCGTCGCCGCCGTCGGTCGACGGGTCGCGGCAGTACACCGTCGCCGAATACCTGGCGGCGCTCAAGGAGACCGCGGCGACCGTGCAGCCCGTGGGCCGGGACGACCTGTCCGCCGGCTGAGTCGACGATCCGCGAGCCGATCGGCGCACCCTGGCGACGGGTGCGCCGGTCAGGCCTGCCGGCCTAGGACGACCGGCGAGTTTGGCGCGTTAGCGCTCTCCGTCTGGTTTGATAGGTCCTGTGCTGAGCCCACCGACGTCCGCGCCCGATACGAGCAAGGTTGCGATCGTCGTTGCCGGTGCCGGCGCTCGCGGCGCCTACGAGGCCGGCGCACTCTCGATCCTGCTGCCGTGGCTGGAGGAGCAGGGGATCACACCGACGATCTTCGTCGGCACGAGCGCCGGCGCGATCAACGCGAGCCTGCTTGCGGCGACGATCGACCAGGGCGCGAAGGCCGCCGCCGCCGCGCTGCTCGACTTCTGGAAGCACGTCCGGATCCAGGAGATCATCAAAGCGCCGCTGCTCAGTGGCCCGAAGACGATCGCGACGTACCTCGGGCAGGTGGCGGGAATCCGAGGCGTGAGCGTGCCGAGCGTGCTCGACACCACCCCGATGCTCGACTTCGCAAGCGGCATCTTCGAGCCCCTTCAGGCCGGACTGCGCCGCAACCTCGCCACGGGCACGGTGAAGGCGCTTGCGCTGGCGGCGACCGACGAGGACGAGCGGACCACGGTCTTCAGCGACCTCGCCCCCGGCGTCCGGGTGCCGGAGACGAACCTCGGGCGAGCCATCGACTACGAGCCGACCGAGGTGGACTACCGACACGTGCTGGCGTCCTCCGCGATCCCAGCCCTGTTCCTCCCGATTGAGATCGAGGAGCGGTGGTATTGCGACGGTGGCGTTCGGCTCAACGCACCGATCGCGCCCGCCGTCGCGCTCGGCGCAACCGCGGTGGTGGTCGTCGCGACCCATCCGTCGGTGTACCCGGCGGTGGCGCCGACGCGAAAGCGCCCTGCGCCGGATGTGATCGATGCGATCTCCGGAATTTTGGGGAGTGCGCTGGCCGACCGGATGGTGGAAGACCTCCTCACCCTCGACAAGCTCAACCGCGTGGTCGCCTGCGGCGGCGAGACCGAGGAATCGCGGCGAATCGCACGGTTGTTCGTCGGCCCGCAGACGCGGCACCAGCTCGGCCATCTTGCCGCCAAGGAATTCGACCGGCGGGACCGCCGCGGCCTGGACTTCCTCTTCGACGATCTTGGGCTGGTGCACCGGCTACTCGGGCCAAAGGAACACGGCACCGGGGAGATTCTCAGCTACCTGTTCTTCGACCCGGCGTTCACTGCACCGGCCATCGCGCTCGGCCGCCGCCATGCGCGTAATCAGTTGCGGGCCGGCTCGCCGTGGGTCGGGTGAGCGTGCGGCTCAGGCACTGACGCCGCGCCGGCCGCAGGGGTCGGCGTGGGGTTCGGGGGCGGGCACTGCGTTGTGATCGCCGGCCGGCGATCCGGCTGTGGGCGTCAGGACACCCGCCGCTCGGGGGTACCCTCGGCGTATGTGCCGCAACATTCGGGTGTTGAACAACTTCGAGCCGCCGGCGACCGGCGATGAGATCCAGGCCGCCGCCGTGCAGTACGTGCGGAAGGTGAGCGGCTTCACGAAGCCGTCGCAGGCCAACCAGGAGGCGTTCGACCGGGCCGTCGCGGCGGTGACGGAGGCGACCGCCACGCTGCTGGGCGAACTCGTCACGACGGCGCCGCCGAAAGACCGTGCGGCGGAAGCCGCGAAGGCGCGGGCTCGCGCGGCCAAGCGGTACGGAGAGATGCGCCCCGCCAGCGGTGGCGCTGCCGCCTAGCAGGCGCGCCCGGGATCGCGGCGGCCGTCTCGGAGCGTCTTCGCCTGGGTTCGGTGGCGCGGGCTCTGTCGGTGTCACGGCCGACGGGCGCGAATGTCCAGTTCCTTGCCGTACCGCCATACGACGGTCTACCCTCTGGTGCGTTACCGGTGTCCCCCGGTCGCTCATCCCCCCGTCCCCGAGGAGAAGGCACCCTCGTGTCCATCCTGTCCCGCTTCCGTGGCGTCGCTGTCGCGGCGCTCCTGCTGCCCCTGATCGCCACCGCCGACGTGCGCGCGTCAAGCGCCGCCGTCGACACAACCTTCGGAGCCGCTGGCGAGACGGTGGTGCGCCTCAACGGCGGCTGGGCCGGCGGATCGGGCGATGCCGTGCGAACCAGTGACGACCGCATCGTGGTCGCCGGAATCGAAGACGGGTACGGCCTCGTGGTGGCACGTTTCACCGCGAGCGGCGCACCCGATCCCACCTTCGACACCGATGGGATCGTCACGGCTGCGATCCCGTCGATCGACCCGTCCACCCGAGCAACGGGCGTGACGACCGCGCCGGACGGCAGCATCTTCGTGGCGGTCGCGATGCCCGGCGGGACCGCGGGCATCTGGAAGCTCACAGCGACGGGCGTGCCCGCGACCGGCTTCGGCGTGGCTGGGCTCAAGACGCTTGAGGGCGGAGCGTCCGTCCAACCGGGCGGGATCCGGCTCAGCCCGGCCGGTGATCGCGTCTACGTGTCGGCCGGTCACTTCAACGACATCGAAGTGCACGCCTTGGATCCGTCGACCGGGGCGAACGACGACACGTTTGGCGGCGGCGATGGCATCGCGGTCCTGTCGGCTTCGTTCAACGTCGGCGTCGAGGACATCGTCGTTCGGCCGCTCGACGGCAAGATCTACGCGGCTGGGGCCGTCTTCAGCCTGCTGACTGGATCGGGCTCATCCATGGCCGTGGCCCGGTTCACCGCGGCCGGCTTGCCAGATACGTCGTTTAGTGGCGATGGCCTGGTGGAGCCGTTCCTTGGGAGCAGCGCACAGGTCTCTAACGCGCACGACCTGTTCGCCCTCGCCGACGGCACCACCTACGCGGTCGGTTCGGGCGATGACGGCGCGTCGCTCGCGATCACGCGGCTGACCGAGGCCGGCGCGCTCGACACCGCCTTCGCCGGCGGGCTCCTGACGGACTACCAGCCAGGCAGCTATGGCCGCTGGGACGGCGTGAACGTGCAAGGTGACGGCAGCGTCGTCGTGTCCGGCGGTCGCTTCGAGGCCGGAGCCTCCGCGGCCACCACCCGGCGCTACACCGCGACCGGCGCGCTCGACACCGCGTTTGCTGACGCTGGGTCGCTCCGCCGCACCGAGACGTCGGCGGCCGTCGCGCTCGTCACGCAGACGTCGGGCAGCGGGAGGTATGTGTCGGTGGCCTTCGAGCAGGACTCGTCGACCAGCGCCTACAAGAGCCAACTCGTCCTCACCGGCATCCGTCCGAGTTTGCCTTCCGTTCCGGCTCCGACGCCGACTCCGACGCCGACTCCCGCGCAGCCCGGCACGCCGTCCAACCCGTCGGCGCCGGCGGCGCCAGCTGCCCCGGCCGAGAAGCCGGTCGGCGAAGGCTGCACGCGGTCGCTCGTCGTCGGCCCGCTCGAGGTGACCGGAGAGTGCCTGAAGCGCGAAGGCATGATTTGGACCACGTCGGCGGCGGCGACGGTCGGAGGGCTGAAGTTCGTCCCAAACGGGGCCAGCTCCAAGCTGATCATCGACCCGCTCAACCTGCGCATCGCCGCCAGCGGCGGCGCGAAGATCATCTTCGAGGCGTCGGTCTACGGCCGCACGCTCGGTCCGGTCAAGTTCTACGAAGGCTCGTTCGACTGGACGTTCCAGTACAAGCCTGACCTTTCAGGCCTGGCTCGGCTTGTGATGCCCCAGCCGGGCACCGGCGGCAAGTCCGTTTCGCAGAACACGCTGAAGGGCCTGCCCGGCCTCGGTTCGGTCGGCTCGCTGCCGCGCCTGCCGGACCTCGGCATGCCGGACTTCAGCAAGCTCCAAGCGCCGGACGTCGCGAAGCTCGCGGGCCGGATTCCGTCGCTGCGCACCCCGAACGTGCAGATTCCGCTCTCCCTGCTCGACATCCCGTCGTTGCCTGAGCTGCGCTTCGAACTCCCGAGGGCGGCCGGCTCGATGCTCGGCTTCCCGGTCCAGGGCGACATCACGCTCAAGATGGCGGAGCGCGAAGGCGTACGAGGCGTCGACACGACGGTCAACCTCGCGCTCCCCGCCGCGTTTGGTGGGATCACTGGCGCGAGCAAGGTCTTCGTGGGGGTCAACGGCCGCGTGATCGTCGACGCCCTCGGCGTCAATGCCGCCGAGGTCACGCTGCCTGGCCTGATCCGCGTCGCCCCGGTGCGCCTGTCGTACGACGGGCCGACCGATACCTGGGATGGCGAGACCCGCGTGTACCTCGGGTTCAAGACCGGCGATACCGGCCTCGGCGGCCGCTGGGTCGTCCAAGGTGGACGGCTCAAGCGGGTCGGCATCTCAGCGGGCGGCATCCCGCTCGGCGGCGTAGGCACCCTCAACGACCTCGTTGCCGATCTCACCCTCGACCCGACGCGGGTGTTCGGCACGGTTTCGATGGGCTTTGGACCGAAGGTCCCGGTCCTGAACACGCAGGCGGTGGTCGCGAACGGCACGTTCGATTTCAACGGCGACTTTGCCAAGCTCACCGGCGCGGTCAGCGTCGCGAACATCCCCCTCGCCAGCGCGAGCGCCGAGTACTGGTGGAATGGCTACTTCAAGGCCGGCGGCCAGATCTCGTACTTCGTCGACAGCAAGAAGGAGTACGGGTTCCAGGGCAAGATCTCCGGCGAAGCGACCAAGAGCGGGTTCAACGCCGAAGGTTCCGTCACGTTCAAGGCCAAGGGCAAGTCGATCGCGGGCCAGGGCATCGTGTCGAGCGTCGGCGTGGCCGGTTGCGCGCAGGTGAACGGCATCCTCTGGACCAACATCAAGCTCGGCGCCGGCTACAAGTGGGGCGCGAAGTACATCGACTGGCTCGGCGGTTCCTGCGACTTCGGGCCGTACCGCGCGAAGCTGCGCAAGGCGCAGGTCGGCGGCGCGTTCACGCAGCTCGTCGGGAAGGACCAGCGAGCGGTTGCGTTCAAGGTGCTTGGCACGTCGGGGGCTCCACAGTTCACGCTCACGGGTCCGGGCGGCGAGACGGTGACCGCCCCTGCTGACGGCGAGACCGTGATCGACGAGCGCTTCATCGTGGTCCAGCAGCCCGAGGAGAACGCGACCTACGTCGCGGTCGCGAAGCCGAAGGCGGGCGCTTGGACCTTCACCCCGGCGGCCGGCTCGGAGATCCGCGAGATCCTGGGCGCCGACGCGCTCCCGAAGCCCAAGGTCGAGGGTCGGATTCAAGGCGGCAAGCTCCGCTACGAGCTCGATTCGATTCCGGGTCAGTCGGTCCGCTTCCTTGAGCGGGGCACCGGTGTCGCGGTCGAGCTGGGGACGGCCAAGGGCCGATCCGGCACGCTGAGGCTCCAGCCCGAAGCTGGCAAGGGCGGCAAGCGGGAGATCGTCGCGATCGTCGACCAGGACGGACTGCCGCGCGCTTCGATCGTCGTCGCCCGCTACTCGGCGCCGTCGAACGCCCTGGCCGCGCCGAAGGTCAGTGTCAAGCGGACCGGGAAGGGCGTCGCGAAGGTGCGTTGGACGCGCGTCGCTGGCGCGACCGGATACCAGGCGATCATCCGCTTGAATGGCCGCGTCGAGCAGCGGACCGTTGAGGCCAAGACCCGCAGTGTTGAGATCCCTGGGGTCTTGGTGTCGTCGGGCGTGAGTGCGACGGTTCGCGCGCTCGGCGGTCCCACGCGCATCGGTCGACCCGGCACGGGCACCGTCAAGAAGCCGGCGGCGCGTAAGCGCTCCGGCAAGCGCAGGAAGTAGCAAAGAGCGGGACCGGGGGCGACGCACTAAACGGTAGGATCCTGGCCGTAGCGTCGTCCTCGCTCCCCCGGGCCAGGGCAGTAGGCGTTGCACGTCCTCTGGGCCGCCGTCGTCGGCGGGCCGATCCTCCTCCGCTGTCACCTCCGGGGTCCCCTTGACTCGCTCTTCCTTCGCTGCGCGCACCGTCCGCGTGGCTGCCCTCGCTGCGACGGCACTCGCCATCGTTCCGTCGGCCGGCCTTGCCGCCAACCAGGCGCGCTTTATCGGCGTCGACACCGACGGCACTCGAACGGACAAGCTCGTTCCGATCGCCGTGGCCGACGACGGCAAGACGACGCTCGGCGTGGTGTTCGGCTGGGATCGCTCGCCGAACCGCCACGTGATCCGCGATGTGGTCGCCCAGCAGACGACCGAGATCCTGGGCTCCGGCGACTTCATCTGGAATGCCAGTGCCGACCTCACCCGCATCCTCTTCTCGACGAGCCGGAGCTATTCGCCGGCCGACGACAACGGCCGCGACGACCTCTACGTCTGGGATCGCCCCTCAGACACCTTCCGCTTCCTCTCTCGCGACGGTGCCGGCAAGAGCCTGATCCTTGGCAGCCACATGCAGGTGGGCAGTGCGCACCTCTCGGCGAACGGCAACGTCGCGCAGTTCACGGTGACGGGGCAGTACTTCGAAGACGACCAGATGCGCTTCTGGAACACGCAGTACGCCTACGACATCGCGGTCGACCGGATCACCGAACTCTCCAAGCGCAACGGCGCGTCGGCCATGTCGACCGGCGACGATGGCCGGGTTGCCGTCAACGAAGCCGAGGTCTTGGTTGGGGATCGTCGCTATCCCCGGCCGGGCGCAGACGACGGAAACAACGGGTCGATCGTGACCTCTCTCGATGGTGGCGTCGTGGCCTGGGCCAACGGCGGTCGCAGCTCTGAGGTGATCGGGACCAAGATCGTGGGCGTCGACACGTCGAACGGCAACTCCGGCGTCATCAACGTCCCGAGCTGGCTCCAGCAGAACGGCTACGCGCTTGAGCGGATTGAGAACGGCGCGTCGTCGGTCGTGGTCAGCGCGACGCTGGAAGCCGGGATGCGCTTCGCCTACGCGCGGCTGGATCGCGCAGGCAATTTGCGGCAGATCGGCGAGGACATTCCCATGACCGACGCCCAGCCGGCCGTCGGGGCTGGACGCGTCGCCGTCATGTCCAAGAACGGCAAGTTCTCCATGACCGGGCTCCTCCTGACCAAACTCGGCGACGCTCCGCTGCCGGGCACCGAGCCGAACGCTCCGTCGGAGGCGCGGCTGACCGACTACCTCCAGTTCAACGACTCGATCTGCCCCTTCGGGATGAGCTTCGTGCCAGGCCCGCTGAAACCGACGCTCCGCCTGAAGCCGGCAGCGCAGGGCAGCGACTTGCGCAAGCCGACGCGAGCCACCGCCAAGGTCTTCAGGACTGGCGCCACGAAGCCGTCGAACGATATGGCGCTGAGCCCCGGGCAGAAGAAGGATCTCTGGGTCGGCACGCAAGGCGGATATCGGATCGACGCGACCGTCACGCTCGCCGGTGGCGAGGTGCTCACCGGGTCAGAAACGATCGCCAGTCACGCGCCGCCCCTCGGCTGCTGATCGAGCGTCGGCTCAGACCGAGCCGCGCTCGTCGCACGTGAGGTTTGTCTGCGGTTCGCCGTCGGCAAGCCGGGCGAAGATGCTGGCCAGCGCCTCGGTCTCAGGCGCTGAAAGCTGCCCGAAAAAGTGGCGGCGTAGCCAGGCGTTCAGGCAGTCCTGCGCGGCGGTCGCGGCCACGCGGCCTTCGTTGGTGATGTGGGCATTCGTGGCGCGGCCGTCGCCGGAACATTGGCGTTTGACCACGAGCCCGCGACGCTCGAGGCCGTCGATGATCCGCGACACCCTCGACAGGCTGAGTCCGGCCGCGCAGGCAAGGGCCGAGAGGCGCATACGGCCTTCGTCGGCGCCGGCGAGCCGGCCAAGGAGTCCTGCGGCGCTCGGGCTGAGGTGTAGCGCTTGTTCGAGCTCAGCGGCGTACCCGCGCTGCTGGGACTCGAAGGTCTCGATCAGCCCGGTCCAGGCACCGATCTCGGCCGGAGTCCACGACTGAACGTGGTCGCGGCCAATCACGTCGGTGAAGCGACCAGCGGGAGGTGCGGCGATGTTGGGCATGGGGGAAAGGATCGGGTTGGTGCTTGCTATAGCAAGGATAGGACCGCGGTCGGTGCGAAACAAGGCTCGTTCGAACGCCAGCGGCACCATCTCGGCCTGGCCTGTCGAACAAACTTGCATCATCCGTCCAGCGGCGGAGGTCGAATTGGGGGCATAAGACGCAACTTTGCGCCCAAAAACGGTGCCAGAAGCGCGGCTGAACGACTCGAATAGCAGGGATTCTCAGGTTCCGGACGTACATACCGAGTATCGGGAAAGCGTCCAACCGTCGACTGGGGTCACTGCGTGTACGGTGGCCCGACGTGCGGACGCTCACAGATCCCACAGCGTTTTCGATCGGCCGAACCCAGGCCGGAGGCCAAAGCCACTTATGACGAATCCACGGATCACAGCGGCGCTGCTCGCGATGTCCGCCACGGCGACCCTGGTCGCCGGATGCGGCGGTGACGACAAGCCCGAGGCCAAGAAGAGCGCCGTTCAGACGGGTGGCACGCTCACGGGCTACTACAGCGAGGCCCCGGACTCGCTCGATCCAGCGCTGGCGTCGACCGTCAACGCGCAGCAGGCCGTTGCCTCCAGCTACGTCCCGCTCCTCACCTACAAGCGCGCCAACGGTGCTGCTGGCGCGGCGCTGGAACCCGGCGTTGCCGAAGCGCTGCCAACCATCAGCGCCGACGGCCTCACGTACGAACTCAAGGTGCGCGACGGACTCACGTACTCCGACGGGTCGCCGGTCAAGGCCAATGACTTCGAGCACACGGTCAAGCGCGTGCTCAACCTCGAGTCCTTCGGGAGCGGGTACTACCTCGGCATCGACGGCGCCCAGGACTACGTGGACGCCGGCAAGCCGAAGGGCGACATCTCGGGCATCACGGCCGACGACGCCACCGGCCAGATCACCATCAAACTCGCCGACCCGGACCCGCAGTTCAACTACAAACTGGGACTCGTCTACGTCGGCATCGTTCCTGAGAGCACACCGTTCGAGGATCAGACGAAGAAGCCGCCGCCGGGCGTCGGCCCGCTCGCGATCGAGGACGTGAAGCAGGGTCGGTCCTTCTCCTTCGTGAAGGTCGCCGCCTACAAGGGCATTCCGGCGGTCCCGGCTGCGGTCGCGGACCGCATCGACATCAGCGTGGTCGAGAATCAGCGTCGCCAGGCGCAGGACGTGCTGGCAAACAAGGTCGACTTCATCAACGACCCGCCGCCGGCCGACCAGCTCCGCATCCTGCGCGAGCAGGCCAAGGGCCGCTACGGCGAGTTCCCGACGAACTCGACCTACTACCTCATCCCGAACGTCGACGTGAAGCCGTTTGATGACCCGAAGGTCCGCCTCGCGCTGGCCACGGCCGTCGACGAGCGCGCACTGGCGCGCCTGTACTCCGGTCTGCTTGAGCCCGACTGCAACTTCCTGCCGTCCGGGATGGTCGGCTACAAGAAGCTCGACCCATGCCCGTACGGCGACCCGACGGCAGCGCCGGACATCGAGAAGGCGAAGACCATGATCCAGGAGGCCGGCGTCGCTGGCCAGAAGGTGACGGTTTGGTCCGACGACGGTGATCCGTCGCCCGCGGTCGCCAACTACGTCGCGGACCTGCTCAATCAGCTCGGATTCAAGGCCGAACCGAAGTCGCTCGACGGTGAGACCTTCTACGAGTCGATCACCGACCGCAGCACGAAGGCGCAGCTCTCGGTGTTCAACTGGTTCCAGGACTACCCGCACCCCGCGAGCTTCTTCGCGAACGTCGATGGCGAAAACATCGTCGACACGTTCAACCCGGACATCGGCAACGCCAACGATCCAGCGCTCAACAAGCTCATCAACGACGGCAGTTCCAAACTGAAGGTCGAGGAAGCTGCGACGACGTTCCAGGCCGCCGACAAGGCCGTCGTCGATGGTGCCTACGTGATCCCCTACGGGCATCGCAAGCTCACCGTGATCACCTCCGACCGCGTCGCGTTCGACAACATCGTGTTTAGCCCGGTGTACTCGCTCGACTTCGCCAGCCTCGGGCTCAAGGCTGCGGAGTAGCCTCGATGACCACCGTCGCCGCCGTAGCGGCCGTCTCGCCTTGGCGGGCGGCGCTCGGCGGCGTGCGGCGTAGCAAGGGCGCGATCGTCTCGGTGATCGTCCTCGTTCTCGTGGTGGCGTCGAGCGTTGGAGCGCCGCTGTACGCCGACGCCATCGCAAAGACCGGTCCGCTGACCAATCACCTGGCGGACTACATCGATCTCGACGGCCAGAGCGTGCCCGTCGTTGAGTTCGACGGCGTCCCGATCGGCCCGACTTACTCAGGCCAGTACTTCCTCGGCGCTGACACGAGCGGCCGCGATGTCATGGTCCGGCTGCTGTACGGGGGACGCAATTCGCTCACGATCGGCGTGGTCGCAACGCTCCTCAGCCTGCTCGTGGGCGCATCGCTTGGAATTCTCGCCGGCTATCGCCGAGGGTGGACGGACGCGGTGATCTCCCGCGGTCTGGACACCCTCTGGGCGTTTCCGGCGATCTTGCTCGGTGTGGCGCTCGGTGTAGCGACCTCGCTCGGCGGTCTCGACCTCGTTGTCGTGACGATCAAAGGGGGATCGATCTGGCTCGTTGCGTTCATCATCGGCCTGGTCAACATCGTCTACATCGCCCGGCCCATCCGTGGGGCAGTCCTGTCGCTGCGGGAGCAGCCATTCGTCGAAGCGGCCCGATCTCAAGGCGCGGGGACGCGGCGGATCATGCGTCGCGAGATCCTGCCGAACGTGTCGGGCACGCTCATCGCGCTGGCTCCGACCATCCTCACGCAGGCCGTCGTGCTTGAGGCAGCGCTCTCGTTCCTCGGTGCAGGCGTGCAACAGCCCAACGCTTCCTGGGGCACGATGCTCGACGACGGCATCACCCAGCTCATCAGCTCCCCGCATCTCACGCTCGTGCCGGGCGGCATCCTCGTGGTTACGGTGCTGGCGCTCACGATCATCAGCGACGTGGTTCGAGAAGCGCTCGACCCACGCGGCCACCACACGAGCGAGACGCTGGTGGGTGCGCGATGACGAAGTTCGTGATCCGCCGCCTGATTGGGATGGTCGGCGTGCTCTTCACCGTGTCGGTGCTGACGTTCTCGATCTTCTGGATCGTCCCGAACCACGATCCGGCGGTCAGCATGGCCGGCAAGAGCCCGAAGCAGGGGCAGATCGACGCCATCCGCCGGGAGTGGGGCTTCGACAAGTCGCTCCCCGAGCAGTACGCCGCGACGATGCGCAAGGTGTTCACCGGCGACCTTCGCTCGTACGCCAACCCCGGGGAGGACGTGATGGAGCGCGTGGCCGATGGCGTTCCGAGGACGCTGTCACTCGCGATCGGGGCGTCAATCCTCATGCTGCTCGGCGGGATCGCACTTGGCACGCTCAGCGCGCTCCGACCCGGGAGCTGGGTTGACCGCGTGTCGGGTTCCGTCGCCGTGATCGCGCTCGCGATGCCGGTGATGTGGTTCGGTGCGCTCGTCAGCTACTACCTGGGGTCGAAGGCCGGGATCATCCCGCCGGGCGGGTACGCCGGCTTCACCGAAGAGGGGCCGGCGCAGTGGGCGTGGCATCTCATCGCACCTTGGACCGTGCTCTCGCTCGGCTTCATCGGCGTCTACAGCCGGGTGCTGCGGTCCGACCTGCTCGGGTCGATGCGCTCCGACTATGTGCGAACGGCTCGGGCGAAGGGCCTGCCTGAACGGCAGGTCGTGGTGCGCCACGGCTTGCGCAACGCCCTCATCCCGTTGGTCACGCTTTGGGGGTTGGACGTCGGACTGATCCTCGGAGGCGGCGCCATCCTCACCGAAAAGGTCTTCGACATCGGCGGTGTGGGCCAGTACTTCGCCGACGCGATCGGCAACCAGGACGTTCCGCCCGTCCTGGCGGTCACGTTGCTCGCCGCGACGGTGATCGTTGTCCTCAACATGCTCGTGGACATCCTTTACGCCGCGCTCGACCCGAGGATCCGCCCGTGAACGCGACTCCGCCCACGCTCGGCGCCGCCGACGCCCCGGCGCCAGTTGGGGCGTCGCCGGCAGCGCTGCTGGAAGTACGCGACCTTGGGGTCACGTTCGCGTCCGGTGCCGGCCCGGTGCACGCCGTCCGCGAGCTGACACTCGACGTCGCGGCTGGCGAGATCGTCGCGTTGGTCGGCGAGTCCGGCTCGGGGAAGTCCGTGTCGGCGCTGACGCTCCTCGGGCTCACGCGTGGCCCCGGCACCGCGATCTCGGGAAGCGCGGTGTTCGATGGCATCGACCTGATCGCCGCGTCGTCTCGCGAGCTGCAACAGGTGCGCGGCTCGCGGATCGCGATGGTCTTCCAAGATCCGATGAGTTCACTCAACCCCGTGCAGCACATCGGAGCGCAGATCGCCGAGCAGATTCGCGCGCACGACGACGTGAGCAAATCCGAGGCGCGGCGCAGAGCGATCGATGCGCTCGGTGAGGTGGGCATTCCGCATCCGCAAGAGCGCGCAGGCAGCTTTCCGCACGAGTTCTCCGGTGGCATGCGGCAGCGCGCGATGATCGCGATGGCGCTCTCCTGTGGCCCCCAGCTCCTGCTCGCGGATGAGCCGACGACCGCGCTCGACGTGACCGTTCAGGCTCAAATTCTCGACCTCATCATGCGGTTGCGTGACGAGCGCGGCATGGCCGTTCTGCTCGTGACCCACGACCTTGGCGTTGTCGCCGAAACCGCCGACCGGGTTGCTGTGATGTACGGCGGGCGCATCGTGGAGCAGGCGACCTGCGAAGCGCTGTTCGGCGATCCTCGCCACCCCTACGCATGGGGGCTGCTGGGCTCGATCCCGCCGATGGATGGGCCGCGCCCGGAGCGGCTGCCCACGATCGCCGGCACCCCGCCGTCGCCGACGGCGCTTCCGAGTGGTTGCAGCTTCCGGTCCCGGTGCCCACATGAGTTCGCGCGCTGCGGCGAGGCGCCGCTGCTTTCTCAATCGACGCCCGAGCACGCCGACCGTTGCTGGCTCACGCTCGAGGAGCAGCGGAGCTTGCGGGTGCTGCCGGCCGGCACCATCGGACTTGCCGCGCCGGCGGCCCGAGCGGGCCATAGCTCGAGCGCCGAGGACGCCTCAACCGGGGAACGCCCATGAGCGATTTCGTGCTGTCGGTTGAGCACCTTGAGCAGGCGTTCGCCGTTGCTGGCGGCACGCTCCGCGCGGTCGACGATGTGACGCTTCAGATCGCGCGCGGCGAAACCGTCGGGCTCGTCGGCGAGTCGGGCTGTGGGAAGTCGACGCTGGCGCGAACCGCGCTGCGCCTGATCGACCCAACCGGCGGCACGATCCGGCTGGGTGGCGAGGACATCACCACGACCTCGCAGCGCGCGCTGCGGCGCCATCGGCCGCGCATGCAGATGGTCTTCCAAGATCCGTTTGGGTCGCTCAACCCACGACGGCGAGTCGGGAAGGTCATCCAGGAGGCGCTCGCCATCGCAGGCGAGGCGCCGGGCGGGGACGCCATCGTTGAGGCCTTGACGCGGGTCGGGTTGACGTCGGAGCATGCGGCGCGCTACCCGCATGAGTTGTCCGGCGGCCAGCGGCAGCGCGTTGGCGTCGCCCGGGCGCTCGCGACGAAGCCGGACCTCCTGGTCGCCGACGAGCCGGTCTCGGCCCTCGACGTGTCGGTGCAGGCGCAGCTCGTCAACCTGCTCGTCGACCTTCAGCGCGACCTTGGGCTGGCGCAGCTGTTCGTGGCCCACGACCTCTCGGTGGTGCGGCAGGTCGCTGATCGCGTGGCGGTGATGTACCTCGGGCGGATCGTGGAAACCGCGCCCACCGCGGTGCTCTTCGAACGTGCCCGTCACCCGTACACGCGCGCGCTGCTGGCGGCCGTTCCGGTTCCAGATCCCGCGCGCCGAGGCCGCGTTCGCGAGCGCCTACAGGGCGAGCCGCCGTCGCCGATCGACCCGCCCTCGGGATGCGCGTTTCATCCGCGCTGTCTGCGGGCTTCGGCGGTCTGCCACATCACCGTGCCGCCGCTTTGGAAGTACGCCGACGGTGGGATGGCCGCGTGCCATCACCCGGTTGGGGTCACCGCCGCCGAGATCGCCGCGGGCGCTCGTGACGACTCCAGCCCGCTGGCAGCTGGTGACGACCTCCCGATGGCCGACCCCGAGGCGACCGGTGCCGGCCGTGGCAAAGCGGATGTCGAGGGGTCGGGTGCTCGCTCAGGGGCGGATGTGCAGACGCCGGGCGCCGGCTACGACGTAACTGAGGGCGCCGAATGAACACGCCTCCTCCCTGGTACGTGGTGAACGTCGCGGACGCGCCGACGGTGCGGCATGCCCTTACGGGTACGTGGACGCGGTTCGAGGCGCCCGAGGCACCGTTTTCCGAGGTCGGTATCAACCTGCGCATGTTGGAGCCGGGCCAGCCGAGCACGAAGTACCACGCCGAGAACGCCGAGGAGACCTTCCTCGTGCTGAGCGGGCGATGCCTTGCGATCGTGGGAGGGCAGAAGCGCGAGCTCGGTCCGTGGGACCTCCTGCATTGCCCGCCGGGTGTGCCGCATGCGCTGGTCGGAGCGGGGGAGGGGCCTTGCGCCATCCTGATGATCGGCGGGCGCCATCCCGAGATGCGCAGCTACTACCCGTTCAATGCACTCGCTGCCGAGCACGGGGCGTCGGCACCGGAGTCGACCGAGGACCCCGCCGTCGCCTACGGCGACTGGCGCGACCACCCCTTCGAGGACGCCGCGCTGGAGTGGCCGCCGAGCTGACCCGCCGGCCCGCCCCGGTAAGGGTGTGGGGTCGTGGGTCGTGGGCTGTGTTTGGCTCGGTATCCGGGCTGTTCTCAGCCCACGATGGTTGGGCTGCGTCGCGCGCTTGGGCCGGGGCGATGGCATCGAACGAGCGTTGATCGGCGTAGCGGCAAAGCGCCAACTGGCGCGGAAACAGCCTGCGGCTACTGGTCAAACCACGTTCCGGTGAGCTGGAAAACCTCGTAGCTGGACGCTTTCCCAGGATCGGACCGCTGTTAGGGCCTCCAGCCCTGGCCACGCAAGGCGGAATTCGTACCGCGTCCAGACTTCAGAAGGTGCATCAAGGCACCGATTCAGGGGACATCGCGACTCTCGCGCGGCCGTCCGTGGACCGCTCGACCGCGCACGAATCCCACCGCACCGTGACTCATCGATCCCATCAGCGCGAGGTTCCCGGCTCGCTTCACCCGATGCAAGAAGGCCCCATGCGCATCACCATTTCCTTGAGGTCGCGCGTCGCGCTGCTCCTCGTTGCGTGCATCGGCCTCCTGGCGGCGTTCACGACGCCGGCGATGGCGGCCTACACCGTCGACGTCACCGACGCGACGCCGTCGCAGACCGACGACGCGATGGCGTACTCGAACTTCTCGCTCGCGATGTCGTTCCCGCAGGACTCGACGCCGAAGTCGGTCACGGTCGACCTGCCCAAGGGGCAGCTCGGGGCGCTCGACAACGCAACCAAGTGCACCGACGCGAACTGGCAGAGCGACAACTGCGCGGACTCCTCCCGCATCGGCGGCATCTCCACCGACGTGACTGCCGTGGCGGTGGCCACGCTTGGCATTCCGATCAACCTGACGGCGACTGGCGGCATGTACCGCCTCAACACGGTCGGCACCGAAGTGGGGCGTTTCGGGCTGACGGTCGCCTCCAGCCTGTCCGAGACGATGTACATCGAGGGCACGTTCCGGCTCCGAAATGACGGGTCGTACGCGATCCGCGCTGAAGTGCCGAACATCCCGAAGACCGCCAAGGTCAACTTCCTCGGCCTCGGCCTCGGCAACGCCAACATCACGATCAACTCGATGTTGATGACGATGTACGGGCGGGTCTACAACAGCACGAGCGGCTTCTTCTTCAACCCGCCGGAGTGCGTCCTTGCGACCACCAACGTGAGTTCAACGGCCTGGGACAACTCCGTCGACACCGACAGCCTCGGCTACACGCCGACGAACTGCGCCGCCGCGCCGTTCAACCCGACGCTCGCCTTCGGCCCGGCCGCGACGGCCGCCGCGACGCCGACGGCCTTCTCGGTGAACGTCTCCCAGCCCTTTAGCCCAGCCGCCGCCCGCGTCAACGCACCGTTCAAGAACGTGACGCTCACGCTGCCGCCCGGCGTGCAGCTCTCGGGTGCGACGGATTCCGACGGCGCGCTCGTTGCCTGCACCGACGCGCAGTTCAACGTCACGCAGAACACGCCATCGACGTGTCCCGCCGGCGCAAAGATCGGCACGGTCGCGATGGATTCCCCCCTGATCGGCGTCATCCCCGGCGACGTGTTCCTTGCGCAGCCCGCCGCACCGGTCGGCGCGAACGATCTGGTGCGGCTGTTCGTCGTCGCGCAGCTTGGCACCGCGACCGACGCCGTCCGCGTGAAGTTCCCCGCCGCCGTCTCGATCGACCCGACCACCGGCCGGCTCATCACGACGCTCACGAACCTGCCGGCCCAGCCCGTCAAGAGCTTCGCGTTCTCCTTCCGCGCTGGCACGGCGCCCGCGCTCCGCCAGCCTCGCACCTGCGCCACCTACGTCGGCGACGGCTCGCTCGTGTCGTACTCCTCGGCGACGGCCGCAGCACGGACCGGCAACTACGTGGTCAACAGCAACTGCCCGCCGGCCGGCCGCTTCCGCCCGACGATCGGCATGGTCCAGACGCCGAACCGCGCCGGCGCCGCCGCGACCGGCGTCACCACCATCGACCTCCCGGTCGGCGACGAGGCCTTCACGAGCGTCACCGCGTCGCTGCCGCCCGGCCTGCTCGCGAACATCGCCAGCGTCACGCGATGCACGCTCACCCAGGCCGGAGCCGGCAGCTGCCCGACGGCCTCGAAGGTCGGCACGGTGCAAAGCCTCGCGGGCCAGTCGACCGTGCCCGGCACCTTCAACGGCGAGATATTCCTCACGGACGCTCCGGATGCAACGTCGATCGCTGGCCTCTTCATCAAGGTGCCGGTGCAGGTCGGCCCGATCTTCATCGACGACCTCAAGATCCAGGCCAAGATCCGCCTGCGCACCGACTACGGCATCGATGTGGTCTCCACGATTCCGGAGGACGTGCGCAAGCTGCAGCTCGACCAGCAGCGTCTGCGCCTGACGTTCGACAAAGCGAACTTCATGACGAACCCGCCGGTCTGCACCGGCAACTCGGTCTCGGGTGCGTTCGGCAGCGCGCAGGGCACGAACGCCACAAGCACCTCCGCGGTCACCATCACGGGGTGCGCCACGATGGCCTTCGCGCCGACGCTCGCGTTCTCGGCCGCCCCGGCGTCCGCCGCAGGCTCCTCGGCATTGACGACCACGGTCACGGTTCCGGCTGGCGAGCAGTCGCCGCCGAAGACGATCTCCGTCGGGCTGCCCGACGGCGTCTCGCTCTCGCCGTCGGCGAATTCGGCGGGCAACCTTGTCGGCTGCACCGATGCGCAGTTCGCCCAGACCACCTTCGCCGACACGACCTGTCCAGCCGGCTCGAGCGTCGGCACGGTGTCGATCCAGACGCCGAGCGTCGGGCAGCTCACCGGCAACGCCTACCTCGGCACGGCCGTCGCCGGCCACACGGCGCGCATCCTGGTCGACGCCAAGTCGGTCGACTTCGGCGCGCAGGCCCGGGTGAAGCTCGAAGGGCTCATCGATGTAAACGCGACCACCGGCAAGACGACGGTCGTGTTCGACGGCATCCCGCCCGTGCCGTTTACGAGCTTTGCGCTCACGATGCGGGGCGGCACCAACCCGGTGCTCTCGATGCCGCGGACCTGCGCGACCTACAACGGCTCGTCGACGATGACGCCGCACTCCGGCACCGTCGCCTCCCCAGCCGGGACGCTCGTCCTCAGCACGAACTGCGGGGACGCCGCGAGCTTCGCACCGACGCTGACCGCGACGACCAGCCCAACGCAGGCAAGCGCGAACACCACCCTCACCACGACGGTCACGATCCCCGAGCGCCACCGCCATCTGAGCAAGATGGCGCTGAGCCTGCCGGCCGGCCTCCTCGCCAACATCGCGACCGCGACGCGCTGCTCCATCGCGGCGGCGACGGCCGGCACCTGCGCCGTGGCCTCGCGCATCGGCTCGGTCGAAGCGCTGGCGGGCCAGGGTACGACGCCGGGCACGTTCACCGGTTCGCTCTACCTCACCGACGCGCCGACCGCCGGCGACGTCGTCGGTATCGCGGTCGAACTCCCCGCCGTGGTGGGCCCGGTCGATCTCGGCAAAGTGATCACGATCGCGTCGGTCAAGCTGCGCCCGGCCGACTACGGCATCGATGTCACGGCCGATGTGCCGACCGATGCCAAGGGCGTCCCGCTGTTCCTGCGGCAGCTGAAGCTCACGATCGACAAGGCCGGGTTCCTCACGAACCCGCCCACGTGTACCGCGACCAACACCACCTCCACGCTCACCTCGATCGGCGGCAGCACGGCCAGCCCGAGCTCGCCGTTCCAGGCGACCGGCTGCGCGTCCCTCGGTTTCAACCCGGCCCTCTCGTTCACGGCCGCGCCGCAGCGCGCCGCCGGCGCGAGCGCGTTCACCACCCGGATCACGGCTCCGGCCTCGGCGCCCGGCACCGAGCAGGGTGCGGTGAAGAAGGCCGTCGTTGACCTCCCGACCGGCGTGTCGCTCTCACCGTCGATCAACTCCGCTGGCACCCTCACGGGCTGCACAGCCGCGCAGTTTGCCCAGTCGACCTTCGCCGACCCGACCTGCCCGGCCACGAGCGCCATCGGGACCGCCCAGATCGACGTGCCGCAGGTCGGCTCGCTGACCGGCAATGTCTACCTCGCGACCGTCGCCCCGAGCGGCGCCGTCGCGGGCCTGTATGTCGACGCCAAGAGCGCGACGTTCGGCGCGGCCGTCCGGGTGAAGCTCGACGGCAAGGTCGATGTCGACGCTGCCACCGGCAAGACCACCGCGACCTTCGACAACGTGCCGGCGATCGCGTTCACCACCTTCCAGCTCGCGCTGCGCGGCGGGACGAATCCCGCGATCTCGATGCCGCGCACCTGTGGCACGCCGACGGGCACAGCCGCGCTCACACCCCAGACCGGCACCGCCGTCAACCGCACGGCCACGCTCACGATCGATGTGAACTGCGCGGACGCCTCGAGCTTCGCGCCGACCTTCTCCAACGTCATCAGCCCGACGAAGGCCGGCGCCAACACGACGATGGTCACCACGGTGAACGTGCCCGAGGGCCACCGCGCGCTGAGCAAGCTCGCGATGAGCCTCCCGGAAGGCCTCCTCGCCAAGATCGACGGTGCGACGCGCTGCTCGATCGCCGTCGCGACGGCCGGCAACTGCACGGTCGCCTCGAAGATCGGCTCCGTCGACGCGCTCGCTGGCCAGGGCACCACGCCCGGCGCCTTCGCGGGCTCGCTCTACCTCACGGACGCGCCGACCGCCGGCGACGTCGTCGGTATCGCCGTCGAACTCCCCGCGGTCGTCGGCCCAGTCGATCTCGGCAAGGTGATCACGATCGCGTCGGTCAAGCTGCGCCCGGCCGACTATGGCATCGACGTCTCGGCCGACGTGCCGACGGACGTCAAGGGCATCCCGCTCTTCCTGCGGCAACTCAAGCTCACGATCGACAAGGCCGGCTTCCTCACGAACCCGGTCACGTGCGCGGCCACGAGCACTCGGGCGACGCTGTCCGGCCAGGGCGGCGGGACCGCCACGCCGACCGCCGCCTTCCAGGCCACGAACTGCGACCAGCTCGGGTTCAACCCGTCGGTGAGCTTTACTGGCGCGCCGTCGCGTGCCGCTGGCGCCAGCGCGTTCACGGCCAGGATCACCGCGCCGGCCTCGGCGCCGGGTACCGAGCAGGGCGCGCTCAGGAAGGCCGTCGTCGACCTCCCGACCGGCGTGTCGCTTTCGTCGTCGATCAACTCCGCCGGCACGCTGACCGGCTGCACGAACGCGGAGTTCGCGCTCGCCACCTTCGGCGATCCGACCTGCCCGGCCCCGAGCGCGATCGGCACCGCGAAGATCACGGTCCCGCAGGTCGGCGATCTGACCGGCGCGGTATACCTCGCGCAGACGATCCCGTCGGGCGCGATCGCCGGACTCTTCCTCGATGCCAAGAGCACGCCGTTCGGATCCAGCGTCCGCGTGAAGCTCTCGGGCAAGGTCGACGTCGATGCCGCGACCGGCAAGACGACCGCCACGTTCGACAACGCCCCGGCCGTCGCGTTCACCGCGTTCGAGCTCACGATGCGCGGCGGCACGAACCCCGCGATCTCGATGCCGCGCACCTGCGGTACGCCCTCCGGCTCGGCCGCGCTCACCCCGCAGAGCGGCGCTGCCGTGACCCGGACCAGCACGCTCACCGTCGACGTGAACTGCGGCGACGCCGCCAGCTTTGCGGCCACCGGCACGGTCGCCCTGAGCGATACCCGCGCCGGCCAGGACACCCAGCTCACGACCACCGTGAACGTGCCGACGGGCCATCGCGAACTCAGCAAGGTGGACATCTCCCTGCCGCCCGGCCTGCTGGCCAAGGTCGCCGGACAGGCGCGGTGCAGCGTCGCCGCCGCCCAGGCTGGCACGTGCGCCGCGAGCACCGAGATCGGCACGATCACCGCCTCGGCCGGGCAGGGCACGACGCCCGGCACGTTCAACGGCAAGGCCTACCTGGTCGATGCGCCGACGTCCGGCGACATCGTCGCGATCGGCCTGTCGATCCCCGTGCAGGTCGGTCCGATCGACCTCGGCACGGTCAACGTCGTCGCCCCGGTCAAGCTCCGCGCCGACTACGGCATCGACATCTCCGCCGATGTGCCGACGCAGCTCAAGGGCATTCCGATGTACCTCACGCAGCTGCGCATCGCCATCACGAAGGCCGGATTCCTCTTCAACCCCAGCACGTGTGGCACGAAGACCTCGACGCTCGGCCTGACCTCCGCGTCGTACGGCGGGGCCACGAGCACGGCGAACGCCTCCAGCAGCGTGACGATCGGCGCCTGCGACCAGCTCGCGTTCGATCCGACGCTCGCGTTCAGCGCCTCGCCCGCCAAGGCCGGCGGCGCTTCGGCATTCACGACCACGATCACGGTTCCGGCCGGGGCCCAGTCGGCCCTGAAGACCGCGAGCGTCGTGCTGCCGACCGGCGTGTCACTGTCCCCGTCGCTCGATTCGGCGGGCACGCTTGCGACCTGCACGGATGCCCAGTTCGACCTCGCCTCCACGACGACCGGCACGACGTGCCCGGCGCTGTCGCAGATCGGCTCCACGACGATCGCCACCGCGTCGGTCGGGCAGCTCACCGGTGAGGTCTTCCTCGCCAGCTCCGCTCCCGTCGGGAAGCTCGCCCGCGTCTTGATTCACGCTCGCGCCACGGACTTCCCGGGCGTGCACGTGAAGCTCTCCGGCACGGTCGACGTTGACCCCGCGACGGGAGTCGCTACCGCGGTGTTCGACGACGCCCCTGAGGTGCCATTCAGCTCGTTCGCCGTCACGTTCAAGGGCGGCGACCAGCCGGTCATCTCGATGCCGCGCACCTGCGGAACCCCGACCGGGTCGGCGAGCCTGTCGCCGCACTCCGGCGCACCCGCCGCGAGCCGCTCGGGCACGCTCACGGTCGACCAGAGCTGCGCCGACGCGTCCAGCTTCACGCCGACCTTCACCAACGTGATCGCCCCGACGACGGCCGGCGCGAACAGCACCCTTACGTCGACCATCACGATCCCCGAGCGCCACCGCGCGCTCAGCAAGCTCGCGCTGTCGCTGCCCGAAGGCCTGCTCGCGAACATCGCCGGCGCCACGCGCTGCTCGCTGACCGCCGCGAACGCCGGCACCTGCTCGGCCGCGACCAAGCTCGGGACGGTCGAGGCCAAAGCCGGCCAGGGCAACGTGCCCGGCACGTTCAACGGCTCGCTCTACCTCACGGATGCCCCGACCGCCGGCGACGTCGTCGGCATCGCCGTCGAACTGCCCGCGGTCGTCGGCCCGGTCGACCTCGGCAAGGTGATCACGATCGCGTCGGTCAAGCTCCGCCCGGCCGACTACGGCGTCGACGTGATCGCCGATGTCCCCACGAGCCAGAAGGGCGTCGCGCTCTTCCTGCGCTCCCTGAAGCTCACGATCGACAAGGCCGGATTCCTCACGAACCCCGCCACCTGCGCCGCCTCGAGCACCCAGGCCACGCTTACCTCGGTCGGCGGGAGCACCGCCACGCCGAGCGTCCCGTTCACGGCGACGAGCTGCGACCAGCTCGGCTGGAACCCGCAGATCAGCTTCTCCGGTTCCCCGTCGCGCGCCGCCGGCGCCAGCAGCTTCACGACGAAGATCACGGCACCCGCTTCGGGCACCGGCTCTGAGCAGGCGGCCCTGAAGTCGGCCGTGGTCGACCTCCCGACCGGCGTGTCGCTCTCGTCGTCCATCAACGCCGCTGGCAACCTGGTCGGCTGCAGCGCCGCGCAGTTCGCCGTGGACGCCTTCAGCGACCCGACCTGCCCGGCGGGCAGCGTCATCGGCTCCGCCAAGGTGTCCGTCCCGCAGGTCGGCGACATGGTCGGCGATGTGTTCCTCGCTTCGGCCGCGCCGTCCGGCGCCATCGCGGGCCTCTACCTCGACGCCAAGAGCCCGACCTTCGGCGCCGCCGTGCGCGTGAAGCTCGCCGGCAAGGTCGACGTCGATGCCGCGACCGGCAAGACCACCGCGACGTTCGACGACGCGCCGGCAATCGCCTTCACGAACTTCGAACTCACGTTGCGCGGCGGCACATCGCCCGCGATCTCGATGCCGCGCACCTGCGGGACGCCCGCCGGGTCGGCGAGCCTCACGCCGCAGACGGGCGCCGCGGTCAACCGCACGGCGACCCTCCCCGTCGACGAGAACTGCGGCGACGCCGCGAGCTTCGCGGCCACCGGTTCGGTCGCGCTCAGCGACACCCGCGCCGGCCAAGACACGACGCTGACCACCAGCGTCGCCGTGCCGACCGGCCATCGCGAACTGCGCAAGGTCGAGATCTCGCTCCCGGCCGGGCTGCTGGCCAACATCGACGGCAAGCCACGGTGCTCCGTCGCCGACGCAAACGCCGGGGCCTGCGCCGCGAACACGGAGATCGGCACGATCGACGCCGAAGCGGGCCAGGGCACCGTCGGCGCCACGTTTGCCGGCAAGGCGTACCTCGTCGACGCGCCGAGCAGCGACGACATCGTCGGCATCGGCCTCTCCATCCCGGTCCAGGTCGGCCCAGTCGACCTCGGCAAGGTCAACGTCATCGCCGACGTGAAGCTGCGGTCCGACTACGGCATCGACATCTCCGCCGCGGTCCCGACCGAGCTGAAGGGCATCCCGATGTACCTGCGGGCGCTCGACATCGCGATCACAAAGCCTGGCTTCCTCTTCAACCCGAGCACCTGTGGCGCGAAGACGACGAACCTGGCGCTGACCTCGGCGCTCTACGGCGATCAGCGCAGCACCGCGTCCGCCACCGACACGTTCACGATCACCGACTGCGACGGCCTGGCGTTCAGCCCGACGCTCGCCTTCAGCGCGACTCCGGCCAAAGCGGGCGGCGCGGCGGGGTTCACCACGACGATCACGCTCCCGGCCACCGCACAGTCGGCGCTCAAGAGCGCAAGCGTGCAGCTCCCGGCCGGCCTCTCGCTCTCGCCGTCGATCGACTCCTCCGCGACCCTGACGGGCTGCACCGATGGCCAGTTCGATCAGGCCACGCCCTCGGCTGCGCCGACCTGCCCCGCGGCCGCGAAGATCGGCGACACCGCAATCACGACGGGTTCCGTCGGCGAGCTCACCGGCTCGGTCTACCTCGCCGCCACGGCTCCCGGCCACCTCGCCCGGGTCTTCGTCTACGCCGCGAGTTCGGCCTACCCAGGCGCCCGCGTGAAGATGGAAGGCGTCGTCGATGTCGACGAGGCCACCGGGCTCACGTCGGCGGACTTCACCGGCGCACCCGAGGTGCCGTTCACCAAGTTCGAGATCACGTT
Organism: Solirubrobacteraceae bacterium; assembly: GCA_032119595.1. GTDB lineage: Bacteria > Actinomycetota > Thermoleophilia > Solirubrobacterales > Solirubrobacteraceae > JAGIBJ01. Next base: position 113,288 of record JAUMBQ010000008.1, on the reverse strand, counting down.
CCGCGGCGGCGACGCCCCGGCGCTCTCCATGCCGCGCACCTGCGGGACGCCGGCAGGCTCCGCCAGCCTCGCCTCGCATGCCGGCGGCGCTCCGGTCAGCCGCTCGGCGACCCTCACGATCGACCAAGACTGCGGCAACGCCAGCCAATTCGCTCCGACCACGACGGTGACGACCGCCCCGAATCAGGCGGCCGCTGCGACGGCGCTCACCACGAAGATCACGGTCCCGTCCGGGCAGCAGGAACTCGACCGCGTGCGCCTGTCGCTGCCGGCGGGCCTCATCGCCAAGATCGACGGCCACGCCAAGTGCTCCACCGCGTCGGCGAACGCTGGCACCTGCGCGGCCGCGTCCAAGATCGGCACGATCTCCGCCAAGGCCGGCCAGGGCGACGTCCCCGGCACGTTCTCCGGTGGCTCGGTCTACCTCGCTGACGCGCCGTCGGCCGGTGATCTCGTCGGCCTCGCGATCGAGTTGCCCGTGCAGGTCGGCAAGGTCGGCCCGGACGCCATCGTCGATCTCGGCAAGGTGACGGTCATCGGCGGCATCAAGCTCCGCCAGGACTACGGCATCGACATCGACGTGCCGGTCCCCACGAAGGTCAAGGGCATCCCGATGCACCTGCGTGAGCTCACGCTGGCGATCGACGAGTCCGGCTTCATGATCAACCCGGCCACGTGCACGGGCAACGACGTGACTGGCACGCTGAACGCCGCCCAAGGTGGCAGCGCGCCGGTGAGCACGTCGCTCTCCGTGACGAACTGCGCCGCAGCCGCGTTCAACCCGGCGGTCGCGTTCAGCGCGTCGCCCGCCAAGCCGGCCGCGTCCGCCGCGTTCACCACGGAGCTCACCGTCCCGGCCGCCGGCAACCACGCGCCGCTGAAGAAGGCCGTCGTCACCCTCCCGCAGGGCGTGTCGCTTTCAGCGAGCGCGAACGCCGGCGGCGACCTCGCCGGGTGCACCGACGCGCAGTTCAGCAAGGCCACCTGGGCCGACCCCACCTGCGCGGCCGGCTCCAAGATCGGCACCGTCACGATCCAGACGCCGTCCGTCGGCGCAATCACCGGCGACGCCTACCTCGCGGATAGCGCGCCGAACGGCTCGCTGGCGCGCGTCTTCCTCGACGCGACCTCCACCACGTATGGCAGCAAGGTCCGCATCAAGGTCGAAGGCACGATCGCCGTCGACGAAGCCACCGGCGCGACCGTGGCCACGTTCGACGACCTCCCGGGTGTCGCGTTCACCAGCTTCGGGCTGAGCCTCCGCGGCGGCACCAACCCGGTGATGAGCCTCCCGCGCACCTGTGGCACGTTCGCCGGCAGTGCCGTCCTCACGCCCCACGCCGGCGCGGCCGCGAACCGCACCGGCTCACTCGTGCTCGACCAAGGCTGCCCGGACGCAAACCAGTTCGCGCCGACGGTCGCCTTCGACCTCGCCCCGAACGGCGCCGGCGAGGCCGGCAAGCTCACGACCACGATCACCGTCCCGGGCGGCGACCAGGAACTCAGCAAGCTCCGGCTCGACCTCCCCGAAGGCCTGACTGCCAAGCTCAAGGGCACGCTCCGTTGCACGATCGCCCAGGCGCAGGCCGATGCCTGCCCGGCGGGCACGCAGCTCGGCACCGTGGCCGCGAAGGTCGGCGTGGACGGCGCGCCGTTCACCGAGAACGGCGGCAAGGTGTACCTGACCGAGGGCCGGGCCGGCAACGTTGCCGGCATGGCGATCGTGCTGCCCGCCAAGGTCGGTCCGATCGACCTCGGCAAGGTCATCACCATCGCCGACGTCCAGCTCCGCAGCCCGGATCTCGCCCTCCAGATCACCGCCGACGTGCCCACGAGCGTGAAGGGCGTGCGCCTGGATCTCCGCGAGCTGAAGCTGGCGATCACGAAGGACGACTTCCTCGTGAACCCGTCGAGCTGTGGCGTGCTGACCGGCACCGCGAGGTTCACCTCCAAGGGCGACCGCACGGCGACCGACGACGGGACGATCACGATCCCGGACGCCACGTGCGCCGCCCAGACCTTCGACCCGCAGATTACTTTCGACGCAGGCAACCCGAAGCCCGGCGAGGCCTCCGATTTCTCGACGACCGTCACGCTGGCCAACGGCCCGGGCGCGGAGTCGCCGTTCAAGTCGGTCTCGGTTCGCCTGCCCGAGGGCATGTCGCTGAGCCCCTCCTCCGGCGCCCGCGGCGACCTTCAGGGCTGCACCGACGCCCAGTTCCACCAGGACGATCTGGCGGTCGCCTCGACCTGCCCGGCCGGCTCGGAGATCGGCACCGCGAAGTTCGAGACGGACCTCGTGGGTGACCTCATCGGTAAGGCGTACCTTGCGCCGGCGACGAGCGGCAACCTCGCTCGCGTCTTCCTGGAGACGACGGCGACCGACGTTCCCAACCTCACCGTTCGCGTGGTCGGCGAAGTGAAGGTCAACGAGACCACGGGCGCCACCGACGCGGTGTTCGCTTCGGTTCCGGCAATCCCAGTCACGAAGTTCGCCGTGACCTTCCGCGGCGGCGACGCCCCGGCCCTCGCGCTGCCACGTCTCTGCGGCACCGCGCAAGGCTCCGGCACGTTCGTCCCGGTCAACGGCGGCGGCGCGCAGACCCGCACTGCCGGGCTAGTCCTGAACACGGACTGCCCGAACGGCAACGCCTTCGATCCGGCCGTTCAGCTTGATCGTTCGACGACCGCCGCTGGCCGCTCGATGACCTTCACCACCACGGTGACCGTCCCGGCCAAGCAGCAGGAACTCTCGTCGCTGAAGATGGTCCTGCCGGCGGGCCTGCTCGGGAAGATCAGCTCGGTCCCCGCTTGCGAGCGTGCCGACGCACAGAACGGCGCGTGCGCGCCGGCGTCGCAGGTCGGCACGGTGTCGGCCAAGGTCGGCGTCGCATCTGCGCCGTTCACAGTGAACGGGGCCGCTTACCTCGTGAAGGGCGACGCGGACTCGATCGCGCGACTGGCGATCGTGCTGCCCGCGCAGGTTGGCCCGATCGATCTCGGCAACGTCGTCACGTTCGCCGACCTGAAACTCCGCGGCGACTACGGCCTCGACATCACCGCCGCCACGATCCCGACCACCGTCAAGGGCGTGCGCCTCGATCTCAGCCAGCTCGTGCTCGCCATCAACAAGCCGGACTTCATGGTGAACCCGGTGTCCTGCGTCCCGGCCGTCGGCAAGACGACGCTCGGCTCCTCGCAGGGCAGCTCGGTGGCCCGTGAGCAGGCGATGAACACCGACGCCTGCGAGCAGCTCAAGCTGAACGCATCGCTGGCCTTCGCGGCCGCGCCGGCCAGCCCGCTCACCTCCAGCGTGGTGACCACGCAGATTCGTGCGACCGCGGGCGCGGGCGAGGCCCTCGACGCAATGCGCTCGGTCCGAGTGACGATGCCCGAAGGCCTGTCGCTCTCGCCCTCCGCAGGAGCCCGCGGCGACCTTGCGGAGTGCTCACTCGGTGCCTTCAACGGCGGTGACATCACGGTCGACGCGGCCTGCCCGGCCGGGTCGAAGGTCGGTGCGGTCACGATCAACAGCCCGATGGTCGGCAACCTCAGCGGTGACGCCTACCTCGGCACCAAGACCGACGGCCACTTCGCCGGCATCTACCTCCAGGCCAAGGCGGCGGAGTACCCGTCGCTGCGGGTCAAGATCGTCGGCACCCTCGACGTCGACGCCACCACCGGCCGCCTCACGGCCGCCTTCAGCGAGCTCCCGCTGGTGCAGGTCTCGGCGATCGACCTCGGCCTGCGCGGCGGCGACGCACCGGTACTCTCGCTGCCGCGGACGTGCGGCATCTTCGCCGCGGACGTCAACATCCTGCGCCACGGCGGCGCGTCCAGCGACGCGATCGGCGGGCTCGTCCTCGATCAGGACTGCCCGGACCCAGGCGCGTTTGGGCCGTCGATCGAACTCGGCCAGTCCACGACCCAGGCCGGCGCCGACACCGCGCTGACCACGGTCGTCAAGGTCCCGGCTCGCCAGCAGGAGCTGAAGTCGCTCGATCTGGCCATGCCGGCCGGGTTGCTCGGCCGCCTCACGGTGGCGCCGAAGTGCTCGCTCGATGATGCTCGCAGTAACCGCTGCTCGGATGCCTCGCTGGTCGGCTCGGCGAAGGCGAAGGTCGGCGTTCCGACGGCACCGTTCGGCGTCGAAGGCAAGGTCTTCCTGACCGACGGGTTCGACGGCTCGATCGCCGGGCTCATGTTCGCGTTGCCCGCCAAGGTCGGCCCGATCGACCTCGGCACGGTCGTCACGCTCGCTCAGCTCAAGATCACCGGCAACGACCTACGCCTCGGCATCACGGCGGCCGACATCCCGACGCGCGTGAAGGGCATCCCGCTCACGATCAGCGAACTCGGCATCGCGATCGACAAGCCGGGAATGGTGCTCAACGCCACGACCTGCGGCGATCAGAACGCCGGCGCGACGTTCGGTTCTGCGCAAGGCGGCAGCGCCACCGGTCAGGCAGGCGTGCGCACCACGGGCTGCGGTGCCCTGAACTGGCAGCCGAAGCTCAGCGTCGCGTTCAGCGGTCCGGCCGCCGACACCAAGAAGCTCGGGCACCCGACGCTGACCACCGTGATCGAGCAGACCGAAGGCCAGGGCAACCTCCGCACGGCCAACGTGACGTTGCCGGAGGGCCTCGGCGCCGACCTCACGAACATCAACAAGCGTCAGTGCGCGAGCGCCGCGGCAGCCGCCGCCGGCTCGTGCGCCGAGACCGCGAAGATCGGCGTCGCGGAGATCCTCACCTCGGCGCTCCCCGAGCCAGTCGACGCCGCGATCTATCTCGTCGACCTGCCGAACGAGCCGCTCCCGGGACTCGCGATCCGCGTCCGCGACCAGATCGACTTTGACATCGTCGGTACGTCGAAGCTCAACAAGGAAGGCCGCATCGTGGCCAACTTCGATGGCCTCCCCGACACGCCGATCTCGAAGATGACGCTCGTGTTCAACGGCGGCTCTGGCGGCATCATGCAGCTCAGCTCCGAGGCCTGCACGACGGGCGTGAAGACCGACGGCATCCTCACCGCTCAGCACGGCGCGCAGAAGACCTTCGCGATTCCAGTGACCTGCAACGGTGCCACGACGCCGCTCTCCACCCAGCCGGCGGTCGTCAGCCGCGCGCTCGCCACAGCCTCCTTCAAGCCCTCGGGCTCGGCGAGCTCGCTCACCTTCGCGCTGTCGAACCCCGCTGGCATCTCGAAGATCGTCCTTCGGATGCCGAAGGGCGCGATCTTCACGAAGAAGGCCGCGAAGCTGGTGAAGCTCAGCCTCACCGGCGCCAAAGCCAAGACGTTCGTCGTCAATGGCGAGCGCCGCATGGCCATCTCGATCAAGCCCATCAAGGCGGGCGAGAAGGTCACGAAGGTGAAGTTCAAGCTGCCCAAGAAGGCCATCAAGATCAACATCAAGGTGCGCAAGGTCCTGCTCAACAAGAAGACCTCCAAGAAGAAGAAGGCCAAGATCTTGGCCAAGCTCCTGAAGCCCGCCGTGACCATGATCGACGGCAATGGCACGAGCACCGCGGTGAAGATCACGACGAAGGTCGCGACGAAGTAGGGCGCCGTTTGCGCGGGGCTTCTCAGCAGTCTTTCGCGCAGACCCAGCGCCCGCTTGCGGGACGGTAGTTCCAGCGCTGGGCGTGCGCCTTGCCGTCCGGAGAGTGGTTTGCTTTCAGGCCTACCGTGACGAATGCGGGTTTCCCGGACCGCGGCGTCATCGTGACGGTGTCGCCACTGATCGTCTGCAGGCGCTTGAACGTGAGCGAATGCTTGGCACGCTGGCGCAGGATCACGAGTTGTTCGCCGGCCGACGGTGAGATGACGTTGCGTGCTGCGGCTTCGACGCGGCCGTCGGCGTGGTCCAGGTTGCCGACCCACGAGGCGGCCAGACCGCTCTCGCGGTTCCCCGGGCTCGGCCCCCAGATCACCTTGAGGCTCGCGCGCATGAGTTCGCCGCCGGTGCGGTTGCACACCATCAGCTCAGTGATCGGGCTTTCGGCGCCGTCGACGTTGAAAATGTCGACGGTCTCCTTCGCGCGGTCCGCGTCGAGGTTGATCTCGGTGATGGCGTGGCGGTTCGTCTCTGCGACCTGGCACGGGAGCGCCTCGGCTGCGGCGGAGGCGGGTGCAGCAATCACTATCAGTGCGCCGAGCAGCAAGCCAGCACGGGATGGGACGGTAAGCAAGTTCGGCATCGGGTGGGCTCCATGAGCGAGGGTGCGCCGCCACGCTACGTCGGCGCCGCCCTCTTGCCGTCGGGAGCTTGCCCGCTCGCCCCTGCAGGTTTGCCGCAGAAGGATCGCCAGTCCGCGGGAGGCCGCTGGCCTCGGCGGCCCGGGAGGGTCACGAGGTGCAAGACCTCGAAACGACGAGGTTCATCGCGTTGGCCGGGCTCACTGGTTGCCGAGCACTTCGAGGATCACGAAGGTCAGGACGAACCCGCCGAAGGCCACCGGCGGCACGAGGAAACGCCGGCGCGCGGGATCACCCTTGGCGAGGACGGCAGTTGCGACTGCGAGGGCACCGGCGATGGGCCAGACGGCGTTGAGCGGGTCGGCCCACGATGCCGGAATCTCGCGGCCCACCAAGGCGGAAATGGCCAGGACCAGCGCCACCGCGGCCGGTGCCACGACGGAACCAATGACGACGAGGCCCATCGATGCGCGCCCCAACCTGCTGTGCAGCGGCTCACGAATGAGGCTTCTCGCAGCAACGACGCCCGCTCCGACGGCGGCCGACGCTGCAGCGATCAGCACGATCAAGGGGACCACGAACCCGAAGAACCCGGCTTCTTGTGGCTCGATCTGCGAGTCGCGCTGAGTCAAGAGTGCAATGACGATCGCCAAGCCCACGACCGCGAACGCGTCGAGCACGTAGGCGACGACGATCGACGGTCGGGTGGAACTCGGTCTTGGGGTGTCCGCCGGAGGCGTCATGGCGACGAACGTACCCGGCGTTGGCGTCGCACGTCGTGTTGGTGTTTCCTCGTCGTCCTCTGGGTGCCAAGCGGGCAAAGAGGGCGCCGCGGGAGCGGAGCGGCCCGGCCCACCCGAGCCGGTGCTCCTGCTCCCGCGGCGATGACCGCGCGACGCTGGGGATCTAGCCCGCGCGGAGGGTTGATGCCGCCAGGGCTCACCCGGGCGCCATGCTCGCGCCCGCGGGCACACGCCTGGTGAAGCTCCGGTGACGGGGCAGTGAAGGCCATGTGAACGAAGACCGCGATGCGCCGCGTCTCCATGCCCGACTCCCGGGTTCACCCGAGCTGGAGCTTCGCGATCTTCGTGGGCCGGGCGAAGAGGAAGCCTTGGCCGAGTTCGATGCCGAGCTGCTGGGCTTTGTCGCGCTGGGCGACGGTCTCGACGCCCTCGACGATCACCTTCATGCCCGACGACGCGGCGATCTCGACGATGCCCTTGAGGAGCAGCGCCGCGTCGGTGCGCTCGGCCATGTTCTTGGCGAGCGATCGATCGATCTTGAGTGCGTCGAGCGGGTAGTCCTCCAAGAACGACATGAAGGAATACCCGGCACCGAAGTCGTCGAGGGCGATCTTGATACCGAACTCCCGCAGCTCAACGAGCCGCTCCACGAGGCGTTCGGGGTCGGTCGCGATGCTCCGCTCCGTGAGCTCGAGCATCAGATGCTCCGGGGCGAGGTTCGCGTCCTCCAAGGCTGAGACGACGACCCGCGCGATGTCGGGATCCTCGAGCTGACGCGGAGAGATGTTCACGCTGACGTAGTCGATCGCGCCTGGCGTGCGGCTGAGGAGCTCGGCGATGTCGCGGCAGGACTGCCGCAGGACCAGCTCGCCGAGCGGGCGAATGAGTCCGGTCTGCTCGGCAAGGTCGACGAACGAGACGGGGGAGAGGCGCCCGCGGTGCGGATGGGTCCACCGCGCGAGGGCCTCGAGGGCCACCGTGCGACCCGACGCAATGTCGACGATCGGCTGGTAGTCGACCTCGAATTCGTCGCGCTCGGTGGCTCGGCGCAGGTCGCCGGTGAGTTCGACACGCTCCGTGACCTTGTTGCGCATTTGGTCGGTGAACGACACGACGTGCTTGACACCCCGCGCTTTGGCCTCCAAAAGCGCGATGTCGGCGTGGCGAATGATCTCGCGGGCAGGCACATCGATCGCGCCGAACGCGAGCCCGCCGTGCGCGTCGAGATCGATCGAGTGGCCTCCGGTCACGGCGGCGCGGCCACGCAGCCCGGACAGGATCGCGCTCGCCCGCGCCTGGCCGTCGCCGACGGAACGCAGGTCGTCGAGCAGGACCGCGAAGGTGTCGCCGTCCAGACGGGCGACGAGGTCGCCTTCGCCGGCGGTCTGCTCGAGCCGGCGCGCGGCGTGCCGGAGCAGTTCGTCGCCGGCATCGTGGCCGAGGGTGTCGGATACGGCCCGGAAGTCGTCGAGGTCGACGAGCAGCAAGGCCGCGAAGCCGCCGCGACGGTCGCGTCGCGTGACTGCGTTTTGGAGGTGCGCCTCAAGCTGAGCCCGGTTCGCGACGCCCGTGACGGGATCGCGGGAGGCGAGGCGTTCGAGCTGATCCTCCAGGAGGGTCCGCTCGCTCACGTCGTGGATCGTGAGGATGATGCCCTCGATCGCAGGGTCGCCCAGACGGTTCTCGCCGCGAATCTCCACCGGACGCTGCGCGCCCTGCGCGGTGGACAGGCGCAGCTGCGTCGTGGTGATCGCTTCCGGCCGCGTGAGGAGGTCGTTGAAGGCCTGGGCTCCGCGTTTGCGATCGGTCGGGTGGACGAGGTCGGTAAAGAAGTGTCCAATCGCCTGCTGCGGGGCGCGCGCAAGCGGGAAGGCCGGGGTGCTCGAAATCCACGTGATCCGGCCATCGGGGTCCAGCACGGTGACCGCGTCGGTGGCATGACTCACAAGGGCGTCCAGGCGGGTCGAGGTGCGCTCCTCCATCTCCGCACGCGTGCGCTCCACCAGCGAGCGCTGGCGGAGCCGTGAGAAGGCGAGGCCAACGAGCCCGAGACCCGCGGCACCGCCGAACAGCGCCAGCCCGCTGGCGAACCGAGCGACATCTTCGACCCTCGCCGCGTGGGCGAGATGGTTTGCACTGATCCGGCGGCTGTCGGCACGCAGGCTGTTGAGGACCGGCTGGAGGTCCCGCGTGCTGATGGTGCGCGCACGGTCTGTGTCTCCGCTTTCGAAGGCGACGAGCGCCGCGCCCGCCAGGGGCTCGACGGTCTCGGTGCGGCGACGAAGCCCATTGATGGCAGGCTGGTCGGGAAGGGCGGAGAGCGCGGTCTTCAGGGTGCGGATGTTGTCGGTGACGACTTCGCCCGTGCGGCGCAGCAGGGCCGAGGAATTCGTGTCGCCGATGAGGGCGCGCATGTCGGCGAGGGCGTCGGCTTGCGCGGCGACGATCGCGAGCTGGCGGGCCTCCTCACGGCTCGTTCGCGAGGAGCCAATGGCGTAGTTCACCGTGACCCAGCAGCCGAGCAGGAGGATGCCGGCGACGACGAGCGGGCGGATCGGAACGCGCCTGCTGACGGGTCCTGGCCCGCGATCGCCGGGGCTACCAGGGCGGTCGCCGGCCGCAGGGACCCGGCCCGCGGTCAGCCCGGAGCTGGCTGGAGCCGCGGTGGCGCTGGCTCGCGTGTTCGCGGTGTGCAGCGGCAGCGGACTCTCGGACCGGATCAAGGGATCCGCCGGGAGGGTTGGGCGGCTTGCGCCGCCGCGCCGCGGCGGCTCGGCGCGAGACGAAATGCTCACGCCGGGATCTCGAAGGTGTCGTCGCCCAAGAACGCAATCACCGGATCGCCAGCACGAGCGGCGATGCCGAGCGGCGAATCAGGCTGGGTGGTTTTGAGATCGCAGCCGATCACGACGCCGTCGCCCATGAACGAGGACAGGCGGGTGAGCGCGTCGGCCAGGCCGGACAGCGCGCCGATCATGCCGGTCACGGTCCCGTCGCTCGGATCGATGACGAACGGGGGGTAGGGCCCGAGTTCTGGGGTCGCCGGCATCGCAACATCTGGCTCTTCGCCGTGTGGGAGCTCGTTGTGAGGCACCTCGACGGTCCCGCCAGGGCGCTCGATCAGGAGCGGCCCGTGCGGCTCGAGGGTGACGATCGTGGCCGGAAGGTCGTCGGTTTCGGGCAGCAGGACGCGTGCTTGCAGCACGGCGACCTCGTGTACGAGTCGCAGGACAGTGGCTATGGCTTGCTGAACGCGTAGCTCCGGGGCGCTCACGGGAGTTGCGTCCTCTCGGCGGCCGGAGACGGGGGGAGGCCCGGCGCGCTGCGAACAAACTAATGCCCTGAGCGGCGAAGTTGCGAACGGATCATTGCGGTATCGCCGTTCCGGTTTGATCATCGGCGCAGAAACGGGAGCGAGCCCCCATTTCTCGGCACTTTGCTGAAGAGACGGAATCGGGTGTGACTTGTTTCGGCGCGTTACCGAACACTTGTTGAGGGAGGCCTCATGGTCGGCTCAGGGCCGCGCTGGGTTGAGGACGACCCGGGCCGAAGGGATGCTCGTCGGTGACAGGGTGGAATCCGGTTGCTGCGACCGGGCGCCCACACGTCGATCCCCAAGCGCGTCTAATCTGGCGCAATGGCCGATCGCCCCGACCAGTTGGCCCTCAGCGGACCCACCATGACCGTCCGGATCCCAGAGCCGGGAGATGCGACCGCGCTCTTTCGACTGGCGAGTGACCCAGTGGTCACGAAGTGGTTTTCGTGGGGGCCGTATCAAGAGACGGCTGAGGCGCGGGCCTACCTGGACAGGCTTCCGGCGCAGCGTGAGCAGGGTCGCCAGCTCGACCTTCTCCAGGTCCACACGAAGCTCGGTCCGGTGGGCATCACCGGCCTCTCGGAGTTCTCGTATCGCGACCGGCGCGCCATGGTCGGCACCTGGCTCGGCCAGCAGGCGTGGGGCACCGGCGCCAACACCGAGGGGAAAGCACTGATGTTCCATCTCGCCTTTGAACTCCTCGGGCTCGAGCGCGTGGGCGCCTACGCGAACGTCGACAACGGCCGCTCGCAGAAGGCGCTGATCAAGGTCGGGTTCCAACAGGAGGGCGTCCTGCGAGGCTGGCATCGCCACGGCGATCGCCAGCTCGACGTGGCCGTGTACGGGATGCTCAAGAGCGATTGGCGTTCCGGTCCGCTCCGCGACATTCCCGTGCACGTGGAGGGTGCGGTGCCCTCGTCGTTCCGCACCTTGCTGGCCGCAACGGCCTAGCCGTGGGCTGGCCAAAACTCCAGTCTTAGCGCGCCCGATGGGTACATCGGCGTGAAGAATCCGTGAAGTGCGCGGGAAATCCGCACGCACCCCCGCGCTGCTGCGCCTAGATTGCGTGGGGTGAGTGATTCAACCTCCGCCCGGACCTCCGGGGCGATCGACGACCCCGCCGACCCCATCCCTGTCGGTGCCGATAGTGGAGGGCACCACGAGGTCGCCCGCCTCGCTGCCCGCGACGCCGCGCGAGCGCTGGTCGTTGGCGATCACGAGCCGGTGCCATCGCAAGAGGCCGAGCAGCCGGAGGAGATCGCCCTCGACGCACCCGAACTGCTCTTCAGCCGCGAACTCTCGTGGATGGACTTCGACGATCGCGTCCTCCAGCTCGCCGAGCGTTCGCGCACGCCGCTCCTGGAGCGCGTGAAGTTCCTCGGCATCTGGGCCAGCAACCTCGACGAATTCTTCATGGTTCGCGTCGCCGCGCTGCACGACCAGGTGGCGGCCGGTATCCGCGACCCCGGCGCCGACGGACGCACCCCGGACGAGGTCATCAACGGGGTTCGCTCGCGCGTGGTGGAGCAGATGGATCGCGCGTACTCGCAGCTCCACGACATCCTGCTCCCGCAACTCGCCGAGCACAACATCCGGATCGTCTCGCTCCGCTCGCTCGACAAGGTCGCCCACGACAAGGTCATCGACCGATTCCGCCGGCAGGTCCTGCCGGTCTTGACGCCGCTCGCCGTGAGCGTCGGTCGCCCGTTCCCGTACATCTCCGGGTTGTCGCTCAGTCTCGCCGCGCTCGTGCACGACCCGGTCACCGGCCAGCGCGTCATCGCCCGCGTCAAGGTGCCGCGCGAGATGATCAGCCGGCTCGTGCCGGTGGAAGGCGAGGAGAACACGTACGTCTGGATCGAGGACGTGATCGGGGAGAACGCCGAGCTGCTCTTCCCCGGCATGGAGGTCATCGGGACCGGCACCTTCCGCGTCACGCGCGACGCCGACTTCGAGATCTCCGACGACGCCGACGACCTGCTCCAAGCCGTCGAGACCGAGCTTCGTTACCGCCGCTTCGGTGAGGTCGTGCGGGTGGAGGTCAACGCTGACATCCACCCCGAACTCCGTCAGCAGCTCATTGCTGGTCTCGAGGTCGAAGAGCGCCAGGTCTACGACGTCGCGGGCCCGCTTGACCTGCGCAACCTCATGCAGCTCGGCAAGCTTCCGGGCCACAAGGAACTCAAGGACAAGTCCTGGTCGCCGTTGGTGCCGCGCCGCGTGCGCGGTGAGGACGGGGCTCCGGCCGACATGTTCGCGGCGATCCGCGCCGGCGACCTCATCGTTCATCACCCGTACGACTCGTTCAGTGCGACGGTGGAGCGGTTCGTGGAGCAGGCCGTTGACGACCCGGACGTGCTGGCGATCAAGCAGACCGTCTACCGCACCTCGGACGACACGTCGCTGATCCCGTCGCTCATGCGCGCTGCCGATCGCGGCAAGCAGGTCGCTTGCCTCGTCGAGCTCAAGGCACGCTTTGATGAGCGCGCGAACATCGGCTGGGCCAAGGAGCTGGAGAAGGCCGGCGTGCACGTCGTTTACGGGCACCCCGGGCTCAAAACCCACGCGAAGTCGATCCTCGTGGTGCGGCGCGAAGGCGACGGCGTCCGTCGCTACGTCCACACGGGAACCGGCAACTACCACCCGCAGACCGCCCGGCTCTACACCGACATCGGCCTCTTCACCTGCAACGAGGAGATCGCTGCCGACGTCGCCGACATGTTCAACGTGCTCACCGGCTTCGGCCGCGCCCCCAAGCCACGGCAGGCGCTGCTGGCCCCAAGCGGACTGCGCGATGGCATCATCGCGCGGATCGACGAGGCGACCAAGGCGGCCTCAAAGGGCAAGAAGGCGCGGGTGCGCCTCAAGATGAACGCGCTCGTGGACCGGCGCTGCATCCGCGCGCTCTACCGCGCCAGCCAGGCCGGCGTGCAGGTCGAGATCAACGTGCGTGGCGTCTGCTGCCTGCGGCCGGGCGTGCCCGGCGTGTCGGAAAACATCCGCGTCGTCTCCGTACTCGGCCGATTCCTGGAGCACTCCCGGATCTTCTCGTTCGAGATCGACGGCAAGGAGCCGGAGGTCCTCATGGGCTCGGCCGACCTCATGCCGCGCAACCTCGACAACCGCGTCGAGCTCGTCGTCCCGCTGCTCGACAAGGCCGCGCGCGACGTGGTTCTGGATGTCCTGGACCGTTCCCTCGCTGACGAAGAAGGCGCCTGGGAACTCCAGGAGGACGCCAGCTGGAAGGCCGTGATGCCCGAGGGCAGTGGCCGGTCGGTCCAGCGAGAGCTGATGGCGGCGGCCAGCGAGTGGTGATCGCGGCGCGGCGCGGCCGCGCGCAGGGCGTGCCGTCGCGCCCGATCTCTCCGGCGGTGGTGCATCGCGGAGGGGGTGGGTACCCTGGTTCGGTGCGTCTCCGTCTGTCCCCGGTCCCCGCCGTCGCTCTCGTCTGCGCCGCCGCGCTGATCGCGCCCGCTTCCTCGCTTGCCGCGGCCTCGCCGTCGGCGACCGCTTCCGCGGCGAAGGCCGCGCCGAAGAAGAAGAAGTCGACGTCGGCCCGCGTCACCGCGCTCTCGCGTTCGCTCAACCGCGCGAAGGCGCAGCAGCGCTCGGCGCAGAAGCAGCTCGACGCGCTCGTCAAGCAGCAGCTCCTCATCGGCGACCAGGTCAGTGCGGCAACGACGAAGGTCACCGACTCACTCAAGCTCTCTTCGCCCGAAGGTGTTCTCGGGTTGCTCCAGGACCCGTCGTCCGGCATTCCCCAGCTTCTGGCCAAAGTCACCGACGACGCCACCAAGGGCATCCGCCAGCTCCTGGCCTCTGGCGAGTACGCCGTCGCGGTCGTCACCGTCGGCAACATCGTCGCCAGCCCGACGCTTCTGGTGAGCGCCGACATCCCCGACATCGGCGCGCCGATCACGTTCTCCGGCAAGGTGCCGGTCATCGTGCCCACCGGGGTCAACAACGAAGCGGTCGACGTGCGCGTCGGCGCCGTCTCGCTCGAGGGCGATGGCAACGGCGACAAGGATCCGGCCTTCATGGCCAACCTCAACCACTTCTCCGTGCGACCCGCCGGCTTCACCGGAGACATCGGCGACGCGATCCTCAAGGGCGGCGCCTCCGGTGTGAACCTCACCCAGACGCTCAACGGCAACGCCTTCCAGTGCACCGCCGGAGCCCAGGGCTGTGGCGCGCCCGTCTGGTCCGGACCGAACCCCGCGTTCAACTTCCTGCCGTTCTGGCCGGTCGGTGAGAAGCTCATCTCCTTCGGCGACAAGCCCGGCGTCGAGTTCGACCTCGACAAGATGCTCGCCATCGGCAGCGGTGGCCGCCTTGCCAGCGTTAGCGGCAGCTCGACCGGCCCGATCGTCGTGAGCACCAACGCCCCCCGCACCGGCGTCGCGATGCTCGAAGCCGAACTCAGCATCACGGTCATGGACGCGTCGGTCGCGCCCGGCGACCCGCTGGCTTAGTCGGGCGGCTCCCGCTGCCAAACCGCGTTCGGGTCTCGCGGCCGCCCGCATCCCGAGCGCTCCGTACCGTATGCGCATGCCCACCATCGGTCCGCTCGAACTCTTCATCGTCCTGCTGCTGGCCATCGGCTTCGGCTGGGCGACCGGCGCGGTCGCGCGCGGGAAGGGCTACAGCTTCTGGATGTTCGCAGTGCTCGGCGTGATTTTCGCGCCCGTCCCGCTGATCATCGCCCTGGTACTTCCTCGCCGGTAACTGGCGAGCGTCTAAAGCGTCGCCGAGCGGCCGGGCTCGCGATCGAGCGGCTGAGGCCCGACGTCGGGCTGGAAGGCTGGGCCGCGAAGGCGAAGCAGCGGCACGCGGCGTTAGCTCATAGTCGCGGCTGCCAGGAACACGCCCAGCAGAATCAGGCCGACGCACCCGATGCCGACGACGAGCCGCGTGGCGGGGCGCCCTGCTTTGGGCCCGCCACGGTTGAAGAAGACCGCTTGGGACAACATGCTGGCCCCGGCCCAACTGCTGAAGCTGCTGCCCTGCCTCGGGCATCGGCTAGGGCGTTGCCGTCGGGTCGTCGGCGGCGGACGGGGTCCACTGCTCCCAGGTCTCGCGCGGGAAGCCTTTGACCTCGGCGCGCCCGGCATAGCCGAGGGGACGCACCGCGAGCGCGGTTGAGATGGTGCGCAGGGCGTCGTACTGATCGAGGGCTTCGTCGAGCACGGCGCCGGGCCGGACGAGTGGCGAGAGGACGACGGCTCCGGTGCGGCCGCCACCGGCGGTCGCTGCGTCGCCCGTGATCCATGGGCGGTCGGTGCAGCAGGCCGAGCGGTCCGGCGCGGGACTGGTCTGCGGCGCGTGGGACGGCAGAATCAGGACGGCGGTCTTGTCGTCGTAGGCGGCCGAGCCGGTGATCGCCGGGACGATCTCGCGCAGCGACGCATCGACGGCGCCGACATCGTCGGGTGTGCAGGCGCTCCCGTCGTTGCAGCCTCCGATCGCGACGTAGCTGAACGTCGGTGCTGACTTCGCGCTCGCGAAGTCGGTCGCGAGCCGGTCGGTGCTGACGACGCTCGATGCGCACGCGGCGCTGTCGGTGAGCGAACGGAACGCCAGGACGGCTGGCTGCGTCGGCGATGCCGGGGCGCCATCCGGCGTCGGGGCGCAGCTCGCTGCAGCGTCGTCCTCGGCGTACGCTCGCCAGCTGCGGCTCGTGGATCCGAGGAGATCGGCCACCGTGAACACGTCGGACGGGTACCGGCAGCCGGTGCCGGCGGCCTGCTCGTCGTCGCCGATCGTCGCCGGTGCAAGGTCGCTGGACGTGGGGCAGCCAGCGAGCGTCGCCTCATTCGGTCCTTGGCCGCTCAGCAGGGCAACGCCGCTCGCGGCGGCGGAAGGTGCGACGCCGTGGAAGCCGCGCAGCAGCGCGCCCTTCGACGCAAGCTCGCCAGCCAGGTACGGGGCAGGGCCGGCGGGATCGGCGATCGCCGCGTAGCCGACGGGAGGCGTAACGACAACGACCACGCGCTCGAGGATTGGCGTCGTAGCGGCAACCGCGTCGTCATCCGGCGTGCCCGCAGCCTGGGTGTCATCGCCAGCGTCGCCCGCCTCGGCGGCGCTGTCCGCCGCATTGTCGGCCGAGTCGGGAGTGTCGGCGGCAGGCTCAGTCGAGGCCGGCGTCGCGAGTTCATCGGTCGGTTCAGTGGTCGCGGCCGGAAGGGTGTCGTCGGCCTCGGCCGGGAGGTCCGGCACGGTGGACAGCGAGCCGCTGGTCGCTGGCGTGGAGATGGTCGGCGCGGCGGCGGCCGGGCCTGCGCTCGCCTGCTGCGCAGCGGCAAGCGCAACGGTCCGAGGGGCTGCCGTCACGGGGCCCGCCACCTGGGCGCCGGCCCATGCGGCTGTCCCAAGGACGACGGCGAACGCGAGGGTGGCGGTCCGCATAGAGAGGTCGCTCGCGCGGCCTGGGAAGAGCGCAACGCGCTGGTTCGGCAGTGCGCCGCTCTCGGCGACCACCGCCGCCGGACGGTCGATCGCCGCCAGCAGGTGCTCACGGCTCGCTCGCGCGACGGTCGTCGCCGCGCCGCAGCGCAGGCAGTAGCGCTGATCCGGGGCCAGCGCGGCGTTGCAGTGGCAGCGGACGATCGTCATGCGAAGGCCTTGGCCTGTTGGGTCGGCATGAGCTGCTCGCCGCACGACCAGCAGTACGTGGCCCCACGGCTGTGCGGGGCCCGGCAGCGCGGACATTCGCCAGCGGCGCCCCCGGCCTCCAGCCGCAACAGGCGTTCGACTTCGGCGAGTTCGGCGTCGATCTCCTGCAGTTCGGCGGAGAGCTTTACGAGCACGTCCATGCGGAAGTGATCGCGAATCGCCATCTCATAGGTGAGCCCGCCGAGGTCCCACTGGCGCTCGGCGAGCTGCTCGGCGAGGTGGGTCCGGCGGAGTTGGAGCTCGCGGAGTTTGGGGTCGACCGGCACGGCGGACGGAGCCTCGGCCGACGCCGCGGTCGAGCTGGTTCCAGGCGCGCTCGGACTGGCAGCCGTCGTGACCGGCCGAGCACGGGGGAAGAGGCGTTCAACGATGTTCACTGGATCTCCGTTGCGTCGCTGCCGGCGCCGGGAGCGGCGTCGTCGGTCGGGGGCGGGGTGCCTTCGGTCCCGACATCGTCTGGCAGCTTCTTGGACTTCTTCACGTAGTCCTCGCCGGATGCACTCCCGAGGTCGTCGAGGGCCTTCGAGGTGGCCTCGTCGACCTCGACCTTCTCGGCAGGCGCGTCGTCGGCGGCGGTCGTAGCGGTCGTCGAAACCTCGATGACGGTCGCTTCCGGGAAGCTGGCTTTGAGATCCTTGAGCGCAGCCTTGGCGGCCTTCTTGTCGTCAAAGCGTCCCGAGTAGATGACGTACGTGTCGGCGGGCAGGCTCGGGAAGGCGGACGAGTCGAGGGCGCCGACGTCAGGGGCGCCCGCGGTGGTGGCTGCGGTCTTGGCTGCGGCCACCTGCTCGGGCGTGCTTCCGGCCTTGGCAAGGGTCTGGAGCTGGACCGTCCAGCCATCGGCGCCGGTCCAGTCGCTCACGAAGGCCGTGGGCGTCGACGCCGCCGGGGTGGTCGAGGCGGGCATCGCGACGAGGGTCTGCGGCGCTGCGGCGGTCGGCTCAGCCCGGTTTCCGAGCGTCGCACCGGTCAGCACCGCGAACAGCAGCAGGCCGAGCCCGGCAGCCGCGCCCATCGGCGAGATGGTGCGTGGGCCGAAGGCCGCTGGCGCGGGCGCCGCAGGAGCAGCGACGCGGCTGCTGTCGGTGAGGTCCGGCCGGTCGGTGTGGAGGAGGAACTCGCGGGCGACGCGGGTCTCGGCTCGGCGCTGGCCGCAGTTGAGGCAGTAGCGCTGGTCCTCGGCGAGCGGGGCAGCGCACGAGCGGCAGCGCTCGCCCGGACCGCCGAGTGGGGGAGTGGAGGACGTCATTCGCTGTCGATGTCGGGTTGGGCGGTGGCAGTGAGGTCGGCGCCTTCGGGCTGACCGATGAAGAACACGACGAAGCGGGAGCGCTTGCCAGCCTTGGCCCGGGCGACCACGCCGCGGCCGGCGGCGACGATCTTGTTGCCCTTGCGGGCGATGACCGACACCAGGACGCGTCGCTGCTCCTCTGGAGCGTCGTGCTCCAAGTAGCCCTTGGCGACAAATCCGCTGGCGGGGTCGCGCTCGAGGGTGGGGGTGGAGAGCGTGTAGGCGACGTCGGCGGCGGGCGGCTGGCCCTCGGGGGCGCCGGCGGTGGCCTGGAGGCCCTCCGCGAGTCCGGCCGCCACGGGGATCTGGTCGTTGACCCAGAAGGTCTCGTCGCCAGGCGGCACCACGGCCGCGTGGGTCAGCGATCGCTGGATCCCTGTCGTCGCGTTGGTGTAGACCTCGGCGCCATCTTTGCCAGTCACCTTCAGCTGGACCGGGACCTCATAGGCGGGCTTCGTGCTGCGGTTGTCGAGCTGCACGACGGCCGCGGTGCCGACCTCGTCGCTGAGCAGGGTCAGTCGGCCCACTTGAACGTCGCCGGGCGGCCCGGCTTCAGCGGCGTTCATGGCCGCGAACGGGCTTGACACTTCCGGGCGGTCGGCGTCGGCGCCCTTGGCGGCGCGCGCGCTCTTGCTCTGGGTCGACTCGCACCCCGCGAGGCCGACGGACGCCACGCAGGCCAGGCCAGCGACGATGAGGCGCTGGCTCACCCGAACGCCCCGGAGACGTACTCGGCGGTGCGTGCCTCCTGCGGGCTCCCGAAGATCTGCTCGGCCGGGCCGTGCTCGACGAGGTCGCCGAGGTACATGAACCCGACGTTGTCGGCGATGCGATGAGCCTGCTGAAGGTTGTGGGTGACGATCACCACGGCGACGGTCTCGCGCAGTCGCACGATCAACTCTTCGATGACCTCGGTCGAGCGCGGGTCCAGGGCCGAGCACGGCTCGTCGAGGAGGAGGACTTCGGGGCCAGCCGCAAGCGATCGGGCGATGCAGAGCCGCTGCTGCTGGCCGCCGGAGAGCCGCAGTGCGGGATGGTCGAGGTTGTCCTTGACCTCGCGCAGCAGGCCCGCGCGCTCGAGCGCATCTTCGACCGGTGCGAGGAGTTCGGCCTTCTTCGGGCGTCGGCTGCCCTGCTCCCGCAGTGCGTAGGCGACGTTGTCGAAGATCGACATCGGGAACGGGTTCGGCTGCTGGAACACCATCGAGACGCGACGCCGCAGCGTCGTGACCTCGAGTTCGTCGATGCTCTGGCCGTCGAGCAGAATCCTGCCGCGGCGGCTCGCGCCCGGCGTCAGCTCGGTCAAGCGGTTCAGGGAGCGCAGCAGGGTGGTCTTGCCGCAGCCCGACGGCCCGATCAGCGCGGTGACCTCGCCCTTGCTCACGCTGAGCGACACGCCTTTGACGGCCTCGTTGTCGCCGTAGAAGAGGCGCAGATCTTCGGTGCGCATGCGCTCGAGGACTTCGGTCTTGGCGCGTGTCGCCGTGGTCCGCTGCTGGGTCCGGTTGGCCGTCGGCGGCGGCCCGTACGTGCCCGGTGCGGGTGGGTCCGCAAACGTCGGCTCGCGGGTGACGACGATCCGGCGGATCGGCGGCGGCGGGGCCAGGTTCGGTTCGTCGGCCTGCGAACCGAGGGGATCAAGGGTGGCGGTCATCGGGCTGCTGCGGTCGAGGATTGGCGGGCGAAGCGGGACACGAGCAGGTTGAGTCCGATGCAGATCAGCAGTAGGACGAAGGCGGCGGCGTAGGCCTTCTCTGGCGCCGATCCCTCACCGGCTGGCGAGTTGACGTAGACGTAGCTGGTGAGCGTGCTGCCGTTGCCGCGGAGCGTGCTGAGGAGGGGCACTTCGCCGTAGCCCTGGAGCTGGAGCGTGCCGCCGAGCAGAATCACGACGATCGCGGTGTCGCCGGCGATGCGGCCCATGCCGAGCACCGTGCCGGAGCCGATCGAGGGCCGAATCGCCGGCAGCAGAACCCGCCGAATCGTCGCGGCGCGGGTCTTGCCCAGCGCATACGACGCTTCGCGGACGTGCCGCGGGATGGACTGCAAACCCTCGCGGATCGAGCCCACCAGGAGCGGGAGCGCGATCAGCGACATCATCGCGGCGGCGGTGAAGAACGACCGCCCGAACACCGAGTTGCCCTCGGCCTCGAACGACAGGAAGCCCAGGAACGTCTGCTGGAAGACCAGCAGGCCGAAGATGGCGAGCACGATGCTCGGCGTTCCGGCGATGATCTCCAGGCACGACTCGACCGCGCGAGCCAGCCAGAACGGCCGGCCGTACTCGGTGAGCCAGAGCGCGGTCGCGACCGCGACCGGCACGGCGATCCCCGTCCCGAGGACCGTGAGCAGGACGGTCCCGACGATCGGGTCCAGGAACCCGCCGGTCTTGCTCTGGTCGGGATCGAGGTTCGGCCGGCTCCAGAGGAGGCTCGGATCGAGGTACTGGATGCCCTTGAACGCCAGGTAGCCGACGATCAGCATCGCGATCGCGCAGGTCGAGAGGCCGGCGAACCAGCAGAAGGCGAGCGCGAGGCGGTCGCGGCGAGGCCAGTCGCGCGACGCGCCGAACGGCGAAGTCGGCTTGGGGCCCGAAGGGAGCGGAGCGACACTCATCGTGTGGCCCCTCCGGGCTCGATCCCGTACCGGCGCATCGACCGCTTCGCGAACCAGCCGGCCCACGACAGCGCCGCGCTGGAGATCAGCAGCAGGGCCGCCACGGCGTAGATCGTCTGACCAAACGGCGTGACGCTGAGGCCCTCCGCGGATTCGACGACGGTCGAGGCGAGCGGGCGTACCGGCTCGACGAAGAAGGTCAGGCCATCAAGCGGATTCGGTGCCCAGGCGGCCGACCCGGCCACCATCGAAAGCATGATTGCCTCGCCGAGCGCGCGGGCGGCCGCGAGGATCATTCCGGCGACGATGGCCGGACGGGCGGCGCGAACGCTGATCGTGGCGATCACCCGCCAGCGATTCACGCCAAGCGCGGCGGCGCCCTCGGTCCACGACCGCGGGACGGCCCGCAGCGCGTCGACGATGATCGAGATCATGATCGGCGCGATCATCACGGCGAGCACGAGCGCAGCGACCGACCAGCAGGCGCCGGTGATCTGCACGTAGTAGGCCACCGACTCCTTGCGTTCCGTCGTCACGAGGAGATCCGACGCGAGCGGGACGAGCACGAGGATGCCGATCAGGCCGTAGACCACCGACGGCACCGCTGCGAGCAGACGAACGGTCGGGACGAGCACGCGGTTGACGTTCGGCGGCGCAAACTCGACGATGAAGATCGCCGTGAACAGCGCGAACACCACGCCGACGAGGACGGCCAGGCCGCTCGTGAGGATCGTGCCCCAGATGAGCGACCACGCACCGAAGTCGTAGACGAACCGGTCCTCGCCTGCGGGCGACCCGAAGATCGCCGCGAGCTGCTCGTCGGCGGAGTCGGAACTGAACCAGCCGAGGCCGTTGTGCGCGAACGACGGCCAAGCCTTCATCACGATGAAGACGACCATGCTCGCGCACAGCAGGAGGACGACCGAGGCGACCAGCCCGAGGCCGATCTCCACGCGCCGGTCACCGGCGGCGCCCAGGCGGGCGCCGCGCAGTGCCGCGCGCATCGGGTGTGCGCTCGATGCCAACGCCGTTACCGCAGCGAGACCCATTCCTTCGCGACGATGGCCTGCCCTTTGGCAGAGCGCACGTAGCGAAGGAACTTGACGGCGTCGCCGGTCGGCGCGCCGCGAGAGACGAGCCAGAAGTTACGAACGCCGAGGTACTGGCCCGACTTCGCGTTGCGCAGGTTGCAGGCGACGCCTTCGTACGGGGCGACCGCGGTGCCGCCCGTGAACTTGAAGTCCAGGTAGGCGATCGCGTTCTTGTTGGCGGCGACGCCCTGCTGCACGAGGCCGTTGGACGCCTTCTGCGCGGCGTTGCCGGCGACCTTGAGGTCGATGCCCATGAAGATGTTCTGGAACGCGTCCGCGGTACCCGAAGCGGCGGTGCGGGTGATGAGGTCGATCGGGCCGGTCACCTTGGCGCCCGGGACCTTGTCCCAGCTGCGGATCTTGCCCGAGAAGATGCCCTGAACGTCGACCTTGCTGAGGTTCGTGAGGGCGTTATCCGGATGGGTCACTACGCAAACGCCGTCGCGAGCGATTCGGTAGAACTTCAGCCCGGCCGGATCCCCGTTCGTCTGAGGATCGCGCGACGACATCCCGAAGGTGACACGACCTTTTGCGGCGTCCTCGATGCCGACGTCGGAGCCGCCTTGGAGGAGACGGAATCCGACCTTGCCCTTGTTGGACTTGGCGTACGCCTTGGCGAGCTGGGCGACCATCGGGTACACCGAGGTCGAGCCGCTCATGGTGATGGTCGTCTTGGCAGACGCGGCAGGTGAGCCGATGAGGGTGGCGGCAGTGGCGAGCGCGAGCGCCGCACTGAGCTTGCGAGGAATCACGGGTGGGGGCTCCTGAGAAGGATGCGGGCAGGGGAAGGCAAGGCCTTCGAGAACGGGGAGTTTGCGGCTCCCGGCCTGCGCTGGCGTGACCAGGTCGTAGCGATCCCGTGACCATCCTGTGACGAAATCGCCCGTTCCGAGCCCGGTGGCAGCTCGGTAACAATTGGGGCTGCCTGGGCGTTCAAGGTGCCGTCGGTGCACACCCCCGGCGCAACGACCGTCGACGCCCAAAGCCGTCCCCGTCCAGACCTTCGCGCCGCGGCGCTCGCCGCCCTCGCGCTCGTTTGCTTCATCGCGTGGCCGGTGCCCGCGGCGTTCGCGACGATCTCTGCTCCGCAGGTCATCGAAGGGCCGTCGCTCGCGCTGAGCGACCTCGGTGGGGTGGCGCTTGCACCGGACGGGACCGGCGGCGTCGTCTATGCCAAGGAGGACGGCGGCCGCCAGCATGTGTTCGCCGCGCAGTACGTCGGCGGCGCCTGGCGCCCGGCACAGCGCGTCGATCTCGGTCCCACGCAAGGCTTCGCGTCATCGTGGCCCGTGATCGCCGCTGGCAACGGCGGGCGCTTGGCGGTCGTGTGGGTCCAGGAGTTCGGTGCCGCCGATCGTCTGTTCTCGGCGACCCTGCAGCCAGGCGCGCGGCGCTTCGAAGCGCCCGTCCCGGTCGACACGAACGTCGGCGACAGCACGCTCGGAATCGCGCCGTCGATCGCGATG
This sequence comes from Solirubrobacteraceae bacterium, assembly GCA_032119595.1. Taxonomy (GTDB): domain Bacteria; phylum Actinomycetota; class Thermoleophilia; order Solirubrobacterales; family Solirubrobacteraceae; genus JAGIBJ01. The sequence continues at coordinate 89,895 of JAUMBQ010000008.1, read as the reverse complement.
GCGCCTGGTGGCCAGGCGCTCCTGGCCTATCGGGTCGTGACGAATGCCCAGCCGCCGGGTGCTGCCGATGGTGGCGTGCTCGCAGAGGTCCGCGTCGCGAAGCTCGGTGGCCAGCTCTGGAGTTCGCTCGGCACTCCGGTGAACCGGAACCTCGCCGCGTTCCAACCGGCGCCGACGGCGTCCAACGGGCCGCAGGTCGGCATCGACCAGACCGGCTCCGGCGTGGTTGCCTGGCAAGAACTCGACGACCAGTTCGCTACTCGCGTGTACGCACGCCGGGTCTTCGGAGCGGCGGCTGGCATCGCCCGCCAAGTCACGCCGCGCGACCTCGGTGGCGTCCCAAGCCTTTCGATCGACGGGTTCTCGTTGTCGGTGGGCCGGTTCGGTGAGGCCGCCGTCGTCTGGCGCCAGCAGCCGGCTGCACCCGGCGCGAGCAGTCGCGTCTGGCTGGCCACGATGCCCGACCAGTTCGCCACCGAGGCTGCAGCCTTCGCGGCTCCGCGGCTCGCGGATGGCGGTGGGGCTGCGGCTCCCGGCGGCGGCGCGCTCGGCGTGCCTTCGGTCTCGGTGTCGGGCAGCGAGGCGTTGGTCGGGCTGTCCGTCGGCCAGACCGCCCAGGCTCTCGACGCCAGCGAAGCGGAGATTGCCGCGCCCAGTCGTCTGGATAAGAACGACGGCGCCGCGGATCCTGGCACGGTCGTCACCCTCAGCAGCGACACGGCCGCCGTGCTGGCGTACCGGACCGGGACCGCGACCCGCGGGTCGGTCCGACTGATCGAGCGGCGCAGCGACGGCGTCCTCGGTGACCGCGTGCTGACCGGCCCGCGCGGCGGCGTCGTCGACCTCCTCAAGATCGCCGGATCAGGCGTCGGCGATGGCCTCGTCGCCTTCACCCAAGGGACGGGAGCCGGCCGGCAGCTCGTCGCTGGAGTCGTCGACGCGGCTCCGCAGACCTTTGCCGTTCAAGCCCCGATCGACTGGGTCGGCGACAAGGTCGTCAAGCTCGCCTGGGACCCTGCCGTTCACGGCGTCGGCGGTGTTCGCTACTCGGTGGTCGTCGACGACGACGTCGTGGCGGAGGGCCTTCAGACCACCGCCTTCGACCTCCCGACCGCCGAACTCGAGGACGGCGCGCGAATCATCGCCGTCGTCGCCACCGATCCTTCCGGCCAAGAGACATCGAGCATCCCGGCGACGCTGCGATTCGACGCGTCCAAACCCAAGCTCCAGGTCAAGACGCGAGGGCGGCGGGTGCAGCTGCGCGTCGTTGACGGCACGGGATCCGGTGTCGATGCCGCGACGGTCAAGGCGTCGCTGGGCAATGGCCGGACCGTGTCGGCCCGCGCCAAGATGACCGTTCGCTACGCCAAGGCCGGCCGTTACCGAGTGGTCGTCCGCGCCACCGACCAGGCCGGAAACAAGGCCACCATCCGCAAAACCGTGCGCGTCCGATGACCGTGCTGCTTCGACCAGCCCGCATCCGCCGCCAGGCGCTCGTCGGTCTGGCGGCAGCCAGCGCCATTGGCCTCGCTGTGCCCGCGGTCTCGACGGCCTACATCGCGCCTGGGGCGCGGATCGTCTCGGCCTCGCTCGACCGTCTGGAGCAGGCCGACGACACCACGACGCAGGTCGCGCTCTCGGGCGACGGTCGGTACGCGGCATTCACTACTCGCGCGAGGAACTTCTTCGACGATGCCGATCCGGATCCGGTCGGCCAGTTCCGGTCCGGCGGGATCTTCCGGCGGGATCTCGAAGGCGGCGGCCTCCAGCTCGTCGCCCATGGCGATCTGCGGTCTGAGACTTCGCCAGATACGCCCATGGTCCGTGGTGCGCTCAACCCGTCGCTCTCGGGCGACGGCCGGTTCGTGGCGTTCTCGACCGCCTGGAAGCTCAGCCCCGACGACCAGAACGGCAACGCGGACGTGTACGTCCGCGACATGACCGTGCCCATCGGCACCCCCGGGGCGTATGAACTCGTCTCGCGGTCGACAACCGGCGCTCCGGCTCGCTACGCCGCGCTGCCGGAGGGGCAAGACCATCCCGGTGTCAACCCCGGTACCGACGTCACCGGTCGCGCGGCGATCAGCGCCGACGGGCAGACGGTCGTGTTCAAGACGGCGGACGTCGTCTCGGATCTGCCGACGGGAGACGCCATCGACACGCCAGGGCAACAGGTCTTCGTGCGCAATCGGCGCGCCGGCACGACCACCTTGGTGACCCGCGATCGCACGAGCGGGGCACCGGCTGGTGGGGCCCTCGGGGCGGCCGTCCTGAGCGCCGATGGGTCGACCGTCGCATGGGTCGGCCGCAACGCGCCGGCGCAGACGGCCTTCCTCGTCGGTGAGGGAGAGAACCCCGCGTACGAGTACTACCTCTGGCGCAAGGTCGCGGACGGCCCGGCGGCTTCCACGAGGCGCGTGACTGGCTACGTGGACCCTGAGGATCCGGGCTGCGCGCCTGGCACCCCGATCATCGACAGCCCGGTCGCGTCCGGTCCCTGTTACGGCCCGCTCTCGACCAACGAAGGGCTGCTCGGCGGCATCGTCGGGCAGGCGCCGGCGCTGTCGGCGGATGGCATGCGCGTCGCCTACCTCACGAACGCCTCAGCTCGTGGCGTCGCCGCCACGGGCAACGCCTCGGATGTCTTCGTGACCGACATGACGCCCGGCAAGGGGCGTAAGGCCACGACCTTCGAGGTCACCCGTGACGGTGGCCCGACGACCACCACCAGTGCGTCGATCGACGGAATCGCGATGTCGGCTGACGGGCGCTGGCTCGCGCTCACGACGCTGCGCACGACGCAGGTCACGCAGATCCTGCGCGTCCTGGGAACGTCGCGGCTTCAGGCCACGGCGCGGGATGTTCAGCTCGTCGACCTGACCGAACGGACGATCGAGCGTGCGAGCATCGGGATCGGCGGGTCCGACACGGACGGCCCAGCGTCCGCGATTCCTGCGCTCAGCGCCGATGGCCGGCGCGTCGCGTTCATCAGTTCGGCATCGAACCTGTTCTTTGGCGATGCCAACAACCGCCCGGACGCGTTCGTCGTCGAGCGAACCGCAGCGGCGGTCGTCGAGACTCCAGCCGAGGAGATCGTCTCCGAGGTCAACGCTCCGGCCGTGTCCGCAGCAGAGCCCGCCGAGGTCCCGCCGACCCGGCTGGTGGTGCGCGCTGGCGCGAGCCGCAAGGGTGTCGTCACGATTCGCATCAAGGTGCCAGAGAAGGCCCAGGGACTCGCCGCCGCGCGAGGGCGCCTGCGCAATACCGACGGCAAGCGCGTCGGCGGAACGCGCGTGCTCGCACGCTCGAAAGTTCGAGCCACCAAGGCGACCACGGTGACGGTGCGCCTCAAGCTTCCGAAGCGTTTCAAGCGTGCGCTGAAGGCCGCCGGCAAGCTCACCGCGAGCACCCAAGTGACCCTGACGGGCGCCTCGGGGCGCTCGTATGTGGGCCGCGTCACCGTCGAGTTCAAGCCGTGATCGAGCGTCCCTCCGCGGTGGTTGGACCACAATGGCAACAAGTCGTAAACGGGCTGTATCGAAGTGGTGAATCCGGGTCGCTTTGGGGAGGCGACCTCGCAACGATGCCGTCCGACCTTTCCCACCCCCGGTCCCAACCCAGGAAGTTCCCCTTCATGACTCCGCTCCCCAGCGCCGCGCGGTCCGCGCGTCGCATGTCGATCGTCGCTGGCACGCTGCTCGCCGCCACGACGTTCGCTTCGCCCGCCGAAGCTGCGTTCACCACCGGCAAGTGCCAAGGCGACGCGATCACCGGTCGCGGCGCCTCGTTCGCTGCCTCCGCACACACGCAGGCCTTCATCCCCGCCTTCGGCAGCGTCTTCTGCGCCGACGTCGGCGGCGGCCCGGCCGTCAGCTACGAGTCGCTCGGCTCCGGTGCAGGACGCCAGGTCATGGGCGCCCGCACCAACGTCAGCGGCATCGGCGACAACAGCGCCGGCGCGATTGCCCGCGGCTTTGTGCCGCGCTTCGGGATGACCGACGAGCCCGTCGCCCCGGCCGACCAGGCCAACATGAACAAGGGCAGCGACGCCGTCGGCGACGAGGGCCTCGTCCGGACGCTTCCGCTTGCCATCGGTGGCGTGGCCATCGTGGTCAACCTCCCCGACGGCTGCTCGATCGCTGCGCAGCCCGACGGCACCGCGCTGACGGTTGGCCAGCAGGGCCAGCTCTCCGACCCGGGCACCGCAAACACCCGTCGCCTGCAGATCACCCGCGATCAGCTGGAGAAAATCTTCAACGGCGGCACGGAGATCGACACCTGGGGCGAGCTCGTCTCCTGGATCAACGACGGCGACAGCACCGCTGCTGAGCCGGCCGACACGCGCTGCACGAGCTTCCCGCTCGTTCGCATCCGTCGCCTCGACGACAGTGGCACCACGTTCGCGCTGAAGGACTACCTCGGCCAGGTGAACCCCGGCCGCGGCTGGCTCACGACGTTCAACACCCCGAACACCACCACGTGGCCGAACGACACTCGCGAAGTGGCCTTCGACTACAACAACGACGGCGACACCGCCGACGCGGTTCCGTTCTGTGCGGCGAACTTCGCAACGCAGGGCAACGCCGTGACGTGCACCGAACTCGACGTGCCGTTGTTGCAGACCACCGAGGTGCTCCCGAGCGCCGGCAACGGCAACGACGACCTCGTCAACAAGGTCAACGACTTTGATGGGTCGATTGGCTACGGCGACCTCTCCACGGCGCGCCAGCAGCGGTCTTTCGCCTTCGAACGCCAGGCCAACGCCACCGACGACAAGTACTGGGTCAAGCTCCAGGCCAAGAACCTGACGAGCTACGTCGATCCGCAGTCCGCTCCGCTCGGCTTCGTGGCCGGCGGCGCGCGCGGCTCGAGCTGCAACACCGCGCAGCTCCGCAACCTCCCGACGGGCGACGATCCGACGCTCGGCAACTGGGCGCAGACCTCGATGGTCGACTCCTCACCGACGGCCTACGGCATCTGCACCCCGACCTACGCCCTGGCGTGGGACGACTACGCCACGCCGTACGCCACGCAGCCGGGCTTCAACTCGGCCACGGAAGAGCGCAAGGCCAAGACCGCGCGCGACTACCTCGAGCACGCGGTGACCACCGGCCAGAACGGCATCGGTGCCTTCGACTACGCCGCCCTGTCGCCCAGCGTTCAGGCGCTGACGCTCGCCGCGATCCAGAAGATCGGCTTCGCGAAGACGTCCGGCGGAGGCGGCGGAACGCCGCCCCCGCCGGCTGCGACGCCGACGCCGACGCCCGCTCCGGGGCTCCCTGCTCCGGGTGCCACGCCTCCGCCGGTCGTCACCGTTCCGAGTAACGCGTTCACCACGGGCAAGCCGAAGAGCAGTAAGGGCAACGCCACGCTGACCATTCAGGTTCCGGGCGCTGGCACGGTGACCGTCGTTGCGACGTCCATCGTCGGCAAGAAGAAGAAGGTCCAGATCGCGAGTGCGGCGTCCTCGCCGACGGCCAGCGGTCCGGTCGCGATCACGATCAAGCCGAGCAAGGCCGCCGCGAAGGAGCTCAAGAAGAAGAAGAAGCTCACGGTGACCCTCACGATCACGTTCACCCCGACCGGTGGCCAGCCCAAGGTCTCCACCGCGACGGTGACGATCAAGGCCGTCGCCGCCAAAAAGAAGAAGTAACCCGAGCGCTGCGGGCTCGCCCGCAGCGTCTGCAACACCCGCGAAACAGGGGCGCCCGCTGGCCAACGCCACGGGCGCCCCGGCGCGTCCCACCACCCAATCCCCCCGTCCGTCAGAAGCAGCCAAGTGGCCCCTCAACGCAAGCCCAAGAAGAACGTCATCGTCCAGCGCCAGAGCGCGAGCTACAAGCTCCGCCGCTCCCTCGGTGCGTTCGGTACCGCCGTGCGCAAAACGGTCTTCAAGGACCCGATCGCGCTCTTCTTGCTCATCGCCGCGATCACCATCGCGTCGACGTTCTTCTCACTGCTCGGCAAGATCGAGCCTTCGAGCCCGGGCCGCCAGGTCACGCTGACCCAGGTCGCTGAACTCACGGCGCAGAAGCAGATCACGCGCGCCGAACTCCTCGACGAGGACAACCGCATCGTCCTGACGACGGCGACCGGCGAGACCGTCTGGGCAGCGTTCCCGGCCTCGGGCGCCAGCACGTCGTCCCTGCTCTCGCGCCTCACCACGGCCGGAGCGTCCGTCGACGTCAACCAGCAGGTCGCCAAGCCGACGAACCGGATCCTCGTGCAGTTCCTGCTGCCGATCCTGCTGCTCGTGTCCCTCTTTGCGTTCTTCATGCGCCTCAGCGATGACGACGGCTCCGGCGGCATCGCCTCGTTCTCCGCGCTCAACGGCACCCGCAAGAAGAAGACGGAGCGCAGTGTCACGTTCGCGAACGTGGCCGGCAACAGCGAAGCCCTGGCCGAACTCAAGGAGATCCGCGACTTCCTTGACGACCCGACCAAGTACGCGTCGATGGGCGCCAGCGCCCCGAAGGGCGTGCTGCTCGTCGGTCCTCCCGGCACCGGCAAGACGCTCATCGCCCGCGCCGTCGCCGGTGAGGCCGATGCCGAGTTCTTCTCGATGTCCGGTTCGGACTTCGTCGAGTCGCTCGTCGGCGTTGGCGCGGCCCGTGTGCGCAGCCTGTTCGCGCAGGCCCGTGCCGTCGCCCCGGCCATCATCTTCATCGACGAGCTCGACGCTGCCGGCCGCAAGCGCGGCGCCGGCATCGGCCAGGGCAACGACGAGCGCGAGCAGACGCTCAACCAGCTGCTCGTCGAGATGGACGGCTTCGGCGGCGACGCCGGGATCGTGGTGATGGCGGCGACGAACCGCCCCGACATCCTCGACGACGCCCTGCTGCGTCCGGGCCGGTTCGACCGCCAGGTGACGATCGACGTGCCCGACGTGCATGGCCGCTACGACATCCTCAGCCTGCACGCGCAGTCCAAGCCGATCGACCCCGAAGCCGACCTCAACGAGGTCGCCAAACTCTGCCCAGGGTTCTCCGGCGCCGAGCTGGCCAACGTGATCAACGAGGCTGCGCTGCTCACGGTCCGCGAGGGTCGCACGCTGATTGATCAGAAGACGCTCGAAGAGGCGATCGATCGCGTGGTCTCCGGCCCTGCGAAGAAGAGCCACGTGCTCACCGCTGAGGAGCTGTGGGTGATCGCGATCCACGAGGCCAGCCACGCCGTCGTCACGCGTGCGGTCGGTCAGACGATCAGCGCGCAGAAGCTGTCGATCGTCGCGCGCGGGCGCACCATGGGGACGGCCGCGCACATGCTCGTCGACAAGGATCAAGTCGTCCGCCAAGAGCCCGACCTGCGCCGTGAACTCATCTCGGTGCTCGCCGGAGCTGCGGGCGAACAGCTCGAGTTCGGCGTGCTCTCCACCGGCGTCCACGACGATCTCCACGCTGCCACGTCGCTGGCTCGCGCGATGGTCACCGCCTACGGGATGTCGCCCAAGCTCGGCCCGGTCACGATCGGCGAGCGTCAAGGCGAAGTCTTCCTCGGCGCGCAGGTGCAGGAGATGGGGCAGGTCAGCCCGGACACGCTCAACCTGATCGACTCGGAGACCGAGCGGTTCGTGAACGAGTCGATCGCCCACGCACGCGGTGTCCTCACGACGAACTGGGGCTCGGTGCGCGAGGTCGCGACCGCGCTGCTTGAGCACGAGACGCTGTCTGGCATGGGCCTGGAAGCGCTGCTGTCTGGCGTGACCTCGATGCCGCTCGTCGCGCGCACTGCTGCGGCCGCGGCACCCGCCGTGGACGACGCGACCGTCGACCACTCCTAGCTCGTGCGCGTCGTCTTCATCGCGCTCTTGGCGCTCGCTGGGGCGGTCAGCCCCGCGCTTGCCGCTGACCCGAGTTGGCGACTGCAGCAGCCGGCCCCGCCGGAGGGCGCCCCCTTCAAGGTGCCGCTCGGCGCCCCCGGCGACCTCAAGTTCTGGAGCCCGAACCGCGGGCTCCTGGCGGTCGAGGGCAACGCCGTGAGTCCCCGCGGACTGTGGATCTGGAACGGGCGCACCTGGCGCACGCTCTCAGTGGTCTGTGGCGGCTCGGCCGACACGTTCAAGATCGCGTGGGCTGGGCCCACCGAGTGGTGGACGATCAGTGAACCGAGCCGCCCGCGCGTCGGCTCGGGCACGACGCTCTGCCACTACAAGGACGGCGCGGTGGTCGGCTCCTACGGCACCTTGCCGCAGAGCCCCGACCCCTACCGCGTGATGACCGCGGCGAACTGCCGCGCGGCGGATGACTGCTGGTTCGGCGGACCGGCGGCCTCCGACCCGACGGGATCCCGGGTTGGGGCGTTCCGGTTGCACTGGAACGGCAGCACGCTCACCACGTCGTATGGCCCGCAGGGCCGGGCGATCAGCGATCTCCAGGCGCATGCCGGCGTCGTCTTCGAAAGCGCGCTCGTGGGCCCACGCCCGGAGGATCGAACCCTCCCGGTCAATCGCGTTCCCGAGCCCGTTCCGGCGTTGCTTCGCCGCGTCGGCGGCGATGGCCTCGCGACGCTCGACCCCTTTGCTCCCGCGGAGCTGTCCGGCGTCCCAGACGACGGAAGCGAACTGCTGGCGCTCGACAGCGATGGCTCACAGCTCTGGGCCGGCGGCGGCGGCGCTGCCTCTGGCCCGTCGGCACTGGTCGACGGCGCCGTCGAGCGTCCGCCGCTGCTCGCGCGGCTCGCGCCCGGGGCAACGGCGGTCAAGGAGATTACGCCGGTGGGCGCAGAGGGGGCGTTCGGTGCGTCGGATCGCGTCGCTGACCTTGCCGCCCTTCCGGGGACCGACGACGCCATGCTCGCCATCCAGCCCTTCGGCGAACGCAGCAGCATCAACGCCAAAGCGCGGATCGGCCGCGTCGACGCGGCCACCGGGCAGGTCGATGTCGTCGCGCTGCCCACTTCAGGTGCCGGCCGTGGCACGGCCGCGCGCGTCGCGTGCCCGTCTGCGACGGAGTGTTGGCTCGTGACCACCGCCGGATGGCTGTTCCACTACACCGACGGCGCCGAACTCGCGCTGGATACCGAGCCGTCGCTGCAGGGCACGATCACCGTGCGACCGAACGAGGCTGCGGCGCAGTTCGTCCCGGATACGCCCCCGGTCGACGACTCCTTGCTCCTCGCGCCGCCGGCCGTCGAAGATGCCAAAGCGGCTCCCGCGGTGACGACCACGACGCAGCTCCCGCCGCTGCTGAAGGGCCTGAAGTCCAAGCTCAAAGGCCTCACCCTCACGATTTCGTTCCGGCTGACGCGTCGGGCCAAGATCGCCGTGATCGCCAAGCGCCGCGGCAAGACCGTTGCGCGGACCCCGCAGCGCTGGCTGAAGCCCGGCAAGCGTTCGCTGAAGCTGCGGCTGAAGCGCGACAAGTGGCCGACCAAGCTCAGCTTCGCGATCGAAGATCCGGCCGCGCCCAAGGTCGACGCCATCGACGACGAGGATGCCGTCAGCACCGCCCTCCGGGCACGCGCAGGGGCCGCCCGATGACCATGCGTTGGGTCTTCTTCCGTCGCCGCGTGGTCGCGGTGAGCATCGTCGCTGCCTCAACGGCCGCCATCGCCACGGTTTGGCCGGGCGGGGGCGTCGCGCAGAGCGGAGCGCCAGGCGAAGCCGTCCTGCCGATGCTCGGTGTGGCCGATGCGAGCACGACCATGTTCGGCGCCGTCACAAGCGGCGCCGGGGCGGGGGAGACGTGGGCGTTTCGCCGGCTCCCGCTTGAAGCCCCCACGCCGACGGTCGATGGGCGAGCCATCGAGTTCGGACCGGTCGACGGCGCGTCGGCCTCGCCCCAGCTCGGGTTCTTGCGCCACACGGCCGCCACGGGTTGGCAGATCGTCGACGTGCCTCGCACCGCCGCGGGCGCACCGCTCCGCGGGCCGACGCCGAATTCGCGCGGAACGCGCATGACCGCCGCCGGCGCCGGTGTGCTGGTCGGCCAGGACAGCTCGCGCCCGACCACCGATCAGGTGGTGGTGCTCGCGCGGGATCCCGGTGGCAGCTTCACACCACTCCCCGCGCCGCCAGCGGATCTGCTGCTCCCCGCCGAGGCCGCACCGGCTCCCGTGCCACCGCCGACGACCCCGCCGACGACGCCAGCAACGACGCCGCCGGTCGGCACGACGCCGACGACACCAGCCACCACGCCCGCGACCACGACGCCCGCAACCACGCCGGCTTCGACCACGCCGACGACGCCCGCGGCGACCTCGCCAACGACCCCTTCGGGCGCAGCCCCGACGACGCCCGCGGCCACGAGCCCGGCGCCGACCACGCCCGCGCCCACCACGCCTGGCACCACACCGACCGACCCGCCGCCGGTGGACACCGGACAAGACGCCGAACAGCTCGCAGGCGACCGTGGGACCGGTCGAGTCAACGTGGCGGTCGCCGACGACGACGGCAAAGCCGCCGTGTTCATCGCACCCGTCGGGCGCAAGGTCGAGGAGGCCGTCCTCCTTCATCGGGCCGACGCTTGGACCCGCGAAGCGATCGTGCTGCCGGACGACCCGGCCGAGTTCAAGATCTCCGCGATCGCCGCTTCGACGCTCCAGACGGCCTGGCTCGTCGGACGCTCGCCGGGCCGGCCGGTCCGACTGTTCCGGCGGGATCCCGCCGCAACGGGAGGCCCGGCCTGGGCCGAACTTGCCCTGCCGGCCATGAGCTGGACCGATCAGGCCGAAGCGACCGCAGCCGGCCTCGGGGCCGTCGGTCCAGTCGGCGGTCAGGGGCAGACCCTCACGTTGTCGGGCGATCGCGTCTGGGTCGACCTGCGCGCCGACCGCGGTGAGGACTCCGTCGACGCGACGCTGCTCGTCGATCCGGCTGCTCCGGTCTCCGGCCGCGTCACGAGCTGGTGCGACGTCCAGGCGGCAGCCTGCGATCACCCGTTCGGCGTCACCTTCTCGACGACCGACGGCTACCGCAGCTTTGCGTGGCCGGGCGGCGGTCCAGGGACCCGCGTGGTTACCAATCCGCTGCGCCGCAGCGGCAGCGCCGAATCCAACCGGGGATCATGGCTGCGGCTCGACGGCACGGCGTTCGTGCGCCGCGCTGGCGGTGGCGGGAACTTCCGCGCCAGCGGCGCCTTCAGCAGCCCCCAGACCGGGTGGCTCGACGGGCCGGTCGAAGTCGGAGCGGAGTCTCAGGCGCAGCGTCTGCGGGCGTGGCCCGCGGCCCTGCGATCGACGCTCACCGCCATCACGCCCGAACCCGGCAAGCCGACCGCGGCCCTGGGCTCAGGCGCTTTGGCCGTCGGCAGCGATGGTGCCGTGCTGCGGTACATCGCGGAGCAGGGGTGGACCCGAGAATTCCTCCTCAATAGCGCTGGCAGCGTTGTCCGCTTGGGCCTCCGTGGCGTCGCATGGCCTGAGGCCAGTCGGGCGCACGCCGTGGGCGACCTCGGCGCCATGTGGCAGTGGCGCTCGGACACGGGATTGTGGGAACGCGATCCGGCGGCCCCGATCGGATTCGAGGGCAACCTCATGGCCGTGGCGTTCGACCCAGCTGACCCGCAGCGCGGCTTCGCCGTCGGCAAGGAAGGTGCACTGCTGGCCTACGACAAGACCTGGCAGCAGGCCACGTTGCCGGAAGGGTTCCAGACCGCCGACTTCACCCAGATCACGTTCGCCGGGCGCGAAGCGATCGCCGTGAGCGACCGCGGCGTGCTCGTGAGTACTGCCGGCAATGCGTGGAAGGTCGAAGAGCGCGTCACCGCGCTACTCGACGGGCTCCCGGGGCCGGCGCCCCAGATGGTCGCCGCCAGCGGGCTCCGCGATGGCGGCGCCGTGCTTGGCGGCGCCACCGTCGTGCTGATCCGCGACGCAGCCGGCGCCCCGTGGCGCTTCTCGGCGCAGCCGCTGCTCGGGCTGACGGTGTCGGCGGCCGCCGCCGTCCGCGACGGCGACCGGGTGCGCGCGATCGTCGCGACGGTTCCGCAGGTCCAGTTCCCCGTCCCCGACCTCCAGATCGAGGTCGACCCCGACGTCCCGACGCCGTTGATCCCGCCGTATGCGATTCAGGGCGACGGCTATGTGCTGCGCGAGACCCCGTCCGGATGGCGCGACGAGGAGCGCTCGGCGTTCGCCGGCTCTGGCGATGACCGCCCGATGAAGTCCGACCCGGTCCTGGCCTTCTCGCTGGCCCCCGACGGCACGGGCTGGGCCGTTGGCGGCTGGAGCGGCGCCAGCGACAGCGCCGGCCGAGGCACTTCCGGCGTCGGCGGCGCGGCTCGCGCCGTGCGAGCACGCGTGCAGACCTCTGCGGTGCTGCGGTACGACGGCGCCGGGCTTCCGGCCGGAGCGTCCGCCGAGACGCCGGCCGAGATCCCGCTCACCGGGAACGTCGTGCGGTTCGCGGTCGGCGGGCACCCGCAGTGTGCGCAAGCCTGCGCCGACCTCAGCACCGAAGCGATCGCGCCGGACCGCATGCTGACGGGCGCGCTCACCCTCGCCGAGCAGCTCTCGGCGCGCCAGGGCGGCCCCCGAGCCTTCCTCTCGACCGGCGGGCGGATCCTGGCCGGACAGGGCAGTAGCGGCGACACCGCTGAGGAGAGGCGCTTCGCCGAACTGCTCGGAACGCGGCTCGGGCTGCCGATCTACAACGCCGTGTCCGCTGGCGATCTGGGCGAAAGCGACAGCGGCAGCAAGTCCGCCGGCACGTACGGCGCGGCGTTCGCCGATCACGCAGCGCCGTTCGGCGCCCGCCCGGTGCTCGGCACGGTCGTCGACGGCATTCCGGGCGCGGCCGCGCCGGCTGGCGCGGCTCGCACGCACTACGCCTTCGACTCGTCCGGGCTCGGCGGCATCGTCCGCGTGGTCGTGATCGACAACAGTGCCGGCTCGCTCGCCGCCAGCGACGACCATCAGATCCCGAAGGAGCCGCAGCAGCCCTGGCTCGTCGAGGTGCTCGACAACGCCAAGCGTCGTGGGATTCCGTCAATCGTCGTGGGGAGTCGCGATCTCAACCCGCGCGCCCGCCCGGCCCTCAACGTCGCTTCCGACGGCGATGAGATCGCGCAGCTCCTCGTCGACCACGGAGCCTCCGCCTACTTCTTCGATCGACCCGAAGAGAACCGGGCCGGCGCCGTGCCCGCCGGCGGCGCCGTGACCATTCCGAGCTTCGGAACCGGCACGCTCGGGTACCGCTCCTCGATCGAGGAGGCCGAGAGCGTCGGGCTCCCCGACGCGCTCTTCGGCGACGGCGGCTTCCTACTCGCCGAGATCGACGTCGCCGCGCGCGACGTGGCCACGAACCGCGCGCCGGTGAAGGTCCGCCTGATCCCGGTGGTCGAGTCGCTCTCGCTCAATGCGATCGACGGCACGCTCCTGCGCCGCAGTCGTCCCGCGCTGTTCCAGGGACTCGGGCGCAAGCCAGTCGCAGGCGACCGCTGGGGGCGCGTCGGTGGCGACGGCGTTCCGAGCCCGACCGGCGCGGATCCGTACACCAAGCTTCCGCCCGATCCGTGCCTCGTGACCGGCTGCTCGACGCGCATCGCGCCGGAGTTCTCCTTCTCCTCCTCAGACCCGGACGTGCTCGACATGGTGGCCGTGGATCCCGCGACCGCCAACCAGCGCAAGCCGCTCCTCGGCGCCGACGACAAGGTCCGCACGGACGCGTCCTCGGGGCTCGTCTGCCCGTTCAACGCTGGCACAACGACCGTGACCCTCACGGCCGGCGGCCGCGCAGTGCGCCAAGCCGTGACGGTCCTGCCTGGCAGCGTTCTGCGTCCTTGCGGCACCAGGCCACTGGATCCGTCGAAGATCAAGACGCTCGCTCGCGCCACCGGCGGAGCGACCGCGCCGCCACCGCCGGCATCGGCGCCGCCGTCGGTCCTCCCGGCGCTGATCCCACCGCCGCTCCCGGCCCCGGCCGATGTGCCGGCGAAGGAACCGGCCAAGCCGAAGCCCGCGCCACCAGCGGTGGTTCCGCCGCTGTTCGAAGACATTCTCGCCCCGACCACGCGCGGTGGCTCGTCGAACTCGGTGTCACCACCGCCGCCGACGCCCGGGTTCTTCGCGCAACCGATTCCTCCGGGCGGCGCCACCGTGCGCGTCACGGAAGAGAAGCGCGAGACCGAGGTCGCGACCGAGCAGTCCCAGGCGTATGCGCGGATCACGGCGGACGATCGTCTTCCCGTGGAGCCGTTCATCGCTGGGCTCGCGCTCATCGCCGCGCTCGCCGGCACCACGATTCGTCCCGGCAGGCGCCGCGGCCCGGCCTACGCCCGGATCACGACGCTCCCGCCGGCCCGCAGACCCTCGAAATACAGGAGGTCGCTCCGGTGATCCCCACCCGATCCGTCCGATCCGGCCTGCGGTCGACCCGCGCTGGCCTGCAATCGATGCTTGCGCTCCTGCGCCGCAACACCGCTTCGGCGGCCCTGATCATCGCCTCCTTGGCGCTGATCTCGTCGTTCACCGGGGCGGCCGAGGCGGCCCGCGATGCGGTCACGCGCGCCGTGTCGAAGCCGAAGGCGGGCGCCGTTTTGAAGCTGGGGAAGAACGCGAAGTTCCCGGCCAAGGCGATCCCCAAGGTCGCGGCCGCCAAGACCGCCGACACCCTCGGGCCACTCACGGCCGACGACGTGCAGATGAGCTGCGACGCCATCACGGTCGACCTTGGGACCTGGTGCCTGATGTCGAATCCGTTCGCCGTGCCGCCGGAGGACGCAGGCAAGAACTCCTACTTCTATGCCGTGCAGAAGTGCACTGAGGACGGTGGCTTCCTGCCGACCGCCGATCAGCTGATCGGAGCGTCCTCGCGGGTGAAGCTCGCTTCGTATCTCACCGACGACCAGCTCACCGCGTCGATCGATCTCGACGCCACGGATGGGCTGGCCGACCGCCGCGAGATGAGCTCGACGCTCGTCACGACGCAGGCGGGCGCCACGGCGGCCGGCGCACTTGGCGTGAGCGAAGGCTCCAAAGGCAATCCGCGCACCGGGGAACCTGATCCGGCCATCCTGCCGGCCGTGCCGTCACCGGAGACCACGCAGTACGTCACGGTGGTGGACAACGACAACCGCGGCGGCTTCGCGGGCAGCAAGCCGGTCGGTCAGCCCGAGAACTTCCGGTGCGGCTACTACAAGCGCCAGGGCCCGCCGCGCAGCCTCGAGGGCTGAGCCGCCCGCGCGTGCGGCCCGGAACGTTCCGGGCCGCACGCTGGAGCGAGTTTGCGTCAGACCTTGACGGGGACGGTCCGTCGGATCGTCTGGCCGTCGATCGTGATCTCGACGATCACCTTCTGCGTGCCACGAGCACCCTTGATGCGGCGGACCGGGATGGTCGCCGTCGCCGCGCCGTGTCCGGCAATGCGCGGCACCTTCGCCGACGACTTGCCAGCGGCCCGCAGGCCGGAAGGCAGCGTGACCTTCACGCGCGCGCCGTCGATCGCTGCGTTGCTCTCGTTGCCGAGGCGGACGCGAAGCTGCGCTGCCCGGGAGGCAGTGGCGCTGCTGCGCGTTCCGAAGAGCGTGACGTAGACCGTCACGCCGCCCGTGGCGCCCCTGGGGCCTTGCGGGCCCATCGGTCCGACCGGACCGGCGGGGCCCGTCGGACCTGCGGGGCCGACCGGACCGACGGGACCAACCGGTCCCTGTGCCCCGGTGTCGCCAGTTGCTCCAGTTGCCCCGGTTGCTCCCGTGTCGCCCTTCGGACCCGTTGCTCCCGTGGCTCCCGTGTCGCCTTTGGGACCGTTGTCGCCCGTGTCGCCCTTCGGCCCGGTCGGTCCTGCGGGCAGCCCGGTGCTCGTCGCCTCGAGCACGACGGAGTTCGTCCCCGGCGCATCGCTCGTGAACACGAGTCGCGCACTCGACGTCGTGGATTCGCGACCCGGCGCGAACCGGATTCGCACGACGCACGTGGCGTTCGGGGCGATCGGACCTTCGCCGGAGCAGGTATCGGCCGCGACGAGGAAGTCGTCGGCCGAGAGTCCGTCCGTGTCGGTCACCCGCGCACGGCTGATCGTGAGCGGGAGCGTCCCGCTGTTGGTGACCGTCACGACCTGTGACGGTCCAACGGTGCCGACGGCCTGCACCGGGAAGACCGGCGTCATGGCCGAGATCGCCGGGGCCGGCACGACGACCGGGCCAGCGTCCAGCGTCACGACCGGCGGATCGTGATCCGACACGTGCAGACCGAGGCTCGCGCGCTCGTAGTAGTCGTTGTCGAGGTGGGCGTACCGCAGGTCGCGGACCTTGCTCGTGAGCCCGCTCGTGACGAGGGCGTGGTCGAGCGTCTGCAGCTTGCCCTGGAACATGAAGCTGTAACGCTCCTGCTCCGGGGCCTGGCTCCAGAGATTCGTCAGCGTCCCGCCGACCTGTGCTTCGACGAGCGGAGTCTCGTCCTCAAAGGCGTTGTAGTCGCCGATTGAGAGGACTTCGGTGCCAGCCGCCTTCAGCGCTTCAGCCTCCTGGCGCACCGCGTTTGCCTGCTGCACGCGGCAGCCGTCGACGGAGCCCTTCGACGCGAAGTGGTTGCTGAGGATCGTGAGGCGCGTGCCGGCGCGGAGCGTCACGTCGATCGCCAGCGGCGGGCGGTCGAAGAGGAACGCCGTGTCGCCACAGCTCAGTCCGCCGGACGTCAGCCGGTCGGCCGCGACTTGGCGAGCGGCGCCGTGCACGGTGACGCCGTCCTTGACGAGGAACCCGACGTCGATGCCGCGGGAGTCCTTGCCCTCGATCGCGTAGGCGGTGTAGCCGCCGATCTCCGTGGCGAGGTCCGCAAGCACTTCCTGGCTGGACTTGCCGCCAGCGGCACCCTGGCTGTCGCCAATCTCCTGGGCCGCGACGACCTCGGGCGAGCGGAGGCGATCACGGATCGCCGTGGCGATGCCGTGGAGCTTCTCGTCGTACTCGGCCTGCGTGACCGTGTGCAGGTCGAGGTCGGCGCCGGGCGGGAACAGGTTCTCGACGTTGAAGCCGGAAACGCGCACCTCGTCGGAGGCCGCTTCGGGCAGGGTGTAGACCTCGGGCACCGAGGCATCCTCGGTCACCGTCGGCTTGCCCGTCTCCTGCACGACGAGGGCGTAGTTCGTGAAGCCGAAGGCCAGCGGCCCCGTGGCGTTCTCAACCGTGGCGAACAGGTTGCCGCGCGTGAGCGTCGTGCTCGGTGCGGTGCGGACGTAGGGGTTGGACGGGTCGCCGGAGCCGGCGTCGTCGATCAGGCCGATCAGGCTCGGCGCCGGGTTCTGGCGGAACACGCGCTGCTTGGTGGTCCCGGGCGTGACGAACAGCTCGCCGAACTTCGAGGTGCCACCGCTGTTGGCGGTGCCGACCGGCAGCGTGACGCGCATGCCTTCGAGCCGCTCGTAGTACGGGCGGGTGCCGTCGGACCCGACGGTCTGGGCCTCCGCGGCCGCCTGGTCGATCACGACCGGAGCCGGGAGCGGGGAATCCGCGAGCACGATCGGCTCGGTGTCGATCGCCTCGGCGATCATCGTGAGGCCGAACTTCTCCTTGGCCTGCCCGGTGATGCGCACCTTCTTGCCGATGAGGGCTGCGCGGCTGTTGGCGGGGCCGCGGACGAACCCGACGAACACGCCCTCGGACGTGGTCGGGTCGGCATCTTCGCTGCCGGGCACGGTCTGCACGAAGACGCCGGCGTCCTCGGGGAACGTCGTGGAGAAGTTCGCGCCGATCTCATCGTCGATGCCGGTCACGACGCCTTCGATGGTCACGGTCTGGCCGGACTTCGGGCTGGACGTGCCCGCGCCCTGAACCTGGCTGATCGGCGTGATCGCCGGCCCGGTCGGAGCGGCACAGGGTGCGCCGCAGGCGGTCGGGGTGGAGGGCGTCGCCGCGGTGAAGTCGGCGACGTTGTCGTTCGTGTCGGTGCCGGCTGCGTTGCGCGCGTGGGCCTGGTCGGTCGTGCCGGTCGTGGGCAGGGCTAGGCCCGCGCCCTCGCGATACGCCGCCGGGGCGGCCGTGCTGCCGAACGCATCTTCGATGCCATCGGTGGCGGTGCGGAGCTGGAGGCCGCCGGTGTCGGTGATGCCCGTGGTGTAGGTCACATCGGGCGTCGCGGTGCCGGAATAGCCGGAGGCCGCGGTGTTGGCGAGCAGGAAGCGCGCGCCAGCCGGCAGGGTGACGCCGGCCGGGATGGTTGCGCGTGCCGAGTTGGTGCCAGCGCTATTGGAGCCCTGGAGCTTCCAACCGCCGATATCGACGGGCGCAGCAGAGGTGTTCAGGAGTTCGAAGAATTCGTCGTTGCCGCCGACGGGGCCGCGGAAGCGGGCCTCGCTGATGACGACACCGGACGGCGACGCGAGCGCCAGCGGCGCAGCGAGCAGTCCGGCTGCGGTCGACAAGCCGGCCGCGGCGGTGAGCGCAAGCAGGCTTGCGCGGGAGGGGCGAGGCAAGGGGTTCCTCTCGGAGCAGGAGACGTTCCGGTGCGCGTGGGCGCACCGCGGCCGACCGTACGACCGGGCCGCAGCCGTCTCGTGACCCTGCGGTGAACCCCGTGTGGCCACCCTGAGAACGACGAAGGCCCGCCCCGCGTGCAGCGGAGCGGGCCTTCGAGAAGACGGTGTCTTGGGGGCTGGTGGCTACCAGCCACCTTTCCATGCTGCTGAGCCTTTGGCCTTGCGGTAGGCGGCCTTCTTGCGGTCCTTGCGGCCGTCGAGGAGCTGCTGGAGGCGCGACATGACCCAGACGAAGATCGGGAAGCCGACGATCAGCGCGAGGCCGAACGTGGTGATCGTCTTCTCGGTCGCGTGGAGCTGGCCGGCGCCGCTCTCCTGCGCGAAGGCGTTCGCCGTCATGAACAGGCTGAACACGAAGGTCGTGAGGATGGTGGTGATTGCGCGCATCTCGGGGTGCGATGCTACCGACTGTGGAACCCGTGATGCTGGAACGACCCTCTCCCGGCGTAGCTGCGCTGCGAATCAACCGGCCTGAGGTCCGCGGAGCGCTGGATACGGCGTCGATCCGGGCGCTCATCGATGGCCTGGAAATGTTGTCGCGTAAGGACGACCTGGCGGCGATCGTCTTGTCGTCGACCGACCCTACGGCGCTGTGCGCGGGGGCCGATGTCAACGAGGTGCTCGACCATGAGGGTGGCTACGAGCGTATGGCGGCGTTTTCGGCGCTGTACGCGGCGCTGGAGAGTAGCCCGGCGGTCACGGTGTGCGCGATGGTCGGCAACACCGTCGGCGCGGGCGCCGAACTCGCGGCGGCGTGCGATCTGCGGGTCGCCGGCGACAACCTCAAGCTTCGCTGGGTCGGTGGGCTGCTCGGCGTTCCGGTTGGTCCGGCGCGCCTGGCGCCGCTCATCGGGCTGGCCGCTGCACGCCACCTGATCTTGCAGAGCCCGGTCGTCGATGCGGCCGAGGCGCTTCGGCTGAATCTCACCTTCGAGGTGGTTCCGGCGGCGGACGCTCACGACCGCGCCGTGGAGATCGCGACGAGCTTGGCGTCACGCCCTGTCCCGAATCTGCGAACGGTGAAGGGGATGTTCCGTGAATTCGAAGAGACCGAGCGCCGCACGCTGAAGGAGAACCGGGTCCTTCTGGACTTCCAGCGCCACGGCCACGGCTTGCCGTCGGGGGCTGCCAGCGCATGAGCCGCGGCGCGAAAGTGCTTGCGACGTTGATCGTCGCGCTGGCGATCGTCGGTGGCGTGATCGTCGCGACGACCGGCAAGGGGCGCACGTCGCCGGCTTCGGCCGCGCTCACGACGGCAACGACGGGCGAGTCTTCCGCCTCGACTGGCGCGCGCTCGACGGCCCCGGCTGGCATCGATCCGAACGATCCGGCCTTGGTCTTCCCGAACGACGACCCGTGCGCGGCGCCCTGCTCGAAGCTCAACGTCGTCTACGGGTCGGCGGCGCCATCGGTGCTGAACCCGGCGGCCGGCGCACAAGCGCTGTCGCTGGATCTGTATCGCTCAGCGAAGACGCCAAAGCGCGACGCGCCGGTGGTAGTCCTGCTCCATGGCGGAGGGTTCGTGGAGGGCACGCGGACCCAGATGAGAGTTGCCGGTGAGGTGTTGGCGAATGCCGGATTCCTCGTCGCGAGCATCCAGTACCGACTCGTTCCGAAGGACCGCAACCGGGGCGCGGGTATCGCGAAGGAGGAGGACATCCCCATCGCGGCCGAGGAGGCGATGCAAGACACCCAGATGGCCATGCGGTACCTCCGTCGCCATGCGGCGGCGCTTGGTGCGACGAAAGAGCAGCGGCGATACGCGGTCGGCGGCTACTCAGCCGGTGCGATTGCCGCGCTTCGCGTCGCGCTGCGCGGCGGCGACAAGGCCACACCGGCGGCGCGGCGGTGGACGGTCGGTGCCGGCTTCGCGATCGCGGGCTTCGAATGCGGCTCATGGACGAAGAACTCCGGCTGTCGCGCCGCGTACGATGAGGCCGATCCGCCGATTCAGATCTACCACGGCGAGGCCGACAGCATCGTGTCGTTCAGCTGGGGTCGCGACACCTGCACGAACGCGGTGCTCCGGGGCGGAGGGTGCGACGGCTTCTTCTACCCGGACCAGGACCACTTCTGGTCGTCCGGGACGATGTTCGGCGGTGCCAAGAACCTGACCCGCCGGCAGCCGGCGATCTTCCCGACCGTCGCGAAGTTCCTGCGCGGGGCGCTCGCGAAGCGCTGAGCACGGAGGGGTCGGCCGGGCCGGTGTCCTGAACGGCCCGGAATGCGCGCGAGCGCAGGCCTCGAGCGTCGCTCGCTCGGGCGAGTCCTCGGGGGAAAGGACTCGCCCGTGCGGTCGGCCGAAACGCACGTGGGGAGCATCGCGCGAGTCGGAATCTGAGGCGGGTTGGGACCGACCCGCCTCATTGGAGCGGTGCGCGTGGGGGAACGCGCGGGAGAAGTTGGTTGACCGAGTGGTACGGCTTGGTACATCATCGGCTCGCCGAGGCATCACATCAACGAGAAAACGGTATGACGCGGAAACGGGTCAGGTGCCAGTCAGGTTCGCCGGGCCCCGTGTGGGCGTGAGCGTGGTCACGTGGCGGCCGCCGATGGGCGCTCTCCTGGGCTCGGCGGTGGGCATGCAGGGGACCCGCGCCGCCCGAATCCCCGATGCCTTCTACGATTGACCTGTGGCCGTCCTCATCGGATCTGAACTCTCGAAGGACATCAACGGCAAGCCGCTTTTCCAGAAGATCTCGCTGTCGCTGGAGCGGCGCGACCGGCTGGTGATCGGTGGACGCAACGGCGCCGGCAAGACCACGCTGCTGCGCATGCTCGCCGGCGAGGAGACGATCGACGGCGGGCGGATCATCATCGAGAAGAACGCGCGCATGGCGCTGCACGATCAGCGCCCGCCGCGCGACCAGACGCTCACGCTCGAGGAGTACGCGCTCTCGGCGTGCACCGAGCAGATCAAGCTCGAAGAGGAACTTGCCGGGCTCGAGGCCAAGATGGCTGAGGGCGACGAGGCGGCGATCGAGCGCTATGGCACCGTCTACGCCCGCTTCGAAGCCGCCGGCGGTTATGGCTGGCGCGACCGCGCCGCGCAGATTCTCACGGCCCTCGGGTTCGCCGACGAGGCCCGGCCGCGGCCGCTCAGCTCGTTCTCCGGCGGCCAGCTCACCCGCGCCTCGCTGGCGCGCGCTCTGGCGTGCGAGCCGGACATCCTCCTCCTCGACGAGCCCACCAACCATCTCGACCTCGAGTCGCTGGAGTGGCTGGAAGAGAAGATCAAGTCGCTCGACGCGGCCGTGATCATGGTCGCCCACGACCGCTGGTTCCTGGAGGCCGTCGGCAACTCGATCCTCGAGTTGGAGGGCGGTCGCGCAAACTTCTTCAAGGGCACGTGGTCGATGTGGCGCAAGGAAAAGGCGCAGCGTGAGCTCAACCTCAACCGCCAGATGGCCAAGCAGCAGGCCGAGATCGACCGCCTCGACCGCTTCATCAATCGCTTCGGCGCCAAGGCGACGAAGGCCAAGCAGGCCCAGTCGAAGGTGAAGCAGAAGGACAAGCTCGAGGCCGCTCGGGTCACCCTTGACCCGAAGGACGGCGCCGGGCTCGCGTTCGACTTCAAGGCACCGGAGCGCTCCGGCAAGGTGATCTACGAGCTGACCGGCGGCCGCGTCGAAGTTCCCGGTCGCGTG
Source organism: Solirubrobacteraceae bacterium (assembly GCA_032119595.1). Taxonomy (GTDB): domain Bacteria; phylum Actinomycetota; class Thermoleophilia; order Solirubrobacterales; family Solirubrobacteraceae; genus JAGIBJ01. Next base: position 67,839 of record JAUMBQ010000008.1, on the reverse strand, counting down.
CTGATCGACCACGCCGACTTCTATCTCGAGCGCGGCGAGCACGTCTGCCTCGTTGGGCCCAACGGCGCCGGCAAGTCAACGCTCGTCGCCACGCTGGCCGGTCGCCGCGACCTGGCCGCAGGCAAGCTCCTCACGGGCCACGGCGTCAAGCTCGGTTACCTCTCCCAGCACGTCGAGGAGATCGAGTACGGCACGGCCCGCACCGTCGTGGAGGCCTGCGTCCGCAAGACCGGCCTCACGCCCGGGGCCGCGCGCTCTTTGCTCGGCCAGTTCCTCTTCTCCGGCGAGGACGCCCAGAAAGAGGTCGCGACGCTTTCCGGTGGCGAGCGCCAGCGCCTCGGCCTGGCCTGTCTCGTGGCCTCAGGCGCCAACCTGCTCGTGCTCGACGAGCCGACCAACCACCTCGATATCGAGAGTCGTGAGGCCCTTGAGTCGGCGCTTCAGTCGTTCGAGGGCGCCATCATCCTGGTGACCCATGACCGGGCGCTGCTCGAAGCGGTCGGTACTCGCACGGTCGCCATCGAGGACCAAGACCTCGTGTCGCACATGGGTGACTGGGTCGACTACATGGCTGGCCGCGAGGAGCGCGCGGAGCTGCGCCGCGAGGTCGAAGCGCGTCGCGCTTCAGCGGCAAGTGGGAGCAAGAACGGCACGCCTGCGGGGCCGGCCAACGCTGGCGCCTCCAATGGCGGGAGCGGAAAGCCCAAGAGTGCGGCCCAGCAGGCGAAGCAGAACGCGGGCAAGGGCGGCGGCAAAGGCAACGGCGCCGGTTCCAACGCGGACCGCAAAGCCGGAGCGAAGGAACTCGCCAAGCTCGAGCGTGAGGTCGAACGCGCCGAGGAAGCGCTCGCGCTTATCGAAGACGAGATCGCCGACCCCGCGATCTGGGCCGACCCGAAGCGCGCACCCGACGCGACCAAGCGCCATACCGCCGCCAAGGAGCGCGTCGTGGCGGCCTACGCCAGCTGGGAAGCCGCCGGCTGAGTGCGCCGGCGGGTCACTGCCCGTTGGTTGATCGCCTCAGGCTGAGGCACCCCAGGGCCCGGTCAAACATCCCGGGTGCTTGGTCACTGCTCGTCGCGGATGGCGGCCTCAGCGGCTGGCAGCGCTGCGGCACGCTGGTTGGCGACGAGGCCGATGCGAAAGCGGCGGTCCAAGAGATCGCCAGCATCGAGGGCGCCTTCGTGCTGGACGGCAAAGCGCAGTTCGGCGTGACTGATTCCGGCGCCGGGAGTGATCTCGTCCGCGAGATCGGGGTCGGCCCGCTCGATTGCCGCGACGACGGCGGCCTCGGTCCCGAACCGAGCCACGCGAAGCCGCGGGAACGGGAGCGCAGCGAGCTGCGCGCGAGGCGCGGCGCCGACCAGCGGGAGCGTTGCTGTTCGGCAGGGCCCGCTCGGCGTGAGTCCGCTGTGGTCGATCGCTGCATCGACGGCGTCCTGGGCCATCCGCCGGTAGGTCGTCAGCTTGCCACCGACCACACTCACGAGCCCGTGGTCGCCGCGGACGATGGTGTGGTTTCGGGACAGGTCGGCGGTGGCCGTCGGCGCGACGGCGTCGCCGGGACTGGTCGAGGGGTCAGGGCCGCTGGCCGCTCGGCCGTGCTTTCGCGGGGCTGCGAGCAGCGGTCGCAAGCCGGCGTACGCGCCGAGCACGTGGGCGGGGTCGACGGCCTTGCCGAGGAGGGTGCCGAGCGCCGCGACCATCTCGTCGATCTCCCATTGCAGCGGCGTCGGGACGTCCTCGATCTCCTCGACCGCCTCGTCGGTCAGGCCGAGGTAGATCCGCCCGTCGAGCTGCGGCAGGACGAGGAGGTAGCGGTTGCGCTCGCCGGGATACGGCAGCGTGAGGCTGGCCCCCAGGCCCGGGAGCGCAGCGCCGTCGAGCACGACGTGGGTGCCACGGCTCGGGCGCAGCTCGAGCTCGGGCGCCAGCGCAGCGCCCCAGACGCCGGTGGCGTTGATGACGGAGCGCGCTTTGATCACGCCGGTCTCGCCCGTGAGCGTGTCGGTGATCGCCACGCCGTCCGGGCCGACCGCCGTGGCCCGAACCCGCGTGAGCACGGCGGCGCCATGGAAGGCCGCCGTGCGAGCAATCCCGACGACCAGTCGCGCGTCGTCCGTGAGCTGGCCGTCGTACATCACGTACCCGCCGTCGAGCCCCTGGGCTGGGAGCGACGGAGCGAGGGCCAGAACGCCGGCAGCGTCCAGGTGCCGCGGGCGCGGTAGCTCTGAGCTGGGCGTGCGGACCGCGCGGCGCAGCAGGTCGCCGCCAACGAAGCCGAGGCCCATCAGCCTCGCCTTCTTCATGCTCACGCCGGGGAGGAACGGGAGCAGCATCGGCGTCCCGTGCACGAGGTGTGGCGCGATGTGGCGCAGCAGGTGCCCCCGCTCGGTCGCGCTCTCGTGCGCCACTGCGATGTCGCCGGTGGCCAGGTAACGCAGCCCGCCGTGAGCCAGTTTTGAGCTCCAGCGGCTCGTCCCGAATGCGAGATCCTGGGCCTCGATGAGCACGGTGTGCAGCCCCCGCGAGGCGGCGTCGAGCGCGGTCCCGGCTCCGGTGGCGCCGCCACCGATCACGAGCACATCGATCGGCTCGGTAGCGCCCGCGCCGACGACCTGCTCAAGCTCGCGCGCCCGGCGCGCGGCCGTCAAGCTTGCGTCGCCGAAGGCGGGCCGGGTGGGGGCGAGGTGAGATGGCATCAGTGGCCCTCCGGCCCGCGTCGTGAGTGCTTGGCGCGCGCTGGCGGCCGAGCGGATGGTGGCGTGTCCGGCGTGCCCGGTGCGAGGTAGCGATCCAGCAACCGTCGGAGTTCGCTGTCGAGCTGGTCCACATCCTGGCCGGCGCCGCCGGCGTGTAGCGAAACCACCCAACTCTGGATCGTGAGGACCACGGTCGTGGCGAGGAGATCCGGATCGCCAGGGCGCACGGAGCCGTCACGCTGGGCGTACTGGATGCCGTTGGCGACGACCTGCCGCGCGAAACGGTGCATCGTGCCCGACCGCTCGACGAGATACGGGGTCATGAGGTGTGGCTCGGTGGTGATGATCCGATCCAGGAGTTCGTTGGTCCGCAACGTTCGCACGGCCTGCACGATCTCGTCGACAAGGAACCCGCGCACGTCCGGCGCGGTCGCAATCCGCTCGGCGAGCGCATCGTCGTCGAGCGACAGCGCTCGATCCCACTCGCGCTGCATCATCCGGCCGAGCAGCTCTGGCAGGCCGGACCACCGCCGGTAGACGGTCATGCGACTGAGTCCGGCTTCGCGCGCGACATCGGTGAGCGTCGTGCGCTCCAGGCCACGCGTCAGGACGAGCTGCCGGGCGGCGTCGAGGATCACTTCGTCGGAAGCTCGACGGGCTCCGCGCGATGCCGCCAGGGAAGGGTCCGCCGGCACCGGCACCGCGGTCGTCGAATTGTGACGAAGTGGCATTACGTGTAACAATGTACCAATGACGTCCGATTCGCAACTCCCCTGCCAGATGGTCTGGTGGGGGTGGGGTGCCGCCGATGCCCACAAGCCATTGCCCGATTCGATGCGAGGGATGCTCGCGCAGGCCCTCGGGATTACCGGTGAGGCTGAGGCCCATGGGGAGGCAGCGGCTCCGTCGCCCAGCCGGTTGGATGCGGCCGCGCTGGCGTCGTTGCGCGCACTCGTCGGCGCCGAACACGTCTCGGTGCGGGACGAGGATCGCGTCGCGCACACCCGCGGCAAGAGCACACTGGATCTCCTCAAGATCCGTGCTGGCGATGTCTCAGATGCGCCTGACGCGGTGGTGGCCCCGGCCACGCACGACGAGGTCTTGGCGCTGCTCGCCCATTGTTCGCAGGCGCGCATCGCGGTCGTGCCGTTCGGTGGTGGCACGTCGGTCGTCGGCGGCCTCGCCCCTGAGTCCGGCGACTTCGCCGCGACCATTGCCGTCGATCTGCACCGCATGAACGCGCTCGTCAGCCTCGACAAGACGTCGATGACCGCGACCTTCCAGCCCGGCGTCCGTGGGCCGCAGGCCGAGGCGCTCCTGGCCGAGCAGGGCTTCACGCTCGGCCACTTCCCGCAGTCGTTCGAGCATGCCTCGCTTGGCGGGTTCGCGGCCACGCGTTCCAGTGGCCAGGCCTCGGCCGGCTACGGGCGCTTCGATCAGATGATCGTGGCGCTCACGCTGGCCACACCCACGGGCACGTGGCAGCTCGGTCGTGGACCGCACAACGCCGCCGGGCCGGATCTGCGTCACGTTGCGATTGGCTCGGAGGGTGCCTTTGGCGTGATCACCGAGGTCGTCGTCGCGATCTGCGAGGCCCCCGCCGTGCGGCGCTACGAGGGCTGGCAGATTCCCGAGTTTGGCGCCGGGATCACCTTGCTGCGCGAGTTGGCTCAGCAGGGTGCGCTGCCGACGATTGCGCGGCTCTCCGACGAGATGGAGACCATCGTCGGTCTCGCGAACGCGAAGACCACCGGCGAGCAGACGGCGACCGGGTGCTACGTCGTGCTCGGATTTGAGGGGACGGCCGCGCAGAACGACGCCAAGCGCGCCGCTGCGGCGCCAATTCTCGAGGCTGCGGGCGCCACGCAGCTCGGTGACGAACTCGGTGACACATGGCTTGAAGGCCGCTTCCACGGGCCGTACTTGCGAGACGGCCTGCTCGATATCGGCGGGCTGGTCGAGACCGTGGAGACGACCACCGACTGGGCTGCACTTCCGGGCCTCTACGACGCCGTTCGCCAGGCTGCAGCCGAGTCGCTGAGCGCCGCCGGTACCCCGGCGATCGTGCTGTGCCACATCTCGCACGTCTATCGGACCGGCGCGTCGCTGTACTTCACGATCGTCTGCAAGCAGGCCGAGGATCCGATCGCGCAGTGGACGGCGGCCAAGCAGGCGATCGGCAATGCGATCGTTGGCGCCGGAGGCTCGATCACGCATCACCACGCGGTCGGCACCGACCACCGGCCCTGGCTCGGCGACGAGATCGGCGAGGTGGGTGTGCGCGTGCTTCGGGCGATCAAGCGCGAACTCGACCCCGCGGGGATCTTGAACCCGGGCGTGCTCGTCGCACGCAGTGATGTCTGAGACGGGTTCAGGTCGCGCGTTCGTCCTGATCGCCAACCCGCATGCCGGGCGAGGTCAGGCCGACGAGGTCGTGCAGACCGCATCCGGCCTTCTGCGCAGTGCCGGCTGCGAGGTCGCGAGCGCGCTGACGACCTCGATCGAGCATGCGGACGAGCTCGCGGCGGAAGCTTCGGATGCGGGGAGGGTGGCGGTCGCCGTCGGTGGCGACGGGCTGGTTCGCGCCGTCGCATCGGGTGCCTCGCGCAGTGGCGGCACGATCGGCATCGTCCCCGCGGGCCGCGGCAACGACTTCGCTCGCACGGTCGGCATCACCAAGGACGTCGACGTCGCTGTCCGCACGTTGCTCACGGCCACGCCCCGGCCGACCGACTGCATCGCGGTGAACGATCAGGTTGCGCTCGGCAACGTCTACATCGGCTTTGATTCGCTCACGAACGTCGCGGCGAACCGCCTTCGGTTCAACCTCGGCCAGTTCTCCTACACGTACGCGGCGTTGCGGGTCGCGCTCACGATGCCACCGCTCGCCTTCGAGATCGAGGTCGACGGCAAGCCTCGCGCCTTCACCGGGAGTGGCGTCGCCGTGGCCAGCAGCGTGTATTACGGCGGGGCCGTCCCGCTTGCGCCGCACGCCGATCCACACGACGGCCTTCTGGATGTCGTCACCTTCGAGTTCACGGGCCGACGCACCCGCGTCGCCGCCCTGCTCTCGATGCGCAGCGGGCAGCACCTCGATCGCTCCGACGTGACCCACACCGCAGCCCGCGAGGTCCGCATCGCCCTCGAGCCGCCGCTGGAGGCCTACTCCGACGGCGACCCGATCGCCACCTCGCCGCTCCACGTCCGCGTGCTCCCGGGCGCGATCAAACTCCTTCGCCCGACTGGTACCGATCGGTAACGAGGGTGGGCATTTCGCGACTCCGGTACCGAACGGTAACAAAGCCTCCGCTTTAGGGGTTTCGTTACCGATCGGTACCGGAACCCCCGGATTGCCGCTATTGTTACCGGTCGGTACCGAATGACTCGTCCGCACTCAGCATCCGAAGCGTTCGGAGCACGCATCCGTACCCGGCGCAAGTCGCTGGGGCTGAGTCAAGACGCGCTCGCGGATGTCGTCGGGGTCAACCGCCGAGTCGTTGGAGAGCTGGAACGTGGAAAGTCCACCGTGCAACTTGGAATCGCGCTACGAGTGGCGCAAACACTCGGACTCGATCTCGAACTGCGAGAGCGTCAGTCGTGACGACAATGAGGGTCTGGCGACGCGCGCGCGGCGCTCGCTCGCAACATCGGCGTGTCGGCTGCAAATGACTTTGCCCTCCTAGAGGAGGTGGGCGGCGACGTGGCTGGCGCGATGACGCTGCTTCCTGAGGGCGACCTGCCACCGTCGTTTCCTGAGGTGAGGTCACTCTCTAGCCAAAACTCGCGCCCCTGGCGCCATTTCGCACGGCTTTCGTCCTAGAGACGGTGCAGGCAATGATCGAGACCGCGACCGAGCGGGCGGCCGTGCTCAGCGAGGCTCCCGAGCATAAGAACGACGCGGTCCGCCGGATCGTCAGCCGGATCACAGCCTTGCGGCTCGGCTGACTCGGCGGCCCCGGGGTCGTGGCGCGCCCGCTCGCGCGATACCCTGGGGGCAGCTCGATCCGCCGGAACCCTGCACACCGGCGGCCGTCTTCACACGATCACAACCTCGCGTTGGCGGGTGCTTCACGTGAATGGTCCGTTATGTCCGCAGCATGCGACATACCAGGGCTTACGGCCCCAGGATCGCAAGAAGAGACGAACGATGACACGCACTCAGACCAAGCCCATCAACGCGTCGCGCATGGACCTCCATTGCCACTCGACCGCGTCCGAGGTCTCCAAGCTCGGCGTACAGCGAGCACTTGGTCTGCCCGAGTGCGCCACGCCACCCGAAGAGGTCTATTCCCTCGCCAAGGCGCGCGGCATGGACTTCGTCACGATCACCGACCACGACACCATCGAAGGTGCCGTCGAACTGGCCGACAAGTACGACGACGCGTTCATCTCCGAGGAACTCACTGCCTGGTTCCGCGGCGAGCCGCAGGCCGTGCACATCCTCTGCTGGGGCATCACCCGTGAGGACCACGACCGCCTGCAGGAGCTGGCCGACGATGTCGAGGCCGTCGCCGAATACCTCCACGAGCACGAGATCACCTGCGCGCTCGCGCACCCCTTCTACGCCGTCGAGGCGCCGCTGCTGCCGCGCCACCGTCGCCGCCTCGCACACCTGTTCCCGGTCTGGGAGGTTCGCAACGGCGCCCGCTCGCCGGAACTGAACGCCCCGTCGAAGATCTACATCGACACGCACGGCGGCACGGGCGTCGCCGGCACCGACGATCACGCCGGCATCGACATCGGCCGCACCTGGACCCAGACACCCAAAGCGGCCACGTGGCAGGAGTTCCTCACGCACATCCGTGAGGGCAACACCACGATCGGTGGCACGCAGGGCAGCACCGCCAAGTGGGCGCATGCCGCAATGGCGCTGGCCGTCCGCTCGCTCGGCAAGGGCGAGAACGTCGAGGCGCCGCAGCCGCTGGCCGTGCTCAGCATCGTGGAGCGCGTGCTCTCCGAGGGCGACAAGCGCCGCGGCGAGAACGGCAGCGACCTTGGCCCGGAAGACGCCCGCGCGCTCCTCGGCGCCTGGCTGCAGACCGTCGGCCTGGAGATGAGCGAGCGCGAGCTGCTCGACTACCTGCAGCGCGACGACGTGACTCACGGGTCCGTGATGCGGCTGGCTCGCGGTGCGCATGAGCGTCGTCTCGCGCAGGCGACGTGGCGCGCGGTCGAGACCGCGGCGACCGGTGGCGACTACACCGCGACCCTGCTGGAGGCCTACGAGGCCTGCCTGCCGGCGATCCCGTACATCGCGTCGAGCACGTTCATCGGCTCCGAGAAGAAGAAGCTGGTCTCCCGCGAGGGCGAGCCGCTGCGCGTCGCGCTCATCGCCGATGCGATCTCGGGCACCGACGGTGTCACGCACACGCTCGAGCAGATTCGCCGCCGCGGCGTGCCGGACTTCGAGGTCGAGGTCATCGGCACCGACGCGTCGGTCGACCGCCGCCTGTCGGCCGTCGCCGAGGTTGAGATCCCGTTCTACGCCGGCCTGAACATCGGCGTGCCGTCGCTGTTCTCACTCGGTGAGGCGCTGTCCGAGGGCCAGTTCGACCTCATCCACCTGTGCTCCCCGGGGCCGTCAGGCATCGCCGCAGCCATCCTCGGCAAGGTCATGCGCCTGCCGGTGCTTGCCAGCTACCACACCGATCTCGTGTCCTACGCCGAGGTCCGCGCCGCCGACGACGACCGCGTCGCGGGCGGCATGAAGATGGTCCTCGCTGGCTTCTACGGCAACGCTCATCACGTGGTGACGCCGAGCCCGCAGTCCGACGTGGTCATGCAGACGCTTGGCGTTCCGGCCGACCGCATGAGCCGCTGGGATCGTGGCGTCGACCTGAAGCGCTTCTCGCCGTCACGTCGCCGCGACGACCTGCTGCCGGGCGAGATCTCCGTGCTCTACGCCGGTCGTCTGACGAACGAGAAGGGCGTCCAGCTCCTCGCTGACGCGTTCCTCGCGGCGCACGCGCAGGATGATCGCCTGCACCTCTGCCTCGCAGGCGGCGGCCCGGAGGAAGAGTCGCTGCGCCACAAGCTGGGCGACAAGGCGACCTTCCTGGGTTGGCTCCGCGGCGACGTGCTCGCCGAGGCGTACGCCAGCGCCGACGCGTTCCTGTTCGCCAGTCAGACCGACACGTTCGGGCAGGTGCTGCTCGAGGCGCAGGCCAGCGGCCTGCCGGTCGTCGCGGTCGCCGAGAACGGCCCGCTGTCGATCATCGAGGACGGGGTGTCCGGCCTGCTGCGGCCGGCGAAGGCCGAGGCCCTCGCTGAGGCGCTGCTCGCGGTCACCTCCAACGCGGAGTTGGCTGACCGACTGCGCGAAGGTGGCATTGCGTCGACGGCGGACCGCAGCTGGGAAGCGTCGCTGACGCGCCTGTCCGACGGCTACCGCGCGGCGATCGCCGAGCACGCCGCGCGCACGGCCACCGCGGAGGAGCCCGACACCATCCCGGTTCGCGCCGCAGACGACATCACCGACGACCTCACCGAGGCGACCACCTATCCGGAGCCGCGTGTCGCCTGACTGGGCGCACGATGGTGAGCGCAGCGCCCAAAGGGGCGCTGCGAGCCGCCCGCTGCGGGTGGTCGACCTCACCATGTTCTACGGGGAGAAGGCCGGTGGCATCCGGACCTACCTCGATGCCAAACAGGCGTGGGCGCGCACGGAGCCCGGGATCGAGCACACGCTCATCATCCCGGGCCTGCCCGACCGCTCGACCGACGAGCGCGTAGAGCTGCCGTCCGTGCGCGTCGTCGCGACCAACGGCTACCGGGTTCCGGCGGGGTGGAAGGCACTGCGCGAAGTCCTCGCCGACCGCCGGCCTGACGTCGTGATCGCCCACGACCCGTTCTGGGCGGCGCGCGGGCTGCCGAAGCACGTGCGCGGCACCGGCGCCAAGACCGTCGCCGTGCACCACGGCGCCGTCGGGCATGACGCGCGGAGCATCCCCGGGTCGTTCGGGTTTTGGTCGAAGGTGCTCAGCACCGAATTCCACCGGGTCTACAAGGACTTCGACGCGATCATGGCCGCGATCGACACCGAGCCCGAGTTCGGGCTGCCGTCGCGCATTCCGCTGCGGTTCGGGCTCGATCCGGTCTTCGCGCCCGATCTCGATGCCGGGCCGCGCTCCAATGAGGTCATCTACGTCGGGCGGATCGCCGCGGCGAAGTCGGTCGAGGATCTGCTTCGGGCGGCCGCGCTCAGCGACGAGCCGTGGCCGCTGCGGCTGATCGGCGTCGGGCCGGCGAAGGGCCGGATGGAGAAGCTGGCCGCCAAGCTCGGCATCACCGACCGCGTCACCTTCGAGCCGTTCGTCGATGGCCGTGCGGAACTTGCGAAGCGCTACCGCCGCGCCTCGGCCGTCGTGCTCCCCGGCCGCTGGGAGACGTTCGGCCTCGCTGCGTACGAGGGTGCTGCAAGCGGCGGGAGCATCGTTTGCTGCTCGTCGGCGGGTTCCCTGGCGACGATCGACGGCCTGGCCGAGACCTTCCCGCCCGGCCCGCACGGCGGCCCCGGCTCCCCCGGCGCCGAGACCCGCGCCCGCAACCTCCTGGCCGCCATCGAGCGCGCCCGCGAGGCCAAACCCGATCTCCAGCGCGCCGCCACTCTCTCGGCGTCGAGTTCCTGGGAGCACGCGCTGCGCGCCGAGCTCACGCACCTGCGCCAGCTCGTGCACGGCCCCGCTGACGCGGTCCCGTCGAACGCCTGACGGCGCGTTCCGTCCCGCGCGCCAATTGGACGTGGACACCGGACCGGCGTTCCGCGGGCCATTTGGTGTCCACGCCGCAGGCGGGGACCTGTTCAGCCCTGCGCGAGCAGGATGCCTTCGATCTGGATCGCGACGGCCTCGCAGGAGTCGATGGCGTCCTCGAGTGAGTCGTAGAGGTCTTTCCAACGGATCACGACCATCGGGTCGATCCCGCCCGCGAAGAGCGCGGCCAGGCCCGCGCGGCTGATGCGGTCGCCCTCGTTCTCGAGGCGATGGATCTCGGTGAGGTGCGGCCCGACCTCGTGGCCGTTGGCAAACGCCTCCAGGGTGCGGGCGACGAGCGCGCCACTGGCGTCGAGGACGTCGCCGAGTTCGACGGCCTCCTCCATCGTCGCCTCAACCTGCAGGAGCACCATCAGCGCCGCGGTCTGCTCGGTGTGGTCGACGATGTCGTCGATCGTCGTCGCAAGGCGCAGGCCATCGGCGAGGTCGAACGGGGAGCGGGAGGGCCCGAGTTCGCGGAGCCGGTGGATGAAATCGTGGGTGATCCGATCACCGGCGGCCTCGTGCGTCTCCAACTGGGCGGCCAAACGCTCATTCCCGTCGGGGCACTCGCGAAGGAGCTCTCGGAGGAGGGCTACGGACCCACGCACGTTGAGGCCAGCGTCGCGCAAGAGCCCGTCGAGTGTGGGATCCCGGGGCGGCGTGGAGCGGTTGAACACGCGCCGAACCTATCGACTCGATGCGCCGAATTCCTGCCGCGCTGGCAGATCTGTGCGCGTTCGACACAGGGCCTTCACAGGTGGATAACACCATGGCGGGCACGCTCCGTCACCTTGCCAGGCAGCGGACAGCCTTCGGGCTTCGTCCGTCCACCCACTCCACCTGCTCGAGGAAAGAACTCCCCTTGACCCCCAATCGTCTGATCGCGGCCCTCGCCGTGACCGGCTCCCTCGCTTTCGGCCTCTCAGCCTGTGGCGACGACGACACCACCTCTTCGTCCGCCTCCGGCGGCTCGGAGTCCACGCTCTCCGGCAAGATCTCGCTCGACGGTTCGTCGACGGTCTACCCGTTCGCCCAGGCCGCGGCTGAAGGCTTCAACGCTGAGAACCCGGACGTCGACATCACGGTCGGCGAGTCCGGCACCGGTGGCGGCTTTGAGAAGTTCTGCAAGGGCGAGACCGACATCTCGAACGCCTCCCGTCCGATCAAGGAAGAGGAGACCGCGCTCTGCAAGACCGGCGGCGTTGAGTCGGCCGAGCTGCTCGTCGCCAACGACGGCATCGCCATTGCCACGAACCCCGCACTCAAGGTCACGTGCATGACGACGGACCAGCTCAAGAAGCTGTGGGTCGACGACAAGGTCACCGACTACAAGGACCTCGGCGTCTCCGGACTCTCCGGCAAGGTCTCGCTGTACGGCCCGGGCACCGACTCCGGCACGTTCGAGTACTTCACGGAAGCGATCAACGGCGAGAAGGCCGTGTCGCGCAAGAACTACCAGGCCTCAGAGGACGACAACGTCCTCGTGCAGGGTGTTTCCGGCGACGCGACCGGCCTGGCGTACTTCGGCTTCTCGTACTACGAGCAGAACAAGGAAGCGCTCAACCTCGTGAGCGTTGACGGTGGCGACGGCTGCATCGCGCCGAGCAAGGAGACGATCCAGGACGGTTCGTACAAGCCGCTCTCGCGCCCGCTGTTCATGTACCCGTCGGCCAAAGCGGCTGCACGCCCGGAGGTCAAGGCCTTCATCACGTACGTCAACGAGAACGCAGCCACGATCGCTGAGAACGCAAAGCTCGTCGGTCTTACCGACGCGCAGTCGACTGAGGCCAAGGCCGAAGCCGGCAAGATCGTCGGCTAGCAAGGTCTGACGAAGAGGAATCGGCGATGCCGTCCATAACCAAAGGCGGCTCGCCCGCAGGCTCCCCCGGCACCAGCTCACGGCTGGTGTCGGGGAAGTCCCGCAAGGGTGAACATGTCATCCAATGGCTCCTCGGAGCTGCCGCGCTCGTAAGCGTCGGCACCACCGTGCTGATCCTCTTCGCGCTGCTGCGCGAGACCGTCGCCTTCTTCGGCGACGTCCCCATCAAGGAGTTCTTCGGCACCGAATGGGCGCCGCTCTTCTCCGATCCCACCTACGGGGTCTTCCCGCTGATCACCGGCACCCTGCTGGTCACGGTGATCGCGCTGATCGTGGCGGTGCCGCTCGGCCTGGCCGCAGCGATCTACTTGAGCGAATACGCGTCGCACCGGGTGCGCCAGACGATCAAGCCGATCCTGGAACTCTTGGCCGGCGTCCCGACCGTCGTCTTTGGGTACTTCGCGCTCACCTTCGTGACGCCGAAGATCCTGCAGGCGCTCGGGCTCGAGGTCCAAATCTTCAACGCGCTCTCGGCAGGCCTCGTCATGGGCTTCATGGTCCTCCCGACGATCGCCTCGCTCGCCGAGGACGCAATGAGCGCCGTGCCCGCGTCGTTGCGCGAAGGGGCCTACGGCCTCGGCGCCAACCGCATGCAGGTCGCCGTTCGCGTCGTCGCGCCAGCCGCGCTCTCCGGGATCGTCGCGGGCATCGTCCTCGGCGTGTCCCGCGCCATCGGCGAGACCATGATCGTGCTCGTCGCGGCCGGTCAGGTCCCGAACTTCACGCTGAATCCCACCGCCTCGGTGGAGACCCTCACCACCTTTATCGCGGCGACCGCCAAGGGCGACATTCCGGTCGGGAGCATCAAGTACGAGACGATCTTCGTCGTCGCGATGCTGCTGTTCGTGATGACGTTCATCGCCAACATGATCTCGATCCGCTTCGTGCGGAAGTTCCGGCAGGCCTACTGATGACCGCGCAGACTCACGTTCCGAGCGCGCCCGCGCCCGTGCCTGCGGCGCCGAAGTCGCTGCAGGGCACCGGCCGCGAGCCGTGGCGGCCCCGCGTCTTCCGGTACAGCCTCCAGGCGGCCCTGGCGCTGGCGATGATCGTCCTAGCGACGCTGGTCATCGACACCGCGATCGATGGCGCGCCGCAACTCGACTCGAGCTTCCTCTCGAACGCCGGCTCGTTCAACCCCGACAAGGCCGGCATCGGGCCCGCGATCTGGGGCACGCTCTGGATCATCGGCGTCGCGACGGTCTTGATCGTGCCGCTCGGGGTCGCCTCGGCGATCTACCTCGAGGAGTACGCCGACGAGTCGAAGTGGTGGAACCGGATGATCGAGGTCAACATCCAGAACCTCGCCGCCGTTCCGTCGATCGTTTACGGCATCCTCGGCCTCGCCTTCCTCGTTCGCGGGCCGCTGTCGCTCGGGCCGGTCGTGCTCGCTGGCGGGCTCACCCTTGGGCTCCTCGTGCTTCCGGTCGTGATCATCTCCGCCCGCGAATCGATCCGGGCGGTCCCGGCCGCGATCCGCGAAGGCGCGCTTGCGCTCGGCGCAACGAAATGGCAGACGATCTGGCGGCAGGTCCTGCCCGCATCGGTCCCGGGCATCGCTACCGGCGTCATCCTCGCGCTCTCACGGGCAATCGGCGAAACGGCACCGCTGATCGTGGTTGGCGCGGCGGCGTTCGCCACGACGAACCCGGACGGACTCGACAGCCGCTTCACCGCCCTTCCGATCCAGATCTTTAACTGGATCAGTCAACCGCAGGCCGAATTCAAGCTTCTCGCTGCCGGCGGCATCCTTGTCCTGCTCGCGATCCTGCTGGTGATGAACTCAGCGGCGATCTACCTCCGCAATCGCTTTCAGCAGAAGTGGTAGACAGCCATGAATCCATCGAAGACAATGAACTCCAATCCCCGGCAGACGGCCCCCACCGTCTCGGATGAGGCCATGACCAACCCTTCAGGCGCCGCGGCGCCGGTGCAGCACTCGCAAACGCTCCCGACAGGCCGTTCGATCGACCCAGACGCCCCTGTCACGTTCGATCTCTCCAAGGTGTCCGTGCACTACGGACCCAAGCTGGCCGTCGACGGCGTCGACATGCAGATCCGTCGCAACGAGATCACCGCGTTCATCGGCCCCTCGGGCTGCGGAAAGTCGACACTCCTGCGTTGCCTGAACCGCATGAACGACCTCGTCACCGGCGCGAAGGTCGGCGGCACGATCAACTTCATGGGCGAGGACCTCTACGGCCCAAAGGTCGATGTGGTGCAGGTCCGCACGCTCATCGGCATGGTCTTCCAGAAGCCGAACCCATTCCCGAAGTCGATCTACGACAACATCGCGTTCGGGCCGAAGGTCCTCGGGATGAAGGGCGACATGGACGAGATCGTCGAGCGCGCTCTCACCCGCGCGTCGCTGTGGGACGAGGTCAAGGACCGCCTCAAGACCAACGCCTACGGCATGTCGGGTGGCCAGCAGCAGCGTCTGTGCATCGCCCGCGCGATGGCGACCGACCCGGAAGTGATCCTCATGGACGAGCCCTGCTCGGCCCTGGACCCGATCTCGACCGGGCGCATCGAGGAGCTGATGCTCGAGCTTCGCGAGAAGTACACGATCGTGATCGTCACGCACAACATGCAGCAGGCCGGTCGCGTGTCAGACCGCACCGCGTTCTTCACCGTCGAGCAGGGTGGCACCGAAGGCGCGCGCGTGGGGACGCTCGCGGAGTTCAACCCGACGCAGCAGCTCTTCACGAACCCATCGGATCCACGTACCGAGGCGTACATCTCCGGCAAGTTCGGCTGATCGCATGACCGTGACTGAGATTCGCAGCAAGTTCCACGAGGACCTCGCCCGGCTAGAGCAGCTCGCCCTCGAGGGCATCGATCTGGTCGTTGACCAGGTCGATCGCACCACCGAGACCCTGCGTCACCACGACGTAGAGCTGGCCCAGCTGGTGGTGATGGCCGACCAGCGCATCGACGCGCGGTACCTCGACCTCCATAGCGGCGTGATCTCGTTGCTGGCGCTCCAGGCTCCGGTCGCGACCGATCTGCGTCTCGTGACGTCGCTGCTCTACATCGCGCGCCATCTGGAACGCATGGGCGACCAGTGCGTGAACGTGGCGAAGCTCGTGCCACTCTCGGGTTGGCAGCCGCCGTCAGACCAGCGCCTGGTGGAAGACATCGTTGCCCTCGCGGAGGGAACGCGCAGCGTGGTCCGCGTTGCGCGCCAGGCGTTTGCGACCCGCGATGTCGAACTCGCTGGATCGCTTCGCGAGATCGACGAGGACATCGACGCCCGGAACAAAGCCATTTTCCGCGAAGCGATCGAGCTCGGTGGAGACGCCGACCGGCGCGAATGGTCGATGACGATGGTGATGGCGGCCCGCGCGTTCGAGCGCATCGCCGACAACGCCGTGGACATCGGTGAGCACGTGATCTTCCTGGAAACGGGCCGATACCGCGGGCTCAACATGGCGACCAGGAATGAACTGTGAACGACGGCAGTCAAGCGTGGGCATCCGCACGCTCCGCCGGAGGGAGTACCGTGAGTGACATGCGCGAGCAGCAAGGCCGCAGTGGCACCCAGCGTGAGCTCAAGCTTGCGGTGGTCGACACCGACCAGGCGTTCATCCGGGTCCTGAGCAAGCGTCTCGACGCGGCCGGGCACCGGTACCGCGTGCTGGCCGGCGCGACGCCGATCGAGGAACTCGTGTCGATGCGCCTCGACGTGTTGGTCATCGACCTGCGCGTCCTGGGCAACGCGGCGTGGGATCACCTGGATTCGCTGCATCGCGAGGCGCCCGGTCTGCCTGTGGTGGTGTGCTGCGGCCCGTCGACCGTCGCGCAGCGCGTTCGCGGTCTGCGGATGGGCGCGGACGACTGGCTGTCCAAGCCGTGCCACCCCGAAGAGCTCATCGCTCGCGTGGAGGCCGTCGTGCGCCGCCGTGCGCGCAGCAAGGCCCGCGACGAGCAGCCGACGGTCGCCGTCGGCGAGCTGTCGATCAACGCCGATCAGTTCCAGGCGTTCGTCGGCGACAAGTCGCTCGACCTGACGCGACGCGAGTTCGAACTCCTTCGCTTGCTGGCCGGCACGCCTGGCCGTGTGCTCGAGCGCGAAGACATCTACGAGCGCGTGTGGGGCTACTCGATGGCCCGCGGCGATCGTTCGGTCGACGTGTTCGTCCGCAAGCTCCGCCAGAAGCTCGACAAGGGCTCGCCGAGCTGGCGCTACATTCACACGCACTTCGGCATCGGCTACCGCTTCAGCCCGGAGCCGATCGTCGAGGTCGCCGAGCCCGTGCGCGAGCTCCGCGACGTCACTGAGCACGACGCGGTCGACGTCGCCGCGGACGCGCTCCGCGGCGAGTAGCGCCCCGCGGGGGCCCGCCCGGCCGCCGCGCACCGACCGTGCTTCTTCGAGCGCCGGTTCGCTGACTTCGGTCAGCGGGCCGGCGCTCGAATCGTTGTGCGGGGCCAAGCCGGTCTCCGCGGCATTGGTGCAGGGCTGCGCAATTTCGTGACAGGTCGATCGGCACGATCGATGCATGGCCACTCGAGGCACAGGACACCGGCGGAAGCTCACCGTCCCGATGTGGAGTGGCCGTCGTGTTGGCAAAGCGTGCCGCGGCCCGAAGCGCCGCTGGTGGAGCAGGCCGGCGCCACGTCCTGGGCCGCCGCGTCGCTCGGGCCAGGTCGCGGTGCCCGCGTCAGGTGCCGCCGGGCGGTGGGAAGCAGGCCAGGCTGCGGTCGAGACCGTGGCGCTGATTCCGGTCTTCGTGCTCGTGGCCCTGGCGATGGGGCAGGGTGCGGTGGCGGGTTACACCGCGTGGAGTGCGGCGGGTGCGGCGCGTGTCGGTGCGCGATCGCAGGCACTGGGCGACGACCCTGCACCGGCGGTGAGAGCGGAGCTGCCGAGCTTCCTTGTGCAGGGCGCGCACGTCCGAATGGCCAGCGAGAACGCGAAGGCCGCCGGCCGGGTGACGGTGCGCCTCCGCGTGCCGTCGATTGTGCCGGGGCTGACCTTCGGGTCAGTGAGTGGGCGGGCGCTGCTCCCGAGCCAGGTTGACGCGTGATCGTGCGCAGTTCCCTCGCCGTACCGCCGCAGCATGGGGCCGGTGGAACGGCGCCTGGTGGGCCGCGTGTGGTTGATGAACAGGGCCAGGCCTCCGTCGAACTGCTGGCGTTCGTGCCGCTGCTCGTGGCGATCACGCTGTTGGTTGCCGGGGCGTTGGCGGGCTATAGCGCCCGCGAGGCAGCCGATCAAGCGGCGGTGGCCGCTGCGGTTGCCGAGCTGCAGGGGCGGGACTCGAAGCGAGCAGCCCGCGATGCGAGCCCTGGCTGGAGTCGGACGCGCGTGGTGGTCGGGAGCGGGAGAGCGACCGTACGGGTCGAGCCGCGTGTGCCAAAGGTCGTCGCGGCGCGTATCGATGCCGAGCGCTCGGTCGTGTTCGACGAGAAGGCGGCGCGATGAGCACGGCTGCACCATCGTGCGCGTTCCTGGGTGACCGGTCGGAGATCCTCGCGCTCAGGGCACTGCAAGGCTCGGGTCGTTCGGGGCGTCGGGCGGGGTCCGGTCGGCAAAGCCCGGCGGCGTCGCCCCTGCTCGTGCGGTGGGGGTGCTCGTCGGTGAGGGCAGGATCAGTCCGGTCGGCGCGAAGTCCACGGCGTGCTGAGATCGCGCGGCTCACCGCCGAGCTGCCGGAGGATTGGGGGTGCGCGTCGCAGGCGCGCGTGATGACGGTGGACATCCCGAGTGAGGCCGATCCGGCGGCCGTGCTCGCGCTTGTGAGCACGTACGACGGGCCGCTCGCGATTGCGATCGGGCGCCCGAGGTGCGACGAGGTTGACGCCGTCCTGCGCACCGTCGACGAGGTTGTGGTGGTGCAGCCACCAGGCGACGCGCTTTCGCAGCTCGTGGAGCAGGAACTCCGGCCGGTCGTGGCGCGATTGGCGATCGTGCCACCGCCTCGCTCTCCGCTGTCCGTGCTCTTCGGTGGCGACTCCGGTCAGTCCACGGTGGTGGTCCTGGCGATCATCGCGTTGGTCCTGGCCGTCGCGTCGGGCCTCGGCCTCGTGGCGTCCGCGCTCGGACGCGCGTCGACCGTGCAGGGGCGGGCCGATGTCGCGGCGCTCTCGGCAGCGCAAGCGATGCTCGACGCGCAGCCACTGCTCTACACCGCCGACGACTCGCAGCAGATCACCGAAGCAGAGTTCCGCCGCCGCGGCATCGCCGCTGCGATGGCGAACGGCGATGCGAATGGGCTGCGGGTTCGCGACGTGGTGTACGTCGATGACGACGGGAAGCCGCTGCGTTCCGGTGAACTCCCGACGCGCGTTCGCATCACCGCGCTGAGCGCCGACGCCGATGGCCGCCGCGATCGGGTCGTGCGCTCGACCGCCGAAGTGGCCGTCGCCGCGCTCGATGCCGACGGTGGCATGGGGACCGGCGACTACACCGGGCCGCTCGCGGTCCGCCAGGGGCAGCGGATGCGCCCCGATGTCGCGTTGGCGTTCGATCGGATGGCCGCAGCCGCGCGCCGCAGTGGGATCGCGTTGGTCATCACCTCGGGCTACCGCAGCGACGCCGAGCAGGCGGAGCTCTTCCGTCGTCACCCAGACCCCAAGTGGGTGGCCAGGCCAGGCACGAGCCTGCATCGCCTCGGTACCGAGCTGGACCTCGGCCCGAACGCCGCCTGGGGCTGGCTGGCGGCGAACTCCGGCCGGTTCGGATTCATCAAGCGATACGCCTGGGAGGACTGGCACTTTGGGTTCGTGCGCAGCGCGGGGTCTGCTTCGGTTGGGTTCAAGCGCGGCGCTGGTGCGTCGCGTTCAGCGGGCAGCCGCAGCGGTTCGGTGGCGACGAAGGCCGGTGCAGCGGATCAAGACGCCGGTGGGTCGGCAGGGTCCGGCGACGCAGAGTCGGAGAGGACCTCCGCTGGGGGAGGGAGTGAGAAGTCGGGCTCGGCGATCCCGGCGTTCGTGCCCGCCCGGTACGCGCCGATGATCTCGCGGGCGGCGCAGCGGTGGAGCGTGGGCGCTGCGCTGCTCGGGGCCCAGCTTTCGGTCGAGTCGAACTTCAACCCAAATGCCCAATCCGGTGCTGGTGCCGGCGGGATCGCGCAGTTCATGCCAGGGACGGCGGCGATGTACGGGCTGTCCCCGGCGGAGCGGTTCGACCCGGCCAAAGCGATCGACGCCCAAGGTCACCTCATGCACGACCTGCTCCGGCAGTTCGCCTCGGTCCCGCTGGCCCTTGCCGCCTACAACGCGGGCGGTGGAGCGGTCGCGAAATGCATGTGCATTCCTCCGTTCCCTGAAACTCAGGCCTACGTGCAGAAGATCCTCGGCCTCCTCGCCGGCGCCGGAATCGCCGCACCCGCCGGGCTCCAGATCCGGCTCGTGGCGTGACGCTCATGGAGGTGCGGCTTCCCACGGATCGAGGGCGGTCCCGCGGCCCTCGCGGCGCACTCCCGCTCGGGGCACACAGCGGTCAGCCCGTGGCCGCTCCTCCTCCTATCCTGATGAGGCGTGCCGCAGCCCAGAAATCAGAACGAGGAGTCCGCCGAGGCGCGCGCGGAACGACTCCGAGAGGATCGGCTGCGGCTCCCCGACGCGCCTGGGGTGTACCTCTTCCACGACAAGCGCGGCAAAGTCATCTATGTCGGCAAGGCGAAGTCGCTGAAGAAGCGCGTCGCCAGCCACTTCGTGAACCCGGTTCGCCGGGGCGGACGCACCCTCCCACAAGAAGCCGACCGCATCGACACGATCGCCGTGTCGAGCGAGACCGAAGCACTGCTGCTCGAGGCAAACTTCATCAAGCAGTACCAGCCGGTGTTCAACATCCGGCTGCGCGACGACAAGTCGTACCCGTACCTCGCGATCTCCCTCGACGAGGAATTCCCGCGGCTGTACTTCACCCGCGAACGGCACCGCAAGACGCGGCGCTACTTCGGGCCGTACTCATCGGCGCGCAAAGTGCGCGAGACGCTCGACACCCTTCAAAAGATCTTCTTCATCCGGTCCTGCGACGGCCAGGAGCCCGGCCGACGCAGCGGGTCGCCGTGCCTGGACTTCCATATCAAGCGGTGCGAAGCGCCCTGCGTGGGCAACGTCTCGGCGACGGACTACCGGGCCGGCGTGATGAACGCGATCAAAGTGCTCGAAGGTCATGTCCGCGAGGTCGAGGCCGGCATCGAGCAGCGCATGCGCGACGCGGCCGCCCAAGAGGAATTCGAGACGGCGGCGCTCGAACGCAACCGTCTCGTGGCGCTGCGATCGCTCAGCGAGCGGCAGCGGATCGTTGCCGACAACGACGAGACCCTCGACGCGATCGCGGTCGCGGCGCAAGGCGAGGACGCCTCGGTCCAGGTGTTCCAGGTCCGCGATGGCCTGCTGTCGGACCGCCAGAGCTTCTACCTCACCGGCGACGCCGACCAAACCGCGGCCGACGTCGCGACGGCGTTCCTGGTGCAGTACTACCGCGAGACCCCGCTCGTGCCTGGGCTCGTGCTGCTGCAAGCCGCGCTGCCAGAACAGGACACGATCCGCGACGCGCTCCAGGAGATTCGCGGTGGGCGGGTGGAACTCCGCGTGCCCGAACGCGGCGAGAAGAGGCGCGTGCTCGACCTCGCCGAACGCAACGCGCACCTCGCACTCGGGCAGGAGAAACTGCGCGCCCAGCGCAAGCGCGAGCAGCTCACCGGCGCGCTTGGCGAGCTTCAAGAAGTGCTGAATCTCCCGGCACTCCCGCTCCGCATCGAATGCTTCGACATCTCGACCCTGATGGGCACCAACACGGTCGCCTCGATGGTCGTCTTCGAAGGCGCCGAACCGAAGAAGTCGGACTACCGCCGGTTCAAGATCAAGGAGCTCGAAGAGGGGCAGACCGACGACTTTGCGTCGATGAACGAGGTGCTGGAGCGGCGCGTGGCCCAATACCAGCGTCAGAGCGACCGCTCTCCCCACGACCCGACCCGCGATGGATCGTTCGCCACTCGCCCCGATCTGCTCGTGATCGACGGTGGCAAAGGACAGCTCTCCGCCGGCTTGCGCGCGCTCGGCCCACTGATCGAGGACGGCGTGCAGGTGATCTCCCTAGCCAAGCGGATCGAAGAGGTCTTCGTGCCCGGCCAAGCCGACCCGTACGTGCTCGAGCACGACACCCCGGCGCTGCAGCTGCTCCAGCGCGTCCGCGACGAAGCCCACCGATTCGCGATCACCCACCACCGCCAGCGCCGCGACAAACAGCTCACCGAGTCGCTGCTCGACGCGCTGCCGGGCGTCGGACCGGCCCGCAAGCGCCTGTTGATCATGCACTTCGGTTCGCCCGACGCCGTCGTCAGCGCCTCCCGTGACGCCCTCGAAGCGGTCCCCGGGCTGCCGGCCCCCGTAGCGCGCGCCATCCACACCGCGCTGCACCGCGGCAGCGCCCGCAGCTGATTTCAACCACTCCAGTTCGGACCCTCCGGGCGACATCATCGGCCGATAGGTGCACGCAAGGTTGCCGCCTCCGCGCTCTTCATCTGCGAACGCTTGCTTGCCGCTCCGCGCCCTCCAATTGCGAACGCGCCGTTGCGTGGGGTGACACGCGGCCGGAGTGCCGCTAGCGTCGGGGGGAGTGACCGAGCCCACGCTTCCGCCCGCCGAGATCACGCCGCCCGTCCCGGACGAGGGCGAAGTGACCCTCAAGGACTTCGTCGTCATCACCGGCTACTCAGGCGCCGGGAAGTCGACCGCGATCGACGTGTTCGAGGACCAGGGCTACTTCTGCGTCGACAACCTGCCGCCCGAGATGATCGCCCAACTCGTCGAGCTCTTCCACCATCCAGGAAGCAAGGTCGAACGAGCGGCCGTGGTGTGCGACGTGCGCGGCGGCTCCTACTTCGAAGCTCTCAACGAGGTCCTCGAGGGACTCCGCCAACGCGGCGACACCCACCGCGTCGTGTTCCTGAGAGCCGAAGACGAGGTGCTGATCACTCGCTACAAGGAGACCCGCCGCCGCCATCCGCTCGCGCCGCACGGGTCGGTCGCCGAGGGCATCGCCGCCGAACGGCGCGTACTCGGCAAAGTCGAAACGCTCGCCGAAACGGTGATCGACTCCGGTGGCCTGACCGTGCACGAGCTGCGCCGCCGCATCATCTCCGAGCTCCTTCCGCGCGAAGCCACCGAGCGCATGTCGGTCACGTTCGAGAGCTTCGGCTTCAAGCGCGGCACGGTGCGCGACGCCGACCTCGTGTTCGACGTCCGCTTCCTCCCCAACCCGCATTGGGATCCGGCGCTTCGCCCCAAGAACGGCCGCGACAACCCCGAGGTGCTCGCCTACATCGCCGCCGACGGCCAACTCGGCGAGTTCTACGACAAGCTCCTGCCGCTCCTCGACTTCCTTCTTCCGCTCTACGCCGCCGAAGGCAAAGCGCACGTCACGATCGGCATCGGCTGCACCGGCGGCCGCCACCGCTCCGTCGCGATCGCCGAGCAGCTCTCCACGCGCTACGGCGCAGGCGATGCGTACTGGGCTGAGGCGCGCCACCGCGACCTCCAGCTCGGCGGCTGATACCGACCGGCGGGCAGCCCGTCGGCCCGCTGGCCTGTCGGCCCGCTGGCCTGTGAGCGCGCTCCGCCGCCTCTCGCCCCCGCGCGAAAGCGTCCAGACGGCACCGACCGAACGCTCGTTTCGCCGCAAGGCACCGACCGTCCGTCCAGACGGAAGTCACCTGGCCGGGTGGCCCTGGGGCCAACCAGAAGTAGGTGCATCACGCGGCGGCCGGTGGTGTCTTGCGTTACCGAAGAACCGCTGCAAATTGGCGCTGTGAGGCGTGGCGCACGGTATCGCGAAAACGCAACATACGGCCCTTGACACACTCCGGATTCCGGCAGAGAGTGGACGCCACGGAGCCGCGTCCCAGCAGCTCCACCTCTGAACAACTAAGAGGGCGCCGAGAGCGCCCGGCCGAAGGACGTCACCGATGACCCCACGCTTCGTGAAGCATGCCGCCAACCCTGGCGCCATTCTGTTGACGGGAGCGTCTGGCCTGCTCGGGGGTGAGCTCCTCGAGCGCCTGCTAGAACGCACCGAGCGGCGCATCTATGCGCTGGTCCGCCGTCCGCTCGAGATCGAGCACGAGCGCCTCGAACTGATCTTCGCCGACCTCAGCGAAGACACGCCGCTGCCGGATGTCCCCGAGGACATCACCACCGTGATCCACTGCGCCGCGTCGGTGTCGTTCGTGCTGCCGATCGAGGAGCAGCGCGCGATTAACGTCGAAGGCACGCGCCGCCTGCTCGACCTCGCGGCTGGCCTGCCGTCGCTCGAGCGCTTCATGCACGTCAGTACCGCATACGTCGCCGGCTTCACCGAGGGGCCGTTCGGGCCGGGAGATCTCGAGCGTGGCCAGACGTTCCGCAACACCTACGAGCAGTCCAAGCACGAGTCCGAGGTGCTGGTCCGCGCCAGCGGCCTGCCGGTCCAGATCGTGCGTCCGGCCATCGTCGTCGGCGACTCGCGTACTGGCCGGACGACGTCCTTCAACGTGATCTACCCGCCGCTCAAGGCGTATGCCCAGGGCAAGATGACCGTCGCCCCGGGCTGCGCCGACGCGACCATCGATGTCGTGCCGATCGACTACGTCGTCGAGGGCATGTTTGCCCTGCTCGACGCTGCCCCGGGCGACACGCACATCCTCGCGGCTGGCCCGAAGGCTGGCACGATGGGGGAGATCATCGAGCTCGGCGCCGAGCGCTTCGACCAGCCCCTCGGCCAGCTCATCGACGAGGCCGACCTCCGCACGCTCATCGCGCAGCTCCCCACCGAGGCCCGCGAGAAGGCCGAGCTCGCGCTGGAGCGCAACAAGGCGATGGTGCCGTACTTCAACGTGCGGACCCAATATGAGGACCCGGAGACGGTCCGCTTCCTCGCCGAGCGCGGCATTGAGGTCCCTCGTCTGCGCGACTACTTCGACCGCCTGATGGATTACGCCGAGGCCACCGACTGGGGCAAGGCGCAGCAGCCCGTCCGGGCCTAACGGCCCGCTTGCGATTGCGGCAAGCGCCGCGGTCCCCTTCAACGCAAAGGCGCCGCCGTCCCAGGAAGGGAAGGCGGCGCCGTGCGTCGTTTCAGGGCGGGGAGGCGGCGCCTTGCGTCGTTTCAGCGCGTGTAAGTGGCTACGTTTGGCGTGCGTGGTTGAAGGGTCTTGTCTGACGGGGCGGCGCGCCCCCTAGGGCCTCACGTTTGCCCGGCGCTACTCCGCGACGAGCGCCGTTGGCGGCGCGGCGGCACCGCCTGGGCCGGGGGCCGCGAACGGCGCCGGCTTCTCGCGTGGCAGGAAATAGGCGGGGATCAGCGCCAAGGCGATGATCACGAACGACCACCAGAACGTGTGGGCGAACGCGTCGCCGAGGGCTGGGAGCACCTGGTCCCGGGTTGCGGGGCTCGCCGATGCCATGGCGCTCAGGCCGCTCTCCCCACCGCCGGCGCCCGGCAGCTTGTCGGCGAGCTGGTTGGTGAGAACGACCGCCAGGAGGGCCGTGCCAATCGACCCGCCGACCCGCTGGACGACGTTGAGGCCGCTCGTCGCCCGAGCGACCTCGTCACGCTGGAGGGTGCGCATGGCGGCGCTCATCGCCGGCATCATCGTGGAGCCCATCCCGAGGCCATTGACGAACAGTGCGACGCCGATGAACCAGAAGGACGTCGTCTCCGACACGTGGGCCAGGCTGAACATTCCGACGGCGACCAGGGCGACGCCCACCAGCACGATGCGCCCGGCGCCGGTCCGGTCGGTGAGGCGTCCGGCGATCGGCATCATGATCATCGCGCCAACGCCCTGAGGAATCAGCAGCAGGCCGGAGTCGAATGCCGACACGCCTCGCACCACCTGCAGGTAGAGCGGGACGAGGAACATCGTGCCGAAGAACGCGGTGCCAAACAGGAAGGTCGTCAGGGCAGAGGCTCCGACGGTCCGGCGCTGGAAGAGTTTGACGTCGATCAGGGGGGCCGCAGCACGCCGGGCATGCATGACGAACGCGCCGACCAGGGCCAGGCCGACCAGCACCGGGACGACGGTCTTCGCCGATCCGAACCCGCCTTCGGACGCCGTCTCGGCCAGACCGAAGACGAACACGGCGAGGCCGGGGGAGAGCAGTGCCAGACCGAGCCAGTCGAGCTTGTGATGGGCCTTCGATTCGTCCTTCTCCAGGAAACGCTGCGCGGCCACTAGGGCCACGGCGCCCACCGGGATGTTCACGTAGAAGATCCAGCGCCACGACACTTCATCGACGAAGAAGCCGCCCAGGATCGGGCCGAGGATCGGTCCCAGGAGCATCGGAACGCCGACGAGGCCCATGACCCGGCCCATGCGCTGCGGCCCCGCCTGATGGGTGAGGATCGTCATGCCGGCGGGCATGATCATGCCGCCGCCAAGGCCTTGGAGTACCCGGAAGAAGATCAGCGATTCCGCCGACCAGGCTGCGCCTGAGGCGGCGGATCCGATCAGGAACAGTCCGATCGAGATGATGTACAGCCGCTTGGTGCCGAACCGATCGGCAGCCCAGCCGGTGAGCGGAATCACGGTGGCCAGCGCGAGCATGTAGCCCGTCGACACCCATTGGATCGTGGCGAGCGAGGAGTTGAACTCCTTCGTGAGATCGTTGATCGCGACGTTGACGATCGTCGTGTCGAGGATCGTCATGAACGTGCCGAGGATCACCACGGCCGCGACCTTCATCAGGGCCGGATCGATCTCATGCTGAGTGTTGGTGTAGCCGCCGGGTGCGCCGCCGGGTGCGGGCGCTCCAGCCGTCGTGGCAGGGGATTTGCTCATGCGGTCTGCTCCGTTCGTGCGGGGGCGGGCTGTTCCGCTGCACCCGCGTCGCCGCTGTTGCCCGCGGGGGGTGTCGGGGCCGCGCAAGGCGTTTGCGCCGCGGGAAGGTGGTTCGCGACCAGGGCGCTCAGGGTGGTCGCGGCGATCTCGAGCTCGGCGCGTTCCTCGGCGTCGAGTCGGTCGACGATGGCCTGGACGGCGGCGACGCGTGCCGTTGCGATGCGCTCGGTCGTCGCGGTGCCCTCGTCGGTGAGCGCGATGCGCTTGACCCGGCGATCTGCCTGGTCTTCCGTGCGAGACACCAGGCCGGTGCGGTGAAGGGCGTCGATCGCGCGGCCGGTTGCGGCCATCGACAGCGAGAGCCCGTCGGCGATCTCGTTCACCGCGAGATCGCGGCCTGCGTGCTCAAGCATGAAGAGGATCCGAAGCTGCGAAAACGACAGGTCGAGCTCGGCGGTGATCTTCATCACCTCGTGCTGGCTGCCCTTCATGAGCAGCAGCATCGCGCCGGCAAGCTTGCCGGTGAGCGGGTCGGAGGCGTCGAAGGCGGGATGCATCGGCGCAATGGTACGCATTTGCGAGATTGTTGCGTTGACGCAAACAACGCTTGGCGCGCAACCATTGCGTGGTTGGTTCTCATGCGCCAGGAAGTGGACGTTTTGACCCGGGGCGTGGCGTCATGTGCGGCACGTCACGCAGTCAATGGCGATCCGACACGGGCACCGCGTCCCATGACCACGCGCGCGGGCAGGCCCTCCCGGTAGGGTCAAGGGAAGGGCGCTGCGGCCCCGAATTCGCAGCGTTTCCAGCGTCCCGTCGGCCGCCCCCAGCTGGGCGGCCACCCTCATCGGGACCGAGACTCACATCAGGAGCACCGCCACATGCCCGTCCGCGTAGGGATCAACGGCTTCGGCCGCATCGGCCGCAACGTCTTCCGTGCCGCCAAGGCCGCAGGCGCCGACATCGAGATCGTCGCCGTCAACGACCTGACCGACAGCGCGACACTCGCGCACCTCATCAAGTACGACTCGATCCTGGGTCGCTACTCCGGCACCGTCGAAACCGACGGCACCAACCTCGTCATCGACGGCTCGCCCGTCACCGTGTTCGCCGAGCGCGACCCGAAGGACATCGACTGGTCGAGCCACGACGTCGACGTCGTCATCGAGTCCACCGGCTTCTTCACCAAGCGGTCCGCGGCTGAGGTTCACCTCGGCGGCTCCGTGAAGAAGGTCATCATCTCGGCCCCGGCCACCGATGAAGACATCACCGTCGTCCTGGGTGTCAACTTCGACAAGTACGACAAGGACAAACACCACGTCATCTCCAACGCGTCGTGCACGACGAACTGCCTCGCGCCGTTCGCCAAGGCGATCAACGACGCCGTCGGCATCGAGCACGGCCTGATGACGACGATCCACGCGTACACCGGCGACCAGCGTCTCCTCGACGCGCCGCACGCCGATCTGCGCCGCGCCCGCTCCGCTGCGACGAACCTGATCCCGGCCTCGACCGGCGCCGCCAAGGCCGTCGGCCTCGTGCTCCCCGAGCTCAACGGCAAGCTCTCCGGCTTCGCGGTCCGCGCCCCCGTCCCGACCGGCTCCGTCGTCGACCTCACGATCACGACGAAGAAGAACACGTCCGTCGAAGAGATCAACGCCGCCGTCAAGGCCGCCGCTGATGGCCCGATGAAGGGCATCCTCGCCTACACCGAAGACCCGATCGTGTCCGGCGACATCGTCACCGACCCGCACAGCTCGATCTTCGACTCCAAGCTCACGCTGGTCATGGACGGCAACTTCGTCAAAGTCGTCTCCTGGTACGACAACGAGTGGGGTTACTCGAACCGCGTCGTTGACCTCGTGCAGAAGGTCCTTTAGGGCTCTCGAACTTGGTGGGTTGTCGGGCCGGGGCCGTGGTGCCCCGGCCGGACACCCTAACGTTCGCTGCGCTCACTGCGGTCGCCACGGTCCTGCCGGGGCACCACGGCCCCGGCCCTGGCTGGCCGCGTTCGAGAGCGGCCCTGCGTCTTCTGGACGTGGCCAGCGCTGGTTGGTGGGGCCACTCGTTTCGTACTGCGTCGTCGTTCTCTGGACCGAATCGCGCGCTTCTTTTCACTGGAGATTGATGTGAAGACCCTTGATGACCTTGGTGATCTGCACGGCGAGCGTGTGCTCGTTCGGGTGGACTTCAATGTGCCGCTGGATGGCGGGACGATCACCGATGATACGCGGATCCGGGCGGCGCTGCCGACGATCAAGCGGCTGCAGCAGCAGGGCGCTCGCGTCATCCTGATGAGCCACCTGGGTCGGCCCAAGGGTGAGGTCAAGCCCGAGTTTTCGCTGGCGCCGGTCGCTGCTCGGCTCAACGAGCTCGTCGATGCTGATGTGACGCTCGCACCGGCGGTCGTCGGCGACGAGGTCAAGGCGCTGGTCGACGGCCTCGTCGATGGCCAGGTGCTGCTCCTCGAAAACGTCCGCTTTGAGCCGGGCGAGACCAAGAACGATCCGGTCCTGGCGCAGCAGCTCGCCGACCTCGCCGACGTCTACGTCAACGACGCGTTCGGCGCCGCGCACCGCGCGCACGCCTCGACCGAGGGCGTCGCGCACCTCGTCGGCAGAACGGCCGCTGGCCTGCTCCTGGAGAAGGAAGTCGAGACGCTCGAAGCGATCCTCGCCGACCCGAAGCGTCCGCTCGTTGCGATCGTCGGCGGCTCGAAAGTCAGCGACAAGATCGGCGTGCTGGACCGCTTCCTCGATCTCGCCGATCACGTGATCATCGGCGGTGCGATGCTCTTCCCGTTCTACAAGGCGCAGGGCCACTCCGTTGGCTCCTCACTGTGCGAAGAGGAAGGCGTTCCGCTCGCGCAGAAGGCGCTCGACAAGGGCGGCGACAAGCTCGTCCTCGCGACCGACCTCGTGCTCGGCAAGTCGTTCTCCGCCGATACCGAGACGCAGGTTTCCGGCGTCGACGTGCCCGACGGCTGGATGGGCCTCGATGTCGGCCCCGACAGTGCTGCGCGCGCCGCCGAGCTCATCAAGTCCGCCGGCTCCGTCGTCTGGAACGGCCCCATGGGCGCCTTCGAGCTCGCGCCGTTCTCGGCCGGCACCCGCACCGTCGCGCAGGCCTGCGCCGACAGCGATGCCATCACGGTCATCGGTGGCGGCGACTCCGTCGCCGCCGTCGTGCAGTTCGGCCTCGCCGACCAGATGACCCATGTCTCCACCGGCGGCGGCGCATCGCTTGAGTTGATGGAAGGCAAAGTTCTGCCCGGAGTCGACGTCCTCAGGTAAGTCGCGGCCAGACGTCGCTGGCACGGTTCGCTCGGATGGGGGAGCATGGGCGAATGCGCCTTTGCTCTCAGTTGATGTTGTCTGCCGCGGCCGCCGTGGCCCTGATCGGGGCTACGGCGTCGCCGGCCGGTGCGGCTCCCATCGGCTTCCAAACCGACCTGTCTGACGGGACGCACATTGAGTGCGCTTGGACGAAGAAGGCGCTGAACTGTTTGGACTACAGCCGCATCGATGCGCCCGGGCGGTGCGAGGCGGGCGGCGAGGTCGCTGGGTGGATCCTGAAGTCGACCGGGAAGCTGCGGTCCACGTACTTCTGCGTCGACGAAGGCTTCCACGACTGGAAGGTCCTGAAGGCTGGTCAGACCTTCAACCGCAGCCCGTTCAAGTGCCGCGTCCGCAGCGACGCCTCAGCGCTCACGTGCGTCAACCGGACCGGCAAGGTGACGGTCGCCAAGGTCGACGCGTAGAGGGTCGCGCGGAAGCGGCGAACCCACCAGAACGCGCCAGCCGGCAGCCCCCGCCCGTCCCTGCCGCCTACCCCTGAGACTGCGACTGGGTCTGCGTTTGCGCCGCCGCCGGCGGTGCGGGCTGGACCGCGCCGGTCTCGATGGCGTGGACGCAGTCGTGCATGAACGAGAGCTTCTCGATGACGGGCTCGCCGAGGGCGAAGGGGTAGAGGTCGTCGTTGCCCATGCTGCGGTTGACCTGGTTGAGGGCGTACGTGAGCGGGATCCAGTTGTCGAGCATCTCGCGGAATCCACGCTCGCCGACCTCGGGATGCGGCGCCGCTTTGAACTCGCGGACATGGTCGTCGGTGACCTGCGGCCCGTCGACGCGCATGCCGAAGTCGGCAGCGGTCTGCAGGGTGTCGCGGATGTGGAGGTAGTGGGCGAACGTTTCGGCCCAGTCCTCCCAAGGATGCATCGTGGCGTACGCGCTCACGAAGCGATCCTCCCAATCGGCCGGAGGACCATTTTCGTAATGGTGGTCCATCGCGGCCTGGTAGTCCTCGCGCTCATCGCCGAAGACCGCGCGGCACGCGTCCCAGGCGGCGTCATCGACGAGCAGAATGTCCTGGTAGTAATGCCCGAGTTCGTGGCGGAAATGGCCGAGCATCGTGCGGTACGCCTCGCCGAGCTGCTCGCGGCGGGCCTCGCGGTTCGCGTCGTCGGACTCGGCGAGATCGAGCGTCACGACGCCGTCGGCATGGCCGGTCGTCACGGGCTCTGAGGTGCTGGAGCGCAGCTCGAAGCTGAGCGTGTTCTCGTCGACCGGCAGGCCGATGTCGAGGAGTTGGTAGAGCACACGCCGCTTGGACGCCTCGGCGCTCGCGAAGTTCTTGAGCCCCTCCGGGTCATCGTCGCGCGGACGCACCGTCGTGACCGTGCAGGAGCGGCACAGCTCCTCGCCCTCGTCCTCCACGAGCCAGTTGCACTCGGCGAGTTCGAGGTTTGCGCAGCGCACGTCGCCTGCTCGATCGCCGATCAGGGCGACGATCTCAAGGGTCGACGGCTGAAAGCCGAGCGGGGTTTGGCAGCGCAGGCAGAGGCTGTTCTCGAAGAACACCAGCTGCCCGCAATTTCCGCAGCGAAATGCGCGCATGAGTTCTCCTATTCGGTGGGGTCGATACCGAGTACGTCCACGACGACTTCGAGGCTCTTTGTTCGCCCCCGGGTGTAAATTACGCCGCTGACTGGGGCGACATCGCTGTAATCGCGGCCATAGGCGGTCACGATGTACCGGTGGCCCGGAACCTGGTCGTTGGTCGGGTCGACATCGATCCAGCCGGCGCCGGGCACAAACGCGCCAAACCAGGCGTGCGACACGTCGGCCCCCGTGAGCCGGTCCATCCCAGGCGGCGGGTCGGTCTCCAGGTAGCCGCTCACGTAGCGCGCCGGCAGTCCGAGCGACCGCAAGCAGGCGATGCCGATGTGCGCGAAGTCCTGGCAGACCCCACGGCGACTCTCCAAGACCTCGGCGGGCGGGGTGTTGACATCGGTCGCGTCGGTTTCGAACTCGAACTCGCGGTGGATCCGCGACGACAGGTCGAGCACGGCCTCCGCCAGCGGCCGCCCCGGCGTGAACGACGGCTTGGCGTAGGCCAAGAAGTCGTCCGACGCGCTCACCAGTGGCGAGTCGATCGAGAATTGCACGGCGGTCACGTCGTCCTCGCCTCCGGTGTGGCCGATTGCGTCGCGCACGGACTCCCATGCGTGCCCGCCGGCGAGCGGGAGCGGCGGTGGCGCATCGACCTCGACGACGCTCTCGGCCGTGATCGTGAGGAGCCGGTGCGGCTCGTGGATCGACATGTAATCCACGCGGTTGCCAAAGATGTCGATGTGTTGGGAGTGGTCGCCCGGATCGGGCTCG
Source organism: Solirubrobacteraceae bacterium (assembly GCA_032119595.1). Classification (GTDB taxonomy): domain Bacteria; phylum Actinomycetota; class Thermoleophilia; order Solirubrobacterales; family Solirubrobacteraceae; genus JAGIBJ01. The sequence continues at coordinate 36,066 of JAUMBQ010000008.1, read as the reverse complement.
ATCGTGATCGACGACTCAAGGCACCGCTGGCCCGGCTGATCGCGCGGGAGCAGGCGCATCCTGCCGTAGCTGGCGGAGACGTCGGCCTCGTAGTAGTAGGCGGTCTTGTGGGTGATGCGGTACCGAGCGCTCATGGCTACCAGCTCGCGGTCAGGCGCTGCTGGGGCAGACGCAGCAGGAAGTGGTCGCGCTCGACGGCGGAGGCGGCGTCGCGGAGCTGCCCCTCCAGCGTGGCAAGGAAGGTACTGAGCGCCACCGGGTGAGCTCCGCCGTACGCATTGACGAGCTCCGACGGATCGCAGGTGCGCAGGGTGGTCGTCGCTTCGAGCACGAGGCGCTGGTCGGTGCGCAGTCGCGTGCCGACCCGCGGGATCGCCTCGAGGTCGGCGCTGAGCGCCTTGAGCTGGAACGCGACCGAGCGCGGGTTGTCTTCGTCGAGCACGAGCAGCTGGAGGACCGTTTCCAAGTGCCAGTGCAGTCGGGAGCGGCGACGGTACGTGACGATGCTCTCCGCTGCCGTGACGACCGACTCCAGCACGAGACTGCCGGTCACGCCGCTCGGCGAGCCGGGCACGGTGGTGCGCAGCAGCGTGAGGATCTGGAGGGCACGCTCAACGCGGCGGCCGCCGTCGAGGAAGCGCCACGCCAGATCGCGCACCATTCCCTCGGCACTGAGGCCGCTCAGACCGAGGAGGCCCTGGAGCACCTTCTGCAGGGCGCCCTGGAGTTCGGGGGAGCGGATGTCGGGGCGCCCGCGCATGCGCGTGAGGTGGCGGTCGAGCTGTCCGACGACGAGCCACACGTCGCTGGAGAGCTGATCACGCACGGCGTGCGCGGATTCGAGCATCGACCGGATCGAGTGGGCGAGGGTGCCTGGCTGGCGCTCGTCAATCAAGGTGCCGAGGAAGTCGTTCCAAGGTGCCTCGGTCGCCGACTCTTTGGCGTCGGTGACCTTGCCCAGGGCGCTCAGGAGGAGTTCGAGCGCGGCAAGGCCCGAGGTGTCCTTGCTGCCCTGGAACTCGTTGCGGCGATCGTGCACGGTGCGCAGGAGGCGCGTCGCGGCCTCCGAGCGCTCGGCGTAGCGACCCAGCCACCAGAGGTTCTCGGCGGCGCCGGCCGAGAGCGAGCCGAGCTCCCCCGCCTCGTCGATCAGCGGGCCGCCGAGCAGCGCGAGGCTGCCCGTCGCCTCGGGCTCGGAGGCGATCACCCACGTGTCCTTCGCGATGGCTCCGGCCTGGTTGGAGACCGGGCCCGGATCGGCGCTCGGCGCGGTGCGGGTGAGGCCGCCGGGCATCACGGTGAAGCCGTCAGCTCCCGCGACGGCGAAGGTGCGCAGCACGCTGCGGCGAGGTTCGAGGCCCGCCGGCGTGAGGGTCGGGACGTCGCCCAGCGCGAGCGGCGCTTGGGCCACCCACCGCGTGGGCTTCGCAAGAATCTTGCGGCGGAGCTCGTCGAGCTCCTTCTCCGAGCATTGCGCGCCGAAGATCGACGTCTGCCCGGCCGACCGCGAGATCGGGCGCAGCACGAGCTGATCGAGGTTCTCGAGCGCATGGCTGAGTTCCGTCGCGTCGCCGCACCACCAGGCCGGCACACACGGCAGGGCGAGCTCTTCGCCGAGGAGTTCCCGCGAGATCTGCGGCAGGAACCGCATGAGGGCAGGGTTCTCGAGCGCGCCGCTCCCGAGCGTGTTCACCACGCTCACCATGCCGCGACGCGTCGCCTCCACGAGGCCCGGCACGCCGAGCTGCGAGTCGCCGCGCAGCTCGAGCGGGTCGCAGTAGTTGCCGTCCACGCGGCGCAGAATCACGTGGACCGGTTCGAGTTTGCCGGGCGACCGCATCTTCACGCCGTCGCCGCGCACGACGAGGTCGGCGGCCTCGACGAGCGGGTACCCGAGTCGTGACGCGAGCAACGCGTGTTCGAAGGCCGTCTCGTTGAGGGGACCCGGCGTGAGGACCACGATCCGCGGCTCCTCGATGCCGCGCGGTGCGACGCTCACGAGCGACGAGCGCAGCGCACGGAAGAACGGTTCGAGCCGGTGCACGCCGGCGCCGCGGTAGAGGCTGGGGAGGACCCGCGACATGACCGTGCGGTTCTCCAGGGCGTAGCCGGAGCCCGACGGCGCCTGGGTGCGGTCGGCCAGGACGGTCCAGCGGCCGGACTCGTCGCGGCCGAGGTCGAGGGCGTAGGTGAAGAGCTGCTGCTCGCCCGGCAGTCGGATGCCCTGGCAGGCTTGGAGGAAGCCCTCGTGTTCGAAGACGACCGACGCCGGAAGGAGGCCCCGGCGCAAGAGGTCGCGCTTGCCGTACAGGTCGGAGAGGACCAGGCTCAGGAGCCGTGCCCGCTGGTCAACCGCCCGCTCGATCTGGTCCCACTCGCCCGCCGGAATGATCGTCGGAACGGCGTCGAGCTTCCACGGCTGCCACGGACCGGGCGCAGCGCCGTAGGCGTGGTAGACCGCGCCGTCCTCGTGGAGCAGGCGTTCGGCCTCCTGCTGGCGAGCCAGCAGCTCCTGCGTGCCGAGTTCTGCGAGCGCGCCTGACAGCCCGGCCCAGTGGTCGCGGGGCAGGTCGCCGGTGCCGACCATCTCGTCGAACCGCCCGGGCACGCTGCGGTAGGGCGCAGGGGCCAGCGCACCTCCGGCGAGGGGTGGCCCGGACGCCGAAGGCGTCGATGCACTGGATTGGAACTGTTCCACGGCGGGGTGGTGCGGGAGGTGGCGCTAGTCGCGCCGCGGCAAGCGGCGAAGGTCGAGCGTGCGAGGGTACTCGCCTGCTCGGCCGACACTCGGCACGTCGACCGTGCCGGGCGTGTGACCGGAGGCCTCAAAGCGGCTGGTGCGGCGCGCCTCGGCCTCCTCGAGATTCACTGGGAACGTGTCGTAGCCGCGTCCACCGGGGTGCACCACGTGGTAGGTGCAGCCGCCGAGGGAGCGCTTGGACCAGCGATCGGCCAGGTCGAACACGAGCGGGCTGTGGATCCCGATCGTGGGGTGCAGCGCCGACCACGGCTGCCACGCGCGGAATCGCACGCCGGCCACGAAGGTGCCCGGGACGCCCGTCGGCTGGAGCGGGACCAGGTAGCCGTTGCAGAGCACCTCGTGGCGGCCTTCGGTGAACCCGTCGACGCGGATCTGGACCCGCTCGACGGAGGAATCCACATAGCGGGCGGTGCCGCCGGAGCCGGACTCCTCGCCGAGCACGTTCCAGGGCTCGATGCCCATCCGCAGCTCCATCCGCACGCCCTGGACGACGGCCTCGCCGAGGAACGGGAAGCGGAAGTCGATGAACGGCTGCAGCCACTCGTCCTCGAAGCGGATGCCGGCCGCGCGCAGGTCGGCGACGACATCGGCGATGTCGTGCTCCACCCACCACGGCAGCAGGAAGCGGTCGTGCAGATCGGTGCCCCAGCGGACGAGGTCGCCGGAGTACGGCTCCTGCCAGTGCCGGGCCACGAGGGCGCGCACGAGCAGCGCCTGCACGAGCTGCATCTGGGGGTGCGGCGCCATCTCAAAGCCGCGCAGTTCCACGACGCCCAGGCGGCCGCTCTCGGAGCCGGGGTTGTACATCTTGTCGATGCAGAACTCGGCGCGGTGCGTGTTGCCGGTGAGGTCGGTGAGGAGGTTGCGCAGCAGGCGGTCGACCTGCCAGGCCGGCGGCGGACCCATCTGCGCGAGGCGGTCCATCTCCTGGAAGGCCGTCTCAAGCTCGTAGAGGTTCTCGTGGCGGGCTTCATCCACGCGCGGCGCCTGGCTCGTCGGCCCGATGAAGCGGCCGGAGAACAGGTACGACAGCGACGGATGGTGCTGCCAGTACGTGATGAGGCTGCGCAGGAGGTCCGGCCGGCGCAGGAATGGGGAGTCCGGGGGCGTGCGCCCACCGAGCGTGAGGTGGCTGCCGCCGCCGCTGCCGCTGTGGAGACCGTCGAGCGCGAACTTCTCCGTCGAGAGGCCGATCTGACGGGCTTCCTCGGTGAGCACGACGGTGCGCTCGGTGAGTTCGTCCCACGTCTCGGACGGGTGGATGTTGACCTCGATGACGCCCGGGTCCGGGGTCACGTCGAACGACTTCAGCACGCCGCCGCCGGGAGGCGCGTAGCCCTCGATGATCACGGGCGTCCCGATCGACGCGGCGCACCGCTCCAGCAGGCCGATGAGTTCTGCGGCGTGCTCAGGATCGGCGAGCGGCGGCAGGAAGACGCAGGGATGCCCGTTTCGCAGCTCGACGCAGAGGGCGGTGATCGGCGGCGCGCCGACGACCTTCGGTGGGCGCGGGCTGCCGGTGCTCTGGAAGACGAGGTCGCTCGGCTCGGCCGGTGCCGCGGTCGAGGCGGTCCCGGATGGGTCAGGCAGGGCCTGGACGGCGGCGAAGGTCGAGCGGTCGGGGGCCGGGAAGTCCTGGACCCACGTGAGCGCCATCAGCGGCAGGCGCAGGCCCATCGGGGAGTCGCCGGAGGTGAGGAACAGCTTGCCTCGCCGCAGCGTCCATTTGCCGGTGACCCAGTGGTCGGTGCCGTCGTCGCGGTGCAGCGGCAGTGCCCAGCCGGTCGGGGTGCCGTCGAGGGCGTCGAGCTTGGCGATGAGCTTCGCGCGCTCGTTGGCATCGGCGATGCGCGTGTCTTCGGGGTCCGGGTCCACGAGCTCCGGCGGCTCGCCACCGGGCAGCTTGGCCTCTTCGAGCAGTTCGCTGAGTGTGTCCTCGTAGGCGGGCACGAGCTGCTCGGCGCCGATGCCGAGGCCGTCGGCCAGCGCCTCGGCGAGCTGCTGCGCTTGCTGCTTCGTGGCAGTGCCCGGCACCGTTGGGTTCGCGAGGAGGGCTTGGTCGGTCCAGAGCGGTTTGCCGTCGGCGCGCCAGTGGATGCCGACCTGCCAGCGCGGCAGCGGCTCGCCCGGGTACCACTTGCCCTGGCCGTGGCGAATCATCGCGCCGGGCGCGAACTTGCCCGCCAGGCGGAAGCCGAGGTCGACGGCCAGCTCGTGCTTGCGCCCGCCGAGCGCTTCGGTGTTCCATTCCGGCGCGTCCATCTCGGTCGCCGAGATGAAGGTCGGCTCGCCGCCCATCGTGAGGCGCGCGTCGCTGCCGCGCAGGCGCAGGTCGACGGCGCGCCCGAGATCGTCGATCCGCTGCCACTGCTCTTCGGTGTACGGCTTCGTGACGCGCGGCGGCTCGTGGATGCGCGTGATCGTGTTGGAAAACTCGAACTCGGTCTCCGCCTCCGACACGTTGCCCGTGATCGCGGCCGCGTTGGACGGGTCAGCGGAGCACGCGAGCGGGATGTGGCCCTCGCTCGTGAGGAGGCCGGACGTCGCGTCGAGGCCGATCCAGCCGGCGCCGGGCACGTAGGCCTCGGCCCAGGCATGCAGGTCGGTGAAGTCCATCTGCGGGCCGGGCGGCTGGCCGACGGGCTGGAGATCTTCCTTGAGCTGGATGAGGTACCCGGAAGCGAACCGGGCCGCGATGCCGCGCTGGCGGATGGCGTGGACGAGCAGCCAGGCGCTGTCGCGGCAGGAGCCGACGCCGCGCTTGAGCGTGAGTTCCGGGCTCTGGATGCCCGGCTCCATCCGCACGGAGTAGTCGACGCTGGCAGCGACGTGCTTGTTGAGCGCGACGAGCATGTCGAGCGTCTTGAGGTTCTTCTTCGGCGCGCCTTTCAGCCACTTCTTGAGCTTTTTGCTGGCCTTCTGCGTCTTGAAGTACGGGGCGAGTTCGGCCTTCAGCTCGGGCTCGTACTCGAACGGGAACTGCTCGGCCTCCTCCGCGATGAAGAAGTCGAACGGGTTGATCACCGTCATGTCGGCGACGAGATCGACCGTGACCGAGAACTCGGTCGTCATCTCGGGGAAGATCAGCCGCGCGAGGTAGTTGCCGGTCGGGTCCTGCACCCAGTTGATGAAGTGCTCCTCCGGCTCGATCTTCATCGAGTACGCGAGGATCGGCGTGCGCGTGTGGGGAGCGGGCCGCAGTCGCACGATCTGCGGCCCGAGACTCACCGGCCGGTCGTAGAGGTACTTGGTCTTGTGCTCGATCGCGACGTGGATGCTCACTGCCGCGCACCTTCGCAGCTTCGGCATCCCGCGGGTATGGCCACTTGTGACAACTCAGTTTCGCCACTGGGCTAGGCGTGGCTCCGATGTGATCGGTCATGGATGCGCTGGCCCGGTCTGCGGTCGTTCCGTCGATGGTGCACGCGCCCATACGGATCCGGCGGCTCTCCCGACCCGCGACACTGCGCGGATGGCAGCATCGCCCGCGTCAGCGCTCGAATTGTTCTGGATTCCGCTGGGGGCGGGCGGCCACTTCGTGCGGTTCAACGGGCGCGTGTACGAGGCGCTCACGGCGACGTTGGCGCGTCGCGAGCGCCGCGACCTCTTCCACGCCGCGCTCATCGTGGCCGTCGACGGTCGCCGGTACGCCATCGAACTCGCGCCGACCCCGAGGAAGGGTGACCCGGCTGAGCGAGGGGTCGTCGTGACCGGGCCGGTCGGGGCCCGCTGGGCCGGTCGCTCTCGCCTGTTTCGCTACGAGATCCGGTGTGCCCGCGACGGCACCATCCCTGATCTCGACTGGGCCGTTGGCGGGCCCCTGGTGCTGGGCGATCCGACCGTCGCGTACCGCCTGCTCGAATGCGCGCCGCGGGTGCCGCGGCTCGTGTGGGGGCGCGATGAGCACCGCACGGGCGACATGTGGAACTCGAATTCGGTGATCTCGTGGCTGCTGGAAGCCGCGGGCATTGACGCGGAGTTTCTGCTCCCACCGGCGGGCGGACGGGCGCCGGGGTGGCACGCGGGGGTGGAGGTCGCGCGCCGCCAGCGGAGGTGAGCGGGTCATGGCGCGCCAGGCCTCGTTAGCGTGCAGGCGTCGCCGCTCGCGCACGCGCGCGGCTCCCTCTGCTGCCCTCAAGGAGACCCATGAGCCGCATTCCGCTGATCGCCGGCAACTGGAAGATGCACAAGACGACCGAGGACGCTGAGGACTTCGTCGCGGCCTTCCTGCCGATGGTGCAGGGCCTCGAGGGTGTCGAGCTCGCGATCTGCGCGCCCTTCACCACCCTCGGCCCGCTCATCGACTCCACGCGCGGCTCCAAGCTCCAGATCCTCGCCCAGAACGTGCACCAGGCTGGCGCCGGCGCCTTCACCGGCGAGATCTCCGCCGTCATGCTGCTCGACCTCGATGTGCACGGCTCCGTGATCGGCCACTCCGAGCGCCGCCAGTACTTCAACGAGACCGACGAGGCCCTCGCCGAGAAGCTCGTCACGCTCCTGCACGCCGACCTCCTGCCGATCCTCTGCGTCGGTGAGTCCGACGAGCAGCGCGAAGCCGGCGAGACCGAGGCCGTCCTCCAGCGCCAGGTCGACGCCGCGATCGCTCCGCTCAGCGGTGAAGAGCTGGCCAAGATCGTCGTCGCCTACGAGCCCATCTGGGCAATCGGCACCGGCAAGGTCGCCACCACCGAGCAGGCCCAGGAAGCGTGCGCCTTCGTGCGCTCGCGCCTCGCCGCCAAAGACGCCGCCGCAGCCGAGAAGGTCCGCGTGCTCTACGGCGGCTCCGTCAAGCCCTCCAACGCCGGCGAACTCCTCAGCCAGCCCGACATCGACGGCGCCCTCGTCGGCGGCGCATCGCTCGAAGCATCCGACCTGCACGGCATCGCCGCGGCGGCCGTCGCGTAGCGACAGCCCCCGTTGAAGGGTGCGCCTCGCTGGGCGATGAGCACCTCCTTTGGCGACGGAACAGTCGCCGCAACGACAAGCGCCCCGGGCGTCAGAACCGCGGTTCTGACGCCCGGGGCGCTTGGTGGTTCAGGGGCCCGCGAAGGCGGGTTTCACGCGCTCGCTTAGGTCAGCGAGGCGCAGATGATGAACGCCACGGCGATCTGTACGGAGGCGGAGACGACGGAGGCGGGGTGGAACGTGGTGTCGGTGATGTGCTCGCCGAGCTTGCCCGGCGTGATCATGTCGAGCACCAGGAACGACACGGCCTGCAGGGCGACGGCGATGACGCCGAAGATGGCGACGTCGTCGAGGCCGTCCCACGCGGTGGAGATGTCTTCGGAGCCGGTGCCGCTGAAGAAGATCGCGAACCACAGCACGAGGCCCAGCGAGATCATGCTGGCGGACGTGATCACCGCCGCGTTGACGTTGCGATTCATCACGAGATCGCCGAGCTTGCCGGGCGTCAGGAGGTCCAGGACGAAGAAGCCCAGGACCAGGATGACGAGCCCGACGCCCGCATACGCCAGCATTTGGCCGACCAGTTCAAGCGTGTCTTCCATGTGGTGCTCCTAGCCCTCGATCATGTGAGGGACGAATCGAGATTGGTTGTTGGTGATGTAGCCAGAGGACTCGCGGATACCGAGCCCCACGGGTTCCATGTCGACGGTCCAGACACCCAGCACCGGCCGGTTGCCGGCATAGCTGCCGAGGTCGACGTACTGCTGCACGATGTAGCCCTCGGTGCCGTACTGCTCGTCCGGCCCGGTCTCGACGACCTCGCCGTCGATCACGACCGTCGTGTTTGCACCCTCGCGGGCGAAAATCGGCTTCATGACGTAGGACGTCAGATCCTTCGGCTCCTCGCCGGCGAACCAGGCGGGCAGCAGATTGGGATGGTCCGGGAAGAGCTCCCAGAGGACCGGAAGGATGCCCTTGTTGGCCCAGAGGAGCTTCCAGATCGGCTCGATCCACTGCGTCTGCCCGAGGCCGGTGCCCATGCGGTTCATGGCCTCCTGCGCGAAGTCCTCGTTCAGCATCCACTCCCAGGGGTAGAGCTTGAACGCGGTGCGCACGGGCCGCTGCTCGGTGTCGACGAAGCCGCGCTCGGGGCTGAGCCCGAGCTCCTCGATCGGCTGGAGGGTGGTTTTGAGCCCCGCCTCCTTCGCCGTCTGCAGGAGGTAGCCGACGGTCATGAAGTCTTCGCCGGAGCGCTCGGCGTGCGAGTGCAGGAAGTGGGTCTCGCCGTCGGGCAGACGATGCTCGGTGCGCAGCTCGGTCCAGCGCTCCACGAGCGCCTCGTGTACGCGGTTCCACTGGTCGGCATCGTCGCCGAACACGTCGCGCATCCAATGCCACTGCACCGCCGTTTCGACCAGGCAGGTCGGAGTGTCAGCGTTGTACTCCAGGAGCTTGAGATCGCCGCCGGAATAGGCGAAGTCAAAGCGGCCGTACAGCATCGGCGGTTCGCTCTCCCACGTCTCGCGGATGCGAGCGGCCGCGAATTCCGGGATGCCCATCTTCGCGAAGAGGTCGTGCTCGATCACGTGATCGCCGGCGGCGACCAGCAGCTCGAGCATCGCGCGCGCCACCGACTCCATCTCCAGGATCTCGTCGAGGCGGAACGCGTAGTAGTGCTCCTCGTCCCAGTACGAGATCTGCTCGCCGGAGGGCAGGTCGGTGCGCCAGTAGACGAGCCCCTGGGACTCGATCGTCTTCTGCCAGTCCGGACGGGCCTCGCTGGAGCGGCGCTGCATCAGCTCCCGCCGGAGCTGCTGTGCGCCACGGAACGCCCGACGCCGCTGGACGACTTCGAGCCGAAGCCGCCCTTCGCAGCCAGCGCAGCCTTGTTTGACGCGGCGATTTTCGACGCGGCCTTCGTGACCTTGGAGCCCTTCTTGAGCGACGTGCCCGCCGACCCGGCGACGAACGCCCAGAAGTAGCCGTTGTTGTTGAAGTCGTCGTCGCAGTACGAGTTCTCGACGACCACGTCGTTCTGGTCGGTGCAGTACGCGGTCTCGTCCTCGCCGCCGCAGCCAGCCAGGAACGCGGTCGCCATCACGGGGAGGACGCCCAGGGCGACGGTCTTGCTGCTTCTCTGGCCCATTGTCGGTGCTCCCTAGTACTTGCTGGTCCGTGGTGCCGAACCTTGATGCGCGACCGAGGACTGACTCACCAAATGCTCCCGGTCGTGGCGCATCGGCATCCTACCCGCAACCCCAACGGAAACCCAACGATCAGCCAAGCGGGCGCCTGGTCGATGCGCCCCGATAGATTCCGCAGTCCGCGTTGCCGCCCGGCTTCCTCAGGAGTACTGCTCATGCCCGTCGATTCCACGTTCCCGCAGGTCGCGCTCGTCGTGCTTGACGGGTGGGGCCTGGCGCCGGCCGGCCCCGGCAACGCCGTGAGCCTCGCCAACACGCCGGTCATGGACCAGCTGTGGGCGACCGCGCCCCGCACCACGCTCACGGCGTGCGGCCTAGCCGTCGGGCTGCCCGAAGGCCAGATGGGCAATAGCGAGGTCGGCCACCTCAACCTCGGCGCGGGCGCCGTGATCAAGCAGGACCTCACCCGGATCGACGAAGCCGTCGAGTCGGGCGCGCTCGCCGAGAATCCCGTGCTGCGCGCGGCGTTCGAGGGGGCTCCGCGGGTGCATCTCGTCGGGCTCGTGTCCGATGGTGGCGTGCACTCCGGCTGGGAGCACATCGAGGCGCTGCTGGGTCTCGGCAAGACGCTCGGTGCCCAGGACGTCGTGCTGCACGCCTTCACCGATGGCCGCGACACCTCGCCGCACGGCAGTCGCGCCTTCCTCGCGCAGGCACAGACGTGGGCCGACGCCGCCGGTGCCCGCATCGGATCGGTGATCGGTCGGTATTACGGGATGGATCGCGACCAGCGGTGGGAGCGCACGCAGCAGGCGTACGACCTGATCGTGCACGGCATCGGGCAGCATCACGCCGCTACGTCCGCCGAGGCGATCGAGGCCGCCTACGCGCGCGACGAAACCGACGAGTTCGTCGCGGCGACGACCATCGGCGACGAGGCGACGATCCGCCCCGGCGACTCGGTGATCTGCTTCAACTTCCGCCCCGACCGGGTCCGCCAGCTCTCTCGCGCGCTCGCCGACCCCGCCTTCACGGAGATCGACCGAGGCGACGCGACACCAATCGAGCGCTACGTGACGCTCACCGAGTACGACGAGACCTACCCGTTCCCGATCGCCTTCCTGCCGGACCGCCCGCAGGTGACCCTACCGAAGGTGATCGCCGAGCACGGCGGGTCGCAGCTGCACGTCGCCGAGACCGAGAAGTACCCGCATGTGACGTACTTCTTTGCCGGTGGCGAGGAGCAGCCGGAGCAGGGCGAGCGGCGCGAGGTCGTGCCGAGCCCGCGCGACGTACCCACCTACGACTTCAAGCCCGAGATGAGCGCGGCGGGCGTCGCCAAGGCGTTCATCGACGCGTGGGAGGCCGACGCTCCGACGTTCGGGGTCATCAACTTTGCCAACGCCGACATGGTCGGCCACACCGGGTCGATCCCGGCGGCGATTGCGGCCGTTGAGTTCGTCGACGCTCGCCTCGGAGAGATCATCGCCGCCGTGACCGGAAGCGGCGGAGCCGTGATCGTGACGGCCGACCACGGCAACGCCGACGAGATGCTCGAGGACGACGGGTCGCCCGACACGGCTCACTCGCTGAACGTCGTACCCGTTGTGCTGGTCGGCGAGGGCATCACCCTCGCGGGCGAGGCCGAGACCGTGCCGCTCACGGGGCCGAACGGTCTGACCGGCGAGGCGACGACGAGCGGCCGCACCGGCAAGCTCGCCGACGTGGCGCCCACGGTCCTCGCGCTGCTGGGCTATGCCCAGCCGCCCGAGATGACCGGGACGTCCCTCGTCTAGACGCCAGCCCGCGGCTCGGATGGGCCAAGCGCGGGGAGGCGGGCCGGCGCGGGTCGGCCCGAACGTCGGATTACCCACCCTCTGGGGGGCATATTTCGACGTTCGGCGCCCGGGGGCGGTTGGTTAGCCGGCCAGCTTGGCCGTGATCTGGGCCAGGCGCGCGCCCTGGGCCTTGGCGGCTGCGGCGACGACGTCGCTGAGCGGGCCGGTGAGTGCTGAGGTGCCGTACGGCGAGCCGGCGGCGTAGCCCTCGGGCGTCGCGTAGCCGGGCGGAATGATGACCGCGCCCCAGTGGTAGAGCACGTTGGAGATCGCGAGGGCGGTCGACTCGTGGCCGCCGTTCGTGGTCGACGCGGACGTGAACACCGTGGCGCCCTTGCCTGCGAGCTTGCCGGCGCCCCAGAGCGGGCCGGTCTGGTCGATGAACTGCTTGAGCTGCGCGGTCGGCAGGCCGAAGCGCGTGGGGGAGCCGAGCGCGAAGCCGTCGGCCCAATCGAGGTCGTCGATGACGGCCTCTTCGACGGTCGGGTGAACCTCGTCGACGTGCTTCTGCCACCCCTCGTTGCTGGCGATCGCCTCGGCTGGAGCGAGCTCCTTGGTGCGGCGCAGGCGGACTTCGGCGCCCTCGGCTTCGGCGCCCGCGGCGACCTGCTTGGCGATCTCGTGGACCGTGCCGGTGGCCGAGTAGTAGATGACGGCGATCTTGACGCTCATGGTGGCTCTCGTTCTTGGTTGGGTCGGTGTCGGCTGCTGCGTGGGGTGGCGCGGTGGGGAGGTCGCGGCGTCGCAGAGGCAGGGGACCGGAGGCGGTCTCGACACGCAATGTCGTTGCGTGTGCAACTACTTGGACCGTACCGTACCGCGGTCCGTTTAGCGAAGGGTGGGCGCGTTCGAGTCATTTGAGGCGCGTCGCCGCTCGTCAGGAGTCCAGTCGGGCGGTGTGGTTGGTTGCCGTCGCGCTGGTCGCGGGGTGGAGATCAGGGTGTCCGCGCGAGGCCAGGACGCAGCACCCGACTTTTTGGTTCCGTGGCCGCGGCCGTCATGGTTCGTGGCAGCGGTCTTTCGGGTTCGCCATACTGGAACAATTGCCAGCCGCCGCTCGATCGGTTTGAATGCGGCCACGCCGCGATCGAGCGCGCGTTTGGGATTTGTCTCACTTCCTCGTATAGTTGATTGCGGATGCAACGATTCGCCCCTGATTTCGGATGGTTTCCCGGTTCTTTCGCGCCGGCCCCTCGCTCCGCGATCAACGTGGGCACTGGCCCCGTTCCGGCCAATCCGGCCACGATCACCGCTGAGCCCGAGCGGCTGGACGGATCGAGTAACGGTCAGCTCACGGCCGACGAGTACCACGCGTGGCGCGGCTTCCTGCGCGCGCACCAGGCGCTCTTCCGTGTGCTTGATGAGGAACTCGAGCGCGGCACCGGCGTGCCGTTCGTCCACTACGACGTGCTCGTGCAGCTCGCCAACGCCGGCGGTCGCCTCCGCATGCGCGATCTCGCTGGGCGCCTGCTGGTCAGCCGCAGCGGCGCGACCCGCCTGATCGACCGGATGGAGCGCGACGGCCACGTGATCCGCGAGCGCTGCTCCCAGGATGGTCGCGGCCAGTACGCCGTGCTCACGGCCGCCGGCCTCGCGACGCTCGAGCGCGCCCGCCCGACCCACCTTCGCGGCGTTCGCCGCCGCTTCCTCTCGCAGATCGACGACCAGCAGCTCATGGCCGTCGGCGCGGCGTTCACGCGCATCCTGCGTGAACTCGAGCGCGAGACCGGCGAGTCGCTGCTCTAAGCGCCGCTCGTCGGCGCTTCGTTCGAAGCGCCGACGCGTCCCTGGTGGGGCACTCTGGCCATCGCTAGGGGTCGCAGGTTGTGGCTGGGCGGACCGCCACGCTGCCCGTTAGGGTTCGCGGCCATGTCGCGCCCCCGTCCCTGCTTTGAGATCACTGCCCGCGACCCGTCCACGCGGGGCCGTGCGGGGATGCTTTCGACGGCCCACGGCGAGGTGCGCACGCCCGCGTTCGTGCCGCTGGCGACGAAGGGCACGGTGAAGGGCCTGGAGCCCCGCGACTGGCGGGAGCTCGGCTTCGACATGGTGCTCGGCAACACCTTCCATCTCATGACGACGCCGGGCAAGCAGCTCGTCAAGGACTTCGGCGGCCTCCACGAGTTCATGCGGTGGGACGGCCCGATCATCACCGATAGTGGTGGCTTTCAGGTGTTCTCGATGGGCCACGGCACCATCGCGGATGAGGTCAAGGGACGCAGCGTCACCGGCAACGGTGGGCGAGACGGCAAGACGCTCGGCATCACTGAGAAGGGTGCGACGTTCCGCTCCTATCTCGATGGGTCGAAGCAGTTCCTGAGCCCGGAAGAGTCGATGGACGTGCAGGCGCATCTCCACAGCGACATCGCGCTCGTGTTCGACGAGTGCACGCCGTTCCACGTAACCAAGGACTACACCGACAAGTCCACGCAGCGCAGTCATCGCTGGCTCGAGCGCTGCCTGGACTGGCACGCCGAGCACGGCCCGGACGACCAGCTCGTCTACGGCATCGTGCAGGGCGGCGTCTACGAGGATCTGCGCACCGAGTCGGCGCGCGTGATCGCCGGTAGTCGCTGCGACGGCATCGCGATCGGCGGGTCGCTCGGGGCCGACAAGCCGCAGATGTACGAGGTCGTGGAGTGGGCGACCGGCGTGCTGCCCGAGGATCGCCCCCGCCACCTGCTGGGCATTGGCGATGTCGACGACCTCCTGCGTGGCGTCGAACTCGGCATCGACACGTTCGACTGCGCGATGCCGACCCGCCTGGCTCGCCACGGCGTCGCGCTCGTGCCGGATCCCGCCAAGCGCTGGCGCGTCGACCTGACCGGCTCACCGTTCCGCGGCTCAACCGAGCCCGTGATGGCAGGCTGCCCGTGCCCGTGCTGCCGCGAGGGCTTCTCCCGCGGCTACCTCGCCTACTTGCAGCGAAGCAAGGAGCAGACCGGCGCCCGCCTGCTCACCCTCCACAACCTCGCCTACAGCGCCCGCCTCATGGCCGATCTCCGCGAAGCCCTCGCCGAGGGCCGCGCACCCCAGCGCATCGCCGAACTCCGCGCCGGCGACGCCCCGAAGGTCTTCACCGCACCAGACGGCACGCCCTACCCGGGTGCCCCGCCGCTGCACGCGCCGGTCGCAACGGCGTAGGCCTGGACTTACGCGGTCGTCTCGTTCGACTTGGCGTCGGCCGGGTCGTTGACGGCCTGGGCGATGGTGTCGCCGCGCTCGACGGTGGCGGTGTTGCGCTTGTCGCGGGCAATGGCCAACTCGATGAAGGGCATGAAGCCGCGGAAAAGGAACTGGGCGCGGACCCACTTCGGCGCGAAGATGAGCTGGGCGCGCTTCTCGATGCCGGCCATGGTGATGTCCACCGCGGCCTCTACGGAGAGGCGCTTCTTGAAGAACTCCGGCATGCCGGCGAGCCCGCCGCCCGCGGCGCTGTCGACCGTGTCGCGGACGAGATCGGTGTCGACCCAGCTGTAGTAGACCGTGCCGACGCGTGTGCCGGTGGGGTACAGCTCCATGCGCAGGGCGCGCGAGAAGTTGTCGACGCCGGCCTTCGCTGCGGTGTACGGAATCATCGTCGGGAGTGGCGAGATCGCCGACTGCGACGCGACGTTGAGGATGTAGCCCTTGCGCTCCACGATGTACGGCACCGCGGCGCGCACGGTGTTCCACACGCCGGTGAGGTTCACGGCGATGGTGCGATCCCAGTCACTGTCGCGCAGGCCGCGTAGCGTGCCGACTGGCGCGACGCCGGCGTTGGCGACGACGACATCGATGCCGCCGAAGTGCTCGGCGACCGCGTCGACCGCGGTCCGCAAGCCGTCGCGATCGGTCACGTCGGCGTGCACAGCGAACCCGCCGAGCTCGGTCGCCAGCGACTCCAGCAGTTCGGCCTCCAGCCCGAGCAGCGCCACCTTCGCGCCACGCGCCGCCGACGCACGCGCGATCTGAGCACCGATGCCGCGCGCGGCTCCGGTTACCAGCACGACACGGCCATTCAAGTCATAACGCGGAGCCATTCGCCGACCCTAACCCATCGACGGCCGAATTGGTACGGCTCCGTACCGAGGTGTCGTTGCTAGCCGAACAACGTAACCATCGGCCAGCGCTGAGCCCCCGGCCAGCGGTGAGCGGCCATTTGTTGTTGTCCTGACGACAGATTTTGGCCGTTCACGCCCCAGCCAGCGCTGAGTTGCCGGCCAGCGCTGAGCGGCCGGCCGGCGGTGAGCGGCCATTTGTTGTTGTCCTGACGACAGATTTTGGCCGTTCACGCCCCGGCCAGCGCTGAGGGAGCGGACGGCGCTGAGCCCCCGGCCAGCGCTGAGCGGCCGGCCGGCGGTGAGCGGCCATTTGTTGTTGTCCTGACGACAGATTTTGGCCGTTCACGCCCCGGCCAGCGCTGAGCCCCCGGCCAGCGCTGAGCGGCCGGCCGGCGGTGAGCGGCCATTTGTTGTTGTCCTGACGACAGATTTTGGCCGTTCACGCTCCGGCGAGCGCTGAGTTGCCGGCGAGCGCTGAGTTGCCGGCGAGCGCTGAGTTGCCGGCCAGCGCTGAGCGGCCGGCCGGCGGTGAGCGGCCATTTGTTGTTGTCCTGACGACAGATTTTGGCCGTTCACGCCCCAGCCGGCGTGGAGTCAGTTGCGGCGCGGAGTCACCAGCCGGCGCTGAGCCCCCAGCCAGCGCTGAGCCGCCGGCCCGCGCTGAGGGAGCGGCCGGCGCTGAGCCAGCGGCCAGCGCTTTGCGCCGCGTTTACTGGCCGAGCGCCGAGCGCAGGTCGCCGACGAGCGAGGACAGATCGCCGCCGCCACCCGTGACGTCGAAGCTGGAGAGCTGGTCGCTGAGGTAAACGCCGAAGGCGCCGCCGAGCGAAGCCATCACCACGCCGACCACCAAGGCGGTCAGGAACCGCGCACCCGCGCTGCGCTTGGGCTTGGGCTGTCGACCCTGAGCGCGACCGGGAGCCCGCCCTGCGGGCGGCTGGTCGTAACCGCCGCGGTCGTCGTGACCATCGTCGGCCCAAGCCGGCTCGGGAACCGGCGCCGCGCGCGGCTGCAGTCGCTGCACGCCTGTGGGCGAGCCCGCCGCCGTCGCCGGAGAGGCCAAACCGCCCGTCAAGGCCGCGCGCCGCGAGACGCGCGTGACGCCCGTCGGCTCATCGCTCCCAAGACGCGTGACCTGCGTGGCGTCCTCATCGCTCCCCACGCGGGTGGCGGCGGTGTGCTCCACGCCGGCGAGCATGTCGCGCAGCTGCATGGCCGACGCTGGCCGGCGGGCCGGGTCGTACGAGAGCGCCAGCTCCACGGCATCGGCCACATGCGCGGGCACGCCGCTCACGAGGCGATCCAAGCGCGGCGGGCGCTGCTCGCGCTGCGCGAGCACCATGTCGGCCAGCGAGACCCCGGTGAACGGCAGGCGGCCGGTCATCAGCTGGAAGATCACGACGCCGAGGCCGTAGATGTCGGCCTGAGGGGTGGCCTTCTGGCCCGAGGCCTGCTCGGGCGCGAGGTAGGAGGCCGTGCCGAGCACGGCGCCGTGCTGGGTCACCTGAAGCGCGTCGCCCGCCCAGGCGATGCCGAAGTCGGCGAGCTTCACCTGGCCATCGTCGGCGAGCATGATGTTGCCGGGCTTGACGTCGCGGTGGATCACGCCATGCCGGTGGGCGTGCGCCAACGCGCGGCACGCGCCGTCGGCGAGATGCAGCGTGCCCTCGACGGACAGACGGCCATGCTCGGTGAGCAGCTGGGCGCCCGACCGCCCCTGCACCAGCTCCATGACGATGTAGTACCGGCCCTTGTCGGGGTCAAAGCCGTAGTCGAACACCTGCACGATGTTCGGATGCACGAGCCGCGCCGCGGACTTCGCTTCGCGCTGGAAGCGCTGCACGAACTGGGTGTCGTCGGCCAGGTGCTCAGCGAGCAGCTTCACCGCGACGTAACGCTCCAGGCGCGAATCGAAGGCCCGAACGACCGTCGACATACCGCCGGAGCCAATGCGCTCGCCAAGCTCGTAGCGGCCGATGAGAACGTCGCCGGCCATTACTGCTCCCACGCCTTCCGAATCTTCTCGGCCTGCTTCTCCAGCCGCCTGCGTTCCTTCTCGACGCGCTGGCGAATCGCCTCTTCACCAGGAATCGTGACGCCGCCCGTCGTGCCGTCCTCGCCTAGATCGTCGCCCCCGTCCGGCTGGACCGGCGTCGTCTCGCCGGTGCCCGGGTCGAGGGTCGGCTCGGGTGTCGTCGCAGGGGTGGAGGGTTCGACCTCCTCAGAAGGTGTCGTCTCGGGCGTCGCGGCCTCCAGCGCCTCTTGGGCCTCCCGCTTGCGCTGAGCCTCGGCGGCGCGCTCGGCCACCACGCTCTGGCACGTGGAGAGCGCCTCGTTGCGCACGCGCGCCAGCGACGTCGTGAGCTCATCGACGGTGGCCGTCGCCGTGCGCGCAGGCAGGCGATCGATCTTGGCGGCCGCACCCTGGAGTCGCCCACGAACGGCATTGCATTTGCCGTCGGCGGCGTACTCCTGGATCTTGGCCAGGTCGTCGCTGAGCCCAGAGGCCGTCGCCACCGGAATGCCGATGCTTGGTGGGTGGACTGCGAGCGCGACGCCGGTACCGAGACCGAACGCGAGCAGGCTGAAGAGAATCCAGCGCAAGGCCTTCATGAACCGGCCATGTTCGCGCGTCGAGCGGCCCGAGGGCACCGGTTGGCGTGTGGCGTTGATCCGAACACGTCGAAAACCACGGTAGTTGCTGACGCTGCGCGGTGGTGGCCGGCCCGAGTCACAAGCCCGCCCCGAGGCGATCGGCGAGCGGGTCGGGCAGTCCGGCGGTGCGAATCGCGGCCTGTGCGGTGGCGATGTCGTACGGGACGCGGTGCCAAAGCGCGGTGCGCTCATCGAGGTCGAGCTCGATCCAGCCGGCGCGGGGATCACGATCGCGCGGCTGCCCAACGCTCCCCGGATTCAGGATCCAGTTTCGCTCGCCAAAGTCGATGCGGTCGCCATCGGTGCGCAGCACACCGGCAGCCCCACCGATCACGTCGGCGTCGGCACGCCAAGACAGCGCCAAGTGGGAATGCCCGACGATCACGATCTGCTGGATCTGATCTTCCAGGCACGCGCGAGCGGTCTCTGGCTCTACGACGTATTCCCAGGCGGGATCGCGCATGCTGCCGTGCGCGACGCCGATGCCGTGGTGATGCATGGCGCTCGGCCAGCCGCGGATCTCCTCGCGCTCAGCCTCCGAGAGCTGCTGCGAGGTCCATGAGATCGCGATGCGGGCCGAGCGCGAGAAGCCCTCGGCCGACGAGGCACCGGCGGCGACCAGATCGTGGTTGCCCGCGAGCAGCACACTGCACTGGTCGCGCAGGAGCGCCAAGCACGCTGACGGGCGCGCGCCGTAGCCCACCACATCGCCGAGCGACCAGATCTCGTCGACGCCCGCGGCCTCGATCGCGGCAAGCGTCGCCTGCAGCGCCTCAAGGTTGCCGTGGACGTCGGAGAGCACGCCGACTCTCATGAGGTCGCCCCGCTCCGCCATCGACGCTGGCCGGATGAGCCGAGCGTCGTCGCGCGAGGGCCGGCCGTAGCGGCCGATGGCTGGTTACGCGGCAGGGCAGTGCCCGGGGGTGGGATCGGCATCAGCCATCGCCGCAAACTAGCATCGGGCCGGTGCGCTACCTCGTGATCGCCGTCGGTCGGCTCCGTCCGCCGTACGCCGACGATGCCGACCACTATCTCGGGCGGCTTCGCGCGCACGCCAAGGTCGAGATGATCGAGGTCAAGACCGACGACCAGGTCGAGAAGCGCATTCCGGACGGCGCCTACGTGGTGATGCTCGACGAACGCGGCAAAAGCCGAGACTCCGTGGCGTTCAGTCGCTTCCTCGACGAGCGACGCCTCGACGGCCGAACGCTTGTGTTCGTGGTCGGCGGCGCCTACGGGCTCTCGCTGCCGCGGGCGAACGAAACGATCAGCTTCGGCCCGATGACCCTGCCGCATCAGCTCGCAAGGGTCGTGCTGCTGGAACAACTGTACCGTGGGCTTTCGATCCTCGCCGGATCTCCGTACCACCACTCCGACACCCCCGGGAGCTGACCCCCAGCCGATGCCGACCGACCTCGCGACGACCGAAGCCACCGGGTGGGACGCCGTGCTGCGTGGTGCCATCGCACGGCGCGCCAGTGAAGCCGCGGGCGTGCCATTTGGCCCCGGTGACGTGGTGCTCAGCGCGCCGCGTCAGGCTGGCCACGGCGACCTGGCGACCAACGTCGCGATGATGCTCGCAAAGCGCGCAGGCAAAGCCCCGCGCGAGATCGCTCAGGCGGTCGTCGACGGCATCACCGAAGACCTTGGCGAGCGCCTGGCGGGTGCGGAAATCGCCGGTCCCGGCTTCATCAACCTCACCCTCGGTGACGCGTTCCTGCGCGAGGGGCTGGCTGCGGTCGGCGCGGCCGGCGTGCAGTGGGGTGCGGGCGGTGCGGCCATCGCTGAGCGGGTGAACGTCGAGTTCGTGTCGGCCAACCCGACCGGCCCGATGCACATCGGCCATGCCCGCAACGCGGCCTACGGCGATGCGCTCGCGCGCATCCTCGCGTTCCATGGCCACAAGGTCGACCGCGAGTACTACGTCAACGACTACGGCAGCCAGATCAAGAACCTCGGCGTGTCGATCGGCGCCCGCGCGCGCAGCACCGATGTGCCCGAAGGCGGCTACCAAGGCGCGTACGTGCAGGAGATCGCCGACGCGATCCCCGGCGCGGCCGAGAAGACCGACGAAGAGCTGTCGGAACTCGGCGTCGCGGCGATGCTCGCGCGCACGCAGGAGACGCTGGAGCGGTTCGGCGTGCACTTCGACCGATTCTTCAGCGAACGGTCGCTGCATGACGGCGAACCGAGCCAGCTCGAAACGGCCCTGGAGATCCTCAAGAGCAACGGCGAACTCGAACTCGAGGACGGCGCCTGGTGGCTGCGGACCGAGAAGCGCGGCGACGACAAGGACCGCGTCGTGATCCGCTCCGACGGCGCTCCGACCTACTACGCCTCCGACCTCGCGTACATGCGCGACAAGCTCGACCGCGGCTACGACCGCCAGATGCTCGTGCTCGGCGCCGACCATCACGGCTACATCGGCCGCATGCGCGCCGCGTTCGAAGCCTTCGGCGGCGACCCGGACCGCCTCGAGCTCCTGATCATGCAGCTCGTCAATCTCGTCGAGGGCGGCGAGCAGATCAAGATGAGCAAGCGCGCCGGCCAGTTCGTCACGGTCGACGATCTCGTCGCGGAAATCGGCGTCGACGCGTCCCGCTGGTTCCTGCTCCAGCGCTCACACGACACGGCTGTCGAACTCGACCTGGAACTTGCGCGCAAGGAATCCAGCGAGAACCCCGTGTATTACGTGCAGTACGCCCACGCGCGGGCCTGTTCGGTGCTCGAAAAGGTGAGCGCCGAGTCCCGCGCGGTCGTCGACCGGCTGGTGGCCGGCGACGGGTCAGCGGTGACAGGTCTTCCGGTCGCCATCGAGGCCGCTGAACGCGGGCTGATCCTCAAGCTCGGCGAGGTGCCGGACGTCGTCGCGCAGGCCGCGGACCGCCGTGCGCCGCATCGCGTCGCCACCTACGCCCTGGACCTGGCGCAGACCTTCACGGCCTTCTACCGCGACTGCCAGATTGCCGGCGCCGAGGGCGAAGGCACAGAAGCCTGGCGTGCAGCGCTGACGGCGGCGACGCGCACCGCGCTCGCCACCGCGCTCGGGCTGCTCGGCGTCAGCGCCCCGCAGCGCATGGAGCGCCGCGAGGAAGAGCCCGCCGCCTGATCACGGGAGCAGCGCAGCCGACGTGGCTGCATGGTCGGGAGGGCTTGCTTCCAAAGCGGCCCGTTTTGGGCGCATTCGGGAGCAAGCCCGGCAGTCGCCATTCGGGAGCAAGCCCCGGCAGTCGCCGTTCGGGAGCAAGCCCCGGCAGTCGCCATTCGGGAGCAAGCCCCGGCAGTCGCCTAGAGGTTGGAGAAGAAGCCGAGGCCGAGTTCGTCGAGCATGCGGGTGAGGTCGGCGACGATCTGGGGCAGTTCGTCGGTCGCGAGGAGCACGCCGAACGCGATCAGGATCGAGCCACTCACGACCGAGATCGCTTTGTGGTGGCGCGTGAACCAGCGCATCGGGCCCATGGCGCGCTGCAGCAACAGGGCGCACAGCAGGAACGGGATCGCGAGCCCGAAGCCGTAGCCAGCGAGCAGGAGGCCGCCGGTGCCGACGGTGTCGGCGGACGCGGCGACGTTCAAGATTGCGCCGAGCGTCGGACCCAGGCAGGGCGACCACGCGACCGCAAACGCTGCCCCGGCGATGATCGGGCTCACGCCCGCGCGGTCCATCAGCCAGCCGACCTGCGCGCTGCGCGCCAGGCGCGTCGACCACGCCGTGGCGATCGTCGCCACGCCGAACACCACGACGAGTGAGCCGGACACGATGTTGAGCGTGTCGGTGTGGTCCGACAGCGTCTGCCCGAGTCCGGTCGCGGTCATCCCGAGCACAGTGAAGATGAGCGTGAAGCTCAGGCAGAACAGGACCGCCGGCAGCAGGACCTTGTGTTTGGAACTCGACTCCATCTCCGGCAGCGACAGGCCGGTGATGGTCGAGAGGTAGCCGGGCACGAGCGGAAGCACGCAGGGCGACAGGAAGCTCACGGCGCCGATCGCGATCGCCGCGAAGATGGTCGGGGAATCGCCCACGTCAGCCTCGGTCGGCGAGTTCGGCGTCGATGCGAGCGTTGTCCTCGGGACTCGTCGGCTGGATCGCGAACGGGTCGCCGGGGTCGACATCGGTCGGGATCGCCTGCGCGGTCGCCTCGTCGAGCTCCCCGTCGGCACCGACCCGCCGGCGGCGAAGCAGCAGCCAGATGCTCGTCGCTCCGACGACGGCGGCGATGATGGGCGCCGCCGCGGCGATCGGCGACTGGTCGTCGACGAGCACCTGTTCGCCGTACTCGGCCACGAGCCGATCCTTGACCTGCTGCTTGGTGAGGCCCTCGTCGATGAGGCCCTGGATTACCGCCCGCTGGTCCTCGGCAGCATCGCCCCCGGAGGTCGACAGCGGACGACTGCAGACGATGCACATGACTTCGTCTTCGATGTCGACGAGGTCGGCCTTGGCTCCGCGCGCGCCTTGGCCACCCGCGGCGGCCGTGGGGAGGAGGAACAGCGCGACGATGAGCGCGACGAGCCCACGCTTCAGGAGTCGATTCATGACGTGGCTCCTTGGATCGCAGCCGGTACTCGCGCCGTCGCCCCGGCCGCCTTCAGGGCTTCGTTGGCGAACTTCGCGCTGATCACCCCGCGGGAGATCGCGGCGATGCGGCCCTCGCGGTCGATCACGTACGTCTCGGGTTGGCCCGTGGCCTCGAACCCGTCGTAGATCTTCTCGTCGATGTCGCGGACGCTTGGGAACGTGAGCCGGAACTCCTTGGCGAAGGCGAGGCTCTTGCTCGTCGCGTCGAGGTAGGTCACGCCGAGCACCTGGCCCTCGCCGCTCTTGACCAGCGCGTCGTGGATCGCGGAGACCAGCGGCGCCTCGCCCTTGCAGGGCTCACACCAGGAGGCCCAGAGGTTCACGACGACGACTTTGCCCTTGAGCGAGGCGAGCGTCGTGCTGCCGGCACTGCCGAGCTTCGGCAGTGGCTCCGTCGCGGCCGGCGCCATCGGGCGCTCCCCGCGCTTGACCCCCGTATCGAGGTTGGTCGACGTGCGGCCCAGCAGCCCGTAGGCCAGGACGCCGACCAGCAGCACGGCCAGCGCGATCACGGCGACGGGAACGGGAGAGCGGCGCATCAGGCAGGAAGGGTAGAGCGCGAGCGCCTCGCGGCGCGGCAGGGGCGCACGGACGTGCACCGCGCTGCCCGCGATATGCTGCCCGCCACGCGGGTGTAGCTCAGTTGGTAGAGCGCCGGCTTCCCAAGCCTGAGGTCGCGAGTTCGAGCCTCGTCGCCCGCTTCGTCTGAAAGCCCCGCGAATGCGGGGCTTTCGTCGTTTCGGTGCGGGTTTCCCGTTGCGGTTCCCAGGAGAACCACGGTCGTCGCAGCCACGCTGTCCGGCCTACGGTCGCTGCATGCGCGCCATCGCTCAGCTTGGGTCCAGAACAAGGAGCGGCCGCGTCCAGGCGCTCGTCTTCTCCGTAGCGGTCGCTGCCACTTGGGCGCCAGGGGCCCACGCCGCTACCGCCGATTGGGCTCCGCCGGTAACGGTCTCGACTGGGCACGACTCGATTGGGGAAAGCGAGCTGATCCCCGGGAAGACCGGCGACCTCCTGGCATGGAACCATTCCGATCGTGCGTCGGGTGACAGCGGCCGCAGCGCTGAAGGCGCCAGCTACGCGATCGCGGCCACCAACGGGATCTTCGGCCCGGAACAGCGCTTGTCGGACGGTTTCCAGCCCGGCCCGCTCGTCGACCTCGGTGGTGGTCGCGCGGCGCAACTGATTTACGCCGGCAAGGGTGATCTCAAGATCTCGATCGGTGATGTGCGTGGCAAGTTCAGCAAGCCCCGGACCATCACCTCGGAGGTGTGGGGACCGTCCGCGACCGTGGCCGGCAACGAACGAGGCGACCTCGCAGTGGCTTGGCTCACCTCGCCACAAACCAGCCACCGCGACGTCTGGGTCAGCGTTCAGCCAGCCGGTGGCCGTTTCGGCGCGCCGCAGAGGCTGGCCGCCCGCACCGATGGCTCCGTCGCTGCCGTGGCGATGGGCGCCAGCGGCGATGTGGCGGTGGCCTACGACACCAAACAGGGGCGGCTGCTCGCCCGCACTCGCATCGGTCGACGCGGTCCGTGCCAGTCGACCAACCCCAGTGGCTGCTCCATTGCCGGGCGCGCGTGGGGAACTCCGCAGGACATCGGCCCGGCCGCTCGCGTGACCTCCAATCAGATCACTCCGTACGTCGGGCCGGATGGACGCGTGACCGTCGCCTGGCTCCAGCGTCAGCTCTCAGAAGGTGGCGCTGGGCCCGCGCGCGTGAACGTGGCCGTGCGTCCTGCGGGAGTTCGTCGCTTCCTGAAGGCGCAGACGCTCTTTCGTGACCCGGACCCGCTGGGCTGGACCGGCCAACCGGTGGTCGTTGCCAACCGCGGCGGCGGACGGGTGATCGCGTTCACGGCCAGTGCTCCGGCTCCCGCTGCTGGCACAGACTCGATCTCCGTCATCAAGGTCGCGTACAGCCAACGAGACCGCTTCGGAGTACCGCAGACGCTCTCCCCTGCGGGCCAAAATGCAGGGCACATGGCAGCAGCCGAAGGGCCCCGCGGAGCGATCATCACCTGGGTCGCCGGGCAGACGGAATCTTCCTTGATCGGCAACGTCTTTGCCGCCGTGACCGATCCCAGCCGGCACCGCTTCGGGGCGCCGCAGCAGGTGGCTGCGACGGATCGAGCGTTCTCCTCGGTGGTGAAGTACTCGCCAAACGGCGACCGGTGGTTGGTGGCGTGGGCCGCCATGCAGGACGGTGCGCCCAAGCCTGCTGTGGTGCGCACCTCCTTCTGTCGGCTGGCCTGCCAGTGAACCGGCCGGAGTCGGTGCCGTCGTCTACTGCTTGCGGGCCTTCAGCGTCTTGCTGGCCGGCTTCAGGCCCGCCGCCGTGATCCGGTAGGTCGCCTTGGTGGCGCGCTGCGAGCGGCTGGGGAGCAAAAAGCGCCCGGTCACGGTGCAGCCGCTCTTCGTGCGGTCGATCGTGATGCGCTGACGTGAGGAGCGGCCGCGCGCGGTGAGGGTGAGCGTGCCGCGCTTCGGGCAGGCACCTCCGCTGCGGCGCGCGAGGCGCAGATGGTTGAACTGCATGACGCCGCCGGCGGTCGATCCGGCCGGGACGCCGGTGAGGGAGGCCGGCAGGAAGGTCGCCGGACCGAGGACGAAGTCTTGGACGAGCTGCGGCGTGAGCGAGGTCGTCGTCAGCGTCGCGCCGGTGCCGAGCTGGCCGGAGGCATTGCTGCCCCAGCAGAACGGGGCGAGCGTCTTGGTCACGAGGCACGCGTGCCGGGTGCCCACACCGATCTGCATCGCATCGGTGATCCCGGAGACGGGCTGCGGCGCGAGCACGTTGGCGCGCGCGCCGTTGCCGATCTGGCCGGCGGTCCCATCGCCCCAGCACACCGCACCGCCGTCGCTCTTGACGGCGCACGTCGTGAGTCCCCCGGCGGCCAGTTGCGCGACGCCCGTGAGCCCTGGGACCGGCACCGCGGTGTCGGCTTTCGCATCCGGGACGCCGAGCCCGAGCTGCCCGGTGTTCCCATCGCCCCAACACCACACCGTGGTGTCGGCTTTCAGGGCGCAGGTGTGGCTTGCTCCTGCGGCGACGGACGTCGCTCCGGTCAGGCCGGTCACGGGGACACCCGGCCGAGTGATGGCGCTGTTGATGCCGTTACCGAGCTTGCCGTTGTCGGTATCGCCCCAGCAGAGGACCTGCCCGTCGACGCGTACCGCGCAGGCGTGCGTAAGCCCCACGGCGACGTCGACGATGCCCTGGAGACCGGCGACGGCCACGGGACTCGAGGTCGGACTCTCGACGAGGTCGCCGTTGCCGAGCTGGCCCCGCAGGCCGTCGCCCCAGCACGAGACCCGCCCGGTGTGGACCGCACACGCGGTAGCGGCGCCGGCTGCGACCTTCGTGACGCCGGTCAGCGGCACCTCTTGCGGGAACTGGGCGGTCGACACCGACCCGTTTCCGATTTGGCCGCGCTCCGCCCGTCCGCTGCACGACACCGACGTATCGACCAGCGTCTGGCACCAATACGCGTCCGACGAGCTGATCGCCGCCGACTGGTACGAGCCGATCACGTAGATCGGGGTCCTGGGCCGCACGGCGCCGATCACGCCGACCTGGCCTTCCCGGCCGTCGCCCCAACACCACGCGGTGTGGTCGACCTTGACGGCGCAGGTGTGATTGAGCCCGGGGGAGATGGATGTGAACTGCGCAGCGCCCGCCGGCGCCGCGAGCGTCAACGCCGCGAGCGCGGTGAGCGCGGCGGCAGCAAACGCGCGAGCAAGGGAGAGCGACGCGGCACGGAGCACACGGCGAGCGTAGGACTCATCGCCGCATCCCTGATCACCGTCGTCCGGTCAATCGTCGGCACGGTCGGACGGACGCGCGATCTCGAGCGCCTCGAGCCAGCCCGCGCCCTGTTCAGCGGCGATGGCGGTCGCGGACGAACGCCCAGGACCCCACGAGTCGGGGGCGTCCCGCACGTTCAGTCGTGCCTCCTGCACCGCGAGCCAGCCATGGCGAACGAGGACCTCCCGCGGGACGGGGTCGCCACCGTCGATGGCAGCGAGGATGAGCCGGCGATCGTCGATGACGCGCAGCAAGGCGGCGATGCGCATGTCGGCGCGGTGCCGGTCGCGAAAGTCCCATGGGAGATCGCGGGAAAGAGTCTCAGTGGCGCCTTGGATCGTCAACGTGACGCTCTCTGCAAGCAGCGCGAGAAAGCTGCGCGATTCGGTCTCGATGGGGTCTAGCGGTCCGTCTTCTCGGTAGATCGGTCTCTCTGACTCTCTGGGGGAGTGGCCGGGCGGGGCAGTGGGATGAACCAGAATATCGACTGGCGGACTAGTCAGTAATCCTGTGTGGCCAGGCGTCAAGCGCGTGAGCGCAGCCGCTGGAGTTCGGGGGGCACTTCGAATTGTGGCGGCGACGAGGTTGCACGAAGGTTGCAGTCCGGGCTATACGTCACGGTGGGGGACGAATGGCTGACTGGGTCGCACTCGACACATCGACGGACCGTCAAGCCCGCGCGCTCGCGCTGGCACGGACGCACTTCGCCATGGCCAGCGGAACGACCATGGCCGATCGTTCCGCCCGCGACCTGCGCTCCGTCATCGCTCGCTCCTGGGAGCGATCAGCTGCCGCCGGGGTCGACCCGGCCGATGGCATGGCGCCGCAAGTCGTCGATCCGGAGACGGTGCAGCGGGAGTGGGCGGGTCATCCGCTCTCGGCCGCCGAACCGATCGTGCGGCGCCTCCTCCGCGAGCTCGGCGAAGACGACAACCTCGCTGTGATCTGTGATCGCGACGGCATGCTGCTTTGGTTCGGTGGCCATCCCGCTGCGGTCGCTCGGGCCCGCGAGTCGGGGATGCGCCAGGGCTCCGTCTGGACCGAGGAGGCGATCGGGACGAACGGTCTCGGCACCGCGCTCGCCGAAGCGCACCCGGTGCAGATCTTCGCGGCCGAACATTTCGCAGCGCCCATGCACGGGTGGGTCTGCTCCTCAGCGCCGATCCGCGACCCACTGACTGGCCAGGTCCTTGGGGTCCTCAATATCGCTGGCGATTTCTCGACCGCGCATCCGCACAGCCTGGCGGTGGTCTCACTGGCCGCGCGCGCGATCGAGCACCAACTGTTGTCGGACGGGCAGGTGCAGGTCCGGCGCGTGCTCAGGCTGCCGGAAGCCAGCCTGTCGGTCCTCGGGCGCGACCGGGGATTGTTGCGGGTCGGCCGACGCGAGATCGAGCTGTCGCGGCGGCACACCGAACTCCTGCTGCTCCTGTGGCTGCGCCCAGAGGGGCTCTCGGCCGAGCAGCTTGCGCTCGAGGCGTACGGCGAGCAAGGCAGGCCTGGCAGCGTGCGGACGGAGATGCATCGCCTTCGGGCTCACCTGGGAACGTTGCTTGGCGAACGGCCGTATCGGCTGCTCGGCTATGTCGACTGCGACCTCACCGCCGTGGAGTCGTTCGTGCGCGTGGGGAACATCGCCGCTGCCATGCAGCACTACCGCGGCGCGCCGCTGGCGCAGACCGAGGTTCCGCGTCTTGTCGAGCTGCGCGATCGCCTTGGCGACAGTGTTCGGGCCGGAGTGCTTGCCTCGGGCGACCCGGACCTCCTGGAAGCCTGGTTGCGGTTGCCCGTCGGGCGAGACGACTACGAGGTGTCGCGCAGGCTCGTCGCGGTGCTCGATCGCGAGGACCCGCGGCGCGCGGCGGAGCGAGCGCGGCTGCGCCGCCTGATCTCCGGAGGGTAAGGCCGACCCAGTCGGGTTGAGTGCCGACCGGGGGCGGAAATGCGTCGCGGGCGCGCGGGATCTGGGGTCTACACACCAGACGCGGCACCATCGTGATCGGACGAACGTCCGATGCTTCTTGATCGCTCTCACGGACTGCTGTGGGGAACCGATGGTGGACCACTGGTCTGTCATCAGACCAGTTCCTCGCATGAAGCCGTCGAAATCTCGCCTGACCTACGTCGTTCCGATCGTGATGGTCGCGCTGGGTATCGCCGCGGTCGCGCTGATCGCCATTCTTCAGGGCCGTGCCGACACCGCCCGCAAGGCACAACTCACCATTGCGCGGGTCGGGCAATCGCTCGAACGCGAAGCTTCCCTGCCGCACCTCGTCCAGATCGGGCGGTCCGTCGCGGATGCTGATGTCGAGTCCAAAGAGTTGCGGAACGCCATCGCCGAAGACCTGAGCGCGCTGCGCGCCAGCGATCCGCCCGCGACGGTGCCGAAGGCCGCAAAGGCGATCGAAGTGTTCTCGACACGCGGCGACGCGAGCTACGCGCTCGCTCGGCAGCGTGCCCTCACCTCGCCCGCGGGCGTCGCCGCCGTGCGCCGCCAGGTCAGCGCGCAGGAAACGGCCAACCGCGAGCTTGCCCGGGCCAGTGAGGACTACGCCGCGCGCGCCGAGTTCGCCCGTTCGCAGGCGCTCCAAGGAACCGGATTTACGGTCCTGCTCCTCCTCAGCGTGTTCGCCTACTTCTATGCCCGGTCGATCCAGGACCACCGCATCGTCCGCCGGCTCTTCGCGCAAAACGAAGAACTGCTCGAGGCCAGTCGCGACGAGGCGCTCACCGACGCCCTCACCGGCCTCAACAACCGCCGCGCGCTGCAGCTCGACCTCGAAGCCGCCCTGCCCAGCGCCGGCGACGACGAGAAGGTGCTGTTGGCGCTCTTCGACCTCGACGGGTTCAAGGGCTACAACGACACCTTCGGCCATGCTGCCGGCGACGAACTCCTGAACCGGCTCGGGCGCAATCTCACGAAGGCGGTCGAGGATCTCGGCGCCAAGGCGTACCGCCTGGGCGGCGACGAGTTCTGCGTCCTCACGCAGATCGACGAGCTGCGCAGCGAGGCGCTGATCCAGGCGGCGACCGAGGCGCTCACCGACGAGGGCGACGGCTGGAGCATTGGCACCTCGGTCGGCACCGTCTGGGTCCCGGGCGACGCCAGCGATGTCGAGGCTGCACTGGTGATGGCCGACGAGCGGATGTACTCCGACAAGGCCACGCGCAAAGGCAAGCAGCCCACGCTCCAGTCTCTCACCGACGGCCCGAAGCGGCGCGTCAAAGAAGGCGATGCGGGCCGCGTGGCCGCGATGGCGCAGGTCATTGCCGAGCACATGAATCTCGGTGGGGACGAGGTCGAGGCCGTTCGCGTCGCCGCGGACCTGCACGACATCGGGAAGAGTTCGATCCCAGACTCAATCCTCGCCAAGAAGGGCGAACTCGACGACGACGAGTGGGCGTTCGTGAAGAAGCACACGATCACGGGCGGGCGCTTGGCATTTGCAGCCCACGCCCGCACGCACACGGCGGCGCTCGTGCGTTCAAGCCATGAACATTTCGACGGCAACGGCTACCCGGATGGGCTGGCCGGCGAGCAAATCCCGCTCGGCGCGCGCATCATCGCGGTCTGCGACGCCTACAACGCGATGACGTCTGATCGCCCGTTCCGCAAGGCGATGTCGCCCGGCGTCGCGCTGCGCGAACTCCAGAACTGCGCCGGGACGCAGTTCGACCCGCGCGTCGTGGAAGCGTTCTTTGCCAGCGCTGCCAAGGACGCGACGGCCTTCAAAGGCCACGCGGTCTCCAGCGGCCGCTGACGCCGGCGCGTTAGTTGCGCATCTGGCTTCCGCCCGAGAACAGCGCGAAGTAGATGCCCGAAGCGAGCAGGGCGAGGCCGACCGAGATCACCATCACCTTGTCGAGCATCGTGGGCGGCTCACTGCTGTCGGCACCGCGCATCGACGCCAGCCAGCGCGCCGGGTTATGGGCGCCGGTCTCCGACGGACCGAACGACGCCATGTAGCGATGGTCCAAGCGCGAGAGGATCTTGCCGATCAGCACCATCGTGACCGGAATGCCGATCAGCACCATCAGCAGCGAGGCCATCGCGGTCGACGACACTTTGGAGCTGCGGCCGGCGAGCCAGAGCCACAGCGCAGGCGAACCGAGCCACATCGCGATGCTGCCGACGAACATGGAAAGGACCAGCAGGGCCTGCTCCAGACGGCGGGTTGCGGTCATCGGGGTGGCGTTCATCGGCGGATCGTAGCGACGGAGGCGTAGGTAAGCGACCGTGGTCACAGAGTTATGGTGATTCCCGCCGGAATGCGGCACTTTTGGAGCCGGGCGCCCGGACCGCATCCCCGGCCGCTTTGGCTCTGCGATACTCGCCGATGTGCAGGTTTCTCGCTCGCGCCGCCGCACTGCGCGCTTCACCGTCGCCCTTACGCTGGCGCTCTTCCTCTCCGGCATGCTCGTCTACACGACGTTCTCGGCCGCTAGCCCCGAGCGTTTCCCGGGGCAGATCGCGGCCACCGCCGACCCGCAGCAGACGTACCGCGTCGGCGGGCGCGTGATCGAGGGCAGCGTGAGCCGGCCCGAGGGCGTGCTGCACTTCAAACTCGGCCATCCCGGCACGGCGGCTGGCGAGCAGATCTCCGTCACGTATCGCGGCACCGTCCCGGACACGTTCCGCGAGGGCCGAGACATCCTGATCGATGTGAAGCGCGGAGCTGCCGGCTCCGACGCGGCCACCTTCGTGGGCCAAGACAACACGCTCGTCACGAAGTGCCCCTCGAAGTTCAACGGTGAGCCGATGAACCCAGACGGTGGCGGCCCCATCGTCCCGAAGACCTGAGCGGAGTCGCCACGATGGACGTCGTCGGACGGGCGCTGCTAATCCTCGCCTTGGGTGTCTCGATCTTCGGATCGGGTGCGGCGCTCGCAGCTGCTCGCGGCGCTGGCCCAGCCACGCTGATGGTCGCGGCGCGGCGCGCGCTCTACGCGCTGCTCGCCCTCTCAGTCGGAGCATTCGTGCTGATGGAGGTCGCCTTCATCCGGCCGGACTTCAGCTACACCGTCGTCACCGGCCACGCCTCCCTCACCACGCCGCTCGGCTACCGGATCGCGGCGCCCTGGGCGTCGCAGGAGGGGTCGCTGCTGCTGTGGCTCACGCTGCTCTCGGTCACGTCGACGATCGCGATCCGCAGCCTGCGCGGCCGGATGCGCGACGTTGAGCCGTACGCGCTCGCCGTCCTGCTGCTGCTCGCCGCCTTCTTCGCCGGGTTGCTCGTGTTCGCCGCGCGTCCCTTCGCGACGGTGCCGTTCCCCCCGCAAGACGGCATCGGCCTCAGCCCGCTGCTGCGCTACCCCACGATGATGATCCACCCGCCGCTGCTCTACAGCGGCTACACGCTCTTCGCCGTGCCGTTCGCGTTCGGCATCGGAGCGCTGGCGGCTGGCCGCCTCGGCGGCGACTGGATCGTGCACACGCGCCGCTACGCGCTCGCGGCCTGGCTGCTGCTTGGCACCGGCATCATCCTCGGCTCCCGCTGGTCGTACGCAGAACTCGGCTGGGGTGGCTACTGGGCCTGGGATCCCGTCGAGAACGCGTCCGTGATGCCGTGGCTCACCGCCACCGCATTCCTCCACACGATCGTCGTGCAGGAACGCCGCGGCCTCCTCAAGACCTGGAATGTCAGCCTCGTCCTGGCGACGGGCCTGCTCTGCCTCCTTGGGACCTTCCTCGTGCGCTCCGGGATTCTGCAGTCGATTCACGCCTTCGGCGCCTCGACGGTCGGTCCGCCGTTCCTGATCCTCATCGGCGCGCTGCTCGCCCTCAGCATCTGGCTGGTCGTGAAGCGACGCGCCCTGCTGGAGCCCGACGGCGAGATCCAGCTCCTGTCCCGCGAGTCGATGTTCCTGCTCGGCAACCTTGCGATCATCGTGCTCGTCATCGTCGTTCTGTGGGGCACGTTCTTCCCGCTGATCTCCGAGGCGCTCACCGGCGAGGCCTCTTCGGTCGGCGCGACGTGGTTCTCGCAGTACGCGACGCCGTCAGCGCTCGCGATCGTCGCGCTCGCCGGGCTCGCGCCGCTGCTGCCCTGGGGGCGCGGCCGATGGGCGGCGTTCGGGCGGGCGACGCTGTTGCCGCTCGCCGCCGGCCTCGCGACGGGCGTGGCGACTGCCCTCGCCGGCGGCACCGGCAGCATCGCGGCAATCCTGCTCGCCACCGCCGCCGGCTTCACGCTGGTCGCGATCGGCCGCGAGTACGTGATCGGAGCCCGCGCGCGGCGGGCGCTCACCGGCGACGCCCCGGCCCTCGCGCTGTTGCATGCGGTGTCCGGCAACCGGCGGCGCTACGGCGGCTACCTCGTGCACGCGGGCCTCTCGACCTTGCTGCTGGCCGTCGCCGCCTCCACGGCCTTCGACACGACCAAGCAGCAGCCCCTGCGCCAAGGCGAGCGGATTCAGCTCGCCGGTGGCCGCGAACTCGAATACGTCAAGCCGACCGGCCGGATCGTGCTCAACAGCGAAGACCGCGTCGAACGCATCGAGTTCGGCGCCGACATGCGTGTCTGGCGCGACGGCAAACCCGCCGAGCTGATCCACCCACGGCACGACTTCTACCCGTCGTCGGCCGCCATTGCATTCGGTCCCGTCGGGCGGTTCTTCGAAGGCGAGGAGACGACCGAGATCAGCCTGAACAGCGGGCCGATGCGCGACCTCTGGGTGGCCGCGACGCCGGACTCCAAAGCCATCGTCGACCGCGCCAAGGTCGTCAACACCGGCTTCGTCAAGCTCCTGGAAGAGCGCGACATCAGCAACGACGTGGCCGGCGAGATCCTCGCGAAATCGCTCCAGGGCATCGTCGACCAGCACCTCGCCGCCAGTCCGCCGGTCATCGCCCGCGCGATCGACGCTCCAGGCGTGTTCTGGGTGTGGATCGGCGCAGGGATGATGGGGCTTGGTGGCCTCCTCGCCGTCAGTCAGCCGTCGGTCGCCCGCTCGCGCGCCAAGGCGGCAGCGCTGGCCCGCGTGGGCCAGGAGCTCGGCGCCGCCTGATTCGCTGGGCGTCGAACGACGCCTCAGCCCCAGGCGCCGCCGACCGGCCGGGCGACCGACCCGGCGATCCGCCCGGCGGCCTGGCTCGCCGACAGCGGCTCGTCGTCATCATCCGGCCCGTGCTTCGCCGCCCCCTGCGCCTCGTCTTGCGCCCGCTCCTGTTCGTGCTGGCGCTCGCATGGGTCCCGTTTGCCGTCTTCGCCGCCGTCGACTTCGACGTCTGGTGGCCGATTCCGAGCCTGGTGGCCTTCATCCCCTACGCGGCTATCGGCACGCTGCTCGTCGCCGTGGTGGCGATCCTGCTCAAGGCCCGTGTCGTCGCCCTCGTCGCACTCGTTGGCCTCGCGGTCCTGCTCGTGCCGCGCGCCGGACGCGTTACCGCGTCTGATCAGCCCGTCGCCCGCGGCGATCAGCTCGTCGTCGCGACCAGCAACGTGCACTTCGGCACCGTCGACGTCCCAGCCCTCGTGCGACTCGTGCGCACGCAGCGCATCGACGTGCTCGCCCTCCAAGAAGACACCCCCGACGTGACCGAGGACCTTGCGGCTGCCGGCCTGCGCCGCGCTCTGCCCTTCGGCGTCCTTCAACCCGGCCCCGGAGCCCGCGGCATCTCGCTCTACTCCCGCTACCCCGTCACCGCCGTCCCGCGCCTCCGCGGAGACCGACGCAGCGTCGGTGGCCTCGTGCAACTCCCCAGCGGCGGGTCGCTCCACATGCGCAGCGTCCACCCGCCGCCACCATTCAGCCAAAGCAACATGGACCGGTGGAAAGCGACGACCCGCGCCATGCTCAGCACCGCCCGGTCCGTCGCCGCACCCGCCGTCCTCCTCGGCGACTTCAACGCCACCCTCGACCACCACCCATTCACCACACTCACCGACGCCGGATTCCGCGACGCCTCCGACGAAGTCGGCCAAGCCTGGCGCCCCACCTGGACCAACGCCCGCTGGGCAGCCCTCACCCTCGACCACGTCCTCGTCCCGCCCAGCGTCGCCGTTCGCGCCGTCACCATCCGCGACCTCAAAGGCACCGATCACGACGTCGTGATCGCCAAGATCCAAACTCGGGGATGATCCCGCCCGCAGCATGCTCCAGTTCCTCATCGTCATGACCATCGCCGCCGCCGTCCTCGGCTTCATCCTTTGGCCCCTCCGCGCCGGCGCACCCATCGCCACCGGCATCGATCCGCGCCTCCTCGAAGACCGCGACCGCGCACAACTCGCCAAAGACCGCAAGCTCGACGAGATCCGCGAACTCCGCGCCGACCGAGCCGCCGGCAAGCTCTCCACCACCGACGCAGCCCCCCTCGAACGCGCCCTCCGCTCCGAAGCCGCCGCACTCCTCCACACCCTCGACGACGCCGAAGCCGCAATCGACGAAGCGCAACATCGCCTCGGCGCCCCCGACGCGCTACGCTAATCCCCGTGGAATTCGCACTTCAGATCCTGCAGCTCGTGCTCTCCGTCGGCCTGATCGCCGGCGTCCTCGCACACGCAGGCAAAGACGGCGGCCTCTCCGGCGCCTTCGGCGTCGGCGGCGGACAAGGCTCCCTCGGCGGCGGCTCAATGATGGAGCGCAACGTCACGCGCTGGACCATCGCCCTCGCCATCCTCTGGGTCCTCAACACCATCGCCCTCATCAAGCTCGCTTCAAGCTGAGGCTTTCTGGCGGGTGCGGCAAGCTGAGCGGCGCTCACTTGCATCTTCCGTCCGGTCGCAAGCGGCCCGGCCTGGCGGCCTAAACCACTCGCGCCCGAACGAAATCTGCGGCGCGATCACCTGCTCAGCGTTTCGGCGTCTTCGGGTGGGTGCGGCAAGCTGAGCGGCTCTCGCTTGCATCTTCGTCCCGTCAGATCCGGCCCCGGCCTGGCGGCCTAAAACCGGCTCAGCCGGAACGAATCTGCGGCGCGATAGCCTCCTCAGCGTTTCGGCGCTTTTGGCTAGTTCGGCAAGCCGAGCGGCGCACGCCTGCATCTTGGTCCCGCGGTGAGCGGCCATTTGTTGTTGTCCTGGCGACAGATTTTGGCCGTTCACGCCCCGGTCAGCGCTGAGTGGCCGGCCAGCTCGGAGTGGCCGGCCGGCGCGGAGTGGCTTGCCGGTCGGCGGTGAGCGGCCATTTGTTGTTGTCCTGGCAGCAGATTTTGGCCGTTCACGCCCCGGCCGGCGCTGAGGCGCCTGCCGGCGCTGAGGGGCTTGTCGGCGCGGAGTGGCTTGCCGGTCGGCGGTGAGCGGCCATTTGTTGTTGTCCTGGCGACAGGTTTTGGCCGTTCACGCCCCGGCCAGCGCTGAGGGGCCTGCCAGCGCGGAGTGGCCTGCCGGCGCTGAGTGG
>JAUMBQ010000007.1:0-306160 GCA_032119595.1 Solirubrobacteraceae bacterium | reverse complement strand
AGTGGCCTGCCGGCGCGGAGTGGCTTGACGGCGTGGAGTGGCTTGCCGGTCGGCGGTGAGCGGCCATTTGTTGTTGTCCTGGCGACAGGTTTTGGCCGTTCACGCCCCGGCCAGCGCTGAGGGGCCTGCCAGCGCGGAGTGGCCTGCCGGCGCTGAGTGGCCGACCGGCGCGGCGCGCTGAACTCCGCGCCTCT
Organism: Solirubrobacteraceae bacterium; assembly: GCA_032119595.1. GTDB lineage: Bacteria > Actinomycetota > Thermoleophilia > Solirubrobacterales > Solirubrobacteraceae > JAGIBJ01. The sequence goes on along the minus strand of JAUMBQ010000007.1, from coordinate 305,966 downwards.
AAACCGCGAGGACGGTTAGTCCTCGCGTCATGGCGGCGGGGCAGAGGGTTGCTCGGGTTCGCTCGGGCAAACGATCGAGCGTGGCGACCAGCTCGGTGGCGGCCGTGAGGGACTCGATACCCGCGAGCATGTCGGTGAGATCGCCGCTGAGGACGACATCGCCGAGGAGCTGCGTCGGCTGGCCGTCGTCGACGACGTAGGCGGCGCGCCCAAGGGCACTGAAACGACTCGACCCCGGACCCGCCGGGACCACCCGCTCCACGACGGGTATGACGATCGATGGCCCCGCCAGGCCGAGTTCGCCGGTCGACGCGGCACCGCCTGCGTCCAACACGAGATTGCGAGGCGCCGGCCCGGCCGGCGAGCCACCGAGCTCGGCGGCATGGCCGGTCGATACGGCCCCCGCCTCGTCCGCCGAGATGCTGTCATGCACCACGTCGCGCTCCACACCCGCGTCGACCAACACGGTCGGGGACACCGGTACACCCTCGACATCGCCCGACCGGGGCAACGTCGCCGGGTGGAGCGGATCGTCGGAAAGCGTGATCAAGGCGCCCGCCACCGCAGTGCCGAGCCGACCGGTAAACGGACTGGTGCCCGTTGCGTGCGCATGACCGGTGCACGCGGCGCGAGCGAGGACCTCCAGGAGGGGCGCGAGCGCAGCCGGAAGCAGGACGACCTGGTCATCTCGCGAGGCAAGCAGCGGACCCGAGCCCGCCCGGAACGGCACGGCCGGCGGCGTCGCTGCTATCCCGAGCATCAGCGGGTCGATCAGATCGGCGACCGCGGCGCTGGCCTGACCAAAGCCGGTCAGCCGCCCATCGGAGTCCGCCGCGCGGACGATCAGCTGAGCACCGGTTCGGCGATCCTGCGCCGCGCCGCCGTCGCTTGACGCCACCGCAGTCTCCACATCCTCACCGCGCCAGAGCGCGCTGCGGCCAGAGCCGAGGTCGTACCCGACGCTCGAGGCGGCGGCGCGCGCGACACCCGCAGCCCGCGCGGGGTCCAGGTCGGCGGTGAGGGCGTCGAAGCCATCGTGCGCAGGTCCCTGCTCGACGACGGGCAGCCGCATGAGGTTGATCGGCGACGCGGCCGCATTGTCGTGGGCGCGGTCAGCGAGCGCCTGGAGGTGAGCGTCGCTGGTGGAGGTGGAGCACCGCGCGACGCCGAGGCGTCCGGCGCCGTCGCGCACGAGGAGCCGCACGAGCACGTCGAACGTACGTCGCGGTGGGACGAGCGCGCCGCTGGGGCCAGCATGAGCGACGAGCTCGCGCCGCACCGACACGCTCGCGATCGCCTCGTCACCGCCGAACTCGGCGGCGCGTCTGGCGAGATCAGCGAGGTCCAGTGCCATGAGTGCCCGCACGTTACTGCCGCGATGGGCGGCCACCGCCGCGCCGCCGCCCGACCCTCTCGCCGAACTCCCAAACGGCGCCCAGGAAGCTCCCAGGCGCGCGGCCGATGGTGTCGGAGACGGAGCAGCGAATGCCCGCGCTCCACGAACTCCGCACCCGAAGGAACCACCAGATGCCCAAACTCGGAACCAAGCCCGCCCTCATGCTCGGCGTCACGGCCGCGATGGTCATGGGCGTCAGCGGCGTCTCCGCCCAGACGCGCGTCACCGCGACCAGCACCGCGTCCGCTACGAGCGCCACGACCCCAGACGGCAAACGCGTTGGAGGGCCCGGCCGTGGCGGCTTCGGCGCGAACACCACCGCGCTTGCCAAGAAGCTCGGCGTGAGCGTCGCCGATCTCCAGGCCGCCATGAAGGCCGTTCGCGACAGCGACACGAAGCCGGACCGCGCCACTGAACTGGCCAGTGAAGCCAAGACCATCGCCGATGCGCTCGGCGTGGAATCGGCGACCGTCACGACCGCCCTGGAGGCGTCGCGCCCAGCCAAGGCAGCCCAGCCGACCGGCACGACGCCCTCGAGCACGACGCCGCCCAAGGACGCGCCGAGCGGAACCACGCCCGGCAAGGGCGCCGGCGGCCCAGGCGGCCACCGTGGCGGCGGGCCGCGTGGCGGCGCGGATGACACCGCGTTGATCGCGGCGCTCGTCAAGGCCACCGGCAAGGACGAAGCGGCCGTGAAGGCGGCGCTGACCAAAGCCGACGCCGTTCGCGATGCGGCGCGCAAAGCGCACCAGGCGGAGTTCGCGAAGCGGCTCGCCGCGCAGCTGAAGCTCGACGAGGCCAAGGTCGCCGCCGCGATCGAGACGTCCCGCCCGGCATCCCCTGCGCGCAATGCGAAGGAGAGCACCTCGCAGACGAAGTAACACGCTCGCTGCCGGCTGCCACTGGCCGATCTCCTCTTGTGTCGCGAGCTTGACACTCGGGGTGTCGGCCCGGTGGCAGACGAGGCCTTGCTCGTGCGAGATCGTGGTTCCACCGCAGCAACCAAAGCGCTGCGAACCACATAACTGCCACTGCAGATGCTCAGCGCTTCGGCGTGGAGCCGCAGTGTCCGGATCTCGCCGCAGCGCCCGTAACGCGCTCGGCACGGCCCCATCTGGGGCTGCATCGCACACGGGGCCCGGCTGGAAACGGCTGGCCCGAGATCGAGGATCCAAACGACGGAGAGGGGCGTCGCACCGGGGGGTGCGGCGCCCTTTGTCGTTCTCAGACCGCTTCGATCCCCGGGCGTTTCGACGCCACCGGGCGTGTGTAACGACGGTGACATTACGAGCGTTTCGTCGGCGACAGACGCGGAAGCCGATCGACGAGATCGTGGTTTCACCGCAGCAAACGAGCTGCCCGACACCACGCAGGACACCACCATGTTCACGACGCCGATCAACAAACTCACGCCGCTCGACCAGCCGCATCGCTACGGCCGCCGTCCGCATCGCTACGGCCGCACCACGACCGGCAAGCGTGGCTCCTGATGCCGCACCGCTACGGCCGTCGTCCGCATCGTTACGGCCGCACCACGACCGGCAAGCGTGGCTCCTGATGCCGCACCGTTACGGTCGCCGCCCTCACCGCTACGGGCGCCGGCCATCGTGAAACCCGGCCTCCGACTACCACGCACCACGCCTGCCTAGGGCGTCACACCGAAGGGTGTGACGCCCTTTGTCGTTCTCGGGGTCGCTGCAACGGTGAGGACCTCCGACGGCTCGATCAGGTGATCGGCGCCGCCGAAGCCAGAGGCTCAATCGCCTGGTACGTGTTGAGCGCCACGGTCTTGTACTGCTTGGCTCCGTACAGGTTGTTGAACAGGCCCGGCGTCGGCTGGCCGGTCGGGTACACGCCGCTTCGGGCATCGCAGCTGTACACGTCCGAGAGGAAGTGGTCGCCGCCCGGGAAGCTATCCACACCGTTGACCCACCACGCGCCAAGCGTTTGCGCGCTTGCCGTCGGCGTCAGCTTGCAGGTGCCCCACGAGCCGTCGCTGTGGTTGGGGCCTTCGAAGTACGGGGCGTTGTAGCGCGCGTAGATCGTGGTGCCTTGGCACTTGGCCGCGTACGCCGTGCAGGTTCCGGTCACCCAGCCGTTGCTGATGGTCTGGTCGTGGTTGCCGCTGAAGAGCCAGAACGGGGCGTCGCCGGTGGTGTTGGTGTCGACCGAGCAGTTGCCCCAGTTCACGCCGGCGAGGTCGTAGAAGAACCTGACCGTATTGGCGTGGCCCGGGAAGCACTCCATGGCGGAGATCGCGACGCCGCCGTTCACCGTCGAGGACTGGATCGACTGGTTCGGGGCGGCGAGACCCGTCGGGACACCCGAGGCGTTGACGAGGTTGTCGCGGTCGCCGCGGTCGTGATCCTGTGAGCGCGTCGTGAGGCGGATCGTGGTGATGCCGCCGGCTGACACGCCGGCCACATAGATCGCGTTCGGGTTGATCCCAAGCGCGGTCGCCCGCGCGCGGAGGTAGCGGACGTTGGTCTGGATGTTGCGCTGCGTGGCCTGCGACACCGAGTCGACCGAGAGGTTGGTCGAGGCCCCGATGTTCAGCAGGTCGTTCTGGTTGACGAGCTGGTACCGCGGCAGGACGCTCACGAAGCCATAGCTGGAGACGAGCTTCGCGTAGCCCTCGAGCTCGGTGGGGGAGCCGGTGACGAACGAGCCGCCATGGAGCCAGATGATCACCGGACGCTTGGTGTTCTTGGTCGCGAACCCGTCCGCGGGCGAGGTCGGCGACTCGGCGGGCCGGTACGCCCAGAAGGTGAGGTTCTTGCGCACCGGCGTGACCGTCGCGCCGTTCCTGACGTAGGAGAACTTCGTGCTGCCGTACGGCACTTCCCCGGCCGTCCGGCACAGCGACGTGCCGTTGATGGTCGTCGGAACCGCCTCGGTGAACTGGGTGGGACAGACCGCGGCCTGGCTGGCGGCGACGGGGCTGGCCAGCGTCGCGGAGAACGCCGCGACCGCGGCGAGGACGTGTTTACGCATAAAACGCACCTGGGTGAGACAGTGCGGCCGGTCGAAACGGCCGCGAGGGGGACTGGGAGTGAACCGTGGGACCGGCCAACTCTACAAACGTATGGGACTCGGGGTGCGAAGCCAAGCGATCCCCAGGGGCCCAGGTCAGCCAGCGCCGAGCACGATCGTGCCGCTGACGGGACTCGGGAAGCCCGTGGCGTAGTAGTCCACCGGAATGCCGTCCTGTCCGAACCACGACGGCACCGCGCCGGGCACCGTGATCGCCAGCGTCCAGTAGTTCGGACTGACCTGCGTGGCCTTCTGTTGAAACGGCGCTGCTGCGCAACTCAGCGAGACGCTGGTGGCGTTCGGCATGGTCATCTGGATTTGGTAGGTGACGCTGTCGCTGTTCACCGCAAACAGCCCGTTCCAGCTCTCCAAATGCACGTTCAGCACCGTCACCTTGACCGGCGGGGCACTGACTTGGCTGCCGTCGAGCCATGTGGCCACGAGGTCGTAGGTGGTGGTCGTCGTCGGCGACTGGATGCTGTTGCCGGTTGCGGCCACCGGCAGCCCTTGGAAGGTGACGGCGATCGAGTTCTCCACGCTCCACGAGATCGTCGTGGAGGTGTTGGCGGCGTCGATCGTCGTCGGATTCGCCGAGAACGTCTCGAAGTCGACCGGTGCGAAGGAGAGGCTGAGCGGAACGGCCGCCGACACGACCGTCTTGTCGCCCTGCTGCTTGAAGGCCTGAAGCGTGTAGTTCACGCCGTACTTCGGCGAGATCGCGAACGGGTGCTCGGGGTCGGAGACGGCCGGCAGCGTCTGCTTCGTGGACTGGCCGGTGCGAAGGTATGCACCGTCGGCGTTCACGGCCCGCCAGTGCAGCACGACCGCTTCACCGACATTGATCTCGTCGGGCACTGGGTAGAACTCGGTGACCTCCGGGATGGCGACGGTCACGATCGCCTGGAGCTCGAGCCGTACCGTCTGGTTGCCGGCGGTGGCGGACGCGATCAAGGTGAACACCGTGGCCGTGTAGAGCTTCGGCGACAGCCACGAGCCGCCGCTCACCGGGACGGCTGGCTGGTCGGCGACCTTGATGCTGAAGTCGGCGTTGCTGGACCCGACCCAGCTCAGCGTGACGGACTCGCCGCTATTGACCTGCCCGGCGCTCGGATGGAAGCCGAACGCGAAGAAGCCGGTCGGGAACTTCGCGGCCGGAATCGCGACCTCCCCGGACGGAACGCCGCTGGCCGGTGGGGCAGGCGCCGACCCCGCCGACGCCCATTCCAGGATTGGAATCTCGGCCGTCCCCACCAGCGTGCTCATCTGGATGCCGGAGAGTTCGATCGTGAGGCTCTGGTTCGCGATCGTGACCGAACCTCCGGGAGGTGTGAAGAGGAACATGCCTTGGGCGACGCCGAGAGATGGCGTCCACACCGCACCGTCACTTGACGAGATTGATGCCGCGGCGATCGTTGGAGGCGTGCTGGTGAGGTTCGTCGGGTCGCTTCCGTCGCCGACGGGCAGGTGCACCGCAATCTGGCTCACCGTGCACGAGCCGACCGAGCGTGGGCACGACACCACGAAGGTGAAGTTCGCCGGTGAGAGCTTGGTTGGCGATGCGCTCACTTCGAGCGGATTTGGCGACGTCGTCATCGCGTACGTGAGCATCGTTGCCGGCAGGGATTGGGTCATGCAGTCCTCAAGAGGCGGGAATCACTGAGAAGGAGCCGTGAACGGGAATGAACCCGTCAGCGACGTAGTCGACGGGGATCGGCGCGCCGCCTCCTGGCGGAGCGTTGCCGTCCTTGATGGCCAAGACCGTCCACACCGTCGGGTCGTCCGGCCCCTGCCTCATCGGGCCAGCCCACCCGCCGATCGGGCAGCTCAGAACGATGCTGGTCGCGTTCTCGACCGTCATCACGACCTCGTAGGCCACCGTGCCGGCGTCCATCATCGAGACCGCGCTCACGATCGTGCGGACGCGAACGTTCTTGACTTGCACGACGACCGGTGGCGCCGAGACGGGCGTGCCGTCGAGCCAGGTGGCGACCAGCTCGTAGGTGGTGTCGGTCGTGGGCGACTGCACGCTGCTGCCGCCGTCGGCGACGGACGCTCCTTGGAACGTGACGCCGGTCGTGTTCTCGACGGTCCACGAGATGGTGGTCGACGTGTGCTGGGCGTCGATCGCTGGTGGGTCGGCGGAGAACTTCACGAAGTCGACCGGGGCGAACGTGAAGCTCAGCGGGACCGCGGCTGACAAGACTTCTTGGTCGCCTTGATGCCTGAACGCCTGCAACGTGTAGCTGCGCCCGTACTTGGGCGCGAGCGAGACGGGATGCTTGGGATCCGAGACCGCGGGCAGCGCCTCTTTGCTCGATTCGCCGCTCCACAGGTACACGCCGTCTGCGTTGACGGCACGCCAATGCAGCACGACCTGCTGCCCGACCTTGATCTGGTCCGGGACTGGTGAGAACTCCAGCACCTGCGGGTTCGCGACGGTCACGATCGCCTGGATCTGCAGCGACACGGTCTGCCCGGCCTGCGTCGCGGAGGCAATCAGGGTGAAGACCGTCGCCGTGTACAGCGGTGGAGAGGTCCAAGACCGGCCAGTGACCGGCGTGGCCGGCTGGTCGGCGACCTTGATGCTGAAGTCGGCGTTCGTCGAGCCGACCCAGCTCAGGGTCGCCGTCCCGCCGCTGTCGACCTGGCCGGTATTGGGGTGAAAGCCAAACGCCTCAAAACCTTCTGGGAACTTCGCCGCCAGGATCGCCGTTTCGCCGGTCGGCGGGCCGTGCGGCGGCGGGGCCGGGGCGGACCCCGGCGACGCCCATTCCAGAATCGGGATCTCGGCGGTCCCGACGAGCGTGCTCATCTGGATCCCGGAGAGCTGGATCGTGAGGCTCTGCTCGGTGATCGTGGCTGAGCCGCCTGGTGGCGTGAAGATGAACAGCCCCGCGGCGAGGCCGAGCGTTGGGGTCCATTCGGCGCCGTCGCTGGAGGAGATCGAGGCGCCCGCGAGCGTTGGCGGCGTGCTCGTGAGGTTGGTCGGGTCCTTGGCGTCGCCGACGGGCAGGTGGATCGCGAGCTGCCCCACTGTGCACGAGCCGACGGATCGCGGGCACGACACCACGAACGTGAACGTGGCCAGCGATGGGTTGGCGGCCGACGCGCTCACCAGCAGCGGATCCGGCGACGTCCTCATCGCATAGGTGAGCAGCGGCGCGGCGAGGGTTCCGGTCATGCGCCGTCGACCTCGGTCCCGGTACAGCTTTCGACCTGCACCGTGAGCGCGGTGACGGTGACCGGTGGCGCGCTGACCTGGCTGCCGTCCACCCACGTGGCGACGAGTTCGTAGGTCGTGTTGCTCGTCGGAGAATCGTCCAGGCTGCCGCTCGCGTCGACCGGCTGCCCCTGGAGCGTGACGGCGGTCGCATGCTCGACGGCCCACGAGAGGGTGGTCAACGGCGCGGCGGCGCTGACGGTCGTCGGGGTTGCCGAGAAGTGCTCGATCGTCAGTGGTAGGAACGTGTAGCTGAGCGGCACGGCGTCCGACGTGACGGGCCCGTCTGGCCCGTTCTGGAAGGCCTGGAGCGTGTACGAACCGCCGTACTTGGGCACCAGGATCACCGGGAAGCTGGGGGTCGAGACCGCCGGCAGCGTCTGTTTGCTCGTCTGGCCGGTGCGCAGGTAGACCCCGTCGGCGTTGACGGAGCGCCAGTGCAGCACGACTTGGTCGCCGGGGCCGATCACATCGGGGACGGGAACGAACTCGGTGACCAGTGGGCTCGCCACGATCACGATCGTCTCGAGCTTGAGCGCGACGGTCTGGCCGCCCTGGCTGGCTGTCGCGATCAGAGTGAACGCGGTCGTGGTGTACAGCGGCGGAGTTGGCCACGAGTCCCCAGTCACGGAGACCGCAGGCTGGTCGGCGATGGCGATGCTGATGGCGGCGTTGCGCGAGGCGACCCAGCTGAGCGTGACGCCGTTTCCGCTGTTGACCTGCGGTTTGCTCGCTTGGAAATCGAGGGCGTAGAACCCGTCAGGGAACTTCGCCACTGGGATCGTGGCCTGCCCGCTCGGTGGGCCGCTGGCCTCCGGCACCGGAGCGAGCGCGTCGGAGGCCCATTCCAGGATCGCGATCTCAGCCGTCCCGACGAGGGTGCTCATCACGATCGCCGACAGCGTGATCGTGAGGCTTTGATTCGCGATCGTGACCGACCCGCCCGGTGGCGTGAAGACGAACAGGCCAGGGGCGACGCCAAGCGATGGCGTCCAGACGGCGCCATCGCTGGAGGAGATTGACGCGTCCCCGACCGAAGGCGGCGTGCTGCTCAGGTTCGTCGGATCCGCGGCGTCTCCCACCGGGAGGTGCACGATGAGCTGGCTGACCGTGCAGCTGCCTACGGCGCGCGGGCACGACACGACGAAGGTGAAGTTCGCCAGCGAAGGCGTCGTGGTCGACGCGCTGACCTCGAGGGTGCTCGGCTCAGTCGTGAGCGCGTAGGTGAGCAGAGTGGCGGGAAGCGCTTGGATCACGCTGGGCCTGTCTGTTGGTCGTAGGGCGCGATGCGCATCATGCGTCGATGCCGCCAGTGAGTTTGAGCAGGCCCTCGCGCAGCGTTGGCGGGGTGGCGGGGAGGTCGGCGGTGGCGTCGGCCGGCACGATGGCCTTCTCGGTCCAGCCGCCTGCGGCCGTTCGCTCGACCCAGGTGAGCGTCCCGCGTGACTCCGCGAACCGCGGAATCACGACCGCCGTCGTCGGCGCGCCCTGCGCTGCGGGCGTGACGGTCTGCTGGGCCACGAGCGCTGGCCCGACGCGGAACGTGGCGGCCATGTTCGCCAGGGCAGGGTCGACCCACGAGGCCGGGAGGGTGGTCTGCTGGACGGGCACAAGCGCGCATTGCGAATGCACGCCGGCGCGGGGGTCCATGAGCAGCGTGAGCTTCGCGGCGGGGCTCGGCCCGGTCGCGCCGAACCCGACGTTCACGTAGTTCCCGGGCCCGATCGGTTTGAGATATCCCGACGACGAATCGCCCGCGACGCCTTGGGGCTCGTGGATGCAGTTGAACTGGCCCCAGGCGCCCTCGGCGAAGTAGCCGATCAGCCCGTCTTGGCGGTAGCCGAGATCGCCCAGACGGACTTCGAACTCGTAGCCGAGGAAGCGTGGTAGCGGGTCGTTGAACGTGTACGGCCACGCTTGATCGCGCCAGGGATCGGCCTCGAGTTCCAGCGAGACCGCCGCGCTCACGACGGCCAGTGGCCGGCCGATCAGGATGGAGAGGAACGCATCCGAGCGGGCACCGAGCGGGTCGACGGTCCAGAGCGATTCGTCGACGGACTGCAGGAAGTCGCTGAGCGCGCCCGGGCCTTTGCTCTGCAGGGTCGCAAGGACGTTCTGAAGGTCGTCGAGCGAGGGAGAGGGCGGCGGGAGCGTCGGCCATGGTGAGTTTGGATCCGCCTCCCAAGCGGTGTCGCGCGCGCCCGTGAGATCGACACCGAGCCGCAAGGCGCCATACGCGGTGCCGTCCGGGCCGTAGACGGCGATCGACGAGTCGGGGTGGTCGGGCAGGAGCCAGCCGAGCACGGCCGTGTCGCTCCCGGCGGTGAGGAAGTCGACGTTGAGGCGGGCTGGTTGCAGCACGCGCGGCGGGAGCTGCACGAACCGCAGCGGCTCCGAATTGGAGAGCGGCTTGGTCGGCGTGAGACCGTCGGCGATGAGCGGGAGGAACACGGCGCCGCCGGTCGTGCGCGGGAACGTGTCCGGCGGAATCGGTGCCTCGACGATTTCGAGCGTCTGCCCGAACGCGTCGACGATCGTGACGCGCTCGACGTAGAGCTGACCGCCGCGCATCCCCTCGAACGTCGATGGTGGCGGGCCGACCCGCTGCGGGTCGGCCATGAGCGACATCGGCGGGAGGCCGCCTTGGTCGCCGAGCACGGTGCCGACGCCCGCGGCGCCCGAACCCGGGGTGGACGTCGGGACGGGGTTCCATCCGGCGAGCTGCGTGCCGAGTCCGCTCAGGCTCTGGCTGAGGAAGTCCCAGGCATCGACGGTCGCCACGACATCTTCGAGCGCCCTCAGCTCCTTGGTGATCGGGCTCTCGGGGTAGTCGTGGATGAACTGGTCGATGCGCGCCTTGAACTCAAACGATGGCTTTGGCGTGAGGAACGTGCGGCCTTCGAGCTGTTGGTTCTGCGGCGTGAAGGTGCGCCCGGGAACGAGGTCGTAATCCAGGCCGTCAAAGGCCCAGTTCGCCGAGCCGTCGGAGGAGGTGAACGGGACCGGGAACCATTCGACGCTCCAGTCGAAGTAGAGCGGCCGCCACGGCTGCGACCACGGGAACGCGGCGAGCAGCGCCGGGGCCGCGCCAGAGCCTGCCGGGACTTGCGGAGGCGACATGCTCTGTGCAGCGGTGGGGAGGTCGGCGCTGGTGAGCGCGTGCCCGGCTGCGGCGCTGAGCTGCCCGGCGTTCAGGGGGTCGAGCAGGAACAGCTCGGCGATCAGGGCGGCGCAGACCGTCGGGAGGTTCTCGAACGGCACGGCCGGCAGGATCGCCTGCGCCTGCGAGGCGTCGACGATGAACGGCGTGATGCCGCTGCCGGGCGCGATCTCGATCGACGTGACGAGCGCCGTGGGCCAGCGGCACGCGAGGGTGCCGCCCGGGTCCAAGTGCATGAGGTGCTCGGTGTGGGAGATCACCGCGACCGGGTCGACCGGGGCCCAGAAGCGCGATGCTGGCACCTGCTTGAGGACGCGCGTGTCGGGCAGGCCCTCCGCCTTCGCGAACGCGGCGATCGCGGCCGAGAGGCCCGCCGCGCCCACCCCCGTCGGAATCTGTGCCTGAAGCGCGGCGATCGTGGTCAGCAGGCCCTGGGCTTGTGCCACCAGCGCGGTGATTGCGGTCGTGAACTCGTCGGGCCCCGTAATGCCCCACGGGTACGACGCCCAGCCCGACTGCTCGTAGTACACCGTCGCAGCGCCCTGCTTCCACCACAGCGAGAAGAGCTGGCGCTGCACGCCGAGGAGTTCGCGCGAGCGGTCATCGAGATCCGTCTGGGCCGCGTTCAAGGGCCCGAGCCAGACGGCCTCGGCCGCGAGTTCCTCGGCGCTGGGCGTGGTCGGGGCGGTGTCCTGCTTCTGATCGGCGTTCACGATCGTCCAGCTCGCGCCGGACTGCGAGGAACTGAACCAGTGCGTGCGGATCTGGCTCTCGAGCATGGCCTCGGCGCCGGGCTTCCCAAGCATCGGCAACAGGCTGTACTCGAAGGCGGCGATGAGGTCGGCGGCCTGCTGGGGCGTGAGGTCCTTCGGCGGGTGAGGGTCCTCTTCGAATGCGGCACGAGTGAAGGCCACGACCGCATCCATGCTCGTCTGCCCGATCGCGATCGACGGATTCACGCCGTCCTTGGGCGACGGCGGCTGCGGCCCGCCGGGCACCCATGGCACCGCGAAGGCCGAACCCTCATACACCGAGGTGTGGGTCGACTGCCCGCTGGTTTGATCGACCGTCCAACCGAGGTCGGCCAGGGCGGCAGCGAACGTCCCGGGTTCGACACCGGCGGTCGCGGCGACCTGCTCGGTCCAGTCCGCGAGGGCGTCGGCGGAGGCGTCCGAATACCAGCCGACCACGTAGTAGCTGGCGGTGCCCGCTCCGACGCCCTGGATCTGGAGGTTGTCGAAGAACGAGAACACGTTCTCGTTGAAGGGCTGGAACGCAGCGAAGGCCGGATTGCTCTCAGCGACCGCCTTCAGGAATGGCGCCGGTGGGTTGACGGGTTCTTGCCAGGGCGCCGCAGTCGTGATCGCGGTCTTGGTGCCGATCCGGGTGGGGGTGAGCGTCGTCGGCTGGGTGGGGTCGATGTACGCGGCTCCCCCGGTGGCGTTGTCGATGGCATCGCTCTGCAGCACCCACGAGGTGACCTGCGCCGGAGCGGTCGGGGCGGCGCCTGCGGGCTGGAAGAGGCGCACGGCGAGCCAGCGGTTCGGCGCGAACGGGAAGTCGGTGGTGGTGCCGTCGGCATGGCGGCGCTGCCGGCGCAGGCCCTTCGGCAGCGTCCACAGCACGTAGATGCCCTGGTTGTGCGGGTCGGCGGCGAAGTTGACCTCGTCGCTGGAGAACGGCCCGGGGTCCGGGCTCTCGCTCACGGCGAGCTGCGCGTAGTCCATCTCCGCCCGCAGGATGTTCATCGCCGGGTCGTTCAGGACCATCGCCGCAACCTCGACGGGCACGATCAGAGGATCGGTGATGCTCATGCGGAGGCCTCACTGGCGTCGGGCGCGTGCGGTGGCGTTGCGAACGTGATCAGGTCGGGACCGCTCACCATCTGCAGCGCGAACGTGGCGGGCGTGATCGCGGCGGTGCCGATGCTGAGTCCCTGGGCCATGAGACCGAGCAGGTCGACTGGGGGCGCGGGTGGTGTCTGCGCCGGATACGCAGGGTCGGTATTCACGTTGAGTACCCGCGAGCCACCGGCGCGCAGCGACACGAACGCCGTGGTGGGCGCGTCCGGGTCGTAGATGGTGATCTCCGCGCCGTTGGTGATCACGGGCCCGTTCACGGTGCGCATCACGATCTGCCCGGCGTCATCGACCCCGAACACGAGTCCCTCGTGCGGCTGTTCGATCGTGACGGTGTCGGGCACGCCGTCGAAGATCGCCACCAGGACGTTCGGCTCCACGATGTCCACGCGCAGAAGGGGCACTGGCGCGCCGGCGAGCGTGCCCGCGACGACGATCCCCGGCCAACCGGTCACGAGCGCGGAGCGGATCAGCAGACCCGACGTCGGTCCGGTCGGCGCCGGCGGTGTGGGCAGTCCGAGGGCCGTCGCTCGGGCTGCCAGCGCGGACTTCTGCGCCATCGCCACCAGGTCAGCGGAGAGGAGGTCCTGCACGGCTGACGCTTCGCTCGTGCCGAGGCCTATGGCGAGCGCGCCGTCGATCAAGGCGGAGAGCCAGCCCTGGTCGACGTAGAAGAACCGCAGTGACTCGGCGGGGAGCATTCGCGCGTCGGGCACGAGGTGGTCGAAGGGGATGCCCTCGAGCAAGAGCAGCTGCCCGAGCCAGGCGGCGACGGCGGCCGCGTCGGCGTTATCGGCCAGCGCGTCCGTGAGCGCGGCGCTGGTCTCGGGCTGGCCTAGGAGCGTCTGCAGCCGCTGCACCGGCGAGGGCATCTCGCCGGCGCTCCCCGCTGAGAGCGGGTCGCTCGGTGCGCGAAGCGCATTGGGATCCGATGCCGAGCGACGGATTCGCGGGAGCACCTGGCCCGTTGACGCTGCGCCGATCTGATCGAGCACGCCTGCGGCAAAGAGCGACGCGAGCGCCTCGTGGGCGTCGCCGAGGCCGCCGGGCTGGTCGGCGCCACCGACGGTCATCTGGTGTACCTGGGCGCGGGCGGCGGCCCGCACGCGGAAGAGCGCTTCGGCGAATCCCTGGTCGGCCAGGCCGAGGCTGCGCCCGCATTGCCAGGCGGCGGCCAGGCTGTGGTCGAACACGCCGGACCCGGGGTCGAAGATCATCGCGGCATCAGACGTCTTGAACGACCCGGCAGGGAAGGTCGGGCTCGTGACGCTCGGCGTGAGCGGCCCGCGGTACCAGGCAAAGCCGTCCTCGCCCGTGCGTGCGTGGTAGCCGAGCGCGACGTAGCCGTCGGTCAAGCGCTTCTGCACCGCGACCGCCGGAGTGTCGCTCGGGCTCGGCGCGGGCGGTTCCGGCGTGAGCGGCGGCTCGAGGCTGAGCATCAGCGACGCGGCCGGCCGCGGCACGCCGCCCTTGGAGGCAAGATTCTCGGCCAGGCCGCTGAAGCTCTGCGACCTCTCTTGGAGGCACGAGAATGTCCAGCTCACGAGCGATACGAGCTTGACCGTGGCCTGCGGGGGCTGCTCGGGAGCCGTGCCATTGAGCAAGTCGCCGAAGCCTTCCAGCGACACCAGGTGCGCGACGCATGGTGCGCCGACGGTCGGCGTTCCGGGCAGCGGGAACCGGTTGGCGACGGCGACCGAGAACTCGCCGTCGTGCGGCATGTCGAGCAGGACCTTCCCGGCGACGTCGACCTCTCGGCCGTGCGCGAGGAACGGGAGTTCGCGGCGGGTCGGCACGAGCGCGGCGAACGTCGCGTTCGAGATCGAGATCACCTGGCAGCTGAGGGCGGCCTCGTCGGCGGTGTCGGGTGTCACGTGCGGTACCCGCACGGTGGACGAGCCTTGCGCCAGGAGTTCCGCGACGGTCATCGTCGCGGCGTACCCGGCGATCGCGGCCTTCGTGGGATCGGTGCCTTCCGGCACGAGCAGCTCGCCGGGCTGGAACGTGAGGAGCGCCAGCCACGGCGTGGTCTGGTCGGCCGGGATCGACACGCTGCCCGTCGGCAGCAGACGCTCCCACGGCAGGAGGCGCTTGGTGAACACGACGTGCGGGAGCGCTTCGGCGAAGTGGCTGCTCGCACCCGCGGGCGGGTACTGCGCGTGAATGTCGGCGGGATCGAGCGCGAACCGAGGGCCGGACACCACAAAGTTGCGGCTCACCGGCGCGATCGTCGAGCCTTTGGCCGTCACGTCCTGCGACGCCTGCAGCGTGTATTTGCCGTCGTCGAGACCAGGGAGGTAGTGCTCCACGAAGCGGATCAGGCCGTCCGGGATGTCGTCGGTGGTGGTCGTCGTGGTGGAGATGACGGTCGGATCGGGCATGTCAGGCGGTCCGCATCGGCGGTTGGGCGAAGAGCGAGCCGGCTTGCTGGCCGAGCTGCGTGAGCGGCGCGCTGGTGGGCGGAGCGGCGCCAACGTCGGCGAGGGCCGCGACGAGGCTGGCCTGCACCGCGATCGACGCGGCGGAAGCGACGTCGGCCGCGATCGCCAGGATCGTGCCGGTATCGGCGACCGGCTCGGGCATCGGGTCGGCCTGGCTGGCCGGTGCCAGTGGGTAGACGCCGCCTGCGAGCGGCGTCACGAGGCTGTCCGGGTCGACGGGGCCGATCGCGCTGCCGGCGGTGGCCGGCGGCGGCGAAAACACGAGGCCGGTCGGCAGCCCGTCGACGAGCTTCGCGGCTGGAGCCGGGCTCGCCGAGTTCGGGATGGGCGCGCCCCAGAGCGCCTCAGGCAGGGCGGCGGTCTGGATCGTAGGCGTGGGCCACCCGCTCAGCGACGCCGGGCTCTCGCCTGCCGGCGTGAGCGTGATCGCGTGCGTGGAGGTCACGCCGCTCTCGCCCATCGGCCGGATGTCGATCGTCGCGGGAGCATGGTCCGGCATCGCGAGCGCGGCGGACCCAAAGGTGACCGCCGTGATCGGGACCGCGCTGGTGGACGTGAGCACGAGCTCGTCGGCCCGCACGATCCAGTCGCCCGTGGAGCTGTCGGTGGTCAGCAGGCCGCCCGAGATCGTGAGGCCGAGGACAGCCGGCGTTGAGGTGGTGCCGGCCGCCGAGCCGGCCGAGCCGAGGGCGCCCGCCACGGGCGAAGCCGCCTTGGTCGTACTCGGCAGGAGCGCCTGGAAGCCGGTCCAGCCGAGGGTCAGGTCGGCGGCGGATTTCTCGCCGGCACCGAAGCCGATGCTGAACGAGATGATGTACCAGTCGACGTGCACGATCCCGCCGGTCGGCGGGCCCCACAGGTTGATCGAGGCGCCCAGCTCGACCGACAGCGTCACCGTCGTGAACAGCAGGTCGAGCTTGTAGGACACGCCCACGCTGATGCCCGCGTCGGCCGTGAGATAGAACGGCCGCCAGCGGATCATCACGTCGGTGTAGGCCGTGAGCCACGCTTTGAGGTTCCCCGCCTGGAAGAGCACCTCGAGGCTGCCGCCGGCCATAGCGGCGGTTGGCGTGATTGCGAAGTACACACCGCCCTTGATCGAGACCTCGGTGTCGACGGCCCAGTTCAGTCCGAGGCGCGGCACCGCCGGATACCAATCCGGTGGCTTGAACGCGGGGTGGTAGCCGCCGATCGTGAGGACGAAGTCGCCGGCGTGGGGATTGGACCCGAACCACAGGCAGAAGGCAAAGCCGCCGGTGAGGTGGCATTCCTTGGTGAGCAGGAACGAGTTCGGGGTGAGCGACGCGATCGCGAAGAACACGCCGTCGTCGGGCTTCAGCACGATCTCGAGCTGGAGTTCCACGTACGCGTACGCGTCGGCCGCGGAGCCTTGCGGCAGGGCCAGGGTCGCGAGCCCGAGCAGCGCGATCTCGAACTCCTTGCCGAACTCGGCCACCGCGAGGAGCCGGCCGACGACGAGCTCGAACGAGCGGAACTGGATGCCCGCAGCGAGCCAGTTCTCACCCTCCGACGGCGTGACCCAGGCCGGCTTGCCTTCGCCACCGGCCAGCGCGCTGAGGACCTGGATCGGCGTCGGACTGGCATTGCCGAAGAACGTCGGGTTGCCGAGACCCGCGATGAACGGGAACGTGTAGACCTGATCGGGCGCTGGTAGCGCGAGGGACCAGTTGTAGCCCACGCCGCCCATGAAGCCCGTCACGAAGAACGCGGGCGGACCTCCGAACTCCCCGTCGACCTCCGCGAATACGAAGAACGAGTTCGCGCCGTTGACCTTCGCGTACGCCCCGACGCCACTGATGAGGTACGGCTCGATCGCGATCGTGAGCTCGCCCATGTACTCGTCGGTCACGCCGGCCGGAGGGTCCGGGGCGACGAGGAACCCGCCGTTGATCGACACCGGCCCGTCGGTGAACGAGATCGAAAGCCCGTCCAGGTGGCCCTTCGGCTTGAACTCCGTGAGCGGCGAACCGAGCCCGACGCCGTCGAGCCCGACCGTGAGCGCCGCGAGACTCATCGACGCGTCGAGCAGGAAGAAGAGCGTGCTGTCTTGGTACTGCACGCCGATCCGGCCGATCGACACCGGCCCGATGGTCTTCTGGATGTCGAACCAATGGGCGGTCGGGGCGGAGGTCGGAGGCGACGCGCTGGCGGCAGCCGGGAGCACTTCGGCCTTGCCCTGGGCCGGCAGGAACTCGCGTGCGCCTGCGGTCGGTGGCAGCGAAGCGGATGACGATGCCGAAACGGATGCCGACGTCGATGCCGACAACGCCTTCGGCGCGGCGGCGGCCGCGGTCGGCACGCCGAACGCGATCGGCGTCGACACGCTTCCGAGCGCGACGGTCGCCGTGACGGCGGGCCCGGGCGACAGCCCTGCAACCGGCAGCGGCGCAACGGTCGATGGCAGCAGCGCGTTGATCTTGACCGCGTCGCCGGGTGTCAGTTTCGCCGTGCTGTAGAGCACCTGGAGATGCTCGATGCTCACCGATTCCGCGGGGAGCAGATGCCCCACGAGTGGCAGGTCCTGCAGACCAAACGACAGCGAGAGATCGAGTCCGAACGCGAACTCCGTCACGTCGCCCGACTTCACGAACACGAGCTTCACGCCGTCGAGTTGGATCTCGATATCGGCGGGCACGTCGGCGGCGGCCGTCGGCGAGATCTCCTTCACGAGGTCGCGCAGCGCGATGTGCTCAGGATCGCCGGGCTTGTGCGTGTAGACGGCGACGATCGAGGTCGTCGTGCTCGTCTCGTCGAAGTGCAGGTCGAACTCAAGACTGCCGACGATCACGGTGCCGCCGAACGACGTGTCGTAGGTCGCGCCGGTTTTCGTGACCGACACGTCCACCACGATCTCGACGGGCTCGCCGTCGATCTCCAGGTCGATCTGGAAGCCGAACGTGAAGTTCTCCTTCACGGTGTCGAACTGCACGCCGAGGTTCTCGATCGTGAGGCTGGCCAGCGACGCCGGCACCGTCGACGGCACCTTGAACTTGCGGACCAGCGCGGCGATGAGGTCGCCGACCGGCACGACCTGGTCCGGGCCCGTCTGGCCGAGCAGCAGCCAACCGTCGACGCCTTCCGGCCGCGTGGCCGAGAGGATCACGTCGAAGACGCCGGGCGGTGGCACCACGCCCGGGTCATCTGAGGCCGCGATCAAGGCGGCGGCAGCGCTGGCGCCCTCGTGGACCTCGAACTCGATGGTGCCCGTGATCGAGCCCGACAGCGGTGGCGCCTCGTTGCCCGAATAGAGCGCCTGCACCGTGACGGTCGCCATCTCGATGCCGATGCTCTCCAGCACGGTCCACGAGCCATCGATCTTGGCGGCGAAGGTGTACAGCTCGTCGCGCGGCGCAAGGGTGATCGCCAGCCCGGTCACGTCGAGTTCGGGCAGTTTGAGGCCGGGGAGGAAGACCTCCACGAGGTCCGCGAGCTTAAGCACGGCGGTCGTGTTCTCACGGACGAAGATCAGGTAGTCGCCACCCGGCTGCGACTGGAAGCCGAGCGACACGGGGCACGGTGGCGTCGACGCCATCTCGATGTCGGCCGTCGCGGAGAACGTCGTTGCCGCCGGTGTGGCGGTCAGGTCGACGGACCACTCGATCACGAGGTCGTCGATGGTGAGGAGCGGGATCGCCTGGAACGGCCCGAAGCCCCTGAGATTGATCGTCACGACGATGTCGACGGAAAGGAACTTCAGGGTCTGCAGATCGAAGGTGAGTCCGAGCGAGGTGAGCTCGAACTGCGAGGCGGCCTTGGTCAGGGCCGTCCTGACCTCGCTGGGCAGGCTCGCGACGGGGTCGGCGTCGCCGATGAAGGGCTCCAGCAGCGCGAGGTCGCCGAGGTTCACGTCGACGAACGCGATGTCGACCGCGAGGGTCTGCGTGGAGGTCGGCAGGTCGACCGTCACGACGCCGCCGACGCCTTGGCCGAGGGAGATCGTGGCCTGAAGCTCGGCGCTGGCGGTCGAGATCGGCGGGTCGCCGGCTTTCGCGAGGTCGCCGAGCGTGAACACCAGCGCGACCTCGGCCAGCGGGACGCCACCGAGCTTCGCCGGCACCGGCGTGGTCTGCAGGACGACCAGCGGGACGACGGGGTCCGTCACGACGCCGTGAATCGCGAGCGGCGCGGCGCCGACGACGGGCACGAGGTACGGATAGCTCGTCGCCAGATCGAGCGTGCCGATCAGCGTGAGCCCGGGCTGGAGCGTGAGGCCCTGGCTCGGCTCGGTATACGGAACCGAGCAGATCACGAGCCCGCCGGAGGCGAAGACGAGCGCGGTCATCGTCGGATCGAGGACGCCCGGGAACACTTGCGGCAAGGTCCAGCCGGTCGGCGGCGTGAGCGTGAGAACGAGCGCAACATCGGTTGCGCCCGGGGTGAGCACGAGCCCGACGCCGCAGGCGGCCTTGCCGAATGTGACGGTGCCCGACACGACCGCGCTGGCGCCGTTCTCGCTCGCGGTCGCGCTGGCGCCGTCCACGTTGACGGTCCCTCCCGCGAAGTACGTCGTGAGCAGCGGATCGAGATCCGGCGAACCGACGAGATCTCCGGTGAAGGCCAGACGGTGGCTGCTGCCGATGGCGTCCTGGAGGGCGGTGACGAGCTGCGAGACGGTCATGGTGCTCATGGCGCCCACCGGGAGAAATGCAGGGCCTGGTGGTAGATGTCGATCGGACCCGGCCGACCGGCGTTGAAGGTCTGCGTGAAGTACTGGCCGCGATTGACGTAGTGCAGGGTCACGGTGATGTTCTGCAAGCACGCGAAGAGTTCGGCCTCGTGCACGTAGAGCATCCGGCCGTGGCCGATCGACGCGATGTAGCGCGCGAAGAGCTCCGCAAACCCGACGACGGTGAACGGGTTGGTCGCATTTGCCAGCAGCAGCTGGAGTCCTTGCGTGGCGTTCGGGTCTGCGTCGAACTCGTTGACCATCGACGACAAGATCGCGTTGCGCACCGGGGTGAGATTGCCGCCGGTCGGGAAGGCTTGGCTCACGCCGAAGACCTTGAGCTGGGCGACGAGCCATTTGCGGTGGTCGCCCGCCGCCGCGTCCACGTACATCCCGTTCACCACGACGCCAAAGATGGCGTGGAGCAGGCAGTTGTTGTCGACGCCGCTGGTCGGGAGGATGTGGCTGGCGGTCGCGTCGACGGCGCCGATCGTGAATTCCGCCCACACCGGGAGGTGGTCGCTGAGGCCCCGCGCCGCGTACTGCTTCTTGTACTGGTCCTGGTGGATCACGTACCAGGCGGCCTCGGTTCCGGAGGTCAGGAAGCCGATCGCTTCGCCGAGGATCTTGGACTCCTCGAAGATGAAGTCGATGCAGCCCCGCTGGGTGAAGGTCAGCGCGGGCGTGAACGTCTTGTGTTTGCGCAGCGCGAAGATGTTGTCGTAGGCGCTGATCCGGCGCAGCGCCTGGGTGCTGCTCGGCGCGTACGTCGTGAGGATCACGTCGCCCGGCGAACTCACGCACGCCTGGTAGTTCTCCAGCAGGTTCTTGTAGGTGAACGCCGCCCACTTGTCGTCCATCGTGAAGTTGAAGTCGCCGAGGACGATCGTGTCGATCTGCGGCAACGGGGTGATCGACTCCTTGTAGACCCAGTTGCGGTTGTCCACGCACTGCACGCCGCCGCCGATCTCGGGGAGCGTGGCGAGGGCGTTGATGCCGTAGCCCGAGCCGCTGCCCTTGGAGAACTTGTTGCACGGCGTGGGGGCGTGGTAGGAGATCACGTTGACGGGCGTGACCTTGTCGCCGGTTTTCACGTTCACCGTGAACATCCCGGGGCGCCGACCGGGAAAGGCATCCTTGTTCAGCTGCCGCAGAATCACCGGTTCGCTGAGTTCCTCGATGCCGTCGGGAGCCTCGGCGTGGGACAGCGTCGACGCCGAGGGCGTCTCCTTCCAGAGGAAGGCGTAGGCGTCGCGCATGTGGTCGCTGATGCCGGAGTCAACGCCCGAGCAGTCGCTCCACCAGTTGCCCTTGGGGTCGAGGTCGGAGACCGCGGTGAGGAGGTCCTCGACGGCGTCCCGCGAGGCCTGGGAGATCGGCGCGCCGACGGTGCCAACGACACCGTTGCCGATCTGCACCTCCTGAATGCAGACGAGATCGGCTTGGCTGTTCACGATGATCACCGCCATGCGCCGCAGGTCCTCGGCGTTCGGTGCCGGCGACCCAAACGTGCGGATATTCCACGACAGCACCCGGAGTTTCGCCATCTCAGGCTCCTGCGGACGCGACGCCGGTGAGCGGAGTGCCGGCCGTCGTGACCGGTGTGGAAAGGGTGCTCACTACGGCGGTGTCAAACGTGGCCGGAATACCTGCTTTCCGGGCCATGCCTCACCGAGCAAGCGGTGAAGGCAACGCCATCCTAGGGTTGATCCAGCGCCTGTCAAACACGGGATTTCGGTCCAACGAGAACGCCAGCGCGACACCCGTTAGACCGGAAAATGGACGCCTATGAGCGGTTTGTTCGAACGGGCGTGGTGATGGGCGCAGGCGCGACCGGAGTGTCCGACGTGTCCGGCGTGGCGTCGATTCGACCGGCTGCCCGCCAACGCAAAGAGCCCCCGATGGACTGCTCCATCGGGGGCTCTTCGTTTGATCGAGTGCGCCGAAGAGGACTCGAACCTCCACGGGATTATCTCCCACCAGGCCCTCAACCTGGCGCGTCTACCAATTCCGCCATCGGCGCAGGGAATCGACGCAGGACTATAGAGAGGACGCGACCAGCGTGCGTTGTCGCAAGGGGGTCGGGTGGACGGCTTGCAGGAACTGCTGCGCTTTCCGCCGGGACGCGAGGTACGCTCCGAACGCATGTTCCCTGGTGACGAAGTCCTCCTCGATGAGCTGACCGATCGTCAGCGCGCGATCCTCGCGTGCATTCGCGATCACATCTCGACCTTTGGGTACCCACCAGCGGTTCGCGATATCGGCAAGACCGTCGGGCTCTCCTCGTCGTCGACCGTCCACGCGCACCTCGCCCGGCTGGAGAAGATGGGTCTGCTGCGCCGCGACCCGAGCAAGCCGCGCGCGATGGAGCTGCTCAGTGCTGAGCCCGTGGAGCCGCAGGAGTTCGATGGCGCCTCGATGCTGCCGCTCGTCGGCCGCGTGCCGGCCGGCCCGCCGTCGCTGGCGAGCGAAGAGGTCGAAGAGGTTGTCGCCGTGCCATCGGCCGCCGGCGGGCAGCGAGGCGAGTTCCTCCTGCGGGTCAAAGGCGACTCGATGATCAACGCCGGCATCTTCGATGGCGACCTGATCGTCGTGCACCAGCAGCCGACCGCCCGCGATGGCGAGATCGTCGTCGCGCTGATCGACGACGACGAGGCGACCGTCAAACGGTTCTTCAAGGAAGCCGACCACATTCGGCTCCAGCCCGAGAACGACGCGCTCGACCCGATCATTGTGCGCGGCGAAGTGCAGATCGCCGGCGTCGTCGTCGGTCTGCTGCGCAGCTTCTAACCGGTCGCCGAACGGAGGCTGCTTGTTGCAGTCGGCCCTCCAAACCGGCTGAGGCCGGGCCTGGCTCGCTGCCAGCGGTCGCGACATAGGCTTCGCGCGATGTCTCTCGCTCTCACGCCCGGTGCCAACGCGCCGCTCCCGAACGCCGCATCCGTCTCCGTCCGGCTGCAGGCAGCGACCGGCCACGCCGACCTCATCGCGTTGCTGCTCGACGAGCATGGTCGGGCCGACGGCGACAACGGCGTCGTGCTGTTCAGTCAGCCGATGAGTGCGGGCGGCGCCGTGTCGCTCGATCTCGCCAGCGACACGGTCAGTATTTCGGTCGGCTCGCTCCCTCCTGGTGTCGAACGCGTGCTGATCGTCGCCCAGGCCGATGGCACACCCGACGTGACCCCGTGCGCGACCTTGACGACCCACGTGAACGCCGACGGCGCGCCCGTCGCCACGGCGTCGTTCAGCGACCTCCCCAAGGTGGCGACGCTCCAGCTCGTCGAGCTCTACCGCCGAGGCGGTGCCTGGAAGGTCCGCGCGCTGGGCGACGGCTACGCGGATGGCCTCGCCAAACTCCTGTCAGTCCACGGCGTCGACGTGACGGACACCCCGGCGCCCCCGGCGGCGTCCGCCTCAGCCCAAGCCTCTGCGCCGGTTCAGGCCCCAGCACAGGTTCAGGCCCCAACGCCGGTTCAGGCCCCAGCCCCCGCTGCATCGGCAGCCCAGCCAGCACCGAGCCCCGCTGCATCGGCAGCCCAGGCAGCGCCAAGCCCCGCAGCTGGCGGCCTCAACATGCGCAAAGCGGAAGGCAAGCTCAGCCTGCGCAAGGGCGAGGGGGCGGTCCTCATGACCAAGACGCCGCTCATCACCGCGCGCGTGTCGTGGGATTCGGGAACGGACTACGACGTCTACGCCCTCGTGCTGATGCGCGACGGCACCGCTGTCGACGTGGCCGCGTTCCCAGCCGTTGATACGCCGGTGCGGATGGAGCACGCGGGCGTCAAACACCTCGGCGACATCAAAGCGGGCCGCGGTGCCAAGGCCGCCGCTGGGCCGCTCCAGGAGATCATCGAGATTCGCCTCACCCCGGAGGTTCTGGCGGTCGTTCCGGTCGCCTACTCGGCGATCAGCAATGGCACCGGGTCGTTCCAGAAGTACAAGGTGTCGCTCGAGATCGACAACGGTGCGGGGACGAAGGTCACCGTGCCGGCCGAGAACGGGCACAAGAGCTCGTGGGTGTTCACGTGCGTGCCCGGCATCATCAAGAACCTGGACGAGGGCGTCGCGATCGAACCGCTCGAGTACTACTCGCGGCGGATGTCTGAGAAACGACCGATCGTGACGCTGGAGAAGAGCGGCGAGGTCATCGTGACGATGGACAAAGGCGCGACGAACCTCAAGAAGAAGAGCTGACGAGCGGCCAGCGGTACGGAACGAAAGCGGGTTCGGGCGACTGCGGCCCGCACGGACTTAGTGCTCGTCGCGCCAGTCCTCGGCGGTGGAGCGCACCCCGAGTGACTCCTGCAGGGCGCGGGCGACGCCCTCGCGCGAACGGGCTTTCACGGCGTCCATCAGGCCCTCGGTCCACTGCTCGTCAGAGAGCCATTTTGGCGATTCGAGCTTGAGGTCCTTGAGCACGAGGGGCGCATCGACATACGGCGCGATGGCCTCGGCTCGGCGACGTGCGGCGACGTGCTGGGCACGGTGGAGCGGGGTGCGGCCGCCCTCGTCAGACATGCGCATGAGGTCGTCGGCGATGATCGGCACGGCGCGGCGCGCGCACTTCTCCCATGGCGCGTCGGCGGCGGAGTCGACGATCACCTGGCGGACGACGCGCCATCCGGCGTGTTTGGCCTCGGCGCGGTCGACGAGAAAGAACGCCATTGCCTCGGCGAGCTTGCGGGAACTCGGATCGGAGCCGTAGCTGTCGAGGTGTCTGAGCGCGGCCGCGATCTGCTTGCCGTTCTCGACCATGCGCGCGAGGTGGCGGGCCTCCCGCGCGTTCTCTGCTGCCCCTGATCCGGCGATAGGCGGAGCCTACCCACGGCGGCGAGTCCGCGTGGGCGAGACGTTGTCGGACGGAATGCTGGTCGCGACGAGGCTCAGTCGGCGCAGCCGCAAGTGCAGCGGCCGCCCTCCTTGGCCTGCATCCCGATCGGCCGGCCGCGTGCGTCGAGTTCGAACGTGCAGCACGCCTCGGCGTTCTTGCGCACGGCGTCGCGCCCGCGCTGCACGCGCGACTTCATGCCGGGCACTGAGACGCCCGCCTGGGCGGCGGCCTCGGCCTGGGTCAGGGCACCGGCACTCGTGAGCGCGATTGCTTCGCGCTGCTCGGGCGGCAGCGCATTGACGCTCTTGCCAAGGCATTTGGCGATGGCGACATCCAGGGCGCGGTCGGCGGACGCGTCAAGTCCCGCATCGGGCCGGTCGGAGGCGTCTTCCGGTGGCAGCGGTGCCAGGGCCGCGAGCACCTCAGGGTCCGTCGCGGCGTCGGTCCGGCGGGCAACCGAACGGAGGTGATCGACGAGCGTGGAGTGGGCCGTGCGCAGCGCCCATGCCTCCGGGCTGCGGATGTCGGCAGGCAGCGTGCGGTGTACGCGCAGCAGCGTCTCCTGCGCGAGGTCCTCAACCATTCCGGCCGGCGTCCGGCGCGCGAGCCAGCGACGCACGGTCTGGTCGAGGGCCGCCCAGTCCACGGACGGAGCTTCGGTGATGGTCGTGTGCTGCATGGGCGTCACGCTTGTCGCTTCTGGTCCGTCGGTCAGTCGCCGCCGCCGCAGCCACAGCCGCAGCTGGGGCAGCTGCAGGAGGAGCCGCAGTCACAGCCGTCGGTGGCGGAAGCCTGAGCGGCACGGGCCGCCTCGGCGAGGTGCAGCGCGCGGGTGATGGAGGTGGAGGTCATGGCGTGGTTCCTTCAATGGTAGGTGCATCAAGGGAGACGGTCGACCGAATCGACGGATGCACGCTTTCGCCGTAGGTGGCGCGTAGCCACTCGTGGGCTCGTCGGGGCGATGCGCGACAGGGCGGCCTGCCGCGACGCGCTACCCTCCGTCGGCGCGCTGGGCAGTCGCGTGGCACTTCGGTGCCTCGAGGAAAGTCCGGACATCGCAGGGCAGGGTGGTCGCGAAGGTGACCCGGGGAAACCCGCGGGAAAGTGCCACAGAAATACACCGCCGATGGCTTCTCGGAGCACAGGCAAGGTTGAAAAGGTGCGGTAAGAGCGCACCGGCGTCGCGGTGACGCGGCGGCCAGGTAAACCCCACTCGATGCAAGACCGAGCCGAACCGTTTGTAGGCGGCCCGTCGAGGTTCAGGTAGGTCGCAGAGATGGATGACTGTTCACGACAGAATCCGGCTTACAGGCGCGCTACCGCTGGGGCCCCGCAAGGGGCCCCAGCCAGTTCTCCTGCGGGTGCTCGCAGTACGGGCGATAGCGGAGCCGAGCAGGCAGTCTCTGGTCTAGGGTCCGCCGCCATGGCACGCGTGTTGATCGAGCGAGCAGCAGCACTGGCGACCGCCGCAGGCACCGTCGGGCTTCCGGCGTTCGCGGCCTTGCGACTCAGCGGCCGTACGGTCCGTTGGTCTTCCGAGGCGGTCGCCTTCACGCCGCTACTTGCGGCCGGCGGCGGCGTGCTGTCGACCGTCGGTGCACTCCACGGGCATCGCCGGGCTGCGGCGGTACTCGCGGCATCCGCGGCGGCGCTCGCTGCAGTCGTCGCGCCTCGCGCACGGGCGCGTCCTCAGCCGGTCGCCTCGGCCAGCGGCGGGCAGCGACTCACCATCCTGTCGGCCAATTGCTACGAGGGCCGCGCCGACCCGCAGGTGCTGGTCGCCCTCGTCCGCGCGGTTCGGCCCGACGTGCTTGCCCTCCAGGAGCAAAATCGCGTCTTCATTCGCAAGCTTGAAGCGGCTGGCCTCTTTGAACTCTTGCCGCACCGTGTCCTGGCCGCGGGCGGACGCCTGGCCGACGCCGGCCTCGCGTCGGTTCATCCCCTGGAGCCGACGTGCGCGGAGCTGTCGAGCGAGTTCGTCGCTGCGATCGTGACGCTGCCGAGCGGCGTCGAGCTTCCGGTGATCAGCGTTCACCCGATCCCGCCCGTCGGCCGGTTCCGGACCCAGCAGTGGATCCAGGCAATGGCGCAGGTCCCGGAAGCCACCGGCGCGTTTGCGACGGGCATCGTCGCCGGCGACTTCAACGCCACCCACGATCACCCGGAGTTCCGCGCCGTCCTGGCGAAGGGGTGGCGCGATGTGGCCGCCGAACTCGGCGCCGGCCTGCGCTCGACCTGGTCGAGGCACGGCCTCTTCCGCCTCACCATCGACCACATCCTCGTGCCGCCCAGCGCCAAAGTGGTCGCCTACGACGTGCACCACCTCACGGGCAGCGACCACCGCGCGATCTCGGCCGTGGTCGCGCTCCCGATCTGACCCGGCGCTCAGGCGGCGTCGGGGCGATCTGCGGCAACGTGAATGAGGGCCTCGAGCACGGTGAGTGCGGGCGGTGAAGCCTGGGCGCCCGCTCGGGTGATCGCGAAGAAGGGTCAGACTCGGTGTATGGATCGCCGCGCCGGACTGCTCTTCGTCGCCCTCGGCTTCGCTTGGGGCATCCCGTATCTGCTGATCAAGGTGTCGGTTGAGGAGCTTTCGCCGGAGATGCTGGTGCTCGCTCGCACTGCGCTCGCGGCGGCGCTCCTGCTCCCGATTGCGGCGGCGCGCGGGGCGATTCGACCGCTGTTGCATCGCTGGCGGGTGTTGCTGGCCTACGCCGTCATCGAGGTCGCGATCCCGTGGGTGCTGCTCAACCGCGCCGAGCAGCATCTGCCGAGTTCGACGACCGGGCTGCTCATCGCGGCCGTGCCGCTGGCCGGTGTGGCGCTCGCGTTTGCGACCGGAACCGCCGAGCGGCTCGGGGCCAAGGGGTGGCTCGGGCTGGTCGCCGGGCTCGCCGGGGTGGCGGCGCTGGTGGGCTTCGATGTCGACGCCTCCGACCAGGGTGCGGTGCTGCAGCTCCTGGTCGTCGTCGTCGGCTATGCCGTCGGGCCCTTTCTCCTGGCGCGGTACCTGAGAGACGAATCGGGCATCGGGGTCATCGCCCTGTCGCTCTCGATCGTCGCGGTGATTTACGTGCCCGTCGTGCTGCTTGGCCCGGGGCTGCCGGAGGTGGTGCCGTCGAGCAAAGTGATCGCGTCCGTGGTCGTGCTCGCGGTGGTCTGCACGGCTGGTGCGTTCGTGATGTTGTTCGCGCTCATCGGGTTGATCGGCCCCGTTCGGGCGACCGCCATCACGTATCTCAACCCGGCGGTCGCGATTGTCGCCGGGGTCGTGTTCTTGGGCGAGCAGGTCACCGCCTGGACCGTGGTCGGGTTCGCGCTCGTGCTCCTGGGTTCGTTCCTGATCACGCGGCGTCCCGTGGGCGATGGTGGGTCTGAAGACCAGTCGCGACCGGGCGGCCCGGTGGAGGCGCTCGGCGCTGGCAGGGGGTTCTCGGTCGCCTCGGAACGCAAGGTTCACGTGCTGCTCGCGACCAGGCTGCTTGACGTGCTTGGTGAGTCGCGCGGAGTGCAGCAGTGGCCAAGGGTGCCCTCGCGCGAGCCACTCACGGGACGCCGCTGGAGGTAGTGCTTGGGGGTGCGGGCACAGTGTTTGCTCGGTCGTGTAGGCGCTTTGCACGTCGTCTTGCATTCCGCCGCCGAGGATGCGAACGTATGTTCGGTCATGGTGATGGACGTTCTGATGTCGAGGCTAGAACTCGTCGTTGCAGTGGGGGACCGCCGCACGCTGTTGCGAGCTCCGGTCGCGCTTGCCCCCGAGCCCGGTGGTCCCGACCGGGTGGGGGCGTGCTCGCCCGCCGCCGAGGCACAGGGCGTCCAGCCTGGCATCTCACTCGCCGAAGCCCTCGCGCGCAGTCCGCAGCTCGTACTCGTACCGCCTGATCCCGTCGCGGTCGACCGAAGCTGGGAGGCACTGCTGGTTGCGCTCGAGGGCATCGGCGCGGCGCCGGAGCCGCTCGCCCCGGGAGAGGCGTGTTTCGATGTGGCTGGGCTGCGGCGGATGTATCGCGGGCTCGACGGCGTCATTGCGGCGGTGCGCCGCGCGGTGGGGTGGCCGGGGCTCCGCATCGGGCTCGGGCCCGTGCGGTTCTGTGCGCAGGCTGCCGCTCGCCGGGCCGGTCCACGGCGCGCGAGCCAGGTGCTCGGAGCGAGCGAGCTGTCGCCGCTGCCGGTCGAGTTGTTGGCGTGCCGCGAGCGGACCGCGCGGCTGCCGGTGCCGTTGCGGCGCTTCGGGCTCTTGACGCTTGGCGATCTCGTACGGATCGGGCGGGGGCCGCTGGGGGAGCGATTCGGCGCGAGCGGAATCTTGGCTCACGATTTGGCAAGCGGGCTGGACGCACGGGTCGTGCCGCGCGTTGCGGGCAGCGATCTGGTCGAGCGCTTCGATCTGCCCGAGTCGCTGTCGGGCGAGCTGCTGGATCGGGTCCTGGGGATGCTGCTCGACCGCCTGCTGGCGCGACCGGAGCGGCAGGGCCGCACCCTGCGGACGATGGTGCTCGAGGCGGTGCTCGTCGAGGGCGGGACCTGGCGGACGCGTGTCGTGCTGCGCGAGGCCACGGCCGATCGTGAGCGGCTCCATCTTGCCCTCGCCCCACATCTTGCGCAGCTCAGCGCGCCAGCGCAGTCGCTGGGCGTGTTGGCGGACTCCTTCGGCGGGCCGCCTTCGCAGGCGCTTCCGCTCTTGGAGGACGATGAGGAGCGCAGGAGGGCGCGGCTTCGGGAGGGGCTGCGTCAGGTGAGCGCGGGATCGGGCGAAGATGCGCTGCTGCGCGTCGTTGAGGTCGATCCCGCGTCGCGCCTGCCCGAGCGCAGGATGGCCCTCGCGCCGCGTGAGCCATGAGTCGCACGGCGCCCAGACGGCTCGGCACCCCGGTGCCGGCGCGAGTGGAGGCTGAGCGCAGCGGGTATCCGCGGATGGTCGATGGCGCCGTCGTGGAGGCCGTGCGCGAGAGCTGGCTGGTGGAAGATCGCTGGTGGGCTCCAGCGCCGGTGCGTCGGCGCTACTGGGAGGTCGTCACGCGCAGCGGGCAGAACCTCGTGCTCTTTCGCGACCTGCGCACCAACGCGTGGTTTCGCCAAGCCTCGATGAGCTGAAGGTCCGACGGGTACGCGCCGTGAAGTTGGAGCAAATCGACGCAGATCTGTGGGTGTTTCCTCGGCAGGGTCCGGGGCATGGACTCTCCCTTGCGCAGCGACGACGGCCAGGCCTCGGTCGAGCACGTCGGTCTGGTGGCGCTGATCGCCGCGTTCTTGGTCATCGCGACCGCCGTCACGGCTGGTGCCAGCCCCGCCTTTCGCAACAGCGTGCGGGGCGGGTTTGAGCATGCGTTGTGCGTGGTCTCGGGCCAGTCGTGCACGTCCGCGGAGCGAGAGCCCTGTCCGACCCTGCGAACCGTCAAGACGAAGGTGCAGCGCTTCGCCGTGTCCTACCTGCGCCTCGGCCACGACACCGTGCTCGCGATCGAACGTCGCAGCGATGGCACCTACGTGATGTCGCTGATGGAGGGAACGCAGAGCGGCGTCGGGATTGCGGCCGAGCGAGGGTATGGGGCATCGTCGCTCAGTGGGGAGGCGATGTTGGTCCTCGGTCAGCGAGCCGGCCGCACGTACGAGGCCGCCACTCCGCAGGAGGCGAGGGCGCTTGTCGAGCGGTTGCGGCGACAGCAGCTGCCGGCCGTCCGGTCGGTCGTCGCCGGTGCGGCAGACTTGGCGGGACTCGCGAAGACGGATCCTTCGGTCAGCTCGTACGTGCTGGCGGGCGACGGGGCCGTTGACGCCCTTAGCCGGTTCGGGCTCGGACCCGTGCTCGTGGGCGGAGCCACGTACCGCGACCACGGAGAAATCGGGGTGCGGATCGCGGCCCACGCCGAAGAGATCACGGCATATGTCCAGATGGACGCCCGTGCCGGCGCGTTTTTCGAGGCCATGAGCGAGATCGCCGTGCCCGTCGGTGGCCGGGGTGCCGCAGCTGGAGGGCGAGGGTCGAAGGCTGGTGGGCCTCCGGGAGTCGATTTGACCAAGTCCCCGCGCGGGGCGCAAGATGGTCCGGGCCCCGCTCGATCGCCGAGAGACTCACTGACGATCAAGAATCCGCTGGCGCAGAAGTACGAGGGGGAGGTGATCAGTGGGGGGTCGCTCGCGATGCGCTTCGGTCCCGGGCCGACGTTGCTCGGCATTGAGGTCGTCGGTGCCCTCGGCACGGCCGGCACGCGGCGCGAGATCCGAGCCCGTCTGGATCCGGCGGATCCAGGCGTACGGGCGGCCTTCGAGGTGTGGAAGGCCGACCCGGGGAGTGCGACCGCGATCGCCGGGCTCGGGCGCGCCGCACGCGAGGGTGCTGCGATCGACGTCCGGACCTTCAAGACAAAGCGGACCGAGCACCTTCACGGCGGCCAGGCCGCGCTCGGCGGCCACGCGCTCGGGCTCGGGTTCGGCAGCCAGAGTTCGGTGGAGGAACTCGTCGAGCAGCGATCACGGCCAGCTGGTGGGGAGTGGGAGCAGCGCACCGACTGCGTCGCTGCGGCCGCCGCATGAGCCCGGGGCCGAGCATCACTGGTCTTGGTTCAGCACCGAGCATCACTGGTCTTGGCTCAACGCCGAGCTTCACTGGTCTTGGTTCAACGCCGAGCGCCGGGGGCTGGGACTCAGTCGGGAGGGCCCTCGACCAACCGGGTCCCCGTGTACGCCTGCTCAAGCAGTCCCAACGCGTGGAATCCGATGGCTTTGGAGCGCTCGACGATGACGGCTGCCGGAGCGCCTTGGAGCAACTGACGGGTCAGCTCCCGCCCGGGCATCGAATACGCCGTATGCACGAGGGCCCCAGCCGTGGAGGCCTCGATCGAGTCACCCTCGTCGAAGTCGGTAGCGACGACCGCAGCGATGCGTTCGCCAATCCGCTCGCCCATCTGGCGGAGCCGAGCCTGCAAGCCCGAATGGTTCGCGATGAGCTGGAAGAACCGACGTCGACCATCCAGCGTCTCTGGCGTGAGCGCGTCCCACCGGCCGAACTCGAGGGCCGGCCAGCGAACCGCGAGGTCGGCCTGAAGCACCCGAATCAGCCCGCGACCCGGGGCTCGCATCGACGCCAGCTGGTCGATCGACGCGAGCCATTCGGGCTCCCGGTCGAACAGCAGGTCCTCCTTCGAGCCGAAGTAGTTGAAGACCGTCTTCACCGACACGTTGGCCGCCTCCGCGACCTCGGCGACCGTCACCTCGTCGAACCCTCGCTCAAGGAACATTCCCGTCGCCAAATCAGAGATGCGAAGGCGCATCGCGGCCTTTTTTCGCTCCCGCAAACCGCTTCGGTTGGGCGTCGGCTCGCTGAGGGGCTCGGTCACAGGCTCGAGCGAACGGTGTCCAGGACGCATGGAACCCAGCGTACCCGAAACGTGCTGTCACACGAAATTTACAAGGGTTGCAATGATATTCGGGGCGTGAGAGGGTGAGGGGATGAACGCACCCTCAACGAATGCGATCGAGGCCACCGGCCTGATCAAGCGGTTTGGAACGAAGACCGCGCTGAACGGGGTCGACTTCGCGGTTCCCGCCGGCACCGTCACCGCCGTGCTCGGCCCCAACGGCGCGGGGAAAACCACCGCGGTGCGGATCCTGACCACGCTCACGAAGCCCGACGGCGGTCGGGCACGCGTCGCGGGGTTCGACATCGCGACCGACGCAGTCAAGGTGCGCCGCAGCCTCGGGCTGGCGGCGCAGGACGCCACGGTCGATGCCCTGCTGACCGGACGGGAAAACCTCGTGATGATCGGCGAACTCCACCACCTCGGCCGTAAGGCGGCCAAGAAGCGCGCGGATCAGCTCCTGAGCGATTTCTCGCTCACCGACTCCGCCGATCGGCTCGCCTCCGACTACTCCGGGGGCATGCGTCGCCGCCTGGATCTCGCTGCGACGCTGGTCGCTCGTCCGCCGGTCCTGTTCCTCGACGAGCCGACGACCGGCCTGGACCCGCGCGCCCGCAACGAGCTCTGGGAGGTGCTCGACGGCCTCGTCGGCCGCGGCACCACGCTCATGCTGACCACGCAGTACCTCGAAGAGGCCGAACGCCTCGCCGACGACATCGTCGTCATCGATCACGGCCGCATCATCGCGCAGGGCGACTCCCGCGAGCTCAAGCGCAAGGTCGGCGGCGACCAGCTCCAGCTCGTCGTGCGTGACCCGGCGCGGCTCGACCACGCCGTCGCGATCTTGCAGCGTGGCAGCGGCAGCGAGCCGCAGGTCGACGTCCAGGCGCGGACCGCGACGGTCCCGACGAGCGCCGGCGTCGCCGCGCTCGCTGCCGTCTCAGTGGCCCTGGCCGACGCCGGCATCGAGGTCGACGACCTCGGCATGCGTCAGCCGACGCTCGACGAGGTGTTCCTCACCCTCACGGGCGCGCCCGCGACCGAGGAACCCACCGAAGACACTGCCAAACCGCTCCAGAAGGCCGCACGATGAGCGTCGCCCCCAGCCCCGATCTGCCCGGCCTGGACGCAGGTCCGCGGTTCTTCCACGACACGTGGGTCATCGCTCGGCGCGGGCTCAAACACATGAAGCGCCAGCCCGAAGCGCTCGCTGACGCGACCATCCAGCCGATCATGTTCGTGCTGCTCTTTGCATACGTGTTCGGCGGCGCGATCCAGGTGCCGAACCCGGACGGGAGCCCGCCGGATCCCAACGCCTACCACGAGTTTCTGATGGGCGGAATCTTCGCGCAGACGATGGCGTTCGGCGTCTTCGGTGTCGCCATGGCCCTTGCGAGCGACCGAAAGAACGGCGCGGTCGATCGCTTCCGGTCCCTTCCGATCGCCAAGGGCTCGGTTCTTGCCGGGCACGCCTTCGCGAACCTCCTCAAAGGCCTCCTTCCGATCGTGCTGATGTCGATCGCCGGGCTGATCGTCGGGTGGAGAACCCACAACAGCGTCCCGGAAGTGCTCGCGGCGTACGGGCTGATGATCCTGTTTACGTTCGCGATGATCTGGATCGGGATCCTGCTGGGCAGCGTCCTCGCGACCCCAGAGGCCGTCCAGGGGGTGGCGTTTGTGGCCATCTTCCCGCTGACGTTCGTCGCGTCGACGTTCGTGCCGACCAACACCCTGCCGGGCGTGCTGCGCACGATCGCGGAATGGAACCCGATCAGCGCGCTCGCCGGCTCACTGCGCGAACTGTTTGGCAACCCGGGCGCCGCACCATTCGCGGACTCGCCATGGCCGCTGCACCACCCGATCGCCTACGTCCTGCTCTGGATCGCCGGGATCACGATCGTGTGTGCACCGCTGGCCGTCTCGGCCTACCAGAACTCGATCGCCGACTAAACCGGAGACGGGCGTCGCCAGCGTGCGTCGCCCGTCCTCCTGTCGCCGGCTGGCAGGCGCCGCCGGTCAGCCGGCGTCCGTCCGTCAGCCGGCGGCGGGAGCCGCCGGGGTGGACGCTGCCGGGTTCGGGACCCGCAGCTTGTACGTGATCGCCAGGTCCTTGCGCGGCGGCTTGGCCTCTTCCAGCACGCACCACTTGAGACCGTCGGAGACGTCGGCGTTCAGCGTGCCCTGGTAGGTCGTCGCCTTCTTTGGCCACGTGAAGTCTTGGAACCCGACGGCCGCCTTGCCGTTCTCCGGGGACTTGCCGCTGCACGCGATCGACGCCCCCTTCCCCGAGAGCCGCTTGGCGAGCGGGTTGGCCTTCCCGTCGACCGGCCGAAGCGTCACGAGCAGCGAATCGCCGGTGACCCGGAAGCTCACCTGCTGCTTCTGGTCGACACCGACCCGGGTAGGCGTTTCAGCACTCGCCAGCGAGACGCCGGCTGAGGTGGCCGCAGAGACGAGCAGGAACAGTGCGGAGCGCTTCATCGGGCGCAGACTGTAGCGCGCCAAGAACGCCTCGCGGCGAAGTGCTCCACGTTTTTACGAACCGACGGTATTCGAGCGCCACCGGGGCGGGGCCGACTACCGCTCGTGGAGCAGGACCGACGAAGGCTCGTCGGACGTCGCCGGACCGAACCGCACGCAGTTCTTGCCGGCATGCTTCGCGCGGTACAGCGCGGCATCCGACTCGGCGATCAGCGTCGCGACATCCGGCACCTGAGGGCCGAGCTCGGCGACGCCGATCGACGTGGACACACGCAGGTCCTTGCCTTCCATGTCGATCAGCTCAAGGGAAGCGACGGCCGCGCGTGCACGCTCGGCGAGCGCGAGCACTTCTTCAAAGCTCGCACCCTGCACCACGATCGCGAGTTCCTCGCCGCCGTATCGGGCCGGCTCGTCTCCGGTGCGGCAGCAGTCGCGGAGCGTGTCGGACACGGCGCGCAGGACGCGGTCACCGGTCTGATGGCCGCGGGTGTCGTTGACCTTCTTGAAGTTGTCGAGGTCGAAGAGGATGAGCGCGAGGGACGTCCCAGCCGTCGCCCACCGCTCCGCGCCTTGCGCGAGCAGCTCCTGCATACGGCGATGGTTTGCAAGGCCGGTGAGTTCGTCGGTGAGGGCCTGGCGGTGAAGCGTCTCGTGGCGCTGGCTGTTGCCGGCGGCAACCCCGGCCTGTTCGCACAGGTGGCGGAGCAGGTCACGCTCTTCATCCGCAAAGGCGCTGGCGCGGCGAGCGAGCACGATCATGCCGTGGGCCTCCGCGTTGCTTGGTTCGGCGATCGGGCAGGCCAATGCCCACACGCCATCGACCATCGCAACCGTGGCCGATCCCAAGGCAACGGCGGTGTCCTCGGCGGCACGCAGTGCGGGCTCGAGGTCGACATCCTCGTGCACCGTGGCGCGGCGCACGAGCTTGCGGCCCGGGCCCTGATGAGCGCTGCCACGTCCACCATCGGCGTCGAGGGCCTCGACGGCGGCACGGGTGGTGATGGTCAGGAGGGCATCGAGGTCGAGCTTCGACGCGAACGCGTCGCCGATTCGGTAGACGGCGATTTGCAGTCGACTTCGTTCACGATGCAGCGCTTCCAGGCGGGCATGGGCCTGGTCGATCCGCTGGTTGCGGTCGCGGGCGAGGACGGCGAGCACGGCAGCGACGCCGAGCATCGCCAGTGGCGCGGCCGGGATGGAGCGCGAACCGGTGGCGGCGGCGCCGACCACAGCGGCGGGCGTCAGGAGCACGTCGATCGACCAGACGATGCCCAGTACGCGGAGCTGCAGCTGCGGCGGAATGCCGAGTGCAAGCCATTCGCGGAGCGTCGCGGATGCGATCTCTCCGGTGACCTGCGCGATGAACGCGACGACGTAGAGCCACCACGCGGCCTCATCGGGGGCGGGATGGCCGGCGATCACGAAGACCAACGCGGGGCCGATCGAGTGCCACGCATCACCGCCGGTTTCGACGAGTCGCTCGAGCCTGGTGCGCTTGGCGAGCCAGTCGAAGACGACGGCAACCGCGAGGGCGCCGAGCACGATCAGCGGAACGAGTCCCGGCGGGCCGAGGAGGAGCAGCGGGACGAGGAAGAGCTGCGTCGGGACGGCGTGTCCCGCGCCGACCGGGAACTCGACCCGGCTGGCGACTGCGAAAGCGACCGCGAGGGCGGCCGTGAGCTGCGGTGAGGCGTTCGCTGGCGGCGAAAGGAGCGCGAGGGCGACCGCCGCGACGATGAACGCGATGCTGATCGCCAACTCGGCGCGGAGTTCGCGAGTGCTCAGGCGCTGCTTGCGACCGTCCCAGGAGTCTTCCAGGAGGCGGTCAGCAGCCGTCGCAGCAGCCCCGTCGAAGTCGGTGACTACTGAGACCATGGCCTGGTCTGCGAAAGAGATGTTTGCGAAGGGTTGTGCACGCTGGTGAGGGCTGGGAGCAAAGCTCTCCCCGTGTGAATCGTCACCTCGGGCCAGAAAGTTGAACCCGCGCGGCCGATTCCCGCTCGCGACAGCCTTTCATGCGAGGCGGGGATGTGCACGGAAAATCGTCTCTTCCTGAGAAAACGGCCGTGCTGGCTGGTGTTTCGTCCGATCCGCGAGCTGCGGACCCGAGCGACGAGCGGCGCGGTGACGAAAGCATGGATCTCGTCAGAACGGCGCCACGTTCGTCGTGCACGGGTGTCCAGCAGGGGCCCGGTGGTCGGCAGGGAGTCGCGGCCGGCGCTCGCGCGCCGGCCGTCGTGACGGGGAATGCGGAGGTGAAGTTCGTCGGCTCAGCCGCGGCGGTACGGATCCACCAGGACGTTGTCGATGTTGTAGGCCGCGCCCATGATGCTGCCCGGGGTGAAGAACACCAGCTGCACGCGCTTGGTCTCGCCCTCGGCGAGGTTGAGATTGATCGACAGCGGATTGAGATCGGACGGCTTCCACTTGCCGGGGAACAGGCTGGTGCTGAGCCTGGACTGGACCTGCTGCTGGATCGCCCTGCCGGTCGAGTCGGTGTAACGGACGAAGGTGGCGAGCATGCCGACCGGTCCGTTGGCCCTGAGCATGTACCGGAAATAGGGGTGGGCGTCCGACACGCAGAACCAGGGGGACACGAGCCCACTCGGTGCGCTCACGAACCAGCTCGTTCCCATCGCGACCGACTTCGCGCCAGTCAAGACACCGGTGTTTTCGTTGCCGTTGGCGATGCGTGCGTTCGTGAAGGACCACCCGGCGTTGCCGGATTCGAAGCTGCCGCCAGGCACGAGCGCGTAGTCGCGGGAGTCGCCCCACTTGGCGAACGCCTGCGTGGTCGGCTGCTCGGGGCACTCGTCGGCGAGCGCGGAGGCGGGGTTGGCAGCAGCAGCGCCGAGCAGGGCGACAGCGGCGCACCTGCGGATGGTGCGGAGAGAGCGAGTGGGCATCGCGCCATTCCTTTCAGGGACAGGACCAGATGGCGAGACGCGCCATCCTAGTCTTCTGGCGCCCGTCGACTAAGACGTTCGTCCAGTGTTCGGCGACACGTTAAAGGAACGCGTCCAGTGTGTGTCGGCCGGCACATTGCACCGGTGCACCGGGAGTGATGGCAATCAGGTCCCATCGTCAGGTGACGGGAGGGGAGTGCCCTTGCGTTCCGGGCGTTATGCGCCGAACTTTGGTATTTCCCGGTTCGCGTGGTGAGTCCGCCTCACTTTGAGAACGACCGAGGCCGGCGATCGCTCGCCGGCCTCGTGGAGAAGGGGTCGTGCGGCCAAACTGGCCGAACGGTGGATGGTGGTGGCTACCCGCGGCGATACGGGTCGATCAGGACGTGGTCGATCTGGTAGTCGGCGGGCAGGGGGCTGAACTTCTCGGCGCACCGTTGTCCGGCCACCATGCGAACATATGTTCGCATCATGG
This sequence comes from Solirubrobacteraceae bacterium, assembly GCA_032119595.1. Taxonomy (GTDB): domain Bacteria; phylum Actinomycetota; class Thermoleophilia; order Solirubrobacterales; family Solirubrobacteraceae; genus JAGIBJ01. The sequence goes on along the minus strand of JAUMBQ010000007.1, from coordinate 268,119 downwards.
TGTCCCTCGATCCGCCCAGACTGGTTCCTTACGCAGAGCTTCACGCGCACTCGGCGTATTCGTTCCTGGATGGCGCTTCGCTCCCCGCGGAACTCGCTGAGCAGGCACGCGCGCTTGGGCATCTCTCCTTCGCGCTCACGGATCACGACTCGGTCGCGGGATCGATGGAGTTCGCGCATGCTGCTCGGGCGGCCGGGCTCGCAGCCATTCACGGGGCAGAGATCACGGTGCGGCCGCAGTTGCTGCCGCCGGTCCACGAGGAGCTGGATCGCTCGGCGGGGCCAGCCGCCTTTGGCTCGGAAGGCGGCGCGGTGGTGCGCGGTGTCGGGGCGTTGGCGCGCAACGAACACCTCACGCTGCTCGTGGAGAGTCGGGTTGGTTGGCAGAGTCTCTGCGCCCTGCTCACGCACGCGCACGCGCACACACGCGACCATCCGCAGCGTCAGCGCACCGAGCCGTCGGTCACGCTCGAGCAGGTGGCCGAGCATGCTGAGGGCCTGATCTGCCTGAGCGGCTGTGCGACCCATGGCATCGAGGACCTCGACCGCCTGCGGATCCTGCGTGAGGCCTTCGGACCGGACCGGCTGCGGGTCGAGCTCCAGCGCCCGTACGCCCGCGACGATCGCACCAAGATCCGGATCCGCCGTCGCCTGGCGGCTCGGCTCGGGGTGCCCGTGGTGGTCACGGGGAACGTCCACGCGCACGATCGCCGGCGAGCGTTTCTGCAGGACGCGTTCGTGGCGGCGCGGCTTCGCACCAGCGTCGATGCCAGCGAATCGCGGCGGCGAGGCAACCACACGCACGTCCTCACGCCCCCGGAGGTGATGGCCCGCCGGTTCAGCGGGCTCGATGACGCCCTGGCTGAGACGTCGGTGCTCGCAGAACGGGCGGCGCAGTTCGATCTCACTCGCGACCTGGGCTACCGCTACCCAGGGGCCGACGACCCGGAGATGATCCGCACGCTGGCGGCCGCCTGCGACCAGCAGTTCGACCGGCGGTACCCGCCGGGCAGCAAGCACGTGGCGCAGGCGCGGGTTCGACTGGAGGAGGAGCTAAGGATCATCGACAAGCACGGGCTGGCCGGCTTCTTCGTGCTCCATCGCGACATCCTCGAGCTTGCGCGCGAGGTGGCGGTCGAGGTGCGCGGGGTTGGAAACGCTCGTTCGTTGCTGCCACCAGGGCGCGGACGAGGGTCGTCGGTGTCGTCGATCGTCTGCTATTTCACCGGTCTCTCGCACGTCGACCCGATCGAGAACGACCTTCTGCTGGGCCGGTTCCTCAATGAGGAGTTGACCGCTTTCCCGGACATCGACCTCGACTTCCCGCGTGACATCCGCGAGGTGCTGATTCCGCGCATCCACGAGCGGTACGGCCGCTCGCACACCGCGCTCGTCGCGACACACCCAGGGTTTCGGGCGCGCGGCGCGATCCGCGAACTCGGCGTTGCACTCGGACTCCCGCAGGCTGAGGTCGCCCGAGTGGCGCAGGCCGCCGATGGCTGGAGCATTGAGCGGATCGAGGAGGACGTCGACCTCGCGCTCGGCAGTGGCCGCAGTCAGACGGGGCGGTGGGCGTGGCTGTGCCGCCTCGCGAGGGAGGCGCAGGGGCTGCCGCGCCATTTGGGGCAGCACCCCGGCGGCATGATCGTCTCCACGGAGCCGATTCTGAGCTGCTGCCCGATCGTGCCGACCGCGATGGAGGGCCGGCAGGTGCTCCAGTGGGACAAAGACTCCTGTGGCGACGCGGGCTTCTTGAAGATCGACCTGCTCGGGCTCGGAATGCTCTCGTGCGTGGAGCGCTGCGTCGAGCTCATCACGCAGGTGCGAGGGGAGCAGGTCGACCTGTCGCGCATCGACTTCGACGATCCGCAGACGTTCTCGGCGATCCAGCGCGCCGAGACGATGGGGGTGTTTCAGGTCGAGTCGCGCGCGCAGATGAGTTCGCTGATGCGCACGCGACCGGAGAACCTCGACGATCTCACGGTGCAGGTCGCGATCGTGCGACCGGGGCCGATCACCGGTGGGGCGCTCAACCCGTACATCGAGCGGCGCCAGCGCCGGCGGGTCGACCCGGACTTCGAGGTGCCGTTTGAGCACCCGTCGCTGAAAGGGCCGCTTGAGGAGACCCTCGGCACGATCATCTTCCAGGACCAGGTCCTTGAGGTCGCGCAGGCGTTCGCGGGCTATACGGCCGGGCAGGCCGAGTCGCTGCGGCGGGCGATGAGCCGCAAGCGCAGTGAGGCGGCGCTGAAGGCACATGAGGAGCGGTTCGTGCGGGGCGCGATGGCCATGCACGACGATGTCGGCGAGCCGCTCGCGCGCGAGATCTTCCGCAAGATTCTCGGCTTCTCCGGGTTCGGCTTCCCCAAGGCGCACTCGGCGGCGTTTGCGGTGCTGGCATACCAGTCGACCTGGTTGCGGGTGCACTATGGGCCCGAGTTCCTCTGTTCGCTGCTGGATGAGCAGCCGATGGGCTTCTACCCGCCCGACACCCTCGTGCACGAGGCCCAGCGGCGAGGCATCCAGGTGCTGGCCCCGGAGATCAACGCCAGCGACGTACACTGCACGATCGAGCCGGCTCGATCGATCCCGGCTCCGGGTGGCACCGGGCCAGCGCCGGTGACGCATCCGAGCGCGGTGCGGATCGGGCTGGGCTACGTCCTCGGGGTCCGCGAGGCCGACGTGCGCGCCCTCGTCGAGGAGCGGAAGCGGGGCGGGGCGTTCACCTCGCTCGACGACCTCGCCGCGCGCGCAGGCATGGGGCGGGCCGCACTTGAGCAGCTGGCGTGGTCGGGGGTCTGCGACCGGCTGGCTGGTGGTGATCGTCGGCATGCGCTCTGGCAGCTCGGCGTCGCCACCCCAGCGCAGCGATCGCGTGGGGCGGTGCAGCTCTCTTTGCCGCTCGGGTTGCCTGAAGTCCCGCCGCTCGCCCCGGTGAGCCGGTGGCAGTCGATGCTCGCCGACTACGCCACCACCGGGCTCACCACGGGGGCGCACCCCCTGTCGTTGCTGCGGCGGCGGCTGGAAGAGCGCCGCGTGATCACGAGTGCGCAGCTCGAGCGGCTGCCGCATGGGACGAGGGTGACCGTCGCCGGATTCGTGGTGGCCCGGCAGCGGCCCGGGACGGCCAAGGGCGTCACCTTCATGCTCCTCGAAGACGAAGCGGGGACCACGAATCTCATCATCGCGCCGAGGGTCGCCGAACGGCATCGCATGCTCGTTCGCAGAGAGCCGCTCGTGCTCGCGACCGGGAGGCTCGAGCGGCACCCGGCGGCTGGTGGGGCGCTCAACATCATCGTCGACACGCTGGAAAGCGTCGCGGGTGTGGCGAGTGGGCCGGCACGGCGGGTCGCGGAGCAGATTCCGCTGGAGGCCGGGATCGCGCGGCGGCAGGAGCAGCAGGCCAGACGCTTGCCGCAACGACCAGTGGAGGCTGAGGCAGCGGACGAGCGTGGGGAGCTCGGCGCTGGGGCGGACGCGGGTGACGCCAGCGACTTCCGCCGGGTGGCGCCACCGGTGATGTCTTTTGCGCAGGGGCGTCGTCGCTGAGAGGGGGCTGGTCCGTAGCCTCTGCATCGTGTTGATCGCCGTCTTCTTGCTGCTGTGGGTCTCCGTACTCGCGGCCGGCGCGGCGATCTACGGCGTTCGCCCGCAAGGTCCCGACGTTCCCTGGCCACGCTGGATCGTTCCCGTCGCTGGGCTGGCGGCGATCGGATTGGTCGTCGGGATCCCGGTCCTCGCCGTGATCTACAGCTCTGGTGAGCGCGAGCGGACCACCCACACCGGGCTCGTGCTCACCGACGCCCAAGTCCATGGGCGGGAAATCTTCGTGAAGACCTGCATCCGGTGTCACGCACTGGGCGACATCGGCGCGGCGTCCACCATCGGGCCGAGCTTCGATCGACTGAAGCCGAATAGGCAGCTCGTCCTCGACGCCGTGAAGCATGGTCGCGCCAGAGGGAAGGGGCAGATGCCGGCTGGTCTCATTGGCGCGGCCTCGGCACGCGATGTGGCGGCCTACCTCGAAGCCGTTGCGGGCCGGCAGGCACGGCGCTGATCGACAGCGCCCGCACAACGGGGACACATTCGGCCCTCTGGCCGCAAGATCGGCTGCAAGCGCGCCTGTTCTGGTCTGCCGTTGCCTCCCCTTTGACTCATCCGCGACCAGGGTTGACCCTGGAAAAGCGTCCAGTTCCGCACTTTTCAGAGATCCGGTGTGATCACGCGCACGGATCCGTCCGGGCCGTGGTGCAGGATTGAGTGCAACAGGAGGACTTGGACTTGCTACCTTCGATGAGCCGAATCTGGCGCCGTAGGCGTCAGAGCGGGGGAACCACTTCCCTCATCGGGGCGAATCGCGCTCGTTTGAGCGCGTAGCGGCTATCTCGGTCGCGAGCCCGTCAGCTCACCTCGCAGGCACCAGACGCACGATGGATCACTTCACGAGCACCGAGAACGAACAGCCATGGTGGGCTGGCGTCGCGCATTTGCGTGGCGGTCCCGACCCGTCGGCTGCTGCCCCCACGGCCACCGCTCCTCTTGCCGAGGACCCGTACGCGGCCCCCGAGCGCCCGCGCGCTCGTTCGCGCGAAGTTGCCGAGCGACCGCTCCGCAGTCACACCCGCACTCGCGCTGAGGCCCGCCCGCGCCGGTCGGCGCCCGCTCGCCCCGATTGGTTCGCGCAAGAGGCGCAGTCCGCCGGTCGCCGCACCACACCCCGCCAGGATCCGGCTCGACCCCAGCGCCCGCGCGCGACCCTCGTCGACGTCGCTCCCGATCACGCGATGTTGCAGCGCCCGGTCGCCGTTCGCCGTGCGCCCGGCGAGCGGCCCACGGTCACCATCACCGGCCGTCCCGATGCGGCGTTGCCGCCACGCGTCGTCGAACCGAAGCCAGTCCGCGGTCGCCGCACGCGTGAGCAGGCGTCCTCGTTGGTCGCCAGTCCGGACCGCATGATGCTCTGGGCCGTCGCCCTCGGGCTGCTCATGATCGCGGCCTCGATCGGCACCGCAAGTGCTGACGCGGCCACGCTGACGCTCCTCCGGTAGCGCTGGCCAGATAGGGTCGCCTGCATGGGATCCGACGCACAGCAGGTCGACGCCGTCCTGCGTACCGTTGCCGAGCGCGACGTCCGCTTCATCCATCTCTGGTTCACCGACATCCTCGGTCAACTGAAGTCGTTCGCGATCAACGCGGATCGTTTGGAGACGGCCTTCGCCGAGGGCATCGAGTTCGATGGCTCGTCGGTCACCGGTTTCAACGCCGTGGAAGAGTCCGACATGGTCGCCCACCCGCAGGCCGACACGCTTGCCGTGTTGCCGTGGCGCCCGAACGAGCAGGCTGCGGCGCGCCTGATCTGCGACATCAAGACGCCCTCGGGCCTGCCGTACGAAGGCGACTCGCGCCATGTGCTGCGCCGGGCCATCGCGCGCGCCGAGCGCCTTGGCTTTGACGGCGTCCAGCTCGCCGCCGAGCTCGAGTACTACCTCTTCGCCGAAGCGGGAGGGACGAAGACCCTCGACTCCGGTGGTTACTTCGACCTCACCACCATGGATGCCGGCAACGACGTCCGCCGCGCCACGGTCCTCGCGCTTGATCAGCTCGGCGTCGAGGTCGCAGCGAGCCATCACGAGAGTGGACCGAGTCAGCACGAGATCGCGATCACCTCGGGCGGTCTCCTCAGCGGCGCCGACGACATCATCACCACCCGCATCACGGTGAAGGAATACGCGCTGGCTGCCGGTTGGCACGCGACCTTCATGCCTCGCCCGCTCGCCGGCGAGAACGGCTCCGGTCTTCACCTCGACCAGATCCTCCTCAAGGACGGACAGAACGCGTTCTCCGACGCTGCCGATCCGCGCCGCCTTTCCGTGACCGGCCGCCAGTTCATCGCCGGGCAGCTGCGCCACGCGTCCGAGCTGTCGATCCTGCTCGCGCAGTGGGTCAACTCCTACAAGCGTCTCGTCCCCGGCTACGAAGCACCGGTGTGGGTCGCCTGGTCCCAGCGCAACCGCTCCGCGATGATCCGCGTCGGTGGGCTGGAGCGCAGCGAGTCCGGTGGGCCGCGCGTCGAAACGCGCTGCGCCGACCCCGCCTGCAACCCGTACCTCGCGCTCGCCGCGCTCCTGCATGCCGGCCTCAACGGCATCGAAGGCGGCTACGAGTTGCCGGAGCCGATGGAGCGCAACCTCTACCACGTCGGTGGCGAAGAGCGCCGCCGACTCGGCATCGAGCAGCTGCCCGAGAGCCTGAGCGACGCCCTCGACCAGGCCGAGAACTCCGAGCTCATGCTCAACATCCTCGGCGAGCACATGCTCAACCGCTTCGTCGAACTCAAGCGCAACGAGTGGGAGCAGTACCGCGTCCAGGTTCACCAGTGGGAGCTGGACCGCTTTCTCCCGATTCTGTAACGGATCGCGGGTGAGCGGATCTCGCTTGCATCTTGCGTCCGGGCAGAGCCGGCCCGGACGTCCGTCCTAAACCGGCTCTGCCCGAACGCAATCTGCGGCGCGATCTCTCGCTCACCCGCGATCCGCCGCGCGAAGCGACGTGGGCGCTCCGCCGCGCCGCCGCGCCGCGGCGTTAGGACTTTGGCGAGAGGCCCGCGCTGACGACGTTCTCGTCGCTGGCGCCGTCTTCCGGGATCTGGTGCTGCCACGGCCACCAGATGCCTCGGCCGACATCGAGTGAGAGCGCGGGAGCGAGGATTGAGCGCACGATGAACGTGTCGAGCAGGACGCCGATCGCGATCGCGCTGCCCGTCTCGACGAGGAACACGACGGGCGTCGACGCGAGCACGAGGAACGTGCCGGCGAGCACCAGGCCCGCCGCAGTGATCACGCCGCCCGTGGCGCCGATGCCACGCAGAATCCCCTCGGTCGTGCCGTGCCGCAGCGCCTCTTCCCGGATGCGCGAGGCAAGGAAGATGTTGTAGTCGATCCCGAGCGCAACGAGGAACACGAACGCGAACAGGATGATCGAGCGGTCAGCCCCAGCAAACCCGAAGACTTCCTGCCACAGGATCGACGAGATGCCGAGCGCCGCGGCGAACGAGACCACCACGGTCGCGATCAGGATCAGCGGGAGCACGATCGCGCGCAGGAGCGCGATCAGGATCAGTAGGACGACGCCCAGGACGATCGGGATGATCAGCTTGAGGTCGCGGTCGTTGGCCTTGGCGAGGTCGTAGTTGATCGCAGTGTCGCCGCCGACGAGCACGTCAGCTCCGCCGGCCCGCTTCGCCGCCTCTCGGACGCCGGGAATGGCGTCCTGGCCCTCGATGCTGAACGGGTCGACGGTCAACGTCGCATTGATCAGCGTGCCGCCCTTGCCCGTCCCGGCGACCACCGCGCGATCGACGGCGTCCGTCGCCGTCAGCCCCGCGATCACCGGCTGTACCTTCGCGGCGTCGCGCACGATCACCTGTGCGGGGGCACTCGTGCCGCTCGGGAACGACTTGGCCAGCAGCTCGCCGCCGTCCACCGATTCGACATCGCCGATGAAGGTGTCGTTCTGGGAGAGGTTCGGGTTGAACTGCGTGAGGCCGGCGGCGCACACCAGCAGAAGCAGGCTCGTCGCGATCCAGGTGCGGCGCGGGTGCACCGCGATGCGCTCACCCGTCCGGCGCCAGAAGCCGTGCGTCGCGTCCGCGCCCGTGGAACCGCTCTTCGGCGTCATCGGCCAGAACACCCCGCGAGGGAGCACGGCGAAGATTGCCGGGAGCAAGGTGAGCATCGCGACCATGGCGACGGCGACGCCGATCGCTCCGAGCGGGCCGAGCCCGGCGGTGCCTTCGACCGATGCGACGCTCAGCGTCATCAGGCCTGCGACCACGGTGAGCCCGGACGCGAACACCGCGGGGCCTGCGGAGACCATCGCCAGGCGCAGCGCGTCGTGGCGATTGTCGTGATGGCGTAGCTCCTCTCGGTAGCGCGAGACCACAAGCAGGGCGTAGTCGGTCCCCGCGCCGAGCACGAGCACCGACATGATCGAGGACGACTGGCCGGTCACCGTCACCCCGAGGTCGGTCGTGAGATACGCGACCCCGCGGGACGTGATCTCCGCAAAGACCACGGCGCCGAGCGGGAACCAAAGCAGGATCGGGCTGCGGTAGATCAGCACCAGCAGCGTCATCACGAGGATCAGCGCGCCGAAGATCAGGCTGGCGTTGAGGTTCCCGAAGACCTTGATGGCGTCGTACGAGAAGCCGGCACCACCGGTCACCTTCATGGTGAGGCCGTCCTCGCGCAGGGGCAGCAGGCCGGACCGCAGGGCGTCGATGCCGTCGAGCAGCCGGTCGGAGTCCTCGGTGGTCTTGATCGCCCCGAGCACCAGCGCGGTCGTCTTGTCCTTGGAGACGTCGCCGAGGGTGAGCCACTCACCGTCAGGGCTTCGGACGACGTCGGCGAGCGTGACGTCGCGCGTCTCCTTGGTGTCCGCGTCGGTGACCTTGATCGGCGCATTCGGGGTACTCGTGTTGAAGCGCGCGAGCTGACTTCGGATGGTCGCCAGGTCCTGCTCCGTGAGTCCCGATTCCCGCCGCACGACCGCGACGAGCGGCACATTGTCGGCTGCGACGATGTCGCCGACGGCCTCGTAGGCCTTCGTCGACTCGGCGTCGGAGGGCAGATAGTTGCGGGCCTCGTTGGTCTCGACCTCGCCGAGCTTCCCCGGGAGGTTCAGGCCGATCGTGATGCCGAGCGCCAGGACCCAAAGCGCGATGACGACGAAACGCGCCCGCGGCCCGACGACCCAGGCAAAGCCCTTCGCGGCCACCGTCGCGGCGTGGATGGAGCCCGCGTCGTGAGCGGACGCATGCTCCTTTTTGGTGCGGTCGGGGTCGGCTACGGGCTGGTCGGGCATGAGGTCCTGAGGGTGGGCGCCGGTGGTGCGCTGCACACCCTACGAGCGAACTCGGCGGTCGGATGGAATGGGGCGACCGACCGCCTCGAGCCAACCCCTGCACGCCCGAGGCAGCACGATGCGTCCCCGCCCGGCTCGGCCGGGCGGGGACGTCCACTTCGGGCCTAGGCGTCGAGGATTTCGAGCAGCTCGTCGGGCGTCGTGACAGGCTGCTTGCAGGTGAAGTTCTCACACACGTATGCGGCTGGCTGACCGTCGACGAGTCCGCGACCTGCGAGGAGTGGCACCGTGGCGTCGTCGCCGGCAGGCGGTCCGGCGGCGATGACCGCGCTGGCCCCGGCGTGCTCGCGCGCGACGGCGACCAGAGCGTCGGCGGCCGGCCCTTCGCCCACGATCGCGATCTCGCACGGCGGCGCGAGGTACTGATCGAGCGCCACGAGCATCTGCGCGAGCCCTTGCGGGTGCTCCCCAGCGATCTCCGCGCCGATGCGCAGCGCGCCCTCGGCAGCGGCGCGCAGCGCCTGGTCGCCGGTGAGCGCGCTGAGCCGCAGCATCGCCAGCGCGGCCGTGGCCTGGCCGGACGGGATGGGGGTGTCGTCGAGATCCTTGCGGCGGGCGATCAACGCCTCGTGATCGGATGCGACCGAGAAGAAGCCGCCCGCTTCCGGATCACCGAAGTCGCGGATGATCACGTCGGCCAGCTGCCGAGCGGCCGTGAGCCAACGCGGGTTGAACGACGCCTCGTAGAGCGCGACGAGGGCACTGGCAAGGTGCGCGTGGTCTTCGAGGACGCCGGCCGGAATGCCCGCCGCCTCAGCATCGCTCTCGCCGGTCGGGATGAGCCGGAGCAGCCGACCGCGATCATCCTGCGCGCGGTCGAGGATCAGCGCCGCGCACCGCTCGGCGGCGGCGAGGTGGTCGGCACGGCCGAGCCGCACGAAGCTCTTGGCGAGCGCCTCGATCGTGAGGGCGTTCCAAGACACGATCCGCTTGCCGTCGCGCCCGGGGTGCTCGCGCGCGTCGCGAGCTTCCAAGAGCGCAGCGGTGATGCGCGCAGCCTGCTCCGGCTCAGGCGCCTCGCCCTTCGCGGTGAGCACGGTCGCTCCGCCCTCGAAGTTGCCCGCTTCGGTCACACCAAACCAGGTCATCGCGGCCTCCGCGTCCGCGTCGCCCAGGACCTCGCGGATCTGCGCCGGCGTCCACACGTAGAACGACCCTTCAACGCCGCCGGAATCCGCGTCGAGCGCGCTGGCCAGCCCACCGTCGGGATCGGCGAGGTCGGTCAGGACCCAGTCGAGGGTCCGCTCCGCAATCCGACCGAACGACGCGTCGCCGGTGACTTCGGCCGCCTCGGCGTACTGCGTCGCGAGCTGGGCGTTGTCGTAGAGCATCTTCTCGAAATGCGGCACGGTCCATTCGGCATCGACGGAGTACCGCGAGAAGCCACCAGCGAGCTGGTCGAAGATCCCGCCGGAGGCCATCGACGTGAGGGTGTACCGCGCCATCGGCAGCGAGTGCATGCGCAGCAGGTAACCGATCGCCATCGACGGCGGGAACTTCGGCGCCGGGCCAAAGCCGCCGTGGAAGCTGTCGAAGAGCCCCTGCAGGGTGGTGATCGTGCCCTCGAGGAAGTCTTCGTCGGGGAGGGCTCGCCCACCGGGGAGCCGTGCGGCGCCGACGAGCTGCTCGGTGAGGCGCGTGGCGGTGTCTTCGGCCTCGTGACGACGCTCGTGCCAGGCCTCGGCGACGCCGTTGATGAGCATGGTCCAGGAGGGAATCCCCTCGCGTGGCTCCGGCGGGAAGTACGTGCCGGCGTAGAACGGCTTGCCGTCGGGCGTCGCGAACACGTTCAGCGGCCAGCCGCCCGCGCCGGTCAGCTGCTGGATTGCATCCATGTAGATCGCGTCGATGTCCGGCCGCTCCTCGCGGTCGACCTTGATGCACACGAAGTAGTGGTTCATGAGCTCGGCGACCTTCTCGTCCTCGAAGGACTCGTGCGCCATCACGTGACACCAGTGGCACGAGGAGTAGCCGATCGAGATCAGCAGCGGCTTGTCTTCGGCGGCGGCGCGGTCCAGGGCCTCCTGGGACCACGGCTGCCAATCGACGGGGTTGTCCGCGTGCTGCTGCAGATACGGAGAGGAGGTGCCGGCAAGCGTGTTGGCCATCACGCAGCAGCGTATCCAGCGCGCCGGGTTCTTGGCTCCATGATCGGTCAAGCGGCGAGCTAGGCTCAGGCGATGGCCGAGCGCGTAGCGATCCAGACCTCAGATGCCCCCGCGGCAATCGGCCCGTACGTTCAGGCGATTCGCGCTGGCGACCTCTTGTTCTGCTCAGGGCAGATCCCGTTGGACCCGTCGACGGGTGCGCTCGTCGACGGTGACGCTGCCGCGCAGGCGGCGCAGTGCCTGAAGAATCTCGCTGCGGTCGCGGCGGCCGCCGGCACCACGTTGGCCGAGGCCGTGAAGTGCACGATCTACCTCACGGACCTCGGCGAATTCGCGGCCGTCAACGCGGTGTATGAGACGTTCGTCGGCGATCCGGCGCCCGCACGTGTCACCGTCGAGGTGTCGGCGCTACCAAAAGGCGCCGCCGTCGAGATCGACGCGATCATCGCGCTTGCGTAGTGGCTCCAAGCCCGTGAATGCTCGACCCTCAAGCGTCGTTCGGCGTCCCCACACCTGATGTCCACCGCGCTCTCCGCCGACGAGCTCGCGGCCATTGCGCGTGAAGCGCGGGCCCATCGTGGTGAACTTGCCACGGCCGCCGTCGACCGGGTCCTCACCGAACTCCCAATCCCGCCGGCGACGCGACGCAACCTGGAGGTCGGCACGCTGGCCGCGGTCGACGCCTGTCTCGCGCGCCTCGCCGACCCCGCGGTCGCGATCGATACGGAGCTGTTCGTCGCGCACGGCCGCGCGCAGTGCGCGAGCGGACGATCGATCACCGAGCTGCTCGCGCTCTACCGGCTCAGCGGTCTCGCGATGTGGGAGCACATCGAGCAGCTCCCGAGCAGCGGCGACCTCACCGGCAGCCAAGCCCTCGCGCTCGGTGGCCTACTGCTCCGGCTCATCGAGCAACTCTCGGCTGCCGCGGTCGACGGGTTCCTTGAAGCCGGAGCGGAGCTTCGGCGCCGTGATCGCGCGAGGCGCGCGCGCCTGCTCAGTCTGCTCCTCAGTGATCCTCCCGAGCAGGAGGAGGCCATTCGCGCGGCGGCTGCGCACGCGGAATGGTCGGCGGCGTCGCGCGTCCGCGTCGCCGTCGCAGCCTTGCCGATCGAAGCCGATTCCGCAGACCAGGAGCGCGCACCAGCCCGCGTGCTGGTCGGGCCGCATCCGCGCGGCCGGATCGTGCTGGTCGTCGGCGACGATGGTGCTGACTCCAACGCCGAGGCGCTGCTCGCGAGGGCGGCGCTGGCGCACGGGGCGACCGGGCCGCTGGCCGTCGGACCTACCGTGCCGCTCGAGGAGGCGGCGCGCAGCGCTCACCGTGCTGGTCATCTCCTGGACCAGGTCGAGGCGGGCCTCGTCGAGGCTGCCCCGCTGATTCGCACCGACGATCACGAGCTTCCGCTCCTCCTCGCAGCCGCGCCCGAACTTGTCGCCTCGATCGTCGAGCGGCGGCTTGCCCCGCTGGCGGGTCTCCCGGACGCCAGGCGCGAACAGACGATCGAGACGCTCGCGGCATGGCTCGCCGACCCGCATCGGCCGCAGGCCATCGCCGACCGCCTCGGCATGCACGTGCAGTCCGTCCGCTACCGCCTGGCTCGCCTCCGCGAGCTCTTCGGCGACGACCTCGACGACCCGGAAGCGCGGTTTGAGCTCCAGGTCGCCCTGCGGGGGCAGGCGGCGAACCGCTGATCGCTGAGTCGCACACCGCCGGTTTTCCACCGGGAACTGGCGTATTCGCGTTCCTTTGGCCTGGCGGGGAAGATGCGGCATGCGCACGAACAGCTCCGGTCGCCTGGCGGTCGTCTTCGCTCTGATGCTGATGCCGGCCGCCGCGTCCGCGGACACGGTCGAACTGGCCGGGACGAGCGTGTCGTTCGCCGGGACGAACGCCGACAACGTCGTCGTGGTCGACACGGATGCAGCGCTCGACCAGCTCCGCTTCACCGACTTCACCGCCGGCCAGAGCGTCACCGGCAGTTCGGGGTGCACCAGCAACTCAGGTCGGGCCTACTGCTCGGTCGTGGAGGTGACGTCGATCTTGATGGGGTTCCAAGGCGGCAACGATCAGTTGGGGGCTGCATCGATCCAGGGCGCCTCGATGCTCGTGAACGGTGGCGCCGGCAACGACACGCTCGCGACTGGTGCCGGCCCCGACTATCTCAGCGGCGCCAGCGGTAACGACACCCTGAGCGGCGGCCCTGGCGACGACGTCTTCGGCGACACCTTCACCTTCTTGTTCGGGAGCGACCCCGGCACCGGCAACGACACCTTCAACGGTCAGGGCGGCAGCGACACCTTCACCACCGGCGTCGATGCGACGACCGACGGAGCCGGCATCGGGCAGGACACGTTCTCCGGTGGGTCGGGCGTAGACACGGCCGACTACTCCTTGCGAACCGCGCCGCTGACGATCACGGTCGGTGCGGCCGGCGGAGACGGCGCTGCTGGCGAACTCGACGCGATCCTGGACGCCGAGCGTGTGCTCGGCGGGAGTGCCAGCGATGTCATCGTGGGCGGCGGCGAGGCGTCGACGCTGGCCGGCGGCGCTGGCGCCGACACGCTGACCGGTGGGGCGGCCGCCGACGTCCTGTTCGGCGGAACGCTGGCCGACGGAGCCGGGTCCGGCGACGACACCCTCGACGGCGGTGGGGGCGGCGACATCCTGCGCGGCGGCGACGGGGTGGACACCGCCAGCTACGCCGGACGATCCGCGCCGGTCGGGGTCACGCTTGACGACGCCGTGGGCGACGGCACGGCCGGTGAAGGCGACAACGTCCGGACTGACGTTGAGCGGGTGGTGGGCGGTACCGGTGCCGACACGCTCATCGGCTCCGATGGACGCGACACGCTCGAGGGCGGCCTCGGTGCGGACACGATCGACGGCGGCGACGGGGCCGACGTGCTGCATGGCGACGACGGTGCCGACGTCATTGTGGCGCGAGACGGACAGGTCGACGCCGTGGTCTGCGGGGCAGGCGACGACACCGTTTCTGCGGACGCTGCGGATGGTGTCGCCGCCGATTGTGAGCACGTCGACCGCCCGTTGCTCCCGGGTGCCGCTCCGGCGACGGTGACGGAGGTGGTTGCTCCGGCGGGCGGCAGCCCCGCGGTGATCATCGGCGGTCCGACGGCTCCGTCGGCGCTGCCACTCGTGATCCAGACTCTCGGACTGGTCGCCGGCAAACGAGGCCGGCTTGCGGTGAAGCTCCAGTGCCCGCCTCAGGCTGCGGCGTGCGCGGGAACGCTGGTGCTCCGCGACGCCAAGAAGCCGAAGCGCGCCCTCGCGACAAAGCCATTCAACGTGCCCGCGGGTTCGGCCCGGACGATCAGGTTCACGCTGCCGGCCAAGCAGCGGCTGGCGCTCACGCGACGAGCCCTGCGTCTGGTGCTGGCCGCGACGGCCACGGGTGCGACGACCACCGCCCAAGCGACGGTCGCCCGCAAACGCTGACGCCCGCAATCGCTGACGCTCCGGGCGTCAGCGGCCGGGCCGCGTCACGCGGAGGGCTGGCCCTGCTCGAGGCGGGCGCGGGCCGCATCCACCAGCGCCGCGATGACAGTGGAATCGGGGTCGGCCTCCGGATGCCACTGCACGCCGAGGCAGAACCGCACGGACGGGATCTCGATCGCCTCGATCAGGTCGTCGTCGATCGAGCGAGCCGTGACGAGCAGGCCTTCGCCGACCTCGTCGACGGCCTGGTGGTGGTGGGAGCGTGTCGTCGTGCGATCGCCACCGACGGCTTGCGCCGCGAGCGACCCGGGCTCGATCCGCACGGCGTGGGCGTTCTCGACACCCAGCGTGCCCGGGATCTTGCGGTGATCCTCGCTGCCGGACAGCAGATCGGGGAGGTGCTGGTGCAGCGTGCCGCCGGCCGCCACATTCAGCACCTGCATGCCGCGGCAGACGCCGAGGAGCGGGAGGTCGGCTCGGATCGCCGCGCGCGAGAGGGCGAGCTGCACGTCGTCGAGCAGCGGGAAGGTGGGCCCGAGCGCCGGATGCGGCTCGTGGCCGTAGTTCGACGGGTCCACGTCGGCGCCTCCGGGGATGAGCAGGCCGTCGAGGCCCCGGAGCGCCTCATCCGGATGCTCGGCGTCGGCGGCATCGATCGGCAGCAGGACGCAGCGTCCGCCGGCGCGCTGCACCGCGTCGGTGTAGGCCGCCGTCATGAAATCGCAGTCGAGCGTCCACCAGGAGAAGTTGATCGTTTCCCGTGATGCGGCGATCCCGATCACCGGGCGGCGGGCGTCTTCAGCGTGCGGCATCTCAGCGCATGATCAACCACATCGCTGCGGAATGCCACGCGGGCGGTCGCATTGGTACCCCCGAGTCAACGGCGCGCCCCTATTTGCCCGTCGCGGCCTGTGCACGTGCCGCGGCGATCGCATCGGCCCAGCGCTCGACCTGGTCCCAGTTGCGATGGTCGCCGAGCCGGCCGCCGAAGGCGTGGTAGAGCATCCGGCCCACGAGCGGCCAGTCGGCGCGATTGATGACGCCGGCGAAGACCCGGTAGTCGTGCGCCCCGACCCGCCGGACAAGATCCCCGATCCCAAGCGGTTCGCGCCGCATGGCAGGTCCGATGAGCCGTCGATCGTCGCCGAACGTGCCGACGCTGAAGAGCCAGACGGCGCGGCCACGCAGCTCGGCAGCATGCTGGTCGACGAACGCATCGGCCGCCGGCATCCACCGCTGGTTGAAGACCGGGCTCCCGAGCACGACCGCGTCGTACCGACTGAGGTCGCGCACGAGGTTGACCGGCTCAAGTTCCACGGCGTGTCCGGCATCGCGCAGTCGGCTGGCAATCCGCTCGGCGATGCCCCGTGTGGATCCCCTTGCGGTGGCGTAGGCGACGAGCGTGATCGGGCGGCGCGACGCTACGGCCTCAGGTGGGGTGTCGATGCGCGGGTCGGGCATGTCGCGGATGCTCGCCGCTGCGGCGCAACTGGGCATCGCCGTGGACTACGGCACACGTTGGGGCGAACCCGCAACGTTCCGGGGGACCTGGGTCAGTCGCCGCGGAGCTGCGCTCGGCGCACCTTGCCGGACGATGTCTTTGGCAGCGCGCCCACGAAGTCCACGATGCGCGGATATTTGTAGGGCGCCGTCCTCGCCCGGACGTGCGCCTGCAGCTCGGCGGCGAGCGCGTCGCTCGGCTCGAAGCCGTCCCGGAGCACCACGACCGCGCGGACCACGCTGCCACGGTCCGGGTCGGGTGCTGCGACGGCAGCAGCTTCGGCGACGGCTGGATGCTCGACGAGCACGCTCTCCACTTCGAACGGGCCGATTCGGTACCCGGACGACACGATCACGTCGTCGGTGCGGCCGACGAAGAACAGGTTGCCGTCGGGGTCCTGGGTGACGCGGTCGCCGGTGTGCCAAGGGCCAGCGTGGGGGATGGGGTGGCCCGTCGTGACATCGAGGTAGCCCAGGAAGAAGGTCGGAACTGTGGTCGGGTCGGTGATGACGAGTTCGCCACCCGAGATCTCGATCGCGACGCCCGGCAAGGGACGGCCCATCGAGGAGGGGAGAGGATCCGAACCGGCCGGCGGCGCTGTGAGCTGGCCCGTCTCGGTCTGCCCGAAGCCGTCGCGCACCCACAGGCCGCTGGCCTCATGCCACGCCGCGAGCACCGCGGGATCGAGTGCCTCGCCGGCCGCCACGAGCCGTCGCAGCGACGATGGAAGGGTCATCGCCGCCTGCTGGCTCAAGAGTCGGTACTCCGTCGGGGCCATACAGAGCACGTCGGGCTGTTCTTCGTGCAGGATCGCCAGCCGCTCGGCCGGATCGAAGCGGGCATCGTGCAGGAGCGCGGGCGCGCCGCACAGCCACGGCGCGATGAACACGTTGCGCGCGGACTTCGACCAGCCAGGCGCCGCCGTGCACCACGCGAGTTTGCCCGGCCGGGCCCCGAACCAGTGGGTCGCCTGGAGCGACTGGCCGGTGATGTAGCGCTGGGCGTGCACCACCGCCTTGGGCGGGCCTGACGTCCCGGACGTGAAGGTAATGAGCGCGGGATCCTCCTCCCGCAGCTCGGTCCTCGGTACCGGCCGGGCGGAGCCAGCGTCGATCGCGGCGCTCAGCGCCCCGATCGACGGTTCGATCACGATCGGCCGCTCGTCTTCCGGCAGCGACGCGAGTGCCTCCTCAAGCACGGCTCGGTTGCGAGGGTCGGCCAGAATGGCCCGGGGGCGGGTCGCCTCCATCCGCTGCAGCAGGTCCTTGGACCTGAGCTGCTCCAAGCAGGGCAGCACGACGGCGCCGACATGGAAGGCCGCGAGCATCGACACGGCCCACTCCGCACGGCTGCCGAGCAGCGTCATCACCACGTCGCCGCGCCCGATGCCACGGCTGGCGAGGTCGCCGGCGAGGGCGCCGCTCAGCCGGCCGACCTCGCCGAATGTCAGCGTGCTGCGGCCCTGGGCGTCGCGGCACACGAGGGCGAGCGCCGCCTGGTCCTGGGCGTCGAGCAGGATCGCAGCGCAGTTCACGGCGCGAGTGTCGCAGCCCGGCGCCGTTGGAGGTGGTGAGCGGCCATCTTGTGTTGCCCTCGCAACACCAAACGGCCATTCAGCCCGTCGGTCGCCTGCAGACGTGTGCGCAATTCACGCTCACGTGTCATCCCAAATGGCCTCTGCGTCGGTACGATTCCCTGTAGTCCTCGGCTCCCGCCGCGCGCAGCTCTGCGCGAAGGCGGGGTCGCGATCTTTTCACCTCGGGAGTACCCACCCATGGCCGTCGCCCTCAGCGAACGCACCGACAAGGAGACGCAGGAGCAGATCGTTCAGCTCGTGCGCCAGTTCACCGACGAGCAGATCCTGCCGAACGCTGAGCACTTCGATCACACGGACACGTACCCGCAGGACATCGTCGACGGGCTCAAGGAACTCGGTCTGTTCGGCGCCACCATCCCGGAGGAGTACGGCGGCCTCGCCCTCGACATCTCCACCTACACGCGCATCGTCGAAGAACTCGCGCGCGGCTGGGTCTCGATCCCGGGCGTGATCAACACGCACTTCATCGGCGCGTACCTGCTGATGAAGTTCGGCACCGACGAGCAGAAGACCAAGTACCTCCCGAAGATGGCCACGGGCGAGCTCACCGCCGCCTTCTCGCTGTCCGAGCCGCACGCCGGCTCTGACGTGCAGGCCATCAAGACCACCGCCAAGAAGACCGGCGAAGGCACCTACGAGGTCAACGGCGCCAAGATGTGGCTGACCAACGGCCTCACCTCCGGCCTCGTCTTCACGCTCGTCGTCACCGACCACGACGCGAAGCCCCGCTACAAGGGCATGACGTGCTTCATCCTCGAGAAGGAGCCGAACGTCTCGGAGAACACCGGCGAGTACGCCGGCCTCACGATCCCGCCGAAGATCAAGAAGATGGGCTACAAGGGCGTTGAGTCGACCGAAATGGTCCTCGACGGCTACAAGACCACCGGCGATCAGATCCTCGGCGGCGAAGAGGCCGGCCTCAATGGCGGCTTCAAGCAGATGATGGATGCCCTCGAAGTCGGCCGCGTGAACGTCGCCGCTCGCGGCGTCGGCCTCGCGCAGCGCGCCCTCGAACTTGCTCTGCGTTACGCGCAGGAGCGCGAGACGTTCGGCAAGCCGATCGCCGAGCACCAGATGGTCCAGGGCCACATCGCCGACATGGCCGCCCGCCTCGCCGGCGCGCGCCTGCTCACCTACCAGGCCGCTGAGCTCAAGGACGAAGGCAAGTCGAGCAACCTCGAGGCCGCGATGGCCAAGATGGTCGCCTCCGAAGCCGGCCACGCCAACACCGAGGCATGCCTGCGCATCCACGGTGGCTACGGCTACTCCAAGGAATACGAGGTCGAGCGGCTCTACCGCGACGCGCCCCTGCTCCTCATCGGCGAAGGCACCTCCGACATCCAGCGCCTCAACATCGCCAAGCAACTCCTGAAGAAGCACAAGATCTAACACGATCGCCACATCAGCGGGCCGCGAACGCGGCACACTCGTCACAGGGCGGCCGGAAGGCCGCCCTGATTCGTTCCGGCCTGGCGCAACGGCGCGCCTAGACTGAAGCGATGCGTCGCTCTTGTAGCAATTCACCTTAAGTTTCGACCTGATCTGGCCGAGTCCAAGAACATGGGTTCCGTCGTGCGCTATCTCCAACACCCACGACTCGCCTGGCAAGCCGACCGATTCAACGCCCGTCTCGCCGACGCACGCCGCCGACTCACCGACGGTGACTACGCCGGCGCGGCGCGCCGCTTCGCCCCGCTACAGGCTGCGCTCCCCACCGACCCGTTGCTTCGCTGGGAGCTGTCCTCGGCGCGCTGGCTCATGGTGCAAGACCGCATCGAACAGCTCTGGGACGCCGGCGAAGAAGCCGCCGCCGTCGCACTCGTCGAGACCGCCGCCACCGCCTTCCCCGACGAACCCGAGTTCCCGCTCTGGCTCGGCCCCGCCGCCGTCGTCCACGAGCGCTTCGACGCCGCCGCCGCCCACGCCGCACGCGCCGTTCGCCTCGCACCCGGCAACCCGACGACCCTCTTCCGAGCCGCATCCTTCGGCCGCTGGGGCGACCTCAGCCACGCCCGCAGCTGCCTAGAGACCGTCAAAGACATCCTCATGCACCGCGATCCGAGCGAACCGTTCGCGCTCCTCGCCGACCTTCCGCACCTCGAAGCCCAACTGCTCTGGGGCGAAGGCCATCACGACGCAGCCGTGATGCTCTTCCGCCACTCGGCCTCCAGCCACCCCGGCGACTACTACCTCGCCGCCGACCTCGCCCAAGCCCTCATCGCCACCGGCAACTACGACGACGCGCGAAACGTCCTCGACGACGCCCTCCGCGAACACCCCTCCGAGCCTCGCCTCCTTGACCTCAAGTCCCGCGCCACCGGCTCCTGAGCGGCTCTCGCTTGGATCTTCGCCACGTCCGTAGACGAGCCGTACGGAGTACTTGCCCGTCCACGGACGCGGCGAATCTCCGGCGCGATAGCCGCCCAGGACCATCACCACGTCCGTAGACGAGCCGTACGGAGTACTTGCCCGTCCACGGACGCGGCGAATCTCCGGCGCGATAGCCGCCCAGGACCGCGCTACGCGAGCAGCAGGCCGCCGTCGACTGTGATGGTCTGGCCGGTGATGTAACTCGCGCGGCTCGACAGCAGGAAGGTCACGACCTCGGCGACCTCCCAGGCCGTGCCCTGACGGCCGAGGGGGATGGGGGCCGTCTCGCGGCCCAGGTTGACCATCGACGCCAAGCGGCCGATGACGGTGTCGATCAGGCCAGGGGCGACGATGTTCACGCGGATGCCCTTCGGCCCTGCCTCCAAGGCGGCCGCGCGCACGAGCCCGCCGAGCGCCGCCTTCGACGTGTCGTACGACGGGATACCGCTGCCGGGCCGCTGCCCCGCGACGGACCCGGTGACCACGATCGAACCGCCCTCGGGAAGGATGTCGATCGCAGCCTTGATCGCGAGGAACGGGGCGCGCAAGTTGACCGCCATCACCGCGTCCCAGTCATGGTCGGTCGTGCCGGCGATGCCAAGGCCGTAGCCGATGCCCGGGTTCACGACGAGCGTGTCGAGGCCACCGAGTGCTTCAGCGGCCTCGGTCACCATCGCGGGCACGCGGACCGCATCGCTCACATCGCCGACGACCACGCATGCGGAGCCGCCCTCGCCGGAGATCCAGTCGGCGGTCTTCTGCGCCGCAGCCTCGTCGAGATCGGCGCACGCAACGCTCGCGCCCTGCCGGGCCGCCAAGACCGAGATGGCCCGGCCGTTGCCAACCGGCGGATCGGGGATCGGCAGATCCCGCGTGCCGGCACCAAGCACCAGCAGGCGTGAGCCCGCAAGTGGTCGATCGGTGGGCTGGTGGGACGCGCCAGAGACCATGAGTCGTACCGTAGCGGACGGTGGTGTTGGTCGGGCGCTGGGGCCAGGCACGGGCAGGACGAGGTGGCCGGATACCGTGCGCCGTATGGGAATGCACGAGTCCGGCCTGCGCGTCCACGTCGTGCGGGTGTTCTGCGACGACCACGACGACCACGGCAATCCGCTCGGCGTCGTGCTCGACGGAGCGTCGGTCCCGGGCGCTGCCGTCCGCCAGGAGATCGCGTTCGAACTCGGCTTCTCCGAGACGGTGTTCGTCGACGACGCGGCCACCGGCGAGGTGCGGATCTTCACGCCCGCTGATGAGCTGCCGCTCGCCGGCCACCCGCTCGTCGGGACGGCCTGGCTGCTCGCGCATATCGGGACCCCGGTCGACGCGCTCCGTCCGCCCGCCGGGTCCGTGCCCGTGGGGGCCGACGCGGGATCGGCGTGGATCGAAGCCGACCCGGAGTGGGCGCCGTCGTGGCGCCTCGAGGAACTCGCGAACCCGGCCGCCGTGGACGCGGTTGACGCCGCAGGCCGCGGGTCCGATGCGTTCGACTACGTCTGGGCCTGGATCGACGAAGCGGCCGGAGTCGTTCGGGCGCGGGCCTTTGCCGTCGCGCACGGCATCGTGGAGGACGAGGCGACCGGTTCCGCCGCGCTGCGCCTCACCGCCGTGATCGGGCGGCCGATCCGGATCCACCAAGGCAGGGGATCCATCATCCAGGCGCAGCCGACGGAGCGCGGGACGGTCCGCGTCGAGGGCCGCGTGGTGCTCGACGACGACACCCTCCGTATCGCCTTGCCATGAAACACCTGCAGGCGGACCAACTGCGGTCACTGGACTAAACAGTAGCGACCAATCATTCGTCCGCTTTCGGGCCATACCGTTTAATCACTTGCCAACCAGGTTGGCGGGCGTTACAACTTATGAAGCGCGTGGCACGCCGGGTCTTGTGCCTCCGCAGCATCTCAACGTGGTTTCTATCCAAGGGCGACTCTCGCGAGTCGCCCTTGGTCGTTCTGGGCTGGTTCGGCGCGCACGAGCTTGGTCGCCCAGGTGGCCAACGGGTCGTGGTCTAGGATTCCGTGGCATGTCGGCCAACGAGACCCGAGATCTGATCGAGAATGCTCTCGAGCGGATGCTCACCGAGCTTCCCGCCCTACGAAAGCTTCCGCTCGTCTTCCAGCTCGAACTCCGGGGCCGCGGCGACAAACAGCTCTACCTGGTGCAGATGTCTGGCTCCGACGCGCCTCCGAAGATCGAGAAGGGCACGGGTGAGGGCGCGAAGATCATCCTCGGCGTCACTCGACCTCATTTCAATGTGCTGTCCGACAAAGGCACGATCGCGATGTGGCGCGAGGCGTTTGTCGCGGGTCACGCGCATGTCGCGGGGCCGCCGCAGATCCTGAAGCTGATCGTCAACGTCGTCGAGCGTCACGAGAAGCGGGCTTCGGCGCGCCGACACGGCTGAGTTTCATGCCTGCTGAACCAGATGTCACCACCGGCGAGGGCTACGCGGTCTCCAGTCTGAACCGCCTCGGCGAGGGCTATGGCTTTCGCAAGGTTCGCACCCCGATGGGCGTGACGGCCTTCGGCGCGAACGCGATCGTGATGCCGCCGGACTACTCGACCCGCAACCATTTCCACGACGAGCAGGAAGAGCTCTACTTCGTGCACAAGGGCGCGATCGAGTTCACGTTCGGCGACGGCACCAAGCACCGGGTGGAGGAGGGTGGCTTCGTCTGGGTTGCCCCGCATACGGTGCGTCAGCTCCACAGTGTCGGCGACCAGGACGCGGTGTACATCGCGGTCGGCGGGAAAGGTGGGTACGTCGCCCACGACGGGCACGAGGCTCCCGGTGGCGCGGCTCCGCCGAAGGCGTGACCAGCGACGGGCGAACCCGCGCATAGGGGTAACCGGCCCGCCGGGCGACCGCGACACGCGTTAGCTGGAGCCCCGGACACGCTGCAAGTTTCGTTGCATCGCAGCCCGTTTGCAGGTGAGAGTGCATGAGGTGTCGACGGCGTCGGTACCCCTTGTCCTGTGTCCAGTCCGTCCGTCCGTTCTTCCTTCCGTCGTTTCCGTCTCTTGGGCGCGGTCGGCGTAGCCGCCTTGGTCATGGCGCCGGCGGCTCACGCCCACGGGTATCCCGTCCACACGGTCACGCCGGGCGAGTCGCTGAGCAGCATCGCTGCCGCCAACGGCATGCAGATCGCGCGCCTGGCCGCTGCCAACGGCCTCGCCTGGGACAGCCTCGTCGTCGCCGGGCAGAGCCTCCAGGTGCCGCCCGCCGACGGCGCCTACACGTCGACGACCGGCCAGACCATGGGGTACGCCACCTCGACGACGCCGATCAGCGCCTCCACGTCGCCCGCTGCGACGGGCACGAGTTCGCCCGGATCGAGCAGCGCCTCGTCCACCGGGAGCGCCTCGTCCGGGAGTTCGAGCGGCTCGTCTGGCTCCGGCGCCTACGTACGCCCCGGCGACACGCTCTCGGCCATCGCGGCGCGCCTGGGCGTATCGCAGTCGGCGCTGGCCGCCGCGAACGGCATCGCCAACTACAACCTCGTCCTGTCCGGCACCACGCTCAAGAGCCCGGGTGCGACGACCACCGTCACGCCAGCGCCCGCCGCCGTGCCGTCGACGAGCCGCGTCTCGTCATCGACCGGCCCTGAGGGGCAGGCGGCGGTGACTGGGTCCGGCGCGAGCCCGACCGCGGAGCGCCTCAGCTCCTCGCAGATCTCGTCGATCGCCGCGCAGCACGGCGTTCCCGGCAGCCTGGCCGCCGCCATCGCCTGGCAGGAGAGCGGCAACAACAACGCGATGGTGTCGTCCGCCGGCGCCCGCGGCGTGATGCAGATCATGCCGGGCACGTGGGACTGGATCAACACCAGCCTGGCGAAGCCACCGCTCAACCGCGCCTCCGCCCACGACAACGTCCGCGCAGGCAGCCTCTTCCTGAAGCAACTCCTGTCGCAGACCGGCGGCGATGAGGCGACCGCGATCGCCGGCTACTACCAGGGGCTGGGATCGGTCCGCGAGCGAGGCCTGTACGACGACACGAAGCAGTACGTGCAGAACGTGCAGGCGCTGCGCGGGCGGCTCGGCGGCTGACGCCTGAGCGGGGGCGGGGGCGAGGGCTAGGAGGCCGTCTCGACGGCGGCCGGGCCCTGCTCGATGGCCTCTTGCGCCATCCACAGGACCTCCCAGGCGTGGCCGTCGAGGTCGTAGAAGCTGCGGTTGTACATGAAGCCCATGTCCATCGGGTCGCTCATCGGCGTGCCGCCAGCCTCCAGCGCCGCGTCGGCGAAGGCGTCGACCGCCGCGCGGTCCTCGGCAGAGACGGCATAGATCGCGCCGGTGCTCTGGGACGCGTCGGCGATCGGCCTCTTGGCGAAATCGCCGAAGCGGTCGGTCTGCAGCAGCATGAAGTAGGCCTTGTCGGACACGATCATGCAGCTCGCCGACTGATCGGTGAACTTGGGGTCGAAGGTGAACCCGAGCTTCGTGAAGAACGCGATCGACGCGTCGAGGTCCTTCACGGGCAGGTTGACGAAGATGAGGCGTTCGGTCGCGGGCATGGCTGGTTCCAGGTGGGTTGTGGTTGACGGCCTTCCGCGGAGTAGACCGTGTCCCCTCAGCAAACTCATCGGTGGCGACGAGAATCAGTGCGCAGTACCTTCTGAGGCATGGGTGAGCTGGGTGTAATCGAGGCGAAGGGTGCGACGGCGACGTTGGAGGCCACCCTCGAGCAGCGCCGCCACGAACTCACGGGCTACTGCTACCGGATGCTCGGGTCCGCGGCCGACGCCGAGGACGCCGTGCAGGAAACCTTCGTGCGCGCCTGGCGTGGCATTGATCGATTCGAAGGCCGCGCGGCGCTCCGCACGTGGCTCTACAAGATCGCCAGCAACGTCTGCTTCGATGCGCTCGCCGCCAACCAGCGGCGCGCCATGCCGGTCGACCTTGGTCCGTCGACCACGTTCGATGCGCCGCTGCAGGCTCCGACGCCCGAGGCGATGTGGATCACACCGATCCCCGACGCGATGGTGATCGGGCCTGGCAGCGATCCGGCGATGGTGTCCCAGACCCGCGAGTCGGTGCGGCTGGCGTTCGTCGTCGCGTTGCAGAATCTGCCTCCGCGCCAGCGGGCGATCCTGATCCTGCGTGAGGTCTTGGGGTGGCGCGCGACGGAGGTCGCCGAACTGCTCCACCTCACCGTGCCGGCCGTCAATAGTGCCCTGCAGCGCGCGCGGGCGACGCTCGCGTCACGCGACCTCGAAGCCCTCACGCTCGACGCGCGCGTCGCCGACGAAGCGAGTGAGGAACTCCTCGCGAAGTACCTCGATGCGTTCGAGCGCTACGACATGGAGGCGCTGACGGCGCTGCTCCACGAGGACGCGACCCAGTCGATGCCTCCGTACCCGATGTGGCTCAAGGGCCGCGACCAGCTCATCGGCTGGATGTTCGGGCCCGGCGCGGGCTGCGTCGACTCCCGGCTCGTGCCGGTGCAGGTCAACGGGCAGCCCGGCTTCGCGCAGTACCGCGACGCCGGCCAGACGCCATGGTCGATCCATCTGCCGGTCTTCGAGAACGGCAAGATCGTCGAGATCACCTACTTCATTGAGACCGACGGCACGCTCTTCCCGCTGTTCGGACTGCCACGGACGCTCGACGCGGCCTAAACGATCGGGCGCGAGCCGGATCGTTAGCGCCCGTAGCGGTCCTTGCCGAGCACCAGCGACTCGGGCAGGGTGACGCGCGGCGGAGGCGACGGGTCGGCCGTCACGCTGATCGTGGCACCGACGCTGGTGGTCACCACGCACTGCGTGCCGGCCGCGGTGTCGATCACGATCTGCTCGGCATCGGTCGCCGACACCACGCCCTCCAGGCCAGGCTCAAAGCCCGCGTCCTTGAGGTAGTGCAGCACATCCTCGGCTTCGTTCTCGAACCGCAGGATCACGACCTTGGCGCCGCTGGCGACGTCGGCGAGTGGCACGCCTTCCAGGCGCGTCCCCACGGCGATCGGATGGCCGTGCGGGCACGTCTTCGCATCGCCGATGGCGCGGCGCATGTAGGCCTCAAACCGCGGCGACATGCCGTGCTCGAGCCCTTCGGCCTCTTCGTGGACTTCATCCCACGGCACGCCAACCACGTCGGTGAGGTACCGCTCGATGAGCCGGTGGCGGGTGACGATCTCCGTCGCCTGCTGGAGCCCGGTCTCGGTGAACGAGATGAGCTTGCGGGCGTCGCGCGTGACGTAGCCGTCGCGTTCCAGGCGCTGCACCATCTCGTGAACCGTCGGCGGCGAGAGCTGCATGGCCCGGGCGACGTTGGCGCCCGTCATGGACAGGCCCGCCTCCCACAACCAGAACAGCGTTTGGAGGTACTCCTCCTCGGCGACGGTAACGGCATCTGAACTCACCCCACCATCGTAGGGTGGCGGCGAGCTCAGGTGCGTGACGTTCCTGGTGCGGCTACGCCTCGATGGGCTGCGGCGAGGGGGTGAGACCGGCGGCGCGGCCGGCCTTCGCGAGGCGTTCGGCCATCTTGCGGTTGGCTTCGTCGATCATCTCGCCGTCGTAGATCGCAGCGCCAGCGCCGCCGTGATCGGCCGCGGCCTCGTAGGCGGCGAGCATGCCCTCGGCGTGGTCGTACTGTTCCTGGCTCGGCGTGAAGATCGCGTTCACGACGTCGATCTGCGCCGGATGGATGGTCCACTTGCCGTCGAGGCCGAGCGCGCGCACGAGCTGCGTGCGGGTCTTCAGACCGTCTTCGTCCTTGAAGGCGGCGTACGGGCCGTCGATCGCCTGGATGCCGGCCGCGCGGGCCGCGACGACGATCCGGGAGTAGAGGTAGTTGAGGTGGTCGCCCGGGTAACCGGCCGGGGCGCCGCCGATCTGCGTGATCGGGATGCCGATGGCGGCCGAGTAGTCGCCGGGGCCGAAGATCAGCGTCTCCATGCGCGCGGAGGCCGTCGCGAGCACGTCGGCGTTCTGGAGGCCCTTGGCGTCCTCGATCTGCGCTTCGATGCCGATGCGGCCGAGTTCCCAGCCCTTCGCCATCTCGATCTGCGAGAGGAGCTTGCAGGTCATCTCGATGTCGCCGGGCGTCTGGACCTTCGGGATCATGACGGCGTCGATCTTGTCGCCAGCGGCCTCGACGACGTCGATGAGGTCGCGGTAGTAGAACGGCGTGTCGGTGCCGTTGACGCGGTACACGATCGTCTTCTGCGGGCCGGACGCCCAGTCGTTCTCGTTGAGCGCCTGGATGACGCGTGCGCGCGCTTCGGCCTTCTCGCTGCGGGCGACGGAGTCCTCGAGGTCGAGGAACACCTGGTCGGCGGCGAGACTGGGGGCCTTGGCGAGGAACTTCTCGCTCGATCCGGGGACCGAGTGGCACGTGCGGCGCGGGCGGACTTCGCGCGTGGGGACGGACTGCAGGAGGACGCTCATGACCCGCCATCCTGCCAGGCGGGCGGGGCAGACGGCCTCCTGCAGGTGGTCCCGTTCGACTTACGCGGCCTCGGGCACCGTGAACGTGCGTGAGGCGCTGACCTCGGCGCCGTTCCAGCTCCACGGCGAGTGCTCATTGGCGTTCAGGGAGACGGTCACGGTGTGGGGACCCGGCTCAAGCGGCGTGGCCAGGTGGGTTGCGCGGGTGTAGAGACGGGCGACTTTGACGCCATCGACGAGGAGGTGCATATGTCCCGTGCCCTGTTTCGGAGCGGTGTTCGCCGCCCACGGTTCGAGCTTGAACGCGTCCGTACGAACGAAGACGTTCCAGCCCGCCATCGCATCGGCCTTGACCGAGACCTGCACGGCGAGCGCCTGCTCCGAGGGAATTGCTGGGTGCGGGTGCATCGTGGGCATCGACGCCATCGGCTTTGGCTCGGTGACCCGGATCTTCGTCGACACCGCCTTGCCCTTCCACTGCCACGCGCGATGGTCGTTGCCGTTGAGCTCGACCGTGATCTCGTGCTCGCCAGGGCTCAGCGCGGGAATGTGCAACCAAGGGCCGTAGAGCCGGCTGAGCTTCACGCCGTCGACATACACGTGGGCGTGGCCGCCGCCCGGCCGCGCCTTGGTGCTGGCCTCTGCGGGAGTCCAGCGGAAGCCGGTCGTCCGGACGTGAAGATTCCAGCCGGACAGCGCATCCTTCGTGGCCGACGCGGCGACGGTCATCGCCGTTCGTGCCGAGCGAGGTCCGTGATCGGCCGTCGGCATCGGCATCGTGGCCGCTGGCTTCGGAGAAGGGGTCGACGGGTTGGGTTTGGGCGGTGCCGGCGTGGGCATGGTGTCGGTGTGCGCGGATGCGGACGCCGGAATGGCAAAGAGCGCCGCGAACGTGAACGCAGCGGCAGGGGTGAATCGGCGCATGGCCTCTCCTTGTGCAAGCGGGCAGGGGCCCGCTAATGAACGAAACGACGGGGCGGCGAGCGCCCCGGTGGTCCGGCCGAGGGGCCGGAGGGTCGTTCAGGCGGGAGGGCCGCGCGGCGTGTGCGCGGATGCCGCAGTCCACGAGGTGAACCGCGGGACGGGGATCGGCAGGACCGGGCGGACCCAGGCGCTCCTGGCGGAACGGCGGAGCCTGCGGCGGACCCATGCAATGACGCGCTCGAGCCGGCTGGTAGACGCCTCGCCGCGCCAGAGCAGCGCGAGCACCGCAAGGATCGGAGCGAGGCCGAGGAAGACCGCGGCCGTGCCCTGGTCGCCGGTCTGGATCGCCAGCACGAAGAGGGGACCCGCGAGCGCGAGGAGCTGGCAACGCGAACGCACGGCCGTCATCGTACCGCCCGCATGGACCCTGAGGCACAAGCGATCATCGACGCCCTTGGCGCGGAGGCCACCCCGGAGCGAGCAGCTGGCTCGGCGCGGTACTTCAAGACCGGTCCCGGTGAATACGGCGAGGGCGACCGGTTCGTCGGGACGACGCTTACCGCCGTTCGGAAGGTGAGCAAGGCCCACACGACCCTCTCACTGGCGGCGATCGACGAACTCCTCGCGAGCGAGTGGCATGAGCATCGGACCGTCGCGTTGATCGTGATGGTGGAGCAGTACCGCGTCGGCGACGCCGCCCAGCGCGCAGCGCTCTACGACTTCTACCTTTCGCGCACCGCGAGGATCAACAACTGGGATCTCGTCGATGTCAGCGCCGACCGGATCGTCGGCCAACACCTGGATGTCGTCGGCGCAGGCATCCTCGACACGCTCGCTGGCTCCGAGCTGCTCTGGGACCGCCGGATCGCGATGATCGCGACGTTCTGGCGGATCAAACGGGGCGAGTCCGAGGACGCCCTGCGCATCGCCGAGCGGCTGCTCGGCGACCCGGAGCCGCTGATTCACAAGGCGGTCGGATGGATGCTCCGCGAAGTCGGCAAGCGCGTGAGCGAGGCCATCCTCACGGACTTCCTCGAGCAACACGCCGCGGCGATGTCCGCAACGACGCTCGCCTACGCGTGCGAGCGTCTCACCACCGAGCAACGGCTGCACTTCCGAGCACTGCGAAACGCAGCCAAGCGCCGACGCTAGCGCTGGCTCCCTACCCGATCAGAACGCCGCTGTCGAGGGCGACGGGGCCGCATTGAAATGCCGCGATTTGAGGTTTGCGCCCGGCGAATCGCAACGTATGGTCGTGCGCTGATGCGTACCGCCGTAGCCGTCTTGACCATCCTCTGGGGATTGGCGAATGCCGCGGGCGCTGATGCCGCCACCATCGACTCGTTCATCGCCAAGGGGCGCAACGCAGGCTTCTCGGTGCAAGGCGTCGTCGCGGGGCCGAGCGGCGCCCAGGCGTTGCTCGTCGGTCGTCGCGACCCCGGCGCCAAGAAGGCGGTCCTGTCGCTTCGTTATCGCGCCACCAGCGCGAGCCCCTGGGGGAGTCCGGTTCCGCTGCCGGAGATCGGTAAAGCCGATCCCGCACTTGCTGGGATCGATGCGTCCGGAACGGTCGCGCTCGTGCTGACTCGCAGCGGGCGCAAGAACTCCGACGGATCGGACACTTCGATCGTCTCGGTCGTCCGATATTCGCCCCAGTCAGGATGGGCGGTACCGAGTGCGCCGTTCACCACCTCCTCCGATTACGGGCGGTGGGACGTTGACGCCTCCGGTGCGGTGAGCCGGATGGGCTGCACCGGCGATACGGATGGTGACGCCGGCTACCTTCCGTCCGGCAAGCGCGGATACCTCGCCTACGAGGTGCGCCTCTCGCCGGCTGGTGTCTGGCAGCGCGTGGTCTTCGACGCGCTGAGTAACGTCGCGGGCTACTGCTTCAGCGAGGCCATCGACCGTGCGGCGGACGGGAGCGCCGTCGCGCTCTTCCGGACCACGGCGGTTGGTGTGGGAGGCGATGCCCGGACGATTCCGAGCACCCTTCGAGCGGCGTTCAGGAGCGCCGATGGTGGATGGTCGGTGCTGCACACGGTGGCTGAGCTCGCGCCGGGCGTATCGCTGCTCGCGGCCCGGCTCACCGGGGCCGGGAACGCGCGTGTGCTGTGGGGCGGCACGACCGTCGCCGCCGGCGGGTCGCCCGGGTCGTCGAGCACCGTGCTGGGGCAGGCCGGCGTGACGGCTCGCGGATCGGTCTCGCCGGTCGTGCGGACGGTCAAAGGCCGTGACAGCGCGAGCGGTGGTGGGTTTGGCTCGATCCAAGCGCAGATGGGGCCGTCTGGCGCCGGCGTGTTCCTGTGGGAACTGGCCAGTCAGACGTCAGGATTCACGGCGTACGGTGCCGCTCGGGTTGCGGTGGACGGATCCATCGGCGCGCCGACGCAGGACTTCCCGACGGCACCCGACTGGCGCCCGATTGCGATCGGCACGACCGCAGACGGACTCCCGGTCGTCTACACGTCGGGTTCAAGCGAGGGGGCAGGGGCGCGAGCGTTCGGGATCGGCGCGGTGCGGCTGGGACCGAGCGGCGAATGGGACACGCCCCGGGTCCTCGGTTTGGACGCCACCCCGCCCGGGTTCGACGGCGGTGGGAGCAGCCCGCAGCTCGCGCTTCGGCCCGGGGGCGTGACGGCCGTTGGTGAGATCTCTGCGTCGAAACGCAATCGACCGAAGGGGACACACAGCTATGACTGGCCGACGTTCTCAGCGGTCACCAGCATCGACGGCGCGCTTGAGGTGCCCGTCAAGTCGCAGGACTTGATCGGGGTCCCGACGAGCGTCCGGCGTGCTGACCTCCTCAAGGGCTCGGTGCCGCTGCAGTGCGGACTGGTGGTGCGCGGCATCTGCCGGATTTCGCGCGTTTCGATCACCCGTGCAACCGGGCGCCGCCTTGGACTTCCGACCTGTTCCACGCCCAAAGGAGGCTTCCAGGCCATCGCCGACGGGCGTTCCCTCGGCACGATGCCTGCGGGGAAGGCATTCCCGGCGTCGGTTCGGCTCATCGGCGCCGGCGCCAAAGCCCGGTTCGTTGCGAAGTACCCGTGTTACGCGCTCGGAGAACTGTTTCGCCGAGCGCTGAAGCGACATCGCGTGCCGGTCACGTTTACGGTTACCTACACCGGGTTCGGCGAAGGCACCACGGTCGTTCGGCGTATCGCGAAGGTACGCGTGCGCTGAGACTCAGGCGCAGCTGGGTCCGTCGGCGTCGGCCAGATGTTCCAGCGGCGCTGCACCGGCCGCGGCGGGTTCGCCGTCGGCTTTCGGCTTGAAATCGAGCGACAGTGAATTCATGCAATACCGGTCGCCGGTGGGGGCGGGGCCATCGTTGAACACATGGCCGAGGTGCGATTCACAGCGTGCGCAAACCACCTCGGTACGGGTCATGAACATCGACTTGTCCTCGATGAGCTTCACGCGGTCGGCGCCCAGCGACGCCCAGAAGCTCGGCCAGCCGGAACCGGACTCGTACTTCGTGCTGGAGTCGAAAAGCGCCAGGCCGCAGGCGCCGCAGGTAAACGTGCCGTCGTCCTTGACGCTCAGCAGCTCACCCGTAAACGGGCGTTCCGTGCCGGCCTGTCGCAGGATCCGGTACCGGTCGGGGTCCAGGCGCTCGCGCCACTGTTCCTCGGTGATCTCGATCTTCTCCATACCTGCAATGTAGGGGCAGTCGACCGGCCGCTGGTGACGATCTGCGAACGACTGCGGCCCACCGCCAGGGCGCACCGCGACGCATCGCGCCGCCACGACGACGACTGACGCCTTTGGGCGGACCAGGATGCCGCCCTGCGGTGCCGGGGCCGCCGATCCGGTGCATCGTGATGGGCGCGGGCGCCCAGTGCTGTGTGCTGCATCGGTGGTGACGGGCTGCGCTGCGCGAGCTAGTGTCGGCACGCATGGACGTCGTCATCGTTGGTGCCCACGGCAAGATCGCGCTCGCGCTCGCCGGAATGCTCACAGGGCGCGGGGACACCGTCCGAGGCGTCATCCGCAACCCCGAGCACTCCGGAGTGCTTGAAGCGCAGGGCGTCACGCCGGTGATCGTGGACCTCGAGGCCGAGTACGCCGAGAACGACCTCGCGCACGCCTTCCGCGGTGCCGACGCCGTCGTGTTTGCCGCCGGTGCCGGTCCCGGGAGCAGTGCCGAGCGCAAACGCACCGTCGACCTCGGTGGGGCCGTGCACAGCGCCGCTGCCGCGGCCCGAGCGGAGGTCGACCGCTTCGTGATCATCAGCACGATGGGCACCGACGAGCCGCCGCAGGACGACGAGATCTTCAGCGTCTACCTTCGAGCCAAGGCCGACGCCGACCACCACGTGCGGTCGAGCGGGCTGGCCCACACCGTCGTCCGGCCGGGGCGCCTGACCGACGACGAACCGACGGG
This sequence comes from Solirubrobacteraceae bacterium, assembly GCA_032119595.1. Lineage (GTDB taxonomy): Bacteria > Actinomycetota > Thermoleophilia > Solirubrobacterales > Solirubrobacteraceae > JAGIBJ01. The sequence continues at coordinate 235,466 of JAUMBQ010000007.1, read as the reverse complement.
ACGCGTTCGCGCCGCCCGCCATGTGGAGCCGGGCGCCATTTCCCGCGCCGATGTCGCAGCGGTCCTCCTGGCCGTGCTCGACAACGACGCGACCATCGGGCGAACCTTCGAGGTCACCGTCGGTGAGACGCGCGTGCGCGACGCCGTGGCCGCTCTCGCTGACCAAGGCGCCACGCTCGTCTAACGGCCGCTGAGCGACTACGGCTGCCCGACGCCTTGGGCCGCGAGGGAATCGAAGAGCCTGATCCAGTCCGGCCACGCGACGACCGCGTGGTCGCCGTCCTTGATGTATCCGCCCCTGGCGATGGTGCGGTCCTCGTAGATGCATTTGCCCGGCGCCGCGGCGTTGATGGCCGTGCAGCCGCTGCGCATGAACGCTCCCGGCACGAAGACATCGTCCTTGTTGCCGCGCGGCTCTTGGATCGTCACGGTCGGCGGATCCGACGGGTCGGCATCCAGGCGACATGGCGCCATCTCGATCGGCCTGATCTGCCCCTTGAGCAGCGTGGTGGTGTAGCGCGTCGAACCCGGGAAGCACGACGGGCCGCTGATCGACAGGGCACCAGCGATCGTCGAATCGCCGGGGTCGGAACCATCGGGAAGCTGGTCGCGGTTGCCGCCGAAGGCCAGGCGCAGCGCGACGGAACCGCCGGCCGACGAGCCGACCGCGAAGATCCGCTTCGGCTCGACGCCGAGCGACGGATCGGTCTTGAGGTGGCGGACCAGCGACTGCAGCACGAGCTGGCTCTGCTGGAGGACCGGTTCGAAGCCGACTGCCTTCAGCCGCGGGAGGTAGCCGGTGCGCCAGGCCGGCTGCTTGACCCAGTCGTCGAAGCCGTCGCAGCCGTTGGCATCCTTGACCGCCAGCGACTCCTGCGAGTAGCCCGGATTCGGTGCGTAGTTGCCATACGCCGAAAGCACGCCGGCAAGCGGGTACTCGGGGGTCAACGCGATGTAGCCGCGGCTCGCGAGCTCGCGAGCCTGAACGCGAAGCCCGGTGCGGTTGCCGCAGATGAACGCGCCGCCGAACAGCAAGAGATAGGCCACGCGTGGGCGCTCGACGCCGGCAGCGATGCGCTCGGCGATGTCGCTGCGGACGAAGTAGTCGACGGGCATGCCGATGCCTTCCGCATTGGCGACCACGTTGCGGAACGGCGCGTCGCCGAGCCGACCGAACCCGTAGGAGACGCAGAGGCCGGCGGGGTCGACCGCGCCGGACGCGGTGTATTGCTCGTGCTCACAGCCGGCCGGGGTGGCGAGCGCGGGGGCGGGGGCGGCGGCGAACCCTGCGACGAGGACTCCGACCGTGGCAGCGCCTCGACTGGTGCGGCGCAGCCGGTGGAGCGAAGGGACGATTCGGGACAACACCGGCGGGAGACTATCGCTACGGCGCGTTGCGACGCGATGGACGGCGCCGAATGCGCCAGGTCCTTACACTCTCGCCATGCCTGAGCACCGATCGTTCGACTGGGACCAGCGCCTGTCGCCGGCTGCGCGTCGCCTGCGCGCAAGCGACATTCGGGAGATCCTCAAGGTGACCGAGCTGCCCTCGGTGATCTCGTTCGCCGGTGGGCTTCCCGCCCCGGAGCTGTTTCCCATGGAGGCGCTCGCGGAGGCGTCGGCGCGGATCCTGCAGCGCGGCGGCAGCAGCGCGGTGCAGTACTCCACGACCGAGGGTGATCCTGCGCTGCGCTCGTGGGTGGCTGAGCGCTCCGGCGTCTCGCCCGACCACGTGCAGATCGTGACCGGCAGCCAGCAGGGGCTGGACCTCGTGGTCCGCCTGCTCGTCGAGCCGGGCCGCGCGGTCGCCGTGGAGGAGCCCACCTACCTGGGCTTCCTGCAGGTGGCGCACTTCAACGGCGTGCAGGCCGTCGCGGTCGCCACGGACGACGAAGGGCTCCTTCCGGATGCGCTCGACGCCGCGCTGGCCGGCGGCGAGATCGATGCGATCTACGTGATGCCGAACTTCCAGAACCCGACGGGCCGGACCACGTCGCTCGAGCGCCGCGAGGCGATCGTCGATCTCGCGCTGCGCCACGGCGTGCCGATCATCGAGGACGACCCGTACGGCGAACTGCGCTTCCGCGGTGAGGCGCTGCCGTCGCTCCACGACCTCGCGATCGCGCGCACCGGTGATCCCGATCAGAGCCCGGTGCTCCGGCTCAGCACGTTCAGCAAGATCCTTGCGCCGGGTCTGCGCGTGGCCTGGGTCGTGGGGCCCTCGCCGATCATCTGGCGACTCACGCTCGCCAAACAAGCCGCCGACCTCCATACCTCCACGCTCACGCAGCGCCTCGCGGTCGAGCTGCTGTCGATCGTGCCCGACCAGATCGAGCGCGTCACTGCGGCGTATGGCGAGCGGGCGCTGGCCTTGGAGGCGGCGCTTGACGATGCGTTCGGGTCGGCGGTGCTGCGCACGCGTCCGGACGGCGGCATGTTCACGTGGCTCGAACTCCCGGGGCCAGTCGACACCGCCGAGCTCTTGCCCGCAGCGCTCGACGCGGGCGTGGCGTTCGTCTCCGGCAATGCGTTCCACAGCGCGCCGGGCGCCGGTCGGTCGACGCTGCGGCTGTCGTTCTCCAGTGCCACGCCGGATGAGATCGCCGAAGGCGTCTCGCGCTTGGCGCCGGTGCTGTGGGGCGCGCTGCAGCCGGTCGCCTGAGTCCGGGTCGGCGACCGGTCCACGGCTCACCGCAGCAGCCCACCGCCGCTTAGCGGATGACGATGCTCGCGGTCGTGGTCGTCGTCTGCATGAGCGACCCCGAAGGGTCGCCGTGCGTTGCCGTCAGCGTCAACGTCGCGCGGATCTGCCGCATCTCCGCGAGGGCCGCGCGCTGGCTCCAGTTCAGCCGCATGAACAGTTCGACCGGGAGCTGGGGTGTGACCGCGGTCGTCGTGGTCGCGGCGATGATGCGTCCGCCGGGAACGCGGAAGCGACGGCGGTCGGCGGCCGAGATCTCCAGCTTGGCGGTGACGAACCCTCCCGCCGATGAGGACGCGACGAGGCGGATGGGCTCCCCGTGGATGGTGGTGGCCTTGGAGTATCTGCTGCGTGGGGTTGCCGTGAGGGTGGCTGGGAACCGCGGCGTGGTGTCGAGGATCGGCGGGACCCGCCCGCCGCCGGTGACGAGCTCGCAGGAGGCAGCGACGACATCGGACGCGTCGACCGTGGCGCCGTCCTGGTCGCCTGGGCCGCAGGACACCTCATCGGCCTCGGGGCCGATGGCAAGAATCTGCTCGGCGGTAAAGCCCCGCACGTCGGTCGGGAAGTCGGTGGCATCGATCACGTCCAAACCGGCGTACGTGCCACCGCCATCGGCAGCGCCTTCCACGCCGTCTCCGTACAGCTTGTCTCGGCCCTGCTCTCCGAAGAGCGCGTCGCTGTCGGCGCCGCCGAAGAGCGTGTCGTCGCCGGGGCCGCCTTTGAGGCCGTCACGGTCCTGGGAGCCGCTGAGCGTGTCGTTTCCGGGGCCACCCTGGATGTCGTCGGCGAGTTGGGTTCCGTTGATCTCGTCGTTCCCCTCACCGCCGTCGGCGATCAGGCGCGGATGGCGGTCGGTGTCCCAGGCGAGCTGCAGGATGTCGTCGCCACCGCCGAGCGTGGCTCTGAGGGTGAGGGGGTTGGCGGGTCGTGCGATGGCACCGCACGAGAGCACGCGGTGGCCGCCGCGGTCTCGCCCCGGTTCCCGTCGGCAGCCTGGGCCCGGCGTCAGGGTCGAGCCGGTCGGAGCGTAGAACGTCACCTTGCGGGTGCTGTCGCCGCCGGCTCCGCTGATGCGGTCGGCGGCGTCGTCGCCCGCGAGCGTGATCACGTTGCCGCTGCGGCTCAGCGTCGTGGCGGCGTGGGTTGGCGGAGCAAAGCAGGCCGCCACGAGGACGGTGCCGGCGCAGGCAACGAGCGGTCGGGCGGCAACGCCGAGGTGGGAGCGACGACGGAGCTGATCCATGGGGACATCTCACCCCAGTCCGGCATGACCGTCAATCAGGGCAGGACGATTCCGAATACCGAGGGGATCCATTCATCGAGTTGCTCTGGCGGCTAATGCTGTGCGGCCAGGTGCAACTGGCCCGGCCGAGTACGCAAGCGGCAGCATGCGACCTGCGGCGGTTCGGGGCGCCGCTAGCATCGCCAGGGTGGCCGACCAGGAGCGCATCGATCGCATCATCGCCGCGGTCCACGCGATCCCCGAAGGATTCGTGCGCACCTATGGCGACATCGCCCCGCGGACGCCGCGGCTCGTCGGCAAGGTGCTGCGAGACCACGGCGCGAGCGACTTGCCCTGGCACCGCGTTGTGCGCTCCGACGGCACCCCGACGCAGGGCGAGCGTCAGCTGAAACTCCTGCGCGCAGAGCTGGTGCCGCTGCGGCCCGGCGGGAAGAAGGTCGACCTCGAAGAGGCGCGCTTCCCGTTCCCGCCGGGCGAGTCGCCGGGGTTAGAAGCCGTAAGCGGCGGTGAGTTCTTCGTCGCCGTCGGCGAGCTGCTCGGCGAGCTCGACGAGCACCTTGGCCTGCTTCCAGGTGGCGTCGTCCTGCATCTTGCCGTCGATCATGTGGACGCCCTTGCCGTCCGGGATCGCCTCGATGATCTTCTTCGCGAAGAGGACCTCGGCGGGATCCGGTGAGAAGACCTTCTTGGCGATCGCGATCTGGGCGGGGTGCAGCGACCAGGTGCCGACGCAGCCGAGGATGAAGGCGGCGCGGAACTGGGCCTCGCAGGCGACGGTGTCCTTGATGTCGCCGAAGGGGCCGTAGAACGGCAGGATGCCCGCGGCGGTGCAGGCGTCGACCATGCGGGCGACGGTGTAGTGCCACGGGTCCTGCTGGGCGCGGACGCGGCCGGTCTCGAGGTCGTCGTCGCTGGTCGGATCGGAGATCGACACGTAGCCCGGGTGGCCGCCGCCGACGCGGGTGGTCTTCATGCGGCGGGAGGCGGCGAGGTCGGCCGGGCCGAGCGAGATGCCCTGCATGCGCGGCGACGCGTTCGCGATCTCCTCGACGTTGATCATGCCCGAGGCCGTCTCGAGGATCGCGTGGAAGAGGATCGGGCGGCTGATGCCGGCCTTGGCCTCGAGCTGCGCGACGAGGCGGTCGGCGTAGTGGATGTCGTTCGCGCTCTCGACCTTCGGGATCATGATCACGTCGAGCTGCTCGCCGATCTCGGTCACCAGCGTGGTGAGGTCGTCGAGCACCCACGGGCTCTCGAGCGAGTTGACGCGCGTCCACAGCGGCGTGCCGCCGAGGTCGATCTCCTTGCCGGCCTTCACGAGGCCGGCGCGCGCCGCTTCCTTCTTGTCGACCGAGACCGCGTCCTCAAGGTTGCCGAGCACGATGTCGGCCTTGGCGGCGATGTCCGGCAGTTTGCCGAGCATCTTCTCGTTGCTCGGGTCGAAGAAGTGGATCATCCGCGACGGGTTGAACGGGATCTCGCGGAGGGGCTCGGGCGCACCGGCGGCGAGCGGCTTGAAGAAATCACGGGGAGAGCGCACGCCATGGATCCTACGAAGCGGCGCCCTCCGGGGGCGTGACCTTGAACGTGCCTGCGTTCAGCGCACGCGGCGCTGGCCGATCGCGACGGCCTCGGCGAGCGTCGGCAGCGTGGTGCCGCGGGCGGCGGCGCCCGCGCCCTTGGGCTTAACGGAGAAGCTCCTGCCGCCAAGCCGGCCGCGGGCGGCGCCGCTCTTGCTGATCGTGACCGTGCCGGTCGCGGCCTTGTTGCCGGTGATCCGGAATGTCGAGGAGCCCCTGGTGAGCGTGCCGGTGACCTTGACGCCGGGCACGAACTCATAGGCGCGGAACTGGAGCTTGCTGGCGCCGCGCACGAGGACGGAGCCCGAGCGCAGACCGCCGACCGACTTGGGCAGGTCGCCGATCGCGATCGCCTCGCCGATCACCTGGCGGTTGCCATCCTGGAGCGAGAACACCAAGGCATTGAGGGTGCGGCCGACCTTCGCGGGGAGCCGGGCGACCGAGGGAACCTGGCTGAGGCTCCTCGGCGGGGTGTTCGTCGGCGCGAAGCCGTCCGTCGACGGCGCGCACGCGGCGACCGCGGCACCGGCCAGGAACGACCGCACCGCCGTCTTGGCACACGTGCCCGTCTCGCCGGAGACCGCAGAGTGGCCCGTGTCGGGAACGGCGACGAGCTGGCCTCTCGGGAACCGCGACGCGACCTGTTGTGCGTCTTCCAGCGGGGTGCGGAGATCAGCTTGGCCGTTGAGCACGAGGACCGGTACATCGGGGAGCAGGCCCGGCGCGGCCGGCGCAGCACCCGCGACCGACCAGCCCAGGCAGGAAAGCGGGAGCCCGGCGAGAGCGATGGACTTGCCGAAGATGCCGAACGTGCTGTCCGGGAGGGCGGCGACCGCGGCCGTCGCCTCGTCACGTCGCTGCTCAACCGAAGCGCCACGAGTCCACGGGAAGGTCGTGTTCTCCTCGCAGATCGTCGCGTAGTACAGCGCCGCCTCGGAGGCCGACGATCCGGTCTGGAATCCGCTGCCAGGCTGCTGCGCCGATGAATTGTCGAGGCCGGCAGCGCGCGCGCTGATCCGCAGGATCGGCTGGCGATCGCCGCTCAGGGCCGCGTTGACCGCACCGGGCAATTCAGCGCGCAACGCGGGGTTGAGATCTCCGGCGAGCAGCACCGACAGCAGGCCGTTCGCACCAAGGCTCGCTCGGAAGCGCTTGCCGCTGCCGCTGTAGACATCGCCGCTGAGCCGGCGCTGGGAGAGCCGCGTCGCAAACTGCTGCAGCTCGGCGACGGGATTCGCCGACGCCGCAGCGCACGCGTTCTCGCCGCAGAGATCGTCGCTAATGGCGCGCGGCACCGCCGCGATCGTCGAGCGGCGCAGCGCGTCGGGGCCCTCGGGAGTCACGACCGAATCAAGGATGAGCGATTGCACACCTTCCGGGTGGGCCGCCGCGTAGGCCAGTGCAACCTTGGTCCCGTAGGAGACGCCGTAGATGATGAGCTTGTCGTAGCCCGCCGCCAGTCGAATGGCATCCAGGTCTTCGACGGACTGCGCCGTCGTGTAGAAGGCGCGCTTGGCTCCGAGCTGCAACGAACACTCCTGCACGATGCGGCGCACGGTGCCGGTCGTCTTGCGGAAGGCCGGGCAAGTGATCGGCCCCGAGTTGCCGGTCCCGCGCTGGTTGAACACGAGGAGGTCCTTGTCGCCGAGCGTCGACGCGAAGATCTGCGCGAACTCGCCCGTGAACGGGACCGCGGCCTGACCGGGACCGCCCGCGAGCGCGACGACGGCCACCCTCGAAAGAGTGGCGGCTGGTTTGCGCTTGATGTCGAGGGTGATCGACCCGGGGACGGCTCCGGTGCGGTCGACCTGCACGCCCAGCTTCGTGCACTGGTAACCAGCGGGCTTGCACGCGGCCCATGGAAGGGCAGCGCTCGCGACCCCCGGGGCCGTCAGTCCGGCACTCAACGCCAGCAGCAAGAGAACCCGGAATCGCAGGTAACGCACGGGCGCAACGTAGCGGGCCGGGGCGGCGTCCGCGCCGCCCGGCGATGGTCGGACCTGCCCACTTCCGCGCTGGCGCGGTGCCTCTGAGCTTTGGCTGGACGGGCGTTCTAGTCTGCGGCCCATGGCCGAACCTGCCCCACGCGACCCCAGCAACGCCGAGATCGCGGCGTTGTTTCGCGAGCTCGCTGACCGGTACGAACTCGACGGCGCCATCGCCCACCGCGTCCTGGCCTACCGCAACGCCGCGGATGCGGTGATGGGCTCTGCGACCTCCATCGCGGCACAGACGCGCGCCGGCACGGTCACCGACATCCCCGGGATCGGCAAGACGCTCGAGGAGAAGCTGAACGACCTCATCAACACGGGACAGATCCCCGCACTCGAGAAGCTCAGGGAACGGATCCCAGCGGGACTCCTCACGCTCACCCGGGTGCCGGGACTCGGCGCCAAGCGCATCGCGAAGATGCACAAGGAACTCGGCATCGACGGCCCGGAATCGCTCAAAGCGGCCCTCGCCAGCGGCGCCGTGGCCGAACTCAAGGGCTTCGGGGAGGGCAGCGCCGCCAAGATCGCCAAGGCGCTCGAGGCCGCCGGCGACTCCCTTGGAGGGACCGCCGAGCGCGTCCTTTTGCCACGCGCGCTTGAGATCGGTGAAGCCTTGCGCGACGAACTCCTCGCGCACCCGTCGAGTGACCGGGTCGAGCTGGCCGGCTCAGCGCGTCGGCTGGCGGACAGCGTTCACGACCTCGACCTGATCGCCACGGCCGATGACGCGACCGCGCTGGTCGACGCGCTCGCGGCGTCCCCGTTGATTGCCGAGGTCCACCAACGTGGCGACAACGGCGCGACGGCGATGTCGCAGGCCGGGCTCGCGGTCGACCTGCGCATCGTGCCGCCGGCGCAGTTCGGCAACCTGCTCCAGCACTTCAGCGGCAGCAAAGCCCACAACGTCGCCATGCGCACGCAGGCGCAGGCGCGCGGAATCCGCGTATCGGAGCGCGGCATCCTCAACGAGGAGACCGGCGAACTCATCCGCTGCGCCACCGAGGAAGAGGTCTACGAAACCCTCGGCCTCACCTGGGTGCCGCCGGAACTCAGAGAAGACCGCGGCGAGCTTCAGCTCACGCCTGCTGAGGTGCCGACGCTGATTGAGCAGTCCGACCTGCGCGGCGACCTGCACCTGCACACCACCGCGTCCGACGGGCGCGGTTCGATCGAGGAGATGGCGCTCGCCGCCAAGGCGCTCGGTCACGAGTACCTCGTGATCACCGATCACTCAGCGACCCACGGATTCGGCAACGACGTCACCGCTGATGAGCTTCGCGCGTCGATCGAGGCCGTCCGCGAGGTCGATGCCCGCATCGATGACTTCACGGTCTTGATCGGCAGCGAGATCAACATCGGCACCGACGGAGGCCTGGACTACCCGGACGACCTCATCGCCGAACTCGACTGGGTCGTCGCGTCGGTCCACACGGCCTTCACGAGCGACCCGACCAAGCGAATCATCGCGGCCTGCGAGCACCCGTTCGTCGACCTCATCGGCCATCCGACGGGGCGCATGATCGAGAAGCGCTCGCCGTACGACGTCGATGTCTCGGCCGTGATCGAGGCGGCCGCTCGCACGGGCACGTTCCTGGAGATCAACGGTTCGCCGCGCCGGCGCGACCTGAACGACATTCACGCGCGCGCCGCGGCCCAGGCGGGCGTGCTCCTCGTGATCGACTCCGATGCCCACGGCCCCGAGACGCTCGACAACGTGCGTTGGGGCATCGCCACCGCACGCCGGGCTTGGCTGACGAAGGACGACGTCGCGAACACCCGCTCGTGGCCGGACCTCCGCAAGCTCCGCAAGGGCGGGCGCTAGCGTCTCGCCTCGGCGACGTCCTTGAGGGCGGCGAGGCCCTTCTCGAAATCCTTCCCGACGATCTTGTCGAGGCCGCCGAAGACGCTCATGATCCGGCTCGCCACGGTCTTGGGTCCGGTCATCGTCCACGTGACCACGGTCGACGCTCCCGACTCGTGGAGGGTGAACGTCGCGATGTTGGTGGCCTTGAACGGCTTGAGGAACTCCAGGCGAATCGTCACGTTCTCGGGCGCGGTCGCGTCCGTGATCGTCATGCGACCGCTGCCGGCCTTGCGGTTGCCGGACCACGAGTAGCTCGCACCTTCGCCGCCGGTGGGGTCGGAGTAGGTGCGCTCCAAACTCGGGTCGACGTCTTCCCACGGCGACCATGTCCGCCACGCGGAGAAGTCGACGATGTGTGGGTAGATGGCGCTCGCAGGAGCGGCGATCGTCGTCGAGCGCTCCACCTTGAACTGATTGGATCCGGACATGAGGTCGCTCTCTCGGGGGCTGACGTGCCCGGCCAGGGTATCCGCGCTGGCGGCAGGATCTGGCGCGTTCCGACGCACCGGGTAGCGGCGGGCCGTGGTCGCTTGGTGGGTAGCGGCGGCGACCAGCAGCGCGATCGCGGCCGCGAACCCGACGAGCGGATCGACCTCTCGCACCAGCAGCGCGCCGATCACGGCTCCGAGCGTCATGGCGGCGATGGCCGTCGCCCGGCGCCCCTGACGTCGCCGCTCGCCGCCACCGAGCCTGGAATCGGATGCGAGATCGGTGATGGTTGACGTGAGGACGGTCGTCGGGACGTCGGTGAATCCAAGGCGCCGGACCGTGCCATTGCGCATGCCCATGGCGAGCGCCAGGACAGCGATCACGGCGTAGCGGCGGGGCTCATCGTCGACATCGATCCCCGCGACGAGGCCGATGCTTCCGAGCGCGGCGACGGTGAGCAGCACGATCTCGATCGCGGTGGTGCGGCGCATCCAGATGAACGGGTGGCGCCGCCAGTGGCGCGAGAGTCGGCCGGCCAGGGCACTCCCGAGCGCGAACGCTGCGACCGCCGTGAGCGTGCGGCTGATCGAGAAGCCGGGAACGCCGCCGAAGGCGAATCCGACGAGCACGACGTTGCCGGTCATGTTGGCCGTGAACACGCTCCCCAGCGCGAGGTAGCTGACGGCATCGATGATGCCGGTGGCCAGCGTCATCAGGAGCAACGTGGGAAGGAGCATCCGGCGACGCTGCGAGGCGCGAATCGTTGCCCAGGCTGCTTCGGCATGCGGGAAGGTGCGGGCAGGTGCGGTCTCGGCGTCTGGGCGGAGGTCGAGACCAGCGGGCGAGGTGCCTTCAGGAAGCGCAGGGCCGGGCAGGGGGTCGTCCGTCGGCTCGGGCACGGGCCGGCCTTGTGGGGTATCCGAGTGCTGCCCCATCGACCCGGGCGTCAGCCGGCTCGCCGAACGAGCAGCGTCTGCGCGCTGCGACCGAACACGCCGGCATCGTCGCCGAGTGCGGCGGACGCCAGGCCGGCGCCACCCTCGCTGATCCGCGTCACGGCGTCGAGCAGGATCCAGTCGCCACGCGGCTCCCGCGTGAGATGGATGGAGAGGTCGGTGTTGATGAACAGCCAGCCGGCCCAGGGCAAGGCCGCGCTGATGCCGCTGCAGCTATCGGCGACGCACAACAGCCGCTGGAGCCCGCTCATGGCCTCGCCCTCGACGAGCGGTACGCGCGGCCGCGCCCAGACCGTCGCCGGCCCCGGGTTCTGCCAATCGCCCTGCACATTGCGCCATTCGATCGACTGGAGATAGCCGGTGTCGGCGATGTGCTCTGGCGGCGCAGACTCCGCCAGAGGCCGCGGCGGCGGTGGGTCCTCTGCGGGGCCGGCCTCGACCGGCGCCCCAGCCAGCCGCCAAGCGCTGGCTCGCATCGCGACGCGACCGCCAGCGCTCAGTTCCGCGCGCAGCAGCTCGACACTGCGGCCGGGTCGCTCGACCGCTGCGCTGACCCGCAGTTCGGCGACGGGCACCGGTCCGAGGATCTCGACCGTGATGCGCGAGATGAGAGCGCCAGACCGCGGCTCACACGCTTCAAACGCCCGGCCGAGCAGAGCGCAGGGCGGGCCCGCGTGCTGAAGCTCTTTTGACCACGGCCCCTCGGTGCGTTCCGTCGACCGGAACCGCCCGTCGCCGAGCGACTCGTAGAACGCGGGGGAGACGAGTTCGGTCACCGCCCGAACGCTACCGCCAGCTCGGCGGTGAGCGGCCAGAATGTGTCGTCAGGGCAACAGGAAATGGCCGTTCACGTCGGGCTCGGCGGTGAGCGGCCAGAATGTGTTGTCAGGGCAGCAGGAAATGGCCGTTCAGCGCCTGCTCGGCGCTGCCCCGCCGTCTCGGCTGGCGATTACGGCGTGGTGGGCGCGACGGTGAGCGTCCCGACCGAGATGGCCGTGAGGTTCGCGCGAGTTGCCTTGAGCTGGTTGTCGCCGACCGACAGGCAGTGGAGCTTGAGGTCGTCTCCGGCACCGATGGTCGCCGCGCCGTTGAGCGTCATCGTGGCCCGGGTGTTTTGGTAGACGTTCGCGATCGTCGTGCTGTCGAATTCGGTGGCGCCGCTCAGGCTGCAGGTGGGCGAGTCCGCACCGTCGGCCCGGAACTCGATGGTCGCGGTCACGACGTAGGAGCCCGCGCCCGGGGTCGGAATGAGGAGAATGTCCTCGCCGCCAGTGATCAGGCCGATCTCACCGCCGAGCTTGTCGACGAAGCCTTTGCTGCCGGCTCCGGCGGGGGCAGGCGCACCGGCCGGGCCGGTGGCGCCAGTCGCGCCAGTGGCACCCGTGAGGCCGGTGTCGCCTTTGACGCCCGGGGCGCCATTGGCGCCTGCTGCGCCGGTATCGCCCTGGGCGCCTGGAGCGCCCGTGGCGCCGACGACGCCGGCTGGTCCGGCAGCACCGGTGTCGCCCTTGGGGCCAGTTGCGCCGACGGAGCTGGCGGGGGTCGTCGCGGAGGTTTTGGCGAGCTTGAGCGCCGCCGAAGCGTTCTTGTCGGCGCGCTTCGCGATCTTGAGCACGGACTTGATCTGTGCCGGCACGGTGGGCGCGCCGAACGCGGGAGGTACCGTAAGCGCGAGCGCGACGACCCCGAGCAGCGCGACCAAACGCTGCCGCCAAGCGGTGGAGACCAGAGAGCGAACCATCACGATTGGAGTCGGCTCGAAGCGGACATGATGGAGCGGATTTCGGTCTGAAACTGGTTAGACATCCTCCGAACGGCCAAACGTCCCAAACCACCGGGGGACGAGTGGCGCGCAAACGCTCATTTTCGGGCGGAACGGCAAACTCGGCGAAGGACACACCCGCGAGGGGCTCATAGCCGATATCCTCGCTCGATTCGTTGGTGTGCATGAACGCGTGCACACCGGCCGGCCCTGTCCCAATGGGCCGACTCGTATCACCAGATTCGCAGGAGGCCCGAGAAGTGCCCAACACCGTCGACGCGCCGACCACCAATGCCAAGCTCACGGCCTGGGTGGACCAGATCGCCGAGCTCACCACGCCCAGCGACGTCGTCTGGTGCGACGGTTCTGCAGAGGAGTACGACCGCTTCTGCCAGGAGCTCGTCGATGCAGGGGTCTTCAAGAAGCTCAACGAGGCCAAGCGCCCCAACAGCTACCTGGCCTGGTCCGATCCAAGCGACGTGGCCCGCGTCGAGGACCGAACGTTCATCTGCGCCGAGCGCGAGATCGACGCCGGCCCGAACAACAACTGGCGCGCCCCGGCTGAGATGCGTGCCGAACTCGGCGAGGTCTTCGCTGGCTCGATGAAGGGCCGCACGATGTACGTCGTGCCGTTCTCGATGGGTCCGGTTGGCTCCGAGAGCTCGAAGATCGGCGTGCAGCTCACCGACTCGCTCTACGCGGTTGTGTCGATGCGGATCATGACCCGCATGGGCGCCAAGGCGCTCGCGGCGCTCGGCGACGGCGAGTTCGTCCCGTGCATCCACTCGATCGGCGCGCCGCTCGAAGAGGGCCAGGCTGATGTCACGTGGCCGACGAACGTCGACACGAAGTACATCGTGCACTACCCCGAGACCCGTGAGATCTGGTCGTACGGCTCGGGCTACGGTGGCAACGCGCTGCTCGGCAAGAAGTGCCTGGCGCTGCGCATCGCGTCGGTCCTGGCTCGCGACGAGGGCTGGCTCGCCGAGCACATGCTGATCCTCAAGCTCACGTCGCCCGAGGGCAAGGTCAAGTTCGTCACCGGCGCCTTCCCGTCGGCCTGTGGCAAGACCAACCTCGCCATGCTCGTCCCGACGCTCGAGGGCTGGACGGTGGAGACCGTCGGCGACGACATCGCCTGGATGAAGTTCGGCGACGACGGTCAGCTCTACGCCATCAACCCGGAAGCCGGCTTCTTCGGCGTTGCTCCGGGCACGGGTGTCGACACGAACCCGAACGCGATCGCGTCGATCGAGAAGAACACGATCTTCACCAACACCGCGCTCACCGACGACGGCGACATCTGGTGGGAGGGCCTCACCAAGGAGAAGCCCGCACACCTCATCGACTGGCATGGCAACGACTGGACGCCGGAGTCCGACGCGCCGGCCGCCCACCCGAACTCGCGCTTCACCGTGCCGGCCGAGCAGGCCCCGTGCATCGCCGCGGAGTGGGAGGACGCGGCCGGTGTGCCGATCAGCGCCTTCCTCTTCGGCGGCCGCCGCGCCAGCGTCGTGCCGCTCGTCCGTGAGTCGTTCGACTGGGAGCACGGCGTGTTCCTGGGCGGCACGATGAGCTCGGAGCAGACGGCCGCCGCGTTCGGCACCGTCGGCCAGCTCCGGTTCGACCCGTTCGCGCAGCTGCCGTTCGCCGGTTACAACATGGGCGACTACATGGCCCACTGGCTGAAGATCGGCGCGACCGAGGGTGCCAAGCTCCCGAAGATCTTCTACGTCAACTGGTTCCGCAAGGACGACCACGGCAAGTTCATCTGGCCGGGCTTCGGCGAGAACAGCCGCGTGCTGGAGTGGATCTTCAACCGCGTCGACGGCAACGCCGAGGCCGTCGAGACGCCGATCGGCCTCGTGCCGACCGCCGATGCGCTGAACACCGAGGGCCTGGGTCTGTCCGACGCCGACCTCGAGCTGCTCCTCAGCGTTGATGCCGAGGCCGTCAAGGCGGAACTCCCGCAGGTTGAGGCCTACCTCGCGCAGTACGGCGATCGTCTGCCGGCTGCGATCCAGGGCCAGCTCGACCAGCTGAAGGCGCGCCTGGGCTAACGCCCACCGCCACGTGATCGGCCAGCCGAGCAGGCGGGGGCCGAGCACGTTCAAGATCCTTGGGGGTCGACGTGCCGCGCCTGGCAACGTCGGCCCCTAGGTCTTTCTCGGGTGATGCCAGCTTCGGCGCCGCCGTCCGTCCCCAACAGGCGGTCCGTCTTAAACGACGACGGGATGCATGGCGAGCGTGTGGCAGAGCGCCCGCCAGATTCCCGTCGACGTGGCGCTTTGCAGGAGTGCTCCGCCCGGCGTATCGAGCGCCAGCCATAGGCCGTGCCTGTCGGTATCGACGACGGCCAGACTCATCGCCGCCTCGGTCGCGCCGTCGGCGTGCAGCTGCAGGTGCCAGAGCAAGGCGTCGCGCGAAAGGATCGCTTCGAGGGGCCGACGCGGCAAGCCATCGGCGACCATCGTCTCGATGAGCTGGCCGGCCGGCGCTTCGAAGCCTGATCGCCCGCAGCACGTGAGCAGTGCTTCGCCAGGCAACGGAAGGATCCGTCCTGCATGGCGGTGCAGTGAGCGCGGCCCGAGGCCCACCGCCTGCGCAACGAGACGGGGCCCGCCAGCTGCGCCGGCGACCTGCCACCAGCCGTCCGTCGCGCCTGGCTCGGTCGGAATCGCAAAGACGCATCCGAAGGCGCCGATCTTGCCGCGGATCGTGAGGGTCTGGTCGTGGCGGTGGAGCTGGAGGACGAGGTCGATCGAGGCGTCGATCAGGACCTCACCGATCGGCGCGAGGGCCTGTTCCATCGAGGGATGGGCGTCGACTGCGAGGGCGATCCGCGCAGCGAGGCTCTCCTCGGGGCCGGCGAGATCGTCCAGCAGGGAAAACGGAAGCGGTTCAGGCATCAAGGTGGAAACTCGCGATGATCGCGTCGAGGACGTCGGTCGAGTCGGCGTGAACAGACGATGCGCTGGTGGCGCTCACGGTGAGCATGCGCCCGCCGGCCCAGAGGATCCACTGCTCGAGCGTCAGCTCGAAGTCGTCGGAGCGATACGCGACCAGGGCGCGCGACGCCGGTCGCTGGGTGAGTTCTGTGATCTCGGCGTCGAGCAAGATCGCATCGGGTAGGCGCGCGAGTTCGCCGAGTTGCGCCGCGAGGATCTCGTCCGGATCCACCTCGGCGCTCGGCCGGACGACGACCGAGACGTTGGCATGAAAGCCATCGGGCGACGCATCCGTTGCCCGGACGGCGACCAGTGTCCCGAGTTCGCCTCGGAGCACCGTCCAGTCGGCTGGATGAGCAAGCCGGATGCCGTCGGCGGCGGTGGAGTCCCAATCGTGGAGTGGGGAGGTGGTGATGGTCATCGTCAGAACAGCCGCCCGAGCTTGCGCTTCGTGTCGCCGAGCGCGTGCTTGGCATGGTCGGCCGCGCGCTTCGCCGTATCGCCAGCCTTGTCGGCCGCGTCGCCGAGCGCTTTTCCGGTCTGGCGCGCACCCTCTCCTAGGGCCGCACCAGCTTTGTTGCCGGCTTTGCTGCCGATGATCCCGCCGACCGTGGCCCCGATCCCGGCTCCGACAGCAATGCCGATCGGTCCGCCAGGCGCGCCCAGCGATGCGCCGAGGGAGCCTCCTGCCATCGCCGCGGCCATGCCACCGGACGCCTTGCCGACGGCGCCGCCGACCGCGGACGCCTTCTCGGGCCCCTTCACGCCGAACGAGCGAATGACCGTCACTCCGTTGTCGACGTGACCGAGGATGCCAAGTGCCTTGGATCCGTACCGCGCGGCCTGGGCATATTTGACCGCGGTGCGCGTCACGTCGGTCGAGATGTGGATTCGCTCGATCTCCCTGGTGAGCGCCGTGATCGTCATCTTGCCGTTGTGCTTGGCGACGGTGTACGACGTCCGGAGTTCGCGCTCGATCCGCATCGTGGTGACTGAATGCGTGGTGAACTCCTTGGAGTACCGCCCGAGCGCGTCGTTGAGGCCGCCGAGCATGGCACCAAGGTGATCGCTGGTTAGCCCCGGGATCGGCGTGTCTGGAATGACGCCGTCTGGCGTGTGCTCGACGCTTCCGAGTCGCGGCGCCGCCTTCAGTGGCGTGAGCGATCCGACCGTGTCGGCGAGCAGGAGCAGCAGCTCCCTCCGTTGGAGGTCCAGCTCCAGCTGTGCCAGCTGACGCTGCCCGCTTTGTGCCGTGCGGTTGGTCGCCGTGAGCGCCTGGTGAATGCGGCCGCGCAGGGCGGCAGGATGGCTTGGTGGGGAGATCCCGTTCGCCTGCGAGCCAAGCCCCTCGAGCCCGCTGCGCGCCACCCGCATGCCACGACGCGAGGCACCCATGCGATCGAGGTTGCCACCGACCAGCGCACTCATAGGACGGCGCTCCAGTCGCGGGCGCTGCGCCGGTCCTCGGCAGCCTGCTTGGCCTCGGATCGCTCCCTGCGCTCCGCCTCAGCACGGAGATCCCAGGCGCGCTGGTCCGCGGCCAGTTCCGCGGCCGCCTGCTTCGCGGCGCCAGCCAGGGCCGCGAGTTCGGCCGCTCGTTGGTGGAGTTCGATGGCGACCCCGGCCCCGCCGATGGCGTAGCGCATTGTGGCCAGCCCGACGAATCCCGGATTGGACGTGGCGGCGCTGGATTGACCGGCGAGGTCCGCGGCGCGACGGCTCAGCTGCATGAGTTCGCCGGCGCACTCCGCGATCTCGCCGGGGTCGCCTTTGGGACGAGGTTCCATCAGTGGTTCCTCGGAAGGCGGTAGGCAGGCAACGTCAGCAGGCGAGGCTTTCGGTGGCGGCGGACCGCGAAGGTTGCCAGTGCGAAGGCCGCGGCAAGGCTCCAGCCCACCGCTTCGATCGCGTCGCCACCAGCCATGTCGGAATATTCCGCGATAAAGCCAATGCCCAGAGACAAGACTCCAAGGGCGGTTGGGAGCATCGCCGCCAGTCCCGCTCGGGCTGTGGCGCTCTCAGCGGCGATCGCATCGATCTCGGGGGCTGACCGTCCCCAAAGACCCACCGTGAATACGAGCAACGCCGAGCCGCCAGCTAGGGCGGACGGTCCGCTCCAGCGGTCTGTGCAGACGCGACGACCATCGTCGCAGCCGAGGCCAGCAAGGATGGTCCCTACAGCCACCAAGGCAATGGCGCACATGAGGTACCAACACCACTTTGGCAGCACCTCCGAGGCACGGATGCGGCGGGTTTCCTCAAGCGTCGAGACGTACCCTTCCGTGATCTCTCTGCCTGGCTTCGCGTCGGGCGCGTAGACCCGTTCATCGTGATGTTCGACCCAGGTCGAGATCACTCGCGTCGAGCGGCGACGGCGCTTGCGGCCGGTCTTCTTTACCCACATATGGCAAGTTGTATCCGGCGTCGCAGCAACCGCCTAAGGCCGGGGGAGCCCCCGCATCCCCCGGGTCAGCGGGCATGAATGAGCAGCCTGGCGTCCATCGATCCGTCTGGCCGTCGTAAGCTGACCGAACGACCTTTGGCGGGTCGGCGAGTAAACGCCTGAGACCCCCGCCGCAAACCTTGGGGGTCGGCGCGTTTCCCGCCTGGTACGCGTCGACCCCCGAGTCCTTCTTCGGTTCTCGTGAGGCGATCGGCCCGGCCAGTGCGGTTCTCGCCCCCGCCCGTTTGCCGTCGGCTGCCGCGTGCCGCGTGCCGCCGGTGAACGCCCCCGTGTGGCCGTTCGGTAACGCTGGGCGTGACAGCGACTGCCCGGGGTGGAAGGATCGTCCGGGGATAGGTTGCACCACGAGTCATGGCGCACCGTCGCGCTGCCGACAGAACTTGGTAGACCGTTATGGACGATTCACCGCTGCCAGAGACCGCGACCCACGAGCCCGGGACCCCTGGGGCCACGCCTGGCGACGTCGCCAGCGACCTCGCCTCGCCCGTCGACGCTGATGCGTCGTCGCCGCTGGGGGAACGGCTTTTGGCATTCGGCGCCACGGACACCGCGCGCCGTCAAGCCCTTGAGGAGCTGCTGAAGGCACGCGGCGAGTCGATCGTTGCCACCTCGGTCAGCACGCCGCGCGACTCCGATCGCGGCTCGCTGCTCGCCGCCGTCGCCGACGACCGGCCATTCCTGCTGGACTCGCTGCTGGTCGCCGTCCGACGCGCCGGACACGCTCCGCGAGCCGTCGATCATCCCGTGCTGCCGCGTCCCGGCGCTGAAGGTATCGATGCCAACGGCAATGGCATCGCCGATATCTACGAGCCGACGGGCGGCCTCGAAGCCACGAGCTTCAGCGGCCACGCATCGCACCTCGCGACCACGAACCAGCCCGGCGAGCCGATCAACCCGCAGGCTGCGGCCGTGGCTGCGATCGTCGTTGAACTCGACGCCCGCCTTGAGCCCGAAGAGCTCGTTCACCTTGAAGATGCGGCGCGTCGCGGGCTCCTCGCTGCCATTGCCGCAGTCGACGAGCATGACGACAGCGTCGCCGCAGTGGTCGGCGTCATCGATCACCCGGGCACCGATCCCGAGGCAGCAGCGTTGCTGCGCTGGCTGCTGGACAACCGCATTCTGCTGCTCGGCACCGCCGAGTACGCGATCCAGAACGACGGCACGTACGGGCCGCCGGAGTCGGGGCATGGACTGCTCGCGCCGCACTCCTCTGACGGCGGTCTTCGGAGCTGGGTAGGCCCGCTCGAAGGTGGCGACCCGCTGGAGGTGGCGCCGCCGGCCATCGCGTCGCTTGACCCGCTGCGCGCAGGCGCATCGCTCGCCGCCGGCCCGGTCACGTCGCGCTCGCCCGTGCACCGCGGCACGCGGCCTCAGGAACTCCTGATGCCGCAGCGCGACGCGGAGGGCGTCCTGACGCGCGTCACGCGCCTGCTCTACCTCCTCACCCACCGCGCCGAGAACGAACCGGCCAGCACCGTGCCGGTGCTGCGCACGCGCCTCATCGATGCCCTCGAGGAGGCCGGCCTGCGCGCCGGATCGCACGACCACAAGCGCATGGTGGCGCTGTTCGACGCGATGCCCAAGGAGGAACTCCTCGCCATCGGAGCCCTCGAACTCGTCTCGCTGCTGCGCGCGCTCATGGGCATCTCCGCCGAGGAAGTGCTCGTGCGGGCCCGCACGCACCTCGACCAGCGCACCGCCTCGATCGTGATCGCACTCCCGCGGGACCGGTACGTCCCGGCCCTGCGTGAGCGCGTCGAGGCCCTCGTGGCGTCTCGCTACGACACCGACGACACCGTCGCCACCGAGGTCATTGGCGACGAAGCCCACGTGCAGCTCCACGTGGTGGTCCACGACCCCAAGGGCCTGCGGATGATCGACGAGCGCGAGCTGGAGGCCGCCGTCTCCGCGATGGCGCGCACTTGGCAGACGTCGCTGCGTGACGCGCTGGTCGCCCGCGAAGGCGAGGAGCCGGGCCGCCTGCTGGCCGCACACTGGGGGCCGCGCCTGCCGGAGCAGTATCGGGCGATCGTCGATCCGTTCTCCGCGGTCGACGACGTGCTGTCGCTCGACCGTTTGCACCGCAGCGGCGAGCGCTCGTTCGTGGCTCTGCGCCAGGAGGACGGGCCGTCCGGTCCGGTCACGCGTGTCGCCCTGATCTCACGCCGCGTCAAGGCCGAGCTGTCCCGCGTGATCATGATCCTCGAGGACCTCGGTCTCACCGTGCTCGAGGAGCGCCCGACCCGTGTGAGCGGAGGCGGCGAAGAGATCTGGATTCAGGACTTCGGCGTGACCGGCCCAGGTGGCGGGCCGCTCAACCTGGACGCATGCGGAGACCGTGTGGCGGCTGCGGTCAGCGCGGTCTGGCGGGGCGAAGCCGAGACCGACGCCCTGCACCGCCTGATCGTCACGACCGATCTCGATCACGAGCGCTTGAACGTGCTGCGTGCCTACCGCCGGTACCGCTCCCGCGCGGGGTCGCGCTACACCGAAGCGTTCCAGAACCAGGTGATCGTCAACCATCCGCACACGACCGCGGCGCTCATCCGCCTGTTCGAGCTGCGCTTCGATCCCTCGGTCCCGGTCGATGAAGCCGCCGAGGAGGCGCTGCGCGACGAGATCGTCAGCGCGATCGACGAGGTCGAGTCGCTCGATCACGACCGCATCCTGCGCAATCAGCTCGGGCTCATCGACGCGACCGTCCGCACCAACAACTACAAGCCCGGCCGAACCGCGCTCGCGATGAAGTTCCGTGCGGCCGACGTGCCTGCGTTGCCGCAGCCCACGCCGCTGTGGGAGGTCTACGTCTACGCGCCGCACGTCGAAGGCATCCACCTGCGCGGCGGCGCGATCGCTCGCGGCGGTCTGCGTTGGTCTGACCGCGAAGACTTCCGCACGGAGGTCTTCGGCCTGATGCGCGCGCAGATGGTCAAGAACGCGGTGATCGTGCCGTCCGGGGCCAAGGGCGGCTTCCGGCTGCGCAAGCCGCCGACGGACCCCGCCGCCCTGCGTGGCGCCGTGGAGGCCGCGTATGTGGACTACGTCGGTGCGCTGCTCGATCTCACCGACACGCGTGAGGGCGGCAAAGTCGTCCCTCCGCCGTACGTGCGGCGCCGCGATGGTGATGATCCCTACCTTGTCGTCGCGGCTGACAAGGGCACGGCGACTTTCTCCGACACCGCGAACCGCGTCGCTCGGGAGCGCGGCTTCTGGCTCGACGACGCCTTTGCGTCCGGCGGATCCCAGGGCTACGACCACAAAGCCCTCGGCATCACGGCTCGCGGCGCCTGGGAGTCCGTCAAGCGGCACTTCAAGGAGCGCGGGGTGGACCCCGAGCGCGATCCCATCACGGTGGTCGGCATCGGCGACATGTCCGGGGACGTGTTCGGCAACGGCCTGCTTCGCTCCAGGACTGTGCGGCTCATCGGCGCGTACGACCACCGCCACGTCTTCATCGATCCCGACCCGCAGAACCCGGAGGCGTCGTTCAACGAGCGCCAGCGCTTGTTCGACACGCCAAGGTCGTCCTGGGACGACTACGACCGCTCGCTGATCTCCGAGGGCGGCGGCGTCTTCTCGCGCAAGGCAAAGTCGGTGGCGATCACGCCGCAGATCCAGCAGGCGCTCGGCATCGAGGAGGACCGGTTGGCTCCGAGCGAGCTCATCCGGGCGGTGCTTCGCGCAGACGTCGACCTGCTGTGGAACGGCGGCATCGGCACGGTCGTCAAAGCGAGCACCGAGAGCGACGCCGACGCGCAGGATCGCGCGTCGGACGGCATTCGCGTCGACGCGCGCGACCTGCGCTGCACCGTGGTCGGCGAGGGCGGCAACCTTGGGTTCACCCATCCGGCGCGCATCGAGTACGCGATGAAAGGCGGCGCGATCAACGCCGACTTCATCGACAACTCCGGCGGCGTCGACTGCTCCGACCACGAGGTGAATCTGAAGATCTTGCTCGGCGAGGCCATTCGCCGCGGCGAGCTCGACATGGAGCATCGCGACGAACTCCTGCGGTCGGCCACGGATGAGGTGTGTGAGCACGTGCTCGCGACGAGCGCCCGCCAGGCGCGGATCCTCACCGAGGAGCAGCGTCGCTCGCCCAAACGGATGTCGGCCTATGAGGAACTCATGGTCGCGCTTGAAGAGCAGACGAAGCTCGTGCGCGCCGATCACGACCTCCCGACCTCCGACCAGATGTCCGAGCGGCACGCGGCCGGGGGCGGCATGATGCGCCCCGAGCTGTCGGTGCTGCTCTCGCTCGCCAAGATCGCCGTGGCGGAGCAGCTGCTGGACTCGCCGCTCGTCGACGATCGCGCACTCGAGGGCGACCTGCTCGCCTACTTCCCGACGCCGGTCGTGGAGCGCTTCGGCGCCCTCGCGTGGGAGCACCCGCTGCGCCGAGAACTCCTGGCCACGCTCGCAGCCAACGATGTCGTCGACACGATGGGCGAGAGCTTCGTCGCTCGGCGGTCGCTCGAATTCGGTGCCAGCGCGTCTGCCGTCGTGAGGGCATTCCTCATCGCCCGGGACGTGTGTGAGGCCCCGACGTTGATCCGCCAGATCGAAGCGCTCCAGGGTGTGGACCCCGATACGCGCTGGGAGTTGTCGGCTGTGGTGCAGGACGCGATCCGGCAGGTCAGCCGCTGGTACCTGCGTAATGACGTCACCGCGGACGACGACCTTCGCCAGACGATCGCGTCCCACCGCGAAGCTGCTCTCGCCCTGATCGCAGGCTCAGCGCAGCAGTTCGGCCCCGAGGAGCTCCAGGCCGAGTACCGCGAGAACCGCGTCTCCGAGGCCACGGCCGAAGTGAGTCGCTGGGAGGACGCCGGCGTTCCACACGATCTCGCCGTGGCGGTGGCCCGCTGCCGGCTGCTGCCGTTCGCGCCGTACCTCGCCGGGGTGTCGGCGCGTACGGGCGGCTCGGTTCCGGAACTGGTCACGGCCGTCGGTGCCCTGCGGCGGTCGCTGCCGCTCGACGTGCTTCAGGGCCTCGTCGCCGGGCTGCCGTCCGGTACGAGGGTCGCGCGCTGGGCCAACCAGGCGTTGCGCGATGACTTCCTGTCGGCGGTTGCCCGGCTTGCGGGCCTCGCGATCGCCGACGAGACCGCGAGCGACCCATCCGCTGCCGTGGCGTCAGGCATCGAGCGACGCGACTCTGGCGTGCGGCGCCTTCAGCTCCTGGTGCGCGAAGCCCAGCTCTCTCCGCACACGCAGGTCGCCGGCACCACGCTCGCGGTTCGCCAGCTTCGCGAACTCGCGGGCTGGATGACGCGTCGTCGAAGCAACGCCAGCCGACGGGTGTCTTCCTGACGATTCGCGAACGACTGCAGCACACCGGTGGCGCAACACCGCGGTTTCGGGGACACTGGCGGGCGTGAAGGACGAGGAAGGGTTTCGCGGATCGATTCTCGTCGTGGAGGACGAGCCCACGATCGCGAGTGTCGTCGCGCGGTACCTCACGCAGGCCGGATACCTCGTTCAGGTTGCCGGCGACGGTCCTCAGGCGCTGGCGGCTGCCAAGGCGCACCGGCCTGATCTGGCGGTGCTGGACCTCATGCTGCCGGGCATGGGCGGTTTTGAGGTGATGCGGCGTCTGCGCCGCAGTGCGGGGGTGGTCGGCCGACCGGCCGTGATCTTCCTGACCGCTCGCGGCGACGAGTCCGATCGTGTGGTGGGCTTGCATCTCGGCGCCGACGACTACGTCGTCAAGCCGTTTTCTCCGGCCGAACTCGTGGCGCGTGTCGACGCTGTCCTGCGCCGGTACGAGAGCCTCGAGGTGCCGGCTCCGCTGAGCTTTGGCGCGCTGACGATTGACGCCGCCGATCGGCGGGTGTGCGTTGACGGCCACGAGATCCCGCTCACGCCAACCGAGTTCGAACTCTTGGACTTCCTCGCGCGCCACCCTGGGCGCGCGTTCTCGCGGCGCGAATTGATGCAGCACGTCTGGGGGCACGCGGTTGACAGCGACAGCGCCACCATCACCGTGCACGTCCGGCGGCTGCGTCAGAAGATTGAGCCTGATCCGCACGCCCCCCGGTGGGTCGAGACGGTGTGGGGCATCGGCTACCGGTTCCAGCCATGAGCGGGGAGCGCCCCGCGTCGTCGGACTTCCTGCGTCCGCCAGGGGCTGGCGCGCCTGGTGTGAGGCGCGCCCGCTCGCCGTGGCTCACCGGCTCGGTCGCCGGGGCGGTGGCCCTCGGAGTCGTTGCGTTCGGTTCGGGGCTGGCGCACGGCGCCCCCGCGGCGCGCGTGGTGCTCGAGTACTTCGCGCCGGTGCTGGTTGCGACCGTCGTGGCCGTCGTCCTCGTGGCGCGCTGGGTGAGGGATCTGCGTCGCCAGCTCCTCTGGGCGTGGGTGCTGGCCAGCGTAGGAACCGTTCTCGGCGTCGTCGCGTTCGTCGAGACGATGTTCCTGTCTCCGCACGACGCGTACTACACGGTGCTCGTGTCCCTGTCGTCGCTCGTCGTGTTGGGCTGGTCGGTTTCGTTGTTCTTCGGCCGGGCGCTGCGGGATGTCGCTGCAGCCGAGCGGGCCCGCAGCGACATGATCGCGGCCATCAGCCACGACCTTCGCACGCCGCTCACGTCGCTGCGGCTCCTGTCGCAAGCGATGGAGGACGGACTGGGCGGTGACGACGACCTGCGCCTCATCCAGAGCCACGTGCGGTCGCTTGGCGTGCTGCTCGACGACCTCTTTGAGCTGGCCGATCTCGAGTCAGGTGACCGCCCCATGGTCCTGGAGACCATGCACGTCGACGACCTCGTCGCAGAGACGCTCGACGCGCTGCGTCACCAAGCCGCTGCTGAATCCGTGGAGCTCAGCGAGGCCCTTCCGCCCGGGTTGTCTGCGGTGTCCGCGAATCCTGAGCAGCTGCAGCGCGTGCTCTTCAACCTGGTCCAGAACGCGATTCGCCACACGCCGGCGGGTGGGTCGGTTTCGGTCGGCGCGGTGGAGGACGAGCGCCGGGTGGTAATCGACGTCGCCGATACCGGCGATGGCATCCCCGATCAGGAACGTGATCGCATCTTCGAAGCGTTCTTCCAGGGTGGGGTGCGCGCCGCCCGCGGCGACGGGTCCGGCCTCGGGCTGGCTATCGCCCGCGCGATCATCGAAGCGCATGGCGGGCGTATCTGGCTTGCGCCGAGACCAGCTCACGAGGGAGACGGCGCGACGTTCTGCTTCAGCCTGGTCAAGGCGGCAGGCGCGACGCGGTCGGCCCGACCCGTCGCCGAGTCCGCGCTTCAGTGACTCAGTGCGAGTCGTCTGCGGCGGCGGGCGGCCGGGCCTCTTCGGCGAGCGACGTGATCGCGAGGTTGCCGCGGGCGGCGGTCTCGAGCACGTCGGTGGCCTCTTCAGCCGAGCGGGCGTAGAGCTCGACGAGCAGGTGGACGATGACCGAGCCGTCCTTCTCGTGGGTGTGGAACCGCACGTGTGTGAAGAACTCGCGGGTGCCATGGTCGCCGAACGCGGCGTAGGACAGGGCGTCGGCCGCTTCGGGCCCCTCGCACGTCTCGACGAGGTCACTATCGACTCGCACGGTGCAGGAAGCGACCCACGGCGTGCCGGCGATCATGCGCTCCCAGCGGTCCTCGATCGGCTCGACGCGATCATCCGCGAACCCGAGGTGCGGCTGGTCATGGAGGCAGTCCAGGCACTGCACGACGGCCTCCTGGAGCTCGTCGATCGCCTCCACCCGGCGGCCGCTGATCGGGTCGATCCGATGGATGCCGTCGTAGTGCACCTGCACTTCGAGACGGGTCGACCAGCAGCGGTAGCACCGCAGCCAGGGCTTGGGGAACTCAGCTTGCACGCCGTCCAGCTTATTGGCGCCGCGCCGCGGCAGCCGGGCGGCCTCGCCCGGCGTGGTCAGCCGGCGGTGTCGTCGGCGGCGTCGCGCGCTGCCGGACGAGCGCTGGTGACCATCAGCGCGAGGAGCGTGAGGCCGAACGCGACTTGGCCAAAGGTCATGGCCGTGCCGAGGTTCTTGGCTCCGGCGATCGACGCGATGGCGGTGACGACGGCGAACACCGCGACCAGAGTGGCGACCTTGAGGAGCAACGGCTTCACGACGCGGAGTCTGCCAGGCCGGCGGCGTTTGCGGCGCGGTCGGCGAGCAGCGCAACGAGCGACTCGACATCGAGGTCCGGGGCGTCGTCGTCCAGGACGCGGGCGGCCCGACGTGGCCCGCCGAGCTGGCGAATCGCTCGCTCGCCGTACTCGCGGGCAAACGCAGCAACGGCGCTTGAACGGCGCGCCGCAGCTCGCCGGGTGGGGAGGTCGGTCCGCTCGCGGTGCCGAGCGAGGGCGTCGATCAACTCAGGGATCCCCTGCGTCGGCGACACCGACGACACGAGGACGACCTCGGTCTCGCGGTCGCCCGTGGAACGCAGGGCGGCGAGCAGGTCGCGGCGCGCGCTGAGCGCCACCCGCCCGAGGTCGGCTTTCGTGATGACGAGGACGTCCGGGACTTCCATGATCCCGCTCTTGAGGAACTGCAGCGCGTCGCCGGAGGCCGGCTGGACGATCACGGCCGTGGTGTCGGCGACCTCGGCGATCTCGGTCTCGGACTGACCGACGCCGACGGTCTCCACGATCACGATGTCGAAGCAGGCGGCGAGCGCGTGGGCGGCCGCGCGCGTTGCCGGTGCGAGCCCGCCGAGTTGGCCGGCGGAGGCCATCGAGCGCACGTACGTGCCGCGGTCCTCGGGGTCCAGGAAGAGGCGTGCACGGTCGCCGAGGAGCGAGCCGCCCGAGCGCTTGGACGATGGGTCGACGGCCAGCAACGCGACCGTTGCGCCGCGCCGGCGCCATTCGGTGATGAGCGCGCCGAGCAGCGTCGACTTGCCGGCGCCGGGCGGTCCGGTGAGTCCGATCACCTGACCGGGGAGTTCGTGGCCAGTCGCGGCGGGCGACAGGGCGGCGAGCAGCGCCCGGCGCGCCGGGGCGGTGCGCTCGTTGCGGTTCTCGAGCAGGTTCAGCACGAGCGGTGCGGCGGTGCGATCACCGGCGAGGAGGCGCTGCGCGAGCTGCTCTGCGAGGTCGATCTGCACTAGGCGCGGACGGTACCAAGCGGCGCACTAGCCTCGCGGCCATGAACCTTGATCTCACGGGCCGCGTTGCGGTCATCACGGGTGCGTCGAGCGGGATCGGCGCGGCGACGGCGCGAGCGCTGGCGGAGCAGGGCGCTGCGGTGGTCTTGCTCGCCCGCCGCATCGACCGGATTCAGGCGCTGCAACAGGAACTCGCCGATGCCGGCCGCAGCGCCCTGGCGATTGAGGCCGACGTGACGGACGCAGCGAGTCTGCAGCGGGCCGTGGTGGGTGCGCGCGAGCTGGGGCGTGTCGACCTGCTGGTCAACAACGCCGGCGTGATGCTGCTCTCGCCCTTTGACGAGGGGCAGGTGGCGCAGTGGAAGCAGATGGTCGATACCAACGTGACGGGCGTGCTGCTCACGACGAACGCGTTCCTCGACGACCTGAAGGACGGCGGCGGCGACATCGTGAACATCTCGTCGGTCGCCGGGCGCACATCGGGGCCGAACGCGTCGGTCTACAACGCGACCAAGTGGGGCGTCGTGGGCTGGTCTGACGCGCTGCGTCAGGAACTGCAGGGGCACGACGTGCGCGTCGGGTTGGTGGAGCCGGGCGCCGTGGCGACGGAGCTCACGGATCACATCACGAGCGACACCGCGATGGCGGGCTTCAAGAAGCGGTTCGACGGCATGGAGATCCTGCAGTCCGAGGACATCGCCGACGCGGTGGTCTACATGGCAAGCCGACCGAGCTATGCGGCCATCAACGAGATCCTGATCCGGCCGACCAAACAGCCTTAACGTCGATCGTCAACCGGGTCGTTCTGAGGTGGCTATCGCGAAGCAGATTTCGTTCGGGTGGAGCCGACTCAGGCCTCCGGCCATGTCGGCTTCACGCGGACGGAAGATGCGAGCGAGAGTCCCTCAGAACGACCAGGTTCTATCTGCAGGGCATGCGCCTGGCATGCGGCCGGAGATGCATTTGAAGCGGTCGCCTTTGGGGCCGCGGGCGACGGTGAATTTGGCGCCGCTCATGGAGTGGCCGGTGATGCGGAAGCCGTTGTCGGTGGCGGAGATTTGGACTTCGCCGCGCTTTTTGCCGATGGTGAGGCCAAGGAGGGTGGGGCTGCCGAGTTCCTTGTGGGTGTTGCAGGCTTTGTAGGTGTCGCGGCCGGAGTGGCAGCCTTCGATGATCGACACCATGGTGCGGACGTTGAGTTTGGCGGTGGTGTCGGCCGCGATGCGCTGGCTGAGGCTGCGGGGGCGCTTGCCGGCTTTGGTGGCGGCGTCGGGCACCGTACCGGCGGGCGAGGGGTTGTCGGCTGGTGGGTTGGCGGGCGCGGTGGTGGCGGGCACGGGGCTCGCGGGCGGCGTGGATTCGCCGGGGGTGGTCGGCGTGGTGGCGTTGGGCGTGGTGGGCGAACTGGCGACGGGTGGAGTCGCGATCGCCGGCTCGCCGGGGGCGGTGGTGGTGAGTGGCGCGCCGTCTTCGCCTTGCGGTTGCCCGGCGAACGGGGCTTCGCTGCTGCCGCCGCACGACGAGAATGCGAGCGTCACCGCGATCGAAGTTGCGACGGCGGCGCGTCCCAGTGCCCCGCTGGCAAGGGCGCGGGCCGGGCGGGGCGTGGGTGAGCGGTGCCTGATCACCACGCGCCGCTGTTGGGGCAGTCGCCGCGGCCGGCAGGGAGGCAGAATCGTTTGCGGGCGCCAACGGGCGCTGCGACGACGGAGAATTGGACGTCGTCACCGACTTCGGCGACGAGTTCGTAGCGCAGAGGCTTGTTCGCCTGCACCTTGATCTGGCCGGTGTCGGCGCCGAGTTCGGTCCCGTCCGGGAGCTTGCCGAGGGCTTCCTCGGTGGTGCATTTCCGGGCGTCGCTCGTCTTGGCGACGCAGGCATCGAGCGCGTCGGCGACGCCGCTGAGCTGTTGCTTGAGTGCGGCGGTGTCGACGGTCTTGTCACCGCACCCGGCGAGCGCGAAGCCGAGCGCCGTCAGCAAGATAGGCGCGGCAAGGGGACGGGGCGCAATCACAGTCGCTGAGCGTATCGCGCCAGGTCTCGCCGGGCGGCGTGACCGACGGGCGCGTTCGCGCACTCGGGAGCCGCTGATCGCGACACCGATCGGACGCGAGTGCCGTCGCATGCCGCATCCTCGCCATAGCGGCTGCGTGCCAGTACGGTGGCTTCATCATGTTCCGGGGCAGCCAGCACGTCACGTACGCCAATGTCATGTCGACGGTTGCGGCGTTCGTCGCGCTCGGCGGCGTGTCTTACGCCGCGGTGTCGATACCGGCGAACAGTGTTGGCAACGCGCAGCTCAAGAAGAATGCCGTCACGAGCGCGAAGATCAAGAACGGCACGATTCAGGCTGTTGATCTCGCGCCGGGCCTGCGGACGACGGGCCCGGCGGGGCCGTCCGGCGGGACGGGCCCGGAAGGGCCGAAGGGCGCGATCGGTCTGACGGGCGCGACGGGTCCGGCCGGAGCCAAGGGCGACACCGGGCCGGCTGGCCTGAAGGGTGAGCCCGGTGCTCCGGGCCTGCAGGGCAGCCAGGGCTTGCAGGGCAGCCAGGGCCCACAGGGAATCCAAGGAATCCAGGGGCCTGCGGGGCCAAGCACCGGTCCGGCTGGCGGGGTCCTCGCTGGGACCTACCCGAACCCGACGCTCGCAAACGACACCGTCACGAGCGCCAAAGTCGCCGCCAACGCGCTTACCGGGGCCGATATCGACGAGTCGACGCTGGTCGGCGTGGTCAAGGGCGGGCCGCGGACCGTCACCTTTGACGGCACGATCACGACGAGCCCGTCGAGCGCGTCGTTTGCGATCGGCACGCCCTTGGCCGGCCAGCTCGCACTGCGGTGTCTTAACAGCACGACCACGGAGCACAAGTTCCTGAGCATCGCTTGGACCAATGCGTCTCCCGCGGCCCAGAACGCACTCGTCATCTACACGCCCGTTCCCGCGGTGAGTGAGGCGGGCGACTCATCCGCGATCGTCCATCGCAGCAAGCACCTCGGCGCGACCAACGATTCCCTCTCGGTGCAGTCCAGCGCCGGAGCCGGAAATCTCCTGGACAACCAGTCGCGGGTCTTTCAGCTCTCGGTGCTCGCGTCCTCGGGCGAGCGGCTCACACTCGATATCCACGGCGTCACCCGTGCTGGCGGTACCACGAACTGTGTGGCGACCGTCAGCGCCCAGATCGACGAGTAGATCGTCGACACTGGGGTGGTGAGCCGCGGGATTCCGTCGTCCTGAGCACCATCGGACGCGCGTCGGCCCGCCGACCGCGGCCAGGGCAGCGTCCGCGACCCGGCGGGGTCGGGGCTACGCGGTTTCGGCGACGCCGGCGGTCTCGGCGACGAGATCGGCCATGTCACGCATGATCTGCGTGATGTCGTAGTCCTTGGGCGTGTAGATCCGCGAGACGCCGGCAGCGATGAGCGGCGCGTGGTCGGCGTCAGGAATGATGCCGCCGGCGACGACGGGCACGTCCGATCCGGCTTCGCGCAGAAGGTTGACGACCGCCGGGATGAGTTCCATGTGCGAGCCCGACAGGATCGAGAGCGCAACGATGTGGACACCTTCGTCAATGGCCGAGCGCACGATCTGCTCGGGGGTGAGGCGGATGCCTTCGTAGACGACATCGAAGCCGGCGTCGCGAGCACGCACGGCGATCTGCTCGGAGCCGTTGGAGTGGCCGTCGAGGCCGGGCTTGCCGACGACGATCTTGGGCGTGCGGCCGAGCGCCTCACCGAGCTGGGCGACCTGCTCGCGCAGCGCCTCGATCTCGTCGCTGGCCGGTCCGGCGGTTGCCTCGCCGACACCCGTGGGTCCGCGGTACTCGCCGAACGCGTCGCGCAGCGCCTGGGACCACTCGCCGGTGGTGACGCCAGCCTTCGCCGCCGCGATCGACGCGGGCATGATGTTCTCGTCCTCGGTGAGCGCGACGCGGCGCAGTTCGACGAGGGCCTCCTCGACCGCAGCTGAGTCACGCGACTCGCGCCACTTCGCGAGCGCAGCCTGTACCTCGGCCTCGACCTTCGGGTCGACGGTCATGATGCCGCCCTGCTCATCGACGAGCGGTGAGGGCTCGGTCTCCTGGAACTTGTTGAGGCCGACGACGACCTGCGACTTGTCTTCGATACGGCCGATCCGCTCACGATGACTGTCGACCAACGCGGCCTTCATGTACGGCACGGCCTCGACGGCGCCGCCGTGCTCAGCGACGACGGCCATCTCGGCGCGGGCGCCCTGGAGGAGTTCCTCCACGAGGCCGTCCATCACGACGGAGCCTTCGAAGATGTCGGGGTAGTCCAGGACGTCGCTCTCGTACGCGAGCACCTGCTGCATGCGCAGCGCCCACTGCTGATCCCACGGGCGGGGGAGGCCGAGGGCCTCGTTCCACGCCGGGAGCTGCACAGCGCGGGCCCGGGCGTTCTTGCCGAGCGTGACGGCGAGCATCTCAAGCACGATCCGCTGGACGTTGTTTTCCGGCTGCTGCTCGGTGAGCCCGAGCGAGTTGACCTGCACGCCGTACCGGAAGCGCAGCTGCTTCTCGTCGGTGACGCCGTAGCGCTCGCGGCCGAGCTCCTCCCAGAGGATGCCCATCGCGCGGAGCTTGGCGTGCTCCTCGATGAACTTGACGCCGGCGTTCACGAAGAACGAGATCCGCTGGAAGACGACGCCCATCATGTCCTCCGGCACGCGCTCGCGGGCCGCATCGAGGACGGCGATTGCGTTGCTCATGGCAAACGCGATCTCCTGCACGGGCGTCGCGCCGGCCTCCTGCAAGTGGTAGCTGCAGATGTTGATCGGGTTCCACTTCGGGACCTCGATCACCGTGTAGGCGATCATGTCGGCGATCAGCCGCATCGAGGGGCCAGGCGGGAACGCGTACGAGCCGCGGGCCAGGAACTCCTTGATGATGTCGTTCTGGGTCGTGCCGGAGAGGTCGTGGTGGTCCACGCCGTTCTCCTCGGCGACCGTGACGTACAGCGACAGCAGCCAGGCCGCGGTCGCGTTGATCGTCATCGACGAGTTCATCGTGCCGAGCGGAATGCCGTCGAGCAGGTCGTGCATGTCGCCCTTGTGGGCGATCGACACGCCGACCTTGCCGACCTCACCGCGCGCGAGCACGTGGTCGGAGTCGTAGCCGGTCTGCGTGGGCAGGTCGAACGCGATCGAGAGACCGGTCTGGCCCTTGGCAATGTTGCCTCGGTACAGCTCGTTGCTCTTCTTCGCGTTGGAGTGACCCGCGTAGGTGCGCATCATCCAGGGACGATCACGCTGGGGCAGACGGTGCGCAGGCTGCTCGCTCATCTGCGGGATTCTACGGAGTGGGGCGGCTCTGCGGGTGGCGGGTTGGTCACGCTCGTAGGCTGAGGGTTGGTGGCTTCCCTTCGCGGCACTCGAGCGTCTGGCACGGCCGGCGCGCCAGGCGGTCGCCGCGAGCGCCTGATGACCCTTCCGGACAGCGACTTCGCGTGCTGTCGCAGGGCGACGAACAGGCCCCGACGGCCCTGCTCCTGCATGGCCTTCCCGGCGCAGCCGAAGACTGGAATCGACTCAGCGACGAACTGGCCGGTTCGTTCCACGTTGTGGCGATCGACCGCCCCGGCTATGGCGGGTCGGCAGAGGAAGCGCTGCCGGTCCCCGCACAGGTCGACCTGTACGCCGAAGTGCTCGCAGAGGTTGCCGACGGCCCGGCGCTCGTCGCGGGGCACAGCTACGGCGCGATTCCGGCCGCCGAGCTCGCGTCGCGGTTCCCGGCAGCCGTCGGCGCGCTCGTCCTGCTGGCACCGGCCGTGGGCGAGCACCGAGGCGGGCGTCCGGTTCCGCCGGGCCTCGCGACGGCCGAGCGCATGCTGCGCCACCCGGGGCTGAGCGGCGCGCTCGCCGCGACGGTCCTGTCCAGCGCCGGCCGGCAGATGATCGCCCGGTCCGCCGGGCCGGCCTCATTCGCCCCTGATCCGCCGGACGCCGAGCAGATTGCGGTCGTCGCGGAGAGCATGCTGCGCGTGCGCTCGCTGCGTTCGCTGCTCCGTGAGGCGCAGCTGATGACGGACGAGATGGACGTCGTGGATCGCATGCTCGGCACCCTGAGACTCCCCGTCGCCGTAATCCATGCGCGGGGCGACACGGTGATCCCGTGGAAGGGCGGCCGGAGCGTCGCCAACGCGATCCCCGGCGCCAACTTCCACGCGATCGACGGCGGGCACATGCTCACGGTGTCGCGTGCAGGCGAGGTCGCTCCGCTGGTCCTCGAACTAGCGTGCCGGGCGGGCATCCTCGGCGCCACGGGCGACCCTGAGTCCGGCCCGCCGTGCCAAGCTCCCGGGCCATGAGCGCACCAGTCCCGCAGGCACGCCCGATCGACGTCCGCTACCTCGGCCAAGCCCAGCAGATCTGCTGCTGGCGCGTTGACGATCACACGATCGTTGACCCCGGCCCGACCGTCTCGCTCGATGCGATCCGCGACGCGCTCGGAGGCGCGGCACTGCGCCGCATCCTGATCACGCACATCCACCTCGACCACAGCGGCGGAGTTGGTGTGCTGCTGCGGGAGCATCCGGACGCTGAGGTCTGGGTGAGCGAGCGCGGCTCCCGCCACCTCATCGCGCCCGAGCGGCTCATCGCGTCAGCGGAGCAGGTGTACGGCGGCGCGCAGGAGCTGGCGAGGCTCTTCGGCGAGATCGCACCCGTCCCTGAAGCGCGCGTGCGGATCGTGCGCGACGGCGAGAAGATCGACGAGTTCATCGTCGCCGAGACACCCGGCCACGCCAAGCACCACGTCTCGTTCCTGAACACGCTCACCGGCGACGCGTACGTCGGCGACACCGCCAGCGTGCGGTTGCCGGGCCACCAGTTCGTGCTCCCGATGACGACGCCGCCCGACATCGACCGCGAGGCCTGGAACCGCTCGCTCGACGCGATCGAGGCATGGCGGCCGACGCGCCTGATGCTGACCCACTTCGGCGCGTACGACGACGTCACCCTCCACATCGCCCGCACCCGCGCCGGGCTGAAGCATTTCGGCGACCTCGCCGCCGAGCTCGACGCCGAGACGTGGGGGCGCGTGCTCGCCGCCGCCGTGGGCGCCGCGACCGGCGAGGCGCGCGTCACCGGCTACGCGACCACCATGCCGGCGGAGACGCTGTGGCACGGACTCCAGATCGAGCGGGAACGCCTCGCGAACCGGTAGGCCGGCGACTCAGCGGCGCACGTCGGTGGCGGCGCCCGCTTGCGCCCCGGCGCCACATTCCCTCTTGAAGCTCGGCGCTCCGTCGCGTACATTCGGAAGCCCGCTATGACCAATACCGCAACGCTTCCGAGTGTCGCGGGCCCTGATACCGGTCTCGGCGGCGCCTGGCGCGTCATCGTTCTCAACGACGACCACAACACCTTCGAAAGCGTTTCCAGCGCTCTCGCAAGCACCCTGCCGGGCGTCTCCATCGACCAGGGCCTCGCACTCGCGAACCAGATTCACAACACCGGACAGGCCATCGTCTGGTCCGGCCACCTCGAGCTCGCCGAGCATTACTGGGACCAACTGTCCTCAGCCGGTCTCTCCATGGCCCCATTGGAAAAAGGCTGAGAGCACCCTCTCGCTTGCATCTTCCGTCCGGTCGGATCCGGCCCGGCCTGGCGGCCTAAACCGGCTCCGACCGAACGGAATCTGCGGCGCGATAGGGCGCTCTCAGGGCAGCGATTCGCGGCGCGGCTGGGGTACGGTCGGCCCATGGAACGCGCCGCCCGCCTTCGCACCCTCGCGCTGATCGCCGTCGGAGCGGTGTTCACGATCGCCTTCGTGGTGGTCGTGATCCCGCCGATGATCGAACGCCATGGCTTCGACGTGATCGGTGCGCTCGGCGACGGATTCGTCAACCCGTTCGCCGCGGGCTACGCCCTCGATATCTTCTCCAGCTACGCGGTGCTCGCGATCTGGGTGGTCTACGAAGCCGTCGCGCTGGGCGTGCGGCGCGGTTGGATCGCGCTCCTGCTCGGGTTCGTGCCCGGCGTGGCGGTCGGCCTGATCGCCTACCTCCTCATCCGCGAGCGGCAGGTACGCACCGGGGTCGCCGCAGAGGCCTTCTAGGATGCGGCCCATGTCTCTCCTGAACGTCGACCTCAAGGCCCTCTCGGGCGGCCAGCTGCCTGACGACGCGGTCGCCGGCAAGACCGTGCTCGTGGTGAACGTCGCCTCCAAATGCGGCCTCACACCGCAGTACACCGGCCTGGAGAACCTGCAGAAGCGGTTCGGCGATCAAGGCTTCACCGTGCTTGGTGCACCGTGTAACCAGTTCGGCGGCCAGGAGCCCGGGACGGAGGAGGAGATCCAGACGTTCTGCTCCACCACGTACGGCGCGACGTTCCCGCTAACCGAGAAGCTCGACGTCAACGGTGACGCTCGTCATCCGCTCTACGCGACGTTGGTCGAGACGGCCGACGCGGCTGGAGAAGCAGGCGACGTGCAGTGGAACTTCGAAAAGTTCCTCGTGTCGGCCGATGGCCGCGTGCTGCAGCGATTCCGGCCGACGGTCGAGCCGGAATCCGACGAGGTCGTCGAGGCGATCGAAGCGGCGATCGCCAGCTGAGCGACCGGCCGCCGCTCAGGTGGCTGCGGCCTCGCTAGGGAGGCCCAGCGCCTCGATCAGGAGCGTCCGGCCCAGCGCGAGGGAACGCTCGCCGAGCTCGGCTGGGATCTGCATCGGATCCTGACGGAGCACGAGGTGCGTCACGCCGCTCCAAGCTCCCCAGATGAAGATCATCGCCTCGTCGACCGGGAGTCGGCGCATGAGGCCCGCGTCCATCGCGGCCTTGAGGTCGGTGGCGATCGTGAGCAGGATCCGCTGGATGCGCTTCGACATCGCGCGGTCGATCGGATCGGTGTGGGCCGTCGGAGATGGGTCGAAGGACCGCATGATCGCGAACCGGCAGGCCGCCGCGTTCTCGCGGGCGAATCGGAAGTAGGCGTCTCCCGCCTGCGTGAGGCGCTCGACCGGGGTGTCGGCGGCGAGCGCGACCCGAAGGTACGCCTCGGCGATCGTCAGCGACTCGTCGACAAACGCAACGGCGAGCGCTTCCTTGTTGGCGAAGTGCTTGTAGATCGATCCCACCGACAGCCCGGCGCTGTCGGCGATCTCCTCGACCGTCGTGCGCTCGACGCCCTGCTTGGCGAAGAGCTCGCCAGCGGCGTCGAGAAGCGCCTGGCGCGTTCGCTCGCGGCGGCCGCGCGGCGTCGTCGGTGACGGATCGGGCGGATCGACGGCGCTCCTACCGCGATGATCGGCAGTCTGCGATGCGGGGGACATCCGACCACTCTACGGGTTGTCGGCCCAGGGTGGTAATCCTGTTTCCGCCCGTGTGCGCTGCCTCTCTCTTCGGATGCGTCCGCGGAGGTCAGCGCAGGGTGTCGATCATGGCGGCGAGCGCCGCAAGCGAGTTGCGCTCACCCTGACGCGTCATCGTCGACTCGATGATGTGCGCGACGCCGGGGACCGCCGGCGCGGATCCGAACAGGTACACCCGGCGGACGGGGTGGGCCCGCATGACGAGTTCTACGGCGTAGATCTCATCGAGCGGGTGATCGCCATCGCACGACCAGGCAGCCCGCCAGCGCGAGGTGATCCACGGCCGGTCGGGGTCTTCGAGGACCCAACGGTCGCCGAGTGGGCGGCCGACGAGATCTTCGATGCGGCGGTCGCCCTGGGCGCGCCCGGCACGGTCTTCGATGAAGGCGGCGATGCTCGGAAACATGACCGTCGACGGTGGCAACGCGGGGAGGCGACGGATGCCCTCCAGGAGCGGCTTTCCGGCCATCCCGAGGCCGTCGATCATCGAACGGATCTCGTCGAGCCGCTGCTGGGACGCCAGCACGCGGACTTTCGCTGCCTCGACGGCGCTCGTGGCGGCAGCTTCCGCCGAGCGCACATCAGCCACCAGCATGCGTGCTTGGTGCTCGTTCGTGCGGAGGCGGTCGCGCATCCCAGGAGCGCCGCCCTGCACCTTGCGTTGGCGGCTCAGGGCCGTCTCCACATCGGTCGCGCGGACCTTGACCTCTCGCTCAGCTTCGTCGAGCATCCGCAACCGATCGTGGTGTTCGCGCAGCGCGCTGCGCTCGGCATCGACGAGTGCGGCCAACCCCGGCGGCCCGGTCGGCGTGCGCGAAGGCCGGCTCGCTGCCCAGGTGGGCCGGCTCGGCATCGGGTGTTCGGATGGATCCACGTGGCTCCGGTCTGGGGTGGGATGCCCCGCCCCGTGATCCAGGGTGCGTGGGCGGTTGGGACGGACGTGGTCCGCGAGGTCTACCGTAGGCCAAGACGGCACGTTGTACGTCAACGTTCACCCACGCAGTCGTTGTTGCGTTAGGCGGAGTGTTCAGCAACTGGCTCGCTCAGTGCGGTCTGGTGGCCGGACGTCGGCGGTCAACTGGCGCGAAAACACCTGCTTCCGGCACGTTCCTGGCCACCGGAACGACCAAGGGCCAAGGCGCCGCGATGGCGCCCCGGCCCCCGGGTTCGTTTCGCGATCGGGCGCGCGAGCGCCCGGAGCGTCAGACGTTCGTGACGACGGCCGAGCCCTCGGTTGCGATCTCGTGCGGGACGTAGACCACCGGGTTTTGGTAAGCGCCAGACATTTCCGTCCGGAACTCCACCGCCTCATCGCCGTACCAGAAGTGCTGAAACGCCTGCTTCTCGGCGAAGTCGACGACCATCAGGAACTTGTAGCGGTCCTCGGCAGACCGGTAGACGGCCCAATGGCCTGCGCCGTAGCGAGCTGAGATGGGGGCGAGCTGGTTCAGCGCCGCCTCCACGTCATCGCCGCGCAGACCCGTCGCGTAGAACGAGATGTGGAAGGAGTACGACGCCATCAGGCACCAACTTCTGCGTAGATCGCGCCCGGACCCTCGGCGGTGCGGCCCTGACCGGGCTCGGTCGCGCCGACCAGCACGGAGATCTTGCCCGAGTGCTTGTTCTCGTACATGAGCTGATGCGCTTCGGCGACCTGGTCGAACCCGAGGGTCTTCCACAGCACCGGCTGGATCTTGCCCTCGGAGATGAGTTCGTTCGCAAGCATGCACTCGTACGCGTTTGCGAAGTGCGAGCCGACGATCTCCTTCTGCTTCATCCAGAGGTACCGCACGTCGAAGTCGAGGTTGAAGCCCGACGTCGCGCCGCAGATGACGACCTTGCCGAACGGCTTGACCGTAAGCACCGACGTCGGGAACGTGGCGGTGCCGACATGCTCGAAGACGATGTCCGGGGCTCCACCGAGCATCTCGGCGACCTTCTTGGAGAAGTCGCGGGAGACGAGGAAGCGTGCCTTCTCTTCGGCGCCTTCCTCACCGCCCTTGCGCATCATGCCCTTGAAGTCGTTGCGGTTGATGTAGTCCGTCGCACCGAGGCGCTTGACGAGCTCGCCCTTCTCGTCGGACGACACCACGCCGACCGACTCGCCGCCCGCCGCCTTGACGAGCTGCGTAGCGAAGACACCGAGGCCGCCAGCGGCGCCCCAGATCAGGACCTTCTGGCCGGCCTTGAGGCCGCCGCGGGTCATGAGCATGCGGTAGGCGGTGAAGTACGTGAGGCCGTACGACGCCGCTTCTTCCCAGGAGAGGCTCGGCGGCTTCTTGAGGAGCTGCTGCGCCTGGACCTTGGTGAACTGCGCGAACGAGCCCCAGGTGGTCTCGTAGCCCCAGATCTTCTGCGACGGCGCGGCCATCGGGTCCAGGCCGTGGACCTCGACGTCCTCGTAGGACGCCTGGTTGCAGTGGACGATGACCTCGTCGCCGACCTTCCAGCGCGTGACGCCGGGGCCGACCTTCCACACGATGCCGGAGGCGTCGGAGCCGCCGATGTGATGGCCGAACTCCGGGTGGTCGCCGTACCGGAAGATCGAGATCGGCTTGCCGAGCGAGGCCCAGACGTTGTTGAAGTTCACGCCGGCGGCCATGACGCGCACGATGACCTCGAACGCCGCGGGCTCCGGGACGTCGACCTCCTCGAGCTGCATGGCGTCCTTCGGCTCGCCTTCGCGCTCCTGACGAATGACCCAAGCAGCCATCGTGCTGGGGAGCTGTCCGGGTTCGGTGTCGATCGTCGCGACGGTGCTGATGTCTACAGCCACGGCGGTCCTTCCTCGCAGGGTGTTCAGAGCGGCGTCGGCGGAGACCGGCGCCAAACCAGCGGCAGTGCGCGCGCTAGCGCGCGGAGTGTATCGCCGCTGAGGTGCTGGCGGGGCCAGCGTGGCCCGGTCAAGCTGAGGCGTCTTCGCAGCGCGCGGTTCCACGCTCGGTGCGCGCGAAGGGCAGATCGACGACTTGGGCTGTGGTCCCGCCGCATTCGACGGTCGCGCCAGGCTCGACCTCGCGGCGCAGGATCGCCATCGCGACGGTGCCGACGAGCGGGGAATCCGCGACCCGGCGGACCTGGCCGACCGGCTTGTCGCCGAAGGTCACCGTGCCGTCGCCCGTGGGAGCCTCGGCGAATCTCAGTCCCCGCAGGTGTCGGTTGGGTTTCCCGCGGTAGAAGAGGCGGGCGACCGTCTCCTGGCCGACGTAACAGCCCTTGGTGAAGCTGACGGCGCGATCATTGAGGCCGGCCTCCTGAGGCATCGTGCGCTCATCGAGTTCGACGCCGAAGCGGGGGCGGCCTTTGGAGATGCGGGCGACCTCGAGTTCGGCGTCGGTGATGGTCGTCGCGCCGCGTTCCACGAGGGTCGCCTTGATCGCTTCGACGTCCTCGGCGGCACACAGAATGTCGACGCCGAACTCGGTCACGATCACGTGCGCAGGAATGCCGCTGACGGTGAAGGGGGCGTTGCGGAACTCGCAGGAGCCGAGGTCCTCGACCTGCGCGACGACCTTGGCACGGGGGCCCACGAGCGAGATCAGGCCGCGCTGGAGCGTGCGCTTGTGGAGTTCGGCGTCGTGCCCGACCGTCGCGACGCGGAGGAGGTCAAAGAGCGGCTGGAGGGTCGCGCGTTCGGTGTCGAGCTCCAACGTGTCGGCCGTGCGCACGATGCGCAGGTCGCCGAGCATCTGGCCCTTCGTCGTGAGGAAGGTCGCGTACTTGCCGCAGCCCGGCTCGACGGTCATCACGTCGTTTGTGACTTGGCCGTTGAGACACTCCGCAGCATCCTCGCCGGTGAGCGCCAGCTTGCCGCGTTCAGAACGGTCGAGCAGGGCGGCGCCACAGCGCAGGGCGCGCTCGGCGCTGCTGCTCAGGGACACGATTTCGATCGCCGGGGGGCCGGAGAGCTGCGGTTCGTTCACCACGTCAAGGAGGCTAGTACCCATCCGCCCGATGCTGCGTTGGCCCGTGGACGCACGGCACTCCAGAAGCGGGTCTGGCCCCGCGGATGCTCAGTAGCGGGGCGCGCGCTTGACCAGCCGCACGCCGCCGCCGATCACCGTGTTGGCGATGTACTGGCCGACGGAGAGCAGCGGTGCACGGCCCGGCTGTGCGTCCTTGCCGGCGCCGAGCCGCCAGAGCTGCATGGTGTGCCAGCCGAGTTCGGAGATGTCGTCGAGCACCTTCACGCCGGTTCGCAGGTCGCGAGTGCCGGGTGCCGCGGCGAGGGTGCCGTCCACGAGCTTGCGGGGCAGGTCGGGATCCAGGCACGCGGGGCGTCCGAGCCCGATGAGGTCGATGGCACCGCTGGCGAGGGCTTCGTCCATCGCTGCGCGCGAGCGCAGCCCGCCGGTGAGCATCAGGGGCATGGCGGCACGGGCGCGAACGGCCTCCGCGTACTCCAGGAAGTAGGCCTCGCGCTGCTTGGTGCTCTCACGCTGAGCGTGGCCGGAGCCCATCATGGCGGCCTTTTCGTACGTTCCGCCAGAGATCTCAAGGAGATCGAGGCCTTCGGCGGAGAGTGCCTCTACGACGCCCATCGACTCCTCCTCGGTGAAGCCGCCTCGCTGGAAGTCGGCGGAGTTGAGCTTCACGCCGAGACCGGCGTCTGGCCCGATCCGTTCGCGGGTCGCGCGGACGATCTCGAGCAGGAAGCGCATTCGGCGCTCGGGGTCGCCGCCCCACGCGTCGCTGCGCTGATTGGAGAGCGGTGAGAGGAATTGGCTCACGAGGTAGCCGTGGGCACCGTGGATCTGGACGCCGTCGAAGCCCGCCTTCACGGCGATCTCGGCGGTGCGGGCGTACCGCTCGATGAGCTCGTGGATCTGCGGATCCGTGAGGGCGCGCGGCTTCGCGAACTGGCCCGAGATCTTGATGCCAATCGCCGATGGGGCGACGGGGCGCGGCGACAAGACCCGCGGGGTCTGGCGCCCCGGGTGGTTGACCTGCACCCACGCCGAGCCGCCGCCCGACCGAGCGGCCGACGCCCATGCCTTGAGCTGCGGCAGGTGGCGCTCGTCCTCGACGACGACGTTGCGCGGCTCGCCGATCGCGCGGCGGTCGACCATCACGTTGCCGGTGATGATCAGCCCAAAGCGGCCTTGTGCCCAGCGCCGGAAGAGCGTTTCGAGCTGCTGGGTGGGGGCGCCACTGTAGGTGCCGAGCTGCTCGGAGAGCGCGGCCTTGACGAGACGGTTCGGGAGGACCGTTCCGTTCGGGAGGGTGAACGGGCGGTCGATCGCCACGTCGGTCGTCGTCTCGGGCATGAGCGAAACCTACAACTTTCATCGGTGTAACTTGCGGGTCGTTTGAGCGTTCGCCGCGCGGGACGGTCGGGCCGCGAGGCGATACGCTGCCGGCATGGCGCTCGCCGACACCTTCCAGTCCATCGTCGACTCCCTTCCGAGCGACTGGACCAATCTCGAGCTGGACTTCCGCATTGCGGACGAGTCGCGCTACATCGAGGCCGCGACGCTGCTGGTCACGTGCAACGCGCAGCCCTATTCCAAGCACGACCAGCATTGGAAGCTGCTCGTGGCGCATCGCTTCGGCCACGCGGCCGCCGTGCCGGCGGTGCACGCCGCGCTGCGCCTGCTCGACGACATCGGCATCGAGGGTGAGCTGACCGTGACCAGTGTTCGCACCGGTCGGGTCGAGGTCGTACCCACGTGGGGCCGACCCCAATCGGTCGTCAACGAGTTCAAGCGCATCCGCGCGCAGTAACACCGGTTTCGGGCATTTCGCCCGGAAACGGGCGAGTTCCGAGGCTCGTACCCTGGATCTACGGCGCCGTTTCAGTTGTTTTCAAACTGTGTTCGGCGGCACGCTGACGCCTTCGCGCCTGGTGTGTGGTTAGGATCGCCACGCTATGGCTTCTTCTGCTCGCTCAACCTCCCTGTCCAAGGAGACGTCCGTGCCTACGCGCGGGGCGTCCGCCTATACCGCTGAGTTCATCGGCACGCTGCTGCTCGTGTTCGCGATTGGCGCAACGGCATCCGCGAACTCCGACGGTGGTATCGGCTACACCGAGTTCATCACCATCGGCATCGTGCACGCCTTCGCGCTCACGGTCCTGATCGCGACGTTCGGTCGCTTCTCCGGCGGCAACTTCAACCCGGCGGTCACGGTCGCGCTGCTCGTCCTCAAGAAGATCAGCCCGGCAAACGCCATCGGCTACATCTTCTTCCAGATCCTCGGCGCCATCACGGCGGCGTTCCTGCTCTGGCTCGCGTTCACGACCGACATCCAGAACCTCGCGAACTACGGCGCGGCTAGCCCGAACAACGACCTTCTCGTCGGTAAGGACGGCCTTGCGGGCGGCTTCATCTTCGAGGCCATCGGCGTCTTCATCCTCGTCGGTGCGGTCATCGCGACCGCCGTCGCTCCGGGCGGCGACCGTCGCTTCGCTCCGATCATCATCGGTACCGCCCTCGGCGTTGCCAACCTGATCACGGCTCCGTTCACCGGTGGCGCCCTCAACCCGGCGCGCGCGCTTGGGCCGGCCATCGTCGGTGACAGCTACGCCGGTGCCTCGGGCACCGAGAACCTCGTCGCGTTCCTCGTCGTCTACCTCCTCGCTCCGATCGTCGCCGCCGTCCTGGCTGCCGGTCTGTACCAGGTGCTTCTCGGTGACGATCGTCATCGCGAGGTCAAGGAGATCGACACCCTCTCCGACGAGGCCTAGTCACTCTGGGCTTTGGCCCACGAGTCACCAGACTCACGCCGGCCTTCGGGCCGCCACACGCAGGCCCGCGGGCCTGACCTCACGCACCACGTGATCCCGAGGGCCCCGGCGCAGCAGCGCCGGGGCCCTCGGTCGTCGAGGCGACTTCGGCCGTTCGGCGCCTTCGGCTGTTCAGTTGAGGCGCCTTCGGTCGTTAGGCGCCTGCGGCTGTTCACCCGCATTCGGTCGTTCAGCGGCCCCGCGAGCGCTGGCATGTCGCTTGCTTGGGTGTCGGAGGACGTCTCGAGAAATCGACGTACTACAGAGGGCTACTTCGTAGGACAGGTACGACAGAGTGTTACGCCGTAGTACCGGCGTTTTCGCGAAGGTACCTCGCCCAGACCTCTCTTCACCGCCAACGTCCCGGGCTCGCCGATGCCGTGGCCAGCCAAGCGTCCCGCCCGCCAGGACTCGGGCTGCCACCGCTCTCGGTGTGAAGAGGCCCCGGGGCCACGCATCCAGCGCGAAGTTCTGCCCGCCCAAGCGCAGGCGCCGCCTCGCCAAGTAGCCGCAGCCCCCGCCCGCCCAAGCGCAGGCACCGCCTCGCCAAGCAGCCGCAGCCCCCGCCCGCCCGAGCCCCCGCCGCAGGCGCTCCCTAGACTCGCCGGGAATGGCCCGCCGCGTCACGTACTCGCGCAACATCACGCTGTCGCTGTCGCGGTCCTGCCAATGCGTGTGCAAATACTGCGCGTTCGCAACGCGCAAGCCGCACCTGCGCACGCCGGCGGAAGTCGAGCTGCTCGTGGACCGGGCGGCGCGGCGCGGCGTGAAGGAGTTGCTCGTGCTCACGGGCGAAGCCCCGGAGACAGTGAGCGGCGTCAGCGA
This sequence comes from Solirubrobacteraceae bacterium, assembly GCA_032119595.1. Lineage (GTDB taxonomy): Bacteria > Actinomycetota > Thermoleophilia > Solirubrobacterales > Solirubrobacteraceae > JAGIBJ01. The sequence goes on along the minus strand of JAUMBQ010000007.1, from coordinate 191,591 downwards.
ACAGCTCGCCGAATGGGGACACGCGTCGTTCCTGGACTACGTGATCTGGGCGTGCGAGCGCGGGCTCGCGGCCGGCATGCTGCCGCACACCAACCTCGGCGTCCTGGAGCCCTGGGAACTGGAGCGACTGCGTGGGGTGACCGCGTCGCAAGGGCTGATGCTCGAGTCGAGCAGCGAGCGGCTCATGGACACGGTGCACGCCGGCTCTCCGACGAAGCACCCGGCCCGTCGCCTGGCCACGATCCGCGCCGCAGGCGAACTGAAGATCCCGTTCACCAGCGGCATCCTGGTCGGCATCGGCGAGACGCGCGACGAGCGTCTGGAATCGCTGAGCGCCATCGGCGCGGTGCACGCCGAGTTCGGGCACATCCAAGAGGTGATCGTGCAGAACTTCGTGCCGCACCGCCGGTACTACGGCGAGGACACCGGTGAAGTCGCGACGGAAGCAGCCGAGCACTACTGGCGGACTGGCCTCGGCACGCCGCCCGCGCTCGCGGCGCCGCCGTGGGCGTGTGAGATCACCCTCGACGACCTCATCGAACTCGTCGAGGCCACCCGCGAACTCGTCCCCGGCGCGCAGATCCAGGTGCCGCCGAACCTCTCCGACCACTGGCCAGAACTGGTCCGCGCCGGCGCGACCGACCTCGGCGGCCTCTCCAGCAACGGCGACCACATCTCGCCTGAGCACCCGTTCCCGTCGCCCAAACAGGTTCGCGCGCGGCTCGCACCCGACGGCGTGTCGGTGGCCGAGCGCCTCTGCGCGCACCAGGCCTACCTCACCCCCGAATGGATCGCCCCACCGGTATTGGACCTGATCCGCACGCGCTACTGGAGCTTCCTCCCGTGGATCGACCGAGCAGGCGATGTCAGCCCGAGCGATGTCAGCCCGAGCGATGCCGGTCCAAACGATGCCAGCCCAGGCGCCGGCCACCTCGGGTCCGACCCACCCAGCGAACTCAGCGCGAGCGTAAGGCACGGCAGGCTGGCCAGCGTCATCGAGCGGGCGGCGACGGGCATCGCCCCAAGCCACGCGGACCTAACGGCCCTGCTGAACGACCGGCGGCCTGAGGTCGTCGAGGACCTCAGGCAGGCAGCCGATGCCCTTCGCGCGGACGTGTGCGGGGACGTCGTCACGTTCGTCGTGAACCGCAACCTCAACCTGACGAACGTCTGCACCGTCGGGTGCGCGTTCTGCGGGTTCGGGCAGTCGCAGCGGTCGCCGGAGGCGTACACCCTGGACGAACTCCAGGTGCGCGCACGCGTCGCCGAAGCCGTCGGCGAAGGGGCCACGGAGTTGTGCGTGCAGTCCGGCATCCACCCGGACTGGACCCACGAGACCTACCTCGGCTGGCTGCAGCTGTGCAAGTCCGTCGCGCCGGACATCCACCTGCACGCGTTCAGTCCGATGGAACTCGACGCAATGATCGAGCGAAGCGGTCTTTCGCCGACCGAACTCCTCGGCCAGCTGCGCGAGGCCGGGCTCGGCTCGATTCCGGGCACCGCTGCCGAAATTCTCGACGACGACGTCCGCAACGTCATCAGTCCAAACAAGCTCCCCGCGGCCCGCTGGGTCGAACTGATTGGTGCCGCGCACGCCGCAGGCATCCCGACAACGTCGACCGTGATGTTTGGGCACGTGGAGCAAGCCAAGCATCTCGCGACCCACCTCACGGTCGTCCGCGAACTCGCAGAGCGCAGCGCGACCGCACGGCTCCCGGCCGGCATCACCGAGTTCGTGCCCCTGCGGTTCATCCCACACCAGACGCTCCTCGGGCGCACGAAGGGCGTGCGCGAACTCGACGCCGACGAGACCCTTCGGCTCACCGCGATCTTCCGGCTCGGCCTTGGTCGCGCGATCCCCAACCTCCAGACCTCCTGGGTCAAACTCGGTCTCGACCTGGCCACCGAGTCGCTGCGCTGGGGCGTCAACGACCTCGGCGGCACGCTGATGGAAGAGAACATCAGCCGCCTTGCTGGCGCCGATCACGGCGTTCGCCTCGACCCACCTGAACTGATCGCGGCCGCGCACGCTGCGGGACGCCCCGCCGCCGAGCGCACCACGCTCTACGCCATCCGCGCCGAGCATCCGTTGCCCGTGCCGGCAGCAGCGGTTTAGGGATCGCCGACGGTCGCCCGGCCGTTCGCTGCGGCCAGCCAGTCGATCTCGACGACCGGCGCCCCGCGCGCGCCAGACCTGGCCTCAGTCGGGAAGCGCCTCGGCGTGCCGGGCACCGAAGAGGTCCTCGTGGCGGGCGCGCACGATGGCCACGGCACCCGGACCATCGGCCTCAGACACGAACTGCAGTGGGAGTCCGTGGACGACGACGACGCCCTGTCCGCCGGCCTTGCTGCGGACCAGCCCCGCGGCGGCCGCGACCTCATCGGCGATGGCCGGCTCGGTCGCCGCGAGCGGGCGTCCGTCGCGGTCAGCACGCGCGACCTCGTGGCGTTGGTCGTCGGGCGATGGTTGCGAGGGGTCGGTGGCTACGAGCCCGGCCAGGCCGATCGCCACATCGACCTGTCCGACGCGCCACGCCCGCCCAAACGAGTCGGAAATCAGGACCGCCAGCGGTGCCAGGCCGGTGAGGCGCTGGAGGTCGGCTCGGATCCGGCGTGCTGATGCGTCCGGGTCGAGCGGCAGCAACACCGCACGCTCCCCGTCGAGCCCGGGCCCGGCATTGCTGAGGTCGACACCCGCGTTCGCGCAGACGAACCCATGATGGGTGCGGCAGATCATGACGCCGCGTTCCGCCCGAATGACCTCACTGGCTTCGTCGAGGATCACTTGGGCGTGGCGAGGGTCGCGGCCTGAAGATTCGGCCAGCAGTGCGACGGCGGGCGAAGGCTCGACACTGGCAAGGTCCACGACCCGACCCTCAGCCTTGGAGACCAGCTTGTGCGCGATGCAGACGACGGCACCGGGCGCGAGCTGCGCTCCGGCGGCCTCCACGATCAGCCCAGCCAGATCGTCGCCGGCGGCGATTTCCGGCAGCCCGAGCACGGGGACGATCCGCACGCCGGTCATCGTGCTTCTCGTCGCCTCGGCAAGGACTCAGCCGCGGATGCCGGCAATGATGCCGCGCGTCGCAGGCGCGCCGCCGCGCAGCGACGCGAACCGGGCCCGGAGCGTCGCGAGGTCTTCGGCGGTGTCGATGTCGAGCGCGAGCGACGGGACGACCTTGGAGATCGCTTCGACGCCGAGCGCCGCGGCATTCTGGAGGTGACGGCGCAGACTGTCGGGGCCGAACGAGGGCTCCATGGCGTCCGGTGGGTCGAGCAGGAGCGCGTTGGTGCCGGTGCCATGGCGGTCAGGCACGACGACCACGGCCGGCTGCGGCACCGACAGCAGCGCGTCGAGGTCCTCGACCGTCACCAGCGGACAGTCGCCCGGAGCCAGGAGCACACGATCGTGCGGGTGGGCGGCCGCCGCGATGCCGCGCAGGGCGGCTTCGCTGTGCGAGGCCGCGCCGTCATCGGGAACGACTTCGGCGCTTTCGGCGATCGCGCGGTGGCGTGCCTCACGATCGTCGGTGACCACGACCACCCGGTCGACGAACTCGCATCGGCGCAGGTTCATCAGCACGTCGGCCAGCATCGCCAGCACCAGGGCACGCCGGTCGGCCGCGTCGAGCGTCTCCGACAGCCGGGTCTTCGCACGGCCGAGCCCCTTCACCGGCACGATCGCCAGCACCGGCCGCAGCGCCGGGGCTTTATCTGCTGCCGACGGCGCAGCGGCCGCGGCGGCAGGCGGCTCAGGGCGCGCGGGCTGGAGCGGCCGCAGCGGCCGTGGGCCGCTGCCGGTCATCGGCCTGACCGGACCTCATCGGCGAGGGCCAGGACGTCGGTCGCGACCTCTCGGCGCCGCTCCGGCGTGTCGAGCAGCACGTCGACCTGCCGATGCACCATGCTCGCCGGAAGGGCCTTCGGCTCGTCGTCGCTCAGCACGCCGTCGGCGACACCGTCGTACAGCGAGGCGATGCCGTCGGCGTCGTGCGACACACCGAGATGATCCAGGAACGCGTCGGTCGGGCCCTTCAGCACGAAGCCCTTCACGAGCGGCGACACGGCGATCACCGGCGCCGACGCGGCCTTCACGGCATCCCGCAGCCCGGGCAGCCCAAGAATCGGCGTGATCGACAGGGCCGGGTTCGACGGCCCGATCACGATCACGTCCGCAGCCTCGATCGCCGCGAACACGTCGCCGGTCACCGTGGCTTCCTCGAGGCCCTCAACCTTGACGTCTTCGATCGGACCGATGCCGCCGCCGCGGACCAGGAAGTCCTGCACGCCGGTGCGCTTACCCGCAGCCTGCACCGTCGTGCGGAGTTGATCGTCGGTCGGCGGGAGCACGGTGGCCGCGATCCCGAGCGACGCGGTCAGCCGGGCCAGCGCCTGCGTCGGCGTGACGCCCTCAGCGAGCCATTTTGCGCGCTGCACGCAGACCGCGAGGTCCTTGTCGCCCAAGTTGAACCAGATGTCCTCGCCGAGCGCCTTCAGCTCGTCCATCACGTTGAAGGTGTCGCCCTTGATCCCCCAGCCGCGTTTGTCGACCCGGTGCGCGAGCCAGTACGACACGAGGTCGGGATCGGGCGACACGTGGGCGCCGTAGATCTCGATGTCGTCGGCGACGTTCGCGATCACCGTCAGGTTCGCGCCGACCACGTCGAGGAAGCCGCGAGCGAGCTTTGCGCCGCCGGTGCCCCCCGAGAGCAGCACGACGTTCGGGCCGCTTTGGCCCTGGTCGGTTGGATCGCTCTGGGTGCTCATCGCTCGTCCTCGTGATTGGGGTGTTCGGGCCATAGCCCGCCGGGCAGGCCCGTGATGTGAATGCCGGCGTGGGCGCGGTGGCGCACGTTGATGCCGATCAGCAGCGCCGTGAGGCTCTCGACGATACGAGCCTGCTCCAGCGGGCCCGCGTCAACGCAGCGCAAACCGGGGATCTGCTGCAAGAGGAGGGCCACGCGCGCTTTGTCGGCGCGCTCGTCGCCGCAGAGCAGCACGTCTTCGCAGAGTTCGTGATCCAGGCTGCCGAGCGTCTTGGCGCTCACGGTGTGAAGGGCCGCGACGACGTGCACGTCGTCCGGGAGCATCTCGGCGGCCTGCTGCGCAGCAGAGCCCTGCCAGACGCCGATCGTGCGGGTGGCTTTGCCACTCACCGCGGCGGCGAGCGGGACGGTCGCGTCGACCAGGATCTGCCCCGGGCGGAACGCGCCGCGCAGCGCGGTGAAGGTCTCGGAGTGGTTGCGGAACGGGACGCAGAGGATCACGATCTCGGCGCCGTCGACGGCGGCGGCGTTCGTCATCGGCCGTAGCGGCGCCGAGTCCGGGTGGTCGCTGGCCTCGAGCTTGGCGAGCACCTTGCGCCGAGCCTCACCGGCGCGCTCCTCGTCGCGCGAACCGAGCAGGATCGGGACGCCCGCAGCCGCGAGTCGGAGCGCCACGGCGGAGCCGAGCGCCCCTGAGCCGCCGACGATCGCGACGGGCTCGTGGGTACCTGGGACGGGGGTCACCGAGCCGACGCTAACGGACCCTGCGGGGGCGTGCACCGCCGCCGTGTGCTCGGCAGCGGCGTGGCCGTTCAGGCCGCGACCGCCTGGTAGCGCTTCACGGCGTGATTGCGTTCCTCGGCGTGGTCGACGATCGGCTCCGGGTAGTCGGCGCCAATCACGCACCCGGCGTCCCGCTGCTCCTGCGGCGTCATCTTCCAGGGCTCGCTCAGGCGCTTGTCGGGGACGCGACTCAGCTCCGGGCACCATCGCCGCACGTACCGGCCGGAGGCGTCGAACTTCTTCTGCTGGAGGGTTGGATTGAACATTCGCCGGAAGTACGGGGCGGGGTCGGTGCCGGTGCTCGCGGTCCACTGCCACCCGCCGTTATTGCTCGCGAGATCGCCATCCAGGAGCTGGCGCATGAAGTGCGCTTCGCCCTCGCGCCAGTTGAGATGCAGGTCCTTGGTGAGGAACGACGCCACGATCATGCGGGCGCGGTTATGCATGAAGCCCGTCGCCCGCAGTTCGCGCATGGCCGCGTCGACGACGGGGTAGCCGGTCATTCCGTCCTGCCACGCCTTGAGGGCTTCGGGGTCGTCCTCCCACTGCAGTTCCCGGTAGCGCTCCTGGAACTCCAGATGGGCGGTGTACGGGAATTGGCGTTGGACGTGGAGGTAGAAGTCGCGCCAGGCCAGCTCGCTTCGGAACGTCCCCGAGCCTGGGCCACCTGCGTCGAGGGTGAGGCGCTCGGCCAGCAGTGGCGAGAGCGACCCGTAGTGCAGGTGCACCGACAGCCGCGAGGTGACCGAGGCCAGATCGCTGCGCAGGTCGTTGTAGTTCGCCAGCTCGCCGCCGGCCCACTGTTTGGCGTGGTGGACCCCGGCGATCTCGCCGGCGGCCGGTGGATCCTCGACGGCCGCGTCACTGGGATCGAAGCCGAGATCTTCAAGCGACGGAAGCTCGCCACGATGGCCCCGGGGCGTGTGGAGGGTCGGCGGGGTCTTGACGAGGTCGCGCCGATCCTGGGCGGCCCAGACCTTGGAGAACGGCGTGAAGACGATGTGCGGCTTGCCGCCCTGGGTGCGCAGCGCATCTAGATCGGAGGCGATCGCCAGCCCGGGGTGGAGGACGAGTTGGCCTCCGGCGCCCGCGATGGCGTCCGCGGCGCGGTCGTCGCGCGAGCGCGCGAAGCCGGTCACGTCCTCGGTGGCGTGCACCACGTTCGCGCCGGTCTCGCGCAGGAGCGACGCCAGGACGCTCGCCGGGTCGCCGCGGCGCCACCACATCCGCCCGCCGAGGTCGTGCCATCGCGCGTCGAGCGCCTCCAGGGTCTGGAGCAGGAACCACGTGCGCCGGGCGCTTTCGAACCGGCCGTGGAGCAGGCGGTCGTCGAAGCAGAAGACCGGGATCACGCCGTCCTCACCGCCATCGTCGATCGCGGCAGCCAGGGCCGGGAGGTCGTGCACGCGAAGGTCGCGCCGGTACCAGAGGATCGCCGGAGCCATGTCGGGGGATACGTGCCACGGCGCCGCCGGGATTGGCGCACCCCGCAAGAGGCGTGGGCACCCGCGGGCGCAGGTCAGCCGGCGAAGCCTTGGGCGATGAAGTCGGCCTTGGACAGCACCGTGAGCGTCACCGTCATGTTCCCGTGGCCCGAGACCATGCAGACGATCTCGTAGGTGCCCGGCGCGAGGTTTGCCGTGACCGAGTCGCGCTCGCCCATCGGGACCGACAGCAGCAGCGGCACCAGTGAGTCGGGCTGGTTTGGCGTCCGGATCCCGAGGTTGTGCATCTGGCGGTCGCTGTTGACCATCTCGATCGCCAGTTCCCCCTGCTCATCGACGCAGGCCACGCCGCGGCTCATCTTGAACGGCTTCAGCGGATCGACGTCCAGGGCGGTCACGCCGAGGGCGCACGGGACGGTGCTCGGATCGATGCCAGACGGCGACGGGGTGGGCGTGGGGGTGGGCGCCTGGCCGGGAACCGGGGTGGGCGTGGGCGTCGGCGTGGCCGGCGCTGGACCCTTGATCGCCGGTTCGGGCGCCGTGACTCCAGTCGTCGGGCTCGAGGGCTCCGGCGTCGCGACGTTCGACGGCTCCATGAGCGACCGGCGCTGGGCCAAACACTTCACGCGGCGCTTCTTGTCGGTCTTCGAGAGCCTGCTCGGACGCTTGGTCTTGACCAGCTTCTGGCACTTCTTGCTCAGCTTCTTCGTCGCCTGCGCGGTACTGAGGGCGGCGCGCTGCGCGCGCGGATCGGGTGCCCTTTCGCTCGCTGCTGGCTGAGCAGGACTCGCTGTTGGCTGCGAAGGACGAGCCGCGGCGTGACCGGCGCGGTGCGGCGCGGCTCCAGCAGCCCCCGAGGCGTCCGGGAGGGCGGGCGTCCAGAGCGGGCCGGCCGGCCCGTCGGCGACGAGCGGTCGCTCGCGCGTGCCCACATGGAAGCTGTCGCTGCCGGAATCCGCGCCATTCGCGCTTCCGGAAGCGACATCGGGGCGCTCGCTGCCGGACGACACGGCACCCGCGCGATCGCTTCTGGCGTCATGGGCACCCGATCCGCCCGGCGGATGGCTCTGGTCGGCGTCTCGCTTCGCGACGCTGGTTGCGCGGTGCGTCGTCGCCGGAACTCCGGCGGTCATCGCGGCATGCTCCGCTGGCGTCATTCCGTGCGCCGCCGCCGCGACCGCGGTGCCCCGGTCGTGATCGGGGCACGTGCAAGGCACCGCCATCGCGGCGGCCGCGAGCACGGGGGCGATCGCGGCGAGCGCGACGCGAGGGGAGAGGAGACGGGGATGCACTGGCAGTCGGAGGGCGCTGCTCGTTAGAGCAGCGTGGCTCGCGCCATGCTGCCGATGCCCGGCAGGATCGCGGCAGCGTCGGTGTCGAGCCATTGCTCGAGGATCGCGGCCTCGATCGACCGGAAATCGCTGGTGTGGCGGAGGTTTTCGTCCTCGGTGAGACCGGAGTCCACGGCCCCGTGCGCCTTGAGCCCGGGGAACTCGCCGATCAGGCCCTGTTGCACGTTCTTGCCGAGCACGAACGCGGCGCCAGCGGCGCCGTGGTCGGAGCCGCCAGAGCCGTTCTCTTCGGGTCGCCGGCCGAATTCGCTCCACACGAGCATGAGCACCCGGTCGTCTTCACCGCGGTTGCGCAGGTCCTGCCAAAACGCCTTGATCGCGTCGCAGTTGGCCTTCAGGTCTTCGCCGAACGACGCGGTCTGGTCACTGTGGGTGTCGTACCCGCCTTGTGCGTTGACCGAGATGCAGCGAATCGGCAGGGCGCTGCCGTTGATGCGGGTGTCGAGCAGGCGAGCCACGTCGCGGAGCTGGCGGGCGACGCCCTGTGGATCGGCGCCGTAGAGCCCTGCGGCTGGGGCCGGCGATGAGCTGACGTTGGCCAGGTCGTCGACAAGCTGGAACGACGCCTCGGCCACCATCCGGGCGGTCGCGAGTTGCGGGTCGACCGTGGCCGTGCGCCCGAGCGCACGGAGGTTTTGGGTCGCGGGCCCTTCCATCGGCCCCCACACCTGCGGGTAGTTGTAGCGGTAGTTGCCGATGTCCCAGATGGCAGAGACGGGGACCTTGTCGGTCGCCTGGGCGGGCGACAGGTTGCCGCCCATCGAGATGCCCTGGATCGGCACGTCGCTGCGGCCGACGCGGTCGAGGTAGCGGCCCATCCAGCCGGTGCTGCCACCGACGTCGAGGGCGCCGACCTCCCAGAAATGGCGGCTCGTGAAATGCGAGCCGTTGGCGTTCGGGTAGCCGCACGCGGGTGCGACGGCGACGCCGACGTTCGGGTCGTCCCACAGGTCTTTGAGGCCAGCCGCCGCGGGGTGCCACGACAGGCTGGGATCGGCGCTGAACGTCTGCGCCTGGGCGCGGTCGATCGCGGTGTTGCCGGACAGCCCGGGGCGCAGCTCGGCCGCGCGGGCCTCATGCTTGTGGTCGGTGCCGAACGGCGCAAGGACGCTCAGGGAGTCCCAGCCGCCGTCGAAGAACACCGACACGACGACTTTGTGCTCGCCGAGTGCGTCGTTGATCGCGGCCTCGACGGCTTCGGATCCGCCGACGGCGCCAGCGCCGTAGACGGCGACGCCGAGGCCGAGCGAGCGCAGCATCAGCGAGCGGCGCGAGAGGCCGGTGCCCGCGGGGGTCGGCATTCCGTGCTCGATCATCGGAAGCCCGTCGCCAGCGACGGCGGGGCGGGAGCGGGCGTAGTTCTGGCAGTGCTTGTGCATGGTCAGCTCACCTGGTGATCGGGGGCGGCGGTGACGAGCTGCCGCAGCGTGTTCTGCCGCATCGAGCGCTGCAGCGCCTCGTTGCCCCAGTAGAAGGTCGTCATGGCGTCGCGAGCGTGCTGGAGGAGCACGGCGCGGTGGGTGTCCGTGAGGACGGGATTGCCCCAGAACGCGAGGGCGGCGGCGACGGCCTGTTCGGGCGTCTCGGTGCTTCCCTCGTAGTCCTCCTCACGCGCCGGCGCGTGGTTGATGTGGTTGGACGCCGCGTTCCATCGGGCTTCGTACGTGGTCGTGTTGAGCCACGCGCGCTCGTTCCAGCCGGACACATTTGGCGGGTACCACGGCGACTGACCGGCGCTATCGAGCATCCACGACCATGCCTCGTCGTCGATCCCTCGGCTGCGGGCCCGCAGCATCCCGGCGACGTACGTGACCGGCGACTTCGTGACCGACGGGCCGTTGTAGAGGTCGGGGTGCAGGAGGATCGCTTCGACGAGCGGCTCCAGGCGCTCGCCGCCGCTGCGGTACAGCGATTCGAGCTCAGCGAGCGTGACCGGCGTCGGCGGCGTCGGGATGAACGCGCCCCAGAGCTTGAGCGCGACGAACGACGGGTGCAGCGGATGGTCGATCACGGCGTTGACCGTGTCCTTCCAGTCGAAGTTGCCGCGGCGCTCGTGCGCGGTACCGCGGAAGAAGACCTTCTCACCGGAGTCCCAGCGGTTGGCGTCGAACCGGAAGTTGTGCAGCCCCAGCGCGTCGCTCCAGTCGGCGCGCCAGCCGGTGAACGCGCGAGCGAGTTCGCGGATGTCAGCCTCGGTGTAGGCGCCGCGGTCGGCGCCCAGGCAGAACAGCTCCATGATCTCGCGGGCGTAGTTCTCATTCGGCGACCACTTGTCGCTGCCCAGGCCGCTCAGCCACTGGAGCATCGCGGGGTCGATGGTCATGTCGAGCATGAGCTGGCGGAACGAGCCGCGCCAGCCGTTGCGCATCGCGTTGATCGACACCAGCATGTGCTTGGCGCCGACGTCGCCGGCGTTGATCGCGAGCCAGTCGTGGAGCACCATCGTGAGGCGCTCACCGAGCTGGTCGGTGGAGCGGGTGATGCGGTCCAGGAACTGCAGTGTGCCGTGGTTCCACCGGTCCTCGGGGGCGAATTGGCCGCCCACGAGCCCGTCGCACGTGGGGGCCGGGCCAGCGAGCGTGGCGGCGGTGCCCTTGCCGGCCGGCGGATTCATGAGCCGGGCGACGGCGCCCTTGACGCCGAGGGTCGCGAACTCCTCGGCCTGGCCGGGCGCGGGCCCGAAGCCGCCGCGGAAGAGCAGGCGGGTGGCCTGGGCGACGCCGAATTCACCGCTGTAGGTGCGCAGACCGTCGGTGCGTACGTCGACGACGACCGGCGTCCACGCGTCCGGCGATGGCGCCGTGACGGGCGGTGCGGCGACCGGCCCTGTCGGCGACGACGGCCGCTGGCCGACGGGGACCTTCTTCACGATGCGGCACTTGCGCCGCTTGGACTTCTTCTTCTTGAGGTCCTTCGCGGTGCAGACCGGAAGCTTCTTCTTGCGCTTCTTCGACTTCTTGGTCGTCTTCTTCGCTGCTGGCTTCTTCTTGGTGGCCAGCCGCTGGGCCAGCTCGTCGTTCATGGCGGCCGTGCGCTCTCGCGCTGCGGCGGCGGACCGGTCGCTCACGGCTGCGGCCACAGCCGACGACGCCTGAGATGGGGGTGGGGTCAGAACGGAAGAGGTCACGGGCTGGTGAACGTTTCGGAGTCGGGAGCGACACCCAAAAGGAATGACGCCGGTATGTGGACCGTTGTTGGGCGGTATGGGGGACGAGTGGTGCGCCAGCGCCTTGCCCGACCGGAACATCGCGGGTCGCGGGGTGGGTCGCGAGAAGCGCGGATTGCGCGTGTTTTCGCCCCCATGCTCGGTGGGCTCGCCGGCGGCCCTGCATCCCGCCGGTACCATCGAGTTCATGCTTGCCACCCCCGCCTGCACGTGACCGACACCGCCGACCAGACCAGCTCGCTTGCTGAGGAATTGCGTTGGGCCAGCGCCGGCGCGACAGCCGCTCGGGTGCGCTCTGGCGAGCTGACGCCGAAGCAGGTCGTCGAGGCCGCGTTCGAGCGGATCGAGGCGGCCGAGCCCACGCTCAACGCGTTCATCCGGCTGCGCCGCGCCGAGGCTCTCGCCGAGGCTGAGATCGTGTCTGATCGCCTGGCTCAGGGCGAGTACCTCCCGCTGGCTGGCGTGCCGGTCGCGGTGAAGGACGACGCGCCGATGGAGGGCGTCGTCGTGTCGCACGGCAGCCGCGCTTACACGCAGCCTTCGCCCGAAGATGCCGCGACGTTCAAGCTGATCCGCGCGGCCGGCGGCGTGCTGGTCGGCGCCACACGCACGCCGGAGTTCTGCCTCACGCCGTTCTGCGAGAGCGACCTCGGAGGCGCGACCCGCAACCCGTGGGACCCTTCCCGCACGCCGGGTGGCTCCAGCGGCGGCTCCGCGGCGGCCGTGTCGGCCGGGCTCGTGCCCCTGGCGCTCGGCGGAGACGGCGGCGGCTCGATCCGCGGCCCCGCCGCTTGGTGCGGCCTGCCCGGCCTCTACCCGACGCCCGGCTCCGTGACCATGGAGCCGATGGGCGAGATCTGGGGCGGGCTCGCGGTCCAGGGTGGATTCGGTCGCACGATCGCCGACACCGCGCTGCTCTACGACGTGCTCCTGACCGAGCCGCAGGGTCTCGCGGCCGCGGTCACGGAGGAGACGCCGAAGCTTCGGATCGCGCTGAGCTTGGACCGCGCGATGGACCGGCCGATTCCTCAGGGTGGCCGGATCTCGGAGGCGTGGGTGCGCGCGAGCGACCTCACCGCGACGCTGCTCGGCCAGCTCGGTCACGAGGTCGAGCCCGTCCGGGTGAAGTTCGGCAACGCCGCCACGAAGTTCTCGATCCGCTACATGGTCGAGATTGGCAAGGAGGTCGACGAGACCGACGCGCCCAAGCAGATCGAAAAGGGCACGCGCCTGCTCGTCCGCATGGGACGGCCACTGCGCCCGCTGATGAGGTGGGCGATGAACGTCGCCGCCGAGTGCAAGGCCGTCGAGCAGTCGCTCGAGGGCTTCGATCTCCTGCTCTCGCCGACCATGCCGTGTTCGGCGCCGCCGGTCGGGGAGCGCGACGGCGTCCCGTCGATCGTGACGAGCTTCAAGGCCTCCCAGCGGGTGTCGTTCCTGAGTACCTGGAACCTGCTCGGCTGGTGCGGGATCTCGGTGCCGGCCGGCGTGGACGCGCAGGGGCTGCCCGTCGCGGTCTTGCTCACGGGCCGACCTGGCAGCGAGCGTCAGCTCCTGCAGATCGCCGCGCAGCTCGAGCGCGAACGCCCGTGGGATTTCCCGACGACGAAGGCCACCTGATGTCGACTCGCGACCGCGCGCAGATCGCCGCCGATATCGCGGCGCTCGCCGGCCCGCCGCAGATCGAGAGCGTGCTGCTCGAGGTTGCTCGCGATGCCGCCGAGGCCGGAGCCAAGGTGCTCATGAAGTACTTCGGGAAGATCTCGGCGAGCGAGACGAAGTCGACCGGAACCGACATGGTTTCCGAGGCCGACCTCGGCTCCGAAGCCGCGATCCGTGCCGTGCTGGCCGAGCGCCGGCCGCACGATGTGGTGCTCGGTGAGGAAGGTGGTCTGGCGCACGCCGACGGGACACCTCTCTCTGGCAACGAGGCGGGCGCCGACGGTGAGGTCTACGGCCTGAACGCTGTTCTGGCGGCCCGCGAGGCGGCCGGGTCATCGTACGTGTGGATCTGCGATCCGCTCGACGGCACCACCAACTTCCTCTTCGGCCTGCGCTCCTGGTGCGTCTCGGTGGCCGTGCGCGACGCCGACGGTGTGGTGGCCGGCGTCGTGGTTGATCCCCTCGCCCAAGAGGTCTTCGTCGCGGGCCGCGGGGGCCTGGCGCTGTTGGTCGACCGTCACGGCGCCGTGACGCCCCTCGGCGATGCCGCCGATCGCCCGGCCGAACTCGCCACCGCGCTCATCGGGACCGGCTTCGCCTACGCACCGGCCGTCCGCAAGCACCAGGCCCAAGTGATCGCCAGCTACATCGACATCGTCCGCGACGTGCGCCGCACCGGCGCCGCCGCCCTGGATCTCTGCTGGGCCGCCGCCGGCCGCCTCGACGCTTATTACGAGCGCACCGTGCGCCCGTGGGACATCGCTGCCGGCGCCCTGCTCTGCGAGCAGGTCGGCCTCACCGTCCGCTATCTCCCGCCCGTCGGCGACATCCCCGATGGCGTGATCGTCACCCCGAACGGCCTCACCGATCAGCTCTGGCCGCTGGTCGCGGCCGGCGCCGAGCCGGTCCAGGGCGCGGTCATCGACCTGGTGGGCTGAGGCGCAGCGCTCGGCAGGGCAGGGGCCCGCGTCGAGGGGCCCGCCGCGTCTGCCGGGCGCGCCTGCCCAAGTACAGCGGGAGGGACTCGAACCCTCACGACATCACTGCCGGCGGATTTTGAGTCCGCTGCGTCTACCATTCCGCCACCGCTGCGTGGGGACGACGCATCGTACGACGCCGGCGGGCGGCGTGCACCGACGGCGCCGCGAGGCCCGGGCTGCCGGGCGATCCGGCCGGCGGTATCTGGCCCGCACGCGGCCTGGCTCGACAACCCCGGCGGCGCGCATACACTCGTGCCATGAGCAGCATCGACACCGCCGCGCCGTCGCAGTCGCTGGCACTCACGCTTACCCCGCCGGCCCCCGTCCCGGTGATCCAGGAGGAGCAGGCCGAGGGGATGATGCCGGTTGCCGGCCCCCGCCAGGCCGAGCTGAAATCGATGGCCGACGCGTACGTGCGCGACCTGGAGGCCCTCACGACCAACAGCCCGGAGCTGGCGAAGAAGGTCGAGGAACTCAGCAACGTGGGGGCCGAGGAGCTGACGAAGTCGGCGAACGTGTCCAACCGGATGCTTGAGCGGCCGTCGTCTGCGCTGGCAGGCACGGCCGGCAAGTCGAACGTCGGCGCGCAGGCCAAGACCGCCAAGACGCTCAACGAGCTGCGCCAGACGGTCGTCGAGCTCACGCCGAACCGCGCGGACCTGGAAGGCAAGCCGGTCCGCAAGATCCTCGGGTTCATCCCGGGCGGCAACAAGATCCAGGCGTACTTCGACCGCTACAAGACGGCGCAGACCCAGCTCGACGAGATCACCAAGTCGCTGGCTGCCAGCCAGGACGAACTCCGCAAGGACAACGCCGCGATCGAGCAGGAACGGTCGAACCTCTGGACGCTCATGGGCACGCTCACGGAGTACGCGCTGCTCATGGGCCAGCTCGACGACGGCCTCGACCGCCGCATCGGCGAGCTCGAACTCAGCGACCCGACCCGAGCGGGCCAGTTCCGCTCCGACGTGCAGTTCGCCGTACGCCAGCGCCGCCAGGACATCCTCACGCAGCTTGCCGTCGCCGCGCAGGGGTACCTCGCGATGGACATGGTCAAGCAGAACAACGTTGAGCTGATCAAGGGCGTCGAGCGGGCCCGCACCACGACGCTCTCGGCGCTGCGCACGGCGGTGATCGTCGCCGAGGCGCTCACCAACCAGAAGCTGGTCCTCAGCCAGATCCAGGCCCTGAACTCGACCACGTCGGACGTGATCGCCAACAACGCCGCGCTCCTGCGGCAGCAGTCGGCGGAGATCCAGCAGCAGGCGTCCTCGTCGACGATCGACATCGCCAAGCTCGAGCAGGCCTTCAACGACGTGTTCGCCACGATGGACTCGATCGACACGTTCCGCGGCGAAGCCGTGAAGTCGATGCAGACCACGGTGACGGCGCTGGAAGGCCAGCTCGCCAAGGCCCAGCCGTACCTCGAGCGCTCGGCCGGCCCCGAGCAGGCTCGGTAAGGGGATCAGGCGCCTAGAATCAGTGGAACGCGGGTGGCTCAGGGCCGCTGCGCGCTCTGCCCATGGTGTTCAACTCCCTCTTCAACCGCAATCGCGACGACGAGCCTCGGCCCGCGCCGGAGCAGCCTCGGCCCCAGCCGATCATCCAGCAGGGGCCGTTCGGTGAGCGGATGCTGATGTCGCTTGAGAAGACGCGTTGGGAGGCGCGCCGCAACGGCGGCAAGCTGCCCGTCGCCGCGCTCCCGCAGCTCGGCCGCATCGAGGACGTGCTCCTCCCGATGCTCGACCATCTCACGCGCAACCCGCCGAGCGTCGACGAGGAGATTGCCGTGCAGGCGATGGTCACCGACTACCTCAAGACCTCGCTCGACGCCTACACCGGCCTCAACCGCCAGTTTGCGCAGACGCCTGGCCCCGACGGCCGCACCCCGGGCGACCACCTGGTGGAGCAGCTCGTGATGCTCGAACACGCGGCGCACGAGCTGAGCCAGGCCGTCTACGCCCACGACGCCGAGCAGCTCCAGACCCAAGGCCGCTTCCTGCGGACCAAGTTCGAACGCTCAGACCTGTCCCTGTAGATGGCCAGCACCGGATCCATCAAGCTCCAGCGCGGCGGGAACGCGGCCCTCAGTGAGCTCATGCCGATCGTCGGCACGGTCGTCGTCGGCTTCGGCTGGCGACTGATCGAGAGCAACGGGCCGGTCACCGAGCTGGTCCCGTCGGCGGTCGTCTGCAACGCGCAGGGCCGCGCGCTCTCCGATGAGCACCTCGTGTTCTTCAATCAGCTCGCGAGCCCCGACGGCACGGTCAAGTACGTCGATGGCGGCGACGAGGAGCAGCTCGAACTCGACCTCTCCTCCGTGCCGGACAACGTCGACAAGATCGTGTTCGTCGTCTACGCCGATCCGGACCTGCGCAAGCCCGGCAACTTCAGCTCCGTGCGCAGCGCGTACTTCCGCCTTGCCGATCGCAGCGGCACCGAGCTCGTGCGGTACGACATCGAGGGTGGGTCCGGCACGGAGGTCACGGCGATGATCTTCGGCGAGGTCTACCGCCATCGCGGCGCGTGGAAGGTTCGCGCGGTCGGGCAGGGCTACTCGACGGGCCTCAAGGGTGTCGCGAACGACTTCGGCGTCGCGATCTGATGGCGTTCAGCCGGACGGCATCCCGAGCAGACATCACCTATCTGCGGCGTCGCCCCAAGGTGGGTGAGACGCCGCGCCCCGCCAAGCAGGAGTCTGCCCCCGAGCCGGCCCGGCTGTCGCTCAAGCGGCCGGGAGCGCCGAAGCCGCCTGAGCTGCCGCCGGTCAAGCGCGTGCTTGGTCGCGTGCTGCTCACGGCCGACGTTCCGACGGTCACCCTCGATCGTCGCCAATCGGCGATCGGATCGCTTACCTTCGAGGTCGCCGGCCCCGGCGCGGTCGCCGCGATCTGGGAACTCACCGACGGCACGACCGGCATCATCGACGAGGCCGAGCAGGTCCGCACGTCGCCGGAGTTCGGCAGGCGTCCGATCGTCGAGCTGCACCGCGGGCGGATCATCGTCGGCCTGCGGCACGTGAAGGAGCTCCGTCGCCTCTTGATCCTCATGAACGGCTTCCGCGGGAACGACCCGCAGCGGCTACTCGCCACGCTCCACGACGACAGCACCTTTGAGTCCTCACACGTCGGCACAGGCCCGTACGTCGCGGCGCTAGCGATCTACAACGTGGACGGCGAGCTGGTCGTGCGGCGCGAGGGTGAGGGCGTCGACTCGGCCGAGTCCCTGGCCGGTGCGTACGGATTCACGCGCACGTGGCTGCCGCCCGTGCAGCGTTCCTAGGACCGCTACGCGAAGGAACCGTGGTCGCGCGCTTGCTGGCGCGGGACCTCAAGCTCGACATGCCAGTTCTGCAGGAAGCCGCGAAGGCAGAGGACCACGGTGACGAGCTGCATCACGGCGAAGGCGAACACGAGCACACCAACGATCGATTCAGGGACGGCCGGCTGGTCGTAGCCGGTGCCGCCGCGATTGAACCAGCTCGTGACCGACACCGCGGCGAACACGCCGGTGATGAGTGCCGTGCCGGCGGCGACGGGCAGGATCCCCGATCGCCAGCTGGCGACGGCGTAGGCGTAGTAGGCAAAGAGCGCGGTGAGCAGCACCCACAGCAGGAACGCGCCGGCCTGGACGCCCCAGCTCGCGACGAGGATGATCACCGACAGCACCGCGCTGGCGGCAAGGAAAAACATCACGGTCGCCCGTGTGCCTTTCGCGGCTGCCGATTCGCGGTTGGGATGCGTCACCACGACGTCGTCTGAGGGCTGATCCCGCACGGTGCTCATGAGTCGTACATAATCCCGTTTGCTGCGGCGGCGTGCAACGAGCCCGGCGTGACCGCCCTCACAGGCGCCTCGCCAAGGCCCGAATCGCGCCCCGAAGCGCCCCATGCGGGCGTGGTGGAATGGTAGACACGCCAGCCTTAGGAGCTGGTGCCCTCACAGGCGTGGAGGTTCGAGTCCTCTCGCCCGCATCGGATGGCCTCCGTGAGTGCTGCGTCGGCGGGATGCGCCCAGACCGGCCTGTGGGCGCGTGCGTCCGGTTATGCATACGGAAAACCTGGTTCAGCTGGGTCGTGTGCACGCCGATACCGAGGCTGGTGGTACCACCAACCGCTCTCTGATGCTCTCCTCACTCGTCTCCCGCCTCCGCACCATCGCCGTCCCCGTCGTCATGACGCTGGTCGGCATTACCGCCGTCGGCGTCATCGCGACGCTGCAGCAGCGAGCCGACGCCGCCCGCGTCGCGCAGAACCAGGTGAACGAGTTGTCGATCACGGTCGAGCGGCGCAGCTCGGTCGTCCGCGCGGTCGGGCCCCAAGGTGGGCTGCCGACGGACACCGCGCAGGCGGCCATGGATCGCTTTCGCGACGAGATCACCGAACTTTCCTCAGAACTCATGGCTGACAAGCCACCGGCAGCGGTCGTGAGAGCAACACAGTCGATCGCCGCGATCGGAACGGCCGACAACGAGCTGTTCTCGATCGCCGCAAAGGGGGGCGCAGCCTTCGGGCCCGAAAGCGCTCCCGCCCGGCGCCAGCTCGCGCTCTACCTCAAGCTCGACGGTCACCTCACGGCGGCCAAGTCGCTCTACCGTGATCAGGCTCGGACGGCTCGGTTGCAGGCCACCCTCGGCACGCTCATCACGGTCATGGTGCTCCTGGCCGCCTTCGCCACCTACTACTTCCGCTCCCTGCGCGAACACAAGATGGCGCGCCAGCTGTTCCTCGAAAAGGCCGACCTCCTCGAAGCCAGCCGCCGCGATGCCGTCACCGACGCGCTGACCGGTCTCCACAACCGCCGCGCCCTGACGACCGACCTCGCCGACCAGCTCGCTGCGGTGAAGGCCGGGGGCGATCCTCTCTTGGTCGCGCTCTTCGATCTCGACGGCTTCAAGCGGTACAACGACACCTTCGGCCACGCCGCCGGCGACGAGCTGCTCACGCGGCTGGGCCGCAGCCTGCGGGCCGAGGCCGACCGAGTCGGCGCACGCGCCTACCGGCTTGGCGGCGACGAGTTCTGCGTCGTCTACACCGCGGACCGCGAGCACATCGAGCTGAAGATCGCCGCCGCGCGCGCCGCGCTGACCGACGAGGGTGCCGGGTGGACCATCGGGACGTCCGCAGGCGTTGCCCGCGTCCCCGAAGAGGCTTCGGACGTCGAGAGCGCCCTCGTGCTTGCCGACGAACGGATGTACCGCGACAAGGCCACGCGGAAGGGCCAGCCGTCGACGCTGCAGACCATCACCGCCGAGCTGCGCCTGCGTGCCGAGGACGGCAAGACCGGCCCGGTCGCCGCCATGGCGACGGCCGTAGCCCAGCACCTGAACCTCCCGGCGGAAGAGGTCGAGGCGCTGCGCGTCGCGGCCGACCTCCACGACATCGGCAAGAGCGCCATCCCGGACTCGATCCTGTCCAAGAAGGGCGAACTCGACGACGACGAATGGGCGTTCGTCCGTAGCCACACCCTCACCGGTGGCCGACTGGTGTTTGCCGCGCACGCGCGAGCGACGACCGCAGCCCTCGTGCGCTCCAGCCACGAGTACTTCGACGGCACCGGCTATCCGGACGGCCTGGCCGGGACGTCGATCCCCCTCGGCGCCCGAATCATCGCCGTGTGCGACGCGTTCAACGCCATGACCTCCGAGCGACCGTTCCGCACGGCCATGGAGCGCGACGATGCACTGAGCGAGCTGCGGGCGTGTGCAGGGGCGCAGTTCGACCCCGCAGTCGTCGCCGCGTTCGCGACCTGTGGCGCCGGTGTTCAGGCTCCCGGTGACGAGGGTCCCCGCCGCCCGGTGCGCCACGCTTAAGGCTCGCTGACAGGCCGCAGTCGGAAACCGGGGCTGCGTGTGGCATGCTCGCGGGATGTCCGTCGATCCTGCTTCCGCCCAGCGCGGGGATGTCCCGGCGCCAGCGGAACTGTTTCTGGAGCAGGCCGCTGAGCAGGCGCATTCCAACACGCTGAAGGCCGCCCAGGACTGGGAGCCGCACACGATGTACGGCCGGATGGCGCTCTGCACCACCGACTGGATCCCGGGACCGCGCCTGCTCCGCGCGCATCAGGTCTCCAGCGGCGTCGTGCTCGCGATCGCCAACCTCGTCGGCACGGCGATCGTGCTGGCCCTCAACCTGCTCGTGATTCCCGGAGACGGGTTCTCGTCGTCTGAGGTCGCGCTGCGCTCGATGATGTTCATCGGGGCCTACGTCGTGTTCGCGTACGTCGTGGGCACGATCGTGATCTTCCGGCACTCCGACCAGATCTGGGGGTGGCTGCGGGCCGGGCGCGCGCCGACCTCCGATGAAGAGACGAAGGTGCTGCGCTCGCCGCTCTACGCGTTCTGGGTGCTCGTCGTGCTGTGGCTCGGGGCCACGCTCGTCGCCACGGTCGTCACGCTGTTCGACAGCGGGCTGCTCGGACTGCGGGTGTTCATCACGACGCTGCTCGGAGGCATGACGACCTGCGCGTTCGGGTACGTGCTCACCGAGCGCGCGATGCGCCCGGCGGCACAGGTGGTCCTCACGCATCGCACCGCTGCGTCGCCGACGCTTCCGGGTACCTCCGCCCGACAGCTCCTCACGTGGGCGGTCGGCACCGGCAGCCCGGTGTTCGGCCTGTGGATCCTTGGCGTTCTGCTCCTCGCGGGTGCCATTCCGGGCACGTCGGCGGAAAAGCTCGCGATCGTCATGGTGGTGCTTGCGTCGATCACGCTGACCGCCGGTTTGCTGGCAGAGTTCATCACGGCGAGGGCCGTTGCCGACCCCGTGGCGCGGATGCGCAAGGCCGTGCAGAAGGTGGCCGACGGCGATCTCACCGCGCGGGTCCCGATCGACGACGCGACCGAGATCGGGCTGCTCCAGGCTGGCTTCAACCGCATGGCCACCGGGATCCAGGAACGCGAGGAATTGCGCGACCTCTTCGGTCGGCACGTCGGCGGTGAGGTTGCGGCGACGGCGCTGGCCCGCGGCGTGGCGCTCGGTGGCGAGACGCTCCAAGTCGGGGCGATGTTCGTCGACGTGGTCGGCTCGACCGCCCTCGCCATGGAGCGCCCACCGACGGAGGTCGTCGAGTTGGTCAACCGGTTCTTCGATGTCGTGATCGACGTGACCCAGCGCCACGGTGGCCTGGTCAACAAGTTCGCGGGCGACGGCGCGCTCATCGTGTTCGGCGCGCCGGTCCCGCAGGCTGACTATGCGACCCGTGCCCTTCGCGCCGCCCGAGAACTCGCCCTCGAACTCGAGCGCCTCGCTCCCGAGACCCCGGCGACGATTGGCGTGTCCGGCGGTGACGTGATCGCGGGCAACATGGGGTCGAGCCAGCGCTTTGAGTACACGGTGATGGGCGACCCGGTCAATGAGGCAGCGCGGCTCGGTGCGCAGGCCGGCACGCTTCCGCACCGCGTCGCGGTCTCCGGGCGCCTCTTCGAGAAGGGCGATGCCGAGGAGCAGGCGCACTGGCGGGTCGACCACTCCGTCGTGCTGCGCGGGCGCAATGCGCGCACCGATGTGGTGGTGCTCGTCGACGGCTGAGTGCTCCTTCAAGGAGGCGGAACCGCGTTCTGAAAGGCGTGGTTTCCGCTGGTACCTTCGAGGGATGCTTCGTACGACCCCTTCGCTTCAAGGCCGCCGTGTCCTGATCACCGGTGCTGCCCGCGGGATCGGCGCGGAGCTCGCCCGTCGCCTTCACGAGAGCGGCGCCCGAGTGGCGCTCATGGGGCTCGAACCCGAGCTGCTCGCCGAGGTCGCCAGGGCTTGTGGCGATGCGCCGTGGCGCGAGGCTGATGTGTCCGATCAGGCCCAGGTCGACGCCGCCGTCGAGGCGCTCGTCAGCGAGCTCGGCGGGCTCGACGTCGTGGTCGCAAACGCCGGAATCGCCAAACAGTTCCCGTTGATCGGTGGCGACCCCGCCGTGCTCGAGCAGACGCTGCGCGTGAACGTCATGGGCACGTATCTCACGCTCCGAGCTGCCGGCCCGCATATCGCCGCATCGGGCGGGTACGCCCTGGCGGTCGCGTCGCTCGCCGCCGCTGTGCACGCGCCGCTGCTCGGTGCCTACAGCGCGTCGAAGGCGGCGACCGAGGCCCTCGGCAACACCCTGCGCGTGGAACTCCGGCCCTCCGGCGCCAAAGTCGGTGTGGCGTACTTCGCGGAGCTCGACACGGACATGACGAGCCGCGGCTTCGGCACGGAAGCTGCGTCGGTGCTCGGGCGCGGAGGCGCGGTCATGGGCATCACGCCGTTGAAGGTCGGGATCGATGCGCTGGAGCGCGGCATTGCTCGTCGCTCGCGCCGCATCGTGGCGCCGGCGTGGGTGGGCGCCGTCCTCCCGATCCGCATGCTCGTGCAGCCCGTCGCCGATCGCGTCATGCAGCGCAACCTCAAGAAGGCCCTAGCGATCGCGCGGACCGAAGTCGCGCCGTTCACCACGCCGCAGCCGGTCGCGTCGAGGCTCCCGGAAACGGACGCCGCCAAGCAGCCGGTCCGTTCGGCCTGAGCGCCGGCGCGTTAGTCGAGCGGTGGGAGCTCGCGCGGTGCGCGAGCCGGGTCCATGCCGTCGAACAGGATCGCCATGGCGCGCTGGCGCCGTTCGGCGCCGTTCGGCGCGTCGCGCATACTCGCGGTCGCTGCGCCGAGCATGAGCAGCACGCTGCCGGCGTCCTCGGCGCTCAGATCGGCACGGACGTGGCCGGCCTGCTGCGCGCGCTGGAGGGCCGGATTGAGGATCTCGTAGAAGCGCTTCGTGATCGCCTGCAGCACCTCTGGGTCGGCCAGTTTCCGGGTGAACAGCTCGATGAACCCGAGGTTCTCGACCTGCATCTGAAACGCAGCCTCCAGGAAGTCATAGAACGCGCGGTCCGGGTCGGGCGCGTCTCGCACGACGTCGACGAGCACGTCGAGTTCATCCTCGGAGATCGCTGAGATCAGAGCGTCGCGCGTCGGGAAGCGCCGGTACAGCGTTGCTCGACCGACGCCGGCCTCCTTGGCGATCGCATCGAGCGGCGCGTCGAGGCCCTGATTGGCGAATACCAGTCGGGCAGCGCGCAGCAGCGCGTCTCGGTTGCGACGGGCATCGGCGCGAAGTGGGGGAGCGGCCTGAATCTCGGGCATGGGGCCGCGCCAGCATATTCGGTATGGGCGTACGTAAGCCGGATGGCTTGTTGCGCGTTCAGGTTCTAGTCAGGTTGGCGCCAGGTGACGAGTCTGGCGCGACGGCGCTACGTCGTCTGGACGGCGTCGGACGGTAGCTCGCCGGTTTGGACCGACCAAAGTGCCGCGTAACGCCCGCCGAGGGCCAGGAGTTCGTCGTGGGTGCCGGCCTCAGCGACGCGCCCGTCCGCCATCACGTGGATGCGGTCGGCGTGGCGGATGGTCGACAGGCGGTGGGCGATCACGATCGTCGTGCGCTCGCGGCTCACGCGCGCGAGTGACCGCTGGATGGCTGCCTCGGTCTCGTTGTCTACAGCGCTGGTCGCCTCGTCGAGGACGAGGATCGCGGGATCCCGCACGAGCGCACGTGCGATCGTGAGCCGCTGGCGCTGGCCGCCGGAGAGGCGGATGCCGCGCTCACCGACGCGGGTGTCGTAGCCCTGGGGCAGCGCTTCGACGAACTCGTGCGCCTCGGCTCGTTCGGCCGCGATTCGCAGCGCTTCAGGCGACGCGTCCGGGTCGCCATACCGCAGGTTCTCGGCCACCGATCCGTCAAACAGGAACGTGTCCTGCCCGACATAGCCCATGGCGCCGCGCAAGCTGGAGAAGCGCAGGTCGCGCACCGCGACCCCATCAACGGTGAGGGTTCCGCCGTCGGCGTCATACATCCGCAGGAGCAGCTTCACGACCGTCGACTTCCCGGCACCAGTCGCGCCGACGATCGCGTGGGTCTGACCGGCCGGCACGTCGAGGTCCAGTCCGCGCAGGACGGGCTCGCGGGCGCTGCCGTCCGCGTCGCGATACGCGAAGGTCACGTCCTGGAACCGGACCGCGCCGGCCTGCGTGCCGTCGGCCGGTGGAGGCAGTTCGGCGGTCCCCGACGCCACCCCGATCGGCGCGTCCAGGAGATCCAGGATGTTGCGGGCCGACGCCATGCCGCGTTGGTAGAGGTCGAGGGTCTCTCCGAGCAGGGTGAGCGGCCACAGCAGGCGCTGGGTCATGAACACGAGCACCGAGTACAGCCCGACCTCCAGGTCGCCGCTGAGCGCGGCGTGGCCGCCGACGACGAGGGTGACAAGGAACCCCGCGAGGATCGCCATCCGGATGAGCGGCACGAACGCCACGCTGAGCGTGATGGCGCGCCGGTTTGCGTTGGCGTACGCCGTTGAAGCGTCCTCGACTCGCTTTGCTTCGCTCGCCTCGGCGGCAAAGGCTTTGATCGTCGCGATGCCGCCGAGGTTGCCGCCGATGAGGCCGTTGAGGGCGCCCGCCTCGTTTCGCACGTCGGCGTAGCGCGCCTGCAGTCGCCGCTGGAAGAGCAGCGACCCGGTCACGATCACTGGGATCGGCAGGAACGCGAGCACGGCGAGGAGCGGCGAGATCACGATGAACACGATCCCGACTGCGATCGTGCTCGTCACCGTGGTGATGATCTTCGAGGCCCCGACATCGAGGAATCGCTCGAGTTGGTTGACGTCGTCGCCCAGGATGGTGAGCAGCCGGCCCGAGGCACGGTCTTCGAACCACGCGAGTTCGAGTTCCTGCACGTGCCGGTAGGCGTCCATGCGGAGGTCGTGCTGGATCGACTGCGACAGGTTCTTCCAGATCCGGTCACTCAGGAACTGCGTGAGCGACTCCATGATCCACACGAACGCCGTGATCACCGCGAGGATCACGAGCTGTGATTCGCGGTCGGCGACGCCGAAGAGCTTCCCTATGAAGCTCTCGTCCTCGCGAACCACGACGTCGATCGCGACGCCGATCAGGAGCTCCGGCATGATGTCGAAGATCTGGTTGGCGATCGTGAGGCTCGTCGCGCGCACAATCCGGCCGCGATATTTCGGGACGCGGCGCCAGAGGCGGGTCAGCGGGTGCAGTGCCGCATCGGCGGTGTCGGACTTCTCGGCCACGGCCACACCCTAGGCATCCCGGGTCAGGGGTCGCGGGTCGGTGGGGAGGGGTCGCGCTGCGGCCGTGCGCGTCGGCGGCGCGACATGAGCTGCGTGCCTTCGGATAGGTGACGCCGTAACGCTCAGGTCAAATAGGTACTTACCGTATCGCGGTATGGAACCCGACATGGCGTCGAACGGGGTGCCCCTGGCCGAAAAACAAACTCCGTACGCGCCAGGTCAGGTTTGTTCGGGTCTCGCCAAAACTCCTTGAAATAGCTTTTCGGAGGTTTGTTCGGGTGGCGAAGTCCGGGGCCGCTGTGTGATGCGAGTGGTTACCAAGCGGTTGTTCGGCAAATATCATGAGCGGTGGCGAGTGTCCCCCGACTCGCCCACCCGTGATCGCCCGCGCCGCGTTGGTTTCCTCCGTGGCGCGGGCGCGTCGCGGGCAGCGCGATTTCGATGGTCAGGAAGCCGGTGTCTCGGGCGTCCGGCCGAGCCGCTGGAGGAGTTCGTGGATCTCAGTGGCGTCGAGGTGGCGAATCTGTCCGCGTCGGGCGTTGGAAAGGCGCACGGCGATCGTGCCGAGGTTTGCTCGGCGCTGGAACGGCGAGGTGCTGAATTCGGCGCGCTGAAGCCGTGAGGACTGCGCCAGCAGCGTGCTGCGAGCAAACCTCCTCGACCGGATCGTGAAGGTTCCGCCCGCCAGGAGCCAACCGGCGGCTCGCGCCTGGAGACTGCCCACGAGCACCCCGATCCCAAGCGGAACGATCGCGACGATGCGCAGCCAGCCGATTGGTGCGACCAGCAGGGCCGTAGCGAAGGGGAGCGTCACGACGAGTGGCAGGGTGAGGTATCGGCGCCGTGCCCGCACCGGGACGGGCTCGAGCGGACGGTCCGGCCAAGCGATCGCGGGAACGATGTCGGCCAGGAGTGCCGGGATGGCGTCCCGGTTGATGAGGGGCACGAGGGTGCGGGTCACTTCATCCTGGCCCGCGTAGCCAGCCACCTCGACTTCGATCGCGGCGAGGCCAAGAAGTTGACGCAGCGGTGATTCGACGATGCGCACGCCGTGAATTCGGCCCAGCGGAATGGTGCCGACGCGCTCGGTCAGGAGGCCGCGGCGCACACGAAGCCGACGGTCGTCGCGGGTTACGCGGAACCCGCCGAACATCAGGATCGTCCCGATGACCGACACCACGGCCGCGAGGAGGAGCCCGACGATGGCGAGGACGATCACGGCCGTGAGGGTGAGTTCATCGACGGAGGTGGCGAGCTGGCGCTGCAGGCGGCTCGGGAGGGCGTCTGATGCGAGCGAGAAGATCGCTGCTGACGCCGCACCGGCGACCGCCACCGACGGCGACGTGAGCGCCGCGAGGACGAGTTCGCGCGGCGTGATGGCGTAGACCACGGATTCGTCGGGAGCGAGGTGATCTGCGTCGCCGGCGGGGTTGGTGAAGCGCGGGCCCGTCGCGGCGAAGGAGGCGTCACTGGTCGGACCGGCATCGCCCGGGAAGCCCAGATCGCCGACTCCATCCGCGGCGTCCGGCCCGCGGCCGTCGCTGGCGCTCCGTGGAGCCCGATGGCCAAGTTCTCGCCGGAGGCGTTCGGCTTCCGCGAAGCTCACCGCCCGCAGGCTGATCTCGGCTTCTTTGCCGCCACCCGCGGTTTGCACATGCACGGCGACCACGCCGAAGATGCGCTGGAGAATGCCGCGCGAGGTATCGAGTGCGGAGATTCGCGACGCCGGGATGTTGCGCTCGTGGCGGGAAAAGAGGCCAGTCCGCAGGCGCAGGGTGTCGTCGATGACGGCGTAGCGCGTGGTGCGCCAGTTCAGGAACGCGGCGAATGTGGCCAGCGTGAGGAGTCCTGCAGTGATGATTCCGCCGACCACGAGTCCCTGGCTGACGAGGACCACGAGCGCTCCGGTGGCGGCGCCCCGCGCGTGCCGGAGTCCGTCGATGGCGGTGGCCGCTGGATGCAGACGGCGTTCCAGAGGCGGGGCCTCCGGGAGATCAGAGGTCATCGGCGACGCGGGCCAAATCGGCGATGCGCTGGCGGATCCGTTCGCCTTCGGTGCGATCGAGGGCCGGGATCGCGACGGAGCCGGCGGCCGTGTGGATCTCGAGCTTCGCGAGATCAAAGCGGCGCGCCAGTGGTCCTTGCTGCAGCTCGACGTGCTGCACGCGCGTGATCGGCACGACGGTGCGGGTGACGATCATCCAGCCGTGTTGGAGATCGATCTGCTCGTCGCCGATGGCGTACCACCAGATGGCGCGACGGCGAGGCTGCACGACGACGATGTCGATGAGCGCGGCCAGCAGCGGCACCGCCACGATCAAGGCCCGCAGCACTATCGGGAGGTCGGGGACCGTGGCGGCAGCTCCGATCGGGATGACGCTCAGCGGCAGCCACGAAAGGGCGCTGGCCAGTCGCCAGTAGGGGACGACCCGTTCCGGGAGTTCGCTCCGGGCGACGTCGCCCGGGAGTGGACGGTCGACGATCGAGGTCTTGCTGGAGGGCTCGTCGTCCATGAGCGTCGACCCTAGTCCGTCGGAGGGTCGGCTCAGCGCCGTGCCTCGGCTGGGTGGTGGGGCTGCACGGCCGGCCGCCGCGCGTGGTTCGGTGGCGACGCGGCGCCGGTAGGAGCCGTCGCCGGAGCTGGGGTAGTGGCTTGGGTGGCCGGCGCGTTAGCGGCAGCGGCAGAACTCGGTGCGGATGCGGTTGCGGTGGGCGGCGGGGTCCGGCGGAGTCGTTTGGTCGACCAGGTGATCGCATGGCGTTCGACGAGGTGCCAGCTGAGCGCTCCGAGGAGGGTGGCGCCCGCGAGGACGAGCGCGAACGCCGCCCACGGCGATTCGGGCCACCGGTCGGTGTGGCGGACCCAGTAGATCACGGGCATGTGCCAGAGGTAGATGCCGTAGGAGTAGTCGCCCAGCCGCCGTAGCGGCGCGCTGCCGAGCAGCCATGCGGGACCTTTGGCGACGGCGCTTGCGACGAGGGCGAAGCCCGCGGCCGCGGGCAAGTCGCGCACGACGTGGCCGACGGTGCCGGTGGAGTCGACGTGCCACCAGCCATCGGCGACGACGAGGGCCGCGCCGCCGAGCAGCATGGCCGTGCGAGTGGTCCGGCGCAGGGTCCGGCCGTGCATCAGTGCGGCCGCCAGGATGCCGCAGGCGAAGATCGGAAGATAGGTCGGCAGGGCGGTAAGGAGTCGCGGGTCTTCACCGCTGCCATAGACGACGGCGGTCCACGTGAGACCGAGCGTCGTCATCACCATCGCGACGACGATGGCGCCCTGCTGCCCGAAGCGGCGGATCGCCGCGATGAGCCCGAGGCCGATGATCGGCACGGCGACGTAGAAGGTGACCTCGACGCCGAGTGACCACAGGGGCGGGTTGAGCTGTCCGGCGGTCGCCAGGCTCTGGTTCTGCAGGAAGAGGGCGAAAAGTGGGAGCTGGCCGGCGTCGATGGCGAGCGGGTGCTCGATTTGCTGCATGAGCACGAACGACCCGGCGAGGCAGAGCCAGTACGCGGGGAGGAGGCGCGCCGCGCGCTTGACGGCGTAGCGGCCAAGCGCCGGGGCCGGGCCACCGCTGGCTGCGGCGCGAACCCAGGGCGTCGCGAGCAGGTAGCCCGAGAGGACGAAGAACATCATCACGGCGAGGCCCATCGAGCCGACGATCTGGTCGGTGAGTCTGGCCTGCTCGGGCTGGTGGGCGCCGCTGAACATCCACACATGCAGGAGCACGACGGCGGAGGCTGCGAGGCCGCGCAGGCCGTCGAGCCCCTGAGCTCGTTGGGGCGAGTTCATGAATTCAGCCTGACGGGTCTGAAGTCAGTCTGTCGTCAGTTCGCCGCCGAGGCGGGGCCAGTCGCCGACGCCGCCTTGCGCGACGACGTACAGCTCGCCGTCGGTGAAGCGGTCCAGCACGGCGGCGGCGTGGACCGCGCGAACGCCCGCCTTGCAGATCACCGCGGTGGGCAGCGAGGGGTCGAGTTGCTCGGGCCACGCGCTGACCTGGTCGTAGGGGATCAGCAGCGATCCGGCGATGTGTCCGAAGGCGAACTCTTCCGGCGTGCGCACGTCGAGCACTTGCACGGCCTGCCCCTGGAGCATTAGCTCATACAGGTCAGCGGAGGTGAGGATGCGGAGCTCAGCCACGACGCGGGGCCTTCGGAGGGGTGCGGACCTCGAGCGGGAGATCCAGGAATCGAACCTGGCGCAAGGGTTTTGGAGACCCCTATGTTACCGATACACCAATCTCCCAGAGGGGGCGCTCAGCCGCACGCGCATGGTAACCGACCGCTCGCGAGGGCGCCCCCGCGGTCCCAAAATCCGGGCCTCGTCTTGCACGAAGTCTGGTCGAAGCCGCGTCGAATCGGCAGGCACGATACGATCGCCGAAGCAGCGCGCGGGCGAGGTGTTAACGGTTGCACGCGAGCCTTCCAAGCTCACGGAGCGGGTTCGAGTCCCGTCGCCCGCTTGCTATCACGGGGAGTGGCGCAGTCTGGTAGCGCACCCGGCTGGGGGCCGGGCGGTCGCAGGTTCAAATCCTGTCTCCCCGATATCGACGACACGAAAGTCCGAAGTTCAAACCCGAGAGGGTTGGAGCGTCGGACTTTCGTCGTTGTGGTGCCGCCTCATGGGTGGTGTGCCCGCAGGCCCGCTCAGAGATCGAGCACGAGCGCCAGTGCGGCTTCGACGGCGCTGAGCTCTTGGACCGGTGAGCCGTCCGAATCGTTCAGGCCTTGGGCCTTGAGCACCGCGAGGTGGGATTCGGCGTAGTACTCAAACGGCAGCGGGCGGTCTACCGATGACGCACCCGGCCTGACTCGCGACCGTGATGGGATGCCCTCCACCGACGTTCGCCCGACCGTGAAACCGCAATGGGGAGAGCGCCCCGACTTGCCTCCCACGTCGGAGGCTTCGGTCCGGCGACACCTCTCATGGCTCGGCGGCGGCCTGCTGGCTTCTTTCCTCGTGCCGTTCATCGTGGCGGACCAGCTCGCAGTCCAGCGCGATGTCTACATCGGAATCTATGCCGCAGCGGTGGTCGGTTTGTGCGCCGGGTGGGCGACCGACACGAAGCAATCGATCCCGGAAATGTGCGCGCGCCGTTGGCGTTTGGCAGCCGGGCTCGGGGTCCTGTTCGCCGGCTTGATGGCCGCCATCGTGTTCGCGACCGAAGACGCGTCTGAGCATCCCGGAGGATTGGAATTCATTGGCGCGCTGGTGTGGCGAGGGGGCGTGTACGGCGTCGCTGACGGCCTGCTCCTGTCGGCCTTCCCGATCCTCGTGGTGTCCGCTGCGCTCGCCCACAGCCGGGTGCGCGAGCGTGGCGGGGTCGCGGCCGTCGGTGTACTCGCGCTGCTTGCGTCGCTCACCATCACCGCGACGTACCACCTGGGGTACGGCGACTTCCGCTCGGCCAAGGTGCGCCAGCCGCTCGCCGGCGACCTCGTCTGGAGCGTCCCCACGCTCGTCACTCTCAACCCGATCGGTGCCCCGATTGCGCACGTTGGCCTGCACGTGGCTGCCGTGATCCACAGTTACGACACCGACCTCTTCCTGCCTCCGCACGAGTAAGCGAACGAAGCCAAGGTCGGTATCGGCTGGCCTTCAGCCGTCGTCGGGTTCGCGTGTCCGGCGCTGGTCTTCGCCTACCAGGCGACGGGCACGTCGTACGCGCTGAGCGCGGCGTCGCGCGACAGGAGCATGGCGTTCTCGACGAGCGGGCAACTCATCGAAGTCGTCAGCCATGGTGATCTGGCCCTTCAGTGAGCCGCGCACCGCTGCCATCGACAATCGGTGCTCGACAGGCTCGCCGGGGAACGCGAAAGCGTTTCGTCCAGTTGCTTGACCGAAGTGCCTGTTTCAGGTTGACTGCCGTCGGCTGGCGGTCCCCCGCGCTGGTGCTCTCTTCTCAGTTCGCCTCCGGGGTTCCATGTCTCATCTTCCCGCTGCTCGTCGGCCGCTGACCGCGTTCGTTCGCGTGATCTCCGCGTTCGTGGTCTTCGTCGTCCTCCCCGCGCAGGCACAAGCGCGAGGTTCGGTCGTCGAGGATTGGCACGGGCCGACAGCGAACGCGTGGCAGGTCGACCCGACGCTCGACTTCCGGGGCTGGGCGTCGACAAGCAGCGATGCTGGCTACGACTTCACGAAGATCGACGAGGGCGGCCGGAGTGGGCTCGCGGTGACCGCCCTCTTCAACCCGCACGCGCCGCTTGGACTTGGCGAGTGGCGGTGGCAGGCGCCGGGCACCTCGACGATCTACCGCGCCGACTACGGCGCAGCGTCGTTCAACAACAAGGAGGGCTGCATCAACGAAGGCTTGCGCCTGTCCTCCGGCGACTGGCAGTCGACGGTCAACTACCGCGAGGGCGGTGCGCCCGGCGCCGGCTCCGCCCATCCCACGGCGTGCGGTGCCAACGCCACGGTCACGGGAGCGCCGGTTACCACGAAGGACGGCACGACCGCCGTCACGATCACCGGTGCCCCCGGCCGGCAGACGTTCTGCTCGGACCCGGCCGGTTGTGGCCTCGAGAACAGCCCGATCGCGAACTCCGCGGTCTTCGGGGTGCAGCGCATCAAGCAGGGCCGTCCAGGCTTTGAGGCCTACCTCCCCGGGGCCAAGCTCTCGCTGACCGACTACGACGTGCCGCTCATCCAGTCGGCCGCGAACAGCCACCCGCGGTGGGTTCGCTCAGCGCGCGGCACGGTCACGGTCGTGGCGTCCGACACCGGGCTCGGTGTCAAGAAAGCACGCGTGAGTCACGCGACGCTCGCCGGGCCACCGACCACCGACGCCCAGACGCAGCCGTGCGCGGGTGATCGCAACGATCGTTGCCCGGCCGTTTGGAACACTGATCGTCCGGAGTGGACGACGAACTGGCCCTACGACACGGACGAGATGCCCGAGGGCGTCCAGTCCTACGGGCTCGTCCTCGAGGACATCGTCGACAACCGCACCCCTGCGTCGGGCGACGACACCACGAGCGTCCCGGTCTCCAAGATCGACCGCTCGGTTCCGGACCCAATCACGGGGACCGGCCAGATCCCCGGTCTCGACGGGCGCTGGTTCCTGGGCAACGACACACGCACGATTGATGTGGTCGCGCACGACACCTACTCGGGTGTGCAAACCGTGCAGATCGAGACGACCGACGGCACCGTGCTCGACACGGCGACGTTCGATTGCGGCGGGGACCAGTGCCCCCGCGACATCACGAAGACCTTGTCCGTCGACACCACTCGCCTTCCCGAGGGCGACACCGTCGTTCGGATCCGTGCGACCGACCTCGTCGGCAACACCGCCACCGGGCGCACCTGGACGCTGCGCATCGACCGGAGCGATCCCACGGACGTCGCTGGCACGGGCAACCTGCCCAGCATCGACGGGATCTGGACGCGCGGCAATGACACCCGGACGGTGGAGGGGGCCGCCCATGACCGCTACTCCGGCGTCAAGAGCCTCGCACTCGAGACCGCCGACGGCCAGACGATCGACCGCACAACCTTCACCTGCGACCAGGGGCAGTGCTCCAACGACGAGAGCGCCACGCTCTCGCTCGACCTCCGCAGCCTGCCGGAGGGCGATACG
The DNA here is from genome assembly GCA_032119595.1 of Solirubrobacteraceae bacterium. Taxonomy (GTDB): domain Bacteria; phylum Actinomycetota; class Thermoleophilia; order Solirubrobacterales; family Solirubrobacteraceae; genus JAGIBJ01. Next base: position 158,799 of record JAUMBQ010000007.1, on the reverse strand, counting down.
CGCGTGCGGTTGCGCGCCACCGATCTGCTCGACCATACGAGCGTCGGCCCGACCTGGACACTGCGGGTGGATCGCGGCGCTCCCGACGAAGTTTTCGCGTCCGGCGCGGTGACCGAGCTCCGCGACGGGTATCTCCCGGCCGGTGCCGCACTCGGCGTGCGAGGAGCTGCGCACGACCGGTGGTCCGGAGTCGCTCGGCTCGACGTGCTCGTCGACGGCCAGTCGCTCGCCGCCTGGGACGCGGGCTGCCCGGTGACGGGCTGTGCGACCAGCGGTTCGCACGACTTCCTCGTCGACGTCTCTGCGATCGGCGAGGGCGAACACTCGGCTGCCGTGCGCACCACCGACCTCGTCGCATTCGACGCCACCAGCACGTCGCAGCGGTTCATCATCGACCGCACCGCTCCGGGCGGCTTCGGCCCGCTCGTAGTTGGATACGACGACGGTGCTGTGGAGGCCCTGTGGCAGGCGGCTACCGACCCGCCACTGCCCGGCGGGGTCGCGGGCGCAGGCTTCGAGCGCTTCGAGGTTCGCTGGCGCAACGGCGGCGATTGGACCGGCTGGAGCGTGACCGCGGACGGTGGCGCGGAGCTCGAAGGCGTCACCAGCGGAAGTCACGTGCAGGCGCAGATCCGCGCGGTCGACCGTGCGGGCAACGCTTCCTCAGCGCTGGAAGCCAGCGTGACGGCGGATGACGCGCAGCCGACTGAATCGCCGGTCCTGACCATGGACGCCGCTCGCGCGTACGCCGCGGAGTACGGGGGCTCGCTCGAAGCGGCGACCGCCTGGATCCAGACCAGCGACGCGGCTTCCGACCTCGACCTGACGATCGACGCAGCCGATCCGAGCAGCGGTCTGGATGTCGTGTGGTTCGACAACGCGAGCCGCCGCGTGAAGATCGGCGTCACCGCGGGGGCGCACCGCTCCGTGATCGACCAACAGATCGCCAACCACGGGCTGCAGGGCGTCGCCGACGTTGTCACGATGCCCGCCACGACCAGCCAACTCATGAGCGCCGAGTCGGTGCTCTCGACCGAGCTGGCCGACCTCATCGACGCGGGTCGGGTCCGGATCGGCCGGATCCCGGCGGTCGGCGTGGACGTGGAGATCACCGCCTCGGCCAGCGCGGGGGAGGAGAGCCGCGTCCGCGATGAGGTCGGGCAGCGAGGCGTGCCGGCGCGCGTGCGCCGCGTGGCGTCGACGAGCTTCACGGGCGTCCCCACCAACTGCACCCGCAATCAGTACGCCATTCCGGGAGGCACGACGTACTTCACAGACTGCGACGCCCCGCTGCGAGGCGGCTCGCACATCCTCGGGACGGTTCAGATGTGTTCGTTCGCGTTCACCGCGCGATCCAGCCAGGGGAACCCGTTCATCGTCACAGCGGGACACTGCGACCCGGGCGCGGACGGTAGCTGGACCCTGCCCGGCTCGAACGGTTCGTCTCGCACCGCGATCGGTCCGACGCGTCGTGCGATCTTCGGGAGCTCGGGTGACTACGCGAGCGTCGCAGTCACCAACGACGACCTGCAGCAGCTCGAGCCGTGGGTGTACGTGCCGCGGTCCAGCAGCGGTTCGACGGAGCGCGACCCCCGCTACACGATCGACGGGTTCCGGAAATCGAAGGTGGGCCGCTACCTCTGCTTCGACGGTTCGCGTACCGGCACGCACTGCGGCGAGGTCGAGAAGCTCGATGTCGAGGCCGATTACCCGTCCAAGACCGTCGGCGGCCTGGGCATGATCGACCTCTGCAACGTGCGCCCCGGTGATAGTGGTGGAGCGGTGATCAAAGGACATCGCGCTTACGGCATCATCAGCGGCACCGGCGGCAGCGCCGCTGACGACAATTGCGAGGCCTACTACCAGGGCATCAGCGTGGCGCTCGACGAGCTGAACCTGAACCTAGTGGTAGATCGGTGATGGTCCGTCGGGGCTGGCTCGGGGCCGCCGCGGTGGCCGCGGTGGCGTTGTCCATTGCCGTCGGCGGCTGCGGGTCCGACTCCGACGGCGATGTCAGCGTCGTCCAGCGCTACGAGGAGGACGGTTCGCCTGTGCTGTCCATCGCGGACTCAGGCGGAGAGGAGGCCGTGTGGTCGGCGTGCACACCGGACTGCGCCGAGATCGGCAGCGGCCGGGTCGTTCGGCCCGACCCGACGAAGCCGGCAGGATTCGTGGTCGAGTTCCGCGGCGAGACCGCCGATGCGGGGCATTGGAACGGTCCGCTACGCCTGGTGCGGGGGCCGGATCTTGCAGGGGTGCTGGCCATCGGACAGACCGTTCGAGTTGAGCCCGTCGCCACCTGGGAAGGTGGCTGGGTGGGTGATCTGAACGAACGTGTCGTGGAGATCTGTCTCCGCCGGACGTCGTCGAGCTGCCACCCGGTCGGTGCCGAGTTGCCGGACATCGAAGGCGCCCGATGGGTCCGCGCCGTCGACGTCCGCCGGCCCGCCACCGCGCCGCAGACCGCCGAGGCCTACGAAGTGGGGAAGGGGCCAACGATGGCCGGCCCGGTGTCTGCGGCGGTGGGCCCCTACCGGCCGCTCGTGCGCGGCAAACGCTGACCCCCGGCCTTCGTCGAACTCCCCTCCAAGGGAGAACTCGATGGGCTGGTCGCAGCGCTCAAGAAGGTGAGAGCGCACGCCCGGCCGCTCAGGCTAGGCCGCGTCGCCGCGGACCGCTGCGTTGATCTCCGCGGCGCGGCTCAGCAGCAGCTTGAACTCTTCGGCGTGCTCAAGGACGCGGTCGACGAACACCACGAGGTCGCCGCCTTCGTACTCAAACGGCACGCCGCTGCGCGCGAACCAGACCATGAAGCTGGGCTTGAAGATCTGGCGGGCACGCGTGGCATCCTCCGTCGAGGAGCGCAAGGTGAATCGCTCGCCGATTTCGACCGACTCCAGCTTGAACTCTTCGACGTCCCGCATCGTCTTGCCTCGCAGGTCGTCGCCGAGGAACTTGAGGGCCGAAACGCGATGCTCGTGCGCCGAGAGAAAACGGATCGAAGGGGTCGGCGAGCGCATCACCACGACGGTGTAGTCGTGATGCGACCGATCCTCCTTGCCCTGCGGGTCGCGCCGCACGTCGGTGCTGCGGAAGACCATGAGCTGGCGGGTGGCGTCGCGGCCGGCGCGCAGCACCTTGCGCTCGTCCCCCGATCGCAGGAGTGGGCTGAGGGGCTCGGGTTCGTCGACCAGGTCCGGCCCCAATCCCAGGTAGGTGAGCAGCAGCGGCCACCACTCGGCCTTGGCGCGGCGGTCCGCGAACACGAAGGCAGCGACGATCGCGATGAGCCACGCGGCCGGCACGAGGTAGGGGCGAATGAACGCAAGCGCTCCGAGCGCGACCAGACCGACGAGGACGGACGGCTTCGTCATCGTCGCCTTGAAGATCGCGGCCCGGCGCTGCTTACGCGCCTCAAGGAGCGGATCGGTGAAGTCGGCGTGGGGGATCGTGGCGAGCATCGATCTGGCTACACACCCGGAGGCGGGGTCGATTGCGCTGAGTCGGTCACCAGTACCGGTGCCTGCTCGATCGCGAGCTCGAGCTGAAACATCGCTCGATCTTCAAAGTGGAAGGTGCGTGCGACCCAAGCCGACGGCACTTGCTGCAGCCGGTTTCGGTACGCGGCGACGTTGGCGTTGTAGATCTCCCGCGACGCCGCGATCTCGTTCTCCAGCTCGACAAGCGTCGCCTGCAGTCGGAGGAACGCCTCCGAGGCGGCCAGCTCCGGGTATCCCTCGCGCAGCGCGATCGTGTGTGCGATCTCGGCGCCAAGACGGGTCTCGGCGACGGCGTGGGCGGGCGAGGGTTCGTGGAGCGGATTGGCCTCGGCACGGGCCGCGGTCAGGGCGTCGAGAACCGTGCGCTCGTGGGCGGCATAGGCCCGCACGGTAGCCACGAGATTCGGGACGAGGTCCACTCGTCGCTGAAGCTGCACATCGACGAGCGACCACGCATCCGCGCACGCGTACTGCAGCGCGCGCAGGCGGTTGTACATCGCCGCGACCGAGACGGCCGCGACCGCGAGGATGGCGGCGGCGATTCCGACGTCGAGGGACACGCGCCGGACGGTATCGGGCGGCGCGGGGTCCGCTCGCTGAGGGCGGTGTATGCGCCCCGGCTGCTAGGCCTTGTCGATCTTGTGCGTGACGTCGTCGAGAAGACCACCCGGAACGTCCGCTGGAACGATCGTGGACCCTGTCCGGAGCGCCTCAGTGGCCGGTCGAACGAGGTGGACCGAGTGAGCCGCGCCCCGTATCGTGAATCGCGTTGATGTTCGACATGCGCGATCTCGAGGCCGCGGGTCTGACTCCCACCGAACTCGAAGCGCTTGCGGGTGTTGCCCACGGGGAAAGTCCCAAGGCGGTTTCAGCGCGCGTCGGAATGCCCGAAGCCGCGGTGTACCGGCTCGTAGCTTGGGCGCTCGACGAAGTTGAGCCGCACCCCGAGTCCATGACCATGGCCGACGTCCATGCCGCCCACGGCAGTCGCCCCGCAACCGCGGCCGAACTCGATGAATTCGTGGAGTTGTTCGGCAATTCGCTGCCGTCCGATCACGAGGGCTGAGCGATCTCAGCGAGCGCGGTGACTCATGTGCCGGCCTCGTTCAACGACGAGCTCTTCGCGGCGGACTTTGACCGTGCATCGCGGGCAGGTCGTCGATGTCTGAGCGCGGCTCGCACTCGGATTGAACGTGACGGCCTCGCAGCGAGCGAGCGGCGAATGTGTCAAGCCGCTCACCCGTCTGGCACCGACCTGCCGGGCTGCATGAAGGTCTACATCCCTGACATGGCCGGTCGATGGCGAATCGTGTTTCAGGTGGTTCGATTCGCTGACGGGCGGCTTGGACTCGAGTACGTCGCGGCGGGCATCGCGCACATGCCGAAGGTGAGCCGCAGGCGCGACGTCTACGACGTGGCTCACTATCGACTGCACGGCGCGTGGCCGGTGCGGTTACAGTCGAGACGCGGCCAAGGAGCGCCGCCGCGCCAGGGCTGCAGCGTAGAACGCCCCTTCTTCACGGTGGAGTCGCTTCAGTATTCGGTCAGGCGGGGGAGACGCGGTGACGATGACGCAGGTGGTGGCTGAAGCCACCGCTCCAGAGTGGATTACCGCGCTGCTGGCAGTGGTCGTGGCGGCCGCGTCCGGCGTGTGGGCGATGACGAAGTGGCTGGCCGACCGCGCCGACGCGCGCGAGCAGGAGCGCCAGCTCACCGAGCAGCGCCTGCGCCAAGAGGACCGCGCTGAGCAGCATCGGCGCGAGGACCGAGCGGCCGAACTGGTCGTGAAGCTCGGTGAGGCAGCGGACGATGGGAACCGGCGGTGGATGGCCGGAGCTCTGGCGATGTACCCCGCCGAGACGACCAAGTTGCTCGTCAATGCCCTCGGCCACAGCGGGAGTCCGGAGACGGCTTCGGCCATCACGATGGCGCTGGTCTCCATCGGTCCGAGCGCGCTCCCAGAGGTCGTCGCCGCACACCGACTCGCGCGGACCGTGGTGGCCATTCAAAACGGGGTCGACGGCGACCCGAGCGCCGCCGCCGACCTCCTCGGGGCCACGGAGATGCTCGCGGGCACCCGACGCGTCGTGGCGCACTTCCTGCTCAGCATGGACGACTGCTCGGCGGTCGACCTCGAAGGCGTCGACCTGACGGGCGTGAACTTCGCAGGGGCTGACCTCACTGGAGCCGGGCTGCGCAAAGCGATCCTGGACGGCGTTGTGTTTTCCCGCGCGAAGATCGCCCACGCGAATCTGCGCGGTGCGCGCGCCACCGACGCCGTCTTCACGCGGGCGCGCGCCGGCAACGCCGACTTCACCGGGCTCGTCGGGCCGATCGGCGGGATCCGCCTGTCGGCGAAGGACGCCACGGTGCACGACGCCAACCTGGACCGCTCGCACCTCAACGCCGCGAACTTCTCCGGCGCCGACATCGAACGTACGAGCTTGGTCGATGGCGTAGCGCCGGGCGCCATCTTCGACCGTGCGCAGGTGCGCCGATGCCACTGGAACCGAGTCGATCTGCGCGAGGCTTCAGCGCGCGGAGCGACGTTCGACGGCGTGCGGCTCAGCGACGCCGTGCTCACCGCCACCGACTTCACCGGCGCGACGCTGGCGGCCTCCCGCCTCACGGGCATTTCGGCACGGGGCCTGATCGCGAAGGACGCGACGCTCACCGACTGCAACTTCGGTGGTGCCGACCTGTCGCAGGCGGACCTGCGAGCCAAGACGATTGCGCGGTGCAACTTCAGTGGCGCCGACCTGACCGGGGCCGATCTCCGCGGAGCCCGGCTGGAGTCCTGCGAGCTGCACCGGACGATCCTGCGCGACGCCAAGCTCGAGGGCACGATCTTCGCCGGCGACACCAAGCTCGACGGTGTCGGCCTCGTCGTTCCCGACGGCTGGGAAGCGGCGACGTTCGAGCGCGAGGAGACGAAGGCCGCGTTCGCCGCAGCCGCTGCGTCCTCCTGAGCGGGCGATCAGGACATGTGCCTGAGGCGCTCGACCGGGCGTCCGCGCCATCGGGAAAGCTGCGACACCGCGACCCGCGAACGACGGAGGCCGCGGTGGGGTCCCGAGGCGCGCCGGCAGGTCAGGCGGCGTGGAGCGCGCCGAGCTGGGCAGCCAGCACGGCGTTCTCGGTTGCGAACTCGGTCCAGGCTTCGGGGCTGGCGGCGACCGCTCTTGCGGCGTCGTCGGCGCTGCAGGTCCGCTGCGTCCACGTGCGTATGCGCCCGCCCTTGATGGCGAACTCGACGAGCACGCCATCGGCCCACCCGGCGACCGTGGCATCGAATGGTTCCTGGCTTGTGACGCGCTGCGAGCTCACGAGCCAATCCAGAGCAGTGAGCTGCTCCTGGGCGCGGCCGGCGAGTTCGAACTCCAGGTCCCGCGCGGCGCGTTCGCGGCGCTCCATCAGTGCGACCCGCGCGTGGTCTGCGGCGTCTGCGTCGCGGTCGAGCAGGCGGGTGAGGGTGTCGACGAAGGCGTCGCGGTCGGCCGGCCCGACCTTGCGCGCCTCGGCCATCGACCGCTCGGCCCCAGAGAGTCGCTCGCCGGTGTACGCGATGGGGTAAAGGCTGCCGAGCGCTGAGGCCGCCGTGCGGACGCGTGTCCCGCCGAGATACGGGCCGAAGTAGCTCCCTTGGCTGTCGTCGTCGAGAACGTCGTGGGTGATCGTGAGCGACGGCGCGAGTGGCGACGCGTCGAGTCGCAGGTAGACCGGGACTTCCAAGCCGCCACGAGCACGATTCCAGCGCGGTTTGGACTGCTCGAGCAGGTTGCGCTCCAGCCAGGCGGCCTCATGTTCAGACGCACACGTCAACACCTCGACCCGCACGATCTGCGGGACCATCCGCCGCATGCGTGGGCGGCCCCGCTGGCTGCCCCAATACGAGCGCACCCGGCGCCGCAGCTCGACGGCTCGCCCGATGTACATCACGCGGTTCTGCGCATCACGGAACCGATAGACACCCGGGCCGGCGGGTACGCACGCGAGGTCAAGAGGCGGCGACACCGGCACCCCCGCAGTATCGCCGTCCGCCTGGACGGACCGCCCGCCAAACCGCCGCCAAGCCTCCAGCCAGCGGTGAGCGGCCAAATTGTGTTGCTCTGACGACAGATTTTGGCCGTTCACCGCCCGGCCAGCGCATCGCGGCCCGGCCAGCGCTGAGTCCTCGGTCAGCGGTGAGCGGCCAAATTGTGTTGCTCTGACGACAGATTTTGGCCGTTCACCGCCCGGCCAGCGCATCGCGGCCAGCCAGCGCTGAGTCCTCGGTCAGCGGTGAGCGGCCAAATTGTGTTGCTCTGACGACAGATTTTGGCCGTTCACCGCCCAGCCAGCGCTTGGCCGCCAGCCAGCGCTTCGCCGCCAGCCCTGCTCAGGCACCCGAGCCGCGCCGGCAGTTCGGGAACCAGGTCGCGCATTGTGATCTGAGCGTTCCTTCAATACGGTGCAGGGGTCCAGGTTTCTCCGGAGGCTGGCTGTCCCCATCGGCGTGCTGCAGATCTGCGGAGCGCCCCACATTGAAGGCCCTCATGTCCCGCAAGCTGTCCCTCGCCGCAGGTGCCATCGCGCTCGCGCTCGTCGCCCCTGTCAGTGCCGTCGCCGCCGACAACCCTTACGAGCGCGGTCCGGACCCGACGGTCGACACCATCCGCTCGACCGCTGGCTACCAAGTCCTGAACCGCTCGGTTCCCAACGGCTCGACGCCCGGTTTCGGTGCCGCGAACGTGTGGGCGCCGTCCAATAGCGCCCCGGGCGAGACCTTCGGCGCGGTGGCGATCTCGCCGGGTTTCCTGGCGCCGGAGGTCACGATCAAGTGGCTCGGGCCGCGGCTCGCGGCGCAGGGCTTCGTCGTGATCACGTTTGAGACCAACAACCCGTTCGATCAGCCCGCGTCTCGCGGGCTCCAGCTCCTCGCGGCGCTGCGGTACCTCACCACGTCCAGCTCCCAAAAGGCAAAGGTCGACCCGTCGCGCCTCGCCGTCGTCGGGCACTCGATGGGCGGTGGCGGCACCCTCGAGGCCGCCAAGCGCCAACCGTCGCTCAAGGCCGCCGTCGCCCTGACGCCGTGGAACCAAGACAAGACGTGGCCCGAGATTCAGACGCCGACGCTCATCGTCGGTGCCGAGAACGACACGATCGCCCCGAACGCAACGCACTCGGTGCCCTTCTACAACTCGTTGCCGGCGACGCTGCCCAAGGCCTACCTGGAACTCAACGCCGTGGACCACCTGATCGTGATCCCACCGTTCTCGCCGAACACCGCCATTGCCACGAGCACCATCACGTGGCTCAAGCGGTTTGTCGACAACGACACGCGCTACAGCCCGATGCTCTGCCCGGCGCCCATCGGCCCGCCGGCCGGCTCGATCCAGACGTACCGCAGCACCTGCGACTTCTAGTCGCGCGCGACGCCGCAGCTCCGCGCGATCCCTGGGTGGCGCGGAGCAACGTGGCTTGGGTTACCCGAGGAGCTTGGCCTTGGCAGCCTTGAATTCCTTGTCGGTGAGAACGCCACTTGCGTGGAGCTCGGCCAGGCGCGTGAGCTCGTCGGAGGTCGAAGCGCCAGCGCTCGGCGTGGCGACCCGTGTCGGCGCCGGCGCCGGGGCGGTTGGCGCTGCGGGCGCTGGTGCGGGCGCCGCCGACGCGTAGGCCGCCGGCGCCGATTCGCGACGATTGCTGCGGCGCATGTAGTTCGACGTTGCGGCGTAGTGCGCGGCCAGGCCGATGCCCCAGCCCAACAGCGGATACAGGAACCACGGGTAGGCCATCGAGGTCGTCGCCCAGATCACGACCAGCAGCAGGTTGACCGCGAGGTAAACGGAGGCGTGGACGCGGAAGGCCGTTCGCGCGCCGGACGAGACGTGCCGCTCAATGCGGTCTCGCTTGGCTGCGGCCTCGGCGCGCTCAGCGGCGTGTGCGCGATCGACAGCGCGGGCGAATGGGTCATCGTGCATGGTGCTTCCTCGGTGTGGTGGGACGAGAGATCTTCAGGAACTCGATCTCAAGGGCGGCGCGGTTCAGGATCTTCTCGACTTCGGCCGGGTCGACCTTCCCCGAGAGGGGGCCGATCCGCGCCTTGAAGCGCGTGAGGACGGAATCGAGTGACTCGCCGCCGAGCTGCACCCCGAGGCGAAACTCCAGCGACGCGAGCATGTCGGAACGGTCTTCGAGCGCCAGCTCACCGGCGTCCGTCGCCTGGTAAACGATCTTACCTTCGACCGGCATGCCCTCGATGAGACCCTCGGTTTGCAGGGCCTCGATCGCAGGGTAAATGCTGCCTGGTGACGCGCGATAGCGCGGCCCGAAGAGGCGGGTCAGCTCGGCCATGATGTCGTAGCCGTGCCGGGGTGTCTCGGAGACGAGCGCAAGGAGCACGAGCGGAAGTTCTCCGTGCTTGAAGAAGCGAGGGGCCATCGCGCGCCTATGCCGCCGCGATCGGTGTGCCGGGGGTGGCTCGCTGTGACCACCACAGCGAGCAGGCTGCGACCGGTTGGGCCAGGCCCTTGAGTGCGAGTTGTCCAAGCGACTGAGCTGGTCGACTGCGGGTTGCGTCAGTGATGTCATGGGTTGCGTTGGACATGATGATCTGGCCGGCCTCGGCGGTGTTGCAGAGGCGCGCCGCGATGATCACCGTGGTCCCGTGGAAATCGTCGTCTTCGCGTAGGAGTTCGCCGGTGTGGAGGCCGATGCGCAGCCCGAGCTGGTCGTCGTCCAGCGCGACGGACCGTTGCATCTGCTGGGCGCACTCCATGGCCGCTGATGGATCGGCGAAGACGACCATCAGTCCGTCGCCGAGGCTCTTGACTTCGCGCCCGCCCGTGGTGAGGATCGCGTCGCGCAGGAGGGCGAAATGCCGGAGCCTGCGCTCGTGGGCGCCGTCCTCGCCGTACCGGCCGATCAGCTCGGTCGACCCGACGAGATCGGTGAACAGCACTGTGCCCACGTTCGCGAAGCGGCCATGGACTTCGAGGGCGTCCAGGCCTGCCGGCCGGCAGGTGTGGACGAGGCGACCGCGTTCAACGTGCGGCGTCACGAGTCCCTCGGTCGCGAGGGCTTGCAAGGCGGTGTCGACACGGCGACCGATCGCGCGGTCCAGGGGGCTTCTGCGAAGGCGGGCCGCGATCTCATCGGACGAGACCGAGCCGAGGCTGACGAGCTCGAGGGTGTCGAGCATCAGGTCCGGGGTGGGGGTGACGAGGTGAGTGATCGGCATGGCGTTACGAAGCTCCTACGAATGAACATATCGAAACGCTTACGAAAGAAAGTGTGAGCGTGGTCCGCGAGCACTCGGTACCGTGGACGCGTGCCCTGCTTCGTGCTCGTCCTCGCGTTCTTCTCCCCTCGCCTTGCGCTGGTCGCGATGGCGCTCCTGAGCGACGTGCTCAGCCGGTCGATGGACGGCATCCTGCTGCCGCTCATCGGGTTCTTCCTCGTTCCTTGGACGACGCTGACCTACGCCTTCATGTGGAACTACGGCACGAATGAGGTCGCCGGGTTCGAGTGGGTCGTCGTGGGCTTTGCGCTGCTCGCCGACCTCGGCGTCGTCGGCGGCGCCAGCCGCAGCAAGCGCGACTAGCGCCCCGGCAGGTGAGTGGCGGGCCGCGACGTCCCGGCCTCGAGCCGAATCAGGGCGAACGCCGCGTAGTTCACGACATCGATGAGCTGGCTCTCGACCTTGGCCGACGCGTCCTCGTCGCCGTCCAGCAGTGACTTGATGCGCACCGTGCGGCTCAGGATTTCATCGGTGAGGCTCGGCATCGCCATCTCGCGCCACGCTTCGCCGTAGTCGTGATTCTTGGCGGCAAGGAGCGTTCGGGCTCGATCCGTCACCGCGGTGAACCGCCGCCCGGCCTGCACCGGGTCGCTCCACATCGGCTCAAACGCGACCTCGTCGAGGCGTTCGGGGAGGTCCAGATCGCCACTTTCCAGGTGCCAGATCGCCATGACGGCGTAGTTCAGGATCCCGGTGTACTCGTCGTCGATGGTGTCCGCGACGCGCGGCGCCGAGGTCATCTGCTCGATCTGCCGGATCCGGCGGGCCTTGATGTAGATCTGATCGACGACCGAGACCAAGCGGAACATCCTCCACGCAGGGCCGTACTGCGCGAGCTTCGCCTCGAAGACCGTTCGGCAGCGGTCGACCACGCGCTGGTACTCGGCGTTGGTGTCGGGAGTCGAGGGCACGTGGGTCATGGTCAACCGTCGCTGGGTGAGATCGAGACCTCGGCGTCTCCGAGGGTCTCGCCGTCGGCGCCGACGAGTTGAATGCGGAGGCGTGTGGGTGCTGCCGGCGGCGTTTGGGTCGTCGCGGCATCGTGTGGCTTGCCCGCCAGTGCGGCCCAGGCGGCGACCGCCAGTTCGTCGGCGTAGCGCGTGAGGGGCTGGTCGCCGGGCGTCGAGAGCCAACTCTGCGCGATGGAGTGCGTCGGTCCGACGGTGATCGCCGTGATCATCTGGGTCGACAGCGGGCGCATCTCTCCGGACTCGATGAACGGGCGCAGCCACCCGCGGTAGGCCACCATGAGCTTGCGATTGAGGTCGACGAGTTCCGTGGTCTCGCTCGGGTTCCAGCTCACGTGCCCGCGGGCATACAGAAAGCGCGCCTGATCCCGGTGCGTCTGGATCCACTCGAGCTGGTGGTGGATGATCGCGTCGACCGCGGCGCGGAACGAGGTCGGCTGCTCGCTGAGCATCTTCCAGTGCCCTTCCTGGAGCGACCGGACCGCATCGACGTAGAGCGCGGCGGCGATTGCATCCTTGGTGGGGAAGTGGTGGAACAGCGTGCCGTTCGAGACCCCGCTCGTCTCGCGGATGCGCGCGGTCGTGGTGCCTTCGTAGCCGTGCTCCAAAAAGCAGGCGAGCGCGGCCTCCAGGATGCGCGCGCGGGTGTCGACGGCGGTGGCTATGGCTTCGCCTCGGCTGGTGCTGTGCGGGCCGCGGTGCTAGCCCGCTCGGTGGTTGACGGCCGGTCGCCCCCGGCGAGTGCGGCCAGCGCGGCGGCGTCTGCTGGCCCGTCAAGCTGAGCGCCACGTCGAGCCGGAACGAGTCGCACGACCGCCGCGCCCGACAGCAGCGAGGCGATGACACCGAGCCAGTAGACGTCGTCGAATGCGGCCATGGCTTCGGCGGGAGCTTGAGGTGTCCCGAGGATGGCGACGAGCAGAGCGGTGCCCAGGACCGCGCCGACCTGACGAGCGGCTGCGGTGGCCGCAGCGGCCGTCGCAAATTGCCGGTCGGGAATGTCCGCGGCGGCCGCAGCCCCGAGGGTCGGGAAGGCGAGTCCGATGCCGATGCCGATGACGAGCTGGCCGGGCAGCCAGTCAGAGAGATAGGCCGGGTCCGGGCCGGCTGCGCGCAGGATCAGGATTCCGGCAGCGTAGAGCACCGTTCCCGGGATGATCACGGCCCGATGCCCGAAGCGATCGGCGGCGCGGCCCGCGGGGCCGGCAGCGACCGTCGAGGCGAGCGGGCCTGGTGCGACGGCGAGACCGGCCATCAGGACGCTGTAGTCCCACACGCTCGTGAGGAACAGGATGTTCGCCAGGATCATCGAAAAGAACGCCGTCGCGAAGAGCGCCGTCCCGACCGTTCCCTGGCGGAACGACGGGATCTCGAGCAGGGTGAGATCGAAGGCGGGACGCGGATGGGTGCTCGATCGGCGGGTCGCGGCCGCCAGCGCGAGGAGCGCGAGCACGAAGCTGCCTGCCGTCGGTGCCGACACCCAGCCCCAGTCCTCGCCGCGGATGAGGCCGAGCGCGAGGAGTCCGAGGCCGATGGCGATCAGCAGGCTGCCAAACAGGTCCGGCAGGCCGGTCGCGGTCTCGTCGCGGCTCTCCTGAAGACCACGCTGGGCTGCCCAAATGAGGATCACGCCGAGTGGGAGATTGACCAGGAAGATCCAGCGCCAGTCGGCGATCTCCACGAGTACGCCTCCGAGCGGCGGACCCGTGGCCGCAGCCAGTGCCGCAGCGGCACCCCAGATGCCGACGCCTGCTGCCCGCCGCTCCGGCGGAAAGAGTTGCAGCAGAAGCGCAAGTGAAGCTGGCCCCATGATCGCGGAGGCGATGCCTTGCGCGATGCGGGCGGCCGTGAGGAGCTCCCAGCTCGGCGCCGCCGCGCAGAGGAGGCTGGTGACGACGAACGCGGCGGTTCCGGCGATGAAGACGCGCCGGCGGCCGAACCAGTCGGCGACCCCGCCGGCCGGGACGAGCATCGCGGCAATCGCGATGAAGTAAGCGTCGAGGATCCAGACGAGCTCGTGGGTCGATGCGCCGCTGAAGTCACGGCGGATATCGGGGAACGACGTGTTGACGATCGTCGTGTCGAGGAACGGCAGGAATGCGCCGCCGCAGACGGCGAGCAGCGCGAGGGCGCGGCGGGGGTTCGGGTGCGCTGATGTGGGTGGGGCTGGCATCTCGTGTCCGTTCGGGCGTCGAGGGGGAGTAGTGCTCTAGATCAGCACTCTAGTGGCTCGTACGGGCCGGCGCAAACCTGCCCGGTATGAATCAGCTTCAGCTTTGGTAATTGCGCTTCCGCAGGCGGTCACGTAGCTTCTTTCGAGATCGGCTCAGTTTGATGAGCCGACTGTTCCTTGCCGCCGCGATGTCCCTTGCGGGCGGCAACTCCGAAAGGCACTCCTTGTCCAAGAAGACCTACCTCGCGAGTGGCCTCGCGCTGCTCGCGCTCGCCGCGCCGGCAACTGCGGCCGCGGCCGATAACCCGTACGAGAAGGGTCCGGCTCCGACTGAGGCCACCCTCCGTGCGGTCCTCGGGCCCTACAGCTACACCAAGAAGGTCATCGCGAACTCGGCGACGCCGGGCTTCGGTCAGGCGTCGGTTTGGACGCCGAACGGCGCCGAGGGTGAGACCTTCGGTGCGGTTGCGATCGCTCCGGGCTGGACGGAGTCGGAGTCGGTCATCTCGTGGCTCGGCCCCCGCCTCGCGTCGCAGGGCTTCGTCGTCATCACGTTCTCCGTGAACAACACGCTCACCGATCTGCCGCCGAGCCGTGGCGCGCAGCTCAACGCTGCCCTGCGGTACCTCACGTCGATCAGCACCTCCAAGGACAAGGTCGATCCCCAGCGTCTGGCCGCGATCGGCCACTCGATGGGTGGCGGCGGCACGCTCGAAGCGGCCAAGAACAACCCGACGATCAAGACGATCGTGGGCCTTGAGCCGTGGAACACCACCGTCGGCTGGCAGACCATCACGGCGGCTTCGCTCATGATCGGCGCGCAGAACGACATCATCGCCCCGCCGGCGTCGCATGCCGCGAAGTTCTACAACTCGATCCCGAACACGACTCCGAAGGGCTACCTGCAGATCCGCGGCGCCGACCACTTCGTGTCCAACCAGCCCAACGGCACCGTCGCCACGTCGACGATCTCCTGGCTCAAGCGCTACCTCGACCTCGACACCCGCTACACCGCCATGCTCGTCCCGACCCTCGTCGGCCCGCCGACGAACTCGGTGCAGGTCTGGGTCAACCGCTCCGTCGAGTAACCAACCACACACCGGGCCAAACACGCCCAAACGAGCACCTGAGGGCCCGCATACGCGGGCCCTCGCTCGTTCCGGGTCGCGAGCGGGTCCGAGGGTCGTGCCGCCTACTCGTCTCTGGCGCCAGTGAACGCAGCGGGCCTGGTGAACGCAGCGCGCGCCAGGTCGCGGTTAGCGCCGGTGGAGCACCACGCGGCCACCGTCGCGCGGGGCCGTGGCGACACCGCGGAACTTCCAGCGCTCGGCAGGCTTGGTGGTCGGCTCGATCGTGATCCGCTCCAGCAGCGTCCGCAGGACGATGTCCATCTCCATGTGCGCGAAGGTCGCGCCGATGCAGCGGCGCACGCCGCCACCGAATGGGATCCACGAATACGTGTCGGGGAGCCGGTCGACGAACCGCTCAGGCATGAACCGGTTCGGGTCCTCAAACAGGGTCGGGTCGAAATGGGTAAGCGCGGCCGCCTGCGCGATCAGCACGCCGCGCGGCAGCGTGTAGCCGCCGATCTCATACGGCCGCATCGAGACGCGACCGGCGAAGAAGATCACGGGTCGCACGCGCTGGACCTCGCGGATCGTGGCGTCGCGGTAGGACTTGCCGTCGCCGGCGTCGATCTCGGCCACGAGCCGCGCAAGGGGTTCGGGGTTGCGAGAGAGCCGCTCGACGGCCCAACTCAGCTGGTGCGCCGTGGTCTCGTGGCCAGCGGCGAGCATCGTGACGAGCTGGTCGCGGATCTCCTCGTTGGTCATCGGCGTGCCGTCGGTGTGCGTCGCCTGGACGAGCGACGCGAGGATGTCCGGCCGGTCCATGAGGGCGGGGTCGGACTTGGCGGTCGCGATGAGTCGATCCAGGATGGTGTCGATCCGGGCTCGCAATCGCACGAAGCGGCCCCAGGGGCTGTACGGCCCCCAGTCCTTGTGGAGCTGCGGGAAGACCGACAGCCGCGAACCCTGCTCGGTCCACGGTGGGAGGAGCTGCTCGAGTTCGTCGAAATCGCGTCCCGTGGCGCCGAAGACGGCGCGCAGGATCGCCCGCAGGGTGATCGTCTGCATTGCGTCGCTGATGGCGAATTCGCGGCCGATCGGGAACTGGTCGATCTGTTCGATGGCGATGTCCCTGATTGTCGACTCGTACGCCTTCATCCGCTGACCTTTGAAGGGCGGCAGGAGGAGTTTGCGCTGCTCCAGGTGGCGGCCCTCGTCGATGCCGAGCAGTGAGTTGCGGCCGAGGATCCGCCGCAGCGGGCTCTGATCGCCGGCGTGGAGGATCTTGGGGTCCTCCTTGAACACCTGCTTGATCAGGGTGGGGTCGGACACGACGATCATCCGCTGGAAGCCCGCGATGTTCAGCGAGAAGATCGGGCCGTATTTCTTGCGGTTGCGGGCCATGTACTCGCGCTGGCGCAGCAAGACCCCGGTCGTCTGCCAGGCGCCGGGCGCGGTTGGGCCCGGGGGCAGGCGAATCTCGGCAGCGCTGGAGCGGCTGCCGGTGGCCTGAGCGGGAGGGGGCGCGACCGTGCTCATGCGTCGGTGCTGGCCTTCTGCTTCGGCGTCGGGAGGAGTCGCTCGAGGCGTTCGAGCACCTCGTAGTAGTGCGTCGGAAGGACGCGACCGAGGGCGTCGAAGACGTAGGCGTCGGTGCCGATCAGGATCCGGGCCTTGCCGGCGTCGATGCCCTCGTGGATGATCTTCGCTGCGCGCTCGGGTGAGCAGCGGGCGATCGCGTCGAACTCCAGGGCGGCCTGGCTGAGTTCGGTGTTCTTGCCGCGATGGTCGGAGCGGAAGCGGGCGTTGCGCACGATGTTCGTCTTCACGCCGCCGGGGTGGACGTTGGCCGCACGAACGCCGGTCCCGCGAAGCTCCTGCCGGAGGGCATCGGTGTACCCGCGGACGGCGAACTTCGAAGCGCAGTACGCGCTCTGGTTCGGGAAGCCGACCAGCCCGAAGACGCTCGACGTGTTCACGATCGCGCCCGAGCCTTGCTTGAGCAGAATGGGGAGGAAGGCGCTGACGCCGTTCACGACGCCCCCGTAGTTGATGTCCATTACCCACTGGTCATCTTCCGGTGAGCCGTCGGCAACGCTTTGGAGTGCGGTCACGCCAGCGTTGTTGAAGACGAGGCCGATCGGCGCCGGCGCCCATTCCTGCACGCGCGCGGCGAAGTTCTGGATCGCACCCTTGTCGCGCACATCAAGGTGCTGGGTGATGACGGCGCCGCTGATCGTGGCCGCCGTATCGGCGAGGCCGGCTTCGTCGTGGTCCATGAGTGCGACGGGGCAGCCGTGCGTCGCGAGGCGTTGGGCGACCGCGCGGCCGATGCCGGAGGCTGCGCCGGTGATGACGGCGGTGCGGCCGGCCAGGGGCTCGGGGCGCGCTGCGCCGAGTCGCGGAAGCGGAAGGCTGCGCGGCAGCCGGCTCATGCGGCGACCTCGCTCGTCGCCTTGGCGTGCTCGGCGATCAGCGTGGCGATGCGGCTTCGAACGCCGACCGGCAGGTCGTGTCCCATGCCGACGATCGTCTCGTGCCGGGCGCCAGGGATCGCGGCGGCCGTGGCCTCGCCGCCGGAGGGGTGGACCATCCGGTCGCGGTCGCCGTGGATCACGAGCGTGGGCGCGGTGATGGTCCTCACCTCGTGCGTGCGGCTGCCGGACTTCATGATCCCGGCGAGCTGCCGCGTCACGCCGCGAGCATCGTGGCCGCGATCCCATGCCGCGCCGGCGCGCTCGCGCACCCCGGCTTCGTCGAACGGGAACCCGTGTGAGCCGATGTGGCGGAAGAGCGAGACCGTGGCATCGATGAAGCCGGCCCGGTCCCGCGGAGGGCGCTTGGCCATGCGAAGCCATGTCGACTTCGCGGGGAGGCCCGACTTGCTGGAGCCGGTGCTCGACATGATCGACGTGAGGCTGAGGACCTGTTCGGGGTGCTGAGCGGCCAGCGTCTGGCCGATCATGCCGCCCATCGAGACGCCGACGACGTGCGCGGCGGGGATGCCCAGCGCCTTGAGGAGCTCGGAGGTGTCCTCCGCCATGTCGGCCAGGACGTACTGCTCGGCGCTGAATCGGCGGCGTGCCAAGTTGATGGGGGAGGGTGCCGGCGTGGTGCTGTGCGTCGAACGGCCGATGTCGCGGTTGTCGAACCGGATCACGAAGAACCCGAGGTCGACGAGTTCAGAACAGAAGTCCTGGGGCCAAGCGATCATCTGCTGGGCGAGGCCGTGGACGAGCAGCAGGGGTGTGGCGGCAGGATCACCGAAGGTCTGCACGCAGAGTTCGAAGCCGCGGCCGACGTCGACCATGCGCTCGGGGCTTGGCTGATGGAACTGAGGTGCCATGGGGTTCTCTTCTCTCAGGGCCGCCCGGCGATGGAGCGGTACACAGCTGTACCACGGAGCGGTACGTCACTGTACCATGCTGTGATGGTGATCGCGACCGGTCGGTTGCGCGGCCGGATCGACGTCCCGCCGGCCCAAGTTCCGGTGGTTAGGCGGCGTGTCGCCGGGCCGGTTCGATTGGTCCGTGGCGGTCGACCTTCGGGAGGTCGACCGGGCTCAGAAGCTCCGGGCGTTCCTCGGCCTGGACCAGCGCGTCCCACCGCGGCAGCACGGCCGTGAAGGCCTCGAAGACCTGCGCGTCGAGCTTGGAGCCTGCGTCCTCGGCCATGATCGAGATCACCTTCTCCGGCGGCAGGGCGCCGCGGTACGGGCGCTCGGCGCTGAGCGCCTCGCCGACATCCGCGACGGCGAGGATGCGGTCGTCGAGGCCGAGGTCGGCTCCGATCAGCCCATGGGGGTAGCCGCTGCCGTCCAGGCGCTCGTGGTGCGTGAGCGCGAGGCGGGCCATATCGGCCAGGACCGGGATGCGAGCAAGGACGGCGGTGCCGGCTTCGGGATGCCCGCGGATGGCGAGCCATTCGTCAGCGTCGAGTTTGCCGGGCTTGTCGAGGATGAGGTTGGAGATGCCGAGCTTGCCGAGGTCGTGGAGCTGGCCGGCACGGTAGAGGCGGCCGGCTTCGGTCTCGCCGAGGCCGAGTTCGAGCGTGAGGAGGGCCGCGAGCTGGGCGACGCCTCGAGAGTGGCGGGCCGTATAGGGCGTCTTGGCATCGACGATCTGGCCGAACGCGTCGGCGACGGCGTCGAGGCGGGCGTCGTCGGCGACGATCGCCGCGGAGCGTGGTTCGAGGGCCCGGACATCGGGGCGGGCAAGGCCGGCCCAGAAGCAGTCGTCGCCGGCATGCTCGAGGACGACGCGCACGAGTTCAGGGTCGAACCAGGTTCCGCTGCGGGCGGACGCCATCTCGCAGGCTGCAGCGCGGCCGCCGCTGATCCAAAAGATCTCAAGCGTTTGCGCCAGGCACATGATGCGGCCGAGCATCGGGATCGCGTCGCCGGCTAGCCCGTACGGATAGCCGCCGCCGTCCCAGTGTTCGTCGAGCGCGCGGATGGCACGCGCCGAGTCTTCGGAGAGTCCGATACCGAGCGCGATTTGCGCGCCGCGTTCGCAGCGCAGCTCGGTGAGGTGCGCGGCGCCAGCGGCTCCGCTGGCCACGAGCGCGCGTACGCGCCCGAGCTTGGTCTTGATGCCGGCGCCGGGTGCGGCGTGCCGAAGGGTGTGGACGGCGGAGACGCGCTTGCTGCGGTGGTTTTGCAGTCGGCGCGACGCCTTCACGAGGCCGTCGTCGTTGGCATAGAGCTCTGCGATTGGTGCGGCGTTCACCGAGCACCCCGCGTCCTTGAGGAGCAGGGCGTAGTAGAGCGCGGAGCGGTCGCTGTCTGACAGGCCGACGCGCTCGGCGAGACGCATGCCGAGCAGGCATGACCGCTCGGCATGTCCCGGAGGGTGCCCTTCCGTCAGGTCGAGGGCATGCGAAAGGCCCGCGAGGACGTCAGAGAGGTGCAGCTCCACATCTTGGTCATCGGTCGCGGGAAACCACGGGCGCAGCGCGTCGGACCGTTCCCTGGACCATCGTTCGAAATTTTGCGCGGTTCAGAGCGGGAGAGAGAGTTGGGCCTCGTCGTGGCGGCTGCGGGGCCGGCTCTTGCGCTCGGGGGCGTCGTCGAACCCGGCGGAGCGCACGCCGATCAGTCGCACGGGCGCCGTGATGCCTTCGCGCTCGTACAGCTCGCGCGCGATCGCGCGGATCGTGGCGGGGTCGCGCGTGGACTGCTCGACCGACATTGCACGGGTCTTCGTGGTCCAGTCGGCGAGGCGCACCTTGATCCCGATGGTCCGGCCGGCGAGCGCCTTGCGTTCGAGGTCGACGGAGAGCTGCTCGGCGAGGCGATCGAGGGCAGCGAGGAGCTGGCCGGGGTCGGTGAGATCTTCCGGGAAGGTTGTCTCGCGCGAGCACGACTTGATCACGCGATCGACCTGGACGGCGCTGCGATCGATGAAATGCGCAAGAGCGTGCAGGCGCGGTCCGGCCCCCGTGCCGACGCCCGAGGTGAGTTCGTCGGTCGTTCGGCGCTGGAGGTCTCCGATGGTCGTGATTCCGAGTTCGGCAAGGCGTTCGGCGGTCCGTGGCCCGATGCCTCCGAGCTTGCGCACCGACTCGCCGGCAAACGCCTCGCAGGCCTGCTCGCGCGAGAGGACCGCGAAGCCGCGGGGTTTGGCGGCGCCGCTCGTGGTTTTGGCCACCAGTCGGTTCGGCCCGATACCAACGGAGATCACCATGCCGGTGGCCTCTTCGACGGCCGCGATGGCCTCTCGCATCGCGGTGAGCGGCTTTTCGAGGTCGGTCAGGTCGACGTAGGCCTCGTCGATCCCGGCCTGCTGCAGGACCGGGAAGCGGCTGCGCATGAGGCTCCAGACCTCGCGGCTGATGGCGGCGTACCGGGCCATATCGGGTGGGAGGACCACGGCCGTGGGGCACAGCGCACGGGCCCGAGCCATCGGCATCGCGGAGTCGACGCCGAACTTGCGGGCCTCGTAGCTGGCCGTCGTGACAACCGAGCGCGGGCCGAGGCCGCCGACGATCAGCGGGACGCCGCGCAGGTCGGGCCGGCGAAGTAGCTCTGCTGATGCGTAGAACGCGTCGATGTCGCAGTGCGCCACGACGCGCCGCGGCCCGTCCGCATGGGCGGACTGGGCCGGGGCTGGGTCGGAAGAGGCCGGGACGGGGGCGAGGGCGGCGGCTCGCATCGTCCTAGCGTAGAGGTACGAACGGATGTTCGTACCGGCCGGCTAGGTCAGCCGCATTTCACGATGCGCTGGGTGGCCGTGTCGCGGGAGACGCCGGCTGAGTCGCGAACCGACAGACGGAGGGTCAGGACGGCCTTCTTGACGCAGCGTGGCACCTTGATCTTGCTCTGCACGGTGCTGCCGGCCGCGACGAACTTGATCGTGGACTTCGCGACCACCTTGCACTTCTTCTTCACGCAACGCTCGATCTCGACGAGGCCGGTGCCAGTCGAACCGATGAACGAAGCGGAGAGGGTGAGGAGGCCGGTGCTCTTCCTGGAAGGCACACGGTTCGTCTTGGTCTGGAAGATGCCGATGCCCGTGCCGCCGACCGGCGCTTTGGCGGTCTTCGGGGCCGCGGCGGGGCTCCCCGTGTTGCCGGAGGGCGACGTTGCCACCGGGCTGCCCGCTGTGCGGCTTGTGCCGGCTGGCGTCGGTACGAACGCGCTGCCGCTGCGGACCGCGTTGATCCAGTCGACGACGGCGATCACGCGGGTCTCGAAGGCCGGGGCGAATGCACCGCCGGTCGCGGCGTCGCAGGGATCCGGACCCGTTGAGGTGATGCCCCAGAGGACCGGGCGGCCGGCACCATCGAAGCGGATGAGCGGGCCGCCGGAGTCGCCGAAGCACGTGGCCTGGCGACCGGCACCTGGGAGGTAGCAGTCGGAGTAGGCGCCTGAGCCGGGGTTGTACTGGGCGCAGGCGGTCGGGTTGACCTGCTCGAGCCGGCCGCTGCGGAGGGTGCCGCTTGACGCGGTGTTCGAAGCCTGCGACCGGCCGAACCCGGCGACGTTGTCGGCGGAGCCGGCGACGTACGCATCCGGGAGGTTCGGGTCGGGGAGGGCGAAGGGGGTGGTGGGGATGGTGCTCTCGAGTTCGATGAGGGCGACATCCCATGAAGCGTTGGTCCAGCTGAAGCCTGGGTGGACCGTGGTCGTCACGGCGCCAACGAGGTGGTCGCCTGCCGTGGTGATCGACGTGATGCCCGGTGCGACGAAGACATCGGCGGGAGCGAGCGCCTTGGTGGCATCGTCGGACTGCGCGAGGCAGTGGGCAGCGGTGGCGACCCAGTTCGGCGCGATGACGGTGCCGGTGCAGAGGCGAGTGCCTTGGATATCGGTCGCGAAGACGGCGACGACGGCGCTCCAGCGTCCCGCGGGTGAGACGTCGCCAGGTGCGACGGCGGAGCCGCTGATGACGCGGCCTTCAGCGGCAGAGGCGGAGACGGGGGAGGAAAGTGCGGCTGGGAGGAGCACGGACATCACCAAAGCGATGCGGCCAATCCGTGGCCTCTTCGTCTCGGAGGACGAGCGGGCTCCCTGCCCGAGCCGGCTAAACCGGCGCTTGATGTATTCCATGAGCAACTCATCGGGTGGTTGGACCGGCCATCTGAGCGCTCAACGGACGGGCGTCCGATCTGGTACTTCCCTGGTGCTCGATCGACCCAATCTGCCTGGGACGGCCACGTTTTCCCTGCAAATCAGACAATCGGCAATCCCGATGAGCCAGTTTCGATACGGTTGTCAAGCCGTAGCGGGCATTACCGTCCGGTGAATTGGTGCGGTCGGCCCACCCGGGTTGGGCCAGGGTCGTGGGCCGCCTGGTCGGACGCGTCTGCGGTGGGGTGCCCAGGGTGTCCGCGGTGCCCGGGTGGGGTTTGCTTCCAAAACGGCCCGAAACGGGCGCTCGTCGAAGTAATCCCTCGTGCGCGCGAGGGGTCCCTCTGGGTGCGGGTCGGCCCCAGAACGCGTTCGGCCCGCGCGCTCCTAAGAGCGGGCGGGCCGAACGACCATGCGGATGAGAGGACTCGAACCTCCACGAGATTGCTCCCACACGGACCTGAACCGTGCGCGTCTACCAATTCCGCCACATCCGCGCGGCAGGGGTGTGGACGATACCTCACAGCCGGTTTGGAGGCGTTGCCAGCTCGTGCGCGCGCGTACGCGAGTAAATGCGGCAGGCGAGCGGGTGCTGGGGCCAGCTGTTTGCGAGTCGCGTCTCGCGACACGAGCGATGCACCGGCGCCCGGTCGACGCCGCGCGTGTCGCTCGTGTTTGGTACGGTAGTCGCCGTCCTGCCGCCATCGTCTAGGGGACTAGGACGCTGCCCTCTCACGGCGGAAACCGGGGTTCGAATCCCCGTGGCGGTACTTTCGAAAGCCTCGCGCAAGCGGGGCTTTCGTCGTTTCCGGGTGCGAGCCGGGTTTAGCCCCGTGGCGCGTAGCGCTGGTGGAGCATGAGTGCGTTCCCGGCGGGGTCGCGGAAGTGCGCCATATGGCAGACGCCCGTGTCCATCGTGTCGGCTGCGAACTGGACGCCGCGTCCCTCGAGTTCTTTGCGGGCGGCCTGAATGTCGTCGACGTGGAAGGCGATCGGCACGTTGACCGGGTGGAACTCAATGCCGATGGCGGCGGTGTCGAGCACGCTGAGCGTGAGATTGCCGGTCTCGAACTCGGCTCCGATCGCAGGGGCGTCACCGCGCTGGTAGACGCTCGACGCCTCCAGGCCCAGCGTCTCACCGTAGAAGGCCCGCGCGGCGTCGAGGTCTTGGGTGGGGACGGTGACGAAATCGACGCCCGTCACGAGTTTGGTCTGCGTGGTCATGGTGGTCGATCTGGCCGATGGGGAGAGGGTCGCCCTGATGCTCGTGCTTGGTTCGCCAGTCGTCAAGCGGGCGACGGTGGAACCGTGGACGCTCCACGCAGGCTCCGCTTGCAGTAGAGGCGCAGATGGTCGGAGACGGGCTGCGGGGCCAGCGGCAGGACTTCGACGAGCGCGAGAACGCGGCGGCTCTCCTCCACGCTGAGCCGGCGCTCGGTCGTCAGGCGCGCACAGAACTTCGCGGCTGCGCGGTCGTACCGGTGGTCTCGCCGCTCGGCCATGAGTTCGAGGACGTCGAGTGCGTCCGCCAGTGCGACGTTCGGAAGTTCGGCGAGCGCCGGAACGACGACGTCGAGATCGCGGGTGCCGAGTGCTCGCTTGAAGCGGGTGTACGCGGACCCTTGCGACGTCATCGAACGATCGTATACGAACATGTGTTCGTATCGTGCACGCGAGGTTCCAGGTCGGCGTTGAGGCGTTGTCGGAGTCGCTTGGGGTCGTCGTCTATCCGTCCAGCGAGGCGGGGGGGCTGGCGCGTCGGAGGTTTGATGCCGGATGGGGTGGTAACCCGGTGTATCAAGCTGGGCGGGGGTCTGTCCGACGACTCATGGGTGAGGGTCGAACCGGCCTTCGCTTCCCCCAAAATGCTTACTCCCCCGTCCATTCGCGTCGTCCGCTCCCGGGCTGCTGCTGCGTCCGCTGCTGTGGCCGCCGGCCTTCTTCTGCTCGTTTCGGCCCCCGCTGGCGCGCAGGACGCAGTGCCCGCCGCGGTCGGCGCGGCGCCAACCGTGTCGGTTGCCGGCGTGAGCGTGGTGCGCAAAGACACCACCCGCAAGATGGAACTCTGCTTCCGGCGCAGCGCAAAGATCGGCCAGGGGACGGTCTACATCGCCCAGAAGACGACCCTGAAATGCCGTCCTGGAGATTCCGCGCTTTCGATGCGCATCCTTGTCGGCGAGCAGCCCGCGACCGACTCGGCCGGCAATTCCACGCCGCTGGCTGACGGCGCACTGGTCATCGGTCGCTCCGGGCCCGCCGGTCCGCAGGGCCTTCAGGGCGAACGAGGCGTCAACGGCGAGCAGGGCGCCACCGGTCCGGCTGGCCCCGTTGGTGCGCAGGGCGCGCAAGGCAGCCAGGGTGTGCAGGGCGTTGCCGGCGCGAACGGCCTTCAAGGACTTCCCGGCATGACCGGCATGACCGGCGCGGCTGGCCCCACGGGTGCTGGTGGCGCTGCTGGTGCAACGGGTCCGGCAGGCCCGACCGGCGCGACTGGCGCCGTCGGTGCCCAGGGTGCGCTCGGCACCACGGGCGTTACCGGAGCGGTAGGTGCTACCGGAGCGGCGGGCGTGAACGGAGTCAACGGCGTCGACGGCGCGACCGGTCCGGCAGGGCCGCAAGGTGTCGTCGGTCCGGCTGGGGCGGCAGGTCCCGCAGGTCCCGCCGGCCCCGCCGGCATCCAGGGTATTCAGGGTGTCCAAGGCATTCAGGGCCTCCAAGGCAACGATGGGGCAAACGGGACCAACGGCACGAACGGGATCAACGGCGTTGACGGGCTCGACGGCGCGACCGGAGCGACGGGCGCGAATGGCGCCGATGGTTCGAACGGAACCGACGGCACCGATGGTGTTGACGGCGCGACCGGCGCGACCGGCGCGACCGGTGCTGCGGGTGCGGACGGCGTCGACGGTGCGACTGGTGCTGCGGGTGCGGACGGCGTCGACGGTGCGACTGGTGCTGCGGGTGCTGCGGGTGCGACTGGTGCTGCGGGTGCGGACGGCGTCGACGGTGCGACTGGTGCTGCGGGTGCCGACGGTGCGACTGGTGCTGCGGGTGCCGACGGTGCCACGGGTGCTGCGGGTGCCGATGGTGCGACTGGTGCAGCGGGCGTAAACGGCACGAACGGTGTCGACGGTGCGACTGGCGCAGCGGGCGTAGACGGTGTTGATGGCGCGACTGGTGCGACTGGTGTTGCGGGCGCGAACGGGATCAACGGAACGAACGGCATTGACGGTGTTGATGGCGCAACGGGACCTGCTGGCCCGCAAGGTTTGACCGGTCCCGCTGGTCCTCAGGGCGCCAAGGGCGACACCGGCGATACAGGCGCGACCGGCGCGACCGGCGCCGATGGCACGAACGGCCTCGTAGGCGCGACCGGCGCGACTGGTGCCAACGGCACGGACGGCGTGACCGGCGCCAGCGGTCTGGACGGAACGAACGGTGCCGACGGCGCGACCGGCGCGACCGGCGCGTCTGGCGCGACCGGCGCAGCAGGCACGAATGGCATCAGCGGCACGAACGGCATTGACGGTGCGACCGGTGCGACTGGAGCGACGGGTGCAGCAGGCACGAACGGCACCAACGGTGTTGATGGCGCGACGGGCCCTGCTGGCCCGCAAGGTTTGACCGGCCCCGCTGGCCCACAGGGCGCCAAGGGTGACACCGGCGACACCGGCGCAACCGGTGCAACTGGCGCGCAGGGAATCCAGGGTGCGACGGGCGCTGCGGGTGCGAATGGCATTGACGGCGCCAACGGAACGAACGGTATTGCCGGCACGAACGGCACCAACGGTCTCGATGGTGCCACGGGCCCTGCCGGTCCGCAAGGTTTGACGGGTCCCGCTGGTCCTCAGGGTGCCAAGGGTGATACCGGTGATACCGGCGCGACCGGCGCGACCGGAGCTGCGGGCTCAAACGGCACCGACGGCACGAACGGTGTTGACGGCGCGACTGGCGCGACTGGAGCTTCTGGCACGAACGGCGTTGACGGCGCGACTGGCGCGACCGGCGCCGCGGGTACGAACGGCACGAACGGCGTTGACGGCGCGACTGGCGCGACCGGCGCCGCGGGTACGAACGGCACGAACGGTGTTGATGGCGCGGCTGGCGCGACCGGTGCTGCGGGTACGAACGGCACGAACGGTGTTGATGGCGCGGCTGGCGCGACCGGTGCTGCGGGTACGAACGGCACCGATGGTGCTGATGGCGTGACGGGCGCGACTGGTGCGACCGGTGCTGCGGGTACGAACGGCACCGATGGTGCTGCTGGCGCGACTGGTGCGACCGGTGCTGCGGGTACGAACGGCACCGATGGTGCTGCTGGCGCGACTGGTGCGACCGGTGCTGCGGGCACCAACGGCACCAACGGCACCAACGGCACCAACGGTGTCGACGGTGCGACGGGTGCGACCGGTGCTGCGGGCACCAACGGCACCAACGGTACGAACGGTGTCGACGGCGCGACGGGTGCGACCGGCGCTGCGGGCACCAACGGCACCAACGGTGTCGATGGCGCGACTGGCCCGGCTGGTCCGCAAGGTCTAACCGGTCCCTCCGGCCCTCAGGGCGCGAAGGGCGACACCGGCGACACGGGCGCGACCGGCGCCGCGGGCACGAATGGCATCGGCGGCACGAACGGCATTGACGGAACCGACGGCGCGGCCGGCGCAACTGGCGCAACTGGCGCGACGGGTGCGGCAGGCACGAACGGCACCAACGGTGTCGATGGCGCGACGGGCCCTTCCGGTCCGCAAGGTTTGACCGGCCCCGCTGGCCCACAGGGCATTAAGGGTGACACCGGCGACACCGGCGCAACCGGTGCGCAGGGAATCCAGGGCGCGACGGGTGCGACGGGTGCGACGGGCACGGCGGGCACCAACGGTGTCGACGGGGCCCAGGGCATCCAGGGCATCCAGGGCAATGCAGGAGTTACAGGAGCAACGGGCGCTACCGGAACGGCTGGCGCCGACGGCGCCGACGGCGCCACGGGTCCCGCTGGTCCTGCCGGCGCGACCGGCCCGGCAGGACCGCAAGGCGCGACCGGCGCGACCGGCGCGACCGGCGTGCAAGGCGTGACCGGGTCCCAGGGTGTGACGGGTGTGACCGGCTCCCAAGGCATCCAAGGCGTGACGGGCGTGACCGGCTCCCAGGGCATCCAAGGCGTCACAGGTGCGACTGGTGCGACTGGTGCTCAAGGCATTCAAGGCATCCAGGGAGTCACCGGTGCGACTGGGGCGCAAGGGATCCAAGGCACTCAGGGGATCCAGGGCGTCACGGGCGCCTCCGGGGCAACAGGCGTGACCGGGTCCACGGGCGTGACCGGCGCGACCGGTTCGCAGGGGACCCAAGGCACTCAGGGTCTTCAGGGCGTGACCGGAGCCACCGGCGCGCAAGGCACCCAGGGCATCCAAGGCATCACCGGCGTGACCGGCGCCACCGGCGCGCAGGGCACCCAAGGCATCCAAGGCATCCAAGGCATCCAGGGCGTGACCGGCGCGACCGGCGCGCAAGGCATTCAAGGACCGATCGGCAACACCGGTGCGACCGGCGCGGCGGGCGCAGCGGGCACCAACGGTACGAACGGCACCAACGGCGCGGTGGGAGCCACCGGCGTCAAGGGCGCGACTGGTGCGACCGGCGTCACGGGCGTGACGGGCGTCGTCTCCGGCACTCAGGTCATCACGGCGACCGCCACCGGCGTCGAGGGTTCCGACACCACCGTCACGGCAACCGCGACCTGTCCCGGCGGCAAGACGCTCATTTCCGGTGGCGGGAAGGCCATGGTCATGAATAGCGGCGTCGAGACCCTGAACGACGGGATCGCTCACTCGCTGCTCCAGGAAAGCTCACCGACGCCGACCACCGGGCAGCCGACTGGCTGGATCGCACGAGGCTCGTTCGGTGAAACGTCGCCGTCCGGCGACGCCATCAAGATCTACGCCTACGCGGTCTGCACCACCTGATCCGCCCGACCCTGCCTTGAAGGAGACGCGCCGTCCTGGTGGAACTCCGAGTACTCCCGAAGGGAAACCCCATGAGCAGTACTGAATCGACCTCCACCAAGCTCCGCCCGCCGACTCCAGCGCAGTCGGGCCTCGTCGGCATCGCCTCGATGATTGCGGCGCTCTCGCTGTTCTGGATGGCGACCGAGACGCACTACGGCAAGTGCGTCGACGCCCAGATCGGCAGCTACCCGGCGATCGGGGTCTCAGCGTTCAACACGAAGACGACCGGCCCGATCAAGCTGGCGTACGACCAAGAGCGCCGCGACGCCATCGGCAAGTGCAAGCGTTTCCTGTTCATCTGAGGAACGCGCCGAAGCCGAGACTTTTCGTCGTCTAAGAGGGCGCGCCGGAGCTGATCGTCAGCGCCCGGCGCCCGGCTGCCAGAGCGGCTCGGCGCCGTCGTTCGACGCTCGAGCCAGGATGAACAACAGGTCTGACAGCCGGTTGAGGTAGCGGCGCGTCTCGGGAGAATGGTCCTCCACGAGCAAGACGCGTCGCTCTGCCCGGCGACACACGGTCCGCGCCACGTGGAGCTGGGCCGCCGCCAGCGTTCCGCCCGGAAGCAAGAACGAGCGAAGCGGCGCAAGCTGGTCGTTCGCGTCGTCGCAGCACTCCTCGAGCCAGGTGGTCTGGTCGGCGCTCACGCGTAGTCGTTCGCCGGCCTTCGTGTCCGGGGCATCCGGCGGGACGGCGAGATCAGCGCCGACATCGAAGAGATCGTTCTGGATGCGCTGCAGCCATGGGACGTACCGCTCCGGCACGCCGCCCGACGCAAGGACAACACCGAGGTGGCTGTTGAGTTCGTCGACGTCGCCGTACGCCTCGATGCGCGGGTGCGTCTTGGGCACGCGCGACATGTCGCCGAGGTGCGTCTCGCCGCCGTCGCCGGTCCGGGTGTAGATCCGCGTGAGGTTGACCGCCATAGGCGCAGCGTACCCGTGCGACGCACCCGGCCGGGCTCCACCGCAGAGCCTGCTGGCGCCGGTCACCGCCAGCGGGCGAGCCTCGCCGACCGGGCGACGAGCCGCGGGGACACGGAACGGGGCAACGACGCTGTCCCGGCGCCGCGCCCCGTTCCGTCTCCCCGCTGCCGTCAGGCGACCGCGGAGGGTGACGCGCCGCCGATGGTAACGGTGCGATCGGTAAGGAGGTCTACCGAGCTGCCGATGAACCCATTGGTGGCAATACGCGCCAGTACCGCCGGATCGGTCGTCTTGCCGATCGCGCGTCGGCCATCCGGCAGGAGCGCAAAGATCACGCCAAACTGCGGCGCTCCGTCGCGTCCGTAGAACGCGGTCGCAACTTCGACCGTGCCAGGTCCTGCCGCCGCGGCCTCGTCGGGGGACGCCACCTCGCGTCGTGCCGGAATGGGAGTCGGGCGGAGCGTCTCGTACGGCTGCGCCGGCGCGCTTGCGCCGTACAGGCCATAGGCGTGTTTCGTCGCGTACCAACCCAAGGAACTGCTGATCCCGAGCGTCCCCGGCGCACTGTCCCGCAGGGCTCGGGCTACGCCGATGACCCCGTGGGTCCCGTAGTTGTTGCCCGGCCCGCCGAAGAACGTCAGCCCGCCGGTGCAGGTCAACGGCCGCGTTGGATCGTCGATCGGCAGGCCCAGCTCCCGCGCCGCGATCTGCACCGCTGATGGGAAGCACGAGTAGAGGTCGACGGGACCGAGGTCGTCGGCCGAGATCCCGGCGCGTGAGAACAACGCCTGGCCGATCGCGGCAATCGCGGGAGAACGGTCCAGCGACGCCCGTTCGGACACGAACCACTCGTCGTTGGCTTGCGCGCCCGCGTGGATGTACACCCAGCGGGACTCGTCGATGCCCAGCGCCCGCGCGGCCTTGACCGAGCACATCAGGAGGGCCCCGGCCTGGTCGACGCGGAAATTCGCCACCATCAGCTTCGTATACGGGTACGTGACCTGGCGGTTCCCAGGCGTGGCGGTCCGGATGTCGTCGGCCGACCGCGCCTCCTGGACCCAAGCGCTGGGGTGCGCAGCCGCGACCCCACTGAACCGCGACCACAATTCGGCCGCGACCTGCGTCTGCTCCGACGTGGTGCGGCCCGCGGCAGCGCCGATCGCCTGCTCCATCAGCGCGTAGCCGATCACCGGCAGCATGAAGCCGACCTCGGCCTCAGCCTCCGAATTGCCGGGATGGTCCTCCTCAAGGACCTCACCGGCACCATGTTCGGACTTGTTGACGGCATCCCCGAAGCTCTCGAACGAGGTCTTCTCGCTGTGCAGCGCCTCGGCCCCGCACATCACGGCGACGTCGAGCTGCCCGCCCGCAATGCGCTCGGCAAGTGCATTGACGAGCAGCTGAGACCCGTTCCCGCCGACCATGCTGGAGCGCGCCGTCTTGGCGTCGATGCCCAGTGCATCGGCCACGGCGCGGCCTGGATCGTGATCCGGCCAGGTCGCCGACGGCGCCACCGCGACGAGCTGCACCGCGTCGATCAACGCCGTGGCAGCGGCCGGCAGCTCGGCCGTGCCGTCGCCCGGGTCGACGCCGACCGCGTCGAGTGCAGCCGCGCGTACGGCTCGCGCCATGAACTCGGGGATGGGGCCGGCCGGGGTGGTGCCTGGGCGAGCGGAGATCTCGCCCAGGCCCACGAGGATCGGGGTGTGGTCGAGCACCGCACCCGCAGTTGAAGGGCTCACAGGCCGAACGACTTGCCGATGATTTCGCGCATCACCTGATCGGTGCCGCCACCGATCGGGCCGAGGCGCGCGTCGCGCAGTCCGCGCTCGATCGGGCCGGTCATATAGCCGGCGCCGCCGTGCAGCTGCACGCACTCATCGGCGATGTTCAGGCAGATCCGCTGGGAGAACAGCTTCACCATCGACACCTCGATCGTTGCGTTCTCGCCGTTTACGAACTTGCGCAGTGCGTCGTACGCCTGGGCCCGGGCCGCGTAGAGCTCGGTCGCGAGCTGGGCCAGCGTGTGGCGGTTGACCTGGAACGTGCCGATCGGCTTGCCGAACGCGGTGCGGTTCTTCACGTACTCGAGCGTCATCTCAAGGCCGCGCTGCGCACCTGCGATGGCGCCCATCGAGAGCACGAGCCGCTCCCACTGGAAGTTCTCCATGATCAGCTTGAAGCCGCCGTTGACCTCCCCGAGGAGGTTCTCGTCGGGCACGAACACGTCCTGGAACGCGATCGCGCCGGTGTCGGAGCAGTGCCAGCCGAGCTTGCTGAGCGCCGTCGCCGTGACGCCTTCGCCCTGGTCGATGATCAGGAACGACATGCCGCCGTGCCCGCCCTCAGCGGAGGTCTTCACTGCGGCGACGTAGTAGTCGGCGCGCACCCCGTTGGTGATGAAGACCTTTTCGCCGTTCACGATCCAGCCGCCGTCGACCTTCTCGGCGCGCGTCTGGATGTTGGCCACGTCGGAGCCGGCGCCCGGCTCGGTGATGGCCAGGGCGCCAATCTTTTCGGCCTTGATCGACGGCACGAGGTAGCGCTGCTTTTGGTCCTCGGTGCCAAAGCCGTTGATCGGCGGCATCGCGAGGTCGACATGCGCGCAGATTCCGACGGCGAGGCCCGCGGAACCGGTGCGCGACAGCTCCTCGCAGAGGATCGCAGCATGCAGGTGGTTTCCGCCCTCGCCGCCGTACTCCTCACCGAACTTGAGCCCGAGGAACCCATGCTCGGCGAGCTTGTGGAACACATCATTGGGGAACCACTTGTCGGCCTCCCACTGCTCCACGTTCGGCGTGAGTTCGCGCTCCACGAAGCCGCGAATCGACGCGCGAAGCTCCTCGTGCTCCTCCGTGAAGGGCGGCATCAGGGCCTGCGTGACGGTGAGGGCGGTCATGCTGCCGCACCGCGCCGTCGCGGGGAGTCAGTTCGGTGAGGGCGTGCCGGGGGCAAAGTTACGCTCATGAAACTTAACCCTGCCAGACGTCGCGGTCGGATGCAAGACAGGCGTTCGGTTTGTTGGACGACCGTCGGTGGACGAGGGGCGGTCCAGCGGCGTTGATCGGGCAGGACGTCGCTAGGCTCGCTCAGTGCTCGTTTCCCTCCGCCGCCCGCTGGTCGCCGTCGCTCTGACGCTCGCGGCCGCCTCGACGCTCACGGCCTGCGGCGCTGGCCCGCGCAAGTCCAGCTCCACCACCGTCGACGCGATCGTGGCCGACCGCGGCGTTCTCGTGGGCGCCGACGGTGATCGCGCGCCCGGCGTACGAGCCTTGAACGCTCGGACGCCGAAACCCATCGCGCGTTTCCAAACGGATGTGCGCAGCAGCCTCTTCGGTGACGGCGGCGACACCAAACTCGTTCCGTACCTCAATGGCGTGCAGCCGCTCGAGGAGGCCGTCGACCTCGAAAAGGAGGGGGCGCCCGACCTCGCGTACCCCGGCGACCGCCTCGGCTGGCTCGTGCGCGACGTGTCCGACCCCGCGGCCGCGCCCTCAGCGATCGTCGGTCTCTTTCCGGCGCCGTTCTCCACGCGCTTCACCAAGAAGCGGCGCCTGATTCCGACGCGATTGCAGTGCGCGACCGTCGGATCGCCCGCCTGCGAAGCGACCGAGAAGGCGTTCGTTGACCTCGACCTGCGCGCCGCGACCTCCAACCTTCAGGACACCGCCGGCCTGAACGTGATCCGCGTCTACGTGGGGCCATGGACCGCACTGCGCGGTGCCTTCGAGCGGGGGCGCCTCACCCCGGCGCTGGCGGTCGAGCAGGCTCCCGAGCGCAACGGGTTCGGCTTCCAGGTGTCTCCCGATGGCAAGGTGGTGCGGATTGCGGCGGAGTTCGGCGAAGCGACCTCGCAGGCGCCGCTGGGCGCTGGAACGGGCTTTGTGTTCGCGATCCGCGACACGTCCGACGCCCCGGCGTGGGTGATCTCGGGCGTCGACGATGCGGGAACGCTCGCGGCCGTCAACGTGCTCAATCAGGCGCAGCTCGCCGGCCGCGTTGCCGCCGTCGTTCCGGCTGGCTGACCGCCTTTCGGTCGCTTGCGGGCTCCCAGGGCGCGCCTCTGTGACGCATTCGTCGGCGAGTTCGACGACGCGATGCGGTTCTCTGTGGCGACGATGTTTCCGGCGAGTTTCCGGCGAAAGCGACGCCCCCGTAGGTACGTGGTGGTGAGCAATTCCGATGGGACCGGTCGGTCTTGGAATATGGGAGCAGCCGCGCGCGCCTCTGAGTCGATAGCGTTCCGCGCCCTATGCGAGTCGGTGTACCCAAGGAGACCGCCGAAGGCGAGCGTCGTGTTGCGCTCACTCCGGACGTCATCAAAAGGCTGGCGTCCAAGGGCGTCGAGGCAATCGTGGAGTCGGGTGCGGGTATCACCGCCTCGATCAGCGACGCTGAATATGAGGCCGCTGGCGGCACGATCGGCGACCCGTGGTCGGCCGACCTGATCGCCAAGGTCGCTCCGCCCAGCGCCACTGAGCTGAGCAAGCTCACGGCCGACAAGACCATCGTCGGCTACCTCCAGCCGCTCACCAACGCTGACGTCGTCAAGGGCCTGCAGTCCTCCGGCGCGACGGCTTTGGCGATGGAGGCTGTGCCGCGCACGTCCCGCGCTCAGTCGATGGACGCGCTCTCCTCGCAGGCCAACATCGGCGGCTACCGCGCCGTGCTGATTGCCGCACAGGAGATGCCCCGCTTCTTCCCGATGCTCACGACCGCCGCCGGCACCGTGAAGCCCGCCACCGTGCTCGTGCTCGGCGTCGGCGTCGCCGGCCTGCAGGCCATCGCGACGGCCAAGCGTCTCGGCGCGAAGGTCACCGGCTACGACGTGCGCTCCGCCGTCGGCGAGCAGGTTCGCTCGCTCGGCGCGACGTTCCTCGAGCTCGAAGCCGGCAAGGGCGCCGAAGGTGAAGGCGGCTACGCCCGCGAGCTCACCGACGAGGAGAAGGCTGCGCAGCAGAAGGAGCTCGTCGAGAAGATCGGCACCTTCGACGCGGTCATCACCACGGCGCTCGTGCCGGGTCGCAAGGCTCCGATCCTCGTGTCGGCCGACGCCGTCGCCGGCATGAAGCCCGGCTCGGTCATCGTCGACCTCGCCGGTGAGGCTGGCGGCAACTGCGAGCTCACCAAGCCCGGTGAGACGTACACGACCGACAACGGCGTGATCATCGCTGCGCCGCTGAACCTGCCGAGCACGCTCGCCGAGCACGCCAGCCAGCTCTACGCGCGCAACGTGTTCGCGTTGATCGAGATCCTCATCGACGACGAGGGCAACCTCAAGATCGACTTCGAGGACGACATCGTCGACGGCGCCACCATCGTGGCCGGCGGCGAGATCCGCAACGAGCGCTCCAAAGCGCTCGTGGAGACCCCGACCACCGCAGGAGGCCAGTCGTGAGTCTCGCACTCGTCACCGCCGCCGCTGAAGGCGGCGCCAGCACGCTGATCCAGAACATCGGCATTCTCGTGCTCGCCGGCTTCGTCGGCTACGCCGTGATCTCCAAGGTCCCGAACACGCTGCACACGCCGCTGATGTCGGGCACCAACGCGATCCACGGCATCGTGGTCCTCGGCGGCATGATCGTGCTCGCCGAGACGATCCGCGAGGAGTCCGTCTTCAACTACGTCCTCCTCTTCATCGCCATTGTCTTCGGCACCATCAACGTCGTCGGCGGCTTCGTGGTCACCGACCGCATGCTCGAGATGTTCAAGAGCAAGCCGACCCCGTCCAAGCAGGGCGAGGAGAAGTCTTCATGACGCAGCTCCCGATCGGGACGTCGTTCATTCACGACCCCAACACGATCTACGGCCTCTACATCGTGGCCTTCGCGCTCTTCATCTACGGCCTCTCCGGCCTGACGGGCCCGAAAACCGCCGTTCGCGGCAACCGCATCGCGGCGGTCGGCATGGTCATCGCCGTCGTCACGACCCTGCTGATTCCCGCCCTTGACCCCGACGGCGAGGCCATCCCCGGCTTCGGCATCGGGGGCATCGACTGGGCCGTCATCGTCGGCGCGGTCATCGTCGGCGCCCCGCTTGGCTGGGCCTCGGCCAAGAAGGTCAAGATGACCGCCATGCCGCAGATGGTGGCGCTGTTCAACGGCGTCGGCGGCGGCACGGTCGCGCTCATCGCGTGGATCGAGTTCCGCCGCGGCACGTACGTCGAGCATGGTCTCGAAGTCGCCATTCCGTCGCTGTTCGCGCTGATCGTCGGCTCGGTGTCCTTCTGGGGCTCCAACGTCGCCTTCGCCAAGCTCCAGGAGCTCATCGACGGCAAGCCGCGCGGCGTCAAGGGCCAGCAGTTCGTGAACCTGTTCCTGCTGCTCGTCGCCGTGGGCCTCTCGGCCTACCTTGCGTACGACACGTCGCAGGGCAACCAGACGTCGGAGTGGTTCGTCGTCGGGCTGCTCGTGGTCACCGGAATCCTCGGCCTGTTCCTCGTGCTGCCGATCGGCGGCGCAGACATGCCCGTCGTGATCTCGCTGCTCAACGCGTTCACCGGCCTGTCGGCTGCCGCCATGGGTGTCGCGCTCGACAACACCGCGCTGATCGTCGCCGGCATGATCGTCGGCGCGTCCGGCACGATCCTCACGAACCAGATGGCTGTCGCCATGAACCGCACCATTCCGGCGATCGTCGCCGGAGGGTTCGGTGGCGACAGCGCCGCTGCGTCCGGTGCGCCGGGCGTCGAAGGCGTCATGCGCGCCACCAGCGCGTCGGATGCTGCGATCCAGATGGCGTACGCCAACCAGGTCGTCATCGTCCCGGGCTACGGCCTCGCTGTCGCCCAGGCCCAGCACACCGTGCGCGAACTCGCCAAAGAACTCGAGAAGCGCGGGGTGGAGGTCAAATACGCCATCCATCCCGTCGCCGGCCGCATGCCAGGGCACATGAACGTGCTCCTCGCCGAAGCCGACGTGCCGTACGACCAGCTCAAGGAGATGGAGGAGATCAACGGCGACTTCGCTCGCACGGACGTCTCCCTCGTCATCGGCGCCAACGACGTCACCAACCCGGCCGCTAACACCGACAAGAGCTCGCCGATCTACGGCATGCCGATCCTCAACGTCAACGAGTCCAAGTCGACGATCGTGCTCAAGCGCGGACGCGGCTCCGGCTACGCCGGCATCGAGAACCCGCTCTTCTTCGACCCCAAGACGAGCATGCTCTTTGGCGACGCCAAGTCGTCTGTGGCGGACATCGTCAAAGAGTTGCAAGAGCTGTAGGTCAGGTCGACGCCCGGGGCGGGGTGACCGTCCCCGCGCCGACGATCGGAATGTCCACTTATCGCCTGGCGGCGAGAAGTGGACATTCCGCCGCGGACTCGCGCGGGGACGGTCACCCCGCCCCGGGCTGGCGGCTGGCGGTGCTCCTGTGGTTCTGGGTGGGTCTTGGTCCGCTGCGGCGTGGTGGGGCGTCGCCTCTTTCGCCGCCGTTCTGACGAGGTCTCGGCTCGCTTCGCCGTGGTGGGGCGTCGCCTCTTTCGCCGCCGTTCTGACGCGGTCTGGGCTGGCTGCGGGCACGACGACGAACCGGACTGGGGTCCACACGTCGTAAAGACCTGTGGACCCCAGTCCGGTTCGTGGGCGCTACGGCTGGCCGGCGGGCGGCCGGATTGCTCCGGCCGCGCCGGCGGGCGCCGGGGCGTTACGCCTTGGCGCGGAAGGCCTTGTTGCCCTTGTTCTTCTGGAAGAAGTCGACCATCACTGGGGCGTACTCGTGGAAGCCGGGGCAAGCGAGTCCGGAGCGGCCGAGGTGCTTGCTGGCTTCGGTGGTGTCGTACTGCACCGGGTGATGCAGGAACACCAGCGACTGGAAGGGCGTGCCGCCGTAGAACTTGCGGATCGGCTTGACCGCCAGGAACGGGCGCATCACGAAGTCCGGGATTGCCGGGCCGAACGGCTCGCGGTGCACGTAGGTGCGCGAGAGGACCGAGACGAACTGGCGCGTCGTGAGCGGATTCGGGTCGGCGAGGGCGAGCGTTGCGCCGACGGTGCGCGGGTCCTGCGTGCAGGACGCCATCGCGTCGACGATGTAGTCGACCGGCACGGCGTTGAAGGTGGCCTTGTCGGTGCCCATGTCGCCAACGGTGAGGCCGAGCTGCTTCATGCGGTGGATGAACCACAGGATGAAGTAGGGGCCGTCGAACTTCTGCGTATCGCCGGTCTTGGAATCACCGACGACGATGCCGGGGCGATACACGGTGGCGGGAATCTCGTCCATTGAGGTGCGAACGAGCACCTCGGCAGCGAACTTCGTCGACTCGTAGTGGTTCTTGAACTCCTGGCCCTCGTCGAGCTCGGACTCCAGGACCTTGCCCGTGCGCTTGCCGGCCACGTAACACGTAGAGACGTAATGCAGGCGCTCAAGGTCCTTGCATGCCCGGCAGAAATCGATGATGTGCTGCGTGCCGCCGACGTTTACCTTGCGGGCGATGTCTTCCGGCACCGCGAGGTCGTAGATCGCGGCCAGGTGGTAGACGCGGCGCACCTTGGAGGCAAGATCGGCGTACTGCTCGTCGGAGAAGCCGAGTTTGGGATCGACGATGTCGCCCTCGACGACCTCGAGGCGATCACCGAACTCGCGCGCGACCTCGCGGGCGCGCTCGGCCATGCGCGGTTCCACGATCGCGATGATCTTCACGGCCGGGTCGTCCGCGAGGAGTTTGCGGGCCAGTCGCGTGCCGATGAAGCCCGGGAAGCCGGTAAGGAGCGAAAGCATGGGGGCGATCATAGAGAAGCCCGCACCGGATCGGCACGTTGCTGACTGCGGGTCAGTTGGCGCGCTGGCCTTCCGGCGCTCCCGATGGGTCCCAGGCGCCGATCCGCCCGTTATCGTCGGGCGCATGTCTTCCGGCCCTGACGAAGCGCTGGCCGCCCATGAGCTCGATCTGGTCTCCCGGGCAGCCAAGGGCGACGCCGCCGCGTTCGACCGTTTCTTCGAGCGCAACGCCCCCGCGGTCCAGCTCCTGATCGAGCGTCTGCTCGGCCCTGGCGAGGTCGCCGATGGGGTCGTGCTGGAGGCCTTCGAGAAGACCGTGCGCCGGCTTCCGTTGCTCGGCGCGCGCAACTCATCACCGGCGCTCTATGTCCTTTCGACGGCCCGCAACGGCGCCTATGCGGCGCTCGGGCGCGGTCGCCCCACCGCTGAAGGTGGACCGTTGGCTGCGCTGCTCGCGCTACCGAGCCGCCAGCGGGAGCTGCTCGCGCTCCGCGAGCTGGGTCTGCCGGAGGCCGACTGTGCCGAGGTGGCCGGGATCGATGCCAGCGAGGTCGGCGTACAGGTCGCTCGCGCGCGGCTGCGTCTCACTGACGAGCTTGAGGGGTTGACTCTTTCGACCGTCTTCGCCGACGATCGCGCTGAGCGCCTGCTCACCGCGGAGGTTGTCCGTGTCGAAGGGCAGCCGGTGCCCGATGGGCTCGCTGAGGAGATCTCGTCCCATGCCGATCAGGACTCGCGGTTTGCGGCGGCGCTATCGGCCGTGCGGTCGCCCTCGCGCTCGGTCGGGCAGCTCCCGCCTGTGAGTGGGCCGGCACGCCTCGCTGCGGCCGCGCGGACGCAAGCGGTCGTCGGTGGCACCGCGAGCGGCTCGACGACCGCGGCGCCCGGCGCGGGTGCCGTTGCCGCCGGCGCCATCGCCGGAGCAGCCGGAGCAGCCGGCGCGGCCGCTGCAGCCGGCGCTGGCCAGGCCGACCCCGGAGTCGTCAGCGGGCCGCGCTCGATTCCACGCTCCACGAGCGACCCGTACGACGAAGACATCGGCGACGAGATGGCCTGGGGCATCGTCGACGACGAGGAGGATGGCGCTTTCCAGGCGCCGGCAGCCCAGACCGGTGCACCGGCCGTTGAACGCCCCACCGACGGGCAATGGGAAGACGGCGCGGGCGCGATCTCCGAAGAGCCGACGCGCGTCACCGGGCCGCCGGCGGCCAGCGTGCCGCCTGCGCCCGCTCACCTTGGCGCGCCCGAGGGTACCGACCCGTCGCTGACTGACCCGTTCGCTGGTTGGGACGACGCACTGGACTGGGACGAGGACGAGAAGGAATGGGCCGCAGGCTCGGCGGGCGTCGCCGCGGCGGGGTCCGTCGATCCGGCGCCGGGTGCTCCTGACCTGATCAAGCACGACGCCGCAGCGGCGTCCGGCGCACCGGTCGAAGAGAACACCATCGCCGCCGCGGCGGCTGGCGCGCCGATTGCGGCCGCTGCTGCCAGCGCACCGATCACGCCGCATGCTCCGATCGACCTGGGGGAGACGAGGGCCTTTGATGCCGTCGCCGCGGGCCTTGTGGACCCTGAGCCGAGGCCCGTGTCGGACTTCGACCACGGCGACGAAGCGGTCGGAAGCGGTGGCGGCGGCTCCAAATGGCGATGGATCGGCTGGATGTTCGCTTTGCTGCTCCTGTTCGCCGGCTTCGCCTTCGCCGCTTACGCCTGGCAGTCCGCCAACCAGGATCCGGATCTCCCGCCGACCTCTCGGCTCGACGACACCACGCCCGCGCAGGTCGAGTCCACGACCCCGAAGGCCACCACGCCGAAGAAGTCGACCGCGACGAGTTCGAGCAGCAAATCCTCCGGCGACGAGGCGACGTCGACGACCAGCGGGTCGTCGTCGAGTTCGTCATCGAGCGGTTCCTCAGGCTCCACCACGAGTGGCAGCTCGGGTTCCACCTCGACGAGCAGCGGAACGAGCGGCAGCTCCGCGACGTCATCCAAACCGTCGTCTGGGACGGCCGCGCCCGCCGACGACACGCAGGTCGTCTCGCCCGGTGAGTCTTCGTCCGGCGGGGCCGTCCGCGGCTCCGGCGAAGAGGCCACCGGCGGCACCACGCCCTGACGGTGAGGGCGCGCAGGCGGCCCCGGCCGACGCGCGCAACGACTCGGTGACGGTGAGGGCGTGCGAGCGGCCCCGGCCGACGCGCGCCACGGCGCCCATGCAGGGGGATGTTGCGCTACGGTGAAGTTCGGTCGCCGGCGGCTGCCACATCTACGCCGCCCGGACGCCCACCGACCCCCAACGACCCAAAGGTCTTCATCATGTTGCAGCGCGAAGCGCTCGAGGCGAGCCCCCTCGCCGACCTCCACGAACTCGCCGCCGAGACCGGACTCGAAGGATTCCGCCGGCTCCGCAAGGCTGAGCTCATCGACCGCCTTCTCAGCGGCGCCCCGGCCGAGCCGGCGAGTGCCCCGGCCGACAAGCCCGTCGCCAAGTCCGACGACGACGAGCCGCGTGGCCGTGGTCGAGGCCGTGGGCGTGGCCGTGGCCGCGCCGCCGACGACGAGGACCGTGATGCGCCGGCAGCCGCGGCCGCCCCGACGGCTTCGGCGAGCAAAGACGAGGACGACGACGACCAGCCGCGTGGCCGCGCCCGCGGTCGCAGCCGTCGTTCGACGCTCGACTCGGCCGACACCGACACCGACACCAGCACCTACCGCGACGACGACGATCGCGACAGCCGCGAGGACCGCGAGCCGCGCGGCGGCCGCGGCGCCCGTGGTGGCCGTGGTGGACGCAGCCGTGGTCGCGACGACCGCGACGAGCGCGACGAAGACGAAGAAGAGCGCCAGATCGAAGGCGTCGTCGAAGTCCTCGCCAACGGCACCGGCTTCGTGCGAGTCAAGCACCCCGAGCAGTCCGACGACGACGTGTACGTCTCCGCCGCACAGGTTCGCCGCTGCGAACTCGTCACCGGCGACAAGGTTGGCGGCCCGTACCGCAAGCCGCGCCGCTCCGAGCGCTTCGCGTCGCTCGTGCGCGTCGAATCGATCAACGGCAAGTCCGCCGAAGAGGTCGCCGGCGAAGCCACGCGCTTCGACGAGCAGCCCAGCACACACCCGACGGCACGCTTCGAGCTCGGCGGCGACGACGT
Organism: Solirubrobacteraceae bacterium; assembly: GCA_032119595.1. Classification (GTDB taxonomy): domain Bacteria; phylum Actinomycetota; class Thermoleophilia; order Solirubrobacterales; family Solirubrobacteraceae; genus JAGIBJ01. The sequence goes on along the minus strand of JAUMBQ010000007.1, from coordinate 117,450 downwards.
CACGCTCAAAGCGATCGAATGGCTCACCCCGATCGGTCGCGGCTCACGCGTCGTGCTCCACGGCCCCGCCCACGCCGGCAAGACGGAAGCCCTACGCCTCCTCGCCGGTGCACTGAAGGCCATCGAAGGCACCGACCTGCAGCTCGTGCTCGCCGGCGCCCGGCCCGAAGAACTCGCCTCGTGGAAAGAGACCGGCGTTGAGCCGTCCGCGACCGCCCTCCTCGGCGGCTCCCTCGACGCACAGACGCAAGCCATCGAACGCGCCGTCGACCAAGCCAAGCGCCTCGCACAGCGCGGCATCGACGCGATCGTCCTGATCGACTCGATCGGCGAACTCGTCCCGCACATCGCCCGCCGCGTGCTCAGCAACGCCCGCAACCTCACCGACAGCGGCTCAGTCACCATCATCGCCACAGCACCGGCCCCGGTCGGCGGCGAAACCACGTTGATCGCTCTCGACCCGGCTCGCACCAGCGGCGCTCGGTTCGACCTGGCTCGCAGCACGACCATTCGCCCGGACCTGCTGGTCGGGGACGAAGGTGCGGCGGCGATCGCTGAGGCTCGCTCTAAGGCCCTTTAGCTGGTTGGTTGGTCTCCGCCGGGGCCGGGGCGGCTGTCCCCGCGCCGACGATCGGATGGTCCACTTATCGCCTGGCGGCGAGAAGTGGACAATCCGCCGCGGACTCGCGCGGGGACAACCGCCCCGGCCCCGGCTGGTGCCTACGGCGTGGGCGGGCCTTGTCGCTCGCCTCGCAGCGATCGGCGCCGCGCCTTCGTCTCCGACACAGGTCCGGGCTCTGGGCGCGCTGCGTGCGGTCGAACCGGGCGCCGCTGGGTGAGTCGGGCGAGGGCGTGTTTGCTCGCGTTCTGACTTCGATCCGCTGGTTGGGCGTTCTTCTTTGCCCTGAGAACGGCGAAGGCCGCGCTTTTGGCGCGGCCTTCGTCGTTGAAGTGGGGCGGGTGAGGCCGAGGCCTCGGCTGGGCTGACGTGGCTATCGCGCCGCAGATTTCGTTCGCGGTGAGCTGACCAAGTACATCCGTACGGGTCGGCTCTCCGCGGACGGAAGATGCAAGCGAGAGTCCGTCAGGTCAGCCGAGGTAAGCGACGCGGCCCCAGGAGGGCTCGCGGGAGAGCTCGACGGGCTCGGCGCCGTCGCCGGGCTGGACGTACTGGAAGGAGTGGGTGCGTTCGTCGAAGCGGACGTCGAGTTCGCCCTCTTTGACGCGCTGGTCGAGCCAGGCGGCGCGGAAGACGAGGCGGCGCAGCCAGTGGACGAGCGACCGGTCGGCGGGGCCGTGGAGGTCGGTCCAGCAGTCGTTGACGTGTTCGCCCAGTCGAGAGGACGGGTTGTCGATCTCGCCGTTGACAGCAAGATTCACGAGATCGTCGAGCTCGGCATCTTCGAGTCGCCCGCAGACGAAGCCCAGCCGCAACGCGGCCTGTTCGCAGCGTTCCGCGAAGTCGAGCTCGTTGAAGGTGAACCGAAGGTCGCCGTATTCGAGGACGAAATCCTCGCCTGAGTGGTAGGTCCCTCTGCGCACATTCATCAGCGTCGGCAATCTATCCCGAAGTCCTGCATGCGGGACATCGATGCAGCGGATGTTGCAGTTCCCGGAGGTCTGGAGGAGGGGTCAGCGAAGGCCATCGTACGGGTGATCGGCCAGTAGCCGTGCACCTGGGCGTGCGCAAGGTCCCGTGCGCGACGGGGCGAGTGGATACGCGCCAACTCTGCGGAAGATGGCCCCATTCTACGGGCCGGCCGTGGCGATTCGAAGCACTAGGGGGGCGAATTTTGGCTCGTCAAAGCCTCTTCATAGATATGAGCATCGAAACCACGGCCACCGTCCTTCTCGTCTCCGCTGACGCGCCCCGCAGCGCGTTCCTGGGAGACCAACTCACCGCCGACGGCTTCGAGGTCGTGGACGCCGATCACGCCGCCCTCGCGATCCGATCGCTCGAACGAATCTTTCCGGATGTCGTGGTCGTCGACACGGCGTTGCCAGACCGCCCGGGCCTCGATGTGCTCATGGCGCTGCGCGGCGCCGATCGCATCACGTCGCGTGTGGATCCGTCCACGCCGCTGATCGCGCTCACCGATCGGCCGGACCCGCTGGAGCGCGTCCGAGCGCTCGAGCGTGGTGCCGACGATGTCCTCACGCTGCCGCTGCATTACCCGGAGCTGCTCGCCCGCACGCGCGCGGTGCTTCGGCGCAGCCAAGGGCGCAGGCGAGAGGGGCTGGTGCGGGTCGGTCCGCTCGCCCTGGATCCCGTCTCGCGAACCGTCACCCTCGGAGAGAGCGGCGTTGAGCTGTCGCAGAAGGAATACGCGCTGCTTCAAGTCCTGGCGACCGAGCCCACGCGGGTGTTCTCCAAGGAGGAGCTGCTGCGCAGCATCTGGGGCTTTCGAGCGTCGAGTCGTACGCGGACGCTCGACTCCCACGCCTGCCGGCTGCGACAGAAGCTCTGCGCCGACGGTGGGCGCTTCGTGGTGAACGTGTGGGGTGTCGGCTATCGGCTCGTCGACGGCCCGATCGAAGTCACGTCCACCGACTCGAGGCGCTCGCGCGTCGAGGTGTCGGGCCTCTCGACGGTGCCGTTCGAGCCCAGGCTGGCGGCGTGAGCACCGCGCACCGCGCACCACTGCGCCGGGCCGCAGCGTTCGGCGCGCTTGCCTTGGCGCTTGGCCTTGTGGCGGTTCGTGGCGTCGCTGAGCGCGAAGCGCAGCTCGCCGCGCAGATCGGCACGATCGTGCGGGTGGTGGTGATCGCTCGCGACGTCCCCGGCGACCACACCCTCAGGCCCGAAGACCTCGCCTATCGCCGGATGCCGCTGCGCTGGGTTTCGCCTCGCACGGTCGGCGCGGCCGACGAGGCGGTCGGCCTGCGCACAGCGGTAGCACTCGACCAGGGAACGCCGCTGATCGCCTCGGTGCTCCGATCGACGACGGCCCAGGCCAACGACGCGCTGGCCAGCGGCGACCGCGTGTTGGAACTGGTCGCCGTCGGCTCGGTACGGCTCGTGCGCAGCAACTCGCGGGTCGACGTCGTTCAGACCGCCGCCCGCGCGGACGGCTCACAGCGCACGAGTGTCGTGGCGGAGTCGGTGGAAGTGCTCGAGGTTCGCGAGGCACAGGAGCCCGCACAGGACGGCGCTCCTCAGATCTCAGCGACGGTTCGGGTGCCTCGTGAGGCCGCGCTGCGGCTGGCCGCCGCTCAGGACGGGGGCGGGGCGCTTCGCCTCCTGCCGCGGGCCGCTTGGGACAAGGATCGGTTGGTTCCCGACCCATGAGATGGCCGAAGTGCAGGGGACGCGTCACCCGAGCCGGTGACGCAGCTATGAAGTGGTGCGTCTCGGCGCGCCCGAGCACGCAGGCCGTCCACGGCGGCCTACAGTTCCGCCACGGGGCGCCGATCCAAGGCCCATGAGAGCCCTCGTTCTACCAGCGCCGCTGCGCGTGACCCTGGCCGCGATGCTCGCGGCCCTGCTCTCCTTCGGGGCGCTGGCGCCGGACGCCGACGCCAGGAAGAAGAAGCGGCGCAGCACCCTGCCGACCGTCACGAGCGTTCTGCCGACCTCGGCGTCGCTCAACGACATCATGGTCATCAAGGGCAAGAACTTCAAAGTCGGTGTGGGGGTGAACACCGTCATCTTCCGCAAGGCATCCGGCGGCAAGTTCATCTTCATCCCGACCCTCACCGCGACCGCGACGCGCCTGACCCTGAAGGTCCCGCAGCGCCTGATCGACGACCTCGACATCGCCGCCGGCCTCGCAAAGTCGACCCGGTATCAGGTGCGCGTCGTGTCGGCCCGAGCAACGAGCGACTTCTCCGCCGCGGCCAAGTCGCCGCTGATCCTTCCTCAGCCCGGCGGCCTCTCCACGACGGACTGCGACAAAGACACCATCGCCGACGACGTCGACGCCGACGACGACAACGACGGCCTCTCGGATGCCATCGAGCTCCAGTACAAGATGAACGTCTGCAACGCCGACTCCGACGGCGACGGCATGTGGGACAGCTACGAGTTCCAGTCGGCCCTCGACCTCAACGGCGTGGCGCTCCCGTACCCAGGCAAGCGGCCGTGGCCGAACCCGCTCGACAAGGTCGACGCGAACGCTGACTTCGACGGCGATGGCCTCCGCCTCTGGCAGGAGCACAAGCTCTGGCAGGCTGCGAACCGTCCGTTCCCGCTGAACTACAGCGACGGCACGCAGTACACCGGCGGCCTCGTGCTCGCTCCGGTGCCTGACCTTTACGGCCTCGATCTCGACGCCGCAACCGATGGTGGCCCGATCGACGCCCGCACCGGCACCGGCTACCTGTCGGACGACGAGCGCGACTTCGACGGCGACGGTCTTGCCAACGTGCACGAGTTCAACAACCGGATGACGCAGGAGTGGTGGAAGGCCTACGGCGACTTCTACGGCGAAGTCGTGTACACCGATCGCCCGTTCGACAACCCGGACCCGACCGATCCCGACACCGACGGCGACGGCCTCATCGACGGCCTCGACGACCAGGACCAGGATGGCTGGAACAACGTTCAGGAGCTGACGCGGTCGGCGGTCTACGCCAACAACTACATCGGCTACATGGTGAACCCGTTCAACCCGTGCCTCCCGGACTGGAAGTCACGCACCTGCAGCCGCTACTACCCATTCGAGAACGCATGGTCGCCCTTCGAGGTCGCCGGTCCGCTGCCGATTGCCCCGATCGGCTGGGTCAACGGCGGACGCGTCGACAGCCCGACTCCGGACTACGTGCCGAGCGGCTGAGCCCGGACGACCTAGAGAATCCGGTCACGAATAGGTGACCGCAACGAGCCCGGCAGTGCCGGGCTCGTTGCGTTTCGTGGGGAGTGGCGAGGCGCCACGTTCGCGGTCGAGGGGGGCGAACTTTTGGTCCCCAGCGCCTCTACCTAGGAGATGGCGATTTCGAATACCTCCAGGCCAGGCGCGACGCACGCCGTGCTCGACGGTCCGACGACACTGGACTCCGGCGGCGGCGATGGGCCCGCTGGGCGGCTCGTCGATCACCTCCACCGGATCCTGCTCGACGACTCTGCGCCAGGGGGCGGTGGCGGTATCGACGGCCAGGTCGCCGCCGTGGTGGATCGCGAAGCGGGGCTGCTCCACGAGCGAACGCGGGTGGCGCTGGTTCGGTCGGTGATGCGACGCGCGACGGGCCTCGGGCCGCTGGAATCTCTCCTGGACGACGAGACCGTCGACGAGGTGATGGTCGTGGGCTGCGCGCCAATCTGGGTCGAGCGCGGCGGCCGCGTCGAAGTGACCGACGAGCGGTTTGCGAGCGAGGCGATGCTCCGCGAGATCATCGACCGGATCCTGTCGCCGCTGGGGCGTCGGGTCGATGCGACGCAGCCGCTCTGCGACGCGCGCCTGCCGGATGGGTCGCGCGTGAACATCGCGATCCCACCGCTCGCCGTTGACGGGACGGCGCTCACGATCCGTCGGTTCCGCCCGGGTGGCCGGTCGATCGACGAACTCGTCGCCGCGGGGAGCTGGGACCGGCAGGCCGCCGATCTCCTGCGCGAGGCCGTGGCGTCGCGTCGCACGATCTTGGTCTGCGGCGCGACCGGCAGCGGGAAGACCACGGTGCTTGGGGCGCTGTCGGAAGCCATCGCGCCGCACGAGCGGATCATCACGATCGAGGATGCGGCGGAGTTGTCGCTGCGTCAGCCCCACGTGGTGCGGTTGGAGGCCAGGCCACCGAACCTCGAAGGGGAAGGTGCGGTCCCGGTTCGGGCACTGGTGCGCAACGCCATGCGCATGCGACCGGATCGGATCGTGGTCGGCGAGGTCCGCGGTGGGGAAGCGCTCGACCTGCTGATCGCACTCTCCAGTGGTCACGCCGGCGGACTCTCCACGATCCATGCCGGGTCGGCGGCGGAGGCGCTGCGCCGGCTGGAACTGCTCGCGATGTTGGCTGACGCGGACCTGCCGCTGGCGGCGATCTCCGCGCTGGTGCGGGGCAGCGTTGAGTTGGTCGTACAGCAGCGCCGCGGCGTTGATGGCGGGCGCTTCTTGGCCGAGATCGCGGAGGTCGATCCGGCCGGCGGGGCGCTGCGCACCGTGTGGCGCGACGCGCGCGACGAGGCTGGGGCGTGAGCGGTGCGGTGGTTGCCGCTGCGGGTGCGGCTGGGGCGGTGGCGATGATGGTCGCTGCGCTTGATCAGGCGGCGGGGTCGGGCCGTCTCGACACGGTGCCTGACCGGGATGGCGGCCTGGGGCGCCTGGCTCTGGTGCGAGGACCTGGGCGAGTTGCTGGCGCGACCCGCCAACCGGCGGTGGCTCATGGCATCGCGGCTGCCGTCGCGGCGTCGGTTGGGCTGATCGTGGCGGGCGCGCAGGTGGCGGCGCTGCTGGGAGCGGTGGCGGTGGGCGGGTCCGTTCTGCGTCGTCGGCATGGACTTCTGCGTCAGCGGCGGCTCCGGGAACGTGCGATGCCGGCGCTGGCTCGCGCGCTCGCGGACGCCATGCGCGGAGGGTCTTCGGTGCGCGGGGCGCTGGCGGCGGTCGCCGATGACCGCGCCGTTCCCGAGACGCTGCGCCGCGAGCTGGGAGGGCTGGCGAAGGCCGTGTATCTGGGGATGCCGCTCGGCACGGCGCTGGAGCAGCTCGCCGAACGGGGTGATGCAGGGTTGCGGTTGCTCAGCGGCACGGTCGCGATGCATCTGGAGACCGGTGGCACGCTGGCGAGTGAGCTTGACCGGTTGGCCGCCGATGGGGAGGCTGCGCTGCGGATCGACGAGGAGCGGTTTGCGGCGACGGCGCAGGCCCGCGCCACGGTGCGGGTCGTGGCGGCGCTTCCCGTCCTGGCGTTGCTGGGGGCCGAGGCGGCGAGTGGCAGCTTCGTGAGCACGATCGCGCGGAACCCGGTGGCGTTGGCGTTGCTGGTGGTTGGGTTCTTGCTGGAGGGTGCGGCGATCGTCGCGGCCCGAGCGATCGTGGGCGGCAGACGATGAGCGGTTCGATGGTGGCCGCAGTGCTGGCTTCGCTGGCGGCAGGTGCGGCGTTGCTGGAGTTGGCGAGGTGGCCGCGCGTCGGCGGACCCGGCGGCAAGCGCGACCGGCATGCGTTCGCGAGGCGGCGCGGGGCGGTGGGCGAGCGGGCCGGGTCCGTCGGCGGTCGCGTTCGGCAGCGGCAGCGGCCGCGTTGGGCGGCAGTGCTGGGCACGGATGAGCGGTTGGAGGCGTTGCTCGATGCTGCGGGTCGCACGGCGGTACCGGACGCGAACGCGCTTGCGGTGCGGGCGCGAGTCGGCGGCGTGCTTGGCGCGGTGTGGGGTGGGGCGGCTGGCCTGTTCGTGGTTTCGCCAGCGGTTGCGTTGGCGGTCGCTGGTGCCGGAGGGGCAGCCGGGCGGGCGCTGCCGGTGGTGTTGCTGCGGCAGTCGGCGCGGGTTCGGGCGAGGCGTCTTCGCGATGAGGGGCCGGAGTTGTTGGATTTGCTGGCGGTTGCGCTCGGGTGTGGGTTGCCGATTCGTGCGGCGCTGGAGCATGCGGGGCGTTGGACGGTGGGCGAGACGTCGGCGGGGTTTGCGCGGGCGGCGGCGGAGCTCGGGCGGGGGTCGGCGGTCGAGCCGACGCTCGCGAGGCTCCTTCGGGAGTTCCCGTCGCCGGATTTGGAGGCGGCGGTGGCGATTCTCGAGCGCTCGCGGGTGCACGGTACGCCGGCGTCGGCGCCGCTTCGGGCGCTGGCGTCGGGTGCGCGGCATGCGCGTGCGAGGCGTGCCATGGAGCATGCGGCTCGGGCTGCGCCCCGGGTGCAGTTGGTCTCGGCGTTGCTGCTGGTCCCGGCCGCGCTCTGTGTGCTGGCGGCGTCGCTGGTGGCGGGAGGGGTCGGCTGACGCCCCTCCGGCGGCCAAGGCAAGCGCAATGTGGGTTCGCTCAGCCCGAAGGGCTGGCTTGTGGCGAGGCTATCGCGCCGCAGATTCGTTCTGCCTGAGCCGGTCTCAGGCCTCTGGCCATGGCCGGCTGGTACGACGACGGCAAGCGCTAACTGGGGTTCGCTCAGCCCGAAGGGCTGGCTTGTGGCGAGGCTATCGCGCCGCAGATTCGTTCTGCCTGAGCCGGTCTCAGGCCTCTGGCCATGGCCGGCTCTGGCAGGACGAAGATGCAAGCGAGAGCCCGCCACAAGCCAGCCCCGAGGGGTCGTCCGGTGGGACGACCCCTGGCGGGCTTGCTTGCGGGGGTGGTGGCGTGCCTCCCCCGTGTGACGCGGCCGACCTGGGACCACAGTCGGCGCCCGTGTGCACGGCGGGCGGGCCGTGCGCGGGGGAGCGTATGGGGCTGCAGGGGGAGTTTCAGAATGGCGTTCCAGAAGTCGGTGTTGCGACGGGTGGCTGGAAACGTGGCAGAGTTGGTGTGTGACCGGTCGTCCTCGCGGTGAACATCCCAGTAGGGAGGAGCTGGTGCAGGCTGCGCTGCGCTGCTTCCTGCGTAATGGCTATGAGGCGACGACGGTGAAGCAGGTCGCTGAGGAGGCGGGGACGAGTGTCGGGCAGCTGTATCTGAGTTTCGCGAACAAGTACGCGATGTTCGTGGCGGTGCATGCGTATGGGAACAAGGTGCTGCGGGAGGAGTACATCGTTCCGGGGATTACGCGGGAGGCGGCGTCGCCGTGGGAGCGGGTGATGTCGTTGCTGGAGGGGTACATGCGCTTTTACATGGAGCGGCGTGGTGTGGCGACGTTGATGGCGTTGACGTCGCTCGATGACGCGGTGGCTGAGGATCCGTTGGTGCAGGAGATGTTTGCTGAGCAGAAGGCGAATCTGGATCAGATCGTGGAGTTGGTGACCGAGTTGACGAAGGAGGCTGGGTCCGATTTGGATCCGGGGCATGTGGTGCGGTGGTGTTGGGCGGCGACGTATGGGCTGGCGTCGATCAATATTCGGTTGCCGCATATGGCGGTCGATGACGATGAGCTTGATCGGATCGTTCGGACGGGGTTGCGGTTGACGCGTGCGGGTTTGAAGGACGCGCAGCGCCAGAGTTAGCTGCGGCTGGGCGGGGTTTTGCCGCTTGGTTGGTCTCGTTGTCCCACTGGGTCCCACCGGGGCCTCCCACTGCGCCCCACTTGGGGCGCTTTTTGTTTGCACGATCCCGTGTAGTGGGGGTCGTTGGGGAGGAACGGCCTTGGGGATGGGGAACTCCCGAGGCGCGTCGCCGCTGGGAGGCGGTCCTGCAAGCTCGATTTCATGGTGCCGAAAGGCCTGCTAAATCGAGCCCCTACCGGCATGTCTGGGTCGTACGAAGGTCCAGGTGGGAGCTTTTGATTGTCGGGTGGGAGAAAGTGGGATAAGGTGAGCACCGCGAGCCGGAGTGGAGGGGCTCCTCCCACCCCTCCTCTCCGGCTCTTCTTCTTTTCATGGCGTTCCGCGGCACCTACCAGCACACGCTTGATGCCAAGCACCGGCTGACGGTCCCGGCTCGCTTTCGCGAGGACTTCGCGGATGGCGTCGTCGTCGTGATGGGCATCGACCCGTGCGTCGAGCTGTGGCGACCGGAGGAGTACGAGGCGCACGTCGAGGAGTCGACGAAGAACCTTGGGACGACCTCGCCGCAGATGCGGCAGATGCTGCGCCTGATGCAGGGTTCGGCGTTCGACACGATGCTCGACAAGGTCGGTCGCGTGGGCATGACGGAGCGACTGCGGGGGCATGGCGGCCTGGAGAAGGACGTCATGCTGATTGGCGTCGGGCGCTGCCTGGAGCTGTGGGACAAGGCCCGCTGGGAGCAGCACGATGCGAGCCTGGCCGCGGAGGTCAGCCTCTTCACGGCGAACGCTCCCCACAACCTCCCACCGACCCCGCCGAGCGCGTGATGACGGTCCACGTCCCTGTGCTCCTGGAGGAGACCCTGCGCTTGCTGGGTCCGGAGCCCGGCGACCTCGTGATCGACGCCACGTTCGGTGCAGGCGGGCACTCGCGCGCGATCGCTGAGCGGATCGGCGCCAAGGGCACGCTCATCACAATCGACCGTGATCCAGAAGCTCGTGCGCGTTTCGACGCGTTTGCGGCGGAAGTGGCGTGCTCGACAAGGTTCGTAGCCGCCGACTTTGCGGCAGGACTCCGCACCCTCGAAGGCGAAGGAGTGCGCGCCGACGGAATTCTCTTCGACTTCGGCCTCAGTTCCCCTCAGATCGACGACAATCACCGTGGCTTCTCCTACTCGCGCGACGCTCCGCTCGACATGCGCATGGATCCTGAGCAGCCGCTCAGTGCCGCTGTCGTCATCGCCGACTGGGAGCGACGCGACTTGGCGCAGGCTTTCAAGCGACTCGGCGAGGAACGCAACGCCGGTCAGATCGCCGCGGCCATCGACCGCGCCCGCCAGGAACACCCGATCACCACGACCGGCGAACTCGTCGCAGTGATCGAAGCAGCCATCCCCATTCATGCGCGCCTGACGGGCGGGCATCCGGCGAAGCGCGTCTTCCAGGCGCTGCGCATCGTGGTCAACGGCGAGCTCGACCAGGTCGATGCGGCGCTGCCGCCCGCGTGGCGGATCTTGAAAGTCGGCGGTCGGCTGGCAGCGATCAGCTTCCACTCGCTGGAAGACCGCCGCGTGAAGAAGTTCTTCGCGCCGCTAGCCAAGGACTGTGTCTGCCCGCCGGAGCTTCCGGAGTGCCGCTGCGGCGGCGAGCCCGAGGCCGCGCTGCTCAGCTCCGGTGTCGTCATGGCCAGCGAGGCCGAGGCCGAAGACAACCCCCGTTCCCGCTCGGCCAAGCTCCGAGTGGCCCGCAAACTGAAGGAGACGCGATGAGCGCGCTTCGCGAGACGACGCCTGGCGTCGGCAGTGGCAACGGCGTCCCGGTCTCCGGTCGATCGCCCCAGCCACGCCGGCCGACCGCTGCACGTCCCGTTGGCGCTGCTGGGGTCCAGCGTCGTTCGCTCCAGCGTGATCTCGCCCGCCGCGAGGCGAATCTCCGGATCAATCGCCGCGTCAGTGGCGCCGCTGCCGGCATTGTCCGTCCACCGCTTGCCGGTCCGGCGTCGACGGCGGTCGAGGCACCCGCACCGCAGCAGCGGATGACGTCGCCGCGTCCCGCCGCGCCGCAGCAGCATCCGCCGGCGTCGCCGGCGTCGCCGGGGCCCTACGCGCCCGGGCAGCGCACGGCGCCGTCCGCTCGTCCGGCCGCGCCGGCGCGAGGCATGGCCCCGCAGTCGCGTGCCGGCATTGGCGCCCCTAGCCGTCAGTCCCAGCCCCAGCCGCAGGCGCGCGTGGCCCCGGCGACTCGTCCGGCGGCGCCGTACGGCGTGGGGCAGGCTGCGGCGCTCGCCGCAGCCCTCTCCGAGCCGGCGTTCGTGGCCCCGCGTCCGGCGCCGACGCCGCAGCGCCCGATCCTCACGACGCTCCCCGGCGGCGCAATCGGTGAGCCTGCTCGCAAAGATCGCCGCCTGAGTAACCCTGCCATCTTGGTCGCGGCGTTCGTGCTGCTTGTCGTCACGGTCGGCGCCGTCGTTGCGCTGCAGATCGGAATGACGCAGATCAGCGAGCAGCGTGGCGCGGATCTCGGCAAGATCACGACGCTTCAGCAAAAGAACATCGCCCTCAAGGAGGGCATTGGCCGGCTCGTCAGCGCGTCGCGCGTCGACGACGCGGCGACGGCGTCAGGGCTGGTCGAGCCCAGCGTCGAAGACGTGCGCTACCTCTCGCGCGGCGATCGTACGGCCCTCGCCGCCAAGGCTGCGCGGGTGTTGAAGACGGCGCCGGTCGCGCCGACGGCTGCTCAGGCCGCCGCAGCCGCAACTGCAGCCGCAGCGCAGACGCCGCCTTCCACGAGCGCGCCGGCGACCATCGCCGACAGTGGCACCGCCCAGTGACCCAGGAGCGCCGACTGCGCATCCTCGGGCTGGTGGTCCTGCTCGTGTTCGGCGTCGCGTGGCTGCGCGCCGCGCAGCTCACGACCGTCGAGGCCCAGCCCCTGAAGGCCAAGCTCGACGAGGGTCGCCAGCCGGTCACGATCGCAGCCCCGCGCGGCCAGATCACCGATCGCAATGGCATCGTCCTGGCGATCTCGGAGTCGGCCGCTGACGTGACCGCAAATCCGCGGTTGATCAAGGACGCCGCTGGGACGGCGGCCAAACTCGCGGCCATCCTCGAGCTGCCCGAGGCCGACCTCTACAAGAAGCTCACCGATGGCAGCGGCTACGTAATCCTCGATCGCCTCGTCTCCGAGGCGCAGGGTCGCCAGGTGCGAGCGCTCGCGATTGAGGGCGTCGACACCTGGCCGCGTACCCGCCGCCAATACCCGCAGGCCACGGTCGGCTCGCAGCTCATCGGCTTCTCTGGTGTCGACGGCCAAGGCCTCTCCGGCATCGAGCAGTCGCTCGAGACGGCGCTGCGCGGCAAGGATGGCAAGCGCCTCCTCGTGCGCGGCCGCGGCGGCGAGAAGGTCGTCTACATCAAGGACGAGAAGCAGACGGTGCCGGGCAAGAGCGTCAAACTCACGATCGACGCGCGCATCCAGGCACGCGCCGAAGAGGAACTCGCGACGGCCGGCCAGCGGTTCGGCGCGAAATCCGCGACCGCGATCGTGATGCAGCCCTCTACCGGCAAGGTGCTCGCGATGGCCAACTGGCCGAAGGTCGACGCGAACGACGTGGAAAGTGCCCCCGGAAGCGCGCGGATCGTGCAGGGCACCAACTTCACCTACGAGCCTGGCTCGACGTTCAAGCCGTTCACGGTCGCCGGCGCCCTCGAGGAGAACGAAGTCACGCCGGTGACGAGTTTCACGCTGCCGCCGCAGATTCAGGTTGCCGACCGCGTGATCAAGGAGTCGCATGCGCGCGGCACGATCACCGCGACGACCGGCGACATCCTGTCCCAGTCCAGCAACGTCGGCACGGTCATGATCGCTCAGCGCCTGGGCAAGACTCGCTTCGACCAGTGGATCCGCAAGTTCGGGTTCGGCCGTCCGACCGGCGTCGAGCTCGAGCGCGAGGAGCGCGGCAAGCTCCTCGACGTGAGCGACTACTCAGGCGCGTCGATCGGCAACTTGCCGATCGGCCAGGGTGAACTCGTCACGCCGCTTCAGCTCGTCGCCGGCTATTCGACCTTCGCGAACGACGGCATCTATCACGAGCCGACCCTCGTCGACGGCGTCAACGGCCAGACCCAGCCGCGTTCCAAAGGGCAGCGGGTCGTGAGTTCCCGGACGGCGAGCGAGATGCGCGCCATGCTCCAGAAGACGACCGAGGTCGGCGGCACCGCCACCGGCGCCGCGATCAAGGGCTACGAGATCGCCAGCAAGACCGGCACCGCGCAGAAGGTCGCCCCGGGCGACAACGAGTACACGCAGGGCCTGTACACCGGCTCGATCGTGGGCATGGCCCCGGCCGACCGCCCGAAGATCGTCGTCGCGATCATCGTCGACGAGCCCAGCAAAGAGGCCTATTACGGAGCCGAGGTCGCCGGTCCCGCCTTCAAGAACCTCACCCGCTGGACGCTCAACTACTTGGGTGTCGCCCCGAACTAAGCCTGCGGGAGCGGGGGAAACGCGCAGGCGCCTGCAGCGGTCCACCTCGCCTGCTGGAATGTGCCCGATGGCGACTCTCTTCGACCTCGCCGATCTCGGGACCCTCCACGGCGACGGCACCACGCCGCTCGGCGCGGCCCGGATCGACTCGCGCGCCGTCACGCCCGGCGATCTCTTCTGTGCGATCCCTGGGTTCACGGTCGACGGGCATGACCACGCGCCCGGGGCGGTCGAGCGCGGAGCGGCCGCGCTGCTCGTTGAGCGACGGCTGGACCTGCCCGTACCGCAGGTCGTCGTTCCTGACGCCCGGGTCGCCACTGCACTGGCGTCCGCGCGCCTGGCTGGCGACCCGACCAGCCGGCTCTCCGTCGCCGGCATCACCGGCACGAACGGCAAGACGACCTCGGCCTACCTGCTCCGGCACCTGCTGCAGGCGTCCGGCCAGCAGACCGGCCTGATCGGCACCGTGGAGCAGATCGTCGGCGGCGTGCGCCAGGAGGGAGGCCGCACGACGCCCGAAGCGCCGGATCTCCAGGCGCAGTTCGCGGCCATGCTCGCCGCGGGCGACGTCGCCTGCGTGATGGAAGTCAGCAGCCACGCCATGAGCCTGCATCGCGCCGACGCGATCCACTGGGACGCCGTGGCCTTCACCAACCTTTCGCGTGACCACCTCGACTTCCACCCGTCGATGGAGGAGTACTTCGAGGCCAAGCGGCTCCTCATCGCGGAGGCACCGCACCGCGCCGTCGTCGACCTCGACGACGAGTTCGGCGCCCGGCTCGCCCACGAGTTCCCGCAGGCGATGACCGTCTCGATCAACACCGTCCAGCGTGACGGTGGGATCCGCGCGACCGACCTCGTTGCCGACGCCAGCGGCACCACCTTCAAGGTCGACGGCATCCCCACGCGTGTGCCGCTGCCTGGCCCGTTCAATGTGCGCAACGCCCTCACGGCCCTCGGCCTAGCCGTGCAGCTCGGCCTCGATCTCGGCGACGCAGCGGGGTGGCTGCCGAACGCGCCGGTCGCGCCGGGCCGCATGGAAACGATCGATGCCGGGCAGCCCTTCGCCGTGTACGTCGACTACGCCCACACGCCCGACGCGCTCGTCCGGGTGCTGGCGGCCGCTCGCGGGCTGACGGGCGGCCGCGTCCTTTGCGTGTTCGGCTGCGGCGGCGACCGCGACCGCGGCAAGCGTCCCGAGATGGGCAAGGCCGTGGCCGACGGCGCCGACGTGGTCATCGCCACGAGCGACAACCCGCGCAGCGAGGACCCGCAGGCGATCCTCGACGACATCCTCGCTGGGATCGACGACCGGCCGGTGACCGCGATCGTTGATCGCCGTGAAGCCATCGCCCACGCGTTCGGCGCGGCCGCTCCCGGCGACGTGGTCGTGATCGCCGGCAAAGGCCACGAGCAGGGGCAGACGATCGCCGGGGTCACGCACCCGTTCGACGACGCGCAGGTTGCCCGTGAATTGCTGGCCGGCGGATCGGTGCACCGATGATCGCTTGGACGGCCGAGCGGGTCGCGGAGGCTGCCGGTGCGCGGCTCGTGCAGGCGCCGCCGCGCGCGCAGGACACGTCCCGTCCGGGGCCCACGCACGCCGTGATCGGCACCGGTGAGATCACCCCCGGGGTGCTGTTCTTCGGGTTGCCTGGTGCCAACGTCGATGGCGGCAAGTTCGCGCCGCAGGCGCTCATGAAGGGCGCCTGGGGTGTCCTGGTACGCACCGAGCACGCGGTCGCGGCGGCCGGGTCGATCCCCGGCGCCGTTCTCGCCGCCGACGATCCTCTCCAGGCCCTTCAGTCGCTCGCGACCGCCTGGCGTCGCGAACTGGGCGCCGCTGGCGCGACCGTGATCGGGATCACCGGCTCCACGGGCAAGACGACCACGAAGGAGCTGGTCGCGGCCATGGGGCGGACGGTCGTCCCCACGCACGCCACGGTCGCGAACTTCAACACGGAGATCGGTCTGCCGCTCACCGTGCTCGCCGCCCCAGCGGGCACCCGCCTCCTCGTGCTGGAGATGGCGATGCGCGCAGCTGGCCAGATCGGTGAGCTGGCGCGGATTGCGGAGCCGGAGATCGGCATCGTGGTCAACGTCGGGCCGGCGCACCTGGAGCACCTGGGATCGATCGAAGCGATTGCGGCCGAGAAGGGTTCGCTGCTGGATTTCCTCCCGCAGCACGGCACGGCGATCCGGCCGGTCGACGAGCCGTTGCTGGCGCCACACGGCCAGCATGGTGTGCGTTCGGTCACGTTCGGCCCAGGCGGCGACAGCACCGTTGACGCCCTTCCACCGTCGCTCGGCATCGCCGATCTCTCCTCCCATGTACAGCTCGATGCCGCGGCAGCACTGGCCGCAGTGCGTGCGGCGGGCCTGGAGCCAGTCGGTCCGCTCGAAGCGCTCCCGGGCGCTGGCCGCGGCGCCGAGCACCATGGGGTCGCAGGGAGCACGATCATCGATGACTGCTACAACGCCAACCCGATGTCGATGCGTGCCGCGCTCTCTGATCTTTCGCGGCGCGATGCGCCGCGGCGTGTTGCCGTCCTCGGCGACATGCTCGAACTCGGCCCCGATGAGGACGCGCACCATGCGGAACTCGGTGACCTCGCGGCGGGTGCAGGCGTGGGTCTGCTGGCCACCGTTGGGCCCCGCGCGGCATCCGCGGCTGAACGATTCAATGGGCCCGTGCTGCGCTTTGCTGATGCCACCGAAGCGGCGCTCACGCTCCCCTCGTCGATCCAGTCCGGCGACGCGGTGCTCGTGAAGGGCTCCCGGGGTGTCGGCCTCGAAGTCGTCGTCGAAGCCCTCCAGAACGAGAGCGAGGGCTAGATGAACATGGTCGAGCTCATGATCGGCGGCGCCGCGGCGCTGCTGTTCTGCGTGTTCTTGTCTCCGCGGTTCATCGAGTTCCTGCGGGAGCGGTCCTTCGGGCAGCACATCCGCGCGGAAGGGCCGGCCGGGCATCACGTCAAGGCCGGGACGCCGACGATGGGCGGTGTTGTGATCCTGCTCGCGATGTCGGTCCCGTTCCTGGTGCTGTCGACCGACGACTGGCGCGGCATCGGCGCCTGGGCCACCGCCATCGGGTGCGGCCTGATCGGCTTCTCCGACGACTACGTCAAGCTCGTCAAACGTCGGTCGCTCGGTCTGCGGGGACGCACCAAGCTGCTGAGCCTGCTGGCCGTCTCGATCGCGCTGTGGGTCATTGCGACCCGATATGCCGAGCTACCTGCCGTGCTGCGCCTGCGCGTCGTGGACTACCAGCTCGACCTCGGCGCCTTCCACAACCTGCCGTACCTCGTGCTCATCTACCTCGTGGTCGCCGGCACCACCAATGCGGTGAACCTCACCGATGGCCTCGACGGTCTCGCCGCCGGGTCAACGGCGATTGTCGCGCTCGCGTTCACCGCGATCTGTGCCGGCGTCGGTGGTCAGCAGGATCTCGCGCTGCTGTCGGCCTGCCTGGCCGGTGCGTGCGTCGGGTTCCTGTGGTTCAACGCGTTCCCTGCCACGGTCTTCATGGGCGACACCGGCTCACTCGGCATCGGCGGCGCGCTCGCGGGGCTCGCCGTGATGACCCAGACCGAGTTGCTCCTCGTCGTGCTCGGCGGCGTCTTCGTGATCGAGGCGCTCTCGGTGATCATTCAGGTCTTCTCGTTCCAGACCTTCGGGCGGCGCGTGTTCCTCATGGCGCCGATCCATCACCACTTCGAGATGAAGGCGTGGTCGGAGACGAAGATCATCCTGCGTTTCTGGATCGTCGCATCGGTCTTCGCGACCATCGGCTTCGTGCTCTACGACCAATCGGTCGCTATCCGCTGAGTCTGCGTGCCGGGCTGGCACCCGGACGGAGGACTCGGCCCGCGCGCGGCGAAGCAGCGCGTGATGGAGCAGACGTCGGTGATCAGGCCTGGGGCGGTACGACCGAGGCACCTCCTCACCGTGGCCACCGTTTCGATCGTCGTGATCGGATGCCTCTCGGTGCTCAGCGCGGCCGATGGTGCCAGCGCGGGCAGCGCCTTTGCCTACTTCGCCAAGGCGGCGGGCTTCGGCGCGATCGGGCTTGGCCTGATGGTGTTCCTCGGACGTGGCGGCCGGGGCGGGCGCGGCGGCCTAATCTGGGCGCACCGCTTCAGCATGGCGCTGCTGGTGATCGGCTTCGCTGGCGTGATCTTCGTGATGATCCCGACCCCCATCACCCCTGCGATCAATGGGGCACGGCGCTGGATTTCGTTTGGTGGGTTCACGATTCAGCCGTCCGAGATCCTCAAGCCTGCGCTGGTGCTGCACCTGGCCGCGGTGATCGCTCGCGACCCCTGGCGGACGCGCTCCTTGAAGGACCTCCGTCCGGTGCTCGCGGTGTGCGGGGCGGCGCTGGCGCTGATCGCACACCAGGACCTGGGCTCTGGCCTCGTGACCGGCGCGGTCGTCATGACGCTCCTGTTCATCGCCGGGGTGCCAACCCGCATGCTCGGCGTACTCGTCGGCGTCGCCGCAAGCGGCGCAGGAATGCTCACCATCATCGCCCCGGAGCGCATCGAACGGTTCACCGTCTTCTTGCACCCATTTGCCGATCGCTTCGACTCGGGATTCCAGATCACCAACGGCCTCATGGCGATCGGACAGGGTGGCCTGTTCGGCAACGGAATCGGCGAAAGCCTCCAAAAGCACATCCTCCCCGAGCCGCAGACCGACTTCATCTTGCCGGTGATCATGGAAGAGATCGGGCTGCTCGGCGCGACGGTGATCATGCTGCTGTACGTCGTGATCGTGTCGCTCGGCCTGCGGATCGCTCGGTCCACCCACGACCCGTACGACCGCCTCGTCGCGACCGGGCTGTCGGCGATCGTGCTCTGGCAAGCCGCCCTCAACATCTGGGTCGTGCTCGGAATCGCGCCGCTGACGGGCGTGCCGCTGCCGCTGGTCTCGGCTGGGTCCACGAGCCAGCTCATCCTGCTCGGGGTGATCGGCCTCCTCATCGATGTTGATCGCCGCAGTGCCACCCCGACGGTGCCGCTCGTGCTGCCTCAGCCCGAGCCTCGCACTGCCCGCCCGGCCGCCCCGGCACCCGTGACGGCCCTGGAGCCCGACTCCGGCGAGCTGCGCGTCGTGGATCAGCGCCCGCTGGCGCCCGCGCCCCGGCCCGATGCTTCGCCCAGGCGCTCGCCCACGGTGTCGCCGTCGCGCACCGGCGGACGTGGCGTGGCCCCCGTCGTCGTCGAGCGCGTCGCAAACATGGAAATCTTGTCGGATGGAACCGTACGTCTCCCGAACGGTCGTATCGGCCGTCCGAAGTCGCCGATCGCGCTCCCGGACGGGCGCGTGCTGATGCCCGACGGCAAGATCACGTCACGTGAGCGCGCCGCGCTCGCCTCGGCGCCCAGCCGCACTGCCGGCCGTTGAGTCTCTCCGTCGTCATTGCCGCGGGCGGCACGGCCGGGCACGTCGTCCCTGCCTTGGCGGTTGCCGACGTCCTGCGTGCGCAGGGCGCGACCATTCAGTTCATCGGCGGCGACCGGGCGGAGACCACCCTGGTGCCCGAAGCCGGATATCCGCTCGAGCAGCTCGATGTCCGCGGGTTCAACCGCAACGACCCGACCGCCGCCGCGAAGGCCGGTCTCAAAGCCGTCGGCGCCACGAAGCGGGCGAGCAAGCTCCTGAAGACGATCAAGCCCGATGTCGTGCTGGGCGGCGGCGGCTACGTGGCTGGCGTCGTCGGAATCGCGGCCGTGCGGCGGAAAGTCCCCCTCGTGCTCACGGAGGCCGACAGCCATCTTGGGATGTCGAATCGACACCTCGCGAAGTACGCCAAGCGCGTGTGTTTGGCCTTCGAGATGCCTGACCTCGAGAACGACGACGGCACGTTCGTCGTGACCGGCCGACCGGTTCCGCCGCCAGCCACCGACCGCGCCGCGGCTCGCGAGCGATTCGGCGTCCCTGAAGGCGAGACGCTCATCTTGGTGTTCGGCGGGTCGCTGGGTGCGAGGTCGATCAACGAGGCCGCGATCGAAGGGCTGGCCCGACGCAGCTACCACGTGCTGCACGCCTGCGGCACGCGTGACGAGGAGTACCTTCGGCCGCTCGTCCCAGACGAGCGGTACCAGATGGAGCCCTACATCGATCGCTTCAACGAAGCCCTGCTGGCGAGCGATCTCGTGGTGGCTCGGTCCGGCGGATCGATCTTTGAGATCGCTGCGCACGGCAAGCCATCGGTGCTTGTTCCGTACCCATCGGCAGCGGGTGATCATCAGCTCGGCAACGCGATGGCGCTCGTCGATCGCAGCGCCGCCGTGATGATTGCCGACCAAGACCTCTCGCCCGAGCGGCTGCGCAGCCGGGTGGAGTCGCTGCTCGCATCGCCCGAGCGGCTGAGGGCGATGGGTGCTGCGGCGCTCTCGTTTGCGCGCCTGGATGCTGCCGAGGCCATCGCCGCGCAGGTGACCGAGGCCGCCGCCGCCTCGTCCCGCTAGCCTTCCGGCCCGTGCAGACCCCCGCCGACTGGCAAGGCCGACGCCTCCACTTCCTCGGGATCGGCGGCGCCGGCATGAGTGGCCTGGCCGCGATCGCCCTCACCCGTGGCGCGACCGTCACCGGGAGCGACCGCGCTGATGGGGCTGTTGTCGCTGGCCTCCGCGCGGCGGGAGCGGCCATCACGATCGGGCACGACGCCAGCGCGCTCCCGGCCGGCCCGCTGGAAATCGTCCGATCGACGGCGATCACCGCCGACAATCCCGAGTTGGCTGCTGCGGTTGCCCGCGGCGACGCGGTGCTTCACCGCAGCGAGCTGCTGGCCGAGCTCGTCGCTGACCGCCGCACGATCGCGGTCGCGGGTGCGCACGGCAAGACCACGACGAGCTCGATGGTCGCGCATGCGCTTCACAAGCTCGGACTCGATCCATCGTGGGTCATCGGCGGCACGGTGCGCACGCTCGGGCGCGGAGCACACTGGGGGAGCCCAGATGGCTGGCTCGTCGTTGAGGCCGACGAGTCCGACCGCTCGTTCCTGCGGCTGCATCCGGCGATCTCGATCGTCACCAATATCGAGCTCGACCACGATGCCTACGACGACCTCGCCCACCTGGAGCGGTGCTTCGGCGACTTCCTCGCCGGCAGCGGCGAAGCCGTCGTGCCGGACGACCTCGTGCGGGTCACGCATCCTGGAACCACCGTCACGGCCGTCCCGCTCCCAGCCGGTGATCCGCTGAGTGGCGTCCCGTTCGGCGACGTGACGATCCGTCTCGGCGTCCCGGGCAGCCACAACGCGGGCAACGCGGCGCTCGCCATCGAGGCACTGGCGCGAGCCGGGGTCGATCGAGCCGACGCTGCCGAGGCGCTCGTCGACTTCGTCGGAGCCGGCCGCCGATTCGAGCCCTTGGGCACGGCGCCGTCGGGAGCGCGCGTGGTCGACGACTACGCGCATCATCCGACCGAGGTCGCTGCCACGGTCGAGGCGGCCCGGACGTGGGCGGGGGAGGGGCGCGTGATCGCCGTCTTCCAGCCGCATCTCTTCTCGCGCACGCGTGACTTTGCGGCCGCATTTGCTGAGGCGCTGGCTGCCGCCGACGAGGCGATCCTCGTGCCGATCTACCCGGCGCGCGAGACGCAGGAGCAGTTCCCCGAGACCACCAGTGCGTCTATCGAAGCGCAGTGGCCGTGGCATGCCGTCGCGCAGGCCCGACTCGTTGCGGGCTTCGACGAAGCGGCGCAGCTCGCTGCGGGGCTCGCCGGGCCGAGCGACGTGATCATCGTGATGGGCGCCGGCGACGTGCGCGCCGTCGGGGAGCAGCTCGTGGCCGATGTCTCGGGCGACGCGGCTGGCCGGTCGGGCAAGGCGACGTCAGGTTCCTCACCGGCTCGCGCCGTCGCTGGTCCGGCTGGGGCGGATGCCCCCGAAGGCGTCATCGCCGACCACCCGCTCAGCCGGATGACCACCGTGCGCGCGGGAGGCGCCGCGCAGTGGTTCGCGCGCGTCGACGACCCCGAGCGACTCGTCGCACTTCTGGGTTGGGCGCGTGACCGGCAGCTTCCCGTGCACGCGATCGGATCGGGATCGAACCTGCTCGTCTCCGACCAGGGTGTGCCAGGCTTGGTGATTCGCCTCGACGGCGAATTGGGAGCGACACGCTTCGACGGTCATGACCTCATCGCTGGCGGCGGCTCGAGGTTCCCGCAGGCTGCTGCTGCCGCCGCTCGGCTGGGGTTGGCCGGCATCGAGTTCGGCGTGTCGATCCCCGGCACCGTCGGGGGATCGGTGCGCATGAACGCCAACGCGTACGGCGGCGCGCTCGCCAACACCCTGCAATGGGTCGAGGTGGCCACGGCCGACGGCGTCCAGCGGCGTGACCCCGCCGACCTCGGCTTCGCCTACCGCCACTCGGCACTCACGGACGGCGAGATCGTCGTTCGGGCGGCGTTCTCGCTGACGCCCTCGGATCCAACGACGGTGAAGGCCGCCCTCGCCGAACTCCGCGACCGTCGCAAGGCGACCCAACCATCGGGCATCAAGACGTTCGGCTCGACGTTCAAGAACCCGCCGCCGTGGCCGGACGGCCCGAGCGCCGGTCAGCTGCTCGACTCAGCGGGTTGCCGCGGACTGGAACACGGGCGGGTCCGGCTTTCTCCGGTGCATGCCAACTTCGTGGAGAACACGGGCGACGCCACGACCGACGAGATCGTCGCCCTGATGCAGATCGCACGCGAGCGCGTCCACGCCGAGCACGGCATCTGGCTCGAACCCGAAGTTCGCACGCTCGGCGTGGTCACGCTGCCCTGGGCGTAAGCGCTGATCGGGGCGTGAACGGCCAAATGGTGTCGTCAGGGCAACAGATTTTGGCCGCTCACCGCTTGGAGGGCGCGCCGGGGACCGTCGGACATGCGATTGCTGCGGAAGGGGCCGGCCGCTGGACGGCGAAGGCCTCTCCGTGCACCGCCCCGCCGCGCTCTCTGGCTCGACCTCTTCAACGTTCGCCTTCCTGCAATCCCTGAAGGGCCGCGTTCCGGCTGGACGCCGCCTCGCGAAAGCCGGTGGGGGACTGGCGGCCGTCGTCGCGCTCCTCATCGTGGTCGCGCTCTTCACTCCGCTGGCGCATCCGCGGGACCTTCAGGTTGAGGGCGTGAGCGGCAGCAGCGCGGACCGGATCCGTGCGGCGATCGAGGAAACTGCGAGCGGGCAGTCGACGTTCCTCGTGAGCGAGCAGGAACTCATGGAGGCGGTCCAGGACTTTCCCGAAGTTGCCTCGGTCCAGGCCGAGGCACACCCGCCGTTCCGGCTCGACCTGACCGTCGTGATGCGCCCGCCCGTCGCCCGCCTGCAGGTCGGTGGGCATAGCTTCGTCGTCGCGGGAGACGGCACGATCCTTGAACGCGCTGGGAGCGCGTCGGTGCCGAGGGTCGATGCCTCGATCAGTGGCGTGCACATGAAGGGCGACCGCGTGATCGGCGGGCGGGGCGCCTTGACGGTGCTGGCGGCCGCTCCCGAGGAGCTTCTGAGCTTCGCGCGCACGATCCGAGCTGGCCAGAGCGGGCTCGAAGTCGTGCTCACCCGCGGTCCCCGGCTGATCTTCGGCAATGGCACGGCCGCCGCCGACAAATGGGCGGCCGCAGCAGCCGTCATTGCCGATGGAGCTGCGGCGCGCGCCACCTACATCGACCTTCGCGTGCCCTCTCGACCCGCGGTCGGCGGTCTCGGCGGGTCGCGAGCGGCCGGGGCCGAGGACGCGCCTCCGAGCCTCACCGCTGCCTCCCCAGAGGCTGCGGCGACGGCCGCGACGCTTGCGGCGGGCCAAGCGGCGGTCCAGCATTCGACCGGCACCCAATCTGCCTCGGGGCCCGTAGCCGAAGCGCAGGCTGGGGCCGCGCCAAGCGCCTCCGCCACGGCTCCTCAGCAGGCGGCTCCCGCGGCCTCGGCGACGGGGAACGGCACGAGTGAGAGCGCTCCGGTTGAACCCTCGGCCCAGGCGCCCGACACGTCTGGCTCCGGTGCTGGCACCGGGGCCTCCGGCGGGGGCGCCAGCATCGGCGGGGGCACGGCGCCCTAGCCTCATTTTTCGACAGGGACGCGGTCCTCTCGACGCCGAGTCGAGGGTTGCTGGCGGGGAGCAAGGCATCACCCACGACTCTCGACCCTGGGTTGAGATACACCGGAAATGCCTGCAAATACCCGTGCGTCAAGGTCAACTTGATTGACGCAGGGAGGACCCTCCCCTACGGTCGCGAAGCTCAGGGATGGGTTGAGCCCGGCAGAACCTGTCATCATCACCCACAACTCCGGATGGACCGAACTCATGGATAGTGCAGGCAGTTATCTCGCCGTGATCAAGGTCGTCGGCGTCGGCGGCGCTGGTACGAACGCGATCTCACGGATGGTCGATGCCGGCCTTCGGGGGGTCGAGTTCATTGCGGCCAACACCGATGCGCAGGCGTTGGCGACGTGCGATGCAGACATCCGTCTGAACATCGGCACCGAGCTCACGCGTGGTCTTGGTGCTGGCGCGGACCCGGACGTCGGCTTCAGTGCCGCCCAGGAGTCCCGCGATGAGATTCGCGAAGCGCTCAAGGGTGCGGACATGGTCTTCGTCACCGCCGGCGAGGGTGGTGGCACCGGGACCGGTGCGGCTCCCGTGATCGCCGAGATCGCCAAGAGCGAGGTTGGTGCGCTGACCGTCGGCGTGATCACGAAGCCCTTCGGCTTCGAGGGCGCGCAGCGTTCCCGTCAGGCCGAGGAGGGCATCGAGCGCCTCCGAGAGGTCGTCGACACCCTCATCGTGATCCCGAACGAGCTGCTGCTGTCGGTCGTCGACAAGCGCACGTCGATCGTCGACGCGTTCGCGCATGCCGACAACGTCCTTCGCCAGGGCGTCCAGGGCATCACCGACCTGATCACGATCCCGGGCCTGATCAACCTCGACTTCGCCGACGTCCGCACGATCATGCAGGACGCCGGTTCGGCGCTCATGGGCATCGGCCAGTCTGGTGGCGAGAGCCGCGCGGCCGACGCTGCCAACGCCGCGATCTCCTCGCCTTTGCTCGAGGAGTCGATCGACGGCGCCACGGGCATCCTCCTGAACATCACGGCCGGTAACGAGCTGGGCCTGTTCGAGGTCAACGAGGCTGCTGAGATCGTGCACAGCGCAGCCGATCCGAACGCGACCATCATCTTCGGTGCCGTGATCGACGACTCGCTCGGCGACGAGGTCCGCGTGACCGTCATCGCCACCGGCTTCGAGCACGACATCCGTCGTCGCCAGAACTCCCGCAGTGGTTCCCTCGCCGGCCCCGCTGGTGGCCGCGAGCGTCCGTCACTGTCAAGCCGCGAGCCCCGCGAGTCCCGCCGCCCGGCGCGCGACACCGGTGGCTACAGCTCCCGTCGTGACTCCGGTCTCGCCGAGCCGCGCGATCGTCGCCCGACGATCGACTCGTCGACTCGCTCCTCGCTGGAGATCAGCGACGACGAGATCGACATCCCGCCCTTCTTGAAGTAGGTCGCTGGGACTGCGGAGTCTCGACGCAGACTCCGCAGTTCTGACGCAAATCACCCGTCAGGATCGGGCAGGTGTCCGACGCTGCTAGATATCACCACCCGCCTGGCGATATCATCGGGTCCATGCGACAGCTGCTCCTGCGGGTTCCGGATGAGCTTCACGCTCGGTTGGCGGCGCGCGCCGCTCGCGAGGGCCGGAGCGTCAACCAGGTTGCGGGCGAGATTCTCGACGCAGCTGCTGATGCCGATCGTGGTGATGCGAGAACCCGTCTTCGCGCCCGCGCTGCCGCAAACGGCTCCCTCGCGCCTGTTCTCGAGGTTCGAATCACTCCAGAGGAGCGAGCAGCAGCAATCGAGTCGATGCGCGGCATCGGGCCTTTCCTCGATGAGTGGTTGGACTCCGAGCGGGACCGATGATCACCTACGTCGATTCATCCGTCCTGGCGCGGGCCTATCTCCCCGACGAGCCGGGACACGCGAACGCGTCGGCGATCCTGGCTGATGGGGAGAACCTGCTCGTCACCGGTACCTGGACCCGGATCGAAGTCTCAGGCGCACTCGTGCGCGCAGCGCGCAGGGGGAGGCGCGGTGATCCGCAGGCTCTGCTCGACGCGCTCGACTTCGCCCTCGGAGTCGACGGGGCCGTGACCGTGCTTTCCGCTCCGCAGGCTGAGGTCGAGCGGGCTGCGCTCGTGCTCTCCCGAGCGCACGGGCTGCGGGCGATGGACGCGTGGCATCTGGCTGTAGCGGAGATTGCCCTGCCTCCGTTGGCAGCGGGTGGGCGCATGGCGTTTGCGACCCGCGACCAGCTTCAAGCCCGCGTCGCCGCGAGTCTCGGGTTCGTTGCGGCGTGAGTTGGCTCCCCGGGGGGAAGGCGCTGGGCGCTCTGTGCGACTGCCCCGGAAGCCGGGGTGGATCGGGCTCCGCTGGTAGCCTTCCGCGCTGAATGACCGCCGTCTTGCGCCGTACTCCGCTTCACGCACGCCATGCCGAGCTGGGAGCCAAACTGGTCCCGTTCGCCGGTTGGGACATGCCCGTCCAGTACGACGGGATCCGCGCCGAGCACGACGCGGTCCGCACGGCAGCCGGCGTGTTCGACGTGAGCCACATGGGGCAAATCCTCACCAAGGGCCCCGGCGCGCTCGCGGCGCTCCAGCACCTCACGACCAACGACGTGTCGAAGATCGCCGTTGGCTCCGCCCAATACGGGCTGATCTGCCGCCCTGACGGCGGGATCTTCGACGACATCTTCACCTACCGCCTGGGCGACGACGAGTACCTCACGGTCACGAACGCCGCCAACCACGGCACCGACTTCACCTGGTTCGGGCACCACGCCCAAGCGGGCGCCGGCGACCTCGACGTGGAACTCACCGATGTCGCGGACGACTACGCGATGCTCGCGGTGCAAGGCCCGACGGCCCGCGCGATCGTCTCCGGGTTGACCGAGGGTGAGCTGCCGGCACGCTTCCGCGTCGCCCGGCTCAAGGTCGCCGGCGCCGACGTGCTCGTGTGCGGTACCGGGTACACCGGGGAAGACGGCGTCGAACTGCTCACGAAGCCGGAGGACGCCGTCGCCGTGTTCGACGCGCTTTTGGCCGCGGGCGTCAAACCGGTCGGCCTCGCGGCGCGCGACACGCTCCGCTTGGAGGCGTGCTACCACCTGTACGGCAACGACATGAATGCCAGCCGCAACCCGATCGAGGCCGGCCTCGGCTGGGCGGTCAAGGAAGCGACGCACCCGATCGGTCACGAAGCGATCGCCAAAGCGCGCGCCGAGGGCACCGCCGAGGTTCTCGTGCCGTTCTCACTCACCGGCTCCGGCATCCCGCGCGGCGGCAACGAGATCGTCGGGGGTGGCGTCGTTACCAGCGGCACGCTCTCGCCGACGCTCGGCAAGGGCGTCGGCATGGCCTACGTGCCCCGCGAGCGCTCCGCCGTCGGCACCGACTTCACCATCGACGTCCGCGGCAAGCATCGCCCGGCGGTCGTCGAGTCCCGCCCGCTCTACCAGTCCAAGGATCTCTGATGGCCGACGCCTCTTACCCAGACGAGCTGCTCTACCACCCTGACCACGACTGGGCTCGCGTCGACGGCGACGTCGCGACGTTCGGCATCACCTGGTTCGCCCAGGACGCCCTCGGCGAGGTCGTCTTCTTCGACCCACCGGCGGTCGGCTCGACCGTCACGAAGGACGAGTCGTACGCGGAGGTCGAGTCGGTCAAGGCCGTCTCCGACGTGATCGCGCCGCTCTCCGGCGAGATCATCGAAGTCAACGAAGCCCTGGGCGACGCGCCCGAAGGCATCAACGACGACCCGTACGAAGCGGGCTGGATGGTCAAGGTCAAGCTGAGCGACCCCTCCGAGACGAGCCAGCTGCTCGATCAGTCGGCGTACGTCGCCTCGCTCACCTAAGAGCACCCACAGCATGCACCGCCCACCGGTCCGGTCCCGGTGGGCGATCCCCCCAACGGCCGGCCTCCGTACCACACGGAAACCGAAGGACGCCCACCCCGAATGAGTCGCTACACCGCAGTCACCGACGCCGATCGCGCGGCCATGCTGGACGCCATTGGCGTCAGCTCGCTCGAAGAGATCTTCGAGGCGCAGATCCCGGCCGGCGTTCGCCTGCAGGGCGGCCTGGACCTGCCCGACGGCCTGCCCGAGCAGGACGTCTACGCGCATCTCCTGGAGCTGTCGAAGAAGAACACGTCTGCCGAAGACGAGATCACGTTCCTCGGCGCCGGCATGTACGACCACTACATCCCGGCCGCGATCGACATGCTGCTCGGCCGGTCCGAGTTCCTCACGCCGTACACGCCGTATCAGCCTGAGGTTTCGCAGGGCGGCCTCCAGGTGATGTTCGAGTACCAGACCTCGATCTGCGAACTCACTGGCCTCGACGTATCGAACGCGTCTGTCTACGAAGGCCCGAGCGCCGTCGCAGCCGCCGGTTACCTCGCCAAACTTGCCGCCCCGAAGCGGCCGCTGTACCTCGTGTCCGCCGCACTGCACCCGGACTCCCGTCAGACGCTGGAGACCCTCTCGGTCGGCTATGGCACCGAGGTCGTCGAAGTCCCGCTGAAAGACGGCGCCACCGACGCCGTCGCGCTCAAGGCCCTGCTCGACGAGCATGGCGACCAGGTCAGCGCGGTCGTCTTCCAGCAGCCGAACTTCCTCGGCGCCATCGAGGATGTGCAGGCTCTCAGCGACCTCGCCCATGAGCAGGGTGCGCTGTCGATCTGCCAGGCCGACCCGATCGCGCTCGGCGTGCTCGAAGCTCCGGGCAACCAGGGCGTCGATGTGTGCGTCGGCGAGGGCCAGGCCCTCGGCAACCGCCTCGACTTCGGTGGCCCGTCGTTCGGGTTTTTTGCCGCCACGAACGCGCACATCCGCCGCATGCCCGGCCGCATCGCCGGCGAGACCACCGACGCCGACGGCCGCCGTGGCTTCGTGCTGACCCTCCAGACGCGCGAACAGCACATCCGCCGCGAGAAGGCCACGTCGAATATCTGCACTTCGCAGGCGCTTAACGCGCTGGCCGGCGTGGTCTACCTCACCTGGCTTGGCCGCGACGGCCTCGTCGAACTCGGCGAGCTGCTGATCCAGCGCACGCACTACGCGCGGCAAGCCTTGACCGCGATCGACGGCGTGAGCGCCCTGCACGACCAGCCGGTCGTCCGCGAATTCGCGATCACGTTGCCCAGCGACGTGGAGGTGGGGGAGGTCATTGCCCTCGCGCAGGACCGCGGCGTGAACCCCGGGTTCGACCTCGGGCGCGTCCGCGACGAGTGGAACGGCGGCCTGCTGGTCGCCCTCACCGAGCAGCGCAGCCGCAAGGACATCGACCGTCTCGCCGAGGTGTTGGCCGAGTCAATCACCGCCGCCCGCAATGGGGAGCGCAGCCCGCTCGGCCCGTCGGCTCCGAAGCAGGAGGTCGTGGCATGAGCGCCGTCGACGAGACCCAGACCATCGCGTACGACCGCCCGCCGGCCGACGCCTCCTCGGCGACGCCGATGCAGCGCGAGCACGCGACCACCATCTTCGAGAAGGGCCAGCCCGGACGCCGTGCGTTCGAGGCGCCGGCGCTCGACGTTCCGCTGGTCGACGGGCTGATCCCGGCTTCGGCCCGTCGTGCCGAGCCAGCGCGCCTGCCCAACGTCAGCGAGCCCGAGCTGGTGCGCCATTACGTGCGCCTGTCGCGTCGCAACTTCGACCTGGACTCGGGCTTCTACCCGCTCGGCTCCTGCACGATGAAGCACAACCCGCGCCTGCACGAGCGGGTTACGGCGCTCTCGGGCCACGCTCGCTTGCACCCGCTCCAGGACCCGAAACGTTCGCAGGGAGCGCTTGAGTTGATGTACAACCTCGAGCACGCCCTCGGCGAGGTCGCCGGCCTGCCGCATGTCTGCCTCCAGCCGTCGGCCGGATCGCATGGCGAGCTCGCCGGCGTGCTCGTGACCCGCGCCTACCACGAGGCTCGCGGCGAGCACCGCACGAAGGTCCTCGCGCCGGACACGGCCCATGGCACGAACCCGGCGACGGTCACGATGGCCGGCTACGAGGTCGTCCCGGTCAAGACGAGCCCGGACGGCGGCGTCGATGTGGAGGATCTCCGCGCCAAGGCTGACGACCAAGTCGCCTGCCTGATGCTGACGAACCCGAACACGCTCGGTGTGTTCGATCCGAACATCGAGGAGATCGCGAAGATCGTCCACGGCATCGGCGCGACGCTCTACTACGACGGGGCGAACCTCAACGCCGTGATGGGCATCTCCCGCCCGGGCGACATGGGCTTTGACATCGTCCACTACAACCTCCACAAGTCGTTTACGCAGCCGCACGGCGGCGGCGGCCCGGGCTCCGGCCCGATCGCCGTGAGCGACCGCATCGCCCCGTACCTGCCGGTCCCGGTGATCCAGAAGCTCGCCGACGGCACGTTCGATCTCACGAGCACGCCAGCGCAGGGGCCGGGTTCCAAATCGATCGGGAAGCTCCGCGGCTTCCAGGGCAACTACGGGTGCTTCGTCCGCTCGTATGCCTACATCTGTTCGCTCGGTGGTCCCGGCCTGCAAGATGCGTCGGAGACGGCCGTACTCAACGCCAACTACCTGCTCGCACGGCTTCAGGACCTCGTCGGCGACAAGTTGCCGCTCGCCTTCGGCGACAAGTGCATGCACGAGTTCGTCCTCTCTGGCACCGTCATGAAGCGGGAGGTTGGCATCCGCATCCTCGACCTCGCCAAGCGCCTCCTGGACCACGGCTACCACCCGCCGACGGTCTACTTCCCACTGCTGGTCGACGAAGCGCTGCTCATCGAGCCGACGGAGACCGAGACGAAGGAGACGCTTGACGCCTTCGCCGAGGCCATCGCCGACATCATTCGCGAGGCGCAGGACGACCCGACGATCGCCCAGAACGCGCCGTACACGACGCCGGTCCGCCGGCTCGACGAAGCCAAGGCCGCCAAGCGGCCGGTCCTGCGCCAGCCACTCTGACCGCAGCCGGCTGCAGCGGGGCGGCGCCCCGACCGGGGCGCCGCCCCGCGCGCCTGCTCACGGTTCGGACCCGGCGCGCGCATACGTGTTGTTTGCCGGTTTTCGGGGTCTTGCGGCCCCTGCTGAAGAAACGGACACGCGTGCTCGAATTGCGGCGCGAGTATCAATACGCCCGTTTCGCAAGATTAAGGTCTGAGTTCGGGCTTTTGCCCGCCAAGGCGCTCAAGGCGTGTAGTTTGCTGCCGAAGAGAGAAAGAGGGTACTGGTGCAATCAGCCGGTGCCTCGTCGTCGTACATCGTTTCGGGGGGAACACGTTGAGAGAGGGTCTGCAGCGCGTAGCGATGCCCCTCGGGCACGCGTCCCCGGAGGCCGATCAAGGTCGCTTTCTCGTCGCCTTCGAAGTCGACGCGCAGGGCAACGTGGCCCGTTGGACGCTCGGCGCGTCGCAAGTTCTCGGGTGGACAGCGGCGCAGGCGATCGGCGTGCCTCCGAGAGTCCCGCCGCCTTGGGACGGCATCGACTCGTGGGCTGACCTTGCGGCCACCGACGCTCCACTGCTCGACGCCGCCATCGTCTGGCGCGCCGCCGACGGTTCGTCGCACGAGATGGCGGTCTCGACGAGCCCATCGATCGGTGCCGACGGGACCGTGCTCGGCATCAGCGTCTCCGCGCGCGACATTTCCGCTCGGAGCCAGATGCAGGAGCAGCTCGCCGTCTACGCTCGCGACGTTCGCGAAACGTATGGCCGCGAACTCCACCGCCTCGCCGACCTCGAGGAGAGCTACCACGCGACGGTCGAGGCGCTGGCCGTGGCGGTTGAATCCAAGGACGACACCACCGGGAACCACATCCGGAGGGTCTGTCGACTCGGCATGTACCTAGCGAAAGCCCACCTCGGGGCCGGTGCCGACGACCCGCAGCTCGGGTACGGCTTCCTGCTCCACGACGTCGGCAAGCTCGCAATTCCGGACGCCGTCCTCAACAAGCCCGGCAAGCTGGACCCCACAGAATGGGCGCTCATCCGGAAGCATCCCGCGGAGGGTTCGCGCATCCTCGCCGAAGTGCCGTTCCTGGATCGCGCGATGGAGGTCGTGCTGCACCATCACGAACGGTGGGATGGCGGTGGCTACCCCAGCGGCCAACGTGGTGAGGAGATTCCCGTCTGGGCGCGCCTCTTCTCGATCGTCGACAGCGTCGACGCCATGACGAGCGACCGCCCGTACCGCGCTGGACTCTCGCTCGATGTCGCGATCCGCGAGATCCAGGACAAGTCCGGCACGCAGTTCGATCCCGCCTGCGTCGCCACGTTTACGGGGCTCCCGCGCCACGAGATCCAGGCCATGTTGGAGACGCCCCATGTCCTCTGAGATGCGCACCGTCTTGATCGCCGACGACGAGGATGCGCTTCGCGCGCTCGTCCGGGTCACGCTCGACACCGGTCGGTTCACCATCCTGGAAGCCCGCGATGGCGTCGAAGCGCTCGCGCTGGCGAGGGAGCACAAGCCGGACCTTGTGTTCCTCGACTGGGCCATGCCAGGTCTGTCCGGACTCGAGGTCTGCCGCCGACTCCGCGCCGACGCGATCACGAAGAACCTGACCGTCGTGATGCTCACGGCCCGCGCCCAGGAGTTCGACCGTGCCGCGGCCATGGAGGTTGGCGTCGACGCCTACATCACCAAGCCGTTCTCGCCGCTTCGCCTCCTCGACGCCGTCCGCGACAAACTCGGCGCTGCATCGCTCGTGTCTTGATGCCCGCGATGACCACGAACGACGTTCGTGTGCTGTCGGACGCTTCGGACCTGGAGCTGAGCATGTATCGCCCGGCCCACCTGGAAGCGCGGGTCAGTCGCGCCCTGGAGCGGACCTCGGTCGCCGACATCGCCGCGCTCGGAAGCCTCGTGCACGCCGACCCGGTCGTGCGCACGGAGTTTCGTCGCTCCGTCGCTATCTCCGTCACGGGGTTCTTCCGCGATCCCGAGCAGTTCGACCTGCTCGCGCCACATCTTCAGGCGCTCCTCGACGTGCCGCGCCCGCGGATCTGGTCGGCCGGATGCTCGACCGGCCGCGAGCTGTGGACCATGGCGGTGCTGCTGGACCGCCTCGGGATCGCCGACAAGGCCGAGATGCTCGGCAGCGACATTCTCGTGGAGAACGTCGCGCAAGCTCGTCTGGGGTTGGAGGCTGGCGAGCTCGACGGGCATGTGCTGCCGGTCGACGCGCACGTCCGGTTCGAGGTGCGCGACATCGTCAAGCAGGGGCCACCAGGCGACCGCTGGGATGTCGTCGTCTGCCGCAACATGGCGATCTACCTGGAAGCTGGGCCGCGCCGCCGATTGCACGAGATGCTCGCGGCCTGTCTCAACCCAGGTGGGCTGCTCCTGCTCGGTCGCAGTGAGCGCCTCTCGAACGCGCGCGAACTCGGGATGGAACTCCTAGGTCCGCATCTCTACCGGAAGCAGCGGGCATGAGGACGCGGCTTACCGCCCGGATTGCCGGCGCCGTCGCGGTCGTCGGGGTCATCTTCCTGGCTTCGATCGTGGTCCTCGCGTTCGCCATCGCCGACCTGCGCGATTCCTCGGCGGCAGCGACGGAGTCGGAGCAAACGCTGCAGGCCGCTCAGCAGATCGGGGCGCTCGTCGTGGACGCCGAAACCGGCACCCGCGGGTTCGCCATCACCGGCCAGAATGCGTTCCTGGAGCCCCTCGATGCCGCGTCGCGGAACCTCCCGAAGGCGACCCGCGATCTCCTCTCTCGGCCGGCCACATCGCGGAGCCAGCGTGTGCTGGCGGTGTCGATTGCCGACGCGGCCCGCATGTATCTCGAGGACTACGCCCAGCCGCTCGTGGTGACGCTCCGAAAGGATCTTGCGGCCGGTCGCGCGATTATCCGCACGGCAGCCGGGAAGCGGCGGACGGACGCGATCCGCGGCGACATCGAGCAGCTCACCAGCGCTGTCCGGCAGCAGGGGGCGGATCGAATCCAGGTCACCGAGTCTCATGCGGAGCAGGCACTCCTGATCGCGCTGAGCGCTGGCATCGTAGCGGTGCTGCTCTTCATCGGGCTCATCGTGTGCCTCTCCCGGTGGATTGCCGCTCCGATCAGGCGGGCAGCGACGGCCGCAGAGAAGATTGGATCCGGGCAGTTTGGCGTGCGGCTGAACGAGCCTCGTACCGACGAGATCGGTCAGCTCAGCGACGCGTTCAACGCCATGGGCACGGCACTGCAACACAGCACCGCTGAACTCGAGAGCCAACACGCTGAGCTCGAGACGCAGAACGGCGAACTCGAGCGTCAAGCCGTCGAGATGGAGAGCCAGACCGTCGAACTCGAGGCCCAAGCCGCCGAACTCGAGGCCGGTCAGATGGAGCTTGCCGAGACCAACGAGGCGCTGGCCGCGCAGGCGGAAACGCTTGAGGCTGCCTCAGAGGCGCTGCTCGTCGCCAACGCACGCGTCAGCCAATTCGCCCGCGTCGCCGAGGCCCTCGGGCGGCACACCGAACTCACGCAGCGGGCCGACACGCTGCTGGCCGCCATCACAGATCTCGCCGACGCGCCCGTTGGGGCGTTGTATGCGCGGCCGAGCCATCGCAGGGAAGCCGTGTGCGTCGTCAGTCGCCACGGGCTTACCGCGGAGACCCTTCCCGACGACGCCCTCGATCGCGAGTCCGTTGCGCGGCGGGCCATCGACAGCGGCTGCACGGTAATCGTGGCTCATCCCGAGGGCGACCTGCGTCTGCGGACCTTGGGCGCCGATCTCGTGCTGCGGCACGAACTCCATACGCCGCTGCTGCACGCTGGCGAGACGCTCGGCGTCGCGAGCATCGGGCGTTCGGACGACCGGCCGTTCGGAGCGGACGAGATCCAGGCGATCGAGCACCTCGCCGAGCAAGGCGCAGTCGCCATCGCGAACTCGTTGGAGGCGGAGCGCAGCCGCTGGCTGGCCGACCTCAACGGGGCGGTGCTCGACTCGACGGGTGACGGCATCCGCCTCGTGGACCTGGAAGGCAGACTGATCCTCGAAAACCCGGAGATGGAACGCTTCCTGCGAGAGGTGCTCTGCGAAGGTCACGATGTCTCCGAACTGACGCCCGTCGAGGTGAGCGCGATCATTGCGCAGCGCACCGTCGATCCCGAGGCGTACCGCGCGAGGATCACCGCGGTGGTGTCGGATCCGGACTTGGAGGCGGTCGACGAGTACCAGCTCGTTGACACCGGGCGTTGGATCCGGCGGTACTCAGCGCCGGTCAACACGCGTGACGGCGAGCGGATCGGCCGGATCTTCGTGCTCAGCGAGACCACCGAGACGCACGACGCCGAGCGAATGAAAGACGAACTGATGGCGACGGTCTCCCACGAACTGCGAACGCCGCTGTCCGCGATTCTTGGGTTCACCGAGCTGTTGATGGCCCGCGACTACGGCGCAGAGGAGCGCAAGGAGTACCTCGCGACGGTCCATCAGCAGGCCTCAAGACTCTCCGACCTCATCAGCGATTTCCTCGATCTTCAGCGCCTTGAGCACAGTGAGGAACCGATCGCGATGAAGCCCGTCGACCTTCGTGAGATTCTCGCCTCGCAGGTCAAGCTCTTCTCGGCACAGAGCCAGCGCCACGCCTTGGAGCTGAAGGCGGCGCAGGATCTCGAGATCCACGGGGATGCCGATCGGTTGCGCCGCGCGCTCGCCAACCTGCTTTCTAATGCGATCAAGTACTCGCCGTCTGGCGGCCAGGTGACGGTCGACGCGGTGCGGTCCAACGGCGACGTGACCATCTCCGTCACCGACCACGGCCTCGGGATCCCAACCGACGTGCAACATCGCATTTTCGACCGCTTCTTCCGTGTCGACAGCTCCGAGACCAGCCACATCGGTGGCACTGGTCTCGGTCTGTCGCTTGTGCGGGAGATCGTCCGGGCTCACCACGGCGAGGTCGGTGTCGACAGCGTCGAGGGGCAGGGTTCGCGCTTCTGGATGAAGGTCCCCGCGGGCTGACGCGCCGCGCCGCGCCGCGGGGCGGAGCCTGACCGGCTCGCTCGCTACGCGGTGACCTCGACGCCTTTCCAGAAGGCAAAGTAGCCCTCGATGTTCTTGGCTTCGTCCTTGGCGGACGGGTAGAACCAGGCGCCGTCAACGGCCTTGTTGCCGTCAACCACCACGGTCTTGTAGGACGCGGTCCCCTTCCACGGGCAGACCGTGTGGGTGTCTGAGTCCTCGAGCAGCGCGTCGCTCACGCTGCTCGCAGGAAAGTAATGGTTGCCCTCGACGACGATGGTCTCGTCGGATTCGGCGATGGTCTGGCCGTTGAACGTGGCGCGCGGCATGGGGCTCCCGGGGCGAGACCGGCCCGCGACTGCGGATCCGGTGGCCTCGATTCGAGGCTAGGTGGTCATTGGTGAACGGCGGGTGACCTTGGCGCGCTGGGCCGGGAATCCGTCCGCACGCAGGGAGAGCACGGCATCGTGCCGCAGCGCCGCCGTCCTGCCTATCCTCCGGGGGTGCGCATCTTCAGCGGGATCCAGCCGACGGGCACGAAGCACCTCGGCAACTACATCGGCGCCATCCGCCAGTACGTCGAGGGGCAGGAGCGTGCTGCGGCGAGCGGCGACGAGGCGATCTTCTGCGTCGTCGACCTTCATGCCGTCACCGTCGCGTACGACCCGGCCGAGCTGCGCGAGCGGCTGTACGACACGACCGCGATCCTGCTGGCGGCCGGCCTTGACCCCGCGAAATGCGTCCTGTTCCGTCAGAGCGACGTGCCTGCGCACACCGAGCTGAGTTGGCTGCTGGCGTCGGTCGTCCCGAATGGCCGGCTCGCGCGCATGCATCAGTTCCGCGACAAATCGGGGGCGCAGCGCGAGATCGTGTCGTCCGGGCTGCTCTTCTACCCGGTCCTGATGGCTGCCGACGTGCTGGCCTACCGTGCCGGCGAAGTGCCGGTGGGGGAAGACCAGCGTGAGCACCTCGAGCTCATGCGCGATGCCGCTCGCGACATCAACCGTCGGTTCGCCCCGGACCTCGGGACGGGTGAGGGCGGCGAACCCGGCCTGCTCGTGGTGCCTGAACAGCGGACGCCGGAGGTCGGGGCGCGCGTCATGGACCTCCAGGACCCGACCAAGAAGATGTCGACCTCTACTGGCTCCGTCGAAGGCACGGTGTACGTGCTGGATGAGGGCAAGGCCTTGGAGAAGAAGTTCAAGCGGGCGGTGACCGACTCTGAGACGGAGATCCGATACGACCGCGCCGAGAAGCCGGGTGTGTCGAACTTGATCGAGATCCTGGCGGCAAGTCGGCGCATCTCGATCGACGACGCGGTGGCGTCCATGGCCGACGCGCGCGGCTACGGCGATCTCAAGATGGCCGCCCACGCGGCGGTCGACGAGGAACTCGCCCCGCTCCGCGAACGCTATGCGGCGCTGCGGCCCGATGTGGCCGCCATCGAAGCGGCTCTGGCGCAGGGTGCGGCCCGCGCGACCGACCTCTGCCAGGGCACCCTCTCGGACGTCCGCGAGGCGATGGGCGTTGGCGTGCCGCGCGCCGTGTCGGCGTCGAAGGCCAAGGCCGGAGCGGCCGGGGCGTAACGCCCGCGCATGGCCTTTCTCGCCGATATCGAGCTGGACCTCGAGAGTTACTCGGGGCCGTTCGACCTGCTGCTGTCGCTGATCCTGCGCGACGAGGTCGACCTGCTCGAGATCCAGCTCGCGGAGGTGATCGTCACCTACCTCGATGTTCTCCAGGCACGTGGCGAACTCGACCTTGACGCCGCCACCGAATTTCTCGTGCTCATCGCGGCGCTGCTGGAGCTCAAGTCTCGGCTGATGCTCCCACCGGTGCCCGGTGAAGAGGCGGACGACCTCGCTCCTGAGGAAGCGGCGGAGGAGCTGGTGCGGCGGATGCTTGAGGCACGTCGCTACCGCTCGGCTGCCGAGCATCTCCGAGGACTGCTCGTCGGCGAATGGGGGGTGCGGTACCGGCAGGCGCCGCTCCCGCGGCATTTCCGCGACGCGCAAACTGGTGAGCTGCCGGCCGGCGTCTACAAGCCGGCTCGGCTGGGTCGGGCGATCGGCGAGCTGCTGCGGACGCCGAAGGCGATCGACCTCGGGCATGTCGCCGTGGCGCGAGTCACCGTGGACCAGCGGCTGGCGCACCTCCGCGGGCTCCTGCGGCGGGCCAGCCGGATGAGCTTCGACGACGCCGTCGAGGGGGCCGATCGCGTCACGGTCGCCGTCACGCTTTGGGCCCTGCTCGAGCTGCACAAGCGCGGCGAGGCGACCTGGCACCAAGACCACCCGCTCGGGCCGATCACGATCGAGTCGATCATGCCGTTGGCCGCATGAGCGAGTCATCGATTGACGCCGTGGAAGCAACCGGCGGGCACGACACGCGTACCCTGGCGCGCATCATCGAAGGGTTGCTGTTTCTCAGCCCCGATCCCGTGCCCGCCGAGCGACTCATCGAGGCGACGGGCGCGAGCGCCGACGCCATCGCCGACGCGATCGCCGACCTTGACCGGCAGTACGCGCCCGGTGAGCGCGGGCTGATCATCAAGCGCGTCGCCGGCGGAATCACGTTCGGGACCGACCCCATCTGTGAGCCTGCGGCTCGTGCGCTCCTCAGCACGCAGCGGATTCCGCCGCTGACGGCTGCGCAGGCCGAGACGCTCGCGATCGTTGCCTACCTCCAACCGGTCGCCCGGCCTGAGATCTCCCGGATCCGCGGTGTCGCCGCGGACTCCGCGACGGCCACGCTGCTGGAGCGCGGCCTGATCGAGGAGGCGGGCCGGTCGGAGTTCGGCGCGGTCCTCTACAGCACCACGTCGCTGTTCTTGCGGCTGTTCGGCATCGACTCGCTCGGTGCGTTGCCGGACGTGTCGACCTGGGATCCGGCACCGGAGGAGGAGGACGAACTCCGCGAACGCCTGCTGCGAGCTGGCGGCGCGCGCACCGGCAGTGCTGGCGGCGGCCCTGCGGTCGAGCTCCCCGAGCCCCGCGAACTGGGCGATGACCCCGGCCACGTCGCGCTTCCCGGCGACCGTTTCCTCAATCGCAACGAGCATCCCGAGAGCCTTTAGTTCCGCACGGAGTCTGTCGGCGCTGGTGCGCAGGCGCCGGAAAGAGTAGGTTCGCGCGCATGCGCTCCCCCGAGTCCTTGCGCGCCGCCGACCAGCGACGGTCGCGCGTGCCTTCACCCGCGCTCGTCCTGTCGACCATCGCGGTCCTCGGTGCGATCGCCGCACCGGTCTGGGCCAGCGCGCTCTTGACCGGCGATGACATCAGGGACGCCACCCTTACGGGCAAAGACATCAAGGACGGGTCGATCGGGCCGTCGGACATGTCGCGTACCGGCCGTGCCGCGCTTGCTGGCCGGGTCGGCCCAACCGGCGCCACCGGACCCTCAGGTCCTGCCGGCGTGAAGGGCGACACCGGACCGTCTGGCCCGACCGGCGCGCCTGGCGACGCCGGCCCGGCCGGTCCAAAGGGCGAAGCCGGAGCGAAGGGCAACGACGGAGCGATCGGGGCCACCGGGCCGCAGGGGCCAACCGGCGCGACGGGGCTGCAGGGTGCGGTTGGGCCCCAGGGCAGCCCCGGTGCGGATGCCATCGCGCTGTGGGCGGAAATCACCCACGATGCCAGCGCTGGGCAGGGCGTCGAGGCGACCGGCGGCGGACTGGACGGCCAGGCCCCGGTGACGGTGATGGGCTCGGGCGCCTCGACGGTCTACGCGGTGCGATTCGTGCGTGAGGTTTCGGCCTGCGCGGCGCTCGTGACCCGCCGCTCCGAACTCGCTGGCCGACCGACCGAGCCGGATGCCGAACCAGTCCTGCTCTCCGACATCGACGCCGAGGCCGGCGGCAGCGCCTACACCTTCCACGATCCGCAGAATGCCAAGCGCATCAAGGTGCGGCTGCTCGACGCGAGCAACCAAGGCACCGAAGGCTCGTTCGCGCTGGCCCTGCGCTGCCCCTGATCGGGGACGCTCGGGTCAATCTGCGGTAGCGCGTCGTCTGCGCGAACGCGGGGCAGTGGATGCTGGCGCGGTCTGCGGCCACGCGGGTCGGCGGACGCTGGGTCAGTCTGCGCTGACGCCGTAGACGCGGGCGAAGCCGGCGCGCTGCTCGGCGCTGAGCGGGACTGGTCGCTCGGTCTCGCGGTCGACGTGCACGTGCACGAATCGCCCGGTGGCAGCGGCCTGGTCGGCGCCGGACGCGAAGACGCCGATCTCATAGCTGACGCTGCTGGAGCCCAGTCGCGCAACGCGAACGCCGATGTCGAGGATGCCCGGGAACGCGACCCCCGCGTGGAAGTTGCAGCCGGTTTCGACGACGTAGAAGACGGTCGGGTCAGTGAGCGGATCGAAGCCGAACTCGGCGATCAGAGTGGCGTTGACCGCGCTGTCGAAGAACGAGTAGTACAGGGCGTTGTTGAGATGCCCGAACTGGTCGTTGTCCATCCAGCGCGTACGGAAGTCGGTGAAGACCGCGTAGGCGGAGCGGTCGCGCGAGGGCGGGGTGGGGCGGTCGCTCATGCGGCGCTTTCAGACGGCGCCGGCAGCGTCGGTCGGCTCGGGCTCACGGGACGAGGACCTGGCGAACGACGCGGCCGTGGTGGAGGTCGTCCATGGCCTCGTTGATCTCGGCGATCGGCCGGACCGAACTCAGGAGCTTGTCGACCGGGAGGCGGCCGCGCTGGAACAACTCGATGTAGCGCGGGACATCGCGGACGGGGACGGCGCCGCCGATGTAGCTCCCGCGCAGCGTGCGTTCCTCGGCGACGAGCGAGAGGTGCTGGAGGGCCATCTTGCGGTCCGGGTGGGAAAGGCCAGCGGTGGTGGTGGTGCCGCCGCGGCGAGTCACGTTGTACGCGAGCTCCAGGGCGGGGACCGCGCCGGCCATCTCAAAAGTCTGTTCGAGGCCGCCGCCGGTTGCGTCGCGGACCTGCTGGACGCAGTCGGGATCACCGGCGTTGAAGGCGTCGGTCGCGCCGAGTTGCAGGGCGATCTCGAGTTTGGCGGGGTCCAGGTCGATCGCGACGATCCGGCGTGCGCCAGCGGCGACGGCGCCGAGCACCGAGCTGAGGCCGACGCCGCCGAGGCCGACGACCGCCACGGATTCGCCCGCCATGACCCGCGCGGTGTTGACCACCGCGCCGACGCCGGTGAGTACCGCGCAGCCGAAGAGCGCGGCCTGCTCGGGCGGGAGGTCGGCGTCGACCTTCACGACCGAGTTGCGATGGACGACGGCCTGCTCGGCGAAGCACGAGACGCCCAGGTGGTGGTTGACCGCCGTGCCGTCGGCGCGGTGGAGCCGGATGTGGCCACCGACGAGCGTGCCGGCGTTGTTGCTGACGGCTCCGGGTTCGCACAGCGCGGGGCGGCCTTCGGCGCAAGGCTGGCAGGTGCCACAGCTTGGAACAAAAACGGTGACGACGCGGTCGCCGGGGACGAGGTCGTCCACGCCGGGCCCGACGGCCTCCACGACACCGGCCCCCTCGTGGCCGAGCGCCATCGGCACGGGGCGGGGGCGCTGCCCATTGACGACCGACAGATCGGAGTGGCAGAGGCCGGCCGCCTCGATCCGCAGCAGGACCTCGTTCGGGCCCGGCTCATCGAGCACGAGATCCTCGATTGCGAGGGGCCGGGAGTCGGCGTAGGGGCCTTCCAGCCCGATGGTGTGGAGCACCGCAGCGCGCATGCCGGCGAGCGTACCGCGCGCCCGCCGGGCCGGGCCCGGCGGTGAGCGGCCAAAATGTGTTGCCCTGACGACAACATTTGGCCGTTCACGCCCCGGCCAGCGCTGAGCGGCCAAAATCTGCTGTCCTGACGACAACTTTTGGCCGTTCACCGTCCCGGCCAGCGCTGAGCGACCTGTTCAGCGCTGAGCGGCCTGACCAGCGCTGAGCGACCTGTTCAGCGCTGAGCGGCCTGACCAGCGGTGAGCGGCCAAAATCTGTTGTC
Organism: Solirubrobacteraceae bacterium; assembly: GCA_032119595.1. Lineage (GTDB taxonomy): Bacteria > Actinomycetota > Thermoleophilia > Solirubrobacterales > Solirubrobacteraceae > JAGIBJ01. The sequence continues at coordinate 76,025 of JAUMBQ010000007.1, read as the reverse complement.
CTGGCGACAATATTTGGCCGTTCACGCCCGATCACGCCGGGTGGCGTACTGACCACGCTAAGGTAGTTGCATGGTCAACTACTTTGATGGGGAGCAGCGATGAGCAGCGCGAGGGAGTTGGCGCCGTTTCAGCGGGAGGCTGATGACGACGGCAACTTCGTGCGGCAGCAGAGTGCGTTTCGGCGGACGGTCAGTCGCGACGCGGGCGCGGAGTTCCCGCCGGAGTCCGGTCGGTACCACCTGTACGCGTCGTACGCCTGCCCGTGGGCTTCGCGGACGCTCCTGGTGCGCAAGCTCAAGGGGCTGGAGGACGCGATCGGCGTCACGATCGTCGACCCGGTGCGCGACGAGCGCGGCTGGCGCTTCGGCGACGGCTCCGCCGCCAACGGCGAGCCCGATCCACTCAACGGCTGGAGCTTCCTCAGCGAGAGCTATGCCGCCACCGATCCCTCCTTCGACGGCCGCGTGACCGTGCCGGTGCTCTGGGACACCAAGACGGGCACGATCGTGAACAACGAGTCGTCCGAGATCATCCGGATCTTGAACACCGAGTTCGATGCGTTCGCAGCGCGCCCCGAAGTCGACCTGTATCCCGAGGCGCTGCGCCCCGAGATCGACGCACTCAACGAGCGCATCTACGAGACCGTCAACAACGGCGTGTACCGCTCCGGCTTCGCGTCCACCCAGCGTGCCTACGAGGAGAACGTGACGAAGCTGTTCGAATCGCTCGACTGGCTTGAGGGGTTGCTCGCCGAGAAGCGCTACCTCACCGGTGACCGCATCACCGAGGCAGACTGGCGCCTAGCGATGACGCTCTTCCGCTTCGACCCCGTTTACGTGGGCCACTTCAAGTGCAACATCCGGCGGATCGTCGACTACCCGAACCTCTGGGCCTACACGCGGGAGCTGTACCAGCACCCGGGTGTCGCGGAGACGGTGAACTTCGACCACATCAAGCGCCACTACTACGTGACCCACCCGTCGATCAACCCGACCGGCGTCGTCCCGCTGGGCCCGGAGATCGACTGGAACGAGCCACACGGTCGGGACGCCTCCTAGGGCGCGAGCCGAAGCGAACGCCGTCTCAGGCGGCGTCGATCATGGCTGCCGCGGCGCGCTCCTCGGCGCTCGTGTCGGCCGGATCGTCGGCGTCCGCCATGGCCTTAGCGGCGAGCTGGCCGCAGGCGCCATCGATGTCGCGGCCGCGGTTCACGCGGACGGTGGTGCGGAGCCCGTACGACTCGAGCACGGTACGGAATTCCTGGATCTGGCCGCGTGAGGACGCGTCGTAGATCGAGCCCGTCGGGTTGTACGGGATCAGGTTCACCTTGAACCGCTTGGGATCGAGCAAGCGGCCGAGCTGGTGGGCCTGGAAAATCTCGTCGTTGGTCTCCTCGAGCATCACGTACTCGATGAAGACGTCGCGGTTGGTCTTCTCGCCGTAGCGGCGGCAAGCGTCGAGCACGTCCTCCATCGGATAACGCTCGTTCACGGGCATGATCCGCGTGCGCAGCTCGTTCTCGGGTGCATGGAGCGAGAGAGCGAGGCGCACCGGCATGGTTTCGTCGATGAGGCGCTCGATGCCCGGCAGCCAGCCGACCGTCGAGATCGCCGTGCGCCGGTTCGTGACGCCGAGATCCGGCAGCTTCGAGCACGTCGCGAGCACGTTGTCGATGTTCATCATCGGCTCGCCCATGCCCATGAACACGACGTGGTCGACGTCGCGCATGCGGCGGAAGTGCAGGGCCTGGTCGAGGATCTCACTGTGCGTGAGGTTGCGGCCGAACTTCATCTGACCCGTCGCACAGAAGGTGCACGTGAGCGGGCAGCCGGACTGCGAACTCAGGCAGAGCGACGAGCGGCCGTCCTTGAAGCTCATCATCACGGCCTCGACGGGGCGCCGGTCCTTCGTCGTGTGGAACAGCGCCTTCACGGTGCCGTCGATCTGCGACTCCTGCTGGTCCGTCAGCTCCAGCGTGGAAAACGGCACACGCTCGGTGAGTTCCGCGCGCAGCGACGCGGGCACGTTGCCCATCTCGTCGTACGAGGCGACGCCCTTGGCGGTCCAGCCCCAGACCTGGTCGAAGCGGTACGAGGGCTCGCCGAGTTCGTCGAGGGTCGCCTTGAGGAGCTGAAGATCCACGACCCCATGGTGACAGGGCCGCCCGGCCAGGCAGCGCTTCCGTGCGCCGAGCCGCCTGGCGCGGACCGACCGTGCGTCGCGCGCCCATTGTCGACCCGCCGCCCGCCGGGCCCGCTGCGTCCGTACTCTCGGTGGTGAATGCGTCTCGCCAAGTACCTCGCGCACGCCGGTGTTGCCTCACGCCGCGCTGCGGAAGATCTCATCGTCCAAGGGCGCGTGCACGTCGGTCGGTCGCTCGTCACGACCCCCGTGTTCTTCGTTGAGCCGGGCCAAAAGGTGTACGTCGACGGTGAGCTGATCGGCACGCTCGAAGACGACCGCAACACGGTCGTCTACGCGCTGAACAAGCCGACCGGCGTCGTCTCCACCAGCTACGACCCGCAGGGCCGGCCGACCGTGACCGAGTTTGCGCCGCCCGAGGCCGGACGCGTCTACCCGGTCGGGCGCCTCGACATCGACTCCTCTGGCCTGCTGCTCATCACGAACGATGGCGACTTGGCCCACAAGCTGACGCACCCGTCGTTCGAAGTGCCCAAGACGTACGAGGTACGGATCGCGCATCCGCCGATCTCCCGTCGCGACGTGGAGCACCTGCGCCGCGGCGTCGAGCTCGACGATGGCTGGACGATGCCCGCCGAGGCCGAGCAGCATGGCCCCGCGCACTTCTCACTCACCCTGCGCGAAGGCCGCAACCGCCAGGTCCGCCGCATGTGCGAAGCCATCGGGCATCCCGTCAAGGACCTCAAGCGGGTCCGGTTCGGCACGCTCGATCTCGGCCACCTCCACGAGGGTGACGTTCGCCGGCTCCATGCCCAGGAGGTCGACGCGCTGCGCAAGCTCGCTGAGTCCGCCAAGGATGAGGTCAGCGCCGAGACCGGCAAGCAGATCCGCGAGAAGGGCGAGGGCGGACGCCGCGCCCAGGCCAAGCGGTCGGCCGAGAAGCAGGCCGCCGAGCAGGCCTACCGCGAAGAGCGCAGCCGCCGCAGGTTCTAGGCCGGGAGCCGGTTTGCGCTCCGCAGCGCTTGGTGTGGCATCGATCAGCGCCTCCCGCAGCCGTCCAGAGGTGCCGCACCGCGGTGTTACACTTGCCTGGTCATGCCGACCAGTCGACCGAGAGTCACGCTCACCGAGACACCCGACGTCGCCCGTCGGCTAGACCTCGCGGCGCAGCGGTTTCCGGATCGGGCACGTTCGAGGCGCGAGCTACTCCTGGCACTGACGGAAGTCGCGGAGCGCGCGCTAGCGGAACCTGACCGAGCGACGGAAGCGCGAGAAGCAGCCAAGCAGCGCGTGCTGGCTCGTACTGCTGCCATCGGCACCGACGAGGCCCAACGGATCTTGTCGGCTCGTGACGCCGACTGGGCGGATCGAACCGCCGAGTGAGCGCGTCGCCGCTCCTGATCGACCTCTCCGCTTGGGCGAACGCGGGGCACCCGAACGTTCGAGACCGGTTCACCGAGGTGGTGACCGGAGACCGGTTGCGGACGCACCCGATGTTCGAGATCGAACTGCTCCACACCGCCATCGATGAAGCGGACTTTCGAGCGCTGAGAGCCGACTTGGAGGCGTTCGAGCGCGTAAGGCCGAGTGCGGATACCTGGGCGATCGCGACGGATCTGCAAGCGCAGATGGTGGCGAAGGCGACGACTGGACAGCGGGTCAAGAGCGGCGACCTGCTCATCGCCGCGCTGGCCGTCGAGCGCGGATTCGGCGTCCTTCACTACGACGCCGCCTTCGACGTGATTCGAGAGCGGAGCGGAGCGGACTTCGCGAGCGAATGGATAGCGCCTCGCGGCAGCCTTGAACGGCCGGGCCAGGCGATGGTGAGCGCCCGAAAGACCTACAAAAAGGCGCTAGGCGAACGCCTCGTTCAGCTGCGGGACGACGCCGACCTTGAGGTCTGGCCACAGCTCTTGGAGTGGCTCGACGACCAGCTTCGCGAGCGAGCGATCGTGCCACCGCCGCTGCCCATCGTTCCGTGACGGCCCCGTAGCTAACATGCCGCACGTGCCTGAGTCGACCGAGTCCCCGACCTCCGCGGAGCCCGCCTGGGTGCGCGGCCGCCTGATCGCGCTGCGCGGTGCGACGAGCGTCGAGGCGAATGAGCGCGAGGCAATCCTGTCGCGCACGAGCGAGCTGCTCTCGGCGATCATGGAGCGCAATGGCCTGAAGACCGAAGATGTCGTCAGCGCGATCTTCACGGTCACCGCCGATCTGAACGCCGAGTTCCCGGCCGTCGCGGCGCGCCAGATCGGGTTCGATCAGGTGCCGCTGCTCTGCACACAAGAGATTCCGGTGCCGGGTTCGCTGCCGCTGGCGGTCCGCATCCTGCTGCACACCTACGCACCTGGCGACCACAAGTCCCGGCACGTCTACCTGCACGAAGCCCGCGTCCTTCGCGCCGATTTGGAGGCCGCACAGTGAGCACGCCCGAGAGCACCAGTAAACCCGGCCTGCGATTCGCGTCGACGCTCGATCGCGTGGCCGACTACCCGAAGGCCGGCGGCTACCGCCTGCCCGATTCGGTCGCGCTCATGGCGAGCAACGAGGGCTTCGAGCCGCTCGACCCGCAGGTCGCGGAGATCGTCGCTGAGGCGGCCGCCGGCATCAACCGCTACCCCGACCCGGGCGCGGCCGAGCTGCGTGGCGCGCTCTCCGAGCTGACGGGTGTCCCGCCGGAGCAGATCGGCCTCGGCAACGGCTCCTGCGACCTCCTCATCGCGCTCGGACAGTCGCTCCTGGAGCCCGGCGCGCACCTCGCCTACGCGTGGCCGTCGTTCTCGGTCTACCCGATGCTCGCCCAGCTCACCGGGGCTGACGAGACGCGCGTCCCGCTCGTCGGTGACGAGCACGACCTCGGTGCTCTACTCGCCGCGATCAAGCCTGAGACGCGCCTCGTCATCGCCTGCAACCCGAACAACCCGACGGGCACCGCACTGCCGGCCGATGTCGTCGCCGATTTCGCCCGTGCCGTCCCGAGCAATGTGTGCGTCCTGATCGACGAGGCGTATGTCGAGTTCTCGAGCGTCTGCGGCCCGAGGGACCTGCTGCCGCTGGTCGCCGAACTCGAAAACGTCGTCCTGCTGCGCACCTTCTCCAAGGCCCACGGTCTGTGTGGCCTGCGCGTCGGCTATGGGCTCTTCGGCAGCGCCGAACTCGTCCAGGCGACCGACCGCCTGCGTCAGCCGTTCTACCTCAACCACCTCGCGCAGACAGCGGCCGTGGCGATGCTGCACCGCCCGGAGATCCTGGAGCGCCGCGTGCGCACGCAGCTCGGCGCGCGCGATCAGCTCGTGGAGGGCCTGCGCGCTGCGGGATTCGCCGTGTCAGAGCCTGAGGCCAACTTCGTCTGGGCACAGCTCCCGGGCATGGCCGACCTGTCCGATCCAGAGCGGACGACCGCCGAGCAGCGGCTCGTCGATCACCTCCGCGAGGTCGGCGTACTCGTGCGCGCCGGCACCGCGCTCGGTCAGGCCGGACACCTGCGGATCTCCACCGCCGTAGGCACCGATCAGGACCGCCTGCTCGCGGCGATCGCAAACTACGCCGGCTAAGCATGGTCGCCGACGGTTTTCGGCGGCGCCACGCTCCGGGCGCGTGCGTGGCGTGGAGAGTTCGTGCGTCTAGTGCTTCAGCCCCGCAAGCGCGTTGACCGCGTCCTCGACCGACCGCTCGATCCGGCCGCCGCGGCTCTCGATGAAGTGCTGCACCTGGAGGTTGACGATGGTGCCGTCGTTGTCGCCGGTCTGGCGGGTGTCGAGGCGCAGGCCGATGGTGGGTTTGCCGAGGCCGGCGGCGAAGCCGATCTCGGCAGCGGTGCCGGAGTCCACGTCGGTGCCGTCGAGCACGGCGAAGAGGGCGTCGGCTTGCCGGATGAGGTCCTCGTTGGCCTGGCCGAGGCTGCGGTTGATCTGGCGCAGTGCCTTGACCCGTGAGTCGGGCGACATCCACTGGGCCTCGGCAAAGCTCGCATCGATCGCGCCGTCGAGATCGGCCCACGGGTCGAGGGGCGACCAGCCGGCGGCGACGATGGCGGGCAGCAGCACCGCGTCATAGAAGCCGCGGGTAGCGATCGAAAACCCATAAGGACTGGCGACGTAGACGCTCGGCACGGGGCGGACGCTACCCCGCCGTCCGGTCGCTGGCGCAGGGCGGGGAGGGCAACCTGGCCCTCGCGGGACGCGGTCCTCTAGGCTATTGGGCGGACATGGCTGCATCGATGCATCATCGGCACCGCCCCTTGCGATATCAGGGCTGGCGATTTCCCCGGGTACTCGGGACCGCTGCGGCGCGCTGACCTGCGCCCGCGGCGCTGGTTCTCGAGTGCCGCATACCCAAGAACGCACCAGCACTCCACTCTTCTTTCCAAGGAAACCAAATCCGATGATGATCGTCATGAAGCCCGGCGCCACCGACGGCGAGATCCAGAACGTGATCGACCGAATCAAGGGCACCGGCGCTCGCCCGCATGTCTCGCCAGGCGAGACCCTCACCGTGATCGGCGCCATCGGCGATTCCGAGCACGATGAGAAGGTCGCCAACCTCGGCCTCGAAGAGGACCCGGGCGTCGACCGCGTCGTCCCGATCGCCAAGCCTTACAAGCTCGCCTCGACGCAGCTGTCGGAGACGAACAGCTCCGTGTTCGAGATCGGCGGCCGCAAGGTCGGCGGCGACCACTTCGCCCTCATGGCCGGCCCGTGCACGGTCGAGAGCCGCGAGCAGACGGTCGGCACGGCCGAATACTTCGTCGAGCACGGCCTCGACATCACGATGTTCCGTGGCGGGGCCTACAAGCCGCGCACCGGCCCCTACTCCTTCATGGGGCTGGGCCGCGACGGCCTGAAGATCCTGCAGGAGGCGAAGGACGCCACCGGCTTCCCGATCGTCACCGAGCTGATGGACCTGCGTGAGCTCGACCCGATCCTCGAGGTCGCCGACGTGATCCAGGTCGGCGCACGCAACATGCAGAACTACACGCTGCTGGCCGAGCTCGGCAAGGCCGGCCGCCCGGTGCTGCTCAAGCGTGGCCTCTCGGCGACGCTCGACGAGCTGCTGCTCGCGGCGGAGTACATCCTCAAGGAGGGCAACACGAACGTGATGCTCTGCGAGCGCGGCATCCGCACGTTCGAGAACGCGTACCGCTTCACGCTCGACCTCCTCGCCATCCCGGTGCTCAAGGAGCGCACGCACCTTCCGGTGATCGTCGACCCGAGCCATGCCGCTGGCAAGCGCCACCTCGTGGAGCCGATGGCGCTCGCGGCGGCCGCGGCCGGCGCCGACGGCATCATCGTCGAGGTGCACCCGCACCCGGAGGAGGCCGTCTGCGACGGTCCCCAGGCCCTGCGCCTCTCCGAGTTCGGTGGGTTCGTTAAGAAGGTCGAACAGGCCGCCGCGCTCGCGGGCAAGACCATCTCGGTCGCCCCGGTCGCCTCCTAAAGCGACTCGGAACACGGCAGGCTTCTCGTGCGGATCGCGCTGATCGGCGTAGGGCTGATCGGCGGATCCGTCGGTCTGGCTGCCCGTGCACGTCTGGACGACGTGCGCGTGGTCGGCTGGGACCCGAGCCCGGCGACGCTGCAGTCGGCGGTGAGCATCGGCGCGATCGACGAGACCGCGCCGACGCTCGAGGCCGCTGTGCACGAGGCCGACCTCGTCGTCGTTGCTGCGCCGATGGGCCAGCTTCCGGTCGTGATCCAACAGGTCTTGCGGGCAGCCCCCGAAGACTGCGCCGTCACCGATGTGGGCTCCGTCAAACGCCCCGTGATCGACGCGGCCGGCGACGACGGGCGGCTGGTCGCCGGGCATCCGCTGGCCGGCTCGGAAAGTTCCGGCGTCCATCACGCCCGCGCCGATCTATTTGACGGCTCGACGTGGTACCTGGTTCCGCACGGACTCAGCCACGGCACACGGTTTGAACAGGTGCACCGGTTCGTGAGTCAGCTCGGTGCGCGCCCCACGACGATCGACGCCGAGACGCACGACCGCCTTATGGCCACCGTCTCCCACCTTCCGCATGTGCTTGCCAACGTGCTCGTGGAGCAGGTTGGTGAAGCGCGCGGCGATGACCAGGCCGTCCCAGCGACGGGCCCGAGCTTCCGCGACGTCACCCGCGTAGCGGGCGCCAACCCGCCGCTCTGGGCAGGCATCTACTCCGCCAACCGCGATGCGCTCGCCGGGCAGATCGACCGTGTGATCGAGCGCCTCACCGACATCTCCAGCCGGATCAAAGCCAACGAAGACCTCGCTGGCTGGCAGTGCGACGCGGCGAACATGCGCCGCGCGATCATCGACAAGGCGCTCACCGGCGACGAACTCGTGGAGCTGCGCACGGTCGTGCCCAACCGTCCTGGAGCGATTGCCGAGCTGGCGCTCGCCTTCGCGAAGGAGGGCGTGAACATTGCCGACCTCAGCGTCGCCCCGCTGCCCGGGGGCGCGACCGGCATGGTCGCCCTCTGGTGCCCGCTCGAACAATCCGGTGCGGCACTCGCGCTGCTCGCGGAACTCGGCATCGAGGTCGTTGGTGGCGAGCGCCTCGATGATGCACGGCGCGAGCGCGGCGCGCAGATGACGGTGGGCGACGAACACGCGGCCCCTTCATGAGCCTCTCCGCAAACCCGACCACCACCCGGATCGATCCGGCCACGGCGCCGCTCATCGGGCGCGTTCTCTGCCCGCCGGACAAATCGATCTCGCACCGCAGCGCGATGTTCGCGGCGATGGGCACCGGGCGCACGACCATCGAGCGCTACCTCGTCGCGCAGGACACGCTCTCGACGCTCGCGGCGGTCGAAGCCCTCGGCGCACCGGTGCACCGCACCGGTGATCGCGTCGTGATCGATGGCGTCGGCCTGCGGGGCCTCACGGCACCGGGCGGCATCATCGACGTCGGCAACGCGGGCACGTTGCTGCGCCTGATCGCTGGCTGGATCGCGGGGATCCCCGGGCTGAACGTCACCCTCGACGGCGACGCGTCGATCCGCACCCGGCCGATGGGGCGGGTCATCGATCCCCTGCTCCTGATGGGCGCTCGCCTTGAGGCCACCGATGGCCGGTTCGCGCCGGTGAAGGTCGAGGGCACCACGCTCAGCGGCATCGAATACCGCCTGCCGGTCGCCAGCGCACAGGTCAAGAGTTGCGTGCTGATCGCGGGGATGCTCGCGGAGGGCGAGACCACGGTCATCGAGCCCGTCGCCAGCCGCGACCACACCGAGCGGATGCTCGCCGCCGCGGGTGCTCCGCTCACTCGCGACGGCGACCGCATCACGATCCACACCACCGACGCGATCGAGCCCGGCGACCAGCGGGTTCCCGGCGACCCGTCGTCGGCGGCGTTCCCGATCGCGGCGGCGCTGATCGTGCCCGGCTCGCGGGTTGACGTGGACGAGGTGTCGACGAACTGGACTCGCGCGGGCTTCGTGCACATCGCCAGGCGCATGGGTGCACACATCGAAGGGCCCGTCGAGGAGCCTGGCACGCCCCACACGGTCCGTGAGACCACGGCCACGCTCTCAGTCACGCATGGCCCACTGCGCGGCACGACCGTCGAAGCCGACGAGGTGCCGCTGGCGATCGATGAGCTGCCGCTCGTTGCGCTCCTGGGGTGCTTCGCTGAGCCCGGCGAGATCACGACCGTCCGCGGCGCCGAAGAGCTGAAGGTCAAAGAGACCGACCGGATCGCCGCCGTCGCCGAGGAACTCGGCGCCCTGGGCGGCAAAGTCACGCCGACGGAAGACGGCTTCATCGTCGAGGGGACGGGCGGCCTGAAAGGCGGCACGCTGAACAGCCGCGGCGACCACCGCATGGCCATGATTGGCGCGCTCGCAGGCCTCGCCTCGCGCGATGGCGTCGACGTGATCGACATGGAAGCCGCCGCCGTCAGCTACCCGACCTTCCTCGACGACCTCGGCGCGCTGCGATCCCGTTGACCTCTGCCGGCGACATGGACCGGCACCGCCAACGAGTGAAGCGTCGGGCATTCGTGCGCCTGGGGATCCTGGCGACGGTGCTGATTGTGATCGCCGTGGCGGTGACCTTCGGCGGGGTGATCGACCTCGACCGCGAGGCCCTGCAAGACGACATCCGTGGGTTTGGTCCGCTGGGGCCCGTGATCTTCATCCTGGTGGCTGGAGTCCTCGGCGCGCTCTTCGTGCCAGGACCGGTGTTCGCGATCGCGGCCGGGGCGATCTGGGGTGCCTGGCTTGGCATTCCGATCGGGATGGCAGGCTCGATGGTCTGCGCGCTGATCTGCCGTGAGATCGGCGCCCAGATGGGGCGTGACTCCGCCGAGGAGATCGCTGGCGCGCGCCTCGGCCAGCTCACCACCTGGCTTGATCGCTACGGCCTGGCCGCCGTGATCGCCTTCCGCCTCATGCCGGCGATGCCGGATGCCCCGCTCAACTACGCGGCGGGCCTCACGCGCCTGAAGCGGTGGCAGATCGGGCTCGGCACGCTGATCGGCGTCATCCCGCGCACGCTCGGGTGGGGTCTGGTCGGCGCCACGCTCGGTGGTGGGTCGGCTTGGCTTGCAACTGCTGGTGGCGCGCTCATCATCGGCGCCGATGCTGGTGGCGCGATCGCCGCGATCCTGGTTGCCCGCCATCTCGGAATCACCCCGCGGGCGCTTTGGCGCCGCGTGCGAGGCGCCCCGGTTGAGCATGCCTCGCTTAAGCTGCCGACCATGCGGATCACGATCGACGGCCCGGCCGGCGCTGGTAAGTCGACGGTCGCCCGGCTCGTCGCCGAGCGGCTCGAGTACACGTACCTCGATACCGGAGCGATGTACCGCTGCGCGGCGCTTTCATCGCTGCGGGGCGCCGACGCGCCTGGCGAGATCGACATCGACTTCGACGCCCAGGGCACGGTCTATCTCGATGGTGAGGACGTGACCCTGCTGATCCGCACGCCGGAGGTCACGTCGTTGGCGTCGAAGGTGGCATCGGAGCCGTCGGTCCGCGAGGCGCTCGTCGAGCGCCAGCGTGCGCTGATGGCCGAGGGTGACTGGGTCGCCGAAGGCCGCGATGTCGGGACCGTGGTCGTCCCTGACGCCGAACTCAAAATCTTCCTTGACGCCGACCCGCTGGAGCGTGCGCAGCGTCGCGCCGCCCAGCTTGGCGCCGACGTCGGTGAAATCCTTGCGCAGCAGAACGAGCGTGATGAGCGTGATCGCACCCGCGACACCTCGCCGCTCAAAGCCGCCGATGACGCCGTGCGTCTCGACACCACGGGCCTGTCGGTCGAGCAGGTCGTCGAGCGCATCGCGGCGCTCGCCGACGAGCGCACCGCTGGCGTCGGTTAGGGCGCCCGGCTAGGCGTCGGTGGCGCCGACGGCGACCTCGACGGGCGCTGACCCCGGACCCCGCGGGTTGCGGAGCGCGATGATCGCCGTGCCGATCGCGAGCACCGCGAGCGCCACCAGTCCGGGGATGAGCAGCGTGAGTCTCGGCGAGGCGACATCGGCGATGACGCCGCCGAGCACGTAGCCGATGGCCGGACCTGCGGTCGCGATCCCCTCAAGCCGGCTGGCAGCCTGCCCCTGACGGTTTTCGGGCGTCGCCTCCTGGACGGCCGTCACCAAGGCGACCCAGCTGAAGCCGTTGCCGACGCCGCCGATCACGGAGACCGCGCACGCAAACGAAAGGGTCGGCGCTCCCGCCAACCCGAGATAGCCGATGGCGGTGAGCGTCGTGCCGCCAGCGGCGATCAGGAGCATCGGGATATGCAGCATGCGGCTGAACGCCAGGCTGCCGACGATGATGCCGAATCCCCAAAACGACAGGATCGCGCCGTAACCACCGGCACCGGCGTGGAGTGACTGCTCGCTGTACGGCAGCAGGGACGGCTCGTCCATGGCCAGCCCGGTGCAGATCACGGCGGTGAACGCCAGCAGCAGCGGCAAGGGCAGCGGGAGCGCACTTACGGCCTGCGGTTCCGAGGTCGACGCCAACGCCGGAAGGTTGGCTCCGGTGGCGCTGGGTGGGCCGATCGACTCGGTGCGGGGGCGAGGTGTTGGCGTGGTGGGGCCATGAGCGAGGTGCAGCCCAGCAGACGGGAGCGCGGACGGGGCGCGGGGCGCCGTCGTGCCGGGAGCAGGCGGACCGATGGAGTGCGTGCGAGGGCCGCTCCCAGACGCGGACAGGCGCGACCCGGCGCTTGCCCTGGCGGGTGCGGCCGCTGCGACGGTCGTAGCCGTGGCAGGAGCGGGAACTCCGATCGCGCTTCGTGAGCTGATGAGCGCGACGGCCGCGGCCGCGAGACCGACGGCGCCAGTGGCCGCAAGCCCGGTCTGAGGCGAAGTGGCCGTGACCAGCACCGCGCCGATGCCCGGCCCGATGAGGGAGACGAAGCCCATCGTGGCATTGAGGAGGGCGTTGGCTGCCCTGCGCGCGTCGCCGGCGAGCGTTCGTGCGACGGTCGCGCGGAACGAAGCACGGGTCAGCGTGCCGCCGAGGCCAGACCCGATCGCAAGGGCGAAGAGGATGGGGCCGTAACCGAACGCCGAAACCGCGAGGATCGCGCTGGCTTGGATGGCGAACCCGAGCGCGACGACCCGGACCGTGGGGGCACGATCCAAGAGGCGACCTGTCAGCGGCGTGAGGAGCCCCGGCACGATCTGTTTGCAGACCAACATGCCGCCAGCGCTGAGCGCGCTGCCGGTGTGCCCGTACACGAGGAGCATCAGCGCGATGCTGCCGCACCAGTCGATGAGTTCCGCCGTGGCGTAGAGCGCGGTGAGGCGGCGCACGCCGGGGATCGAAAGGGAACTCAGCATGGTGTCGTCGGCGCGCCGCCGCGACCGTATCGTGGCAGCGCGCCGAACGCGATTCACTCAGCCCATTCGATGCGGTGATTCATACATGTGACGCTCCTTGGTCGACGTGACAGGGGGAGGGGGAGGTGACTCCGTCGAGGGGCACGCGCGGGCTGCTAAGAGGAGTGCTCGCAGCCCGCGCGGGGGCTCCGCTCATCCAAAGCGCTGTGGGGACTCGTACATGCGTCGCTCCTTGGTCGTCGGACGCTCAGCGCAGGCCCGACCCGACATCACATCGGGGCAAGCGACGCCGGGGAATCCGTTGTGGCTACGCGCCAAACTCTATGGTGGTAGAGCGGGCTCCGTCAAGGCACTTTTCGTCCAGGGCACGCGCATCCGCGGCGCTCGGGAGGCCAGCCGCCTCGGACGCAAGAAGTCGCGCGTTACCCCACTCAGCCCCGAAGCCTGCGCTCCCGTACCCTGAACCTTGTGCATAAGGTCGCAATCGTCGGGTACCCGAACGTCGGGAAGAGCTCGCTGGTCAACCGCCTCAGCGGAACCCGCGAGGCGGTCGTGCACGAGCAGCCCGGCATTACGCGGGATCGCAAGGAGATCAACTGCGAGTGGAACGGTCGCCAGTTCACGCTGATCGACACCGGTGGCCTCGACGATCAGGACCTCGATCCGATTGCCGGCTCCATCCGCGAGCAGGCCGCTCACGCGCTCGATGAGGCCGTGATGGCCGTCTTCGTGTTCGACGGCAAAGCCGGCGTCCGCCCGGGCGACGAAGAACTTGCCCAGCTGCTGCGCAACCGCGGCATCCCGGTCGTGCTCGCGGCCAACAAGATCGACGGCGCCGCCTCGATTCCCTACGCCGCCGACGGCTACCGCCTCGGCCTCGGCGACCCGATCCCCGTGTCGGCCATGCAGGGCCTCGGCACCGGCGACCTGCTCGACCGCGTGGTGGAACTCCTCCCCGAGACCGACCCCGAGCCCGAAGCCGACGACGCCATCCGCCTCGCGTTCCTCGGCCGCCCGAACGTCGGCAAGTCGAGTCTGATGAACCGCATCATCGGCAAGGACCGCGTGATCGTGTCCGACGTCGCCGGCACCACCCGTGATGCGATCGACCTCAAGCTCGAGATCGATGGCCGCGAGGTGATCCTCGTCGACACCGCCGGCCTGCGCCGCCAGGCGAAGGTCGCCAACGACATCGAGTACTACATGGGCCTGCGCTCCCGGCGTGCCGCCGATCGCGCCGACGTGGCGCTCATCGTGTGCGACGCCAGCGAGGGCGTCACCAGCCAGGATCTTCGCGTTGCCCAGCTTGCGATGGAGTCGGGCTGCGCCACCGCGCTCGTCCTGAACAAGTGGGACATCACGACCATGGACGAGGACGAGCTCATCCATCAGCGCGCGTTCGTCGCGACCAAGCTGCGCCAGCGCCCGCCGGTGCTCACGGCGTCCGCGCTCACGGGTCGCCACGTCGACCGGCTGATCCGCGAGGCGATGGCCCTCGGCGATCGCGTCCACGGCCGCATCCCGACGCCGCAGTTCAACCGCTGGCTCGGCGAGGTCACGCAGATCCGCCAGCCGCCGCTCGTGCGCGGCAAGCGCCTCAAGTTGATCTACGGCGCCCAGATCGAGACGCGCCCGCCGCGCTTCTCCATCCAGGTCAACTCGCGCCGGCTCATCACCCGCGACTACGCGTACTTCCTCGAGAACCGCATGCGTGAGCGCTTCGGCCTCGCCGGTATCCCGATCATCATGGATCTCGTCGAGCGTGGCACCACGCGGCGCGGCACCGAGGATCGTCGCGGGAAGGCGACGAGCGAGCGTGGACCGGTCGAGGCTGACGCGTGGGACGAGGACTTCGGCTCCGGCGAGGAGATCGACTGGGAAGCGGAGACGACCGACGACTCCTACGCCGACCTGCCCGCCGATGATGCCGCCCTCGAGGGCGACGATCTCGATGACCTCGAACTCGACGACGACGAGGGGCTCCACGAGGACTTCCACGAGGGCGCCGAGGTCGAAGGTGACGACGTGATGAGCGACGAGCACGGGCTCATCGCAGCCGAGATCGCCGCGACCGACGAAGAAGACCTCCTCGGGTCGCCGCCCGGCGTGCCCGACCAGGACTAGCGCGATGGCGCGGCGGCGCGGGTCGATGACCTGCGGCGTCCACGGGCATCGGGGTTCGCCCGGGGTGAGCTACGCCATGGTGTGGCGGTGAGCCGCTCCGACGTTCGACGTTTTTGGCTCCGTCCTGCCGTCTTTGCCGCGGCCATCTTGGGAGCAGCGGCCGTCGTGGCCCTGGCGCTCGGGATCGGAGGCGGACGCGACGACGCCCCCGCCAGGTCGACGCCAACGGCGGCTCGTGCGATCGCGTCACCGCCCCCGCCGGCGACGTCCACGGCGTCGACGCCCGTCGACCAGACCGCGTTCCCGACGAGCGACTGCAAGCCAGCCGTGCTGGTGGGCGACGGCGCCCTCGGGCTCGGGATTCCGCGCCCCAATCGCCTGGCGGCATCGCCGCCCGAACTCGCGGCGTTCCGAGCTGCGGCGGGTTGCCTCACCGCCATTGCGGGCAAACCACCCATGCTGCGCACGCAGTTCCCGATCGACGTGACGCGCCGAACCGTGCCCGGCAGTGACGAGATGGCCGAGGTGCGGGCTTTTGGTGCGCTCCTTGCGGCGGCGCCCGCGGGTACGGCCGCGATCGTGTCGATCCGGGCGCACGACTTCACGCGATGTGGCCGGCGCGGAGCCCCGGCGGCCGCTGAGCGCGGCGAGCTCGCCGCAGGCGAGGCGCTGCGGTCATGCGAATACCCGACCCCCGCGCTTTACGAGCATCTCTTCCGCGAGCTTCGGGACGCGGTCGTTGCGGCGGCGCCGTCCGCGGACCTGCGGTTCACCGCGTGGAACGAGCCCGATCATCCGACGTTCACGCTGCTCGATGCCTTCGGCGAGGTCGGCGCGGCGCGGCGCGCGGGGGAGTATTGGACGAAGGCCGCGGCGATCGTCGGGGCGGACCGCGTGCTGGCTGGCGAGTTCGCAGACCGCGACCTTCCGACGCTGCTGCGCCTGCGCGATGCCTTTGTCGAGGGCGCGGGCGGGGTCGCGCCGCCGGCGTGGGCGATTCACCCGTACCGCGACCTCACGGCACCCGCGAAGGCGCACGTTCTCGACGGGTTCGAAGCCGCGGTCGCCCCGGCCCCGGTCTGGTTGACCGAAGTGACCGCGCGGCTCTCGGGCCGCGCCGGTATCACCGGCAAGCCCGGTGCTCAGCGCGCCCGCGGCGAATCGCTGCGCGCTCGGATCGAGCGCGCCCCGACCCGCGTCGCGCTCTACCTCCTCACGCCCCCGGCGGCGCCCCAGAACCGCAATCAGGACGGCTGGGACAGCGCCATCGCCGATCGCTCCGGCCGCGCCCGCCCCTTCGTCTGCGGCCTCGCCGACCTCCCAGCCGAGCGATGCCCCGGCAACCCAGAGCAGTTCGGCGGCTAAGCCGGCCGGCCGGCCCGGCTCGGCCGAGCCGGCGGCCTGCCGGCCGCCCATCCGTGGTGAACGGCCATTATCTGCTGTCAGGGCAACACAAAATGGCCGCTCAGCGCGGGATCGGATCGGTGCCTGACGGCTTTTGGGAGGCTCGCTAGGCCGGCTGTGGGTGCCGAGCTCGAATGGCCGCCAGGTGGGCGTTGAGTCGGGCGGCGACGAGGTCGTCGTCATCGGTGCCCCAGGGAAGGGAGTCGTCGGGGCTTCGGCGAGCGGACGTCAGATCGGAACTCCAATAGAGGTGGTTGCCTGCGCCGCGAACGAGTCCAGGGAGGTCGGTGAGTTGCCCGTCGATCCCGCGCACGCTGAGGTGCCAGTACCCGAGGTCGCGAAGGCCTACTTCGAAGCGGTCGATCGCCGCGTAGGGGATCAAGGCGGAACGGATCGGCCCACAGAGCCGGAGTCCGGTCCCCTCGAACCGGAGTTCGCGCGGCCGCCAGGGAAGGGCCGGCTCGGCGAGGCTCACTCGTGACCAGTACCGAGCGGGCGTCCCAAAGTCGGTCCAGGTGGGGACGGCAGCGCCCGTCCGTGGGGTTAGGACCGCCGGAGGTGGCGCGATCGTGACGTTGTCGGCCCAGGTCGTCGCCCGGGTTTCGCGCTTGGTATTCCGACGGATGCCGCGCCCGAGCCGCGTTCCCGTGGTTCCCTCGAGCGTATGGAGCACCAGATCGGACGCCCGCGCGGGCTGCGGTGCCTCGCGGCGATCAACGAGTGCACTGATCCTCAGGGTCATGCACTCCGCCAGCTCAGCGTCGGTGACGACCCGCCACAGGACGGGGACCCCGGCGTCGTTGAGGAGCGGCTCCCAGGCCGGGTGCTCTGAGGTCGAAACCAAGATGCGGCAGGATCGGCGCTCAAGCTCAGACCGGCGTAGGGCGGGCAGCATGACGTGCCGCCCGTCCGTGAGTGGAACCGCGAGATTGACGCTGACATCCGGGCTTTTGTTCCCCCGCCGCTCGCACATCCACCAGCGGGCTTCGACCCTCGTCACATGGGCGGCCGGCACCATGGCTGGTTCGCGCTGGGTCGGCTGGAGTCCCGCCTGCGTGACCGTGACGACGTCGCGGTCAGGGAGCAGGAGCACGAGGCCAGCCAAGGCCAACGGCACGGTGTTTAGAAGCGCCGCGATCAGCGGCATCGCTCCACCCCGGGTGGAGGACTCGGCTTCGAGCGCAAGCGTTGCCGTGACCGTGGCAACAACGATCAGCACCGCTACGACGGACTTCCACCGACGCCATGAGCTGAGGTCGGTGCGGTACTGCTCCCAAGGAGGGGCGGGAAGCGGGCGTTGACGCACTACGGTGTGGATCGGTCGGGACGCGCAGGTGCTGGAGCCCCGTGGCTGTTTGGTCGATCTCACCCGGTGAGGACTGCAGCGCATCTTGGCGAGTGGCTTCCAGAGCCGTGTTAGCGTGGCTGCCCGCCGAATCGCCGGCGTTCAAGCGCCGGGAAGAAGCCATGCGCGCCACCACACGACTCGTCGCCCTCACCAGCCTTGCCCTCGCCTGCTCAAGCGGGGTGCCGTTCGGACCGTTGCCGACGAACCTCGCCGTGGCCGCCTCAGCCGCACCTGGCGACGTCGCCAACGCCTTGCGCCGCCAACAGCTCTTCCTGACGGTGGCGCAGACGAAGAGCGTGCAGCGCCGACTCCACGTCCGGGCTGACGGCCTCTGGGGCTCCAAGACGGTCACCGCGGCGCGGCGCTATCAACGCCGCCGAGGCCTGGCCGTGACCGGCGCTGCGAACGTCGAGACCCTGCGGGCGATGCGCCTCCGCGTGGCGGACCGATTCGAGGCGCAGCTCTGGGCGGCCCGTGCGGCCAAGCGCCGGTCGCCAAGGTCGGCCTCGCCGACCGGGGCGAAAGCCTTGCGCACGGCCCGCACGGCCCTCGGCGTGCCCTACCGCGACGCGGGGAGGACGACCGCTGGCTTCGACTGTTCCGGCCTGGTGCAGTGGGCGTATCGGCGCGCCGACGTCTCACTCCCGCGTCGGAGCTTCGACATGTACCGGCGCGGCTTCGCGATCACGAAGGGCGCGATCCGCCCGGGCGACCTCGTCTTCTTCGATGCTGCCGGCCCCGGCGCGTCACACGTCGGCATTGTCGCCAGCCGCACGACCGCAGTCTCAGCGACGAGCAGCAGCGGCGTCGTGGAGCATGACATTGCGCACGGATACTGGGCAGAGCACTATGTCGGCGCTCGACGCATCGCTGCTGGCTGACCCGTCTAGCCACGTAGGCTTCCCAGCGCTCCGGGGCGGCCACGCCCCCGCGGTGCCGCCCGCCTGCCGACCCAAATAGGCCGAACCCCCGCGCCAATTGGGCAATTTGTGCCGTCGGGGGTTCCGGCGGGCTCGCCCCGTCTGTACTCTCTTGGGTCTGTCACCGCCCCTCTGGGGAACGCCATTCGCCGGAGCCCGCCGGCCACCCGCAAGGAATCTATGAGCCAGTACGCCGACAACGAGTATCTCTTCACGTCCGAGTCGGTGACCGAAGGTCACCCGGACAAGGTCGCCGACCAGATCTCCGACGGCGTGCTCGACGCGATCCTCGCCGCCGACTCCAACCCGAAGAAGGCCCGCGTCGCCTGCGAGGTGCTCGTCAACACCGGCCTCGCCGTCGTCTCCGGCGAGATCCGCACCGACTCCTACGTCGACATTCAGCAGATCGCGCGCGACACGATCGAGAAGATCGGCTACACCGACGGCCAGGAGGGCTTCGCCCACAACTCGGTCGCCGTGCTCAACGCGATCGACCCGCAGTCGGCCGACATCGCCCAGGGCGTCGACGAGGCCCTTGAGGCCCGCGGCGGCTCGAGCGACGACATCGACCTCGAGGGCGCTGGCGACCAGGGCATGATGTTCGGCTACGCGTCGAACGAGACCCCAGAGTTCATGCCGCTCGCGATCCAGACGGCCCACCGTCTCGCGCAGCGCCTGGCCGAGGTCCGCAAGTCGGGCGAGCTCGACTACCTGCGCCCGGACGCCAAGACGCAGGCCTCCGTCCGCTACCGCGACGGTCGCCCGGTCGCGATCGAGAAGCTGCTCATCTCCACGCAGCACAAGGAGTCGATCAACGACGACCAGAACAAGGTCAAGAACGACCTCTGGGAAGTCGTCGTCAAGCCGGTCCTGCCGGAAGGCCTCTACGACGAGAACAAGCTGTTCGCCGAGTTCCTCGTGAACCCGACCGGCCGCTTCGTCATCGGCGGCCCCGTCGGCGACACCGGCCTCACCGGCCGCAAGATCATCGTCGACACCTACGGCGGCTTCGCTCGTCACGGTGGCGGCGCGTTCTCCGGCAAGGACTCCTCCAAGGTCGACCGCTCCGCCGCGTACGCCACGCGCTGGGTCGCCAAGAACATCGTCGCTGCCGGCCTCGCCGACCGCGCCGAGGTGCAGGTCGCGTACGCCATCGGCGTCGCGCACCCGGTCTCGATCTACGTCGAGACGTTCGGCACCGAGAAGATCGAGCGCTCCAAGATCGAGGAGGCCGTTCGCTCCACGTTCGACCTTCGCCCGGGCGCGTTCCGCCAGGAGCTCGACCTCTTCCGCCCGATCTTCCAGAAGACCGCCGCGTACGGCCACTTCGGCCGCAACGACCCGGACTTCACCTGGGAGAACCTCGACAAGGTCGAAGCCCTCCAGGAGGCCGCAGGCTTCACGGCGGCTGTCGCCTAGTCACCGACTGTGTTTCACGGGGCCGGCGTCGCGCAAGCGGCGTCGGCCCCGTGGTCGTTCTGGTGGCGCTAGCGCTGCTTGAACATCTTCGCGAAGTACCGGCCGACGAGCGGCTGGTAACCACGCGGCGCGATGCGGATGAAGGCGTCGAGTGCCTTGGCGTCGTTGCCGACGATGATGCGCGCCTTGTTCTTCTCCACGCCGTTCACGACGATCTCGGCGGCCTTGGAGGCCGGGAGCTTGAGCAGCTTCTTGTTGTAGACCTTCTCGCGCGTGGCTGCGAAGGCCTGCTCCTCTGGCGTCCCGCCGTCTTTGCGCTCGAGTTCGTCGCGGGAAGCGTTTGTCGCGATCGACGTCGCCACGCCACCCGGGTGCACCACCGACACCTGCACCGGCGTCTTGGACACGAGCATCTCCATGCGGAGCGTCTCGGTGAATCCGCGGACGCCGAACTTCGACGTGCAGTAGTGGCTCATCTCCGGCTGGGCCATGATCCCGTTGAGGCTGGAGATGTTGATCACGTGGCCGTCGCCGGAGGCGATGAGGTGCGGCAGGAACGCCTTGGTGCCATAGATGACGCCCCACAGGTTGACGCCGAGCACGCGGTCGTAGTCCTCCAGGTCGGACTCCAGGATCGTGCGGGAAAAGGCGATGCCCGCGTTGTTGTACACCTGGTTGACGACGCCGAAGTGGGCGACGACCTCATCGGCGTAGGCCAGGAAGGCGGCGCGGTCCGACACGTCGAGCGTGCCGTGCATGACATCGGGCGACCCGAGCTTGGTGGCCTCGGAAGCCGTCTCGGCGACGCCGGCTTCGTTGATGTCGGACAGCGCGAGGCGTGCCCCGCGGCGAGCGAGCTCGAGGGCGAGGGCACGGCCGATGCCGGAGCCGGCGCCCGTGACGACGGCGACGCGGCCAGTGATCTTGCTCATGGGTTCCTAAGAGGTTGGGACGGAGGCGGGCGCGGGTGCGTTCGCGCGCGAAAATTGCATCGTGCCGTCGTCGACCTTGCCGAACTTGAACCCGGCGAGGTCGAGGGGGTAGTTCATCTTCAGCGTCCACGGCGCCTTGGTGCCCTGCTTGGGCAGCGACGCGATCGAGCGCAGCACGTAACCGGCAGAGAAGTCGAGGAGCGGCTGCGTCTCGATGTCGCCGTCGACCCTAGGCACCGCGGTCGTGAAGCCGCCCTGGTCCATGTGCTCGAGCAGCCGGCTGATGTAGCCGCCGACAAGGTCGGCCTTGAGCGTCCACGACGCGTTCGTGTAGCCGATGGCAAAGGCGAAGTTCGGCACGCCGCTGAGCATCAGCCCCTTGTAGGCGACGGTCTCCGGCAGCGAGACGGGCTCGCCGTCGACCGACAGCTGGATGCCGCCGAACATGAGGAGGTTCAGGCCGGTGGCCGTGATGATCACGTCGGCCGCAAGCTCCTCACCGGACTCGAGTTCGATGCCGGTCTCGGTGAAGGTCTTGATGCGGTCGGTGGCGATCGACGCCTGGCCCTTGCGGATCGCACGGAACAGGTCGCCGTTCGGGACGACGCAGAGGCGCTGGTCCCACGGGTTGTAGGTCGGCGTGAAGTGCTTCTTCACGTCGTAGCCGTCGGGCAGCTGGCGCCCGGCCTGGCCGATGAAGAACTTCTTTGCCTTCTCCGGCCAGCGCTGGCTGACCTGGAACACGGCCAGCTGCTGGAGCACGTTCTTCCAGCGCACGATCGGGAAGGTGGCCTTGTTCGGCAGCACCTTGCGCAGAACGGTCGCGAGCGGATCCTCGTAGGGGAGCGACGCGATGTAGGTCGGCGAGCGCTGCAGCATCGTGACGTGCTCGGCTTTGTCGACCATCGCGGGGACGAGCGTGATCGCCGTGGCGCCACTGCCGATCACCACGACGCGCTTGCCGGCGTAGTCGAAGTTCTCCGGCCAATGCTGCGGGTGGATGATGTCGCCCTTGAACCGCTCGCGGCCCTCGAAGTGGGGCGTGAAGCCCTCGTCGTAGCGGTAGTAGCCGGTGCAGTTGAGGACGAAGCTCGCAGTGAGCTGGGAGACCTCGCCGTCGTGCTCCACGTCGACGGTCCACCGGGCGTCGTCGCTGGACCAGTCCGCCGAGATGACCTTGTGGCCGTAGCGGATCTTCTTCGTCGTGCCGTCGGCTTCGGCGGTCTCGCGAAGGTAGTTCAGGATCGACGGGCCGTCGGCCAGCGTGCGGGCTTCAGCCCACGGCCGGAAGCCGAAGCCGAGCGTGTGCATGTCGGAGTCCGAGCGGATCCCCGGATAGCGGAAGAGATCCCAGGTGCCGCCGAGGTCGTCGCGCGCCTCGAGCAGCGCGAACGAGCGCTGCGGGTGGCTCTCCTTGAGGTGGTGAGCCGCGCCGATGCCAGACAGGCCGGCGCCGACGATGAGGACATCGAGATGTTCCATGGGCATGATGGTACGGCAGTGTACCGCGCGGCGCGCAGGTCGTCCGTCGGCTGGACGGCTGGGGAGTGATCGGGCGCTGCGGCGTGACGGCGGGCGTCGAGCGGCGTGGCGAGGGTGCGGCGACGGTTCCGCCATGATCAGGGGGTGCCGCCCGTCGCCCAAGTCCTGCCGCTGGTCACGGCCCGCGGGATGCCGGGGGCGCTCGACTATCTCGACGACTCACTCGCGCCCGTCGGCACCGTCGTGCAGATCAACCTCAACAACCGCAGCGTTGGCGGGATCGTCGTTGGCCGATTGGCTGACAGCGACTGGCCGGTCGAGAAGCTCAAGTCGGTCGAGGTGGTCGAAGAGCGCAGCACGACGCCTGAACTCGTCGAACTCGCGCAGTGGCTCGCCGACGATGTCGCGTCGACGACGGCTCGCGCGCTCGCACTCGTCGCGCCGCCCGAGGGCAAGGCGAAGCAGCGGCTTTGGGCGCGGCTGGCGGGCGTTGGTGGCGAAGCGGGCGCTGGTGGCGAGGCGTCGGTCACAGCCGACACGCCCGCTGCGGCCGAAGCGGGCGCTGGTTCGCCGACGCTGAGTGGGGCGCAGCGGGCGCTGCTGGAGTCGTTGATCGCGTCAGGCCCGCGCCCGGCTGGGGCGGAGCTCGCGCGGTGGCGCACGCTGGAGAAGCGCGGGTTGGTGGTCGTCGAAGTGGCCGACGAGCGACGGCGGCCCGCGGCCCACGCGGTCGGGTCGAGCGCGGCGAAGGTGCCGCCGCAGACCGAGGAGCAGACCGCCGCGCTGACCCGGATCAATGAGGTCGCGGCCCAGGATGGCGGCGGGGCGTTGCTGCTCCATGGCGTGACGGGCTCGGGCAAGACGGAGGTTTATCTGCGTGCTGCTCAGGAGACGCTGGACCGCGGTCAGACGGTGCTCGTCCTCGTGCCAGAGATTGGGCTGACGCCGCAGATCGTGCACCGGTTCCGGGAGCGCTTCGGGGATGTCGTCGCGGTCATGCACTCCAAGCTGTCGATCGGCGAGCGACGCGATGAATGGTGGCGCGTGCGGTCGGGCGAGGCGACGATCGTCGTCGGCGCGAGGTCGGCCGTGTTCGCGCCCCTGGAAGAGATCGGGTTGGTGGTCGTTGATGAGGAGCACGACGCTTCGTTCAAAGCCGGCGAGGACCCGCGGTACGACGCGCGACGCGTGGCGGCCTGGCGGGCACGGCACCACGGCGCGCTGCTGCTGTGCGGGTCGGCGACGCCGCGTCCGGAGAGCCTGGCGGCGCTCGAGGTCGTTCGGATGACGCAGCGGGTCGACGGCCGCGGGATGCCGCCCGTCGAGGTCGTGAACATGCGCGGCCAGTCGACGCCGCTGCATCCGACGACGCGCGAGGCGCTCGTCGATGCGCGCAAGTCGATCGTGTTGCTCAATCGGCGTGGGTGGTCGAACTTCCTGGAATGTCGGGAATGCGGCCACGCGTGGGGCTGCCCGAACTGCGACGTGACGCTCGTCCTTCACAAAGGCCGCGGCACGATGGACTGCCACCACTGCGGGCATGTCGAGCGGGTTCCGGGGTTTTGCCCGGCGTGCAGCTCCGTGTCGATCGCGCAGCACGGGATCGGGACCGAGCGGCTGGAACAGGAACTCGCGGGCCTCGGGCTGAACGTGCTGCGGGTCGACGCGGACGTCAGCGATCCCGGCGAGATTCTGGCCCGCTTCGGCGCGGCCGAGCGAGCGGTCCTGGTCGGGACCCAACTCGTCGCGAAGGGCCATGACTTCCCGGACGTCGAGCTGGGTGTCGTACTCGATGCCGACTCGACGTTGCGGTTCCCCGACCTGCGCTCGGAGGAGCGCACGTTCCAGCTCGTCACGCAGCTCGCCGGGCGGGCGGGGCGCGGGGGAGACGGCCACGGTCGCGTGATCGTGCAGACCACCAACCCCCAGCACCCGGCGATCCTGGCGGCGGCCACACACGACGCCGATGGCTTTCTGCGCGAGGAGCTGGCTCGACGCAAGCAGTTCGGCTACCCGCCGTACTCGACCCTCATTCGGATCGTGGTCGCTCACCATGACCAGAAGACGGCACGCGACCTGGCCCGTGAGATCTCGGGGCCGTTGGCGGCGGCCGGTGCCGGCGAAGTGCTCGGTCCGGCGCCGCTCTTCAGGCTCAAGGGCAAGGAGCGCGAACAGATCCTGCTCAAGGCGCCGCGCCGCATGCCGGCTGTGGCGGCGGTCCGGGCCGCGCTGAAGCCCATTGAGGGCAAGGCCAGTCGGCTCCGCGCCCAGCTCATCGTGGACGTCGCCCCGCAATAGGGCGCGGCCCGCTGGCGGGGCAGCCCGCGCTGGCTCGGGGCGCCGGTAGAATGGGGTCTGTGGCCGAAGAGGAACAGGAAAGCCCCGACCGCTACGAGCTGACGCCGCAGGAGAAGGCGCGTCGTGAAGAGGCGCTCAAGCAGATCGTGCAGCTCGGCGACCCGGTCTTGCGGACCAGCGCGATCGCGATCCGGGAGTTCGACCAGGACCTCGTGTCGTTTGCCGCGCACATGGTCACGCTGATGGACGACGCCATTGGCGTCGGCCTTGCGGCACCCCAGATCGGCCGCCCGCTGCGGATGTTCGTCTACCGCGTCGACGGCGACGGTGATGCGCGCGCGATCGTGAACCCGGTCGTGGAACCGATCACCGAAGAGGTCGACACGATCGAAGAGGGCTGCCTGAGTTTGGTCGGCGTGCACGTGCCCGTCGAGCGCCCCACGGCGATCCGGCTCACCGGCCAGACCGTCGACGGCAAGGCCATCGACGAGGAGATCCACGGCTTCAGTGCCCGCATCGTGCAGCACGAGAACGACCACCTCGACGGCGTCCTGATCCTTGAGCGCACCACGCCCGAAGCCCGTCGCGCAGCGCTCAAAGCCCTTCGCAGCGGCACGCCGATGCCGCCGACCGAGCCGTCCGACGCGGGCGCCGAGTCGCTTGAGCATCCGGTCGACGCGTCGGTGGGCGACTTCGCCGCCATCCGGCCTCACACCGACGGCCTTCCGGCCGAAGACTCGACGGCCGCTGCCGCGACATCCGACGACGCCGCAGCCCCGTCCGCTGCGGACCTCGCGTGAGGACCGTCTACCTCGGCACGTCCGAGTTCGCCGTCGCGGTCCTGTACCGCCTGGCCGGCAGTGATCACGCTCCCAGTCTCGTCGTCACCCGGCCCGATCGCCCAGCCGGTCGCGGCCGCAAGCTCCAGTCGCCGCCGGTGGCTGACGCCGCCCGTGCCCTCGGCATTCCGGTGTTCCAGCCGAACCAGCTCGCCGACGACGACGCCACCCAGACCGTGCTGAACGAGAACCCCGAGGCGCTGATCGTGTGCGCCTACGGGGCGATCGTGCGCGAGCCGTTGCTCTCGGCCGTGCCGATCTACAACGTGCACCCGTCGCTGCTGCCCCGCTGGCGCGGCGCGGCGCCGATCGAGCGCGCCATCGCCGCCGGCGACGCCGAGACGGGCGTGAGCATCATGCAGCTCGAAGCCGGGCTTGACTCCGGCCCCGTTGCCCGCATGGAGACGATCGCCATCGAGCCGACCGACACCTACGGCACGCTCGCGCCCCGCCTGGCCGCCCTCGGCGCCGACCTCCTCATCCATGCCCTCGACGAGCAGCCCCCGACCTGGGTGCCGCAGACCGAGGATGGCCTCACGTACGCCGAGAAGATCACCGCCGACGATCGCACCCTGGATCCGCAGGCTCCGGCCGAGGTCAACGAGCGCCTCGTCCGCGCGCTCGCGCCCCATATCGGCGCTCGCGTGGCCCTCCCCGACGGCTCGATGCTCGGCGTGCACGAAGCCCGCCTCCTGACCGCCGACGACACCGCCGAAGGCGAACCCCTCTTGACCGACGACCACCTCCTGCACATCGACGCGGAGCCCGTGCGCCTCGGCGCCCTGAAGCTCACGCGCATCCAGCCGCCCGGCGGGAAGCCGATGGATGCCTCCAGCTGGCTCCGCGGACGCGGGGGCAAGTGATGAGCTGGCAGGAAGAGGACGAGCAGCCCGGGCGCGTCAACATGAAGACGGCGCGCACCGTCGCGCTCAAGACGCTGATGCGCGCGGAGGAAGACGACGCGTACGTCGACCGCGCCCTGCGGTCCGAGGCCCAAGGCCTGGACTCCCGCGAGCACCAGCTTGCCCGCCAGCTCGTCTACGCCGCCGTGCAGCGCAAATCCACGCTTGGCTGGTGGATCGAAGAACTCACGGACCGCCGCGCGTCCGATCTCGACGTGCAGGTGCGCGTCCCGCTCGAACTCGGCCTGGTTCAGCTTGCGTTCCTGGACCGGATCCCGCCGCACGCGGCCGTCGACGAATCCGTGAATCTCGCCAAGTCGATCTCCAACCGCGGTGGCGAGCGGATGGTCAACGCCGTGCTGCGACGCGTGGTGCGCGAAGGCCTCCCGCCGCTCCCGAGCGACGAGACGCCCCGCGGCGCCGCGATCGTGCACTCCGTGCCGCGCTGGCTCGCCGAGCGCTGGTTCACCGAATTCGGTGCCGACAGCGCCCGCGCACTCCTGGCTCGGTGCAACGAACCGGCCGAGCGCGCGATCCGCGTCAACACGCTGAGGGCCGACATCGACCACATCGAGAAGGCCCTCGACGTTCCGTCGCACCGCGACCCCGAGCTGCCCGAAGCGCTCGTGCTCGAAGAGGCCGTCGACCTCGAATCGACGCAGGCCTGGGAAGACGGCGCGATCGTCGCCCAGTCCCGCGGCGCGATGCTCGCGGCCCATCTCCTCAACCCTCAGCCCGGCGAGACGGTCCTCGACCTCTGTGCCGCTCCGGGTGGCAAGACGAGCCACCTGGCTGCGCTGATGGGCCAAGCCGGCAAGGGCATCACGGCCGTTGAGCAGCACGAAGGCCGCGCCGCGGCGCTGCGGCGCACGCTCGACCGGCTCGGCGCCCCCGAGGCCCGCGTCGTCGTCGGCGACGCGCTGAAGCCGCCGGCCGCGCTGCGTGGCAAGGTCGACGCGATCCTGCTCGACCCGCCCTGCGCCGCGCTCGGCACCCTCCAGCGCCAGCCTGACGTGCGGTGGCGAGCGACCCCGAAGAGCATCGACGAGCTGAGTCAGCTTCAGGAAAAGATGGTCAACGCGGCGCTGCCGCTGCTCGCGCCCGGCGGCCGGATTCTCTACGCCGTCTGCTCGATCGGGCCGCAGGAATCTGATGAGGTGCTGAACCGCACCCAGGCCACCGTCGAGTCACGT
The DNA here is from genome assembly GCA_032119595.1 of Solirubrobacteraceae bacterium. GTDB lineage: Bacteria > Actinomycetota > Thermoleophilia > Solirubrobacterales > Solirubrobacteraceae > JAGIBJ01. Next base: position 48,253 of record JAUMBQ010000007.1, on the reverse strand, counting down.
CGCACCGTGCTTCCGCACATCGACAAGACCGACGGCTTCGAGTACGCGATCCTTCGTCACTAGGACCAGGAGGCCGATGCCCATGTCGCCGGACCTGCCTCAATCGCCGCGGCCTGGCCATCCGGCCGCGGTGCTCTTTGACTGCGACGGCGTGCTCGTCGAAACCGAGGTCACGTCCGCGCGAGTGATGGCGCGCCTGCTCACCGAGCACGGCGTGCCGACCGATCAGCACCTCCTGCGCACGGTTATCAAGGGGACGTCCCTGGAGTTCCTGGCCGACGAGGCCGCCCGTCGCCTTGGCGGGACCCTGCCGGGCGGCTTCATGGAGACGTTCATCGAGGCGCGTCTCGTTGAGTATCGCGCCGGCGTGGAGCAGATCGCTGGCGCAGCCCATGCGGTCGCCTCGGTGCTGGCCGCGTCGATTCCCGTCGCCGTGGTTTCGCAAGGGGCGCACGCGAAAATGGCGGTCACGCTGCCTTCCAGCGGGATGGACGCCGTCCTCGGCAGCGTGCCGATCTTCTCCGGGCAGGACGTGGAGCGCGGCAAACCTCACCCGGATCTCTATCTCCACGCCGCCGCGACGCTGCGGCTCGACCCCTCGGCCTGTGTCGTGGTTGAGGACAGTCCGACGGGCGCGACGGGGGCGTTCGCCGCCGGGATGCGCGTCCTGGGCTTCTCGGACGACAGCGATCCGGAGGCCATGCGCGCGGCCGGCGCCGAGGTCTTCTTCGACATGGCCGAGGTCCCGGCTCTGCTCGGCCTCACGCGCGCGACAAGCTAGCGCCGCGCCGCACGTGCGGACCACGCACGTGCGGACCTGGTTCCCGGTCCCGCAGCCAGGTCCGCAAGTGTCGTGGTGCGACCGCCCGCAAACGGTCGCCCGCCGACGCCCGCGCCGTCCGGCACACTGGAGGGGAATGGCCACTGGGAGCATCTGTCCGATCTGCCGCAAGGGGCACCTAGGGCCGACGAACCTTCCGGGGCGTTACCGATGCGACCAGTGCCTGCGCCGCGTCGAACTCGTCTCCGTGTGCCCGAGCTGCGGCGAACACGCCACGATCGCGACCTCGATCGCTGGCCCCGCGCCGACGTGCAACCACTGCGGCACGTCGCTCCTGCGCTCGGTCTTAGTGGCTCCCGCCCTGGTACGGCGAGTCGGCGAGCCGATCTCGCTCGCTAGGCTGCGCGGTCGATGACCGCTGATCCGTCCTCTAGCCCGACGCCTTCCATCGAGGTGCTGCCCTCGATCCTTTCGGCTGATTTCGCCTCGCTCGGCAGCGCCGTTGAGGAGGTCGTGGCCGCTGGCGCTCGCGTGATCCACTGCGACGTCATGGACGGCACGTTCGTCCCGCCGATCACGTTCGGCGCCCAGATCGTCAGCGCCTTGCGCGACCGGCTCCCGGACGACATCTACCTCGACGTGCACCTCATGATCGACGCACCCGAGCGCCACGTCGCCGACTTTGCGAGCGCCGGCGCCAACGGCGTCACGTTCCACCAGGAAGCCACCCCGCACGTGCATCGCGTGCTCCAGCAACTCCGCGAACTCGGCGTCAACGCCGGACTCGCCGTCTGCCCCGGCACGCCGATCGAGTCGTTCGAGCACACCCGCGACCTCCTCGACCTTGCCCTCTGCATGACCGTCAACCCCGGCTGGGGCGGCCAGAAGCTCATCCCGTCGACCGTCGCGAAGACCGCGGCGATCGCGGAGATCGTCGAGGGGCGGACGATCATCCAGGTCGATGGGGGTGTCGACCTCGCCACCGCGCCGCTCGTCGCAGCGGCTGGCGCCCACTGGCTCGTGGCGGGGTCCGCGGTCTTCGGCAAAGACGACCCGGGCGCCGCCTTCCAGGCGATCACGGCCGCCGCCCGGGCTGCCGCGCCTACAGCAGCCTGATCTACAGGACCTCTTCGCAGGCCTTCAGGCGGTCACCGCGATCGGCGTAGACGCGGTCGTAGCCCGGTCCGCAGTCGACGGTTTCGATCGTTCGGTCTCTGGAGTCGATGAAGTCGTCGCCCGGGCCCGCGAAGAAGCGATCGATGCCGGCCGCGCCAAGGATGGTGTCGTTGCCGCTGCCGCCGTAGATCAGGTCGTTGCCGGCCTGCCCCCAGAACATGTCGTTGCCAGGACCGCCGTCGGCATCGTCGTCGCCGATGCCGAGGAACAGCTTGTCATTGCCGGCACCGCCGACCAGCGTGTCGTTGCCGGGGCCGGCGTCGAAGTCGTCGTTGCCATCGAAGCCGTAGAGAAGGTCGTCGCCTTCGAGGCCGATGAGGACGTCGACGAGGTTGGTCCCGATGAGGTGATCGGGTTCGGGCGTGCCCTTGGCTCCGACGTGGGTGTATGGGCTGGCAGGCGTGGCAGCGGACGCGAGCTCGGGGCCGCCGACGAGCAACCCGGCGTTGACCCGGCCGGCCATCGGCGTGAAGGCGAGGTCTTCGGCGGCTGGGTCTCCAAGGACGATCGTCTCGCAGCTCGCCGTGGCGCGGCCTTCGGCCGAGGACGACACGTAGACGGTGTCGGCGCCGGGGCCACAATCGACGGAGTCGTTCGAGGACCCGGTGAAGATGATGTCGTCGCCGGCTCCGCCATCGATCGTGTCGAGGCCACCCTTGCCACCGGAGATCACGTCGTTGCCGTCGCCTCCGATGCCCGTGTCGGTGCCGCCGCCGAGGTCGATCACGTCATCGCCCGGGCCGCCCTCGGCGCGGTCGTCGCCATTGCCGGTGTGGATGAGGTCGTTCCCGTCGCCGCCGCGGACCAAGCGGTCGGCACCGCGGTTGGAGTCGATGTAGTCGTCGCCGGGGCCGCCGTCGGTGAGTGGGTCGTCGCCGTAGCCTTGCTCGACGAGAAAGTCGTTGCCGGGGCCGCCGTAGGTGAAGTCGAGTCCGTCGCCGCCGTCGATTCGGTCGTCGCCGAGGCCGCCGTAGAGGTAGTCGCCGGCCAGGCCGCCGTCGAGCGTGTCGTTGCCGTCGCCGCCGAAGAGCCGGTCCAGATCGAGGCTGCCGCTCAGGGTGTCCTCGCCGAGGCCGCCGGAGAGGCGGTCGCGCCCGAAGCCTCCGTCGATGAGGTCGTTGCCGGCGTTGCCGTACAGGCGATCGTCGCCGAGTTCTCCGGAAATCGTGTCGTTGGCTGCCGTGCCTCGGTACACGTCGGCGGCGCGCGTGCCGGTCCGCACGCGTGCGTCTGCGTCGACCGACAGGCCCACCACGGACAGCACGAGCGCGGCGGCGAACATGGCCACGAACAGCAGCGGACGATGGGCTGGGCGCTCGGGCATCACTGACCCAGAACCCACGATCACGCCTGAGGTTGCGGCGGGAACGACGAAGGCCGCCCGGAGGCGGCCTTCACCATCTACGACTGAGGTGGATATCGCGCCGCAGATCCGTTCTGGATGAGCCCGTCTCAGGCCTCTGGCCGTGGCGGGATCAGCCGGGACGGAGATGCAAGCGAGATCCGCCTCAGAGCACCTTCTCGCAGCCCCTGAGGCGGTCCTTCTTGCGGTCGGCGTAGACGCGGTCGTAGCCGGCGCCGCAGTTGACGGTTTCGCCGATGCCGTCGATCGAGATGATGAAGTCGTTGCCGGCGCCGCCGGAGTAGGTGTCTTTGCCCTTGGAGCCGGTCATGGTGTCGTTGCCGGCGCCGCCCTTGATGACGTCGTTGCCGGCCTGGCCCCAGAAGGTGTCGTCGCCGGTGCCGCCGTCGGCGTAGTCGTTGCCGAGGCCGAGGAACATCCGGTCGTTGCCGGCGCCACCGAAGAGGCGGTCGTTGCCGGGGCCGGCGTCGAAGTCATCGTTGCCTTCGTTGCCGGTCAGGGTGTCGTCGCCGCCGAGGCCGATGAGAATGTCGACGCGCGGGCCGCCATTGATCTTGTCGTTGCCGTTCGTGCCCTTCGCGCCGGTGAGGTCGTACGGGCTGGACGGGGTGGCCTGGAACGCGAGGTCCGCGCCGCCGACGAGCAGGCCGGCGTTCGTCTTGCCGTCCATGGGGGTGAAGTCGCGGTCGTCGGCGGCAGGGTCGCCCATGACGATGTTTTCGCAGTCGGTGGTCTGGCGGCTCTCGCCGAGCGACGAGACGTAGACGGTGTCGGCGCCAGCGCCGCAGTCGATCGTGTCGCCTCCGGGGCCGGTGTAGATGGTGTCGTCGCCGGCACCGGCGTCGATCTTGTCCTCGCCGCCCTTGCCGCCGGAGATGATGTCGTTGCCGTCGCCGCCGATGCCGACGTCGGTGCCGCCGCCGAGGTCGATCACGTCGTCGCCGGGACCGCCGTCGACCTTGTCGTCGCCGTTGCCGCCGTACATCAGGTCGTTGCCTTCGCCGCCGAGCACGGAGCGGTCGGCTCCGCGGTTGGTGTCGATGTAGTCGTCGCCGGGGCCGCCGTCGATGAGGGGATCGTCGCCGAAGCCCTGTTCGACGATGAAGTCGTTGCCGGGGCCGCCGTAGAGGAAGTCGAGGCCGTCGCCGCCGTCAAGTTTGTCGTCGCCGTCGCCGCCGAAGAGGTAGTCGCCGGCTTGGCCGCCGTTCAGCGTGTCGTTGCCGACTTCGCCGTACATCTTGTCGAGGCCGATGTCGCCGGTGAGGAGGTCGTTGCCGATCCCGCCGAGCATCTTGTCGGCACCGAAGCCGCCGTCCATGCTGTCGTCGCCGCCGTTGCCGAAGAGCTTGTCGTTGCCCATCTCGCCGTACATCGTGTCGGCGTTCTCGGTGCCGCGGATGGTCTCGCCGAGGCGGGTGCCTTCGTGAACGCGGGCTTCAGCGGCAGTGAGGGGACCAGCCAAGGGGAACATGAGGGCACATGCCAGAAGCGGCATGCGGAGCAGGGGGAGACGCATACGCATGATGTCGGCGTCTCGTGGGGGCCGGTCAACGGATGGCCGACCAGCACGGACAGCCGTATTAGTCCAACCAGTCGGTTCCCGGTTGGATACGTCATTCCGGGGGAAGTCCGTCCAGCGCGAGCGGAGGCGCGCCACCTTCGCTGAAGTTCAGCGCGCCGCCTCCGACCGACCCCGCAGCGCCGGCTCCGCGCTCGTTCGTGGCCTACGGGCGTCCAGTGGCGAACAGCAGGGATCTCGCGTAGACACGAAGTGGCCCGTGGAACGCGGGTCCGGTGTCTACGCGGCCTGGCCCGCTGGCGCCACAGCCCGCGTAGACACGAAATGGCCCGTGGAACGCGGGTCCGGTGTCCACGTCGAATTGCCCGCGGTTTCGACGCGCCGCTCAGCGCGAGCGCAGCGAGCGCGACTCGACGGCCAGCAGGCCGCCGAGCAGGATGCCCGAGGCGATCGCGTAGCCGGCGGCGGCGCGCATGACGGGCTCGTCGATGGGCCCGGCGAGCATCCAGACGAGGAAGAGGCCGGCGGCGAAGGCCCAGGCGGCGGCCGCGATCGGGGCGCGGCCATGCGCGAGCGCGGACTGGTTGAGCGTGCCGGCCGCGAGGTGGAGTCCCATGCCGAGACCGACCAACGCCAGCGCCGGGCGGGTGTAGTCGTAGTCCGACGAGAACGCCAGGTTGACGGCCCACGGGCCGATGGCCAACAGACCGAGGATCACGGCGCCAGCGAACCCAGCGATCACCAAAAGCGTGATGCGCAATGCCTTGGCGGCCTCAGCACGATCGCCGCTCGTCGACAGCGCAGCAAGGTGGGGGAGCAGCGTGCTCTGAACGGCTTGGAAGAGCTGGAGCGGCGCGCGCGACACCAGAAAAGCGTTGAAGACGGCGCCGGCCGCTCCGGCGGCGCCAGCGAGCGCTGCGAGGCCAGTGCCGGAACTCGCGCCGACCGTCAGCACGCCGGCGGTGATCAGAATCTGCTCGGCCAGCATCACGATCACGGTGGCGCCCGCGAAGATCGCGCCGGTACGCAGGCTCAGGCCGGCGGCGCCCGTCGCGGGCGAGGTGGTCTGCGCTTCCGTCGCGAGCGCCTCGGCGGTGGCCTTCGCGGTGGCCCCGAGCGCCTCAGCTTCGGATGGCGTGAGCGCGACGAGGTCCTCATCCGCCGGCGAGCTGGTGGCGAAGGCATCGCGGGCGGCCATCGCGCTGAGTCCGCCGCGCGCGGCGCGCTCGGCGTCGCGGATGGCGCGATCTTCCGCGGCCGTGTGTCCGTGACGGCGGCGGGGCTTCGCGGGGCCTGCGTCCGGCGCGACGGAGGCCCACGGGTCGTCACTTTCGCCGCCACCAGGCTGGCGAGATGGGGCGCTCGCCGCAGGGTCGAAGCCGGACGCAGGGCCTGCGCCGCTCGGCATCGCGGCCGCGCCGACGCCGCCACGCAACGCCAGTGGCACGACCGCGAGCGACAGCAGCGGCGCAGCCGCGATCCCCAGCGCGACCGCGAGTGGGCCGTGGGTGAGGCCGATCAGGGCAGCGATCGGGAAGAGGCAGCGGGCGCTGGACTCGATGAAGACCAGCGCGCCGTAGAGTTCGGGTCGCCCGCTCCCGGCGAGCCAGCCGCGCGCGAAGTAACTGAGCGAATACGCGGCCACGGCCGCGACCAGCACCCAGTACAGGTCGGCATCGCCACCCAGAATCGTGTTCTGCAGCCAGTCCCGCGCCAGCAGTGCGACGACAACGAAGGTGACCGCCGAGCCGGCCTGCAGCAGCACCGGCGTGCGCAGACTCTGGTGGTGATCGGCGCGGGCTCGCGCCTCGGCGATCGTGCGTGCCAGGAGCTGCTCGATCGGCCGGTAGATGACCGACGTGATCATGAAGGTGATCGCCCACAGCAGCGAGATGCGGCCGTAGAGCACGTCGTCGTCGAGGGCGTGTGCAGCCAGGACGAAGAACCCGAGGGTCACGACCCCCGTGAGGGCCAGACCGATCGAGAGGATCCGAGCGCCGGAGCCGTAGCTCCGGCCCTCAGGGGCGCCAGCCGTATCGCTGACGCTCGGGGTGCTCACGCGCCGTGAACGCGAACGAGCAGCATCGTCCACGGGAAGGGCGAGCGCACTTCCTCGACGGTGCCGACCTTGGAGAGCTCCGCGATGAACGCGCGCTTGCTCCAGTGGTTGAGATGGCCGGGCGTGTTGCCCAGCTGCTTGATGTAGGCGCCGCGTGCCATGTTCACCGCGCGCCAGATCGGCTCGCGAGGCACGGAAACCAGCAGAGCGCGCTTGGAGACGCGTGCCATCTCAGAGATCGTGTGCGCGGGATCCGGCACGTGCTCGAGCACCTCGATGGCGGTCGCGACGTCGAACTCGTCGTCGTCGAACGGCATGTTCTCGGCCTTGAGGATCTTGTACTCGAGGTTCGGCGCGGTGCGGGTCTCCCAGAACTTCTGGAGCGTCGCGTCCTCGAGGTCGATGCCGACGACGCGCTTGTCGCCGAGCTGCTGCGCCCACTTGATGGTGTGCTGGGCCTCGCCGCAACCCACGTCGAGCAGCGACTGCGGCGCGGCCTTCATGAACAGTTCGGCGAGATCGCGCTCGAACCCGGCCTGAAGACGCTTGGCGACCGGGTTGGTCGTGTTGTACTTGTCGTACGTGTTGCCGGTGACGGTGCCTTCGGCGTCCGTGGTGACTCGGGCGTTGCTCACAGCTGGATGGCCTCGTGCTCTTGGGTCTTGCCCGTTGCGGGACCGGCGTCGGCGCCGGTGGTCTTCTTCTGCTTCGAGTTGGCGTTGCCAGGCTCGTAGTGCGACGGCTCCACGCCGACCTGCAGCTCGATGCGCCGAACGCGCTCGAAGATCCGCTGCGTCAGCGAACGCTGAGCCGCGAGCAGATCACCGAGGATGCCGATGGCGCCCAGGACGACAGAAGCGTTGAACAGCACGGCGCCGAAGATCAGCGACTGGACGTGTCCGGCACCGTCGCCTTGCACGTACGCGACGAAGAACCGCGTCCACACCGCGAAGGCGAGAATGCCGAGGAACGTCGCTGCGGTCATAAAGACCTTCAGCGGCTCGTACTGCGCGTAGATCCGGAAGATCGAGACGGAGTTGCGACGGATGTACGCCCACATCGACGGGAAGAGACGCGACTCGCGGAGCTTCTCGTTGGTGCGGATCGGGACGTGGTCGATCGCGACGAGCTGCTTGCCCGCCTGGATGATCGTCTCAAGCGTGTACGTGAACTTCGATACGACGACGAGCTGCAGCGCGGCCTCGCGGTTGTACGCGCGGAAGCCGGAGGTCGTGTCGGGCACGGTGGTCGACGACGCGGCGCGCACGACCCAGGAGCCGAGGTGCTGGAGACGGATCTTCAGCGGCGAGAAGTGCTCGATGTTCTCGACCTGACGATCGCCGACGACCATGTCGGCAGTGCCGCCGAGGATCGGCGCCGTGAGCTTCGGGATGTCGTCCGCGTTGTATTGGTTGTCAGCGTCGGTGTTGACGATCACGTCAGCACCGAGCTTGAGGCCGGCATCGAGGCCGGCCTGGAAACCGGCGGCGAGCCCTTTGTTGTTCGTGAGGCGCACGATGTGGTCGACACCGAACGAACGGGCCACCTCGATCGTGCGGTCCGCGGAACCGTCGTCGATGATGAGCCACTCGACCGTGTCGAATCCGGGCACTGCGCGTGGCAGGGCCTGGAGCGTCACGGGGAGCGCCTCCTCCTCGTTGTAACAGGGGATTTGGATGATCAGCTTCATGCAGTGATGGGTGTGCGCGGGCGGGGCCGTGCGGGTGTGCCTGAGCGGCGCTCGGCGGGTGTGCGCGGGCGGTGCCCGGCGCGGCGTGTCATCCTACCGCCCGTGCTCGCCGAGACGACCCCCCGGTCCAAGCGTGGACCGTCTGTGTGGCCGAGTCCGCTTGCCAAGGCGCCCGCAACCGCCCGGCAACGACAGCTAGAACGCGCCGGACTGGTCCTGCTCGTGGTCGTCGGCGTGCTCGGATTCGTCCTGTTCCCGACGTACCCGAACTACGACTCGATCTACTCGCTCCTGTGGGGACGGGAGATTCTGGACCTCGCGACGCCGACGTTCGACGCCTACCGCGCCCCAACGCAGCACCCGCTGTCCAACCTCGTCGGTGCGGTGCTCTCGCTCTTCGGCACCGTCGGCGACCGCATCTGGATCGCCCTGTGCATTGCGTCACTCATCGTGTTGCTCGTCGGTCTCTACCGGCTCGGTCGCGACCTCTTCAGCCCGATCGTGGGCGCGCTCGCGGCGCTGCTGCTCGCCAGCCGCCTCGACTTCGCCTTCCTCGCTGCCCGCGGCTACATCGACACCGCCTTCCTTGCGTTCGTCGTGTGGGCCGCCGTCCTGGAAGTCCAGAAGCCTCGCCGCGGCTTTGCGCCGCTGATCCTCCTCGGGCTTGCCGGTCTGCTGCGCCCCGAGGCGTGGCTGCTGTCGGGCATCTACTGGCTCTGGTGCTTCGGTCCCGCGACGTGGAAGCAGCGCGCCGGCTGGGGGCTTCTCGTGTGGATCCCGACCGCGATCTGGGTCGGCAGCGACTACGCCGTGATGGGCGAACCGCTCTATTCCTTCACGCACACCAGTGCGCTGGCGGGCGAGCTGGATCGCAACAAGTCGCTCGGCGAAATCCCGGTCACGCTCGTGAGCTACCTCATCGATCTCGACAAGCTCCCCGTGTTCGTCGGCGGCATGATCGGCGGCGCCATCGGCCTGTGGTTCTTCCCGAAGCGCTCGCTCCTGCCGCTGCTCATCTTGTTGAGCGGCATCGGGATCTTCTTCCTCATCGGTGGCGGCGGCTTCTCCGTCATCGACCGCTACCTGCTCGTCGCCGCGGTGATGGTGATGCTGCTGTGCGCACTCGCGCTCGGCGGCTGGTCGATCCTGCGGCCGGGGCGCGTCCGGACGATCTGGATGGGCGCATCGATCGTGGCGCTCATCGCCGGCGCCGGGCTCACCGCGAGTCGCTTGAATCTCTCCACGGTCATCCGGGAGCTTGAGTTCCGTGGCGAGGCCCGGCCGACCCTCGGCAAGGCGCTGCAGAACCCGACCACCGAGGCCGCGCTGAAGCGTTGTGGAACGCTCTACCTCCCGAACCACAAGACCATCCCGGACGCCCGCTGGCTCACCGGGCTTCCGGCCGACCGCGTGCTGGCCCGCACCGACAAGACCGTGCCGGATCAGCCGACGAGGGGCGTGGTGCTCATCACCCACCAGCGACGTGCCATCTTCAACCAGGTCTTGTTCGACGAACTTCAAGATCCCTCGCTCAACCTGCCTCCCGCCGGGTTCGAGCGCCTGCTGACGACGACGTATTACACGGTTTATGCCAACTGCTGATCACGGCGACGAGCACGACGAGCACGCGCTGAGCGTCGATCTCCACCAGGCGTTCGAACTCGACGACGCCGACCTGGCGGCCGCCGCGGCGGAGTCCGTCCACGGCGAGCACGCTGCGAGTCCAGGCGCGTCGACCGGCGGCGAGCCGTCCGATTGGGACGCCGACGTCGCCGACGCCGCGGGCGATCCGCCAGCCCGCCAGACCGTCGTGATCGAGCCGGAAGTCAGCGCTCGACACGACCGCCAGCACAAGCGGACCGTCGCCGAACTCGCAGAGCTCCGCAAGCTCGTCGCTCGTGAAGCCCACGAGGCCGAGCGGGCACGTGGCGACCATCTCGGTGGCAGCCGCAACTGGACGATCGCGATCGGCGTGCTGCTGCTCGTCGCCGCGATCCTGCGGATCTACGGCATCAAGCACGGCCTGCCGTTTGCCTACAACGTCGACGAGCAGGCGCACTTCATGCCGCGTGCGATCGGCATGTTCGGCCATGGCGGCAACCCCGACTACTTCGTCAACCCGCCCGCCTTCACGTATCTCGTGCACCTCACGCTCAGTGTGTGGTTCGGCGGTCGCGACGGCGTCTACCAGGCCTACATCCAGGACCCGATCGCGGTGTGGACGGTCGCCCGCGTCACGTGCGCGATCACCGGCGTGATCGGCGTCTGGCTGCTCTGGCGGGCGGGACTGCGGCTGCTCGGCCGACCCGCGGCGTTCCTGGGTGCCGGCGTGCTCACCTTCTGCTTCCTCGCGGTCTTCTACTCGCATCAGGCGCTCAACGACGTGCCGACGCTCGCCCCGATCGCGCTGTCGCTCTGGGGGTCAGCGGGCCTGCTCATCGGCGACAGTCGTCGCGACTGGATTCTCGCCGGCGTCGGCCTCGGACTGGCCTGTGCGACGAAGTACACGGGCGGCATCGTCGCCCTGCCGCTGCTCGCGGTCGCAGTGCACCGCTGGCGGGCCGATGGCCTGGAGCCGGTCGTCGCGGGACTCCTGTGGGTCGGCCTCGCCTCCGCACTGGCCTTCCTGATCGGCAACCCGTACGCGCTCCTCACGCCGGGCGATTTCATTGACGACCTCATCCACCAGCAGACCGCCTCCGGCGACGCCGCCGGCAAGCTCGGCCTCACCCAGACCAACGGTTGGGCGTACTACCTGACCGCCAGCGGCTGGGGCATCGGCTGGGTGCCATCGATCCTGGCGATCGTCGGGTCGATCCACCTCTTCCTACGGGACCGCATGCGCTTCTGGTTGCTCGTGCCCGCGCCCGTGGTCTACATGCTCTTCATGGGGTCGCAGGTGCGCTTCTTCGGCCGCTGGCTGCTGCCGATCGCGCCGTTTATCGCCTTGCTTGGCGCCGTTGGCGCGCTGGCGATCGCGACGTGGATCCTGCGCTCGCCGGTGCGGGCCCGCAAGCCGCGGATGCTCGCCGTCCTGTTCGTGATCTTGAGCGCGCAAGGGATCGTCTATTCCTTCCACTCAAGCCGCATCCTGGGCCGCGAGGACACGCGCGCCGTCGCCCGCCAGTGGATGTTCGACAATGTCCCGGCTGGCGTGAAGATCGTGCTCGAGCCGATCGTCCCGTCGTCGTGGGTGCAGCCGATCGGCGAGAACGAGCGTCGTGGTCGCTTCGGTGGCGACCAATGGGTCAAGTTCTCGGTTGGCAAGTCCAAGAAGGATCCGGCGACCGGTGCATTCGTCGACGGGCCGGGCGTGCTGGTGTCGGTCGAGGACTTCGAGCGAATCCTCGAGCCGGACCTCCTCAAGCGCTACCGCCAGGGCGGATTCTGCCTCGTGATCGTCGGGTCGACCCAGCGCGGTCGCGCCGAGGCCGAGCCGGAAGAGGTGCCGAGCGCTTTGCGCTACTACGAGGAACTCGACACCGAGGCCGAGAAGATCTACACCACGTCGCCCTACAAGGACCCGAAGGAGAAGGTGCCGTTCTCGTTCGACTGGAGCTTCACGTACTTCCCGCTCGCCTACCAGCGGCCCGGTCCGCAGATCACGATCTATCGCCTTCGCGACGTGGAGAAGGGCGACAAGTGCGGCGACGGGAAGGGCCCGCTGAGTGACCTCGTGAGCGAGAGCGCGAAGGCGCAGATTGCGAAGGACGGCGGCGTCGCCCAGGACCCCGCGGCGACCGGTTCGGACACGGCTGTGGAGGGCGTCGAGACCGGCGACACCGCTCCGACGCCGACGCCCTAGCTCGCGTTACTCGGCTGGCCAGAGCCGCGCGGCGAACGTCGCCGCGACGGCGCAGCTCGCCCCGAGGATCAGCGTGACGTTGCCGACGCCGATGGCGGCGCCGAGGGCGCCGGCGACGGGGTACGTGATGAGCCAGCAGAGATGCGAGAGCGCGAACTGGGCGGCGAACAGCGGCGGCAACCCGTCGCTGCGCGCCGAGCGCTGAATGAGGCGTCCCGTGGGCGTTTGAACGAGCGCGAGTCCGACGCCCAGGACCAGCCAGTTGATCAAGAGCCACGGGTAACTCGGGACGGCCGCGACGGCGAGGAGCGCCGCTGAGAGCAGGGCGCCGCCAGACAGCATCGCGGTGCGGTCGGTGGTGCGGCGGAGCAGGCGCGGGATGAACACGGCGGTGGTGACCGAGCCGGCTGCTGCGGCGGCAAGCGCGATCGCGACCGCCGAGGGGCCGCGCTCGAAGTCGCCGCGGACCAGGACGACGGTATTCACGATCGTCATCGCGCTGGCGGCGGCTGCGGCGAAGTTGAGGGCGAGCAGGCCACGCAGCCGGGGGGTGGCCAGGAACGTCCTGGCACCGAGCGTGATCCGCGACCACGTGCGTTCAGAGACGGACTCCACGTCGCCCCGCGGAAGGCGAAGGCTCAGCACGAGCCCTGCGGAGACGAGGAACGCAACACCGTTGAGGGCGAAGAGCGCGTGGAAACTGACCGCCAGCAGCATCGCTGCAGCGATCACGGGACTCAGGAGGTCGCCGAGGTCGTACGCCACGCGCGAGAACGACAAGGCACGGGTGTAGTCGTCTTCGTCGGGGAGGACGTCGGGGATGGTGGCTTGAAAAGCCGGCGTGAAACCGGCGGCGCAGGCGTTGACGATGAAGACGAGCGCGAAGACCTGCCAGAGCTCGGTGACGAACGGCAGCGCGAACAGGACGGCGGCCCGAACGAGGTCGAGCCCGACGAGCAGGCGACGTCGGTCGACGCGGTGCGCGAACGCGGCGATGACTGGTGAGAGGCCGACATACGCGACCATCTTGAGCGCCAAGACGGCGCCGAGCACCGCGCCGGCTTGCTTCCCTGCCAAGTCGTACGCGAGCAGTCCAAGGGCGACGGTCGTGATGCCGGTTCCGGCGAGTGCGACGATCTGCGCGGCCAGCAGGCGCCGGTAGACCGGGTTGGCCAGTGGGCCGGCGGGCGCCGAGCTTCGCGGGTGGCGCAGATGGCGGTGGGCACCCGAATGCGTGTGCGCGTGGCCGTACCCGCCGTGGGAATGAGCGCGCTGCGTTTTGGCGCTGGTGTTAGGCATCAGCGTGGCGAGCGACCGCTACCGCGATGGGCCGCGGTGTTGCGGAGGCGGCGGTGCCGCGCGCGGTTGCCTTTGCCATGACGTCAACGGTACGACACCCGCGCCGGGCGTCGAGTTTCGCGCCGCACCCACCTGAAGCCAACGCCGACGATAGGCGTCGGCGCGTAGCCGCTTGGCGTGTCCATACGTGACAGCTTCGTGGCGCGAACGCTATCCCTGGGGACAAGGGCGCTCGGGAGGCTGGTCCTTACCGTTGCGGCCATGCATGCCGAGCGGTATACCGAGGTGCATACCGTTGTTCCATCGGCGGCTCCGGGCGCACGGCCTGCGGCAGAGGAGCGTCCGCGTTCGCGGGCCGAGTTCGTCTACGAGTCGGTGCTGTCGGAACTCCTGGAGGGGCTGCATCCGTACGGTGTGCGCCTTCGGGAGGGGCGCCTGGCGGAGCGCTTTGAGGTGAGTCGAACGCCAGCGCGTGAAGCGCTCCTGCGGCTGGAGTCCGACGGTCATCTCGTGCGCCACGACGACGGCGGGCTGCGGCCCAGCCCGCCGCGCATCACCGGCATGCGTGACCTGTATGAGCTGCGCACCGCGCTTGAGGTCGCGATGATCCGGCGCACCGCGCTCGAGTCGCCGGGCAGCTCGCAGGTGCAGGCGCTTCGAGCGGCCTGGACGCTGAAGCTCCAGGAACCGGGGCTGACCGACGAGACCGTCGATGCCGCCTTCGTACACGTCGACGAGACCTTTCACGTCGGGCTGGCGTCGGTCCCGGGGAACGCGGCAATCGTCGCGGCCCTGCGCGACGTCAACAGCCGCATCCGGCTCCTACGGGTCCACGACTTCAAGCAGCAGGGCCGCATCGCATCGACGATCCGCGAGCACCTCGAGATCGTCGATGCCGTCATCGCCGGCGACCCCGACCGGTCCGCGACGCTGCTGCGCGCCCACATCGACCTGAGCGCGTCGGTCGTGGAGCAGCGCGTCGGGGAAGTACTCAGCCAGGCATTCGAACTCGAGGACCCGCGATGAGCACCGCGTCGATACCCACACCGCCATCGCCGAATGTGGAGTCGGCGACGTCGGCGCTGAAGACCAGCGGCCTGACGAAGCGCTTCGGCGACCTTGTCGCCAACGACCACGTCGACCTCACCCTCGACTACCGCCAGGTCCACGGCATCCTGGGCGAGAATGGCGCGGGGAAGTCGACGCTCGCGAAGATGCTCTACGGCGTCTACGAGCCCACGTCCGGCACGATCCAGCGTGACGGCGTCGAGATCGAACTTGGCAGTCCGGCCGCCTCGCGAGCCGCTGGCATTGGTCTGGTCTTCCAGGATTTTCGCCTCGTCCCGGCCCTGAGCGTCGCCGAGAACGCGGCGCTCGCGATGCCCGACCTTGGGCGCCGCATCAAGATTGGCGAGATCGCCGACCGCGTGCGCGCGCTGTCAGACGAACTCGGGCTCAGCGTCGACCCGATGCGCCTGGTGCGCGACCTCTCGATGAGTCAGCGCCAGCAGGTCGAGATCCTCAAGGTGCTGCTGAGCGGCGCGAAGGTCGTGATCCTCGACGAGCCGACCAGTCTCCTCGCGCCGCAGGAGGCGGCCGCGCTCATGGAGACCATCGACGGCCTGCGCGAACGCGGGCTCGCGGTCGCGATCATCACGCACAAGCTCAGCGATATCCGTGCGGTCTGCGACCGGCTCACGGTGCTGCGCGGAGGCAAGCCGACGATCGTCGACGGCGACCCGTCGGAGCTCACCGACGACGAGCTCATCGAGGCCGTGGTCGGCCGGCGCGTTGCGTCGCTGACGCGCGTGGATGGCGCGTCGCTCGCCGCCCACGGCACGAAGCCGCCGGCACTGATGGTCACCGAGCTGGAGGTCGACGACGAGCGCGGCCATCGGGCGCTCAGCGGCATCACGTTCCAGATCGAACACGGCGAAGTCGTCGGGATCGCTGGCGTCGCCGGAAGTGGGCAGACCCAGCTCGCCGATGCGGTGGCGGGAGTGGGGCGGATTCGCGGCGGCACCGTGTCGATCGCGGGCACCCCGACGAGCGGCACCTCGCCGCGCGCCGCCCTCGGACTCGGCGCGGCCGTCATCCCCGAAGACCCGCTCACCGACGAGGTGATCGAGGGCATGACCGTCACCGAGCACTTCGCCGTCGGCCACCCAACGGCGCCGCGCCGGGGCAGCGGTTACGACTGGCCCGCGATCCGCAACCAAAGCGCGGACAGCCCGGCGGCCGTCGCGCTGAACATGGCGTCGCCCGACCGGCACGTCGAGACCCTGTCCGGCGGAAACATCCAGCGCGTCCTGATCGCCCGGGCGTTGTCGCGCGATCCGGCACTCCTCGTCGCCTGCTATCCGACCCGCGGCCTGGACATCTCCAACGCCCGAACGACCCAGACCCTGCTGCGAGAACACGCGGCCGGCGGCAACGGCGTGCTGCTGATCTCCGAAGACCTCGAAGAGCTGCTTGCGCTCAGCCATCGCGTCGTCGTGCTCTACCACGGCGGCGTGATCGCCACGCTCAATGCCGCCGACACCACGCCGACTCAGGTCGGCGCCCTCATGCTCGGGAGGACCGCATGACGGCCACCACTCCGCCGGTCCAGCGCCCCGTCGCCCTGCAATGGGCGACCGACCAACAGGCCTGGCTCGGCCCACTCGTCGCCGTCGCGGTCGTCCTGGGCTCGCTGCCATTCCTGGGCATCTCGACGAGCGACGTGCTGATCCGCTGCTGCCCGCTGCTGCTCACCGCGTTGGCGGTGGCCGTACCCGCGCGCACGGGCCTCGTGAACGTCGGTGGCGAAGGGCAGTTCGCCGTCGGTGCGGTCGGTGCTGCCACGGTAGCCACCGCGCTCTCGGATTCGACGCCCGGAATCGTCGGGATCGTGGCGATCGCCATCGGCGGCATCATCTTCGGCGCGCTCTGGGCGGCCGTGGCAGCGCTCCTCAAGGTCGCAGCGGCGGTCAACGAGACGATCTCGACGCTGCTGCTCAACTACGTCGCGCTGCTCATCGTGGCCTGGGCCGTGACCGGTCCGCTCAAAGACCCGGAAGCGGCGAACTTCCCGATCGGCTCGCCGATCCCGGATGCCACTCGGCTCCCTGAAATCAACGGGGTGCACGTCGGCGTGATCGTCGCGGTGTTGCTCGCGGTCGGGGTGTCGTGGCTGTTGGCCCGAACGCGATGGGGCTTCAAAGCGCGCGTGGCCGGTGGCAATCCCAAGGCGGCGCTGCGCGGCGGCATGCCTGTGGCCGCCCTCATCGTCGGCGCCCTGCTCCTCGGCGGCGCGCTCGCTGGGCTTGGCGGCGCGCTGGAGATCATGGGCCCGGATGGCCGCCTGAGGCAGGGCCTCGGCGTCGGCTTCGGCTTCCTCGGGTTCCTCGCGAGCTGGCTAGCGATGCATCGCCCGGCCTGGGTCATTGCGGCGGTCGTCCTGATCGCATCCATCTCGGTCGGCGGCGACAGCCTGCAGATCGACCTCGGCCTCCCGGCCACCTCCGTCTACGTGGTCACGGCCACCGTCTTGCTCGTCGTGCTCGGGTGGCGCGGCAGCGGCTCCAAGGAATCCCTCTGATGTTCATCGAAGACGTCCTCGCAGGCGCCGTCCGGTACGGCAGCTCCGTCATCTTCGCCACGCAAGGTGAGGTGATCTCCGAACGCGCCGGCGTGATCAACCTCGGGGTCGAGGGCAGCATGCTCTGCGGCGCGCTGGCGGCGTTCGCGACCGCGTCCGCCACGGGCAGCGCCGTGCTCGGCGCGGTCGCGGGTCTCGTCGCCGGCGCGGTGCTCGGGATGCTCCACGCATTCCTGGTGCTCTGGCGCGGGGCCAACCAGCTCGCCAGCGGGCTGGCGATCAGCTTCCTGGGGCTCGGGCTCACGGCCGCGCTCGGCGTGTCGTTCGTCTCGAAACAGATCACCGGCCTCGGCGCGATCGAGATCCCGCTTCTGTCCGACATCCCGATTCTGGGCAAGGCGTTCTTCAGTCAGGACGCGCTCACGTACCTGGCGCTGATCCTGCCCTTCGCGCTCGTGTTCCTGCTGGCGCGCACCCGGTGGGGCCTGATCCTGCGGGCGACGGGCGAGCGGCCTGAAGTCGCCCGCGCGTACGGCTACGACCCGCGCCGCGTGCGGGCCGTCGCGGTCACGATCGGTGGCGCCCTCGCCGGCCTCGGTGGCGCTCAGCTCGTGCTCGCCTACACGCTGAACTGGACTGAGAACGTGACCGTCGGACGCGGCTTCGTCGCGGTGGCCCTCGTGATCTTCGGCGCCTGGCGCCCGGTCGGCGCGGCCTTGGGCGCGCTCATCTTCGGCGCCGCGCTCAGCCTCCAGCTGCAGCTCCAGGCGCGCGGCGTAGACGTCTCGATCTGGCTCCTCCAGATGACGCCATACCTGCTCACGCTCCTCGTGCTCGTCGTGACCTCACGCCGCCAATCCCAGCAGATCCCCGAAGGCCTCAAGGCGGTCTTCGGTGGCTCCTCCTCCTGACCTTGATCACTCCCACCAACCCACCCAGAGATGACCATGAAGCCCACCCACACCGTCCGAAGCGCCCTGGCGCTGAGTGCAGCCGCGCTCGCCATGTCCACGACGCTCGCGGCCTGCGGCTCGGACTCCGACACCGACTCCGCCGCCGCCGATGGCGGGAAGAAGTCGAAGATCGGCGTCTTGTACGTCGGTCCGCACACGGACTACGGCTACAACCAGGCCGCCTACGAAGGCATCGAGGCGCTGAAGAAGGAGCTGCCGGATGTCGAGGTGATCTCCGCCGAGAACGTGCCGGAGACGGCGGAGGCTTCTCGCGTGATGGAGAAGATGATCAAGGATGGCGCGACCGTCATCCTGCCGACGAGCTATGGCCATTACCAGCCCGCGCTCGAGGTCGCCGCCAAACATCCGGAGGTCGTGTTCCTCCATCAGGGTGGACCGAAGGCCGTGAAGCCGAACGTCGGCAGCTACTTCGGGCAGATCTACGAAGCGCAGTTCCTCACCGGCAAGGCTGCTGGTCTCTCCACGAAGACCAACAAGCTCGGCTACGTCGTCGCCTTCCCGATCCCGCAGACGCTGCTCAACATCAACGCGTTCGAGCTCGGCGCCAAGTCGGTCAACCCGAAGGTCAAGACGACCGTCGTGTTCACGGCCAACTGGTGCGACCCGGCCAAGCAGGCCGAGGCCGCCAAGAGCCTCCTGGATCAGGGCGCTGACGTGCTCTCCCAGCATCAGGACTGCACCAAGACGATCGTCGAGACCGCCGAGCGCGCGGGCGCGATGTCGGTCGGCTACCACGCCGACGCGTCGTCGCTGGCGCCCAAGGGCTGGCTCACCGGTGCCGTCTGGAACTGGGGCCCGCTGTACACCGACATGGTGAAGACGGCGCTCGACGGCAAGTTCGCCGGCAGCAAGTACGACGCAGTCTTCCGCGTCGGCATCGAGGATCCGACGATCGCGGTCGCGCCGTTCGGTGCCGCCGTGACGCCCGAGACCAAGAAGGTCGTCGAAGAGGCCGAGAAGGCGATGCGTGCTGGTGAGCTGAAGCCGTTCACCGGTCCGATCAAGGACCAGAAGGGCAAGGTCGTGATCCCCGCTGGCGAGAGCCCGGACGCCGCCGCGCTGGAGAGCACCGACTACCTCGTGGAGGGCGTGGTCGGAAACATCCCGCAGTCCTGACCACCCGTGTGGCGCGCCGGCTCTCTCCGGGGCCGGCGCACCACACGTCCCAAGACCCGCGCCCGACCACATCGCGGGCGCATGAGCAGACCGCACGGCAGGAGCCGTCATGACCACCGAGATCTCGCCCAGCACCATTCGCCCGACCGGCATCGCTGCCGTGGAGGCCACGCCGTACGCCTGGCCGTTCGATGCGCCGTGGGACCTCGCGCATACCGCGCTGATCCTGATCGACTGGCAGACCGACTTCTGCGGCGAAGGCGGCTACGTCGACAGCATGGGCTACGACCTCTCTTTGACGCGCACCCCGCTCGCGCCGACCAAAGTGCTCCTGGAGCGATGGCGCGCGCTGGGCGGACTCGTCGTGCACACCCGCGAGGGCCACGCCGCCGATCTCAGCGACTGTCCGCCGAACAAGCTTTGGCGCTCCCAGCAGATGGGTGCGGGCATCGGCGACGCCGGCCCGTGCGGCCGGATCCTCGTGCGGGGCGAACCGGGTTGGGAGATCGTGCCGGAGGTCGCGCCGCTACCGGGCGAGCCGGTGATCGACAAGGCGACCAAGGGCGCGTTTGCGCAAACGTCGCTGGATCTCGTGTTGAGGACACGCGGGATCGAGCGGATCATCTTCACCGGCATCACGACGGACGTGTGCGTCCACACCACCATGCGGGAGGGCAACGACCTCGGCTACGAGTGCCTGATCCTGTCGGACTGCACCGGCGCCACCGACGCTGGCAATCACGCGGCGGCTTTGTCGATGGTGACGATGCAAGGCGGAGTCTTCGGCGCCGTGGCCGACAGCGCCGCGCTGCTTGCCGTCCTGCCTGAAGCGTGACGTTGCGCTCGCTGCTCGTCGGCGCGTGGGCCCGTCGGCTCGACGTTTACGGCGCCGGCAGCGCACCAGCACGTGCCACTTCACACGGCGAGCGAACCCACCGGCTGCTTGCGGCCTAGACTCCCTCGCCGTGACGCCCACCAGTCCTACCGACCGCGGTCATCTGGCGCGCGCGCTCGAACTTGCGGAGCGCGGCCGCGGCGCGGTGCACCCCAACCCGATGGTCGGCTGCGTGATCGTGTCGCCGGAGGGCAATACGGTGGGGGAGGGCTGGCATGCCCGGTTCGGCGGTCCGCATGCCGAAGTCGCCGCCCTCAGCGATGCCGGTGAGGCCGCGCGCGGCGCGACGGCGTACGTGTCGCTGGAGCCCTGCTGCCACACCGGCAAGACCGGTCCCTGCACCGAAGCGCTCACCGCGGCGGGCATCGCACGCGTGGTGATCGCCAGCGACGACCCGTCCGACAAAGCCAGCGGCCGAGGACTCGGGAACCTGCGCGACGAAGGCATTGACGTGTCGGTGCTGCCGCCCGGCGACGAGCTCGCCGTCGCGGCCCGGATGCTGAACCAGCCGTTCCGCAAGCAGGCCCGCACCGGCCTTCCGTGGGTGTTGCACAAGGCGGCCTCGACGCTTGACGGCAAGGTCGCCAGCCGCACCGGCGACGCGAAGTGGATCACGTCCGAGGAGAGCCGCGAGCGCGGGCATCGCTGGCGTGCTGAACTCGACGCCGTCGTCGTCGGCATCGGCACGGCCCTCGCCGACGACCCGCAGCTCACCTCGCGGGTGCCGGGCGTCGTGCGTCAGCCGCGCCGCATCGTCTTTGACTCCGAAGCGCGCCTCGCGGTGAACTCGCGCCTGATGCAGGAGGCGCCTGAGATTCCGATCACGGTCGTCGTCTCCCGCGCAGCCCCGCGCGGGGCCGTCGCAGCGCTCGCGAGTTCCGGCGCGGAAGTGATCGTCGCAAGCGGTGAGAACGAACAAGCTCGTGTGAAGTCAGCGCTGGAACAGCTCGGCGAGTCGGGCATCACGTCGATGCTGCTTGAGGGCGGGCCGCATCTGGCGGGCTCCTTCTACGACGCCGGTGCCGTCGACGAGCTGCGCCTGTTCATCGCCCCGAAGCTGCTCGGAGGCCGCGGCGCGCGGTCGATCGTGGAAGGCGTCGGGATCGAGAAGGTCGGCGATGCGCTAGAAGCGCTTGACTGGCACTGGGAACCAAGTGGCCGTGACCTGCTCGTCACGGCCCGTTTGAGAGAGTGGTAGACGTGTTCACTGGGCTGATCCAGGACCTCGGAACGATCGTGGCCGTCGAGCCCGTCGGCGAAGGCGCGCGCGTACACGTGCGCACGGAGCTCGCACCAGAGCTGAAGCCCGGCGACTCGATCTCGGTCAATGGCGTGTGCCTCACCGCCATCGATCCGGACGACATCGGCTTCGCGGCCGATGCCATCCCGCAGACCCTCCACAACTCCACCACCGGCGAGCTCGCCGAGGGTGATCAGGTGAACCTGGAGCTGGCCTTGCGCTCGGAGGACCGCCTCGGCGGGCACCTCGTGCAGGGTCACGTCGACTCCGTCGCCACCGTCGCGTGGACGCGCGAGGAGGATCTCGGGCGCCGCGTCGCGCTCGACATCCCGGAGCAGTACACCGATTTCGTCGTCGATCGCGGCTCGATCACGCTCAATGGCGTGTCGCTCACCGTGGCCGAGATCAACGGCAACCGCGTCGAGGTGGCCTTGATCCCCGAGACGCTGGAGCGCACCACCTTCGGCTTCGCCGTCGAGGGCACTCGCATCAACTTGGAGGTCGACGCGATGGCCAAGCAGATCGCGACGATCGTCGAGAAATACCTCGCGCGGCGCACCGCAGCAGGAGATCCATCATGAGTCGCTTCGCCACCATCGATGAGGCGATCGAGGACATTCGCGCCGGCAAGATGATCATCGTCGTCGACGATGAGGATCGCGAGAACGAGGGCGACCTCGTGATGGCCGCCGAGTTCATCACCGCCGAGGGCATCAACTTCATGGCGACCGAGGCGCGCGGCTGGATCTGCCTCACGCTCACGCCGGATCGCTGCGAGGAACTCGGGCTCGAGCTCATGACGCAGAAGAACGAAGCGCATCTCGAGACGGCCTTCACGGTCACGATCGAGGCGCGCGAAGGCGTGACCACGGGCATCTCCGCCGCGGACCGCGCGCGCACGATCCAGGTCGCTGCCGACCCGAAGTGCGGCAAGGCCGACATCGTCGTCCCGGGGCATGTGTCGCCGCTGAAGGCCAAGCAAGGCGGCGTGCTGGAGCGCACAGGCCACACCGAAGCGTCGATCGATCTCGCGCGCCTGGCCGGCGTCACCCCCGCCGGCGTGATCTGCGAAATCATGAACGAGGACGGCACGATGGCTCGCGTGCCGGACCTCGAGCCGTACGCCGAGCGCCACGGCCTCAAGATGATCACGATCGCCGATCTGATCGCCTACCGCCGCCGCAACGACAAGCTCGTCGAGCGCGTCGTCGACATCAATCTGCCCACCGCCTACGGCGAGTTCACGGCCGTCGGCTATCGCGAGCTGGCCAACGGCAAGCACCATGTCGCGCTCGTCAAGGGCGAGGTGTCGGGGGCGACGGACGTGCTCATCCGGGTGCATTCGGAGTGCCTCACCGGCGACGTGTTCCACTCGATGCGCTGCGACTGCGGCGAGCAGCTGGAATCGGCGCTGGCGATGATCGAGTCCGAGGGCGAGGGCGTTCTGCTCTACCTCTCGCAGGAAGGTCGTGGCATCGGCCTGCTCAACAAGCTGCGCGCCTACAAGCTGCAGGAGGAGGGGTACGACACGGTCGACGCCAACCTCAAGCTCGGCCTGCCCGCCGACCTGCGTGACTACGGCATCGGGGCCCAGATCCTGGTCGATCTTGGCCTCTCGTCGCTGCGCATCCTCACGAACAATCCGAAGAAGATTCGTGGCCTTGAGGGCTACGGCCTGTCGGTGACCGGTCAGGTGCCGATCGAGGCGCCATCGAACGACCACAACCGCGACTACCTGCGCACCAAGCGCGACCGGATGGAGCACTTGCTGCACCACCAGGGGCTCGCGCTGGATGAGGAACTCGATTTGCAGGAGCGTCAGCTCGACGCGGCTCGCGCGAGCGAGGGCAAGGCATGACGACCGCCGCGCCCGGCACGAAGGTCGCGGTTGCCGTCGCGACGTTCTACACCGAGCTCGCTGAGCGCCTGGAGCTGTCGGCGATGGATTCGCTGATCAAGGCGGGCATCAGTCAGATCGAGCGCTTTGAGGTGCCCGGTGCCTTTGAGCTGCCGGTGATCGCGAAGTACGCCGCCGACGCGGGCTTTGACGCGGTCATCTTGCTCGGCGCCGTGATTCGCGGCCAGACCTCGCACTACGACCACGTCTGCGAGGAGGTGGCCCGCGGGATCATGGAGGTCCAGCTCACCACCGGGGTGCCGTGCGGCTTCGGTGTCTTGACCGTCGAAACGATGGATCAGGCCATTTCGCGGTCCGGTGGCGACAAGCGCGACAGCGCCCAGCACGCAGTTTCGGCAGTTTTGGCGCTCCTCGACGCGAAAACGCGGCTCGCCGCGCGCTAGGTTCACCCTATGGTCACCGCCGCGATCATCTTCACCATCGTGATCCACACCCTCGGGGTGCCGGTGATGATCTGGGCTGTCCGCGGCGACCAGGGCCTGAAGGGCTTCTGGAGTTGGCTGCCCAAAGACGACGAGGACGGCGGAGGCGGCTCCAAGCTGCCCGACGCTCCCGATCCG
Source organism: Solirubrobacteraceae bacterium (assembly GCA_032119595.1). Taxonomy (GTDB): domain Bacteria; phylum Actinomycetota; class Thermoleophilia; order Solirubrobacterales; family Solirubrobacteraceae; genus JAGIBJ01. The sequence continues at coordinate 24,278 of JAUMBQ010000007.1, read as the reverse complement.
GTCGACCCCTCCGGCGACGGCGCGCCGCTCCCAACCTCCGAGCCCTCCCGGACGCGTTTGCGCGAGCACGGCGACCGCGTCGCCGACCCAGCCCGCGCCCCGCGCCGCCGCGTGCGCCCGCAGGCCCCAGAACCAACGCGCCAGCCGGTCCGGCCGCGCCGGTAGGGCGGCGGGCCGCGGCCCTCGCGCCAGGGGTCGTCTCTCCAAGTTCAGCGCGTCTGCCGAGCTACGAGGCCTGGGAAGGCAGCCCTGAATGATGTCCATACTGCTCAAGAGCGCACGCATCGGGGCGGCAGCGGTCCTGCCCGCCGTTCTCGTATTCGCGCTGGCCTCAGACGACCTAGGTGGTTACAACGCAGACTGGGTCGATTACCTCGTGCCGATCGCGCTGGTCGCCGTCATCGCCGTAGGCTGGCTAGACAGCCTTCCCGCGGTGATCCTCACCGCCTTCTACAGCGGATTGATCGTCGCCGTCGCCGCCTCCATCGAACGGGACGATCGGCCGATCCCGCTTTGCGATTCACTCATGGATTTCGGATGCAAGCTCGACGCAAGTCCCACAGCTGGTCTACTCGCCGCCACGTGGGTGCTTGTCGGCGGCGGAGCCGGGGCCCTCATCGCCGTTCGACGTAGAAAGCGCTCTGCCTCGAACTGACGCCCGAACGGCCCTTTTGCGGCCAACTCCGATCTGTACATCGACGAACAACCCCCGTTGAGACGCCCCGAGATTCGCCGCCGACGCGGCGGCGAACTCAACTGACTCTCCCCAGTATTCGCAGGCAAGCTGTGGGTGCGGCCCATACGCCGCAAGTCGTCAGCGGCCACTTGGGTGGCCTTGACGGTCGGGACGCCTAGAGATCGGCGAGATCGACGAACCGGCGCTCGCGAGCGTCGCGCGATCCGCGCTTTCTAGCGCCCAGGGCGCCATCGATGCCATCGAGCAGTTCGACCATCGTGTCGGCGTCCGGATCGTTTCTGTCGAGCGCTCCCTGAAGCAGCGACCTGGCCAGAGCACCCGGCGGTACGTGCATCCGACCGGCGAGGGCCTTCAGCTTCGCAGCGTGAACGTCGTCGATGGTGACTTCGAGTCGCTCCATACGCGGAGGCTAAACGCCCGCAGTACAGCCTGTGCGAGAGTTGACGCGAATGGTTTTGAAATCCGAGGGGCGGGGGATTGGGGTCAAGTCCAAATGATGAGTCCTGCTTTCGCAAACCTGGTTTCGCTCGATGTGCTCGGTCTCGCTAGATCTGAGCAATATCCGACCGATGCGGTCCAAGCCCTGGTAGATGGGATGGACACGCCGACGCTGCGGGTCCTGGCGGGCGAGGATGCGGCGCAACTGAATTCCTGGGAGGCCGGCAATCTGCTTGCCCAGGTGCTGAGCGAACTCGGGATGGCCCGGCCGACGACAATCCAGGCTCTGTGGTTCGTCGGCCTGGAACTCACGAGCGAGTTTCTGGAGAACCGGACGTCACCGATCGAATATGCGCGGGCTGTGTGTGACCTTCCCTTCGAGGAGTTCGAGCGGCTAATCGAGTTCGATCCGTTGATCTACGCCGAGAGCGAGTGGGGTGGACCGGTTGAGGAACTCGAGAGGCTGAGCGAAGGGATCTGGGCGACCGCCCAAGACCTCGTGCGCTCAGCGCCGAAATTGTGGACGGAGCTGGGCCCACGCACCTGAGCCCAGAGCCTTGGAATCTGGCTCAGCGCGGGTCCGGGCGTGAACGGCCATTTGTTGTTGCTGGAGCAGCAGAATCTGGCCGCTCAGCGCTGGCCCGGGGGTGAGCGGCCATTTGTTGTCGTTGGGGCAGCAGATTTTGGCCGCTCAGCGCCGGGCTGGGCTTGGGCGGGCGCGCTGGCGGGGGCGTGACTGCCCTTTTCGCTTGAAAGCGCTACAGTTCCGCCTCTATGTCGAAGGTCTGTCATTCCTGTGGCAAGGGGCCGGCGTTCGGTCAAAGCCGCTCCCACTCCATGGTCGCCACGAAGCGCCGCTTCAACCCGAACCTGCAGAAGGTTCGCGTGTTGATTAAGGGGACGCCGCGCCGTGAATACACGTGCACGCGCTGCCTCAAAGCTGGCAAGGTCGTCAAGGCTGTCTAGCCTTCTCGGGCTCCGCACCCGCGTGAGCCTGCTGGTCTCTTGACCGATCCCACCATCGTCCGGCTGCGCGCACTCGTCGCTGCCGGACTCGCCGAACTCGACGCACGCCGCCAAGAGATCAACGACCTGAACGTCTTCCCGGTCGCCGATGGCGACACGGGCGACAACATGTCGCTGACCATGCGCGCCGTGCTCGAAGAGCTCGATCGCCTCTCCGCGACCGACCAATCCCTCGACGAGATCGGCCGCGCCGAAATCGTCGAATCCGTCGGCCGCGCCGCCCTTCTCGGCGCCCGCGGGAACTCCGGCGTGATCCTGTCGCAGCTCATCCGCGGCGCCGTCGAAGAGCTCATCGCCCGCCCAGGCGAACTCGTCGGCCCGACGGTCCTCGCCGCTGGCATGGCCCGCGCGTCCGAGCGCGCCTACGCCTCCGTCCGCGATCCCGCCGAAGGCACGATGCTGACCGTCTCCCGCGAGATGGCCGGCCGCATCGCCAGCGAAGTCGGCAAGCTCGACGAACCGCGCGTGCAGCCCGGCACCTCTCAGGACGAGCAGGACCGCCGCATCGCCGACCTCCTGGAGCTGGCCCTCGACACCGGCCGCGACTCCGTCAAGCGCGGCCCGTCGCTGCTGCCGGCGCTCAAGGAAGCCGGCGTCGTCGACTCCGGCGCGCACGCGATCACGATCATCCTGTCCGGCATGCTCGGCCAGCTCCGCGGTCAGCCGCCCGCCGAAATCGACCGCTACGCCGCGCCGGCGCACATCCACCGGCCCGAGCACTCCTCCGAGACGTTCCGGTACTGCACCAACTTCGCCGTCACCGGCACCGAACTCGACCCCGCCGATTGGCGCGAGCGCCTCCAGGAATTCGGCGACTCGATCCTCGTCGTCGGCGACGCCAGCACGCTGCGGATCCACATCCACACCGACGACCCCGAGCAGGCCACCGGCCTCTTCGAGGACGCGGGGAGCGTGTCGCGCCTCGACATCGCCGACATGGTCGCCCAGGTCGAAGATCGCAATGCCCGCCTCGACACCGGCGTTGCCGAGTCGACGCAGCTCTGCGGCATCGTTGCGGTGCACTCCGGCGACGGCGCCGCGCTCCTGTTCAGCGAACAGGGCGCCCTGGTCGTCGACGGTGGCGCGACGATGAACCCGTCGACCGCCGACATCCTCGCCGCGATCCACGCCGCACCGGCCGACGAAGTCGTCGTGCTGCCGAACTCCTCAAACGTGTTCATGGCCGCCGAGCGGGCCGCCCAGCTTTCCGAGAAGCCGGCCACGGTGATCCCGAGCCGCTCGCAGGCCGAAGGGATCTCGATCGTCGCCGTGCTCGACACCGAGATCTCCAGCGCCGACAACGCCCGCGCCGGCAAGGACCACCTGGAGTCGCTCAGCTCAGGTGGCGTCGCGCCAGCCGCCAAGGACGACGCGGCCGGCCGATTCGTGAAGGGCGACGCCCTCGGATACATCGGCGACGACCTCGTCGCCTGGGGCGAACGCGACGCTACCGTGCGCGCCACGCTGCTCGCATTGAGCGACGGCCGCGAGCTCGTGACGTGCCTCGTCGGGGCCAGCGCACCCCTTGACGCCGACGGGGTTCGTAGCCTCGCACCCGATGGGATCGACCTCGAGGTCTTCGACGGTGGCCAGTCAGCCTGGTGGTGGCTGCTGGCAGCCGAGTGAGCGCCTCTTGACGGAGGCGCTCCGGCAGGGCGCGCCGCGCGCCTTCGCCACCGGTGAGCCGCTCGATCGCGGCCAGCTCCTGCGAGCCCCGGTTCGCTGGCCCAGGCCGCAGCTGCTCGATACGATCGTTGCCGGGCCGGGCCCCAAAGCCCAGAACGCGCTCGCGATGCTCGGCGCCGACACGATCGGCGGCCTCCTGCAGCACCTGCCACGCACTGCGTCGGTGGCGAAAGCGATTGAGGACCTCACGATCGGCGAGAGCGCCACGATCGTCGTGTATGTCGAAACGATCCGCTCCCGGCCCGTGCGTCGGCGCGGCATGCGGCCGATGGTCGAGGCGTCACTCAGCGACGGCACCGGGCGACTCCAGGCCGCATTCTTCAACCAGCCCTGGCTCGTGGACCGCTACCGGCCCGGCACTCGGCTCCTGGTCCAGGGCGTCGTTCAACCCGGCGGCAAGCTCAGGCTGTCCGGTCACGCGCCTACCTCGCTGCAGCCTGGCTCCGCGGAAGGGGCCGCCACGTACCCAGCTACCGATGGCATCGGCTCGACCCAGATCGCCGCGCTCGTCGCCGAGCACCTCTCCTGCGCCCACGACCTCACCGAGACCCTCCCAGGCCGCCTGCGCGCCGATCAGGCCCTCTGTGGCGTCGCTGACGCGTACACGGCCATGCACAGCGGCGCGATGGAGGGCGGTCGCCAGCGACTGGCCTTCGAGGAGCTGCTCGTGGAACAGCTCGTGCAGCGTCGCCTGCGCGACATGCCTCGCGCTGGGCTCGTCGCGACCGCGCTGGCCGAGCCTCCGACCCTCACGAAGCGCTGGCGGGAAGACCTGCTGCCCTTCACGCCCACCGAGGACCAGCACCGCGCCATCGCCGAACTTGACGCCGAACTGGCCCGCGAAGAGCCGATGCAGCGCCTGCTGCTCGGCGACGTCGGCGCCGGCAAGACCGTCGTCGCGGTCCACGCGATGCTGCGCGCGGCCGAGCACGGCCGCCAGGCGGCCCTGATGGCGCCGACCGAAACGCTGGCCCGCCAACACTTCCGCACGCTCCAGCAACTCGTCCCCGGGGAGCTGCTGCCGATGGCGCTCCTGACCGGCTCGACCAAGGCCGCTGACCGCAGGCGCATTCTTTACGCGCTGCGCGGCGGCCAGCTCGGCCTCGTGATCGGGACGCACGCGCTCATCGAGGATCCGGTGGTCTTCCATGCGCTGTCGGTCGTCGTGATCGATGAGCAGCACCGCTTCGGCGTCCGCCAGCGCGCCCGCCTGGAAGCCAAGGCGCCGACCGGCCGTACCCCGCACGTGCTGCATCTGACCGCGACGCCGATCCCGCGCACGCAGCGCCTGCTGGAATTCGGCGCGATCGACGTGACCGAGCTGCGCGGCCTGCCGCGTGGACGCCAGCCGATCGAGACGCACATCGCCGAGACCGGGGAGGACCGCGAACGCGCTTACACGCTGCTGCGCGAGCAGGTGGCCGCCGGCCGGCAGGCCTTCGTCGTGTGCCCGCTCGTCGAGGACTCCGAGGAGCTCGAGGCGCGCTCGGCGACGGCCGAATTCCTTCGCCTCCAGGAAGGCCCGCTGCGCGGCCTGCGCCTGGAACTCATGCACGGCCAGATGCCGCCAGCCGACAAGGAAGCCGCGATGGCGCGCTTCGTGGCCGGCGAGGCACAGGTGTTGATTGCGACCACCGTGATCGAGGTCGGCATCGACGTTCCCAACGCGACCGTGATGCTCATCGAGGACGCCGAGCGCTTTGGCATCTCCCAGCTCCACCAGCTCCGCGGGCGCGTCGGACGAGGCGCCCACGGCGGCTCGTGCGTGCTGTTTGGTCGCGAGCGCTCGCCGAGGCTCAAGGCGCTGGCCGAGCACCGCGACGGCTTCGCATTGGCCGAAATCGATCTTCGGCTGCGCGGCGAAGGCGAACTCACCGGCGTACGGCAGTCTGGGATGGCGCGGTATCGCGCGGCCCGGCTCCCGGATGACGAGGTGCTGCTGGAGCGCGCGCACATCGCCGCCGATGCGATCCTCGCCGAAGACCCATCGCTGACCAGCCCGAGCTACGCGCTGCTCGGGCTCGAAGTGGAATCCATACGACAGTCGAGGGTGGCTGCATGACGTTGCGCGTGACCGGTGGAGAGCTGCGAGGACGCAAGCTCGTGACCCCACCTGGTGGGACGACCCGCCCAACAGCCTCTCGCGTGCGAGAGGCCCTCTTCTCGATGCTCGGGCCGATCCACGGGGCCCGAGTCCTCGATCTCTGCTGCGGCTGCGGCTCCCTCGGGCTCGAAGCGATCTCCCGAGGCGCCGATACGGCCGTGCTCGTCGATGACGCGCTCGCCGCGACTGACGCTGCCCGGGAGAACGCGAAGACGTTCGGCCTGGAGGACCGCGTGCAGGTGCTCGAACTCGACGCCCTGCGCGCCGTGCAGCGGCTCCGCGACGACGGCGACAAGTTCGACCTGATCCTCATCGATGCCCCGTATTCCAAGGCGCCGGAGATCGTCGCCCGCCTCGATGGGCTGCTCGGGGAACTCCTCGAACCGGGTGGACGCGTCGTGCTCGAAGGCGACCGTCGCAACCCGCCATCGCTCTCGCTCAGCCTCGATCGCGAGCGTTCCTACCGGGACGTGCTCGTCCGTTTGTACGACGCGGATGAGGACGAAGGCGAAGAAGCCCCGTAGGCTGTAGCGAACCGATGACTCCTCCTCCTCGCATCGCCGTGTGTCCGGGCACGTACGACCCGATCACCAATGGCCATCTCGACATCATCACTCGCGCCGCGAGCACGTTCGACGAAGTCGTCGTTGCCGTCGTTCACCGCCCGCATCGCAAGGGCACCACGCTCTTCACGATCGAGGAGCGGCTGGACTTCATCAACGCGGCGACCGCCGACCTGCCAAACGTGAGTGTGCAGACCTTCCGCACCTTGATCGTCGACTTCGCTCGCGAGGTCAAGGCGCAGGCGATCGTGAAGGGCTTGCGGGCCATCTCGGACTTCGAGTACGAGCTCGAGATGTTCCAGATGAATCGGCACGTCGCGCCCGAGATCGACACCTTCTATCTCATGGCCAGCCCCAAGTATTCGTTCCTTTCGTCGAGCGGCGTGAAGGAGCTCTCCGCCTTCGGCGGTAACGTGGACGGACTTGTTGCGCCACGTGTGGCACAGCGATTGCAGGAAGAACTCGGTCAGCCGCGAACATGACGCTTGTGAACTTCGCTTTGGTGCCTTCGTCCATCCTCGGGCGGATCTAGGAGCAGCATGGACGTACTCGTCCTCATCGAAAAACTCGACGACGTCATCCACGATGCACGTGGCGTGCTCATGACGGGCGACGTGCGCGTCAACAAGGAGGAGATGTACGACCTCCTCGATCAGATGCGCGCGACGATCCCGGAAGAGATCAAGCAGGCGCGCTGGATCGTCAAAGAGCGTCAGGAGATGCTCGCCGAAGCCAAGCGCGAAGCGGAACGCATCGTCGCTGAGGCCAAGGACAAGCAGGCGCAGCTCGTCTCCCAGGAAGAGGTCGTCAAGCAGGCCGAGCGCCTGGCTGAAGACATCGTCGAAGAGGCGCGCGCTCGCGAGCGCGAGATTCGCCTCGGCGCCGAGGACTACGCGGACGAGATCCTCTCGACCCTCGAAGTCAACCTGCAGAAGTTCATCGGGGCCGTCCAGCGCGGCCGCGACAAGCTGCAGGGCCGCGACGAGATCCGCGACACCGTCTGATCCGGTGACGGCGGTTGCGGCATGGTCGCCGCACCGCCGACCCGAAATCCCGTCGTGGAGCTGATCGAGCACCTCGGCGGGTTCGCCGACCCCGCCGCGCCCCCGTCGGCGTCACAACTCGTGGCGCTGCTCCGGAAGGAACTCGCCCGCGGGCTCGGCCAGGTTGGCCTGCCACGCGCCGGGTACGACCGCCCACTCGTGGTGCCGTTCGCGGCCGCTTCCGGCCAGCTTGCCGCCGTCATCCCCGTTCCCGCTCGGCTGCGAAACGACGCAGGCCTACTCGACGGACAGAGTCGACCGCTGCTCATCGTGGCGGCGGCGCTCGAGTCGCTCCTGCTGATGGCTGACCAGCGACCGGTGGTCCCCGGGCGAAGCGGGCTGGTTGCCCAGTACGGCGCGTGGGAAGGCGCGCTCGTCATCGCGGTGTCTTGGCCGCGGTCGTCTGGCCCGGACGCTGCCGATGCCGAACTTGCAGCGCTCGGCTTCGACGAGCAGCTCGCATCGGCAGATCGGCTGCGGACGGTTGGCGTCGGGTTGCCTGCCGGCGCTGCGCGGATCGTGCTGACCGGACTCGAGTTCGACGAGGCCAACGGCCACCGCCATCCACTCGATGTCATCGAGGTGCTGGTTCGGGCCGGAGTGGAACCGGCGGCTGCGGTCGCATCCCTGACCGACGCAGCGTCCGCTTATCGCGTGCTCCTCGACGCCACGCTCGGCGCGGCCGTCGCCGGGCACCGCCCGCACGAGGATCCCGATCCGGCGCGGCGCATCGCGCGGCGCATGCTGCAGATGCTGATGGGCAAACGCAAGTGGTCCGGCGGCACCGGCGCTGGGTACCACACGGAGGTCACGCATCTCACGCGCGGCTTCGAGGCGCGCGACCGGGAACTGGCCGGCAAGGTCGTCGACGCCCTGCTCGACGCCGGGCTCCTGGTCGAGAAGACGAGCGTCGGGCAGCGGCACGTCTCGTTGCTGTCGCGTCGTGCCGCCGACATCACGGCGCTCGTGGACGATGGCACCGTCCCGCCGGATCTCGAGCTGCCGGCGGCCTGACTCGCAGGTCGGCCTGGCCAGCAGCTCGGTCCCGGTGGCGGCCGTTCAGCGGCGCCCGCGTGAGACGTAGATCGTGACCTTGGCGCCTGCGGGGAGCGACGTCGTGGCCTTGCGGGACAGCCGGATCACGCGGCCCTTCTTCACGGTCCGTGAAGCAGCGCGGACGAGCTTCACCCTGCAGCCGGCCAGACTGGCCTGCGTCTTCTTCAAGCTCGCTCCGGCCTTGGTCTTCGGCACGACGCACTTCGCCGGCGGGGTCGCGTCGCCGCCAGGCGGCGTGTTGCCTCCTCCGGGGGGCGACCCACCGCCGGGCGGTGTACCCCCGGGAGGCGTGCCGCCGGGAGGCGCCCCCCCGGGCGGCGTCCCGCCAGGAGGCGGTGTGGGCGATGGGGTGGGCGTGGGCACGGGCGTCTGACGGAGCGGTTCCGCGGCGCCCCAGTCGGGCGACCGTGCTCCCGCCGGAGTGATCGTCCGCGGCTCCGGCGTGACGCAGTCCTGTTCGGTCGCGATCTCGCGAGGCCAGGTGTTCACCTGCACGCCCTTCGGGTCGGCGTACGCGAGTTCGAGCCCGTCGGGCGACCAGCTCGGTGAGGCGTCGGCTCGCAGCGTCTCGGAGATGCCGCAGAGCGCCGTCGGCATCCCGGGCGTCCCGGACGCCAGGTCGGTCGCGCTCCGGGAGATGGCAATCAGGCCACGCTGGTTCGGCCGAAGCAACGTCATCGCGACGAGCTTGCGGTTCGGCGCGACATCGGGCTCCCAGATGTCCCAGACGAGCCCGAGATGGTCGTAAGAGTCAAACCAGCGCGTCGGCGCGCTCCCGAGGTCCCACAGATTTGCCCAGAATCCGGTCGAGTTCTCCGTGCCGATCAGCCGCGTGTCGGTGATCCACGACGCATGCCGGAAGCTCGGCGCTTGCCCGTACTTATCGACGGCGGTCGGTCGATCGACGTCCATCACGCCCGAGATGCTGGAGAACTTGCACTCGGGGTCCTCGTCGGAGCAGGCGTACCAGTCCGATCCCCACGCGAGTTTGGTGCCGCCGGGCGACGGCGCCACCCACTCGGGGTGGACCCCCGACCGCTCGACGCCGCCGGGCCCGCGCAGGGGAGTCGGCGTGACGCGGCTGAGCACAGCGCCGTCGGGCGCGAGGTGCACGATCTCGGGGCCCTGGATCGCGAACACCGACCCATCCGGCGCCATCGCGGGCTGGATCCATGGCTTCGCGGCACCGTCCTTGGTGAGTTGGCGCTTGACCTGGCCGTCGGGCGTAGTGATCCACACGTTGCCGTCGAGGGTGTAGGTGATCGTTCCGCTGCCGGACGCAGCGTGCGCCGGGTTCGGGACGGCAACGCAGGTGGCGGCGAGCGCGAGCCCGGTGACGATGCAACGACGCAGACTCATCGACGGCCCTTCGAGACGTACACCGTGACCGACTTGCCGGCCGCGACGGTCTTGCCGCGCCGATGAGAAAGGCGCACCACGCGGTCCTTCGGGACCGACTTGGACGTGACCTTGACCACACGCACCTTGCAGCCAGCGGCGCGGAGCGTCGCGCGGGTGCTGCTGAGCTTGGCGCGAGCTTTGACCTTCGGCACCTTGCAGGGCCGCGAGCCGGGAGCCGGCCGCCCGTCGTTGCCTCCGCCAGGCGGTGTGCTGCCACCACCGGGAGGCGTGCCGCCGGGCGGGGTCCCGCCGCTGGACTCGACGGTCTCGCAGTTGCTGAGTGTGTCGACCGCGTCGACGACCGCGCGGTCGGTTCCGACCCCACAGTCGATCGAGTCGGCCTCACCGTCGCGAGCGAGGATCGTGTCGTTCCCGACCGGTGCATTGCAGACCACGAAGTCGCACCCGCCGCTGGCGTCCGCATTGATGGTGTCGCGCCCGGCGCCACCGGTGATGGTGTCGTTCCCGTACCCGCCCTCGAGGTCGTCGTCGCCACCGCCACCGTCGACCTCGTCGTGCCCGTGCGCGGCCTTCAGGCGATCCGGTGACGCGCTACCGACGAGCTTGACCTTGACCGTCCCGGCGTTGCTGGGAATCTCGAAATCGACGGGGCCGGGGCCCGCGATGAGCGTCGCCGCGCTGTTCATCTTGATGCGCTCCAAGCCAGTGACGTTGTCGCCCTCACCGGCCCGTCCGTCGTCGGCCACACCGTCAAGGCTGACCGCCACCGGCGGGGTCGCGCTGCTCACCGTCGTGTCGGTCCAGTCACCCTGCGAGGTGTCGAGGCCAGGGCCACCGTCGATCACGTCAGGCGAAGCGGTCACGTAGCCGTCGCCGACGACCAGGTCGTCACCCTCACCGCCAAGCACGATGTCGGCTCCGCGGCCGCCACTGACCTGATCGTTGCCAGTGCCGCCGTCGAGCGTGGAGTCGCCGTCGTAGCCCTTCAGGACGTCGTCGCCGTCGCCCCCGAGCGCAGTGACTCGCATTGCTGGCGGCGTGGTGAGTTCGATCAAGATCTCGTCGTTGCCAGCGCCGGCGTCGATGCGCAGGCCGCCGGCCGTCAGCGCGCAATGGGCGTCGTTGTCCCACGCGTCCTGCGAGCAGCCCGCGGGGAGATTCGCGCCAAGATTTCCGCCGTGGATCTGGAGGAGGCCGTTGTCGTCGGCTCGGGTCGAGAACTGGTTGCGTCCGGGGTCGCCGGTGAGCACGTACGTGTCGCCGTCGAGCGCCAGCGTGGCTGCCGATGCGGCGGCCGGGGTTGCCCCGGAGGCGGCCAGGGCCGCAGTGAGCGTGAGCAGGGTTCGTCTCATGCCTGAATGGTGCGTCCGGGCACCGAACCGCGTCGACCTCCGTTCGGGGCTCCCGACGCCACCGAGCGGGTCCGATCGTGGCACCGCCGACCATCGTCCGGTGCTGCCCCCGCACCCGATGGTGTGTCGTCGGGAGAATCCGATTTACCGGTGCCGATCCGCCCGGCTGGCCGTGGTAACCGCGTGCTGCGCGCGGAGTCCCTCAAGTCGGGAGGGCATGCGCAGGCCGTGCGGACTCACGAAGCACTATTCTTCCGCGCCATGCTCGGCACGGTGTCCAACAAGTTCCATGTGGCGCGCATCATGACGCGCGCCGGCGTGGTCGCATCGACGATCGGCCGGCCCGATCGAGGCGTCCGCGCCATCCGTGCGCTGGGTGACTGGGGCACGAGCCCCGCCGGCGCGTTCACGGCTGCGGCGATCCGTTCACCGAGCTCGATCGGCGTGATCGATGAGCGCGGTCAGCTCACGTACCGCGAGATCCACCAGCGCTCCAACGCGGTCGCCCATCACTGGGCGGCGCAGGGCATCGGTGCCGACGATGTCGTCGCGCTCATGGCTCGCAATCACCGCGGCTTCGTCGAAGCTACGGTCGCGCTCGCCAAGCTCGGCGCGCACGTCCTGCTGCTCAACACGATGTTCGCCGGCCCGCAGATCCAGGCGGTCTGCGAGCGCGAGAACGTCAAGCTCATCGTGCACGACGAGGAGTTCAACGACCTCTTCGACGCCGTCGGCCTGCCGGCACCGCGCGTCCTGTCGTGGGTCGACGACGAGACCGTCGAGTCTCCCTACGAGACGCTCAACGGAATGATCCGCGCCGCGAAGGACGACGATCACGTTCCGCCGCTCAAGACCGGCCGCCAGATCATCCTCACCAGCGGCACCACCGGCATGCCGAAGGGCGCGCAGCGTCCGGCTCCGAAGACGATCGAGCCGATCGCTGCGATGTTCGAGAAGATCCCGTATCGCTCCGGCGACTCGTGGATGATCGCCGCGCCGGTCTTCCACGCGTGGGGCTTCCTGCACTGGGTCATTAGCACGGCGCTCAGCGGCACGGCCGTCGTCCGTCGCCGGTTCGATCCGGAAGGCACGCTCGACTGGATCGCGCGCTATCGCTGCGAGAACCTCGTTGTGGTTCCGGTGATGCTCCAGCGCATCGTCGAACTCGGCCCGGAGGTCATCAACCGGTACGACCTCTCGTCGCTCAAAGTCATCGCCGTGTCCGGCTCCGCGCTCCCCGGCGATCTCGCTGGCCGAGCGATGGATCTCTTCGGCGACATCGTCTACAACCTCTACGGCTCCACCGAGGTTGCGATCGCGACGATCGCGACCCCGCAGGACCTCCGCGAGGCGCCCGGCACCGCCGGCCGCGCCACCCGCTGGACCGACCTCAAGATCCTCGACGACCACGGCCGCGAAGTGCCCCAGGGCGAGGTCGGCCGGATCTTCATCCGCAGCGCGCTCTCGTTCGAGGGCTACACCGGCGGCGCCGACAAGGAGCGCATCAACGGGCTCCTCTCCAGTGGCGACGTCGGTCACCTCGACGAGCAGGGTCGCCTGTTCATCGACGGCCGCGACGACGACATGATCATCACGGGCGGCGAGAACGTCTTCCCGCGTGAGATCGAGGACCTCCTCGCTGACCATGCTGCGATCGAAGAGGCGTCGGTCATCGGCGTCGCCGACGAGCGCTGGGGCCAGACGCTGAAAGCGTTCGTCGTGCTGCGTGCCGGAGAGTCGATCGACGCGCAGGGCGTCAAGGACTACGTGAAGGCGCATCTCGCTGGCTACAAGGTCCCGCGCGAGATCGTGTTCCTGGAGGCCCTGCCGCGCAACGCGACCGGCAAGGTGCTCAAGCGCGAACTCGGCACCGAGTAGCGTCTCTCCAATGGAAGAAGTCCCAGGCCGTTTTGAGCTCGGGGCGCTGCATCTCTCCACGGGTGAGGGCACGCGCGCCGAGCTAACCGTTGCCGTCGAACCGATCAAGATCGGCAGTGAGGAATACACCGTCGGTGAAGTGCCGGTGGTCCTCGACGTCGCCCGCATGATCGGCGGCGGCTACAGCCTCCGTCTCCGCGCCGATGCCGGTGTGTCGGGCACGTGCCTGCGGTGCTTGGATCAGATCACGCTGGATCGCACGATCGACATCCGCGAGATCGACCGTCCCGCCGACGAGGATGAGCCTGAGGACGCCGTCGGCGGCCCGGACGACCTCGTGAGTCCCTATGTCGATGGCGACATCCTCGCGCTTGCCGATTGGCTTCGCGACACGCTCGTCCTCGAGCTGCCCGCCACGATGGCGCCGCCCGTCAACGAGGACGACGACCGCTGCGAACTCTGCAAGCGCACCCTGATCGACCTCGGTGCTCCGCCGCCGTCGACCGAACACGTCGCGGACCCGCGCTGGGCCAAGCTCGCCGAGCTGAGGCTCGACGAGCCATCGAGCGAGAACTAGCCGCGCGGAAACTGGGTTGTTTTGGGCTGGTCATGCCAGCCGATTCCAACCCAACTTTGAGGCGCGCCGTCGGCCGCGGAAACTGGGTTGTTTTCGGCTGGTCATGCCAGCCGATTCCAACCCAACTTTGAGGCGCCGATGCGGTCAGCAGAGTGAGCCTTGGGGGAGATGCAGGGGTGAGAGGGGCTGGTCGCTGAAGACTGGGCCCTCAGGGCTCAGGGCGAGGCCGGCGTCGCTCGCGACGCGGACCGCCCAGTCCATGCCGGCCCGGAGCTGGTTGAGGTGGATGGTGGCGCCTGGCGGAGCCGAGGCGAGTGCGGCGCGGAGCGCGAGCGACGCGGAGTGCTCGTCGCGGGCGACGGCGAGGCGGATGACGCCGCCGTTTCGGACGACAGCGGCGTCGTCGCCGGCGAGGTGAACGCGGTCACCCTGGGACTCCAGGAGCGCGATGTCGCGCCCATAGGGCGCGCCCCGTACCTCGAACGCGAGCGCGTCGAGGATCGGTGCCGCGTCGAGCGGCGAGCACTCGACGATGTCCCGGCGGCGGGGGCTTGTTGCCACCGAACCGCTGGTCGGCACGGCGGACGCGTCCCCGGCCTCGGCATCGCTGGCTGACGGCATTTCCACTGCGCCTGGGCGCAGGATGCCTCCGGCCGACACGGTGGGGTGGAGGCGGAGCCCCAGGGCGGCGTAGCGGCGCATCGCCTTCGGATCGGTCGACGAGAGGATCACCCGCTGGACTCCGGGTTCGGCGGCTGGGAACTCGGCGAGCAGCGCGCGCATCACGCCGCGGCCCTGTTCGGCTTCGCGGACGACGGCCCAGGCGAGCAGCACGATCGGCCCGATGCGTCGGGTGAGGGCGTGGCCGATGAGCGTCCCGTTCGCGGTTTCCGCCACGGCGCTGCTCGGATCGGCACCGGCCAAGAGGTGCTCGGCGCGGGCGCGCACGATCTGCGGACTGCGGTCCACGCCGGGGCCGAAGACCTCCAGGCTGAGGGCCGCCATGGCCGGCGCGTCGGAGGGGAGCGCAGGGCGAAGCTCAAAGCCCGTCCGGTTTCTGTACCCTGTATCGGCCATGGCCGTACCAAAGCAGAAACAGTCCCACAGCCGAACGACCAAGCGTCGTTCGCAGCACAAGGCTGCAAATCCCGGCACCCAGGGCTGCCCGGCCTGCGGCGAGCCGCGCCTTCCGCACCGCGTGTGCAAGAGCTGCGGTAGCTACAACGGCCGCACGGTCGTCAACACCCACAGCTGATCGTGCCGGTCACGGTCGCTGTCGATGCGACCGGGGCCGACCTCGGACCCGCTGAGGTCGCTCGGGGCGCCGCGAAAGCGGCGCAGCAGGGCGGCATCCAGGTCCTGCTCTTCGGCCCCGCCGCAGCGCTGAACGAAGCGCTCGCCGAAGTCCCCTCCGCGGGCGTCGAAGTTGTCGACGCCCCGGTTTCCATCGCCAAGGAGCCCGATCCGGCTCGCGCGGTGCGTCAGCATCCGCACTCGTCGATCGTGCAGGCGGTCCGCGCGGTCAAAGAGGGCCGCGCCCAGGCGTTCGTCGCCGCCGGCGCCACCGGCGCCGCGCTCGCGGCCGGCATGAGCGAGCTGGGGCGTGCCGACGGCGTTCGGCGCCCCGCGATCGCTGCCCAGATTCCGCTCCCGGGCAAGGCCGTCACGTTGCTCGACATGGGCGCCAACGTGAACGTCCGCCCGGAACACCTCGAGCAGTTCGCGTTCATGGGACGCGCGTTCTCGCAGGTCGTCGTTGGCATCGACCACCCGCGGGTGGCCCTGCTGTCGAACGGTGAGGAGTCAAACCGTGGCACGGATCTCGTCCGTGAGGTCCACCAGCGTCTGTCGCAGCACGAGGGTCTCGGGTTCATCGGCAACGTCGACGGCGCGTCGATCGCCGCGGGCGTCGCTGATGTCGTCGTCACCGATGGCTTCACCGGCAACATCGCGCTCAAGGCGATGGAGGGCGTCAGTACGGAGCTGTTCCACTTGATCCGCAGCACGATCGAGGCGTCCAACCGCGGCAAAGCCGGCGGGCTGCTCCTGCGCGGCCCGCTCCGCGGCCTGCGCGATCTGCTGGATCCCGAACTCCAGGGCGGTGCATACTTGCTGGGTCTCAGCGCCCTGGGCGTGATCGCGCATGGACGCTTCACCCAGCTCGGGTTCGAACATGCCGTCGCGCGAGCGGGCCGGGCCGTCGAGGCTGACCTCCTCGGATTGACACTCGAATCCCTCCAAAATGCAGGGGCGCTGCACGCGCGGCGCAAGCGGTCCGGATCTGCGGATACCGTGGGTGCTCATGACGCGTGACGACGTACTCACCCTGGTGCGCGAGCATCTCGCCGACGAACTCGACATCGACGAGTCGTCGATTCTCGAGGATTCCCGGTTCAAAGAAGACCTCGGGGCCGACTCGCTGGACCTCTACACGCTCACGCAGGAGCTCGAGGACACCTACGGGGTGAAGATCCCCGAAGAGGATGCGCTGGACCTCGTGACCGTCGGGCTGTCGGTCGACTACGTGTTCGCACGTGCGGGCGCCGCGCCGCTCGCGGACCGCTGAGCGAACTCCGCACCCTGCTCGATGGACTGCCGGCGGATCTCCGCAGGCAGGTGTTCACGCACGCCTCGTGGTCGCCCCGTCGGCACGACTCCTACGCCCGCCTTGCTTTCCTTGGCGACGCCGTCTTGGAGCTCGCGATCACCGCGCACCTCTACCCGCGGTTGGAAGCCGAGCGGTACGGGGAAGGTCGGCTGTCGAAGATCCGCGCGCAAACGGTGTGCGCGGCCTCCTGTGAGGCCGTCGCGATCAGGATGGGCGTGCACGACGAGCTTCGCAAGGCCGCGCCCCCGGAGGCCGGGCCGGCCGAGGCCGTGTTCACCGAGCGCGTGCTGTCGTCGATTACCGAGGCGATCATCGGCGCCTGCTTCACCGTGCACGGCTACGAAGTCGTCTCCCGCGCCGTGGTCGAGGCCTTCCAGGATGAGCTCGAGGCGGCGCTGACGCACCCCGTCGATCACAAGTCGGCGCTCCAAGAGCGGCTCGCGCAGAGCCAGCGGCTCGTGGAGTACGAGCTGCTTGGGCGCAAAGGCCAAGAGCACGAGCCGACCTTCGAGGTCGCCGCGAAGATCGGCGGGAATCGCATCGCCACCGGGCAAGGTCGCACGAAGAAGGCTGCTGAGCAGGATGCTGCGCTGGCGGCGCTCGCGGCGATCAACGCCGGCTGGCCCGACTGATCTCGCATGCACGTCCGCGAGATCACCCTCAAGGGCTTCAAGTCCTTCCCTGACCGCACACGGCTCGAGTTCGGCCCCGGTGTCTCGGTGATCGTCGGGCCGAATGGCTCGGGGAAAAGCAACGTCACCGACGCGATCCTGTGGGTCCTCGGTGAGCAGTCGCCAGCGGCCGTGCGCGGGCGCTCGATGCAGGACGTGATCTTCGCCGGAGGGCACGGGGTGCAGGCCCGCTCCTCCGCCGAGGTTGAACTCGTGCTCGACAACAGCGACGGCGCCGTCGCGGTCCCGTTCTCCGAGATCTCGGTGAGTCGGCGCATCACGCGCGACGGCGAGGGGGAGTACCGGCTCAATGGGGCGAAATGCCGCCTCTCCGACGTGATGGAGCTGCTGTCCGACACCGGCCTCGGCAAGGAGATGCACTCGGTGATCTCCCAGGGGCGCGTCGAGGCGATCGTCACGAGCAAGCCGCGCGACCGCCGGCTCCTGCTCGAAGAGGCCGCCGGACTTGGCAAACATCGCCGTCGTCGCCGGGCCGCTCAGCGCAAGCTGGAGCGGGCGGAGCAGAATCTCGCACGCGTCCTCGACATCGAGCAGGCGTCCCGTAAACGACTCGGGCCCCTGCGACGGCAGGCGGAGGCCGCCGAACTCCGGGCCCGGCTCGAGCGCCAGCTCGCCGAAGCTCGCTGGGAGCTGCTCGGCGAAGACGTTCGTATCCGCACCGCCGAAGCCGCTGATGCGACGGAGGCGGTGACCCGCCTGCGTGCTCAGCGCACCGAGCTCGACGAGCAGCTGAAGGCGGTCGCCGTGCGGCGTGGTGGGGCTGAGGCTGAGCTTCAACAGCGCACCGCCCGCCGTGAGCAGCTCGCGCGCCGCGCCTCACAGCTGCGCTCCTTGGCCGAGCGCCAGGTCGAACGCGCTGAGCGCTCCAACGCGATTGGCCAGGAGACGGCCGAGCGGCTCGCCGGGCGCGAACGCCAGCTCGAAAGCCTCCGCGACGAAGCCGCCCACGATGAAGGCGACCTTCCGGGGCAGCAACGGATCGCGTCGATCGAGGCACAACTCGCCGAGCTCGACATCCATCGCGAAGAGGTGCTGGCCCGCGAAGTCGCGGCGCTGGAAGCCGGCCGAGAAGCCGCCGTGGCGGCCGTGGAGCGAGTCAAGGGAGAACTGGCCGACGCCCAGGCACGTCAGACCGAGGTCGAGGCCACCGTCGACGCCGCCCGCTTGGCCCTCCAGGCCCAGCAGCGCGAGGTTGATGTCGCCCGGCGCGAGTCCGCTCGGCGGGGCAGCGAGGTGGCGGAGGTCAACCGATTCCTGCGCTCGCGCTCCGGCGGTGCGCCGGGCGGCGCCCGGGCCCTGGCCGACGGGCTCGAAGTCAAGGCTGGCCTGGAAGGCGCCGTTGCGGCGGCCCTCGGAGGCGAACTCCGCGCCGGCCTCGCGTCATCGGTCGATGAGGCGCGCTCGCTGTTGTCCCGGGCCGGCCGCGATGGTGGGCGAATCCTCCTCGCTGGCGATGACGCCGAGCTCGCCGCAGAGTCGGCCGGAGGCCTTGCCCACGGCGCGGCCGGGCGCGCCTTCGGCCTTGGCATCCGCGCCGGAGATGATCCCAGCGCTCCTGCGCATCCGCCTGGCTACCCCGACGCCATCCCCTTGGCGCCCGCGGTGCTCGGGGATACCCAAGAGGCGCGACTGGCGCGACGGCTGCTGGCGTCGGCGTTCTCGGTCGATGCCATCGACGAGCGCGCCATCGTCGGCCCGTGGCTGCTCGTCGACACCGAAGGCACGGTCTTCGATGCGCGCAGCGGCCTGCTGCGGCGCACGCCCGGCGACGCCGATGAGCAGCGCGTACTCGCCGAGCGCAACCGCCGTGAGCAGCTCCTGGTGCAGACGGAGACGGCGATCCAGGCCGAGCACGCGGCCCGCGGCCAGCTCACGGGTCTTGAGGAGGCCGTCGTCGAGACTGGCCGTGCTCGCGACGCCGCCGTCGACATTACCCGCCAGCACGACCGCGCTCGCATCGCCGCCGAGGAGGAGCTGCGTCGCTCCGACTGGGCCATCGAAGAGCGCCGCCGCATGCCCGAGAGCGGAGAGGCGGCCGTGATCCGGGCGCAGCTCACCGGCGAACTCGAGGCGGAAAAGCGTGGGGTGGAGCGTGCCGAGCGCGAACGCGAGCGCCGCGCCGATCGCATCACGTTGCTGGAAGGCAAGGTCGCGGCCGACCGTGAGCTGCTTCCGCGTGCCCAGCACCTCACGAGTCTGCTCAGGCGCTACGCCGCGGCGGTGCGGTCGCTTGCCGTGGCGGCCGACGCCGACCTCGACGCCGACCGTGTCGCCGGTGAGGGCGTCGCCCAAGTATTGAAGGAGTGCTCCGCCCAGGAGGCTGAACTTCAGTCCGACCTGCGCAAGCGCGGCGACGAACTCACGGGCGTCGAGATCCGCAAGCAGCGCGCGCTGGACCAGCGGGCCGAAGCTGCCGGCCAGCTCGCGCAGGTCGCGGAGCAGCTCGGCCTCTCGGCGGACGCGCGAGAGTCCGCCCTCGAAGACGGTCGGCGTGAGGAACTTGCTCACCAGGCTGAACGCCTTCAGCGGCGGGCCGAGCAGATCGGACCGATCAACCCGTTGGCCGAGCAGGAGTACGAGGAGGCGCGCACCGAGGTCGAGGAACTCGAGACCCAGCGCACCGACCTCGAACAGGCGCTTCGTGAACTCGGCACGCTGATCAGGGAGACCGATCAGCAGATCAAAGACACCTTCGAGCAGACGTACCGCGCGGCGGAGGCGAACTTCCGGGAGCTTTCCGCGCAGCTCTTCCCCGGCGGCTCGGGTCGGCTGCGACTCGTCGACGAGGCGGAGGAAGCCGCCGTCGCGGGAAGCGACGACACGGAGGGCGGCGTGGACGGCGACGAGACCACGCCGGAGGACGAGGGCCGCAGCTCCGCGGACACCGCCGGGGTCGAGATCGAGATCACGCCAGGTGGCAAGTCGATGAAGCGGCTCTCGCTCCTCTCCGGCGGAGAGAAGTCGATGACGGCGCTCGCGTTCATGTTCTCGGTCTTCCTCGCCAGCCCGTGCCCGTTCTACGTGCTCGACGAGGTTGAGGCTGCCCTCGACGACCTCAACATCGGGCGCTTCCTGGAGCTGCTTCGGGCCTACCGCGACCGCGCGCAGTTCATCGTCGTCACGCACCAGAAGCGCACGATGGAGGCGGCCGACGTGCTCTATGGCGTGTCGATGGCCGGAGACGGCGTCTCGAAGGTGATCTCGCGCCGCCTGGCACACGAGACACAGCCCGAACCGCAAGCGGCCTAGAAGTCAGGCGACCGGCACTGGCACGACCAATCTCCCACGCGGAGGCGCCGGCCGGGCTAGCGTCGGAGGCATGCTCGATCAGCTCACGCACCCCATCGTCCAGGCGCCGATGGCCGGCGGGGTCGCCACGCCCGAGCTTGCGGCCGCGGTGAGCGACGCCGGCGGCCTGGGCTTTCTGGCCTCAGGGCTGCTCACGCCCGAAGCGCTGCGCCAGCAGCTCGAGGCCGTGCGTGGCCTCACCGACAAGCCATTTGGCGTGAACGTGTTCAGCCCATCTCCTGCCCCTGGCGATGATGACGCCATCGCGACGTACGCCGCGCTTTTGCGGAGCGCCGTCGGGACTGAGGACGTTGCCCTCGGCGAGCCGAAGTTCCACGACGATCATTACGACGCGAAGCTCGCGATCCTCCGGGAGGACGGTCCCGCCGTGGTGTCGTTCACGTTCGGCTGCCCGACGGCCGAGGTGATCGGGGCGCTGCACGACGCCGGTGCTGCCGTCTGGGTCACGGTCTCCCAGGTCGATGAGGCGCTGCGGGCCGTGGCAGCGGGTGTCGATGCGGTGATTGCGCAGGGCAGCGAGGCCGGTGGCCACCGCGGCGCCTGGGTCGACGACGATCGCGAGCCGGTGCCGACCCTGGAACTCGTTGCCGCGATCCGTCACGCGCTCGACGGAGCCGGTGCCGAAGGGAAGCCTGGCGACGAGGAGATCGGCGGAGGATTCCCCATCGTGGCGGCCGGAGGACTGATGACCGGGGAACACGTCGCCCAGGCCTTGGGCGCGGGAGCGGCCGCCGCCCAGCTCGGCACGGCGTTCATGCTGGCGCCTGAGGCGGGCACGGGCCGGCTGCTCCGACGAATGATCAGTGAGGACCGCCCGACCGCCCTGACGCGAGCGTTCTCCGGCCGCCGCGCCCGCGGCATCGTGAACGAGTGGATGGAGCATGTCGGCGACGCCGCTCCGAGCGCCTACCCGCAGCTGGTCCATCTCACCGCGCCGCTACGCACCCACGGCCTCAGCGTCGGCGATCCCGACCGCATGAATCTCTGGGCGGGCGAGCGCCACCAGGAAGCTCGGGAGCTGCCCGCGGCCGAGCTGGTGCGGGAGCTGGTGAGCGAGCTGTCGAGCGTTGGCGGCGCCTGAAACGCCGCGAACGCGGGCCTCTCCAGCGATCTGCTGGTGACTGCGTGCAGATAGCGGGCGGTCGCGCTACGATCTGCGGGCTCCTGCATTCAGATCGGCTCAGGCATGGCTTCGCTCGACACCACCACCGCTCCGGCTCAGGGCGCGGACGCTCCACTCCCTCCGAACGAGCAGGTGTATCTCCTGCGCGGGCGCAAGCTCGTCAAGTTCTTCCTCGGGCTCCAGCAGAAGGACCAGCTCGCCCCGATGTCGCAGCTCCCGGCGGGCTCGGGACTGGTCACGATTCCGGTCAAAGGCGCGCCGATCCTGTTGGTCCGCAATCCGCGCCATGCCCGCCACGTGCTGGTCACGCACCAGGACCAGTACGTGAAGGGCATCGACTACAAAGTGCTCGCCGTGCTGCTCGGGAAGGGGCTGCTCACCAACTTCGACCAAGAGCTGTGGCAGCGTCAGCGGGCGCTGGTCCAGCCGCTGTTCGCCAGGCGCCATCTGGAGCCGATGGGCACCCACATGACCGACGCCGCTGCCGCCTGGCTCGATCGCCTCGAGGCCAGCCACCCCGACGGTGCCGAACTCGAACTCGGCGCAGCGATGATGGAACTCACGCTCGATGTCGTCGGTCGCGCGCTCTTTGGGACGAGCATCGATGGGAAGGACGTCGAGGTCGTCGGCGACGCCATGAACGACGTGCTCCACGCGGCGGCGGCGAACTTCAAGCTGGTCGGGTTGTACCGGTCGATCAGCAAGCTCGCCGGTGTCAAGTTCGAGAGCCTGTTGCAGCTTCGGTTCCGCCACTGGAACCGAGCGATGAAGGCCAAGGATGCGCTCGACGGGATCGTCGACGGCCTGATCGACAAGCGCATCGCATCGAAGGACGAGGGCGACGATCTCCTCTCTCTCCTCGTGGCTGCCCGCGACGAACGTGGCGGCGACATGCCCCGTGAGCAGGTCCGCGATGAGGTGATGACCTTCCTGGGCGCTGGCCATGAGACGACCGCCAACGCCATGACGTGGATGTGGCTGCTGCTCTCGCAATACCCGGAGGCACGCAAGCGCATGCAGGCCGAGGTCGACGAGGTGCTGCAGGGGCGCCGCCCGACCTTCGCCGACCTGGACTCGCTGCCGTGGACGAACGCGGTCTTCCAGGAGTCGATGCGGATCTACCCGCCGGTGCCGGCGTTCAGTCGCGTCGCGACGAAGAACGACGAGATCGACGGGCAGGCGGTGCCGGTCGGGACCGTCGTCATCATCCTGCCCTACCTGCTCCACAAAGATCCGGAACTCTGGCCGAACCCGGAGGGCTTTGATCCTGAGCGGTTCATGCCCGGCAACACGACGGGCCGCCACAAGCAGGCGTACATGCCGTTCGGTGCGGGTCGGCGGATTTGTGTCGGCGCCGGGTTTGCTCAGATGGAGGGTGTTCTGCTCGCCGCGATGACGGCGCAGCGTTTCGAATTCGATCTCGTTCGCGGGACGCGCGTCCGCAAAGAGATTGCGATCACGATGCGTCCGCGCGACGGCATGCCGGTGCAGGTCCGCCGGCGCCGCGAAGCGCCGACGGTTGGCGGCGACCGCGGGGCCAGCGCATCATCGGACGCCTCGGCAGCGGGCCAGGCCGCCGACGGCTGCCCCGTCGACCACTAACCGAAGCTGGGCCGCTCAGCCGGCTGGAAGCAACAACCCGTCGTTGGCCATCGCGGTGAGCACCTCGTCGAGGCGCTCGATGACGTCGTCGGCGGCCGACTGCTCCGCGATGCCCTCGGCGGCGGCCGGGAAGTCTCGGCGGAGCGCGTCGCGGTCGCGGGTTCCGTCCAGGAGGCCGAGGAGGACGCGCTGGGCTGGCAGGTCGTAATACAGCGGGACGTGGAAGCGCGTCGTGAGCACGGTCGCCCCATTGCGAATCTGCTCTTGCACAAGCGGTGAGGCGCGCGGGTGATCGCCGGGTTCGGTGGGCACCGGTGGCGGAGACGTCGAGATTCGGGCGAGGCCGAGCGTGTACATCTGAAGCACTTTGGCGGTGACCTCCTCCACGTCCCGTTCGAGATCCTCCGCGATCTCGGCGACCGTGATCGACGCGTTCGTGTGCTCGCGAAGGACCTGGGCAACCGGCGCGCTCACCGCATCGGAACGAAGAACGCCATCGGGCGTGCCGTTCAGGTACTGGCGGACGTGGATCGTGACGTCCTTCGCCGACGGTTCGAGATTTGCCGGTTCCTCGGCACGGACGAACAGCGAGTTGTGGTATCCGCCGTTGAGGAGGTCGTCGACAAGCTGCTGGCGGCGCAGGGCATCGGGGCCCGCTTCCTCGCGCACGGTTGCAGCAAGGTCAGCGGGGAGCCGGTACTGCCAGAGGTCCTGCGGCAGGAGTTCTCCGACGTACCGGAGGCCTTCGGCTTCGCACATCGCGGCGACGTCGCTGATGCGGAACGGCACCATCGTCGCGCTCAGGTCGTCGTGATGGAGATACCGCGGGTCCAAGGCCTCCATCTTGTTTGCCTCCGAGGTCATCTGGAGGCCATGGACCGTCTTGGGGCCGGCGATGGCGGCGGCCAGGCGAATGCGCTCGATCGCGATCCGAGCGTGGTCCACGTACGTGAGCTGCGTTCCGTCGGCCTCGGCCGCTTCCTCGGCCACCGAGATGGCTTCCAGGGCCATCTCGCGTGCCGCGATCTGATACCTGGCGTGGGGGAATGCGCGGTAGGAGAAGGTGACGAGTCCGCCTGGGCGTACGGCGCGGGCGGCGGTTTGGATGACGTTTTGGCGGGGTTCGTCGTCGATCCAGGAGAGGACGCCGTGGGCCATGACG
>JAUMBQ010000006.1:1441434-1641715 GCA_032119595.1 Solirubrobacteraceae bacterium | reverse complement strand
GCGGCGAAGCCAGCAGGAGCCCTGCGAGCGTCGCTGCGACCCGAGCGCCGATTCGTGGTGTGAGGATGCGAGACATATCGAGGTCCTCCGCTAGACGGTCGGCTTGGGGGTGAGCTTCAGCGCGATGGCGTTGCCGCCGCCGGCCGTGAGTGGGCTGACGATGCCCGTGAGCGCGCCGCAGCCAGCGAGGTCGCTGATCGAGAACGTGCCCGCCAGCGTTCCGCCTGCCAGCGGGTTGAAGAACGCGCCCGTCGACTTGAGGCCGATGCTGGAGATGTTCTTGGCCTGGCAGTTTGCGCCGCCTGCCAGCTGGATGCCGAACAGCGTCACCTGCGGGAGCTTGATCCGCACCTTGGAGGTCGAGAGGAGCACACCCGCCTTCAGGGTTCCCGTCGTCGGGGCCGTCGAAACGAACGCGATCTTCGCGGTCACCGGAAGGAACCCAAGGGCCACGAGGTTCGCGGTCGCCTGGTTGAGGGCGAGGTCTCCGGTGAAGGCCTCGGTCGCGAGGGTGAGGCTCGCGTTGATGGTGCCCTTCAGCGGCACGCTGCCCTTCGTGAGCGTCTTGAGGATGGCGTTCCCCGAGATGTCGTAGCCGTAGTTCACGGTGCCGCCGCCGGAGGTCTTCACGGTGACGTCGTCGCTGAACGCAGAGACGTTGCCGGCCGAATCCTTGGCTTGCACCTTGAACGTGTACGAGGTGTTCGCGAGCAGGCCGGAGACGGTCGCCGCGTTGGTCGCGACGGTCGCGACCTTCACGCCGTCCCGGTAAACGTCGTAGCCAGTGACAGCGATGTTGTCGGACGAAGCGCCCCAGGTGAGGGCGACCGATGACGTGGACGGCGTGCCGATGATCAAGCCGGGCTTGGAAGGCGGGGTGACATCGACGCTCGTCGGGTCGACGACCCTGATGTTGGCCAGGGTGTTGTTCTGGCCGGGGACCTGCTTGCACTCGGTCTCAAAGCGATCCAGGCCCGTCGTGAGGCCGTCCGCGAGGCGGGGCGTCAGGTCGAGGACGAGGTCGCCGACCGCGATGTTCGCGGTGCCCACGGTGCTGAACACCAGTGACGGCGTCTTGCCCGTCGCCGAGGTCACGAATCCACCGGACGCGGGGATCGGGGCCTTCGTGATGGTGGTCGGAACCACCAGGTTGAGCTTCGAGCCGTCAGGCCTCGTCACGACGGACGAGGCGAAGGCCGAGCCCTCGAGCGTGGCGGTCTCGACGGCGCGCAGGCCGCGGGCCGATCCGGCGCTGACCGTGGCGGAGCCGACGATGTCGAAGGCGCCGGTGCCCTTGCCCTTGTCGACCTGAGCGGGGATGTCGCTCTTGATCTCCAGCGTCAGCGGCTCAGGCTTGAGCAGCGGGAAGGTGCAGACGTAGTTGAGGGTTGCCGACACCGGGACCGCACTTGCGGTCGAGGCTCCGAGCGCGCCACCAAGTGCGCTCAGGAGACCAGCGGCGACGGCTGCGCGGCGAGCCGCGCGAGTCGTGCTGAAGTTCATACGAAAAGGGTCTTTACGATCGGGACAGGACAGGGACCGAAGAGCACAGCGTCCCCCGCCACGCAGAGCGTGACGGGGGACACAGGGACATCTTGAACTAGTTTTTACAGGACCTACAGCTTCGGCGTGAGATTTAGCCGGATTGCGTTGCCGGTGCCGGCAGTGAGCGGGCTGATGATGCCGGTGAGGCCACCACAGCCGACAAGTTCGCTAATCGCGAACGATCCGGCGATCGGACCGCCTTCGAGCGCGTAGAAGTACTGCTGGGTCGACTTCAGAGCGATGCTCGAGACGTTCTTGGCCCTGCAGCTCCCGCCGCCACCGACGGGAATGCCGAACAGCGTGATGTACGGCAGCGAGATGCGGACCTTGGCGTTGGCACGAAGCACGCCGTTCTTCAGCGTGCCGGTGACCGTCTCGGTCGGCGTGATCTTCACCGTTGCCGACACCGGGAGCAGGCCAAGCGCCATGAGGTTGCCCTTGGTCTGGTTGAGGTCCAGGTCCGCGGTGAACGCGCCACTCGGCAGGCCGAGCTTCGCGTCGATCGTGCCACGCAGGCTGAGGAAGCCCTGCACGAGCGTCTTGAGCGTTGCAGCGCCCGTGGCGTCGTAGCCGTAGTCAATGAGCGACGTGTCGCCAGCCGGGTGCGGCGGGATCACGGGGGCAGGCGTGGTGTCCTGCTCCTGCGGGGCACCGTCACCGACGGTGATCTTCGCCAGCGTGGTGTTCTGACCGGACAGTGCGGTGCACGGAACGTCGAACGTCTCGGCGTTCTCATCGGAGTCGACCGGGATCGAGTTCGGCGGGAACTTCGTCGGGGTGCCGTCACCCTTGCGAGCGGTGAGGTTCAGCGCGAGCGCATCAACGGTGACGGTGGCAACGCCGGGGTTCTTGAGGGCGATCGCCGGAGCGCCGCCCGACGCGTTGAGCCGGAGGCCGCCCGTGATGTTCGTGACGACCGTCGACTGCTTCGGGATGCCAATCGGCAGGGTCAGCGGGACGTTCTGCCCGGGAGCCGAGACCGTCGCCTTCGCGGCGGCTACACCCTCGATCGACTTGACGCCGATGAGGTCGAGCGCAGCAGCCGTGTCGCCGAGCGCGGTGGCAACCGCGGTGACCTGGATCGGGGGCGTGAGCGCGCCGGCCGGAGTGACGGCCGGGAGGTTGACGTCGATGTCGACCTTCAGCGGCTGCTCGCCGACGTACGGGTAGACGCACGAGTAGACGAGCGTCTTCTGGAAGTTGGCCTGCGCGGACGCAGCAGAGCCACCGAGAGCGGCAACCGCGGTCAAACCGACGAGCGCCAGCCTCCGCGTTTCACGGGACATGAGGGACACTTGATCTCCTAGGCAGCGCTCGGAGGCACTGCCGACTTGGGTGATCCGCTTGGAACAGAAGCGGTAGGAGGAATTGTGCGGCTCCTGTGAGCCAGCGCACGCTTCTTGGCCGACTGAACCCAGTCCCAAGAAGTCTTATTGACGGCTGCTCAATGGGAAAGCTCAACGTCCATCGCTGGTACCGCCGTTACCCATTCTGGCGACCCCGACTCCGTTGCAGCACACCTCAAAATGGCACGGCTAGCCGGTAACGCTGGGAACCGAGTACCGAGCGGTCGGGCTACTCGGCTTTTCAAACCTGTGCCCGACGAGGCAAATCGCCACGGGACGGACCATTTTCGAACCCTGGTCGGTGAACCAGCATCGGGAATCGCACGATCTATTGAGCATGAGTGGCGCGCAAACGCTCGACTCGGCGGGTCTCATTCGCAGCTCCCGTCCGCCCGGCCGCCGGGACGGGGCCCAGAAACACAGCATCCCCCGCCGCGCAGATTGCGCGACGGGGGACGGGAGAGCCCTCGGACTCGTTGTTCGTGAACCTACGCCGACGGCGAGAGGTTCAGGAGGATCGCGTTGCCGCTGCCGGCGGTGAGCGGGCTGATGATCCCGGTCAGGAAGCCGCAGCCGACGAGCTCGCTGATCGTGAACGTGCCGGCGATCGGGCCGCCTTCGAGCGCGTAGAAGACCGACTGCGTCGACTTCAGGTTGATGCTCGAGATGTTCTTGGCCTTGCAGCTACCGCCGCCACCGAGCGGGATGCCGAACAGGGTCACCGAGGGGAGCGAGATGCGGACCTTGGCGTTGGCCTTCAGCACACCGGCCTTGACCGTGCCGGTGACCTTCTCGGTCGCGGTGATCTTCACCGTGGCAACCACGGGGAGGAACCCGAGGGCCTTAAGTTCACCCTTGGTCTGGGGCAGGTTGAGATCGGCGGTGAACGCGCCGCTCGGCAGGCCGACCTTGGCGTTGATCGAGCCGTTGAGCTTCAAGGAGCCCGTAATGAGCGTCTTGAGGGTTGCAGAGCCCTTGGCGTTGTAGCCGTAGTCGATGAACGAGGTGTCGCCAGCGGGGTGCGGCGGGATCGTCGCGGTGGGCGTCGTGTCCTGCTGCGCCGGGCCACCGTCGCCAACGGTGATCTTCGCGATGACCGTCGACTGGTTCGGCCGCAGGGCACACGGAACATCAAAGGTCTCCGGGTTGCCGTCGGTGTCGGCCGGGATCACGTTCGACTTGAAGACCGTCGCCTCGCCGGTGCCCTTGCGGGCAATGAGGTTGAGGGCGAGGGCATCAACGGTGATGGTGGCAACGCCGGGGTTCTTCAGCGAGATCGCCGGAGCGCTGCCGTTTGCGTTGAGCACGATGCCATTGGCCACCGTTCCGACGGCCGACTGCTTCGGGATGGTGATGGGAAGCGTCAACGGGACGTTCTGCGAGGGAGCAGCGATCGTGACCTTGGCGTCGGCCATGCCCTCGATCGTCTTCGCACCAACGATGTCGAGCGCGCTGGCGGTGTCGCCCAGCGCAGTGGCGACGGCGGTGACCTTGATCGGCGGGGTCAGCGCGCCGGCCGGCGTGGTCGCGGGGAGGTCGGCGTTAATCGCGACCTTCAACGGCTGAGCACCCACGTAGGGGTACGTGCAGTTGTAGGTGAGGGTCTTCTGGAAGTTGGCCTGCGCGGACGTGGCAGAGGCGCCGAGGGCAGCAATCGCGGTCAGACCGACGAGCGCCAGCCTCCGCGATTCACGGGACATGAGGGACACTTGATCTCCTGGGGCAGCGCGGGACGGCGCTGCCAATTGGGTGACCCGCTTTGGAACTGAAGCGGTACCGGCAATTGTGAGGGACCTGTGAGCCTGCTCACGCTTGAAGGCTGGTTCGGGCAACCCCCGCTGGTGCCCACGGAACCAGAAACCCCAGCGGGCGCACCTGATTTCGGAGCTACGCTTTTCTAAGTTGGGTTCAGTTTATATGCGACGTCAAAGTGGCACCCCGAGGGGTAAATCGTGTTACCCGGATACCGATTGGTCAGCCTAACGCGACCGACGACCGCGCTGCGCAGACTGGTAACGCCTGACACCACGTGGGATTTCGACGAACCTCGGTGACCGAGTTCGTCGCGAAACGTCTCGCTTGTTGAGCATCGGTGGCGCGCGAACGCTCGCCCCTAGTACGGCGGCTGGTCGTTCCACCACACGCCGAGCTGGCGGAAGGCGGTCCAGAAGCTGCGCTTCGCCGATTCCTCGTCGAGCGACTGATGGATATCCGGCACGACGAGCGCCTCGCTGGCCGGAGTGAACCGTTGCACCTCGCCGGGCGCCCATTTGAGTGGTCGGGAAAGAGGTACGTCGAGGGCGTTGAGGGCGCCGAGGGCGCGTTCCCCGAGCACGATCACGATCCGTGGCTGCACGATCGCGATCTCGCGCACGACGAGCCGCGAGAGCGCCGTGTCGGTGTGCTCGGCGTCGACCTTCGGGCACTTCACGATCAGCGTGCCGTAGATGGTCGTCGGGTCGATGTCGAGCCGCTTGAGCGACGCGAGGATGGCGGCGCCAGCGCGGCCGAAGAAGGCGACGCCCTCCCGGGTCTCCGCCTCGCTCGGCTCGTAGCCGATCAGCATGATGTCGGCTTGAGGGTGGCCAGAGGACAGCACGGGCGCGCGGTCGCTGCGGACGCAGCTCTCACATTGCCGGACTTCCTGCTCGACCTCGCTCAGCTCGCGGATCGCGCGCTCGAGGTACTTCTCACGAATCTCATCGTCCGCAATGCGCACGGTGTCTGTTTCGACTCGTCGGCGGGCTCGCCTCTGCGTGCATCGCCGGTTGCGGCGCGCACGCCTTCCTGCGCGACGTCCCGCCTTGCAGGTATCCGCGACGCCGCGTCGATCGCGGGCGTCAGCCGCGAACGCGCCGACGAACGGTCACGGGGAGGTAGCCCTTGCTGGGCTTCGCCGTGAACGTGACCAGCAGCCCCTGTTTGCGGTTGAGCCGCTTGGGCAGCTTGATTCGCACGGCAAAGGCGCCAGTGGAGCCGACCTTCGCGACCTTCGCCACCCGCACGGCCTTGCGCTTGGTGTTGCGTCCGGAGATCGTGACGGTGATCTTGGCCGCAGATCCCGCCGGGACCGCGCCCCGGACGACGATCGACGACTTCGGGAGCTTTGCCGGCAGCTTGGGGACGAGCGCAAGGGGCTGATCCTTGCCCACCACGGAGATCGGGGGAGCGGTGTAGTGCAGCGAGAGCTGGCCCGGCAGGCCAGTGTTGCCTGCCGCATCGGTGAGGAAGACGTCGACGCGGTAGAGCCCTTGTGAGGCGATCTTGACCACCAAGCTTGTTGGGCCGGCGCCGCTGGCGAGCTCGCCGCCGGTGAGTTCGGTGCACTTGTTGGCGGGCAGCGTGCAGAGGTTCACCTTGTAACGAGCGACGTCGGTGTCGCCGGGGTCAACGGTGAATTCGACGAGCCGGTCGTCGCCGGACTCCTTGAGCAGGGTGACCTTGGGCTGCTTGGGGGCAGCGGTGTCCCACTGGAAGCCGAGCGGCTCGCTGAATGCGAACGCGCCGCCCGGGCCGAAGAGCTGAACGCGCGCCAGCACGTCGGGGTAGGCGTCGCTGTAGAAGGTGAACGGACCGTCGATCTCGGCGTCGAAGGACTTGCACTTGGTCGGCGTCGCGGCCGGGCATAGCTCAACCTTGGCTGCGGCGGCGATCATGCCCACCGGGACTTCCCAGTCGAGGATGCGTTGGGTCGCGCCTGAGCGTCCCCCGCCGCTGAGCTTGGTGGCCGCCAGGACGGTTTCGTCGACCGTGACCGTGGTGGGCGCGCTGATGGTGACGAGGCCCGCGGCGTCGATCGCGCGCGTGGTGAGGGTGTGGGTGCCAGCAGACAGGCCGAGCGCGCCGACGGGGAACGCCTCGCTGTCGGTGGTGCTCGCGCCAGCGCTGGCGTCGGCGCAGACGCGCAGGCTCCAGTCGACGCAGGTGCCGTCGACGCCGTCGATCACGACGCCGTTCTCGAGGAGTTCGAGGCGGCGCAGGCCGAGCGAGTCGGAGCCTTCGATCGTGATCATGCCGCTGCTGGTGAGCTTGCCGGACACGTGGCCGGCAGCCTCGGGCGGTGCGGCGGTCGGCGGGGTCGTGTCGTCGAGGACGACCTCGGCGCCCACGAACATCCCGGAGAACGTGGGCTCGCCTCCCGCAACGTAATCGCAGGACGTGGGCGCGACGCAGTAGGCGCCGACATCGAAGGTCTGGGTCCCCGGGGGCACCGCAAAGGCGTTGCCCAGCGACTCGGTTACGCCGTCACCGCAGAGCGTCGACGCCGTTGGGCCGGCGCAGGTGGCGAGCACGGTGCTGCCGGCCTTCACGCGGATTTCCCAGTCGGCGTCGGCGACCGAGAACGTGTACATCAGCTTGATGCTCTGGATCGAGGTGCCGGCGGGCGCCGTCACGGTGTATCCGATGACCCGTCCCGGTTGTGCGGGGATCGCGGGATCTGGTGCGGGGGTGGTGGAGGTGAATCCGAAGGTGCCGGTGGTTGCGAGTGAGCCGACGAAGTAGTCGTTCGTGTCGCCGCAGTGCTCGTGGAGCTGGACGGGCTGCCCGGTGGAGGCCGAGGGCGTCCAGGAGTCGATGCGGGACTCGTCGGAGAGGAAGCAGGCGCCGACGGTGACGGTTGCGTGCGCAGCCGGGGTGGCCCCGGCGAAGGCGGCGACGGCGACGACGAGCGCGGCGACGACGTGGCGGATTGGCAGAGCTCGGGACGGTCGCACTGGTTAGGTCATCGGCTAAAGCCGAGGTGACCTTCAGTGTGCGACGGCTTCGATGCCTCGCTCGGCGGTCACCGGCACATTGGTGACGGCGCTCCAGAGCAGTTCGGTGGCAACATCGACGAGTTCGGGGAGGCGGTTGAACTCGTTGCGGACGACGAGGTCGATGACCATTTCGGTGACGCCGCCGAGGATGGCGCGGGCCATCATGGGGGTGAGCGGGCGAGACGGAATGTCGCGGTAGACCTGGCGTCCTTGCTCGATCTGGTCGCAGATCGTCGCGGACACGCGGTCCATCCATTGCTGCCGCGCTTGGCGTGCTTGCGGGCTGAGGGTGGCCAGCTCGATCATGCACGCGTAGGTGAGCCGCGGGGCGGACTCGAGGGCCTGGAGGTGGGTGTTGAAACCTTTGGCCATCTCCTCTCGCCACGAGTCTTCGAAGGTGATGCTCGCGGTGATCATGTCGAGCAGGCCGTCGGTGAGCTGCTCGTAGAGTGCGAGGAAGCAGGCTTCCTTGTTGGGGAAGGTTTCGTAGAACGTGCGGAGGGAGACTTTCGCGACGCGCGCGATGTCTTGGATCTTGGTGCCGCCATAGCCGGCGCGCGCGATCTCGCTCGCAAGCGCTTCGATTACGCGCTGTCGTTGGTCGCCGCCACGGGTCATTAGCCAACCATACGCACGCAGAAGCTGAGGCGAACTACAAAAAGTCGGTAGGCGCGAAACTCCATCCCTAATTGAGCGCGTCTCAACAAAGTCGGTCGGGACGCTGGCGCCGCAGCCAGGATTCCTCGCCGAGCCTGCCGGGGGTGGCGGGCGTCAGCGCAGGAGCTGGCGTTAGCGCAGGAGCTGGCGGGCGACGCTCGGGGTGATCCAGCCGGGGCGAGGCGAGGCCGTGACCGAGGCCTTCACGCCGCTGCGTCGCCGGATGTCACGCGGGAGCTTTGCTCGCGCTTGCCAGGAGCCGGAGGATTCGGGTTTGACGGTCTTGTACACGCGGAACGTCTTTCCGTTGGTGCGCTTGCCGGTAAGCCGGAGCGTCACGGCGGTCGTTGATCCCGCGCTGGTCGCTCCGGTCACCAGGACGGAGCGCCGCCCAAGCTTCTTGGGGAAGGTCGCCGTCAAAACGAGGCGCTTTGGATCATGTATCCCGGCGGTCGGCGTCGACGTTGGGGCGGGCGTGGGGGTGGGCGCTGCCGCGGGTGTCGGCGACGCCGCGGTCGGCGCCTCGTACGTCAGTCGAATGGGCGCGGCGGTCCCCGTGTTGCCGGCCGCGTCCTTCAGCGACACGGTCGCCATCACGTCACCCCAGGCCGGAATCGAAAATCCAAACGGCCCCGCGGGGCTCACCGAGAACGTCTCGCAATGACCGTCGCTCACCCTGCAGAGCTTCACCGTCCCGCTCGCCAACGGCGACCCGCCCGCCGGAAGGCCCCACGAAATCGTTCGCCCGACTTCGGACGAGCCGCCGCCACCATTCACTCCGGCGGGTATCGGCGCGATCGTGTCGACCTTGACCTCGACCGGCCCACTCAGCGACTCGTTCCCGGCGGCGTCACGCGCTCGCGTCCTCAACGAGTGAGTGCCCTCGACTAGCCCTAGCGAGGACACGGATTGCGTTGAACTCAAACCGGTGCTGCCCCCCGGGCCATCGACACAAGGACGCACGCTCCAATCCACGCAAACGCCGTCCTTCGACGCCACAGCCCCGTAGTCACTTGCCGTGAGGGGCTTCACGGCCTCGACTTTCCGCAGCCCCAGGGAATCAGAGCCAGCAAACGTGATGGTCGATCCAGGCAACGCCCATCCGTCGTTCAGCCCAGCAACGACCGGCGTGCTTGCAGCCGGCAGAGTCGTCTCGGAAACGGTGACCGTCGAGGACCGCAATACCGCGGCAGCCGACGGCTGGTCCCCGAGTCCGTAACGACACGGGTAGGCCGGGCAATAGAGTTCCAGCCGCACGTTCGCTACCCCTGCCAGTGCAAACGACCGAATCCCCCCGCCGTTGGCAAGCTGAGAGCAGTCATCGCTTAGCGTCGGCGCGCACTGCTCAAGAGGGCCGGGTACCCCGTCTGCCACTAGGCGAACTCTCCACTCCTCAGACCAGGAGTAGAGAGTTCGGCCGTACACGATGTTCGTCAGCGTGCTGCCTGCTGGGCCAGCGAAGGTCAACGCGCCCGTAACACCGGCCTGGGCACTTAGAGGTTCGACACCACTGTCCAGCGTGCGAAGGACGAATGCATTCCTGAAGTCGACCCATGGCGTTTGTTGCCCCCCGCCGGCGCACCAGTTCACCGCCGTCATCGAGTCAGCCGGACGAACCGACGCCTCCCACGCATCACCACGATTAGTGCTTGAAGCGGAGCAGCTCCGCACATCGTAGGCGCCACCGAACGAACTCGACGGGGTCAACCCGAGTAGGACTAGTACTAGCCAGAGTCCGATTGGCCACCGACGGATCGATGCGGAATGGGTCATCGGGACACGACTTGGGTACGCCTAACCATCGACCGCCATGGGCGCTGACTCCCGCCGCGCATCCAGACCTCAACCCGCTTTGGACGGGCCGAAAGTCGGCGGGCCACAATGCTCTGGCCTGGGCGACCCTCAACGACACTCCGGCTCGTCCGCGTAGTGACAGCCACTACAAGACGTCCTGCTCGTGGGCGTCCGACGCGCGACACAGTCAAGCGCCCACGCCACCAGGTCGCCTTGACGTCAGGCCGCCAGAGCCTTAGCGCAGGCTCGGGGAGGATGGAAGTCGATGGGCGCGGACTAGGTCGCCCCGGCGGAGCGACCTCTGTTGCCACCGATGGCTGAACGGCCTCGTCGGAGATCAACCCTGAGAATTGACGATCAACAAGGACATCACCAGTCAGTCGGAGCGAGCCGTTGAGGCCTGAAGTTGCCCCAGCCACAAGGACACTCCGAATAGCTTGGGGGCCAAGCTCGGGAGCCCTGGTCGCGAAAGCCGCCACTAGTGCGCCGATAGCTGCAGTCGCGGCACTCGACCCCGCGGGCCAACGCGGGTCGTCGGTGCAGCCTGGGCCTAGGAACCCGACGCCCACCTGATATTGAGCGAAGCTGCAAAGCGCGCCCGCGGCATCGCCAGCACCAACTGCAAGCGCGTCCCCTGCGGCGACCGGAGCGACCGCTTGTGCATTCTGGTCGTTTCCAACTGCAGCCACGAACAAGGCACCGGCGGCTTGCGCCCACGCTGTAGCGGTTTCCCAGGACGACACGTCAAGTTCCCGCTGATCGTAGAACGACTCAGCCATCACCACTGCCGCTATCCGCACCTCCTGTTGAAGCACCGCCCATCTGGTGCACGCGTGGACGCCTAGCCCGATGGCCCGAGGGGTGATGTAGGTCTCTGCTCCTGCGGTCACCCGCACCGACACGATCCTTGCCTGAGGAAAGACACCAACGGTTCCCACGCCGTTCCTCGGAGCGGCGATGACCGAAGCCATGTCGGTGCCGTGACGGTGCTCGAAGGCGTCGCCTTGGGGGAGACCCGTGCCACCGTCGAGCGCGAGCCGCGCGACGATCGGACCCAAAGGGTTGTCCTCCGGAGTGTCTGGCGTGATGGCGACACCGGTATCGAGCAGGCAGATGATCGGACGACGATCCTTGGGCTGCGGCCAGGCCTCCTCGCGAACGCGCTCGATCCAGTCGAGACCGTACGCCTTCACGATCGAAGGCTGATCCTCAGCTGAAGCGACCGGCGTGATCCCACCGAGCAGCACCAAGCAACACAGGGCGAAAGCCCACACGCTGCTGCCCACCGAACGAAGGACGGACCGCCCACGGATTCGCTGCGTGCCCCCGCCCACGCCTGACACTATGACGGGTCGCCGACAGCCCATCGCCGGAACGACGATGCGCGTCCAACGAACCGAGGATCCCCCATCGGCGTCGGCTCGGCCATTCACCGAACGCGGACCTTGAGAGGCGTGCTCTTCGCCTCGGCCGTTGGCAGATCACCCGCCACCCGCAGCCTCGAACGGAACGTGAAACGTGTCGCGGATGCGCCACGCAACCGATGCTTGAACACCCATCGGCCCTCAGCGCTGAGACGGCGCGTGGCGACCGTCCGCCACACCTTGGCATCCAAGACCTGCACCTCGACCCAAGCGCCGCGCGCCGGGAGCTGATCGACGATGACCTTGCCACTGAGCTTGATGAGGCCAAGGCGTGGAACGACACGCGACCGCGCCTTGATGGTCATCCCAGCGGTGACCGAGACGAAGACCTCGCGGGTTGCCCGGTAGTCCGAGACCTCGCGCTTCTCGGAGTACGCGAACCGGAGGCGGCGACTGGCGGTCGTCTTGGGCCGGTAAACGTAACCACCCTGACTGTCCGTCTTGATCGTGTCGACCTTGTTCCAGGGCGCTGCAACGACGGCGATCTGTTCGAAGACATCAACGGCCGCGTCAGCGATCGGGTTCCCGTCGGCATCAACGAGCCGCCCGGTGATCACGATCTTTGCGCCGTGGCGAATGTCGACGGTGCGCTGCTCACGGTCGACGACGAGCTGGCCGGTCGCGGGATTCCCGCCAGCTCCATTCCCGCCAGCTACGTTCCCGCCCACTGCTTTCGAATCCGACTGAACGATGATCGCAGCGCCGCTCTTGATCGTCGCAGTCGGGTCGGAAGCGACCTCAACGGCGCCTTCCCCCGCGTTGGCGGTGACGACCACTCGCACCTGATGATTCACGTCGTCCACACCCACGATGTAAGACGCCGTCACCCCATTCGGGATATCGGCCCATACCCCCGACGGACTGTTCCGCTGCCAACGATGCTTGAACACCGGCATTGGCCCGGTCCAGGTGCCATTCGTCGCGACGATCTTGTCGCCCGGCCGCAACCCGCTCGCGATCCCGGGGCCCGAGATCGTCGGCTTCTCCAGCACCGAGGGCGGCGGCACATTGTCGATCTCGAGCGTCTT
Organism: Solirubrobacteraceae bacterium; assembly: GCA_032119595.1. Lineage (GTDB taxonomy): Bacteria > Actinomycetota > Thermoleophilia > Solirubrobacterales > Solirubrobacteraceae > JAGIBJ01. The sequence continues at coordinate 1,629,164 of JAUMBQ010000006.1, read as the reverse complement.
GGAGAACGGGTCACTGAGATTGCCTGCCGCGTCGCGAACGCGTACCGATAGTTCGTGACGACCCTCAGAAAGCTGTTTGGTGTCGATCGATGTCGTGGCGGTGACCGAGAGCGCGCAGGGCTCAGCGTGCTCGAACTCAAGGTCGGTATTGGCGAACACTCCAGCATCGGCGCAGGACGCAGACGGGTCGGGCCGAGTCCTCGAGAACTCCTCCCCGTCCACCTCCACGATCAGCTGGTAGACGCCTGCGCCATGGTCCGAGGCCTGCACCGTCATGGGCAAGATCCCACGTACCGGCCCCGGATTCAGCAGCGCCCCGCCAGGCTGAGCCAACACCGGCGAATCGGAGTCCTCGATGGTGAGGTCGATCGCGTTAATACGCAGGTGAGCTCGGCCGTTGTCACCACCGCCACACGCACCCCAGGCCTCGCCGCGGCACGACACTGCGAAGCCGAGGAAGGTCGTGCCCCCCGGGAACTCCACATCGACGCTCGACGAGCCGGCGGCGCCGTCGTACGCCCAGCCGGAACAAGGCGCCGTAAGCCGGCAGGTCTCGACGGTCTTTAGGGCCGACCAATTCCAGGCGTCGTCGTCGCTGCCCCGGAGGAGGTCGTACTGCACGGACGCGCCGTTGTCAGCACCCGGAAGCAACTTCACCCACCGGTCCGCTCGCAGCCGCTGGACCGACAGTCCCGACCTGAGGTGCAAACCGAAGCCGCTGAACGCCGTCGTGCTGCGCTGCGCATTGCCCAGGTAGGTGTACCTCTGGCCGTCTCGGAGGCAGTTGTCGGGCATGACGAGGCCGCCGCCGGCGGCCTCGCTGACCCAGTCGGATCCATTCGCCACCTCCCAGTTCGGCTTGCGGCAGTTGAAGACGCGGTACTGGCCGGCGCTCGCGACGGGGACCAGCGTCAGTGCGGTCGCGGCCACGATGGCGGCAGCAATGGCAGCGCGCAGCGAGACGCGCTGACGCGTGAAAGACGGGTGGGACAACTTGGGCACGGGTTCCTTCGATTCGGCGGCTCTCTTAGGTAGAGGCGCCGGGCGACCAAAATTCGCCCCCCTAAATGGGGGACAGGTTGTCCCAGAAAACCGTCAGCTGGTCAATCAATCACTTGACGAACGCTCAACCCACGACACCGGTGATGGCGAAAACGCCCGAGAAACCGGCCGAAATCATCCGCCCAGTAGCCGTTGAGACTTACCGAACAACCGTCCCGAGAGACAGAGTGGTAATGCGCCAACTATGCGCCCCGGGCACGTTTGGACGGAATGGTTCGTGTGCAACACACGTCCAGCGAGGGGGTCACGGCGACCTTGGCCCACCATCGGGCGTCACCTCGCCCTCCGCTCCCGCCCCCGCCGCCGCGGCACGGAACTGCAGGTGCCCGGGCGGCGGCCCGACGAACCGCAGCGCGGCCTCGGCGGGGCTGACCGCCGGCCCCTGGCCCATCACGCCCTCCAGGAGCATGATCGCGCCGTTCTTGGAGAGCGGGTCGTTGAGATTGCCGCACTTCGGCGACTGCACGCACGACGGGCAGCCATGCTCACACGGGCACTGCTTCAGCAGCGTGAGCGCGCTCTCGCAGAGTTCCTCGAAACGCGCGTAGCCAGCCCGCGTGATGCCAATGCCGCCCGGGTGGCCGTCGTAGATGAAGATCGTCGGGCCAGCGGTCTGCATGTGCAGGTTGGTCGAGAGGCCTCCGATGTCCCAGCGGTCGCACATCGCCAGGAGCGGCAGGACCGCGATCTGGGTGTGCTCGGCCGCATGAAGCGCGCCGAGCATCGCGTCGAACGGGATGTCGGCCATCGCCCCGTGGGCCGGCTCGTACCAAAGGGCCTGCGTCTGGAAGGTGGTCGTCGGGAGGTCGAGGCCGATGATGTCGATCGCCTCGTGGTCGCCGTACCGCTTGCGCTGGTACCCGATCACCGTCTCCGTCACCGACACCTCCCCGAAACTCAGCGTGGCACCCGGGATTTCGCGCCGCTCCAGCAGACGGTCGATGGTGGTGGTGGTCTCCGTCTTGGGCTGCGTGTACCACTCCCCCTCGAACCGATCCACGACCGCGCGTCCGGCCACCACATCCAGATCACGCACCATGTAGCTGCGTCCGAGGTGGAAGTACACCGCGCCCTTGTGCACGGTCCCGAACGCCCGCGACAGCTCGACCGAGCCCATGATCTCGCCGCTGCCGCCGTCGACGATCACGATCTGCTCAGCCGTCGCCGATCGCAGCGACACCTTCGACGCCGGATACGAATCGGGCACCACGAGCACATGGCCGGCAGGCCGCTTCACGAGGCCGCCGGAGGCGACAAGCGCTTCGATCGCCGCTGGCGTCTCGGGCCCGAAGAACGGCAGGTCGCGGGCGGTGATCGGCGCCTCGAGCGCCGCGCAGAGCAGATGCTGGGCGTGGATCTGCTCGCTGTACGGATTGAGGATCGCCGACTCCACGGCACGGTCTAGGAACTGCTCGGGGTTGCGGCAGAAGTACTGATCGAGGGCATCGTCGCCCGCCACGTAGAGCGCCAGCCCCTCGGTCCGGCGCCCAGCGCGCCCCCACTGCTGCTTGAGCGACGCAACCGTCCCCGGGAACGTGACGACGACGCACGCGTCGAGCGACCCGATGTCGATCCCGAGCTCAAGAGCGTTCGTGGCGATCACGGCGCGCAGCTCGCCGCGAGCGAGCTGCTGCTCGATCTCGCGACGCTGCTCGGGTGTGTAGCCGGCGCGATACGGCATCACCTTGTCGGCGAGCATCGGGGAGCTGTCCTGCAGGTGCTCGCGCACCATCCGGCTGATCATCTCGACGCCCTTGCGCGCCTTCATGAAGCAGATCACGCGCGCCCCGCCCTCAACCAGGTCGGTCACGATCTCGGCCGCCTCACTGACCGCCGAGCGGCGGGCGCCGGAGTCCTCGTCAAGCAGCGGCGGATCCCACATCGCGTACTGACGACCAGCCGACGGCGACGCGTCGTCGTCCACGAGCGCCACCTCGGTGAGGCCCGTGAGCGTCTCGGCCAGCTCGACCGGGTTCCCGATCGTCGCGCTCGCAAGCAGGAACCGAGGCTCAGTGCCGTACAGCGAAGCCAGGCGACGCAGGCGACGCAGCACATTCGCAACATGCGAGCCGAACACGCCCCGGTAGACGTGCGCCTCATCGATCACCACGACGGCCAGGTTCGCGAACAGGTCCCGCCACGCGGCGTGGTTGGGCAGCACGCCGACGTGGAGCATGTCGGGGTTCGTGAGGATGATGTTCGCCTCGCGGCGGATCCGCGTGCGCTGGTCCTTCGGCGTGTCGCCGTCGTAGATCGCCGGGCGAAGCTGTTTCAGTCCGAGCGCGTGGATCCGGCGGGCCTGATCTTGGGCCAGCGCCTTGGTCGGCGCGAGGTAGAGCGCCCGCGCTCGCGGGTCGCCCATGAGCACTTCGGCGGTCGGCACGAGGTAACACAGCGACTTGCCGCTGGCGGTGCCGGTCGTCGTGATCGTCGCGCCCTGCCAGGCGAGGTCGATCGCGTCGGCTTGGTGCTGGTACAGCTCAGCCATCCCCTGCTCCGCGAGCGCGGCTCGCAGCGCGGGATTGAGGTCGCGCGGCATCGGCGCCATCCGGGCCGCCCGCGGGCCTTCGCGCTGCTGGTGCACGAGCGTGCCCTCGCCGCGGCCGCGCGCGAGCAGCTCGGTCCAGGGGCGCTCGCTCGCAGGAATGACGGCCATCTCGGGTCAGGGTAGAGCGCGCGGCCGCGATCACCCTCGCGCGCGGTCGCCGGCCCCGCAACGTGCGGGTGCGGGCCCGACCCGGCCTCACCCCCACCGCCGAATCTTGGGCTCCAAAACCCCCGGCCACCGAAGGAAACAGAGCCCAACATCCCGCGCCGCTCACGCCGCACCGGACTCCGGTGGATTGAAATGAGTATGGATCGCTTGTGGCGGACGACCGTTAGCCTTACCGTTCGGTACGCGGCCTGGCCGTCGCCTCCCCCCGGCGGCCCAGGCCGCATTTGTCACCCGTCCCGAGACACGTCCATGTCGCTCGTTCCACCATTCCCAAAGCCGTCCGTGCCCGTTGAAACGGGGTCCGTGATTCGCTGGCGCCCCGTCGCGATCCTGATGCTCAGTGCCGGGTTCCTGATCGCCGAGGTGGGCCTTGCCGCCGGCTGGGTCTCAACCTCACAGCCGGCCTTGGTCCACGGCGTCGCGCTCTGCTTCGCACTCCTGGCCGGCGCCGTGACGCGCGTGAAAGTCGACGCCTACCGCGGCTTCGCCCGGTTCGCAATCTTCACGACGATCCTCATGATCACGCTGCTCGGTGCCTCGCTGGACGGCATCGTCACGGTGCCCGTGTTCTACGTCTGGCCGCTACTGGCAGCCGGCTACCTGCTGTCGCGCCGCGAAGTGCTCGCGTTCTCGCTGTTTGCCATCGCCGGATGCGCCATCGGCCGCCCGTCCCCCGAGCTCGGCCTCGCGGACTACCTCAGCGTGCTGATCGTGAGCAGCGTGGTGATCGTGGCAGTGCGCATCCTCGCCGAGAACCTCGGCCGCACCATCGGCACCCTGCGTCGCACGTCGTTCACCGACCCCCTCACCGGCCTCTTGAACCGGCGGTCGCTGTACTACCGCTTCGAGCAGGCCTACGGCCGATGCGTCGCCACCGGGGCACCGCTCTCGACGCTGCTCCTCGACATCGACCACTTCAAGCAGATCAACGACCAGCACGGCCACACCACCGGCGACCAGGCGCTCATCCGATTCTCCGAGCTGCTCGTGGGCTCATTCCGCAGCACCGACTTCATCGCGCGGATCGGTGGCGAGGAGTTTGCGGTCGTGATGCCGGGAACCACGGCAAGCGACGCCGAAGCGATCGCGAGTCGGTTCGGCACCGCCTTGCGGCAGGACCGCTCGATTCCAGGCGTCCGGATGACGACGAGTGGCGGCATCGCCTCGCTCGAGGCCGCCAGCGAAGGATGGGAAGCGCTGCTTCGGGCCGCCGACGATGCCGTCTACGACGCCAAGCGTGCAGGCCGCGATCGGATCCTGCTCGCCGCGAGCCGGCGCATGCCGCACCGCCTCCAGCCACACGACTGACCAACGCCAGCAGGCCGCTCGGCAGAACTCAGGCGGCCCGGCGGAACTCAGGGGAGTTCAGCGGAACCTCAGGCGAGGCTGCCTGGGCCAGCGCTGCGCGCGGCCACCAATGCGTCCTGCACGAAGGCCTCGAGTTCGGCCTCCGAGAGCGGCGTTCCGGTGAGCAGCGCACGCATCCAGATCGAGGCGACGAGCAACTCGACGACGCGTCCGGAATTGCGCTGTGGCCGGATCTCGCCGCGCGCGATCGCTCGCTGCGTCACCTCGCGCGCCACGGCGGCGCGGCGGATCCAGTGCTGCGTGCGAATCTCGGTGAGCTCGGACTCGGGGAGCGCGAGCGTGGTGCGGATCAGGGTGACGATGGCTGGGTCGCTTGAGTACTCAAACACCGACTGCGCCATCGAGCGAAGGTCCTCCTCGAGGGTGCCGCAGTCCGGCACGGGCACGGCGTCGCCGGTCATCTCGACGATGGTCGCGGCACACAGCGCAGCCTTCGTCTCCCAACGACGGCGCACAGTGCTGAGGGCCACGCCAGCGCGCTCGGCAACCGTCGACAGCGTGAGGTGCGCATACCCGACCGCCAGGAGTTCGGCCGTCGTAGCCTCGACGATCGCGGCCCGCACCCGCTCGCTGCGGCCGCCAGGCCGAGCGCCAAGGTGCGTCCGCGTCGTACCGGAAGACTCGTCCATCGCCGCTGGGCGCGTGGTGGTGGGGTCGGCGGTGGTCATGCGGCCACCGGCAGTCCGCGGGCCGCTGCCATCGCGTCGGCCACGAACGCGGCGATCTCTCGGTCGTCGACCGTCATCCCAGACACGAACGACCGCATCCAAACCCCAGCTAGGAGCAGCTCCACCACGCGGCGCCGGTCAATGCCGCGCGCGAGCTCCCCGCGGTCGATGGCCCGGCCGACCACGAGATCGGCAATGTCGTCGGTGATCTCGCCGAGGCGCGCCTGCAGGCGAGCAAGGTCAGCCGGCTGCAAGAGCATCGCTGCGCGGAGGCCAGCGGCCATCGCGGGGTCGCGCAGGACGGCGACCACGGCGACCACCAACGCGTGGAAGTCGAGTTCCATCGATCCGAGATCTGGCACGGGAACGCCGTCGGCCAGGAGATCGTCGAGCGCGTCGGTGACGAGCGCCGCCTTGGAGCCCCACCGTCGATGCACGGTGGTGAGCGCAACGTCGGCCCGTGCCGCGACCTGCGCCATCGACAGCTCGGCGTAGCCCACCCGCGTGACCTCTTCGAGGGCCGCAGACAGGACCGAAGCCCGGACGCGCTCGCTACGGCCGCCCGTTCGGACCCCCTGATACGCACGCTCCCGTGGCGCCTCGCCGCTCACCATGTCCACACCATAACGACAAGGGGACACGAATGTTGAAGCTAACTCTAAAATATTTGGTTTCCGGGCGGGGAGCCTGAGAACTAGCCCGTCGCGCGAAGCGGAGGGCGCGCCATCATGCCCTTCGATGCGAGGCGACCAGCCTCGGTCACGTAGAACGAGGTCGCCACGGACGGACCGGCCTTCTCCAGATACCCATCGCGCACGAGCTGGCGGACTTCCGCATCGGTCGGCAGCGCGACGCGACCGACCTCCCAGCCGCTGGCGGCCACGTCTTCGAGGCGACCGCCAGGATGCTGAACCACGCTCACGAGCCGACGGACACGCGTGGCCTCGCGGAGCACGTCCAACTGACGTTCGGTGAGCATGGAACTGAGAGACATCGGACGACGATGCGCAGAGTGATGCGCATCACTCAAGCTACCAAAACGCACTTGAACTAGCCTTAAGTCCGGGATCGCGCTAAGCATCGCTCAACTGGAGCGATCGCGCTCAGCTCAGCGACTGAAGACGGACGCCTACCGGTCGTGGTGCGACGCGACCCGTGCGATGACCGCGTCCATCGCGCGATCAGGCAAGAGCCGCGAGAGCACGGTGGCAAACCGATTCTCGACACCCATCGGGTAGCGCGTGCGGGGCCGCCGAGCGGTCAGCGCGCGCACGATCACGGCGGCCGCCTCCTCGGGCGTGTGCCCGTTGCTCTGCGTGTTGTGCGCGGCCTTGATCGCCGAAGCGATCATCGGCTCGTATCGCGCGCGCATCTCCGGCGGCGCCGTGTTCATCAGCTCGGTGGCCTCGGCGAGGCCCTTGTCGAAGATCGGGGTCGCGATCGGCCCAGGCGCGACGCAGATCACGCGAACGCCGAGGTGCGCCACCTCCCGTCGGAGCGTGTCGTTGAAGGCCTCCAGCGCAAACTTCGACACGGCATACGGCCCGAACATCGGGAGGGCCACGCGACCATTCGGGGAGCTCACGTTCACGACCCGCCCCTGCCCGCGGAGCAGGCCTGGCAAGGCCGCACGGGTCACATTGATCGTGCCCAGCACGTTGACCTGGATGGCCTCTTCCCACCGATCCGCGCCGACGGCCTCAATCGCGCCGACACTGATCGTGCCGGCGTTGTTGACCAGGGCCGTCAGGCCATTGCTCAGCCTCGCGACCCGAGCGGCAAACGCCTCGATCGCGACGGGGTCGGTGATGTCGAGCACGATCGGTTCAACGCGATCGCTCTCCTCGGTCAAGGGGAGCGCGTCGTCGAGATTCCGCACGCCCGCGAGCACGTGGAATCCGCGGGCCGCGAGCGCACGCGCCGTGGCCGCACCGATCCCGCTGGACGCGCCCGTGACGAGCACCGAGCCCTGCGACAAGCGTGCGCCTGAGGCGCCGCTGCGACGAGTCACAGCCGGAGTGCTGAAGGTGGACGACATGCGAGGGACAACCCGAATTCGGCGCCGAGTACGGAGCCGCGGGCCAGGTACCGAATCTTACCTAGCCTTAAGTAGGGACAGGGAATTTTTCGGGTGCCTGCGCGCCTAGCGAGGGATCACGCGGTCGATCATGTCGACGAGCATCTTGGTCGACCCCTCGGGCTTGCCGTTGTTCTGCTTCTCGGCGGCCGTGATGGCGTCGACGTGCTCGTAGCCATGCATCATCACGAACGGGTCCGGGGACCCCAGCTTCGCTTTCTTGGCGACACCCGAGCTACCGAGCGCGTCCATGCGCGGCTTGCGCGTGAGCGGGTGGGAGTACTTGAAGCTCGACAGGTCGCCGCCGCGATCGCCGATGTAGAACGCGGCGAGATCGGATACCACGCGAGTCGGGAAGAAGGTCTCGGTGAAGTTGGTCGGGCCTTCGAACTGGATGCGCGCGAAGTCGCGGGCATCGGTCACCTCCGTCGACGGGTCGGTGATGCCCTTGCCGATCTGGGTGGCACCGGAGCCGAGCGCGTCGTAGTTGGTCCAACCGACGAGGTTGGCTCCCTTGCGCTGCTTGCGCGGGGTCATCATCGGGCCCTGCTGGAGGCCGATATTGAGGCCGGTGATGTTCTTGGCCTGGTCGGCGAGATGGTTGTACCGCACCGGATGGCCGTTGTAGAACCCGAAGCTCGCGCGGATCCCGCTGATGGGCGCCGCATTGTCGTCGAAGAGCTGGCCGAGCAAGCCGGCGTTGGTGTACTGGTAATCGCGGATCGAGTCCTTGGACAGCAGCAGCCGACTCACGTCGATCGACGCGATGAGATGGAAGTACGAGTCGGTGAGTTCAGCCGCCGGGATGCTCGTCATGAACGGTGCAGCCGGCTCGTTCGGATGCAGCGACGCGCCAATGCCCACCGCCTCCATGAACGTCGTCGACATCGGGTCGAGGCCGGCGATCTTGACGTGCCGATCCACCTTGCCCGACTTCAGCGCGCTGACCGAGATCTTTCGCAAGAAGCCCGCCTGCCCAAACGTGAGGAGGTTGATCGCGCCCTTGAGCAGGCCGGAGTCCGTGGTGGGGTCGAGATCGAGCATCGACTCGAAGCCAACGAACGCCGCGCACTGTCGCCAGCCGGCGTCTTCGGTGGTCTTCGTGTCGCCGTCAAAGTCCCAACCGCCGAAGATCTGCGTGAGCGGACCACCAAGCGAGTGACCGCCGCACAGCAGATGCTTCTCGCGCCACGGCTGGCTCGGGAGCTCGTTCGTGAGTACTGCGTAGTAGTCCTTGACCGTCTGCGCCATGCCGATGTCAGCAAGGAAGCGATCGTCGGGGTTGAACCCGCCGAACGTGCGGCCGTCGATCGAGGCGCCCTTGAAGTAGTAGTCGGTCGCGTCCCTGAAGTTGCCGGTCTGCTCGTACCGGTTCACGCCGGTGAGGTCCTCCAGGCAGTTGGAGCGGCGGTCGAGCGCCCAGACCTCGATGGAGCGCCCGCGGCGCTTGGCTTCGCGGACGGCGTTGCGCGCAAGCGGATCGAAGGCGCTGGCGCCCTCGAAGATGCCCGGCATCAGCACGGTGACGGCGTCGGCCTGCATCGACTCGGCGGGGCCGTCGACCGAGCGGAAGCGGAGGTACTGGAGCCAGTCGCACGCCTCGGGGTGTGCGGCTGCCGTCGCCGGCATTGGTACACGGATGCGCACGAGGCTGGACGCGACATCGGTCTGCGGGGAACGCGAGACGATGGGCGTCTCCACGCGCTCGGTTGCAGCGGACGCCCCGGCCGGCGAGACCAGGAGGCCGACTGCAAACAACAGCGGGAATCGGCGGCGCAGACGGAGGCAGGCAGCGAGGGACATGAGACGAGGGACAGTTCGCATCACCGCAAAGAATCCCGAAATCCGGAGCATCTGTGGGTAATGCTAGGTACCAAGCCTTTGATGTGACTACTTCCTAGTTTTTCGGCCACAGATGGGTATGGTGTCGCCCTTAACGCGTCCCGCAGCGGCCTTTAAGCCGAGATTCGAACGATGTCTTCTTCTGTCCCAAGAGTGACCTCCGTCCCTAGCCGCCACGCCTCTGGCGCGGCCTACGCCCGTCGATTGAGGGGTGTCCTGGCAGCCCTCTCGCTGCTCGGCGCGCTATTGGTCACTGCGTCAACAGCGAGCGCTGCGGTGTGGCCCACCGACGACCCGTTCTACACCGCCCCCGTCGACATCGCGAGCCGCGCGCCCGGCGAAGTCATCCGCTCGCGGACCACCCGAATCCGGACCGCTCCCGGCGTTCAGCTGCCCTTCAAGACCTACCAGGTGCTTTACCGCACGACCGACCGGCAGGAGAAGCCGATCGCCACGGTGGCGACGATCATCCTGCCGCTGTCGCGGCCCGCCAAGGACCGCAAGCTCGTGTCGTACCAGACCGCCTACGACGGGCTGAGCCCCTCGTGCATGCCGTCGTACTCGCTGCAGACCGGCAAGGTCGCCCTGCAGGGCGCTGAGACGCTCCTCATGATGGGCATCCTCAGCCGCGGCTGGACCATCGTGACCGCCGACTACGAGGGCCCGGACAACGCGTGGCTCACCGGCAAGACCACGGCCCGCGGCGTGCTCGACGGCATCCGCGCTGCCGAGAACTTCCAGCCCGCCGGCCTCACGGACGGCGCCGCGACGGACGTCGGCATGATGGGCTACTCAGGCGGTGGCCAAGCCACCGCCTGGGCCAGCGAGCTCGCCGCCAGCTACGCGCCTGAACTCAACATCGTCGGCGCCGCGCAGGGCGGTGTCGCAGCCGACTTCGGGCAGGTGATGAAGTCGATGGACGGCCAGCTGTTCGCCGGCATCGCGCTCGCCGCGTTCGTCGGCATCTCGCAGGGCTACCCCGAGGCCGAGTTCGACAAGTACCTCAACAACAAGGGCCGCGCGACCCTGAAGTACATCAAGAAGAAGCAGTCCTGCATCATGGACTTCGCGCTCGCCTACCCGTTCGTGAAGATCCGCAGCCTCACGACCGTGCCGGACCTGCTGTCGATCCCGACCATCAAGGCCGCCGCCGACGACCTGGCGCTCGGCAAGAGCCCGCCGAGCATGCCGATGTTCATGTACCACACGGTGCTGGACCAGATGGAGGCCTACCCGGCGATGCTGAAGCTGGTCAAGAAGTACTGCTCCGAGGGTGTCAAAGTCCAGTTCGTGACGGGCTACAAGGAAGAGCACGCGATGCAGGCCTTCTCGATGCCGTTCAAGGCGCAGGCCTGGATGGCTGACCGGTTCGCCCACAAGCCGATGATCACGAACTGCGCCAAACCCGCGTAGCGCCCAGGGTCGGCCTCGCATGTGTTTCTCCGTCGAGGCCGACATCGTCGCGGCCGCCGCGCTCACGCCCGTCGGCATCCTCACGCTGAGGGCTGCCACGAAGCCGCGGCAGTACGCGATCGCGGCGATCCCGCTGTTCTTCGCCGCGCACCAGGGCGTCGAGGCCTTCGTCTGGCTCTGGACCGACGGCCAGGCGTCGGCCGCCGTCGGCAGTTTCGCGATCTACCTGTACCTGGCGATGGCGCAGATGATCCTGCCGGTCTTCGTGCCCCTCGCGGTCATGCTGATCGAGCCGAATCGCAAGGTGCGGATCTACATGGCGCTTTCGGCGGTCGGCGGCGCGATCCTCGCAGCGCGGTTCGGCTGGATTCTCGTCACCGAGGGCGCGACGGCCTATCCGCTCGATCGCGTGATGGTCTACAAGACGCCTACGGACGTACCGGACATCGGCGGCCTCGTCTACGTAAACGCGACCGTGTTCACCACCATCGCCGCGACCGGCCAGTACCTGCGGCTCTTCGGCGTGGCCAACGCGATCGGCATCAGCATGGCCGGTTGGCTCCGGTACGACGCCGTGACCTCGATCTGGTGCATCTACGCGGCAATGATCAGCTTCCTGATCTACATGCATCTGAAGCTCGACGCCGCCGGCAAGGAATGGCCCGGCCCACCGGATCACCCTGCCGACAAGTCCGACCCGCGGATCAGCACCTCAGCGTGAGCCGCGGCCCACGGGCCGTGAGCTGCGGGCCGTGAGCTGCGGGCCTCGGGCCGTGAGCCGCGGGCCCCGCAGCGAAGGTCCCCGGCTTAGCTCACCGGCGCCTGCTCGGCGGGTGCCGTGCTCGGGCGAGGCATCGGCAGCTCCGGGAGCGGCTCACCCTTGCCGGCGGTGTGGAAGTCGCCGAGCGTGAAGCGGCGCATACGGCGCTTCAGATCGATGGTCGACCACGGGTAGATCGTGGAGTTGCGGCCGGTTGCGTCGAGGTAGTACGACGCGCAGCCACCGTCGTTCCAGACGGTGCCCCGCAGGCCCTCTTGAACGGCCTCGTTCCAGCGATCGTGCACGTCGCGGCGCACCTCGATCGCTTCGACGCCCGCCGCCTTGCACGCCCGAATGGCGTCGGCGATGAATCCCGCCTGCGCCTCGACCGGCAGGAAGACCGACGTGTGGCCGTTGCCGAAGTTCGGCCCGACCATCAGGAACGCATTCGGCGCGTCTGGCACGACCGTGCCGAGATAGGCCTGGGGACTTCCGGCCCAGCCCTCGGCGAGCGACATGCCGCTGCGCCCCCGCACATGCTCGGCGATCGGCGGATCGGTGACGTGGAAGCCGGTGCCAAAGATGATCGCGTCGACCTCGCGCTCGGTGCCGTCGGCCGCAACCACCGTGTTGCCGCGAACCTCGCGGAGCGCCTGCGGGATGAGGGTCGCGTTGGGCGCCGCGAGGGCCTTGTAGTACGTGTTCGACATCAGCAGGCGCTTGCATCCCAACGTGAAGGTCGGCGTGAGCGCCTTGCGCAGCTGCGGGTCCTTGACCTGCCGCTTCAGATGCCGCAGGCCGATCTTCTGCGCCTGCTGCATGATCTTCGGCCGGCGCTGCCCCTGGAGCTGGCCCTCGAGCACGAGCCAAAGGAGCTGTCGGAAGAAGTTCTGCACGCCTGGGACGCGGCGAAACAGCGTGCGCTCGAGCTTGGTGATCTTGCGGTCCATCCGCGGCAGCACCCAGGACGGCGTGCGCTGGAACAGCACGAGTTCCCCGACCTTCGGCTGGATCATCGGGACGAATTGCACGGACGACGCGCCGGTGCCGACGACCGCCACCCGCTTGCCGGCGAGGTCGTAGTCGTGATCCCAGGTCGCGGAGTGGAAGACGTGTCCGTCGAAATCCTCGAGGCCGGGCACGTCCGGCAGCTTGGGCTGCTGCAGCGGACCCGTCGCCGCGACCACCCACTGCGCCCGGATCTCGCCCTTGTTGGTCTGCACGATCCAACGCTGCGACGCCTCGTCCCACCGGCTCCCAGCCGCCACGGTGCCGAACTCGGCCAGGCGATCGATGCCGTACTTGCGGGCCACGTCGTTGACGTACGCCTGGATCTCCGGCTGTGGGGCGAAGAACCGCGTCCACTCCGGGTTCTGCTCGAAGCTGAACGAGTAGAGGATGGACGGCACATCGCAGGCGCAGCCCGGGTAGGTGTTGTCTCGCCAGGTGCCCCCGACCTCGTCGCCGGCCTCGATCAGAGCGATGTCGGTGATGCCAGCCTTGTGGAGCGCGACCACGACGGCAATGCCCGACACGCCCGCGCCGACGACCAAGACCTGGGCCTCGCGCGTGCCCCGCTCGGTCGCAGACCCATTCAACGTGTCGGTGGACGTGGTGCTCATGGTGTTCCTCTGGGCCCGGTACTAAGGCACGTCCACGTTCGTTAGCGGACCTACGGGGCCGAACTTACACCAATGTAACGTCGAAGTCGAGTCCTTTTCGCGCTGCCACGGCCGCCCGCCGACCACGCTCGCCTTGGCCTGCCCGCTAGCGTGGCGAAGCGTGCTGCGCTGCGTGTACTTCGACCTCGACGGAACCATGGTCGGCCGGGGCGGCTCGCTCTTCCACGACGAGGAGGGTGCGGTCTCGCTCCTCGGGGCGAGGGCGCTGGAGGCCGCGCACCGCGCGGGTGTGGAGGTCGTGCCCGTCAGCGGTCGGCGCCGCGACACCGTCCGCGAGCCCGGCCGCGCCATGGGCGCCACGGCCTACGCCTTCGAATGCGGCGGCGGCCTGTCGGTCGACGGCGAGGACTTCTGGCAGACCGGCGACCTGCGGCCCACGGACACGCAGACGATCAACGAGCAGATCACCTCGCGCGGCGTGATCGACCTCCTCACCCATCACTTCGAGGGCATGATCGAGCTCCACACGCCGTGGCATGTCGGCCGCGAGGTATCGGTGCTGTTCCGCGGCGAAGTCGACACGATCGTCGCCCAGCAGCTCCTGAACGACCACGGCAGCGGCGACCTACGGCTCGTCGACAACGGGTACGTCGGCGGCCTGCGGACCGGCGGCACCGGTTTCCTCGGTGGCCCGGGCGAAAGCACGCTCGACCCGTCGATCGAGTTCCCCCGCAGCTACCACCTCGCGCCCGAGAGCACGAGCAAGGCCGCTGCGGTCGACCGCCATCGGCGGATCCGCGGCTACGCCATCGACGAGGTGATCAGCGTCGGCGACTCGGCCGAAGATGTCGGCATGGCGGCCGCCACCGGCACCTTCTGGCTCGTCGCGGGCGCGGACGAACGCGACGCCGCCGTCGCCGCCGTGCTTGGCGAGCACGACAACGTCCGCGTTGCCGAGGGCGGCCCTGGCGAGGCCGTCTACGAAGCGATCGTCACGACGCTGATGGCGGGCGACGAGCGCTAGACGCGGCCGACCACCGTCGAGGGCGGCGTTAGAGGATCCGCATCGCGACGGTGGCTGGGGCGCCACCCGCCGGGGTGAGCACGAGGTGGTACTTCCCGCGCGGAAGCTTCGCCTTGGCCGTGCGGCCGCTGAGGTGGATGGAGCTCACGCCGGCCGGCTGATCGACCGCGAAGGTGCCCGCTGCCGTGTAGCGGGTGCACGACTTGGCGCGCTTGGCTGAGGTTTTGGAGTTCGCCGCGCGGCGAACCGGCGCGGCGACGCAGGCCTTGCCCCGACGCCGGCCCACCGCAGCGCGGTCGAAGCGGATCGTGACCGTCGAAGCGCGGCTGAGGGTGAGCGAGAGCAGCGTCCCCTGGATGCGATCGACCGTGGTCGGACCGCCGGATCGCATCGCCTCGAAGGCGGCCGGCGCGAGCTGAAGGCGGGTCGCGGAGGCGGGAGTCAGCGCTTCGCCGGTGCGACCGACGCCGGGGCCGGAACCGTCGCTGGAGCGTGCGGTGCCAGTCGTCCCAGGACCGCCAGCGTCGCTGCCGGTGCTGGCACCCGCGCCGGAGCCCGCTCCCTCGCCCGGACCGCTCCCCGACCCGCCGCCTTCACCGGGCGCCTGGCCCGCCGGGACGACGGGCAGGACGGGGCCCACAGGGACGGCCGGGACGACGGGGACGTAAGGAATCGACGCGGCAGCGACCGTGAAGGAGAGGTCGTCGAAGAAGGCGTCGTTGGAGTTGCCCTCCACGCGCTTGGCCAGCGCTTCGATCTCCACGTACCTCGTGCCTGCAGGCACGGCACCGCTGATGGTCCGGGACGAGTAGCCAGAGACGCCACCGAGATTGGCCGGGGTCACGGGCGCCGTGTGGATCTCGCCGAGGATGGTCCCGTCGGCCTTGGCAAAACGGGCGGTCAGGGTGCCGGAGTCGGCCTGACCGCCGTAGCCGCCGATCTGGCCGGAGAGCGTCGCGACGCGCGTCGCCGCGTCGATCGCCGCAGCTTGCCCGCGCAGGTCGACGATCTGCCGCGCGTAGGACTGGCCGTTGTTCGGGCCGCCCCACATCATCCGCTTGCCGCCGAACTGCTGGAAGCTGCCCGTGGAGAAGCCGGCGCTGGTCGCCCAGCCAACCACCGGAACCGCAGCGGAGGACAGCACCGTAGTCGGGCCGCTCTCGGCGTCGCCGTTACGGAGCAGGTTGCCGGTATCCGGGGGCAGATCAACGAAGCTCTGGTGGACGTAGGACTTGGCGTGCGCTGCACTCCAGAAGGCGCCGTCGGCGGCCAGCACCAGGCCGCCGCGGCTGAAGTCGCCCGCCCCGTTGAGGCCCGCTGCCCAGACCGAGCCGTCGGTGAACGTGCCGGTGGCGGTGTCGAACCGGCCGACGGTTTGGCGCGTGGAGTCGAGCACGTAGATCTGGCGGTCAGGGCCGCTGGTGATGGCACTGAAGATCGACGTCGGCGGGCCAACCAAGTGGGTCGAAAAGCCGCCCGTCGTGAGCCGGCCGACGGCGCCGTGATCGTTCTTGACCGTCGACGAGAGCGACATCGTGTACCAGAGCGAGTTGTCGGGGCCCACGGCGATCCGGCGGACTCTGGCGCAGGCGAATGGTGGACTCGCGGGTGCGCAGTCCGGGCCGACTTCGAAACGATGGGTGGCGCCAGCCGGGGTCATTTTGAGGATCGCCGCCTGCACGTTGGCGACCGGCGTCTGAAGCGGGATCCAGAGGTTGCCGTCCGGGCCAGACGTGACGTCGACCGCTGGTGCTGCGCCAGGGATCGTGTGCTGTTCGAGCAGGGCGCCGTTGGCCGCGTACTCCGCCATCTCGTAGCCCTCCGCGACCCAGACGTGCCCGTCGGGCCCGTTGGCCAAGGCGACCGCAATGCCGGACATTGGATCGGTCTTGCTCAGGAGCACGCCGCTCTGCGTCATCCGGCCGAGGCGCGGGTCGGTGCCGAGCGGCCCCGAGCCGATGAACCACAGGTCACCGGCTGGCCCGACGATGAGCCGCTCTACCGCGGGGAACCCCGACGGAAACCAGGTCAGCGAGCCATCGCTGGCGATGCGGCCGATCTGACTGCCGTCGGTGATGAAGAACTGAAAGCGGCCTGCGCTCACCACGTCCCGTGGGGGCGAGCCCACGGAAAACGGCAGCGAATTGGCCTGCGCCGACCCGGCCGCGAGACTGGCCGCGACGAGCGACGCAGCGAGGGCGGCGATGAGAGAGCGAAGCATGTTTCGCAGCCTGACGACCGTTGCGCTCGCCGAGGGGCCGGTTTGCCGCCTACTTCCCCGGCCGATCGGGCCTCCCGGCAGGGCCCGCGGTTAGCGAACGAAGCGGTAGCCCATGCCCGGCTCCGTGATGAGGTACCGGGGCCGCGAGGGCTCCGGTTCGAGCTTGCGGCGGAGCTGGGCGAGGTACTGGCGCAGGTAGTTGAACTCGGTGCCGTACTGCGGGCCCCAGACCTCGTGGAGCAGGTGGGTGCCGGTGACGAGCTTGCCGTCGGCGCGCACGAGGAGCTCCAAGAGCTGCCACTCGGTGGGCGTGAGGCGTACCTCCTCGCGCGTGTCTTCGGCGCCGGGGACCTGCTTGCGCGTGACGCGCGTGGCGGCGAGGTCGATCGTGAAGTCGTCGGTCTCGATGATCGGCTGCTCAGCCGAGGCGGTCGTGGCGGCCGCCGCCTCGGCCCGTCGGAGCGTTGCGCGAAGGCGGGCGAGGAGTTCGTCCATGCCGAACGGCTTGGTGACGTAATCGTCGGCGCCCGCGTCGAGGGCCGACACCTTCGCCTCCTCCGTGTGCCGCGCCGAGAGCACGATGATCGGCACCTGCGTCCAGCCACGCAAGCCGGCAATCACGTCGGTGCCGTCCAGGTCCGGAAGGCCCAGGTCGAGGATCACCACGTCCGGGCGGTGCTTGGCCGCGCGCTCAAGGGCCTGCGCCCCCGTCTCTGCGAGGTCGACGTCGTAGCCGCGGGCCCGGAGATTGATCGACATCGCGCGCAGGAGCTGGCGCTCGTCGTCAACGACCAATACCCGGGTCACGCGGGGTCCTTCGAGTCAGGCCCACGCGGGGCACGCACGGCCGATAGCTCGGCGCTTGGCTCGGGGACGCGCTCAGCCTGATCACCTTCGGCCTGCTCGCTCTGCGCGGCGTCACCGTGGGCCAGCGGGACCCTGAGCAACATCGTCAGGCCGCCACCCGGAGTGTCGTCGGCTTCGAGCGTTCCTCCGAGGGCATCGGCAAAGCCGCGCGCCACCGCGAGACCAAGACCGATCCCGGTGCTCTCGTCTCGATCTCCCAGGCGCTGGAACGGCTCGAACATGGTTTGCTGCTCGGCGGCTCGGACCCCTGGGCCACGATCGATCACGCGCAACTCCAGCGCGTCCCGGAGCACTTCGCCGCGAAGGGTGATCGGTCCGGCGGCGCCCCCGTATCGCGCGGCGTTGCTCACGAGGTTGGCCACGATGCGCTCCAGCAGGACCGGGTCGGCGAGGACAGGCGGCAGCGCCTCGGATACTTCGCGCCGGAGCTCGATGCCTGCCGGCACATCGACGAGCGCCGAGGCGAGCACCTCGTCGAGCCAAACCTCGCGCAACTTGGGCACCACCGCCCCAGTCTGCAGTCGGGTCATGTCGAGCAGGTCGCGCACCAGGACGTCGAGCCGATCGGCCGACTCCTCGATCGTGGCGAGCAGTTCGGCCTCGTCGCCGGGCGACCAGGTGATGTCGGTCTGGCGCAGGCTCGAGACAGCGGCTTTGATGCCCGCAAGGGGCGTGCGAAGGTCGTGCCCGACCGACGCCAAGAGCGCGGTTCGTACCCGGTCGGTCTGTTCCAACGTGCGCGCGTTTGCGGCTTCCTGGGCAAGACGACCGGTGTCGAGCGCAACCCCGACCTGCGTCGCAAACGCCGCCAGGATGCGACGGTCCGCAGCCGCCAACGGCGGCCCGAAGACGACGAGCTGGCGGTGATCGTCGATGTCGACGACCGCTGCCTCAGCGCCAGGCTGGTCGGTCCCGCGGGTGCCGCGACCCACGACGCTGACCGGCACCCAGGACGCATCCTCGTCGCTGCGGCGGCGCAGCTCGACGCGGTCTGCCGCGAAGGCTTCGCGGAGCTGCGTGAGCAACGCTCCCGGCGCCGTCCGGCCTTTCAGGACGCTGCTGGCGAGCTGGCTCAGGACCTGCGCCTCGGCCGCGGAACGGGTCGCTTCCGCGGCCCTCCTCGCGCCGACCTCGACCGCCATGCCAAGCACGACCCCCACCACGACGAACACCACGAGGCCGAACAGGTTCTCGGGGCGCGCGATGTCGAGGGTGTGCACCGGCGGGGTGAAATACCAGTTGACGAGCAGGGACGAGACGATCGCCACGATCGCGGCCGGGACGAGCCCCCCGATCAGCGCGCTGGCCAGCACGACCGAGAGATACAGCAGGTAGGTGGTCTGGATCGCTGGAGGCTCCACGACGCGATCGAGAACCGCCGTGAGCAGCAACATGAGCAGGGCGCCGACGCTCAGGCCGATCACGCGACGGTCGAGCCCAAGCCCTGGGCCGAGCACCGGGAGTACGCGCCGACGTTTGGCCTCGTCGGGCCGCCCGATCATGTGGACGTCGATCTTGCCGGCGATCCGGGTCGTTCGCTCCGACACGCCCTCGCCACCGAGCAACTGCTGAAGGCGGGTGCGGGTGCTCGCGCCCAGGACGAGCTGCGTGGCCTGGACCGAGCGGGCAAAGTCGATGAGTGCTTGCGAAATGTTGTCGCCAACCACGAGGTGGTAGCTGCCGCCAAGCTCACTCGTGAGCGTCTCCTGGCGAACAAGCGCCTCCGGCGAAGCTCCCCCCTTCAGCCCGTCGGACTTCGCGACGTGCACCGCCATGAATTCGCCGCCGCTGCGCTCCGCGATCCGGGCCCCGCGGCGAAGAAGCTGCTCGCCCTGCGGGCCGCCGTCGAGCGAGACGACGACCCGCTCGTGGGTCTCCCACGGATGCTTGATTCCCTGCTCGGACCGGTAGGCCTGGAGGGCCTCCTCGACGCGGCCAGCCGTCCACAGGAGCGCCAGCTCACGAAGTGAAAGGAGGTTGCCTTCGCGGAAGTACGAGGCCAGGGCGGCGTCCACCTTCTCGGCCGGGTAGATGCTGCCGTGCGCCATACGACGCCGCAACGCCTGGGCCGCCATGTCGACGAGTTCGACCTGCTCGGCCCGGCGGACAATCTCGTCGGGGACGGTCTCGCGCTGCACCGTGCCGGTGATCTCGCGGACCACGTCGTTGAGCGACTCCAGATGCTGGATGTTCAGCGTGCTGATGACGTCGATGCCGTGGTCGAGCAGCACGTCGATGTCTTGCCAACGCTTGGCGTTCGCTGATCCCGGAATGTTCGTGTGCGCGAACTCGTCGACCAGCGCCACCTGCGGGGCGCGGTCGATCACCGCCTGAAGGTCAAGTTCCTGGAACGTCGCGCCCCGGTACTCCATGGTGCGACGCGGGACGATCTCCAGGTCGCCGATCTGTTTGGCCGTCTCGGCGCGGCCGTGGGTCTCGACGAGGCCGATGACCACGTCGGTTCCGCGGGCGGCCCGACGCCGACCCTCCTCGAGCATCCGATACGTCTTGCCCACGCCTGGCGCAGCGCCAAGGTAGATCCGGAGGGTGCCGCGCGCCATGCCTTGGGTTCTACTCGCTCGGGCGCGCGCTACCGCCGAATGCGCTGCACGGCGAGGTTCAGTGCGAGCACATTGACCCGCTCCGCGCCGAGGAATCCGAGTGTGCGGCCCTGAGTGTGGTCGCCGATCAGTCCGAGGACGTCGTTCAGGGCGAGCCCGCGAGCCCGGGCAACCCGCGGTGCTTGCAGGCGCGCGTTGGCGACGCTGATGTGCGGATCCAGTCCGCTCGCGCTTGCGGTCACGGCATCGGCAGGGATCGCTCGACTTGCCGAGAGTCCGTTCTCCTTCGCGTAGGCCACGCGCCGCTGCTTGATCGACGCCAACAGATCAGCGTTGTTCGGGCCGAGATTGCTGGCCGACGAAGACAGCGTGTCGTAGCCGTCCTCCCCGGCAGCCGAGGGCCGCGGCTGAAACCACTCGGGGCCAGCGAACGGCTGAGCGATCAGAGAGGAGCCGATCGTCGTGCCGGCCGGTCCGTCGACGCGAGCGCCGTTCGCCTTGGCGGGTGCGACGACCTGCGCGACGCCGGTCACCGCGAGCGGGTACACGACGCCAAGGACCAAGGTCAGGGCGAGGAGGACGCGGAAGCCCGCGAGGAGTTGACGCAGCGAGGAGGTCATGGCGATCAGGCGATTCCGGGGATGAGAGCGACGAGCAGGTCAAGGAGCTTGATGCCGATGAACGGCGCGACGAGCCCGCCAGCGCCGTAGATCGCGAGGTTCCGGCGCAGGAGCTGGGAGGCCGTCGATGGGCGGTATTGCACGCCCCGCAGCGCGAGCGGGATGAGGGCGATGATCACCAGGGCGTTGAATATGACGGCGCTGAGGATCGCCGACTCCGGGCTCGCGAGTCCCATCACGTTGAGCGTCCCGAGCCCGGGGTAGAGCACCGCGAACATCGCCGGCAGGATCGCGAAGTACTTAGCGACGTCGTTGGCGACCGAGAAGGTGGTGAGCGCGCCGCGGGTGATGAGGAGCTGCTTGCCGATCTCCACGATCTCGATGAGCTTCGTCGGGTCGGAGTCGAGGTCGACCATGTTGCCGGCGTCCTTGGCGGCGCTCGTGCCGGAGTTCATCGCGACGCCGACATCGGCCTGTGCGAGTGCCGGCGCGTCGTTGGTGCCGTCGCCGGTCATCGCGACGAGCTTGCCGCCGTCTTGCTCCTTGCGAATCAGGGCCATCTTTTGCTCTGGCGTGGCCTCCGCCAGGAAGTCGTCGACACCCGCCTCTTCCGCGTTGGCCGCCGCCGTGAGGGGGTTGTCGCCGGTGATCATCACGGTGCGGATCCCCATCGAGCGCAGCTCGGCGAACCGCTCGCGCATCCCCTCCTTGACGACGTCCTTGAGGTGCACGACGCCCAGCGCACGAGCGCGACCATCGGCATCCGATTCGGCGACGACGAGCGGCGTCCCGCCGCGGCGCGCGACGCTGCTGGCGGCCTCGCGGACCGCGTCGGAGAGCGTGGCGTCATGGGCCGCGAGCCAACGGGCGACGGCGTCGCCAGCCCCTTTGCGCGTGGTCGTTCCGTCGGCGAGATCGAGGCCGCTCATGCGCGTCTCGGCACTGAACGGCACGAAGGTCGCGCCAGCCGGCGCGGTGGCCGCCGGGCGGCCGGACTCGGCCAGGATCGAGTCCGCCAGGACCACAATCGAGCGGCCCTCCGGCGTCTCGTCGGCCAGGCTTGAGCGTCGCGCGGCTCCGGCCAGGTCGGCCAGCCCGATGCCCGGGGCGGGGAGGAACTCGCTCGCCTGCCGGTTGCCGTAGGTGATCGTGCCGGTCTTGTCGAGCAGGAGGGTCGAGACGTCGCCAGCGGCCTCGACCGCGCGACCCGACATCGCGAGCACGTTGCGCTGCACGAGGCGGTCCATGCCGGCGATGCCGATCGCGCTGAGGAGAGCACCGATCGTCGTCGGAATGAGGCACACGAGGAGCGCGATCAGCACGATCAGCTCTTGGTCGTCGCCCGAGTAGGCGGCGAGCGGCTGCAGCGTCGCGACGGCGATCAGGAACACGATCGTCAGCGCCGAAAGCAGGATCGACAGCGCGATCTCGTTCGGCGTGCGCTGACGCGCGGCCCCTTCGACCAGGGCGATCATGCGATCAATGAACGTCTCGCCAGGACGGGCGGTGATGCGGACCAGGATCCGATCCGACAGCACGCGCGTGCCGCCCGTCACCGCACTGCGATCACCACCGGACTCACGGATCACCGGGGCAGACTCGCCCGTCACGGCCGATTCGTCGACCGACGCCACGCCCTCGATCACGTCGCCATCGCTCGGGATCACGTCCCCCGCCTCGCAGACCACGACATCGCCCACGTTGAGGTCGGCTGCGGCGACGAGCTGTTCGGCACCGGTCTGCGGATCGATGCGGCGCCCCTCAGCACTCGTGCGCGCAGCTCGAAGTGTGTCGGCCTGTGCCTTGCCGCGGCCCTCGGCGACGGCCTCAGCGAAGTTCGCGAAGAGCACGGTCAACCAGAGCCAGACGGCCAGGAGGATGGCGAAGGTCGATGGATCGAGGACGGCCAGGATGGTCGTGAGGACCGACCCGACCTCCACGACCAGCATCACCGGAGTGCGGGCCATGAGGCGCGGGTCGAGCTTGCGCACGGCGCCGGGAATGGCGCCGCGCAGCAGCTCGGGGTCGAGGATCGACGCGCGTGCCCGAGGCGCGCCGCCGGAGCCCTCCGGCCCGGGGCCAGAGGTCCCGGCCGCAGCCGCGGACGCGGTGTTGGTGGAGGTGGTCATCTAGCGAACTCCCTCGGCGAGCGGCCCGAGCGCGAGCGCGGGCAGATAGGTGAGACCGGCGACGATCAAGACGACGCCAAAGAGCAGTCCGGCAAACAGCGCGGTGTTCGTCGGGAGGGTGCCGGACGTGGCCGGCGAGGGCGCTTGGCGGCCGATCGACGCTGCGAGCGCAAGCACGAGCGCGATGGGCAGGAACCGGCCCAGCAGCATCGCGGCGCCCAGCGTGAGGTTGTAGAAGGGCGTGTTCGCCGAGAGCCCACCGAACGCGCTGCCGTTGTTGTTGCCGGCCGACGTGAAGGCGTAGAGCACCTCAGTGAGGCCATGGGCGCCTGGGTTCAGGATCGAGGCGGTCGGTCCGTCGAACGCGAGCGCGACCGCCGTTCCGAGGAGCACGATGGCGGGCGTGACCAGGATGGAGAGCGCGATGAGCTTGATCTGCGCCGGGCCGAGCTTCTTCCCCAGGTACTCCGGCGTGCGTCCCACCATCAGGCCCGCGATGAATACGGCGACCATCGCCAGCACGAGCATTCCGTAGAGGCCCGATCCCACACCACCGGGAGCGATCTCGCCGAGGGCCATGTTGAGGAGCACCGCGCCGCCGGCCAGCGGACTCAGGGAGTCGTGAGCGGCGTTGACCGCGCCGGTGGAGGTGCCGGTGGTGGCCGAGGCAAAGAGCGTCGAACTCGCGACGCCGAAGCGTGACTCCTTCCCTTCCATCGCGGCGCCGGCGAGCTGGGAAGCCGTTCCGGGGTGAGCGAACTCGCTGATCGTCGTGACGAGCACGACCAGGCCGAGCAGCGCCGCCATGACGATCGTCACGGTGCGAGCCTGCTTGCGATCGCCGACCAGCTTGCCGAAGGCCGACACCATCGCGAACGGGATCAGCAAGATCAGCAGAAGCTGAAGGAAGTTCGTGAACGGATTGGGATTCTCGAGCGGATGGGCAGAGTTCGCGTTGAAGAACCCGCCGCCGTTGGTGCCCAGCTCCTTGATCGCCTCTTGCGACGCGACCGGCCCGCCGAGCAGCGACTGTTTGGCGCCGGAGAGCGTCGTGATCTCGTGGGGCGATGCAAAGTTCTGCACGACGCCACCGAGGACGAGTACCACCGCGGCCACGGCAGCGATCGGCAACAGCACGCGGATGGCCCCGCGCACCAGGTCGACCCAGAGGTTGCCGAGGCGATCGGTGTGATGGCGCGTGAACCCGCGGATCACGGCCATGGCCACCGCGATACCAACGGCTGCGCTCACGAAATTCTGCACGGCGAGGCCGGTCATCTGCACCAGGTACCCGAGCGCGGACTCACCGCTGTAGCTCTGCCAATTGGTGTTCGTCGTGAACGAAATCGCGGTGTTCAGCGCCTGGTCGGTGGTCATGGCGCCCATACCGAGCGACAGCGGAAGCGAGCCCTGCAGCTTCAGGAAGGCAAACAGCAGGACGATCGACGCGGCCGAGAAGCCAAGCAGCGCGGTGAGGTACGTCGTCCATCGCTGGTCGGCGTCGGGGTCGATCCCGCCGAAGCGATACACCGCGCGTTCGACCGCGAGATGGTTCGTCGAGGTGAAGGTGGACGCGAGGTAGTTGCCAAGCGGCCGAGCAAGCAGGCCGACCGCCAGAGCGAGCAGCGCCGCCTGGAGGATCGCCGAAAGCGTGTCCGACATCAGAAGCGCTCGGCGCGCACGAGGGCGTAGACGAGGTAGACCAACAGGAGCGCGGCGACGGCGAGGCCGACGCCGTTCTCAAGTGAGATCCGGAGCAGGAGGTCCATAGCCAGCATCGTGCTCCCCAGGGACGCTCGCGATCGCGTTCCATACGCGGTCTTGACGCCTCCAGGGCGTCTCTATTCGCCGTCTTGTCGGCCGGCCACCGAGCCTCCCGCTCGCGGCCTGAAGGAACGCACTTCAGGCGTGCTCGGCAGCGCCTTTGGGCACGTTCGACTCGCCCGGTTCCTGCGATGACCGGAGCGACGAGGGCGTCTGCAGCCACTTGACGAATGCGTCGCCCGGGATCGGCCGACAGATCAGGAAGCCCTGGACGCAATCACAACCGAGCGACTGCAACGTCGCGAGTTGGGCCTCGGTCTCGACGCCCTCGGCGACGCAATCGAGATGGATCGCGGCGGCGAGCCCAAGCGTGGCCGTCACGATCGCGAGGTCCACGGGACCATCCTCGATGCCGTCGACGAACGACCGATCGATCTTGAGCGCCGAGACGGGGAGGCGCTGGAGCCAGCTCAGCGAACTCGCGCCGGTCCCGAAGTCGTCCAACACGACGGTGACCCCGAGGGCGTTGAGTTCCACAATGCGCGCCACCGCAACGTCGATGTCTTCGAAGAGGGCGCTCTCGGTGAGTTCCAGGCACAGCCGCTCGGGTGCGAGGCCGCTCTCGCGGAGCGTTTCGGCCACGAACGCGGTGAGGCTCTCGTCGCGGAGCTGGACGGGCGAGACATTCACGTGAATCAACAGCGGGGCCTCAGCGCCAGCCGGGGCAGGCCACGAAACGGCCGCACGGCACGCTTCGCGGAGCACCCAGCGCCCGATCGGCAGGATCAAGCCGCACGCCTCGGCGACCGGGATGAACTCAGCGGGCCCGACCGCTCCCCGCTCCGGGTCGGTCCACCGCAGCAACGCCTCTGCGCCGATCGGCCGCTGCCCGGCGGCCGTCACGATCGGCTGAAAGGCCAAGTCCAGGCCGCCCGCTTCCAGTGCCAACCGCAACGCGTCCCCCATCGACCGCGAGGCTTCGGCCGAACGATCCATCGCCTCGTCGTACACGGCCGTATTTCGCGTCTGCGGTCCAGCGACCGCAGCGGCACGCGCGGCTTTGTCGAGGACGCTTTCGGGCGCGTCAAGCGCGCTCCCGCGCGCCGTGCCGACGACCGGCCCGAACAGGTATTCGCGACCGTCGACCACCGCCGGGCGCTTCAGGCCCGCCACGATGCGCTCGGCGACAGCTTCCACACGCAGCGCGTCGGGTCCATCGACCAGCACGACGAACTGGCCGGCACCGACCCGCGCGATCGTCGCATCGGGACTTGTGAGGCGACGCAGGCGGTGCGCTGCTCGGAGCAGCACGCGATCGAGCGTCCTGGGGTCGAGGACGCCGGACGTGGACAGCATCTCGAGCCGGACATGCAGCACGGCAATGTCGGAACGCTCGGCCCGCTGCAGGGCAGCGGCAACCCGCTCGGTGAACCCAACGCGATTGGGCAATCCGGTGAGATCGTCGTGCAGCGCGAGGTAGGCCATGCGCGCACGGCCGCGCTCGCGCTCGGTCACGACCGCGCCGACAGACAGCGACAGCAGCCCGGTGGAGATCATCAGCGCCGAGATCTCGCGCAGCGTGACCGTGCTGCCAGCGGACGCGAACGCCGCCACCGCCGCGACCGACCAGATGGCGAGTGCCAGTGCCGCCGTCGGCATCCCGCGACGCACGGCAATCCAGGCGAGCGGCAGCGGCGCGACCGGCAGGAACTCGCCGTCCCAGAGGGTCACGGTCAGCGCGGGAACCACGATGAGGAGCGCGAGCATCGTCCAGCCCTCCCAGCCGCGACCGGCGACGGAGTCACGGACGGCCCGCCAGGCGGCGGCCCGTCGGTGCGCCCAGCCAGACAGCACGAGGAGCGTCGGCGTGATCGAGAGAATGCCGATCGCATCACCGATCGCATAGACCCGCACGTTGTAGCCGTACGTGCCCCAGTCGCCAGCGTTGATGGCGAAGATCAGTGCGACGCCGAGCGTGGCCGCGATGATCGGCCCCATCACGATGCCCACCACAGAGAACCACGCCAGCTCTCGCATACGCGAGAGCGGCGAGGCCGCCATCAACCGCGGCCGAAGCACGGCCCCGGCCGCACCCCAAAACACCGCTTGCGCAAGCCCTTGAAGGATCGCCGCCAGGAGGTCGTCCTGCCCGCGCACCACAAGCTGAAGCGCATCGGCCACGAAGATCATGGGGGCCGCACGCAGGCCGAAGATCAGGACGGCGGCGAGACTGAGCCCCACCGGCGGATACCAAGGCGAGACGAAGACGCCTTCAGAAAGCTGGCCGCTGAGTTCGGCAACGACGACGTACAGCGCGATGAACGCGATCACGACCATCGGCGAGAGGTCGTCGCGGCGCCAGTCTGGGGCAGAGGCTGTCGCCGCTTCGCGGCGCAACGCCCGGAAGGCCTCGGCAGCAGCACTTGCCCGCTCGCGCGAACGCGCTGCCGTCGGAACACTCATCCGACCACCATAAACGCGGGAATCCGATCAGTTTGCGATTCCTGGACCGGTCGACCTTCGGTACCGGACGGAGAGCATCGGACCACGGCTGAGCAGGGCCCAGCGCCTAAGCTGGCACTGATGTCCAGACCTGCCGCGAAAGCCCTGACGCCCGACCAAGCCGCCGTCGTCGTCGAGCCGTTCTTGCAGCGGTATCGCGCGGCCCTGCTCGCCGCAGATGCCGATGGCCTCGCCGCCTGCTTCGGCCACCCCGGGCTCGTCGTCACCGACGACGCCGTGATCGCCGTTGCGAGTGAGGAAGAGACCCGGACGGCGTATGGACGAGTCGCCGAGCATTACCTCCAGCAGGGCATGGTCGACGCACGCCCGAAGATCGAGAAGCTCGAGTCCAACAGCCGGCTCGTGATCACGGCCGACGTCGCGTGGACCTACGTGGGCGGCGAGGCGCGCGTGCTCGCAACGGAACTCGTGCGGTACGTGCTGCGACTCCAGCTCGACGGCCCGAAGATCCACACCGTGATCGCGCGAACCGAGTAGCCCGCGAGGCGGGGAGCAGGCCGGGCGCCTGCCCGAGCCGAGGCCTCAGTCGCTCTCTGGCGGAAGCGTCCCGGCGCCCTTGAAGCGCAGGGTTTCCTTGAGGCGAACGCCGAGTTCCCGGCGCGACTGGCCGCGCCAGCGGTCGCGCGACGGGACGGTCGTGCGGACGAGCTGCGTCCACTCGTCGAGCGGGAGCTCGCCGGCGATGAGCTGAGCCAGACCCGAGGTGACGGGTGCCTGCACGCCCGCGAGCGCGAGGGCGCGCGCAAGCAGCGGCACGGTCTCCAGGGCCTCGACGGCCTGGCCGACCTTCACCGGGATCTCGCTGCCGGGGACGCCGGCAGCGAGGAGCTCTCCGGCACGCCGATTGCGCGAATGGGGTGCCAAGGCGGTCGCCACAAGATCGCCCACGCCGGCCAGTCCGAGCAAGCTCTGGGGCCGGGCTCCAAGGCGGGCAGCGTAGTCCCACACCTCGGCAAAGATGTGGCCAGCCGCGGCGCCAGCGGCATTGAGGCCCTGGGCCTCGGTGGCGCCAGCGGCCAGGGCGGCAGCGTTCTTCGCGACGCCGCCGAGTTCGACGCCGATCGGGTCGAGCGTGCGCTCGCAGACGACTCCCGCGCGCAAGAACACCTGCTGGACGAGGTTGGCGACGTTCTCGTTCTCGGAGGCAACGACGAGCGCGGCGCCGTCGTTGACCATCTCCTGCGCGTGGGCAGGGCCGCCGATCGCCGCTACCCGCAGCGGACCGAACCGCTGGGCCAGCACCCGCGAGGGGAGCTGCCCGTCCGGCGGGACGAGCCCTTTGCTCATCGCGATGATCGGCACCCGTCGGCGAAGCCCGCGCGCCTCGAGCTCACTGACGGTCTCGATCACCGCACGCGACGGGATCCCGAGGAAGATGATCTCGCCGCGCGAAAGGCCGGCGTCGACCGACTCGATGCGCAGCTCCTGCGGCAGCTCGATGCCAGGAAGATATTTGGCGTTCTCGCGCGAGCTGCGCAGCGCCTCGGCCTGATCCTCGGTGCGCGTCTGCAGCGTCGTGCGCAGGCCGCCGCGGGCAAGCAGCACCGCTATCGCCGTCCCGAACGATCCGGCGCCGACCACGATCGCACGGCGACCGATCGGATTTGGAACGACCAGCGAAGTGATCGTCGACCGCGAAGCGGCCCTGGGTTGGCGCACGTTGGGCATGGGAGCGGTACAGGAAGAGACGCGGCGCGGGGAGGGCTGATTGGTGGATGCCGGTCCCGGTCGCGCGCTCAGCTTCGCAGAACCTGCTCCTCGCGGGCGCACGGAGCGCTGCGAAGGGCCAAAGCGGGCCTCAGCCCGACCCGACCGCTGGGCCGCTGGTCAGCGCGCGGCGAGGAGACGTCCGGCAGCGACGAACGCATCGCGGGTCGTCGCCTCGATGATCTCCATGAGATCGATGATGCGCGAGTCGAGCGGATCCATCGCGTTCTCGCCGACGACGGCATGGCAAGGCACGCCGCCCTGGCGCGCGCGGGTCGCGAGCTCGCCTGGCCCTTTGCCGTCGAGCGTGGTGCGGTCGATCCGGCCTTCGCCAACGATCACGAAGCGGGCGGCGCGCATGCGTGCGTCGGCGCCGATGGCATCCAGCACGTACGGCGCACCCGCCGCGAGCATCGCGCCGTGAACGGCGAACAATCCGCCGGCCAGACCGCCCGCAGCACCGCTCATCGGCACGTCTGATGGGTCGACGGGGAACGTGCGCGCGAGCGCCGCCAGCCGCGTTTGCAGGAGCGCCACCGCAGCCGCGTCGGCACCCTTCTGCGGGCCATACTCGGCCGCGCACCGAGCCCAGGTGACCCGGGCGTCGCACAGACAGATCAGCTTCGCGCCGCGCAGGCCACCGTCCTCCTCGATCGCGGCGAGCGCGCCCGCGCCACCATCGACCGTCGCCGACCCGCCGCAGCCCACGAGCACCACCTCGGCGCCGGCGGTGATGGCGGCGGCGATCAGCTCGCCGGTCCCGGTCGTTGAGGTGAGCAGCGGATTGCGATCGTCGCGCGCCAGCAGCGGCAGACCACTCGCCGCTGCCACCTCGACGATGGCCGTACGGGGACCGGGGCGCGAACCCCGTCGGCCGAGCCCGACCCCGCCAACACGTTGGCCAGCCGACCCCGGCGATTCAGCGCCACCCGCACCCAGCATCGTGAAGCTCGCACGGACCGGGGCGCCAAGCGGGCCGGTCACCTCGAGCTCATGCTGCTCGCCGCCGAGCGCTCGACGCAAGACGTCGGCGGTGCCCTCGCCACCGTCGGCGATCGGGCAACGGTCAGCCGGAACCCCCTCGGCCTCCAGGCCCTCGGCGATGGCGTCGGCGACATCGGCCGCGGAAAAGCTCCCCTTGAAAGCGTCCGGGGCCACCAGCACCGGCCGCTCGTCGTCCGGACCCATCGGCGTATGGTTGCAGGCGCGTGCGCTTCGGGCGGGAACGTAAGGCTGGACACATAGCCCGCCTTCTGGTTCAACAAGCAACCGGTACCCGCCGATCACACGAGAAGAACCGTGGATCGCACGAACCCTACCTCTCGGGCCCCCACCCGACTGGATCACTCTCAGCTGGCGGTCACCGGGCTTCGCCGCGCCGAGATGTGGGTCCTCACCGCGACGTGGATCGTCGTGGTCGTCGGGTTCTGGGGCTGGTTCATCGCACCGGAACAGCGCGGCTCCAGCACCATGTTCTTCGTCAACGCGCTGCCGATGGCCTACATCACGACGGTGCTGCCGTCGTTCTATTGGTTCTTCCTCGCGCGGGCCCGCATCCCGGGCCCTCATGCGGCGCGGCCTGGCATGAAGGTCGCCGTGATCACGCTGTGCGTGCCGTCGGTCGAGTCGCTGGATGTCGTCGAGCGCCAACTCCTGGCCTTCTCGGCACTGCAGTACCCCTGCGACGCGTGGATCCTCGACGAGGGCGCCAGCCCGGAGATCGAGGCGCTCGCCGCCCGCCACGGCGTGCACTACTTCACCCGGCGAGGCGTCGAGCGATGGAACCAGACCGCCGCGCCGTTCAAGGCCAAGACCAAGGCCGGCAACGTGAACGCCTGGATCGACCATGTCGCCGCGCTCGGACTGGACTACGAGGTCTTCGCGCAGTTCGACATCGACCATCGCCCAGTGCCGGCCTACCTGGACGAGATCCTCGGGTATTTCGACGACCCGACGGTCGGCTGGGTCCAGTCGCCGAGTGTGTCGGGCAACCTCGAACACTGGACCGCCCGGGGCCAGGCGGAACAGGAGACGGTGCTTCAGGGGCCGCTTCAAATGGGGTTCTACGGCCACAGCAGCACGCCGTTCATCATCGGCTCGCACACGGGCTACCGCATGGCGGCGATCCGCGAAATCGGCGGCTACCAGCCCACGCGCGCGGAGGATCACCTCGACACCGTCGTCCTCGCGGCGCACGGGTACCGTGGCGTGTACATGCCGCAGGTCATCGCCACCGGCGACGGTCCCACCACCTTCTCGACGTACCTCGGACAGCAGTTCGCGTGGGCCTACTCGATGGTCCAGATCCTGTTTCTGCACACCCCCAGGCTCCTGCGCCACTACCACCCGGCGCAGGCGTTCCAGTTCCTCATGGCGCAGAGCTGGTACGCCCTGTGGTCGGTGTCCTGCATGCTGCTCTGGGCCCTTCCGCTCGTCGCGCTCATCACCGGCGAACGCATCAGCACGACGCGGCTCTCTGACTTCGGCCTGCATTACGGCTCGCTGCTCGCCTGCACCATGCTCATGTGGTGGTGGTCGCGATCACTGTTCCGGCCGAAGGGTGTGCTGCTCTCGTGGCGAGCCCTGGTCCTTGATGCGGCCCGTTGGCCGATCGTGCTTTGGGCGATCGTCAACGTGCTCTTCCGCGTGCAGCGGCCGTACATGATCACGCCCAAGGGCAAGGGCGAGACGACCGTGCCGGGGGGCCGGCTCTACGCGCCGTACTTCCTCCTCAGCTGGGGGGCCGCCGCCACGATGTTCGCCTACCTCGCCATCGACGAGGTGACCGACACCGCCGGCTACCTGTGGCTGGCGATCTTCAATTCCATCGCGCCACTCCTCGTGGTGATCGTCGCCTCCTCCCTGGAGTTCAGTGAGATCAAGGCCGAGCACGGGATCGCGACCGCGCTCCGCGCCCGCGGTGGCACCCTCGTGGCCGTGCTGGCCACGGTCGCAGCACTCGGTTTCCTCATCGGCATCGCCAGCCCGCTGCTAAGGCTCACGGCCTCGTGAAGCTCAATCGCGGCCTCCTCTTGACCGTGGCCCTCTCCGGCGCCATCGCGGGCCTGATGGGCACCCAGCTCCGCCAGACCTTCGAGCCCGATGCGACGACCCCCTCCGGCATCCCGGCGCCGGCGCGCGCGCCGTTCCTCACCATCGGCGTGACCACCAAGGCCCTCGCGCGCAACGCCGACCGGCCCTGGACCGCCACCGACCTGACCGAGGTCGACGCCTTCGAGCGCGCGGCGAACACCCACGCCGGCACGATCATGTGGTTCGCCGACTTCGCCGGAACCGCGTTCGACCCTCGGCAGGCCGAAGCCGTCGCGGCCCGCGACGCGATCCCCGAAATCTCCTGGGAGCCCTGGGACGCCTCGAACCCCTCGGCCAACCAGCCCGCCTTCCGGCTTCGCACGTTCCTGGAGGGCGACCACGATCCACTGATCAGGACGTGGGCCCGCGGCATCGCCGCCTACGGCAAGCCGCTTCGGCTGCGCTTCGGGCATGAGATGAACGGCCGCTGGTACCCGTGGGCCGAGCGCGCCAACCGCAACCAGGCCGGCGAGTTCGTCCGCGTCTGGCGACACGTCCAGGAGATCTTCGACGAGGAGGGCGCCACCAACGTCGTCTGGGTGTGGTCGCCGGTCGCGGGCGCCGTCACCTCGGCGTTGTTCCCAGGCGAGGACCACGTCGATGTCGTCGCCGTCTCCGGTTTCAACGGCGGCACCACGCTCTTCCGGCAGCGCTGGCGCTCCTTCGAGACCTCCTACGGCCCCACGCTCACGGCGGTGCACGCGATGGCACCGTCCAAGCCCGTCGAGATCTCCGAGATCGCCAGCGCGGAGACCGGGGGCGACAAGGCGACGTGGATCACCGAGATGTTCGCGTCGATCCGGCAGCGGCCATACATCCGGTCGCTGATCTGGTTCGAGCTGGTCAAGGAGGCCGACTGGCGGATCGTGAGCTCGCCGGAGGCTCGCGCCGCGTTCATCGCCGGCGCTCGCGAGGCCGCCTCGCCGCCCGCTCAGCCGTGACGCGAGACCAGGCCGCGGTAGACGTCGAAGGCCGGTTTGGGCGAGTAATCGTCGTTCATCAGGCCGTAGTGGCCCTCGAAGCTGGCGACGCCTGAATCTGCGTCGCGGAGATCGAACCAGCGGTAGCCGACGACGCCGTACTGCTTGCGCGTCGCGACGATGGTCTCGACCGCTGCCGTGAGGACCTTTGACTGCTCGGCCTCGGTGCGCGCCACCGCGTCGGTCGGGTAGCCGCTCTCGGCGATCACGATCGGAGCGCGAGGGAGCCCGGCAGCCGGGAGATGCACCTTGCGCAGGGAGCGGAGCGTCGAGCGGGTCGCCGCACCGACGGCGGAGGCGAGGTCGCCGTTGCCCAGCTTCGGGCCCCAGGTGCCCGGGTAGGCGTCGACGCCAACCCAGTCGACCGAGCGCCGGAACGACGGGCCTCCGGAGCGACGCAGCGTGCGGAAGAACTGCACGGCGCGCGGGCCGGATTCGTCGGCCCAGTTGAAGCCGATCGCGAGCTGGCCGTAGCCACCCCGAACCACCTCCTGCTTGGCGGCAACGACGCCCTTCACCAGCGCTTTCATCGCGCCCGGATATGCGCCATCGGCGGCGTCGGGAGCCACGGTCACGTTGGCCTCGTTGGTGATCTGCAAACTCGTGACATTCACGTTCGGCCCGAGTTCGCGAACGCGGCTGCGGACGAACGCGGTGAAGCCCGACACGTCGCCGGTCTTGGCCGTGGGGCGGTAGCGCAGTACGAGCTCCACCCGAATGCCAGCCGCGGTGTAATCGGTGATCTGGTCGCGCAGCCACGCCGGCGTCGCCGCGACATCGCGCGGGCCGGTATAGGCGTCGTAGAGGTGGACCGCGAACGGCGACCCTGGCTTGCGCAGCGCCTGCAGCGCCGAGAGGCGCAGCTCAGCGACTTCGGGGCGCGGTTCGCCGCGGCCGTTGACCGCACCCGCCCCGCCACCGGGGTAGATGCCGAACTCCAGCGGAGCGCTCCAGCGCAGGCGGGCCTTGCGCGCCTTGGTGAGCGCCGCGCGGCGGGCGGCCGCTGCGGATGCGGTCGGCCGGGTCTTCGTCGGCTTCGCCGTTGCGGCCTGGGCGTCGGCGGCGCCGACCTGCGCCCACACCGGTTGCACGAGCACGGGACCCACCATGACCACCGAAACGGCCATGAGCAAGGCTGGTAGCGAACGAGAACGCATCGTCTTCTCGCCTATCGGCAGAAACGCCCGGGGCAAAGAGGTCCAGTCGTCGAGTGTCTTAGGGGTACCGAACAGCGACTCAGGCCGGCTGCAAACGAGCCGCGCCAACGCGCGCGCACCGCAAGTCAAGCAGGACGGGGGCCCGGGGCGCCCCACACCGTGAGGGGCCGCTGACCCGGTCGGATACCGACCCGGCGAAACGCCAGAAGCAGGTAGGTCGAAATGCGCCAGGCTTCGGCGTACGGTCGAACGACCATGCGCCCACACCGCCGTTTCCATCGTGCTGTCGTGACGGCCATCTCGGCCGTCGCATTCATCGTCTTGGCCGCCGCTCCAGCTAGCGCCGACACGCTCTCGGTCAACTTTGAGACCGGGCCTGCGCTCCACAGTCCGTCGGTCGCTGGGGCACCCGTTACGGACCACTACCTGGCCAGCAGCTTCGTGCAGTTCTTCGCTGCCGATCCAGGGTTCCGGCCGTTCCGGCGCGAGGTCGGCAGCCAGGCCAAATCCGGCACGATTGTCGCCGATGTTGGAGGAAGCGTCTGCTTTCCCGACACCGGCGACGCTGGCGGCTGCGAATTCGTCAACGCCTCCACGCAAGGCCAGATGACTCGGTCGGCGAGCAGCGTCACGCTCTACGCCGGCCTGTTCACCCCGCAGAGCGACGTCGGGGTGAGACTGAAGGGACTGAGCGCGAACGGGGACGAAGTCGCCGTCAGCGCGGTCGTGCCGATCAATGCGACGAACTTCAAGACGCCCGTGAGCGTGTCCAGCGTGGCCGGCGATATCCAGAAGTTCAGGCTCGAGGCGGTCGCCACGACGGCTGGCAACCCACCGATCGGTGCTGACCTCGGCTTCGACGACCTCACCTTCGACTACCCGGCGGGCTCGCTGCCGAACGTGTCGATCAGTGCGCAGCAGCTCACGTCGGTGCTGAACGGCAGGAGCACTGATGTCCCGATCAACATCACGCGGGTGAACGGCTCCAACGGGCCACTCCAGATGACCGCGACCGGCATGCCGCCCGGCGTCACCGCGCAGGTGCTCCCGAACCCCGTACCGGGCACGACGGGCAGCGCCATTCTGCGCCTCACCGCTTCCGACACCGCACCCCGCCTCGACAACCCGGCCCCGGTGACGGTCACCGCCGATCCCCAAAGCAACGCCAACGTGGCTCCTGCCCCACGCACCTTGCAGATCGGCGTCACCGTGAAGCCGCCGTTCACGCTCACGACCCCAAGCCTCACGGCGCCGCTCGCGACGTGCTCCACCACGGACGTTCCGTTCGTCCTCGGGCGCGACATCACCTTCAACCAGAACGTCGCCCTGACGACCGGCACGGTGCCTCCCGGGATCGGGGTCGAGATCCTCCCAGGCACGTCGATCGCGCCGGGCGGTGGCCTGAACGTCGGCGGGTCGCTGCGCCTCTCAGTGGCCCCGACCGCAGTGTTCCCGGCGACGCTCCAGCTCACGGCGACCTCGCCCGGCACGCCCACGCGTCAGCTCACGTTCACGCTCACTCGCGCCGCGCAGACCGCGGTGCTCGTGGGCCCCGCAAACGTCAAGACTCCGCAGTACGTGAAGGCCGGCACGACGGTCACAGTGGAAGGCAACGGCTTCTGCCCCGGCACCGTCGTGTACGCCGGCAGTCGGCACATCACCGCAGCGGCGACGCCGACCATCGCGCCCGACGGCAAGTCGCTCACCTTCGAGACGCCACGCGGCGCGACGACCGGTCAGGTCGAAGTCGTCCCGGCGCCCGGTCTTGGGCTCACCAGCGTGAACGCCGGCGCGCTGACCGTGGACTCGTTCCGCAACGTGTTCGGGTTCCCGTTCCACAACTTCGGATACGGCTGGGTGTCGTACGGCGAACTTGCCGACGCGTTCGGCCACAGCGACATGTGGGTCACGGTCAACCCGTGCTGGCCGTGGGGCTCGTGCCGGATCAACACCGGCATTCCCGACCCGACGGCCTATCTCGCCTGGGGCGTCATCAACATCGCGATGAAGCTCTCCGGCGGGCACTGCTTCGGCATCTCGCGGGCGGTCGAACGGATCCGCATCGGCAAGGTGAGCCGCACCCGATTCCTGGCTGGCGCCACGCGCACCATCGACATTGGCCTGAACGCCGAACTCACCAGCTATCTCGACGGCGAACACTCGACTCAGACCTCGAAGGAGTTCCTCACGAAGTGGGCCCATCGCGACCGGTCGGTGGCCGGGCAGCTCGCGACGGTGCAGAGCGAGCTCTCCAGCAACCGCACCCCGCTCGTCTCGATCCGCAGCGGCAGCTCCGGGCATGCGATGGCGATCTACGACCAGCAGTTCACGCCCGACGGCATCGATCTCTACGTGCATGACAGCAACCGCGAAACCGGCCCGAACGGCGACGCAGGCGGCGCCGCGGCGAGCGTCATCCACATCACCGAGAACCGCCACAAGTGGTCGTTCAACCTCGGCAGCGAGACCTGGACCGGCGGCGACGACGGCTCAATGTTCATCACGTCCCAGAGCACGGTCCCGGACGACCCGACGCTGCCGGGCCTCACCCTGCTCGACGACGTGCCAGCGATGATCTTCGGCTCCGATGGCGGCGCCGCCCAGGCGACCGGTTCAGTACCGAACACCGAGACCCTGCCGGCCCTCGACTCAAGCTCCCCTCCGGGCGCCGCGGGCTTCGTGGTCGGCGACAAGCCGGACACGCCGCTCGGCGCCACCTTCACCGGGGCCAAGGACGGCACGTACAACGCGGTGGTGCTCGGCCAGGGCTTCGCCGGCGCCGTGACGGACGTCGCGACCAAGGCCGGGGTCAAGGATGTCGCTGGGGGCAGTGGCGCAAAGCATGAGCTGACGTTCACCAGCGGGCAGGATCGCTCGCTGAACATGTCGCTTTCGAACAGCACCGGTGGCGGCGCGAAGCCTGCGAAGGCGACCTCCAGCCGGACCGGGGCTGCAGCCCGCGCCGCGACGGCCAGCACTCCGGTTTCGGCGACGATCGCCACCCGCGTCGATCAGGGCGCGACCGACACCGCGGGGCTCACGAAGGGTGGCACGCTGGGCTACGAGCACCAAGGTGACCCGACCTCGATCAGCTTCACGATCACGAAGATCAGGGAGAACGGCGGCCCGGTGCAGTTCTCTTCAGGGCCGGTGAAGATCGCCGGCGGCGACAAGATCACGGCCGCGCCGAAGGGGAGCGACATGAAGATCGTCGCGCTCACGATCAAGAGCAAGAGCGGCAAGACCGTCCGCCGCGCCCTCAAGAACCGCGCCAAGGCCGTGGCCGGACTGAAGCTCTCCAAGCTGACCCTCGCCAAGGGCAAGGGCTCTCGCACCGTGAATGTGAGCACGACGATCTCCAAGCTCGCGCCGGAGACGAGCGCGGCCTTCGGGCTCGTGCTGAAGGTGAAGCGCGGCGGGAGGACGGTCGCCACCAAGACCGTGTCCGACCCCGCCGCCGTCAACGCCGCCAAGACGATGCCGTGGACCCTGCCCACCAAGATCAAGAAGGGCCGCTACACCGTCACCGCCGAGGCCCGGCTGGTGGTCGGCGGCGCCAAGGGCGGCAGCGTGACCGCACGAAAGACGGCGCGGATCACGCTCAAATAGCCCGGACGACTCGAGGGACAGTCCGTCAGCTCCGCACGAACCGCCAGGCGGTGAGGCCGGCCAGGGTGATCATGCAGCAGGCGCTGGTGAAACACCACGGGCAGAAATGCTCGACGACCACGATCGACTGGTACTGCAGGAAGACGCTGAACGTGGCCCCGATGAATGCAAAGAGCGTCCCCGCGAACCGGCCCCGCTCTCCCTTGACGAACGTGGACCCGATCAAGAGCAGGTAGGTGATCACCCCGATCAGCACGACCGGCACCCCGAACACCTCCGCCCAGCGGCCGCCGAGCACGACATCGCAGCCGCCGGTCGCGCAGATCGGCTCGATATCCAGGAGCTTGATGTAGGTGAGATAGCTGGCCGCAGAGAGGCCGATCAGGGCGATCACGCGGATCGCGATCAGCAGGCGACGGTCGCCACGGTCGACCGACCCGCCCGCGGATGCAGGCGAATCGGTCGAATCGGCGAGACCCGATGCAGCGCTCACAGGGCGTTGATCCCGCGGCGGCGCGTTCCCAGGTAGAAGCGCTCAAACGCGAGCTTGGCGACGTGCGCGTGCGGCCCGACGGTCACGTGCGAACGCTTGTCTTCCTCGGCGCCGAGCACGTTCGTGGCCTTGAAGATCACGCCGTTGTTGCCGGCGTCGAGCATGCAGATCGCCGACAGCTCCTTGAGCGGCAGCTTCTTGTGCTCCCCGACGCCCAGGTCGGCGGCGATGTTGTGCGCGACGACCTTGGCCATCGCGTCGCTCATCTGGCCGGTCTTCGGCACGCCCGCGGGGACCGCGGTCTTCCCGGGAGGCGCGATCGCGATGGCGACGCCGGCGCTGTAGACGTCTTCCAGCTCCTGATGGCGGAACTCATCGTCCACCGGAACGAAGCCCATGGCGTTGCCGAGGCCCTCGGTCTGCGTGACGACGTCGACGCCGGTGAACGGCGGCACGATCATCGAGTAGGCCGCCGGCAGCACGCGGCCACCTTCGAGCTCGATCTCGCCGTCGCGCGCCTCCTTGATGACGTTGTTCGCGATGCCTTCGATGCCGAGGCGGTCGAAGAACTTCTCGACGCGCTTGGACGAGTCGCCGACGCCACCGAGGCCAAAGTGGCCCAGGAACGGCTCAGCGGTGATGAAGGTCACCGGCGCGACCTTCTCGAGTCCGGCCTTGCCGATCTGGTGGCGCAAGTTGAGTGCGAACTCATACGACGCGCCGAAGCAGGAGCCTCCCTGCGCGGTTCCGACGACGACCGGGCCCGGGTTCTTGAGGAACTCATCCCACGCGTCGCGGGCGGCAAGCGCATGGTCAAGGTTGCAGACCGACTGGGTGAAGCCGCCCTCAGGCCCAAGACCGGGGACCTTCTCGAACGCCAGGCGCGGGCCGGTCGCAACGACGAGGCGGTCGTAGCCGAGTTCCACGCCGGACATCGTGGTGACGGTGCGGGCGTCCGTGTCGATGTTGCCGGCGGCCTCATTGATGAACCGGATGCCCTTGCGGCGATAGACGGTGTCGAGGTCAAAGGTGACGTCTTCGGGCTGGCGGCCGCCGAACGGCACCCAGATCAGAGACGGGATGAACGTAAATCGCGCGTGGGGATCCAGAACCGCGATCTCGACGTCGTTGTCGAGCTTCTTGCGCAGCTCGAGCGCCGCGGTCAGTCCGGCGAAGCTCGATCCGATCACGATGACGCGGGTGGGTTGATTGGGCATGGAACTCCTTGGTGGCGGGGCTCTGTTGGGCCCGACCTCTCGACCGTACGCCGCGATCGGAGCTGAGCCGTCAGGGGGTTGTACCCCCGCCGACGCGGCATTTCCGCGGCCTTTCTCAGAACTCTACCACTTCACAACTCAAAGGTGGTACAGTTGTCGACATGGACCTTCCCCACCCCCTCCCAGAGCCGCTCGTCGAGCTCATCGCCCAGCGCTTCCGCGTCATCGGCGACCCCCTCCGCATCCGCCTGCTCGACCGACTTCGGGAGGGCTCGGCGACGGTCGGCGAGCTCGT
The DNA here is from genome assembly GCA_032119595.1 of Solirubrobacteraceae bacterium. Classification (GTDB taxonomy): domain Bacteria; phylum Actinomycetota; class Thermoleophilia; order Solirubrobacterales; family Solirubrobacteraceae; genus JAGIBJ01. The sequence goes on along the minus strand of JAUMBQ010000006.1, from coordinate 1,589,376 downwards.
CGAAGCGATCGGCAGCAGCCAACAGAACGTGTCGAAGCATCTCGGCGTCCTGCACGCCGCTTCGATCGTCTCCCGAACCAAGGAAGGCACCGCCGTGCGTTACGCCGTCGCCGACCACTCCGTCTTTGAACTCTGCGAACTCGTCTGCGGCGGACTTCGCCAGCAGGTCACCGAGCTCGACGCCATCGTTCGCCAAACCGAGGTCTCGTCATGACCCCTTCTCGTGCCTGCGTCAAATCGACCGGCTGGCCGCTTGAACGCGTCCTCTTCGCCATGGCCGGCACCGTCAGCCTCGTCGCCGTGGCCCTCTCCGCGCTCGTGTCGCCGTGGTTCCTGATCCTCGTGGCATTCGTCGCCGTGAACCAGTGGCTCTACGTCCTCTTCGGCGCCTGTGGCGCCTCCCTCCTGCTCAGCCGCGTGTTCGGCCTGCGCTCCACGCTCTACCGCTCAACTCCTGAAGGAGACCTCCGATGAGTACCGCTCCAGTGCCCAACTACGGTCCGATAGGCCGGCTCGGCCGATACACCGCCACCCACTTCAAGCTGGTGGCGCTGGCCTGGATCGTCCTGGCGCTCGTGCTCGGCGCTTTCGCTCCGCGCGTGGAGTCGGCGCTCTCCGGCGCCGGCTGGGAAGCGACTGGATCGGAATCCGTCGCCGCCCGCGAGATGATCGACACGAACTTCGGCGGGATGTCGTCGAGCGCGCTGATGGTCGTCGTGCATTCCACCGACCAGACCGTCAGCGACGCCGGCTTCCAGTCGACGATCACCAAGGCGCAGCAGATTCTGAAGGCCGACAGCCGCGTGCAGTCGGTGTCGACTCCGCAGCCGGGTATGTCGATCTCGCAGGACGGCCACACGGCCATCGTGCAGGGCGGTGCCAAAGGCAGCGCCAACGAAATGGTCGCCGCCGCCGACGACCTCAAGGGCGAGCTTCGCGACCTCGAAGGCAACGGCATCGAGGTCTCACTGACCGGTGCCAGCGGCATGTGGTCGGACTTCAACGAGGCCAACCTCAAGGCGATGATGAAGTCCGAGGTCATCTCGTGGCCCATCACGCTCGGCATCCTCGTGCTGGCCTTCGGCTCGCTCGTCGCTGCCGGCCTGCCCCTGATGCTCACCATCCTCGGGCTCGTCGCTGCGGCCGGCTCGCTCTACCTCGGTACGCAGATCCTCGACATCTCCGTGTGGGCGATGAACTTCGCGATGATGTTCGCGCTCGCGCTCGGTATCGACTACGCCCTGTTCATCGTGATGCGGTTCCGCGCCGCGCACTTCGGCTCTGAGCTCTCGGTCGAAGATGCCGTCGCCGAGACCATGGATACGGCCGGCAAGGCCGTGCTGTTCAGCGGCGTGACCGTGCTGATCTCGCTCAGCGCCGTGATGCTCGTGCCGAGTCCGGCGTTCCGGTCGATGGCCCTCGGGATCATGCTCGCCGTGATCTTCATCCTGGCGGCGACGCTCACGCTGCTGCCGGCGGTGCTCGCCAAGCTCGGCGATCGCGTCGACAACCTGTCGCTCCCGTGGGTGCATCAGGGTGAACACCGCAGCCCGAAGTTCGCGGCCTGGGGCGAGCGCCTCTGGAAGAACCCGTGGGCGTACGGCGCCGTGGCCACGCTGATCCTCGTCGCGCTCACCGCGCCGGTGTTCGGCCTCAAGACCGGCATGCCGTCGATCAAGGTCGTCCCAGAAGAGGACGGCTCGCGAGTCGGCTACGTGCAGGTCCAGAAGGCCCTCGGCGAGGGCGCGCCGGGTGCGCTGCAGCTCGTCGCAAGCCAGACCGACGCGGCGACGGTCGTCGCGGTCGCCAAGGCCGACCGCGGTATCGCGCAGGTGATGCCGCCGATGCCTGGCGCTGGTGGCAAGACGCTCGTGCAGGCCATCCCGAATGCCGACCCGTCCAGCAAGGCCATCGGCGATACCGTCGACCGGCTTCGCGCTGACCTGCCTGCGAGCGCGCTCGTCGGCGGATCGGTGGCGGAGAACCACGACCTGGAAACGGTCCTGGCGGAGAAGACGCCCCTCGTGATCGGTGTGGTGATGGCCCTCGGGTTCCTGCTGCTGCTGGTCGCACTGCAGGCGCCGATCATCGCCGCGTTCGGCGTGATCACCAACCTGCTCGCGGTCGGCGCGGCGTTCGGCGTCGCCCGGCTGATCTTCCAAGACGGTCACGGCAGCGGGCTGCTCGGCTTCGAGCCGCAGGGCTTCCTGGACGCCTGGGGCCCCGTGTTCTTCTTCGCGATGATCTTCGCGATCTCCATGGACTACACGGTGTTCCTGCTCTCCAGCGCCAAGGAGCACTGGGACAAGAGCCATGACCCGAAGGAGGCCATGGTCGGCGCCGTCGCCCACAGTGGCCGCGTCGTGTTCGCTGCCGCCGCCGTGATGGTCGCCGTGTTCTTCACCTTCTCGCTCTCGGGGCCGCTGCCGCCAAAGGAGATGGGTGTGATCCTCGGCGTCGCCGTCCTCCTCGACGCGTTCCTCGTGCGCCTGCTGCTGATCCCCGTGCTCCTGAGGATCCTCGGGAAGTGGGCATGGTGGGCGCCGAAGCCTCTCCTGAAGGTCCTCCCGGACGTGCGCTTCGGCCACGCCTGATCAGGCCGACGGGGAGAGCCAGCGCTGACCGCTGCGGTCAGCGCTGGCGGGGAGGTCCGCGCTGGTGCCCCCGGCCAGCGCGGACCGGCCCCCGCCCTCACACGCTCACTCCCGCGACTACCGCCACCAACACAAGATTCTCCACCGCGGGACCGTGCCCCGGTCGGCCGCATCCCTTCTCATCAGAACCGAGACCACCATGTTTCTCAAGACCCCCAAACCGACCCAGATCGAGCCCGCTCAAGCCGCCGAATTGGCTGCCGCCGGACAGCTCACCCTCGTCGACGTGCGCGAGGTCGACGAGCGGCAAGCGCTGGCACCCAAGGTGCCGTCCGTGCACATCCCGCTCGGCACGCTCCCCGCCCGGATGGACGAGCTGCCGGCCGGTTCGCCGGTCGCGTTTTTGTGCGCAGCCGGCGGGCGTAGCTCGGTCGCCGCGCAGGCCGCGCTCGGTGCAGGGCTGGACGCCTTGAACGTGAACGGCGGCATGAGCGCCTGGCGGCGTTCCGGCGTGCCCACCAAAGCTGGCTGATGGCGGTCTCGCCGGCCGACGGCTCGCGCGTCGCCCCACAAACGGCGATGATGACCCAAGCGACCGACCACCCGAGCCGCCTGAGCGCGGAAGGACCACGATGACCCAGCCCAAGAACATCGTGATCGTCGGCGGCGTCGCCGCCGGCATGTCGGCCGCCACGCGGCTGCGGCGCCTCCTGGAGGACGCCTCGATCACCATCGTCGAGCGCAGCGGCTACGTGTCGTTTGCGAACTGCGGACTGCCGTACTTCGTGGGCGGCGTGATCGAGGAGCGCGGCGATCTCCTGATCCAAACGCCCGACTCGCTCCACGACCGCTTCGCGCTCGACGTGCGCGTTCACCATGAGGCGCGCTCCATCGACCGCGAGCGCAAGGTCGTGGTCGTCGCCGACCTTGTCGCGGGAAGTGAGGTGGAGCTGCCGTACGACGCCCTCATCCTCGCCCCCGGCGCCACGCCGATCACGCCGCCGATCCCTGGGATCGAGCGGGCGATCGGCCTACGAATCGTCGAAGATGCCGACGCCATGAAGGCGGCGGCCGACCGCGCTGAGACGGCCGTCGTCATCGGCGGCGGGTTCATCGGCGTGGAGATGGCCGAGAACCTCGTCCATCTCGGCCTGAACGTGACCGTCGTCGAAGCCACCGCGCAAGTGATGGCTCCGCTGGACCCCGAGATGATCGCGCCGGTTCACGATGCGATGCGCGCCGCGGGCGTCGACCTCGTGCTTGGCCAAGCCGTGACGGCCATGGGCGCCGCCGACGTGACGCTCGCCGACGGCACCACTCGCCCCGCCGACCTCGTCGTCGCGGCGATCGGGGTGCGCCCGGAGACCGGCCTTGCGGAGGCCGCCGGCCTGGCGATCGGCGAGCGCGGCGGCATCCTCATCAACGATCAGCTTCAGACGAGCGATCCGTCGATCTACGCCGTCGGCGACGCCGCCGTGAAGCAGGACGCGATCTCCGGCGGCCGCACGCTGGTGCCCCTCGCCGGGCCGGCGAACCGCCAGGGTCGACTCGCGGCCGACGTGATCGCTGGTCGCGACGTGCACGATCTGCCGGTCTTCGGCACCGCGATCGTGGGCGTGTTCGGGATCCAGGTCGCCACGAGTGGCTGGAACGAGAAGCGCCTGCGCGCCGACGGCCGCGAGTACGTCGCGATTCACACCCACCCGTTGTCCCACGCCGGCTACTACCCGGGCGCCGACGGGATGGCCCTCAAGCTGCTCGTTGACCCAACGACCGATGCGATTCTCGGCATCCAAGGCGTCGGACGCAGCGGCGTCGACAAGCGCATCGACATCGTCGCAACCGCGATGCGCGCCGGCCTGCGCGCGGGCGATCTCGCCGACCTCGAGCTGGCCTACGCGCCGCAGTTCGGCGCCGCGAAGGACCCGGTCAACATGCTCGGGCACGTTGCGAACAATCTCGCCGACGGCCTGTCCCACGCCGTGCAATGGCACGAGGTCGACACGCTGCTCGAGGCGGGCGCGACCGTCGTCGACGTCCGCAGCGACGCTGAGCGCGAGCGCGGCGCCATTCCGGGCTCGATCGGCGTCCCGCTCGACGACCTGCGCGATCGCCTGGACGACCTCCCAGAAGGCGACCTCGTGGTGTACTGCGCCGCCGGCCTGCGCGGCTACCTCGCCGCGCGCATCCTCGCCCAGCACGGTCGTGAGGCCAAGAACCTCGACGGCGGCTACGCCACCTGGAGCGCCGGCACCGGCGATCGCGCGCCCGTCTCGTAGCCGGGGGTCGCGGCGCGGCGGGACTACAGTCCGTGGCCGTGCCGCGAACCTTGATCGACGACCCCGCCCTTACGAACGCGGCGGAGCGCGCCGCCCTGGCGGATCGCACGGTCCGCATCCTGTTTGGCGCGCAGGTCCTGAGCGGTGCTGGGCTCGCGGCGGGTGTGACCGTTGGTGCGCTGCTGACCGAGGACATGCTCGGCAGTGCCAAATATGCGGGCGCCGCCACGGCGCTGTTCACGCTTGGATCGGCCGGGGCCGCGTTGCTGGTGGGGCGGCTGTCGCAGCGGGCCGGCCGGCGGCCTGGTCTGGCCGCCGGCTACGCCGCGGGCGCGCTCGGCTGTTTGGGCGTCGTCCTCGCGGCGGCGCTCGGGAGCGTGCCGCTGCTGCTCTTGTCGTTCGTGCTCTACGGCTCCGGGGTCGCGACCAATCTGCAGGCGCGCTACGCCGGTGCCGACCTCGCGACGCCTGAGCGTCGCGGGCGCGCCGTGAGCACGGTGCTGGTGGCGACCACGATCGGCGGCGTGGCCGGCCCGAACACCGTCGGCTTGACCGGTGGGCTCGCCGACAGCCTCGGGATCAACGAACTTGCAGGCCCGTTCTTGCTGGCCAGCGTCGCCTACGGGGCTGCCGCGCTCGCGGTGATGACCTTCCTTCGCCCCGACCCGCTCATCGTCGCTCGCCGGTGGGCCGCCGACGATGACGCAGCCCACGTCGCCGCACCGATTCCGACTGGGCGGTCCGACCTGCGCCTGGGGGCGACCGCGATGATCGTGACGCAGATCGTGATGGTCGCGGTGATGACGATGACCCCCGTCCACATGCGCGACCACGGGCACAGCCTGTCGGCGACCGGACTGGTGATCGCGGTGCATGTCGCGGCGATGTTCTTGCCGTCGCCCATCACCGGCGTGCTTGTGGACCGCGTCGGCCGTCGACCGGTGATCGCGGCGGGCGCCGGGACGCTCACCCTGGCGGGACTCCTCGCGGCACTCGCACCCGCCGACTCAATGGTGCTGCTCACCCTGGCCCTGGGCCTGCTCGGCCTCGGCTGGAACCTTGGTCTGATCGCCGGCACCGCACTCGTGACCGACGCAACACCCTTGGAGCAGCGCGCTCGCACCCAGGGCAACGTCGACCTCGGCGTGGCCCTCGCCGGCGCCGGCGGCGGACTCGGCAGCGGGTTCATGGTCGCCAGCACCAGCTACGCCGCACTCTCCCTCGCCGGAGGAGCACTCGCCCTGGCCATGCTCCCCATCTTCCTGAGGCCCGAGCGCCCCACCCAGCCGCCGCTGGAGCTCGCTCCCGAACAGGCCTAGAACCCTCCGGCGCCACGTCGACAACACAGCCCGCATAGGCCAGGTCCGAACGACCGCAGCCCGCTGAGCCATCGCCGCGCAGCAGTCAGCGCCAAGCAGGCCGACAAGCGCGTGCAGCGCCCGGCATCCAGCCGGGGCGCCCACAAGCCTCATGCCGTCGACGGGCCGGGGCGGGGTGCACCACCCCCGCGCGAGTCCGCGGTGGGATGTCCACTTCTCGCCGCCAGGCGGTAAGTGGACATCCCGATCGTCGGCGCGGGGGTGGTGCACCCCGCCCCGGCCCCCAACCGCCCTAACTCTTGTGCGCGTTCAGGCAGGCCGCCAGGCGCTGCACGCCTTCGTCGACCTGGCTGGCGAGGACGGCCGAGTAGGCCAGGCGCAAGGACGACTTGCCGCCCTCGAGGAGGAAGTCCGAGCCCTTGACGAACGCGACGTCGTAGTCGGCCATCGTCGCGGCGGCAGCGTCGACGTCGTAGCTCTCGGGCAGCTCGGCCCAGAGGAAGTAGCCGCCGTCCGGGCGGACGAACTTGGCCTCGGGGAGGTGCTTCGTGAGGGCCTCGGCGAGCAGGTCGCAGCGCTCGCGGAGGGCGTCCTGCACGCGGGAGACGGCGGTGTCGAGGGCGCCGGAGACGGCGAACTCGTAGACGATCGCCTGGGCAAGCATGTCCGGAGCGATGTAGGTGTTGGTCGCGCGCGTGACGATCTTCTTGATCAGCTCGGGTGAGCCGACGAGGTAGCCGACGCGGACGCCCGGGCAGACCGTCTTGGAGAACGAGCAGGCGTAGACGACGTGCTCGGGCGCGAGCTCGTACATCGACGGCAGCGCCTCGCCACGGAAGCGCACGTCGCGGTACGGGTCGTCCTCGAAGATCGTGAAGCCGAACTCCTTCGCCAGGGCGATCAGCTCGTGGCGCTTCTCGAGCGGCAGCGTGGAGCCGCCCGGGTTCTGGAAGTTGGGGATGATGTGCGCGAACTTCGGGCGCAGGCCACCCTCGAGCGCGGCGCGGAGCGCCCTGGTGTCGATGCCGTCGGCCTCGAGCTCGATCGGGGTCACGTCCGCGCCGCGGCCCTTGAGGCCGAGCAGCGTTCGGTCGTACGACGGCTTCTCCACGACGACCTGGTCGCCGGGCGAGACCCACTCGTCGAAGAGAAACGCGTCGGCCTGCATCGAGCCGTTCGTGACGATCACGTTCTCCGGCTTCACGCCGTGCTTGTCCGCAAGCCACTTGCGCAGCGGGACGTAGCCAACGGCCGTGCCGTAGGCCGTCATGCCCGCGGGGTCGTTGGTAAACGCCCGGTCGGCAGCGGCGCGCAGGCCCTCGATGTCGACGATGTCGACGGACGGGGCGCCGCGGGAGAAGGAAATCGCGTCAGCCATAAGGGCCGAGACTAAAGGACGCGCGGCGGCGTCCGCCGGGACGCCTAGCGGGGCTTGCCTGCCGCGGCCGCAAGGCGAGCGACGAGCTCGCTGATCTCCGCCCGCAGCTGGCCGGCGGCGCCAAGATGGTCTTCCAGGGCCTGCATGCGGCCGACGATGCGGCCCACCAGCTCGTGGACCTCCGGCGACGCGCCATGCTCAGCAAACGGGCGCATCGCCGCGGCGCCGAGGGCGGAGAACTCGGCGGTCGACTGCGGGCGCTGGCCGAGGCCGGCGCCAGGGTCGTAGGTGCCAGGCTCGCTGTGCTCGGGTTGCGGCGCCCAGAACGCGGCGGTCTGTCCGGTCGCGCCTTGGATTGGGCGGGTTGCGTCGCCAAGCGAAGCTGGCGACGAAACGGGCGCGGCGGCGCGCGTCGCGCGTTCGATGCGGTCAACGGCGCGGACTACCGCGTCGATCGCGTCGTCGAGTCGGTCGTCGGCCATCGACGCGACGGTACCAGGAGCGCGGACGATCACCTGCGGAAGCGGCCGGATTCCCGGGCGGTTTCGTGCAAGGCAGCCGCGGCTCGCTGGTGCCGCCGCGCGTTGCAGGTGGTCGCGTTGGAGTGTTCACCGTAGGGCTGCCGGCGGCCGGCCCCGACCGCCCCGGTCCTGGGCACGCGTCCCCCGCCGAAGCAGGTCGCGCTCCAGAACGGAGCGCCTGAGCCGACTCATCCGGCGTGCGTGGTCGCGGGAACTTGGAGATGAAGCCGGGCATGGTGGCCCTGCTAGGTAGCCTCGTGGTGATCGCGGTCGTCGTGTTTGGGATCTTGTCGCTCGCGCCAAAGGACTCGGGCGTGGCCCCCGCGACCGTTACCGAGCCGCTGCCGCCCGTGGTCACCACGCCCGAGACCTCGGGATCGGCGCCCACGGCGCCAGCGCAGACGGCCCCGAAGGCTCAGGCGACGACGCCCGCCACGACTCCGGGCACGTCTCCAACGACGCCGTCCGCGACCGCGACGCCGGCGGCCAACAGCGACCAGCCTAAGCCGGACCCGAAGACGACCGTCGCGCAGGCCCAGCAAAATGCGATGAACGGCCTGAGTCAAGCCGCCGCATGCTTTACCGACACGCAGGACTACGCCAAGTGCCGGACCGCCGCTGACCTCGGCAACACCGGCCTCGCCATCGCCAGCGGGACGCCCGCCCCCGGCGAGGTGGCCTTGACCGGGTCGGGAACCATGTACCGCGTCACGGCGGCTGCCGCCGACGGCCTCCTCTTCACCATCCGCGGCACCGTCGGCGGCGCGCAAGAGAAGACGTGCACCGCGAGCGGCGGCACGCCCTGCCCCAGCCCCACCTGGGGCTAGAGCGTGTGAACCGGACGCGGCCCGGTTCACGTACATAGGCACATGCGCCCGCCGGTTCCGTCCTCGTTCCTTGCTGCCTTGCGCGACCCGCGCGACACGAGCGTCGACATCGCGAACGTGGTGCCGACGCTGGCTGGCCATCGCTACCTACTGCTGACGACGACCAAGAAGGACGGCACGCCCGTGGGGACGCCGGTGTGGTTCGCACCCGACGGCGACGCCCTGGTGGCCAGCAGCGAAGCGGATGCCTGGAAGGTCAAGCGCCTGCGCCGCGAACCCAACGCGACCGTCGCGCCCTGCGACGTACGCGGACGACCGCTCGGCGAGGCCGTCGCGGTCGTCGGCGAGGTCCTCGCGCCGGAAGCCCACCGGCGCGCCGACCGCGCACTCACGCACCGCTATGGCGCGGCCTACGAGGCGATCGGGGTCGTCAGCCGCCTGCGCCGCCTGGGCCGAGCCCCGCGCCGCGACTACCTGGCCCTACGGCCAGTCGCGCCCGCGACGCGCTAATCACGCCGTTGACGGGCCGAACGTCGGATTAACCACCCTCTGGGGGCATATTTCGACGTTCGGCTGGCTGGGGGCCGCGGGCCGCTCCTATCGTGGTGCGTGCCGCCTAGTCACCTCCGAGGAACTGCATGTCCGAAGTCATCACCGACGACCACGAGCGCCGTCGCTTTGAGCTGTACGTCGACGACGAGCTCGCCGTGTTCATCAGCTACGGACGCAACGGCGAGATGCTCGCACTCACCCACACCGAGACGGTCGACGGGTTCGGCGGCCGTGGCCTGGGCACCAAGCTCGTCGCGCACGTGATCTCCATCGCGCAGGAAGAGGGCCTCGCGGTCCTGCCGTTCTGCCCGTTCGTGAAGCACTACATGCTCCAGCACCCCGACACGCTCACCTTGGTGCCCGCGCAGTACCGACAGAACTTCGGGCTCGTCGGCGCGTAGGTGAGTCGACGACGGGGCGGCGGTGTCTCCCCGCCCGATGACGAGTTGGGAATGACTCGGCCGGCCGGCCGAGTGCCCTAGAGCCGGATCTGGCCAGTGCCGGGTACGGCTACTTCGCTCGAGGACCAGACCGGCGAGTGAAACTGAGCGCCACCGCCAGACAGGCCATGACAATGCCGGTGAGCGGCAGGAACGCGGGGTCGGCGACATCGCGACCGTTGGACACCCAAGCGATCAAGAGCGCGATCGGAATGAGCATCGCGATCGTCAGCGGCGCGAGTTTTCTCGGTCTAGGCCTCATCGTCTCTGCCTCTAGTAACCGATGGTTGCGCGCTCAGACGGCCGCGACGGCGCCGCCGCGCCGCGGGTCGCCAGCGGCGACGTGAGCTCCGGTCTTCGGGTCGATCCCGACGGCCTGAACGCCGCCGAAGAAGAGGTTGCGGTCGCTGAACTCGACGAGTTCGGTGGGCGGGCCCTGATGACCGGCATGCGCGGGGTCGAGCAGATGGCTTGTGTCGATGCCGGGCTCGGTGAAGACGGTGTCGCCTTCGCGGTGCAGCCGGGCGGCATCGACGGCGACAGGGATGCTCAGGCCCTCGTCGACCACGCCGACGATCGTGCGCAGCAGCGCCGAGCGGATGCGGTTCGAGCCGGCCGAACCGAGAGCGAGTTCGAGTGAGCCGTCGGGTCCGAGGACGGCCGTCGGGCACATCATCGACGGCATCCGCCGGCCGGCCGGGAAGGCGCCGAAGCCGAGCGGATTGAGGTCCTCTTCGCCCATCACGTTGTTGAGGTGGATGCCGGTCTCGGGCACCACGAGTCCTGAGCATTCGCCGTTGCTGCAGGTCACCGAGCAGGCCAGGCCGTCGCGATCGAGGACCGACAGGTGCGTCGTGCTGCCGGGTTGACGGGCCAGGAGTTCCTCGAGGGCGCCGTCGCCATCGCTCGCGGCGGCGAGGAGCCGGTGGGCGAAGTCGTCGCCGACGAGCTGCTCGGCGAACGCCGGCGTGCGGACGGCCTGGGCCGAATCCATGGCGCGCAGGAGCGCGGCGGCGTCGGGACGCTGCTCCTCGCGGGCGAGCGCGTGGAGCGCCACGGCGAGCAGCGCGCCACCGGCCGAGGACGGCGGGGTCGTGAGGACGACCCGGTCGCGGAAGGCGATCGCGAGCGGATGGTGCGCGATCGGGTGGTGCTCGGCCAGGTCGCGGGCCGTGAGTGCGCCGCCCTGCTCGGCAACGAGTTCCACGCACGCGGCGGCCAAATCCCCATCGCGCAGAGGGCCCGCGCCGTCGGCGCCGATGCGGCGGATGGTGTCTGCGAGCCCGGGAGCGAGGAAGCGGTCGCCTGCTGCGAGGAGTCGACCACCCGGCATCCACAGCTCGCGGACGCCCGCGTTGGCCGACAGGATCGGCTCCAAGATTTGTGCGACATACGCCTGGATCTCGTTCATCGCCACACCGGCCTGCGCGAGGCGCGCGCCGGGCTCGGCCAGGTCGGCAAAGGGCAGCGTGCCCCAGCGCTTCGAGGCCTCCTCGATCATCGCCGCAACGCCAAAGGTCGCCACACTCGCGGCGCCCATGTGGAACACCTGGCGGGTGTCGCCGAAGTCGCAGTCGGCGGCAACGAGCGGCGCGCTGGCCTTGGCGCCGCCGAGGCCTGGGGCGGCGCAGAAACCGTCGAGCACGGTCGGCTCAACGCTGCCACCGGCGACGAGCAGGTAGCCCCCGCCGGCCGGACCGGTGAGGAGTGGCTCGCAGGCCCAACTCGCAAACAGCCCAGCGACCGCCGCATCAACGGCATTGCCGCCTTCGCGCAGCACCTGCGCCGCGACCTCGGCCACCTCGGGATGCCCGGCGGCGGCGATCCCGCCACGGGAGGCGACGACGCTCACGCGTCCGCCCCGGGGTGCCGGTCTCGGCCGTCTCGGTCGCAGCGTCGCTTGCGGCCGTGGCTCGAAAGCGCAGTCTCGGGGGCGGGCGGCACACGCCCAGGCTACCCGGCCTCCCTAGGCTCGGCCGGGCCGAGCCCGACAACCACAGCCAAGCGCGGAGCGAACGCCGCTGGCCGCCGCCAGCTCAGGCGAAGAACGGGCGGCCGTCGCGCTCGGCGAGACGGCGACGGAGCTCGTTGAGGCGGGCCACGGTGAGGTCGAGCTGCGCTGAGACCGGCTCGGCTCGGCGACGCGCGGCTTGGTCGGCCATCGCGGCCGTCACCTCGGCGAGGTCGAAGCGGGTTGGGGCGCCATCGCGGACGACGACCTCCCCAGCGACGATCACGTGCGTCACGCCCGGGCCGGATTCCGACCACACGAGCGAGGCTTCGAGTTCATAGCTGCCGGCCAGGCCCAGGCCGCGGCGGTCAACCAGTGTGAGATCGGCGGGAGCGCCGGGCTCCAGCGTGCCGAGGCCGGGGACGCCGAGCGCATGCGCGCCGCCGCTGGTCGCCATCGCGAGGGCGTCGTCGCTGCTCACCCACGGCTCGTCGGGGTCACGATGAATGAGGGCCGCTAGGCGCGTGGCGATCCAGGCGGACTGGTCGTCGCCGGAGGCCGCGCCGTCGGTGCCGATCCCGACGTGCGCGCCAGCCGCGAGGAGGGCTGCGATCGGCGCCCGACCCGATCGCAGGCGTTGGTTGGCGGCCGGGTTGTGCACGACGGTCGCGCCGCGCGCGGCGATCAGATCGATGTCGCTCGGTTCGATCCAGACGCAGTGCGCCAGCGACGTCTCGGGGCCGAGCCCGCCGAGGTCGTCGAGTGCCGCCAGGCCCGACTTCCCGAAGCGCAGCCGGCAGGCGGCGGCCTGGATGCGCGTCTCGACGCAGTGGAGCTGCCAGGTCGTCCCGCGGGCGCGCGCGAGGTCAGCCATGCCGCCGAGCAGCTCCTCGCTGGCCCATTGGACGCCGCTCGCGCCGGCCAGCACATGGAGGCGACCGCCCTCGGCGCCGTGCCAGCGACCGATCGCGTCGTCCGTGCGCGCAAGCATCTCGCTAGTGGGAAGCGTCGGCACCTGCTGCGGCATCAGCGCGCGCAGCCCGCCGACGTCCATCCCGAGGTCGGCCGCCAGCGCGACCGTCGCGTCGAAATCGCTCACGAGCGGCGCCACCCCGCCGCGGATGCCGGCGTCGCGGTAGGCGGTCATCGCGCCGTCGAACGCCTCGGGCCGGATCGGCGTCATCCCGACGTGGTCGATCACCGACGTCCCGCCGGTCAGCAGGATTTCGGCGGCGCTCGCGAGCGCACACCAGTAGTGATCATCAGCCGAGTACGGGCCAGCGTGCTCCATCAGCGACGCAAGCCACGGCTCCAGCGGCAGCCCGTCGCGCAGTCCCCGCATCGGGTTCTCCGGCGAGTGCGTGTGCGCATTCACGAGTCCCGGGATCGCCAGCAAGCCGGTGCCGTCGAGCGTCGTCTGCGGACCGGAACCGGCCTCCGTCGCTCCTCGAACCGAGGCAGATTCAATCGCCGAAGCCGCTGCAGATTCAGACGCGGCCGCGCCTGACGGCGCAGCGCTCCCCGGCGACGCAGCCGGCCCGATCGACGCGATCCGCCCGTCGCGGATGACCACATCGACGCCTTCTCGCAGGTCGCCGGGCGCCATGAGTACGTCCACGCCGGTGATCAGGAGGTCGGCGCTCATGGCCAAACCCTAACCGGGGGCTTCAGGAGCCGCCGCCGAGCACGCGGCCGACGCTCGCCAGCGCCTGTGCGACCTCGACCTCTTCGCCTGGGCCGGCGGGGGCGGAGAGGTCGACGCCATCGACGCCATCGATGCCGAGGTAGTCGGTCGCGAGCGCGGCCGTGGCGCTGATGGCGGCACTCACCGGATCGCGGGCCTGAAGCGACTCGCGCACCGCGGCGGGCAGCGGGCCGGGGAGGAATGCGGCGAGGCGGTCGGCGCCGGCGCGGGAGATCACCATCGGGACGCACACGATGATGCGGAGCTTGGGCGAGAGCGCGCGGGTGGCGGAGACGAAGTGGGCGAGGCTCTTGGCGTCGCCGGCGTGATTGACGAAGCAGACCTGCGCCCCGGCCTCCGCCTTGGAGGCGGCACGCAACGGGCGCGCGTGGATCGGTGGCGCGGCCGGCGACTCGGCGACCGACACGATCAAGCCGGTCTTGGCGGCGAGCCCGGCGAGCTGCGTGGAATCAAGGTCGAACACGCCCGGCGCGCTGGACGCAGCGCCCTGGCCGAGGGCTGCGGCCGCTGCGCTCCCTCCGGATTGCACGCCACCAGCACCAACTCCCGGCCCGCCACCGTGGGCGCGCGGGTGATCGCCGGTGACGCAGTGCACGGCTGGCACCCCGACAGCCGCCAGCGCGGCGAGCTCGCTTCGCAGGGCGACGCGGTTGCGGTCGCGGCAGTTGAGTCCTGCCCAGGGCCGCACGCCTTCTGCAGCGACGATGCCCGCGCGCACCGCCGGGGGCAGTTGAAGTCGCGCCCAGGGCGAGTCGCCGAGCAACGTGGCGTCGACCTTCCCGGCGACGGCCGAAGCCAAACGCCGCTCCATGTCGGGATCCGGTCCGGGCGACGGCAGGTCGACCACGATCACCTGGCGTCGGCGCATGAGGGCCTCGAACTCCTGCGCGGCCAGCGTCGCCGGGGCGTGTACGGCGACCTCGACGAGCGGAATCGCCGGGGCACCCGGCCCGACGAACGCGCACGGCCCGCCGACCTCGCAGCCACCGTCGGCCTGCACCCCGCCGCACGGCCCGTGGACCATGTGTTTGGGGCAGCGCAGCTCGGGGTGGTCGTGTCCGGGGCCGAGCGCACGCCCGCCAGCGGTGAGCCCGCTCGGGGCGGAGACCAGCGTCTGAACGTGCGGAGCCTTCATCCCCAGTTCGTCGACCGTTGAGCGCACTTCACGACCGCGCCCATCGAATGATCGAGCCCGTCCCGTCATGCGTTGCTTCTGGCTGGCGCGCTGCCGTCTGCGAGTTCCGTCGCTTTGGCCGGGACCGCGCCGGGCACCCCTGCCGCCGCCAGCGCGGCCCAGACCCGGTCGCGTCGCAAGGGCAGCTCCGTGATGCGCACTCCGGTCGCCGCGCGCACGGCATTCGCCAGCGCTGGCGCGACGGGGTTGAACGGGCTCTCGCTCATCGGCTTGGCGCCGAGCGGGCCGAGCTCGTCGAAGGTCTGGGCGAAGAGGACCTCGGTCTCGGGTACGTCGCCGATCATCGGCAGCAGATAGGTGCGGAAGCTGCGTGTGGTCACGGTCCCCGACTGGTCAATCTGCACGGCCTCGCTCATCGCCGCGCCCAGCGCCTGCGCGACGCCGCCCTCCACCTGCGCGCGGCACTGCGCAGGATTCATCACGTAGCCCGCGTCCGCGGCCTGCACGCTCTGAAGAATGCGAATCTCGCCGGTCGCGGGATGCACCGCGACGCGCATCCCATGCACGTTGAACGCGACCGACCGTGGCGTCCCGCTGAACGTGCCAGTCGCCCAGACCTCGCCCTCTGCGTCGGCCTCCCCTGAACGGTCCGCTCCGTCCGCGCTCAAGTCGACCCCGCCCGCGGTACCCGCATCACCCGAGTCGGCGCCGGCGCCGGCGCCCAGCAGCTCCTTCAGAGCCGTCGCCGCGAGGAGCGTCGCGCGGCCAGCGACGACCACGCCGGTCGACGCGTAGGCGCCGCTGTCGTGGCCGACCTCGTCGGTGTCTGATGGCACGAGGTCGATCTGATCGGCCGTCGTGCCGAGCACCTCCGCGGCGATCTGCCGATGCACCGTCGCGGTGCCGTTCCCGAACTCGGCCGTGCCGACCGCGAGCCGGAAGCGACCGTTGCGCAGCCGGCCGATCCGCGCGTCGGCGTGATGCCCGCCGGGAGGCCCGGCATCAAGCATCGCGAGCGCCGTCCCCTCGCCGACCAACCATTCCGGACCTGGCGACGGCAGCGCCACCGGGCGACCGACCGCAGACCGACTCCTCGCCTCGCCCACCCCGCCCAACCCGGACCGGATGTCAGCGTCCTCTGGAGCACGCACCGCGCGGCCCCGCTCGAGCGCGTCGGCCACGAGCGCGCGGCACTCGTCGAGGCCGAAGCTGCCGAAGGCGACGTCGTGCGCCGCGCCCTCGATCGATACGAACGGGTCGCCGGGCCGCACCGTGTTGCGCTCCCGGACCGTCGCCGGATCGAGCTTCAGGCGATGGGCGAGTTCGTCGATCGACGACTCGATCGCAAAGATCGTCTGGCTGAGGCCATAGCCGCGAAACGCGCCCGCCGGCACCTGGTTCGTGTACACCGCAAAGCCATCGACGCGCTTGTTGGCGCACCGGTAGAGCGCGACCGACTCACCGCACGCGTGGAACATCACCCCCAAGCTGTGGTTGCCATACGCGCCCGTGTTCGAGACCAGCTGGAGGTGCAGCGCCGTGAGCACGCCATCGGCACTGGCGCCGAGCGTGACGCGGACCCGCATCGGGTGGCGCGTCGTCATCGCGGTGAACTGCTCCTCGCGGGTGACCTCGACGCGCACCGGGCGCCGCAGGCGCAGCGCCGCCAGCGCCACGAGGTCCTCGACGAGCAGCTCCTGCTTGCCGCCGAACCCGCCACCGACCCGCGCCGCGAACACGCGAACCTGCTCGCGTCGCAGGCCGAAGAGCCGCGCCAGTTCGTCGCGGGTGAGGAACGGCACCTGGCTCGACGTGCGCACATTCAGCCGCCCGCGATCATCGACCCAGGCCGTCGCGGCGTGCGTCTCCAGATGCGCGTGCTGCACGCGCTGCACGGAGTACTCGTGTTCGACGACGCAGTCCGCCGCGTCGAGCCCGGCTTTGAGATCGCCGATCTCGCTGTGGACCTCGCCGGCGATGTTGGCGGTTGGGTCGGCGATCCGACTCGATGCCGGGTCCTTGCCCGCGTGGAGCTGAGGCGCCCCCGGCTGCATCGCGGCGCCCGGCTCGAACACCGCGGGAAGCACCTCGTAGTCGACGACGATCAGCCGAGCCGCCGCCTCGGCCTCGGCAACCGACCAGGCGACGACGGCCGCGACCCGCTGCCCGACGAAACGGACCACCGGATCGAGCACGAGCGTGTCGTCGGGATCCTCGAGCCGGTCGGAATGCCGACCCGTCGAGAAGTGAAGCGCCGGCGCGTCCTCGTGGGTGAGGACGAGCTGCACGCCAGGCGCCGCCAGCGCGGCTGCGGTGTCGATCCAGCGGATCCGAGCATGGGCGTGGGGCGACCGCAGGACCGTCAGATGGAGCAACCCTGCGGGCGCGTGGTCGAGGGTGAATTCGGCCTGTCCCGTCACGATCTCGGGCCCGGCCGGCGCTGGCAGGTTTCGTCCCGTCGACGCCCCCGCGACATCGTCTTCGACGACCTGGCGCCCCTCGATCGCATCCCGGATCGAGCGATAGCCCGTGCACCGGCAGACGTTGCTCTTCAGCGCCCGCGGCAGGTCCGCGCGTTGCGCCTCCGTCAGCGCACTCGCAGTCACGATCATCCCGCCCGTGCAGAACCCGCACTGGAATCCCTGGGCCGCCAGGAACTGTTCCTGGACCGGATGGAGCGGCGCGTCGGCCCCGGCGAGCCCCGCGACCGTGGTCACGTCGCGCCCCTGCGCGCGCACCGCGGGATAGATGCAGCTGTGCACCGGCGTGCCATCGACCAGCACGGTGCAAGCGCCGCAGTCACCGGTGTCACACCCCTTCTTCACGCAGAAGCGCCCCTGCTCACGCAAGAACGTGCGCAGGCACTGGGCCGGGCGGGGCTCGGCGGTGACGGCCTCGCCATCGACGCGCAGCGTCATCGCGGGGCCGCGAGTTCGTCGCGGATCTCGTGGGTAAGCACCCGAGTGAGTTGGCGACGCCACGCGGGTGTGCCGTGGAGGTCGTCGAAGTAGGCGGCGTCGGTCGGGAGGCATTCGGCGAGCGCGTCGTCGAGTTCCCCAGCCGACGGGAGCGCCGCAAACGCGAGCTGCACCGGGCGTGGCGTCGAGGCCGTGATCGTGAGGACGAAGGCCCCGTCTCGGGGGTCCAGTCGACCGATCAAGAGCGCCGCCGAGCGCCCGTACCGCGTGAGCGACTGCTGGCGAAACGCCGTCGCCGAGGCCAGCGACGCGGCCGGCAAGCGGATCGAGCGCAGCACCTCGCCGGGCTGCAGCGACGTGAACCCATCGCCGATGACGAGATCGGCCACGGAGACCTGTCGCTCCGTGCCGTCCGCCGACCAGATCAGGCACACGCCGTCGAGCGCTGCGGCGAACGAGGTCATCGGGCCGGCCGGCAGCGCGCAACAGAGGTTGCCGCCGACCGTGCCGACGTTCCAGATCTTGAACGAGCCGCGCAGCGCGTCGCAGCACTCGCGGGCGAGCGCCAGGGCGGGCCAGGCCTGCGTCGCTTCGAGCGCGGCGATCTCGGCGAGCGTGCACGTCGCCGCGATCTCCAGCCCGCTCTCCGACGCCGTGAGCGCGGGCCAGCCGAACCCGGTCAGATCGATCAGGCGGTTGACCCCGAACTGGGGCTCCGAGAAGACCCAGCTGCCGCCCGCAAGGTAGGCGTCGCCCGGGCCGAAGCCAGCGGCGACCAGCTCCGCGCGGTCGCGCACGACGAGGACCTCCGAGACGGTCGCGAGATCCATCTACGCCGGCTGCCCGAGGGCGCGCTCGGCCGCGGCGACGTCGGCGGGGCGGTCGACATCCAGCGTTGCGCCAGCGCCGGCGACCTGGATCGCGCGGATTCGGCGACGGGCGATGACCGGTCCGAGCCCGCGGTCGCCCTGCAACGTGAGCGCCCGCTGGATCGCGGCCGGGCCAAGCAGCACCGGATGGCCGGGAATGCTCTCGTAGAACGGCCGCGCGACATCGTGACGCTCGCCCAACCCGGGGAGCCCCTCGCTCAGCACCAACGAGACCAGCTTGGACGTGACGAGTGGCTGATCGGCGAGCAGCACGAGCGCCGCGTCAAGCGGGCCGACCTCCTCCAGCCCGCGCCGCAGCGAGGCGGCGATGCCCTCTGCCCAGCCGCCGCAGTGCACCACGCGATGGCGCCCCTCGCCGACCTGCAGGGGATGCCCCGCGCCTTGCCCGAGGGTCTGGCCGAGCGACCGACCAAGCGACGAGCGCAGGGCCGCGCGAACCTCATCGGCCTCGGAGCCGACGACCACGACGACGTCGTCGAGCGCTGGCGCGCTGCAGGCGGCCTCGACGGCGCGTGCGACGAGCGGCCGCCCGCCGACCACGGCGACCTGCTTGGTCCCCGCGCCGAAGCGTCGCCCCGCGCCGGCGGCCAACACGATGCCGGCGACTCTCATGACCGTAGCCCCCGGGCACTGGCCAAGGCGACCAGGCGATAGCGACCGCTGGCCTCGCTGCCAATCGGCCCGTCGCCCGCCGAAAGGCGCCCACCCGTTCGACCGTGGCGTGCGGCAATCAGTTCGGCGACGATCGAGACCGCGATCTCGGCCGGATCAGACGTCCCCAGATCCAGGCCCACCGGCCCGACGATCCGATCGAGCTGGCGCTCAGTGAAACCCCTCCCGCGGAGCCGGGCGATCCGCTCGGCATGACTGCGCCGCGACCCGATCGCGCCGACGAACCCGGCCTCGCCGAGCAACGCCGCGCTGAGGGCCGCGTCGTCGAGCGCGGGCTGATGACTCAGCGCCAGGACCGCGTCGCCGGAGCCGAGTGGCGCAATCCGAAGTAGCGCCTGCTCGGGCCAATCGAGGATGAGCTGCGTCGCGTCCGAGATCGGGGCATGGGCGGCGACCGCCGTGCGCGGATCGATGACGACGGTCGACCAGCCGAGGCTCCGCGCCTGGGTGCTCAGCGCGCCGGCGACCAGACTCGCGCCGACCAGCACCAGCCGCGCCGGGGCCGCAACCTCCAAGACGAAGCGCTCGGCGGCCTCGCCCGGCCAGCCGTCGGCCGCGATCGGGAGCGCACCCTCGCGCCCTTCGCGCACCGCCCGCCCGAAGCCAGCCTGCTCGAAGGCCGCCCTCGACGGCCCGGAGTCGCTGTCGTCGCGTCGCTCCGATGGCGTCTCGCCACCAGCGCTTCCGCCGACCCACGGCTGGACCCAGACGTCGATCCCGCCTCCGCACGGCAACGCGCTGCCGGTGAGTGGATCGCCACCCGGCGCGAAACGCAGCCGCCGCGCCACCCCGCTCGCCATCACGTCCTGCGCGGCCTGCACGACCTCGGCTTCGACGCACCCGCCGGACACAGCGCCCGCCGTGCGGCCATCTCCGGCAACGGCCAGGCACGAGCCTGCCGGGAGCGGCGCGCGCCCGTGCACCTGCACGACCGTGGCCAGCGCCGCAGGCTGGCCCTCACCCGCCCAGTCGCTCAGCGCGTCGACGACCGCGCGAATCATGCGGCCGCACTGCCGGAAGAGGTCAGGCGGACGCGCATCAGGTGCGGGTCACCGTGCCGTTGATCAGGCCGAATGGATCCTGCGTCGCGATGAACACCACGCCGGGGTTGTCGAGGCCAAACGGCGACAGATCGACGAGGTTGTGGTGCTTGTTTGGCAGCGTCATCGACACCTCCGTGATCTCCGGGAAGCCCTCTAGGATCGCCGTGCAGATGTTGTAGATCGTCTGCTGCACGGAGTCGCTGTAGTGGTCGGCGAAGCGCGCGATGAGGGTGTCGTGGATGCCCTGCCAGGTCGCTTGGTAGTCGGCGACCTGCGCGCCGTAGGTCCACGTCGCGGTGACCACGGTGGCGAGGATCCGGTCGTCGACCTCAGGCAAGGTCGTGAAGCGGTCGCGCTCAAAGCCCTTGAAGCCCGAACCGGTGCTGCGCAGCACGAACAGGTCGCTGATCCCCGCCTTGACCGTGAAGCTGTCGCCGTCGCCAGTGACCCACGCGTCGTGGTCGCCGGAGGAGCCGCGGTGGAAGGCGTGATCGTGCTCCACGCCGCCGGGCGCCAGCCGAACCCAGGGATGCTCGACGAGGTGAATTTCCGCCGACGCGACCCGGTCGCTGTTGCCGACGAGATGCGTCACGAGCGCCTTGCCGAAGTCCTCGATCGAGCCGGTCGTGAAGTCGGTCCGGGCCATGCCGAAGACCGTGTTCTTCATCGTGTCGGTGGCGGGGATGTCGGTGTTGTCGCCCTCCAGGAACACTGGCGCGAAATCGCCGCGGAGCTGCACGCCGATGGTCACATCCCGGATCTCGTGGCGGTCGGTCTCGCGGACCACGCGCATGAGCCGGTTCTGGGCCTTGCCGTAGGCGTCGGCCGTGAGTTGGAAGGGCATGGGTGGGGTCAGCTCCCGCGGTAGGTCGTGTAGCCGTAGGGGCTCAGGAGCAGCGGGACGTGCGAGTGGCCGGAGTCGGCCCGCAGGTCGATCACGATCGACACCTCCGGGTACCAGCCCTGCACGGCCGCCGGGCCGGCCTCGAGCGTGAAGAGCACCCGGTATCGGCCGGCGGTGAGCGTCGACCCCGCCTTGGCGAGCGTCGCGCGGCCGTCGGCGTCGGTGAGTTCGGCAGTGAGCGGGGCCCAGGTACCGCCATCGAGCACGCTGAGCGACACGGGAATCCCGGCGACGGGCAGGCCGCGGGCGGTGTCGAGGACGTGGGTCGAGATCGAGCTCATGCGGCAGCTTCGTGGACGAGATCCGAGAGGCGGTGGCGCGCGATCGAGATGACCTCGCCCAGGGCCGTCTGCAGCTCCTGCTCGGGGGTGCCG
The DNA here is from genome assembly GCA_032119595.1 of Solirubrobacteraceae bacterium. Taxonomy (GTDB): domain Bacteria; phylum Actinomycetota; class Thermoleophilia; order Solirubrobacterales; family Solirubrobacteraceae; genus JAGIBJ01. The sequence continues at coordinate 1,567,874 of JAUMBQ010000006.1, read as the reverse complement.
TGCAGGCGACTCGCGGCGAGCGTTTCGAGCCCGGCGCCGCCGTGGTCGCGGACGCAGACGATGAATGGGAACCCGAACCGCGCGCGGTACTCGGCGAGCATCGTGGCGAGCGCGCGGCGTCGGTCGTCGTCGAGGCGATCCAGGCCGGCCCCGGCCTGTTCCGACGCCGATTCAGGCGTGAGCGCAGGGAGCGCGTCGCTCGATACGGCGAGGTCCGGGTGCGCGCGGAGGACCGCGATCTGCGCCTCGTGCGGTGCGGCGAGGAGGGCGCCCGCGAACGCCCCGTGGAGTTCGGTTAGGTCGGCAAACGGCGCTTGTGCGAAAGCCTGCTCGGCGACCCACGGGGAATGCTCGACGATCCCGCCAAGCGCGGCGACGAAGGCCTCCTGATCGGTCGGCGCAAGGAGCGGTGAATGGGCGGCGGTCAATGGACGCTCCCGTAGGCGACGGCTTGGCGCTCGCTCACGCGAACGAGCTCGGCCACGACGACCTGCAAGTCGGTGGTGCGTAGCTCGCCGCCTTCGACGACCAGCCGCCCGCCGACGAGCAGATGCTCACAGGGCCGTGGCGGGCCGAGCACGAGCGCCGCCACCGGGTCGAGGATTCCGGCGCCGCCAAGATCGTCGACCCGCCAGAGAGCGATGTCGGCGAGCTTGCCGACTTCCAGCGAGCCAAGGTCGGCTTCGCGGCCGAGGCAGCGGGCGCCGTCGATGGTGCCGTGAGCGAGGGCCTGGCGCACGGTCATCGCCTCCGGGCCGCCGGCGAAGCGCGCGGCCATGAGCGACGCGTGCACCTCCAGCTGGAGCGTGCCGGCCTCGTTTGAGGCGGCTCCGTCGACGCCCAGCCCGACGGCCACGCCGGCCTCGCGCAGGTCTCGCGTGCGAGCGATCCCGGAACCCAGGCGCGCGTTGGAGGTCGGGCAATGCGCGACGCCCACGCCGGTGCGGCCGAACAGCGCGACGTCGTCGTCGCTGAGGTGGACGCAGTGCGCGAACCACACGTCGTCGCCCATCCAGCCGAGGTCGGCGACGTAGTCGGCGGGGCGCGCGCCGAAGTGCTCGAGGCAGTAGTCCTCCTCATCGACCGTCTCGCACAGGTGGGTGTGGAGCCGGACGCCGCGCTGGCGTGCCAGCACCGCCGACTCGGCCATCAGCTCCTTGGTCACGGAGAACGGCGAGCACGGTGCGAGCGCGATCTGCAGCGTGGCGTCGCCGGACGGGTCGTGCCAGCGATCGATCGCGTCAGCGCTGGCCTGCAAGATCGCGTCGTGGTCCTCGGTCACGCTGTCTGGCGGCAGGCCGCCCTGCGATCGGCCGAGGTTCATCGACCCGCGGGTCGGGTGGAATCGGATCCCGACCGCCTGCGCGGCGGTGATCGTAGCTTCGAGCAGCTCGCTGCCGTTGGGAAAGACGTAATGGTGGTCGGTCGAGGTCGAGCAGCCCGAGAGCGCCAGGGCGGAGAGGCCCGCTTTGGCGGCGTGGTGGGTGATGTCGTCGTCGAGCTGCGCCCACACCGGGTAGAGCCCGGTGAGCCATTGGAAGAGCGTTCCGTCGGGCACGAATCCGCGCGTCGCCCACTGGTACAGGTGGTGGTGGCTGTTCACCAGGCCGGGCGTGGCGAGGAGGCCGCGCCCGTCGATCACGGTCGCCCCGTCGAGCACCTCCGGCGGCGCCGCCCCGTCCTCGATGGCCACGATGCGGCCGTCCTGGATCACGAGGTGGCCAGTCGCGTGCTCCGTGCCGGCGGCGTCGACGGTCGCGATCGCGCACCCAGTGACCACCGTTCGGGCGGCCGGTCGCGAAGGGTGGGTCGGTGGGGTCAGTGCGTTCACGGGCGAGGCAACCGGGGGCTGATGGGGGATCCACCGGGCAATCGATTGCGATCCTCCCGCGCGGCCTCACGCACGCGTATGGACAGCGGGCCAAAGCGCGGCCCCGGATCGTTGTCCGGAACGAGAGAGGGCTGGCGCGGGAGCGCCAGCCGGGTCAGCCTCCGCGGGTGGTTGATCCGGCGGCGGTTCGTGCGTCGAGGGCCGCGGTGACGGTCACCACGTCGGCGCTCTCGTCGTAGACGCAGACGAACACGAACCACCAGGGCCCGATCACGGCGCGCGCGCCCGCGAAGGCTCCGGTGGAAACGGCCTGACCCGACTCCGGGAACCGCTCCAACTGGCGAAGCCTCAGACGAACGCGAGTGAGGGCGCCCGGCGGGAGTTCGCGCGTGGCAGCCAGCTCGCGGAGGTCGGCGGCTGCGGAGTCCGCGAGCTGGACGAGCGCCACGGGCTACAGGTCGTTCAGCGGGACCACGCGACCGGCCGCGAGATCGTCGAGCCCCCGACGATGACTGGCCTCGGCTCCGGGGATGCGACCCAGCAACTCGACGAGATCGACGGAGTCCGCCGGCGCGCCGTCTGGCTGGACCGTGCGGTCGAGCGCGCTCAGCAGCAACGAACGAGCGAGGGTTCCTGCCTGCACGTGGGCCGCTTCGGCGAGGTCGGCGAGCAGCGCGGCGTGCTCATCGTCAAGGGTGAGGTTGAGGCGCATCGCCATGGGCAAACTCCTACACGGGACGTAACAGTACGTCACGGTGCGATACGAAACGATACAGAGATTCCCTCGCGGTTTGACGAGGGCAAAGCACCCGGCCTGGCGCCGACCTACTTGCGGACGGTGATCGTCCGGCTGGTGATGATCTCTTTGCCGCCGTCGAGCGTGAGCTTGGCGCGCACCTGGAGCTTTTTGGCTCGGCGGGCGGTCGCGAGGTCGCGGGCCGTGAGCTTGAAGGTCGGGGTGCGCGGGGCGCCGGGCTGGAGCGTCATCGTCTTCGCGAGCTTGAGGCCGCCGCCCGAGAGCACGATCCGCAGCGCGCCGGGGACGGTGCTGGCGATCTCGGTCGCCACGCCCTTCTTGCCGAGGAGCGAAGCCGGAAGCTGGTCCGGGGCGATGAGCGTGAGCGCCGGGGCTCCGGGAGCGGCCGGCGCAGACGGGACGGCCGGGGCCGCCGAGTCAGTGGACGGGCCCGGTGTCGGGACACCCGGAGCAGGCGTCGGCGTCGGAACGCTGCCGCTCGGATCGCCGGTGATCACGACCGGCGGGGCCGGGGGCGACACCTCGAAGCTGAGCGTCGCCTTGGCGGAACCGCCGCACGCGTTGCGGGCGGTGACGAGGACCTCAGCCGTGCCGACGGCGAAGCGGTGGCTTCCACCAGGGCCGACGGCCGTCGTGCCGTCGCCGAAGTCCCAGGTCAGCGTGCCCTCCTCGCACTGCGGCAGCGCTGTGCCAGGCGAGAAGTCGACGGTCGATGCGCTGAGCACCACGTCGGCATCGGACGCGGCCGACGCCACGGGCGCGATCGCGACGTCCGGCGCGGGCTTGGCCCAGTTGCGTACGGCGGCGATCTCGGCCGCACTGAGCCCCTCGAAGATCGTCGCCGCGGGAGCGTCGCTGATCGCGACCGCGGCATCCTGCGCCATGCCGATCTGCTCGGGGAGCGCGTCGGCCGCGCGAGCGGCTTCCCACGACAGGAACGACGCCGTCCCGCCAGCGGGGATCGTCACGTCTTGCCAGCCGTAGCCGAAGCGGTCCGCGTCGAGGTCGTCGGTGCCGGCAAGCGTCTTGACGCCGTCCTGCGCGCCGCTGCGCACAATGCTCGCCTGAGCCTCTCCGCCCGGCCCATCCCAGACATGCGCCAGGGCAGGATCGCCGGCTTTGGTCCCGTCGGAGGTCACGGCCCAGCGGTCTTCGCCGGCCGTGATCGTCTGGTCGCCGGACGACGTGAGTTCAAGCGTGGTGCCGTCGTCGGAGCCGAGGTCGCCGCGGCTCGTGGATTCGGTGAGGTCGCCGACGAAGACGCTGGTCGTGACCGGGCTGGTGCCTGGGTTCGTCACCGACTGCACGAGCCTGGCGCCGGAGCCGGACGATGCCGACGAGAAGAGCTTGCGCTGCACCTGGAGCCCGCCGATCTCGACCGTGGCAAACGCGACCTGGCGGCCGTCGGCCTCGCGGATGCAGCCGAGCTGGTCGCCATCGACGTACTGCGTGGCGCGGCTCTGGGTGGCGCCGACGTAGAGGTCGCCCCAGTCGTCGTAGGCGTCGTATACAGCGCGCCTTGGCGGGAGCGCCGCACCGCCGCCGTCGGCGAGGGTCGCGTACTGCGCCGGCAGCACGGCGTTCAGAAGCGCCTTGTTCGAGGTGGTGTCGAAGCGGTAGCCGAGTAGGTCGACCAGCGCTGGCCCCTGGTTGGTGGTCGGGCTCGCAGCGAGCGTGCACTCAGCACCGGTCGGCACGTACGGCGACAGCAGCGTCGCTGAGGCCGACGGCGCTACGACGGCGAGCGCGGCCACGGCCACGGCCGGCGCCATCGCGGCGAAGAGGAAGGTCTTGAGGGAGGTCGGCGATGCGAGCATGTGAGGGGAGCCGCGACTGTTGGCACGTACGCGGTGGCCTGGTTGTCGGCCCGGCCGTCACTTCCTTGACAACCAACACGACTCCTCCAATCAGTTATCCGCTACATGCCGGGGGATCAATCCCCGAATTCCCGGGCTGTTGAGCTCAGACGACTTCGGTCTGCCGCGCCGCCGGCTGAGGCACTTCGTGCAGCACGCCGTGATCCATGCGCAGCTCGCGGTCGGCCAGGCCGCACTCGGCTGGGCGGTGGGAGACGATCACGGCACTGCGGTGGGGCCGGGCGTCGATGACGGCGCGCAGCGCGTCCAGGGCGGCGTCCTCCGGGAGGTGCGAGGCGGGCTCGTCGAGGAGCAGCATTGCCACCGGCGAGAGGTAGGCCCGGGCGAGGCCGATGCGCTGGCGCTGACCGCCGGACGCCGTGGCGCCGCCCTCGCCGAGCTGCGTCTGGAGGCCGTCCGGGAGCGTGCGCGCCCAGTCGCCGAGTCCGACGGCGTCGAGTGCTTCCCAGAGGTCGTCGTCAGAGCCGGTCGGCTGCGCGATACGCAGGTTCGCTGCGAGGCTCCCGCCGAAGAGGTGCGGGCGGCTCGGTACGAGCAGGAGCTGCTCGGCGCGAGCCGCGTCGGAGGCGGCCAGAAGGTCCAGATCCCCCATGACGACATCGCCTGCGTCTGCCGGGAGCAGACCTGCGAGGACGAGCAGCAGCGTCGACTTGCCGCAGCCACTTTCGCCGGTGATCGCGACGTGCTCTCCCGGCTCCACCGTCAGCGATGTGCCGCGAAGCACGGGCCGACCGCCGCGGCGAAGCGACAGTCCATCGGCTCGCAGCAGGTGCGGCGAGGACGAGGACTTCGCCGACGCCGACGCCTTCGGCAACGGCGCAACTTGCCGTGCAGGAGTCAGCGTCGCATCGTTTTCGGGCTGATCGGAGAGAGCCGACGCGGGGCTGGCCACGGCACCGGAACCAGCGGGTTCGGCGACCCCGTCGGTCGCGTTCGCTTCCGTCAGCGCACCCGAGAGGCGACCGACGGCGTCCGTCGCGGCGGGCAGCGCGAGGGCGGCGTCGCCGATGCCATCGAGTCGCTCGATGGTCGCGAGTGCCGCGAGCACGAGGCCGGCAGCGAAGGCTCCGCCGAGCGCACCGCCGTGGACATCCCCAGCAAGGAGCGCGGCGACCAGAACGGACGCCGCTGCGGCAGCGACGGCCACGACCGCACCGATGGCCGCGCCGCTCGCGCCTTGGCGGGCCGACGCCCGCTCCAGGACCTGCGACTGATTCGCGATCTGCGCCTGGTGCGCGTCCGTTCGGCCGGCTAGAAGGAGTTCAGTGGCCGCGTCAAGCGCCGTCACGACATCAGCAGCGAGCGTCGCGCGCTCGGCGGCCGCGTCGGCCTGATGGCGACCGGCACGAAGCCCCGCCACGCCGACGCCGATGCCCGTAGCGACCATCACGACGACGATTGCCACCGCCGCGGCCGGCGCAAAGATCGCGGCGACGACGGTCGCGACCAGGCCGGTGACGATCGCCGCGGCGCCCGGAACGACGACCCGCACCAGCAAGTCGGCGGTGCGGTCCACATCACCCACGGCACGGTCAAGGACCGCAGCCGGAGCGTCCGCGTCGAGCCTTGATCCGGGGCGAACGACGTGGGCAAACACCTGCACGCGGACACCTTCGAGAATGCGAAGCGCGGCATCGTGGCCCGCGAGTCGCTCGCCGTAGCGGGCGGTCGAGCGCAGGATCGAGAACATCCGGACGAGCACGATGATGGCGGTCAATTCGAGCACCGGCGGCCGGGTCGACGCCTCCACGATCAGCCCGCCGGACAGCGCGAGGACCGCCACGGCCGAGAGGGCCGAGAGCGCGCCGAGGCCAATGGCGCGGCGCACGAGCCGGCGGGCGCGCCGGTCTCGGCTGGGCGCGAGCAGCCTCAGCGCAGAGCGCAGCGAGGTCGGCTGCTGCGACGCGCGCGACGGGCCATCCGCCGTTCCCAGCGAGGGCGCCTCATCGGCGTGGGTCTGAACCGAACCTGAAGCCGGAGCGAGTGTCAGGGCGGCCGCCTCGCCGTGGGCCACTGCCCCGACGGACGTTGCCCCTGTGGGCACGACAGAGAGCAGTGGCCGCGGCGCGCCGCTCCCACCCTCGATGTCGGTGATCTGGCCATCGCGAAGGTGCACGATGCGGTCGGCCGCCGAAGCGAGTTCGAGATCGTGCGTGATGAGCAGCGTCGTGCGGCCGGCGCACATCGCGTCGATCGTGCCTTTCAGGCGCTCAGCGGTGAGCGCGTCGACTTGCGCGGTCGGCTCGTCCAGCACGATGAGTTCGGCGTTCGCGAGCACGGCACGGGCCAGGGCGAGCCGCCGAAGCTCTCCACTGGAGAGCTGGGCGCCGCCTTCGCCGAGCGGCGTTTCAAGGCCGTCCGGCAGCGCCTCAAGGAGCGGGCCGAGCCCGGCGGCCGTCAACGCAGCCTCGATGGCGTCATCGCTGGCGTTCGATGCCGAAAGACGCGCGTTCTCGCGCAGCGTTGACGGAAGCAGGATCGGGTCTTGAGCGACCCAGGCGCTGCCTTGGCGCCAGGCGGTCAAATCGAGTTCTTGCAGGTCGATGCTGCCTGCCGGGCCGGAGGTGCGCAGCTCGCCGGTCGTCGGAGGGAGGAGCCCCAGCACGAGCGAGGCAAGGGTCGTCTTGCCCGAGCCGCTGGGGCCGACCAGCGCAACGGTTTCGCCGGGCTGGATCGTGAGCCACACGTCGCGCAGGCGATCGCCGCGCTCCCCGCCCGCGACGGTCACGCCTTCCAGCAGGATCATGCGGCCGCCAGGACGAGGCGATGAGGGCGCCCCCGGGGTTCCGGCGACCGGCGCGCCGGCAGCCAGCGTCTCGACCGCAGCGAGCCGGCCGAGCGCAGCTTTGGCGTCGGCCGCCTCGTGGTAGCCCGCACCGAGACGGCGCAGCGGTGCATACAGCTCAGGCGCGAGGACGAGCGCCGGCAAGATCGCTGCGAGATCGGCGTGCCCGCCAGCCAAGCGAACGCCGCCGAACACGGCGACGAGCGCCGTGCCGAGCATCGCGACCAGCTCAAGCACGAGGCCCGAGAGGAAGGCCGCGCGCAGCGTCCCCATCGTCTGGACGCGGTAGTTGGCGGCAGCGGCGCGGACCTGCTCGCGCTGGTGCTCCGCACGGCCGAAGGAGCGCAGATCGCGTCGGCCGCGGATCACGTCGAGGAGGTGGGCGCCGAGGAGCTGCATGCTGGCCAGGCGCGCGTCGGCCGCGGCCCGCGCCTCGGTGCCGACGAGCCAGAGGAAGACGATCAGGACCGGCACCGTCGGCGCCAGGAGCGCCGCCGAGAGCAGGTCGGTCGAGGCGACCGCGATGAGCACGACCACGGTGGTCGCTGCGGCGGCGGGCCGGCCGGACAGGAACCGACCGACGTAGCTCTCGATCGACGGCAGCTGCTGCACGACATCCGCAGCGATCTCGCCGGGGCGAAGGGCCCCGGGCGACGCGGCTGCGAGCGTCGCCGCGTCCGCCACGATGCGCCCGCGGAGGCGATCGATCGCGCCGGCGGCGGCCCGGCGCCCGGAGCGCTCGAGCCACCACGAGAGCAGCCCACGGCCGGAGGCCGCGGCGAGGAGGACCGCGGCGGCGACCGCATCAAAGCGGCCGTCCTGCGCGAGCGCCACGACAAGCGCCGCGAGGGCGAACGCCTGCGCGACCGTCAGCAGGGCAACGGGAACCGCGAGCTGGCCTGCCCGCCGCAGGTGGCGGGCGACCCCCTCGTCACGAGCGAGGAGGTCGTCGGCCGGCTCGCGGCGCCTCACGCCTGAGAACCAGGCGTCGGCTCAGGCGCAATCGGGTCTGGGGAGAACCCGAGGGCGGCACCGCGCTCAGTCGGCGCGATGCGCTGACGGAACACCCAGTAGGTCCAGCCCTGGTAGAGCAGGACGATCGGCGTCATCACGCAGGCGACCCACGTCATCACCTTCAGCGTGTAGGGCGTCGACGCCGCCTCGACCGCGGTGAGCGTGGTCTCCGGTGCGCCGGTCGACGGCATCACGTCGGGCCAGAGCGAGGCGAAGATCGTCACGACGATGCCAAGGATCGTCACGCCGGTGAGCGCAAACAGCGCGCCTTCGCGGCGGGCCTTCCAGAGCAGCGGCTGCACGAGCAGCGCGACCGCGGCCACGACCGTCGCCGCAGCAGCAAACGCGTTGCGGGTGTCGTCGGCGGCCACGATCCAGACCAGCGTGACGGCCCCGGAGAGCGTGGCCACTGGCCAGATCCGCTGCGACACGGCGTGGGCGCGGTCGCGGACGTCGCCGGTCGTGCGGAGCGCCGTGAAGTAGGCGCCATGGAGCATGAACAGGCTGAGTGTCGCGAGGCCACCGATGATGCCCTGCGGGTTGAGCAGCGTGAGGAGGTTGCCGGTGTATTCGTGATCGGCGTCCAGCGGCGAGCCACTGACGAGGTTCACGAAGGCGACGCCCCAGAGGAAGCCGACGAGGCCGCTCGACACGACAATCGCCCAGTCCCAGCGCGCGCGCCATGCCGGCTCATCGCGCTTGTTGCGGTACTCAACGGCCATCCCGCGGACGATCAGCCCGCAGAGGATGAGGAGGAGCGCGAGGTAGAAGCCCGAGAACATCGTGGCGTACCACTCCGGGAAGGCCGCGAAGGTGGCGCCGCCAGCGACGAGCAGCCAGACCTCGTTGGCGTCCCAGACCGGGCCGATCGTGCGGAGCACCTGACGGCGCTCGCCTTCATCTTTGCCGAGCACGCGCAGGAGCGAGCCGACCCCGAAGTCGAAGCCTTCGAGCACGAGGTAGCCGAGCCAGAGCACGGCGATGAGGAGGAACCAGAAGCTGATGAGTGACATGTGCTTCTCCGACTAGTAGGTGATGGCCATCGCGGGGAGGCCGTCGTCATCGAGATGGTCGGGTTCGGGGCCCTTGCGCACGTAGTGCAGGAAGAGCTTGACTTCGATCACCGCGAGGACGCCGTAGAGCACGGTGAACACGATGAGGGAGGTGGCGACCGTCGCGGCGTCGATGTTCGACACGGCTTCGGAGGTCTTCTGCAGGCCGTAGACGACCCACGGCTGGCGGCCGACCTCGGTGAACATCCAGCCGAAGATGTGCGCCATGAAGCCAGCGGCGGTGGCGGTGAGGGCGGCGATCTTGAACCACTTGCGCTCGAAGATCTTGCGCTTCCAGCCCAGGAGGCCCAGGAGGCCGACGGCCATCATGAAGAAGCCGGCGCCCATCATTCCGCGGAAGGTCCAGTAGGTCATGCCCACGATCGGGTAGTACTCGCCCGGCCCGAAGGTGGTCTCCATCTCCTCTTGGAGCTGGTTGATGCCCTTCACGATGCCGTTCGGATCGTTGGTCGCCATGAACGAGGCGAGCTTGGGGATCTCGATCTGCACGGTCGGGCGGTGCGGCTTCTTCTCAAGCGGCGCGATGGTCAGGAGCGACAGCGGTGCGCCTTCCTCGGTGTCCCACAGGGCTTCAGCAGCGGCCATCTTCATCGGCTGCTGCTTCGTCATGAGCTGGGCGTCGAAGTGCCCGACGACGACGGTCGCGGTGGTGGCGGCGAGCATTACGGCGAGGCCGAGGCGAGCCGACTTCTGGAACACGTCGACGTGGTCGGGCCCGCGCTGGGCCTTGCGTTCGCGGAACAGGTGCCAGATCGAGATGCCGACGAGCACAGAGGCCGCGGTCGCCCAGGCGCCGAGCAGGGTGTGGAAGAAGGCAAAGAGCGCGGTGCTCTGGGTGAGGACGGCCCAGATCGAGTCGAGTTCAGCACGGCCGGAAACGGGATTGATGTGGTAGCCGACAGGGTGCTGCATCCACGAGTTGGCGGCGAGGATGAAGTAGGCCGACGCGGCCGTGCCGATCGCCACCATCCAGATCGTTGCGAGGTGGATCTTCTTCGGGAGACGGTCCCAACCGAACATCCAGAGACCGAGGAACGTGGACTCCAGGAAGAAGGCGACGAGGCCCTCGATGGCGAGCGGCGCACCGAACACGTCGCCGACGAAGCGGGAGTACCCGCTCCAGGCCATGCCGAACTGGAATTCCTGCACGATGCCGGTGACGACACCGATCGCGAAGTTGACGAGCAGGAGCTTGCCCCAGAAGCGCGTCATTCGCAGGTAGGTCGGATTGTCGGTCCGGACCCAGGCCGTCTGCATGACGGCAACGAGCGTGGCAAGCCCGATCGTCAGCGGGACGAACATGAAGTGGTAGATGGTGGTGGCGGCAAATTGCCACCGGGCGAGATCGAGCGTCTCCATGAAAGGGCGTGTCCTCGGGGCGGGGTACCACCACATCATCGCCTCTCCGGCCGGCAGGTGGTAGCCCAAAATGGGCCTTGACGCCCATAACGGTGAGTTATGCCGCGACCTTTGTGGTCGGACCGCTGCCGGCGTCCGGAGAACTACGGAGGCGAGCGGCGGACGGGTGCGGATGCGACCCGTCCGGCGATGCGCGGGCGGCGCGGAAACGCTCGGGCCAGAGGCTGGGATCCGCGCGGGTTGCGTCGAGGAAGCGCTCAGTTGGGGTCGACGAGTCGGCCGCGCGCGAGAAGCAGCGCGTCACGGACCCTGACGACCCCGGGGCGGGCCGCCGCGTCGGCGTTGGTGAGCATCACGAAGCGGCGATGCATCTGGAGGTCGTCGAGGCGCCGGATGGTGAGTCGGTCGTCGCGCCCCAGCGCCAGGCGCGACAACACCGCCGGCGTGCCCGTCTCCAATGCGGCGCTGACGGCAGCGCTCGTGCTCCCGAGTTCGGCAAGGGGTGCTGCGGCAACGAGGTCATGCTCTTGGAGCGCACGGTCGAACACCACTCGCGCATGCGCACGAGGGTCGCGCATGACCAGCCTCGTGCCGGCGAGGTCCGCCACGGTGAGCCGGCCTCGGTTGGCCCAGGCGTGGCCTGGTGGCAGGGCGACGACGACCTCGTCGCGCGCGAGGGTCGGCGCTTCAGGATCTTCGTCGTCGCCGCTGGCCGCGATGCCAAGGTCGACCGCCCCAACCTGCACGAGCCGCCGGACCACCGCCGAGTTCGCCGCCGTGAGTTCAATCGGCACCCCGGTCAGATCAGCCCGGGCAGCAGCGAGCAAATCGGGGAGCAGACTCTCGGAGATCACCGGGCTGCTTGCGATGCGCACCGGGGCCGAGTGGCCACGCAGCTCCACGAGAAGGTCGTCGAGGAGTGCCACCTCATCGACGACACGCAGCGCGGCCGTCGCCAGGCGTGCCCCGGCCGGCGTCGCCGCCACGCCCGTTGGCGAGCGATCAAGCAGGCGGGTGCCGCACAACGCCTCGAGGTGGCGAAGTCGCTTGCTCAGCGCGGGCTGACTGACGCCGAGTCGACGCGCTGCCTCGCCGATGCTCCCGGCCCGCAGGGCCACGACGAGCGCTTCGAGCTCGCCCAACTCGGGCCGGCGAACGGGCGAGGTGCGCGGCATGCGCAGGAACGCTACTCCGCCGGGCGCGCGGCGGGCACCGGTCCCAAACCGGGTCGGATCGGGCTGGCATGAGCAGCCCGATCCAACCCAGTTTGCCGGCGGGTTTCGGTCGGCCCAAACTGGGTTGGATCGGGCTGGCATGAGCGGCCGTATCCAACCCAGTTTGCCGGCGGGTTTCGGTCGGCCCAAACTGGGTTGGATCGGGCTGGCATGAGCGGCCGTATCCAACCCAGCTTCCCCGCGGGCTTCGGCGGGCCTTGGGCCTCGGCTGAAGCGCGCTGCGCTTGAGCTTCCGCTCATTTCGGCCAATCCGGCTGAAGTGGCGGGGCAACGGAACCGATTCGCGGAGCAATGCCCCGCTTCCCCCAGCGCCGCGCAGCCACCAGTCTGCTTGCCCTGATCGCCCTCGCCGGCGCCGCCGATGCGTCGGCCCGCACCATGCATGGCTCGCGTGAAGGCGAACGGATCCGCGGGACCGGCCGCGCCGACCACATCTTCGGCGGCCTCGGAAACGACAAGATCGTCGGCCTCTCCGGCAACGACCGCCTCGACGGCGGCTTCGGGCGCGACAAGGTCGCTGGCGGCGCGGGCGTCGACACGCTCACCGGCGACATCGGCGAGGACAAGCTCTACGGCAACGCCGGCAACGACGACCTCGACGGCGGCCAGGCCGGCGACCGGCTCTACGGCGGCGATGGAGACGACAAACTTGACGGCGGCGATGGCCTCGACTACGTCTACGGCGGCGCCGGCAACGACTTCATGGTCGAGCAGGGCTTCGGCGACGACCCGCTCTACAACGGCGGCCCCGGCGACGACTTCATCGACACCAACCGCGGCGCCGATCGCAAGGTGCTCGGCGGCGACGGCAACGACCTCATCAACGGCGGCAACGGCGACGATGGACTGAACGGTGGCAATGGCGACGACGTGATCGACGCCGGCAGCGGCAACGACGTCGTGCACGGCGGTCCCGGCAACGACGTGCTGTCCGGAGGCCGCGGCGGCCAAGACCGCATGTACGGCGACGACGGCAACGACGAGATCTACACCGGCTCGGCAATCGACTTCGTGGACTGCGGCGCCGGTGAGGACATCGTCTACGTCGGCTCGACCGGCGAGGCGAAGGCCACGCGAGACTGCGAGACCATCGTCTTCGGCGACCCTGCCGGCGAGGACCCCGCCTTCTCGGTCCTCACCGGCCGCGTCAACGCCGGCCTGCTCGTCGGCGGCCATCGCCTGGCCAGAAGCGCGAGCCCGGCAGTGCGCTACGAGGTCGGCAAGCGCCGCGCCACGGGCGGCCCGGACCGCATCACCGGCACCAGCGACGCCGACACCCTCATCGGTTTCGGCGGCCGCGACATCCTCATGGGCTTTGATGGCGCCGACGCGTTCGACGGCGGCGAGGGCAGCGATCGCCTCTTCGGCGGCGACGGCGACGACCGCCTCTTCGCGGGCACCGGCAACGACTACGTCGATGCGGGCGCGGGCGACGACGTGATCTGGGGCCAGGCCGGCCGCGACACCCTCATCGGCGGCGCCGGGCGCGACATCATCACCGGCGCCAAAGGCAAGGACCGCATCTTCGGAGGCGGCGGCAACGACACCATCATCTCGATCGACGGCACCGCCGAAACCGTCGACTGCGGCCCCGGCTACGACCGCATCTACATGGATCGCGGCAAGGACCGAGCCCGGAGCTGCGAAGAGGTCCTGTAGCTCGCGCGGCGGGTTCCCGGCCGTGCTTGTTGCCGAGGCGCTCGCCACGCTGCACACTGGCGCCATGCCCTCGGTCGAGTATCGCGTCGCGCAGATCAATCCGGCGATGAGCCAGCTCGACCCGCCCCTCGGGCCGGTCGAGACCCAGCTCGCCCCGACCCTCGAAGCACTCCTTGACGCAGGTCTCTCCCTCGTCAGCGGCTGCGTTGTCCTGTCCGCATTCGCAGGCGACGCCAGCCGAGCAGCTGAACTCGACCAGGCCACCGACGAGACGAACATCGAAGCGTCGAGCAACCACGTCCACCTGGAAGACCATCTCGCCGCGCCTACGGCTGGAGAGCTTCTAGCCCAAGCCTGGGCGTATGTCGACCGACTCGCTTCAACCTTGCTGGCCGCCCATCCGACCTTCGAATTCCGGATCCTGGTGCAGTACGCGACGACCGCCGAGTTGCGGCGCGAGAGTCATGCTCACGCAGTGTCGTTTGGTTGGGAGGACGACGGCGTGGAGTTCCCGAACGAATGCTCCGTGCGGTTCTATCGATGGCGCGACGAGCAGGGGCCTTGGGCCGACAACATCGCTGAAATGCCCTTCGGGGCATACCTTGAGATCGCGGTCGGGCCCGTCTCGGAGGCGATCACCACCGTCGACACCGTGCTCGATGCGCTCCACGCGGGGCGCGAAGAGCGCGACCAGCAGATTCTGTCGTCCCTACTGCCCCGCCGGCTGTGAGTTTGTTCGGGTCCAGCGTGTGCGCGCCGGGCCGCCGCTCGACACCGAACGCACACACCAGATTCGCCTGAGATCCCTAGCGTTGGGGCGGTGAGTTCGCCCCGCACGTTCGACGCCGCAAGCAGCGCGGCGCCTCCCGTAGCGGCCCTCTCCAGCGTGGGCAACCGAACCGCGGTCCCGCTCCTGCAGAGCGCGAACGGGGATGAACCTCGGCCGATCCCACCGCGCGGCCTCGGACTCGCGCTGCTGGCACTCGCGATGGGCGGCCTGGGCATCGGCACCGGCGAGTTCGTCCCCATGGGCCTGCTGCCCGACGTCGCAGCGGGGATCGACCAGCCGGTCACGACGACCGGCCATGTGATCAGCGCGTACGCGATCGGGGTCGTGGTCGGGGCGCCGGTGATCGCCGTCCTGTGCTCCAAATTGCCGCGCCGACGGCTGCTGGTGATCCTGATGGCGCTGTACGTCGCCGGAAACCTGCTGAGCGCCGCCGCCCCGTCGTACGGAACGCTGTTGGGAGCCCGCTTCCTGAGCGGCTTGCCGCACGGCGCGTTCTTCGGGGTCGCCTCGCTGGCGGCCGCTGCACTCGTGCCCTTGCATCGGCGCGCCTGGGCAATCACCCGCGTGATGCTCGGGCTCAGCATTGCCAACGTCGCACTCGTGCCTGTGGCGACCGCCATGGGCCACGCGCTGGGTTGGCGAAGCGTGTTCGTGTTCGTGGCGGTGATCGGCGTCGCGACGATCGCGTCGATCCTGCGCTTCGTTCCGGCGACGCCAGCGCAGCCCGGCGCGACCATGAAGGGCGAACTCGGGGCGCTTCGCCGGCCGCAGGTGCTGCTCACGCTCGGGGTGGGAGCGATCGGCTTCGGCGGCATGTTCTCCGTCTACAGCTACATCGCGCCGACGCTCACCGAGCGAGCCGGCGTCGCCGAGAGCATCGTGCCGGTGTACCTCGTGCTGTTTGGCGCCGGGATGGTGTGCGGCAACCTGATCGGCGGGCGACTGATCGACCGCAATCTGATCGGAACGCTCTTCGGCGGACTGCTCGCCTTCGGGTTCGCGCTCGCGCTCTTCTCCGTGGCGTCGCTCAACGCGTACACCGCCGGCGCGGGCGTCTTCCTCCTCGGCAACGTCCTGCTCCTCGGGCCGGCCCTACAGACCCGACTCATGGATGTCGCCGGCGACGCGCAAACGCTCGCGGCGACCATGAACCACGCCTCCTTCAACACCGCCAACGCCCTCGGGCCATGGCTGGCGGGCATGGCCTACACCGCGACCGGAACGTGGGCGGCGCCAAGCTGGGTCGGCGTCGGCCTGGCCGCTGGCGGCTTGGCCTTCCTCACCGCCTCCATCGCCTTGGAACGGCACGACCGCAAGGCGCTCGCTACCACCTAGCGTTCTTTACAGCGACGCGCACGCGTTCGCTTTTCGCGCGGTCCGTGGGCGCTCGACGATGGGAGGACACGCTTCAGGGCGCGCCCGGAAGGCGCTAGGCGGCGCGCATCTCCGCGTACTCGTGCGAGCGATCGATGACGCGAACGCCGGCCGGCGTCGCGCGCCACCGTGCGGAGCCTGCGGCGGCGTCGACGGACTCGATCAGCCCGAGCGACGTGAGGGCAAGCAACGCCTCGCGCGTGTGCTCCGTGGTCGGGGCGCAGGCGTGCCCAACGGATTCATGGATCTGCGCGAACGAGCGCACGGCCCACGCCGGGCTGCCGGCCAAGGCCGCCGCGTACCGGCTTTCAACGAGGTGGTGCAGCAGCTCACGACGGAGTCCGCGGGTACCAGCTTCGACAGGAAAAGTGAGGACCGACATGACCTTCCAACGGTTGAACGAGGCAGTCGCCTCGTCAACGTAGCGCCCGGGTGAACGGTTTGTGGAAGTGCGTTTTGGTAATCGATCTTCTCAGTGAACAAGGGCCGGGACCCTCGGCATCGGCGCGCAAACGAGCCGCGCCGACCGCATCCTGCGGTAACCAGAATAACCGCCCGTTCTCCTGACCCTCAGGGCTGACTACTGAGTGTAAGTGCGATTACCAGTCCGGGTAGACTCGCGATTACTGGACAATGATCCAGCTTCTTGTGTGAGCAATACCCTGTTCGCCGTGCCACTCTGGCGTCAACACCGAACCAAGTTCAGACCAGGGAGCCCGACTCAGCGTTCCCGGCGTCGCGAGCGCGGGAGACACGCAAGCCGCCCATCGGTCACCCGCCGCGCCCTCAGGCGCCGGCAACGAGCGTGACTGCAAGCGCCGCCATCACGACGGCGACAAGTCCGTCGAGGACCCGCCAGGCCGCGGGCTTGGCGAAGAGGGGGCGCAGCAGCGCTGCGCCGCGCCCGAGCGTCGTGAACCAAAGGCAGCTCGCGAGCGCCGCCCCGGCCGCAAACGACCACCGCGCGTCGCCGTGCGTCCCCGCCACGGAGCCAAGCAGGACGACGGTGTCCAGGTAGACGTGGGGGTTCAGCCACGTGAGCGCGAGGACCGTCGTGAGGACGACGCCGACGCTCGCCGGGCCGCCACCCTCCGCGGGGTCGAGATTCGCGGGCCGGAGCGACCGGCGAACCGCAAGCGCCGCGTAGGCCAGCAGGAAGATCGCTCCGCCGATCCGCACGGCTTGGGCGAGCCCCGGCGCGCGCTCGAACACGGCACCGGCCCCGGCCACCCCGGCGACGATCAGCGCGATGTCCGACAGCGCGCACACGGCCACGACGAGCCACACGTGCTCACCGCGCAGCCCTTGCCGCAAGACGTATGCGTTCTGCGCGCCGATCGCGACGATCAGCGAGAGCCCGAAGGCAGCGCCGGCCAGCAGCGCGAAGAGATCCAGACCGAGCACCGGGACAGTGTCGATGCTGTCGCGACTTCAGTCCAGTTCATGGTTCTCGTGAATCATTAGTCTGCCTGATGTGGAGTTTGAGCTTCATCAACTTCGAGCCCTGGCGGCGGCCGTCTCGGAAGGCACGTTCGAGGGCGCGGCGCGTGCGCTCCACGTGACGCCGTCCGCGATCAGCCAGCGAATCGGTGCGCTCGAGCGCACGGCCGGTCGGGTGCTTCTCGTGCGCAGCAAGCCGGTGCGCGTCACCCCGTCTGGTCAGCCTGTGCTCTTGCTCGCCCGACAGGTCGAGCTGCTGACCGCCGACGCCGCCTCCGACCTGCACGGCGACCGCGACCCCGAGGGCGCATCAGGCACGGTCGACGAACGGCCCAGGCCGACGCTCACGATCGCCGTCAACGCCGACTCGCTGTCGACGTGGTTCCTGCCGGTCCTCGCCCCACTGGCGAGCGATACGTCATTCCACGTGCTCCGCCAGGACGAAGGCCGCACGAGCGACCTGCTCCGTGACGGCACCGCGGTAGCCGCCGTCACGACGGACGCTCGGCCCGTCGCTGGCTGCATCGTGACCCCGCTCGGGAGCATGCGCTACCTCCCCGTCACCGCCCCCGCCTTTGCCAAGCGCTGGTTCCCGGACGGCGTCACGAACGACGCCCTGCGCCGAGCGCCGGTGCTCGTCTTCGATCGCGATGACCCGCTCCAACACGCCTTCATCCGCAACCAAACGGAGCCCGGCACGACACCACCGGCGCCGCCATCGCACATGATCCCCTCGTCGACGGACTTCGCCGCCGCGATCCACCTTGGCCTGGGCTGGGGCATGCTCGACGAACTCCAGCTCCCGGCCCCCGGCGATCCCGACCGACTCGTCGACCTCAACCCGGGCGGCCACATCGACGTGCCGCTGTACTGGCAGCAGTGGCGCCTGCGCACCCGGTCGCTCGACCGCTTGACGGAGGCCGTCGTCGTCGCGGCGCGGGCAGCGCTCCACGCCCCCGCGTCCACCTGACGGCGACAGTCTCAGCCAGCGACGAGGCGCTCCATCACGTCGAAGAAGCCGGCGTACCCATGGGCCGTCGCTTCGAGGTGCTCATCGGTGAAGCCGTGGCGAGCCTGGACGAGCGTCATCTCGGTGCCGCCCTCGACCTCGACGAACGTGACCACGAGCGGCTCGCCGGCCGGCTCGGACGGAACGTCGGTCATGGTCAACACCAGGCCATTGGTCGTGCTCCGTCGGAGTGGGAGTTCCGGGGCCGCGCAATCGATTCCGTGCGGTCGCTCGCATCCCCTCGCGAGCGAGGGCCGAACGTGTCACGCTAGGCGCCTTCCCGCCATGCTCGACCCGCCCCCACTCGACCCCGCAAGCGCCCCGGCTCGGCCCACGCTGCGCACGCTCTCCGAGCGCACCGGCCTGCATGTGTCGACCATCTCGCGCGCCCTGCGGCGCTCGGCCGAGAGCGACGAGACCGCCACGCTCGTGCACGCGGCCGCCAACGAGATCGGCTACCGCCGCGACCCCGTCGCGGCGAGTCTCCGCACGCAACGGTCACACGCGATCGGGATGGTTGCGCACGCGCTGACCGACTTCGTCCAGGCGATCATCTACGAGGAGGTCGACCGCATCGCCGTTGACCATGGCTACGACGTCCTCGTGGCGTCCACGCGCGATGACCCCGCGACCCAGCGCCAGCGCGTGGAGCTCCTGCTGTCGCGTCGCGTCGACGGCCTGATCATCGCCGACGCCCACGACGACGGCGCCTACGCTGACTGGATCTCGACGCTGGGCGTGCCCTACGTGCTCGTGATGCGTGGTACGGCCTCTGGCACGCATCCGTCGGTGATCGTCGACGACGACGCGGGCGGGCGACTCGTCGCCGAGCACCTGGTCGCTCAGGGCCATACAAGGATCGCCCTGCTCAGTGGCCCGGAGTACTCCGGCGCGTCGCGCGGCCGAGCCCGAGGCTTCCGTGCGGGCCTGGCGGCCGCTGGCGTCGAGCTTCCCGACGAGATGGTCGAGCCGGGCGGCCTCGTCGTGGAGACCGGCCGCGCCGGCATGGGAACCCTGCTCCGTCGCTGCCCCGATCTCACCGCCGTGTTTTGCGCCAGCGACTTTGCCGCGTTCGGCGCGACGAGCGCGCTGCGCGCCGCCGGGCTACGCCCAGGCCTCGACGTGGCCACCGTTGGGTTCAACGATGTCCTCGCGGCCGAGGCCCTCGATCTCACCTCGGTGCGCGCGCCGCAAGAGGAACTCGGGCGCCTGGCGACCCTGGCCCTGCTTGACGCGATCGAGGGCGGAACGCCCCAGTCGCACCGGCTCACCCCACAGCTCATCGTGCGCGGCTCGAGTGCCACACCGCTGCCCGCACAGCCGCACCCGGCCGTCGCCACCGCGCCCGCCTCGTGATGCCTGGCCCCGGTCGCCTGCCTGAGGGCGCGCTGCGCGCCGTCGATGAGGCCCTCGCCCCGCTCGATCAGTGGATGGCCCAGCGCTGGCCGGGCGGAGCGCTGCTGGATCAGCCGTCCCACACGGTGTACGTGCCGGCGCACCTGGCGAGGCCCGGACTGTGCGAGACATGGGGACACCTTGCCCTGGGCGCGCTCAGCGAGCACGCGCCGACGCCCGCCGTGCTCGCCGGAGCGGTCGGCCTCGCCGCGGCCGAGGTCGAGGATGCCTGGCCGCTCCTGCTCCGCGCGCTGAGCGACGCCCCGATCCAGGACCTCCGGATCGACCTTGAGGACGGCTACGGGCCCCACTCCGATGACGAAGAGGACGCCCACACCGACCGTGCGGCAGCGGTGCTGATCGCCGAAGCCTCCGCCGCGAACGCGCCGCGCCGGCTCGGCATCCGGCACCGGAGCCTGGAGTCCGCGACCCGGCACCGAGCGGTCCGCACGCTCGACCGCCTCCTCGGCCGGCTCCTGGCGGAAACGGGTCGCCTTCCGGACGGCTTCGTCGTGACCCTGCCGAAGGTCGTGCACGTCGACCAGGTGCGGGTATACGTGGTGCTCCTCGGCGCCTTGGAGCAGGCGCACCAGCTTGCGCCCGGAACGCTGAAGTTCGAGATCCAGGTCGAGACGCCGCAGACAATCCTGAGCGCCGAGGGCCATGCCTCGCTGCCGCCGATGATCGACGCCGGTGAGGGACGGGTGACCGGCCTGCACTACGGCACCTATGACTACAGCGCCGCGCTGGGCGTGAGCGCCGAGCATCAGCGCGCCGACCACCCGGTCGCGCAGACGGCCAAGGCCGTGATGCGGCTCGCCGCCGCACAGACCGGGATCGAGGTGAGCGATGGGTCCACGAACAAGCTTCCCGTGGGCGACACCGCCACGGTCCACGCGCACTGGAAGGTGCACGCGGACCTCGTCGCGGGCGCGCTCGCCGACGGCATCCGCCAAGGGTGGGACCTGCATCCGGCGCAGCTCGTGACGCGCCACCTCGTCACGATCGTGTCGCTGCGCCGGCGGCTGCCAGACGCGACCACGCGCCTGCGGACGTACCTCGCCAAGGACCTCACGCAGGCGACGGTCGACGAGCCGGCAACGGCGCAGGCGCTGGCCGCCGACGTGCTTCGCGCCCTGAGCTGCGGCGCCGCGGACCCCGTCGAGATCGCGACGCTCACGGGCGCCGATGTGCCGTCCCTTCAGGCGATGGCCGGCCGCCGCATCGTCTGAGCGAACGCAAGTGACCGCCGGCGCCAGGCGCTGGGTCTTGCAGATCTTGGCAACGGCGCGTTCAGCGACGAATCTTGATCGACGGCCCGATCGGGGCCGGGCCGCCGTCGAGCGCGATCAGCGCCGTGGCAGTGATCGCCTTCTTCTTGAGCGCGGTGCGTCCGGCTTTGGTGGCCTTGAGCGACACCGTGGTCTTCTTGCCGCGCTTGATGGCGTAGCGCGCCTTCGCGATCGTCGCCGGCTTCGCCGCCTTGGTCCGCAGGATCACCGTGCCGAGGCAACCCTCAGCGGTCGCTGGGCATTTGAGGCCGATCCGAATCCGGCCGTTCTTGTACCGCAGTGACTTCGACGAGAGGGCCGGAGCCCACGCGACGGTCTCGCACACGCCGGCCTCGACGGTGTCGCCGAAGTCCGCAAACACGAGGTCGTCGCCGTCGCCGCAGGTCACGGTGTCGTCGCCCACGCCATCGACCGCGTTGAATTCGTCGTTGCCCGCGTTGCCGCTGAGCGTGTCGTCGCCGGCGAGCCCGTCGAGGGTGTCATTACCGGCACCGCCGGTGAGCGTGTTGTCGGCCGTTCCGCCGGTCAGGACACTGCCCTTGGCCGGGCCGGTGATGTGTTCCACGTCGGTGGCGACGTTGTCTTTCTCGCCCGCGCGGCCGTCGTTCGCGATGCCGTCGAGCGACACGTTCACCGCTTCGGGGCTCGTTTCGTATGCCACCGTGTCCTGGCCGGCGCCGCCCCGGATCACGCCACCCGGCGTCGCTCCGGGCGCGGCGACGATCGGGCGGATCTCGTCGGGCAGCAGGACGTCGTCGCCGGCGCCGCCGTCGAGCGTGGCCTTGGCACGGATCGTGGAGATGCGGTCGTTGCCGGCGCCGCCGGCCAGCGTGATCGCGGCGGGCGTGGCCGCGGCGCTCTCGGTCACTTCCAGGGTGACCTGATCGTCGCCGCCGCCCAGGTCGACGTTGATGCCGGAGGGCGAGCTGGCGCCGAACGGGCAGAGCACCCCGACGAGCCCGGGCTGGCAGCCTGAGCCAGGCACGACTTCCGGTGCGAATTGAAAGAACGCGACGTTCCAGCCTTGCGGGTCCACGCTTGCGCCCTGCACCTGGTTCAGCGTCACCGACAGGCCGTCGACCGCGCCATCGGGATCGGTGAAGGTCGCGGTGCCGGCCTGATTCGTGGCCGTCGGCGCGGCCGAGGCCGGTACCGCCGTCCACCCCGCGGAGGCGACGACGGCGCACGCCGCGAGGCTGATTCGGGCACGAACTGAGATCGAAGGAAAACGCATCCGGTCTTCACGCTATCGGCAAGCTGGCGCCCCGACCGACGGTGAGCGGCCAAAATCTGTCGCCCCAACGACAACAAATGGCCGTTCACGCCCCGACCGGCGGTGAGCGGCCAAAATCTGTCGCCCCGACGACAACAAATGGCCGTTCACGCCGGGCTGAGCGCCGCGGGGTGGCGTCGTGGCCGGCGAATCGCCGACACTACGAGCGATGCGGCTCTTCTCGATCAGCGCGGATGAGTGGGACCGCGCGTGGGGGACGCTCATGCTCGGGGTGTTCGTGCTCGTCACGAGCGTCGCCACGTGGAAGGTCGCCGGGGAGCGAGAGGCCGCCGCTTCGCTGCTTGGGATCGGTGCTGGCGCCGGGGTGGCGCTCGGCGTCGTGCTGCTGGTGCGCGGCGTGGTGGCGGTCGTCCGCATCCAGGGAGCCGGCGTCGCTCCGCTGCTCCAGCGGCCGACGCACGACGCGCCCTGCCCACGCTGCGCGGTGTACGTGCGCGGCGACTCTGGCTGGTGCGAATCCTGCTGGAGCACGCTTCGCCACGGCTGGCTGCCGTCGAGCCACCCCGCGCGACAGCTCACCGAGGCACTCAGCCGGCACGACACCCACGCAGCGCTCGGTTGGCTCGACGACTGCTACCTCGATCACCAATGGTGCAAGCGCTCGCCGAGCCGCGACCTCTTCATCCAGGAGACCTTCCTGCGTCGCCTGTTCACGCTCTTCCCGGAGTACGCGGCGAGCGTGGAGATCGCCGTGCCCGATCCGGGGCATCCGAGCGTCGTGTGGCTGCGCATTCTCGGGACCGGCCGGCTGCGACTTCTCGGCACCCCGCTGCAGAGCCGACAGGTGTTCCGCTGCCAGCTCGAGGGCGACCGCATCGTCGAGAGCTGGTCGTTCCGGCCGATCATCTAACGGCTCGGACATTCCGCCAGGTGGCGCGCCGACGCTCAGGCTCGACGGTCCTCTGCCGACCTAGAGGGAGTGACGAACCAGACCTTCTCCCTCGCCGACCTCACGGTCGAGCCGCTCACCTCGGAGTTCCGCGGCCGGGCTCGCCGAGCCCATCTGGCAGGGGTCCTGTCCATCGTGCCGTTCTCGGTCGCGCTCGGCGCGGTCGGCTTGGCGGGCCAGTCCAGCAGCACGGCATTCCAAGGACTCGCCGCCATCGTCGCCGTCGCGGGCGCGGCCTTGGGCGTCATGCTCCTGATCCGCGAACGCCGGACCCTGAGCACCACCCGCGGGGCCAGCAAAGGCATCGCGCTTCCGATCGTCATGGAGCGGTTCAAGAGGGTGTCGGCCTGCCCCCGCTGCCATGCCACCAAGCGAGATGCGTCGGGCTGGTGCGGCTCGTGCACCAAGTGGATCGCGTCGGCCCGCACCCTGCCACCGGATCATCCCGTCCTGGCGATGATCGCCGCGATCAACCGCGGCGACACCGACCAGGCGGCGACGTTCCTGGCCAGCGACTGCGCCCAGCATCACTGGTCGGGGCGAACGAACACCGGCTCCGAACGCCTGCGCAAACAACTCAAGAGCTTTGGCCAGCTCTTCAAGCCGTACTCGGTCCTGCCGGAGATCGCGGTCGTCGATCCCGAGGCTGGCGACATCGTGTGGACCCGGAGCGTGACCGGCGGGCCAACGAGGCTCGGCCCCGCCGAGACGTGGGACCAGCAGGTCACGCGTTGGCGCCTCTCGGGCGGTCGGATTGCCGAAACCTGGGTGTCGGCGCCGCTGCCGACGGCCATCGGGCGCCGCGCAGCTGATCGCGCCTGACCAGGCGAATACGACCTGGCGCTCGGCCACGCCTCGGGGCCGGCCCATCACCCGCGCGATCCCTAGGGTGACTCGGCGATGCCAGACCACACTGCGGCGCCCGCGTCCCAGACCCGCCGCCGACTGCCGGATGCCTCGACACTCCGCGTGGAGCTCCTCGCCGGCCTCGTCGTTGCCCTCGCACTGATCCCGGAGGCAATCTCGTTCTCGATCATCGCGGGGGTCGATCCGCGCGTGGGCCTCTACGCGTCGTTCACGATGGCCGTCACGATCGCGATCGTCGGCGGGCGGCCGGCGATGATCTCCGCTGCGACGGCCGCCATGGCGCTCGTGGTGATCACGCTGGTGAAGGACCACGGCGTGGAGTACCTGCTTGCCGCGACCATCCTGGCGGGCCTGTTCCAGATCGCCCTCGGGAGCGTCGGGGCCGCGCGCCTCATGCGGTTCGTGCCGCAGTCAGTGATGACCGGATTCGTCAACGCCCTTGCGATCCTCATCTTCCTTGCCCAGATCGAGCACATCACGGGCGCTGGGTTGACCGGCTATGTGTTCGTAGCAGCGGGATTCGCGCTGATCATCATCCTTCCGCGGTTCACCACCGTGGTGCCCTCGCCGCTCGTAGCGATTGTGCTGCTCACCGCCATCGCCGTGGCGGTCGGACTCACCCTCCCGAACGTCGGCGACGAAGGCGAACTCCCGAGCGCGTTCCCGCTGCTCGGGCTGC
This sequence comes from Solirubrobacteraceae bacterium, assembly GCA_032119595.1. Lineage (GTDB taxonomy): Bacteria > Actinomycetota > Thermoleophilia > Solirubrobacterales > Solirubrobacteraceae > JAGIBJ01. The sequence continues at coordinate 1,543,255 of JAUMBQ010000006.1, read as the reverse complement.
CCTCGGTGCCGTTCAACCTCGAGACGCTGAAGATCATCGCGCCGTATTCGCTCACGCTCGCGATCGTCGGCCTGCTCGAGTCGCTCATGACGGCGCGCCTGGTCGACGACATCACCGACACCTCGTCGGACAAGGCCCGCGAAGCGCGCGGCCAAGGCATCGCCAACGTCGTGACCGGCGCGTTCGGCGGCATGGCCGGCTGCGCGATGATCGGCCAAACGATGATCAACGTGCGCGTAAGTGGCGCACGAACCCGGATCTCGACGTTCGCCGCTGGCGCCTTCCTCCTCTTCCTGATCCTGGCGCTCGGGCCCGTCGTCGCGGTGATCCCGATGACCGCGCTGGCCGCCGTGATGGTGTTCGTGAGCTACGCCACCTTCGACTGGCACAGCATCCACCCGGCGACGCTCAAGCGGATGCCGATCGGGGAGACCGTGGTGATGCTGTCGACCGTCGCCGTCACGGTCGCAACGAACAACCTCGCGCTCGGCGTCGGCGTCGGCGTGCTGGTCACGATGGCTGTGTTCTCGCGGCGCGTCGCGCACCTGCTCGACGTGGACCGGCAGCTCTCAAGCGACGAGCAGACCGCGCGGTACACGGTGAGGGGCGAGCTGTTCTTCGCCTCGAACGAGGAACTCACCGACGCGTTCCACCACCCGGAAGACCCGGCCCAGATCGTGATCGACATGAGCGACGCTCACGTGTGGGACGCCTCGGCCGTCGCGGCCCTGGACGCCATCTCGCACAAGTACCAGCGGCAGGGCAAGGCGGTCGAGATCGTCGGCCTCAACGAGCCCAGCGAGCTCATCCATCGGAGTCTCTCCGGCAAGCTCGACGCGTCCTGAGCGCTCGACGCGGCGGCTTCCACCACGACGTGGCGGTGGCGGTGGCGGTGGGCACGCTGCCGCCCCGATCGAGGATCAGACGTCCGCGGGCTGGCTCTCCGCAGGCTTCGCCTCTGGCGGCCCCGTCGCGGGGTATCGAGCTGCGCCCAACCCGGCCTGCACGAGTTCGGGAATCGGACCCTCACTCACCGGCACCACGGTGAGCCCACCGCGAGGTTCGTAGAGCACGAACCGCACGTCGGCGAGCGTGAACACCCCGTGCAGGCGCAGCTCGCTGTAGAGGTCGGTCTCCGTCACGCCGGATCGCCGCAGTTCGGCTTCGCGGAGGACCCCATCGGCCACCAACACGCGAACGGGATGGTCGGTGAACCGCGAGATCAGTGGCCGCAACCGGAGCCGGCTCGCCGCGTGGTGCGTGAGCAGCAACGCGACGAGCGCAATCGCACCTTCCGCGTAGGTCTGGTCCCGGGCGATCGCCGACCGCCCGACGATCGCACCGACCGCCACCGCCGCGACCACGTCAATCAGCGTGAACTGCGCAAGGGTCCGTCGCTCTCCGAGCCGCAGCAGGGCCCACGCCGTCGCGTACATCATCGACGCCTTGGCGCCCGCCTCGAACAGATCGGGCAACGGTCCGGAGAGCCACGTCACCCAGGTATCCGATTGCCACGGTGTCCCATCGTCGGATCATCTCCGACCTGCGGAGCGCCCGCCTTGGCCATTTGGAGCAAATTGCCTCACCGAGGTCGGCGCACGGTCCGCGCGTCATCGGCGCGACGCACCAAGCGCCCATCGCCCATCGCCCGTCGCCCGTCGCCCGTCGCCCGTCGCCGAAGGACCTTTGAGGCCGCTAGAAGTCGCGATCCCGCAGACGGCGGTCGCCCCGCGGACGGCGGCGCTCGGGCCCCTCATACCCGGGGCCGGTCGGGGCCGCGACGGACGCGTCGCCCGGCTGCTGGGACGCTCGCTCCTGCTTGATGGCGTAGGCGCGGTGGTCAGCGACTTGCAGGAGCTGGTCGAGTTCGACGCCATCGGGGCCGTAGACGCCGCTGCCGACCGACGCGGCCACGACCGTTTCGAGGCGCTCGTCCAGCGCCTCGATCAGGTCGCCCAGGTCCTCGTTCGACATGGCCGGCGCGATCGCCACGAACTCGTCGCCACCGACGCGCCCCAGCGCGAACTCGTCGCCGAGGACGGCCGCGCAGGCTGTCGCGACGTCGCGGAGGAGCGCATCGCCGACGGCATGGCCTCGGGTGTCATTGATCGTCTTGAAGTCGTCGAGGTCGAGCGCGATCACGACCGGGGCAAGCGGCCCTGCCTGAGCCTCGGACACGATCCGGTCGGCGCGGCGCATGAACCCGCGACGGTTCAGCAGGCCGGTGAGGGGATCGGTGAGCGCCAGCTGCATCCGAGCACGCGTCGCCGACTCAAACGCGTGGCGACCGATCAGCCCCAACCGGAACGCGCCGACGAGCATGACGAGCTGGAACGGCACCACCCAGAGCGCATCGGCCGGGCCGAGGACGAGCACCAGGAGCCAGAAGCCGACGATGACGGAGGAGAGTTTGGCGGCATCTCTGCGCTCGAAGGTCGCGGCGTCGAAGATCAGCTTCAGATAGAGGCCGGCCAGGATGGGCGACGCGGCACCATCACCCGTCGACAAGCACGCCGTGCCCACACCGACGCCGACCAGGACCGACGAAGCCCAAATCGGCAGGGTCAGCGGCCTGCCGGTGTCGATCGGACGGTTGCGATAGCCAACGCCGAGCCCGAGGTTCAGCAGCACCCACGGCGCGCCGCCGTACCGGATCAGTTCCTCGAAGAACGTGTCGCCACCCCACGCCCACGTACTGGCGACGAACACGAGTCCCGAGAGTGCGATCGCGACATACCCGGCGAGCACCCACTGGCCGTCGAAGCGCAGGTCGGTGTCGGACCGCTCCCGGGGGCCCTTTCCGGCCCGCAGGCGCGCATACGTGTAGGGCGGCGCAGCCGCATCCGGCTCGATCGGCTCGGTGGATGCCGGTACCTCGCGAACCTGAACCCGCCGAGTCGGATCGGCCTTCGCCGCGTAGAGGCCGACGTCGGCCACGCGGAACAGTTCATCGACGCCCGCCGCGCCGGTGGGCTGGGCCGCCACGCCAATCGACGCGCCGATCCGCTCGGCCAGCGCGGCATGCAGCGACTTCGCCAGCGCCTCCGCGGAGATCTCCGAAATGCCGGGCAGCGCGGCCGCGAACTCGTCGCCGCCCATCCGCCCGAAGATCGCCCGCGCCGGGAGCAACGAGGCCACACGCGACGCGACCCAAGCCAGCATTTCGTCGCCGGCCGCGTGGCCCTGGCGATCGTTGATCAGCTTGAATCCGTTGAGATCGATGACGATCAGCGCGATTGGGCTCCCTTCCGCCGCACCGACGCGCAGCTCATGCGCGAACTCCTCGATGAATCCGCGACGGTTGAGCACCTTCGTGAGGACGTCACTACGCGACAGCACCAGCGCGTGGCGCGACGCGATCCGGTGCCCCATGCGCGGGATGCGACCCAGCAGCCAGCCACTGATCGCCAGCGCGAGGGTCGACAGCGCCTCGATCCCGTCGGCTTCGGGGACCGCTGCCTGTAGGCCGCCGAGCACGAGGAGCAGGACCAGCAGGGAGGCGCGCGCGATCCGGTACGGGAAGACGAACCCGATGTAGAACGACACGAGCATCACGCTGCCAAGCGCGACGGTGGCCAGGCCGGAATCCAGGAGGGCGCCGAGCGAGAGCGCGAACATCAGCGCGGCGGCGCCGGCGACGTAGATCCAGACGGCACCTTCGCGCTGCATCAACGTCGTGCGGTGAATGACCAGGGCCAAGGCTCCAGCGACGACGCCCGACAGGATCGCGAACGGCACGAACATCGAATCGGCATGCGCGCTGACCATCTGGCCCGCGGGGCGCAGCGCCTGACTGACCGCGAGCGCGAACGCACCGAACGAGATCACGAGGGCCGGAACGAGGGCGACCTCGGACCGCGTGAGGACGGACTGGGACGGCGTCGCGGTCGGTGCCGGATCAGGCACCGGGCTGCGTTTGAGAAGCGCCATCGACCACATGATCGGTGTTTTGACGCCGCGGTGCGAGGACAACCGACGAGAATCACACGAACGTTCGCCGACGTACCCCGGATTCCGACACGGCGCGTCCTGTTTCGAGCCGGCGTTGGCCCGGCGTCACAGCCCGTCCCCCGCGAGATGCGACAGCGGGACAAACGATTGCGTCGTAGCGACGGCGACACTAGGCCCTGAGTTCACCCATCCGCATTTGCGCGGCGACTCCTGTCCTTCGCCGGCCCTGCTCTTTGCCCGTCCACCCACCCACGCCCGCAGACCTCCTGATCGTCGCGCAGCGCGTCGTGCTGCCGGACGGCGAGCGTGCCGCGATGATCGCCGTCCGTGGCGGGCGCATCAGCGAGATCCACGCCCTGCCGGACGGGCGCGCGCCAGCCCCGCGGGCGGCACAGCCCGAGGCGCTGGCGGTCGTGACCCTCGCGCCCGACGAGGTCCTCATCCCAGGCCTGGTCGACACGCACGTCCATGGCAACGACCCCGGCCACACCGACTGGGAGGGACTCCCCTCGCTGACCGCGGCCGCGGCGGCCGGCGGAATCACGACCGTCGTCGACATGCCGCTCAACTGCATTCCGGCGACCGTGACGCCCGCTGCCGTGCGCGACAAACGCGACGCCTGCGCCGTCCCTGCGGTGGACGTGGGCATGTGGGGCGGGGCCGTGCCCGACCAGCTGGGCGAGCTGCCGGCGCTCCTTGGCGCCGGCGTGCACGGGCTGAAGGCCTTCATGATCGATCCGGGCATCGATTGGTTCCACGCCTTGGAGACCGATCAGGGACTTCGAACTGCCATGCAAGCCTGCGCGGCCGCCGGGGTGCCGCTGCTCGTGCACGCCGAGGATGCTGCCGAAGCCGCCGCCGCACCCCCGCCCTCGGCCACGCGCTACCTGGATCTCGTCCGATCGCGCCCACCAGCGTGCGAGGTCCGCGCGATCGAGCGGCTCGCTGCACTCAGTGCTGAGACGGGCGCGCGCGTGCACGTGGTCCACGTGTCTGCGGCCGAGGCCGTCGAGGCGCTGCGCGTCGCCCAGGCTGCCGGGATCGCCATCAGCGGCGAGACCTGCCCGCACTATCTCGCGCTCGCCGCCGAGGAGATTCCCGATGCCGACCCGCGCTTCAAGTGCCTGCCGCCGATTCGTGGGCGCCATCATCAGGACGCACTCTGGGCCGGACTGACGGACGGCACGCTGTCGATGGTTGCGTCGGATCACTCACCGGCGCCGTGGGCCCTCAAGGCGACGGGCAACCTTGCGACGGACTGGGGTGGGATCTCGTCGATTCAGGTGTCGCTCCCCGTCACGTGGACGGCCGCGCGCGGCCGCGGGGTGCCGCTCGGCCAGGTCGTCGATTGGATGAGCAGCGGGCCGGCGGCGCTCGCGGGGCTCCCGGGCAAAGGAACCATTGCCGTCGGCTGCGACGCCGACCTCGTGGCCCTCGCCCCAGACGCGACCTTCACCGTCGACGGCGCCGCGCTGCTCCACCGCCACCATCAAACGCCCTACGAAGGCCGGGAGCTCCACGGCGTCGTGCGGCGCACCTGGCTGCGCGGCGCCCTCGTGGATCCGGCCGCGCCCCACGGCACCTGGCTGATGCGAGACCCCGCAACCCATCAGCCAACCGGTCCTGCAGCCTCAACCCCGACGACCTCGTGCCCATGAGCGACCCGTTCGACATCCTCCCCGACCTCGCCGCCCGGCCACTCGGCGGCTCGGTGCCGTGGGCCAACGATGAACTCTTTGCGTCGCGCGACAACCTCATCACGGCGGCCGAGCCACGCTTCAGCCCGGCGACGTTCGGGGCGCGCGGGCAGGTGTACGACGGCTGGGAAACGCGGCGTCGACGCAAGCCGGGCCACGACGAAGCGATCGTGCGGCTCGGCGTCCCGGGGCTCGTGCGCGGCGTCGACATCGACACCTCGCACTTCATCGGGAACTTCCCACCGGAGGGTTCCGTCGAGGCCTGCGCGCTCCCCGGGTACCCGGATGTCGAGGCGCTCCTCGCGGCCGAATGGCGACCGCTCGTGCCTCGCAGCCCCCTCGTCGGCGACGCCCACAACCGCTTCCGGGTCACGAACGCAGGTGATGATCACGGCCAGCTCGTCACGCACGTGCGCCTGCGCATCTACCCCGACGGGGGCGTCGCTCGCCTCCGCATCCACGGCGAGCCGCTGCCCGACCCTCGGGTCCTCGACTGCGGCCCGTTCGATCTCGCCAGCCTCGAAAACGGTGGGCTCGTGACCGCCTCGTCGAATGGGTTCTTCGGCTCGCCGACCCGCTTGATCGACCCAGGCCCGGCGCGGACCATGGGCGAGGGCTGGGAAACGGCGCGCCGGCGCGATGGCGGCCACGACTGGGTCGAACTCTCGATGGCGACGGTCGGTGTGGTGCGACTGCTCGAACTCGACCTGACGCACTTCGTGGGCAACGCTCCCGGCGCGTGCCGCGTCCTCGGGCGTGACACGCGCCGAGCCGACGGGGAGCCTCCCGAGTGGCGGACGATCCTGCGAAAGACCGACGTGCTGCCGGGCGTCCGGCACCGGTTCTTGGTGACCGACGAGTTCGCCGCGAACGAGTTGCGGCTCGAGGTGTTCCCCGACGGCGGGATGGCGCGGCTGCGCGCCTACGGCTACCCCACGAGCGAAGGCCGTGCCGCGCTTGGCCGACGCTGGTTCGGCTCGCTGCCCGCTCCGTTCGCGCGCGAGGTCGCGTTCGAGGCCTGCGTCTGCACGCCGGCGCAGGCCAACGCGCTGCTCGTCGGCCGGCCCTGGTCCGGCGACGACGCGTCGATCCCCGCCTCGCTCCGTACGCTCCTCCTGGGCCCGGGCGGGCTCCACCCCGATCCCGAGCCAGCGCCCGCGCGCTGACGGCCCCCGGAAGTCTCCTCATGCCTACCGCCACCATCCACGTCATCGGCCCCGCCGTCGATCGGGGCGACGAGATCCTCACGCCGCAGGCGCTCGAGTTGATCACGCTCCTGGACGGCCAGTTCCACGATCGCCGCGACGAGCTGCTCGCGGCACGAGTTGGCCGCAGGGACGCGGTGTCGGCGGCGGGCACCATTGCGTTCGACCCTGAGACGGCGGAGATTCGTGCCGGCGACTGGACCGTCGATCCGGTGCCTGAAGCACTGCTGGATCGCCGCGTCGAGATCACCGGACCGACCGAGCGCAAGATGGCGATCAACGCGCTGAACGCCGGGGCCAAGGTGTGGCTCGCCGACCTCGAAGACGCGAACACCCCGCACTGGGAGAACGTGATCGGCGGGCAGGTCAACCTCGCCGACGCCGTCCGCGGGACGATCGCGTTCACGTCACCGGAAGGCAAGAACTACGCGCTGTCGGCCGACGCCTTGCGGCCCGACGGCACGCCATCGACGGTGATCCTGCCCCGTCCGCGCGGCTGGCATTTCGACGAGCAGCGGATCCTGGTCGACGGCCGACCGGCCGTGGCTGGAATCGTCGACGTCGCCCTGTTCCTCGCGCGCAACGGGAAGGACCTGGCCGACGCGGGACGCGGCCCGTTCTTCTACCTTCCCAAGATCCAGAGTCGCCACGAGGCCGCACTGTGGGACGACATCTTCACCGCTGCCGAGGGCGCAATCGGGATCCCGCACGGCACGATCAAGGCGACCGTCCTGGTCGAAACGATCACCGCTGCCTTCGAGATGGACGAGATTCTCTACGCGCTGCGCCACCACATCGCGGGTCTGAACGCCGGCCGCTGGGACTATCTCTTCAGCCTCATCAAGACCTTCCGCGACGCTGGGGAGCAGTTCGTGCTCCCCGACCGCGCCGACGTGACGATGACCGTCCCGTTCATGCGCGCCTACACCGAGCTGCTCGTGAAGACGTGCCACAAGCGTGGGGCGTTTGCGATCGGCGGCATGGCAGCGTTCATCCCCGACCGCCGCGATGAGGCGCGCAACGCGGTGGCGCTCGGGAAGGTCAAGGAAGACAAGGAGCGCGAAGCCGCCGCCGGCTACGACGGCTCCTGGGTGGCCCATCCTGATCTCGTGTCGACGGCCAAGGCAGCGTTTGATGCCGTGCTGGGCGACGCGCCCAACCAGCTTTGGCGTCAGCGCGACGACGTCGAAGTCACCGAGGCCGACCTCCTGAATGTGTCCGCGACGCCCGGCTCCGTCACGACCGAGGGCGTCCGCCACAACGTCGCCATCGGGCTGCGGTATCTGGAAGCGTGGATCGGCGGTCGCGGTGCCGTCGCGATCTTCGGACTCATGGAGGACGCCGCCACGGCCGAAATCTCTCGCTCCCAGCTCTGGCAGTGGATCCGGAACGGCACCATCACCGAGGAGGGCGACCTGGTCAGCGAGCCGATGGTGCGCAGGATGCTCGACGCCGAAGAGTCCGCGTTGCTCGAAGCTGCGCCTGATGGAGGCTCCCGCGCGCGCGTAGCGCGCGCGAGGCACCTGTTCGAACAGGTCGCGCTCGCCGAGGACTTCGAAGACTTCCTCACGCTGCCCGCCAGCGCCGACCTCTGAGCGCGCCAGCGCGGGCGCGGGCGCGCGCCCGTCAGCGCGCATTGGAAAGGATTGGTTGCCAATTGCTGAAGGGTGGGCTACGCTCCGTTCGTGGGCCAGGCACCGTTGACCATCGAGACCTCGGTCGTCGCGCAATCCGAACCGGAGGTGCCGCGTTTCGAGCGGGTCGCCGTGCTGATCGGCTTGGGGTTCTTCCTCCTCGTGCTCGGCATCGGCTTCGCGCTCTACCTGGTCGAGTTTCAGGTCGACGGGACCTTGGTCAAGACCGTCATCTATGGCACCGCGGCTGCCCTCTTCATCGCGTTCCTGCGGTCGCGGCCCAGCTCCAAGCTGACGCCGACGGAGCGGATGATCCGCGAGAAGCGCCGCGTCTCCGCCCTCATCGGCCTGCTCGGCGCCACCTCCGTCCTCGGCTCGATCGTCGTCGCCTACCAGCTCCACACGTGGCAGGACTGGGTCCGGCTCGGCCTCACGGCGAGTTCGCCGATCGGGTTCTTCTTCCTGATCCGCACCCGATTCAGTATCGGATGAGTCCGCCCGGGCGACCGGGCAGAATGCAGGTATGCGCGAGGCCATCGAACTCGTCCCCGGCCTGTGGCGCTGGACGCAGCGGCACCCTGATTGGCACCCCGGCGACTTCGGGGCTGAGGTCGGCAGCTACGCCGTCGCGGCAGGCGACCAGCTTCTCCTGATCGACCCGCTCATCGGGGCAGACGCGCAGGAGCTCGGCGACGAGACGGGCACCTCCGACGAGGTGCAGGCGGCGGCCCGAACCCGCGCGTCGGCCGACTGGGCCGGCGGCGGCGCGATCGAAGCCGAGGCGCTGATCGAGCGGCTGTCGGAGGGCCGCACGGTGCACGTGCTGATCACGGTTGGCTACCACGTGCGTAGCGCTGAGGGGCTTTGCTCCAAGTACGGTGCGTCGCTGCACGGCCCCACGACGGCCGCTTCGCGACTCGACCACCCCTCACTCCTGCAGGTGTGGGAACCGGGGGTAGCCGGGCCAGGCGGAGCGGTGCCGTTTGCCTTCGGTTCGCCCAAGCGCTCCGAGCGCCCGCTCTGGCTTCCGTCGCACCGGGCCGTCGTCTTCGGCGACATGGTCGTGCGCAATCCCGAGGGTGACCTCGCACTCTGGGAATCCCGGGTCCACCGAAGCGACGAGCGCCTGGCGTTCTACCGCGAGCACATGATCCCCACGTTCGCCCCACTCCTCGAACGCTCGATCGACCACGTGCTCACGACCCACGGCGAGCCCGTCATCGGCGACGGCGCCGCCGCGCTGCGCGCCGCGCTGGCTGCCGAGCCGTGGTTCTTCATGGACTGAACGGAGGGGGTTCGGCGGTGAACGCACCGAGCCGCTCGTGCTGGGCGAAGAGGCGCAGCCGGCCCGCGTCGCGAACGAGGTCGATGACCGCGCCGCGTAGGGTGAGGTGATGGACGGCTCGCGTGGCGACACGCTCACCCGCGCCCAGCTCCGCACGGCGCATCTCGCGGCTCGCGACCTGCGCAAGTCGTTTGGTGAGCGACCGGTGCTCGACGGCATCTCGCTCACGGTGCGGGCCGGCCAGCGGCTGGCGGTCATCGGCGACAACGGCGCGGGAAAGAGCACCCTGCTGCGCCTGCTCGCCGGGACGCTGGACCCCGACGGCGGCACCGTGACCTGCACCACGGCCCGCACGCTGGTCGAGCAGGAGCTCACCACCGCGGGCGACGACACCGTGCAGACCTTGCGGGACGAGGCGCTCGCACGATCCCAAGCGGCAATCGATGCCTTCGAGGGTGCCACCACCGACCTCGCTTCCAAGCCGGCCGGCCAAACCACCGCTTACGCCGAGGCCCTTGCGGCCGCCGAGCAGCTCGATGCCTGGGACGCCGAACGGCGCTTCGACGAACTCGCGGCCACGTTCGGGGCGACGTTCGACCCCGCGACGCCGCTCGCGTCGCTTTCCTCAGGCCAGCGCTACCGGCTGCGCCTGGCCAGCGCACTCTTTGACCCCGCCGGCACGGTGCTGCTCGACGAGCCGAGCAACCACCTCGACGACGCCGCGCTCGACCGCCTGACCGAGCGCCTCCTCGAGCACCGCGGCATCACGGTGCTCGTGACCCACGATCGCTGGTTGCTCGACGCCGTCGCCACGGCCCTCTATGACCTCGACCCGAACGTGGAGGGCGGCGGGCGACTGTTCACCGGCAGCTACGCCGAATACCGCGAAGCGCGCGCCGCGAAGATGGAGCGCTGGCGCAAACGTCACAAGGCCGACGTCGCGCGCATCGAGGCGCTGACCGAGCGCCTGGAGGGCGCGATCGAGAAGGCGTCGCGGGCTACGGCGCCAAGCAAGGGATCCAGCAAACACGGCCGCGAGACGCGGATCGTGAACCCCGTCCGCGAGTTCCAGACTCGCCTCGACCAGGCCCGCCGAACGCGCACGCCGGCCCCGCCCGAGCCGCTGCAGTTCTCCCTGCCGACCCTCACGGCCGCCGACGACGAGCCGCTGCTCTCCGCCAAAGACCTCGCCTACGAAGGCCGGCTGGCGCTTGCTCCGGGCCAGGAGATCGTGCTGACCGCGGGCGCTCGACTGCTCTTGCGTGGTCCGAACGGGTCCGGCAAGTCGACGCTCCTGGCGCTCTTGGCCGGGCGCCTCACGCCTACGCAGGGTTCCGTCGTGCTGCACGAGGAGGCGCGCGTCGGTCTGCTCACGCAGGAGGACGAACTCGATCAGGGCCAGACCGTGCTCTCGGCACTCGTCCGCGCGCCCGGCGTCCCGAACGACGGCGACGAGCTGCTCGATGCCATCCGCGCGACCGGCCTGCTCGCCGACCACGATCTGCGGCGGCCGATCGGCCTGCTGTCGGTCGGCCAACGTCGTCGCGTCGCCCTCGCTCAGGTGCTGCTGGCGCAGCCGTCGATCCTTCTGCTCGACGAGCCGACGAACCATCTGTCGGTCCTGCTCGTCGACGACCTCACGCAGGCCCTCGAAACGACGCAAGCGGCCGTGGTCCTCGTGACCCACGACCGCACGCTCCTGGAGGCCGTGGGTGACTGGCCGACGATCCGGCCAGTCACTTAACCGCCACTGTGGGCGGCGCGCCGAAGCACGCCGCCCACCGGGTCGCCGCGCGCTAGCGCAGCTTGATCTTCAGCGACTTGCTCTTCGTGAGCGAGGTCCCTGAGGCGTTGGCCAGCTGGTAGCTCGCCGTCGCCGTGATCTTCGTGCGGCCCTTCAGTGACTTCTTGGCCGCGCTCGTGAGCGTGACCAAGAGGGTCTTCTTGCCCTTGGCGGACACGCTGATCGACGCGGTCCCGAGGGTGATCGTCTTCACCTTCCCGGAGACGATCAGCCTCGCCTTGAGCGTCACGACACCCGTGAGGGTCTGCGTGCTCGAGTTGCTCAGCGTGAACCGAACGCGGCCCGACTTCACCGTCGCCGACGTGGCGTACTTCACGGTGATGGCGATCTTGACCGGCGCCGGGGGCGTCGTCGCGACCGGCGTCGTCGTGCCACCCGCGGCCGGGGCCGTGGGGTTGTTCGTGTTGGTGTTCGGGTCCGGAGCGGCCGGGACCGTGATCGCCGGAGCGGGCTTCTCGATCACGATCGGCTTCGGGGTCACGTCGGCCTCGTATTCGAGGGCGGGCGCCGTCGTCGGAAGCACGTGACCCTGCTTGATCTTGTCGAACGCGTACGCGTAGCCGAGGAGCTTGTCGTCTTCCCAGGCCTTGCCGAGGATCTGCAGGTTCATCGGCTCGCCGTTCGGGTTGACCCCGACCGGGAAGATGACCGTCGGCGCACCGGACGCCGAACTCGGCGGGTCGAGCCGGCCGAAGCTCGGGATCTGACCGTCGTTGAGGTTCACGTCGGACAGGAGGCCCGGGTAGACGACGGCGTCGACGCCCTGGGCATCCATCCAGTCAGCGATCTTCTGCTTGTAGTCGGCGCGGTACTTCAGCCACGTCTGGATGTTGGACTCGGTCATCGGACCGGCACCCTGGTAGGTCGCCGGGGCGTACCGCGAGTAGGGCAGGCGCTTCTGCGACATGATGATCTGCGTCGCATCGGTGTAGCCCGACTCCGGGTGCTCCTGGAGCCAGCGGCTCCAGCCCTCGTAGCTGCGATCGCCGAGCGACTGGCCCGCGGGGACCGTCGGCGCGGTCGGCTGCGTGCCCGTCATCTGGACCACCGTGGCGCCGGCCGCCTCGAAGGTCGGGAACGTGGCTTTGAGCGCGTCGCTCGTGGCCGTCGTCCCGAACGGGTCGGCGAAGGCGCTCGGCAGGTAGCCGATCTTCTTGCCCTTCAGCGCGTCGTCCTTGAACGTGCTGCGCCAGTCGGCCGGGCGGTACTTGTCGGCGTCCTTCGTGCGGAAGTCCTCCGGGTCGGTACCGGTGATCACGTTGAGCGCGTCGGCGAGGTCGCCCACGGATCGCGTCATCGGGCCGGCGTAGTCCTGCAGCCACGTGAGCGGCATGACGCGAGCGTTCGACGTCATGCCGTCGGTGCCGCGCAGGGTGTACAGGCTGGCGGCCGACGACGGACCCCAGAGGGAGTCGCCGGTCTGGGACCCGAGGGTCCAGGAGTTGAGACTGAGAGCCGTGGAGACGGCGGAGCCGCCGGAGGAGCCGATCGAGCTCTTGGAAGGCTCGAACGCATTCCAGACCTGCCCGAAGGCCGACTCGCTGAAGTGCCCGGAGTTTGCGTACTCCGAGAGGTTCGTCTTGCCGATGATCACACCGCCGGCCTGGCGGATGCGCTTCACGATGAAGGAGTCCTTCTGCGGCTGGAAGCCGTCGAACACGCGGCTGCCGCCGGTGGTCGGCATGTCGTACGTGGAGTAGAGATCCTTCACTCCAACCGGGATGCCGAGCATCGCGTTCTTCGTGCCGGCGGCGCGGGCCTCGTCGGCCTTCTTGGCCTGCTCCATTGCGTCATCAGCGACGTAGATGTAGCTATGGAAGCCGTACTGGCCTGTGTCGTACGCGGCGATGCGGTCGAGGTAGGCGCGGGTGATCTCCTGGGAGGTCGTCTTGCCCGACGTCATGTCGGCCTGCATCTGCTCGATGGTCTTGCCGACGACGTCATACGGCGAGCTGGTGACCGGGGTCGGGACCTGCCGGGCGACGTCCGGATCCAGCGGCGTGACGAGCGCGCAGTTCAGCGTGCCGCCGAGCGCCGACGGCGCCCAGTTCGCGACCGAGCACAGCTCAGCCGGAGTGAGGTCGGCGACGACCGGGGTGGTCGCCAGCGTGCCGGCGTCGGTCTTGACCTGCGCGATCTGAGTGCCGGCGGCCGGGATCGGCGCACCGGTGGTGAGCGCGCGGGTCTCGGAGATGCCAGTCACGACGTACCGCAGCAGCGAACGCGACTCGCCGGGCAGCAGCGTGAGCGTGTTCTTGTAGCCGGTGAAGTTGCCTTCGTGGCCGGTGGTGGCGATCGTCTGGTTGAACGAATCCCGCAGGAAGTTCGACGACGCGCTGAAACCGGTCGTCGGCGACCCGATCACGACGGCGGACGGGCCAAAGGTCGACGGACCCGCCTTCGTGGCGGCGCTGCCCATCTCGACCCACGTGTCGGACGTCTCGACGGCGGTGTCGCCGTCGGTGGTGTCAAGCACCTGGGTGTTGTTGGTGCCGCCGGCGCCCGTGGTGATGGCGGTGTTCCAGCCGGTCTGGCCGCCGAAGACGACCTCGGCCGTGACGGTGTGCGACGTCGTGTTCGTGAATGTGTCGAAGTAGCGCAGCCAGTTGGCGTCGCGGGCGACGCGGATGGAGCGCGTCGTGCTGATGCCGCCGAGCGGCACGGCCTTCGTGGTCTTGAAGCGGTCGTAGCCGTCGTACTGCAGGCCGAACCCGCGCATGAGTTCGCCGTTGAAGGTCTGTTCCTTCGCGGTGAGGCTGCTGCCGCTCACGCGGAGTCGCAGGCCGCCGAAGCCGGTGAGGGCCTGGGCGGTGGTGTTGCGAATGCTGCCGGTGTCGAGACCGGGAGCGGCGGCGTCCTGCACGCCGACGCGATCACCGCTGAGCAGCGGCACGTACGTGGTGGCGGACGCCGGAGTGGCGGCGAAGCCGGAGGCGGCAAGCACGGTGCCTGCCACGGCCGCGCTGACGCGCCGCCGACGCGGCGAATCGCCGCGCAAAGTGGACCTGATCAAGAGATCGTTTCCTCGGGATGGGGGTGGGGGCCGCGCCGGGTGGCACGCATCTCGGAATGACCGTTCCTCGACGGGCCGGACGCTACGTTTGCCCCTCTTCGGCCCCATTCGACATCCGTACAAAGGTGTCCGCTTGCGGGCCGGCTCGAACAAACCCCCGGCCGAACTTGGCAGAGTTTGTTCGTTTAGCCAGAGCAAACCGGCATGCCACCAGCCCCGAGCGGACTGGCGCGTCCGCACCGCGCGGGCCAGCCGACGCGGCACCCGCCCCGCGAATGGCCCCGCGGCGGGTCAGCCGCGGGGCGTGTCGGCGAAGGCGTACTCGATCTCTTGGATCCAGGCCTTGCGTCCGCCCACGGTGAAGTGAAAGACCTCGCCGTTGCGCATCTCGACGTCGAGGCCGTTCGGGGCGAGCGGGATGGCCCCGAGGAACTTCGTCCAGGCCGGGCGCAGTCGTTTGATGTCGGTGATGTGGATCACCACCGGTCCGCGCTGCACGTTGACCTTGTGCGGTTCAAAGCGCAGGTACCGCCCGTCGAGCACCAGCTTCCCGCCAACGCTCTCCTTGCCCCGCAACAGATTCGCGACGCCACTCTTCAACACGGCCATGCCAGCAACGTACCGGCGCCACCGCCCCCGACCAACGCTGAGCGGCCAAAATCTGCTGCCCTGACAACAGAAAATGGCCGCTCACCGCCCGGTCAGGCCGCAGAACGTGCCGAGGGGCGGGGTCCCGCACCAGGACCCCGCCCCTCAAGGCAGCGTGTGCGCGCTCGTTCTGCTCTCCGAGCGCGGCAGCGTGAAGTCGCCTAGCGGCGAGCGGGTGGGGCCATCTACTTGGCCTCGAGGGAGATCGAGGAGTCGATGAACTCGTTGGTGAACAGGTCGGTGGCTTTGAGGCCTTCCTTGACCTTGATGTTCTGCTTCTTGTAGATGGGCGCCGTGAGGTCGATCATCTTCTGGGTGCGGGCCTCGTCGATGTCACCGAGGCCGGGCGTGTCGCCGTCGCCGATGATGCCGGCGTCGACCTGCGCCTTGGCGCCGTAGTCGGCGAGCTCCATCGGGTATTCCCAGCCGTCAGCGTTGGTCGCGGCGGCCTTCACGATCACCGCGTTGGTCGCGGCCGGATCGTTGGCGTAGTCGACCTGCGCCTGCTGGATGATCGGCACGAGCTTCTCAAGGCACGGCCGCATCTTCTCGAGGTCCTTCGCCTTCACGCCGATGGCCTCGCCGTAGTTCGGGTAGCCCGCGTCCGCGATCGGCAGCGTGGCGACCTTCTTGGCCCACTGCTTCACGGTGTTCTCGTACTGCCACGGCTCCGCGGTGATGAAGCCCTGCTGCACGACCTTGCCACCGGAGGTGACGAAGCGGGCCGGCTTGCCGTCGTACGACGAGTCGACCTGGTCCTTCTTCAGCACGCCCGCGCCGACGAGGTAGTCCATGTACACGTTGCCCTTGAAGTACAGGACCTTCGTGTCGGTCTTGCCGATGTCGGCGATCGTCTTGAAGTCGTAGTTGCCCGGGTCGAAGATCAGCACCTGCGCCCACTTCTCGCGCGGCGCCATGACCTGGATCATCGGGAACTTGCCGGAGTTCTGCACGGCCTCGTCAGTGTTGACGTAACCGAGGGTGATGTCGGAGTCGGTGTACATCTGCTGGGTCGGCGACGCGAAGCCGACGGCCGGACCGCCAGCGCGAACCTCCACCTTCACGCCGGTCGGCTCACCCTGCGCCATGAGGTCGCCGGTGACGCGCTTCTTCGCCTTGGAGTAGACGATGTTGCCGCCGATGAGCGCGTATGCCTCCGAGTGATCGGACTCCGGCTGCCAGTCGGTCTGGATCGTGACCGTGTCCGGACAGATGCCCTTGAGCGACACGTCGCTGGCCGCGGTCGAGGAGGCCGCCGGCGTGTCGGAGGCCGTGGAGGTGTCCTCGTCGTCGCCGCAGGCGGCGAAGGTGAGCGCCGAGGCGGCGAGGAGGGCAGCGAGCGCTACTGGTCTACGACCGGTCTTCATGGGGCTCCAATTTCAGTGGGGGTGGGGGTGTGAGGAGGTGAACACCGGCCCGCCGTGATGAGACGGCAGGCCGGAAGGCTGGGCGGCGGGAGGCCTGGTGGACCGGCGGGCGCGGGGCGCGCCGTCAGACACCCGGGCGGGTCGAGGAGTGCCACTTGCCGATCACGCGCTTCTCGGCGAAGGCGACGGCCAGGTAGGCGAAAATGCCGAGGAGCATCGCGAGGATGACCTCCGTATACATCCGCTCGTACTGGAGCTGGGATGCGTCGAGGTTGATCATCTGGCCGAGGCCCGGATCGCCCTGCGTGAAGAAGAAGTCGCCGACGACCGCGCCGACGACCGCCATCACCGCGGCGACCCGCAGGCCGGTGAAGATCGCTGGCAGCGCAGCCGGGATCTGGAGCTTCACGAGGCGCGTCCAGCGGGAGGCATCGTGGAGGGTGAGGAGGTCGTGCTGGCCCTTCTCGGCGGCGAGCAACCCGAAGAGCGCGTTGTTGATGAACGGGAAGACCGAGATCAAGATCACGACGATCACGCGGCTCGGGAAGTCGAACCCGATCACGACGCCGATCAGCGGCACGAGGGCCAGGATCGGCGTGGTCTGCATCGCGACCGCGTACGGCAGCAGCGCCTGCTCGACCCACTTCGCCTGACTCATCGCAATCGCGAACGCCATGCCGAGGACCACCGTGAGTACGAGGCCGACGATCGCCGCCTTGGCGCTGAGCCAGAGGCCATCCAGGCTCATCTGCAGGTTCACGGTGTCGAACACGCCGACCTTGATCACGTCCCACGGGAGCGGGACCGTGATGGCCTTGTCTTCCTGGAGCCCGTAGTGGAGGCCGACCCAGCCGCCGATCGCCAGGAAGAAGACGAGGATCGGCGGCACGACCTTGCGAAGGAAGTCCGCGGTCGTGGCGGGCGCGGCGCCCTGCTCCTTGGCCTTCGCCGCCATCTCGGCGCGCTCGGCGCGGCGCGCCATCACGATCGCCGCGGCCGCTTGCTGCTGCGTGAGCGTGCTCATGCGTGCGCCCCCCGCAGACTCTCGGAGATCTCGCCGGACAGCTCCGCAAAGGCCGGGTCGAACCGCAGGTCCGGCTCCCTCGGATACGCAAACGGAATCTCGTAGTCGCCGACGATCCGGCCTGGCCGCCCCGACATCACCAGCACGCGGGTCGACAGAAACACGGCTTCCTGGATCGAGTGCGTGATGAAGAGGCCGGCGAAACCGTCGCGCACGAAGAGCTGAAGGAGCTCGTCATTGAGGCGCTCGCGGGTGATCTCGTCGAGCGCGCCAAATGGCTCGTCGAACAGGAAGGTCTTGGGGTTGAGGGTGAGCGCCCGCGCCAGCGATGCGCGCATCTTCATGCCGCCCGAGAGCGACTTCGGATACTTGTCTTCAAAGCCCTTCAGGCCGACCAGCTCGATCGCTTTCTGGGCCGCCGCGCGTCGCTCCGCCTTCGGCATGCCTTCCAGCTCGCCGAGCAGCTCGACGTTGCCGCTGACCGTCCGCCACGGCAGCAGCGTCGCGTCCTGAAACACGTAGCCGATGTGGCCGGCGTCGACCGTCACATCGCCGCCGGTGTGGGGCAGCAGCCCCGAGGCGATCTTCAGCAACGTCGACTTGCCACAGCCGGACGGCCCGACCACGGAGACGAACTCCTTCGGGCCGATCGAGAAGCTCGCCTCCTCGATCGCCTGCGTCCCGTCCGGGAAGCGCATCGAGACCTTGTCGAAGGTCATGCCCTGGCCAGCGGTGGCGACCTGGGTCCGTTTGTTGGGTGAGGCCAGCGTGCTCATGAAAGAGGGACCAAGGTCGGTGCGGAGTCGGAGGCGGTGAAGCTGGGGGCGAGCGTCGGCGCGAGGGGCTCGGCGGCGGACGGTCGACGCGTGAACGTGGTCGAGACGGTCGTGCGGGCGACGACGACGCCGCGGTGCACGACGATCCGCTCGTCGCTGGCGCGGGCGATCGCGTCGGTCAGCGAGGTCCCGCGCGCCGCGAGGATCTCGGCGGGGTCGCCCGGTTCGAGGGTCACCGGCGGCAAACCGATCGCTACGCGGGCCGCACCGGAGACGGCATGCCAGGCCTCGTCCGGGCTGAGGTGCGCGGCCATCACCATCATCGCGGCCGTCTCGAAGGCATCCGAGCGCCCGACGGCATTGAACGGGTCGCGCACGTTGTCGGCGCCCGCCGCGACCGTGACCCCGGCCTCCATCAGCGGGCGCACGGCGGTGATGCCCCGCGGCGGCGCGGTGCCCAGGCCACGGGACTGGAGGTAGAGATTGCTCTGCGGCAGCGGGATCACGGCGATGCCCGCAGCGGCGACTTCGCCCGCGATCAGCACCTGCCGCTCCGGCGACTGCATCGAGAGCGATACGCAGTGCCCGGCAACGGCGGACGGGATCGTGTCCTGGCCGGCAATCGCCGCCGCGTAGTCGCGGAGGAAGAGCGTGCCCGGATCGAGGGTCTCATCGACATGCAGGTCGATCGGCTTGCCGAGTTCGGCGGCCACGGCGACGAGTTCGCGGGTGGCGCCGGCGGGATCGGGATCGATGTGGGGCGCCCCACCGACGATGTCCGCGCCGGCAGCCATCGCCTCGCGCAGCAGCGCCCGGTTCGCGGCGCCGGCCTCGCCGGTCAGCGGGCACGAGATCAGGGCCACGAGCTGCAGATCGCAGAGGCCGGCAGCGGCCAGCTCGTCCTTCACCGTCTTCACGGCCAGCAGCGCGCGGAGCCCCAGCTCTGGCCCGACGTCCACATGGCTGCGGATCGTGGTGGTGCCGTGCGCGACCAGCTCGAGAGCCGCCGCGCGGGCTCGGGCGGCGAAGTCGGCGGCGTCGATCCGGCCGCGATAGGCGTGCCACGCGTCGATGGCGCCCATCAGGTCGCCGGCCGGATTCGGGGCGCGATCGCCGGACAGCGCCTTGTCGAGATGGGCGTGCGGCTCGACCGGCGCCGGGAGCAGCACCAGGTCCGCGCAATCGACGAACTGATCGCCATCCCGCTCGGCGAGCTGCGGGGCCGCGTCGACGATCAACCCGGTCGCGGCATCGCAGCGAAGGTCGAGTCGGTCGCCGCCGGGGCCGTGGCCGCCGCAGAGGAGAAGGGTGCTCATCGGGGGCCGACAGTAGGGGCACCGGCCGGGCTTTTCAGAAATCTTGGACGTGGGGCCAACGGCCCGTGCAATCGATTGTCCACAAGGCCAGGATCACCGTGGAGAGCGAGTTTTCGGGGCTTTTCGTTGCTACGGTCGGCCGACCCGTGCTCCCCCGCCAGCCTGCTCTGACCCTCCGCCCATGGCCGTCCGGACCACCTTCACCAGACGCCCCTCAGGGCATGGTGGAGTGGGCCGCATGACCCGCTTCCTGCACGAACTACGCGCCCCCGAAATCGCCGAGCGGCTCGGCCCAAACTCGGTCCTCATCCAGCCCGTCGGCGCCATCGAACAGCACGGCCCACACCTCCCGCTGTCGACCGATCTCGACATCGCCAATGGGCTCGCCGAGCGGGTCGTGAGCGCCCGCGGCGAGGAGCTCGATCTCTGGCTCCTCCCACCGCTCGCGTACGCCAAGAGCGACGAGCACGACTGGGCACCCGGCACGGTCTGGCTGAGCGCCACGACGCTGCTGGCGGTGCTCGATGACATCGGCCGGTCGCTCGCGACCCTTCCGACCAAGCGGCTGGCGTTCATCAACGGGCACGGCGGCAACTCCGCGCTGCTGGCGGTCGCCAATCGCGAACTCCACCTCCACCACGGCCTCCTCACCTTCCTGCTCCACCCGCGGATGCCGCGCGACTCCGGTGGCGACTCGGACGAGGCCGAACTCGGCATGGGCGTTCACGGCGGGCGCGACGAGACCGCGATGATGCTTGAAGTCCGCCCCGACCTCGTGGACATGGCGCTCGCCACCCGCGCGATTCCCGAGGCGATGGCGAAGCGCGACCACGTGAAGTTCGGCGGCTCGGTGGCGTTCGGCTGGCGCAGCAGCGACCTCAGTGCCAACGGCGCCATCGGCGATGCGACGCTCGCCGACGCGGCCTTGGGCAAACGGCTCGTCGACCAAGCCGTCGACCAGCTCGGCCGCGAACTCGCCGAGATCGCGACCTTCGAGTTCCCGATCACGTGAGCGACCGTCCGGCCGATGCCGAGCTGCGGTCGGTCCTCGCCAATCCGGCGGCCGACGCTGAGCCCGGGCTCCTGATCTGCGGGGCGACGGCCGTCTGGACCGGTACCCGGACGCTCCCAGGCGCCGACGTCCTCTGCGTCGGCGGGCGCGTCGTCGCGGTCGGTGCGGACCTCGAAGGCGAGGTCGACGCCGAGGGCACCCGGATCCTCGACGCGGACGGATGCGTCGTGATCCCGGGGCTCGTGAACGCCCATCACCACCTGCTGCAGAGCGCCTTCCGCACGCTGCCGGGCACCCGCCATGTGCCGATGCGGGCGTGGCTCCCCGCGATGGCGGCGGCCTACGCGGCGGCCGGAATCGACCCGGAACTCGCCCACGCCGCGGCGTCGGTCGGGCTGGCGGAGTCGTTGCTTTGCGGCGTCACGACGGTCGCCGACCACCACCTGAACTGGCCGGCCGATGGTGATCACCTCGGGATCGCCGAGGCCGTCGCAGGCGCGGCGGGGACGCTCGGGGCGCGCCTCGTGCTCGTGCGCGGCACGGCTGGCGACGACCCCGACGAGGCCGGCGCCGCCGCCGAGGCGATGGTCCGGCGCTTCGGCGCGCAATCGGCCGACGGCATGGTCGCCATCGCGGTCGGGCCCGCCGGCGTCCACAGCGACGCACCGCAGACCTTCGCCGTCCTGCGCGAAGTCGCTGAGCGGCATGGCCTCCCGCGGCGCACGCAGGCGAACGAGCAGGTCGACGTGGAGCGGGCCGTCGCGCATTACGGCAAGCGCCCCCTCGATCTCCTTGACGAGTGGGGCTGGCTCGAACCCGGCGTCACCGTCGCGCACCTCTGCAGCATCACGGACGACGAACTCGCTCGCTTCGCACGCAGCGGCGCCGCCGCCACGCACGCCCCCGGCTGTGACCTCCCGATGGGCTGGGGCCTCGCGCCCGCCGGAGCGCTGCTGGACGCCGGCGTCGCCGTCGGACTCGGCACCAGCGGCGGCGGATCCAACGACGCCGGCCACCTCCTCGCCGACGCCCGCCTGGCGATGCAGGTGTCGCCGCTCGCCGGCCGCGGCCTCACCGCCGACGAGGCGCTGACCATGGCGACGCGCGGCTCCGCAGCCGGCCTCGGACGCCCCGAACTCGGACACCTCGAGCCCGGCGCTGCAGCGGACCTGGCGATCTTCGACGTGAGCGGCGTCGCCGATGCCGGCGTGGCCGACCCTGTCGCCGGGCTGCTCTGGGCATCGCCTGGGCGACGCCCGCGCGACGTCGTTGTCGCCGGCCGCCAGGTCGTCGCGGGCGGACGCCTCCTGCAGCGCGACGAGGCGGCGGTGGCCGACGCCCTGCGCGCGCTGATGACCACCCGCTCCGCCAGGACCACCGCATGACCGCGACGCGCAAGCAAGGACCCGACCCCGCCCCGGCGGCAACTTCGGCCCGCCTCGCCGACGCGACCCTCGCGACGGCCTACGACGCGATCGTGGTCGGCGGCGGCCACAACGGACTGACCTGCGCCACCTACCTCGCGCGGGCGGGACAGAGCGTGCTGGTGATCGAGGCCCGAGACACCGTCGGTGGATGCGCATCGACCGTCGACGCCCTCGGCGGAGCTCGCGTGAACGTGTGTAACTGCGACCACGCGCTCGTCCGCGCGACCGGCGTGATCGACGACCTCGACCTCGGCGCGCACGGCCTCACCTACCTGGACATGGACCCGGCGCAGCTCATGATTCCGTGGGACGGCAGCCCACCCTGGATGCTCTGCCGCGACGTCGACCGGACGCTGCAGTCGCTCGCACTCACGCACCCGCGGCAGGTCGACGGCTACCGCCGCTACGTTCGCGATCTCGTGCCCGCGGCCGAGCTCGTGCTCTCGATGACGGCCGGGCCGCCGAAGCCCGGTCCGGTCGCGCGACGGATCGCTTCCCGACGCGGTCGCGGACTCCGGGCCCTGATGCGGCTCAGTCGGCTGAGCTGCGCCGACGTCCTCGCGAAGTACTTCGACGACGACGCCCTCCTCGCCGGCCCAGCCACCACCGGCCCTGCCGTGTGGGGGCTCCCGCCGCAGGCTCCCGGCACCGGCCTCGGCGCCCTCGGCTACGCCCTGCGCCACGCGATCCCGGTCGGTCGGCCGGTCGGCGGCTCGGGTGCGCTGACCGACGCGCTCGCCAGGGCGCTGCAGGCTGCCGGCGGCACGATCCTCACCGGCGCGCGAGTCGGTGGGATCCGCACTGCGGCCGGCCGCGCCTGCGGCGTCACCCTCAGCGACGGCCGACGGATCGACGCACCGACCGTGATTGCGTCGGGCGACCCGCGGGCCACGATCGTCGACCTGCTCGACGGCACCAGCGCTGCCAGCCGCAAGCTCGTCGACCGGTGGCAGGCCCGCGGCGGCGGCGAAGGCTACGAGAGCAAGATCGACGCGGTCCTCAGCGACGTTCCCCAAGTGCGCGGCCTGCGCGCTGAGCACGCGACCGCGCTGGGGATCGCCGATCCGATGACGGCGACGATGGTCGTGATGCCGTCGATGAACGGGTTTGCGGAGGCCTCCGCGGCAGCCCGCCAGGGACGCGTCACGGAGCGTCCGCCGATGTTGTCGAACGTGCCATCGCTGTTGGACTCGACGGTGGTCCCGCCCGGTGGCGGGCACGTGTTCAGCCTCGAGGTGCTCTTCACGCCCTACGCGCTGGAGGGTGGCTGGGACGATTCGAGCGAGCCCGAGCGCTGGCTGGCGACCTTCGCCGAACGTATGGAGCCCGGGTTCCTGGACACGGTGCAGCGCTGGCGCGTGATCGGTCCCACCGATTACGAACGCGACTTCTCCATGCCGCGTGGCTATGCCCCGTCGTTCGCCGGCGGACCCCTCGCCGCGCTGCTCGGCAAAGATCGGGAACTCACGCGCTACTCGACCCCCGTGCCGGGCCTGTTCCTCACGGGGGCCGGGACCTTCCCGGGCGCGGGGGTGAGTGGAGCGCCGGGCCGCAACGCGGCGCAGGTGGTGCTGGCGGCCAAACGGCCCGGCGGCGCCTAGGTTCCTGGCTGCACTGGCCGGCAAAGTGGCAAGAAACCTGGCCTTTTGTCCAACCTCTGGACGCTCTTCGCCGACTCAACCGTTGGTCCAGTTTCTTCCTGAGCGAGCGTTCAAGAATGCGGATTTTTGGTCGGCTGGTCGAAACACTTAGGACGGGTGGTCCCACACCTGGTCCCCCCGCCCTGTCCCACACCGTTGCCTCGCCCACGCCTCAGCCTTCTCGTCGTCGCCGCGTTCGCGACGCTGCTCTCGGCTCCGACCACAGCCGGGGCCGCGTCGCTCTCCAAAGGCACTCTTTCGATCGGCGACGACCCCGGCCACCACGGGACCTTCACGATCGGGACGCTGCTCGATCCAGCCGGCCCGGGGCCGATCATCGTCGACGCCGACATCCCGCTCGACGCTCCCGCTGGCTGCACGCACCCCGCGCCGCCCATGCCGGAGGACGCGACCGTGATGCTCTGCGAAGCCTCGCTCGTCAGCGAGATCCTGGTCAACCTCGGCGATGGCGATGACACCCTCTCCCGAGCGTCGGCAACCATCCCGCTGGTGGCCCCGATCGCCGCCGTCCCGATGGAGATCACCGGCGGCCCCGGCAACGATGTGCTCGAGGGTGGCGATGCCGCCGACTTGATCAAGGGCAGCGACGGCGACGATCACATCCTCGGCTTCTCGGGCGACGACACCCTCGTCGGCGGCCTCGGGACCGACCACGTGGAGCCGGGTGTCGGGAGCAATCTCATCGACGTGAGTAGCGCCGAGGCCGACACGGTCTCGGTGGCCGCCGGATCGCTCAATCGAGCCACGGCCAGCGCGAACGACCGCTTCTTCGGCGACAACGCCACGACCACGATCAGCCTGGTTGGCGTCGACCCGACCGTCTCCGACTGGGGCACGGATTCGGCAGCCATCATCGAGGCGGGCGTCGACCCGATTCCGTCCATTGCCGACCTGCTGGGCGGCGTGACGAATACGGTCGCAAGCGGCACGGCCCCCGCGGGCGTCACGTTGCCCACGCAGCCGCTCGTCGGCTCGCTCAGCGGGATCGCAGGCCAGAGTCAGGCGGCGGTCAGGCGGAGGCTCAGCGCGACGCTCCCGCTCGGGATGACCCTCGACGGCACCGGCCTTCACATCGCCGCGCGCTGCGCCACCGAATGCGAGCTGCTCGGCGGTGGCGTGATCGACACCGGAGCGGGCAACGTGGTCGCCCTCGATCCCGGCATGGTCAAGGTCGGCGCTGCGCAGGCCTCGTCGCTCAACCTGAGCCTCCCGGATTCGGCGGCTGGCGCGGCCATCACTCGGGCGCTCGCCGCCGGCCGCTGCATCGTCGTTGTCGCTCGCCTGTGGGTCCGGACGTCCGACGGTTCGACCGTCATCGTGTACACCCTCCCGGCCTGCGGATCAACGCTCGCGGTGCGCCTATCCAGGCCGCGGGCCACCCAGACGAAGGCCCCCAGTCGACGACTGCCGGTCGCCACGCCGCGCCGGATTGTCGCGACCGCCAAGTGCAGCACCGACTGCACCATCACTCCACGCTTCTTGCTCATAAAGCGCGGCGGGACCGTCGTCGCACGCATCGCCAGGGCGGCGGTCCGGCCCGGAACCGGAGCGGACGCCGGTCGCGCCCACAGCATCACTTGGAGGCTGTCGGCCCGGCAGGGCGCGGCCATCGCACGCGCCCGCCGCGGCAGCCTCGATCCCCTTCGCTACATCGTGTCGACTCAGGTGACGTCGGGGGGCGTCACCACGATCGGCACCACCTCGCTCAAAGCGCGAGGCACGTAGCGAAGACTGAGGCGGACCCACGGGACATGGGGCCGTCTCAAACCCACCGATCGCGCTTGGGGGACCAGGCGCGTCGGGACCACGGCCAGGGCTGCGCGCATCATCTCCAGGGTGCGCGCGGCCCGGCTCAGGTGGCATGCGCTCCGTCGCGCGGCGGCGCCGCCGGGGGCGCGCCCGGCGCTCCTTGCGAGAGTTCGGCGGCCGCGGTGATATCGGCCTTTCGAATCAGAACTGCGCAGGCGGCGGCGGAGACCAGGGCGAGGATGCCGGCGATGAGGAAGATCGTGTCGAGGGACGCGGTGTAGGCGTCGAGGAAGGTCTGTTTGCCTCCTGGGAGCGACGCGATAAGTGGTGGGCCGGCCTGGGTGAGTTCGTCGCCGCTGGGCAGGTTGGCAGCCGCGGCGGGGCCGGCGACCTGGGTGACTCGGTCGGTGACGTGGTGCTCCACCAGGGCGGCCATGAGGGCGCCGAAGGCCGCGGTTCCCGTGGCGATGCCGACCTGGCGGAAGGTGTTGCTGATGCCGGAGGCCATCCCGGCGCGGCGCACATCGACCACGCCGACCGCGGTCGACGCGAGCGGCGGATTGGTCATCCCGATACCAAGGCCGCAGAGAACGAAGCCGGGCAGCATCGCCGTCCACTCAGAGTCGCCGTCGACCAGGCGGAGCGCGAGCACGCCGACGCCCACAAAGGCGAGCCCGACGCCGATCAGGATGCCTGGCGAGACGCGCGCCGTCAGGCGACCCGCGATCGGCGCCGCGAAGAACGACAGGAGGGTGAGCGGCAGCACGCGCACGCCGGCCTGAAGCGGCGTGAGATCGAGGCTGTTCTGCAGCCAGAGCGTGATGTAGAGAAACAGCGCGAACATCCCCGCCGAGAGTGAGAACGCCGCGATCGACACGCCGACGAACGACCGGTTGCGGAAGAGCGTGAGGTCGAACATCGCACGGTCGCTGCGACGCTCGATCAGCACAAAGCCGACGATCAGCAGCACGGCCGTCCCCAGCGAACCTGCGATCAGGGGACTCCCCCAACCCTCGGCATTCCCGCGCACCAATCCGAAGATCAGCAGGAACAACCCCAGCGAGAAGGTCGCGGCACCCGGCAGGTCGAGCCCCCTGGCCAATGGGTTCTTGGACTCGTTCACGGTGCGCCAGGCGATCACCATCGCCACCACCCCGATCGGGAGATTCACCAAGAAGATCCAATGCCAGGTGGCGATCTCGAGCAGCACGCCACCGACCACTGGGCCGATCGCCACCGCCGCGCCCGTCGTCGCTCCCCAGACACCGATTGCGGTGCCTCGCTCTTTGCCGTGGAAGGTCGACGCCAGCAACGCCAGCGACGTTGCAAACATGGCCGCGCCGGCAAGCCCTTGCAGGCCCCGCGCAAGGTTGAGCATCAGTGGCGTCGTGGACAGCGCGCAGAGCAGCGACGCGACCGTGAACCCGACAAGCCCGATGAGGAAGACCCGCTTGCGGCCGATCTGATCGGCGACGCCGCCCCAGGTCAGCAGCAGCGCAGCCAGCCCCAGCGCGTACGCGTCGATCACCCACTGCAGGTCGCTGAACGACGACCCGAGATCTTCGGCGATCGCAGGCAGCGCGACGTTGACGACCGTCACGTCGAGCAGCAGCATCAACGTCGCGACACAGACCGCCAGCAGCGTCCACCAGCGAGCGGGATCGGCGGGCGCGGCAGCGGGCAGAGCAGGCGACGCAGACACGTCGGCCAGCCTAGGGCACCCCCGCACGCCGGCCAGCCTGGGCCACCCCGGTCATCTCTGCCATCCCGGCCCGGGCTGGGTCGTGCGCGCCCAGCCCGCTCGAGCGGCTGTGCCTACGGCGCGATGCCGAACCACCGGATCTTGATGTCGTTGTCGGCCACGGAGGCCGTGTTCGTCGGGTTGCAGACGCGCAGCGGAAGCTGCCCGGCCACCGAGACCGCGCCCTCGTGGAACGTCAACCGGGCCGGGAATGCGTCGCCGGGCATGGGACGGATGATCACAATCTCGCCCACTTCGACTCCGCCGGTCCCGACCGTGACCTCGGTGCATGCGTTGGCACCGAGTGCCCCGAGGGCGATTGCCGCTGAACTGCTGGTCTTGCGCGACGCAAACGCCGACGAGTTCAAGCCGTCGAGCAGGTTGGCGTCTGCGGCCTTCTCGTCGACCTCCAGGAACGCGGTGGAGTCTTGCCCGTCGAGCAGACTGGCGTCGAGGCCGGATCCGCTGCCGTCGACCTGAGAAATCTTGGCGAGGACCTGCCCTGGGGTGTCAGGTGAGCCCGCAGGACCCTGCGGCCCGACCGGACCAGCAGGGCCAACCGGGCCAGCCGGGCCAGCCGGGCCAGCCGGGCCAGGCGTGCCAGGCGTGCCCCCGGTGCCGGGGGAACCCGCCGGTCCAGCAGGGCCCGCCGGACCAGGCTCGCCCGCCGGGCCAACCGGACCAGCAGGGCCCGTCGCGCCAGCAGGGCCCGCGGGGCCGGCTGGGCCCGTCGCGCCGGCCGGGCCAGCAGGGCCCGTCGGACCCGTCAGCCCCGCCAGACCCGTCTCCCCGGTCCCGCCAACGGCGCCAGACTGCGGGGTCTGCGCGGCGCCAACCGCGATGGTGATCGCCCGCTCGGTCCGCTTGCAGCGCTTCTTGCCGGTGAGCAACCGGAGCTGCCCGGCCTTGGATCCGGACTTCACCACGCAGGCCGCCGATGCGGTGGCCGCCGCGCCTTGCGCAGGGGAGGCCGTCAGGGCGGCGCCGGCCGCGAACGCCAAGATCAGCCCGGGGGCGAAGCGGCGCGAACTGGAACGATGCATGACGGATCCTCGAAGTCGGTGGGGTTCCCCAACGATGGGTTTCCTCAACGATCCCATTCGATTGGGGACCCTGCAATCCACTGCGCCGCAACTGACAGACCATCAGTATCCGAACGGTGCTCTTTGGGGCCAGATCAACACCCGTCCGACCTGCACGGAATCTGCACGCCAACCGCACACGGCCCACATCTGGCACTGCGAGACTCGCTGCCATGAGCCCGCTCATCTGCATCATCGAAGACGAACAGGTCATCGCGAACGCGGTCGCCCGTCGTCTCCGGACCGAGGGCTTCGACGTGGAGGTCGCGCACGACGGACTGGCCGGCGTCGCGCTGTGCGAGCGCGTGCGTCCTGACCTCGTCGTTCTCGACCTCATGCTGCCCAAGCTCGACGGGCTTGAGGTGTGCCGCCGCGTGCAGGCCGCTCGCCCAGTCCCTGTGCTGATGCTGACCGCGCGCGATGCCGAGGAAGACATGCTCGTCGGGCTCGGCATCGGCGCCGACGACTACCTCACGAAGCCGTTTTCAGCGCGTGAACTTGTCGCTCGGATCCGCGTTCTGCTGCGCCGCGTCGACCTGCGCCCGCCCGTGGCAGAGGGGCTCGTCTCGGCCGGTCCGGTCGAACTCGACTCGTCGACGCGCAAGGTTCGAATCGCGGGCGTGGAGGTCCACCTCACGCCGACCGAGTTCGACATCCTCGCGCTGCTCGCCGAGCGCCCCGGCACGGTGCACTCCCGCGACCAGCTCCTCGCCGAAGTGCGTGGTTGGCGCGACGGTTCCGGCCATCGCACCGTCGACTCGCATATCCGAGGGCTGCGCGCCAAGGTCGGTGCCGAGCTGATCCGCACGGTGCACGGCATCGGCTACGCGCTTGAGGTCTGAGCCCGTGGCCCGTGACGCACACAGCAAGGCGAGCCCGCTGACGCCTGAGCGTCCGCTGGCTCGCGGCGTGGGCTTCCGCCCGCTCGACCGGATCTGGTCGCTCAAGACCAAGCTGGGGATCGTCGTCGTCGGCACCGTCATGGGAGCGATCACCGTGCTCGCCGTCGGCCGGTGGATGGGCTTCCCGCTGTTCCCGCGGCTCTGCGCGGCGGCAATCTTCGGTCTCGTCGTGGCGCAGTTTCTCGCGCGCGGGATGGTGTCGCCGCTGCGCGAGATGGCGCGTGCCGCGACCGAGATGGCGGGCGGCGACTACTCGAGCCGCGTCCGCGCCACGTCGCGTGACGAGGTCGGCGATCTGGGCCGCGCCTTCAACGCCATGGCCGCCGACCTGGCCGAGGTCGATCGCATGCGACGCGACCTTGTCGCGAACGTGTCGCATGAGCTCCGGACGCCGATCGGCGCCTTGCGCGTCCTGCTCGAGAACCTCGTCGACGGCATCGAACCGACCGATCCAGCGCAGCTCGAAACCGCGCTCGCCCAGACGGAGCGCCTCGGGCGTTTGGTCGAGCAGTTGCTGGACCTTTCGCGGCTCGAGTCGGGCGGACTGCCGATGCGGCGCGAGTCGTTCCCCGTCGGCCCACTGCTCGAGCAGGCCGCGCGCGAGTGCATGCTCACGGGCGACGATGCCGGCGACGGCGCGGTGCGCATCTCGTGCTCGGTTGAGCCCGAGGACCTGTCGATCACGGGCGACGCCGAGCGGGTGCACCAGGTGGTCGCGAACCTCCTCGCCAACGCGGTGCGCCACTCGCCGCCCGGCGGCATCGTGCTGGTGACCGCGCGCGCTGCGGCTTCGGCCAGCGCGGTCGGCACGGCCACGAGCACCGACGCTCAGCGCACCCGCATCGAGGTCGTCGACGAAGGCCCGGGCATTCCGCCGGCCGAGGCCGAGCGCGTCTTCGAACGCTTTTACCGCACCGATCACGCCCGCGCGGCGTCTGACGGAGGCACCGGGCTCGGCCTGGCGATCTCCCGTTGGATCGTCGACGCGTCCGGCGGCACCATCCGCGCCACCAGCGCTGAACCCCACGGCTGCCGCATGGTCGTCGAACTACCGAGATGAGCGAGATGACTCCAGAGCCCCCGATCCCGCCGACGTTCATCCGCCCCGACGGCACGGTGATCCCGCCCGGATCGAACACCCTCACGAAGCCGCGCTACAGCGGCCCGCCCGCGCCACGGGGCTACGCCATCGCGGCCTTCGTGTTGGCGCTGCTGACGGCCCTGATCCTGGCCGAGCAGCCGAACGGGATCGGCCTCGGTCTCCTCGGCGTGTCGCTCGTCGGGGCGACCCTCCTGCTCGACACGAAGCTCGACCGGTTCTCGCTCGGCTGCCTCGCCGGCGCCGGAATCCTCGGCGCCGTTCCGGCCTTCCGGGACTCCGGCTGGGTCACGACGCTCTCGCTCCTGGGCGGGCTCACGCTGGCGTCGATCGCGCTCACGTCGGCCAAAACCTGGCGGGAAACGGCCGTCGGCATGTTCGCGTGGTGGGGACAGCTGATCCCTGCGCCGTTCCTGATCTTCGCCGAGGCGACGCGCCGGGCCACGGGCCGCAAATGGGCGGCTGCCGGGCCGGTGCTGCGCGGCATCGCCCTCGCCGCCGTGCTCGTGTTCGTCTTCGGAGCGCTCTTCGCGTCGGCCGATGAGAAGTTCTCCGAGCTCATCCACGACCTGTTCGACTGGAATCTTCGGATCGACTCGATCATCGCCCGCATCGTCCTCTTCGGGGTCGTGCTGACGATCGCCGGTTCCCTGTGGCTTGTGTCGAACGCGAAGACCGAGCGTCCCGCACGGGAGCCGTCGACGAAGCTCGGTCGCACCGAGTGGCTGATCGCGCTCGGCTCGCTCGTTGTGCTCACCACGGCCTTCGTGATCCTGCAGCTTCCCGATTTCTTCAACGGCGACTCCGCCATCCAGACCACCGATGGCCTGACGTACGCCAGCAACGCACGTCTGGGGTTCGTCCAGATGACGGTCGCGGCACTCCTGACGCTCTCCGTGATCGCGGCCTCGTCGTATTTCGGCCCGGCCAAGGACACGGTCGTCGGCCTGCTCAACGGCGCACTCTGCCTCCTCACGATCGTCGTGCTTGCCTCGGCGCTCCATCGCCTCGGCCTGTACCAGGACGCCTACGGTGCGACGCGCACCCGCTTCAGCATGCACACGCTCATGCTCTGGCTCGGCGCCGTGTTCCTCGTGATCGTCGTCGCGGGCGCGGCGCGCAAGACCGTGGTGCTCCCTCGGGTCCTCGTCGCCCTGAGCGCCGTGTTTGCGATCGGCACCGTCGCCGTGAACCCCGACGGCCGAATCGCCGAGCGCAACATCGCTCGCTTCGCCGACACCGGCACGATCGACACCCAGTACCTCACCAGTATGAGCGGCGACGCGGTCCCGGCCATCAAGAAGCTCCCGCCCCCGATCCGCTCCTGCATCGCCGCCGTCTTCCTCCGCGATCTCGGCGACCGCGACCCAGTCCAGTCGTTCAACGTGGGCCGCGCCCGAGCCCGAGCCACCATCGACGACCTCAACCCCCAGCTCTCCGACGGCCGCGCAACCTGCGTCACCTTCGAAGCGCGACCCGAGTAGGCGAGCGGCGAACAGCCAACGACGAACAGCCAGCGACGAACGGCCAGCCAGCGGTGAACGGCCAAAATGTGTTGTCCGGGCAACACAAAATGGCCGTTCACCGTTTGTTGGGGCGGGCCGAGTCCCTGGTCGGCGAGCCTGCCGGCCCATCGGTCCACCATCGGTAATCGACCGCTCTTCGGCGGATCAATGGGCATCGCGGCCGACCGGATTCCCCACTGGTGGGCGGAATTCCAATTCATGGCGAGGGCCTCCGCACTGGCCTTTACTGGTGCCGGTTCCAACACCCGATCCCACCACGTTCGGAACCGCAAGGAGTCCCATGAGTCCCATCCTCGCGCGTGCTCGCCGCACGGCGACCACCTTCGCGCTCGCCCTCGCTGGCGCCGCCGCCTTGGCACCAACCGCCTCGGCGACGCTGTATCCCAACGAGGCCGCGCTTCGCGACGTAGGCCACGATCGCAACACGTTTATCTACGACCCGGGCCAAGGCAACTACATGTCTCCCGAGTTGATCGCGTCCCTCGGCGACTACTACGGACGCCAAGGCTTCGACCGCAACTTCACCCAATGGGCGCCGTCCGACTACGTCGCCATCGACGGCGCCGCCCGGTGGACACACTGTGCGCCTCCGTTCACCGGGAACCCTTGCGAATCCACCATCGGCGACAGCCGGGTCGACGCAACGCTGACCGACACCCGGATGCACGTCCGCCATTGGAACGGCGCCTTCATTGCGCGCATCTGCGGGAACTTCTCACGCGGCGGCGGTGCAGGGCCCATCCCGCACATCGCCGGCACGAAGTACGAAGACGTCAACGGCAACGGTGCCCGGGATGCCGGCGAGCCCGGTTTGGCCGGCTGGACCATCGTCTTGCGCCAAGACGGCCACGACGTGGCGAGCACGGTCACCGACGGCGCCGGGAACTACGACTTCGCTCTGAACGCCAACACGCTCAACCTGCACTACGGCAACTTCCAACTTGCCGAAATCCAGCAAGGTGGGTGGGTCAACAGCGCTGCGCCAGCGCCGGTGAACGTGCCCGTCGGCGCGAGCCAGCACACGTTTGGCGGCAACGACTTCGGCAACTTCCGGCCGGTCACCATCGAAGGCCGCAAGGTCGAGGACCTCGACGCTGACGGCGACGTCGCCGGCGACCCGGGAGTCGAAGGGTGGACCATCTCCGCCGGCTCCGAGCAGCGCCAGACCGACGCAAGCGGCGCGTACCGCTTCACCGGTCTGCGCCCCGGCACCTACACCGTCAGCGAGGCGACGGTCGCTGGCTGGAACCAGTCGGTGCCCGCGTCCGGCAGCTACACCGTGCAGCTCAGCAGCGGCCAAACCGCGTCGGATCGCGACTTCGCCAATTGGCGTCCAGCAACGATCGACGGCCGCAAGTTCAACGACCACGCCGTCGACGGTGACGGCGCGGGCGATGAGGGACTCGGCGACTGGACGATCAGCCTGGACGACGATCGCTCGACCGTCACCGCCGATGACGACGGCGGCTACGAGTTCGGGAACCTGCGCCCCGGCACCTACACCGTGACCGAGCAGCTCCGGGACGGCTGGCGCCAGACGGCTCCGAGTTCCGGGTCCCACACGGTCCGCGTGCGCAGCAATGATCGTGCCTCGGACCGCGACTTCGGCAACGTCTGCCTGGGAGCCGCAAGCGTCTCGGTCGTCGATGTCGATGGCCTCGCGCTGCCGGAAGCACCCGAAGTTCGCCTCGAAGAGATCGAGGTCCCCGGGATTCTCGACAACGAGCCGACCCTGCCCCGCACGGCCTCCGCGCCCGGCACCTTCGACGAACTGCTTCCCGGCACGTACCGCGTGACGGTGTTCCTCCCGGCAGGCGTATTCACGACCGATTCCGACGCCCAGATCGTGGACGGCGACTGGGCGATCGTCAAGTCGATCGACGTCACCGACTGCGAGACGGAGAGCCTCGCCGTCCAAGTGTTCACCGCCAGCACCGGCAAGATCACCGGCGTCGGGCTCAAGACGGACGTTGACGGCGGCTTCGCGACGGCTGGCTTTGAGTTCATGGCTGGGAACACCGGTGCCGCCCGCGGCACCCTGCAGTTCGTCGACCATCCGCTGAGCATGTCGCTCCACACCGCCGCCATCGAAGGCATTCGGGTGAGCAACGATCGCACGGAGGCATGGGTCTGGGGATCGATCGAGCACGAAGGCACCGAGAAGCGGTTCCGCCTCTACCTCGTCGACGCCGGCGAGCCCGGCACAGCCGACCGGTTCGAGCTCGACATCCTCGCGGACTACCGCGCAGGCCACGGGCAGGTCATCCACGCCGGGAACGTTCAAATCCACAAGCGCTGAGCGCTGAGGGCTGCGGGCACGTTGAAAGATCGACCGCTCATCGCGGTCGGCTCCCTCAACGCGCCCGCAGGGCGCGGCGGTGAGCGGCCAAATTGTGTTGTCTGGGCAACACCATTTGGCCGTTCACCGCCAGCCGAGCTGGACGAGTCCCTAGCGCGCTTGGCCGTGGGCGCTCAACCCACGGTCAGCGCGGGGTCAGGGCCATCGCAATGGCGTTGCTCGAGCCTGCGGTCAGCGGGCTGACGAGGCCCGTCAGCGCGCCGCAGCCCGCCAGATCGCTCATGGCGAACGTGCCGACGAGGTTGCCGCCCGTCGTAGCGGCGAATGGTCCGGACGACGCCAACGGGATGTTCGACAACAGACGCGTTTGGCAGGTCGATCCGCCGGCAAGCCGCACGCCGAAGACCGACACCTGCGGAATCTTGATCCTTGCTTTCACCGTCGCCGCGAGCGCGACACCCGTGAGGGCACCCGTCACCTTCGTCGTCGGCACGATCGCCACCTGCGCAACGACCGGCAGGAAGCCATACGCCGTCAGCTTCGCCGTACTCGGAGCCAGCGCCAGGTCTGCCTCAAACGCACCCGTCCCGCGCACGAACGTTCCGCCCGTCAGGGTCCCGGTCAACGGCGCCGAGCCCTTCACGAGCGTCTTGAACGTCGCCGATCCTTGGATGGCGTAATTGACCGCCACGTCCGGCTCACAGCCCGTGCATTCGCACGCCTGGCAGGCGAGGCCGGGGACCGTGACCGTCGAGCCCGCGCCGATGTTTCCGGTGTTGTCGAAGGCGCGAACCTCGAACTCGTGGGATTCGCTGGGCACCAGGCCTTCAACCGGGACGGGCTGGTACCAAGAGTGCCTGTAGGACGTATCGATCTTCTTCCCATCCATGAAGAGGTCGTAGCCGCGGACGCCACCTCCACCGCTGTCGTACGCCCCACTCCAGCGGACGAGAACAACGGTCGGATCGGCACTGCGCTCGGCAGTGAGATCGCGCGGTGCCTCCGGGGCCACCGTGTCGGGAACCGTGCCCGCGACGACGGCCGGGTCGCCGATATTCGATAGGTCGCCATCCGCATCGACCGCGCGTACGAAGAACCAGGCTCCATAACTGCCATATTCCGGGAAGAGCTGGAGGGTCGCCGTTCTCGCCGACGCCGACGTCGTCGCGGACGGGTACCCGCCAGGGACGTTCGTGAAGATCTCGTAGGCCACGACGGAGCTGTCATCGGCGCCGGTCCACGTCAACGTCACGCTGTTGCCGGAGCGCGTCGCAACGAGATCGGACGGCTGCTTGGGGAAGCCTGGGAGATCGCTGGTGGGGACAAACAAGCGAACGTCGTCGAGCGCGGTGTCCTCCGACAGGCACCCCGAGCCCTCACAGCCTTCGAGAGCGCGGACCTGGACGCTCGCGCTGCGGATCCCTTCCGTGCGATAGGGATCGCGGGTGAACTTCGCCCTCAGGCGCGTGCCGGCAGCGTTCGTCTCGAGCACGGTGCCGTTGCGCCGGTGAAACGAGATGCCGAGCGCCCGATCGAACCCGGTGCCCTCGACCACCAGCTCGACCGCGCCCTGCGAGTCAGGAATCCGGGCGGGTGTCACCTTCGTGATCGTCGGCTTGGGCCGTGTGGAGAACCCGTAGGTGTACGGCACCGCGTTCGATTGCCCGACTTCACTGACGGCAGTGAGCTTCACTTGTTCCGCGCCGTACGGGATCGGCGGCATGGTGACTTCGACCGTCTGATCGTCCTTCACGGTGACGCCATTGCCCACGGGCAACACGGTCGGACCGGTCGGTCCGACGATGACGCTCGAGACGTACTTCAGATTCGTTCCGCGCAGCGTCACGACGTTCCCCCCGGCCAGCGGTCCGTACGGCACGGCCAGTGGTTCGAGGGTCGGCGCGGCCGGCAGCGGTCCGGTGCTCGGCACGAAGGCGAGCGTCGGCGACGTGACCACTGCGTCGATCGCGACACGACAGAGCGTGGTGGACCCCACGCTGCCAGAGAAGGCGACCCCGACCGAGTTGAGCCGGATGGCGACCGGTTCGGCTCCGGAAGTAGTGACGGGTGGCAGCTCAAGCGACGGGATCTCGGCGGTATAGGCCTCGTAGCCGCCGTCATTCACGCTGCTAACCGGCCCGAGCGCGCGCGGGAGCCCGGCAACATCGAGCGTGGTCGGTGTGCCACCGACCACGCCAAGCGACACGGAGGTCAGGTGCGGGTTGTACGTACTCGGTGTGAACGGCTCCACGAACGGGTAGAGGTCACGGAGGGTGACGCCCAATCGCGCCGTCACGTTCGTCATCGTCACGGGCTGGCCGGGCTCCGTGGTGGCGTCCACCGTCCCATTGAGCTGAAACTTGATCGGACGCATTGGCGGCGCGTAAATGCTCGGACACTTGAGCGTCGCATTGCGGACGAAGCTTTTCGTGCCGGCACTCAGCGCAGGCGGGGCGGCCGAAGCAGCGCCGAGCGATGCCAGGATCAGCGCGGACGAGAAAAGCCGCTTGGGAAGCATGGAGACGGAACCTTGGGACAGGCTGCGACTGCCGGGGGCACAGACACGGCGGAACTGGACGCAACGAACCCTATCGGGGCTTGCCCGGCCGGGCAAGCTGCCCCACCACGTAGGCGGAGCGGCCGACCAGCCCCCTCGCCGAGTCTGATGCCCGAGATGATCACGCGATGGATCCGGCACGGCAGTCGTCGCCGGGTGAGAGTCGGTGCAAGACCATTGCCGGGACGTCGAAGCGGCGCCCGCGCTGTCGACCGAGGCGCAGGACTCCCGGCCCCGTCCGATCTGCTTCCCCGCTGACACTCGAAGTGGTCGAAGGGGGTAGCCGTCGTCTCGACCGTCGGTAGAACGAGCAGGCGAACCGCTCCTCCCGGCATCACGAGGTCAGCGCGCCATCGGCAGCAGGCGAGCGGAGGCCGCGGGTGAGTCGTTCCATGATGGCGCCCAGTTGAGTCATGCATCGGTCGGTCTCGGCGGCGAGGCGTTCGGTGCGGAATCGCACAACGGTCAGGCCGGCCTCGACGAAATCGGCGTCGCGAATGGCGTCAGACTGGCGGACGAGGGGGCGGTCGTGGCTGGGATCGTCTACCTCCACGACCAGACCGATCAGGCGCCAGAAGAAGTCGGCGAGATAGTGCTGTCGACCGAATCGCATCGGCACGTTGATCTCGGGGTCAGGCAGGCCGGCGTCGTGAACGAGCTGACGGAAGTCGACCTCGGACGCACTCTCGTAGTAGCCGGGGACGCCGAAACGACCCGGATGTCTGAGGAAGAGGTCCCGTACCAGCGGGTTGCCAGCGCGGCGTCTGGCCTTCAGCGCGCGATGGACCTCGGCCAAGTCCAGGATCCCGCGGTAGTCCGCCTGCTTCCAGACCCGCTGGAGCATGGAGGGCTTCTCCGCCGCGGCAATATCGACGAGCATGCGTGGAACGGTCGCCGTGGGGACGCCGGCCACCAGCTCCGAAGCCAAGTCCCTCGTCTTTCTGATCAGGATCAAGCCGGGCTTTGTGTCCGCCATCGGAGCCAACGTCCTGACACTTGGATTCATGCCGCGCCGCAGCGTCCGCACCGACACGACTCCAGACCGCTCGGTCAGCAAACCCCGATGCTCTGCAGCCGATCGGCCCGGCAACATCGCTGGAGCCGCGAACATTGTCGCCGCCTGCCGCAGCTGGCTCGGCTTGAGCGTCTGGCGCCCGACGAGGTAGACGCCGGGCAACACCGGAAAGAGCAGGCTCCGCGTGACGCCGTCGGCGATGTCGTTGTCGCTGAAGTCGAGGGAGAGGATGCGCTTTCGCGTGACGACTCCGTCGTCCTCCTCAGCGAGTTTCGCCAGCGCGGCGGTGAATGCGTAGGTGGCCATCCAAAGATGGTCGCAACGAAACCGCTCGCCGAGGGCCGGCAATCGCCCCAAAACACCGCAAAACCGCGCGCAAAACTGCGCGGTTCCGATACTCCAACAACAAGTAGGGAGGTTGGCCCTAACCCCTCCAGCGCCAACCTCCCTACTTCTTTCGGGTGCATCGCCGGGCGGCGAGCCGGTCTGACGTTGAGGACCCGAGGCTCCTGGAGCCCAGACGACCGAGGGGCCACCCGCCTCCTGGCGGATGGCCCCTCGGGGATGATGCCCCGGCCACGCTGGGGTGAAGCCTCGCCCGAAGACTCAGCCCCGGAGCAGTCGCCCGGCACGAAACCAGGCGACGCCCGGCGCGACGGCGCCGCCGGAGAGCAGTCGCCCGGCACGAAACCAGGCGACGCCCGGCGCGACGGCGCCGCCGGAGAGCAGTCGCCCGGCGCGAAGCCGGGCGACACCCGGCCCAAGGCCTGAGCCCGAACGCTCGCCGCCCGGCCTCAGGCCGGGCGGCGAGCGTGAATGGCTCTAGACGGCCGGAGCGCCGATGATCTCGAGCGCGATCTTGGCGGTCTCGGTGGGGGTGCGACCCACGCGGATGCCGTTGGCCTCAAGGGCCTCGGCCTTCGCCTTGGCGGTGCCGGCGGAGCCGGACACGATCGCGCCGGCGTGACCCATCTGCTTGCCCTCGGGAGCCGTGAAGCCCGCGATGTAGGCGACGACGGGCTTGGTGACCTCGGACTTGATGTACTCCGCGGCCTCCTCTTCAGCCGAGCCGCCGATCTCGCCCGACAGGACGATGAGCTCGGTCTCGTCATCAGCCTCGAAGAGCTTGATGATGTCGATGAACGACGAGCCCGGAACCGGGTCGCCGCCGATGCCGACGATGCTCGAGTTGCCGAAGCCAGCCTGGGCCAGCTCGTTGCCGATCTGATAGGTCAGCGTGCCGGAACGCGAGACCACGCCGACGTTGCCCTCCTTGAAGAACGACGCCGGAATGATGCCGACGTTCGCCTTGCCCGGAGACAGGATGCCCGGGCAGTTCGGGCCGATGATCGTCGTGCCGGGGAAGTCGCGCTTGACCGTGTTGTAGAGCTTCAGCTCGTCGTGCGCCGGGATGCCCTCGGTGATGATGATGACCACCTCGACGCCCGCCTCAGCAGCCTCGAGGGCCGACGCGGCCGCGAACGGCGGCGGGACGAAGATCATCGCGGTGTTGGCACCGGACTCAGCGACGGTGGTCTTCCAGTCGCCAAAGACCGGAATCCCCTCGACGTTCTCGCCAGCCTTCTTGGGGTTGACGCCGCCGACGACGTTCGTGCCGTAGGCCTTGTTGTTGAGGGTGTGGAAGCGACCTTCGCGACCGGTGATACCGGCGACGGCGAGCTTCGTGTCGTTACCGACGAGGACCGACATCAGCTGTTCTCCTTCGCGAGGGCCGTGACCTTCTCGGCGGCCTCGTCCATGGTCTTGGCCGCGTACACGTTCGGGAGCGCGGCGCTCTCGAGGATCTCACGACCCAGGACGTCGTTGGTGCCATCAAGGCGCACGACGAACGGAACCGTCGGCTTCAGATCGCCGAACGCCGCGATGAGGCCATTGGCGACCTCGTCGCAACGGGTGATCCCGCCGAAGATGTTGAACAGGACCGCCTTGACGTTCTCGTTGGAGAGAATGATCTCGACCGCCTGCTTCACCTTGGCAGCGTCAGAGCCGCCCCCAGCGTCCAGGAAGTTGGCCGGCTCGCCGCCGTGCTGCGCGACGACGTCGAGGGTGCTCATGACGAGCCCGGCGCCGTTGCCGAGGATGCCGATGTTGCCGTCGAGCTTGACGTACACGACGTCCTGCTCAGCAGCCTTGACCTCGATCGGGTCGAGGTTGGCCTTGTCGCCCAGATCAGCGTGGTCCGGGTGGCGGAACGCGGCGTTGCCGTCGAGCGACACCTTCGCGTCGAGCGCCTTGACCTCGCGGTCCGGGGTGATGATCAGCGGGTTGATCTCGGCGAGGGTGCAGTCCTCTTCGAGCCAGACCTCGTAGAGCGCGAGCAGCGCGTCGGCAACGCCGTCGATCACGTCGTCGGCAGCCTTGCCGTCGGTCGCGATCTTCACGGCCTCTTCCTTCGTGAGCCCAACGAGCGGGTCGACGAGGTACTTGATGAGCTTCTCGGGGGTCTTCTCAGCGACCTCCTCGATCTCGATGCCGCCCTCGATCGAGAACATCACGAGCGGCTTCTTCGCCGAACGGTCGAGCAGGACGGAGGCGTAGTACTCCGTCTCGATGTCCGACGCGTGCTCGATCCAGATCGTGCGCGTGATGTGGCCCTTGATGTCGAGGCCGAGGATGTTGGTCGCGTGCTCGCGAGCCTCGTCCTCGTTGGCGGCGAGCTTGACGCCGCCGGCCTTGCCACGGCCGCCCATCAGGACCTGCGCCTTGACGACGACGGGGTAGCCGATGGCGTTCGCAGCAGCGACGGCGTCCTCGACGGTGGTGACGGCTTTACCGTCGGACACGGCGAGGCCGTGCTTACCGAACAGCTGCTTGCCTTGGTACTCGAGAAGATCCATGAGGTCCCGGGCTCGGGGTTTCGCGGGCGCGCAGAGCTCTAGAGGCGAAGCGTGCCCAGACTTGGGCCGTCACACCGGTTCGTGGAGCGCAAACCACCGTGACGCCGGCGGACTTTAGTACCCGATGCCACGATCGCGCGGTGTCGCACATGTCGTGTGCGCGGGGTCACGGACGGGCGGTCGGTACCGGGTGACCCGCGGGCCACTCCAGAACGGCCGAGTTGCAGCAGGATTGCGTTCAGCACTGACCAAGCCTCTACGCCGTGTCGGCCAGCCACTGCTCGATCAGGCGCCGCGCGATCGCGGACCTCGGCGGAAGCAGCAGGCCCTCACCTTCGCGGGGCTCGTCCCAGGAGTCGTCGCCGGTCGCCTCGACCACCTCGTCGCGGGAGAACCAGCGCGCGTCCTCGAGTTCGTCGTCGGATCCGTCGATGTCGCCGGAGATCCACGGCACGTGGAAGCCCAGCATCAACGACATCGGGAACGGCCACGGCTGCGAGCTGCGGTACGTCGGCTGGCCGACGACGACGCCGACCTCCTCCAGCACCTCCCGGGCGACCGCCTCCTCCAGGCTCTCCCCGGGCGACACGAACCCGGCGAGCGTCGAATAGCGACGAGCCGGCCACACCGATTGGCGGCCGAGCAGGACGCGATCGGCGCCGTCGGTGACGAGCATGATCACCACGGGGTCCGTACGCGGGTGGTGGCTCGTGCCGCAGGCGTCGCAGCGGCGCACCATGCCACCCTCACCGGCCGTCGTCGACGAGCCACACACGCCACAGAACCGATGGGTGCGATGCCAGTTGAGAATGG
The DNA here is from genome assembly GCA_032119595.1 of Solirubrobacteraceae bacterium. Classification (GTDB taxonomy): domain Bacteria; phylum Actinomycetota; class Thermoleophilia; order Solirubrobacterales; family Solirubrobacteraceae; genus JAGIBJ01. The sequence continues at coordinate 1,501,794 of JAUMBQ010000006.1, read as the reverse complement.
ACGCGGCGTAGGCCAGCAGTCCGCCCTCCTGCTGCGACAGCGTGAACGCGGCGACTCTGAGGCCGATCCGGCCTTCCGCCTCGGGCGGCGCCTCGCCACGCATCCCGCCCGCGCCGATCAACCGCGCGCGCTCGTTGCTCCGCGGCACGTCTTCGTCGAACGCGAAAATGGGTCCCTCGGCGTCGAGCCCGAGCAAGACGAACTCGTTCGCGGGGTCGGTCTCGCCGATCGCGATGGCCGCCTCGACCTCGACCATCGACACGAGGTGAATCGCGCCCTCGATGCCGCGCACGCCGGCGTCTCCGAGCATCACGACCCGGGCTCCGGCGTGGCCGCGCTGGGCTTCGAGCCACGCCCCGTCGCGCCGACGGCGGTCCGCCGCGCGATCGATCGCGGCACCGGTCAACGCATTGGGTTCGAGCACGACACGAGGCTAGCCGGAACGTCCCAGCCTCAACCGATCAGGTGCCGGCGGCGAGCCCTGCTTCGCATACCGGCGCCGCGGCGGCAGCGCACAGCAGGAGCGTCAGCGGGTCACCAAACGTCACCACGCGGCTCGCCTGGTCCTCGGGGCCCGCGAGGAGTGCGTCGCCCACCGCGAGGCTCGTCTGGGGCGTCCCGGATTGCACGCGAGGCGCAGCGGTCTCGATGGGGTCCCCGAAGCGGCCGCCCTCATAGAGCCAATAGGCGCAGGTGCGGTCGCGACCGAGCTGGCAGGAGCGTGGGTCACGAATCGATGGATCGAGCGACCACTCGTCGCCGTCGATCGTGATCACGATCGGGCCTGGCAGGGCCTTCAGACTGATGAGCCGCAGGCCCTTGCAGTCGCTGGCCACTTCGGCGGGATCCGGAGTCTGCACGTACGGCTTGCTGCCACCGATCGACACGCGCGCCGGCTCGCAGGGAGCCGCCGGCCCCGGCGCGAGCACGATCGAGGCGCGAGCCTGCTCGGTGTTGCGTTCGCGCGCGATCCGCACCACCCCGACGAGGTCGTCCGGGAGCTCGTCGATCACGGGCACGCCGTCGATGCTCCGCCACGCTGGGTACGCGTCCTTCGACCCGCTCGGCGCGAATGAGGGAAGGACGAACACGGCGACGAATCCCGCGACGGCCACGGCGAGGATCAGGCCGAGACGGCGCGTCAGGGGAGGAGTCACGCCCTGCAGATTGCCGCACGCGCCCCCGAACCGGACTGCCGGCGTTCGATACACACCGTGTCGAGCACCTGCCGAGTGCCCGTCAAGTGCCGTAGGTCGCGGCCGAGGACCCGGTGGTGACGACCGGAATGGGGACCCGATGAGCGATGTCGACGCAGGCTCGGTCATTGGCGAGGCGGGACGGATCTACGGCCGCCACGCGTCCGTGGTGGTGAGCGCCTCGATCCTGATCCAAACCGTCGGGGTCATGGCGACGTTCCTGGTGCTCAACAACGGCGGCCTCCTCATGTCGACGGTGTTGGTCGGCGCCATCGCGATGATCACGACCCAGCTCTCGATCGGTGCCTACACCGTGCTCTTGCTGCACGTGCGGGCCGGCACGGGCCTGCCAACCGTCAGCGCGCTGATCATGCAAACCCTGCCGCGGCTGCTCCCGCTGATCGGGCTGGCCATCGTGGCCGGCATCTTGATCGGCGTCGCCTCGGTTTTCCTGGTCCTCCCGGGCATCTTCGTGGCGGTTCGTCTGGCGGTTGCCGCACCGGCGCTGGTGGCCGGTCCGCTCGCCATCTCCGATGCGCTGAGCTCGAGCAACCAGCTCACCAAACAGGCCTTCGGCTCCGCCTTCGTGATCGTGCTGTTCCAGGGCGCGATCCAGTTCGGCATCCCGTACCTCAGCGATCGCATCGCCGGCCCGGGCGGCGTCGAGAACTACTTCCTGGCCAACGCGGCGATCACCGCCCTCATCATGCCGCTGCCCGCGCTCGCGCTGGCCGAGCTGTTCCTACGACTCTCCGGCTACCGGTCGGATCCCGTAACCGGCCTCGCGGTGACCGGCTCGACGACCCCAGCGCCGGCACACCGAGTGCACGTCCCGACGGCACCAGCACCTGCGTCGCCGATGCCGGTCCCGGCCGCGCAGACCCGGAACCAGGCCCCGGCTCCCCAGCCGTGGAACCAAGCACCAGCCGCGCAGGCAGGCCATCCGTCGAACGAGGCGCTGTACAACCCGAACTACCGACCGACGGGTGCGCCGGCCGTGAACCACGTGGAGTGCGACCCGCCGCCTCAGCCGGGAGGACAGCCATGGCAACAGCCGGCACCGCAGCAGCCGGCCATGCAACAGCCTCAGCAAACCCCGCAGCCGTCGGTGCAGCAGCCGTGGCAGCAGGCGCAGCCACCCGCGTCACACCAGCCCGGGCCGCAGCAGCAGCAGCCGTGGCAGCAGGCACAACAGGCACCGCAACCTTGGCAACAGCCGCCAGCGCCCGGCCCGACGGCTCCGCCGCCCACGCGGACGCAGAGCGTCGGGCCCCCAGGCATGGGCTAACGGCCCTGGCACCATGCAGCTGGCGCACCACGCAGCGCCGGGCCGCAAGCCTGAGGCATAATGGGAGCGATGCCACTTCCCAAGCAGATCACCTTCGTCACGTTCGATGTGTACGGCACGCTGATCGACTGGGAATCCGGAATCGTCGCTGCCTTCAAGAAGGCGGCCGCCGCTGACGGCGTGGAGATCGACGCGAACGTTCTTCTCCCGATGTTCCACGAGGTCCAGCGCGAGATCCAGTCCGGCTCCTACGAGCTGTACGCCGAGGTCCTGCGCCGCACCGCCCTTGAGATCGCCGAGCGCCTGGAATGGAAGCTCGACTCCTCCAAGTCGTCGTTCCTCCCGGATTCGATCCCGTACTGGAAGCCCTTCAAGGAAGCTCCGGTGCAGCTCCGCAAGTTCGGCAAGAAGTACAAGACGGGTCTCGTCTCGAACATCGACGACAAGCTCCTCGGTCAGACGCGTCGCCACATCCCGCACGACTTCGATCTCGTCGTCACCGCGCAGCAGGTCCGCTCGTACAAGCCGGATCCCGCGCACTTCAAGGAGATCGAGCGCCGCATCGGCACCAAGAAGGGCATGGTCCACATCGGGTCGTCGTACTACCACGACGTCGAGCCGTGCCTGAAGGCCAAGATCCCCGTGATCTGGCTCAACCGCCACAGCGAAGAGCTCGACGGCCGCAAGAAGCCGACCGAGCAGGTCAAGACGCTGCTCGACGCCAGCAAGCTGCTCGGGCTCTAAGCCCGAGCCCCGGGTGGGCGCCGCAGAGGGCACCCACATCAAACCGGCGGACCCGAATACCGGCGGACTTCCTCGGAAGTGCCCATTTGCGCGACTTTCACCACATGCGGGCGTCGATGCGCCAAGCTGGGCAGACGTGCGGCCGCCTGCGGCCGCTCCCTTCCTCGTTTCGAAAGACCTCACCGTGAAGCAGCTCGATCCCGGCGCCGTGATCGCCAAGGCGTTTGACATCTACAAGGCAAACGCCGCCGTTCTTCTCCCGATCGCCTTCGGCGTCTACGCCATCCAGGCCATCGTGAGCATCATTTTCGCCGGCAATCTCGTTGGCGCGCTCGTCGGGGTCATCCTCACCACCATCCTCGGCATCATCTTCCAGGGGATCGTGGTCGAGGTCGCTCGCGACGTCGAAGACGGCGTCCTTGATTCGTCCGTCGGCCAGCTCGTGTCGGCCGTGATCCCCGCCGTGGTGCCGCTCTTCCTCGTTGGCATCCTGGCCGCGATCGCGATCGTCATCGGCTTCGTCTTCCTGATCATCCCGGGCCTGGTCCTGATGACGATCTTTGCCGTGGTTGCGCCGGTCACCGTGCTCGAGCGTCCCGGCGTCCTTTCGGCGTTTAGCCGCAGCCAGCAGCTGGTCAAGGGCAACGCCCTGCCGGTCTTCGGGCTGATCTTCTTCAACTTCGTCCTCGGCGTCGTTGGCGGGATCGTCGCCGGCATCGCCGGGAGCGGCGCGGCGGGTGGCCTCGTCGGCTGGGTCGTCAGCGCGCTCCTCGCGCCGCTGACCGCCCTCGTGATCGCGGAGGCCTACCTGCGCCTGCGCGAAGCGCATGGCGAAGCACCGCTCCCGACGGGCGTCGCGACGGCCGACGGCCCACTTTCGCGCCCCGGCTACTAGCCAACCGGCCGCCTCGCGCCGCATCCCGGTCGGGGTGCGGCGCACGCGCTGGGCGCGTCGCCCGCTGCGCTTGCGCTGATTGAATCGCCGCATGAGTACGGCCTCGTCTGCACAGACCAGTGAGCTCCTGGGCTTGCACGTCCTCAGCCTGCGCGCCTTCAATGTGTTCACGGAGCGCTTTGTGGCCCTCGTTCCGATCGGCCTTGTGATGATCGCCCTTGAGGCCGCGTTGGCCTTCGCGTTCCGCGGCTCGCTCATCGGTGTCGGCCTGGCGGTGTGCATTCTCCTCGCGGCGACCGTGATCCTCCAGGGCGTGGTCGCTCAGCTCGTCTGCGACAGCGAGCTTGGGCGCCCGCGCCGGTCGCTTGCTGCCAGCGCCTCAGCCGTGCGGCCGGTCATCGGCCCCCTGCTCGGGGCGAGCGTGCTCTACGCGGTGCCGGTCGCGCTCGGTTCGGTGTTCCTCCTCGTTCCGAGCGTGGTCCTGATGTGCGCCTGGCTGGTCGTGGCTCCCGTGATCGTGATCGAAGGCTGTGGCGTGTTCGACGCCTTCCGCCGAAGCCGCGCACTGACCAAGGGCTTCTGGTCGTGGGTGGTCGACCGGCCCATGTCGACCATCGCCTTTGGGTTCGTATTCGGCGCCGCGGCTGCGCTGGGCGCGGCCGTTCCCGACCCCGATCTCCGCGTCGTGGCCGCCTGGATCATCGGCAGTCTGTGCTTCCCGATGAGCGCGGTCGGCGTCACGCTCGCCTACGTGCGACTCCGCATCCTGCAAGGCGATCCGATGCCACGCCCCGTCTGACTAGCCCGCGTCGCTCGCGTCACGCACAAGCAAGGCGACCTGCACGCGGTTGGTCGCGTCGAGCTTGGAGAGCACGCGAGACACGACGGCCTTGACCGACGCCACGCTGAGGTGCAAGGCCTCGCCGATCTCGGCGTTGCTCTTGCCTTCGGCGACGGCCACCGCCACGTCGTGCTCGCGCTCGGTGAGCTCGGCGAGGAGGGCGACGGCTCGGCCGCGACGCTCGGCCGCGGGGTTGTCGGTCACCTGCGCGATGAGGCGTTGCATGATCGCGGGCGACAGCATCGGCTCGCCCGCCGCGACCCGCTCGATCGCGCGCACGATGTCGGCTGGCGGCGTGTCCTTGAGCAGGAACCCGGCGGCGCCAGCGCGCAAGGCTCGCACCACCTGGTCGTCCGCGTCGAACGTGGTGAGCACGATCACGTGGCTCTTCGCACCGCGCGCCTGCAACCGCTCGATCGCGGCGAGCCCGTCCATGCCCGGCATGCGGATGTCCATCAGCACGACGTCCGGTGACAGCGTCGCCACGGCCTCGACGCCAGCCGCTCCGTCCTCAGCCTCCCCGACCACGCTGAGCGCCGGTGACCCAGCGAGCATCATCGAGAGCCCGCCGCGCACGAGCGGGTCGTCGTCAACGAGGAGGACCCGGATCCGCTTACCAGCTTCAGTACTCATGCCTGCGGCCACGGTAGCCGGGCTTCGAGCACGAAGCGACGAAGGTCCTCGTCGATGCCGGCGGCGAAGACCCCGCCGGCCAGCTCGGTGCGCTCCCGCAGGCCGACGAGGCCCAGGCCGGTCCCCGGAATCGGTGAATCCTGCAATCCGACGCCAAGCGGGTTGGTGACGGTCACGACGAGCGACCCACCCGGCGCGCCACCCACGTGCACGTCGACTTTGGCCGTCGGCGCGTGCTTGCCGGCGTTCGTCAGCGCCTCCTGCACGATGCGATACGCCGTCCGACCCAGCGCGGGAGGGAGGTCGGCGACGACCTCCTGATCGAGGTCGAGGTCGATCCGTGCGCCGGCCTGCGCCCACTCCTGCACCAGGAGTGGCACGGCGCTCAGGGTCGGCTGCGGCGGCTCGGGCGCCATCGGCTCACCGGCACCGTCGAGTCGCCCAGCTTCGGCGTCACCGGCCTCCGCGAGGGCGTCGCCGACGCGCATCACCCCGATCACGGTGCGGAGTTCCTCCAACGCGTCGTGCGCGGTGGCGCGGATCACGCCGGCAGCCCGCGCGATGTCGGCTGGCGGCGCGTCGGGCCTGAACTCAAGGGCGCCCGCGTGGATCGACAGCAGCGACATCCGGTGGGCGAGCACGTCGTGCATCTCGCGCGCGATGCGGGTGCGCTCCTGTGCGCGAGCCTGGTCGACGCGCAGCGCCTGCTCGGTCTCGGCGCGGACCGCGCGCTCCTCAAGCGTCGCCATCAGCTCGCGGCGCGCGCCCGCGTAAAGGCCCCAGGCGCCCGCACCCAGGGTGATCACCACGCCAAACGCGACATCGCCCCAGAAGCTCCCGTCGGCGCCGACGTCCGGCCAGAGCAGCGCCGAGATCGGCACCACGATCTGCATCGCGGCGATCCCAACCATGGCGGCGGCGGGCCGAGCGTACGCGCCGACCGCGTAGGTCGCGACGATCGCAGCGAAGCCCGCCCCTGGGACCAGAGCCGACACGACCGCCAGCGCCGCGGCGACCTCAAGTGGCCAGCGCCGTCGGAAGGGCAGCAAGCCGAGTGCGATCGGCATGCCGATCAAGTGGGCCGCCAAGAGCAGACCGTTGCGGGAATAGTCAGCCGTCTCGCGATCGAACTGGATCGAGACCGCGAACAGGATCGAGAAGGCGATGGCGGCGAGGTCGAAGGCCCAGGTGCGGCGGGTGCGCACGGAGGTCGACCGGTCGAACGTCCCGGCGCGCGGTCCGCGCGTGAAGGCGTCGGCGGCGAATGCGCGTACGCGCTTCCTCAAGCGACCGGGTGCCGTGGGCTCGACAGCCGGCTCGGAGAGCGGCGAGGCGTGAGATCCGAGAGCCATCGTCGCCTCAGCGTACGCGCGAGAACAGGCGGCGACCACGGCCATCGGTCGGTGGCCGGGCGACTTTGGGCGGCGTCGGTGCGACGAAGGTCTCCCGCCCGGCGACGGAGGTTGCGCCAGCCGCGACCAACGGCCCGCCAACCAGCTGACGGGACCGCCCGATGGCGCACCAGGAGTCGCCCGTCGGCCGTAGCCCGGGCCCCCTGCTGGCGCCGACGATGAAGCCATGATCGAACTCACCCACCTCACCAAGCGCTTCGGCGGCCACGTCGCCGTCGACGACATCACCTTCCGCTGCGAGCCCGGCACCGTGACCGGCTTCCTCGGGCCCAACGGCGCCGGCAAGTCGACCACGATGCGGGCCCTGGTCGGCCTCACGATTCCGACCACCGGGTCGGCACTCATCGACGGCAAGCCCTACAGCGCGCTCGGCAACCCGGGCCGCCGCGTCGGCGTGCTGCTCGACGCATCCGCGCAGCACCCAGGCCGCACCGGCCGCGAGACGCTCTCGCTTTCGGCACGGATCCTTGGCGTGCCGCAGTCGCGGGTTGATGAACTCCTCGAACTTGTGCAGCTGGCCGGTCCGGCGTCGAAGAAGCGCGTCGGCGACTACTCGCTCGGCATGCGTCAGCGCCTCGGCATCGCCCACGCGCTCATCGGCGACCCGGGCATCCTGATCCTCGACGAGCCCGCCAACGGCCTGGACCCTGAGGGCATCCGCTGGATGCGCGGCCTGCTGCGCGACTTCGCTGACCGCGGCGGCATCGTGTTGCTCTCCTCGCACCTGCTCAGCGAGGTCGAGGCGATCGCCGATCGTCTCGTGATCGTGAGCGGCGGACGAGTGCAGCTCAGCGGCTCCAAGCACGAGCTGCTCGGCGGCACGTCGACCGTCGTGCGGACCATCGATCCGGACGGCCTCCGGCGCGTACTCCGGCAGGCCGACCTGACCTTCACGGTCGCAAGCGGCGGCGAGTTCAACGTCGCTGCCGACGCGATCGACGTCGGCCGCGCGGCCGCCGAAGGCCAGGTCGTCCTCACCGAACTTCGCGCTGGCGGGGCCGACCTCGAGCAGCTCTTCCTCGACCTCACGAGCACCCATTCCCACGACAACTACGTCGGAGGCTCGACGGCCTCCGATGCCACGCACGAGCAGGAGGTGACGGCATGAGCGCCGTGGCCAGTCTTCCCACCCGCGCGAGTTCCGCCTCCGCGTCCGTTCCGTTGACCACGCTCGTGGGGGTCGAGCTGCGCAAAATGGTCGACACCCGAGCGGGGCGCTGGCTCCTGATCGGGGTGGCGGCCGCAGTGGTTGCCGTCATGGCCATCTCGATGATCACCGGCGATGCAAGCGAGCGGGCCTTCACCGACCTCATCGCGATTGCACAGATCCCGCTTTGGCTCCTCATCCCCGTCCTGGGCGTCCTCTCGGCGACGAGCGAATGGACCCAGCGCACCGTGCTGTCGACGTTCTCCCTCGTCCCCTCGCGCGGCCGAGTGGTTGGTGCCAAGGTGCTCGCCGCAATGGCACTCGCCTTGGCCGCGGTGCTGTTCACGGTGGTGATGGCTGCGGTCGCCGCGCTGATCGCGCCGATCTTCGGCGAAAGCACGTCGGACTGGAGCCTGAGCGCCGCCGACTTCGGTCAGATCATCGTGTTCCAGCAGCTCAACATGCTCATGGGCGTCGCCCTCGGCACGCTGCTCCTGAACTCGGCCCTGGCCATCGTGCTGCTCTTCGTGTTGCCCACGGTCTGGGGCGGGCTGACCGACTCCATCAAGGGCCTGCAGGACGTGCAGCTCTGGCTCGACACGAACACCACGTGGGTCGGCCTCGTCGACCCGGACATGGTCATTCACGCCGAGCAGTGGGCGCACGTCGGTGCCACGGCCGCCATGTGGATCGCGCTCCCAATGGCCATCGGCCTGGCGCGCGTGCTGCGCCGCGAGGTCGACTGACCCACACCGAGTGATCTCGCGATCTGGGGCTCGGTCCCCGCACTGGCGCCCGACGGAATCCCGTCGGGCGCCGCTCGGCCGCTGGTCCCGGAACCCTCAATAGGGCGAGGCAAGCTCCAGCGGGTCGTCGAAGTCGTCGCGGAGCTCGATCTGACCCTCGAGGCGGCCGAGCTGCATGGGTGGGTAGGACGGCTGGTCCTGCGCACGCGCGTGCATCGCAACGAGCACTCCGAACGCAGTCGCGCCAAGACCGATGAGCGTGCGCCGGGGCCCGATCCCAGGTGAATACTCGCGCAAGTCGCCATCGTCCATCACGAAGAAGTCCCACCCCGTGAACCACCACACCGCAGCGGCTCCGGCAGCGGCCAGCACGATGAGCGCCAAAGCGGCCATGCCGACTGCCCAGGTAGCGACGCGCGACGGCGGCGACAGGACGAGCGCCACGACGAGCGCAACGACCGTGAACAGGCCGGCGACCATCAGCACGTCGCCCACAAGCATCCACTGCCAGCCGTCTTGGTCGACCATGACACCGGCATGTGGGCCGTCGACGGCCCACGGCGCCCAAAGCGCAGCCAGCGCATAGGCGCACCCGAGGGCGATGACCACCACCGCGCCCCACACCTCAAAACGCGCATGGCCGCGAAGGCGCTCGGTAGTCATGACACAGTGCCCATGGGCTCTCCAAACGGTAGCGGGAACCCCCAGCACCCTCGACACCCATTGACCGTCTGGGCCCGTCGCGGAGTCGCCCGAACTATCGTGGAGCCAGCATGCGCGCACTCTCCCTTCACCCCGATGTGGTCGTGGTCACCTCGTCCGTCTGGCAGACCTCGGCGACGCTGGTGCGCGGGCCGGGCGAGCAGCCGGAGTCGGTCCTGGTCGACTCGCCGGTGCTGCCGGTGGAGCTCGACGCGGTCGCGAGCCTGGCCGAGAGCGGCGGGTTCGACGTGCGCGGCCTGCTCGCCACCCACGGCGACTGGGACCACCTGCTTGGCCGCCTCGCGTTCCCGGACGCGGCCCTCGGCGTCGACGAGCGCACCGCGGCCCGGCTCACCGGCCGGATCGGCGAGCCGCAGCGCAAGCTCCGTGAGTTCGATCAGCAGTGGTACGTCGACCGGCCCGTGCCACTTGCGCTCGGCGAACTCCAGCCGCTGCCCGTTCCAGGGCGCCTTGACCTCGGCGAGCAGCAGGTCGACGTGCACGACGGCGCCGGCCACACTGGCGACGGCCTGATCCTCTGGCTGCCGTGGGCGCGGACGCTGGTCGTCGGCGATTACCTGTCACCGGTGGAGCTGCCGAGCTGGGACGACCACGGCTCGCGAGCCATGTACCGCGAAGCGCTCGATCGCCTGGCTGGGCTCGTGCCTGAGGCGCGCTGGATCGTCGTCGGACACGGCGGTGCAATCGGCAGTGACGTGGCCCTGCGCATCCTCGACGAGGACCGCGACTACCTCGAAAACGGCGAGCCCCCGATGCGCGGCGCGCGCGGCACTGGACAGGCGCAACACGCCGAAAACCTCGCCGCGTGGGACCGCGCCGCCGTCCCACTGCCTGAACTCGACGCACGCGGGAGCGTTCTTTGATCCATCACGTCAGCCTCGAAGTCCGGCCGCAGGACCTCCCAGGGTGCATCGCCTTCTGGATCGTCCTCGGGTGGCGCGAGGTGCCGGTGCCACAGGGCATCACCGACCACGGCTCGTGGCTCGAACGCCAGGCGACGCAGGTCCACCTGCAGCTCCGCGACGAGCCCACGATCCCGCACAGCGGCCACTTCGCGATCGTCGACGGCAATATCGACGAGACCGTCGCCCGTATCCAAGACGCCGGCTACGAACTTCTCGAGCGCGAGCGCTACTGGGGCTCGCGCCGCATCTTCACCCGTTGCCCCGCCGGGCACCGCGTGGAGCTGATGGCGGCACCGCCCGGCTGACGCTGCCCCGGCGCGCCTGACCGGAACCACGGCCGGGGCGAACCAACACCCCAAGCCTGGGGTCGAGGCCCGACCGACCGGGTGGGCGCGCAGCGGCGCACCCACCCGTCGTCGATGGACCGCTTTGGAACTAGGCCGCGGTGAGCACCGGCACGTCGCCGTAGAGCTCGCCGGCCTCGGCCTTCGCAACGAGCGACGCGGGCGGTGCGAAGCGCTCGCCGTACTGCGCCTCCAGCTCGCGGGCGCGGGCAACGAAGCCCGCCAGGCCACCCTCGTACCCGTTGGCGTACTGCAGCACGCCGCCGGTCCACGCCGGGAAGCCGATCCCGAAGATCGAGCCGATGTTGGCATCGGCGGCCGACTCCAGCACGCCCTCGTCGAGGCACTTCACGGTCTCGAGCGTCTCGATGAACATGAGGCGCTCCTTGAGATCTTCGAACGGCACGGCATTGGCCTGGTCGGCGCGCGCGTAGCTCGTGCTGCCCTCCGGCTCGACGCCGAATGCGTCCTTCAGGCCCGACCACAGGCCGGTGCGCTTGCCATCTTCATAGTCATAGAAGCCGGCGCCAGCGAGCTTGCCGCCGCGACCGAACTCATCGACCATGCGGTCGATCACGGTCTCGGCCGGATGCGCCGCCCACGAGCCGCCCTCGGCCTCGATCGCGGCGCGCGACGCGTTGCGGATCTTCTGCCAGAGCGTGAGGCTCAGCTCGTCGGTGAGCTGAAGCACCGGCGCCGGGTACCCGGCCTGCGAGGAGGCCTGCTCGATCGAGCGTGCGGGCACGCCCTCCAGCAGCATCGCGACGCCCTCTTGGATGAAGGTGCCGATCACGCGGCTCGTGAAGAACCCGCGCGAGTCGTTCACTACGATCGGCGTCTTCTTGATCTGCTTGGCGAGATCCAGCGCGCGGCTCAAGGCCTCGTCGCTCGTGCGCTCGCCCTTGATGATCTCCAGCAGCGGCATCTTGTCGACGGGCGAGAAGAAGTGCAGGCCGATGAAGTCCTCCGGCCGGGTCACGTTCTCCGCCAGCGCGGTGATCGGGAGGGTCGACGTATTGGAGCCCAGGAGCGCGTCCGGCGCCAGATGCGGCTCGATCTCGCCGAACACCTGGGCCTTCACGGCCGGGTCCTCGAAGACCGCCTCGATCACGAGGTCGGCGCCAGCGGCCGCAGCGGCGTCGCCCGCGGGCGTGATGCGAGCGAGCAGCGCTTCGGCCTCTTCGGGCGTCATCCGCTTGCGGTCGACCGCCTTGTCGACGAGCGCCTTGGAGTAGCCCTTGCCGCGCTCCGCGCCTTCCAGCGCGACGTCCTTGAGGACCACCTCGATGCCGACCTTTGCGCAGACGAATGCGATCGCCGCACCCATCATGCCGGCGCCCAGGACGACGACCTTCTTCACCTTGGCCGGCTCGCCACCGGGCTCACGTCCGCGTGCCCCGTTGACCTCTTGGAGGTCGAAGAAGAACGCCTGGATCATGTTCTTGGCGACCTGCCCGGTGGCGAGACTCGCGAGGTAGCGGCCCTCGATCGTGAAGGCCGTGTCGAGATCGACCTGCGCGCCCTCGACGGCCGCCGCGATGATCGCGCGCGGAGCCGGGTAGTTCGCGCCGTGCGTCTGCTTGCGCACGTTGGCGGGAATCGCCGGCAGGAGCTGGTCCATGCCCTTGCTCGACGGCGTGCCGCCCGGGATCTTGTAGCCGGGCTGGTCCCACGGCTGTTTGGCCTCGGGGTTGGCCGCGATCCACGTCTTGGCTGCGGGGAGCAGCTCGTCCGGGGTGTCGACGAGTTCGTCGATCAAGCCCACGCTCAGCGCCTTGCGCGGCACGAGCCGGTCGCCCTTCATCAGCACCTTCATAAGCGCGTCGGCGATGCCGAGCATGCGCACGGTACGGGTCACGCCGCCGGCTCCGGGGAGCAGCCCGAGGGTGACCTCGGGGAGGCCGAGCTTGATGCGCGGATCGTCGACGGCGATGCGGTGATGCGTCGCCAGCGCGAGCTCGAGGCCGCCGCCGAGTGCGGCGCCGTTGATCGCCGAGACGACCGGCACGCCGAGCGTCTCCAGGCGACGCAGCTGCGACTTCACGCGCTGCATGCCGGCGTTGAACGCCTCGGAATCCTCGGGGCGCACGGCCCGAAGAAGGTTGAGGTCACCGCCGGCGAAGAACGTCGACTTCGCCGACGTGATCACGACGCCGACGATCGCGTCGCGCTGCTCCTCGAGCCGGTCGAGCGTCGCGGCCATCGAGTCGACGTAGCCGGTGTTCATCGTGTTGGCCGACTGCCCGGGGGCGTCGAGCGTGAGGACGACGATCCCGTCGTCGCCCTGGTCCCAGGTGATGCTGCTGGTGTCGGTCATCGGGTCGCTCCGGTGGTGCGGACGGTCGAAGGGGTGGCGGCGCGGTTCTTGGGCCACGTTCCGGGCTTGATCGGCATGACTACACCCGCTCGATGATGGTGGCGATGCCCATGCCGGCGCCGACGCAGAGCGTCGCGAGGCCGTAGCGGCCGCCGGTGCGCTCGAGCTCGTCGACGAGCGTGCCGAGAATCATTCCGCCGGTCGCGCCGAGCGGGTGGCCCATGGCGATGGCGCCGCCGTTGACGTTGACCTTGTCGATGTCGAGATCCAGGTCGCGCACGAACCGCAGCACGACGGCGGCGAACGCCTCGTTGATCTCGATCAGGTCCAGATCCTCGGGCTTCAGGCCGGCCTTCTCCAGCGCCTTGCGGCTGGCCGGAGCGGGGCCGGTGAGCATGATGGTCGGGTCCGCGCCGGAGACGGCGGTCGCGATGATCCGGGCGCGCGGCGTGAGGCCGAGCGCCTCGCCGATCTTGGCGTTGCCGATCGTCAGGAGCGAGGCGCCATCGACGATCCCGGACGAGTTGCCGCCCGTGTGGACGTGGTTGATCTTCTCGACCCAGTGGTACTTCTGCAGCGCGACGGCATCAAAGCCGCCCATCTCGCCGATCACGTCGAACGCGGGGCGAAGCCCGCCGAGCGTCTCGACCGTGGTGCCCGCGCGTACGTGCTCCTCGTGGTCGAGGATCGTCTGGCCCGTGAGATCGACGACCGGCACGACCGACTTGCTGAAGCGGCCCTCGGCCTGCGCAGCAACGGAGCGCGCCTGCGAGCGGGCGGCGTACGTGTCGACGTCCTCACGCGTGAAGCCCTCAACCGTGGCGATGAGGTCGGCGCCGATGCCCTGCGGCACGAACGAGGTCGCGAAGTTGGTCTCGGGATCCATCGCCCAGGCGCCGCCATCGGAGCCCATCGGCACCCGCGACATCGACTCAACGCCGCCAGCGAAGACGAGGTCTTCCCAGCCGGACGCGACCTTCTGGGCAGCGATGTTCACGGCCTCCAGGCCGGACGCGCAGAAGCGGTTGAGCTGCACCCCCGCGACGGTGTCCGGCAGACCCGCCTTGATCGCGGCGGTCTTGGCGATGTCCATGCCTTGGTCGCCGACCGGCGAGACGCAGCCGAGCACCACGTCGTCGATCCGCGCTGGATCAAAGCCCGGATGCCTGCCGAGCGTCTCCTCGATCAGCCCCACGACGAGGTCGACCGGCTTGGTGCCATGCAGCGCGCCGTTAGGGCGGCCCTTACCGCGCGGCGTGCGCACGGCTTCGAAGATCAGTGCCTCGGGGTGACTCATCTGGTGCTGTGCTCCTTAGAAACCGAACAGCCGTGCGGCACCTTACCGAACAGTTGCTCGGTTTGCGACCCGCCCCGAGACTTGCCCGGTGGCTTGCCTATCCGACGTTGACGACCTGCCGTGCCGACTCGGCAGCATGGCCTTCGTGTGAAGATTTTCGTATGTCCATACGGAGAGACTTGAACGGCCGCCGATCCATGCGATACTCCGAAACCGGCCCGTCCAAGCCAACCCGATCGTGCGCGCCTCACGCACGGCCTCACCACCATGTCCCTAACGCTTACCCCTGTGGCGCCCAGCCAGGGCGTCCCTGTCGATGATCTGCGTGGCATCCGCGAACACGCCGACGCGAGCCCCGTCCTGCTCGATCCCTCCGGTGCCCGCGCCCGCAAGCTCGGGCGGGCCGGCCGTGTCGTCGGCTCAGTCCTCACGGCGTGGCTGGTCGCGTTGATGTTCGCCGGACTGGGGCTCATCCCGGCCAACCTGATCCCGTTCGGCGCGTTCGTGCAGAACAACCTCATCCCGCAGGGGCTGATCAGCTCCGATCATCGCGACGACCAGCCCAAGCCGGAGGGCACCGCCCCCACCATGCGAGCCAGCGCCGGCTGGTATGCGCCCGCGACGACCGGGAACGCCACCGAGCGCCCGGCCGACCTGCTTGAGCGCCGCGCGGAGCGCCGCGACGACCGCCGCGATCACGACGCTGCGGGCGACTCGCGCCCCCGAGCAGCGGGAGCGACCGCACCGGCGGCAACCGCGGACACCGTCCCGGCAGCAGCCACCACCCAGCCGGTGTCCGGAGGCGAGGGTGCGGCTCCGGCGCCCGCCGCCAATCCGTCCGCGCCGAAGCAAGCGGCTGACCACCCTGCCGCGAACCCGCCGGAGCCCGCAGCGGCGCCGTCGTCGGACGCGTCCCCGACGGCCGCCGCGCCTTCAAACGCATCGAGCAACCGCGAGAATGGCGCCGCCAACGCCAACGCCGCAGCCGGCAGCAATCCCGCCGGAACCAACGACAGCGGCGCCGACAGCCCTGCCGGCAACCCCGCAGCAGGAGCCCCGAACCCGGCCGCATCGCCCGCCGCGGCCGACGCCTTGACTTCGGCACCCGGCCGCTCCGCCAGCCCGGCTCCGGGGCAAGCGAAGAAGCGTGACGCCGGCTCGCAAGGGGAGTAGCGCCCGCGTCCCGGCGTGGATGCGATCCCCCGCCGGACACTGGAAGCTCCTCGCCCTTTGCGTCGTTGTCGTTACCGCGATCCTGACGTTCCAAGGCCTCGCGACGCACACGATCGGCGCAGGAACCGAGGCCGAGATCGACACGAGCCAGGCCCGCCCGCTCGCGGGCACGGGCACGATCTTCCGCGAGTATGAGGGCCGCCTTCGCCCCGTCCGCCGGAAACCGGGCCATCGAGTCGCCCTGACGTTCGACGACGGCCCGGACCCTCGCTGGACGCCAAAGATCGCGGCGGTCCTGCGCAAGCACCATGTCAAGGCGACGTTCTTCCTCGTCGGCAGCCAAGCGGCCCGCCACCCGGACATCGTCCGCATGCTGCAGCGCGACGGCCACGACATCGGCAACCACACCTTTACGCACGTCCCACTTGCGACGGGCTCGCGATGGGCTCGCGAGAAGCAGCTCGAACTCACCGAGGCCACCATCGCGGGCATCACGGGCCGCTACGCGCGCTTCGTGCGGCCGCCGTACTCCGCCACGTCGATGACCGTCACCGCGACGCAGGAGCGAGAGTTGGCCAGCCTGGCCGGCCAGCGGTACTTCGTCGCGCTGTCGGACATCGACCCGAAGGACTGGCTCCGCCCCGGCGTCGACGCCATTATCGAAGGCGCCACGCCGAAGGGCGATACGGGCGGCGTCGTGCTGCTTCACGACGGCGGCGGCGACCGGTCGCAGACCGTTGCGGCCGTCGACGCGCTCATCCCGCGGCTGAGGGACCGAGGCTTCCGCTTCACCTCGATGTCGCGGATGGCCGACGTGTCGCGCAATGCGTCTTCGCCGGTCGCCTCGACGTGGGAACGTCGCCGCGCGCAGGTCTTCGGTGCGGCAGTCCGGTTGGCGTTCGTCTCGATCTCCGTGTTCGGCGCGGTCATGCTGGCGATCGGGATCCTGATCGTCCTGCGCGCCATTCTGCTGCTCACGCTCGCCACGCACCATGTGCGCGTCACGCGCCGCGCGCCCGACACGTACGAGGAGCCGTTCCTCCCGTCCGTGACCGTGCTCGTTCCCGCCTACAACGAGGAGGTCGGCATCGAGCGCGCCGTTCGCTCGCTGGCTGCCGGTGACTACCCGAACCTCGAAGTGCTCGTGATCGACGACGGGTCGAAGGATCGCACCGCCGAGATCGTCGCAGGCCTTGACCTGCCGAACGTCCGCCTCATCCGGCAGGACAACGGCGGCAAGTCGGCGGCGCTCAACACCGGGATCGCGCACTCCGAGGGGGAGGTGCTGGTGATGGTCGACGGCGACACGCTGTTCGAGCCCGACACGATCCGGCTCCTGGTCGAGCCGCTGCGAGACCCGACGGTCGGCGCCGTCTCCGGCAACACCAAGGTCGGTAACCGCTCCGGGATGCTCGGCCGGTGGCAGCACATCGAGTACGTGATGGGCTTCAACCTCGACCGCCGCATGTACGAGGTTCTCCAGTGCACGCCAACGGTGCCGGGTGCCATCGGGGCGTTCCGGCGCGACGTCCTGGAGACCGTCGGTGGGGTGCCCGCCGACACGCTCGCGGAAGACACCGACCTGACCCTGGCGATCGGACGGACCGGCGCCCGGGTCGTCTATGCCGAGGACGCCCGCGCCTGGACCGAAGCCCCGTCCACGTTCACCGCACTCTGGCGTCAGCGCTACCGGTGGTCGTTCGGCACGATGCAGGCCGTCTGGAAGCACCGCGGCGCCGTGCTGTCGAGGGACCCGAAGGACCGTCGGATCGGGCGGCGAGCCCTGCCGTACATGTTCGTGTTCCAGATCGTGCTGCCCGTGCTCGCACCCCTGATCGACCTCTACGCGATCTACGGGATCCTGTTCTCCGACCCCACCCGGGTGACGCTCTCCTGGCTGGCGTTCAACGCCGTTCAGCTCCTGATCGCGGTGTACGGCTTCCGACTCGACCGGGAATCCATCAAGCCACTGTGGGCACTTCCGCTGCAGCAGTTCGTCTACCGGCAGCTGATGTACCTCGTGATCATCGAGTCGACGGTCACGGCGATCCAGGGGGTGCGGTCCGGTTGGAAGCACCTACCGCGGACCGGCGATGCCGTGATCGCCACCACCGAGTCGCGGGCCTGAGCCCACCACCGGGTCGACCGACCTGGGTCCACCACCGGGTCGCGCGCATGAGCCCACCACCGGGTCGGCCGAACTGGGCCCACCACCGGGTCGGCCGAACTGGGCCCACCACCGGGTCGCGCGCCTGAGGCTGGCCTCACCCGGCCCGCCGCGAGCACGTCAGACTCCAGAACCAGAACTGTCCAACCGACTGGTCAAATGTTCGTCCATATTTTGGTGATTCATTCGTGTTTCCTCGGATAATGGACATTCGGGCGAACTCCCTCGTCGTTCGCCCCTCGGACCCGCACCGCACCAGTGCTCAGGCCCCGTCCCACGCAAGGCACACCGCCCAGGAAGGCGCAACCGCAATGCTGCTTCGCAACTCCGGATCCACCGCTCGTTTCACCGCGACGCTCACCCTCTCGGCCGCCTTGCTCGTCGGCGCTCCGGCAGCGGCCCAGGCCGACTGCGTCCAGGCGCCGACCACCAAGGCCTTCGCCAAGATCGGTGACACCGCGGACTACTCCGTCGCTCCCGGTGGCACGTTCGAGACGGCGGCCGGGTGGACACTGACCGGCGGAGCCAAGCTCGTCTACGGCAACGAGACTTTGGGCATCACGACCGGCTCGCGGTCGCTCTCACTTCCGCTCGGCGCCACGGCCACCTCGCCGGCCTTCTGCGTCGACGAGACCAACCCGTACTTCCGCTTCATGGCGCGGCCAACGAAGGCCGTCACCGGCTACTCCGCGATCGTCCTCTACAAGGACGAGAACGGCACCACCAAGCAAGCGCAGTTCACGTCGTCCAAGGACTCGGCGTGGAGCGACGGTAAGTGGGCCCCGAGCAAGGTCAGCCCGCTGGCCACGAAGATCCCACTCGTGAGCGGCGAGACCGCCTCGGTGCAGCTCAAGTTCGTCTCAACCGGGAACCAGGTCGCCGTCGGTATCGGCTGGTGGGGCCAGTTCGCGGGCGGCTCACTCGGCACCGTCTCGATCGACTCCGTGATGGTCGATCCGTACCGCCGCGGCTAGCTCAACCTGAAAGCGCGCCCATCGCCGGCCGGATTGGCGCCAACGCCGGTCGGGGCGGTGAACGGCCATTTGTTGTCGTCAGGGCAACAGATTTTGGCCGCTCACCGCCGATCAGGGCGTCAACGGCCGCGTGGTGTCGTCGGGCAGAGGGTCGCCAAAGAGAGTGTGGGCCTGGGAACACCGAACGCGCTCCGCGGCTACCCGTACGAATGTCCAGACTTGTCGACCGGTACCTCGTAATACCGGATAGTGGAGTCATGGTCATCCCCGGGTGACCGCCGGACCGAACCCGCACTCCTCCCGAGGCGAGTCCGACTCCAACCCCCCGACCAAGCTCCAAGAAAGAGGCAACGGAATGCCACTTCGTAAGCAAGGAACGCTGCTGCGCTCAGCCGCATCCATCGCCGCACTGACCGCCATCGTCGCCGCAGCTCCGGCAGCCGCGCAGGCCGCATGCGTCCAAGCGCCGACGACCAAGGCATTTGCGAAGGTCGGCGACTCCGCCGACTACTCCGTCTCGCCAGGCGGCAGCTTCGAGGGCACGCACGGCTGGAAGCTCGCCGGCGGCGCCAAGGTCGTCAGCGGCAACGAGAGCTTGAGCATCGCACCCGGCGCGAAATCGTTGTCGCTCCCGGTGGGCTCGACGGCCACGTCGCCGGAGTTCTGCGTCGATGAAACCAACCCGTACTTCCGCTTCATGGCCAAGCCGACCGGCTCGATGGCTGGATACAAGGCGATCGTGGTGTACCGGAACTCCACGGGCACGGTAGCCGAGCAGCAGTTCACGTCGTCGCAGGAGATCACCTGGGGCGACGGCAAGTGGTCGGCGAGTGCCATCAACCCCCTCGCGACCAAGATCCCGCTTGCCGCCGGCACCTCGGCCACCGTGCAGCTGAAGTTCGTCTCGACGGGCAACCAGGTCGCCGTCGGCATCGGATTCTGGGGCAAGTTCACCACGTCGGTCGGCACCACCCAGATCGACTCCGTGATGGTCGATCCATACCGCCGCGGGTAGCCCCCAACCCAAGAGAGCCACCGCCGCTCGGCGGTGAACGGCCATTTGTTGTCGTCAGGGCAACAGATTTTGGCCGCTCACCGCCGGCCGGCGCCGTTCGGGGCCAGGCGGCGCCGTTCGGGGCGGTGAACGGCCATTTGTTGTCGTCAGGGCAACAGATTTTGGCCGCTCACCGCCGGGCGGGCTGTCGTGCGACGATGGCGCTTGATGGCTGAGACGCGCAAGAGCTGGGCGGGGACGTCGCTGGATGACCGCCGCGCCGCGCGGCGCGCGTCGCTGCTTGAGGCCGCGCTCGAGCTGGTTGCCGGCGCGGGCGCCGGGGCGCTCTCCGTGCGCGCGGTGTGCCGGGAGAGTGGGCTCACCGAGCGCTACTTCTACGAGAACTTCGCCGACCGCGAGGCCCTCCTGATCGCGCTGCACGACCAAGTGACGAACGAAGCGTTCGAAGCGCTTGCCGCCGTGGTGAACCGCCAGGCCGAGGCCGCCGGAGGCGATCTCGCGGCGCTCGCGCCGGATGAAGCCGAAGCGATGTCGGCCGCGGTGATCCACGCGTTCACAAGCCACCTCCTTGACGACCCCCGCCGAGCCCGGGTGCTGCTCGTCGAGGGCTTCGCGGACGCGACCCTGACAGCCCGCGGCCTGGCCGCGATGCCGAGCTTCGCGGAACTCACCGGCGCCACGTTCCTGGCTCGCTGGCCTGGTCTCATCGACGAGACCGACGCACGCCTCAACGGACAGGCGCTCCTCGGCGCACTCGTTCACCTCTACCTCGCCTGGTTCCGAGGCGAACTCGACATCGACCGCGAACGCCTGGAGCGCCACGCCGTCGCGCTTTTCACGGCGATGTCGTCGATCAGCTCCGGGTAACCGGCCGCGGAGCGCCGCGAGATCGCCTCCGGCGGCCGGCCCGCGCAGACGGCAGCACCCTAGGGGCTTGCTTCCAAACAGGCCCACTCCGGGCGCTTTTGGAAGCAAACCCCCACACGCTCGGCGCAAACAGGGCCCGGCAAGACCAGGGACCAGGGGCTCGCTTCGAAACAGGCCTACTCCGGGCGCTTTTGGAAGCAAACCCCTCCACTCCCTCGGAGTGGGAGCGGACGACGGCGGCTCGAGCGCTGCCCATCGGGCTGGAGTCCAAGCCCAGGCGCCGCCCACCGAAGACCAAGCCGCCCCCGCGACGGGCGCTCAACCCGCCCCACCACCGGCGCCGCGCTGAAGACCCTCGCCCCAACCACCCCTCGACTCCTTTGAGGTTGACAACATACGTAGTCAACCCTAAGTTGACAACGTATGTTGTCATCGCCTGCCGAAACGCCGCTGGCGAGCGCTCCGCTCGGCCCGGGATCGCTCACCCTCGAAACCTTCAGCGACCTCCGAATGTGGCTGCTGACCCAGCGCACCGGCACGCTGCAGGCCATGCATCCAGCGGTGGGGCAGGCCCTGGTCAACCACTCCGACCTCATGGAGAACCCCGTCGGGCGACTGCTGCGGTCGGCGGCGCCGGTGCTCGGCGTGGTGCTCGACGCCGAGAGCGAACGCACCGGAGCCTGGGTGCGCGACATGCACAAGGGCATCAAGGGCGAGGGGTACCACGCCCTGCACCCCGACGTCTTCTACTGGACGCATGCGACGTTCTTTGAGAGCCAGATCGCGATGCGGGAGACCTTCGGCCGACCGTTCACCCGAGCCGAACTCGACCACCTCTACGCCGAGTCGGTCACCTGGTGGCGGCGGTACGGCATGACCGACCGCGTCGTGCCGCCCGACTGGCCGGCATTCCAGCGCTACTGGCAGCACATGATCGAAGAGGAACTCGAGGCGACGCCGGTCGTCATCGACATCCTGAACGCCGCGGTCGGCGACTTCCCGCCGCCGCTCGCTGGCCCGATCGGCGCTGCATGGCCGGCGCTCGGCCCCCTGATCGTCGACACCCAGGGCCTCGTGCTGCGCGGCACGCTCCCACCCGTCGTGCGGGAGCAACTCGGCCTGAGCTGGTCTGGCCTCGACCAGATCCGCCTCCGCGCGCTCTCCGCCTCAATCCGCACCAGCTTCGCCGCGACGCCCGCGATCCTCCGCCGGCATCCGTGGACCCACTCGTCGACCAGTCTGCGCACCCGCGCCGAGCGGGGCACCGGCACGCTCGCGCTGCGCATCAACCCGGACACGCCGCGCGACCGGGACATCGCCGCGTAGCCGGAAACGCACGAGGGCCGGGCCTCCCTACGGATGCCCGGCCCTCGCCAGCGTCGCGCGCCCCGAAGGGCGCTGCGCCAATGCGTTACTCGGCGGCGGGAGCCGCGGCCGGGCTGACGATCGTCGCGATGAGGTCGCCGGAGTTGATGGCCTCACCCTCCTTGGCGGCAAGTGTCTTGATGGTGCCGGCCTTGTGGGCCTTGACCTCGTTCTCCATCTTCATCGCCTCGATGATGCAGAGCAGCTGGCCTTCCTCGACCTCCTGCCCCTCCTCGACGACGACCTTCCACATGTTGCCCTGAAGCGGCGAGTTCACGTCGTCGCCAGCGGCACCGGAGGACTTGCGCTTGCTGCGCTTGGCCTTGGGCGCGGCCGCGAGAGCACCGCCACCACCAGCGCCGACCGCGATCGGCGGTGCGAACAGCTTCACGCCGACCCGGCGACCGCCGACCTCGATCGTGTAGTCGTGCTCGACGATGTCGTCGTCGTCCTGCTCGGTCGGAACGACCGGCTCGGCGGGCGCCGTCGACGCAAGCCAGTCCGGATCCTCGAGCAGCTCGCTGCAGGTGGAGCCCTCGGCCCAGTTCGACGTGGCCATGATCGTCTTGTGGAACGGGATCAGGGTCGTGAGGCCCTCGATCTTGTACTCCGAGAGGGCGCGCAGCATGCGGGCCGTGGCCTGCTCGCGGTCAACGTCCCACACGATGAGCTTGGAGACCATCGGGTCGTACATCGGCGACACGATGCCGCCAGCGCCAACGCCGGAGTCGACGCGCACGCCCGGGCCGGTCGGCTCGAGGTAGGCACCGATCGCGCCCGGCGTCGGAGCGAAGTTGCGAGCCGCGTCCTCGGCGTTGATGCGGCACTCGATCGCGTGGCCGCGCAGCGACACCTGCTCCTGCGTGATGGAGAGCGGCTCGCCGGCGGCGGCGCGGATGCCCTCCTTCACGATGTCGATGCCGGTGACCATCTCGGTCACGCAGTGCTCGACCTGCACGCGGGTGTTCATTTCCAGGAAGAAGTAATCCTTGCCCTGGAGCATGCCCTCGATCGTGCCGGCGCCGACGTAGTTCACGGCCTTGGCCGCGTCGATGCCGATCTTGCCGATCGCCTGACGCATCTCCTCGTCGACGACCCAGCTCGGGGCCGGCGCCTCCTCGATGAGCTTCTGGTGACGACGCTGAATGGAGCAGTCACGCTCGCCGAGGTGGATGCAGTTGCCGTGCTTGTCGGCGATGATCTGGATCTCGACATGGCGCGGGTTCGGCAGGTACCGCTCGAGGTACACGGTGCCGTCGGAGAAGAACTTCTCGCCTTCGCGGCTCGCGCCCTCGTAAGCGTCCTTGAGGTCGGGCTCGGTGAGCGCGACGCGGAAGCCCTTGCCACCGCCACCGGACGCAGCCTTGACCGCGACCGGGAAGCCGATCTCGTTCTTGGCGATCTCGAGCGCCTCTTCGTACGTGTCGACCGACTCGGTAGTACCCGGGACGATCGGCACGCCGGCCTTCTTCATCAGATCGCGGGCCTTGGTCTTGGACCCCATCGAGTCGATCGCCGAGGCCGGTGGCCCGATGAACGTGATGCCCTCCTGCTCGAGGCGCTCGACGAACGGCGCGTTCTCCGCGAGGAAGCCGTAGCCGGGGTGCACAGCGTCCGCACCCGACTCCTTGATCACTTCGACGATCTTGTCGACGTTGAGGTAGCTCTCTGCCGCCGGCCCTGGGCCGAGCAGATACGCCTCGTCCGCGCGCTTGACGTGGAGGGCGTCGCGATCGAGCTCGGAATACACCGCGACGGTCGCGATGCCGAGCTCCTCGCATGCGCGCATGACGCGGATGGCGATCTCGCCCCGGTTGGCAATCAGGACCTTGCTAAACACGGGCGCGATGTTACCTACCCGAGGGTGTCCCCCGGCCTGCCGTCGCGAGCCGACTTGCAGAAACCACCAATCCGCGTACCCGGATGGCGGCATCACGCGACACCCCAGCACCGGAATTCCGAGTAGCCGCAGGCGCTGCGGCTGCCCGCCACGCGGCCCGACGCAAGTCCGCCGCCCAATGGCCGATGATCAAGGCATGGGCAGGATTTCGACGTTGATCGCTGCCGTTCGCGAGGTCCTCGACACGCGCGACCTGACGACCGGCCTCCTCAAGCGCCAAGCCTTCGAGCGGAAGGTCGACGATTGGATCGGTGGCGGCGACGCCCGGCGCCCGGCGACCACCCTGCTGATGGTGCAGGTCGGCGAGGCCGGCAAGCCGCTGGCTGAGCGCCCCGACCGCCAGCTCCTTGAGGACCTCGCCCGCTCCGTGCAGACCCTGCTCCGCGCGACCGACATCCCTGGCCGCGTCGACGACGACACCTTGGGTGTCTTGCTGCCGTCGACGCCCGTGGCGCAGGGCACGCGCGCTGCCGAGCGCATCCTGGAGGCCTTCCGCAGCAGCACGCGGGCACAAAAGGGCAACCTCGTCGCCACGATCGGCGTCTCTGGCGCTGGCAATCTCGAGCCGTGGCTCGCGGCCCTGCAAGCACTCCGCGAGGCCCGCCTGGCGGGCGGCGACCGCGTCGTCGTCGCGCCGGCGCGCTACGCGACCTCCCTCGACGCCGTCGATGACGCTGCGCCGGTCGGAGAAGCCGCGCGAGTCGACTCGCTCTCGGGCGCCCCCGAGCCGCCCGTCGCCGACGACGCCCAATAGCTGGCGCACCCGAGCGACCACGCTGGATCGTCCGTCGCGAACTGGCCAAACGCCGGTCAGGTGCCCGACAGGCGTCGACAAGAGTGGCGCGCCGCCGCTCAGAGGCGTACGTTTGCGCGATGCATCGTTCATTGCTGACCGGAACTGCCACCTTGCTCGCCGCGGTGGGGCTCGCCGCGTGCACGTCGCAGACGCAAAAGTGCTCGAACGGGGTGTGCGACATCGACCTCAGCGGCGTGGGCGCCACCGTTCAGCTCGGCGGTGAGGGCGGCAGCGACCTCGAACTCGTCAGCGCCTCCGGCACGACCGCCAAGGTCAAGCTCGCAGGCAAGGAGGGCGAGCTGACCGTCGGCACGCCCGTCACGCTCGACAACGGCACGCTGCTGCTCGTCAAGGTCGAGGGCGAGAACGACATCCAGCTCAAGGTCACGGGCGCTGCGGGCGCTGATGAGGCCACCGCCGAGGAAGAAGAAGACTCGACGAAGAAAAAGAAGAAGTAGCGGTCAATAGCGTCCGTATCGAGGCCCCGCACGGGGCCTCGATCAACGCCGGCGGGCGCTTCTCAGACGCGACGGCGGTCGGTCGGGCGATCGGCCAGGGCCGACTGGCCGAGACCTTCGGTCCAGCCTGAATGTGCTGGGGAGCACAGTTTCGGTATGGCGCGTAACTGGTAGGACCTCTAGGGGTTGAGGAGCGGTTTCGAACTCCCGATGACCCCGACCATGAGCCACCTCTCCGCCCTCTCGGTTGTCCTGTCCGAGGCCTCCGACGAGACCCACGACCTGTACACCGGGGCCCTCGCGCCGACCACCTTCCGCCGTGCCGTGGACGCGTGGGCTCATGGCGGCACTCCCGGGCAGACGCGGTCCTCGCCGCTCCTCCTCATGACCTTGGATTGGCCGGCCACGACCGAGGATGCTCCGCCGACGCGCCGCGAGCGTGCTGACTTGATGCGAGCCGCCTCCGCCTGCATCTCCACGAGCCTTCGCGCCAGCGACGTCTTCGGTCGCGCCGATGCCACGACCCTGGGCCTGCTGCTGCGCAGTACCTCCACCCACACCGCCGAGCAGATCGCCCGCCGCGTCCGCGCCGCCGTGAGCACCCGCCTGCGTTTCCGCGGTCAGCCCGTCACCTTGAGCATTGGCCTGACGCAGGCAATCTCCGAGGACCCGTGGCACGACGCCAAAGCCGCCCTCCACACCGCGCAGGATCAAGGCGGCGACGTGACCATCATCGGCGATTCGCACCACCACGAGGACCTTCGCCTCGCGGCATAACCTCGCGGGGGCGTTCCCCCGGCCGCTGGTTCAGGTGCGGTGCCAGCGGCCGATCACCCGAGGTATGAGCCAGCCGCGCTCCCTCTTCTCCGTGCTCCGCGAGGCCATCAACTCTCGCGACCCGATCACGGGCACCCTGCACCCCTCCGCATTTGAGCGGGCCGTCGCCGCGTGGCTCGGCGGCGGAGCGTCGGCCCGTCGACCGTCGTCGTCGCTAGTCCTCGTGCGAATCGACTGGACGACGCGCGGTGGCCGCACGGCGCGCCCAAGCCGGCGCCAAGCCGAAGCCGTCCTCAAGACCATCGCCGACATCACCGGCTCGTGCCTGCGGGCCACCGACGTCCTCGGACGCGTCGATGACGACACGCTCGGCGTCCTGCTGCCGTCAACCCCGGCCCAGCAGGCCGAGCACGTGTGCCGCCGCATCCGCGCCGCAACGAGCGAGCGGACACCGAAGACCGGTTTCCCGGTGACCGTGAGCATCGGGCTCGCGACCGGGCTACTGACCGATCCGTGGGCGATGGCCTCGCAGGCGCTCGACGACGCCCAGCTCGAGGGCGGCAATCGCATCGTCGTGGCCGGCGTTCCACAACGGCCTTAGGTCAACGCCCGCCTGGCGAAACGGACACTTCGGAGTGCGCCGGAACCACCGTTCTCATACTCACTGATGCCACCAGTTTGCCCGATAGATGGGGCATGGGTCAGTCCATCATCGATGCCTCGCGGCGCCTGCTCCGTCCGATCCCGGACCTCGACGGGCCAACCAAGCGCGCTTGGACCGCGACCCAACCCGGCCGCCGCAGCGCCGCCCACCACCTCGGCTGGCAGTTCCTGATCGCCGCAACGATCGCGGCCGCCGTCGCGACCGGCGCTCCGGACTCCGTGTCGAACGCCGGGTACCTCTATGGCATCGCTGCAGCCGCCTTCGGCTTCGGCGTCTACCTTCGATTCGCGATGGACGCGGGCGAACTGGCCATCGACCGCAGCATCACGGCGGCGATCCTCCTGGTCTCCGGGACGGTGATGATCGCTCGCCCGATGGAGCTCACGCCGATGCTTCTGCTCTGGCCGCTGCTCCTCAGCGCGCACTTCGCGCTCCCCGGCCGGCTCGCCACAAATGCCGCCCTCGCCCTCATCACCTTCGGCTTTGCGGCCGCGACCACGGCGCAAACCCACACGCCGATCGCGTCCGTGGCGATCTTCACCGTCATCAGTCTCGGCGCCACGCTCGCGTACCGCCGCGTCCGCGCCGAGGCCGCTCGCCTGTTCGGCGAACTCGAGGAGTTCTCATCGCGTGACGCGCTCACCGGCGCGCTCAACCGGGCCGCCTTCGAGCGCGCATTCTCAGCCTGGGTCGGCAACGGGATGAACCGCCGCCTTGAGTCCTCGCTCCTCCTTCTGGATGTCGACGGCTTCCAGCGCCTCAACCTGCAGCACGGCCACGAAGCCGGCGACGCTGCCCTGCGCCATCTCGCCCAGATCGTCTACGAATGCATCCGCGAGACGGACGCATTCGGGCGCCTGGAGGGCGAAGACTTCGGCCTGCTCTTCCCCGCCACCAGCGGACCGGAAGCGCTCGTTGCTGCCGAGCGCATCCGTGCGGCCGTTGCGGAACGCACCCACGCGGCCGGCGCCGGCTTCACGGTGAGCATCGGCGTGACTGGTGGCCATGCCTTCAGCGACCCGTGGGCGGCCGCTGAGCGCGCACTGAGCCTTGCGAAGGCCGCTGGCAGCAACCGCGTGGTCCTCGCCGAGACGGAGACGCAGGCCGAGACCGAGCCCGCCCCGTACGACGAATACCCAGCACCACAGATTCACGCCGCCTGAGGGCGACGCCGCGGCGACGCTCCGGGCCGCGCGGCGCTGCGAGCGATGCGCTGCGAGCGAGCGGCGCTGCGACCAGCTACTCGGCGTCCTCGAACTCCCACCGACCCAGACGACTGAGCTGCGCAGCCACCTCGTCCCAGGTCGCGCCCTCGCATGAGGCCACCCGCCGACGGATGTAGCGATCGAACTGCGCGTAGTCGTAGCGGTCGACGACGAAATGGTGACGACCGTCGGTGACGCCCTCCTTCGAGGCCTGCAACGCGAGCCGATCCGGGGTGCAGAGCGTGAGTCCGAACGACTCCTCCCCGGGCTCGCCCTCGGGGCCGACGAGCAGCTGCAGGTACAGCGAGAACGAGGCCGGAGCAGACCAGCGCTCAAGATCGGCGACCTCGGGACTGCGGACCGACCGCAGGTGCGCCTTGACGCCGGTCGGCGGCCGACTGCGTTGCGAGAACCTCCGCATCGGGGCGACGCTACTCAGGCGCAGCCTGGCGCGCCACCGCCCGCCTGATACTCGACCGCATTCCGGACGAATCGCTGGGCCCGCCGAACTGGCGCGTGGTCGCTCGATTTGAGGGAGATCGGCGGACAACCGACGTATCTGGCGCGCCCTCAGGCACGACAATGACCGCAGTGCCGACCACCGTTCTCATCGTCGACGACCACGCCGGATTCCGAACCCGCGCCAAGCGCGCCCTGGAATCGGGCGGCTACCACGTGATCGGGGAGGCCAGCGACCTCGCCGAGGGCCTCACCGAGACCGTCCGACTGCACCCGGACGTGGTCCTCTTGGACATCCATCTGCCCGACGGATCAGGCCTCGAAGCCGCCGCGGAGTTTGCCCTGGGAGACCCCAAGGCCCAGGTCGTGCTGACCTCGACCTACGACGCAGCCGACCTCGGCCAAACCCTCGAACGCACCGGGGTCACCGGGTTCCTCCCGAAGTCGGAGCTGTCCGGTGCGGCGCTCGGAGCGCTCCTCGCAGCAGATCCCCACGCCTGAGCCCCACGACGGGAGGCCGGAGGGCGCGGTCATCTCGGCCCATTTTCTGGTGCCGACGCGCCAGGCCCGCGTACACTCGCCAGAACCATGACCACTCCGAGCCTGATCGACGACGAGCACTTCGGCCTTGCTCGGGCGGTCCTGCATTCCGCCCTCGATTGCGCGATCACCATCGATCACCGCGGCTACGTGGTCGACTTCAACCCCGCCGCGGAGTTGACCTTCGGATACACGGCCGCGGAGGCCGTCGGCCGCGAGATGGGCGAACTGATCGTGCCGCCGTCGCTGCGCGATCGCCACAACGCGGGCCTTCAGCGGTACTTGGCCTCTGGCGATGCACGCGTCCTGAACCGCCGGATCGAGATCCAAGGCATGCGCGCCGACGGCACGGAGTTCCCGGTTGAGCTGACGATCACCCGAGCCGACATCCCGGGCGCCCAGCTTTTCGTCGGGTACCTGCGCGACATCACCGAGCGGATCACGTCGGAGCAGGAACTCCGCGAGTCGCGCGCCCGGATCGTGGCAGCCGCCGACGAGAGCCGCCGACGCCTGGAGCGCGACCTCCATGACGGTGCCCAGCAGCATCTCGTCGGGCTCGCACTCACCTTGCGGCTCGCCAGGGACCTCGTCGATTCCGACCCCGCGGGGGCGGCCGAGCTGCTCGACGAGGCCAGCGCCGATCTCCACCGCGCGACCGCCGAACTCCGCGACCTCGCCCGTGGCATCCATCCCGCGGTCCTGACCGAAGGCGGCCTCCGGCCGGCGCTGCGCAGTCTCATTGGCCGGTCACCGGTCAGCGTGGAGCTCGATCTCGACCAGCTCCCGGACCATCGACTGCCGGCGTCGGTGGAAGCGACGGCGTACTTCACCGTGTCCGAAGGCCTCACCAACATCGCCCGCTCGGCATCAGCCGCGTCGGCGTGGGTCAGCCTCGGCTGTGACCCGACGGGTGCTGACGGCGAGCCGCGGCTTCGGGTCGAAGTCCGCGACGACGGCGACGGCGGCGCTGACCCCACGGCCGGCTCCGGCCTCCGCGGCCTGGCCGACCGCATCGGCGCCCTCGACGGCTCCTTGACCATCATCAGCCCGCCCGGCGGCGGCACCACCCTCCTGGCGGATCTCCCATGCGCGTCGTCGTAGCTGAAGATGCTCCCCTCCTGCGCGCCGGCATCGTGCGCGTGCTCGAGAGCGGCGGCATCGAAGTCGTGGCCGAGGCGGGCGACGCAGACGACCTCCTTCGCAAGGTCCGCGCGCACAAGCCGGATGTCGCCGTCGTCGACATCCGCATGCCGCCCCGCGGCGAGGATGACGGCCTGGCTGCCGCCGAGATCCTGCGCGCAGAGCTGCCGCACATCGGGATGCTCGTGCTCTCGCAGTACGTGGAAGAGCACTACGCCCAGCGGCTGCTCGCCTCCGGTGCCGAGGGCGCCGGATACCTGCTGAAGGATCGCGTCGCCGATCCCGACCGCTTCATCGAGGCCGTGCGGCGCGTCGGCAACGGCGGGTCGGTCCTCGATCCCGAGGTCGTGTCGCTCATGCTCGGCCGAAAGTCGTCCGATGGTCCGCTCGCGTCGCTCACCGACCGGGAAACCGAGGTCCTGCAGCGGATGGCCGAGGGGCGCACCAACCGCGCCATCTCCGGAGAGCTCTTCCTGTCGGAGCGAGCCGTAGAGCGCCACGTGACCGGCATCTTCGAGAAGCTCGGCCTCACGAACACCGGCAGCGACCACCGCCGCGTCCTCGCCGTGCTGGCCTGGATGGATCGCTGACGCGGCCTGCGCGCCAGCGGTCGTTCGCGCTCGACGGACGTCGTAGACGGGTCGCCCGCAGCGCCCCAACGCGCCCTGCGGTCGGCCAACTGGCTGTGGCCGTTCGTCCAGAGATCGCGTCAGTGGTATAGACAGCGCTTTAGGGTCGCGCGGGGGCGTCGATGCATCCTCCGATGCCCTCCGGCTTGTTCACGCGCGCGAGTCCGCGCCTCAGCGCGGCCTGGAAGGGTCTGACCCACCCGCACGCCCCGCACCGGAGCTGGACGGCGACGCAGCCGGACCACCGATCCCTGGCGAAGATCCTCGGCCTCCAGTTCATCCTCGGCGCCCTCGTGATCGCCGTCACCCTCGCGCTGCCTGCACCCGATGAGTCGGATGAGCCCTACCTGATCGGGATCGGACTCGTCGCCTTCGCCATCGGCGTCGCGCTTCGCTTCTCGCCTCGTGCCGGACAGCGATCGGTCGACGCGGGCATCGCAACGATCATCATCCTGCTGACCTTCGCGGTCACGGTCGCGCGCCCGATGGGCCTCGCGCCGCTCTTCTACTTCTGGCCGCTGATGCTGAGCGCCTACCACGCCACCACGCGCTATCTCATCGTCACGACCGCCTTCGCCATCGTGCTCTTCGGCGTCGCGCTCTTGGCTGGCGCGCAGACCGAGAACGCACCGGTCACGTTCATCGAGTTCTCGGCGGTCGCCAGCGCGGTAGTCGTCGCGACCCGACGACTCCGGGCCATGGCCGCACAGCTCTTTGGCGATCTCGAGCGCCTCGCCTCGCACGATGCGCTGACCGGCGCGCTGAACCGTGGTGGCTTTGAGCGAGCGTTTGCGCAGGCCGCCGACGCCGCCGGCACGCGGCACGCCAGCCATCAGGCGGCGCTGCTCCTCCTCGATGTCGACCACTTCAAAGCGGTCAACGATCAGTACGGCCACCCGGCCGGCGACGCCGCGCTGCGGCACCTCAGCGACGTCGTCCGCAGTGCCTTGCGCGAGGAGGACGTGTTCGGTCGGGTCGGCGGCGAGGAGTTCGCCGTGTTGCTCCCCGCGATCGCTCCCGCCGATGCGCTGCTCGTCGCCGATCGGATTCGGCATGCCGTCGAAGCGGGATCCAGCGCTGCTGGTCCGCCATTCACCGTGAGCATCGGCATCGCCAACAGCGCCGCGAGCCGCGATCCATGGGGCGCCGCCGACCGCGCGCTCTACGCCGCGAAGCGCGGCGGTCGCAATCGCGTCGTCCTCGCCGACTGCGTAGCTCCTTCGCCGACCCAGACGACCATGGAGGTCTCCTGATGCCCCGCCGCGACGGTTAACCGCCGTGCCGGGCAGCGCTGCCCGGCACCGCTCAACATCCAGGGCCTGTGCTTGGTCGCAGGCCCGGCCGAGTCGTTAGGCGCGCTCGTCCCAGAGCGGGATCTGCGTGTCGTCCAGGCGCAGCGTGAGCTGGGCGACGAACTCGTCGAGCTGCTCAGCCTCCGTCGCCTGCGCCGCAGCGGGAAGCGCGTCGCTCCACGCCGCGAGGACGAGGTCGATGGTGTCGACGGCCGGATCGGCCACAGTCAGCTGCATGATGCTCTCGGAAGGTTCAGAGGCGTGCGGGGGCGCCGCTCGAAAGCGACGCCCGTAATCATGGCGGGTCCCCTCGCCCTGCCGCAGTCACGTAGCGCACGGCGACGCGCCAACAGCGGAAAGTTTTGTCCCCCCACCAGGGACGAATGGGCCGGGCAAATGGGTCGAACGGCCGATGAACGGCCACCAACCTCGCCCTAGATTCCGAGGCGGTTCTCCCCCAAGAACCACTCCCCCCTGGCCCTGTCGGCTCCGGCACCTCCCGCCGTCCGGAGCCGGCAAGCCTCGGCCCAGCGCACTGGCACCGCCGCGAACGTCACGGATGGCG
The DNA here is from genome assembly GCA_032119595.1 of Solirubrobacteraceae bacterium. Taxonomy (GTDB): domain Bacteria; phylum Actinomycetota; class Thermoleophilia; order Solirubrobacterales; family Solirubrobacteraceae; genus JAGIBJ01. The sequence continues at coordinate 1,469,320 of JAUMBQ010000006.1, read as the reverse complement.
AACCGCGGCGGGCCAGCCGCGCGCGGTGCTACCGGACCATGCCGGCCGCGACGGTGTCGTTCGTGCCTTCGTCGATGAGAATGAACGAGCCGGTCGCACGGTTCTTGGCGTAGGGGTCGACGACGAGCGGGCGTTTGCTGCGCAGGCGCACGCCGCCGATGCCGTTGAGATTGAGCTGCTCGGGCGGGTGCTCGTTGCGCTCGAGGGTTTCGAGGTCGAGCTGGTCCAGGAACCGGTCGAACTTGACGGCGGTCGTCTGGGTCGTGGTCTTGAGGAGCAGGCGTGCACCTGGCACCAGCGGGCGCTCGCTCATCCAGCACACGTCAGCGTCGATCTCGCGGACGGCCTCGGGCGCGTTCGCTGTGGCGACAAGCACGTCGCCACGGCTGACGTCGACGTCGTCTTCGAGGAGCACCGTGACGGACTGGCCGGGGACGGCGTGATCGAGCGTCTTGCCGAGCAATTCGATCGACGCGACCTTGGTCGTGATGCCGCTGGGCAGCACCGTGATCTCCTGGCCGGGCGTGAGGACACCGGACGCGAGCTGGCCGGCGTACCCGCGGTAGTCATGGAGTTCCTGGCTCGTGGCGGCGCCGGGACGCACGACCCACTGCACGGGGAAGCGCAGATCGGTGCGGTTCTGATCGCCCTCGATGGCGACGGTCTCAAGCGTCTCGAGGAGCGGCGGGCCGGTGTACCAAGGCGCGGCCTCAGAGAGCGTGGTGACGTTGTCGCCGTGCAGTGCGCTGATCGGGATGATCCGCACGTCGTCTTCGCCGAGCGTCGCCGCGAGCGACTGCAGCTCGCCGGAGAGTTCCTCGAAGCGCGACTGGCTCCAGTCGACGAGGTCCATCTTGTTGAGCGCGACGACGATGTGGCGGATGCCGAGCAGGGCCGCGATGAAGAGGTGGCGGCGCGTCTGCTCGACGACGCCCTGGCGGGCGTCCACAAGCACGATCGCGACGTCGGCGGTCGACGCCCCGGTGACCATGTTGCGCGTGTACTGCACGTGCCCGGGCGTGTCGGCCAGGACGAACGTGCGGCGACCGGTGGTGAAGTACCGGTACGCGACATCGATCGTGATGCCCTGCTCGCGCTCGGCGCGCAGGCCGTCGGTCAGGAGTGAGAGGTCCAGGACGCCTTCGCCATGACGGCGCACAGACGCGGCCTCGACCTGCGCGAGCTGGTCAGAGAGGACCTGCTTGGAGTCGTAGAGCAGGCGGCCGATGAGGGTCGACTTGCCATCGTCGACGGAGCCGGCGGTCGCGACGCGAACCAGATCGGCGTGGCCGATCCGGTCGAGTTCGGCGTGACGGGCGTCGGCGAGCTCGCCGACGAGGTGTGCTGCAGCAGCCATCTCTAGAAGTAGCCCTCTGTTTTGCGGTCTTCCATCGACGCTTCGCTCGCGCGATCGTCGGCGCGGGTCTCCCCACGCTCGGTCACATCGGTGGCCGCGATCTCAGCGACGACATCGTCGAGCGACTCGGCATCGGACTCGACGGCGCCCGTGATGGTGAGGTCGCCGACGGTGCGGTATCGGACCTTCGTCGTGAACGGCTCGGAGTCGCGTTCGTCGCGCTCGACGAGTGGGTCCACGGCGTAGAGCATCCCGTCGCGCTTGAAGACCTCGCGGTCATGCGCGAAGTAGATCGACGGCAGCTCGAGGTCTTCGCTGGCGATGTACTGCCACACGTCGAGTTCGGTCCAGTTCGAGATCGGGAACACGCGCACGTTCTCGCCCTTGCGCACCCGGCCGTTATAGAGATTCCACAGCTCCGGGCGCTGGTTCTTGGGATCCCAGCCGCCGAAGTCGTCGCGGAAGGAAAAGATGCGCTCCTTCGCGCGGGCACGCTCCTCGTCGCGGCGGGCGCCACCGAAGCAGGCGTCGAAGCCGTGCTCCTCGATCGCATCCAGCAGCGTGGTGGTCTGCAAGCGGTTGCGGGAGCTGCGCGGACCGGTCGTGTCGGCGACGCGGCCGGCGTCGATCGTGTCCTGCACCGAGGCGACGATCAGGCGCTCGCCAAGCTCCTGCGCGCGGCGATCGCGGTACTCGATGACCTCGGGGAAGTTGTGCTCGGTGTCGACGTGCAGCAGCGGGAACGGGAACTTGCCTGGGCGGAACGCCTTCTCGGCGAGCCGCAGCAGGACGATCGAGTCCTTGCCGCCGGAGAACAGGAGCACCGGGTTCTCCAGCTCGGACGCCACCTCGCGGAAGATGTGGATCGCTTCGGCCTCGAGCGCCTCGAGCTTGGTGAGCGTCGGCGCCGAAAGCGAGCTGTGGGGGGCGCTCATACGGCTCCTCGGACGGGTCGGGAAGGGGTGGGCGTGGCGGCGGCCTGGACCGCGACGGCGGACCGGACGAGCTGTGCTTCGTCGTTAGCGGCGGCCTGAGCCTGAGCCTCGACCTCCGCTTCGGCCTTGGAACGAGAGCGATGGAACAACCAGGCCACGAGGCCCGCCAGCAGCGGCAGCACCACGATCAGGACCGGAGGCACATTGATGTCGGCCTTGGTGGCCACTCCGAGCGCTGCGGCGAGCAGCACGCAAGCCAGCGCGGGACGCAGCGCGTCGGCGTGGACCTTGGGCAGCAGCGCGGTGCCGATCACGACGCCGGGAACCGAGCCGATCAGCAGCGTGCCCATCAGGACGAAGTCGACGTTGCCGGCCGCGCCATGCGCAAGCGCGGCCGTCCAGAGCAGGATCGCGGCGTGAAACACATCGGTGCCCACGACGCGGTGCGGCGTGAGCCGGAAAAAGAGGATCAGCGCGAGACCGATCAGGGCGCCGGAGCCGACCGAAGTGATGCCGAGGATCGCGCCCATCACGAGGCCGAAGCTGACCGCGGCAAACTTGGTGCCGCCATCGAGGTGCACCTCGTGACGCTCGGTCTTCGTGAGATGAGGAAGGAAGTAGACGCGGTAGAGGATCGCGCCAGCCACGAGCAGCAACGCGCCAGCGACGGCGGTCATCAAGACCTGTTCGAAGTCCGCGCCGTAATGCCCAGCCAGACGTTCACTGAGCCAAACGCCGACGAGCGAGCCTGGCACCGAGCCGAACGCAAGCCACTTCGAGATGCCGAGGTCGACGGTTCCGGCCCGCAGGTGGCGCCAGCCACCGACGGTCTTGGTCACCGCGCCGTACGCCAGGTCGGTGCCGATCGCGACCGTGGGCGGGATCCCGCCGGCGAGCAGCAACAGCGGCGTCATGAGCGAGCCGCCACCGATCCCCGTGAGTCCCACGAGGATGCCGACAACGAGACCAAACCCGATGTACATCGGGTCAATCCCGAAGATCACGCAGCCTCCTGATGCAGGCCGCACTCGACTTTGGCGGTGCCGGCCCAGCGGCCTTCGCGGCCCTCACCAGGATTGGTGCACGGCACACAGCCGATCGAGGCGAAGCCCTGATCGTGCAACGGGTGGTACGGCAGCGAGCGAGCGGCGATCTCGCGCCAGACGTCCTTGTCGGACCAGTCGGCGAGCGGGTTGATCTTGACGAGACCGAACTGCTCGTCCCACTCGACCTTCTTGGCGTTGGCACGTGCCGGCGACTGCTCGCGGCGAATGCCCGTGATCCACGCGGTGAGGCCAGACAGGCCCTCCTTGAGCGGACCGATCTTGCGGATCGCGCAGCACTGCGACGGGTTGCGCTTCCACAGCTCCTCGCCATGCTCGGCGGCCTGCTCGGTGAGCGTTGGCCCGCGCCAGCGCTCGATCGTCGTGGAGTACTTCGCCTCGACCTGCGCGAGGAGGTCGTACGTCTCGGGGAAGAGGAGGTCGGTGTCGAGCGCGAACGCCCGGCCATTCGGATCGGCCTCGAAGAGGTAGTCGAGGAGCACCGACTCCTCTTTTTGGAAGGAGCACGCGAGCGCGATCGTCGACCCGAAAGTCTGCGTCGCCCAGGCGACGACCTCAGCCGCGGAGGCGGCCTCGAGGTCCGGAAGGTCGATGGTCGGCTCAGCCATGTTCACTCAAAGTAGCAAAACTCCGCGGTCTTTAATCCGTTTGCTACGATCGGTGGACGGTCAGCCTCGTGCCGGCTGCCGTTTGCGACCGCGCCGCGCCCCAGTCGGGCGCACGCGGCGTGTTCGCTTTGCGCGATCGTCAGTGCACGACCGCCGCCCCTGCAACCCGATCAAGTAGCCACGTGGAAACTCAAGCGTCGATCCTCACGACCTCGCAGTGGGAACAGGTCGACCTGCTTGCCGCCACCCTCGATCGCGAACAGGCGATCTGGGTCAGCGGATACCTCGCAGGCCGCAGCCAGCTTGCTCCGCCCACGCGCGGGGACGTTCCCGGCCTCGGCGCGCCCGCCGCTGCGGCGCTGCCGTCGGGCCCCGTCGGCCGCCTGGCCACGATCCTCTTCGCGACCGACACCGGCAACTCAAAAGAGCTTGCCGGGATGCTGTCCGCCGCCGCCGAGGCGAAGGGCATCACGACGAAGGTCAGCGACCTGGCCAAGTACAAGTCGCGCGACCTCAAGGACGAACAGGACGTCCTGATCATCGCCGCCACCCATGGCGAGGGCGACCCGCCGCCGGCCGCGCTCGACTTCTTCGAGTTCATCGAGGGCAAGCGCGCGCCGAAGCTGCCTGGCGTGCGGTTCGCGGTGCTCGCCCTCGGCGACTCGACGTACGAGCACTACTGCTCCGCGGGACGCAAGCTCGACGAGCGCTTCGAGGCGCTCGGCGCCGAGCGCCTGGCGGACCGCGTCGACTGCGACGTGGACTACGAAGACGACGCAGACGCGTGGATCGCTGCCGTCGTCGAGCAACTCACGCCCGAGGCGCAGCCCGCTGCCGCCGCCGCGCCCGCTGGCATCGGCGCCGCTCCGGCACCCGCCGCACCCTCCGCGTTCAGCAAGCGCAACCCGTTCCAGGCGACCGTCTTGGAGAACATCGCGATCACCGGTCGCGGGTCGAGCAAAGAGACTCGCCACGTCGAGCTGTCGCTCGAGGGCTCCGGCCTCACGTACGAGCCGGGCGACGCGCTCGGCATCGTCGCCCAGAACGAGCCGGCGCTCGTCGACCTCCTCCTTGAGGAGACCGGCCTGGCGGCCGACGCACCCGTCACGCTGAAGGCCGGCGAGACGACGCTGCGGGACGCGCTTTCCAGCACGCTCGAGATCACGGCCGCGACGCCTCGCTTCCTCACGCAGTGGGCCGAACTGGCCGGCGCCGACGACTTGAAGGCGCTCACCGCAAGCGACCAGGCCAAGGCCCGCACGGCCTACCTCGACGGGCATCACGTGCTCGACATCATTCGTCGCTACCCGGTGGCTGGCGTCACCGCCGAGCAGCTCGCCGCAGGCCTGCGCCCGCTGCAGCCGCGGCTCTATTCGATCGCGTCGAGCCTGCTGGCCGTGCCGGACGAGGTCCACCTCACCGTGAGCACCGTGCGCTACGAACTGCACGACATGCAGCGCGTCGGCGTCGCCTCCGGCCACCTCGCCACCCTGACCGGCGACGAAGAGATCGTCCCGGTCTACGTACAGGCCAACGACCACTTCCACCTGCCCGCCGATGACGCGTCGATCATCATGATCGGCGCCGGCACCGGCGTCGCGCCGTACCGCGCTTTCATGCAGGAGCGAGAGGCCCGCGAGGCCCCCGGCAAGTCGTGGCTGTTCTTCGGCGAGCGCAACTTCCGCAGCGACTTCCTCTACCAAGTGGAGTGGCAGGAGCTGCTCAGCAACGGCACGCTGAGCAAGCTCGATCTGGCCTTCTCGCGCGATCTGCGCACGCCCAAGACGTACGTGCAGGACAAGCTCAAGCTGCGTGGCCGCGAGGTCTACGAGTGGCTCGAGGACGGCGCTTCGCTGTACGTGTGTGGCGACGCCACGAACATGGCCCCGGACGTGCACCGTGCACTGGTCGGGATCATCGCCGAGCACGGCGGCATCGGCGACGACGAAGCCGAGCACTACCTCGCGCAGATGGGCCGCGAAAACCGTTACCGACTGGACGTGTACTGATGGCCACCAAGAGCCTCCCCGCGACCGACCGCAGTCGCGACATCTCCCAGCCGCTCGAGAAGCTGGCTCCCGAAGAGGCCCTCAAGGTCGGCAGCGACTACCTCGCCGGCTCGATCACGACCGACCTGATCGACGAGATCACGGGCGCCGTGGACGAGGGCAACAACAAGCTCATGAAGTTCCATGGGATCTACATGCAGGACGATCGCGACATCCGCGATGAGCGCCGGCATCAGAAGCTGGAACCGCTCTACACGTTCATGCTGCGCGCCCGCCTCCCCGGCGGCTTCTGCACCGCCGACCAGTGGCTCGGCCTCGACGACATCGCGCGCAAGTACGGCAACGACACCCTGCGCCTCACGACCCGCCAGACCTTCCAGTACCACTACCTGGAGAAGGACACCCTTCGCCTGGTGATGGAAGGCCTGCGCGACATTGGCATCGACTCCAAGGCCGCCTGCGGCGACGTGGCCCGCACGGTGATGTCCGGCGTGAACCCGAGCCTCTCGCTGCTGCACAAGCAGGTCTACGAGCACGCGAAGATCACGAGCGAACACGCGATCCATCGCACGAGCGCGTACGAAGAGGTGTGGTTCGGCGAGAAGCCGGCGCAGCCGCGCGGCGACCACGAGGAGCCGTTCTACGGCCGGCAGTACATGCCGCGCAAGTTCAAGATCGGCTTCGCGGTCCCGCCGAGCAACGACATCGACATCTACTCGCAGGACCTCGGTTTCATCGCCGTCGCGAGCGAGGGCAAGCTCAAGGGCTTCAACGTGACCGTCGGCGGCGGCATGGGTCGCACCGACCGCGCCCCGGAGACGTACCCGCGCCTTGGCGACGTGATCGGCTACATCGACGCCGAGCAGCTCCTGCCGACGGTCGATGCCGTGATGGGCGTGCAGCGCGACTACGGCGCCCGCGATGTCCGCGCGCACTCGCGCTTCAAGTACACGGTCGACGACAAGGGTGTCGACTGGATCAAGCTCGCCATTGAGGACCGCCTCGGCTTCGAACTTGGGCCGGTCAAGCCCTACGAGTTCACCGAGAACGGCGACCTTCTCGGCTGGGTGTCAGGCGACGACGGCCTCGAGCACTGCACGCTGTGGATCGAGAACGGCCGCATCATCAACCACGAAGGCCGCCCGCTCATGGACGGCCTCCGCGAGATCGCCAAGACCGGCAAGTGCACGTTCCGGATGACGCCGAACCAGAGCCTCACGCTCTCCGACATCAAGCCGGCAGACCGGCCTGAGATCGAGGCGCTCATGGCGGAGTACGGGCTGGATCCGTCGACGAAGGGCCGCAGCGCGCTGCGCCTGAACTCGATGGCCTGCGTTGCCTTGCCGACGTGCCACCTGGCGATGGCCGAGGCCGAGCGCTACCTCCCCGAGCTCATCACGAAGATCGAGGGGCTCTTGGAGCCCCACGGCCTCACCGAGGAGCCGATCACGATCCGCATGACGGGCTGCCCGAACGGCTGCGCCCGCCCGTACATCGCCGAGATCGCCCTCACCGGCCGCGCCCCCGGCAAGTACAACCTCTACCTCGGCGCCGGCTTCCACGGCGAGCGCCTCAACAAGATGCTCCTCGAGAACGTCGGCGAAGAGAAGATCCTTGCCGCCCTCGACGAGGCCTTCGCCGCCTACGCCAAGGACCGCACCCCCGGCGAGCACTTCGGCGACTTCGTCGTGCGTACCGGCATCGTGCCCGAGGTCAAAGAAGGCCGCTTCTTCAACGACTAGCTGCATTCGGTGCCCGGCGCCCCGCGCCGGCGTCAGGCACCTCCACGTCGCGTAGACACCAAATGGCCCGCGGAACGCCGTTCCGGTGTCAGCGTCTCCGCACCGCCGGAGGCTTCACGCCCGCGGCAGCATCTCTGCCGGCGCGCCCGTGGGCCTCTGTGTGCCGGCGGGCGTGAGGTGTTCGTGCCACCAGGCGACGCCGACGCGCTGGGTGAAGGCGCGGAAGCCCTCGTCGGCTGAGGCGCGGTGCGCCGCATAGGTCTCGATGACCTTGTGGAGCGTCGGCTCCAGATCCCACCAAACGACGCGTTCGAGGATCACCTCGTTGAAGCGCGGCTCGTAGCCGGAGTCGATCGTGCCGCCGATGCGAATGTCCATCGCGTGGACCAGCTCGTCGCCAGAGCGCTTGAGGGTGCCTTCGATGCCGAGGTCGGCGATCTGATGCTGGGCGCAGCTCGCCGAGCATCCTGCGTAGTGGAAGCGGAAGTCGTCGCCCATGCCGACGCCCGCGAAGCGCTCGTCGAGGCGGTCGACGATGCCTTCCACCACGCCCTTGGTCCAGATCTTCGCGAGGCCGCAGAACTCCATGCCGGTGCAGCTCTGGGTGTTGCGCAGGAACGGGGGCGGGCTCGGCTGGAGGGTCTGCAGGAGCGACTCGGCGAGCAGCGCGTCGACCTGGTCGCTTGGAACGTACGACAGCAGGACGTTCTGCTGGTGCGTAAGCCGGAGCTCCTGCTTGGAGGAGTACTTGCGAGCGAGGGCGACGAGCTCGAAGAGCTGATCGGCGGTCAGCCGGCCGACGCGCACGCAGAGCCCGACGGCGCTGTGCACGCCGTCTTTCTGCGGCGTGACGCCGATGTGGTCGTGGTGCTCGGCCTCTGGGGGCAGCGGCGCCGCGCGGCGCGGGTCGCGGCCGAGTTGCCGCACGACCGCTTCGCGATAGCCGTCGGGCCCGATTGCGTCGACGACAAACTTCACCCGAGCTCTGGCGCCCTTGGCGCGAGCCTCCTCGGAGTCGCGATACACGGCGGTGACCGCCCCCATCACCTCAGGCAGCTCCTCGGGGGTCGCGAAGACGTCGATGTCGCGGGCCATGCGCGGCGCACTGGAGAGGCCGCCGCCGACCCGAACGTTGAAGCCCCGCGTGCCGTCGTCTTGGACGGCGCCCTGGATCGCGACGCAGTTGATGAGCCCACGGCCTTGGCTGGTCGGACGGCCGTTGATCGAGATCTTGTACTTGCGCGGGAGGTCGGCGTAGAGCTCGTTACCCAGGAAATACGCGTGGATGGCTTCAGCGGCCGCGAGCCCATCGACGATCTCGTCGTCCGCGAGCCCGGCGAGCGCGCTGCCGACGATGTTGCGGGCAAGCCCGCCGGACGTGCTCGACGGCGTGAGACCGACCCGTTCCAAACGCGCGAAGACCTCAGGCACCTCCGCGAGGCGCAGCCAGTGGACCTGAAGGCACTGGCGCGTGGTGATGTCGGCGATGCCGCGCCCGAAGTCGCGTGCGACCCCGGCGAGCACTTCGGCTTGGTCGGCCGTGAGGACGCCCTGCGTCGCCTTCACGCGGAGCATGAAGAAGCCGTCCTTGGTGCTGTGCTCGAACAGCCCGTACCGCCGCAGGCGCGCACGGTCGGCTGCGTCGAGGTGCTCGTGGCCCTCGGTGGCCGCGCGGTGCAAGTCTTCCCACACGTCGAGACCGTCCTTTTCCTGCTTCAGGCGCTCGAACTCGTTCATGGGCCGCCGCAGCCAAGCTACCAACATCGCGGCTGGGCTCCGCGAGGCTTCCGCCGAACCCACCCTGCTCGGTAAGGTGTGGCGCGATGAGCTCCGCCGCCGTGTCCGCTGCCACCCCGCCGCTGTCCGCCGAGGAAGCGGAGGCGATCGCCACCACGATCGCCCTCCACCATCACCGCGCCGCCCAGGCCGCCGCGAACTCCGGCCCCGTGCCCGACAACTTCTCCCCCTGGGCCCGCGAGGCGCTCCTCACGAGCGTCGACAAAGAGCTCCACCGCGTCACCGCGTGGGGCGTCCGCACCTGGGGCTAACCGCCCCCTCAGTCGCGGATACGCACACTGGGGAACCCGAGCACTTCCGACAGCGTGTCGTAGTGACCGTCGAGGTGAAGAACCCCAAACCCACGTTCAGCGGCTGCAGCGGCGATCAGATAGTCGGCTGCGGGGAGGCGACGGCTCCCACGGAGCTCGCGGGCAGCGCCGATGGCTGCCGCGCACACTGACGCCGTCACCGGCGCCTGTGGGAGACCGGCAAGCGCGCCGTCGAGCATGGCGAACTCGTCTTGGTCGCGGGCCGACGCCAAGATCTCGAGCGCCACAACGGGACAACTTGCGACCAGGCCGGCTGCCACCGTGGCCCGCCAGCGATCGACGACGTCCGCGTCGCGCTGCCGGACCCACGCCGAGGTGTCTACGACGAGCGGAACACCAGGGCCGAACACGCTCACGGGAGGCGATCGCCGCGTTCAGCGTGAAGCTGTGAGGCGGCACCAAAGTCAATGTCCACTGATCCGTCGGCGATCGCGAGGAGCACTTCCCGTGCCTCGGCCGCTTGATCTCGCTCACGCTGGAGCGCCGCGGCGCCGCGGATCGCCAGGTCGCGCACGAGCTTTGCCTGACTGCGTCCCTCGCCAGCAACCGACGCGAGCGCGCCAGCGAGTTCTGCATCGACCGTGAGCTGGATGCGTGGTTTGCTGGTCGGCACCCAAAAAGTGTACCTCCGCGGTGGTACACCGTTCAAGCGGTCAGGGCGCTCGGATCGCGCCCAACGGGTGGATTCCGTGGGCAGCGGTGACTACTTGAGTCCGTCGTACTTCGGATCTTCGAGCGCAACCCACTCGAAGAGCGTGCTCAGTTCGCGGGCAAGGTCGGCCTGGGGCGAGCGCTCGGGAAAGGTCCACTGCAGCTCACCGAAGATCTCCATCACCTCAAGGCCTTCGGCGAACCCTGTGACGCGCTTGCCGAAGCCCGCGGGAACACCGGCCTCACGCCGCTCGTCGGGGCTGAGAAGAAGATCGACCACCTCGTCGATGTACGACCGCTGGACCAGCGCTAGTGACCGCTGACCCTCAGCCGGGTCGACGTCCTGGGCCGGGCTTCGCAGCAGCTGGTCGTAGTCGACGAAGACGAACGAGTTCGCTTCGACCAGCCCTGCGTCGGGCGACGGCCAGGCCGCGGGCGGACCGGTCGGCCGGCCTCCGATCCCAAGCTCGTACGCGGCAACGTTGCCCGGCTGCGGCGCGTCGTACCGCCAGACGGCGGTCGGGCCGTCCTGGGCCATCGGGCACGGGACGTTGGCGACGCCCGCCAGTCCCCACGGCGTGAGCAGCGCCGTCAATGCCGGCATCGACGCAACGTCGCTCGGGTCCGTCACCGCGCGGGCCGCCATGAGCACGGGATCCAGCGACAGGGTCGCCACCCCAGGCCGAACTCGGTCCCAAGTCCCTGCAATCCGCGGCTCCTCACCCTTGGCTCCACCCCTACCTCGCCAAGCCCCACGGATTCTCACTTCCCAAACCTACCCCTCCAAGCGAAACGGCTCCCCTGCTCGCGCGGCGATCCGCCCACCCACCGTGGGCGAAATCAGCACAAGACGCAACACCAGCCCCAGCACAGCCGAGGCCCCGGAACCCCACCCAGAACGAGCGACCAAAGCCCCAGCTCGCACGCAGCCAGCCAAGGCCGACCCCGGGGGTGCCCCGGCAGGACCGTGGCGACCGCAGTGAGCGCAGCGAACGTTAGGGTGTCCGGCCGGGGCACCCCCGGGGTCGGCCGCGACCTGACAGTAGAGCTGGGGCGGGCGCGACCCCTTCCAAAGTCGCGCCCTCCCGTGCTTCTGTGCGCCCCGGGGGGCGCTCAGCGTGTTGCCTCGGCCCTGCTCGGCCGAGGCAAGATCTGCCCGCGTGCGCGGGTCAAACTGGTTTGCCTTACGGCTTGACCTTCGAAGTCACGGCGCCTTTGGTGCCGCCGATGTAGCCAAGGCTGGTCTTGATCGCGAAGGTCTTCTTTTTCGCGAGCGACTTGGTGAGCACGAGGGCGCCCTTGGGAACCTTCACGGTGATCGACGCGCGACCGGACGACGGGATTGTCACGACGAGACCACGCGCACCCTTGAGCTTGAGCGCCTTGGTGCCGCGAATCAGATTGGCCTTCCCGACCTTCGCCTTGGGCACCGACACGCCGCTCGGGAGGGCGAACTTCAGCGAACTCATCTTCGCTCCGGCCGGCGCTGAGACCTTCAGCGTCAGCCCCTTGCGAGCACTGCCGGAGACCTTCACCAGCGCAACGCCGGAGCCCTGCGTGGCCGTGCAGGTGGTCGTCGCGACGCGCTCGGCGGTGGCGCCGGACTGCCCGACGAACGAGCCCTTCAGCGACACGTTCGGCCCGGCGCAAAGCGCCTTGGTCGAGATGAGCGCGCCGCGCGCGCCGCCCTCGAGGGCGAGGTCGAAGGTGCTGAGCGGCACGTCTGGCAGCGTCGGGAGGATGGTGACGAGCTGGCCGCTCTTCTGGTCGACGGCGATGGTGCCGAGGATCCGCGCCGCGAAGCGGCCGAGGAGCTGGATGCCAATGCCCGGGAGCGGCTGCCCTTGGATCTTCACGAGGCTCAAGTTGCCGGAGATCACCTCGGGGGTGATGGCCATCGTCGCCGTGACCTTGCCGACGATCGCGTCGGCCGGGCACTGGCCGGCGTCCCACTGCACGCCGGTGCAGGCGCGCTTGACCTGCTGGAGGTCGGCGCCAAGGCCATCGGGCAGCGTGACGCGCGTGGACTTGATGTTGGAGCCGCCGACGGGCAGCGACACCTTCACGCCGATCGACGGCTTGTCGCCCTGGGCGGTCTTGCCGGTGAGCGAGAACTGCAGGCCCGGGTTGAACGCGAGCTGGTCGCAACCGGTGACCTGGAACGTCGACGGGGTCGTCGCGACGCCGCCGAGGTCCGAGGTCAGCGTCGACGTGCTCGTCAGCAGCGAGCAGTTCGTCGGGTTGATCGCGAAGTCGGGGCGGTCCAGGAGCACCTTGAACGAGCGCAGGTTGAGCGATAGGCCCTTGTAGCGCGTGGGGACGTCGGCGATGAAGCGCAGGCCGAGGTCACCGGGGCGCAGCTCGATCCGCGAGGACACGTTCAGCATCCCGAGGTCGACGCCGCCGAACTTCACGGGCACCGCGATCACGACGCCAGCAACGGCGCCCTCGTCGCGGGTACGCAGGTACGCGTTGCCGGACACCTGGAACGGCTTGGGCCCGACGCCCGACGTCGACACGACCGTGCCGATGCGGCTCGACTCCGGGCAGCTGAACGACTCGGCCTGCTCGACGGTGCACTCGGTCGCGAGGTTGAGGTCGGAGATGATGCCCGGCGGGAGATCGGCGACCATCTTCGTGATGCGTGCCTGACGATCGGGGCGCACCGTGTCGATCGTCGTGACGCCGCGGCCGCCGGCCTGCGGGTTCGTCGTGGTGACGGTCTGCGTCGGCGTGAAGGCCGCCGGGTCGATGCAGTCCTGGTCGATCACGAGCGGGAGGTCCTGGCGCATCACCTGGCCGGTGCTGGCCGGCGTCGAATCGACGTAGCCATTCGTGGTGCCGCAGGCGCGCGGCGTGATCAGCGGCGCGTTGTCGCCGCCGCGGAAGGTGAGCTTGAACGTCTTGAAAAGGACCTGCGGGAGGTTGTCGAGGGTGCTCTCGATGCGGTTGTTCTCGTCGACCCGCATCGAGCCACGGAGCTTCACGCGCGGGGAGTCGGGCTTGTTGCCGAACCCGCCTTCGATGAAGAGCTGCGGAAGCTCGCCCTTGGCTTTCTGCTCGCCGACGTAGGCCGCGCCGTTGAATTCATTCGCCTGCAGTGGCGAAATGATCGACACGTCAGCGACCTTGGAGCCGGCCGGGCACGTGGCCCGCTCGGTCTTGTCCCAGCCGAACTCGGCGGCGCTGCATAGCGGCAAGCCACCCTCACCGCTGGCGATCTGCGCGCCGAACTCCAGGCCCGCCGGGAGCGTGAGCACGGTCTTCTTCATGTTGCCGGTGACGCGCGGCTCGAAGTTCTGGTCGACGCTCAGCGTGACGGTCGCCCCGGTGTTCACGTCCGGCCGGCGCTCGGCCGTCGACAGCGTGGTGGTGACGCCGAACGGCACCTTGTCGCACTCGGTCAGGCGGTAGCGATCCTCCGCCAGGGTCTCGTCGCCCTTGTAGGTGACGCCGCGGATCCGGCTGACCTGGTCGACGCTGCAGTCCGATCCAAGGAACGAGAAGCTCTCCGCCATCGACGGGTGGTCAGTCTTGGAGCCCCAGAAGCGCAGGAAGAAGCCGTCGAGCGCAATCGGGTGCGTGCCGAGTGAGCCGAGGTTCGCCTCGCGCGGCTGGCCGTCGATGAGGGTGCGTAGGCCGACGTCCGGGTTCGGGCGCAGCGTGGTGCGCGCGACGAGCTTGATGTGGGGGAGCTGCAGCCCGGCGAGCTCGGGCGCAAGTTCGATACCGATGCCCGCGACCTCGTCGGGGCTGTGCTGCATGTTCCAGATCTTGGCGTGGATCGTCTGGTTGATGATCACGCCCATGAAGTCGACGCGGACGACCGCCTCGCCCTCGCCCACCTGGGTGTTGGCCGGGCAGGTCGACGGGTTCTTGCTCTCCGCCGCGAGCTGCTCCGCGGTGCACTGCGGCGACGTGTCGGCGGTCGCCAGGAAACCCTGCGGAGTGTCGGCGATCGTCGACTTGACGTCGTCACCCGTGCTGGGCGGGCCGGCGTCGAAGTAGAAGGCGACGCAGAAGTCGGTCCGCATCGCCGCGGCGGTGGCCATCTTCTCGGGGGTGACGTTCGGGTCGCAGTGCTGACCCTGCGGAATCGGCCCGGACGCGTAGCGCGTGATCGTGCTCTTCGCGTGGGCGGCCGACGGCGTCAGCACTCCAAGTACGGCAAGCACGAAAAGGGCCACCAAACGGCGACCGTTGGCACGCCGCGGAAGGGTGCGGCGAGGCGAAATGGACATGTGGGGACTCCGACGTACGGGCTGGAACTGGCCCGTGTGTGACCCCTCACACGGTATCGAACCCCAGTGCCCGAATCAATGCCCCGAAAAACAGGCGCCCGCCCCCGAAGACGGGCGCCTGCCCGCGGTTAGCGGGGTGTAAGCCGGATCGGAACGCTCGTCTTCTGGCCGGTCGTGTAGGTAAAAGTGAGCGTGATCGGGACCTTCACCTTGGTCTTGCGGACCTTCGACGACTTGATCAGGATCGTCCCGGATCGGCTGAGGACCTTGGCCTTGGTTGAGCCCGCGGCCGGCAGTTTGACGCGCAACTTGCGCGACGAGATCCGCTTCGATGACGACTTGCCCTTCACCGTGAGCTGCTTGACCTGCAGGCCCTTCTTGCTCTTTGCGCGCGAGGTGACCAGCGCGTAGCCCTTAGGCAGCGACACGTCGATCTGCTTGATCTTCATCGGCGTTCCCGACGCGCTCGCGGTCGGCGCCGTCGCCGTGAACACGAGCGTCGGGCGGCCCTTGCGGACCCCGCCGAGCTTGGCGCTGATCCGCGGCGTGAGCGCCCCGAGCTTGCTGCCACAGAACGTGTTGGCCGTCTTGTTGACCGTCGGCCCGGAATGCGCCACGAACTTCGCCGCGAAGGCGATCGACGCCTGGTCGCAGAGCTTCGCCGTGGCGACGAGCACGCCGGTCGTGCCGCCGGTCACGTCGATCTGGAACGAGGTGAGCGGGAGGTCCGGCAGCGTCTCGAACTGCGTGATGAGCTGGCCGGACTTCGTGTCCACCGCATTCGTGCCGGCAACGTTGCCGGCGAAGCGCCCACGGAACGCGAGCCCGAGGCCCGGCAGTGGCTTGCCCGGCAGCGGCTTCAGGAGATAGAGGTCGCCGGAGAGCGGCTCGTCGGTGATCGACAGCGCGCCGGTCACCTTGCCGATCTTCGCGACGTCCGGGCAGGCCGTGGCCTTGAAGTCGGCCTGGCTGCAGGAGCGCGCCACCTGCTTGAGGTCGAAGCCAAGCCCGTTGGGGAGCGTCACGAACGTCTGGCGCAGCGCACTGCTCCCGGCCGCGTTCTGGATGCGGACCTGGACCGTCGGACGGCCCGCCGCGCTGGTCTGGCCGTTGACGGCGGCGTCGATCTCCGGCGCGAACTTGAGCTGGTCGCAGGCGTTGACCTGCAGGCCCGCCGGAGCGTCGGCGACGACGCCCCCGACGCCGGTGATCTTGGAGACCGTGTTCAGCGGACCGCAGTTCGTCGGGCTCAGCGGGAAGCCCTCGCGGTCGAGCTTGACCACGATGCTGCGGATGTTCAGCGGGATGCCCTTGAAGCGCTCGGGCACGTCGGCGATGAACCGCAGGCCCAGGTCGTCCGCGCGGATCTCGATGCGCGCCGGCACGGCGAGCACGCCGAGGTCGACCTCACCGAACTTGATCGGCACCCGCAGCGAGAGACCAGCGACGGCACCCTCCTGGCGCGCGGTGAGGAACACCTCGCCGGGCGCCGAGTACGGCGCCGGGCCGACGCCCGCGAGGCTCGTGAGCGAGCCCACCTTGGTGCTGGCGGGGCAGCTCGCGGCCTCGGCGTCCGCGATCGAGCACTCGGGCACGCCCTTCAGCGTGGCGAGCACGCCGGCCGGCAGGTCGATCTGCGTCTTGGCCAGGCGCGGTGAGCGATCCGGTCGCGTGACCGTCGTGGTAAACGGGCTCGACTTGCCGGCCGCCGGGTTGTCGAGGCCGAAGCCGACCGTTGGCGCGAACGCGGTCACGGCGTCGCAGTCGGCCTTGACGGCGTAGGCCGCCGTCGAGCTGCTGGCCGTCGCCGGCTTGTGGAACGGGAACGCTTCGAGTCCGCCGGTGAAATCACCGCACACCGGTGGCGTCACGACCGCGGCCTGCTCGCCGCCGCGGAAGGTGAGCAGGAACTCGTTGACCGGGACCTCCGGAAGATCGGTGAGCGTCGTGACGATGCGGTTGCGCGCATCGATCGTGAGCTTGCCGACGAGCTTCACACGAGGCGCGTCCGCCGCCGGGCCCTCCTGAGCCTCGATGTAGATGTCGGGGAGGGCACCCGGCGCGGGCTGACTGCCGAGGAAGACCAAGCCACGCAGAAGCCGCGACTGGACCGGACTCTTGAACGACACCGTGCCGACCGCGGTGGCCGCCGGGCAGTTGCTCGCTTCGGGACGCGTCTGGCCGTACTGCTCCGGGGTGCACAGCGGAAGGCCCGCGGCGCCGGAGGCGATCTGACCGGAGAAGCTAAGACCGTCAGGGAGGGTCACGACCGTGGACCGCGGGCCGGCAGCCTGGTAGGCCGGGTTCGGTGAGTTGCCGAACTTCACGCTGACCGACGTCTCGGTCGTCACATCGGGGCGGTTCTCGGTCGTCGAGAACGAGACGCTCGGCAGGAACGGGATGTTCGGGTCGTCGCAGTCGGTGAGCTTGTAGGTGGCCGAGTCGGCGCTGCTCTGGGTGCCGTCATAGGCGGTTGCGCGGAGCTTCGTCTCCTGCGTGTTGGAGCAGTCGGCGCCAAGGAACCCGAACGACTTCGGCATGTTGGGTCGGCCGGCGGTCTTGGGGCCCCAGAAGAGAAGGCTGAACTGGTCCACGGCGAGTTCATCGGTCTCGTCGATGGTGGTGAGGCCGAGGTTGGCCTTCACGTGGGCCGTCCTCGGCATGTCGTCGATGATCGACCGCAGTCCCACGTCGGGGCTCGGGCGCAGGGTGACGCGCACGACGATCTTGACCTTCGGCTGCGGGAATCCAGCCCCTGACGGATCAAGCACGATGCCGAGGCGGGCGACCTCGTTCTCGGTGTGCTCAAGATTGAACACGCGACCTGGCGCCGTGAGCTTGGCGTTGCCGTCCTCTTCCTGGCCCGCCAGGCCGAGCGCGCCAACGAGAAGGCCGCTCTGGAGCTTCGCGCGGATGTTGGCCGACACGGCGCCCATCTGCGTGGCGCTGTCGCACCCGACCTCAGCCTCGGAGTCCTTGGCGAACTGCAGATCGGTGCACTGCTCGTAGGCGTCGGCGATGCCGGCGAACCCGCGCGGCGTGTCGATCACCTGACTCTTGAGGTCGACATCATCCGGCGAGGTCTCGGTCCGCGCGGAGGTCTGGTAGGTCCGGAAGGCGACGCAGAAGTCGGTGAACTGCGAAGCCTCCGTCGCCGTTGCGGTGGCGTCCGGGTTACAGGTGGCGGTGTTCACCGCCGTCCCCGCCGCAGCGGCGATCGGGCCACCGAACACTTTGGTGACCTTGGCGGTCGCAGCCGACGCTGGCGAAGCGCCCGCCATCAGCACGACGAGCGCGCCGAACAGGACGAGGATGAGAGATGCAGCGCCGCGCGAGCGGGCCGTCAGGGAAGTGGGCATGCGTTCTCCAGCGAAGGGGCGGTTGCCGTCCGTGAGTATCAACACAATAAGCACCTCCAGGTTGCGCCATGGACGGCCATATCCCCAGTAACCACGGGGTATTCCAGATTTCCGCCCATGGTTGTTGGGCGCCCAGGCTTGCCCAGGTGGAACCAAGATTCCGGCCCCTTCACGCCACCCCGAACGTGAGCGCGCCGATAACGCCGCTACACCAACGAGGGGACCGCCACCGCTGATGCGGCGACGGTCCCCTCGTGGCGACGGATGGGGCGAACTCAGCAGCTCGCCCGTGGTGCGATTACTGCTTGCGCGTGATCGGCACCTTCACGTTGACCTTCGTGCCGTCGGTGTAGACGATGCGCACGTCGAGGTTGATCGCGTCCGTCCGGGCCGCGAACTTCTTCGAGGCACCGAGCGTGCCGGTCTTCGTGAGCACCCGGAGTCCGTTGGAGCCGGGCTTCGGCACCGTGAACCGGATCGTCTTCTTGCTGAGGCGCGAGCGCTTGCCCTCGCCGGTCACGCCGGTCTCGAACTTGTCGAACTTGATGCCGGACTGCGACTTGTTGCGGTTGATCGTGAGGCCCGGCGGCAGCGTGACGCGGAACGTCGAGATCTTCTTGCCGGTGGCGCCGGAGCCACCGATGATCAGGTTCGGACGCTGCGATTCGGGCTTCTCAAGGCGCGCGGTGAGCTGCGCGGGGCAGGTCGTGCGGATCGAGAAGGCCTTGCTCTTGCCGTTCTGGCCGGAGAGCACGGCGTCGTAGCCGGACTGCTGGCACTTGGCGCTCGACATCTGCAGGATGCCCTTGGCACCGCCGTAGAGGTCGATCTCGAGCGAGCGCTGCGGGATCGACGGCAGGCTGGAGAACGTGTTCACGATCCGGCCTTCGGCGTTGACCTTGGTAACGCCCGAGAGCTGCAGCGGCAGGCGGCCGTTGAAGTCGAGCCCGAGTGCCGGGAGCGACTCGCCTTCGACCCGCACCTGATGCACGACGCCGGTGACGACGTCGGCGTTGATGCCGGAAAGCGTGGCCTTCACCGTGCCGACGATCGTGGCCTCGCCACAACCGTCTGCCTTGAACGTGGCTGCGGCACACGGGCTCTGGATCCGGCTGAGGTCGGTCGCGATGCCGGTCGGCAGCGTGATCGACGTGGCGCCGAGATCCTCGTCACCTTCCGGGCTCGCGATCTTCACGCTGAGGGCCGGGTGGCCGCCCGCGGTGGTCTCGCCGCTGATGCCGGCGGTGAACGTCGGGTTGAACGGGAGCTTGTCGCAGCCGGTGAGCTTGTACGTGGTGCTCGACGTGGTCGGCTTGCTGGTCGTGTTGACGTCGGTCCACGGGTTGACCGTCAGGTTGGCGGTCTGGTCGGTCTGGCAGGTGGTGCCGACGCGGAAGAAGTCGGCGGCCATGTTGACCGTCGGCGACGCGACGAACGGGCTGGTGCGGTGCGGGTGCGCCGCGGCCGAGCCCCAGAAGCGCAGGGAGGTCGCCTGGATAGCGATCGGCGCCTGGCCGCCCGGAACCGGAGCGGCGACGGTCTTCTTCAGCTCGTCGGTCTGGTTCTGCAGGCCGATCAGCGGGTCGCCGAGCTGGCTGACGGTGATCATGAACTTGGTCTCGGTGCCAGCCGAGGGCGGCGGGCCAGCCGACGGCGCCGACGCGACGAGCGCAACGCCGAACTTCGCGGCCTTGTCTGACGGGGTGTCGAGTGCGTAGATGCGGCCTGGGGCCTGCGAGGGGGTCGGGCTGAACGGCGTGAGGAGCTGCGTGAGCGCGGTGCCGACCTGCGACGTGGCCGGGCAGCTCTGCGGCGTTGAGACCTCGCGAGCAAACTGGGCTTCCGTGCACTTGGCGGCCTGGTCGATCGCAGCGAGCGATCCGACGGGGAGCCCGACGAGGGTGTCGTGGATGTCCTCACCGGTGGTCGGGTCGCCCGGAGTCACATTGAACGTGACGCAATAGTCAGTGGAGCCACCAACGGCCGTTGAAAGGACCGGGCCGGCGGGGTTGATGTGCATGCAGCCGAGGTCGTTCGTCGAGTCCGGCGACCCTGCTGCGACGGGGAGGCCGTTCGGGTTGTTGAAGGGCGCTACCGGCCCAGCCTTGAACTTCGTGATCGGAATGTCGGCACTGGCGCCAGCCGGAATGGCCAACGACATCGCTGCGAGAGCGAGCACGGAGACGGCGCGCTGAACGCGCCTGAGAGCAGGAAGATTCATGTAAACCTCTGGAGGGACGGCCTTGTGACAAGTATCACAGTCGTGGACACCTGGTTGGACGCGTAGTTGCGGTCCACCTGCCGCCGTACGACGAACGTCCACGTTTGAGCGGTTCGGCGCCGGAACGCGGGTTCCCTGCATGGAATCCGGCGCGATTTGCGCCTTGCAGGGATCGATCGATCGGGCCCCTCGGTGTGGCCTCGAACAAACTCGCCGCGCCGCGCCGCGGGCCGCGAATCGGCCCACGGCACGAGGACCCGAAATCGGCGCCCGACTACTTCGTGGCGACCGACAGGGTTTGGGTCTGCACGGCACCATCGGTGAACGCATATCGCACGGTCACGGGCACCTTGCTCCGTTTCCGGGCCGTACGGGTGGCGCGAACCGCGCCCCCGGCCACCTTCACCCGCAGCGAAGTCGCGGTCTTGGTCGTCGCCACCAGCGTCAGCGTCTTGCGCCCGAACTTCGCGGTCGCAGCGCCCCCGTCGAGGCGCGCCCAGAACGAACCCTTGCGCGCGGCGCGCGCCCGATCGAACGACCAGCCGGCCGGGAGCGTGACCTTGGCTGTTTGGAGCTTGCGGCCGCCGAAATCGAACAGCCGCAGGCTGAACCCGGCGCGATCGGACAGCCGGATCGCCGTCGGCGCTGCGCACCGCAGGCCGGTCTGCGCGGTCGTCGTCTGGCCACCCTGTCCGGTGAACGTCCCGTCCCAGCGCGAGCCGTTCGCGCAGTCCTTCGAGGACAGCTGGAGCGGACCCGTCGCCGCGCCGCCCTTCACGTCGATCATGAGCTGTCGCAGCGGCAGGTCGGGGATCGAGGCGAACGTGACCGCGAGGCGCCCCTCCTTGGTCACCTTCACGATGGAGCGCACGCGCTGCGCGAACCGCCCGGTGAAGCTCAGCCCGAGGCCCGGCAGCGATTCGCCCGGTACCCGGATCAGGTAGACGCCACCCCGCACGGGTTCACTCGTGATCGACACGATCGCGGTCGCCGTGCCGACCCGGAACGCTTCAGCACATGCATTCGCGTCGAAGTCGACGGAGGGGCACGACTTCTGCACGTTCTTCGTCGCCGCCGAGACGCCCTCGGGCAGCGCCACGGTCGCGGCGGCGAGATTCGAGCCACCGGGCGGAGCGTTCAACTCCACGTACATCCCGGGGAACCCGCTGGGACGGATGTCGCCCGTGAGCGTGGCCCGCAGCGACGGCTTGAACGCCAGCTCCTTGCAGCCGGTGTACGTCGCTTGGCCGGTGGAGGCAGCGACCTGGCCAGCGTCGCCCTTGGCCGTGGCGGAGTATGCCAGCGGCCCGCAGGCCGTCGGACTCAGTGCGAATCCCTCGCGGTCGAGCGCCACGTCGATCGTGCGGAGGTTGAGGGCGAGGCCGCGGAAGCGGGTCGGCACGTCGGCCTGGAAGTCGAGGCCCGCGTCGGTGGGCCGGAGCTTGATGCGGCCCGGCACGACGACCTCGCCGAGGTCGATGCCCCCGATCTTCGCTCGGACGACGATCGACGCACCTGCGACGGCGCCGGACTCGCGCTCGGTGAGGAAGATCGCGCCGTCCAGTGGGAGCGGCCGGGCGCCGCTCCCTGCGGTCACGTGGACCGAGCCGATGCGCGAGCTTGGCGGGCAGGCGGCAGCCTGCGCCTGCGCGGGGCTGCACTCGGTCGGCACCTTGAGGTCGGCGAGGAGGCCCGACGGTAGAGACACACCGAGGCTTGCGAGCCACGGCGACCGGTCGGTACGGGCAACCCGGATCGTGGTCGGACTACTGGCGCCGGCCTGGCGGCTGGCGACATCGACCGTTGTCGTCGGCGCAAAGGGCGCTGCACCGCATTCCTCGTCAATCGTGATGGCGTCGGTGACGGGCTGCGCCGCCGTGCGGGCGTACGAGCTCAGGCGCGAGGTGCCCTCGTGCACGCCGCAGGCGCGCGGGGTACTGAAGAGGGCGGTGTCGCCGCCGGGGAAATCGAACGCGATCTCACTGAAGCGCAGCTGTGGGTTGTTCAGGAACGTCGCCGTGATCTGGCCGGCGTCGTCGGCGGTGACTTTGCCCGCGAGCTTGATCCGCGGGGCGTCCGGGGCGGTCGCCCCGGGGATCGAGGCGTCGACGTAGAGCGCCGGGAGTTGCCCGACGGCCGACTGCTCGCCCAGGAAGACCTTGCCGATGAGCTTGCTGGCGATCAGCGGCGTCGTGATGGCCACGGACCCGACCTCGGAGCCGGCGGGGCAGGTGCTCGCGCCGATCGCCGTGCGACCGAACTGGGCCGCCGAACAGAGCGGCAGTCCGCCGTCGCGGGAGCCAACCTGCGCGCCCAGTTCGAGTCCGGCCGGCAGCGTGACGGCGGCATCGCGGAGCGCCGCGACCCGCAGCTCGGTGCCGCTCTGCTGCCCAAGGTTCAGCTTCACCGAGACGCCGGTCGGGACGCCGGCGCGGCGCTCCGTGGTCGTCACGTCGACCGACGGGTGGAACTCGAGCTGGTCGCATCCCGCCGGCGTGAACGCTGGCGACGCGTTCGTCGACGTGTGGCCGCCGTAGGTGGTCACCTTGAGATCGGCCTGGCTGGGGTCGGTGCAGTTGGAGCCCGTCTCGCCGAAGTCGGCGGCGAGGGTGGGGTGCGCGGCCTTCGATCCCCAGATCCGGATCCCGACGCCCTCGATGTAGAGCGGCAGGTACGTGTTCACGGCCTCGGGCGGGGTGATGTGCCCTTCGGCGTCCATCTGATCGTCGCCGTGGAGCTGGCGGGGTGCGTTCTTTACGATCGCGCGGAGCCGACCGGTGCCCGGTGCGAGCGTGATGCGGATGATGAACTTGCTCGGCGCACCACCGTCGATGATCGGGTCCGGCGACGCGACGGCGCCGAGGCGGGCGACTTCGTTTGGGCTCGGCGCGAGGTTGAACACCTTGCCGATCGCCATCGGGCCGTGGAACACGAGCGCGCCAAAACCGAGACTTAGCCGCAGCGAGGCGTCGCCAACCTGTGTCGCGGCCGGGCAGGTGACGTCCTTGAAGTTGCCCTCCCCGAACTGTGCGTCGGTGCAGGTGCCGACCGAGGCGGGCGAGCCGGCGTAGCCGGCGGGGAGGTCGATCTCGATGTCGCGCATGTCGTCGCCGTCGACCGGGACCTCGTCGACGACATCCCACACGTGCGTCTCGGGCACGTCGGGGAACGGGCTCGCGGCCGGCTGCACGCGCCAGGCGTGGTCTGCGTCGTAGTCGGCGCCGATGACGTTCTCCTCCACGTTGGGCGTGAGCGCGAATCCGACGCACATGTCGCTGCTCTTGCCCGCCTGCAGGTCGCGGACGATGTCGTCGGACGAGGGGTTGTTGCGCTGGGCATCCCACGGCGCGGTCATGTCGTACGGGTCGTTGCCGTAGAGCCGGTTGCGTGGGTCGGCGGTGCACACCAGGTTCGGGCCCGTGCCCTCGGGCGCGACTCCGCCGCCCGGGGTCGTCGGCGCCACGACCGTCGCATTGGGCGCCATCGGAACCGCGATGCCGTGCTGCAGTTCGATGCCCGCACCGTGGGCCGAGGCGACCGGAAGCAGGGCGATCGCACCCGCGATCAGGGACAGCCAAGGGAGACGCATGCGTGCCAACATACCCATTCGCATGCCGCCGGTACGCGAAACGCATCATGCTGGCATGCAAAGACTCACGGTATTGGACCAGCCGTTACCAGTCGCGCAGCCCACAACGAACAACGCCCTCCCGCCGCAAGGCGAGAGGGCGTTCAAGACAAACAGCGGGCGCTGTGACGCCTGGTGCCGCTATCGCGCCGCAGATTCCGTTCGGGCTGAGCCGACTCAGGCCGGCGGCCGTGTCGGCTCTGCCCGGACGGAAGATGCAAGCGAGAGCGGTGCCAGGCGTTACAGCGGGATGTTGCCGTGCTTACGCTTGGGGCCGGGCTCGTGCTTGGTGAGCAACGCTTCGAGGGCGGTGACGAGGCGCTGGCGGGTTTCCCTGGGCTCGATGACGTCGTCGAGGTAGCCGCGTTCGGCGGCGGAGTACGGGTTCGCGAAGCGCGCCTTGTAGTCGTCCATGAGCTTTTGGCGGCGCTCTTCGGGCGTGGGCGAGTTTTTGAGGTCGTTGCGGTAGATGATGTTGACCGCGCCTTCGGGGCCCATCACGGCGACTTCGGCCATGGGCCAGGCGAAGTTCATGTCGGCGCCGAGGTGCTTGGAGGCCATGACGTCGTAAGCGCCGCCGTAGGCCTTGCGGGTGATGATCGTGATCTTCGGGACGGTCGCTTCGGCGAACGCGTAGAGGAGCTTGGCGCCGCGGCGGATGATGCCTTGCCATTCCTGCGTGGTGCCGGGGAGGAAGCCGGGGACGTCGCAGAAGGTGATGATCGGGATGTTGAACGCGTCGCAGGTGCGGACGAAGCGGGCGGCTTTCTCGGATGCGTCGATGTCGAGGACGCCGGCCATGGCCATCGGCTGGTTGCCGACGATGCCGACGGAGTGGCCGTTGAGCCGTGCGAAGCCGATGATGATGTTCGGCGCGAAGTGCTCCTGAACTTCGAGGAACTCCTCGTCGTCGACGGTGACGCGCACGACTTCGCGCATGTCGTACGGCTTGTTCGGGTTGTCCGGGACGATGTCGACGAGCTCGGGCGTCTCGCGGGCGGGGTCGTCGCTGGTGGGGACGAACGGTGCGCGCTCGAGGTTGTTGCTCGGCAGGAACGAGAAGAGGTAGCGGGTCTCTTCGAGGGCGTGGTCTTCGTCTTCCCAGGCGAAGTGGGCGACGCCGGACTTCTGGTTGTGGGCCATCGCGCCGCCGAGGTCTTCGAACTCGACGATCTCGCCGGTGACGGTCTTGATGACCTCCGGGCCGGTGATGAACATGTGCGACGTGTTCTTGACCATCCCGATGAAGTCGGTGATGGCCGGGGAGTACACGGCACCGCCGGCGCATGGCCCCATGATCAGCGAGATCTGCGGGATGACGCCGGAGGAGCGCACGTTGCGCAGGAACACGTCGCCGTATCCGGCGAGCGACACGACGCCCTCTTGGATGCGGGCGCCGCCGGAGTCGTTGATGCCGATGACCGGCGCGCCGATCTTGGCGGCGAGGTCCATGACCTTGCACATCTTCTCGGCCATGACTTCGCCGAGCGAGCCGCCGAAGTTCATGAAGTCCTGGCTGAACACGCAGACGCGGCGGCCGTCGATCGTGCCGTGGCCGGTGACGACGCCGTCGCTCAGCGGACGGTTCTTCTGCATCTCGAAGTCGTGCGTGCGGTGGCGCACGAACATGTCGAGTTCCTGGAAGCTGCCCTCGTCGAGCAGCTTCTCGATGCGCTCACGAGCCGAGTACCGGCCGGCGGCGTGGCGCTTGGCGAGCTTGACCGGATCGGCCGTCGTGGCCTCATCGCGCAGCTGCTGGAGCTGGTCGAGCTTCTCTTCGAGCGTGGCGGGGGGCGTCTGGCGGGCCATCAGGCGAGGAATCGTATCTATCGGAAGGGGCTGGGCCCAGTGTGAGCGGGCCGGAGGCCCGAGCCCGAAGCGGCGCCAGCGACCCCAAACCGGGCCGAACGTCGAAATATGCCCCCTCTGGGGTGGGTCATCCGACGCTCGGCGAGCTGGCCGGCCCGCGTGGCCGGCCAGCCGACCGATTAGTAGAGCGAGGCTCCGTAGAACCGAACTCCGGCAGAACTCGTCGCGCCGCCCGTGTGCACGTAGGACACCTCGAGCGTGGCGTTCTGGGTATTCGGGCGGTAGGTGATGGTCACCGACCGCTCGCCGGACGCCGTCGTCGTGATGGCCTGGGTCACCTGCGGCAACGTGCCGAGCTTGACCTTGAGTTCACCGGTGATGGCGCCGCGGTTGCCCAGGTGGACCCGCAGCCTCCGGGTCTCGATGCCGCTGGCGGGGACCGTGAACGAGAAGCCGTTCGTGTACCCGCTGCGGTAGAGCCCGAAGTACGACGAGCCCGACGGGGTGCTGCCGGCGGCGTTCGTCCAGGTGTAGCTCACGCCGCCGCTCGTCCACGCCGTCGCCGCCGGGCCAACTGGCGACCAGGTCGAGATCCGCTGGGTGGCGTTCATCCGGCCCACCGTCGTCGGTGACGAACCAGCGGGGCGGATCCAGTCGAGCGCCGTCCCGTATCCGGCCTCGGCCGAAAGACTCACCGGCGAGGACGGTTGCGCCGTAGGCGTGACCTGCAGTGCGCCCACGTCGATGGTCACCGTTCGCTTGGCCGGCGTCGGGTCGGCGTAGCCCGACGCGTTCGTCGCACGGACCTGCACGACGTTCTGGCCGTTGACCGTCGAGGGCAGCCCGAACGGCGAGGTGCACGCCGCCCACGAGCCGGCGTTTACGTCGGCTCCGTAACGGCACTCGAACGTCGCGCCGGTCGCCGGAGTCGCGGTGAACGTGTAGCTCGGCGACAGGGCAGTCACCGTCGACCCGTCTGCTGGGCCGCCGGTGATGGCGGTCTGCGGTGCAGCCACGACGATCCACGTCCGGACCGCCATGCTGGAATCGACGTTGCCAGCCGGATCGGTCGCAAGCACATTCAGCGTGTGCGAACCGATGCCGAGGCTCGGCGTCGTGTAGGGCGACGTGCATGGCGCCCACGGTGCGGCGTCCAGCTTGCACTGGAACGTCGCGCAGCTCGGAGGGTAATCCGCACTGCACCCCGGCGCAGGCCTTTCGGTGGGCGCAGTGAACCCGAACGTCGCGACGGTGGACCCGGTGTCGGTTGGAATGACCGCCCCTTCGGCCGGGCCGCTGGTGAACGCCGTGTCCGGCGGCGTCGCGTCGCCGTTGAACTCCTCCTGCGCCGGGGTGTAGTCCTGCACACCCTGGGCATTGACGGCCGCTATGTAGACAAGTGCGCCGCCGTCGGCCACCACCGGGGCCTGCCAAGGCGAGGCGCAAGGCGCCGGCGCGGTACCGCTGGTCCAACACTTGAACGTGAACGGACCGCCGGTCCCGCTCGCTGCGAACGAGTAGCTCGGTCGCTTGTTCGGGCCGTAGTAGGCGTAAAAGTCCGCAGCCTGCGTGATCTGCGTGTCAAACGGCTGCTCGACGATTGTCAGGTTCCGCACCGCTGGCGTCGGATCCTGATTGCCCGCCCCGTCGACGGCTGCCACCCGCAAGTTGTATGGCCCGATCAGGTTGAGCGTACGCGTGTCTGGCGATGAACACGGCTCGTACGCCCCACCATTCACCGAACAGACGAACTTCGCTGGCGACTCCGTGCTGGTGTACGTGAAGTTCGCCGACGTCTGTTCCGTCGCACCCTCGGCCGGCGTGCCGGCGAGGGTCGTATCCGGCGCGATGGTGTCGACCGTCCACGTATGCGGGGCCGACGCTGGGCCGATCGCGCCTCCAGGACCGACCGACCGCACCTTGAAGGTGCGCGAGCCGTCGGTTAGTCCGACGACCTTCTTGGTCGCTAGGCACGAGATCCACGGACGATTCTCGACGGAGCACTCGAACGTGGAGCCGGCAACGCTCGACGCCGACGTGAAGGTCACGTTGTCGGCGCGCGACGGGTTTGGCGGCGTCGTCACGATCGTCACCGACGGGACGGCACCGTTGACCTTGAAGTTGCGGACCTGTTCGTTCCCGACGGTGACACCG
>JAUMBQ010000006.1:1433906-1441424 GCA_032119595.1 Solirubrobacteraceae bacterium | reverse complement strand
AGGTGGCCCAGGTCGGAGTCGACCCAGTGACGCCAAAGGTGCACTGCAGCACGCTGGTGGTGCGCTTGCCGCCCGCAAGGATCGGGATGGTCGGCGTGCGGTTCGCGATCGTCTCGCCCTCGAACGGGTAGGCCTCGATGCTAGCGAGCGCGTCCTCCCAGGAGTGACCGTCACAGCCGGTCGAGGCGTCGCCGGAATCGAACAACTGAACATCGTTGTTGCCGCCGCCGCAGTCCACGACGGTGTCGACCCCGCCGTCGCGCGTAAGGATCGTGTCGTTGCCCCCACCCGTGATCACCGTGTCGTTGCCTCTGCCCGCGTCGATACGCCGTGCGACATCGCCTGCGGGCGTGATGCTGTCGATGGCGCCCGTGCCGGTGAAGTTCTCGACGCCCAGGACGCGGTCGTTCTCCCCTGGCGCCCCGATGGTGGAGTTGAGGTTGTAGCCGGTGACGGTGACGCCGGTCGTGCGGCCGGCGTAGGTAAGCGTGTCCGACCCGCCGCTGCCGTCCATGATGTCGGCGCCGTCGAGGCTGCCCGAGGAGAACGTGTCGTCCGCGCCGCTGCTGCCTTCGAGGGTGTCGTTGCCCGCCCCGCCGGTGAAGGTCGTCGGGATCGTGACGGAATCCTGAACGGAAGCGACGTCGTCGCCGTCGTTGAGCTGCAGGTTGAGCCCGCGAGCGCCGGTGGCGTTGCACTCCACCGTGACCGGGTCCATGGCCAAACAACCAGCGCCAGCCGAAACCGGGTTGCCGAAGTCGGCGATCACGTAACGGCCGTCATGCAGCGTCACCGAAACGACGTTGCGGCGACCGGGCTTGGCGACCACACTCAGGGTCCCGCTGGCGATCGAAACGACGGTCGCGGCCGCGGTACCACCGGGCGGACCACCGGGGGCGACCGTCACCTTGGCCGAGGTCGCGTCGAACGTGCCAGCCGTGATCGTGTAGTTCTCGACCGGGTCGTAGAGGCTTTGCCCCGCGACAAGGCCTCGATCGTAGTCCTCGAAGACGTCCCAGCGGATCCCGGGGTAGCTCTTGCCGGGCGACGGATTGACCCCCTCCGTCAGGGTGTCGCGTTCATCCCGGTCGGTCGCGCCCGCGCGACCGGTAAGACGGACGCTGATGCGATTGACAGCGGTGTCGGTCGGGGCGTAGTTGTCGAACGGGCTTGCGGCGCCGCGATACTCCAACGCGTAAACGTTGGGCTCGGCCGGCTGGTCCGGGGTGGCAGGGTGCGCCGCGTTATCAGCCGGGCGACGGACCTCGATCAGCTGGGTCGAGGACGCAAGCGGCTGGTTGGTCCGCGTGAGCGTGCGCTCCTGTCCGTCCGGACCGATGGTCTCCACGTTGTCGAGCGGGAGGAACCCGATCTGCGCCGCATGCGCGTTGCTGAAGAGACGCTTCAATGCCGCTTCGCCCATCACGTCGTCGTTGTCGTCGTACTCGAAGGCCGGGTCGATGTTTCGGAGGCCCTTTCTGCAGGTCACTGCAATCGGCACGGGAACGCCACCGCGGTCCGTACAGACCTCGGATCCGGCGTGACCCAGGCCTACAGCGTGACCGAGTTCGTGGAGCGAGGTGACCGTCGGGAACTCGTTGTCTTTTACGAACGCGATCGTCTCGCCAGCCCCATGCGATGCGCCACTGAAGCTGCAAATGCCGACGCCGTTCACGATGGGGGGCGGCATGACGAGATGGAAGTAGTCGTAGCTGTCGACGTCGAGGGCGCCCTGCGCGCGAACCTCCGCGAGCGCCGCGTTCGTCCAGGTGTCCGGGTCGCAGGTGGTGCCACGGGACTCGGTGAGGGGAATCCAGTCGGTCACGTCGCCCTCGAGCAGGAACCTGCCCCGCGAGGACTGCTTGAAAAAGTTGTGGATCGACTGGTCGCCAAGGTTGCGGCCCAACATCGCCTGTTCGCCTACGTTCTGGGTGTAGGGCGCGGTGATACCTGCGGCACGGTCCTCGGGGAACGTGACCTGGAGGGTGAGGACCCGGCGCGTCTCGACTTCACGCTGCGTCTGGGAGGGCATGAGTTCTGGATCGGGAAGCGTCGCCGTGGTGGCCGCGCTGCTGACAACGATCGTGTCGCCGCTGAGCGTGCCCGAGACCTGCGTGACGTCGCCCGGCGCAAGCGATGCCTGCGTCGGTGAGGAGGACTGCACCGTCGAGGTGTTTTTGGCCGACTTCGGGACCTCGAGCGTGAACGTGCGACCGTCAGCGCTGTTGAGCGTCAGCTCATCAGCGCGGGCCTTCACCGACGACGTTGCGTCCTGATCGAAGTGCGTGACGCTGACCCAGCCACTGGCCTTGATCGCGCCGTTCTTGCCGCGCTTGATCTCAGCGTGCCGCTCGACGAAGGCCGCCTTGTCGCGGAACTGCGCGATCTCCGAAGACGAAGCCCCTGGCGGGGTTGACCCCGCGATCGCAAGCGACGAATAGCCCCCGGCCGCAACGGTGAGCCCGCCAAGACCAAACAGAGCTATGACAAAGGCGAAGAGAAGCCGAATTCGCATGGAGCAGCTTTCGATCTGGCGCCCAAGGCAACCGAACGGAGTGAGACAGGAAGCGTTGCCCGAGAGCGGCGCCCCGTCCCACTATACCCATAGAGCATCGTCCTCTACAAGGGCAGAGTACCTCGAGGTCGACGACGTTCACCGAACTGGCTGCGGTCGGCCCGATCGACCCCAGTCGATCAGCGTCGGGCCGACCGTCGAAATATGCCCCCTCTGGGGTGGGTAATCCGACGTTCGGCCCGCTGTTGGGTGCTCGCGCTAGTGCAGCGATGCGGCGTTGAGCAGGACGCCGCTGCTGGTGCCGCCGGCCGTCTGGGAGTACGCCACGTTGAGCGTGTCGCTGGCGGTCTTGGGGCGGTACGTGATCGTCAGCGACCGGTTGCTGAACCCGGCGGTCGAGGACGAGATCGTCTGAACCACCGTCGGCTTACCAGCAAGCGTCACCGCGAACCTGGCCGTCGTGCCGACACCACGGATCCCTAGGTGCACGCGCAGCTTGCGGACCTCAGTCCCGGAGGCCGGAACCGTGAACGAGAACCCGGTCCCGGTCGCCAGCCGCGCGACACCGAAGAACGACGAACTCGCCGCCGTCGCACCCGTCGCGTTCGTCCACGAGAACGTCGTGGGCCCATTGAGCGTGGCCGTCGAGGCCGTCCCAATCGTCGAATACGTGCTGATCCGCTGCGTCGCATTCATCCGGTCCACCGTCAACGGTGTCGAGCTCTTCCAGTGAATCCAGTCGAGCGCGGCGCCGTGCCCCGTCTCCGCCGTCAGATTCACCGCTGACGGCGTCGCCGTCGCGGTCGACACGAGAAGCGTCGAGAGATCGAACTGCACCATCCGCATGTCCGGCGTCGGATCGTAATAACCGGCGGCGTTCTTCGCGCGAACCTGCACGACGACCGTCGCACCATTGACCTGCGCCGGGATCATCCACGGCGACGTGCACGGCACCCAGGTCCCAGGCACCGTCGTCGGGCCATACGTGCACTGGAACGTGGCACCCGTCGCCGGAGTCGCGGTGAACGTGTAGCTCGGCGACAGGGCAGTCACCGTCGACCCGTCTGCTGGGCCGCCGGTGATGGCGGTCTGCGGTGCAGCCACGACGATCCACGTCCGGACCGCCATGCTGGAATCGACGTTGCCAGCCGGATCGGTCGCAAGCACATTCAGCGTGTGCGAACCGATGCCGAGGCTCGGCGTCGTGTAGGGCGACGTGCATGGCTCCCACGGTGCGGCGTCCAGCTTGCACTGGAACGTCGCGCAGCTCGGAGGGTAATCCGCACTGCACCCCGGCGCAGGCGTCTCGGTGGGCGCACTCAACCCGAAGGTTGCGGCGGCCGTCCCGATGTCGGTCGGAACGACCGCCCCTTCGGCCGGGCCGCTCGTCAGCGCCGTCTCCGGCAGGCCCACATCGCCGATGAACGCCTCTTGCGCTGTCGTGAAGTCCTGCACGCCCTGACTGTTGAACGCCGCAATGGTGACGTTGGTGTAGCCATCGCTCACTACCGGGGCCTGCCAAGGCGAGGTGCACGGCGCAGGAGCCGTGTCGCTGGTCCAGCACTTGAACGTGAAGGGACCGCCGGTCCCGCTCGCTGCGAACGAGTAGCTCGGTCGCTTGTTCGGGCCGTAGTAGGCGTAGAAGTCCGCCGCCTGCGTGATCTGCGTATCAAACGGCTGCTCGACGATCGTCAGGTTCCGCACCGCTGGCGTCGGATCCTGATTGCCCGCCGCATCGACCGCCGCTACGCGCAACGTGTACGGACCGACCAGGCCGAGGGTACGGGTGTCCGGCGACGAGCACGGCTGAGGGAGCCCGCCATTCACCGAGCACGCGAACTTTGCTGGCGACTCGGTACTCGTGTAGGTGAGGTTCGCCGGGGCCTGTTCCGTCGTCGCGCCCTCCGCGGGCGTACCCGCGAGGGTCGTCTCCGGAGCGATGGTGTCGACCGTCCACGTATGCGGGGCCGACGCTGGGCCGATCGCGCCTCCAGGACCGACCGACCGCACCTTGAAGGTGCGCGAGCCGTCGGTTAGTCCGACGACTTTCTTGGTTGGCAGGCACGAGATCCACGGGCCGGGTTCGACGGAGCACTCGAACGTGGAACCGGCGACGCTCGACGCCGACGTGAAGGTCACGTTGTCGGCGCGCGACGGGTTCGGCGGCGTCGTCACGATCGTGACCGTCGGGACGGCACCGTTGACCTTGAAGTTGCGGACCTGTTCGTTCCCGACGGTGACACCGGCGGAATTCTTGAGCCGCAGCCGGAACGTGTAGTTGCCGTCGGACAAGGTCGACGTGACCGTGTACTGGGCGCTGCTCGGGCAAGTGGCCCAGGTGGGAGTCGAACCGGCAGCGCCGAAGGCGCACTGCAGCACGCTGGTGGTGCGCTTGCCGCCCGCAAGGATCGGGATGGTGGGCGTGCGGTTCGCGATCGTCTCGCCCTCGAACGGGTAGGCCTCGATGCTAGCGAGCGCGTCCTCCCAGGAGTGACCGTCACAGCCGGTCGAGGCGTCGCCGGAATCGAACAACTGAACATCGTTGTTGCCGCCGCCGCAGTCCACGACGGTGTCGACCCCGCCGTCGCGCGTAAGGATCGTGTCGTTGCCCGCTCCGGTGATCACCGTGTCATTGCCACCGCCAGCGTCGATACGCCGTGCGACATCGCCTGTAGGCGCGATGCTGTCGGCTGCCCTTGTACCGGTGAAGTTCTCGATACTTACGACACGATCGTTCTCGCCCATTGCGCCGATGGTGGTGCTGAGTTCGTAGCCAGTGATGGTGACGCCGGTCGTGCGGCCGGCATACGTAAGTGTGTCCGACCCGCCGTTGCCGTCCATGATGTCGGCGCCGTCGAGGGTGCCCGAGGAGAACGTGTCGTCCGCGCCGCTGCTGCCTTCGAGGGTGTCGTTGCCCGCTCCGCCGGTGAAGGTCGTCGGGATCGTGACGGAATCCTGAACGGAAGCGACGTCGTCGCCGTCATCGAGCTGCAAGTTGAGCCCGCGAGCGCCGGTGGCGTTGCACTCCACGGTGACTGGGTCCATGGCCAGGCAGCCGGCGCCAGCCAGAACCGGGTTGCCGAAGTCGGCGATCACGTAACGGCCGTCATGCAGCGTCACCGAAACGACGTTGCGGCGACCGGGCTTGGCGACCACACTCAGGGTCCCGCTGGCGATCGAAACGACGGTCGTGGCCGCGGTACCACCAGGCGGACCACCGGGGGCGACCGTCACCTTAGCCGAGGTCGCGTCGAACGCGCCAGCCGTAATCGTGTAGTTCTCGACCGGATCGTAGAGGCTTTGCCCTGCGACAAGGCCTCGATCGTAGTCCTTGACAATGTGCCAGCCAATGCCGGGAAAACTCTTACCGGGCGACGGATTCACGCCCTCCGTATACGTGTTACGTTCCGCCGGGTCGGTCGCGCCCGCGGGACCGGAGAGACGGACGCTAATACGATTGACGGCGGTGTCCGTCGAGGCGTAGTTGTCGAACGGGCTTGCGGCACCGCGATACTCCAAGGCGTAGACGTTGGGCCTGATCGTGGGGCGATGCGCCGCGTCGTCAGCCGGTCGCCGGACTTCGATGAGCTGGGTCGACGACGCGAGCGGCTGATTGCTCCGCGTGAGCGTGCGCTCCTCTCCGTCCGGACCGATCGTCTCCACGTTGTCGAGCGGAAGGAACCCAAGCTGCGCCGCATGCGCGTTGCTGAAAAGACGCATGAGATTCGCTTCGCCCATCACGTCATCGTTATCGGTGTACTCGTAGGCAGAGTCGATATTCCGGATGCCTTTACTGCAGGTCACTGCGATCGGTACAGCGACGCCACCGCGGTCCGTGCAGATCTCGGATCCGGCGTGGTGCAAGCCAACAGCGTGGCCGAGTTCGTGGATCGAGGTGGCTTTCGGGAACTCGTTGCCCAAGGCGAAGGAGAGCGTCTTGCCGCCCCCGAACGACACGCCGTTGTAGTCACAGATGTCCGTGCCATTCACCTTGGCGGGCGGCATGACGAGGAGGAAGTAGTCGTAGCTGTCGACGTCGAGGGCGCCCTGCGCGCGGGCCTCCGCGAGCGCCGCATCCATCCAAGCGCCCTCGTCGCAGGTGGTTCCGCGGGACTGCGTGAGCGGCATCCAGTCGGTCACGTCGCCTTCGAGCAGGAACTTCTCGCGCGAGGACTGCTTAAAGAAGTTGTGGACCGACTGGTCGCCGAGGTTTCTGCCGAACATCGCCTGCTCGCCCACGTTCTGGGTGTAGGGCGCGGTGATGCCCTCGGCGCGATCCTCGGGGAACGTGACCTGCAGGGTGAGGACCCGGCGCGTCTCGACCGCACGCTGCGTCTGGGAGGGCATGAGCTGCGTGTCGGGGAGCGTCGCCGTGGTGGCCGCGCTCGTAACGACGATGGTGTCGCCGCTGAGCGTGCCCGAGACCCGCGTGACATCGCCCGGAGCGAGCGATGCCTGCGTCGGTGAGGAGGACTGCACCGTCGATGTCGTCTTGGCCGACTTCGGGACCTTGAGCGTGAAGGTGCGACCGCCTGCGCTGTTGAGCGTGAGCTCGTCGTCGGGGGTCTTCGTCGACGGCTTCGAATCCTGGTCGAAGTGCGTGACACTGATCCAGCCGCTCGCCTCGATCACGCCGTTCTTGCCGCGCTTGATCTGCGCGTGCCGTTCGACGAAGGCCGCCTTGTCGCGGAACTGCGCGATCTTCGAAGGCGAAGCCCCTGGCGGGGTTGACCCCGCGATCGCAAGTGACGAGTAGCCCCCGGACGCGACGGTGAGCCCGCCGAGTCCGAAGATGGCGATGGCAAAGGCAAAGAGAAGCCGAATTCGCATGGGACAGCTTTCGATCTGGCGCCCAAGGCAACCGAACGGCGTGAGACAGGAAGCGCCGTCCGAACGTGGCGCCGCGTCCCACTATATCCATAGAGTCCGTCCCTCTGCAAGGGCAGAGGCTCTCGGAGTCAGACACCTTCCTTCACGCGGAGAACGACCGGTGGCGGGCGACC
>JAUMBQ010000006.1:1227242-1433896 GCA_032119595.1 Solirubrobacteraceae bacterium | reverse complement strand
GTGAAGGTCGCCCGCCACCGGGTACTCCTTAGGACCTGCTGCGGCTAGTGCAGCGAGGCCGCGTTGAGCGAGACGCCGCTGCTGGTTCCGCCGGCCGTCTGGGAGTACGCCACGTTGAGCGTGTCGCTGGCGGTCTTGGGGCGGTAGGTGATCATTAGCGTCCGGTTGCTGAACCCGGCCGTCGACGACGAGATCGTCTGGACCACCGTCGGCTTGCCAGCCAACGTCGCCGCGAACCTGGCCGTCGTGCCGACGCCGCGGATACCCAGGTGCACGCGCAGCCTGCGGACCTCAGTCCCGGACGCGGGCACCGAGAACGAGAACCCGGTTCCGGTCGCCAGGCGCGCGACACCGAAGATCGACGAACTCGCCGCCGTAGCACCCGTCGCGTTCGTCCACGAGAACGTCGTGGGCCCATTGAGCGTGGCCGTCGAGGCCGTCCCAATCGTCGAGAACGTGCTGATCCGCTGCGTCGCATTCATCCGGTCCACATTCGACGGCGTCGAGCTCTTCCAGTGAATCCAGTCAAGCGCCGAGCCATAGCCCGTCTCAGCCGTCAGGTTGACCGCCGACGGCGTCGCCGTTGCGGTCGCGACGAGCAGCGTCGACAGGTCGAACTGCACCATCCGCATGTCCGGCGTCGGGTCGTAGTACCCGGCCGCGTTCTTCGCGCGGACCTGCACGACGACCGTCGAGCCATTGGCCTGCGCGGGGATCGTCCACGGCGACGTGCACGGGACCCAAGTCCCGGGTGCCGTGGTCGGCCCGTAGGTGCACTGGAACGTGGCCCCCGTTGCCGGGGTCGCAGCGAACGAATACGACGGTGTCGCCGTCGTCACCATCGAGCCGGTCTCAGGACCGGCCGTAAACGCCGTCTGCGGAGCCGCGACGATGTTCCACGAGCGAACCGTTGGTGTGGAGTCCACGTTCCCAGCGGAATCGACGGCGCGAACGTTGAGGGCGTGGGCCCCCACCGCGAGCGCTGGCGTCGAGTAGGGCGAGGTGCACGGCGCCCACGGCGACGCGTCCAGCTTGCACTGGTACGTCGCGCAGCTCGGAATGAAGTCCGTGCTGCACCCGGGGGCCGGCGTCTCGGTGGGCGCACTCAACCCGAACGTCGCGACGGCCGTTCCGGTGTCGGTCGCGATGACGGCCCCTTCGGCCGGGCCACTCGTGAGCGCAGTGTCCGGCAGGCCCACATCGCCGATGAACGCCTCCTGCGCCGTGGTGTAGTCCTGCACGCCCTGAGCGTTGAACGCCGCGATGGTGACGTTGGTGTAGCCATCGCTCACCACCGGCGCCTGCCACGGCGAAGTGCACGGCGCAGGAGCGGTGTCACTGGTCCAGCACTTAAACGTGAACGGACCGCCGGTGCCGGTCGCCACGAACGAGTAACTCGGGCGCTTGTTCGGGCCATAGTAGGCGTAGAAGTCCGCCGCCTGGGTGATCTCGGTGGCAAACGGCTGCGCGACGATCGTCAGGTTCCTCACCGCCGGCGTCGGATCCTGATTCCCTGCCGCGTCGACTGCCGCAACTCGCAGGCTGTACGGGCCAATGAGGTTGAGCATCCTGGTATCGGGCGACGAGCACGGCGCGTACGCCCCGCCATTCACCGAACAGACGAACGTCGCTGGCGACTCAGTACTTGTGTACGTGAAGTTCGCCGGCGTCTGCTCCGTCGTCGCACCCTCCGCGGGCGTACCCGTGAGAGTCGTATCCGGCGGGGAGGTGTCGACGGTCCACGTGTGCGTTGCGGGCTCCGGGTCGACCGCGCCGCCCGCACCGAAGGCCCGCACCTTAAAGGTGTGCGTTCCGCTCGTGAGTCCGTTGACCACCTTGGTGTCGAGGCACGAGACCCATTGACCGGTGTCGATGGCGCATTCGTACCCGACGCCGGTCAGGGTCTTGACGAGGAACGTCAGGTCGTCGCCGCGCGAGGGGTTCGGCGGCGTCGAGGTGATCGAGGTGTCCGGAACGGTTCCGTTCACCTTGAAGTTCCGCACCTGCTCGTCACCGACGGTCACACCGGCGGCGTTCTTCAGGCGCAGCTTCAGCGTGTAGCTGCCGTCCACGAGGGACGGTGCGGGGGTGTAGGCCGTGTTACTCGGGCAGGTCACCCAGGCCGGGGTGGTCCCGGTCGCCCCGAAGGCGCACTGGACCACACTGGTGGTGCGCTTGCCGCTCGTGAGGAGCGGGATGGCGGGCGTGCGAGCGGCGATCGTCTCGCCCTCGAACGGGTAGTCACCGATGCGAATGAACGCGTCTTCGAACGGCGACTCGCAGTTCAGCGACGCGTCACCCGCGTCGTAGGACAGGAGGTCGCTCGGGCCACCACCACAGTCGACGGTCGTGTCGGGACCGCCGTCGCGGATGAGGATGGTGTCGTTGCCGCCACCGGTCACGACGGTGTCGTTGCCACCGCTCGCGGTGATGCGGCGCGCGACGTTGCCACCCGGGGTGATCGTGTCGGCCAACGCGGTGCCCGAGTAATTCTCGATGCCCTCCGCGCGGTCGCCTTCGTCGGTCTGCCCGATGGTCGTCACCAGAGTCGAGCCGGTGATGGTGACTCCGGCCGCACGGCCGGTGTAGGTGAGGGTGTCGGTGCCGCCATAGCCGAGCATCACGTCGGCGCCGTCGAGCGTCGGCGACACGAACGTGTCGTCGGCGCCTGCGCTGCCTTCGAGGGTGTCATTGCCCGCGCCGCCGTTGAAGCTGGTTGGGACCTTGACCGCGTCGTGCACCGAGGCCACGTCGTCACCGTCGCCCAGGACCAGCGAGAGCGCGCGAACCCCGAGGATGGTGCAGCCGACCGTGACGGGGTCCACGACCTCGCAGCCCGCGCCAGCGGTCACCGGGTTACCGAAATCGCTGATCAGGTAGCGGCCGTCGTCGATGACGACCGACAGGACGTTGCGGCGTCCTGTCTTTGCGGTCGCGGTAAGCGTGCCGCTCGTGATCGCAACGTTCGTCGCGGCCGCAGCGCCGCCGGGCGGACCTCCGGGCGCCACCGTGACCTTCGCCGTGGTCGCGGTGACCTCGCCGACCGTGATCGTGTACTTCTCGAGCGGATCGTAGAGGCTCTGACCTGCCGCCAGCCCGGCGTTGTAGTCGAAGCCAAGCTCCGTCACGTACCGTGGCCCTGGGTAGGACTTGCCGGGCGAAGGCTGAATCCAAGAGGTTGTCGAATCTCGGCCTTTGCGGTCATCCGCTACGCGG
The DNA here is from genome assembly GCA_032119595.1 of Solirubrobacteraceae bacterium. GTDB lineage: Bacteria > Actinomycetota > Thermoleophilia > Solirubrobacterales > Solirubrobacteraceae > JAGIBJ01. Next base: position 1,430,680 of record JAUMBQ010000006.1, on the reverse strand, counting down.
CCCGTGAGATGCACCGCGACGCGATTGCCTGCCGCGTGCCCGGCCGGGTAGCTCTCGAAGGGGCTCGTCGCGCCGCGCAGCTCAAGCGCGTAGCCGACGTACGTGTCTGGGGTGTACTGGGTCGCTGCATGGAGGGCGTCGTCTTTCGGGCGACGCACCTCGATGAGCTGCGTTGTGGAGCCAAGCTCCTCGTTGCTGCGCGTGAGCGTCCGCTCCTCACCGTCGGGGTCAATGGTCTTCACATTGGCGAGCGGTAGGAAGCCGAGATGCGCGCGATGGGCGGCGTTGAAGGTGCGCTTGCCACTTGAGGTACCCATCACGTCGTCGCGGTCGCGGTACTCGTACGGACTCTCTGCGGTCCGGCTACCAACACACGACGACGACATCGGGACGGCGACGCCCCGAGCGGTGCAAACCTCCGAGCCGGCGTGGCCCTGACCGGGGCCGGCGTCGAGACCAACGGCGTGGCCGAGTTCGTGGATCGTGGTTCCGTCGGGGAAGACCGACGAGGTTGAGGTCCCCGTGAACGCGAGCGTCAGTCGCGGCCCAAAGCTCACGCCGCTGTACCCGCAGATCCCCGGATTCGGCATCACGAGGTGGAGGTAGTCGTACGTGTCAGGGTCGTAGGTCCCCTGCGTGCGGACGGCTGCGAGTGCAGCATCCATCCATGCGTCTTGGTCGCAGTCGGCTCCGATAGGCGTGGTGACCGGGAGCCAGTCAGTGACGTCGCCATCGAGCATGAAGCGGCTGCGCGACACCTGCTTGAAGTAGTTGCGGATCGAGATGTCGCCGAGGCCCTCGTTGAACATCGCGGTCTCGGCGTCAGACGGCGGGAAGGGCTCAGTGGTTCCGGCCGCGCGCTGCTCGGGCCAGGTCGCGAGCACCGTGAGCACCCGGCGGTTCTCAACGGGGCGCTGCGTCTGCGACGGGTTCAGACGGGGATCCGGAAGCGTCGTGGTGACGGCGGCGCTTGCGACCGTGATCGTGTTGCCGCTGCTGGTACCGGTGACGGAGACGACATCACCAGCGATCATCGTGGCCGGCTCAGGAGCCGACGAAGTCGCCGTGGAGGTGACCTTGGCCGACTTCGGGACCTTCAGGATGAACCTGCGCCCGTTCGCGCTGTTGAGCATCAGGCGATCGTCCGGCGTCGCCGTCGACGCCTTCTGATCGTCGTCGTAGTGCGTGACGCTCACCCAGCCGGTGGCCTCGATCGCGCTACGCGCACCGCGCTTGACCGACGCGGAACGCTCCACAAACTCGGCCTTCTCGCGGAAGTCCTTCACTGACGCTGGCGGCGCCTTCGGCGGAGTCGTTCCGGCGACGGCAAAGGAACCTGAGCCGACGGCGAAGGAGAGTCCTCCTATCCCGAACAGGGTGAGGAGGAAGGCAAAGGCGAGCCTGAGGCGCATGGGTGAGTCAGCTTTCAGCGCACGGCCCTGAGGCCGTGGGTCGAGATGGGATCAGGCCCTCTATCGAAACAGAGGGCCGACCCAACGTAACGCACTACGTCCATAGAGGCAAGGGGAAATTCTACAAACGTAGAGAACCGGTGCTGGCGACCTCAGTGGGTCAACCGAACCCGAGGAAACCGTCGGCGGCAGCCCGGCTACTGTCCGGACGGGTGAGCCCTCCCCTACCCCAGCTCGGTCGCCTCGATGTACCCGCGGGGGTCGTTGCGGCCTGGGCCGGTCGGGAAGTCGACGCGCAGGAGGCGGTTCGTCTTCACGTCGATGTGGGCGGTGACCGGTGGGATGAGGTTGGCGGAGAGTTCGTCGAGGGAGGCGGCGATGTCGACGAGGCTCGGGCGGATCCGGACCTTCCAGGCCTCGAACTTGCCGGCGGGGGTGGTGAGCTTTTCCTTGGTTTCGACGCGCATGTCGAGCGGCCAGTGCACGATCGCGGTGAGCCAAACCGGCGGCGCGAAGCGGGCCTTGGCCGCCCACGGCAGGGCGCGCAGGGCGACGGCGAGACCGGCGGCCGGAACCATGGTGCGGGGGTAGGCGCCGACGTCGCCGCCGAGCTGGGGTACCTGCACATCGCGGAAGCTGCCGTGCTCGGTGAACGCGGGTTTGCCCTTGTGGTTGAGGAGCAGATCCTGCGTGTCGGCGTGGAGCTCGCCGCCGCGGCGCCGGAAGTTGACCGTCGCGGTGCCGGAGAGCCGACCGAAGGCCTCACCGGTGATCTCCTGGGTGAACGTGCGGGCGTCGTCGGCGCGAAGGACGAGGGTTCCGGTGCCGACCTCCTCGTCGTCGATGAAGCCGCGGAACTCGGTCCGCTCCTCCGCGTCGAGGTTGGGATCGGCGAGAGGAGTATCCACGCAGGCATCATGGCGCGGCCGAGATCAGCGCGCCTCGGCTGGGCGCGAACGGGCGTGAGCACCGCTCATCGCCGAGCCGACACGCACCGCAGCCACCCTCGTCCACCCCAGCACGACAACGTGCGCAACTTCTGCCCTGGCCGGTGTTTACTGCGTGTATGAAGCGCTCCCGCGTCCCGGCGACCTGCGTGGTCGCCTCGACGATCCTCGTCGTCCTGGCCGCCGCCCCCGTGGCGCTCGCCGCCCCAGCCTCGTCCGCCTCCGCAGCCGCCACCAATGTGTGGCAGACGCCGATCTCGATCGGCGACGCCCCCGCCGGCGTCCAGACCGGGATCGTGACCCGCGTGGGACTGACCGCCAATGGCAAGGGCACGGTCGCCTGGAACGCAGGCGGATCAACACCGACGATCGCCACCCGCGACTTCACCGTCGGCGGCACGCTCAGCCCGATGGTCGGGCTCGGCTCCGGCAGCCTCGTGTCGATGGTCGCGCGCGATGAGACCGGCAACGTCGCCGTCGCCGGTCAGTCCGCCGGCGCACCCGCCGCCGCCTGGGTCGCCGCCCGCGCCGCCGCGACCGGCGCAGCTTGGCAGCGTCGCACCCTCGCCAGCGGCACCTACGTGAACATCCCCGCTGCGTTCGGCCTCAAGACCGGCTTCCTGGTCGCCTCCACCAGCTCCTTCATTCCCAAGTCGACGACCGAAGGCACGCCGACCGCCGCCGCATTTGGCTTCCTGATCGACGGCACCTCCATCCCGCTCGGCAAGCCACTCTCCGGCGTCGAGACCGGCGACTTCACCCATGGTGCCGACGGCAGCAACTGGGCAGCGACCTCCACCGGGCACGCCATCTCGACCGGCCGCCGCGAGACCGGCAAGCCGTCGGGTGGCAAGCCGGCCAAGACGGTCGCCGCGCTCGTACGGGTCGGCAAGACCCCGACGCGCAACTCGATCCTCGGCGTCGAGCGCTTCGGCGGCGGCGCAGTGACGACCGTCGGCGAGCAGATCGCGGTCGCCGGCCTCGAGGTCCAGCAAACCAACGAGCTTGCCGTGCGCGGGATCCCGGTCGTCGCGCAGGGGCAAGAAGGTTCGCTTGAGGAGGCGGTCGAGATTGGTGGGGTGCCGGATCGGCGCGCGCTTGAGGTCGACGTGGCCGGACGCGCTGGTGGCGGCGCCGTCGTCACCTGGCTGCAGCAGGATTCGGCTCGCGCGGAGAACCTGCTCGGTCAGCCGAAGTGGGCGATCGTCGACGACGCCGGCGATGTCGTGGCCCGCGGTGCCTTCTCGACCGCGAAGGACGCCCGCGACCTGCGCGTCGTGCGCGTCGGCACGTCCGAAGTCGCGGTTTGGATTCGCGGCGAGGGCGACAAGGCCAAGTGGTACGCGGCCAAGATTTCCGACGAGACCGTCCGACTGATCAAGGCGCCGGCCGGCGTCCCCGTCGGCCGTCTCGAAGGCGGTCTGAACACGAGCCAGCTGCGCTCCAACGGCAAGCAGGTCGCGCTCTCGTTCGTCGACCAGGCGACCGACACGGTCCGCGTGGCCGTGCAGACGCTGAAGTAGAACGCGGGGCCGCGGCGGCGGCAGGGCCCCGCAGACGCGCAGGAGCAGGCCCGCGGGCAACACCGGGACGTACCTTGGCGCCGCGGCCCAGCGCAAACCGACCGTGAAACGGGCGATTCAGCCCAGTTCTCGCCTTGCGCAGACCCCCGCGGTGTCGCAGGATGGGGGGATGCGCTCTGCGTTTCGGATCATGGCCCTCGTGCTCGCTGTGCTGGCGGCCCCGTCGACGGCGCAGGCCGCGCTGACGTCGGTCGTGCGCGTGCAACCCGATGGCTCGGGGGCGCGGATCGTGGCGACGTTGTCGACCGACAAGCCGCTGAGGGCGTCGCAGCGTCCGACCTCGGTGAGCGTGTCGTCGAAGGGCAAGTCGTATCCGCTCAGCAAGGTCAAGGGCACCACGAAGGGCGGTGCGCCGGGGACGTGGCAGAGCGCGGTACTGAAGGGCAAGAAGCTCACGGCGGCCAATGCGCTCGTCGGGAAGAAGGTGTCGGTCGGGATCAAGAGCCCGGGCGGAACCAAGACGCTGAAGTCGGTCGCTCAGGGTCCGGCCCCCGCACCGGGAGGCGGGACCGTTCCGGGGCCTGCCGCCGGCACCACACCCGCGGCGCCCATCACGCCGGTGCCCGGCGGGTCCGCGCCGACCTCGCTGTTCGGCAACCCGCCGGCCCCGCTCGAGGGCCAGGCGGCGCTCACGGCAATCCAGCCGTTCTTCATTGGCTCCACCTTCACGGACTGCCCGGCTGGCTGGCCGAACTGCGCCGTCGAGCAGCGATACTCATTTCACCCTGACGGCAGCCACTACTACTGCCGGCTGACCTCGACGTCGGGTGCCGACATCAACGCTGTCGGTAGCGAGCTCACGTTCACCGGAGCCTCGCAGGCGACCGATGGCTCGTGGGCGATCTCCTACGCGATCAGGTCCTACGGCAACATCGTCTACTACCGCTGGGACGTCTCTCCGCAAGGCATCGTCAACGGCAGCTACTGGGGGCCGGGCGCCGACCCCGCCACGATGGCTCCGACCAGCACCGCCGGCCCCCTGCAGTGGGTGAGCGGCGCGAAGACCTGCGCCTACTGAGGCTCGTCAAGCGGCAGCGGTTCTTGCGCCTCTGAATCCTCGGGCGCCCATCGCGGGCGGTTGCGCAGATGGAACGGCAGCCACATCCGCGGTTCTTCGAGCACCGCAACGAGGATGCCGAAGATGAAGAAGCCGAGGGCCGTCCAGGCCATGCCCCAGGTGGCGATCCAACCGATGTCCGATCCGCCCGGGTCGACGCCGTAGAGCGTGCACAGCATGAAGATCTCGAGCGCCAAAATGCCTGGCCCCGCGGGCACGATCCAGCGGACGAACGCCGCGTCAGCGACGTCGCTCGCCGCCTCCTCGCGTTGCTCCTGCGTGAGCCCGCGACCGCTGAACGCAAGCCGAACGGAACTCGCCAGGAACAGCATCGGCCCTGAGAAGAGACAGGAAAGCTCGAACGCGGTGATCCACGCGATCAGCGGCTCAGCACCGGACGCTCCTTCCGATGATTGCCTGACCGTGAACTTGAACAGCACGATCCACAACGGGATGGCGACCAACGCGACAACGGTGGGCCAAACCAACTGCTTCGGGGGGTCGGCCTCAGCGGTGGCGGCGGGAGGTGCGGATGATGAGTCGAGGGTCACGAGCAAGCTTCAGTTCGCAGGGAGCAGAGTAGTCAGGGATCGCCACACGTCGGTGGCAGTGGCAGGGCGAACAACGACACCCTCTTCGCCGACCTCCACCAACGCGAGCCCACGGGCCCCAGCGTCGGCAACGGTCGTCGTCCGGATGAGACGGCGCCGAGTGGAGAACGACCAGGTCGCCCAGGCGGTCCAGATCACGACTTCGGCATCAGCGATGGCCGTCGTTTCGCGACTCTCCTGGGACCAGGCTGCGAGCAGCCCTTCGCGGTCGAGCGAGGCAAGCGTATCGGCGAGCAGAAACGGCACCGCAGGACTAGGCACCGGGCGAGGTCCGAGATCGGCGAGCAGTGCGAGCTGCAGCATCGCCGCTGAGGCGGGCCCCTCCATCGGGGACTCCGGAGCGGCCGGGTCGGTGAGAACGAAACGGCCATCGGCGATCGTTCCCTCGACGGCCGCGGTTTGCTCGGTGCCTTCGACGCGGAGCCCGAACGCGAGTTCTTGGATCACGGGGCTCACGTCAGGCTCCCGGCTGCGTCGAACTTCACCGCGGCGACCATGCTCTCGAAGAGCGGAGCCTCCGCATCGAACCGATCGGCGTCGCACGTCGCAACGGCGACCACTGGGCCATCACCCGCGTCGATCGTCCACAGCAGCGACGTCAGCGTCCAGCACCCCTGGCGGAAGGCGATCGTCGACACCAATGCCTCCTGGCCGCTTACAACCACCGCGCGGTGATCGACGAGGAGGGCGTCGGTCAGCAGCAGGAACGCTGACTCGAGCTGGCGGTCGTGCGCGACCTCGAGCGTCTCCGCCTCGGACCTGTCCTCCTCGGACGACCCGTCGGCGACCCCTGGGCAGAGCGAAAGGCTCGATCGAAACTCACCTGCCCCACCCGGGCCGAGAGCCTGAAACAGCGTCCCGGGGAACGGCACGGCGGCGATCTCCCAGCCGACGGGAACCACGTCGGAAATCCGTTCGGCGGCACTCACGATCGGGGCCCCACGGCGCGACCGGACTTGCGCTCGGGACGGGCGGGTCCGCACCAGTTGATCGTCCCCATCTTCGGCGGCTTCCGCTTGACGGGATTGGCGACGTCGTATCCGGCGCCGGCCAAGATGCTGCCGCCGATGCCGAAGACCAGGGCGCTGACAGGGACCGTCACCGGAGCGAATGGGCCTCCGATCAAGCCGGCTCCCGCGCCAAAGGCTGCACCGGCGGCCGCCCCACCTGCTGCAGACACGGCCGTCTTGCCCGCGGCGTCAGCGTCGGACCGGCCTTGGTCCTTCGCCGAGCGGTAGGTGAGGTAGTTGCTGGCGACCGGAATGACCTTCTTGGCTGCCTTCGGCGCGGCGTTCTTGGCGCCGGTCAGGACCTTGTCTTTCAGCAGCGGTGGACGCCGCAGCCCGCCCGTGCGCGGATCGACCTTCGCATTCTTTCCGCCCGGCGCGCGCCCCGGGGCGGCCTTCGCGCCGCGCAGCTGGGTTCGCACGCGGTCGACCATGCCTCGCTTTTCAAGGCCCTTCGCCGCAGCGGCCTGGCGCTTCTTGAGCTCGTACTTCTGGTGGGCCTTGATGGTGTTCTCAGGGAGCCGAAGCGACTCAACGAGCCAGCTGCCGATCGTCCACCGGTCAGGCGTCGAGGTCGCGATGCTGAAGGTGTGCTCCGCCCAGTTCATCGGGCGCATCGCGCCAAGTCTGCCGGCATCCGCGCGGTACGCGAGCGCCACGCGCCGCCGGTATTCCCGGCTCTGCGTCGCCGCTCCCGAGGCGCCAGCCCGCGCCATTGCTGCCGCGTACTCGACGGCTGCTGCGGTGCGGCCACGAGTCGACGGCTCTAGCCCTGCCATGGGCGTGGACTTGATCGTCGAGATGGCCGAGTCGAAGCCGCGGTTCACGCCATCGGCGCGGATGGCCGCCAGGTCGAGGAGGTCCGGGCGGACGGAGATCTTGCTACTCATCGGCAGATCGGCGAAGGCAGTTTGGATGCCGCGAGGTCGCGGGCGCGCTGCTCGCGCTCTTCCCGCTCCTCTTTGGCCCGACGATCCCAGGCCTTCTGCGCGGCCCTCAGCTCTCCGGCCTCGTCCACGAGGCGGGCGGCCTCTTCGCGAAGGGTCGCGATAGCGACTCGGGCGCAGGCGGCGACGGCGTCAATGCCGGAGTCCAAGCCGGCACGGGCCGGTCCGGCAAAGGCTGCGCCCGGAAGCGCAAGCTGGGCGACGCTCGCGTTGGTCTCCAGCGCGGCAGCCGCCTGCTTCAGGTGGCCGGCGGTCTCGATGATCGCGCCGGGACTGCCCTTGGGACGCGGCTCCATTAGCGCTTGCCCTCAGGTCCAGTGCGGGTGGTGTGTACGGTGTCGTTCCCCATCGGTCCGGCCACCGTACGCGGACACCACCCGCTCGTCCACGGACGGGGGATGCCGGGGGAGCCCCGGTCCGGCTCCCCCGATGCGCGGTCTAGAACGTCGGGCGGTAGGGCCCGAAGACGTCCTTCAAGGCGCCGCAGACTTCGCCCATCGACGCGCGATCACGCAGGGCCTCGCGGATGAAGGGCACCAGGTTTTCGGTGCCGGCGGCCGCGTCGCGGAGCTCCTGGAGCCGCTTCGCGACGAGATCCTGATCGCGGTTGGCCTTGAAGGCCTTGAGGCGCTCGAGCTGCGCCAGCTCGGAGGCCGGGTCGACGCGCAGCAGGTCCGGGACCTCGAGCTCCTCTTCGACGAACCGGTTCACGCCGACGACGACGTCCTGCTCAAGGCGGTAGCGCTCCTGGTAGCCCCAGGCCGATTCGTCGATCTCGTTGGTGATGAACTGAATCGCCTTCGTGGAGCCGCCGATCTCGTCGACCTTCGCGATGAGCTCCAGCGCGCGCGACTCGATCTCGTCGGTGAGCGACTCGACGAAATACGAGCCGGCGAACGGGTCGACCGTGTCGGTGGCGCCGGACTCAAAGCCGATGATCTGCTGGGTGCGGAGCGCGATCTTCGCGGCCTCTTCGGTCGGCAGTGCGAGGGCCTCGTCAAAGCCGTTCGTGTGGAGAGACTGGGTGCCGCCGCACACCGCCGCAAAGCCCTGCAGCGCGACGCGCACGATGTTGTTCTGCGGCTGCTGGGCCGTGAGAGTGACGCCGCCGGTCTGCGTGTGGAAGCGCAGCTTCATCGACTTCGGATCCTTGGCCCCGAAGCGCTCCTTCATGATCTTCGCCCACATGCGCCGGGCTGCGCGGAACTTCGCGACCTCCTGGAACACGTTGTTGTGGCCGTTGAAGAAGAACGCCAGACGCGGCGCGAACGAGTCGATGTCGAGGCCCGCGTCAACCGCAGCCTGCGCATACGCAATGCCGGAGCTGAGCGTGAACGCAACCTCCTGCACCGCCGAGCAGCCCTTTTCGCGGAAGTGGTACCCGGAGATCGAGACCGTGTTCCACTTCGGGATGTACTCCTTGCAGTACGCGAAGAGATCGGTCGTGAGGCGCATCGACGCCTCGGGCGGGTAGATGTAGTTCCCGCGGGCGATGTACTCCTTGAGGATGTCGTTCTGGACCGTACCCCGGAGCTTCGTGGAATCGACGCCCTGCTCCTCACCGACGAGTTGGTAGAGCATCAGCAGCACGGTCGCGGGCGCGTTGATGGTCATCGACGTCGACACCGAGTCCAGCGGGATCGAGTCGAATGCGGTGCGCATGTCGTCGATGGTGTCGATGGCCACGCCGGTGCGGCCGACCTCGCCGAGGCAGCGCTCGTCGTCGGAATCCAGGCCGAGCTGCGTGGGCAGGTCGAACGCGATTGAGAGGCCGGTCGAGCCCTTGCTCAGCAAGTACTTGTAGCGCTCGTTCGACTCCTTCGCCGACGCGTAGCCGGCGTACTGGCGCATCGTCCAGAGCTGCGAGCGGTACATCTCGGCGTGCGGCCCGCGAGTGTACGGGTAGTCGCCGGGCTCGCCCGTGCGCTCGGCCAGGTCCGACGGGAGGTTCGCCTCCGTGTAGAGACGGTCGATCTCGATGCCGGAGTCGGTGAAGTGCCGGGGATCGTCGGCGCCGACGATCGGCGCAATCGTCAACCGCTCGGCTTCAGGCGTGCTCATGCCGCGAATCGTACGCCCCACAGCATCGCGCGCGAGGCAACCACCAGGGCCGAACGTCGGAATATGCCCTCACTAGGGGGCATATTCCGACGTTCGGCTCAGCCCGCCAGCCCGCTCCGCCCGCCAACCCGCTCAGCCCGCCAGCCCGCTCTGCCCGCCAACCCGCTCAACCGCTCAACCGCGGACCGGCTCCAGCGGCCGCAGCGCCGCTACGGCGAAGTCGCCGCTGACCGCTGCGATCTCGTCCGGGACGCGCGCCACGCCCACGTTCAGCGACATGCCTTGGTCGCCCTCGACGGGCCGGAAGAAGTCGTCGAAGTGGCTGGCGACCACGACGCGCGGTTCGAGCTTGGGGAGCATCCGCGCCCAGTAGTCGCGGGTGAAGGTGCGGCCCGCGAGGCCCGCAAGGAAGACGTCCACCCCGCCGCGCGGCACCTGATCGTCGATCAAGTTGGCGCTGCCTTGGTGGTAGATCGTGCAGCCGGCGACCTCGATGTGGAGCCCGAAGACGTCGCCGCATTTGAAGGCTGACGGGGTGAGGCCATCCAGGTGGTCGCACGTGAGTTCGCCGGCCGACGGCACTGCGAATCCGAGGATCAGTTTGGAGTGCAGGCTTGGGATGAACCGCACCGTGAACGGGCCGATCTCGTACGGCCGATTCGGCTCGACCTCTACCGCGGAGTCGGCCAGCCCGTGCAGGCCCATCAGGTGCCGGAGCGACCGCGATCCGTAGGCCGGAGCGCCGTAGCGGGCCGCGATTCCGGGGATGTCGATCGCGTGGTCGAAGTGCGTGTGGCCGGCCAGCACGCCGACGACCGTGCCCGCTCGCGGATCCAAGATCCGCTCGTAGAGCGCAGCGTCGCCCAGCGCTGGCGACGCCCGCCGCGACACGACCTGCCCGAGCGGTACCCGTGAGAGATACGGATCGAGGTAGATCGTCTGGCCTTCGTAGGTGAGGCGATACCCGGCCGTGCCGAGCCATTCGATCTCGAGCCCCACCGGCAGCCCGAGCGACACGGCTTCGAGTTCGCGGACGACCACCCGGTCCTCCCGCTCCCGGGCCTCGCGCCCCGCGACGAACCGCCCGAGGCTCGCGATGTACCGCGTGAGTTCGCGAGGAGTCGGGCTCATGCGGCGTCCCCGCTCGTGAGCGAGCCATCGTGGATGAGATTCGGCGCGTGCGCGGACGAGCAAGTACTCCGTACGGCTCGTCTGCGCACGTGGCGAAGATCGCCGCGAGGGCCGCTCACCTACGGTTGGCGAGGCCGCAGCGCATGGCCTCGGGGATTTGGTCGGTGTCGAGGGCGGCGCAGGGCAGCGGTGTGGTGGCGGTGGGGCGCATGCCGTCGAGCGCGATGGTGAAGTAGCGCTCCCAGACGTCTGGCTGCAGGTCGCGGGTGGCGTCGAGGACGGAGCCGAGCATGAGCATGGTCATGGGCACGTCGGAGATGGCGAGGTCGGGCCGGACGACCCCGGCGGCTTGGGCGCGCTCGACGATCTGCGCCACGATCGGCTGGAGGCGGGCCTTGGCCCGGAGGACGGCCTCGTGCCCGTGGGAGTTGGTCAGCACCACGGACGCGATCGCGCGATCCTCTTGCTGGGCGCGCATGTGGCTGCGCATGAACTGGACGAGGCTCTGCCACGGGTCGTCGAGCGCGAGCGCGGCCTGGGCGCTGGCGACGAGCTCCGCGATGCGCTCGGTGAAGAGCGCGTCGACGAGGGAGTCGCGATCGGGGAACCGGCGGTAGACGGTGCCGACGCCGACGCCCGCCCGGTCGGCGATGTCGTCGAGCGTGACGCTCAGCCCGCGCTCGGCGAAGAGCTCGCGGCCGGCCGCGAGGATCAGCTGCCGATTGCGCTCTGCATCGCGGCGGAGCGGCTTCTCGACAGGAGTATTTGCCTGATCTTCCGCGGTTTCCAAGGGCATGTGTCCAGTGTAACGCACGAAACGGAGGACTGGACTCCAGTTCTGTGCTAGCTTGACCCGCAAGTTGAGAAGCAGCCTCCACTTTGAGGTCTTCTCTCCACTTTGAGACCCAACCTCCGTTTTCCAGGACCACACCATGACCCAAGACCACGCCAACCCGCATCACGCGCGCCGCTGGGCAATCCTCGGCGTGATCGGGCTCGCCCAGCTGATGGTCGTGCTCGACGCGACCATCGTGAACATCGCCCTCCCGAGCGCCCAGCAGGCGCTCGACTTCTCCAACGAGAACCGTCAGTGGATCGTCACGTCGTACGCCCTGGCGTTCGGCAGCCTGCTTCTGCTCGGCGGGCGCATCGGCGACCTCTTCGGACGTAAGCGCGTCTTCATCGTCGGCCTGCTCGGCTTCTCGGTCGCGTCGGCGATCGGCGGCGCCGCCCAGAGCTTCGGGATGCTCGTCGCCGCCCGCGCCCTCCAGGGAGCGTTCGGCGCGCTGCTCGCCCCAGCCGCACTGTCGCTCCTCACGACGACCTTCACAGAGCCCGGTGAGAAGGCCAAGGCCTTCGGCATCTTCGGCGCGATCGCCGGTGGTGGCGGTGGGCTCGGCCTGCTGCTCGGCGGCGTGCTCACCGAGTACCTCTCCTGGCGCTGGTCGCTGTACGTGAACCTGCTCTTCGCGGTCCCGGCTGCGATCGCCGCTGGCCGCCTGCTCCACCACTCCGGCCGCACGAGCGACGCCACCATCGACATCCCCGGCACGATTGCCGCGTCGATCGGCCTGTTCCTGCTGGTCTTCGGCTTCTCCCGCGCGGAGACCGAGGGCTGGGGCGACCTCAGCACGATCGCGTCGCTCGCCACGTCGGCGGTGATGCTCGCGGCGTTCATCGTGCTGCAGCGCACCACGAAGCATCCGCTCCTGCCGCTGTCGATCGTGCTCGACCGGGCCCGCGGCGGCTCCTTCATCGCCGTCGGCCTGAGCGGCGCCGGGATGTTCGCGGTGTTCCTGTTCCTCACGTACTACCTGCAGCAGTCGCTCGGGATGAGCCCGATCACGACCGGGTTCGCGTTCCTGCCGATGATCCTCGGCATCATCGTCTCGGCGGCCGTGTCGACCACGCGGCTCCTTCCCAAGACCGGCCCGCGTCCGCTCGTGACGCTCGGCATGCTGCTCGGCGCGGCGAGCATGGTCTACCTCACCGGCATCAGCGTCGACTCGACGTACGCCGCCGACGTGCTCCCAGCCCTGATCGGCATGGGCGTCGGCATGGGCCTGATCATGGCTCCGGCGATGCAGACGGCCACGTTCGGCGTCGCGAATAGCGATGCCGGCGTTGCCTCGGCGACCGTGAATACGAGCCAGCAGGTCGGTGGGTCGATCGGCACGGCGCTGCTCAGCACGCTGGCCGCCTCGGCCGTGACCAGTTACGCCGACGGGCGCGCCGGCGGCCCCGACGTGATGGCTGCCGCCGCGATCCACGGCTACACGACCGCGTTCACGTGGGCGGCCGCGATCTTCTTCGTCGGCGCCGTCGTCTGCGGCACCCTCCTGCCGGGCGGCAAGATCGAGCTGGAGCCGGGCGCCGAGCCTGCGTTCGCGCACTAACCCTGGAGCGGTGAGCCGGGTCGGCGCATCGCTTTGAAGCGACACCGTACGGGGCCTCCGGAAGGGGGCCCCGAGTCGTTCAGCGACGAGCCTCGCGCCGGCATCGCTTACGGGTGGTGGGAGTGCCCGCTCTGCGCGCCCCAGGCGCGGGCGCGGGCGACGAGATCCACGGTCGCGCCGCGCAGATCGTCCGCGGTGCGGGCCGGCTCGGCGAACCCGACCCGCACGGGGGCGTCGCCGCGCGGAGTCACGACGCGAAGCTCGACGCCGTAGCGATCGATCGCCTCGCAGGTGGCGATGGCGGCATCGTCGTAGCCGCCGAGCGTGCGGGCCCAGAGCAGGAGCGCCTCGCGATGGTCTTCGTTGAGGTGAGCGCGCGCGGCCGCGGCACCAGACCAGGTCGGGTCGGGCTCGGCGACCGCGTAGGCCGCCGCCTCAACGGTGGCCATGCGCGCGAACCCACCGACCCAGCGCACGCGCTCGACCTCGAGCACATAGATCGTGAAATCGCCGTACTGGGAGTACGAACGCGCATGCGGGAAGTTCTTGGCGTGGGCCTCGATCGCGGCCTCGGCGGCGTCGCCCTCGGGCACGATGGCACGCCCGGCGAGCGTGACGCGGGCGCGGTCCAGCGGGTCGGCCTGGTCCTCGACGGGCTCGGCAATCACGATGCTGCACCGCGGCTCCCGGGCGAGATTGCGGCCGTGTTCGGCCATGGTGGAGAGCACGAGCACCGGCTCACCAGCCTGCGTGGCGCCGTAGGTGATCACCGATGCCCACGGCATGCCGTCGTCGGAGAGCGACGCGAGGCAGCCAGCCCTCGCCGAGTCGACCAGCGTGCGCGCCTCTTCGGCCGGCGTGCGAGTCGTGGCCGGATGCGCCGGGTGACTCGGAGCCGCGATCGCAGGCCCGGAACCGGGGCCACCATGGAATCGCTGCTGGTCCGCCGGGGGTTGGCTCATGCCCGTGGACGCTACCGATCGCGCGGGGCGCAATGGCCGATCCAGGCATGGCGGCGCCCGGCGTAGGTGCAACCCGACCGACGTTCAGACGTGCCTCCGAGACGTTTGCGTCAGGTATGCACGGAGACTTTCTGCATAGACGTTCGCTCCAACTTCTCGTTTCCGGTGCGTCGCCTGCCCGAAGATCCGGATACGAGCCCCCGCTCACTCCCCTCATCGCACGGAAGCGATCCCCTCTATGCCACTGCGCAAGTCCCACCGAACGCTGCTCGCCGCTGCCACCGCGTGCGCCGCGGTCGCGTTCGCCCCGGCTGCTGCCTCCGCCTCGACCCTCTCGCAGAACCTCACCTGCGCAGGCCAGGCGGTCAGCTCGCCGTTTGCAAAATGGGGCGACTTCGCCTCGTACTGGCTCGCGCCCGGTGGCGACTTCGAGACCGGCTCGACCGGCTGGACGATGTCCAACGCGACGATTGTCGCCGGCAACGACACGCTCGGTGTCAAGGCCGGCACCAAGTCGCTGAAGCTTGGCGGCGCCTCACTCTCCACGGTGAGCAAGGTCACCACGCCGCCGTTCTGCGTCGACCCCACGCATCCCCAGTTCAAGTTCACGGTGAAGAGCAACTCGGCAACGACGCTGCTCACGACCTACATCAACTTCCGGGCATCCACCGGTTCAACCCTGACCGTTGCCGCAAAGCTCAACACCTTCACGTTCGGGCAGTGGGCCGTTTCGGCATCCCAGCCGCTCGCCACGCAGATCCCGGCGCTGTTCCTCGGGACGGGCACCACGGCGACGATCACGTTCAAGGCCATCAGCAGCTCGCTCGCGGGCTCGGTCAACGTCGACAACGTGATGATCGACCCGTACCGCCGAGGCTAGGACCAGCCTCCCCACCGTCCGTCACCAGCTGGCCCGTCGCCCCGGCACCACCGGGGCGACCGGTCGTTACGGTCCGTGGGGTGCCACTCGCCCCACTCGCCAGTGCTGGCTCGGTCGCCGGCGACATCTGGAATGACGTCACCGGCACGCAGGCCGCACCGGCCGACGCCGCGATCATCGCGACCGCCCTCCTCGCGCTCGCCCTCGTGCTCGTGCCGCGCGCCTGGCGGATCGCGCGGAACGTCGTGACCATCGCCCACGAGGGGGCCCATGGCGTCGCGGCGCTGCTCAGCGGTCGGACGCTGACCGGCATTCGCGTGCACTCCGATACGTCTGGCCTGGCCGTCTCCCGTGGGAAGCCTCGCGGGCCCGGCATGATCGTGACCGCCGCAGCGGGCTACGTCGGCCCGGCTCTCCTGGGTCTCCTCGCGGCCTTCCTGCTCGGTCGCGGGCATGCCCTCGCGGTGCTCTGGCTCGCCGTCGCGCTGCTCGGCCTGCTGACCCTCTGGATCCGCAACATCTACGGCCTCGCTGCCGTGCTGGTGGCCGGACTCGGCGTGTTTGCCGTGTCCTGGTGGGGCGCCGCGCAGCTGCAGTCGCTCGTCGCCTACACCGGCTGCTGGTTCCTGCTCTTTGCGGCGCCACGGCCGGTCCTCGAGCTTCAGGCCCAGCGCCGCCGTGGCCGCGCTGCGAAGTCCGACGCCGACATCCTCGCCCACCTCACGCATCTCCCCGGGCTGGTGTGGGTCGGGTTCTTCCTCGTCGTCACGCTCGGTGCGGCCGTCCTCGGCGCCAGCCAGCTCGTGCCCGGCATCGCCTGAGGTGTGGCGCCGCCCGGGCTGTCCGGGAGCGCAAAACGGTCTCGTCTAGAGCGTCATTTTGGTAGTGCAGCAAGCCGCAATTCGGTAGCGCAGGAAGCGGCATTTTGGTAGCGCAGCACCGGTGACCGCCCACCAGACTGAGCAGGGGCTTGCTCCCAAACACGCCCATTTCGGGCCGTTTTGGGAGCAAGCTGGCGGCCGTCGACTAGATGGCGCCGCCGGCGGCGGGCGGCGCATCGGTGTCGCCACCGGCGCTCTTCCCGAACGCCTCGCGGGAGATGAATTCCTCAGCCAGGAGTGGGTTCTCCTTCGCGCGCTGCACGACCTTGAGGAGGTCGTTCATCTTGCTGATCTCCTCGACCTGCTCCTTGAGGAACCACAACGTGAACTCCTCGGAGGTGAAGTCGAAGTTCTCGCGTGCCGAGCGCGTGAGCTCGGTGATTTGCTGCGCGACGCGCTCCTCCTGCGCGAGCGCAAGGGCGACCGGCTCGACGATGTCGGCGAACCCGTTCTTCGGACCCTCGACCGCCGGTACGACGACATCGGCGCCGCGGTCCATCAGGTACTGGAGCATCATCATCGCGTGATTGCGCTCCTCAATCGCCTGCTGGTAGAAGACCGCAGCGAGCTGGGGCAGCGTCTCGTTGTCGAAGTAGATCGCGATCGCGATGTACTGCTGCTCGGCAGCGAACTCGTTCGCGACTTGGGCGTTGAGCTTGCTGATGAACTCCGGAGCGACCATGCCCGAAGGCTATCGGGCCGGATTCCAGGCCGCCCGCCGGGCCACTGCCGGCGAGGGCGGCAAACGCTCGCCGGCGAAGTTGGGTTGGAATGAGCTGGCCTGTCCAGCCGAGACCAACCCAGTTTCGTGCGCCGGAAAACCTCATCCCCAACTGGGGTGGGTTCGGCCGTCATAGCCAGCCGAAACCAACCCAACTTCTGGCGACCGACTGAAGGAGGACGCGCCAGACTTAGGCGACCCTAAGACCTCGACACACGCTCAACAAGGTTGCCATTCCAGTCGTTTTGCAGGCAGTTCTGCCGCCGTCGGCGGGAGGACATCAGCAGCAATCCGGCATGAGCGCGCAAAATCACCCACCAAACGAGTCGGGATTCGCTACCGTTCCGCCTGTGCCGGACTCGGTGACCACAAAGAAGCGCTGCTGCAAGTCAGGGCCCAGGTGCAAGAAGTGCCCTGTCGTGTGGAAGCGACTCGAGGCCGAAGGCCTCGTCGTTCGCCAGAACAAGCGCGAGTGGACGCCAACCTCCGGCAAGATCCCCAAGCGGGCGATGAAGGCCGCCCGCGCACGCTGAGCCTCCGGCAAACTCACGGCACGAGGCCGGAGGCTCAGTGTGGGGTACTCACCCGAGAACGAGCCTCGGGACCCGATTCTACGCGACGCCTTATGGCAGGTCGGCGACCGCGTCGGCCAGCGGCTTGCGCAGGCCGGTGAGGAACGGCAGTTCCTCACGGGTGTGGCGACGCGCCTCGGCGCCGCGCAGATGGCGCATCAGATCGACGATGCGGGTGAGCTCCTCGGCCTCGAACGACAGCAGCCATTCGTAGTCGCCGAGGGCGAAGGCGGACACGGTGTTCGCGCGCACGTCCGGGTAGTCGCGGCCCATCATGCCGTGCTCGCGAAGCTGCGCTGAACGGTCGGCGGGCTCCAGCAGGTACCACTCCAGCGAGCGGACGAACGGGTAGACGCAGATGTACTTCTGCGGGTCCTCTCCGGCGAAGAACGCCGGCACGTGGCCCTTGTTGAACTCGGCCTCGCGGTGCACGCCGATGTTGGTCCACCACGGCGTGAGCGAACGGCCCAGGCGCGTGTGCTGCAGGGCGACGAGCGCCTCCTGGAGCGCGTCGGCCGTCTGAGCGACGAGCCAGAACAGGATGTCGGCCTCGGCCCGGAATCCGACGAGCGAGTAGGTGCCACGCAGATGCGCGCCCTCGACCGACTCCAGCGCCTCGAGCGCCTCGGCGGCGGCGCTGGCGCGCTCGGCCGGCTCGATGCGCCGGTCGCCGCGGTCACCGGAATACGCCGCATACAGCGCGTACTCCCAGCCCTTCGGCTCGTTGCCGGAGATCGGCGGGACCTCGTACGTCTTCTGCTCTGACATCGCCAAGCACGTTACCTCGCGCGCGCGGCCGCCCGCCCCGCGGACGGCCGCAACGATTCGCGGCAAACCCGCGCTTACGCGTCCTCCGGGCTGCTCGTAGGGCCAGCCCAGGCGGGCGTCGTCTCCGATCAGGCGGGCGGCAGCAGACGCGCAAGTTGCGCGTCGGCTGCGGCGCGGCCTTCGCGGATGCAAATCGGGACGCTGGTGCCGCGGTAGGCGGCGCCGGTGAGCGTGACGGCCGGGAGGACGCGGGCGACGTCGGCGAGCACGCCATCGATGCGGTCCGCGTGGCCCGGCGCGTACTGCGGCAAGGCGCCGCGGGCGCGGAACACGCGCGTGGCGATCGGGCGGGTTCGCGAGTCGAAGCCAAGCTGCTCGGCGAGTTCGCCGTGCAGGGTGCTGACGAGTGCAATGTCGTCCAGACCGTCGCCGCGGGTGTCGTCGATCCGACCCGCCGAGCACTTGATCACGACCGCTTTGCGGAGCTGCTCGCTCGTCGGCACCGGCGAACGTGCGCCAGGACGACCTGAAGCCGTGCTCGCCGCGCCGTCGGCGGCGGTCGCGTGGCTGGCGGGATCCACGCCCGCGCCGACCTGCCCAACCCCGCGGCGCTCGGGCCACTTCTGGTCGAGGAACGTGCAGGCCGTCATGAGCGTGCCCTCGGGGCGCGGGACGAGGTAGCCGGTGCCGGTCGGGAGGTCGGGCAGATCGGCGGGGTCGTAGGCGAGGGCGGTTTGGGCGACGGTCGCGTACGGGAGTTCTAGGAGGGTCGTCGCCGCCTGGGCCGCGTGGGGACCGATCAGGTGCGCGGCGGGGCCGGCCGGAATGGCGATGATCACGCCGTCGAAGTCAAGGACCGCTGGTTCGGCGAGCACCGCGAAGGGGTCGACGCGACTCGGACCGCCGCTTGGGCCGGCGCTCACCGTGCGGCTCTCCACGCCGGCCGGGCCGACCGTGAGGCGAACCCCGCCGGGCAGACCGCTCGGGCCGCGCTCGACCGACTCGATACCGGTCACCGCGACGCCCGTCCGCAACTCGGCGACCTCACTGAGTTCCCCAACGAGCGCGTCGACGATGCGCTGCATCCCGGCCCGCGGCCCCATGAACACGGGGCGGACCGGCGCGCCGGGCGCCGGGGCGGGCGGCGCGGTCTTGCGCAGGCCGCGCAGCAGGGAGCGGTCGGCACGGGCCGCGACGGCGATCTGCGGCGCCGTCGACGCGAGCGAGAGTTGGTCGCAGCTGCCTGCGTGCACGCCGCCGAGCAACGGGTCGATCACGCGCTCCAGTGCCTGGCCGCCAAGACGTCGGCGCACGAGGTCGCCGACGGACTCATCGCCATCTGGGGCGTTCTTCGGAAGGACGAGATCCAGCGCGGCGCGCGCGATGCCGGCAGGGCCAAGGAGCCCGGACTTTACGAACGGCACCGGCCCATCGGGGAGCCCGGCGAGAATGCCGCTCGGCAAGGTGCGGAGCTTGCCGCGACTCAGGATGTAGGCGCCGCCGGCGCCAGGCGAGACGAGTTCGTCTTCGATCTCGAGCTCCCGCGCCAGCTCAGCGGCCCAAGGCGTGCGCACGAGCAGCGAGTCGGGGCCGAAGTCGACCGGACGACCGGCAAACGACTCCGTCCGGATCCAACCGCCAAACCGCGGCGACGCTTCGAGCACCGTGACCCGGATCGACGCCGGAGGCGCGCTGGCGATCAGCCGGTGGGCGGCCGCGAGGCCGCTGATCCCTCCGCCGACGACGGCGACATGCCTCGGAGCATCGATCACGCCCTCAACCCTGCCGGGTTTCGCCTCAGCACGCGCCGCCCATCACGCCGAGGCGTGATCCGGCGCGTCGGTCAGCGTGCCCTTGGCGCCGGTACGGCCCGCGTGCTCGGGCTTTCCGGTGGGAGTGGCGTGCTTGTCGGCGGCGGCCTGCTCCGCTGCGCTCGGCCCGGGCTCGCGACGAATCGCGTCCAGGACCACATCGCGGAGCGTCTCGATAAACGGCGCCTCGGTGTTCGGCATCGCGGTACGCGCAAACGACAACCCAAGCTCGGTGGCGGCGCCCTTCGTCTCGATGTCGAGGTCAAACAACACTTCGAGGTGGTCCGACACGAACCCGCATGCGCACACGACCACGCCCTCGCGACCCGCGGACGCAAGGCCCGGAAGGATCTCGAGCAGGTCTGGGCCGAGCCACGGCGTGGCCGTCTGCCCAGCCGACTGCCAGCCGGTCGACCAGCGCTCGACGCCGGCCGCCTGCGCTGCCGCCTCGGCAGTCTCCTTCAGCGACACCGGATACGGGTCGCCCTCCTGCAGGATCCGGACGGGCAGCGAATGCGCCGTAAAGATCACTTCGGTGCCAGCGCGATGCGCCTCCGGGATCTCCTGGAGCGCGTCCTGCACGGCGCCCGCCAGCCACGCCACGTACCCGGGTGCCAGGTGCCAGTCGGCGACGAGATCCAGCGGCGTGTCCGGGCTCAGCTCAGCAGCCGTGCGGCGCGCGCGGCCCAAGTACTCCGCGACCGACATCGTCGACCAATGCGGCGCCAGCACGATGCCGACGATCCGATCGACGCCGGCGGCGATCAGCGCCTCGACCCCGTCCTCGATAAACGGGGCGGAATGCTTCTGGCCCAGCTCGACTGCGGCGAGTTCCTGGCCCGTGGCGCGCACCGCGTCAGCGATCGCGTCCATCTGGGCAATCGTGATCTCGAGCAGTGGCGAGCGGCCGCCGGGGAGCTGCGCGTAGCGGCCCGCGAGTTCATCCACCGTCTCCTGCGAGGGAGCGTGCCCATGGCGGATGTGGGTGTAGTACTCCATCACCTCGCTCGGGTCGGTGGCCGTACCGTAGGCCATCACGAGAAGTCCGACCTTGGGCTGGAGTGGGGTCATGCGAGCGATCGGTTGGCGGTGTGCTCGTGGACGAGCCGGACGATCTCGCCGGGAACCTCTGGTGGGGTTTCCGGGAGCACGCCGTGCCCGAGGTTGAAGACGTGGCCGCGGGCCGGCGCACTCTCCAATACGCGCAACACCTCAGCCTCGATCACGTCGCTGGGCGCCAGCATCACCGACGGATCCAGGTTGCCCTGCAGCGAGCAGCGCTCCGGCACGATCGCGCGGGCGTCGCGCAGGTCGATGCGCCAGTCGATCCCGACGCAGTCAGCGCCCGTGTCCGCGAGGAGGTCGAGCAGGTGGCCGGTGCCGACCCCGAAGATCGTGCGCGGCACACCAAGCGCCTTCAGCTCGGTGAAGAGGTCCTTCATCACGGGCAGCACGAACCGCTCGTACTGGTGGCGCGACAGCGTGCCGATCCACGAGTCGAACACCTGCACGACCTGGGCGCCGGCCTCAACCTGCGTGGTCAGCGAGGCGACCGCAATGGCCGACAGACGCCGCAGCAGCGCATCGAACAGCGCCGGATCCTCAAGCATCAGCGCCTTGGTGAGCGACTGCTGCTTGCTCGGGCCGCCCTCCACGAGGTAGCTCGCGAGCGTGAACGGCGCGCCTGCGAATCCGATGAGCGGGATGCCCTGCGGGCCGAGCTCCTCGACGATCAGCTCGATCGTCTGGCGCAGCGCCGGCATGTCGACGTCGGGCTCGAAGTCGCGCAGGCGGGCAAGGTCGGCGTGCGAGCGGATCGGGTCGGCGACGACCGGGCCGACGCCCGCCCGGACCTCGACCCCAAAGCCGATCGCGTCGAGCGGGGTGACGATGTCGGAGAAGAGGATGGCCGCATCGACGCCGTGCCGACGGACGGGCTGGAGCGTGACCTCAGCGGCGAGCTCCGGGCGATGACAGATCTCCAGGAGGCTGCCCTGCTTACGGACCTCCTTGTATTCCGGCAGCGAGCGGCCGGCCTGCCGCATGAACCACACGGGCGTGCGCTCGACGGCCTCACCGCGGAGCGCGCGGACGAGCAGGGGTGCAGCGGTGGGTTCGCCCATTCCACTGAGGGTACGCCACCGGCGCACGCCGGGGTTCAGGCGGCCGGTTTGCCCGGACGCTGAACTTCGGTGTCGCCGGGCGCCAGGCCCTGGCGTCCGGCGTCCTTCGCTCTTGCGGACCGCATGGCGGCTTGGCTTCGGCCGAAAGGCGACGGCCCCGGTTCGGTGGGGATGTCGGGACCGGCGAGCTGCGCCGGTGGAAGACCGAGCGCGACGACCTGATGGCGGCCGGCGTGCTGGAGCAGCGCGGAGACCAGCTCCAGTGTGTTGTCGGCACCGGTGCGCGGAGTGCCCGGAGCGACCGCGTCATGCAGGAGCACCACGCCGCCGCGTTCAGCGGCGTCGCTCACCTGCGCAGGCTGCTGCAACCAGCGGTCGCCTCGCCAGTCGTGGGTGTCGACATCCCAGCCGACGATGCGCACGCCGTGGGCCTCGGCGAGCTTGGCCGTGTGTGGGCCGGGGCGACCGAACGGGATGCGCCACCACTGCGGGATCACGCCATGGTCGCGGAGCAGTCCGAGCGCGTTCTGCGTGTCTTCGACGAGTTCGCCGAGCGTCGCGATCTCGTGATCGAGGTGCGCGTCGCCGTGGAGTTCCACGTCGTGGCCAGCAAGGAGGATGTCGTCGATCAGCTCTGGATGCTCACGCATCCGCCAACCGAGCACGAAGAACGTGGCCGTCGCCTCGTAGCGCGCGAGCGTGTCGAGCACGCGCGGCGTCCAGTCGGGATCGGGCCCGTCGTCAAAGGTGAGATGCAGGGGGCGGCGCACGCTGTGCTGCCAATCGTCGGTGAGGGGGGCGCCCACGAGGGGCCGCGACACACCGTAATGCGGTTCTGCGGGAGTCATCGGACCAGCAAGGGTGGAGTCGACGATGAGGCGCGCGGCCGCACGCGGTCGGGGGACGCGCAGGGCGCCGACGATCCGAAAAGAGCGCTCACGGGCACATAGTCACAGCCTGGGCCGACGAACAGCGCTGGCGTGGCTCATGACCGCAGTGGTGGGTCCAGTCAGGCGGAGCGAGATCAGTCGGCGAGGCCGCGCCGCGTGGCCCAGTGGGCCAGCTCGTGCCGACTGGAAAGCTGCAGCTTGCGCAGCACCGACGACACATGCGACTCGACCGTCCGCGGGCTGATCTCCAACTTCAGCGCGGCCTGCTTGTAGGCGTACCCGCGGGCGATCAGGCGCAGCACTTCGCGTTCGCGCTGCGTGAGCTGCTCCACCTCGGGGTCGACCGCGCCGATCGGCGCGTTGCCCGAGAACGCCTCCAGTACGAACCCCGCCAGTCGCGGACTGAAGACCGGCTCGCCGGCCGCCACGCTTTCGATCGCCGCGACGAGGGCGTCGGTCGAGATCGACTTCTCCACGTACCCGCGAGCCCCGGCCCGCACGACGGCGATCACGTCCTCCGGCGCGTCCGACACCGTGAGCGCCAGGAACATTTGCCGGGGCCGCTGCGCCAGCACCCGTTCGATCACTGCGACTCCGCCGCCGTCCGGCATGTGCACGTCGAGCACCACCACATCCGGCGCCGCCTTGAGTACCACCGACACCGCTTCCTCGACGGACCCGGCGACGCCGACGATCGACACCCGCTCGGCGATCTCGGCGCGCACGCCCGCGCGGAACAGCTGGTGGTCGTCGACGAGGACGACGGTGCGCTTCGGAGCCCGCTCGGTCATGGCGCTCAGCTCCCTCCGCCGGCGAAGGCGCGCTGCGTCATGTGCGACCTCCGAACGGATCATCGGGCGTCGCCCCGGAGTGCTCTGACCGCAGGATCACGTCCGTGCCGGTCGGGCCGCTCTCGATCTCGGCGGTACCGCCGACGTGCTCCATACGGCCGATGATGGCGTCTCGCACACCGCGCCGGGCTTCGTCGACCGCGTCGAGCGAGAAGCCGGAGCCGGTGTCGCGCACGAACAGCTCGCGGCGACCATCCTCGATCTCCAGGAACACCCGCACCGGACTCCCGGCGTGGCGGACCGCATTGCGCATCGCCTCGCGGGCGGCACGCACCATGGCATCGGCGCTGCGGTCCAACAGCGCGGTCCCAACGACGACGATCTCGATGACGGCGCCGGGGTGCTCGTCTTCGACGTCCTGAGCCGCAGCGCGAAGCGCGCCCGGGAGGCTGGTCGCGGTCGTGTCGTCGCGGCCGGCGAGCCAAGCCCGCAAGCTGCGCTCCTGCTGCCTGGCGAGCTGCCCGACGCGCGTGGGATCGGTGCTGGACCTCTGGATCAGCGCAAGCGTCTGCAGCACGGAGTCGTGAAGGTGCGCGGCGACGACCTGCTCGTCGCGCTCCGTCGTGGTCCTCGGCTGACCGAGCGCTCCGCCGCGCGACTCACGGTGGTCGTGGCCGCGAACATGAGACGCGCCCGCGAACCAGCCCGCGGCTCCCGCCGCGAGCATGCCCATCAACCCGAACGCGACGGTCACGCCACCCAACCCGAACATGCCGGTCGAGTAGGCATCCAACGTGCCCGTCGCGACCCGCCCGGCAGCCAGCAGGCAGAACACCCCGAGCAACAGCGAGCCCTGCTCGCGCAGGATCGGCCGCGCTCCGCCACCTTCGCCCCGGCCTGCGCTGCGTCCGGTGAACGCCTGCCAGGGCGTCGCCCCGGCCGCGATACGGACCTGGGTCTCAAGGAGCGGGCGCACCACGAGGCTCACCCCAACCAGGAACAACAGCCCGAAGATCGTGAGGTACTCCAGGTGGGCAGCGACGACGACCGACCATCCCGCGCCAAGGACCGCCAGCGCGAGCAAGGTCAGGACAACCTCAGCGCCAAAGCCAAACCGCATCATCTGGATGGCGCGTCGGCCAACCTCAACGAGCAGCAGCGAAAGCGCGGCGCCCCCGAGGGCGTACGCCGGAATTGGCGTGCCACCCGAGCCGACGAGCAAAGCGGCGGCCAGCGCAAGACAGGAAGAAACTGCTGCGATCGCGGGAAGGCGACGAAGCGTGGGTGCCGGAAGCGCGCTCATCGGGCGTTCTCCAGCTCGTGCTGCGCTCTGGTCGAGCGTGCCCCATAGGGATTCCCAGGGCGATTCTCACCGAGGAATCGGAGTTCCCCGAGGCCGTTGACCTCGTACACGAAGGTCGACGCCGCATCCCGGGCGACCGGCTGCTCGATCGTCGAGCGGCGCACGCCGGCGACTCGCTTCGGGCGCCCGCCGACCTTCACGGTCTCCGGCTGAATGGTGAACTGCACGCCACGCACCTCAAGCTGCTGGCGGGTCGCGCACGGGCCGGCGTAGCGATGCGCCTGCTCGATCCCCCATTTCACGGCCTTTCGCTCCCAGTCCAGCCACCGGCTGCGGTTCTCCGGCGTTCGGATCGACGCCCGGTGTCGGATCGCGAGGTTGCCGGGCGACACCGGCGCCGTCACCGCCGCCGGCCAGTCGACCCCCGACACCTGGTCGTACCCATCGACCATGCCGTCCGCGAGCGGCGCGGCCCAGTCCGGGTAGTCCCGGACCACGATTTGCTGCGTCGCATCCAAGTGGAGTTCAAGCTTGGCGGCACCGGGTCGGCCGACGGGACGGGACCACCGGTACACGTCACCGAACTGGCTGATCCCCATCGGGTTGCGGCCATACGCGAGCAGCCCATACGAGGCAGCGACCAGGTCCTGTGGAGCCTGCTCCAAGAAGTTCTGCAGCCCAAGCTGCGGCCCCTCGGCCATGCCCATCGTCCCGTAGTACATCTCACCCGCCTGGGCGCTCGCTACTCCGGCCATGCGAAGGCTCGCGTTCGTGAGCTGACGGACCGCGCTATAGCCCTCAAAGCCAACTTCCGTGCGTCGCTGGACCGTGATCTCGGTCGCTACACACGCGTCGTGCGGCAGCGCGACGATGATGGCGCCGTTGTCGGCCTTTGCCTTGATGCGCGTGGTCGTTCCAGCGCCGAAGGCCATCTTGCGCAGGTCGAAGAAGATCGGCCCGGACCCCTGCCGGTAGGTGTCTTGCGACAGCTCGGCCGCCCTCGCGGGATGGACTTCCAACAGTCCGATGCTGCGCTCCAGACGCAAGGTGCCAACCGCGACCGCCGCCGCGGGAAGCGTCAGCGCCGCCGAGAGCGCCGCGAGCGGCAGCATTCCCCGCCGCCAGACCGTAAGGCCGACCGCGGTCATCACAACGCTGCCCGCCAGGGCCACACCCGCGAGCCCGAACACGGCGAGCAGCAGCCCCGCCCACGCGAGGAGCCCCGCCACGCCGAGCGTCAGACTAAGGCTGAGCGCCCAAAGTGCGACGGCGCGAAGCTGCGCGGCGCGCGCCTTCGGCGCTGATTTCGGCGGTTGAGCAGTCATACGAATC
This sequence comes from Solirubrobacteraceae bacterium, assembly GCA_032119595.1. Classification (GTDB taxonomy): domain Bacteria; phylum Actinomycetota; class Thermoleophilia; order Solirubrobacterales; family Solirubrobacteraceae; genus JAGIBJ01. The sequence goes on along the minus strand of JAUMBQ010000006.1, from coordinate 1,404,494 downwards.
AGAATCGGTTGTCCGCGGCGCTGCGACCATCCGGAACTCTCCCGCGAGTCTCAGGGATGACCCGGAGGCCGTGCGGCGCGGCCGCGCGTCCTTGCCTCGCCTGCTGGTGGCGGCGCAGCGCGGACGGAGGCGCAGGCCGGCGGCGTGCCGTCGCTTTGTCCCCCCAAATCCTCCGCTGGCATCAGGGGGTGTTTAGACTCCCGCCCTATATGGCGACTTGTCTTGTTACCGGCGGCGCCGGCTTCCTTGGTTCTCATCTGAGCGAAACGCTCATTGCGCGTGGTCACAAGGTGATCTGCGTCGACAACCTGGAGACGGGGTCGCTGCGCAACATCGAGCACCTGCGCGACAACTTTGAGTTCCACCAGGTCGACATCATCTCGCCGTTCTTCATCAGCGAGCCCGTCGATTTCGTCTACCACCTGGCCTCGCCGGCTTCGCCGATCGATTACCTGCGGTTGCCGCTGCACACGCTGAAGGTCGGCTCCTACGGCACGCACCACGCGCTGGGGTTGGCCAAGAAGCATCGTGCGCGGTTCCTGATCGCGTCGACCAGTGAGGTCTATGGCGACCCGCAGGTACACCCGCAGCCCGAGACGTACTGGGGCCACGTAAACCCGATCGGTCCGCGTGGCGTGTACGACGAGGCCAAGCGCTACGCCGAAGCCCTCACGATGGCGTACCACCGCTACCAGGGCGTCGACACCGCGCTCATGCGGATCTTCAACACGTACGGCCCGCGCATGCGCGCCCAAGACGGCCGCGCGATCCCGACGTTCATGCGCCAGGCCCTGCAGGACAAGCCGATCACCGTCTTTGGCGACGGCAGCCAGACCCGCTCCTTCTGTTACGTAGACGACCTCATCCGCGGCATGATCGCCCTCGCCGAATCCGGCGTGCATGAGCCCGTCAACATCGGCAACCCCAACGAGTTCACGCTCCTAGAACTCGCCGAGCAGGTCGTTGACGTGACCGGATCCAAATCCGAGATCGTCTTCGAAGCCCTCCCGACCGACGACCCCAAGATCCGCCGCCCGGACATCACCCGCGCACAGCAGCACCTCGGCTGGGAGCCCACCATCCAACTCCGCGAAGGCCTCGAGAAGACCCTCGCGATCGCCGGCGTCGAGCAGCTCATCGGCCGCTAGACCGATCGGGCGCGGCGCGCCCGATCGATCGGATTGCCGGACTTGAACGTCTGGCAATCCGCCGCCCGGTCCGGTCCGCGAGCGGACTGTTTGATCAAGGCCCGGTTCCACGTGCGCGGACCGTTTGATCGAGGCCCGGTTCCACGTGCGCGGACCGGTTGATCAGCCGACGTCCGACGACGGCATCTCGATCCAGTCGTTGAAGCGGTCGCCGAACGCAAACGCGGGGTACTCAGAGTCCAGGAGCGTCAGCTTGGAATCTCCGAGTTCGGCGGCCCAGTGGCCCTCATCGTCGAGATCGGCAGGTGGCCCGACACAGGTCGAGCCCCAGAACTGCTCGACTGTGTTGAACGCCAGCGACAGCGCGAGCATCCGACTCCATTGCCGGGCCGGAAGCGCGGTTCTGGGGTCGCGCGGTGACCGGCGCTTCAGCCCGTCCGCGAAGGCGCGCCACCGCTCGTGACGATCGAGCACTTCGGGCTCCAACCGGCGAACGGAGTTCGGCGGCACCAGCATCACCCCGACGGTGACCAGCGGTGCGGCGGCGATCAGCCACGGAACCTCGCTGGAGCGTTGGAGCGCGAGCGCGATGAGCGCGGCCAGGGCGCCCAACCCGAGCGGCACCAGCGCCAGCCGCAACCAACGCAGGTCGCGATCCCAGGACAGCTCTTGATCGGCAACGGCTTCCAGCCCACTGGTCACCGAACGCCAGAGCGGCTGCTGGCGCCGGTCGTATTGGGGGAACCGCTTCATGAGCCCGGTGACAGAACCGGGGCGTCGACCAATGAGCTGGTCGAAGTACCGCAGGACGGCGTGCTCGAATTCAGGGCGACCCATGACCGGCGTCTCGGTCACCGGTGAGCGGTTAGGAGGCAGCGCGATCAGCAGCCTGCGCGGACCTCCGTCCTCCGGCTGCGCCTCCAGGGTCGCAACGTAGAGCCCACGGTCCACGAGGTCCAGCAACGTCGGAAGCACCAGGTGCAGGGGCTCCGACTCCAGCGTTGCGAGCGCGTACGCAAAGGCCGGAGCGACGGCCTCTGGGACCACGTCGGTCGGTGGCGCCGGGGCCGGTGCTCGACCGCGCACAAGTCTCGCAAGCGCCAGCGCAGCGGCCGGGATCAAGGCGACCAGAAGGACCGCCAAGAGGAGCTGGTGCTCCGACACCCAGCGCTCAAGCGTGGAAGCGTCGGCGTGGATGGTCGGCTCGTAGTCCTCGCCGGGGTCATCGGCCCACGAATAGAACACCACCGACAAGAGGCTCGCGAACGCAAAAAGCGTCGCCTCCCAGAACCGCACGCGCATCAGCCTTGGCATCGGACGCCACGCTACCGAGCGATTTGCAGGCCGCGCAGCGCCGGGGGATGAGCGTTCTCACCTCGTCATCTGGCGCCAGAGCGCGCAGGACCTGGCACCACTGTCACATGGTTCGGGTGCCTGGCCCCGTAGAGTGGACAAGCTGCTGCGCAACGATTTGCGCCCGCGCGGGTTTCGACCCCGCGGAGGCACCCTGCCCATGGCCGTTCGCACACCTGAACCCATCACGCCGCTGCGTCGACCCGACGACCCCTCGGCCGAAGCCCGCGACAAGCGCAATACGCGCCCGCCGATGCTCGCCTTCTTGCTGCGCGCATCCACGTTCCGCGTCCTCGGACGGATCGTGAGCCTGCTCATCGTCGACCTGGTCGCGATCTTCAGCGCGCTCTTCATCGCGCTGAGCGTGAAGGCCATCGTGCGCGAGGTCTGGGTCGCCGAGCGCGTCCTGGACGGCGTCATGGAGTACTTCGCCTTCACCTCACTGCTCACGGTGCTGCTCTTCTCCCGCTCGGATCTCTACGCCGAGCGTGCCGCCCGACCGGGATCGTCGAAGGTCGTCGCGGGGCTCTTCCAGGTGATGATGGTCGCCGTCATCTACGCCATCGCCAGCGGCCAGGAGTTCAACTCCTTCTACATCTTCTACGGCACGCTCTTCTTCGCGATCGCCATTGTCGTCGGCCTGCGTTGGAGCTACGAGTGGATCACGGGGCTGGCGCTGCGTTCCGCCGGATATCTGCGGCGGGCCGTGGTCGTCGGCGAGGCTGAGGACCTGGCTGCGCTGAGCCGGTCGCTGGAGCAGAGCCGCCACGAGCCGATGAAGGTCGTCGCGCAGGCGTCGATGACCGCTCGCGGCGAGGGCATCACCCCGATCGCTGAGCTCTCCGCGATCAGCCTGCTGCTCGACGAACGCCCCGTCGATGAGGTCATCCTCGCCGACCCCGACTACCCCGAAGAGGCCGTGCTGGACCTCGTGAGCATGTGCCACGAGCGTGGCGTGCGCGTACGGATCGCGCCGGCCGTCACCGACGTGCTCGTGCGCCGGGCGCAGTTCGTGCCTGGCTCCGCCACGCCGCTGTTCGAGCTGCGCGCACCGGTCTTCGAGGGCTTTGACTTCTGGACCAAGCGCGCGTTCGATATCACCGTGAGCGCGCTCCTGATCGTGGTGCTCGCGCCGCTCATGGCGATCGTGTTCACGGCCATCAAGATCGACAGCCGCGGCCCGCTCCTCTACCGCTCACGGCGCCCCGGCCTCGGCGGCGAGCCGTTCGACTGCCTGAAGCTGCGCACGATGGTGGTCGGCGCCGATCAGCAGCAGTCCACGCTCGAGCAAGACAACGAGGCCGACGGCGCGCTCTTCAAGATCCGCCGCGACCCACGCGTCACTCGCGTCGGCGCGTTCCTGCGCCGGTTCTCGATCGACGAGCTGCCGCAGCTCTTCAACGTGGTGCGCGGCGAGATGAGCCTCGTCGGCCCACGCCCGCTGCCGGACCGCGACTACAAGCTGATGACGACGCGCCACCAGCGCCGCTACGAGGTCCTGCCTGGCATGACCGGCCTCTGGCAGATCTCCGGTCGCTCCGACCTCACCTTCGACGAGCTGGTGCGGCTCGACTTCCAGTACCTGGAGTCGTGGTCGGTGTCGCTCGACCTTGCCATCATCGCCAAGACCATCCCTGCCGTCTTCCGGCCCCGCGGGGCGTACTAGTCGCCGAATCCGCCCGTGTGCGGCCCGTCACGCGCTATAGGCACGGCGCGCCGCGAGGCACGGATGCGGGAAACTTTGTCTGATGCTCGCCCGCAAGCACTGGTTCACCATCGCCAGCGGTGCGATCTCGATCGTCACGATCTATCTGCTCTACCGCTGGCTGAAGGGCCAGGGTGGAGAGATCGATCTTCCGAGTGGCCGCGACGCGGTGCTCTACATCGTGCTCGGCGTGTGCGTATACCTGCTGTCGTTTGTGATGCGCGGTCTGCGCTGGCGGCTGCTGCTCGGCGAGGTCGGCGTCAAAGCGCCGCTGCATGAGACGACCGGCCTCCTGACCGTCGGCTATGCCGCCAACACGCTGCTGCCCGCCCGCGCCGGCGATGTGGTCCGCGTGTTCCTCATGGCGCAGCGCGCATCCGCGAAGCCGTCGCTCATGGTGTCGACGCTGATTGCCGAGCGTCTGCTTGACGTCGTCGTCCTGGCGACCACCTTCGTGATCACGAGCCTGATCTTCGCCGGAGGCCTGCCGACCGGTGGCAAGGCGATCTTCGCCGTCGGGCTCTGCGTCTTCGCGGCCATTGGCCTGCTCGTGGTGCGCTGGGCCGTTCGCAGCGACCACGTCCCGCCGGGTGTCCGCGGGATCCTGCGCGATGCGTCGCTCGCGGTCCGCCAGCTCCGTGGCTCCAAGCACCTCGCTCAGGCCGCCAGCCTCACCATCGCCGCTTGGACGCTGGAGGCGTGCGTCTACATGCTCGCCGCACACGCCGTGAACATCGAACTCCACATCGGTGAGGCGGCCTACGTCCTCGCGACCGCCGCCATGTTCACGCTCATCCCGTCGGGCCCGGGCTTCGTCGGCACGATGGACTCCGCCCTCGCCTTCACCCTCCACGTGCTCGAGGAGCCCAAGAACCTCGTCGGCTCCTACATCCTCACGGTGCGCTTCATCGTCTTCATCCCGATCACCGTGATCGGCGGCATCCTCCTCGCGGTCCGCTACGGCGGCTTCGCCGCCATCAAGGCCGCTCGCGAGTCGCAGTCCCGCGAGAACGAAGAGGCCGAAGCCGCCGCCAAGGCCCACGAGCCTCTTCCCGACCTGCCCACCGGCGAATACGCCGCCGTGCAGGTCGACACGCCGACCGGCCGCTAACGCCGGCGCTCGCGCCGGACCGCCGGACCCCCGGAATCGCGCTCGGGTTCCCGCCGGGCCAGGGCGCCAAAAAGTTGGGTTGGTTTGGGCTGGTCATACCAGCCGAAACCAACCCAGTTTCGTCCATGGGAATTGCCGACCCGAAACTGGGTTGGTTTGAGCTGGCATAGCCAGCGAATTCCAACCCACTTTCGTCGACGTCACCACGCCGCCCGCAATCCCCGTAGCGCCGTGTGCTCTTCCGGCGACACGCCGACCGGCAGCTAAGTCCCAGCCTGAGGGGCTTAGGGCGCGACGCCGCCCGCTGGCGCGGTGGCGCCGGAGGCGGGTGCGACCGGCACTGGATCCGCGGGGACCCCGGCGGCCGGCGCGGCAACGGCGCTGCTGATCAGCGCGCGCAGCGTGCGGGAGTACGGGTCGAGGTAGACGGCGCCGCGGTAGGCCGCGGCGGCGCGCTCGGCGTCAGCACCCGGACCGAGTTCGAAGTTGAGGAGCTGCATCCACGCCGCCGGGTTGTCCGGCTGCAACGCTAGACCGCGCTCGATCGACGCGCGCGCCGCAGACACGTCGCCGCCAGCGGCGAGCGCGGTCGACTCGATCGAGTGCGTATCGAGAGAGACGGGGTCCTGGTCGACGGCCTTCTTGCCGAGCCTGACGGCCTCGTCGACATCGCCGCGCTCGATAGCCGCGAGCGCATCCTGGGACGTGTGGAACGCTCGCCACGGCTGGGTGATGCTCCAGACGGCCAGGACCGCGAACGCCGCGAGCTGCACGCGCGGCACCCACCGGCCGACGAGCGAGATCCACGACCGACGGTGCTCATGCGCGCGCGGCGGCATCGGGTCCTCGCGCGGCTTACCGATCGAGCCGCGCCCGACGAGCCAGCCGGCCGCGATCAACGCCGGGAGCGTCGCCGCAGGGAACGACCACGTCCAGTCGAGCGACGAATGCACCCCATAGGCCACCACGGCCGCAAAGAGGGCCACGGAGCCGACGCGTTCCGGCGGCCACGGCTCCGCCCGACGCCCGAGCGTGCGCCGGGCGGCAGCGAGCCATGCCCCGAGCAGCGCGGCGATCAGCACGAGGCCAGCGAGGCCGAGATCGGCCATCACCTGGACGACGAATCCGTGGGCGTGAGCCACGTCCGACGGATCGGTGCGATACCGCAGACGGGCCGCGCCGTAGCCGTTGGCACCGACGCCAACCGCGGTCCGCGCCTTGAACACGCGAACCGCGTCGCGCCAGTAGAGGCTGCGGGCGTTGCCGACCTGCGCCAGGCGGTTCGGGGTGTTCGCGGGCGCGCTGCCCTGAACGGCATTGGCGTCGGGGTCGGTGAGCTGGGTCCACGCGTTCGAAACCGTGCCGGTGAGCCCACGCTGGCTCTGCGACAGCGCCAGCGCGCCACCCACCGGCACGAGCAGCACGCCGCCGAGCAGCACGATCCCCGCGCGCTTGCGCCAGGAGCCCGTCGGCGCTTTCGTCGCGATCAGGAACTGGGTCGTGAGCGAGAGCAGCGTGACGAGCGCGAGCGTCGCGAAGATCACCGCGCCGAAGCGATGGCCGGCCGTCTCTCGCAGCAGAAGGTCGACGTTGTCGGTGGTGAGGTCGGACTGGCCGAATGCCCACAGCACGATGATCGCAGCGCCGACGAGCGGAACGACGATCGTCGCGACCGATCGCAAGCGCACCGGCGCGATCACGATCCAAACCGCCACTCCCGCGATGGCCGCAATGAGCGACCCGCGCGAGTACGACAGCATGATCGTGACGAACAGGATCGTGAGCGCTGGCGCCGAGAGGATGTCGAGGATCGGGCGGCCGACACGGCGGGTGCCGAAGTACAGCCAGAGCGGGATCCCGGACGCCGCGATCAGGCCGACGGCGTTCCAGTACTGCAGAGGCTCGCGCAGGCGGGCGTAGCGCTCGTTGGGCGACAGCAGTTCCGGCGAGATCTTCGACGCCAGCGCCAGCAGGCTCATCGCGACGGCCGTGATCGCAAGACCGAGCATGAGCGTGCGCCACCGCCGCGGGAACGTGCGAGCGACCACGACGGAGCCGGTGAAGACGGCGAGGTAGCCGAGCAGCCGGTTGACCTCCTCCCACGTGGCGGAGGGCTCTACCGACCACGTGATCGAGAATCCACTCAGGGCCACGAACGCCCCAAACAACGCGACCGACCACTGCCCGGCCACGCCGGGCCGGCCAGGCTGCGCGCGGCAATACGCGACCGTGCCCAGGCCCAGGATCACGCCGAGGGCGTTGACCAGGACGGCGCGGCCGGAGCTCTGCCCCGGCCCGGCTGCGACACAAACGCCGATCAGCAGGACGCCAAAACCAACGCCAAGGCGCAGGTCACGGCCGTCCGAGGGGACTTCGTGGGTTGCGTTCACCCGCGGGGAACGCTCAGCGGGTCGGCTGGGTGCCGGTCGGCGGAGCCCCGAACCGGCCCACGCCGAAGCGGATCAAGGGCAGGGCCGCAGAGAGCAAGACCACCACGGCCGAGGCGGCCAGTGGGAGCGGCAGGCTGAACGCACTCGCGATCGACGGAAGGCGGTCCGATGACAGGTCGATCCGTTCCCCGCCAACGACGCTCGGCGCAGGCGCGGGCGCTGGCGCGCCGACGGGCGCAGCCGGGTCGATGCCCTTCTCGGCGAGGGCACTCTTGAGTTCTTCGGGTGCAACGGACTGCGTCACGCCGGATCCGGTCGCTCCGCCGGTTGCGCCAGTGCTGCCGCCGCCGGTCGCGCCACCGCTCGCAGGACTGCCGCCAACGGCTGCGCGCTTCTGCGCGGCACCGATCACGGAGAGGCAGTCGGTGTATTCGGCGCCGTCGGCCGGAGGGTTGGTGAGCGCGTCGCGGAAATCCGCGCTGGAGTGATTCGTGCTCACCGCACCGTCGTTGACGCACTCGGACCAGATGTCGTCGCCGCTGGCCATCGCGGGCGATGGCGTGACGAGCGCAAGACCGAGGGCCATGGCCAAGAGGCCGCGACCCGCGAGGCGGAATGGGTTCAAGGGAGAACTCATGGGCGGCACGCTACCGAACCGTTCAGCGCCGCCGCGAAGGCTGCCGCCCAGGCGTCGTGCGTGTAAGAACCCGCCGTCTCGCGGCCTGCTGCGCGAATCGCCTGCAGGTTCGGGGTCTCAGGGGTGGCGGCCACGACCAGTGCCTGGGCGAGCGCATTCAAATTCCCGGCTGGCACGACGAGGCCCGTTCGGTCGCCCTGCACGAGCCCGCCGGCAACCGCACCGACTTCGGTGGACGCGATCACGAGCTTGCCGGCATGCATGGCTTCATTGACCACCAAACCCCAGGGCTCGCGGAAGGTTGCGGTGCGCTCCGATGGCACGACGACCGCCGCAGCGGCCCGCATCTCGTCGCGCACGCGCGCTGGCGCGACGGGCCCGAGGGCGACGACCCCAGCGTGACCGGCGGAGCGTTCTGAGGCGGGACCGACGAGCCGGAGTTCGGCGCGTCCGTCGCGTCCCAGGCCCGACGCATCCCAGGCCTCCAGCAGCCAATCGACGCCCTTGCCAGGGTCGTCGCGCCCGACGAAGAGCAGGCGGGGCATCGGCTGGGCGCCAGAGGTATCCGGCGCGGATCCAAGCGCTTGAGGGACATCGTCGATCGCGTCGGCGACCGCTCCGACGGGGCGAACGTCCTCGACGGGGGCCGGAGTGTCGGATTGGGCGTCGACTGGTGCGCTCCAGAAGTCCGCGTCGACGGCCTGCGGCGCGACGACCGTGTGGCGGGCGCCGTGGCGTTTAGCGAAGCGCGACACGTGCGGGCCGTAGGTGACGACGACGTCGGCCCGGCGGTAGAGCAGGCGCAGCAACAGCGCGCCGGGGAGGTGCGCCGCCGAGCGCGGATGAGCCCAGAGGGCGCTCCAGAGCACAAACGGAACCTTGGCGAGTTCCGCGCCGAACCAGGCCGCGGGGAGCGCGATGCGGCCGACGGTCCCGGCAACGACCGCCCGGTACCGGCCGCTGCGGGCCAGCCCGAAGACGTCCTGCTCGCGGACCTCGATCGCCGGGAGACCGTGGTCGGACACGCCGGCGGTCGCGTGCATTCCCCCGCCGAAGAGGGCGAACTCGACCGGCGTCAGCGCGGCCAGCGCGCGGAACGCTCCGACACGATCCGGCGGGATCTCCGTGGTGACGAACAACACGGGGCGCGGGTCTGCCGGCGCCGACGGGCCCCGGGCCGGTGACGCCGATGGGCCCTGATCTCCCCGTGCGGACGGACCACTGGCGCCTGACGCCGAAGGGTCCGAACCCGACTCGCTTGTGCCGGCCATCAGCCGGGCTGGCGCTCGGAGCCGAGGCGCGCGTGGCGCTCGAGCACGCGACCGTAGATCTCGACCGTCGAACGCCCAACAACCTCCCACGAGCACCGCTCGCGCATCACGCGCCGACCGAGCTTGGCCAGTCGCGCGCGCTCGCTCGGGTCGGACAGGAGCCGGTCGATCACCCGCGCCAGGTGCTCGACATCGCCCGGCGCCGCGAGCTGGATGCCGCTGCCGAGGTCGGCGAGATCGAGGGGGCCGGGCTCGCCCAGAGAGCCGATCGTCGGCACGCCACGGGCCATCGCCTCCACGTACGCCACGCCGTAGGCCTCGTCGATCGACGGCATCACGGCGAGGGTCGCGCCGTCGATCGCTTCCATCGCCTCGTCGGGCGGGAGCTGGCCGCGGAAGATCACGCGGTCGGACATCTCCAGGGAACGAGCAAGTTCTTGCAGCCCCAGGCGAGCGGGGCCGTCGCCGACGATCACGTACCGCAGCTTCGGCCAGCGGGCGCGGAGCACCCACATGGCGCGCATCACGTCGGCGTGGCGTTTGCGGTCGATGAGGTGCGCCACGGTGATGAGCGCGTGGTCGCGCGGGGGGCGCGGGTCCTTCTCCGGCACGTCGGCGCCGAGCAGCAGCACCTCCACGGGACTCGACGTGAGCGCGCCGCACGCGGTGCGGATCCCGGACGAGTTCGCGAGGACGAGATCCGACGCGTTCAGGCCGGCGGTGACGTTCGCAGCCCAGGCGGGCTTGAGGATCGCCGTGTGGAACACGTCGCCGCCGTGGACCGACGTGATGAGCGGTCCGCCGAGATTGGCGCGGCGGATCGCGTCGGCGGCGGGGACCGCGTTGTGCGCGTGGATGACGTCGAACGGGAACCGCTTGTGGAGCTTGCGCAGCGCGCGGCCGAGCGGGCGGGCGGCGTACTTGCCCCAGTCGCCGTAGGAGCCTGCGCGGCCGGGGGCGTAGAACGGGACGTACGTGATCGGGAGGCCATCGAGTTCGGTCCGTCGGGGCTGTTTACGCAGCGTGCGAAACTCCCGCCACGCGGCCCGCGGCCCGGCCCGCAGCGACGCGACCGACGGAATCGGCCGGTGCAGCACGAGCACCTCCACCTCTGCGCCCGCCGCCTTTGCCGCGAGCGACTGACGGTGCGCCCACACGCCCAGGACCGGGTCGTGGGCCCGGGGGTAGAACTCGGCGACGACGGCGACCTTCATCGGCTGCGAACCACCGGTGCGGGCTCCGACCAGGCCGCTTCGTCGCGCGTGACGTATGGCCGTGAGGCGAGGAAGGTGCGCGCGGCCTCGACGACCGGTTCGCGGCCGTAGCCACCCGCGACCGGGTTGAGATGGAGCAGCGGCGTGGAGTCGACGACCCCGATCGGCCAGCCGCGTTCGCGGGCGATGGCGCCCCAGTGCACGTCGAGGCCCCAGCCCATGGTGAGGTCGTCCGGGAACGGCACGAGCTGCTCGAGCGCCGGGCCGCGCAGGAGCGTCACGGGGCCGATCTCGACGAAGTGCGTGCGGCGGGCCGCGTGCAGGAGGTGCCGACGGGTGACCGGCCACGCGGCGTGCGAGTGCCGACGGTGCGCGGGCTGCGCGAGCACGAGGCCAGCCCGCTCGACGGCCCAAACCAGGCGATCGGTGAAGCCGCGCGGGAGTTCGACGTCATCGTCGACGAGCAGCACGTGGTCGTAGGCCGTGAGGTCGTGGGCCTGGAGCATCGCCGAGAGGCGCTCGAACTTGCCGCGCTCGTCGATCGGCTGGAGGTCGAGTTCGATGCTGTGGCGCCCGGACTGCAGGTCAGCGGCGATCGGCGCGAACGCGGCTGGGTCGCGCGCGATCGCGAGCGCCAGGATGCGGCGGCGCGGGACCCGCCGGGCTCGGAGCTGTTCGACGGCCGTGATCGGCGCGCGCACGAGATCCAGCAGGCGGTCGGCGACCAGCAGGAGCTGGCCCTTCTTGCCGGCGACGTGGCCGCTGCGGCCCGAAAGGAAGTCGTTCAGGCCGACGCGCGCTGGGGGCGGCGCGGGCGCAATGGTCTGCTGCACGCGCCCGAGGCTATGGGCGACGAGCGTCAGCCCCATCGGGCAACGCCGGATGATCACATGTGCGACACAAGCGGCGAGCGTCTTCAGTTCCGCCTGCAGGCTTGGCGCGCGGCCCTGCTGGGTCTCGAAGAGGCGCAGGTTGCGGCCCCGGAATCGGGAGGCACGCATGAGGGATCGCAGCGACGCATCGGTGCCGACGCGCTCGTGCTGGACGCCCGCGGCGGCGATGTAGCGCGTGCGGCCGCCTGCGGCCGCGGCGCGGTCGACCCATTCCTCTTCGTCGCCGCCGATGGCGTGGGCTTCGTCGAACGGGCCGGCCTTGACCCACCAGTCGCGGCGCACGCCCATGTTCGCGCTCCAGCCGTGGCGAATGTCCTTGTCCTCGTCGCCGAGCTGCAGTTCGGTGACGGGCGCGCCGTGGCGGCCGCAGGTCTTGGGAGCGTGGGCCGGGTCCAGCCAGGGGACGATCTGGCCGGCGAGCACGGCGACGTCGGCCGGTTCGCGCTCGTGGGCGGCGAGCAGCTCGTCGAGCCAGTGCGGCCAGGCGCGGATGTCGTCGTCGAGGAGGATCACCAGGGGCGCGTCGGTGCCGGCAAAGGCGAGGTTCCGCGCGGCGTTTGGGCCGCCGGGGGCGCCCGCTTCGCGGTACGCGGCGCCGTGGCGTTCGGCCGCCAGACGGGTCGCTTCGGAGGGTCCGTCGTCGACGACCAGCACCTCGATCCCCCGCGCCCGCGCCTGCGGCACGACCGAGGCGAGCGTGGTGTCGAGCTGCCCGGGCCGCCCGAGCGTGGGAATCGCGATAAGCGCAGTGGCGGGCGGCACCCACCCATTGTCGCGCGCGCGGGGTTTGGGTGCGGCCAGCACCGTTGCGGCGGGGTGCGGACTAGCTCCCGCCACCGCCGCAGCCGCCACCACCGCAACTGCCGCCGCCGTCTCCTCCGCCACCGCAGCCGTCTCCTCCGTCGCCCGAACCACCCGAACTGCTCGTTACGCCACGGCGATGCTTGGTGAGTTCGTAGGCGATGGCGACCGCGAACATCACGAGCGCGCCAGGCAGATCCTCGGCCGCGGGAAACGCGACCATCATCGGCTTCGCGCCCGCGCCGCGACAAGCGAACGCGCAGACCATCGTGTCGCCATCCATCAGCCAGTACCGCGCCTTGCGCCGTCCAGCCGACCGCCAGGTGTACTCCCGGCCCTTCCATTCGACGGTGCCGTTGCCTCGACCAAGCCGAGCCGTCGTGAACCGTCCGTCGGTCCGCCCGGCCGACCCGCGCGCAAGGAGACTGCGAACGAACAGGCCCTGGCTATCGCAGCGCCACGTGGTGGAGCCGATCCGGAACGTCGACCCCTTCCCGCCGAAGTAGCCGCCCACGCGAAGCGATCCAAAGCCCGCAAGAAGGTAGGTCGTGTTGCTGCCAGCGGCTGGCAGCAACTCAACCGAGCGCACCTCAGCTGTCTTTCTCAGCTGAACCATGAAGCGAGCTTGGCAGGCAGCACACCGAGTACCAACCAATTCGCTGCGTGGCGACGTGGTCGCAGGCGGGCCGAATCAGCATCCCCAGGCCTCCGTCCAGACGAGCCTGAGTGCTGAAGGGCGCGCTTTCGCGCCGTTCGCGGCCCAGGCCCGCCCGGGTTGAGCTCAGCCGTCGGGCTAGCTCGTGTTTAGCTGGCGCGCCACCAGCCGAGTGCTGAGACATGAGTGCCTTTGCATCGCCGTCGATGTCGGCCGTCGGCGCGGCGCGCGCCCAGGTCTGGCGCAAGAGCGTGTTCGTACGCGTGCTCGGCGCGGCGGGGAGCTTGCTGCTGTCGGCCACGGCCCTCTCCATCGTCGTGCGTTTGGTCGCCGGTGAGGCGAACGGCCTCGTGGCGGGGAATGTCGCCGGGGTCGCGATCCTGGCGGCCGGGGCCGTCGCCGTCTGGTGCTTCGCGTTCCGGCCGATGCTCGAGGCCGACGACCAAGGCATCCGGATTCGCAACGTGTTCGGCGGACACCGCCTGCGATGGGACGAGATCCGCGAGTTCCGGACCGACCAACTCGGCCTGAAGTTCCGCCGCGTCGACGGCAAGCCGATGGTCGGCGCGTCGGTCTTCGCGACGACGTACTTCCAGGTCCCGCTCCCTCCGCAGCTTCCCTTTGCCCCGCACGACAGGCGGGCCGAACGCGCCGCCGAGTACCTGCGCCAGTGGTCAGCCGGCAGCCGACCAGACGACGCCATGTTGCTCCCGACGGACGCCGACCGCCGACGCAGCAAGCTGACCAACGGAGTTTTCGCCGCTGGCGCCGTGCTCTACGGCCTGGCCGAACTCTACGACCGGCTCGCCTGAGCCCGGCCGACGCCTGAGCCCGGCCAAGGCCTGAGCCGGGCCGACGCCTGAGCCGTTTCGGGCGTCAGCTACAGGCGTGAATCCGGTGGAGGTGAGCGGCGGGCTTGGCGCCCTGCGCCGGTCGATTACGAGCCGCCGCTGCAGCCTCCTCCGCCGCAGCCCCCTCCACCGCTTCCGCCGCCGCAGCCGCTGTTCCCCCCGCTGCATCCGATGGAACCGCCGCCATCGCCGCCACTGCACCCGACGGACGAGGCGGCACCGCCCCCGGCCGTCGCGCCTGCTCCGCGGCGCGTCGCATGACGCTGGCGGGCCAGCGCGATGGAGAACGCGAAGAGGAGCAGCTCCGGTGGGAGGCCGTTCGTGAACAGTCGCCCCCGGACGGGACAAGCACCATCGGCTTGGCCGGTCAGCTCGGCATGCACGACGCCACGCTCAGACAGCGCCCTCACGCCACGCTCGGTGCTCTTGAAGCCGAGGCGTCGTCCGTTCCAGCGGATGGTGCCCCGACCGGGCTTGGCGTTCGACCCGGCGAAGGTGGCGAGCGTCGCGCCGGTGCGGTCGGTCGCGACATACCGCTTGATGAGTCGACCCTGTTCGCCGCATTCCCAGGTCGCGTCGCCGACGGTGATCGTCGCGCCGCCGCCGCCGAAATACCCACCCGCGCGAATCGTCCCGACCCCGGGCACCGAAAACAGAGTGCGGTCGTGCTCGTCCTGCACCAGGACCAGCTCGGTCACCTCCAGCGTCTTCGCGAGTTCGATCATGCCGAGAATGTGGCAGCGCGCCGGGCCGCTGCCTAGGGGCGATGATTAGGGATTCGTTACGGAGCGCCCCTTCAGCTGCCACCACCACAACCACCGCCACCACCACCACCGCCGCCGCTGGACTCAAACGATCCGCCGCCGAAGCCGCCGCTCCGGCTCTGTCGGCGCCGCAACTCGCGAGCGACGTACGTCCCGAACATCACGAGTCCGGCGGGGATGCCCTCGCGGCGCAGGTGGACCACCGCGTATGCGTCGGCGCCTGCGCCGGGCGCGAACTCACACAGGATCACTCGGCCGTCCATAAGCAGGTAACGCACCCTGAAGAGGCCGGTCTTCTGCAGCTTGCAGGCCGGGAGCCCCGTCCAGGTCACGGTGCCGCCGCCACCGAAGAGCGAGCCGGTGAAGGATCCGTCGATTTCACCGGCCTGGTTCTTCGCGACGAAGACCGTTCCAAAGAACCCCGACTTCCCGCACCGCCAATTTCGAGGGATCGACTCGCCGACTCAGCCGTCCCCGCCAGCAGACGCGGCAGCGGCGGCACGCACCAGCGCCTGAACCACGTAGACCGTGAACATGAGCAGCCCATCCGGGACGCCTTGGGCGTGCAGCGTGACCTCCATCGGCCGAGCCGAGCGACCTTTCGGCTGGAACTCCGCGAGGACCAGCTGCTGGTCGACCAGCTCCCAGCGGCTCGACCACAGACTCGGCTTTCGCAGGGCCAAACTGGCGCCGCCCCATTCCATCGCGCCGCCGGTGCCGAAGGTCTTGCCGACGTAACGCCCCACGACCACACCCGCCGGGTCCGTCGCCAGGTAGTTCCGCTTCAGCATTCCCTCGCCGCGGCATTCCCATTCGACGCCATCGGCGGTCATCGCGACCTTGTCGCCGTCGCGCCAGCCGCCGTCGCGCAGCGTCCCGACGCCCTTGAGCTCGAACAGCTTCCGATCGTCCTTGACCCGCGTGAGCCCAAGCACCGCCATGCGCCAAGACTGCCACGCCAGCCCCTCACTCACCAGGCCTTGACGATAAGAATCGACGCCAGCATCCCCGCGCCGCACCGCCCAAATGCGCCCGGCGCCTCCAATATTCGCCCACCCAAGACCGCCAACCAACCACGCTCGCTGCGCCGACCGCCTCCCACGTTCTACAATCGCCGCGAGGGGCCTTAGCTCAGCTGGCAGAGCACCTGCTTTGCAAGCAGGGGGTCATCGGTTCGATCCCGATAGGCTCCATCCCTCAGAAAGCCCCGCGAAAGCGGGGCTTTCGTCGTTCTGGGGGGCTGCCAAACCAGGCCACTTCGGTGTGCGGGGTTCCGCGCGCGTCGCTCAGCGGGTCCCGCAACTCTGCGGGTGGCCGCCAGATCACGCTTCCGCTGGAGCGCAGGCCGCGGTGAAGCATTAGCAGCGGCCCGTCCGGCTCCAGCGGGCGCCGGTGTTCGCGCCGTTGACTACGCGGAAATCCCCACCTGGTGACGCAGCAGGCTCGGCACGCGCCCAGCGAAAGGACACGGATGGATCAGACAAACCTCATCGACGCCGAGCAAGCCGCTTTGATCCTCGACTGAATGGCCTCTAGATAACACGTTCGCTAGTGCCGCGACGACTCTATTCGCACAACTCCGGGAGTCGCGCGGCACCGAACCGAGATGTAGGTTGGCGGGATGGCCGCGAAAGTCTCCTTCGTCGAAGCGGCCGTCAGCGTGTTGCAACAAGCGAATGAGCCGCTGGCCGTAGGAGAGATCATTCGCCGCGCCGTCACTCAAGGATTGATCGAACCGCACGGCTTGACGCCCGAAAAGACGCTCGAGGCCAAGCTCTCTACCGATCTGGTCCGCCACGGGGACGGCTCGCGGTTCATGCGGACAGACCACCGCGTGTTCGCCCTCCGCGCATGGTCCCACCGTTTTCAGGAGTTTGTTGCACCACGTCAAGAACGCTCGCTCCTTGATGAAGAAATTATGGTGTTCGGAGCCGACGAGCTTCACGACTACATCCCGGGACCTGGCGTTCACCGTCTTACGCTGGACGAAAGCTCAAGGTTGCTCAGTTCCGCGTATCCCATGTGGCGACGAGAAGCCGAGGAGCGATGGGATGTCATCCAGCTGGTATCGCAGTTCCTAGTCGTACGCGACGGTCGAATTGCTACTCACAAGCGAACTCGCCGACTCCCTGAAAATAGGCTACATGGGTATTTTTCGGCGTTGTTCGGCGGCCACCTAAATCCCGAGGACGTGCCTCCCCTTCTGAGTATCTTCGACCTCAGCCTGTCGGCGCACTTTATCCAGCGAGAGCTTCGAGAAGAACTTCGTTTCACAGAACCGCCCGAGCTACGAATGCTCGGGGTTCTCTATGACGACCGAGTGGAGATATCGCGTCAGCATCTAGGGCTGCTGTACCAGGTAGTTCCATCGGCACAGGCCGGTATAACTATCGGCGAACGCGGGTTTCTGCAGCAGCTCCGTTTTGAAACGAGCGATGAGGTGCTCGATCGAGTCGATGAGTTCGAGAATTGGTCTGAGCTAGTTGTCCGCGCGTATGGTGCCGGCACAGTATGAACGCAACAATCTCCGTCCACGGCCGGTTTCAGCCGTTCCATTTGGGCCATATGGAGTACGTCCGCGTAGCCTGCGAGCAAGCCGGCGCGCGCAAACTCGTCGTCGGCATCACCCAGTTCCAGACCGCCCTGCTTCGGAGAGTCGAAGACCAAGCAGCCGCCCACCGATCGGAACGGATCGCCAACCCGATGAGCTTTCATGAGCGTTTGACGATGGTCGACATTGCTTTGACCGAAGCCAATCTCGGCCTTGAAGGGTGGTCAATCGTTCCCTTCCCAATCGAGGATCCGCAGGAACTCGGGGATTTTGTCCCCAGGGCGATCCCCGTCTACACGACAACCTACGACTCGTGGAACGTTGCCAAGATCAGACTGCTGAAGGACTCCGGTTACCACGTTGTCAACCTTTGGGACCGAGACGCGAAGGACTTCGAAGGTTCGGACCTCCGAAGGCGGATGATCGCCGGCGACGAGTCGTGGCGCACCCTGGTCAGTCCGGCCGTTGCGACATATCTCGACGAGCTCGAGATCTCGGATCGCTTGCGCCGAGCCGCGAGAGCCGCGGCGGATGCCGGGATGGCGGTACTCCCCGAGTTGCCCCCCGCGTGACTGTCCTTGGCGCTAGCGCGCTGCCATTTCTTCGCTGGCCTGGCGGAAAGCGATGGATCGCGCCCATAGTGGCGGCGGTGGCCCACGAATGGCAGCCCGCCAAGTACGTGGAACCGTTTCTCGGTGGTGGTGCGGTCTTGCTCTCTGGGGGCCCATGGGCCGGAGCCCAAGCCAGTGATGTCAACAAGGATTTGATCGCGACGTTTCGGGCAGTGCGAGACGAACCTGAAGACGTCCGCCAGCACTTGGTCGGCCTCGAAGACTCGCGAGCCACTTACGATCTGGAACGGAAAGCCTTCGGGACCGAGACCAATGCCACGCGGCGAGCTGCAGCCTTCATCTACTTGAATCGCTGTGCTTACGGAGGCATCTACCGCACGAATCGAGCGGGCGAGTTCAACGTCCCGTACGGTGGCGCTCGCAGCCTCGAACCGCTGAAGGTTGAGGGAGCGCTTAACCGAGTCTCAGAAGCATTGGAGGGCGTCGAGCTGACGTCAGAATCTTACGCTGACGCTCTCCAACGCATTGACGGTCGGGTTCTTGTCTACTGCGATCCTGCCTATGTGACTCCGCGCTCCGGCGTATTTGACCGATACCAGCCAAGAAGGTTCGATTGGAGCGATCAACTTGCATTGGCTAAACTCGCTGCGGAATTGGCCTCCAGAGGAGCGCTCGTACTGGTCAGTAATGGGAGTCATGTTGACATCGACCACGCCTTCGCCGGAGCCGACGCGAGCGTTCGCCTCAGCCGCCGAGCCCAGCTGCCGAAAAGCGCCTCGAAGCGCGTCGAGGAGCGCCTATTCATTTTCGGCGCGGGCGCAACTGCGGCCGCTGAGACCGCGGTAGATCTCGCCGAGGGTATGGGCCTTGGACTCGGCTGAGTGGGGACGCGGTTGCGCGGGAAAGCTCGACCGGCGCGGGCTCGAAGGTCTCCTCGATCTCGCCGCAACCGAAGGCTGGGACGACGCGTACGCGGTCCCAAGCATTTCTGACCAACAGTTGTTCGTCACGACGGACACCATCGAGCCGTTTGGCGCAGGAGTCCAAGCTGGGCGTATCGCGATTAGCCATGCGGCATCGGACTTGTACGCAAGTTTTGCGACTCCAATCTGGGCTGTCGTCTCACTGAGCGTCACGCAGGCGGATTTGACGTCCGGACGCGCCCGAGATCTGGTGGATGGACTGCACGCGGCCCTAACCGATCTCGGCTTGTCGCTAGCCGGCGGTCATACACGGCGCGGGAGCAGGTCACACATGACGATCACGATGGGCGGCACCGCGAAGGTCAGGGCTCCGTTCCGTGCTCCCCGTCCTGGCGATCTGCTGGTGATTGGAGACAAGCCACTGGGGAGCGGCCTACTTATCGCAGGGGTTCGAGCAGGCCTCGCTCCGCCCGGCCTGGACGCAGCGCTTCGTTCGATGGAAGAAACAAACCATACGGCAGCCGAGTGGCTTGCCGCCCTGCCCGCGGACTCGATAGCAGCCGTGACCGACATCACCGGCTATGGCTTGCTTGGAGCCCTGACTGCCGCAACCAAAGGCATGGGCTGGATGGTGCGTACCGCCCGGCTCAACACGCATCAAGGAGTCGACGCAATGCTCAAAGAGCAGGTTGTGTCAGGCCTTGGCGACGCGAATTGGCGCGACCTTGGAGACGGCGTGAAGCTCGATCCGGACATTCCTTCGTTGTCAGCCGTTGCGACGCTGGTGGCCGATCCTCAAACTTCGGGCCCGTTGCTCGCGGTCGTTTCTAAAGACCTCTCAAAGCGCTTCCTCGCCGAGGGGGCACCGTTTCATGTGATCGGGGAAGTGAGAGAGGCCGGGGAGTGCGTCCTGCGGCACCAGTAGCTTGGCTCGACGTGGCCCACGTCAGCTCTAGCTACCGACCTCGACTGTTCGTTATTTCGAGTTCGGAAGTTTTGCCCGAGGCTCGCCTACTGCGCGCGCGGCTCCAGGACGAAGCCGATCTGGTCGTCTGGAAGGATGGCGTTTTCACTGTCGGTGATTTGACCCTCGAGCGCCTAGAGACGGAGCTTTCGCCCGGGCGTTACAACGGAGCAGTAATCGTCGCCGGCAAGGACGACGTGGTTGAATCGCGTGGCGCGACCGTTCTTGCTCCGCGAGACAATGTAATCCTCGAGCTAGGTATGGCCCTCAGCGCCTTTGGACGGCATCGAACGTTCTTGGTCGCGGAGAAGGGAACCGAGAACCTCAAGCTGCCAACCGACCTGTTGGGCTGGTCCACCGCCGCATTCTCGCCGGGCACAGCGAAAACGCGAATGGACAGCGCGGCCGACGATATCCGCGCGGCGATCTCCGACATCAGCTGGGCATCAGCCCCGCTGCCGGTGATCGAAGGTAGTCAACGTATTCTGCAAATGGCTGCCCAGCAATTGGCATCAAGGTGCAACATTACGACGGGAGTTGGTATCCATTTGTGGCTCGCGCACAGAACCGACCGGGGGACTGTGTTCCGCCGCTCGGCACGCGCGCGGAGCTCGCCGAAAACGCAGATGTTTGAGACGTTTGAAGAGGGGCGCGGCCTTGTGGGCTACGCGGGGCAGAACGAAACGCCAGTGGCAGTCAACTTCGACTTGGCCACGTACAAGTCAGCGAAGAACAAGTCTTGGTCGTCGCTACCGAAGGACATCCGTCTCGGAATGGACTTCGACTTGGTCAAGAAGAGCCGGCAGCGCTACTCGTACGTCAAGGCGCTCCCCATGTTCTCCTCAACCGCACCGCGTCAGGTACTCGGTGTTCTTTCAGTGAACCTCGCCTTGGGCGCGACAGCTCAGATCGACTTGCTCGAGGGTGATCCAGGAGACGACATCATCGAGCGGACTGCTGCCGTCCTAGCGCATCTCCTTGAAAGCCACGCCGTCGGGATGTCGCCGTCGTAGGGAGCGGCGGGGCCGGTTGCTTAACGCGGGGCAGTTCTTAGCTTGGGTGACTCCGTTGGTCGGCAGCCTGGCCAATTGGCGACGCTGATCTTGACTGGGTAGTGTCGAGATGAACGCTCCTTGGAAGCCGATCGGCCTCCACCGACAGGGTCTGCCGTCTCCAGTTCGGATTCTTCGACTCCAAGTAACAGAACGCCGACTACTGGGGCGCTGTCAGCGCGTCGGCGCCTCCCTCGGCTCTGCCTCCGCCGCGAACAAACCCCGCGACGAGGACCACTAGGCGCGCGAGCTGCGCCAGACCGGCGAGCTTCCAATGGGAATGGCGGCCAGGGACAGCAGGACGACGAGCAACACGCCGAGGCAGACGTTCGTCGTTGCTGGGCTAGCCGGAGAGCCGGTCAGACCACAGCCCCCTAGCGAGAGCCGGCCCGCCGCGCTGCCACGGCCAAAACCAGCTCCTCGACCGCGTGCTGTGCCGCGTCGTGATTCCCCCCGGGCGCGGGATACGTCACGATCGAGACACCGAAACTAGCCTTGAAAACGGGTACACGAGAAGGGCTCTCGGGCTCGGGCGCGAGCATGAAGTGCGCTTCCGGCGATAGCCCCGAGCGGCCGACAGCCTGAAGAACGAGCTGAATATCGGGGTCGTCGAGCGAGTAGCCGACAAACAGAATCGTCGACGTCAGGCTCAGTGCTCGAAGCACATCGAAAACGTCGCGGCCCCGCGTCGCGATCTTTGCGTAGTCGGTTCGAGTCAACACCACGTCGGACGTTGCGTCGGTAGTCCCGTGAATCTTTACGAGCACAGAGCCGCCGCCTCGGATCTCGTCGCTGACACCGGTGGCGTCGTAGGCGAAACTAGCGAAGGCGTTACGGGATGCCATCTCGAACAACTTGTCGTAGTTCGTAGTAAAGACGATGCGGGGGTCCAGATCGAGCAAAGAGTCGTAGAAGTTCGATGGCTCATAACGGTCGCCCGCAGGACCCTCGACGGCGTTCTGGATGGCTTTGAAATAGCCAGTCGAGTTGTGCTCGTCGGAAAGCTGGTGTCGGATATGGTCCGCCGCCCCGAGGTACTCCCGATTGGTGATCAGTTTCGCGCCGTGAGCCTTCTCGACCGGATCGGCGATGAGGTCTTTGAGACGGGTAAGCAGATCGCCCCAGGTGGGCGGACTAGCCCCAGCCCTGTTGGAACAGGAGGCGGCAACGCCGCTGCCGATGAAGAGGACCCATTGCCCGTAGGCTATCCGATCGACCATGTGCGAAGGCCAATGAGTCACGAAGACGCAGACCTGATTTCGGTCAGCCTCGACGAAATCAAGTCAAAGAGCGTTTCCAGCTGTTCGACGTAACGCTCGTGCTGACTGAACTGCGCGCCCCGCAGGCCGTCGTCGCGGCCCAACGTGCTCAGCGGAGCGTGCTGACTCTGAGCGAGGGGGATCATCGAGAACATGTTGGGCACAGTGCCGAGATCAAGGTCCGTTCCGAAGCGGGACAAAGCCGCCAGCGACTTGGCCCTTTCGGGAATCTGATCGCGATGCTGGTCGTAAGCCTGGATCTTGCGGCGCGCGTTGTCGCCGCTCGCGCGACTCACATACTGCTGGATCGTGTACCCAATGAAGCCTTGCCTGACCGGCAACAAGCGAGGCAACAGGTCATCGTGTCCAGCCGCCTTCAAGTTGCCCTCGGCATTTGAGCGACCCGCGTCGTACTCAGCGAGCCATCGCTCGAACCACAACGTGATGTTGTCGAGCGCGTAGAGGCTGAACAGATCCGCCGCCATAGGCGTGATGAAGGCGTCGCTTCCGATCAGCGCCGTCCGGTTGATCGCACCGAGACTTGGGCTGGCGTCCACGACGACGACGTCGAAGTCATCCGACACGAGGTCACAAAACGTACGAAGCCAGTTGGTGCGTCGGGCGCCGCCGGCTTCACCGCCTCTGAACTTTGTCCACGATTCGCTCAGCACGTCCTCGAAGATCGAGAGAGACGGATGCCCCGCGACCACTGAGACCCCAAAGCGTTTCGCCTCCCAAATACTGAGGGCCTCGATATCGAGGCTCGAGTCCCCGCCGCGCATCAAGCGGAGGAGCCCCATAACGGACTTAGACTCGGACGTCTCCTGGTCTTCGAAGATCTCGGCCCACATATCATCTTCCAACACGAGCTGGGTCGCGTTGCACTGCGGATCGAGGTCCAGAATGAGAACGCGCTTACCAGCCGCAGCCTCAGAAGCTGCGAAATTGCATGCAAGCGTCGTTTTGCCGACTCCTCCCTTGTTGTTGAAAAAGGTGAGCGCGGTGGCCATCGGCCGAACCTACCGCGGGAATCGCTGCGGGTCGAGGCGCCCTTCAACCGGGTGGGCGCCGACTTCGGCTTTCGGGTTGGACGGAGTGAGCCCGAAGCGGTAGTTTCCTCGAACGGCGCGCGCCCTATACCCAGACTTCTGGTCTCTTTGTCGAGCACGGGCGCCAGTAACGGCCCCGACGAGGTATAGTCGGGTGTCTCGCGCAACCGCCTAAGACCTATCGGGAACCGGTCCTAACCGAGGAAATTTGACTCCATGCAGGAAGTCCTGCAAGGCGTCGACCGGCCTCACCTCTACGATTTCTGAGCTATGAGCAATAACCCTGATCGCAACGACTCCGGAGCCGAGCGGGCAAAGCCCGTCAACCGCTGGGACGTGCCTCGGGTGCGTACGCTGCACGCTCGGTTGGAGCGCTCGACTGCCCTTCCGCGGGAAGCTGCCGCCGACATCAAGCGGCAGGCTGATGCGCTCGGTTCACAAAGCTAAGTATTTCGACAGGAGCGCCTAGACCGCTCTCGGCTCGCAGTATTGGCGCTCTTCCGCTCGCCGCGGATACTGTGGGCTCATGTATATCGACACCGTCTTGCTGCTGCACGACGTACCGACGCTGGACGTCGGCGCTGGCGGCACTGTTCGCGACATTCGGTTGGGTCTAACGTCGGATGGAACTTTCCTCGTCGGCCAACTTCCCGCCTACCTAGAGTGCGGTCTCTACGTCGAGGCGGTTGCCGATGCCGGTACCGCAGGAGATGCGATCATCGACGTCTACGCGATGCGCGTCGATGACGACCGCGACATGTGGCTTTTGGGCAGCGAGATCGTGACCGTCACTGCAGCCGACGCTTCTTGGAAGCACCCGCGCAGCTTCCCGAGCGCCTTCGCGGTCTGGCTCGACATCGTCGAGAAGGACGACGACGACCTCCGGCTGCTAGTCGCCGTGAATGGCGACGTGATCGCGATGCGATCGATCATCATCCGTCCTCAGGCGCCCGATACTCCGCAGCCAGTCGAGCAGCCGTAGGCGAAACCACATTCTGTGCTTGGGGTCGACGCGACCTACCAACTCAAGCGCCGACCGCTTAGCGAAACTCGCGCGTCGCGATGGTCCCGCGTTCGTACCGTTGACGGACCGGCCGTTCTTCGGCGGCCGGAAGGTGAGTCCCGCGTTGACGGCCTAGTTGAGCGAAAGCCAGATCGTCGTGCCCTTGTTGCGCTGAACCGTCGGCGGAGATAGCAACCTGAAGGTCGCTGCCAGCGTTCGAGCCAGCGCCGGCTAGCCCCACGCGGCTTTCCCACGTGATCGTGTCCGGCGAGGCGGCGTGCGCGGATCCAGCGAGGTCAGTGAGTGCCAGCAGACGGAGTCGAGCGGCGGTCGACCGATCGGTTGCTTTTCGTACGGCTCGCCGAGCATGGCGACGACCTGCTTCGCGGTCTTGTTCTCAACCAGCCCACACTCAGCGACGCCATAGGCGGCGCGGCGGCGTAGGTCGTCGTCGGTCGATCCCCGTCGGCTATGACTGGGGGTGAACGAGACAGCCGCGACATCGCAGAGTGAAACGGTACGGATCGGCGTGGCCCGGCGTGCCACCTTTGGGGTTGGACGATGGCGGCTACGCGGTGCGGGCTGCCCGGCGTGGGGTCCGTGGGGCGACTTCAGTGCGTCGCTTGCCAGACGTA
This sequence comes from Solirubrobacteraceae bacterium, assembly GCA_032119595.1. Lineage (GTDB taxonomy): Bacteria > Actinomycetota > Thermoleophilia > Solirubrobacterales > Solirubrobacteraceae > JAGIBJ01. The sequence continues at coordinate 1,379,693 of JAUMBQ010000006.1, read as the reverse complement.
GCCCAGGCAGAGGGCGCCGAGCAGCACCCATCCGGCGATGCCGCCCAAGCCAGCGAACGCCGGGCCCTGGAACTCGTGTCGGCAGTGACGACAACGGCGTGTCGACTCCCGAACGGCCGCGTTGCACTGCGGGCAGGTCTTCGTCTCGGTCGCAGGAGCCATCGAATCGCAACGTAGTCCATCAACGGCCGCGCAACGCAGACGCATGAACCCAATCCGCTGCGGACGACCAACCCCGCCGTGGCGGTGGCCCTCCGGCCTCAGCCAGTCGGCAGCGGCGCCCAGCTCGTCTCGTAGATCGGGCTCTCCTCGGTGCGCACGATCGTGCGTCGAACGCCCGTCATCGCATCGACGACCAGGAGCTGTGCCCCATCGGTGGTTTTGTTGCGATTCTCGGAAACCACGAGTGAGGTCCCGTCGGGCGACCAGGCGAGGTCACCGAAGTAGCTGCCGCTGGTGGCCACCGTCAGGAGGCGAGGGGCCGTGCCATCAACGTTGGCGACGAAGACGCGGCGCAGCTCGCGGTGAAAGTTGGGTGTGGCGAGGTACGCGATTCGAGTCCCATCGGGAGAGAGGTCGAAGTTCAGGATGGTGCGCGCGTCGCCGGAGCCGCGAAACGCACGCGCTGGACTCCCGCCGTCGGCGCTGCTCTGCCAGATCGAGGTCGAAACGGTAAGCCGCTTGCCGAGACCGAACTGGAGCCGCGCGTACCGCAGCGAGCCGTCGGGCATGAACCGCGGCCCTCCGAGCGCTTCGAGGGTGCGCCGACCGGGCCGCCACGGTTTCGCACGGACCAGCGTGCGGGGCTTCCCGACGGCGCGGCCCGCAGCGTCGACGCTCACGCCGACGATCCCGATGTCGTCGCTGGAGAAGGCCACGGTCCGGCCATCTGGCGACCACGCCGGGTTGTCGGCGTGGAACTCGGGCTTGGTGAGGAGTGTCGCGCCACTGCCGTCGATTGCGCTGGTCCAGAGCGACTGCCCGTTGACGAACACGAGCCGGCGACCATCCGGCGAGGGCGCCGCCGCCGACTCCGACTCGTCCTTCGTCGCGGTCAACGCCCGGTTGCCCGAGCCGTCCGGAGCGACCGATCGCAGGTCACCGCTGATTACGAAGTCGTCCGGATCGCCCGGAAACGGCTCCGCCGTGTACTGACTGAAGAAGATCGGCCCGTTGGCGCCCGGGAAGCTGGCTTGGGCGGCCGGCGCCATCACCGAGAGGGCCGCCAGCGCAAGAGCGACGGGCGAGAACACGGGGCGTAGGGGCACCGGGCGATTCAACCATGTACCGGTACGGCAGCCGGTGGCGGGGAAGGCTATCTGCCGTCCCCTTCTAACCGGACCGCGGTCCGGTTGCTGCTAGCCTGATCTTCATGCAGATCGGTATCGACAGCTTCGTCTCGACCGTCACGGACCCGGAGACGGGCCTGGCGGTGGCGCCCGCGCAGCGGATGGCGCACCTCTTGGAGGAGGTGGAGCGGGCCGACCGGGTGGGGCTCGACACGTTTGGGGTGGGCGAGCACCACCGGCAGGACTTCATGGATTCAGCGCCGTCGCTGATCCTGGCTGCAGCTGCGGCGCGGACCGAGCGGATCCGGCTCAACAGCGCCGTCACGGTGCTGAGCGCGGCCGACCCCGTGCGTGTGTTCCAGCAGTTCGCGACGCTCGACCTCATCAGCGGCGGGCGCGCCGAACTGGTCGTCGGACGCGGCTCGTTTACCGAGGCATTCCCGCTGTTCGGCCTGGCCCTGCAGGACTACGACTCGCTCTTCGCCGAGAACCTCGACCTCCTGCTGGCGATCCGCGCAACCCCGAACGTGACCTGGTCCGGCAAGCATCGCGCGCCCCTCACCGGCCAGGGCGTGTACCCGCGGCCACTCCAGGAGCAGCTCCCGATCTGGCTCGGCGTCGGCGGCAGCCCCGAGTCGTTCGTGCGAGCCGGCTCACTCGGCCTGCCGCTCATGGTCGCGATCATCGGCGGCGAACCGCGCCGGTTCCGGCCGCTCGTCGACCTTTACCGCGAGGCAGGTCGCCGCGCTGGCTACGCTCCGGACGACCTCAAGGTGTCGATCCACGTGCCGGGCCTCCTGGCCGAGACCACCGAGCAGGCCGCCGACCTCTTCTACCCCGGCTACGAGCAGATGTTTGGCCGCATCGGCCGCGAACGCGGCTTCCCGCCCGTAACCCGCGCCGGCTACGACGCCACCCGCGGCCCGGCTGGCGCCCTCTTCATCGGCGACCCCAACACCGTCGCCAAGAAGATCGTGTCGGTGTCCGAGGCCCTCGGCGGCATCGACCGCGTCACGCTCCAGATGACGAACGAGCGCCTTGCCCACCACGCGATGCTCGAGAGCATCGAGTTGCTCGGCGCGGTGAAGCCGCTCGTCGACGCGGACGTCGAGCCCGTCGAGCAGTACCTGCGCGAGCTCGACGCCGAGCTGGGCCCCGTCGCGAGCGACGACCAGGCCGCTGCACGCGCATGGGCCGACGAGCGCTTCGGGCCATCACCAGCGGCATCACCGAAGCGCGACCCGTCGTGATGCTTGTGCTCGACTAGGGATCGACCTAGCCCTTCGCGGCGGCCTCCGGACCCGCCGCGCTGCGCGCGGCCTTGCGCTGCATCGCCTGGCGCCGCAGCTCGTCGGCGGCCCAAACGATCGGCGGCATCACGAGCAGGACGAGGAGGTCTGTTGCGGGGAGGGCCGTCGTGTCGAAGAGATCCTGGAGCGGCGGCAGATAGATCACCGCGGCGGCGAACACGACCTCGAAGAGGATGCCCCAGAGCAGCAGCGGGTTGGTGAAGAGGCCGATCTCGCGGAGCGACGCGCGAGCGCTGCGGGTGGCGATGCCAGCGCCGATCTGGCAGGCCACGATCGCGGCGAAGGTCATGGTGGTGGCGCTCACGTAGACCTCGTGCATCGGGGTGCCAGGACCGGTCGGATCGCCAGGGCTCCAGCCGCCCTTGTCGAGCACCCAGAAGAACGCGGCGAGCACGAGGAAGGCTTCGACGAGGCCCAGCCAGAGCCACGCGCGCACGAGCATCTCGCGGTCGATCAGGCGAGTCCCAGCCGCGCGTGGCGGGCGATCCATCACATCCGGCTCCGCCCGCTCACGGCCGAGGGCGAGCGCCGGCAGGGTCTCGGTGCCAAGGTCGATCGCGAGGATCTGCAGGGCGGTTAGCGGCAGCGGAATCCGGCCGCCGGCGAGCGCGAACACGAGGAACGGCACGACCTCGGGCGTGAGGTGGGCGAAGATGTAGGTGATGAACTTGCGCAGGTTGTCGTAGACGACCCGCCCCTCCTCGACGGCCGCCGCAATCGACGCGAAGCTGTCGTCGGTGAGCACCATCGCCGCGGCTTCACGGGCCACATCGGTGCCTGACAGCCCCATCGCGATCCCAATGTCGGCCCGCCGCAGCGCCGGGGCGTCGTTCACGCCATCGCCGGTCATCGCGACCGTGTGACCCTGCGACCGCAGCGACTCCACGATGTGCAGCTTCGTCTCCGGATTACTGCGCGCGACGATCAACTCCGGCGTGCCATGCAGCAGCGCGTCCAGATCCTTTTGCGCCATCCGGTCGACCTCCGGCCCCTCGATGACCAGCGGATCGCCGTGCACGATGCCCGTCTGCCGGGCAATCGCGACTGCGGTGGCGCCGTGGTCGCCGGTGATCACGATGATCCGCAGACCCGCATTGCGACACCGCAGGACGGCCTCGGCCACACCCTCGCGCGGCGGGTCCTCCATCGCCGAAAGGCCAAGGAACGTGAGCCCCGACTCCAGCTCGTCGCGCTCGACCTCAGGATCGGTCTCGCTGGGCCGTGCGCGACGATGCGCGAAACCCAAGACCCGCAAGCCCTCATCGGCGAACCCGTCGACCGCCTCCCGGACTGCCTGCCGGTCGACCTCCGTCAGCTCGCGTACCTCGCCGCCCTCACTGATCGTGGTGCACCGCTCGAGCAGCTCCAGCGGCGCGCCTTTGGCATGCAACCACAGCTCACCGACCTCGCCGGCGCGCTCGCCGGCGCCATCGCCGTCGTCGCCGAGATCACCTTCGCGGTCGAGCGTCGTCATCCGCTTGCGGCGCGCGTCGAAGTGCAGCAACCGCAGCCGCCGCTCAGCGCGCTCAAGCGAGGCCGCCGCAATGTCGAAGCCCGCCGCTGCCGCGCCCACGAGGAGCGCACTCTCGCCCGGATCGCCGCTCTGCTCCCAGCCTTTGCTGCCACGCACCGCGCTCGCGTTGTTGCAGCGCACGGCCGTGCACAACAGCTCCGTCGTGGCTCCGCCGCCGCCCGGCGCCCACCAGTGCTGCAGGGTCATCCGCCCCTCGGTCAGCGTCCCGGTCTTGTCGGTGCAAATCACGTCCGTCGACCCGAGCGTCTCGACCGCCGCGAGCCGCTTCACCAGGGCCTTGCGCTTCGCCATCCGCCGCACACCGATCGCAAGCGCCAGGGTGATGGTCGGCAAGAGGCCTTCAGGCACATTGGCGACGAGCAGCCCGATCGCGAACGAAAGCGCCTCATCGGCCGGCAGCCCAGCCACAAGCGTGCCGAACGCCATGAACACCACGCCGGCCGTCACCGCAAACGCCGCGATGAGTTTGGCGGCCTGGCGCACCTGCACCTGAAGCGGGCTCGACTCCACCTCAACCGTCTGCGTGAGCGCGGCGATCCTCCCGAGCTGCGTGCCCATGCCCGTCGCGTAGACGATCGCCTCAGCGTCGCCGCCAACGCACGCCGTGCCCGCAAAGACGAGATCTTCGGCCTCGGTCAGCGGGCCGGTCGGCTCCCGTGCGCCGTCCGGCCGGGCCCGACGCCCAACCGCCTGCGACTCGCCGGTGAGCGCCGCGATGTCGAGTTCGACCGAGCCGCTCAGCAAGCGCGCATCGGCCGACAGCCGGTCGCCTTCGGTGAGCAGCACCACGTCGCCCGGTACGAGTTCGGTGGCCGGGATCTCGAGCACCGCAGCATCTCGCCGGACCCGCGCATGCTCAGGGAGGTATCGCTTGAGGGCCTCGGTTGCCTTCTCGGCCTGCATCTCCTGCACGAACGCGAACACCGCGTTGAGCAGGATCACGGCCACGATCACCGCCGCCACCGAGTACGTGCCCTGCGCGAGCGCGAACCCGGACGCCGCCCACAGCAGCAGCGCCAGCGGGTCGACGAGCTGACCCACGAACTGCTTCAGATGGCGCTGCGGCTGTTCGCGACGGATCTCGTTTGGCCCGTATTGGGCCAGTCGTCGTGCGGCCTCGCGGGCGCTGAGGCCGGTCGATTGCGAGTGGAGCTGCCCGAGCAGCGCCGGGAGGCCGACCTCGGGATCGACCGCGGGAGCGGCCTCGGTGGCGTCCGCAGGAAGCGGCATCAGTCGGCGCAGGCCGTCGGTCGCGTCATGGGACTCACCCTGGCGACCGTGCACCCCTGGTTCATCCGCGAAGCGCCGCGCACCACCTGCGGACAACCCCGCGGGGCCCGCGCAGACCACGTCGTACGCTCCTTCGCATGACCGACCCCGCCGTAGGGACGCCGCCCGTAACGCCCGCCGCGCCGCCGACCATGCGCGCGATGGTGTTCGACGGCGTTGGGGAGCCGCTGCGGGAAGCGACACTCCCCGTGCCGCAAGCCGGGCCCGGCCAGCGACTCCTGAAGGTGAAGGCGTGCGGCATCTGCCGGACCGACCTCCATCTCCTGGACGGCGAGGTGACGATCGATCGGCCGCCGCGCGTGCTCGGCCACCAGATCGTCGGCGCCGACGTGGCCACCGGCGAGCGCTTCGGCGTGCCGTGGCTGGGCTGGACGTGCGGCGAATGCCGCCAATGCCGCGCGGGCCGGGAGAACCTCTGCGAGCGCGCGCAGTTCACCGGACGGGATCTCGACGGCGGGATGGCTGAGTACGCGGTCGCCGACGAGCGGTACTGCTTCCCGATCCCGGAGGGGTTCGACGACGTCCAGGCCGCGCCGCTGCTGTGCGCCGGCCTGATCGGCTATCGATCGCTGCGGTTCTGCGGCGACGCCAAACGGCTCGGGCTCTACGGCTTCGGCGCCGCCGCGCACATCCTGGTGCAGGTCGCGCTCGCGCAGGGCCGGGAGGTCTACGCGTTCACCCGCGACGGCGATGAGACCGGCCAAGCCTTCGCCCGTGAACTCGGCGCCACGTGGGCCGGCGGGTCGTCGCAGCCACCGCCAGTAGCGCTCGACGCCGCCATCATCTTCGCGCCGATCGGCAGCCTCGTGCCGCAGGCGCTGCGAGCCGTCGGCCCCGGCGGGACCGTCGTATGCGGCGGCATCCACATGAGCGACATTCCCAGCTTCCCGTACGCCGACCTGTGGGAGGAGCGCACGATTCGGTCGGTCGCCAACCTCACGCGCGACGACGGCCACGAGTTCCTGAACCTCGCCGCGCAGGTCCCCGTGAAGACGCACGTGACGCGCTACGCGTTGACCGACGCAAACCAAGCCCTCGACGACCTTCGCGCGGGACGGTTCTCGGGCGCCGCGGTGCTTGTCCCCTGAACGGATTACCGCCGCGAGCAAACCGCTCCCAGCGCCCCACGTGGGCACGCGCAGACCACCCGTTCGGGTGGTCGGACCATCCGATCGGGCAGTACCCGGGTTCGTACGATTCGCGCATGGAGCAAACCCCGTTCTCGCCCGAAAGGACGACCAGAATCCTCCTCGCCGACGATCACCACGTCGTGCGGCAGGCAGTCGCGGCGCTTCTGGAGTCGATCGACGGGTACGAGGTCGTGGCGCAGGCGAGCGACGCCGAATCGGCCGTGCGGTTTTCGATGGGTCACAAGCCGGACGTCGCCGTGCTCGACCTCAACATGCCCCACGCGTCGCAAACGCTCGAGGCGATTCCGCGCATTCGTGATCACTCGCCGAGCACGCGCGTCGTGGTGCTCACGATGGACAACTCACCAGCCTCCGCCGTCGCCGCGATGCGAGCCGGCGCCAGCGGCTACGTGCTCAAGGAAGCCGCCGACGAGGACCTCGTCGAGGCCGTCCGCGTTGCGTGTCTTGACCAGACCTACCTCAGCCCTCGCATCGGCGCAGCGATCGCAGCCGCGCCGCCGATGTCTGACGAGCTGCCTGGCGGCCTGACCCCGCGCGAACTCGACATCGTCCAGCTCGCCGTCCTCGGCCACACGAGCCGCGAGATCGGGACGAGTTTGTTTCTCTCGGTCCGAACGGTCGAGAATCACCGGTCGGCCATCAACCGCAAGCTGGACCTGACGACGCGAGCCGAACTCGTCCGATTCGCACTCGACCACAGCCTGGTCCGGGGCAGTCAGGTCGACGCGCCGCGGTGACCCGGATGGATGGCGGCCGAGGGGTTCACGGGCCAGCCGAGCAGGAGTCGCCCAGCGCCATACGTAGCCGCAGGAGGCGTCAGTGACCACGCGTCCGTTGGCCGCTGAGATGCGTTGCCGTGGCCTGCGCCCGGTTCGCGACGCCCAGGGTCCGCAGGATCTTGGCCATGTGCCATTTCACGGTGTTTTCTGCGAGAAACAGCCGCTTTGCGATCTCGGCGTTGCTCAGGCCCTCGGCCACCAACTCGAGGATCTCGACTTGGCGCTCGCTGAGCTCCCGGTGTGCGCCGTTGCGCTGCGGCTGCCCCTCACGAATGACCTGGACGATTTCATGTGCACGCCGCGACAGCTCGGCAGCGGCAACGTTGACGGCCCGCGACGACGCCCCAAGGTCTGGCGGCGTCCGGAACGCCTCCGCATAGCCGGCGACGTCGCCCGCCCCGTCGCGAACCGCGAAGCGCGTGTACTCACACCACAGACTCGTGCCGTTCTGGCAGCGTCGCCAGGCCCAGCCGCGCGCGGGCGCGGCCGCAAGCAGGGCGAGCCCTTGGACCGGGACCTCAAACTCGGGGACCTCGAGCCAACTCAGCGGGCGACCCACGGCCTCGATCTCGGGCCAGCCAGTGAGCGCCGTGGCCCCCGGGGACCACATCGAGATGACCCCCGAGAGGTCGGTCGCGACAAGCCCCTGGTCGGGCAGAGAACGGAAGAGGTCGGACACGTCGAGCATCGTCAAGCGCGCTTCCGACCCCGCGAGGATGGCGCGGCCACCGGGACCGGCCCTGGTGAGCCGGGTCCGACGCGTCGGAGCATTGAACCTTGAGGTGGAACGCATCGCAGCCTCCGGACGGGATGAGCGAACGGATGCCGACGTGCTTGAGCGGATGGTGCTCATCCCCCGGGACCGTGAGCGTCCCCGGTGGCAAGTCAGTGCACAGCTTGCCACCGTGCCCGGTCGCCGGCAACCCGACGAGCCCGCTGGCGCGGCGTTCGGTGGCCTTGCGCGAGGCGCGAGCGCGGTCGCGTAGTTCTCACGGACACGGCTTCGGCCGCGCCCGGTGGACTTCCCGCGCGGGGTCAGCGAGCCTGGCGGCATGACTCTCACCGACACCGATGTCGTACGCGGATTCGACGAGCTCGGCCGCGACGACGTCGCATTCGCCGGCGGCAAGGGTGCGAACCTCGGTGAGCTGGTGCTCGCCGGCGTGCCGGTCCCGGACGGATTCGTCGTCGGCGCACCCGCCTACGCGACGTTCTGCGAGGAGACCGGCGTCCGAGCCCGGCTCGTGCGCGCGATGGCTGGCCTCGACCCCGACGACAGCGCCGCGCTCGTTCGCGCCGCCGAGGCAGCCCGCGAGATCCTCGACCAGGCTCCGACGCCAGCCTGGCTGCGCGACAGCATCATCGAGGCGTACCGCGAACTTGGCGACGACGTGTCGGTCGCGGTCCGCTCGTCGGCCACCGCGGAGGACACCGGCTCGACGTCGTTCGCCGGGATGAACCGCACGCTGCTGAATGTGAGCGGCGCCGAGGATCTCATCGTCGCCGTCCGCGCCTGCTGGACCTCGCTCTTCGGCGCACGCACCGTCTTCTATCGCGCCAATGAGGGGTTGCCGCAGGCCGAGATGGACATCGCGGTGGTGGTGCAGGCGCAGATCGAGTCGACCCGCGCGGGCGTGATGTTCACGATCGACCCATCCAGCGGCCGCACCGATCGCCTCGTGATCGAAGGCGCGTTTGGGCTGGGCGAGAGCGTGGTGTCCGGCAGCGTGTCGCCGGATCGCTACGTCGTCGACAAGGCCACGCGCGCCGTGCTGACCAGCGACGTGCGCCACAAGGAGCTCGTGATCGAGTCGGCGCCCGGCGGCGGCACAGTCACCCGCGCGGTCGAGGGTGCTGAAGCGACGCGCCGCGTGCTGATCGACGAGGAGGTCCGGACGCTGGCCGATCTCGGCATCACGATCGAGGAGCACTACGGCAGCGCGCAGGACACCGAGTGGGCGTTTGACGCCGGCGGACGCGTCTGGATGCTGCAGTCGCGGCCGGTGACGGCGTCTGGTGGCGACGGGACACCCATGAGCGACGACGACACCGTGCCGATCGATGACGACGCGGCCGGAGCAGCGCCGTTGGTGCGCGGGCTCGGTGCCGCTCCGGGCATCGGCAGCGGCGTCGTGCGCCTGGTGACCGACCTCGCTGGCGACCCTGAATTCAACGACGGCGACGTCCTCGTGACCCACATGACCACACCGGACTGGGTGCCGCTGCTGCGCCGCGCGGCGGCGGTCGTGACCGACACCGGTGGCATGACGTGCCACGCCGCGATCGTCTCCCGCGAACTCGGCGTGCCCTGCCTCGTCGGCACCGGGGACGCAACGCAGAAGCTCCGCGATGGCGAGGCCGTCACGGTCGATGCGGGCCGCGGGATGGTGCTGCCCGGCCGGCCAGCGCGCTACGAACTCGCGGTCGTCGGCCACGGGGCCGTACAGCCGCTGCCGCCGCAGCCCGCCCACGTGACCACCGGGACCAAGGTGCTCGTGAACATGTCGGAGCCGTCGCAGGTGGCGCGGGTGTCCGCGCTCGACGCCGATGGCGTCGGACTGCTGCGGGCCGAACTCATGGTGCTCGAGACGCTCGGTGGCGTTCACCCCCGCCTGCTGCTCGAGCGCGGTCAAGGATCGGAGGTGTCGGAGGCGATGGCCGATGCGATCGAGACGTTCGCCGTCGCGTTCGCTCCTCGTCCGATCACCTACCGCACCATCGACTTCCGCACCAACGAGTTCCGCGGGCTTGAGGGCGGAGAGCGCTTTGAGCCGGTCGAGGCAAACCCGATGATCGGACTGCGCGGCGCCGCGCGGTACGTCCGCGACCCGGAGGTCTTCAATCTCGAACTCGACGCGTTCCAGATCCTGTGGGACCGCGGGCATACGAACGTGCACATGATGCTGCCGTTCGTGCGCACCGCTGGCGAGCTGAAGCAGTGTGTGGCGCTGATCGACCAGCGCGGGCTCATGCAGCGTCGCGGGTTCCAGCTCTGGGTGATGGCCGAGGTCCCGTCGGTGCTCTTCAACCTCGAACGGTATGCGCGGCTTGGGATCGCCGGCATCTCGATCGGCACGAACGACCTGACCCAGCTCCTGCTCGGCGTCGACCGCGACTCAGACCTCCTCGCGGACACCTTCGACGAGCGGGACCCGGCTGTCGTCGAGTACGTGCAGCAGCTCATCGCGCGCGCCGGCGCGCTCGGGCTCCAGACATCGATCTGCGGCCAAGCGCCGTCGGTCCACCCGGAGTACACCGACCTGCTCGTGCGCGCCGGGATCGACGCCATCTCGGTCAACGCCGACGTCGTCGACCAGACGCGGCGGCTGGTCGCCAGCGCCGAGCAGCGACTGCTCCTCAAGGCGGCTCGCACGCATTCCACGCCCCGGCAATAGCCTGAAGATGACCAAGGAGAACGCCATGTTCCAGACCATCGTGATCGGCATCGACGGACGCCCCGCGGACGACGAGGCCTACGGACTCGCCCAGACCCTCGCCGAACCCGGCGCGACGTTCATCGTTTCCAACATCTGCGGCCTTGGAGATGGCTTCCTGGAAGCGGGGACCAGCGACGTCGCCGCCGCGATGCTCGCCGACAGCCAAACGATCGTCGACCGGTTCGTGGCCTTGCATCCAGGCTGCGAAGGCATCGCGACGAGTTCACGATCCTTCGGAGAAGGGCTCGCGCACGTCGCCAAGGGCGCCGGCGCCGACCTGATCGTCGTTGCGTCGTCGCGCCGTGGATTCCCCGGGCGGGTGTTGGCCGGCGAAGCGATCTGGGGCGCGCTCCGGCACGCGCCATGCCCGGTGGCAGTCAGTGCCGTCGGCCACGGATCGGGCAAGCCGCTGCACAGCATCGTCGTAGGGTACGACGGCTCCGCGGCGTCGGAGGTGGCGGTGCAGCACGCGCTTCGACTCTCCAAGCGCGACGACGCCTCCGTCAGCGCGGTCGAGATCGTCGAGCCGGTCGTGCCGGTCAGCGCCGTCCCCGGCGTCTATACCGCCGACGGGATGGAGGCGGAGCAGGAGCAGGCCCGACGGAATCTGACGCACTTGCTCGAGGAGCACGGCCTGCACGGCGTCGTCGGTATCGGGCGTCCGGCGCACGAGCTGAACGAGGCCAGCGTCGACGCCGACCTTCTCGTCGTCGGCTTCCACGACCACGGTCCCCTTGAGCGCTTCCTGATCGGCAGCGCAAGCCGCGCCCTGCTGCGCCACCAGGCCGTCCCGATCCTGTTCGTGCCGCCGGCTACGTGAGGAGCTTGCCGCCGTCGACGACGAGCTGCTCGCCCGTGATGTAGCTGGCAAGGTCGCTGGCGAGGAACAGGGCGGCGCGAGCGATGTCGTCCGGGTTCCCCATGCGCTGCATCGGGATGGTGGCCGCGAAGGCGGTGAGCATGTCGCCCGAGAGGTCGCCGACGCCTGGGGTGATGACTCCGCCGGGGGCGATGGCGTTGACCCAGATCTTGTGCGGCGCGAGTTCGAGGGCGACGTTCTTGGTGAAGCCCCAGGCGCCGTGCTTGGACGCGTCGTAGTGCGAGAGGCCGATCATCGACGGGTGCAGGGCGTCAATCGAGGTGATGTTCACGATGCGCCCTCCCTGCCCGCGCTCGATCATCACCTCGGACGCGGCTTTGGTGACCAAGTAGAGGCCGACCAGATTCACGTCAAGCACGCGCCTGAACGTGTCGAGATCCAAGCCAGAGAGCGGCACGGTCGGGAAGATGCCGGCGTTGTTGACCACGATGTCCAGGCCCCCGAACGTGGCGACTGCCGCCTGGATCCCGGCCCGGACCTGCGCCTCATTGGAGACATCCACGAGCTGGCCGTGGGCCGACCCGGGACGCAGCTGGTTGAGCTCGTCGGCGACCGTCGCGCGGGCCTCGGCCACATCCGCGACCACGACGTTTGCGCCGGCCTCGTGCAGCCGCCTCGCGATCCCAAGCCCGATGCCCATCGCGCCGCCGGTGACGAACGCGGTGCGTCCGCTCAGGTCGACGAGATCGCTGATCGACGGTTGCGCATCCTGTGTTCCCGACATGCCGCGGAGCCTCTCAGCCTGCCGAACCCCTCACAACGGGCGCCGTACGCGGAGGAGGTAGGGGTTTTCCCGCGGACTTCGGCGTAACGAAGTCCGATGGGGAGGCTTTCCAATGGCACGAGCATTCGACGGGCCCCCGACGCAGGAGGCACCCTCGATGCCCCGCAGCCCGCTGACCAGTCCTCAAACTCCCGTCTTCTCTGGGCGGCTCTCTCCGCGGAGGGGTGACCGGACGCACGTGCGAGCGGTGGTGCCGCCGGTGTTGGCCGACCGCATCAGCAAGCGTCGCAACCCACGCCCTGCCTCCCAAATGCTGTGGCACGAGCGCGTCGTCACGGCCACTGGGCGCTACATCCAGCTCACGATTCCACTGGTCGGTCGCCACGACGCCGAACTCGGCGTTCATCTCGCTGCCCACCTCGATCGCCTGTGGACGAACCAGCCCACACCCGGCGGCGAACGCGTCACCTCCGTCTCAGCACTCGTCGGCCACAAGGCCGGGCGGTCGTTCCTGATCGTGTTCCTGTCGCTCGACCATGTCCCCGTCGGACGACGCATCGACGACGCCCGGATGGCACGCCACCTGCGCAGCGCCCTTCAGCAGGTCGGAAGCGGTGGGCAGGCCTGAGCTGCGGCGAGTCGTGCATCCAACGTGATGGGCCTAGCGTCTCCCTATACGAGGAGACGCCCATGACCCACACCGAACATCACCAGCCCGACTCCGGGCACGACCACGCGCACGCCAGCGACCAGGACGCCCGCGCGCTGAATCGCCTGAGCGTCAGCGCCACGATCCACTGCATGACCGGCTGCGCGATCGGCGAGATCTTGGGGCTCGTAATCGCCACGGCACTCGGCTGGGGTGACGTCGCATCGATCGCGCTCGCCGTGTCGCTCGCGTTCCTCTTCGGGTACGCACTCACGTCGCTGCCACTCCTGAAGGCGGGGCTGACCCTCGGCGCCATCGTGCCGATCGCCCTGGCGGTCGACACGCTTTCGATCACCACCATGGAAATCGTCGAGAACGTGACCATGATCGTCGTGCCCGGCGCGATGGACGCGTACCTCGACGAAGCTCTGTTCTGGGCGACGATGCTCGGCGGCTTTGTGATCGCGTTCCCGTTCGCATTCCTCGTGAACCGCGCGCTGCTGCGCCGCGGCAAGGGGCATGCCCTCGTGCACGAGTACCACGCGCACTGACGCCGGACAGGCGGCGCTGGCGCGGCGTCTACTGCTCGCTCAGCGGGCGGTTCAGTGACTGCGCGACGCAGTCCATCGGCACCGCGCCGCCGCCCTCGGCCTGGGGTGAAACGACCTCGGCGTAGAGCTCCATGGCCTTCACGAACGCCGCCCGCTCGTCGTCGGTGAGCTGGTCGAGCACACTGTTGAGCGGGCGGGAGAGGGCGGCGAGCCAGCGGGTCACGTCGTCCCGGCGATCGGGATGAATGTCGACAATCGTTCGCCGACGATCGGCCGGGTCGGCGGCGCGCGCGATGATCCCCGCGCGGTCGAGGTCGGCGAGGACGCCGCTGGCCGTCGAGAGCGTGATGTCGAGACGCTTGGCGAGCGTGCCGACCGTTATCGGACCGAAACTGATCCGGTGCAGCGCGGCGGAATGGCGCGGCCCGAGGCCACGCGCGAACTCCGGCTTGATTTGCTCGACGTGCCGACTCATGCCGAGAATCGTGCGCGGGAAGAGCTGCATCAGCTCGAGGAGATCGGATGACCGATCGCTCGCAGCCAGCTCGACGGACCGGTCGGCCGCGACAGGCTCGGGCGATTTTGGGGTGACTTCGGCGGGCTGCTGGCTCATGCGGCTCCTCGCGCCGACTCAGGCGACTGGACGATCAGACGCTCCCCGGCTATATTACTTCGGCTGTCCAAACTATTTGGTCTTCCGGACCAATTGACCAGAACAGCGATTTACGGGCTACCGGGGAAGACACAGCATGACCGCCACCACCACTCCAGCGCATCACCAGCGCAAAGGGCTGATTCTCGCCCTGCTGGCGATGACCCAGTTCATCATCGTTCTCGACGCGTCGATCGTGAACGTCGCCTTGCCGTCGATCCAGCGCGAACTCGACTTCACGCAGCAGTCGGTCACGTGGGTGCTCAACGCCTACGCGCTCACCTTCGGCGGCTTTCTGCTCCTCGGGGGGCGCCTCGCCGACCTCCTCGGCCGCCGCCGGCTGTTCATCATCGGCGCAATCGTGTTCGGCCTCGCATCGCTAGCCGGCGGCCTGGCGCAGAGCTCGGCGTGGCTCGTGATCGCCCGCGGCTTCCAGGGCTTCGGCGGCGCGCTGATCGCGCCGGCCGCCCTTTCGATCGTGACCACCACGTTCGATGAGGGCGCAGAGCGAAACAAGGCACTCGGCGTCTGGGGCGCCGTCGCCGGCTTCGGTGGGGCCGCGGGCGTGTTGCTCGGCGGCATCCTTACCCAGGCGTTCGGCTGGGAGGCCGTGCTCCTCGTGAACGTGCCAGTCGTGGCCGCCATCGTGATCGCCGCGCCCCGAGTGCTGCCCGAGTCGCACGCCGAGATCGACGGACCGCGCTCGTTCGACATTCCCGGCGCCGTCACGATCACGGCCGGCATCGGCGTGCTGATCTACGCGCTCGTCAACGCGAATTCGGTCGGCTGGGGCTCAGCCCAGACGATCGCTCTCTTCGCGCTCTCCGTGGTGCTCGTCGTCGGCTTTGTGATCATCGAGAACCGCCACCATGCCCCGCTCGTGCCGCTCTCGATCTTCCGGCTCGGCACCCTCCGCGGCGCGAACGTGACCGGCCTGCTGATCGGCGCGTCGCTCTTCTCGATGTTCCTCTTCATCACGTTCTACTTGCAGAACATCCTCGGCCATGACGCCTTGCGTACCGGCTTTGAGTACCTGCCGCTGTGCATCGTGATCATCCTCAGCGCGGGTGCGGCGTCGGCGATGGTCAGCAAGATCGGCTTCAAGCTGCCGCTCGTGCTCGGAATGCTGCTGATCACCGGCGGCCTGCTCTGGTTCTCGCGAGTCTCGGTCGGTGGGTCGTGGGCGGGCGACGTCCTCGGGCCGTCGATTCTCGCCGCGGCGGGCCTCGGCTTCTCGTTCGTGCCGGTCACGATCGCGGCCGTCGCCGGGACCAAGCCGGAGGAGGCTGGCCTGGCGTCCGGACTGATCAACACGGTCCAGCAGGTCGGCGGCGCCCTCGGCGTCTCGGTGCTGATTGCCGTCGCGTCCGGCTCGCTACCCGACGGCGGCGCCCCGTCGCCGGAGCAGCTCACCGATGGCTACCAAAACGCGTTCCTCGTGGGCGCCGCGTTCGCGTTCGCGGGCGCGCTGTACGCCGCGTTCGCGATCTCATCGAAGGACTCCCGCGCCTTCGTCGAAGCGACCGCTGCCGGCGACACCGCGCCCGCGCCGGTGCCCGTCGGCTGACGCTCGAGCCGACGTGGGCTGCGGAACCGCGCGAGACGCGCGGTCCTGCAGCTCACGTCTGCGATTGCAGGCGAGCACGACCGCCCAAGGTAGACAGCCTCCGCTGAGATTGGGGGCCGCTCAGACCGAGCGAGCCGCTAGGCCGGGGAGCCGTGGCGCCGGACCCGAAGCACGCTGTCCGGTCGTATGGCGGGCTCGCCGTCGGGGTTCTTCATCGGCACCTCGGCGCGGGCTTCGCTCGTGACGACCTCCCACTCGTCGTCCAGCGCGAGGTCGGCGAGGACCTCGTCCGGCGTCGGGAACTTGGCCGCCAGGTGCTTGGGGTCGGTGACCCAGGACGGCGCTCCGGCGTGCCCGACGACCAGGAGGTTCCCACCAGGCGCGACGAGGGCCGCCGCGGCACGCAGCGCACCCGCGCGGTCCATCTCGATCCACGAGTGGAAGTAGCACGCCGACACCAGATCGAACGGGCCGGTCGGCGTGGTGCGGGTGAGGTCGTGGCGCTCCCAGGAGATCGCGTCGGCCACGCCCTGCTCAGCCGCGTGCTCGGCGGCGAGGTCGAGCGCTCCCTGGGCAATGTCGATCCCGACGACCTGCCAGCCCTGCCGCGCCAGCCAGATCGCATCGCCGCCCTCGCCGCAGCCGATATCGAGCGCACGGCCCGGAGGGAGGCCTTCCGCCTCGCGCACCAAGAGCGCGTTCGGATTGCCGCTCCAGATCTTCTTGCCGGTGGCGTACCGCTCGGCCCAGGCGCGGGCGTTCTCGCTGTCGAAGTCGTCCATGCCCCCACCGTGACAAGCGACGGGAGATCTGCCAACCTCATTTGCCATGTCGGCAAACAGCGAACCCGTCGACGCCCGAGCCCGGAGGCGACTGCGCGAGCTGCGCACCGAACAAGGCCTCACCTTGGCGCAGGTCGCCGAGCGGGCCAACATCGACCTGTCGACGCTGAGCCGACTCGAGTCCGGCAAGCGACGCCTCGCCCTCGACCACATCGCCGCGCTCGCGCCAGCACTTGGCGTCACCACCGACGACCTCCTCGGGTCCGCCCCGCCCCAGGACCCACGGGTGCGGAACGAGCCGATCCGCTTCGGCGACATGACCATGTGGCCGCTCACGCACGCCGGCACCGCGCTTCGGGCCTTCAAGATCAACATCAGCGCCGCCCGGCTCGAGCCACCTGCCGACCGACCCGTTCACGACGGCCATGAATGGCTCTACGTCGTGCGCGGGCGACTCCGGCTCCTCCTCGGCGACGACGAGCACCTCATCGAAGAGGGCGACGCCGTCGAATTCACCACCCTGCGCCCACACTGGTTCGGCGCGATCGACGGCCCGGTCGAGGTCATCGGGATCTTCAGCCCGCAGGGCGAGCGCGAGCACCTGCACACCTGAGGGCGGGGGCACCGCAGAGCAGCTTGCGGCCGCTTGGGCCGCTTGGACCGCTTGGACCGCTTGGACCGCTTGGACCGCTGCACCGCTGCACCGCCGCACCGCCGTACCGCCGTACCGCCGTACCGCCGTACCGCTGCACCGCCGCACCGCCGTACCGCCGTACCGCCGTACCGCCGTACCGCCGCACCGCCGCACCGACCGAAGCGCTTACGCGATGTGGGCTACGCCGCCGCGCGACTGGCCGCTGCATGCTCGGGCGCGACGGCGCCCCAGCCGCGGTTGCGACGCTGCCAGCCCGGGCGACGGGAGAGTCGCCACGCACCGAAGAGCGCAATCGCGAGCACCGGCAGCAGCACGAGGCCGCTCTCGGTGCCGAGGGTGGTGCGCGCGACGGCGACGAGGGCGTCGCCCGCGATGGCCGCCGAGAAGCCACCGAGGTTCACGAGCGCCGAGGTGCTGGCGCCGTCTTGGCCGTCGTCGGTGCGGCGCGCGAGATCGAAGCCGAGCATGCCCGCTCCCATCGCGGCCGCAATCACGGCGATGCAGATCACGGAGCCCACGGCCGGCATGCTCGACGCGGGCGTGACGGTGAGGACCGTGAGCGCGGCGATCGACGCGAGACTCACCCGCATCGCGAGCGCATGGCGCCCGGCCGGATTGCGGCGCGCGGCGCCGCCGATCAGCAGTGCTGAGACGCCCGAGACGAGCACGGCGATGAGCAACACGGCGCTGGCGTCGGCCCGCGACATGCCCTGCGCGTCGACGAGGATCGGCGCACCCCAGAGCCCGGTTACGACGACGAACGGCGCCATCGAGGTGAAGTGCACCCAGAAGCCGTCACGGGTGGCCGGACGAGCCCAGCTTCGACGAAGGCTCACCAAGATTGGCGGGTGTTCGCGCCGCGGCGGCGCGACGTGCGTCGGCGGGTGCTCGCGGAGGAAGAGGAGAAGACCGACCGCAATCGCGAACGTCGCACCCGATGCCATCGCAAACGTCGCCGACCAGCCGAGGCCATCGAGGGAGCGGTTGAGCGGCACCGTGCTGACGACCTGGCCGACCGCGCCGATGGTTGCGGTCGCAGCGGTCATGGTCGCGAAGCGCTCGCGGGGGAACCAGTGCGCGGCGATGCGCAAGACGTTGAGGAAGATGAACGCGTCGCCCGCACCGACGAGCCCGCGGCCGACCAGCGACAGCGGAAGCTGCGTGCTGAACGCAAACAGCGCTTCGCCCGCGGCGATCACGGCGAGGCCGATCGCGAGTCCGCGGCGCGGTCCGATGCGGTCGGAGACCAGCCCCGCTGGCACCTGGAACGCGAGGTACGCGGTCAGCCCGACGACCGAGAGCGCCGCTACCGAACCGGCTCCAACTTGCAGGCGGCCCTCGGCATCCAAGGCGGCAACGCCCAGCGACATCCGGTGGAAGATCGCCAGGAGGTACCCCACCGCGGCGATGCCCCAGGCCAGCCAGGCGCCACGCGACAGCCCCGAAGCCGGGGCCACGGGCTGCTGCGCAGTGATCGAAGGGCTTGGATGCATCTTGCATGCATGTTGTCGACCGGTTGCATCTTTGTCAACGAGCGGTCAGAATCGGGCGCATGGCAACCCCCGTTCCACTGACGGCCGTGCAGCGCGTCCGCGAGTTCGTGCGCGACCGCGTGTTCTCCGGCGAGTACGCCGACGGCACGATGCTCAGCGAAGGCCAGATCGCCGAGCAACTGGGCGTGAGTCGGACGCCCGTGCGCGAAGCGTTCGTCCAGCTCGAATCGCTCGGCTTCCTGCGGCTCTACCCCAAGCGCGGCGCACTCGTGGTGCCCGTGTCGAGGGAGGAGATCGAGGCGGTGATGGAGACGCGTTGGGTGATCGAGCGCCACGGCATCGAGCAGGCCATCGCGCGGCCCGACCCGTCGGTTCCGGCCGAGATGCGCGCCGTGTGCGACCAGCAGCAGCTCTACCTGGATGCCGGCGACCTCGGCGCCTTCTCCGATGTCGACCGCGAGTTCCACCGCGTCCTCGTCGCCGCGACCGGGAATCCGATCCTCATCTCGCTCTACGACTCACTCCGCGACCGCCAGCAGCGCATGGTCCGCGGTGCGATCACCGGCGACGCCGCCACGGCCGCGCGCGTACTCGCCGAGCATCGCGAGATCGTCGCGACCATCGAGGCCGGCAAGCAGGGCAAAGCCCTCCGCCTCCTCCAAGAACACCTCGAGCGCACCCGCCTCTCCCCGGCGCTCCTCAGCGCCGCCGCGCGCTAGCCAGCCCCGGGCCGAACGTCGAAATATGCCCCCCTCTGGGGTGGGTAATCCGACGCTCAGCGCTGCTCGGGGCCGATGAGGCCTGGCCGGGTTAGCCCGTCGTGATGCGCTCTGGGTGCGTGTAGACCGTCGCGCGCCCGTCGCGCACGAAGCCGGCGATGGTCAGGCCGAGGCGGTCCGCGGTGTCGACGGCCAGGCTCGACGGCGCCGACACCGCGCAGATGATCGGCACACCGGCGGCCACCGCCTTCTGCACGAGTTCGAACGACACGCGGCCGGAGAGCACGGCGATCGCGCCGGACGCCGGGAGCGCGCCGGCGAGGAAGCGGTCGCCGATCACCTTGTCGAGCGCGTTGTGCCGGCCGACGTCCTCGTGCACGACGAGTGGTCGCCCGGCGAGGTCGAACAGCCCGGCGGCGTGCAGCCCGCCCGTCTCATCGAAGACCGGCTGCTCGGCCCGCAGGCGCTCGGGGAGCGAGGCGAGCAGCGCGACGTCGACGCGCACGTCGTCGGTCAGTGGGCGGACCCAGTCGCCGAGGTCATCGATCGAAGCGGTTCCGCAGACGCCGCAGCTCGCCGTCGAACCGATCGCGCGGGGTGCCAAGCCCCGGCGGGGCGCGCGACGCAGGTCGACGGTCACGACGTTGTAGTGCTGGGTCTCCACGTCGGTGCAATAGCGGATGCTGGCGACATCGCCCGCATGCGCGATCACGCCCTCGGCGTGGAGCAGGCCCGCGGCGAGGGCGAAGTCCTGCCCCGGGGTGCGCATCGTCGCGGTCGTCGCGACCACCTCGCCACCGGGCACTGCCACGCGAATTTCCAGCGGCTCCTCACCCGCGAGGCGCTCGCTGCGGCGCCGGGCGCCGCTCGCATCCATCACCGTCGCGTGAACGCGCGCGACGCGGTGACGAGTCGATGCGCTGGCCATGCCCCGCCACGCTACTCGGCGGGTGCGCCAGCCCTCCACCCCTCCGGCCTTCCGGCCTCCCGAGCGACTTCAGCCCGGCGCGTCCTGGCGGCGCCTGCGACCGCCCTAGCCTTGGGCCATGAGCGACGGCGAGCACCACCTGGGACGCGGGCGCACCACGCGCGACCACGAGGTGGGCGACGACGCCGCCGTCCTGCGAGTCGAGGGTCCGCCCGACCACGCGGTCGGAATGCCGGCGACGGTCTCGATCGCGAAGCAGGCGATGAAGCACCTCGGCGCGCCGAGGACCGCGCGAACCCTCTCGAAGATGAATCAACCCGGCGGCTTTGACTGCCCGGGCTGCGCCTGGCCTGAGCCGATCGGCGGCGCAGGCCACCTGGAGTTCTGCGAGAACGGCGTGAAGGCCGTCGCCGAGGAGGCGACGAAGCGGCGGATCGGACGGTCGTTCTTTGCGCGCCATTCGATCGACGACCTGCGCGGGCGCTCGGGGTATTGGCTCGGCCAGCAAGGTCGGCTGACCGAACCGATGCACCTCGCTCCCGGGGCCAGCCACTACGAGCCGATCTCATGGGACGACGCCTACGCGATCATCGCCCGCGAACTCCATGCCATGGACGACCCCGGCCAGGCCGCCTTCTACACCTCGGGCCGCACCAGCAACGAGGCCGCGTTCGCCTACCAACTCCTCGTCCGCGCGCTCGGCACCAACAACCTCCCGGACTGCTCGAACCTGTGCCACGAGTCGACGAGCATCGGCCTGCTCGACGTGATCGGGATCGGCAAGGGATCGGTCACGATGAGCGACCTCGTCCAGGCGGAGCTGATCGTGGTCGCCGGCCAGAATCCGGGCACCAACCACCCGCGGATGCTCACCACCCTGGAGGAGGCCAAGCACCGTGGCGCGAAGATCCTCACCATCAATCCGCTCCCCGAGGCCGGCCTTGCGCGCTTCGACAACCCACAGAAGCTCAGCGGACTGACTGGCCACGGCACACAGCTCACTGACTGCTTCCTGCAGGTGCGCCTCGGCGGCGACCACGCGCTCTTCCGAGCCTTCAACCACCTCGCGCTGCAGGCCGACCAGGCGGCGCCCGGCACGGTGCTGGACCACGAATTCATCGACGAGCGCACCGAGGGATTCGCGAACCTCCGCGACGAACTTGCGACGATCGACTGGGCCGTGACCGAAGCGACCACCGGGCTGACACGCGCGGAAATCGAGGCGGCGTCAGACCTCCTGCTGGCGTCGAAGCGGACCGTCGTCTGCTGGGCGATGGGCATCACCCAGCACCGCGACGCCGTCGCCACCATCCAGGAGATCGCGAACCTGCTGCTGCTGCGCGGCCAGATCGGCCAGCCGGGTGCTGGCCTCTGCCCGGTTCGCGGCCATTCCAACGTGCAGGGCGACCGCACGATGGGCATTTGGGAGCGGCCGCTTCCGAACTTCCTCGACGCCCTCCAAGCCAAATTCGGCTTCGAGCCCCCGCGCGAGGACGGCCTGGATGTCGTCAACACGATCCATGCGCTGCGCGACGGCGAACTCCGGGTGTTCGTGGCGATGGGCGGCAACTTCATCTCGGCGACGCCCGACAGCAAGGTGACCGAGCAGGCGATCACCAACGCGCGACTCACCGTGCAGGTGTCGACGAAGCTCAACCAGTCGCACGTGATCACTGGACTCGAGGCGCTCATCCTTCCGACGCTCGGCCGCACCGACCGCGACGAGTATCCGGCGGGCTCGGGATCGAGCCCAACCTCGGGCTTGGGTCGCAAGGGCGTTCAGACGGTGACCGTCGAAGACTCGATGAGCGTGGTGCATGGCAGCCGCGGCCACCTCCCGCCGCCGTCCGAGCACCTGCGCAGCGAGGTGCGAATCGTCTGCGACCTGGCCCGGGCCGCCCTCGGCGCACCCGATGATCCGCCGCTCGGTCCGCTCCAGCGGGCCGAGTCACGCGCGACCGAGCGTGCCACCGGCGACGCGATCCAGCCGACGCGGCCACCGGCCGCCGTCGACCCCCGCACTGCAACCGTCCGCGCGATCCCGTGGGAGGCGATGGCCGCCGACTACTCGGTCATCCGCAGCCAGATCGAGGCGGTCGTGCCCGGCTTTGAGGACTTCGAACGCCGCGTGTCGTGGCCCGGCGGCTTCGTCCTGCCCCATCCGCCGCGCGACTCACAGTCGTTCCAGACACCGTCCGGCAAGGCCCAGCTCACGGTCAACCCCCTTGAGCCGATCGTGGTGCCCGAAGGCCACCTGCTCCTTCAGAGCCTGCGCTCCCACGACCAGTACAACACGACCATCTACGGCCTGGATGACCGCTACCGCGGCATCAAGAACGGCCGCCGCGTCGTCTTCGTCCGCCCGTCAGACCTCGAGGCACTCGGGATCCAGGACGGCGCCATGGTCGATCTTGTCGCCGACACCTTCGACGACACCGTCCGCCGCGCCGACGGCTTCCGCGTCGTCGCCTACCCCACGGCCCGCGGCTGCGCCGCCGCCTACTACCCCGAGACCAACCCCCTCGTGCCACTCAGAAGCGTCGCAAAGCGAAGCAACACCCCAACCTCCAAATCAGTCGTCGTGCGCCTCGTCCCAACCGTCCCAGCCGGACCAACCGGGCCAACCGACCACGCGTGAACGGCCATTTGTTGCTGTCAGGGCGACACCAAATGGCCGCTCACCGCTCACCGCGCGGTGATCGTGCTACCCACGCTTGGCGAGTCGTCCCATCGTCGATCCTGCGTCCCACTTAGCGACTGCGGCGGGGTAGACTCAATCCATGGGCACTTCGGCGCGCGAGACGGTGACGGTCGACGACCGCGGGCGACTGATCGTCCCGCGGGCGTGGCGGGACGCCCTCGGGCTCGGCCCCGGCGACACCGCGATCCTCGAGAACACCGGGAGTGGCATCCGCGTGACGAACGCGCGCCGCGAGCGGGCAGCACTCGTCGAGCGTCTGCGAGGCAGCGTGGCCAGTGGTGAGAGCGTCGACGACCTGATCAGCGGTCGTCGCGCTGAAGCGGCGCGCGAAGCAGCCACCGACGCTCCGTGATCCTCGATGCATCGGCCGTCCTGGCGTTCGTGCAGGCCGAAGAAGGCGACCGAATTGTCAGCGACGCGTTTGATGGCTTCGTGGAAGACGGCACGCCGTCGGCGCGCATCAGCACCGTGAACTGGGTCGAGGTTGCGCAGCGCGTCACCGACCCAGCCCTGAGACAGGCCCTTGCGTCGTTGATGCGGGTAGAGCCACTTACGGTGCAGGTCGCCGAGCGGGCCGCGGGCCTTCACGCGCACACCCGGGAGCTGGGCCTCTCGCTTGCCGACCGCGTCTGCCTCGCGCTCGCTGCAGAGCATTCGATGCCGGTGCTGACGGCAAATCGCGCGTGGGCCGGGCTCGACCTTGGGGTCGACGTCCGCCTCATTCGCTGATTGGCAGCGCCGGGCGCTCTCGCGCCCGGCGGCCAAGCCTGTTACTGCGGGGCGCCGACGGCGCGTGCCGCGTTCACACGGCCGAAGCCGAAGGAGGGGTCGCGGCCGGCCACGCCGAGGTCGTCGACCGTCGACGTGATGCGATCGCGCACCTGCGCCGCCGTCAGCGCGCGGTTCTGCGCCTTCACGAGCGCCGCGACACCGGCCACGTGTGGCGTCGCCATCGATGTGCCGGAGAGCGCACGGAACGCGTTGCCGGTCCCAGGCCAGGTCGACATGATCGCCTGCCCCGGAGCTGAGACCTCGACGTCGGCGTTGCGCTGGGAGAACGTCGCGAGGGTGTCGGCGGACGTCGTCGCGCCGACGCTCATGGCCTCCGCGTAGCCAGCGGGGTAACTGATGGTCGTGTTGCCCGAGTTGCCGGCAGCAGCGACGACTAGGGCGCCGTTGCCGTTGTTCCAAGCCCTCTTGACCGCGTCCTGGATGGCGGTTCCGCCGACGCCTCCGAGACTCATCGAGATCACATCGGCACCCTTCGACGCGGCCCAGTTGATGCAGTTGGCAATGTCAGCCGTGGTGCCAGACCCGGTCGCCGTGAGTCCACGACAGATGATCAGCTCAGCATTGGGCGCCACACCTGCGACGCCGTAGGCGTTGTTCGCGATCGCGCCGATCGTGCCGGCGACGTGTGTCCCGTGGCCGTTGCCGTCGCCACAGTCACTGGAGAACGTCGACCCGCCGACCGGGATGTTGAAGAACAACTTGGTCTCGTAGCGACCGCACGCGACGACCTTCCCGAGCAGATCGGGCTGCACCTTCGAAATGCCGGTGTCAATGATCGCGACCTTGGCGCCGCCAAGCTTCGGCCATCCGGCCGCCCGGAAGCCCATCTGCCCCCAGGCCTCGGGTGCGTCGATGTCGGCATCGAGCGTGAAGCCCGCCTTGCCACCAAGGTTGCTGAGGCCGAACAGGTCGACCATCTTGGGGTCGCTCGGGACCACGGCTTCGCTGATCCGCATGATCCGGTTCGGCTCCACGTACCGCACGCCGGGCACGTCCGCCAGGGCTGCCTTCGCCGCCGCCAGGGAGCCGGGAACGTCGAGGACGCGCGCGTTGACACCGGCGACTGCTGTGCCGCCCGATGCGGCGTCCACCTCATCGACGACGTCCGGGAGCGCCTCGGCTTGCTGACCGGGATCAAAGCCCACGATCATCGATCCGGCGTGCGCTGGAGCAGCCGCGACAGCGAAGCTTGCGGCGGCCGCTGCAGAGAGCAGCGCGGTGCGCGAAAGAGACATGGACCTGGACCTCGGGACGAAGGTGACGCGGCCTGTGGGACTCAGGCCGAGGCCGACCTTAGTGTGCCAGCGGTCACATGACAAGCCAATACGCGATAAACCTGTGTAATGCCGCTTACCAAGTGGTCGTGGTACTTTGGCGTTCCGCGGAAACCGCGTGGATCGCCCACGTTCTCTGGGCTTCTCCTACTGCAGGGCGCTCGTGAGCCTCGCGAGGTTGTCGACGACCTTGCCCGGCCACGCGCGGCTCATGTGCACGCCGAGCGTGAGTTCCGTACTCACGGCGCGGTAACCGTCCTCGATGCGGCGCAGGTCGTTCGTGAAGTCTGAGCCACTGACAAGGAGGGTGGCCTCGAGGTTGAGTTCGAAGGAGCGGATGTCCATGTTGGACGAGCCGATCACGGCGACCTCCTCGTCGACGGTCACGTGCTTGGCGTGCAGGATGAACGGCGCCGGGTACAGGTAGATCCGCACGCCAGCTCGCAGGAGCACCTCGTAATAGGAGCGCTGGGCGTGGAATACGAGCGGCTGGTCGCCGATCGCCGACACGAACAGCTCCACGTCGACGCCACGCTCGGACGCGGTCGTGACCGCGGCCAGCAGCGACTCGTCGGGCACGAAGTACGGGCTCA
Source organism: Solirubrobacteraceae bacterium (assembly GCA_032119595.1). GTDB lineage: Bacteria > Actinomycetota > Thermoleophilia > Solirubrobacterales > Solirubrobacteraceae > JAGIBJ01. Next base: position 1,353,943 of record JAUMBQ010000006.1, on the reverse strand, counting down.
CGATGCTGAGCCGGCGCTCGGCGTTGTAGATCAGCGAGTTGAAGAGCTTGAGGTTGTTCTCGCCATCAAAGCCTGGGCCGCTCGGCACGATCTGACACTCGAGCGTCGTGAGCGCGAGCGAGGGGTCGCCGGCGCCGATTTCGCCGGTGAGGATCTCGTCGGTCTCCGAGAACCAGTCGGTGATGAAGAGCGCGTCGACGCCGCCCACGATCGGGCCTTCGAGCCGCACCATGAGTTCCTGCCACTGCAGGCCGCGGCGACGGTTCGCGCGCTTGTTGTACGAGCGGTGGATCAGGTTCTGGGAGCCCATGAAGCCGACCTCGCCGTCGATCACGAGGAGCTTGCGGTGGTTGCGCAGGTCGGGGCGCTGGTACTTGCCTTTGTACGGCTGCACGGGCAGCATTGGCTGCCAGTCGACGCCGATCGCACGCAGCGCTTTGATTGTCTTGCGATAGCCGGGCGATCGCAGCGAGCCGATGTGGTCGAACATCACCCGCACCCGCACCCCGCGCCCGACGGCCCGCTCCATGGCGTCGAAGAACGGCTGCGTCGCGGTGTCGAGCGACAGGATGTAGAACTCGCAATGGACGTAGGTACGGGCGGCGTCGACGGCCTCGGCCATCGAGAGGATCGCGCCGTCGTAATCGTCGATGAGCGAAGCGCTGTTGCCGGTGACGAGCGGCATCGCCCCGAGTTGGCGGTTCAGGGTCACGACCGACTGCAGCCATGGCGGGCCGGGGTCGTCGACGGGCACGTGATCCATGCCCTTGGTGCGCTCCAGTATCCGCGCGTTGACCTGCCGCTGCTTCGCGCGCCGCGCCTTCGGCAGCTTCGGCGTGCCGATCAGCAGGAACGCGATCAGCCCCACGTACGGCACCAGGAAGATCAGCATCAGCCACGCCGTCGCCGACGATGGACGCCGGTTCACCGGCACCACCATCACCGCGACGATGCGCACCACCCACCCGACGATGTCCAACGCGAGCGTGCCGCGAAGGAGGATGTCGATTGGGTCCATGGGCCCACGCTACCGGGGGACGGTGGCGCCGCGCCTGAACTTTGGGTGACCCCGTTGTCGGCCAAAACGACGAGCGCCGCGACCTGCGGTCACCCCGCAGCTCGGCTTCGGGCGTGGGAGATCTCGACGGAAGAGACTCTTGACCTATCAGGAGTAAAGGCCACAATCAGGGTGAACTCTTGACAATGCACGCATTACGTCGACCTCGCCCCCGGAGTGCTTTACTCTTGGAATAGCACGAGTAGACGGCGCTTTTGCGCACCTCTCCTGACCTTTCAAGAGCAATGCGAATCTCTGGACTCCTCACCGACGATGCGGTCCTCGCCGAGGTGGGCGCGCGCTTGGCCGCCACGCGGCTCGCGCGCAACCTCACCCAGCAGGCCCTCGCAACCGAAGCTGGCGTCTCCAAGACGACGGTGGAGCGCGCCGAAACCGGTCTGTCGGTCACGCTGCCGAACTTCCTTCGCATCCTTCGGGCACTAGATCTGATGGATGGCTTGGAGCAGCTGCTCGCGCCGCCGCTCGCCAGCCCGGTCGACCTTGTGCGACGCGAAGGGCGCCGTCGGCAGCGGGCCTCGGGGCGGCGAAGCCAGCCGTCGCCTGATCGCCGCGGCTCAGGTGGCCCACGCCCAGCACGCTTCAACTGGGGCGACGAATCCCCGCAGGACGAGGCCTGATGGCCGTCGAGACGGCGACCGTGCGGTTGTGGGGCACCAGCATCGGCGCGGTCGCGTTGGAGGACGGGGGGCCGTACGCGGTCTTTCAGTACGACCCTGGCTTCACGCAGAGCGGCATCGAGCTGTCGCCCGTCACCATGCCGCTGCGCGAAGCGCCGTACACGTTTCCGTCGCTCCCGCGCGAGAGCTTCCATGGGCTCCCTGGCCTCCTGGCCGATGCACTACCGGACCGGTACGGCACGCAAGTCGTCGACGCGTGGCTCGCTCGACAGGGCCGCGACCCGTCCTCGTTCAGTGTCATCGAGCGGCTTTGCTATCAAGGCACTCGCGGCATGGGCGCCCTTGAGTTCCTCCCATCGCATGCCCCTCGGCTAGAGCCGCGAACGGCGATCGACCTCGAAGCGCTGGTGGAACTCGCCGGAAGCGTGCTGTCGGAGCGCGTCGGCCTGAAGACCACACTCGCTCCGGGTCGCGAGGCCGAGGCCCTCGATGAGATCCTCGCGGTAGGGACCTCAGCCGGTGGCGCACGAGCCAAGGCCGTCGTGGCCTGGAACCCGCAAACGGGCGAACTGCGCTCAGGGCAGATCGCCGCGCCGGACGGCTTCGAGCAGTGGCTGATCAAGTTCGACGGCGTCGCCCGCAACGGCGATCATGGCCTCGTCGACCCCCAAGGGTTCGGGTCGATCGAGTTCGCCTACTCGCGGATGGCCGCTGCGGCTGGGATCACGATGAGCGACTGCCGCCTGCTCGAGGAAGGAGGACGCCGCCACTTCATGACCCGTCGATTCGACCGGACGGACGGCGGCGACAAGCTGCACGCCCAGACCCTCGGCGGCCTCGCGCACTTCGACTACAACGCCGCTGGTGCCTACGGCTACGAGCAGGCGTTCCTGGTGATGAAGCGCCTCGGCCTTCCAGCCGCCGACCGCGAAGAGCAGCTGCGGCGCATGGTGTTCAACGTCGTCGCGCGCAACCAGGACGATCATGTGAAGAACATCAGCTTCCTCATGGACCGCTCGGGCACCTGGAGCCTCTCGCCCGCGTACGACATCACCTACGGCTACGACCCCACCAACCGCTGGATGGCCCAGCATCAGATGTCGATCAACGGCAAGCGTGATGGCTTCACGCTGGCCGACCTCCGCGCCGTGGGAGCCGGGGCGAACGTCGCACGCGGCACCATCGAGCGCGTGATCCGCGAGGTCACGGGCGCCGTCCGCGACTGGCCACGCTTTGCGGCCGAAGCCCGAGTCCCCGAAGCCGACGCCGAGCGCATCGGCAAGACGCATCGGCTGGCGCTGCCGGTGGGCTAGGGCTTCGGCGAGGCTCGCGGGAGGATCTCCGAGGCGTACGTCTCGGAGACCAAACCATCGGTGAACCGGTACTTCGTGGTCGTCTGACCCTCCAGGTTCGGGAAGAACAGACGGCCCTTCGCAGAGTCCTGCGACCGGCACCACACCATGTCGGGCTCGGCAGGGTCGGAATGGAGGGTGTAGATACTGGGATGTGCCGCGCGGTAAAGCCAGAGCATCATCCCGGCTCCCCGCCGCCAGGCCGCGCGGGAGACGCTGGCCGTCCGGCCGTTGGGCATGCGCGACGTCACGTGGGGAGCGACGTATTGCGACGCCGTCGCCACATCTCGAGCCGACAACGCAGCGAGCATTCGATGGAGTGGGTGATCGGGCGCCACTTGCGCTGAGGTCACGGCCGCATCGCATGCGGCGCACCAACCGCTCGCGTTACGCGGCTCGCGGCGACACCGTGGGCACAAGACGACGCCCGTCTTGGCTTTGAAGTGCGAACGCATCACGGACTGCATGGCCACGAAGGCCGCCAGCAGCATCGCCACAGGCAGGATCAGCAGGATCGGCAGGTCGAACGCAATGCTGATGAATGCTGCTGCGATGCCAGCGACCACGCCGACGAAGATGCCGACCTCCGAGGTGCGCCCGCCACTCGGCGGCTCCTGGGCGACAAAGACGGGGCGACCGGTCATGCCTCGGGAGTCGACGCGTAGCGGCGGCGCCTTGAGGCTGATTCGACCAACCGCACTGCACCGCGAGCCGTCCGTGCGGCACCCTTGGGCTGGTTCGCGGCGGTACCAGCCGGCGCGTCGCCTCCGCTCTCCGCGCTTCGCGCGCACCGCACTCCCTTCGCCCCAAGGATCTCCGCCATGACCGGTGTCGTCATCACCTCCGCTGCCCGCACTCCGATCGGGAGCTACGGCAAGGGCTTCAAGGACGTCGCTGCGACGGCGCTTGGCATCACGGCCGCGAAGGCTGCCATTGAGCGCTCCGGGATCACGCCCGAGCAGATCGAGCACACGGTGATCGGCAACGTGATCCACAGCAACACCGACGACATGTACATGGGCCGTGTGGTGTCGATGGGCGCGGGCGTGCCGCAGGAGACGCCCGCCTTCACCGTCAACCGCCTTTGTGGCTCGGGCGTGCAGTCGATCATCACGGCAACGATGCACATCCAGACCGGCGACGCCGACGTTGCCCTGGCTGGCGGCGCGGAGTCGATGAGCCAGGCGCCGTATTGGAACCCGACCGGCCGCTGGGGCGCGCGGATGGGCGACACGGGCCAGGTCGACCCGGTCGTCGGCGGCCTCACCGACCCGTTCCGCAAGATCCACATGGGCGTCACCGCCGAGAACCTGTCGGTGCGCGACACCATCTCGCGTGAAGACCAGGACCTGTTCGCGATGCGTTCACACCAGAAGGCTGCGGCGGCCCGCGACGCGGGCCGATTCGTGGAGCAGATCGCGCCCGTCACGATCAAGACGCGCAAGGGCGAGGTCGTCTTCGACACCGACGAGCACATCCGCGGCGACATCTCGCTCGAAGCGCTCGCGAAGCTGAAGCCCGCGTTCAAGCGCGAAGACGGCACCGTCACCGCCGGCAACGCATCGGGACTCAACGACGCCGGCGCCGCCGTCGTGCTCATGAGCGAGGCCAAGGCCGCCGAACTCGGTGCGCCGGTCAAGGCCAAGATCCTCGGCTACGCGATGACGGGCGTCGACCCGAACATCATGGGCATCGGCCCGGTAACGGCGATCCGCAAGGTGCTTGAGCGCACGGGCGTCGCGCTCGACGACATCGGCGTGATCGAGCTCAATGAGGCGTTCGCTGCGCAGTCGCTCGCCGTGATGCGCGAACTCGGTCTCGCCGACGACGACGCCCGCGTGAACCCGAACGGCGGCGCCATCGCCCTCGGCCACCCGATCGGCGCGTCGGGTACCGCCATCACCGTGAAGTGCATTGCCGAGATGGAGCGCTCCGGCGAGCGTTACGGCCTCATCAGCCTCTGCATCGGCGGCGGCCAGGGCATCGCGCTCCTGCTCGAGAAGGCGTAGGTCTGGCTGGCAGCGGCGCGGCTCGCGCGCCGCTGCTTCACCCAACCGACCCATCACGTGCCGTCGATTCGTAAAGTCGACGCATGCTGCATAGCAACCGTCCCACCTCCTCGACCAGCCTGCGAGGCCGCGCCTTGGCCGGCCTCGTCCTGCTGCCCTTGGCGCTCAGCGGCGTCCTCGCCGGGTGCGGCGACGACGGATCCAAGGGCAACGCCCAGTCGACCACCCCCTCCAGCGCCGCGACGTCGCCTACGTCGCCGTCCGGGGCCGGGCCCGAGGTCGACCGCGCATTCGTCCGCCAGATGGTGCCGCACCACCTGATGGCCGTCGAGATGGCGAAGATCGCCGTCAAGCGGGCCGAGCATGCCGAGCTGAAGACGCTGGCCAAGGCGATCGTCAAGGAGCAGACGAAGGAGATCAAGACCCTCACGCGCTTCGCGACCGCCCTGGACGTGGAGCCCGGTTCCGGGTCCGGCGAGACCGCCATGAGCAAGGACGCGGTGACGCTCGGCACCACGATGGACCAGATGGGCATGTCGATGGACCTTGAATTGCTCAAGAAGGCCAAGCACTTCGACGCGCGGTTCATCGAGCAGATGACCGACCACCACTACGGCGCCATCGCGATGGCTAACGGCGAGATCCTGCGCGGCGAGCGCCGCGCCATCAAGGCCCTCGCAACCCAGATCTCCAGCGCCCAGACCCGCGAGGTCGCCCAGATGGTCGCCTGGAAGGGCCGCTGGTAGGACGCCGCGGGCCGGCGCTCGCCGGCCGCAGCGCCCCCTGAACGACCACGGGGCCGCGACGCTTGCGCGCCGCGGCCCCGGGTCTGTCCCAACAGAGTGGTTCGGGCTACTTCAGGCCGCGGGCGTACCCGGCCCCGACGATCCCTTCGACCGCCGCTTCCTCGCCCGAGTCGAACGGGTCGAACGGCTGGAAGTCGGTCTCGCACGTGAAGCCGACGGGCGGCACGACGAGCGAGATGAGGTAGTCGTCGACCACGTCGCTGGCGCACTGGCTGGCGAGGTTGTAGGTGGTGTGGCCGTACTCGTTCACGCCGACCAGTCGCGCGCCGGTCAGCGTCGCCGCCGAGATGGCGTTCGTGTAGTTCGAGGACGTGTCGCCGAGCTTGTTGCTGATCATCAGGATCGGCTTCGCGGGGCGCGCGGTCCACGGGCCGGTGTAGCGGTCAACGTCGTTGGCAACGGGCCAGAACGCGCAGGCCGACGTGGTGTAGATCCAGAACGGTCCGAATCCGGGCACCTCGGTGTTGGCCGTGCGGCCAGCGGTCGCGTAGACCGAACCCGACGTGGGGTGCTTCGTGTCGGCGCAGACCGTGGCGTTGAACGCGTCGAGGAAGTTGTCGTTGTACGCGTCACTGGTGTCGGTCGGAGCCCACTGGTTGCGGAAGAGCACCTTGAGGAACGCCTGAAGGTCGTCACTCGGGATCGTCGCCGTGGCGTTCTTGCTCGCGATGTCGACGGCCTCGAGCGTGCCGGCGATGTCCTGCGACGTGAAGATGCCGAACTGCAGGTCGCCGAAGATCATCTCGACGAGGTCCTGGTACGAGATCGTGTGCTCGTCCGGGCCGCCCTGGTCAACGACGACGCCGTTGTTCGCGCGGACGCGAGCCAGGAGCGCGTTGAACTTCGTGCGGAGCGTCGCCGTCGTCGCACCCGGCGTCGTGAAGGCGCAGGTGTCGGGGTTGGCGGCACACGCGGCGAGGAAGGACGTCATCGCGGCATTGGTGCCGACGTAGCTCTTCATGCGCTGGTCGAGCGGCTGGCTGCCTTCGGCGGACGTGGAACCGGTCATGTACTTGACCGGGTTCAGCGGACTGTCGAGCGCGAGCGCACGCGTGGTGGTCGGGAAGAGCTGGGCGTACGTCTCACCGATGATCGAGCCGGCGGAGAAGGAGAAGTACGTGAGCTTCGGGTCGCCGACGGCCTTGCGCATGAGATCCAGGTCGCGGGCGGTGTTGGCGCTCGAGATATGGAGGAGCGTCGATGCGGGAGTGCGTGCGCCGCAGCCCTTCGCGCCCTGCTGGGCCTTGGTGAGGGCCGTCGCCTCCTGAACCGTGTTGATCGGGAAGGTGGGGTCGAGGAGCGTCGCTGCTTCCTCGGCCGTGGCGGCGCAGCGAACCGGCGCCGTGGTCGAACCGCTGCCGCGCGGGTCGAAGCCGATGAGGTCGAAGCGCTCGCGGAGCTTCGGGGTGGCGAGCATCGTGGTGCCGCGGCCGCGAGCACCGGGGCCGCCCGGGTTGAAGAAGACGCTGCCGACCTTCGGGCCAGGGCCCGTCGCCGGAAGCTTGGAGACCGCGATGTCGATCTTCGCGCCGGAGGGCTTGCGGTAGTCGACCGGAACGCGCGCGGTACCGCACTGATAGTCGACGACCCACGGGTAGTCCTCGGCCGGGAAGCGATCCAGGAGGGCCGCGTCGCACGCGCCCCAGGTGATCACGGGCGTGGCGGCACCATTGGTGCCGAGTGCGGCGCTGGCCGATGCAGGAGCCAGTGCGACTCCTCCGAGGACTGCTGCCAATGCGAAACGGCGCAGCGCTGCGGAGCTGCGGCCAGGGACATGGTAGTTCACGATGTGTGTATTCCTTTGGCGCGGGACGCCAGGTGGGTTCGGAGTGGCCAGGGGGGATCGCGCCATTTCCGCAGCGCGCCGACCGTGACGGGGACAGGCCGTCACACACCGAATCGTAGTTCATCGGTCAAGAGCGGGAGATATCGCGAGGCGGTCGAAACAGCGGAGCGGGGACCACCGTCGTAGGACAAGCCTGGAAACGGAACCGGCATTCCTCACGCAGGCCTCGCCAACTCGACCATCCAAATATCGCTGGTGTACCGGGCGGAATGTCGCTTTTGCAACATCGCATTCGTTTCATGTGTTGCGTGCCCGTGAATCAATTGGTGTGAAATTCGGGTGAATGGATCCGTGGGGGCGTTTCACCTCCTGGCGGCGGCGGCGCGGCAGCCAGTCGAGCAGGTCCCGGACCGGGCATGGGAGCATGGAGACGTGACCGGCACCGCTCTCGCAACCGTGCTCGCGCTCCATCACGACTACCGCTTCGCAGGAGGCGAGGAGCGCGCAGCGGCCCAGCTCGCCGATCTCGCTGAGGAGCGACTCGGCGAGCGCGTTTCGTGGCTGCGGCGCGACTCGACGGCGATCGGCGCACGCGACGCCGCCCGTGGGCTCATCGCCGGAGGCATTGGGGCCTCGCAGATCACCGAGGGGCTCGCGCACACCGGCGCCGACCTCGTCCACGCGCACAATCTCTTCCCGACCTTTGGGCCTGCCGCGCTGCGCGCCGCACGAGCCGCCGGGGCGGCGGTCGTCGTCCATCTCCATAACTACCGCCTGGTGTGTGCCGTCGCGACGACCGTGCGGGACGGCCGCGACTGCACCGAATGCCGCGCGAGCTGGCCGGTTCCGGGCGTGCGCCACCGGTGCCGCGGGAGCCTTCCCGAGGTGATGGCGTACGCCGCCGCACTGCCGCGCTGGCAGGCCGATGTCATCGACCTGGCCGATGTCGTGATCGTGCCCAGCGCTGCGGCGCGCACACGCCTCGTGGATTTGGGGCTCGACCTGTCCGCGTCGCAGGTGCACGTCGTCGGTGGAGTGGCAGGCCACGTCGCGAAGCATTCGACGGCCTCGCAGGGGAGCTTCGCCCTGGCGGTGTCTCGCCTCGCGCCGGAGAAGGATCTTCGCACGGCGATAGACGCGTGCCATGCGGCGGCGCTGCCCCTCGTGATCGCTGGCGACGGGCCCGAACGCGACGCCCTTGAACGCCATGCCGGTCCGGCCGATCTTTCACGCATCGTGCCTGCCGCGCCGAAGCCGTTGTCGTACGGTCCGCTCGGTCCACAGCCGGCGAGCCATCCGCCGCCGCCGCATCCCGCGCCGTCGCAGATCGATCGAGTCCACGAGCTCTTGGGCGACGACCTCCTCGCCCTCCTGCCTCACCGACCGGTCCTTCGCGGCAACACGATCTTCGTCGGCCGAGTCGATGACACCGCGCTTGCGGCCCTCAGAACCCGCGCCCGCGTCGGGCTCGCCACCTCGGTCGCGCATGAGACGTTCGGCCTATCGGCGCTGGAATCGATGGCCGCCGCCCTCCCGACCGTCGGCTCCGCCGTCGGCGCACTCCCGGAACTCCTCGGGGAGGGCGCGGTCGCCCCGCCGGGCCAGACCGCAGCCTTGGCCCAGCTGATCACCACGTTCGCCGGCGACGACGACGCCGGCCTCGCGGCCGCAACCCGCGCCGAGCAACTCGCCGGACCGGTCGCCGTCTCCGAGCGACTCGCCGGCGCCTACGCCGCCGCGCGCGAGCAGGCCGACTTGCGGCGGCGCCGCAGGCGCTAAGCGGCGCCGCAGGCGCTAAGCGGCGCCGGCGGCGGCGCCGATGGTGGGGCTTGCTTCCAAAATCGCCCCTTTTGGGCCTGTTTGGAAGCAAACCCCGCGCTCCGCCTGCCATCCCGCCTCAACCCACCAGAACCGCCCGCCAGCGCAAAGCGGCCGGACGCCAACCCACCAGCCGCCAGGGTTGGGGGTGAGGGCCCTCCCGCAGGGAGTATTCCCCGCAAACCAGACCCAACCAAAGCAACCAGCCCCAAGGCGGGGAATCTCCGACCGGAGGGAGGGCCCTCACCCCCAACCCGTCGACCCACCAACCGTCCGGCCGCAAAAGCAGCAAGGGCGACCCTTGCGAGCCGCCCTTGCGCGTCCTTGCCCTCCGAGGCAAGAGCTGGTGTTCTCCGCTTGGTGAGGGCGGAGAATCCCTGTCCGCTCACGAGATCGGTCAGGAAACCGGTCAACCTGAGACCGCCTGGACTTTCGTCTGAGCTTCATACCATCGGGCGCAGCATCCAGGCCACCTGCCGCGCATTGGCCGCGCGCCAGCGCTAGGCCGAGATCACTCGGTCCTCGCACCGACCCATCGCCGTAAACCAGGGGCCGAAGCGGCCCGCGGGCGGCCTACCCGAAGTCGAAGTCTCGAGGCGGACGCTGCTCGAACCACATGCGGTCGTGTTCGGGCGTCTCCTCGAGGAAGTCCGGCGTCTCGTCGAGCACGTCGTGCTCGGTGTCGACGACGGGTTCAGGCGCGGCCTCGGGTGCAAACGCGGCGTCCGCAGCGTCAGCGGCGTCGAAGAAGTCGACTGGGACGCCACTGACCGGCGGTTCCGGATCATGGATCGGCGCGTGCTGCGCCGTCTCCTTCGCCGCAGGCGTGGCGGGCGGGATGGCGCCGGCGTCGGAGCCGGTGGTGTTGCCAGACCAGTACTTCGGCGGCTCCGGCTCGCGCGGCGCCTTCGAGGGCGCCGGGGCCGCGGGAGCAGACGGTGCAGTCGGTTCGGTGCCCGGACGCTGCGCAGCCAGGCGGTCGGCGCGCTCACTCAGCCGACGACGCCACGCGGCGAGTTCGTCGTCGCTCAGGCGACGTGCACCCGAACGCGCTGCAGTTTCACTGTCGGCCCCAGAGGGTGCCGGCGCCGCGAGCGGGCGGGACGGCGCAGCGGGTGGCGACTCGGACGCCGCCGCCAAGAGCTCGCCTGTGCCCGGGAACAGGTCGTCGACGGGACGCGTCGGATCGGACTTGAGGAGTGGCGAACCCGCGAGCGGCTCGGGGACCGGAGGCGCGACTGGGGCCTCGTCGGCCGGCAGCTCGGCCGGGGCGAGCGGCTCGGGAATGGCGGCCGGAGGAACGTCGAGCGCGGCCGGCTGCTCATAGGCAGCGGCCGCCGAGGCCTCCGTGGGAGAACTCTCCCCACCGAGGATCTCTCGCTCTTGGCGACTGACCTCTTGGCTGTCGGCCCCGTGGCGTCGTTTCAGCTCGAGGTGCTCGCGAATGGCGTCGTCGAGGATGCCCATGACGTCAGCGTACCTCCCCGGCGGGCCCTTGGGCAGGGGTGGGCGTCTCCACCCGGTTCCGACCGCCTCGCTTGGCGCGGTAGAGGGCCTCGTCCGCTGCTCGCACAAGATCGCCGACATCGTCGCCGTCCGCGGGCAGCGACGCGACACCCAGGCTTGCGGTGACTTCGACCGGCCCGGTTCGATCGTCGCCGAGCTTGAGGGCCTGGATGCCCTCGCGCAGGCGCTCTGCGAAGTGCCGGGCCGCTTCGGTGTCGCCGGTAGCCAGGACGACCGCGAGTTCCTCGCCGCCGTAGCGGGCCGGGAGGTCGCGCTCGCGGGCCGTGTCGCGGACGATCTTCGCGACGGCCTTGAGCACGGTGTCGCCGAACGGATGGCCATGCGTGTCGTTGATCACTTTGAAGCGGTCGAGGTCGAGCATCACGAGCGCGATCGGGTCGGTCGCGGTCGCGCGCGCGGCCGCGTGCGTGAGCACGTCGTCGAACCGACGCCGGTTGAAGAGGCCGGTGAGTTCGTCGGTGATCGACTCGCGCGCGACATCCTCGTGGCGGCCGACATTGCGCAGCGACACCGCGGCCTGCTCAGTCAGGTACCGCAGGAGTTCGCGCTCGTCGGGCTCGAACGGCCGCGTGCGCGCCACGGAGATGACGCCCATCGGACCTTCGCCGCGCTCGACGCGCATCGGCTCGGCGATCGCGTGGAGACCGCCAAGCGTCAGAGCCGCCGAAGTGCCCGTCGCCAGGGCACGGCGCTCGACCTCGCCGAGGGCGTCCCATGAATCCAACACCGCGCCGACGGAGCCCCGAGTCTCGGGCGCGCCCCCTGGGCCGGTCGGCATCAACGCACGGCCGGAATCGGCGGTGAGACCATCGACGGCGGACTCCACGACGAGGTCCACGAGCGTGTCGCGGTCGAGGTTGGCCGCGAACGCCTTGCCGAGGCGAAGCAGTGAACTCTGGACGCGACCGCGCTCCCGCTCAAGCTGATCGACCCGCAGCTCGAGCTGACGGGCCATCCCCACGAAGGCGCGCCCAAGCGTCGCGAACTCGCCCCGGCCCTTCACCGGGATCGCTGCCGCGGCCGCAAAGTCACCCGAACCGAGTCGATCGGCGGCCGCGAGGAAGCTCGCGATGCGGCCCGTCAGCGCGCGCTGCAGCAGCCAGCCAATCGCGACCCCGACCAGGATGAACGCCGCAAGCACCGCGAGCACGAGGCGCGTCGCAAGGCCTGACCCAGCGGTCAGCCCGGGGTTGGAGGCGAAGACGGCGCGGTAGTCGCCGCCGCTGAGCGCGGGGACGAGCAGCTGCCGCGTGCGCCAGCGCTCGCTGGCCTGCGTGCCTTCGCCCGTAAAGGCCACGTATTTCTCTGACGGGAAAGCTTGGGATCGCAGCACGACGCGATTGCCGGTCGCAACGATCGCTGCGGGCACACCCGTCGTCGCTTCGACCTCATTGGCGAAGGACTCCACGGTGCTGAATCCGAGGCCCACCTGCGCCGTCTCTCCGCCTGAGAGGGGAACCTCCGCTCGCGCCACACCGACGGCCTCCGTCTCGCCGCTGGAGATCGGCGTTCCGACCCCGAGATCGACGGTGCCGCCGACGAACAGGTGGCGCTTCAGCGCGCCCGGGAGCACCTGCTCAATCTTCGACCGATTTCCGGTGGCCAGCGCCGCGCGGAACTGCGCATCGTCCTTCAGCCCGACGGAGCGCCGCTCAGCACGCACCGTGAGCTGCTCGACGAGGACCTTGCCCACCCGCGACGCCGAGTCGAGCCTGGCGTCGGTCTTGGCGTTCTCATTGGCGCGCACGACGCGTCCGATGGCAAGCGACGCGATCACTGCGGGGACGAGCACCAGCACGGCGAGCGAAAGGAACAGCTGGCGACGAAAGCTCATAAAGGTGAGAAAGGGGCGTTCGGGCGCGAAACCGACAGCACCGGTGACCTTCGCCACCAGCGCTCGGCACCCTGCCGCGCTCGTTGGTTAGACTACGCGTCCCTTGGGGCTATAGCTCAGCTGGTAGAGCGCTGCCTTCGCATGGCAGAGGTCAGGAGTTCGAGTCTCCTTAGCTCCATATTCAAGACCCCCGCCTCGCCGGGGGTTTTGTCGTTCTTGGGCGTTGAGCGGAACTCCCCGGGGTACGTGAACACCTGTCCACTCCCCGGAGAGCACCAAGGCCCGCAAGGCCCCGCTCACCCAGGTCACGGAGTTGCTTGACACGTAGCGACGCATGAGGAACGTTGGGACGTGCTGTACCGGACGTCCCCCTCGCGCCGCGTTTCTCCGAACGTCGGCCGACCGACGCAGCGAGTCCCACTGTCCGAGTCCAGAAGGAATCCCATGCACGGGTTTCATCGTCGCCCTAGCGCGCAGCGCACCTTGCGGAGGCTCGCCCTCGCAGGCACCGCCGCCCTGACCCTCTTCGCCGTGCCGGCACCCGCCGCGATCGCGGCGGTAGCCGAGCCCGCTCCGAACCAGGACGCGGCCGTCGTAGCTGGCGAGAACGCGGTGGGAGCGGGCGGCGTCAACGCGACCCGCATCACGCAGACCACTGCCTGGATCTGTCCCGACCTGAGCCGCGCGCGCCCGGACGTGATCCAGAGCTGGATGGTGTTCAGCGGCACCACGCAGCTCACGGAGGATTGGCTGCTGTGCGCGGGCATCGACGGTCTCACGCCGAACACGGTCTACACCGTCAGCATCCAGGTTGGCGACGTTCCCGCCAGCGGCGACCCGTTCCGCTACGAGGGCGACGTGACCTTCAGGACGCAGGCCGTCGTCGTCGCGCCTCCCGTCACCGTGCAGGACATCACGGCGACCTCCGCCACGGTGTGCGCCCCGGACGTGATTCGTCCGGCGATCCCCTACCGCTGGGTCGTGTTCATCGGCCCGGAGAAGGTCACCGAGTCCGGCTCCCCGTGCCAGCCAGTCGAGGGCCTGCAGCCCGAGACCGAGTACACGCTGACGCTGAAGATTGCGCCCGCCTCCGCACCCGACGAGGAACTCACCTCCGAGGGCGACGTCACCTTCACCACCCTGCCGGATGACACGCCGCCCGCGCTCTCGTACTCGCTCAAGGGTGCGGCGACGCTCAAGACGCTCGTGAAGGGTTCACTGCCGCTGGTCGGGAGCCTCGACGCCGTCACGTTTGACACGGAGTCGCCGGCCTTCTCCGCCGACCTGTTCCTCGAGGAGTCGACGGGCGCACTCGTAGCGCTCGGGTTCCTGCCGGTCACTGCGAAGGTGCTCATTCTGCCGACGGCACCGCTGGTCGGCACGCTCGAAAACGGAGTCCTTCAGGGCGTCCAGATGGCGCGCATCACCATCCCGAACGTCTCGTTCTTCGGGATCACGATCGCGGGCGGCGCCAACTGCCAGGCCAAGCAGGTATCGAGCATTGCCCTGAAGTCGGTGGCGCCGACCTTCCAACCGGAGACGGGCGGCACCCTCGCTGGCTCATTCGCGATCAGCAACCTGGCCGGATGCGGCGGATTGACCGGGCTGATCAGCCCCCTCACCGCGGGCAAAGGCAACGCGATCATGCTCAACCTCACCCCGAACTCCGAGACGCCACAGAGCACCTAGCCAGCGCCGCGAGCGGGGCCGCCACCCCGCTCGCGGCCGTCGTGCACACTGGAGGCACCGGATGACACCGTCTCCCGCCTCCCATCCTGCGCCGACGGTCGGCCACACCGCGCGAATCGCGGCCTGGCTGACCGCCGCGCTCGCCTTCACCCTCGCCCTTGCCCTGGTCTCCTGTGGCGACTCAGGCGGACCCAGTCGGTCAACCACCGGCGCCGAACCGCTGCGCGTCGGGGTCTCACCCGTGCCGCACGCCGAGATCCTGCGTTTCGTCGACCGCACGCTCGCCGCCGAGGCCGGCCTGGAGCTCGAGGTCGTGGAGTACCCCGACTACGTCCTTCCGAATGTCGACCTCGCCAAGGGGACGCTCGACGCCAACTACTTCCAGACACCCGCGTTCCTGACCAAGGCCGCCGCCAAACTCGGAACCCCGCTCGTCTCGGTGGCGGGCGTTCACATCGAGCCGCTCGGGCTCTACTCGCATACGACCAAGACAGCATCCGCGATCCCTCTCGGCGCGAGCGTCGCGGTTCCCAAGGACGATGTCACCGTCACGCGGGCGCTTCGGTTGCTCGCCGAGCGAGGCCTCATCGGGGTCAAGGACCCGCAGGCGCCCTCGATCGCGCTCGCCGACGTCGTGAAGAACCCCAAGCGACTCGACTTCGATGCGGTCGAGGCGTCACGCACCCCGCGCGCACTCGACGATCACGACCTGGCATTCATCAACGGCAACTACGCCCTCGAGGCCGGCCTGTCGGCCACGAGCGACGCCGTCCTCGTCGAGCCTGCAGGCGACAACCCCGCCGTCAATCTGCTGGTCGTCCGTGCTGAGGATCGCGACGACCCGCGCGTCCGCACGCTGGCGCGCCTCCTGCGCTCGCCAGCGGTGAAGACGTTCATCAAGGACCGGTACCGCGGAGCGATCGTCCCGGCCTTCTAACCGTCGCGGCTCAGCGTCCGGGCGCGTACATGATCACGCCGACGCCAACCAGGCAGATCGCGGCGCCGGTGAGGTCGTAGCGGTCGGGGCGAAACCCGTCGAAAACGACGCCCCAGAGCAGCGATCCGACGATGAACACCCCGCCGTAAGCCGCGAGGACGCGGCCGAACTCATCCGACGACTGCAAGGCAGCGATGGCGCCATAGGCGACCAACGACGCGCCTCCGAGGACCACGACCCACGCTCCGCGACCGTCCTTGAGCCCGATCCACATGAGGTAGGCCCCGCCGATCTCGGCGACGGCCGCCAGGGCGAAGAGGAGGACGGAGCGCGCAACCACGACCCAGAGCGTGGCAGGCGCCGGGGCGGCGGCAGCGCGCCACCTCCGGCAGAGCCCGCTTCTACCGGGCGGTGGCGGCCGAGGCCTTGACGGCGACGTCGTCGCTCACGCGACGCGCGCCGACGTAGTGGCCGGCCCAGTATCCGCTGGCAATGGTGTGTTCCATGACGCCCCGGGTAGTCGAGGAGATCACGGTGGTGGCGGTTGCGGCGATCCCGACATGCGACGCGCCGGGACCATTGGAGTCGAAGAAGACGAGGTCACCCGGCTGGATCTCGCCCTTGGGGACCGCGACGCCGACCTTGTACTGGTCGAAGCTCACCCGCGGGAGCTTCACGCCGGCCTGCCCGAAGGCCCAGAGCGTGAGCCCAGAGCAGTCGAAGCCGGCGAGCGTGGTGCCACCCGACCGGTAGGGCGTCCCGATCGCGGTGCGGGCGGCGGCGAGCGCCTTCGCAGCGGCCGTGCCCGGCTCGACGAGTGCGACGGGCACCGTCGCCGGAGCGCCCGCGGCTTCAGCGCGGAGCTTGGCCTCAAGCTTGTCGGCGATCTTGAGCTTCATCGCCCGCAGCGTCTCGACGTTCGGGCGACCCGTCGGCGTCAGGCTCTGCACCGTCTGGTACCGCTTGATCGCCTTGCGCGTGCGTGATCCGAGCGCGCCGTCGGGCTTGACCTTCACGCGCCGCTGCACGCTCTTGGTCTGCGACGAGGTCAGCGCCACCGGCTGCACGACAATCGGATCGGCGGAGCCGGCATCGCCCGCCGGGGCCGCGCTCGAAGCGCTCGCACCACTGGTCGACGCGCCACCGCTGTTTTGTACCGCGTACGCGGACGGGGTGGCGCTCAGTAGCGCCAGGACGGCGACCAAAGTCGCACGACGGATCGGGTTCCTCACGAGCATTCCTCTTTCGAACGCCTGCGGGGTTAGCTGACGGGCTGGCGCAGAAAGAGCAGCGCCCCAACACATGAGTGTTGATTAGCCCCAACGAAATTGGGTCCCCCGCTCGCTGGGAACACCCCAGCGACTCGGCAGGCCGCAACGTAGCACGGGTCGACGACGGTCATTCCCCCTCATCGGCCTCCCCACGCGCCGACTTCGGCCATGCAGGAGTGCTTGCAGGGGCAGGAAGGCGGGCGGGGCCGCTGAATTCAGACCGCTGCGGCCGAGCGCGCGAGCCAGCGCAGCGTGGTCGTGGTGAGGAGATCGTCGTCGTCGTAGGTGCCCGGGAGGCCGCGTCCGTCGGCGCAGCCCGCGACCAGCGCGAGTTCCGCCACCGGCGAAGTGGCCTCTGCGCAGCGCGCGCCCGGCACACGAGCGGCGCCGGCCTCAGGCGACCGGTAGTCGTCGTATCGCAGGCGTGCCATCAACGCAGTGAATGCCCGATCCACCCGATCGACCGACCAGTCATCGTCGGTCGGCCCCGACAGCGGGACGCCTGGAGGCGCGGGAATAACCACATCGCATGCCAGCTTCGGGTCCAGCCCGTGGGCGGCCGGGTCGGTCAGGGGGCCGATCAGCCCGAGGCAGGCGGAAATCGAACCAGGCCACTCGTGGCGCAGCAGCATCGGAGGGGCGCACGCCCGCGGCGACTCGACGTGGAAGAAGTGCAGCGGCGCACCGTCGATGGTGGTCGTGAACTGCGGCACCGCGTTGAGCCGGGCCTCCTGCGCCGCCCAGTCGTAGCCGCCGGTCCAGCGGTCGAGCAAAGCGCCCACGCGCGGGCTCGTCGACGCGTCGCCCGTTCGCGAACCACCAGCCTCGCGGGACGCTTGGGCCGTCGCGACGCGCTGGCCGAGGTCGTTGAGGACGACACTCGGAGCGTCCAGCACGAACGGCTCGATCACGTCGTCGTCCAGCGTCGGCGCGACCACGCCGCGATACGCGTACACCGCCTGTCTGGCCGCCGCGTCGGCGATGCGCTCGGCCGTTGAGGCGGCGATGACGGCGGGTTGCGTACAAACCATGCGGCCACCGTCTCGAAGATTTAGGCCAGGTCCGGTCCTAAGCGTCTGCCAACGTGTGGCCATGGCCGAGACCTCCGCACGACTGCTGCGCCTCCTTTCGCTGTTGCAGACGCGGCGCGACTGGACCGGCGCTGAGCTGGCCGAGCGCCTTGGCGTCGCCCCGCGCACGATTCGCCGCGACATCGATCGCTTGCGCCGCATCGGGTACCCCGTCGACGCCGACCGCGGGCTGGCCGGCGGCTATCGCCTCGGTGCCGGCGCCGAGCTCCCGCCACTGCTGTTGGACGACGATGAGGCGGTCGCGATCGCGGTCGGCCTGCGCGGCGCGACCGCCGGCTCGGTCAGCGGAATCGAGGAGAGTTCCGTGCGCGCGCTCGCGAAGCTCGAGCAGATCCTCCCGGACCGAGTGCGCCGAAAGGTGTCGGCAATCCAGAGCTTCACGGTGTCGCTGCCGCGCAGCGGGCCGACCATCAGCGCTGAAGTGCTGACGGTGCTGTCGAGCGCCTGCCGTGATCGCGACCGTGTCCGCTTCGGCTACCACGCCGGCGACGGCACCCCGACCAAGCGCAAGGTCGAGCCGATTCGCCTCGCTCACGGCGGCCAGCGCTGGTACCTACTCGCGTGGGATAACGACCGCGACGACTGGCGCAGCTTCCGCGTGGACCGCATCCAAGGCGTGCCGACCCTCGCCGGACGATATCCGCCGCGTGCCGAGCCGGAGGGCGGCGCCGAGGCCTACATGGCGAAGATGATGAAGCCGTGGGAGCACGAGCACGCGCTCTCCGCCGTGGTGCGGATGGGCGCGCCGCTGGAGCGGACGGTGCGCCGCATTCCCGCGGCCTACGCGGAGTCGATCGCCGATGGCCCGGACGCCACCATCCTGCGACTCACCGGGAGTTCACCCGACTGGCTGGCGATGCACCTCGTCATGGCCAGCCTCGAACTCGACGCCGAATTGCAGGTGATGGAGGGCGACGAACTGCGGGCCTCACTCGCGCTGATGGGCGAACGATTCGCCAAGGCGGCCGTAGCGTAGCGGCGAACTACGGGCGCTTCAGGGGGCGTCTCGCGGATGCACCCTGCTGTACCGCGGGCGAGGGTTCCACCATGCTCCGTTTCACCCGTTGCACCACCTCCCAGTCCGGCCCAAGGAGCCCGTGGCGACCCACTGCGGTCGGCTTGGCGATCGGCGCTGCCGTGCTGGCGAGTCCCGCTGCGGCCGCACCCGTCTTCACCACGGTGGCCCCGCTGCCCTCCAATGGCCATCTGTCGGCCCGTGGTGACGTCGTCGTGATGACGCAAACCGCAGGCACGCAGACCACGTTGCTGGCCGGACGCGGGGGCGCCGTCCCCACGCCCATCGTCGGCACCGGCCCCCTGCCAACGTGGGCACGGCCTCACGTCGGGACGAATCGCAGCGGCCACGTGGTCGCCGTCTACCCACGGTGCAGTGGCCCGCTGGTCGCCACCTGCGACCTGTACGTCTACGACTTCGCCACCCTGAAGGAAACGGCGCTCGCAGGGGTTAGCCGTCCGAACGCTGGCGAGGTCGAGGGCGACATGGACCGCGGCGCGATGGCCTTCAGCCGGTGGCGACTGAAGGCTGAGCCGACCGGCTCGGGCGACGAGGCCACGACGCTGCTGTACAAGCCCGCCAGCGGAGCAGCCCGTGTCGTCTCCAAGACGAAGGGCGGCCAGCAGCTCGCGCTCCGCGGTCAGCAGATCGGTCAGATCCGAGACATCAACCCGAGCGCCGCGTCGTGCGGGACGCCGTCGGTCGAACTGCTGTCGACCTCAGGCAGCCGGCGCCTCATCCGCCAGTCGCACTGCGGCGAAGAGGGCAACCACCCGACCGGGCTCGACTTCGTCGGGAGCCGCCTGCACTGGATGTTCGTCAGGATCGTCTCCGGCTCCTTCGCGCGGTACGACGTCAAGTCGAACACGCTGCAGACGGATCCGTTCAAGAACGTCGTCGGAGTCTCCCAGTACGCCCCGCTGACGTCGACGACCGGCCTGACGATCCGAGAGACCTCGACCGGCTTTCCCGGCAGCCCGCGCACGTGGGAACTCGACAACGTCACCGGCCTCTCGTACCCGGACACGATCAAACCTCGCTGATCGGCGCAGACCCGAGCCGCGACCGAGGGATACCGGCACGGGGGTAGGAAAGCGACGGCGGGCCGCCCTTGGCGCGTCGCCGCGCTCGCGGCTTACGCGGCGTTGACGCACGGGTTGGCATGGTGCTGGCTATGAACGGCACGCGTGGGGCGTGCCGGCACCGCCACCGCCACCGCACCGGACCCTTCGAATGTCATCAGGCCGATCCAACCGCTCTCTCTGGGGCGCAGATGCCAACCGCGACGGCGATCACGGCTGGCTCGAACCAGAGCCGCAGCAGGCGCCGCGCCAGCAGGCACCACCGCCGCCACCGCCACCGGCGCCGCGCAAGAACCGCTCGGGACTCAAGGTCGTTGCGACCCTGCTGTCGATCGGCGTGATCGCGCTCGGCGGCGTGGTCGTCGGCCAGAACGCGTTCGACAACTCCGAAAACACCGTCGCGACCCTCACGCTGCCGGTCGTCAACGGCTCCACGCCGGAGACGCGTGCGGGTGAGATCTACCGCCAGGTGCAGTCGGGCGTCGTTCAGATCCGCACGGGCGACTCCTCCGGCACGGGCTTCGTCGTCGCGCAGAACGGCACGATCGTGACGAACGCGCACGTCGTTGAAGGTGCCACCACCGTTCGCGTGATCTTCGACGACGGCGTCAAGAGCGTGGAGGGCGAGGTGCTCGGGACCGACGTGTCCGCCGACCTCGCCGTGGTCAAGATCGACCCGGCGTCGGTCAAGAAGCTCACGGTCCTCGGCCTCGCCGACTCCGACGCGGTCAAGACGGGCGATGAGGTGCTCGCCATCGGCTATCCGCTCGGCCTGGACCGCACCGCAACGAGCGGCATCGTGTCTGGCATTGGCCGCCAGATCAAGGCGCAGAACGGGTTCAGCATCGACAAGGTGATCCAGACCGACGCGTCGATCAACCCGGGCAATTCGGGCGGCCCACTGCTCGATGGCCGCGGGCGCGTGATCGGCGTGAACTCGCAGATCGCGGCGACCGGCTCCGGGTCGAACACCGGCATCGGCTTTGCGATTCCTTCGAACACGGTGCGGGACGTGATCCCGGCGCTCGTGAGTGGCAAGTCGATCGCGCGGCCTTACCTGGGTGTGTCGCTCCAGCCGACCGCCACCGACGAGGGTGCCCTCGTGTACGAGACGACCCCCGGCGCCCCCGGCGCGACAGCCGGCCTCCAGAGCGGCGCTCCCGGCACCGGCGACGTGATCACCGCAATCGACGGAGAGGCCGTCGCCGACCCCGACGCGCTGATCGAGAAGCTCGACCAGAAGAAGCCGAACGACACGGTGACGCTCACGGTGAAGCGTGGCGGAGCCGAGCAGAAGATCGACGTCGTCCTCGGTGAGCGGCCCGCGACTGCGACTGCCGCAGGCTCGCAAACAGACAGCGCGACGCCGACGCCGGACTCGTTCCCGAGCATCCCATGACCTTCGTCGCACCACTGGTCCTGATCGGACTGGTCCTCGTCCCGCTCGCCATCTGGGCGTACGTGCGGCACGAGTCCGGTCGCAGTCGGAGCGCCGAGGCGTTCGCAACGGCGCCGCTCATGCCGGCGGTCGTTCCGAAGCGCGCCGGCCTGCGGCGCCACGTGGGCCCGGTGCTCTATCTGCTCGCGTTCACTGCGCTGCTCTTCGCGATCGCGCGGCCGAAGGCTGAGGCGACCGTGAAGATCGAGCGCGCGTCGGTGATGCTCGTGACCGACCGGTCGGGCTCGATGAAAGCCGACGACGTCGCTGGCGGGCGGATGGCCGCTGCGAAGAAGGCTGGCAATCGCTTCCTCGACATGGTGCCGGACGACGTTCGCACCGGGCTTATCGCGTTCAGTCACGAGGTACAGCTCCTGCAGTCGCCGACGACCGATCGGGAGGCTGTCAAGGTCCAGCTCGACCGACTTGAGCCGGGCGGCAGCACCGCCGCGGGCGACGCGCTTGCGCGGGCCATGGCCGTCCTGCGGCCGACGAACCAGACCGGGAAGCCGGCGCCGGCCGCGATCATCTTGCTGTCGGACGGCGAGTCGGTCCGTGGCCAGGATCCGATCCCGGTCGCGCAGGCCGCGAAGAAGGCCGGCGTGAGGATCTACACGGTCGCGCTCGGCACCGATCAGGGTGTCCTGCGGACGACCCAGAAGGACGGCACCGTGCGCGAGCAGCGCGTCCCGCCGGACCGCACGACGCTTGGGCAGATCGCCGCGATGTCTGGTGGCGAGTTCTTCGCCGCACCGGACGCTGCGGCGCTCGACCGCGTGTACGAGACGCTTGGCCGGCAGGTCGCCGAGCGCAAGGAGCTGCGCGAGGTCACCACGATGTTCGCCGGAGGCTCGCTCCTCTTGCTGGTACTTGGAGCCGGCGCCTCGATGACGCTGGTCGGGCGCCTGCCGTAGGTCGCCCGCGCGGGGACGGGACGCACTCGGGCCATTTCACACCGAGGGAGGAGAGTGGCTCTCGGGAGTTGGCGCGCGTTTGGCGCTCTGGTGGGTCGGCGCTCTCCGGTAGGTCGGCGCCGAGTGGTTCTGCGCCAACGGGCATTGCACTGGGAAATAGGGTGTGTTTTGTACTGAACCCCTCAGACAAATTCACACCCCATTTTGAGGTGCAGTGTCGGGGCGGCGTTGGGCGCCATTTGGTCGTCGCGAGAGCCCGGCGTCGCCGCAGCCGACGCTGAGTCTTGCCCGCAGGGGCTCCGGCCACCGCCGTCCTCGGTGTGGAGGGCCCGGCTTCGCCGTAGCCGACGCTCAGTCTTGCCCGCAGGGGCTCCGGCCACACCGTCGTCGGCGTCGCGAGGGCCCGGCTTCGCCGCAGCCGACGCTGAGTCTTGCCCGCACGGGCTTAGGCACGCCCGGCCGCCGACACGGCGGGCGCCCGATCCGCCGCCAGCCACCCTCGACCATCCGTTGGGCCCCCCGCAATTGGGCGTGATGGCGGTCACACATCGACCTAGCGTCCATGCCGCATGCACCCGTTCGCTCCGACGCAGTCCGCGCCCTTGTGGCATTGGCAGGCCCGGCCCGTCTGGCGCTCGATTCTCGCCGCCGCAACCGCACTCGTCGTCCTTGCGCTCGCCGGCGCACAAAACGAGATCACGCTCACTGTGCTCCCGGCAGCCGCGGCGATCACCGGGCTCGCCGCCGACGAGTACGACCTCCACCGCCGCGCGACCGATCAAACCCCTCTGGGGCACCTGCGGTGCACGGCAATCCTTGGATCGACCGTCCTGGTCGTCGCGCTGGTCGTCTTCTCAGCGACCTGATCCCCCGCGGCGACCAGCCGGACGACCCGGCGACTCGCCGCTTCCATCATCGGTCCAGTCGGCGACCCTGCTTCCTGAGCGTTTACTGAGAACGGGCCAGAACTGGCGCTACTCGGCCTCCGACGGGACTAGCTTCCCTGGCATGGAGGCACGCACTGGATCGATGACCATCGCCGCGCTGCTCGGCACCGGCCTTGCGACGCTCGGCTTCGCGCTCAGCGGCGTGTCGGCGCTCGGCGACGATCTCCAGGCTGCCCGCACTGCGGCGCCGGCCGCGTCGACGCCGGTCTTGACGCCGAGCGAGGAGCGCAGCGAGGCGGCTCCGAGCGCGCCCGGCCCTGCCGCGCCGAGCCTGTCGCCCGCCGACGAGCTTCGACTTCAGCAGGCCTGCGACCGAAAGCGTCGTTCCGACCGCGACCGCGACCAGCTCGAAGCGAAGCCGACCGGCGCACCCGCCGCATCGGCCACGTCGCCCGCCAAGGAGTACTGACCACGTTGCGCGTGCTCGTCGTTGAAGACCACCCGCAGATCGCGGACGCCGTGGCGCGCGGCCTGCGCCGCACTGGCGCTGCGGTCGACACCGCGGCCGACGGCGAAGCAGGGCTCTACAAGGCACGGATCAATCCGTACGACGTGATCGTGCTGGATCGCGATCTGCCCAAGATGCACGGCGACGATGTGTGTCGCACGATCAACGCCGAGCAGCCCGATCAGAAGATCCTCATGCTGACGGCGGCACGCGGCACCGATGACCTGGTCGAGGGCCTGGCGCTCGGCGCGGACGACTATCTCGCCAAGCCGTTCAAGTTCGCTGAACTCGTCGCCCGGATCGGCGCGCTGGCCCGACGCACCGGCGAGGTCCGGCCCACCATCCTGGTCCGTGGCGACCTCGAACTCGATCCCGGTCGTCACCTCGCCACACGTGCTGGCCGGCCGCTCGATCTCTCCCTCAAGGAGTTCGGGGTGCTGCAGGAACTCATGGCCGCCGACGGCGCGGTCGTGTCGAGCGAGCAGCTCCTGGAGCGCGTGTGGGACGAGAACGTCGACCCGTTCACCAACACCGTGCGCATGGTGATCGTGACCCTGCGGCGCAAACTCGGTGATCCATCGACGATCGAGACCGTTCGCGGCGCGGGATACCGGATCTGACCGCGATGACCAAACGGAGGGATCCGCGCGCCGAAGCAGCGGCGCCGCGAACCGTCCGCCTCACGCTGCGCACGCGCCTGGTCGCGATCTACGCGCTCGTGTTCGTGCTGTCGATGGCGGCCGTGCTCGGCGTCAGCTACCTGCTGCTCTCCACCTACCTGCACGACACGCTGGCGCCCGGCGCCGCTGACTCCATTTTGGACCGGCTTGCCGGCAAATACCTTCTCGCGATCGTCGGCACCACGCTCGTCGCAACATCGCTCGGTTGGCTGGCTGCCCGCCGGCTGCTGCAGCCGATCCAGGCCGTCACCGATGCGGCTCGGCTCGCGTCCGACGACCGCCTCGACCAGCGTCTCGCCCTTGGCGGCCCACGCGACGAACTCCGTGAACTCGGCGACACCTTCGACGCCATGCTCGACCGCTTCCAGGACTCGATCGAAGCGCAGCGGCGCTTTATCGCGAACGCCTCCCACGAGCTGCGCAGCCCGCTCACCGCGATCCGCACGGAGGTCGACGTGACCCTCTCCGACCCCGACGCGACGATCGCCGATCTCCGCGCGATGGGCGAACGCGTGCTGCAGGGTGGCGACGAGCTCGACGAGCTCCTTGCCTCGCTCATGGTGCTGGCCCGCAGTCAGCGCGGCCTCCTGGCCACCGACCCGCTCGACCTCGCCCAGGTCGCGACCCTCGCACTCCAGGACGTGGCCCCGCGGGCGCACGAAGCGGGCATCGAACTTGACGTCCACCTCGAGTCGGCGCCGGTACTCGGCGACCCCGCGCTCCTGCGGCGACTGATCGCCAACCTCGTCGACAATGGCGTGCGTTACAACCAGCCGGGCGGCTCCGTCCACGTGAGCGTGAGCGCGGTGACGGCGATCGATCGACCCTCCGACGGCAGTGATGGCGCCACCTCACAGGTCGCGACGATCCGTGTGACGAACACCGGCCCCCCCGTTCCACCGGACGCCGTGGAGCGGCTCCGGGAACCGTTTGAACGCCTCGGCCGACACGGCACCGGCAGTGGGCTGGGCCTCTCAATCGTGCAGGCCGTCGCCGAGGCCCACGGCGGCACGGTCCGTCTGACCGCGGAGCCGGATGGTGGCCTCGACGTGACCGTCACCCTCGCGCCAGCTGCGGTGCCGCCAGCGCAAGAGCTGAACCCGGCCTCGTCGTCGGCTGACCGGGCTTAGCGACCTCCGTGCCGCTCCTCGCGTCTGCCGTCGCACGCAGCGCGACGGTACGTCGTCAGCGAACGCGAAGGGCGAGCGCCCTGGAGGTGTTGGGGCGCGCCGGAAGGTCGGCGGCGGTGAGCAGCCTTGCGCGGATCCGATAGCGAGCCGGGACACGGAAGGCGTGCGTCCACCGGAAGGTGCCGTCGGCCCTCGTGCGCACGACCGCCCCAAGCTTCCAACCGCCGCCGGTGCTTGCCTCGATTACCACGCGCGCGCCTCGCTTGGGGAGGTCAGCCACGCGCACTCGGCCGTGGAACGCGACGGTCGTTTTCCGGGCGACCGTCGTTCGCGCCGCGCGGAAGGTGAGCTTGGCCTTCACTCGAATCTCGACGGAGAGCCGAGCGCGGTAGGCGTCCGAGCCGAGACGCTCGGCGTATGCGAACTCCACGGTTCGGCTACTAGCGGCCGTTCCACGGAAGATGAAGGAGCCCGCGGAGTCGGTGGTGAGCGTTGCCACTTTGGTGCTCGGCGCACCGCTCAACGCGAGACGTTCGAACACGTCGAGGCTAGCTCCCGCAATCCCTCGGCCGCTGACATCGACGAGCTTGCCGACGATCCGCGTGGGCCGGCCGAAGGTCGCGATCAGACGCTTGGGCGGCCCCGGCGACGCGAATGCCGCGGTTCGCGGTTCGCCTCCGGAACCGTTCGGGGCGCCTGGCCCAATGCCCGGCGTGGTGTTGTCGACAACGACGGTCGGCAGCGTCGTCTTACGCACGTTGCCGGCGGCGTCACGGATCCAAGCCTCGATCGTGTGGGCGCCATCTGGGAGCTTGGCCGTGTCGACGCTCAGCTCGATCTGCTCGCGACGTTGCGGGCAAGGCGCCGGGCGCGTGAACGTGCACCCGGCTCGGCTCGGGGTGGCGGCAAGTGGCGTGCCGTCGGCGAGGCGGAGCTCAGCGACGTCGACGCCACTGTCGGCGTCGACAGCAGCGAGCCGCACGACGCGCTTCCCAACCTGGCGCGAGCCGTCGAACAACCCGATGGGCTCAACGACCGCGTCGGCTGGCAGCGCGGAATCATCGAGCCGCACGATCGCACGCTGAAAGCTGAGCGTCGGCACGGACGAAAAGTGGCACGGGCCGTAGCACTGGATCCGCGTCCTCACCGTCCGCGAGCCGACGGGATTGACTCGGTGCCAAGGTTGGTTCACGAACCCCGCATCGCTGCCCTGATGAATGCCGTAGGCCGTCCCCCAACGCACGCCATCAGCACCGACGGTCGCGAGTTCACCATAGGAGTCGCTGGGGTCGGGACCGTCCATCGGTGACAGCGTGAGAAACGTCGAGAAGATCGTGATCTTGGTGTTCGGCATGGTGGCCGGAACCGTGACGTCGAAGCCGAGCTCGCCGCCCTTCGTGGTCGCCGACGACACGGTCCCTCCTGCGGCGACCACGCCGAATCCCGTGCCTGGCCCGCAAGGCACGATCGATGCGGTGTTGAAGGGCGTGATGAAGCCTGGAGTGACCTCGGGCGCGCGCCCATCCTGCGGGCACTGGGCAATGTCGTATTCAGCGGCGCGCGCGGCCGGAGCGGCCGACAGCGCCACGAGGGTAGCCAGGAACGTCGCCGGTACTCGCCACCGGCGCGCTGAAAGGAACGTGCGCACGACGCCGAAGCGTACGGCTACGGTTGACCGGCCGCGGTGACCCAAACTCCCGTCAGCGAACGCTGAGCAGTCGAAAGCGCGACGTGTTGCGCTTGGCCGGAAGGTCTGGGCTGGCCTGGACCCGGGCGCGGAATCGGAACTCGCCGCGCGTGCGGAACGTGTGTTTCCAGACGAAGGTGCCATCCGCCTTCGTACGGACGATGCCGCCGATGACCCATCGTTTGCCGGTGGTCGCCTCGATGACGAGACGTACGCCCTTCGCCGGCATCGGCGCGACGAGCACCTTGCCCGAGAAGGTCACGCTGCCCCCTCGGTCGACCGCACGTCGCGTCGACGTGAACAGCACGCCGACCTTCACGTCAAGGGCGATCGCGAGCCGCTCGCGGTAGAGGTCTGAGGCGTTCTGCTCGGCATAGGCGAACTCGAGCTTGCGGCTGCTCGTGGCGGTCGGCGTGTAGACGTAGTTGCCCTTCGCGTCGGTCGCGACGGTCGCGACTTTGACCGCTGGCGCGGGCTGGAGTGCGACCTGCTCGAACACGTCGATCTGCGCGCCCGCCAGGCCCGTGCCCGACGCGTCGGCGAGACGGCCGACGAGCTTCACCTTGCTACCGAACGTCACCGTCCGTGACCGCGACTTCATCGTGGTCGTGAGTCGCGCCGTCTGCGGGTTACCGCCGGTCCCATTGGGCGTTCCGTCTCCGGAGCGAACCGGCGTCCCCGGGGTGGAAGCTCCGCCGCCTGGAGTGGAAACTCCGCCGCCTGGAGTTCCGCCGCCTGCGGTGGAACCGCCGCCGCCAATTGGGCTCTGCGTGGGGACTGGCGTGGGCGTGGGCGTGGGCGTCGGGTCAGGGACGTTGTCGACGGTGAACGGCGCCAGCGTGGTCTTGCGAACGTTGCCTGCGGCGTCTTGGCTCCAGGCTTCGAGTCGCTGCACGCCCTCGGGCAGCGAAGTCGTGTCGATCGAGAGGTCGATCTGGCCGCGAGCCTGCGGGCACGGAGCGGGCCGCTGGTACGTGCAGCCGGCGCCATTGAGCGACGTGGCGACGGCCTTTCCGCTCTCGGTGTAGACGCTGACGGCGAAGACGCCGCTATCGGCGTCGGTAGCGGCGACGCGCAGGATCCTGGTGCCCTTCTGGGCCGTGCCGTTCAGAAGACCGACCTTTTCGGGCACCACGTCGGCGGGGGCTAGCGGATCGTCCATCGTGATCACCGCGCGATGGACGGAGAGCGTCGGCGCGGCCGCGAAATGGCAGGGCCCGTAGCACTGGATCAACGTGTTGAGGGTGCGCGCCCCGGCCGGATTCGTCTGGTGCCAGCCCAGCCGGGAGAAGCCGGGATCACTGCCCTTGGCGATGCCCCGCATGGCTCCCCACTGGGCGCCGGTATCAGCGGAGTAGGTCGCCAGATGCCCATAGGAATACTCGGGATCAGGGCCGTTCATCGGGGCCATCGAGAGCACCGCGTAGAGGCTGGTGATCTTGGTGTTCGGCATGGAGCCCGGCACCGCCACCTGGAACCCGGCGGCGCCCCAACTCGGGTTGTACGAGGAGACGGTGTTGTCGCCGGCGATCAGATCGAAGCTGCCACCGGACGGGCAGTTCACGGCCGCGCCCATGTTGATGGCCGAGATGAACCCGGCGGTCAGTTCGACCGGCTGGCCGTTGTTTTCGCACTGCGCGATCTGGTACTCGGCGGCCTGGACCGGCGGCGCCCAAGCGAACGCCGCACCCAAGGCCACGGCGGCAAGATGGCGCGCGCGGAAGGAGCGAACCGCGCCTAGGAGTCGCGCGGACGCGCCCTCGGCGTTCAGTCCGCGGCGAGCGGCTCGAACCGCAGACCAGTCGTGCCGTCCGGACGCTCCACGACTTCCGACCACATCTCGATCGGGCGCACCCAGATCGACTCGGGGTCGTTCACGCGGCGATAGACCACCAGCCAGGCCAGCGTCTCGGAGTGGCGAGCCAGGCTGAGCAGCTCGTACTCGTTCCCCTTGAAGTGGCGATAGCGGCCCGGCAACGGTGCCGGCTGCGGAGGACGGGATTCGGGGTCGGTCACACGAGCAATCGTGTCGAACTGCACGGCGGAGCATCAGCGCACCTCCAGGACTTGGGGCGTTGACGTCGCGGGTCGCGCGGGGAGATCGACGCTGGTGAGCAACCTTGCGCGGACGCGGAACCTGCCCCTGGTGCGGTAGGCGTGGTTCCAGGTGAACGACCCTGCTGCGGTCGTGCGGACCACCGCGCCGAGCTTCCAGCCGGCGCCGCTGTTGGCTTCAAGCACCACGCGAGCCCCTCGCTTTGGGAAGTCGCCGACGCGCACTCGGCCGCGGTATTTCACGACGTGGCCGCGGCGTGCGGTCGCTCGGTTCGATCGCAGCGAGATCTTCGCCTTCACCCGCAGCTCGACGGCCAGCCGGGAGCGATAGGTCGTGAGCCCGGCACGTTCAGCGAACGCAAACTCGATGACCCGGCTGCTCGCGGCCGTCGCCCGATAGGTGAAGGCTCCATCGGCATCGGTGCTGAGCGTTCCGACCCTCGACGACACCGCGCCGCTGATGGCGATGCGCTCGAAGACGTCCACGGACGCCCCGGAAATCGGCTGGCCGTTGACGTCCACGAGCTTGCCGCGGACGCGCACCGGCCGGCCGAACCCGACGAGAAGCCGTTTGGGCGACGATCGGGCGACGAAGGTACCGCTGGCGGGGTTGCCACCAGACCCGTTTGGCGCGCTGCCACCGGGCACGGACTCAGGTGCCAGCGTCGGAGCGGGGG
Organism: Solirubrobacteraceae bacterium; assembly: GCA_032119595.1. Taxonomy (GTDB): domain Bacteria; phylum Actinomycetota; class Thermoleophilia; order Solirubrobacterales; family Solirubrobacteraceae; genus JAGIBJ01. Next base: position 1,324,055 of record JAUMBQ010000006.1, on the reverse strand, counting down.
CGGGCATCGGGGCCGGGGCTGGCATCGGGGCCGGGGTGGAACTCGGCGCTGGCGTCGGGCTCACGGCCTTGACGCCGGGATCGAGGAAGAAGCGCTGTTGCGACAAGCGGAAGACGCCAAGGTCCGTGTCCCCGTCACCATCGAAATCGCCGACGACCGGGACATCACCGGGGTCGCCGAACGGGACGGGGACGGCACTGTCCGGCTGGCCCGGGATCGTGCCGAAATACTGCGATCCAGCGTGGTTCCGCAAGCGGTAGAGCCCCAGGGTGTCGTATCCGTCTCCGTCCCAGTCGCCGATCACCGGAAGGTCGCCGGCGTTCCCTGTCCCGGAGACGAGCGTTCGGAACACCTGGTTGGTCGTGCTGTCGGACACGTACAGCGACTTCTCCGAGGGAGACCAGAGCCCGATGGATTCGACGCCGTCGGCATCCCAGTCCCCAGCCACCGGGAGGCGATCGGGACGCGTGTCGAGAGACACCTCGCGATCGAGCGCGGAGGTGCCGGTCCCGTCCACGGGGATGTACAGGTTCGAATTGGAGCGGCGGTAGACGGCCATCACGTCGCGCCCGAGGCTCGCGTTCCAGCGGCCGACGACGGCGATGTCGTTGGGATCCGCGCCCAACTCCGTGGTCGTGGCGGCGTCGTCCGCGTTGCGCACCTTCTTCACCAGTTGCCTCGTACGCGGGCGGTAGAGCGCGACGGTGTCGATCCCGTCGCCGTCCCAGTCGCCGGCAAGGGGGACGTCCGTCGACTCGCCGAGGTCGCCGGGCGAGACCTGGAGACCGACCGAGATCGTCGCGGCGTGGACCGGTGCCGCGGCGACACCGACCGTGACGGCCAGGGTTGGAAGCACGAGAAGCCGCGCGCGGCGGAGCCGGTCGGGCAATGCCAGAAATGGGCGCGGGCAGGCAGGCATGACTTGGGTTCCGGGAGGTCGAACGGCTGGACGGGCGGTGCGGGGGAACCAGAGCAATACGGGCCCGCCGGGCATTGATACCGGCGGCGCGCCCCCGCTGGAAATCGCGGGGGACCTTTCTGCTCCCCCGGAAGCTTGCCAGATCGCACCGGATTTCGGCAGCACTCAGACCACGGCTGGCGCCGAGGCGCCGGATGGCCTTGGGCCTTGGAGTGGCGGGCGCGCGCAGCTACCACACAACGCTGTTACATCAACCCAATTCGCTCTATAGAAATTGAGGAAGGGTTCAATAGCGATATCTCGCGCTGCCCGTGATGGCGAATTTTTCACGGGAAATCAAGATTTCCCTTGACATCCAAGCGCCAAAAAGCCAGTGTGATGCTCGTCGCACCGTGCTCCCCCGGCACTCTCCAGTGCTCGGCTCGACTTGCACCAATGTCCCCGTGAATCGCAAGATTCGCACCCGAAAATATGGCGGCGCGTAAAGCACGCTGCCAACTGGAGAACACCATGACCTTCAAGGCTCATGACGCGCGTAAGCTCGCGCTGCTCGGCGCTGCCGCCATCGCCACCCTCGGCGGCCTCGCTGCACCGGCCCAGGCGGCCAGCACCACGCTGAACTACAGCTGCGAATACCCGTACATCGCGGCGCAGCCCGTCACGGCAACGATCGACCTCGACTTCCCGTCCACGGTCCCATCCGGCGTGCTCACCGCTCCGGCGGACATCAGCGCCGTGACCGTCGCTGATCCCACCGTGAGCCTCCTCTGGGACGTCGTTGGCACCCCGACCGTCGACTCCGTGACCACGGTCGAAACGAACCTCTCGGCGCCCGGGCTGACCCTTCCGGTCTCGATCCCGCTGTCGGCAGTCGGCACCGACGCTTTCGTCTCGCCGTTCACCATCGATGCCGCTGGCCTTACCCCGCGGCTCACGTTCCGCAAGCCGGGCAAGGCCCAGATCTCGGTGACCGGGCTGAACTTCACCATGAGCGCGAAGTACGCCGACGGCACGACTGCTGACCTCGACGGAGACGGATCGCCCGACTTCGCGGTCAGCTGCACCCAGCTGCCCGGCCAGGACACGAAGCTGGACAGCTTCAGGGTGACCAAGGGCTAACGCGCCCTTTCCAGGGTCTGGGCAGGCGGCCAGATCCCGGGAGTCACGAGGCCGGGTCCGGAAACGGGCCCGGCCTCGCGTCGTTCTGGACCGGTTTCTGGCACGCCCGCGTTCGGCACGCTTACCTGGGCCTGACGCACCACCGCGTACCTTCGATAGCGATCCGGGTGGCAGCGCCCGCCCCGTTCCGACGCCTCGGAAAGACTTTGAACGCCTCATGACCACGAGTTCCACGCAGACCAGCGCCACCACGAGCGGCCCGCACCCCGATCACGCCGAGCGCGTCAAGGCGGTCGCTCGCGGGCTCGAAGCCGTCCTCTACGAGACCAAGCGCGTGGTCATCGGGCAGGACGCGATGCTTGAGCGGGTGCTCGTGGCGCTGCTTGCCGGTGGCCACGTGCTTCTCGAAGGCGTGCCTGGCCTCGCCAAGACGCTCACGGTCAAGACGCTCGCGCAGGTGCTCGGCGGCACGTTCCGGCGCGTGCAGTTCACCCCGGACCTCGTCCCCGCCGACCTCGTCGGCACGCGGATCTGGCGTCCGGACACCGGCAGCTTCGACACGCAGCTCGGCCCGGTCTTCGGCAACCTTCTCCTCGCCGACGAGATCAACCGCGCCCCCGCCAAGGTCCAGTCGGCGCTCCTGGAGGTGATGCAGGAGCGGCAGGTCACGCTGGGCGGCACGACGCACAAACTCCCCGAGCCGTTCCTCGTGCTCGCGACGCAGAACCCGATCGAATCCGAGGGCACGTATCCGCTGCCCGAAGCACAGGTCGACCGCTTCCTACTCAAGGTGCTTGTCGACTACCCCGAGCTCGAAGACGAAGCGACCGTCGTGCTGCGCTCGGTGCAGCCCGAGGTCAACGTTCGCGCGCTCCTCACGCCCGAGCATCTCATCGCGTACCGCCAGGCCGTGCGCGAGGTGCCCGCCGACCCGCAGGTCGTGCGGTACGCCGTGCGCCTCGCCGACGCGACCCGCCACCCGGAGCGCTACGGCCTTCCGGACCTCGCCGAGGTGATCGAAGTCGGTGCGTCGCCGCGTGGTCCGATCGGCCTGATCCAGGCTGCGCAGGCGCTCGCCGTCCTTCGCGGGCGCGACTACGTGACGGCCCGCGACGTGCACGATCTCGCCGCCGACGTGCTTCGCCATCGCATGGTGCTCTCGTACGAGGCCCACGCCGATGGCGTCACCAGCGACCAGGTGCTCGACCGCGTCATGGCCGCGGTCGATCCCCGTGCGGTCGGCTCCGGAGGCACCATGGGAGGGGTCGCCGGAGCCGACGGCGGCTACATGTCGGGCGGCGCGCACGTCGGGCCGCAGGCCGGGACTTCAGCCGTGGCCGGCGGTGTGACGCCGCCCGCGCCGACCAACCACCATCCCGGCCAGCACCAGACGGCCGTTCAGGCTGGCGCGCCGAGCTTCACCAAGGCGGGCGAGAACCGCCGCTAATGAGCGCCTCGCTCCTCACCGATCCGCCTGGCCGCCAAGGGCCGGGCCGCACGCCGCCATCGGCGGTCGCCGCGCTCGACCTCGCGATCGCGCGGCGTGCTGCCGGGCGGTTGCCCGGCGACCATGTCGCGGCGGGCGTCGGCCTCGGCACCGAGCTTGCGCAGCTGCGACCGTACGTGGAGGGCGACGACATCCGTCAGCTCGACGCTGCCGCGAGCGCCCGAACCAACGAGCCGCACGTGCGTCTGCAGGTGCCCGAGCGTGCGCTCACCACGTGGGTGCTGCTCGACATCAGCCCGTCGATGGCGTTCGGCAGCGACACGCGACTGAAGTCGGATGTCGCCGCGGGCGCCGCCACGGTCGTGTCTCGCCTCGCCACCCGACGCGGCGGACGCATCGGGTTGCTGCGCTGGGGCTCCGACGAAGAGGTCCTGATCGCGCCGCGCGGCGGCCGCCATGCGCTCGGTGCGGTCGATCGCACGATCCGCGCTGGCGTTGCCGCTGATGGCACCCGGCCAGTCTGCGATTTCGATCATGCGATCCGGCGACTCGGCCTTCTGGCCCGCCAGCCGGGCCTGACCGTGATCGTGTCGGATTTCCGCGACACCTCCGACTGGCCGCGGGCGCTCGCTGCGCTCGCGCACCGCCACCGTGTCGTCGCGGTCGAGATCAGCGATCCGCGCGAGCACACGCTGCCGGATGCCGGTTCGATCGTCGTGCGCGACCCTGAGACCGGCCGCGACCTGGAGATCAACACCGGCTCCAAGAAACTCCGCGCCGCCTATGCCGCGCAGGAGGCCAAGCGCCGCGAGTACCTCGAGACCACGTTCCGGCGCGCCCGTGCTCGCCACGTGCCTTTGATGACGAATCGCGACTGGCTCCGCGACCTGGGGACGGGCATCCGATGAGCCTCGCCGATCCGATCTACCTCCTTGCCCTGCTGATCATTCCGATCGGAGCGCTGCTTGCGGTGCTCGCGAGGAAGCGGCGCCGCCGGTACGCGGTCAGGCTCCCCACGGCCGGGACGCTGGCGGCGCTGCTCCCTCGCGAGTCTCAGCTCAGTCGCGTCCTTCCGGGCGTGCTGCTGGCGACGGCCGTGGCCGCGCTCGTACTCGCGCTCGCCAAGCCGCAGGTCACGGTGGCCGTGCCGGTGGAGCGGGCGTCGGTGATGCTCGTGACCGACGCGTCCGGATCGATGCAGGCCACCGATGTCGCGCCGACCCGCCTGGATGCGGCCCGCAACGCCGTGAACAAGTTCCTCGGCGAGGTGCCCAAGGCGATGCGCGTGGGGCTCCTGACGTATTCCAGCACGGTTGAGTCGCTCGAGAATCCGACCACCGACCGCGAACAGATCCGCGATGCTGCCGGCGCCATCACCGCCGGTGGCGGCACGGCGACCGGCGACGCGCTGGCTGCGGCGCTGGAGCGCCTGCAGTCGACGCAGAGCAAGACCGATCCGGCGCCCTCCGCGATCCTGCTGCTGTCGGACGGGATGACCTCGCAGGGCGTCGACCCGCTGGAGATCGCGCGTAAGGCCAAGCAGGCCGGCGTGTCGATCTCGACGGTCGCGCTCGGCACGCCGAATGGCACCGTCGAGCTGTCGCCGGGCTTCCGGCGCGCCGTGCCGCCGGACCCCGAGACCCTCCGCCAGATCGCCGAGATCTCGGGCGGCCAGGCCTTCACCGCCGACGATTCCGACGAACTCGACAACGTCTACAAGACCGTCGGCAGCAAGCTCGGCACCAAGCCCGAGAAGCGCGAGGCCACCGCCGGCGCCGCCGGCATCGGCGCCCTCTTCCTCGCGGCCGCACTGGCGATGGCGCTCCGCCGCCGCGGGCGCCTGACGTAGGGCCCAGCGGTGAGCGGCCAAAACCTGCTGCCCTGGCTACAGATTTTGGCCGCTCACCGCTCCCAGCCCGTTCGGCCACGCGTCGAACGTGCCAACCGCACAGTCGCGACGGCCTCGCAGCGAGGAGGATCCGCTGCGTGGCTCACGCAGCGGATCTCGACGCCCTTGTTCCCGGAGACCGCTCGTTGCGGGCGCTCGATGGTGGGGTCCGCAGCGCGCTGGCGATTGCCAATGAGGGCGCGCCGTACGACGGAAAGGCGAAGTTCTACGACCGGCTCATCGGGTCGCCGCTCTACAACCGGCTGATCTGGGGCACACAGCCTGCGCAGTACACGGCGTTTGCCGCCGAGGCCTTCGCCGACGGAGATGGGCCGTTCCTCGACGCGGGCTGCGGCACGGCGCTGTTCACGGCGTCCGTCTACGCCGGGCGCGATCGACCGCTCGTGCTCGTCGACCGCTCCGTCGGAATGCTCGAACGGGCCGCGGAACGGACTGGCGGTCCGGCTGGTGCGTCGCTCCTCCAGGCCGACCTGAACGACCTCCCCACGAAGCCCGGCAGCTTCCCGACCATTGGCTGCTTCGCGATGCTCCACGTGCTCGACGAGCCGTGGGCCGCGCTCGCCGCGCTCACCCACCAGCTCGCGCCGGGCGGCAAGCTCTACGCGTCGATGCTCGTCCCCGACCGCGGCGGCATCTCGGCGCCGTACCTGCGGATGCTCCACAAGCGCGGCGAGCTCGGCCCGCTGCGCTCCACGGCCGAACTCGAGTCGACCGCGCGCGAGCTCTTCCCCGCAGGCAGCGTCGCCGTCGACCGGATCGGATCGATGGCCTACCTGCGAGCGACTGCCGCGTAGGCAACTCGCGGCAAGCCAGCCGCCGCGCCGGCAACTCTCGTTGAGACACCGCCGCATAGGGGTCTTGCTGCGCCAGCGCCGTGACGGGGTCTTGGCAAAACCGCCTGTCCTACGTCGTCACACGTCGTAGGACGTCGTAGGACGTCGTAGGACGTCGTAGGACGTCGTAGGACGAAGTCACACCTTGTGGGACGGGCGTTTTTCGAGAGAGGGTCCGCGCCCCGGATCGCGGGAGCGCCGCTCTACTGCGGCGCCATGCGCAGCGCGCCATCCAGGCGGATGACCTCGCCGTTGATCATGAGGTTCTTGATGATGTGCTCGACGAGTTCGGCGTACTCGTGCGGCCGACCAAAGCGCGACGGGAACGGCACCTGAGCCTCCAGCGACGCCTGCGCCTTCTCCGGCAAGCCAGCCATCAGCGGAGTGTCGAACGGACCCGGGGCGACGGTCACGACGCGCACGCCAGACGACGCGAGCTCGCGGGCGATCGGCAAGGTCATGCCGACGACACCAGCCTTGGAGGCCGCATACGCGACCTGACCGATCTGCCCGTCATACGCGGCCACGGACGCGGTCATCACGCAGACGCCGCGCTCACCATCGGCCGTCGGCTCCTGCGCGGCCATGATGCCGGCCGTCTGCCCGATCGCATTCAGGCTGCCGATGAGGTTCAGCTCGATGACTTGCTTGTGCCACGAAAGACGCGTCGGCCCGAGGCGACCCAGGAGCTTGCCGGGCGTCGCGACGCCAGCGCAGATCACGGCGATCCGCACACCATCGGGCGAGAGCGCCGCCGTGGCCTCGACGGCGGCGACGATCTGCTCGGTGTCGAGCACATCGGTCTGGATCGCCGTCGCGCCGCACTCACCAGCAACGCGCAGGGCGCGCTCCTGATCGATGTCGGCGATCACGACCTTGGCACCCTGAGCAGCCAGGTGGCGGACCGTAGCCTCGCCGAGCCCGGATGCGCCGCCGAAGACGATGGCGCCGACTCCTTCGATCTTCATGTGACTCCGTGGGACGGTGTTTCGGTGGGACAGACCGCGCACTGTGCGCCCGGTCACCAAACACGTTACGGGTCAGCGTTCGCGCAGGCCACCAAGGTCGAGCAATGACATTCCGTTGGTATGCCAATTCGCCATGAACGCCCTTGGCGCCTGGACAAACCCGGAGTAGCGTCGCGCCTGTGATGTCCATCTCCAACGCAACGCGACTTCTCCTCGCCAGCCTCGCCACGATCCTGATTGCGCCGTCCGTCGGACACGCCGCCGTGACGACGACCTCCGTGGCCGGCCCATCGGCCGATCTCGCCGGCGCCGACGACGTGCGCGTCGACTCGGCCCCCGACGGCACCACCGCACTCGCGTTCCGCCAGACGGTCGGCGCGCAGTCGCACGTGTTCGTCTCGGTCCTCGATGGCACCACGTGGTCGACCCCCGAGCAGGTCGACGATGGCATCCCGGGCGCACCGAAGCCGTCGACCAACCCGACCCTCGCCGTCGCCAACGGTGGTCGCATCGTGGTGGTCTTCCCGAATGGCGACGCCGGCTCCGAGAAGCTGTTCGCCGCCGTCAAGGTCTCCAGTGCCACGCCGTTCGCTGCGCCACAGCAGGTGCAGGGCGATCCAGCCGGTTGGAAAGATCCGCAGCTCGACCTCGCGCCGGGCGGCAACGGCTATCTGGCGGTGCAGGAGGCCAAGCACGTGCGGGCGTTCCTCGTGCAGGGTTCAAACTTCCAGCCCGTCGGCGCGGGCTTCCCCAACCCGAACCTGCCGGGCGCTGGCGGTGGCGTGCTCAACACCGATGAGCCCGAGCCCGGCGAGATGCGCGGCGCGAAGATTGCCGTGGATGGCACCGGCAACACGGCGACGGTGATCTGGACCCAAAGCCCGGTCGGTGGCGAATACCACTTCTTCGCGCGCCGGCTCTCCGGCCTGCTCCCGACGCAGATCGGCCCGGCCGTCGAATCGACCGTGCCGACCTTCCAGGGCCACGCTGGCACCACCGCGTTCAACGACATGGGCACCGTCGCGACCGCAGGCGGCACCACCTGGATCGGCTACCGCGCCGCCTTCACCTACAACAACCCGCCACAGCAAATCCCGCGCGCCCTCGTGCGCACCTTCGACGGGACGACCTTCGGCGAGCCGCAAACGATCGACGGGATCCCTGCCGTGACCACGCAGGGCGCCGAGTTCCCGCGGATCGCGCTGAATGAAGCCGGCCAAGGCCTCGGCGCGTCCTACCGCCAGCTCGATCCGTTCGGCACGGAGTCGGCCACGCTCGCGGGCGGACTCTGGTCACCCGCCACGTTCACCGCGCCGCCACCGAGCACCGCGCCCGGCCGCGCTGCCGTCGCGCTGGATGCCAACGGCGCCGGGCTGGTCGCGTTCTTCTCCGCGCCGACGCCAACCACGCCGCAGGTGCTCGGTCGTATCCGCGGCGGCGCCGCCGACGGCACCCTCGAGACGCTCTCCAATCCCGCCTTCGGCGTCGCGAGCGCGCCCTACACCGCGGGCGCCGCCAACGGGCGCGCCGTCACGGCCTTCGTGCAGGGCACCGCGGCGACGACCCGCGTCGTCGCCGCGATCGTCGACCTCCCGCCGACGCCTGCGCCGACGCCCACCCCGAGCCCCGGTCCTGCACCGACGCCGACGCCGACGCCACCCAAGACGACGCTCAGCGCCCTGAAATTCCGCAATGGCAAGACGACCGGCACGGTGCGGCGCGGCAGTGCGCTCCCCAAGGTCGTCTCGGCGAAGTCCACCAAACGGACCTTCTCGTTCGCCCTCGACCAGGCAGCGCCCGTAACGTTCACGCTCCAGCGAATCGCCACCGGCAAGCGCAGCAAGGGCGGCTGCGTCCCCGGCAAGGCAAAGCGGAAGGCCTCGCGCTGCACGCTGCGACGGACGGTTCCCGGCTCGGCGACGATCCAGGCCGCCGCCGGGACGACCCACATCCAATTCGAGGGCCGACTCACGAAGGGGCGCGCCCTCCCGCTCGGCCGCTACGAGCTGACGGCCGTCGCGACCGCGCCAAGTGCCACGGCCTCGGCACCCGCAACGATCACCTACGCGCTGGAGGTCCCCCGCAGAAAGCGGTAGAACCCTTCCCATGCTCGACCCGATGCGCCGCTGGGCTCAGTACGGCGAGAAGCCCGACTACGCCGGCCTCCTCACGTTCTCCGGAGTCCCGTACACCGAGGACGCCGCCGAACTCGCTGGCGCCGACGTCGCGATCATCGGCGCCCCGATGGACGACCTCACCAGCGACGCGCCCGGCGCCCGCTTCGGCCCGCGCGCGATCCGGGCCGCGAGCTGCCCGCCCGGGCCGCACCTGGAGGCGAAGGTCGACGCGATCGGCGAGGTGCTGAAGGTGATCGACTTCGGCGATGCGCCGGTCATCCCGGCCGACCCCGTCACCTCACATCAGGCGATCCACGATCTCGTGTCGCAGGTGCTCGCACAGGGCGTGATCCCGATCATCCTCGGCGGCGACCACTCGATCGCCGAGCCCGACATCCGCGCCTGCGCCGAGCGTTTCGGCCCCGTCGGCCTCGTGCATTTCGACACCCACACCGACACGGGTGAGGAGGTCTTCGGTGCAAAGCTGTCGCACGGGACGCCGATGTACAAGCTCGTCGAGGACGGGTTCGTCGACCCCGCCCGCTACGCCCAGATTGGTCTGCGCGGCTACTGGCCGGGCGAACGGGAGCTGACCTGGCAGCGCGAGCGCGGCATCCGCTCGTGGTTCATGCACGACGTGCGCGATCTCGGCATCCGCACGGTCGTCGACCAGGTCGTCGCGGCACTCTCGTCACCCGGCGGAGGCCTAAGCGGTTCACCGGCGCAGGCCGCGACGGACGCCCCAGCCGCGGTCCCCGGACCGGTGTTCATCTCCATCGACATCGACGTGCTCGACCCCGCCTTCGCTCCCGGCACCGGCACCCCCGAGCCCGGCGGCATGACCTCCGCCGACCTCCTCTGGGCCGCCCGCGAGATCGCGCGACGCCTGCCGATCGTCGGGGCCGACATCGTGGAGGTCGCCCCAACGAACATCGGCTCGCGCGACATCACCGCGCTCGTAGCCGAGCGCACCGTCCGCGAGATCCTCACCGGCATCGCGCAGCGTCGGCTCGAGCAGGGCTGAGGCCGCGGGCTCGGAACGAGGTCACCGAGCGCTGCAGCCGCCGTCGCGGAACCCCGCCCGGTCGATGCGCCAGGATTCAGGGATGGACCGCACCAGCATCACCATCGACACGCACACGCACACCGTCGACGGAACCGCCGACGAGGTCCTGCGTCGGTGGGAGCGCGCCAAGGAGGCCGGCACGATGCTGCGCTTCACGCTCCCCGACACCGACCAGCGTCGCTACGTGCATCCCGACGCCGTACGGATGATCTCCAGTGGCGGAGCGAGCCAGCTCACGCTCGCCTGGGCCGAGCACTAGCCAGCTGCGCTACCGGGCCCGCGTCGCGATCACCAGGCTCGGGTCGCCACCCTCGGCGGCGGGCGGCTGAAGCGCCGCCATCACGAGCCGGCCGGTGCTAGGCCAGAAGAACGGCTGCCACGAGATCCCGGTGCGCCTTCCGGGCACCTCCTCCGGCGTCGCAAAGGTGGTCCGGTCCGGCGCGCGATAGGTCGCATTGCCTTGGGCCGGGTCGCCAGCGATCCAGGTCACGATCGCGGCACCACGGGGACCGAGCGCAACCTTCGCGGCCGTCGCGTCGGACGCCAGCGTTCGACGCGACGAGAGCTTGCCGCGACGACTGACCGTCGCCATCGAGACGTCCTCGATCTCGCCACGACGAAGGTTGTCCCACACGAGCAGCGCGCCACCGGTCGCCTCGTCGGGAACCACCATGACGACGTCCTCGCGCAGGCTCTTCGGCCCGCCGGGGTCGAGTTCCTTCATCGCGCTGAAGCGACTGGATCCAGGTGCGAGGGTCGACGCTCGAACTCGCCACCCGGAACTGACCTCCTCGCCTTTGCTCTGCGTACCCCACGCGAGGGCCACACCGCCCGCAGGCGTCATCGCGGACGAGACCGACGTGTTCGACGCCTGGCGGCCGACCGTCTGCCTCGGACCGAGCCCGCCGCGCACGCTTCCCGTCCAGGCGACGACGCGATTGGCGGCGTCCGCGGGCGTCTCGGCCATCGCCACGACCACGCGCCCGCCAGCGCCGACCGCGACGGAGAGGTCCGGCGCCTCGTATGCGGGATTGATGGGCAGCGTCTCGAGCTTGCGAATGCTCCCGCCGCCCGGACGAAGGGCAACGCGAACCCGGAATCGCGATCCACCGGTCTCGCGGTCTTCAAACGGCGCGTTGCGATCGAGCCAAGCGATGATGGTGTTTCCGTCGGCATCGACCGCAAGCCTGACCCCGAATTCGGCCTTCCCCAACTGGTGCGGGGCGCTGATCGTCCCGTCGGCCCGCATCGTCGACCAGGCAAGGCCTCCGCTCGCGAGGCCGAGGAGGACGGTGCCGCGACCCCGCCGGTCGAATACGGGGCCGCCGACGACGGACTGCTTCGGCTCATGGAGCGTGCCTACCGTTCCGTCAGCGGCCACCGACGCGAAGGCCAGGCGTGAAGGTCCGACGCCGACGGGCTCGATCGCCACGCGCGCGAGCGTCGCGTTCTTGCCGGCAGCGATGAGATCGAGGTCCCTGATGGTGGGCATGCCCACCAGCGGCCGAGCGACGCTGGCCGTCCACGCGCCGACGGCGGCCGTCGGCGTCGTGCCGGGCGGCGCGGTCGGAGTGGTGGCGAGAGGTGTGTCGGTCGCGGCCACGGCGGGCGTCGCCACAAAGGCAGCGGCGGTGACCACCGCGGCGACCATTGACGCACGGCCGGCCCCGTTGGCGTGGCCTGACCGGCGAGTGGGCCGGCCCGCGCAAAGAACGGTGGGAGACATGGCGATCACAATGCACCGGGTCGGAAGAAGTTGCGGTCGGGCTCGCCCACGACCCAGCAGCCGGCTGCCGGGCACTGGCTGCGGCTGCGGCTGCGGCTGCGGCTGCGGCTGCAGGTCAGCAGGCGCGCAGGGGGTACTGGCGCCGGTGGAGCGTTGGGGCGAGCACGACCGTCGAGAGCGTCACGGTGATCGCGCCGGCCGCCGCGACCTGCAGCGCCCAGGGCGTAGGAGCCTGCAGCGCGACGACCGCCATCGCGACCGCGGGCGGGTGATCGATGTCGAGCGTCGACATGACGACGGCCGCGAGCGCCGTCGCGGCCGCCATCGCGACCGTGCTCTCGCCGGCGACAAGGCCAACCGCGAGTCCGACAAGCGCGCCAGCGAGGTAGCCGCCGATCACGTTGCGTGGGCGGGCCAGTGCGCTGTGGGGCGCGGCATGCTTGAGCGCGGCCGTGGCCGCGAACGGCGCGATCAGCATTGAGGAATGCGTGACTGCCCCGGCCGCGGCCAGCGCGAGGCCGGTGAGGAGGACGCCCGACCCGAGCCGCGCATGCGGAAGCGCGCGGAGAGCGAGGCGGGCGGAGGCAGGACGTGTGACGAGAGAGCGGGACACGGGCCGCAGCCTGAGACCACTCCTGATCACTGTCCAATAGCCAGGGAGCTGCGATTGATAACGAGCGGTAATGATTAGGCCCGATGGTCATCCGCCAGCTCGAATACCTCGATGCCCTTGCCCGCGAGGAGCACTTCGGCCGCGCCGCGGCCGTGTGCCACGTGTCACAGCCGGCCCTCTCGACGGGCCTCCAACGCCTTGAGGATGAACTCGGCGTCACCCTGATCCGGCGAGGACGTCGGTTCGAAAGCCTGACGGCCGAGGGCGAGGCCCTGCTGCCATGGGCTCGCGCCGCGCTGGCAGCGCTCAGCGGCATGACCGCCGAGGCCTCGAACCTGCGGGGCGAACTCGGCGGCACCTTGCGCATCGCGCAGATCCCGTCCGTCGCCGCTCGGATCGGCGAACTCCTGCGCCCCTTCAGCAGCCGCCATCCCGGCGTCCGTGTCGCGCTCTCCACGGAGCCGACCGACGAGATCCTCGCCCGCATCGAGGGACACGAGCTCGATGCTGGCCTGATCTACGTCGATGAGATCGACCTTCCGGCCGGACTGCACACCGTCGAGCTCTACCGCGATCGACTCATGCTGCTCACGAGCGACGAACGCTGGCCCGGTGCGGGGAGTCGGCGCGGTCCGGCGAACGCGCCTGGCCTCGGCCGCGAGGTCACCTGGGCGCAGGCCTCAGTCCTGCCGCTCTGCTTGCTTTCGCCGGTGATGCACAACCGCCAGATCATCGACCGTGCCTTCGCGGCCGCCGGCGTCACCGCGAAGGCGCACGTGGAGGCCGACTCGGTCGCCGCACTCGTGGAACTCGGCCTAGCGGGCAACTCCTGCATCGTCGCCGAGGCATGGATCCGCGGCCGGTCGCTGCCCTCGCGAGCGCACGTCCATCAGCTCATCGACCCCGACATCGCGCCGACGGTCGGACTGGTCACCCGCGCCGGCCCGCTCGCATCGCCCGCCGCGCGACTCCTACGCGAAGCGCTTGCCGAACGACGGTTGCCAGGCTGAGTCGTGCGCGGGCTCGTTGAGCGTCCGGCGGTGGGAACTTGTGAAGTGGCGCGTCGTTACAGGTGCCGATAGCTTGGAGCTTGTGCCGCTCCCCGCTCGCCGCCCCGCACAGCCCGTTGGCGCCACCGATGAGTACCTGGCGTTGGTCGAGCAAGCGACAGTTCGCGGCGCTCTGGTCCGCCGAGGAATTTGCGCAATCGGTGGTTGCGCAAATTGGCTGGACCCATCATGTGCGGCTGCTGGACGCCTTCGGCACCGACCGAGAACGGTACGAGTGGTACGCCCAACGCGCGATCGAGGGCAGCTGGTCTGCGCGGCAGCTCAAGGCGCAGATCAGGCTGCGACGGTTCGTCGTGATTGACCTCAAGGTCGGCGAGTTTGAGGCGGAGTTCGCGGGCAAGATGGGGCTGTATCTCGCGGCCGTGGATGAGCAGCTGCGTCACCCCGACGACGCGGAAAGCATTGGGCTGATCCTGTGCACCAGCCACAACGAGACGGTCGCGAAGTTCGCGCTGCACCGCCATGGCGCGCCGATCGCGATCGCCGATTGGCAAACCGACACCAACGTCGACGTCACCGACGAGATTCCCGCCAACCTGCAGGAGGAGCTGTCGGGCATGCCGCAGGTCCGCGACCAACTCACCTCACGTCTGACTCGCGCCCAGGGACAGCTGGCTGTCGGCTCTCGCAACGACTCCGAAGGCTCGGGCGAGCCGGGGTAGTCCGGCACCAGCCACGGGTCCCGCGGAACCACGGCGGCGTCGCGCAGCGCGCAACTACAACCCATGACCCCGGTCAGCCGGAGATGGCACTCCGCGCACGCCGCAGGGGCGAACGCCGGCGCTGCGCCGCGTAGGTCACACGGCCCGTGAAGGGGTTGCGCCTGGCGACCCGCGGCCCCGCGCCATCCTCCGCGGGGCCCGCCCCGACACTGTCCCCCGACAAGTCGGGGCTGGGCCCGCGTGAGAGTGGCTCTTTCGAGGTCACACCTACTAGTTGTCGGAAGGCCTCTATTTGTGACGCAGACCCCCAAACTCGTCACGAAGCAACGTAGCGTATCGTACGCCGTTCCCGACCTGCACCGCTCGGTTTGCGGGCGCACCTGACCCCAGCGCCCTCGCGCGCCGCTCCCACCTATCCTCGAAGGGTGGCCGCGGACCCCGATCAGCCCGAGCCCACGGCCGTTCCTGCCGTGTCGACGGCCCCTACCCCGCTCGCAGACCCGGCCGCCGCTCCGAAACGGCGCCGACGCCGCAAACCCAAGCCCAAGACATCAGGCGAGCCCGAAGGCGCAAGCCAGCCACCGGCACGCGAGCCAGGCGCTGGCGATCACCCCCGTCGCGAGCCGGGGCGAAGCCAGCGCAGCGGCGGGCGCCCCCGCCGCGAGCGCGACGACCGCTCCTCCGGCGACCCGGAACGCCCGCGCGGTGAACGTCCGCGCGGCGGCGGCCGCCAGTCGCCGGCGCACCGCGCGCGGCTCATCGAGCAGCGCAAGGCGAACGCCCCAACGCTCGACGCGTCGAGCTATCCCGACCTCCCAGTCAGCGAGCGGCGTGAGGAGCTCCTCGAGGTGCTCGCGGCCAACCAAGTCGTGATCGTCGCCGGCGAAACCGGCTCGGGCAAGACCACGCAGCTCCCGAAGATGCTGCTCGAACTGGGCCGCGGGATCGAGGGTCAGATCGCCCACACGCAGCCACGCCGGATCGCGGCGCGCACGGTCGCCGAGCGCATCGCGTCGGAGCTGAACACGGAGCTGGGGCAGACCGTCGGCTATGCCGTGCGCTTCGACGACCGCTCTGGCGAGCAGACGCAGATCCGGCTGGTGACCGACGGCCTCCTGCTCGCCGAGATCCAGCACGACCCACTGCTGCGCCGCTACGACACGATCGTCGTCGACGAGGCCCACGAGCGCTCGCTGAACATCGACTTCCTGCTCGGCTGCCTGCACCAGATCCTGCCCAAGCGGCCGGATCTCAAGCTCGTGATCACGTCGGCGACGATCGACACTGAGCGCTTCTCCAACCACTTCTCAGCGCCCGATGGCACGCCCGCCCCGGTCGTCGAGGTCACGGGTCGCACCTTCCCGGTCGAGGTCCGCTACCGCGAGCCGATCGACGAGGACGGCAAGTCGATCGACGAAGCCGACGCCATCGCCGAGGCCGTCGACGAGCTCCTCGAAGAGGGCAAGGGCGACGTGCTCGTGTTCCTCTCCGGCGAACGCGAGATCCGCGACGCCGAAGAGATGCTCCGCGGACGCATCCGCGACAAGGCCGAGCTGCTCCCGCTCTACGCGCGCCTCTCCACGGCTGAGCAACAGAGGGTCTTCAAGCCGTCGGGCAGCAAGCCGCGCGTCGTGCTGGCAACGAACGTCGCCGAGACGTCGCTGACCGTGCCCGGGATCCGGTCGGTCGTCGACGCCGGCATGGCCCGCATCAGCCGCTACTCGGCCCGGCTCAAGGTGCAGCGACTGCCGATCGAGGCGATCAGCCAGGCCTCGGCCAATCAGCGCTCCGGCCGCTGCGGCCGCGTCGCTCCGGGCGTCGCCGTGCGCCTCTACGCCGAGGACGAGTTCAAACAGCGCCCCGAGTTCACCGACCCCGAGGTGCTGCGCACGAGCCTCGCCTCGGTGATCCTGCGGATGGCGTCGCTGGGGCTCGGCGAAGTCGAGCAGTTCCCGTTCCTGGACCCGCCAGACCCGCGGCAGATCCGCGACGGCCTCAACCTGCTCCACGAACTCGGCGCGATCGTCGCGCCCACCGGCTCGATCGAGCTCACCGACCTCGGCCGCAGACTCGCCCGGCTCCCCGTCGACCCCCGCCTGGGCCGGATGATCCTGGAGGCCGACGCCCGCCACTGCGCCAGCGAGGTGATCGTGCTCGCGGCCGCCCTGTCGATCCAGGATCCGCGCGAGCGCCCGGCCGACAAGCAGGAGCAGGCCCAGCAGGCGCACGCGGTCTTCCGCGACGACAAATCCGACTTCACCACCTTCCTCAACATCTGGACCTGGATCCAGAGCGAGCGTCGCGCCCAGAGCAACTCGCAGTTCCGCAAGGAGTGCAAGGCGCGCTTCCTGCACGTGTTGCGCATCCGCGAGTGGCAGGACCTCGTGCAGACGCTGCGCCGCGCGGCCAAAGAGGTCGGCGTGGTGCTCAACGAGGAGCCGGCCGAATCGCCGGAGATCCACTCGGCGCTGCTGTCCGGCCTGCTGTCGCACCTGGGCCTCAAGGACGGCGACACCCGCGAGTACATGGGCGCCCGCGGGTCGAAGTTCATGATCGGGCGCGGCTCGGCGATCCAGAAGCGCCAGCCGAGCTGGGTGATGGCGGCTGAACTGGTCGAGACGAACCGGCTGTGGGCGCGGACCGTCGCGCAGGTCGACCCGGCCGAAGCGCTGCGGATGGCCGAGCACCTCGTGCGCCGCTCCTACGACGACCCGCGCTGGGATCGCAAGCGCGGCGAGGTCGTCGCGACCGAGCGGGTCACGCTGTACGGCCTGCCGATCGTGCCGGGCCGCGCGGTGAGCTACGGCCGCATCGGGAGCGAGCAGTCGCGCGAGCTGTTCATCCAGAAGGCGCTGGTCGAGGGTGACTGGGATTCACGCCACCAGTTCCTCACGGTCAACAAGGACCGCATCGCCGATGTGGAGCGCATCGAGGAGCGGGTGCGCAAGCGCGGCCTGCTCGTCGACGACTCCGTCCTGCGTGCGTTCTTCGAGGAGCGGGTGCCGAAGGAGATCGTGTCGGGCGCCGAGTTCGACAAGTGGTGGCGTCGCAACCGCCACTCCGATCCCGAGCTCCTTTCGTACACCAAGGACCTGCTCCTCAACGCGTCGATGGTGGAATCCGTCGACGCGCGCGACTGGCCGACGAAGTGGCGCCAGGGCGACCTGGAACTCGACCTTTCCTACGAGTACGAACCGGGCACCGACAAGGACGGCGTCACCGTGCACGTGCCGCTGAAGGCGCTGGGCCAGCTGCGGCCCGAAGGCTTCGACTGGCTCGTGCCGGGCCTGCGCGAGGAACTCATCGCCGGCCTGCTGCGGTCGCTCCCGAAGGACCAGCGCCGCCAGCTCGTACCGGTGCCCGAACTCGCCGGCCAGATCGTGCGTGCCGTGAAGCCGCGGTCGGGGCCAATCGGCGAGATCGTGGCGAAGGAGGTCGTGCGCCTGCGCGGTGTGCGGCTCGACCCGGCCCTGCTCGACACGAAGAACCTTCCGGGCCACCTGCGGATGCGGTTCCGCATCGAGGACGCCAGCGGCAAGATCCTGGCGGACGACCACGACCTGCCGACCGTGCGCAAGGCGCTGAAGCCGAAGCTGCGCGAGGCGCTCACCGAGGCGTCAGTGTCGATCGAGCAGTCGGGCCTGCAGGCGTGGCCGCGGGTGCTGGAGCCGACGGGCGACCTGCCCAAGGTCGTCGCGCTTCCCGGCACCGGGCAGGCCGTCCGCGCGTATCCGACGCTCGTCGACGAGAACCCTGCAGCGGGGCCGGGCGCTGGCTCGGTCGGCGTGCGGGTAGTCGAGTCGAAGGAGGTTCAGGCGCAGAACATGCTGGCCGGCACGCGGCGCCTGCTGCTATTGCTGGTGGCCTCGCCCGGTGCGGCGGTCACGAAGGGGCTCGGGACGCAAGCGCAGCTCGCGCTCGCCGGTGTGCCCTACGGCGGTGGAGCGCCCGCGGTGATCGAGGACGCGTTCGGCGCGGCCGTCGATGCGCTGCTGGCCGAGGCAGGCGGCCCAACCTTCGAACTCTCCAAGTTCGAGCGCATTGCAGAGCATGTGGCGTCCGGCGTCGCCGCACGCACCGAGCAGATTCTCCGCGGCGCGGTCGACGTGTTCATCGCCGCCCGCGAGGTCCAACTCACCCTCGACGGGCTCCCGACCGGCGGCGAGCTGCAAGACGCCCGCGACGACGTGATCCACCAGCTCGGCCTGCTCATCCATCCGGGGTGGATTGGGTCGACCGGCGGCGCGCGGCTGCCCGATGTCGTCCGCTACCTCCAGGGCCACGTGGCCCGGCTGCAGCGCGCGCCGTCGCAGATCGGCGTTGACCGCGACCGCATGCGAGCGATCCACGCCGTCGAGGACGAGATCGCGGCCAAGGCCGAGGCGCTCGGTTCGGCGCCCTGGCCGCAATCGATGATCGACGCCTTCTGGCTTACGCAGGAACTCCGCCTGATCCAGCTCTCGCCGGGCGTCGCCGCCCGCGGCGGCGCCAGCGCCAAGAAGGTCCGCAAGCTGCTCGCCGGCGGCTAGGAAGACGTGCTCCTCAGGCGCGGCTTCAGCCGCGTCCGATCAGAACTCGAATGGCGGGCAAACGGGCGCGCCGTGGGTCGGGAACGCTTGGGTGAACTCGCCGGTGGCGCCGTCCTCAAGGGTGACCTGCACCCTGATCGACCAGCCGCCTCGCGTTCCGACCGCGAGGTCCTTTTTGGTCCCCGGCGTGAGGGAGTACGCCCAGCGCTGCGTGCCCATCGTGACGACGGCCGTCGCCGAGGCGGGCCGGCGTAGATCGCCGCCGCTGGGGCCGCTGGCCAGGCGGACATACGGCTTGGTGTAGGTCTTGTAGAAGAAGTTGTTCACGCAGTACGAGTCGCCGACGACGGCGTACGCGGCCGCGTTCACGGGCAGCGGCGTACCGGGGCCCGGATCGACTCCCGGCAGGGGACGCGATCCGAGCTGCGCGATATGCGTGTCGGTCGCAGCAAAGTCCCAGCCCGGCGAGACCGCACGCACCGTCGACGACCGCGAGACGCGGATGTCGGCGCCCCACTGGAGCAGCTCGCCGGTCACGGTGTTGAACTTGCCGAGGATGTACGGCTCGACGCCAGGGCTTCGCTCGAGCAGGGCTCCGAGGAGGATCGTCCCGCCGCCGTCGGCAATGCCCCACACGTCGTAGCCCTCGGCAACGAGCCAGGCGGGGATGGTGCGCACGCGATACAGGCCGGTGTTCAAGTCGACGATCGTGAACTGGTTGCCGTAGCCCGCGGTGCTCGAGGGCCCCTTCCAGAACGCGATCGCGGAACCGTCCGGTGCGATCACGGCATTGGTCATGTTGGCCGGCGTCGGCAGCTTGCGGCTCGTGCCGAAGATGCCGGCCTTCGTGATCTGAATCCGGCCAGCGTCGTCGATCGCGCGGGTTCGGAACGGCAGCGAAGTGACGACCTTGGTGAGCGTCCCGGTCGGGATCTCGAACCGGTAGTTCTCGTACTTGTACGTCTGCGGCGTGGTCGCCGGGACCACGGAACTCATGATGCTGAACTGCACCACATTGCCGTCGCCCGAAATGTGGAGGTGTTCGGC
This sequence comes from Solirubrobacteraceae bacterium, assembly GCA_032119595.1. Taxonomy (GTDB): domain Bacteria; phylum Actinomycetota; class Thermoleophilia; order Solirubrobacterales; family Solirubrobacteraceae; genus JAGIBJ01. The sequence continues at coordinate 1,304,030 of JAUMBQ010000006.1, read as the reverse complement.
GAGCTTCTGGCCCGTGCCGTCGTCCGCGAGGAGGGAGCCGCCGCCGGGAGCAGCGGTCACGAACGTGTACGTGCCGGTAGGCCGGTCGTACACGTAGAGATCGTTGTTGCTGTTGGTGTCCTGCGGACTGAGCGCGGTTGCCGACTGGAAGGCGATCCGCCGCAGATCCGGGGAGGCCTCAAAGCCGTAACGGTAGGTCTCGTTGCCGAGGGGGAGCAGCTCGCGGGTGCCGGTGCTGACCGTGTTGATCTGGGCGGTGCTGACGGCCCCTCGGAGAGTCTGGTCACCATCGGCCGAGATCTGGCTCGGGGCGATCTGCTGGGGGACGCCGCTGGCGTCGAGGCTGATCGCGCGAAGCGGGGCCTCAGCCGCTTGCGTCGGAGCGGGTGCAGCGACGGAGAGTGCCACAGCCGCGAGCAAGAGTCGCGCGGCTCGAGGGATCTGAAGCGTCTTGCGCATGGGTCGAACTCCTGTTGGCTGGCACCGGCGGCGGCCGGTGGCACCACGGGGGTGGCACTCCAGGGAGCGACCCTATCAACTGCGATACGGCGCGTTTCCCGAAATGAACCACGAGAGGTGCGCGTCGGCGCCAGCAGCCGCTGCCAGCACCGATCCGCTGCGGACGCGCCTGGACCTCCTTTGACCGGAGAGCATCACTCGACGAATCGAGTGGCACGGCGAACGGGCGGCCTCCCCCTGTGAAAACCGCCCGTCGCCGGGGATCATCCGAGGACGACCCAAGCCTGTCCGCGCAGCCAGGCTGTCCACCCGGCTAAGCACCATCAACGTAGCGTAGCGATACCGTCGGTTTCAGAATCTCGTTCAAAAAGCGGAATTGCGCAACACTCCGCAAGACGGTCCAGTCTTACACCGGGAAAACTCGATTACCAGGGTCAGGCGTCGTATCGCTTGCGGTCGAGCCGGCGGACCTCGCCGAGCGCCGACCATTCGTTGCGGCCGAGGCGGGCCAGGGGCGCCAGTGCATGGATGTCCGGCAGGCCGTCCTCGGCCATGACGGCCTTGTCGATCGCGATGTGCACGACGCGTCCAACGACGACCGTCGATCGGCCGTAGGGGATCGTGGAATGGAGCTCGCACTCAAGCGCGACCGGTGACGCGGCGACGCGCATCGGGCCAACGGCGACGCTCGGCTCGCGCCCGAGTCCGGTGGCGTCGAACTCGTCGATCTCGGGTGGGAAGGCCGTGCCGGTCTCGTTGACGGCGTCGATCAACCCGAGGGGCGCCAGGTGGATCACGAACTCGCGCGTCGCCTCGACGTTCGTGAGCGTGTCCTTGTGGCCGATCGACGTGAACTGCACCAGCGGCGGGTCCGCCGAGGCCACGGTGAAGAACGAGTGGGGAGCGAGGTTGTCGACCCCCGCGGCCGAGCGACTCGACACCCACGCGATCGGACGGGGAACGATGGTCGACGTCAGGAGCGCGTAGACCTGGCCAGGGTGGATCGAGTCGACCGGAATCTCTTCGCGCATGACCACCAGGCTAGAGGGCGGGCCAGCCACCCCGTCCGCCAACGCCACCCGGTCAATCGCGTGCAGAACCCACGAGACCACCGAACGCTCGTCGACCCCGGGTCCGAATCCCGCGGCCCCGAAGTCCGACCGGAGGACGGCCCTTCAACGCACCGGTTGGCCGATCTCGACAAGCGGTGGAGCGAGTGGTTCACTGAGCGCGTCGGCTCCACCGGGGCCGGCGGCTCAGCTCCGATGGGACACGAGCGGCTGACGGTTTGCAGGGCGGACGCGGCAGTCACGGAGTGGCGCTCCCACAGAGCAGCGGGCTCGGACTTCAGGACGGAAGGTCGCGGCTCCACCCATGCCGGAATCTCAGTTTCCTCACACCTCGCAAGCGCATGAGCGATTTCGCAGCGGGCGAACGGCTGATCCGCCCGGGCTGGCCGGGACCGTCGACCCCGCGCTGCGGCGCGTCCGTACCGCCGACGGGCGATCGCCATGGACCTCTCCGCCGAGATCTGACGACGCGCCCCGCCTTGAGGAGATCGCGACAAGCCGCAGGCGGCGCTACCGCCTGGCCTGGGACGAGCGCGTGCTCGAGGAACAGGGGCCGCGCCAGTTCCGACTCACCGTGCCCCTGCTGGGCCCTTACCCGCCGCCGGACTTCGGGTATCGACTGGGCCGCGAGCTCTCTCGCCTTTGGGTCGGCCGCTCCCGGATGATCACGCCCGGAGTGACGGCCGTCGCGGCGCACGTGCGGCACTCGCGTGGCCAGCGTTGCCTGATCGTGCTCATCACGCTCGGACCGGGCGTCCGCCTCGAACAGGCCGATGGCCCGATGCTGGCCCGCGGGCTCGACGAGGCCCTGATGACCTGCAGCGACCTCCCCTCGGGCTCAGACGACCACCGGGGACCGATGCGGACGCCGCCGCCGCGCCGCTGAGCCTCGCGCCCTCGGCGAGACAGGCCTTCCGGCGCCTGCTTCGGCGCCGCGTGGCCGGTGGGTCGGTACGGTCGGGGGATGTCCCACCGTCGTGCCCTCCTCGCCAGTGCTCTGTGCGCGGCCATGCTGGCCGGTCCGGCGGTCACGATCGCCTCGGCAGCCACCCCGGCGACGGCCATCCGCAAGGCCGACACCTTCTCGCTCGCGCTCGGCGCCACGCTGAACTCCACGAACGTCAAACGGCTCGCGACCCGCGACCTGGTCGTCGTCGACGGGGACGACGCCTCGAAGGCGAAGGTCAAGCGCCTCAAGGCCAAGGGCGCCATCGTGCTCGGCTACCTGAGCGTCGGCACGGTCGAGTCGTGGCGGCCTTGGTTCAACCTGCTCCGCGACCATCGCTTGGAGGAGCTCGGCGACTGGCCAGGCGAGCGCTACGCCGACGTCTCCGCTGAGGCGGTGCGCACGGCGTTCGTCGACACGATCGCCACCCAGCTCCTCGCCAAGGGCTTTGACGGCCTCTTCCTCGACAACGTCGACATGATCGAGACGCACCCGGCGCAGGCCGACGGCATGCTCGACCTCGTGACGCGCCTCTCGGCGAAAGTGCACGCCAGCGGCGGCGCCCTCATGGCGCAGAACGGCGACACGATCATCAAGCCCTACCTGCCGCTCCTGGACGCCTGGAACCGCGAGGACCCGACGGGCACCTACGACTTCGCCACCTCCAAGTACGTCGCGACCGACGCCGACGGCCGCCGCTCGGCGCGCACCGCCATCCAGCTCGCCAAGGCCGCCGGCCTCCTCGTGACCACCACCGACTACTTCGCGACGCCGACCGACAAGGCCGCCGTCCGCGCCGTGCGGATCTCCTGCAAGGTCGGTGCGGTCCCGTTCATCGGCGACATCGACCTGAAGAAGGTCGCGCCGAAGGCGCAGCGCTGCTGAGGGCTGAGCGCGCTCAGCGCTCGATCCTCGCCTCGATCCAGTTCGCGATCTGCTCCATGACTCGCCCGCGGGCGGGCTGGCTCTCGTGGAAGAGATCGTGTCGGAGGTCCTCGAAGACCTCGAAGGTGCGGTCCTTCGACCCAACTTGGTCGTGGAGCCGGGCGCTCGCGTGCGGGCCGACGATCTGGTCGTCGGCGCCGTGCAAGGCGAAGAGCGGCACGTGGAGCTCGTGGAGCCGTTTGGAGAGTGCGCCGCGAATTGCGACGGCCAGCTCACTTGCGGTGCGCATCGGCATGCGGCCGTGGTGGATGAGCGGGTCGGTCTCGTGGGCCTCGGCCTCCGCGGCGTCCGACGTGATCACGCTCGAGGGGAAGGCCAGAAGCGGAAACCGCGGGGTGATCCGCGCGGCGACCCGGTCGAGGTGGAGCAGGTCGCCGAGGAGCCGCAGCGGCAACGGCGCGGGCGTGCTGTCGAGCGTCGCCGAGGTGGTCACGAGCCCGGCCAACTCGTCCTGATGGTCGAGCGCGTAGCTAAGCGCGACGACCGCACCCATGCTGTGGCCGACGACGAAGCACGGTGCGTCGTGATCGCGGGTGGCGAGGTCCACGACCTGGCCGAGATCGGCGGTCGCGTATTCCAAACGATCGATGATGCCGGCGGCGCCATCGCTATGGCCATGGCCGCGCTGATCATGCGCCCAGACGGTCATGCCGCGGCGAACGAGGAGGCGCGCAAACTCGTCGTACCGGGCGGAATGGTCGAGTGCGGTGTGGACGATCACCACGGCGGCGCGAGGCGCGCGCGGCGAACGCGGCGCCCACGAGCGGTAGGCGATCCGCAGTCCCCCCTCCCCGACGAACGATCCCAGATGCATCCCCACGCGGGGAAGACTGTACCCCGACCGCGCCACATTTGGCAACGGTCAACCCTGGAACTGCCGGGATGCGGCAGCGCGGGCCCGCCGGCCCGCACTGCGCGAGTTCCTAGGCCAGCAGGCCGCGGACCTTCTCGATGATGTGGTCGACGGTCATGCCGAGCTCTTTCAGCACGCGATCGGCCGGGGCCGAGGCGCCGAAGCGGTCGATCGAGACCTGCGCCTGCGAGTAGCGCTCCCAGCCCATGCGGATGCCGGCTTCGACGGAGACCGTCGGCAGGTCCTTCGGGAGGACCTCGTCGCGGTAGACCTGGTCCTGCTCCTCGAACAGCTCCCACGACGGCAGCGACACGACGCGTACATGCACGTCCTCGGCGGCGAGATCGGTCTGGGCCTGGAGCGCCAGCGCCACCTCGGAACCGGTCGCGACGATCGCCGCCTGCTCCTTGCCGGCCGCGTGCGACAGCACGTAGCCGCCGCTGGCGACGCCCTTGGCGGTGCCAAACACCGTGCGATCGAGCACCGGGAGGTCCTGGCGGCTGAGCAGCAGGGCGGCGGGGCCGTCGAGCTCCTCAAGGATCACGCGCCAGGCCTCGGCGGTCTCGGTCGCGTCGGCCGGGCGCAGCACGACGAGGCCCGGGATCGCACGCAGCGCAGCGAAATGCTCAACCGGCTGGTGGGTCGGGCCGTCTTCGCCGAGTGCGACGGAGTCATGCGTGAAGACCCAGGCGGTCTGGAGGCCCATAAGGGCCGACAAACGGATCGAGCCGCGCATGTAGTCGGCGAACTGCAGGAACGTGGAGCCGTACGGGCGCACGATGCCGCCGTGCGCGGCCATGCCGTTCACGATGCCGCCCATCGCGTGCTCGCGCACGCCGAAGAACACGTTGCGGCCAGCGGCCTCATGCGTGAACTGCTCGGACTTCGGGAAGATCGTCTTCGTCGACTCGGTGAGGTCGGCGGCGCCGCCGACCATCGTCGGCACCGCAGCTTCGAACGCCGCCATGATGGCGCCGCCCGCCGAGCGCGTGGCGAGCTTCTCCTTGTCGAACGTCGTCGGGATCACGTCGTCGAGCGACTTCGGCGGGCGGCCGCCGGCAAGCGCCGCCTTCCATTCGGCCGCGAACTCCGGGTTGGCGGACTCCCAGGCCTGGTAGCGCTGGTTCCACTCCGTGTGGGCCTCGCCACCGCGAGCGACGGCACTGAACGCCTCGTACACGCCTTCGGACACCTCGAACGTGGCATCCGGGTCGACGCCCATCGCCTCCTTCGTGGCCCGAGCCTCGTCCGGGCCGAGCGGCGCGCCGTGCGACGAGCTCTTGCCCATCTTGTTCGGCGACGGGTACCCGATCACCGAGTGCACGTGGATGAGCGTTGGGCGCTCCGTCTCGGCGTGGGCGGCGGCCAGGGCGCGGCGCAGCGAGTCGAGATCGTCGGCATCGCCAACGTCGAGCACGTGCCAGCCGTACGCCTCAAAGCGCGCCGACACGTCTTCACGCGAGAACGACAGCGAGGTCGGGCCGTCGAGCGAGATGTCGTTGTCGTCGTAGAACCAGGTGAGCTTGCCGAGGCCGATCTGGCCGGCGATCGAGGCGGCCTCCGCGGAGATGCCCTCCATCAGGTCGCCGTCGGACACGATCGCGTAGGTGTTGTGGTCGACGACCTCTTTGCCGTAGCGCTCACGCAGGAACACCTCGGCCATCGCCATGCCGACCGTGTTCGCGCAGCCCTGGCCGAGCGGGCCGGTGGTGATCTCGACGCCCGGCGTCTGGATGTGGCGGTCGAGCTCCGGGTGACCCGGCGTGATCGAGCCCCACTGACGGAAGTTCTTGATGTCGTCGATCGTGAGCGCGTAGCCGGAGAGGTGCAGCGCAGCGTAGGTCCACATCGAGCCGTGGCCGCACGACAGCACGAAGCGGTCGCGGTCCGGCCAGTGCGGATCCTTCGGGTCGTGCTTGAGGACCTCGCCGTACAGGAGGTACGCCAGCGCGGCCATGCCCAGCGGCATGCCGGGGTGGCCACTCTTGGACTTCTCGATCGCGTCGATCGCAAGCGTGCGGACTGCGGTGACGCAGCTGCGTTCGGTCTCGTTCATGTGGAGGTCCCGGTTTGGTGGTCCATGTCCTGCCGAGCATGGTAGGCGGCCGGGGGGCGTGGCGGCGGAGCGGGCCGAGCGCGGCGAACCGGACCTGCACCCCGAGAGCGTCGTGCGGCGATGGTTTGGGCTGCAAGTGGCGCTGAGCGCCCGGCCGCCGGCCTATACCTGGCACGCAGGTCGTCATGCACCTGCGCTACCAACGCTGTGGGACCGTGTTCCAGTGGTCGACGACATGATCGTGCGACGTTCTTCACGCACCGCCGCCTTCTGGCGGCTGCGACGGGCGGCAATCCTGCTGCTTCTCACCGGCCCCGCCGCCGCGGCGATCGCCCCTACCGTCGCGCACGCAGGGGGCGAACGCGCCAGCTATCGCACGCAGACGCTGCCATCGGGCGGTGCGATCCGGGCGTCGGCGCCGGAAATCGTCGGCTCCGCGGCCTCGCTCCGCAACACGGGCTCGGCGTCGGCGGAGCCATCCAGCGGGCCACGGGGGACGGCGGCTCGCAGGACGACGGCATCCCGCCGCGCGACTCGCATCGACCTGAAGGCCGACGCCCGCTTCTCGCTCGCCGCCCTGCGGTGGTCGACCGCCCAGCCGCTCACCGGTCGCATGCGCGCCCAGCGCACCGACGGCTCGTGGACGGATTGGACCGACCTTGAGAGCGACACCGTCGGCGACGATGGCGTCGTCGAGGGCGGGGACCCCAGGGCTGCTGCCGCCGCGCATCGGCGCACCGCGGTGATCGGGCGCCAGGGGTCGACGGAGCCGATCTGGACCGGTCCGGCGCGGCGGCTCGTGGTCGAGCTGACGAGTCCGCGACCGAAGGGCCTGCGCGCGGCCTTCGTCGACATCACCGGCCAGCTTCCAGCCGTGAAGGCGCGGGCCGCCGCCCGCCGCGACGACCTCATGGCCGGCATCCATCCTCGTGCCGACTGGGATCCAAACAACGAATGCGCGCCGCGGACGACGGCCGGATTCGGCTCGGTTCAGGCGGTGACGGTGCACCACACCGCCGGCTCCAACGACTACACCGAGGCCCAGGTCCCGGCCGTGATGCTCGCGATCTGCAAGTACCACCGCAATGCCAACGGCTGGAATGACATCGGCTACAACGTGCTCGTCGACCGTTATGGCGGCGCGTGGGAAGGCCGCGCCGGCGGCCTCACGAATGCCGTGATCGGCGCGCACGCCCAGGGGTTCAACTCGGTCGCGGCCGGGATTTCGATGATCGGCGAGTACACGAGCGTCGCGCCTCCGCCGGCGCAGGTTGCGACGGTCGCCCGCGTCGCCGCGTGGAAGCTCGCCGTCGCTGGCGCGCCGCGCTCCGGCACCGTGGAACTGGAGAGCGCCGGCGGCTCGCTCGCTCGCTTCCGGGCCGGCGAAACCGCCGTCCTGCCGCGCGTCATGGGGCACCGCGATGTCGGCCAGACGGCCTGCCCCGGCAACACCGGCTACACGGTCCTGGATGGCGTGCGGGCCAGCGTCGCGGCGGCGAGCCCGAGCATCCCACCCAATCTGCCCCTGCCCGCGCCGACGGTGGCGCCCACGCCGGCGCCCACTCCCAAGCCGGTGAAGATCACGATCTCCACCAAGCGACGGCTCGACGTGGGCGCCAGTGCGGTCGTCACGGGCACCGCGACGCAGGGCGCGACGCCGCTGAAGGGCGAGACGGTCGCATTGCAGGTCGGGAGCGGCAGCAAATGGATCACCGTCGACAAGGCCAAGACTGCTTCGAACGGCAAGTACCGCTTCACGCGCAAGTTCAGTCGGTCGTGGACCATGCGCGTCGCGCGCGCCACGGGCGCGGAGACCTCGGCAGCGGTCGAGCTCGTCGTGGTGCCCAAACTGACGCTCACGGTGCCGAAACGGCTGCAGGTCGGCAAGGCGACCACCCTGCGCGGCACGATCAAGCCGGGCCGCGGCCCAGTGGTGCTGACCGTCGAGCGACGTGCCTCGAATGGGACGTACGTGAAGGGCAAAACCCAGCCGGTGCGACTCAAGGGCCGCACGCTCACCGTCAAGGTCACGCCGCACTCCCTCGCGCTGTATCGATTCCGTCTGGTGTACGCCGGGTCCGATCTCGCGGCGGCGGCCAAGTCGCCCCTCGGGTTCGGGCGCGCGGTGCGCACGAGCAGCACCGCCGGCGGCGCCAGCGTCGGCTGACGCGAAGCTCTAGCCTGGCGCCGATGCACGACGCGCCAGCCCGTCGACGGGACTCGTTCCTGCCGCTCCTCGCGCTCGTCACGCTGCTCGCGGCCATCGCGCGGATCCGCGTCGCGGCGACGGAACCGCCGCATTTCGACGAGTCCTACACGGCCGTGAGCTACGTCCTGCGCACCCTCGGCGACCTCCTCACGACGTACGACGAGCCCAACAACCACGTCTTCCACAACCTGCTGGCGTGGGCGTCGACGGGCCTCTTCGGCGATGGGCCGTTCGCACTGCGGTTGCCGGCGCTGGTCGCGGGCATCCTGCTGGTCCCCGCGACCGGCCTGCTGGCCCGGGCGACGGTGGTGGCGGCGACGCGTCACGACCCTGTCGCCGGGAAGGCTTCCAGTGCCATCGCCAGCACCTCGAGTTCCGCCGACGACCCTTCCCATCCGGCGCCTGCGGCGCCTCCCGCCAACCCGCTCGGGGCGACCGTGGCGGGGCTCGTTGCCGCCGCGATCGTTGCGGCGGCCCCACCGCTCATCGCGTACAGCGCCAATGCGCGGGGCTACACGGTCGTGCTGCTGCTGATGGTCGCCCAGCTTGGGTTGAGCCTTCGGCTTTCGCGCGAAGTCGCTGCTCCAGATGCCGATTCGGCGATGGCGGCCGACCCAGCGGAGGCGCAAGTGGATGCCGGCGCGCCGCCGGAGAACGGAAGAGCCCGCGCCCTGGTGCCGTGGGCGGCGTGGGTCGCTTGCGGGGCGCTCGCGGTGTGGACCGTTCCCACGGCGGTGGTCGGCGTACTGGTCGCGACCATCTGGCTGCTGGCACTCCGTGGCGGGCCCGTGCGACGGGCGGTCGCGCCGCTGGTTGCGCTGGCCGCAACCGGTGCGGCGTCGCTCGCGCTCTACGCGCCGGTCCTCGGCCAGCGTGGCTTCGCGGTCGACCGGTTCACGGCGGCGCCGGTGAAGGAACTCGGGACGACCCTGGCCCATGCCTGGGTCGCCGGCCTGGCGGGGCCCTTGATCGTCGTCGCCGTCGGGTTGGCGGCGGTTGGCGTGGCCCGGCGGCCACGGCTTGGTTCCGGCGCGACGCTCGCCTTCGGGCTGCTCGCGCTCCCGCTCACCGTCGCGGCGGTCGGCCGCGTCCTGCCCTACTCGCGCACCTACCTGTTCCTGTTGCCGATCCTCGCGGTCCTGGCGGGTGTCGGCGCCGCGCGCGTCGCGCCGTGGCTTGCGAGCCGCGGCCGACTGGCGATCGTCGCCGCGACGGCCGCGCTGGCGGCGATCACGCTCGCGGCCGCAGCCGGCGCGCAGACCCGCGACGCCTGGGGCGAGGATCCACCCGGCCCCGACGTGCACGATGTCGTCGCCGCCTACCAAGCGGCCCGCGACGCGGCAATTGAGGCCGCGCCCGGCCGACACCCCGGTCGGCCGGCCCACGCCCAGCCGCAGGTCACCTCCCCGCCGTTCGACACCCCGCAGGTCCGCTACGCCTTCCGGCTCGCGGGCGGCATCGAAGCGGCCGCCTTCGAAGCCGATCTCAGCCGGACCGTCGGCGCCGACTTCACGGGCATCGTCCTCACCCGTCGCGGCGCGGATCCCTCCACCGCGCTGCAGGCGCTCGGCCTCGACCCGAGCCACGTCGTCGCCTCGACCATCCGTGGCGACGCGCAAGCCATCTTGGTCGTCCCGCGGTAGATCCAGCGCGGGCGCGTCTCAACCAGGCGACGCTGCCGCTGCCGCGAAATGGTCGACCAGGAAACGACCGCCGCACGGACTGGTTGCATGCAACCACTACGGCGATACCATCATGGCATGGGGCAGCTCAGCATCCGTATCGACGACGAGCTCCATCGCCGCGCGCGCCTCGCCGCGCAGTCGAGCGGAACGAGCTTGAACGGGTACATCGCGCGGGTGCTGCGCATCGCCGTCGACCCATCGGCCGACGAGCCCGAAGCCGACCGGATCCGAGCGAGGTTTGCTGCCGCGGGACTCATCGACTCGCCCAATGCCCCCGAGGGCCGGCGCACCCCCGCGGAGCGTTCAGCGTTCGAAGCGGCGCGCTCGCGGACTGGCGGCGGGACCGCCGGGAGCGAACTCATCGCCGCCGAACGCGCTGGCCGTTGACCGTCTTCGCGGATTCGTCCGCGCTCGTGAAGCGCTACCTCGACGAGCCGGGCGCTGACCACATCCGAGGACTGGCGGCGATCGTCGCCTCGAGCGTCGCGGCGGTCGAGGTGTGCAGCGCGGTTTGGCGTCGCCACCGCATGGGCGAGATCGACGCGAGCGACGCGGCCGTCATTGCCGCCGCGGCGCGGTCCGACCTCACCGGCGGCGACCCACAGGTCATCGTGATCCCACCAACCACCGGCATCGTGGTTCGCGCAAGCCAGCTCACGGGCACCGCCGCGCTCCGCGCCTACGACGCACTCCAGCTCGCCACGGCCCTCGAAGCCCGCGACGCCTACCCCGACTGCGACGAGTTCGCCTGCTTCGATCGCGACCTGCGCACCGCAGCCGCGAGCCACGGGTTCACGCTGATTTAGTCGCCTGCACCGACCAACTGCCGGAGTGCGGCCGTCGGCCTGTACCGGGTCGTCCGACCAGCCCCTTCGCTCGCGATGAATCCCGCGTCGACCAGGCGCCGCAGATCAGCCGAAGCGGTCGCGTCGGACACGTCGGACTCAGCGGTGTAGCTCGCGCGATCCAGGCCGGAGGTCAGCGATAGCTCGAGCGCGATCACCAGCCGGTCTGGCCAGCCTCGCGTCTCGGTCAGGCCCTCGAGCGCACTCCAACGCCTCGATGCATCTCGGATGAGCTGCAGGCGCATTTTCGCCGTCTCGACGTGTGCCCCAAGGCAGAAATCGACCCACCCTGCCGCCGAGCGCGTCGGATCGTAGGTCGCCCCGTGGGCGTCCTGCAGCGCGGCGTAGTACTGCTCGGTGTTCGCGGCCAGGTACTCCTCGATCGAAGCGAGTTCGGGTGCGAGCGTGCCGGAGCGCGCCAGGACCAGCGACTGGAGGACCCGCGAGACGCGTCCGTTGCCGTCGGCGAAGGGGTGAATCGACACGAGGTGCAGATGCGCCATCGCGGCCCGGACCACTGCTGGTTGCTCAAGATCGCCTCGCCGCAACCAGGTGACGAGTTCAGCCGTGAGCGCGCTTGAGGCCTCGGGCTCGGGCGCGGTATAGGCCAGTCGCCCGTCGGATCCGGTCACGCCCATCGGGCCGGTGCGAAGCCGGCCGGGGCGGGCGCTGGCGTCCGGCCAGGCAAGGTCGAAGTGAAGGTCAGCGATCACGCGGTGGTTCCACTTGAAATGCGGGTCGTCGCTGAGCGCAACGACGTGGTCCATCGCTCGGCCGTACGCGGCAACGACCTCGTCGTCGTGCGACGCCGGTGTGCGATCGCCGGCCAAGATCGCCGACGCCGACGCAGCGGACACCTGGAATCCTTCGATGGACACCGAGCTCGCCGCAACCGAGCCGCGGGCCATGCGTCGCAGCCGAGCGATCCAACGCTTCGGTGGGCTCTGGTCATGCAGTTCGGCGGCAAGGACGGCCAGCTCTTCGAGTGCGGCCGCGCCGAACGGCGTGCTGGCCGGGGTGACGTGGAGCATCCGATCATCGTAGCCGCATTTTCAGCTAGCCGAATAACCGCCTCAACGTATAGACGTACTTGCGTCTGACTCTAGCGAGGTCGGTAGAGACGCTCGGTGAGCGGGCTGGATCAGCGCCCGCAAACGGTGGACTGGGCCGCGTCAGCGCCAGCCGCCGGTGTCGCCACGGTAGAGGCCGGCGCCGCCGAAGACGGTGAGGGCGGTGCGCAGGAGGATGCGCAGGTCGCCGCGGAGGGAGCGGGTCTGGATGTAGTGGAGGTCGATCTCGATGCGGTCGGCCCAGGGGAGCGACGCGCGACCCGACACCTGCGCGAGGCCCGTGATCCCGGGGCGCACCGCGAGCCGGCCGAGCTGGCGCTCGGTGTACTGCTCGACCTGGCTGGCCACGGTCGGCCGCGGCCCGACGATCGCCATCTCGCCGCGCAGGACATTGATCAGGTTGGGCAGCTCGTCGACGGAGGTGCGGCGCAGGAAGCTGCCGACACGGGTGATCCGCGCGTCGCCAACCTCGACCGCCAGGCCCGCGCCGAGCTGCTCGGCGCCGGCGACCATCGTGCGGAGTTTCAGCACCTCGAACGGCTGGCCGCGCAGGCCAATCCGGCCCTGGCGGAACAGCGCGCCGCCCTTGGACTCGCGCGTGACCGCGAAGGCTGCGAGGGCGACGATCGGCGCCGTGACGACGAGCACGATGCTGGCGATCAGCACGTCCAAGACGCGAGCCAGACGGCCAGCGTGGACCAGCGGGATCGGTCGGCCCGCCGCCGGACCGACGCCGGGCGTCGTCGGGAGGCCAGACAGGTCGGCCGGGGGCGGCAGGCGCGAGGCGGGGGTTTCGCTCGTCGACATGTGTCCCGGATCGTGACGGACCGGCCCGTGGGTCCGCGTTGCGACCCGTCGCCCATTCAGCGCGCCCGTCGCTGGCGCGAATGCGTCCGGTCGCCTACCGAGCGGTTTTCGCGCCCGCGAGCGAGGCGAGATGCGCCAGCGACGCGGCCATCGAGGCTTCGAGCGGCGCGGTGGATTGCATCGTGCGGGTGAGCAGCAGACCACCCTGAAGCGCAGCAAGCAGACCGAGCGCGAGACTGCGCGGGTCGGCGTCCGGCGGAAGGTCGCCGCGGTCGCGCATCGCGGTCAGGCCGTCTTCGAGCACGACGCCCCAACGATCAAAGCCGGCAGCGAGTTCGGCCCGGGCTGCGGTGTCGTCGCCAGCCAGTTCGCCCGCGAGCGATCCGACCGGACACCCGCAAAAGCCCTCGGCCTGCTGGTAGCCAATCGCCCAGTCGGCCCAGTCGCGCAGGAGCTCGAGGGAGTCGAGGCGCGGGAACATCTCGGCTTGCGCATCGAGGACGCCTGAGGTCTGGCGGGCGACGACCGCTTCGACGAGCGCGGCCTTGTCGTCGAAGTAGTGCGAGAGCTGGGAGCCACTCACGCCGGCGGCCTTGCGGACGTCGTCGATGCTCGTCCCGGCCACGCCGTGCTCGCCGACCAGGACCGTCGCGGCGTCGACGATCCGGGCCTTGGTCGCCAAGCCCTTGGCGGTCAGCTTGCGCGTGGCCGATCCCGCACTCGCCGCAGCCGTGACGCCAGCAGCCGCCCCGGGCTCGGGGCCGCAGACGGACTCTGGGCGCGGGAGAGAGGTCTCTGGATACATCCGTTCCCCAGTCTAGAAGAAATGGGAGACGCGACCCAGAAAGTGTGTAGGGTCCGTTTTGGGACGAATGACCCAGAACCGCAACGCCCTCGCAAGGAGCACCCTCATGTCGCAAGAACTCGCTGGATCCACCGCCCTCGTCACGGGCGCCACCGCCGGCATCGGCCGCGCCACCGCGCTGCGCCTCGCGGCGCTCGGCGCCGACGTGGTGGTCCATGGCCGCGATGCAGCCCGCGGAGCCGAGGTGCTGGACACGATCATCGCGTCGGGTGGCACGGGCCGGTTCATTGCCGCCGACCTCCAGGATCCGGCCGAGGTGCGCCGACTCGCCAGCGAGGCCGGCGATGTTGACGTGCTTGTGAACAACGCAGGCATCTACCATTTCGCGGGCACCACGGAGCTCGGCGTGGAGTCGTTCGACGCGCAGTTCGCGGTCAACACGCGGGCGCCGTTCCTGCTCGTCGCGGCCCTCGCGCCGGGCATGGTGGAGCGCGGCCGCGGCAGCATCGTGAACGTGTCGACGGTGGCCGCGTCCTCGCCCGTCGGCGGCGGCGGGGCCTACGGCGCGTCGAAGGCCGCGATCGAGCTGCTCACCCTCACGTGGGCAGCGGAGTTCGGCGGCGCCGGAGTGCGCGTGAACGCCGTCTCACCCGGTCCGGTCCACACCCTCGGCACGTCCGGGATGGCCGAAGGCATCAACGCGATCGGCCGCGGCACGGCCTCCGGGCGCCCTGGCCAGGCCGACGAAATCGCCGAGACCATCGCCTTCCTTGCCACCGACCGCGCCAGTTACGTGAACGGCTCCATCCTCGGCGTTCACGGTGGCGCGCAGGCGCTCGGCGTCTGAGGGCCTGCGCACAGCCCGGCGGGGCGTGTCCGTTAGCGCGTGCCCTCGGGCGGGGTCCAAGAGGCTTCGGTGCCATCCACGAGGTGGTCGCGGAGGCCGAGGGCGATGGCGGCATTGGTGGCCACGTAGTACCGGGCGACCCGGGCAATCGCTCGCACCGGGCCGGCCGGCGCCGCCTCGGGGCGGGCCGCCGCCGCGAGCAGCAGGGCCTGTCCGGCGATAAGCGCGCGGGCGAGCCGGGATCGCCGCGCCGCACGCACCGACGACACCGCGAGCCAGCCGTGGATCAGCGGTGCGCCGTACCGCAGCCACCGGTGCGAGACCAGCATGAGCGCGTAGCGGGGTGGCTGCCCGCGGAGGTCGAGGAGGCCGGCCTTCAGGACGATCGGCCACGCGTGGCTCATCATGCGGCGCTTGCGGCGGAGCTCACCGTCGATCGTGGGGACCATCTTTTCGGTGGCCTTGGCGTCCTTCACGTCGACCGCGAGCCAGCCGGCGCGCACGAGCTGGAAGGGCATTGCGAGGTCGTGGCCCATCACGGGGTCGAAGCGGTACGCACGGTAGGCCGCCCGCTTGATCGCGTAGATCGCGCCGTTGCCGGCCGTGACCGACGCCAGGCGCGACTCGCGCTCCCGGATCGCCATCTCGTACCGCCAGTACAGGCCTTCCTGGTTGTCGGCCGCCGGCGCGGTGGTCGGGTCGGGGCCAGCGGGCCCGGGCGCAGAATCACGCGCTTTCTGCGCGTCTGGCGACCCAGGCTCGGCCTGGTCGGTCGGGGCCGTGAAGGTGACGTGGCCACAGGCGTAGCCGACGCGCGGGTGCGCCAGCGCCGCGACGAGTTCCAGCAGCGCGCCCGCGTCCCAGTAGCTGTTGGCGTCGGAAAAGGCGATGATCGGCTCTTCGAGCTGGCCGACGGCCTGGTGCTGAGCCGCCATCTTGCCGCCGCGGGGGAGGTCGAGGACGAGGTCGGCGCCGGCCGTGTCCGCGGCGGCCACCGTGCCGTCGGTGCAGCCGTCGGCGGCCACCACGATGCGCAGCAGCTCGCGCGGGTAGTCGAGGCGAAGGGCGTTGGCGACCTTCTCACCGATGACATCGGCCTCATTGTGCGCCGCGATCACGAGCGCGACGCGCGGGAGCGGCGCCTTGGTCCAGTCGCCGGGAGCGTCCTCGTCTCTGGGCACGCGTGGCGCCGGCCGCCGAGGGCCGACCCGCATGACCGCGTCTTCGCTCTCGCCGGTCACGGCCTCCGCGCGGTCCCACGACCAGAGCAGCAGCGGGTAGCCGACGTGGTGGTACGCAAGAAGCGCGGCCGGCACGATGGCGCGACGCTTGACCACGCCGTCCGGGAAGAGGGTCGTCCACGCCGCGCGGCTCAAGGCGGTGATCGCCTGTCGCTTGCTGCGGCGGGTTGTGATCGCGTCGATCAGCTCGTCGCTCATCGGGCCATCCTCGCGCCCCGCGAGCGCGGGCGCCGTGAGCCGCAGCTCATCGCGCGATCTCCTCGTACGCCGCCAGATGCTGCTCGGCGACGGAATCCCACGACCAGGCGCCGCGCGACAAGGTCCGTCCGCCGACGGTCAGGAGCGCCCGCTCGGTCGGGTCGGCGAGGAGTCGATCAATGGCGGCGGCCAGCGCGGCCGGGTCGGCCGGCGGGACGGTGGCAGCGGCGCCAAGCGCTGCCGCCTCCGGGAACGCGCCGACGGCCGAGGCGAGTACCGGCGTGCCGAACGCGAGCGCCGTCGCAAGCACGCCCGACTGCTCGATCTCGCGGTACGGCAAGACCGCGAGCTGGGCAAGGTCGAAGCAAGCGGCGAGTTCGCCGTCGGTCACGAATCGGGGCACGAACCGGACCCGATCGTCGGCGAGTGCGCGCAGCGACGCGAGGTCGACCCCGCGGGGCTTGCCGACGATCCAGAGCTCGGCGTCGGCGCGAACCTCGCGCCAGGCCTCGAGCAGTACGTCGGTGCCTTTGTACGGGCGGATCAGGCCGAAGCTGAGCACGATCGGCCGGCGGGGCTTCGGCACGTGGGGTGCCGCGCGGTCCCATCCGGTGGCGCCCGCGGGGTGCTCGGGCGACGAGGCCTGGCCGGTCGCGGCGGCGTCCTCGGCGGGGTCGAGCAGCTCGGCAGGTAGCGGCGCGCGCGGGACGAGCGTGAGGTGATCGAACGCGCCGTGCGGGATCACGCGCACCTTGTGCTCGGCGATGCCGACTTCGTCGATCAGGCGCTGGCGCCCGTGCTCGGAATGGGCGATCACGAGGTCGGCGCGGCTGTAGATCGCCTTCTGGGCATGGTGCTGGAAGCGGCGGGGCTCGCGAGGCAGCACGTCGTGGCCCGTGATCGCGAGCGGACGGTTGCGCGGCAGGCCGAGCACGTCGACCTCCTGGAGCGGGGCCCATTGCAGGTGCGTGATGTCGGCCGAGCGCGCTCGCAGGCGCCGCAGGCCGACCGGGTGCTCGAGGATCCTCGCCGCGGTCCGCGCGGGGCCAGCCGGGAGGCGACCGCTGTGGCGGTAGAAGTCGACGTGGCGCGCGTAGGGCAAGGCGTCGCTCGCGCTCGTGCCGTCGGTCGCGGCGTCCCATTCGGCCGACGCGGTGGTGATCAGGTCGACCTGCGCGCCGGCCCGCCCGAGCGCCGACGCGAGTGCGTGGTCGTAAGGAGGCGTGTACGCGGCGGGGTCGACGAGCTGAACGTGCACCGCCGGGGAGTATCGTCGCTTCGGCCGAGCGCCGTGCCTGACCTCTCGATCCTCATCGTCAATACGCAGTCCCGCGACCTGCTCCTGCTCGGCCTCGATGCCGTGCAGCGCGAGCTCGGCGACTCCGGCTGGACCGTCGTCCCCGCTGGCGGTGCCGCGCCGCCGCTCGATCTGGGCCGGGCGAAGTACACGGGCCTGGAGCCGACGGTCGTCGCCGCGACGACCGATCACACCGCCGAGGTGTTCGTGCTCGACAACGCGTCTACCGATGGCTCGGCCGAGGCGGCCGCAGCCCATCCACTCGCACCTGAGGTGATCGCGCTACAGCGCCGACAGGGCAAGGCCGCGAGCGACTCCGACCTCCTGGACCGAGCCGCCGGCCGCTACGGCCTGCTCATGAACGAGGACGCCGAGCTGCAGCCCGGGTCGCTCGAAGCGCTCGTCGGCGCGCTCGACGCCAATCCGCGCGCGGCCGCCGTCGGCGCCCGCCTGGTGCGGCCCGACGGCACCGGCCAGCCGTCAGCGTGGGCGTTCCCGTCGGTTCGCGGGGCGCTCTGGGCGGCCGTCGGTCAGCCGAATCGCGTCGTCCAGAGCGTCGGCGAGCAGACCCGCGAGGTCGACTGGGCGCAGTCCGCCGCCCTCCTCGTGCGCGTCGACGCCGCCCGCGCCATCGGCGGCTTTGACCGCGACTTCTTCGTGTACTCCGACGAGGTCGATTTCGCCAAGCGCTTGCGCGACGCCGGCCACACGATCCTCTGGTGCCCGGGCGCCACCGTCATCCATCACGAACAGCTCTCCACCGACCTCGCCCGTGCGCAACGCCGCATCGTCGAGTTCCATCGTGGCCGCGACCGCTACCTGCGCAAGCATCACTCGGCGCCCGAGCGCTGGGCAATCACCGCCCTCACGGTCCTTACCTACCTGGCCCGCGCAGCCGCCGCGACCGCGATGCCGGGCCACAACCCCGCCCGCTACCTCGCCCACGCGCGCGCGGCGGCTCAGCCGAAGCGCGGCGAAGGCCTGCGAGAGGCCGCCGAGGCGTTCAACGCCGCTGGAGCGCGCGCGCCGAACGCTTGAACTGCAACTGGGCGACCCGAACGACAGGAGCCGCTGAAATCTCCCAACCCGAAGAGCTGTGTGGCGGCGCCGTTGGGGTTCGAACGACCGAGTTCAATCTCGGCGATCTTCCCTTCGCCAGCTCACTCTATGTCCAGAGCTGCGATCAACGAACCCTTGCAGCGGCGCTGCTGGCGACGTCCGGAACCGCGAGAACTCCGGGCTCGTCGGAGGGAAGACGCCGGCGAAGTCGGCCTCGATGGCGACAATCAAGGCCCAGGCCTCGGTCGCGCTGGAGTTCACCCACCCGCGCAAAGAACCGCTGTCCCAGCGGCTAGCTCCGACTGACGAAGAAGCCCGTGCAGGACTTGTCCGAAGCACGCCAGACCACGTGCTTCCGAACATTCCTTGTCGGGGCGCTGGACGAGCGGCGGCGGCGCAACGTTATGGGACGCCGGGACCCATGCAACGTGGGAATCCACGCGTCGACCATCGGCACCTTGGGATGGCCTCCCCGGGCCCAGCTACTTCACTAAGTGGGTTCGGGTGGCGACACGCGACTTCGGACTGCCTGGAACAGTGGTTGCTCGTCAATCCCTGCCCCGAGTGCAAGAAACAGCGCTCGACTAATTCGAGGTTCGGTCCAGTCCTTGTAGGCGCCCCCGGTGACGCGTCGACCCCACGGAGAGCGGAAGACCTTAGCCAGAATCTGGAGAAAGTCATGCCCCCGGACAAGAGCGAACGCGTCATCGGATACCAACACCTCAGCTGCCTGCCGAGCCTCCTCCGCACTGGCCAATTCGCTCGACCTAGCCGCCCCCTCCAGAACGTGCGCGAGTAGCGTCGAGCCATCGAGTGCCGCCCACCCGTCCGAGTCCTCGACGACAACACGCCTGATCCACCGCTCGAATGGAGCAAGCGAAGGCTGCATTTGACGAAGCGACAGACGGAGCGCGGCCGCTTGGATAGCCGCACCGATGACGCGCTCGTAGATCTCAGTGCCCGAGCAGGTGTTGGGCACTTCGGAAACGTCCGACATTCCCGCGGGCCGGTGACTGCGCCCCAAGCCGACTGTCACAAGACAATCAAGTACGTCACGCGAAAGCACGTAACTCTCAAGCGAGTAGCCGTCCGTTTGGAACAGAAAGCGAGACCCGCAACTTGGAGGATCGTAGTCACGATCGACGACTACCGCCAGTCGCCCGGTCACAGCGGAGTCCTGCGCTTGCTTCTCGAGGGCGCTAGCGACCGCGACCAGGTTCGCGCGAACGCCGGGCGACAGACCGTTCCGTTCCAGGTCACCGGGTTCGGGCTGGACGTAGCTAGCATCTAGAACCGTCACGTCCGACAACGACCATCGAGAGGTTGCCTGCGCAAAGACATCTCGATCAAGCGCGCCTTCAGTGAGGATCTCAGCCAGGTTGTCAGCATCGCAGCACCGCAGCACATACTCAGCGATGGTCCAGCTGTAAGTCGAGCAACTCACCTAGGTAGAACTACTTGACAGCAGGCGCCTACGATGCTGATATCGAGCCATGATCTCGATCGAGTGAGTGGCGACGACAATCTGCATTCCGGCTGCATCCGTAACCCGAAGCAGACTGGGAATAAGAATGCGCTGCCAATCCGGATTCAATGAGAGTTCCGGCTCGTCGATTATGAAGAGTCGAGTCTTACCTTGGAGAGCAATAATATCACTGAACATCAAGACGATCTGCTTCTCGCCGGATGAGAGGGCCGACGGAGCAATACGCTCACCAGTGTCGTCGTCGTTAATATAAAGACCAGTTCGACCAGGCTTAAACTGAACGGTCTTGCCGTTCAGGAAGCCGTTTAGAGCGTCGATGAAAGCCGCCACGGCCCGAAGTCCTGGCTCTAGGGCGTCAAGACGTTGCTCAAAGCCATCGAGATGTGGCGTCAGTACTTGTGTGAGTACCGGTCCATGCTTGTTCTCGGCGCGCTCCAGCTCCTTTGTCAGCTCAACCATCGGAGACTCGGGCAGCAACCCATAGGCTTGGAATCGAGCTGCCCTGCGATTCAGCGCAGCGACCTTCTCCTGAAGTGCGGGAATCAAGGTCTTTTTGGGCTGCCCAGGCTTAGATGAGTGGGCAATGATGGCACCCGCGACGTTGATATACACAGTGTCAACGCGAGCAGAGCCTGCCTGCGTCCCGAAAAATGCAAGCTGCGACAGATGGCGACGGACCCGACTCAACGCTTGGTTGACGTCGACTTCGCGTCGATTCCCCGCTTCTACTACCGCGGGATCTGGCCCTGTCCACGACTCTTCATCTTCGCCACGCATCACGTCGCCGATTATCGATCTAGTATCATCGAGAAACACGGGGGCGATCGCGAGGGCGGCAAGCGCATCATGGAATTCCTGTTCAGACTCCGTCATCTGAGTCGGTACGGTCCACACATGCACACGGTCCGTCCCGGGATCCTTTTCGCCCTTGAACGTGTGGGTGACAGGCTCGCCTCCAGCGAGGCTTACCGCGGCGTTAAAGCTTCCTGCTTCGTTAGGGCTATCCCGCCAGTAGCGTACGTAGCCATCGTTGGCAAGTGTGACCTTAAACTCACGGAACCGGATCCGGGCGAGCGCCGTCCGGTGGCCACGATCCGGGGAAGCGGACACACCGTGAAAGAGAAGTTTGAGCAGACTAGTCTTTCCCGTACCATTCTTGCCATATAGCAGGGTCAAGCGCTCATCTGTAACGGCCGCGAAATCATCGGTGTGATCTATGCGCTGGCCCTGCTTAGGCGAGACATCGATCTTGTATTTAAACTTGCCGTGCAGTCTGTCGACGACGATCGAAGCAATTGCTCCCGGGTAGGGAAACTCTCCTTCCTCGGCGGAGATGCTCGGAGCTTCATCTGGCATCTTGCGATTGTATAGCGGTCACAGGGCGTGGCCCGTCGGTGGGTCCTGATCGTTTACCCGACCTTGCGGGGCTTGATCTTGGCCTTCACCTTGGCCGTGACCTTGGCCGACTTGCTCGGCAGGGCCTTGGACTTGATGGTGACCTTGATGGCCTTGGGCTTCTTGGCGAGCAGGCGCTTGCCGGCCTTGTTGAGCGTGACCTTCACGCCCAACGTGGGCTTACCGACCGGCGGGGCAACCTTGCCCTTCACGACCTTGCCCTTGGCGACCTTCGGTGCTTTGAGCGCGCGACGCCCGGCGCCGATCACGACGACCCGCTTGCCGACCCGCGCGTAGAGCTTGACGTTGCAGACCTTGATCGTGTCGCCGGAGAGCTTGCAGATCACCGTGACCTGCTTCTTGGATGAGATCACGCCCTTCTTAGCGATCCGCGTGGTCAGGACGACCTTGCCGGCCTTGACCGTCCACGAGTAGCTCGCCGCCTTCGACGTGTTGCCCGCGGCATCGGTCTGGACCGCCACGAGCGTGTGCTCGCCGGCCGCCAGACCCGTGAGGTTCAAGCCCTTCGTGCAGTCGACCTCCGCGCCACCGTCGACCGTGCAGCGCACCGTCGTCCCGGGCTTCGGTTCAAACGTGAACGTCGCGTTCGGATCCGGCGTCTCGGCCTGCGGCTTCTGACCAATCGTCGGCGCCGAGTTCGGCGATGGTGTGGGGCTCGGAGTCGCCGCCGGCGCTGGGGTTGCGGTTGCGGTTGGCAATGGCGGCGTGGTCAGCGTCGGCGTGGCGGTCGGCGTCGCAGTCGGCGTCGGCGTCGCAGTCGGCGTCGGCGTCGCAGTCGGCGTCGGAGTCGGAGTCGGAGTCGGCGTCGGAGTCGGAGTCGGCGTCGGAGTCGGAGTCGGAGTCGGCGTCGGAGTCGGAGTCGGAGTCGGAGTCGGAGTCGGCGTCGGAGTCGGCGTCGGAGTCGGCGTCGCGGTCGGAGTCGGAGTCGGAGTCGGAGTCGGAGTCGGAGTCGGAGTCGGAGTCGCTGTCGGAGTGGGCGTCGGAGTCGGCGTCGCGGTCGGAGTCGGCGTCGCGGTCGGAGTCGGCGTCGGCGTCGGCGTCGGCGTCGGCGTCGGCGTCGGCGTCGGCGTCGGCGTGGGCGTGGGGGTCGGCGTGGGCGTGGGGATGACCTCGATGGTCCAGTCGTAGACCACGGGGGCGGGGTCGGGGGTGCCGGCGCCGTCGACGGCGCGGACCTCAAAGGTGTGATTGCCGGCGGCGAGCCCGGTGAGGGTCTTCGGCGACGAGCAGTCGGCCCACGGCGAGCCGTCGAGGCGGCACTCGAAGATGTCGACGCCGGAGCCGCCCGGATCGGAGCCGCTGAAGGTGAAGGTGGCGTCGGTCTCGGTGGTGACCGGATCCGGGCCGGTGCCGGCCTGGGTCGTCGGCGCGACGGTGTCGACCCGCCACCCATACGACGCTGGGAACGCATCGACGTTGCCGGCCTGATCGACCGCACGAACGTTGAACGTGTGGTACCCGTCGGCAACGGCCATCAGTGGCAGCGGCGAGGTGCAGGGCTCGTAAGCGTCCGCATCGAGCTGGCACTCAAAGGACACGGCGCCTGGGCCGCCCGCGTCATTGCCAGAGAAGGAGAAGATCCCGTCGCCCGAGCCCTCGACCGGCGCCGGAGCGGCGGTGAGCGACGTGGTCGGCATCGTCGCGTCGACGACCCAAGAGGAGACGCTCGGCGACGCTTCGCGGTTGCCGGCCTCGTCGACGGCACGAACCTCCACCTCGTGGGGACCATCGGCGAGATCGACGAACTGCGTCGGCGAGGCGCACGGCGCCCAAGCGCTCGCGTCGAGACGGCACTCGAACCGGATGACGCCAGCCGCAGGGCCGTCAGCGCCGCTGAACGTGAACGTGGCGGTCCGGGACGCACTGAGCGCGGGCGGTGAAGCAGCGACGGAGGTCGACGGAGCCGCGGTATCGACGGCCCAGCTGTAGCTCGCCACCGGCGACTCGACGTTCCCGAGGGCGTCGGTGCCGCGGATCTCAAGCGTGTGATCGCCATCGGCCAGGGACGGCACGGTGAGCGGCGAAGTGCACGGCTCCCAGGTGCCGCCATCGACCCGACACTCGACGCCGGCCAGCCCCTCACCGGTGCCGTCGCTCGTCGTGAAGACGAACTCGGCATCGGCGGAAGGGTCGGCCGCGTCTGGGTGGGTGTTGATGACGGTGGTGGGCGCCGTCGCGTCGATCGTGAACGCGAGCGACGGCGGAGCCGGATCGGCGTTGCCGGCCTCGTCGACCGAGCGGACCGAGACGGTGTGCGCCCCGTCGACCAGATCTGAATAGGTGTGCGGCGAGGTGCACAGGAGCCAGGCGGCGCCGTCGAGCTGGCACTCGTAGGAGGCGACGCCGGAGCCCGCCGGGTCCGTGCCGCCGAAGGTGATTTCGACATCGCGCGAGTTGCCGACGAGCGGCGGGCCAGCGCTGACGGACGTCGTCGGCGACGCCGTGTCGACGGTCCACACGGCGGTCTGAGGCGTCGGATCGGCGACGCCCACGCTTGAGACCGCGCGGACCGCGAAGGTGTGATCGCCCTGAGCAAGGGAGGCCAGCGCCAGCGGCGAGGTGCAGGCCGCGTACGGAGCGCCGTCGACGGCGCACTCGAAGGTCGCGCCGGCCGTGAGGGTGCTGAACACGAGGGTCGCGCCGTCAGCACTCACGGCGCCGCTGGGCGCGCCGGTCAGCGTCGTCGCGGGCGATGCCGCGCTGGGATCGCTCACGTCGATCGCCTCGCCGGCGGCGTTGGTGGAGGTCTGCTGCACGCGAAGCGTCAGGCCGCGGTCGTCGGCCGTCGTCGCGTACGTGGTACTCGTCTCGCCGGGGATCGGGGTGCAGCTGTCGCCCTGGTCGTCGCAGCGCTGCCACTCGTAAGTGCTTGTGATGCTGCCGCCGCGAATCGAGGCTGGCGTCACGGTCGCCGTGCCGTTCGGCGCGATCGTGATGGCCGGGCGAGTGTCGAAGACCGGGGTGAGGTCGGTGGTGTCCGTCGCGCCGTTGTCGCCCGGGGCGAGGTCGCCGGTGTCGCCCGTCGGCTGCACGTGCAGGCGCAGCTCGGCGAAGTCGGAGGTGCCGGACGGGGTTCCGGTGACCGTGTAGACCAGCGAATCGCCGATCGGAATGGCCCCGGCCGTCGCGTTCGGGAGACCGGTGCCCGACGCCTGCGCACCGCAGCTCGCGCCGCCCGTTGCGGTGCAGGTCCAGCTCACGTCGTCGAGCGACTGGGCGCCGGTCGACGCGGTGATCGTCTCCGTCTCGGTCGGGTTCGGGCCGTTGTTGGTGATCGTCGCCGTCCACGTCGACGGCTCGCCGCGATCGATGCCGGCGGACCCGTCGGTGATCGTCGTGATGAGGTCGGTCGGCTTGACGGTGCCGGTCGTGCGGATCTCGTGGATGTTCGTGCTGCCACCCGTCGAGGCCGCGTAGCCAAGCTTGAGTGTGGCGGGCGCGGCGGCGAGCTGGAGCTGGCTGACGGCCGTCTGGAACGTCCCGTCGGGGAAGCGCATCGTGACCGTGAGCTTGCCGTCGGGGGTCAGTGCGACGGTGACGTGGCGGGTGTTGGCGCGGTCACCCTCGATGCCCTTCGGGATCGCGGTCGTGCCGAGGAGCGCGTAGTTCTGGGTGGCGGAGCCGCGCACCGACACGTGATCCGGCGTGAACGCCGTGCCACCGACGCCGCAGGACGCCTGGTTCGTGAAGTTGCCCCACTCGTCGAACCCGATGCCGACATAGGCGTTTCTCAGCCCCGGCCTCCCGGTGCCGCAGCTCACGTAGCCCAGCCCCCCGCCGAATACGCCGATCTGGAATTGCGCGGCGGTGGTGGTGCCGTCGTAAAGGAAGAAGGTGATGCCGTCGGCGCCTGAGCCGCCGTAGGTGGCGTAGTCGAAGTCGACGAGCACGCCCTCGTTCGACGGGAACGGCGTGTCGTAGAAGGCAAACCCCGAGGTATTGCCTTGCGCCTCGGTGAGGCGGAGCCAGCCGTTGCCGGCCGGATCGCTGGTTCCCGCGGTGAGCCGGGCCGCGCCGCCCAGGTTCCACCCGGGCGCAGTGCTGTTCTGGAACGACTCGATCACGGGGAACGTGCCGGCGACCGCGGCCGGCACGGAGGCCAGGACGCCGATGACCATCGCGACCAAGGCGAGGGCCAAACGGCGGACGCCCGGGGGAAGCGCGAAACGAACCATGTTCCGGAGCTATCGGCCGCTACACCTGAATTTGGAGGCTGACGCAGTCCCGAACAGACGAGTTGGGCGCCAACGCGCCAAAGCTGGCGGTCAATCCGCCAGGTGTAACCATCGCGCCAGTTCGCGGACCGGGCGAACGGAACCGTTCGTGGTCACGGCCCCGCCGTGCTGGCGCCCGCAGCTGGGGCCCGGGGCTGGCGGAAGCGGGCGCGGAGGACGTTAGCCCTGGCGGGATTCCACCCAGGCACCGACCAGCCCGCTGCTGGCGGCCTCGAGCAAGCCTTCCCAGATGAATTCGCGGGCTTCGGCGTCGAGCTCCTCGTCAAGCGCGTCGGCGCGGTCGGCGCCGTCGACGGCCTGGAGGGCCTCGTCGAGCCAGCTCGTCGCGGCTTCGATCACGACCACGATGGTGTGCTCGGCGCAGGCATCCGCGGCGAAGCGCCGCGGGTCTTCGTAGACGAAGCTCGACGCGATCCGTTCAGTGGCGCGCGTCAGGACGGCCTCCCAGTCGGGCTCCACCTGCGCCCACCGAGCCCGGGCCGCTACGAGCGCGGCAGCGACGTGGATCCACGATTCACGGACGGCGGCGCCGTGAGCGAGGTTGACGCCGTCCTCGAGGGTGCGGTCGCGCCGCTCGAGGAGATCGCGGGCGCGCTCCGCTGCGCGTTCGAGCAGCGCGCCGGGCGTCGCCGAGGCGAGGCCATAGGTGCCGGCCACGTCGAGCACGGCCTGCCCCTCGCGCGCGATGTGGCTGAGTTCTTCGCTGACTTCCAGCGCCGCGCCGACATCCATCGAGGGTCGCAGTCCAAACTGGAGCAGGTACGACGCGACGGTCGCGCACTCCTCGGCAAGCTCGTCCTCGTCGGCGTCGGCGATCAGCTCGCCGAGGCCCGATGACGCTTCGTCTTCCGGCCAGAGCCGGCCGTCGCCAAGCGGCGCCGCCTCTTCGCGCTGCGGCCGACTGTAGGAGAGCAATGCGTCGATCAGCGCGTCAACCTCTTCGAGCTCAGGCGTCGGTCCGCCCGACAGCGCCACCGACGCGGCAAACACGCGACCCGCCAGCGCCATGCGATCGGTCATGTCCATCGATCCGGCCTGTCGATCGACGTCGCCCAAGAAGGCGTCGAGCGCGGCGCGGTCGTCTCCGATCGCGCGCGCTTGGGGCAGGCTTACGACGTAGGCGTCGAACACAACCCGTTTGGCGGTTTCCTGATCCATCGAGCACCACTCTCGCAGCGTGCGGGCGATCACGGCGTTGCAACGCGCCAGACCGGCCTACGGGGAGGCGCTAGCGCGCGCGGCGCACGAACCGCGCCAGGCGCTTGGCGACGCTCGCCAGCTCGCTGCGCTCGCTGTCTTCCAGCGCCAGGCGCCACAGCAGCCCGATGAGGGCCGCGAACATGACGAGGCGGATTGCGGCCGGGGTCCAGCCGAGGTCGGGGGCGTCGGCGAGGGGGCCCGCGAGGAGGCACGTCGCGGTGCACAGCCCGAGCGCCGCGCCGATGCGAGGCCAGTCGAACGCCACCGGGAAGTAACGGCGCGTGAGCTGATTCAACGCGCCGATGAGCACGACGTACGCAATGACCAGCGCCGCCGCAGCGCCGTGAGCGCCGTACGGTGGCACGAGCAGCAGCAACGCCACAAGGTTGACGACCAGACCCACCACTGCAGCCGGGATGGCGAGCTGCGTCGCACCGAGCCGGCCGGCGATGGTCGTCATGACGGGAATGACACCCCACATCGCCCACGCCGCGGCTAGCAGCGGCAGGATCTCGATGACGCCGGGGCGAGGATCCGGCGTGTCGCCACCGATCAGCACTTCGACCGTCCATGGCGCGGCCAAGGCGACGCCCGCGACTGTGCCGCCGAGCACCACCGCGTAGCCCCGAAGCGCGGACGCGTAGATCCTGCTCGCCTCGGCCGGGTCGCTGATCGAATAGGCGAGCGGCGGGAACGCCAGTTGGAACGCGCGCGCCATCAGGATGACCCCCGAGGCGATCTTCGACGCGCCCGAGAACACGCCGAGGCTGGACGCAGCCAGTGCGGCGAGGATCGTGCGGTCGAACAGGTTGAAACCGAAGATGGCAGCGTCGGTCGGGATCGTTGGCAACCCGAAGCGCAGGAGCGCCCGGCGATCCCCGCGGCTCGCCGCGCGGCGCTGCTCGTCGGACTCGATCGCGTCGCCCGGATCGATGCCGTCGGCCAGCGCGGCTCCCGGGTCGGGCGCGTTCGGGCTGGCCGGCGCAACCGGCTCATCACCAGCAGGCCGCTTCGACATCGCCAATGGGGTCGAGCCCACCGATGCATCCGCAGCCGCCGCCCCACCCACGGGCCGCCCGCCGACCAGGCTCGTCTCCGGATGGATCAGCGCCGGCAAGCGCTCGACCTGCCCGCGGAACACCGGCACCTCGCGAGCCCAGAGCGCCAGGAGGATGATGCCGCTCGCGCCGTAGTTGCCGATCAGATAGCCGCGCACCCCGGTGTCGAAGACGATGATCAGCAGCGTCGTGAGCCCGATCGTGAGCAGCACGTTGGAGACGGTCGCGATCAGATAGGTCCGCCGGTCGTCGCGGGCGCGCAGCAGGGTCTGCGCCATCTCGAGGTTGCAGTAGAGGAAGAGCCCTGCGGCCGCGATACGGATCAGCCAGGCGTCTTGGTCGAACGGCAGCAGGGTCGAGATCGGCTCCGCCAGCGCCGCCACCACGACCGACAGGGCCAGGCTGGCCCAGAGCACCGACCCTTGGATCGTGCGCTGAAGTTGCGGGCGCTCGGTCTCGCTGGCAGTGAACCAGTGGCGCAGGAGCGCGTCGCCGAACCCCAGCCGCGCGATGATCGCCAGCAGAATCAGCCAGGTGAGGATCAGGTCAGCGACCGCCAGCGGGTCGAGGCCGAGCACGCGGTTGTAGGCGGCGTACGTGAAGAACGCCAGCCCAGCCGACAGAAATGCTGCCGCCTGGTAGGCCGCGCCGCTGCGCACGATCCGTTCGAGAGCCCCGGGCACGGCGGCCCACGTTAGCTGTGGCCCACCCAGCCCGCGCAGGGACCGGCCCACCCGCGACCTCCGCAAGCCGCTCGGAAGCGACTAGTTTCAATCAGTGTCGGTTCCCACCCTCATCGCTCGGCACCTGCCGGAGGACCGCTATGCGTGGTGGGTCGGGAAGGGCATGGACCGCGCCTACCGCCGCGCCCTACGCCGCCCCACCGTCCGGCTCGGCCCGATCGAAGTCGACGACCTGCGGGGCGTCGTGTTCTCCGACCATCACCGTGGCATCGGCGACAATGCCGACGACTTCCGTCGCTGCGAGGAGGCCTACGCAGCAGCGCTCGGGTCCTACGTGGAGCGCGGCTACGGCCTCTGGCTCCTCGGCGACGTCGAAGAACTCTGGGCGAACCGAACGGCCGCAGTCATGCAGCGCTACCAGCAGATCCTGACCCTCGAGGACGAGTTCGACGAGCGACTCCTGCGCTTCTACGGCAATCACGACTTGGCCTGGCGCAACCCGCTCACGGTCTACCGTCATCTGCCCGGCAAGCGCGTGCATGAGGCGATGATCGTCGAGGTGACCGACAGCGGCAAACCGCTCGGCAAGCTGTTTCTCACGCATGGGCATCAGGGGACGATCGACAGCGGCAACCTGCTCCTCGTGCCGGTGTCGCGGTTCGTGGTGCGGTTCGTGTGGGGCACACTGCAGCGTTGGCGTGGCTTCCCGAACACCTCCCCAGCCGAAGACGCGCTGCTCCGCCATCGCCACGATGAGGCGATGGCCCGCTGGGCCCATGAGCACGCCGAACGCCTCGTGCTGATCGCGGGCCACACCCATCACCCGGTCTTCCTCAACACCGACCCGCCCGATCTCGTCGCCGAGCTGCAGGCGCGCACGCAGGAGTACGAGCTGGCGGTCGAGGGCCATGGCGACACGGCGGAAACTCGTGCCGCCCAGGAAACGGCCCGAATCCGTGCCCTGCGCGACGAGCCATACGACCCGCCGGACCTGAAGGGCTCGAGCTACTTCAACAGCGGCTGCTGCTCATTCGCGGACGGCGATGTCACGGGGCTGGAGATCGCGGACGGCGAAGTCCGCCTCGTCCGGTGGCAAGCCGGCGGGGCGCGGTCGGCCGAGGTGCTGCAGCGCCGATCGCTGCGCGACGTGTTCGCCACGTTGCGTGGCTCGCCCGGGTCGCATCGGCTGCCCATGAATGCGTAGCGTTGGCGCGGTGCGCCACCCGCTGCTCCTCCTGCCGCGCCCCCTGGACCAGTTCGTGCTCGGCGACCACGCCCGCGAGCTCATCGAGACCGGCGACGGCGCCGCCGCGCTCCCAGGACGCGTGCCGTACGGCGCGCTCGTCCGCTCACCGAGTGCATTGCGCGACCAGGTGGCGTCGTCGCTCGCGCGGTCGCTCGCCAAGTCGATCCCGCGCGACTGGTCCGCATCCGACACCGTGATCGTCGCCTACCACGCGATCCAGTGGCCCGCCGCGAAGGCCCTGCTGGACCGTGGGCTCGCCAGCGAGCTGTGGTACTGCCGTTGGGATCGCTACGAGGACGCCCACGACGCCGGGAAGCCGCACGCGCTGCTCGGCGCGTGGCACGAGGCCATGGCGCGGCGCTCCGCGCTCACGTTCGCGGTGTCGGACAAGCTTGCCGCGATCGAGCGCGAAGCCGGTCGCGAGGCCATCGTGGTCGGGCTCAGCGCCGACGCGTTTCCGGATGGCCCGATCGAGCCCGGAGGGCGCGGCGCGCAGCTCGTCGCCGACGCGATCACCGCCCGCATCTTGCCGCAGGCGACCGGCGTCATCGAGGCTGGCGCGGTAACGACCGTCGTGGCCGCATCGACATCAGAGGAGGGCCAGGTCCCGGGCGCCGCCATCGGACGAGGCGCCGGCGCGACCGTGAGCGCTGCGGCAGCGCCGGTCGCGGTGTCGCTTGGCCATCTCGGGCGCCGCACCGACTGGACGTGGCTGCGCGCGGCCCTCGAGCGCCTGACCGATCTACAGCTCCTGCTGGTCGGTGCGTGGCACGAGGATGAGGTCGGCGACGACCCGGACTACCGCTGGCTTCGCGCGGCCCCGCAGGCCGTCTGGCTTGGGTCGCTCAGCGATGAAGACGCGGCCGCCGTCATCGCGGAGGCGGACGTCGGCCTCGTGCCGTTCACGGTCGACCCCTTCAACGATGCGGGCCTCCCTACGCGCATCCTCAAGTACGCGCGCCTCGGCCGGCCGACCATCGCGCCGCCGCTCGCGGGCGCCCGCACCTGGGCGCAGGCGACGACCTTCGTCGACACGCCGAACGACCTCGCATCAGCCCTTCGCGAGCACGCCGGCCAGCGCTTCCACCCGGATTTGGACCTGCGCGCATGGGCGCTCGAGCAGACGGCTGCCCGCATGAACGCCCCGCTCCACGAGCGGCTCCGCCGCGCGTAGGGCGCTCGACTCCAACATCGAGGACGGGCGCGGCCCTAGCCCCTGCGGGCGAGACTCGACGCCGGCCACGGCGAAGCCGGGCCCTCCACACCGAGGACGGGCGCGGCCCGAGCCCCTGCCGGCGGGACTCGGCGCTGGCTACGGCGAAGGCGGGCCTCGGCGGGTCAAACGGAGCGCCCGGGCCGGCCGCGCACTGCACCTCAAAATAGGGCGTGAATTCGTCTGAAGGGTTCAACACAAATCACACCCCATTCCCCGGTGCAATGCCCGTTGGCGCCGAAACACTCGGTGCCAACCCACCAGAACACTCATCGCTCGCCAGCTCCCGAAAACCAGCCTCTGCCCTCGGTGTAAAGGGCCCGACAACGACCCCACCAGCGCCGCCTCCCGCCCGTCCAGGCGCAGTCACCGCAAGAAGAAGCTCCGCCAGCCAAAGGGCGTCAACGGACGACCTGCGTCAGTGGCTCCGCCTGGAGCTCCGCCGGTCGGAATCGGGCTTCGCGCCCGCGGGTGATGAGCCCCGTCTTCACGTCGCGCGGACTGTCAAGTCGCCTGATGCGGGCGCTGCGGCTACGCTGCGTTTCCATGCTGAGCAACTGCGCGCTCGTGGCATTTCTGGCCACCCAGGATCTCGAGCGTTCTCACGCGTTCTATGGCGCGGTGCTCGGGCTTGATCGCATCGAAGCGACCGATTTCGCGAACGTCTACGAGATCCAGGGCACCGAGCTCCGGGTGACGCTGGCGCACGAGATGAAGGCGGCGGCGCACACCGTGCTCGGCTGGAACGTCGCCGACATGCGGGCCGCGATCGACCAGCTCAGAGCCGCCGGCGTCGACTTCATCCGGTACGACCAGTTCGGCCAGGATCACGACGAGGTTTGGACCGCCCCGGGTGGGACGCAGGTCGCGTGGTTCCGCGACCCGGACCACAACGTGCTCTCGATCCAGCAGCTCGCCGGCTAAACGGGTGCCGCACCCGTCGCGCTGGGCGACGGCGGCGACGAACGGGCCTCGGCGAGCGACCACCTGGAATCCCGGCGGGGTTGCGTTGGTGGTGCGAGGAACGCCAGCGGCCCAGCCGAGCCGCGTCTTCGCGGCACGTGAGCCGTCGATCACGATCGCGACACCGGTCGTCTGCTCGCCAGCACCGCCGAGCGCGGTGGCCCGTGAGATAACGCGCCCCGCGTCGAGGTCAGCGCGGAGCGTGAGTTCGGGGATGAATCGGTAGGTCGGAAGAGTGACCGGGCCGCAGCGCATGGCTTGCTGCACGGCCGG
This sequence comes from Solirubrobacteraceae bacterium, assembly GCA_032119595.1. Taxonomy (GTDB): domain Bacteria; phylum Actinomycetota; class Thermoleophilia; order Solirubrobacterales; family Solirubrobacteraceae; genus JAGIBJ01. The sequence goes on along the minus strand of JAUMBQ010000006.1, from coordinate 1,271,865 downwards.
GTCCTTGAGCAGCTGCGCCCCCTGACGCTGCCATTCGGCCTCGCGCAACACGCCCTGGCCGACAATCCGGAACGAGTCAGCCTTCAGCGCCAGGTAACCCAGCGCGCCGACGGTGCCGAGCGCCAGCGCGGCGATCGCGAGCCAGCGCGCGAACGGCGGCGAAGTGGCGGGCTCCGCGGACGGCGTCTGAGCGGGGAACTCCGCGGGCGGCGTTGCGGGGAAGGACGTCGGATGGGGCCGAGGCGCCTCGCCTTTGGCGACGGCCAGAAGGCGCGCCGCGGCGATCCCGGCGAACACGCAGAGCAGGACCGCCGGCAGCTGGAGGTAGCGCTGCAGGAGTGGCAGGCCAAGCGCGCCAACGAGCAGGAACCCGGCAGCACCGGCGGCCAGGGTGGCGAGCGGGACGAGGAGCGGGCGCCAGCCGACGAAACGAACGGCGAACCAGACGCCGAGGACGCCGGCTGCGGCGATCGGCGGCCGAGCGAGGTCGCCGAGGAGCACGAGCAGCTCACGCGGCGCCGCGGCGAGACCCGTCTTGCGACCCAGCTCTTCTGCGAGCGCTTGGGTGCCCGTGAGCGAGTGCAGGGGATCGCCGGTGAGCGCAAGGTCAGCCAGCGCCCACACCACCGGCGCGACGAGCACGATCGCGGCCGGCCAAACCAGTTGCCGCATGGTGGCGCCGCGGACCAGCCGGAGCGCGACCAAAAGCAGGCCGATCGCCCACGCCTCCGGCCGCAGCAGTCCAGCGACGAGCATCAGGACCGGCATGGCCAGGTCTGGCGCGGCCTTCGACTTGGCGGCGTCCGCTCCGCTGGCGTGCCACGAGCGCTCGACGACCACGGCCGTCAGGACGACGGCGAGGAACGGCAGGTCGACATACGCCTTGAACGCCAACAGCAGCAACGCGAAACTCGAGCCCGCCGAGACGGCGGCAATCGTGCCGGCCACAACGCCCGCCACGTCGGCGGCGAGCCGGTAGGCGCACGCGACGACCACCATCAGCGACCCGAGCGCAACGAGCTGCAGCAGCGAGGCGCCGCCGCCGGTGATCGCGGCGATCAGCGTCGCGACGAGCCAGAGTGGATGGAGTGTCGGCGCGGCCGCGGCGTCGACGTCAGGCGCGCGACCCTCGAGGAGTTCGTGCGACCAGACGAGATGGGTGGCGGTGTCGTAGTTCGGAGCGGTCGGGAGGAGCAGCCAGGCCACGACGGCGATCGCCGCCAGACCCAGTGCGCCGCGTGAACCGACGGGCCAGACGCGCGCGGCGCTGCCGGCCGATCCGGCCGGCCCTGAGCCGGAGTCGACGCGGCCGACGGGCGGCCGGAGCTGCCCCGATCCGAGGTCGCTCACGCCGAAGCGCCGGGCTGCGGGGGCTGAGGGCCACCCGCAGCCTCCGGCGGCGGGACGATGCCGTGCCCGCCGTCCGGCGCATCCGGCGCGCGCCCCGACTCACCAATCGCAGCTCCGGGGCCAGCACCCTCGCCGAGACCGACGAGCGTGACCGGGCCGACGATGTCATGCGGCGTATGGGCCGCGGGCGCATGCGGCACCGACGACGAGGCGGCCGGCGAAGCCAATGGCTGGGCCGTGCGGACGGCTGGAGGGGTCGCAGAGGCCGGGTCGCGACCCCCGCTGGCTTCGTCCGCCGCGGTGTCGGGGTCGCCTGAGTCGGGGTCGCCGAACTCCTCGTCGACCCCGAGGCTGAGGCCCACGGCGAGCAAAGCCCACGCGATCGGGTCTTCGAGGAAGGCCGCGTAGAGCCAGCTATGGATCACGAGCGCGAGGAAGGCCGCGCCGATCGCCGCGCGAGCGAGCGACGCCGAGGCGCGCCGCAGCAGGGCAACGGCCGCGGCGCCGATCAGGGCGACGTAGATCACGAGGCCGATGACGCCCTGCTCGGCGGCGACGGTGATCGGGATGGTGTGCGAGGCGGTGACGGTGCTGGCGGTCGCGACCTCGGACTGCTCCCGATACGCGGAGCGGTAGCCACCGGAGCCCCACCCGAAGACCGGCTTGGCCTGGAACAGCTCGGCGCCGCCCTTGACGAGGGCCCAGCGACCGGCGCTCGACACATCCAGACTCTCCGACGACGACGCGTTGACCCGCAAGAACCCACCAAACGCCACCACCGCGACGATCCCGGCGACGACCAGCGTCCCGCCGACCAACCCGGCCCGGCCGGCGCCGAACCGCAGCCCGAGCAGCACAACGGCCCCGACGAGCAGGCCAAGCATCGATGACTGCGAGTACGTCACGAACAGGCCCGCCCAGAGCACCGCAAACAGCAGCGCTAGGCCGACGACCCGGGCGCCGCGCGCGCCCCAGGCCAGAGCACTCAGCACGCCGAGCAGCACGACCATCAAGAAGCGGCCGTAGATGTTGGGGTCGAAGAACAGCGAGTTGACGCGGATCGTGGCGTTGAGGCTCGACTCGTCGACCACGTTCTGGTGCCAGAGCACGTGCCCGGTGAAGTACTCGTAGTCGCCCAGCGCGACCGCGACCAGCGCGAGCACCACGAGCGCGCCGCCGACGCGCCGCAGCTGTGGCCCATCCCACTGCACTTCGCGCAGCAACAGGTAGAGCGCCGCGAACGGCACGAGGAAGAAGCAGAGAGTCTGCACGCCGCGATCGGCGTCGATGGAGAACGGGATTCGCAGCGCGTAGATCGCCACCGATGCCGCCAGCAGCACGGGCACCGCCGCCGCCGCTCCGCTCAGCGAGCGCGCCGTCCACGCGTCAGCGAGCACGGCCCCCGCCGACGGCCCCTGGCGCAGGTCCCACGACCGCGCGAGTTCCTTCCCGCGCCGCCGCGCGCGCACCGCAAACGCCACGACGCCCGCGCCGATCAGCCCGTAGAGCGGCAGCAGCAGGTTCACGCTCTCACCGCCGATCGTGAGCGGCAGCCGAAGCGGGATCGCGATCGCCAAGAGCACCGGCAGCGCCTTGGGCCACTTCGCCAGCACCGCCACAGCGATCACCATGAGCACGAGGCCCGCCGCACCGCCCGCAAGGAGCAGCACCGGACGGTCCAGGATCGTGTTCACGCGGTCGTCTTCGAGCACCGCTCCCGCGAGCAGCAGCGGCGCCACGCAGAGGGCGACGATCATCGCGGTCCAGCGTGCCGCCGGCGCCCGGGCGACGAGCGCGATCGCGACCAGGACCGCGAGCAAGATCGACGTGAGATCACGAATCGGCGCGGCGATCACGGCGCCAAGCACCGTCGGGTCGAAGACTGAGGTCACGTCGGTCATCCTCCCCGCAGGAAGCTCCAGAGTCGGCGGATGAACTCGCGCGAGTCGGGGTCACGCAGCGAGTTGGCCCCGAGGCCGCTGATGCCCGACCGTACGACCGCGCCGCGTTCTACGCGCACCGCCGACAGCACCGCCTGGCCGCCGCCGGGCGTCGTCGCCTCGGCCAGCAGCGCCGCGCCCGTGGGCGTGCGCAGGACCGGTTCGACCGTCAGCGGACCCTCGAACTTGCCGTCGGTGCCGCGCAGCAGCTTCGCTCGATCGGCGGCGACCTCCACCGCGGAGACCTGCTGAAGCGGCGCGAGCTGGAAGCCGAACGGATCAAGCTGCGCGGGCTGCGTCGGATCGGTCAGGGCCGTGTTGGTCGTGGTGACGGAACGCAGCAGCGAGCCCGGTTCGGCGACCCACAGGCGGCCGCCGCGCTTGACCCAGGTCACGAGGCGGCGTTGCACCTTGGCGTCGAGGTACGCCGTTGTGCCCGCGAGCACGATGCCCCGGTGGCCCTTGATCTCCGGGCCGGTGCCGCGCGCCAGCGCAAGGTCGGTGGTGAGGTCGTAGCGGCGCTGTTTGCGGTCGAGTGCCACGAGCAGCGGGGCGACATGCTCGCGCAGATCGACCGGCAGTTCGCTGTCGACGGGCACGCGCGCGGTCTGCACCGCGACGCCGCGATCGAGGGTGTCGGGCGCGCCGTCGCCATCGTCGTCGACGAGCTGGGAGCCCGTGAGCGAGCCCTGCGGGATCACCACGAGGATCGGCTGCGCCTTGCGCCCCTGCGTGAGAATCGTGGCTTGGGCGGTCCGGTCCTTGGTCCGGACGTCGAGCACATGCAGCCCGCTCGGCCCACTGGGCAGGCGCGGCTTCAGCACGGGCTTACGGCTGGCGCCTTTGGATCGCGGTCGGGCCTCGCCGACGCGGCGGATGGCCCAGTCGTACTGCTTGCCGGCGGAGATGATGCCGATGGCCGCGCGCTCGCCAGCCGCGACCGGACTCTGCGACGACTGCGCCGCGAGGTAGCGCACGGTCACGCCGCCCTGGCCTTTGAGTCGGCCACCGAACGGCGCAACGGGATTGGCGCTGCCCGTCGACCAGCCGACGTTGCCCACGAGGTCTTTGGCGTGCACGGCGACGACGTACGTGCCCTGAGCGACGCGCTTGCCGGCGACGGTGCCGTCCCACTCCCAGTCGACCTGGTTCTCGACGATCGGCACGTCGAGGATCACGCGCGGCCGCGTGAGGTCGGTCCGGATCACGCTGATGCCCTGCGAGCGCCCAGCGACGCGGAAGCGCACCTTGATCGGCTTGCCGTCGGCCCGCGGCAGGAGCTCGGGGCGCGGCGTCTGACCGGTCTTCTCCGGGCCGATTGACAGGAGCTTCGGCGCGGGCGGCGTGGTGTCGACCTCGAAGGTGAGTGGCAACACGACGGCGCGGCCAGCGTCGCGGAGGGCGAGGCGGACGCGATAGCGGCCATCGGGCGCGAGCTTGCCGTTGTCGTAGGCGCCGTTCCAGGATCCGCTCACGAGGTCGCCCTGGACGCCGTTCTCGGTGCGGCGCACGCGCACGCCGCGCTGAAGCGTGCGGACCGGGTCGCCCGAGAGCGTCGTGACGCTGATCGTGACGGTGTCGGTCTTGCGCAGGCGGAAGGTGAACCGCCCGCGGTTCTCGCCCGATTCGAGCTTCGGGGAGAACAGCTCGACCTTCTTGACGCCGTAGACGAGCGTCGGCTCGCGCTTGAGACGCTGGGCGAGCGCGAACGACGCTGCGGTGAGGGCGATCACCACCGCGAAGGCAACCGCGGCGGTCGTGGCTCCAGGCAGGTCGGCGGTCGGCCGACGTTCGCGACGCTCGCGGCTCACAGGGCCACGGCCTCGCCGTTCATTGCGGCGCCGGGCTCATGGACGGGATGACCGGCGGCGCGAAGCGCCGAGCGGATCACGCCGCCGTGGCAGACCAGGAGCGCCGTCGGCGCCAAAGCGCGGGCCTCGGTGATCGCCGCCGTCACACGCGCGGCGACCTGCGTGAGCGACTCGCCGTCCGGGAACTGATGCGCGAGATCGCCTTCGACCCAGCGCTGGAAGCACTGCGGGTGCTGCTGCTGGACTTCGGCGTACGTCATGCCCGACCAGCTCCCGACGTCGCTCTCCTTGAGGCGATCGTCGAGCACCACGGGCAGCCCGAGCCGGGCGCCGATGATCTCAGCGGTCTCGCGGGCCCGGGCGTAGGCGCTGGCCCAGATGACTTCGACCGGCGGGACGGGTCCTTGGACGCCCTCGTGCCCGACGCGCGCCACCCCCGCGGCGAGCAGGTCCGTGCCGCCGGTGGCCAGCGCCTCGGCGAGGGCCGCCGCCTGCTCGCGTCCACGAGCATTCAGTGGCGGATTACGGGCTCCCTGGAACCGACCGGCAGCGTTGTCGTCGGTCTCGCCGTGACGGGCGAGCAGCACCGGCCTCTGGGCGGCGCTCACGCCACTCACCCGGTGGTGCCGGCCGCGCTGCCGTCGTCGTAGTCGGCGCCCGTGATCACGACGACCTCGGCGGTCTCGCCAGCGTCGGTGCTCGTGACCTCGTCGATCGGTTGCACCGACGATGCCGGCACGCCCATGTCCTTGGCGATCTGGGTCGCGGCAGTCTTGAAGTTCGGGCGGTACATGACCACCGTGGCGGTCAGAACCTCGCTGCTGCCGCGCGTGAGCGGCTCGCCGACCGAGTAGTTGAGCTGCTTCAGCGCATCGGTTGCGCGGCGCGCCAGGCCGTTGATCTGCGTGCCGTTGTAGACGCGCACGGTGACCGTGGCCGGGTCCACGCGCTCTGGCGTCGCTGGTTTGGGCGTGGGCGTAGCGCGTTCTTCGGTGTTCCCACCCGTGCCGCCGGTGGTCGACTCCGTGGGGTCGCCGCCGCCGAAGAGTTGCGTCGCGATCAGCACGATGCCCGCCAGGAGAGCGACGGCGCCGATGCCGAACAGCAGGCGGTTGGAGCGCGGCGCGTCCTCGTCGAGGTCGAACTCGTCCTCGCCGTACCGCTGGTCGCGCGGGCGCGCCGCGGGAATCGAGATCGCTGGGTCGAACTCGTCGTCGGGCAGGACGTCGGCGGCCTGCGTCTCCTGATTCAGGATCTCCGAGACGACGGCGGGCTCATCGTCGTCGACCGGAGGCGGCGGAACCGAGCCCTCGCCGCCGCCAGCGGGGGTGAGTGGAGCAAACGCGGGCACACCGGGCACGGCCGACTGAACCTCGGTCGCGGGGCTTTCACCAGGAAGAACCGGCGGGGCCTGCTTGGCGGCGACGGCCTGGGCTTCCGGGGTGGCGCCGAGCGTGCCTGGGGCGGGCTTGACGCCTGCTGCGCCGGCCATGGCCGGGACAGGCGGGACCGGAGCGACGGTGCGGCGCTCGCGCGCGGCCGCGATCCGGCGCTGGACTTCGGCGATCACGCGCTGGGCCGTCTCCTGCTGGCGCTGGGGCTCCTGCTCGATCCATTCGCGCATCGCGCGGATCTGGCGAGACTGCGACGCGACGAGCAGAATCAGCAGTCCCACGCCGACGATCGACAGCAGGCCACCGATCGCTCCGACGGCGGAAAGGGTGTCGTTCAGAAGGGCGGCCGTCACCATGGCGGCTCATCCTACGGTGCGAGGCAGCGGGGCGGCCCCGCCGCGCTGCGTCAGGTTTCTGAGGGTCCCGGAACCGGCACGCCGGCCTTCAGCAGCGTGCCGTCGCTCGCGCCGAAGCCCGCGGGCGCGTCAGCCGGCTCGGAGGCGCCGTCGCCGCGGGCTGCCGCGATGAGCGCCGAGACCTCTGACGCCAGCCCAGCAGCGTCGCCTTCAAGGACGAGCAGGTTGATGCGGTCGAACGCTTCGTCGACCACACTGGCGGCGATCGGCGGGCGATCGGCGCGCATGATCCGCTGCGCGGCCGTCGGTGAGCTGCTCTCGTGGGCGCCGAAGAGTTCCTCGTGCAGCTTTTCGCCCGGCCGCGGCCCGATCACCTCGATGGCCACATCTTTGCCCGGTTCGAGCCCGCTCAGCTCGATCATCGTGCGCGCCAGGTCGATGATCTTCACCGGCTCGCCCATCTCGAGCACGAAGAGCTCACCGCCGGTGCCGAGCGTGCCGGAGCGGATCACGAGCTGGACCGCCTCCGGGATGGTCATGAAGTAGCGGGTCATCTCCGGATCGGTGACCGTGACCGGCCCGCCGTGGGCGATCTGGCGGCGGAAGATCGGGACGACCGAGCCGGACGAGCCGAGGACGTTGCCGAACCGCACGGCGGCGTACCGCGTGTTGGCGAAACGCTGCTGCTCGGCTTCAACGGCCCATTCGGCAAGCGCCTTGCTGGCCCCCATCACGGTGGCGGGGTCGACGGCCTTGTCGGTTGAGATCAGGACGAACGTCTCGACGGCATATTCGCCCGCGAGTCGTGCGACCAGGCGCGTGGCGAGCGAGTTGTTGCGCACCGCCTCGACGGGGTTCATCTCCATCAGGCCGACGTGCTTGTAGGCCGCGGCGTGGAAGATGGCGGTCGGCATGTGGTCGCCGAAGACCTCGCGCATGCGGTCCTCCTCGCGGCAGTCGGCCAGCACGGCACACGCGATGTCCTCACCGACGTGGCGCTCGCCGACCAGTTCGCGGTGGATCTCGAAGAGGTTGTCCTCGGCGTGGTCGACCAGGATCATCTTGGCCGGACCGACACGCGCGATCTGACGGCACAGCTCGGAGCCGATCGACCCGCCGGCACCCGTGATCATCACGACCTGCCCGCGCAGGTAAGCCCCGACGCGGTCGAGCTCCATCTTCACGGGCGCGCGGCCGAGGATGTCCTCGACCTGGACCTCACGCACCTGGCGCACGTAGCGCCCGCCGCCCTGGAGCAGCTCGAAGACGGTCGGCAGGGTGCGGACCGGAATCCCGCGCGAGCGGCAGTCGCGCACGACCTGCGCGCGAACCGTGCCCGGCGCCGACGGGATCGCGATCGTGACCTCGTCGGGCTCCACGTCGTCGAGGATCCGCGCGAGTTCCTTCGTGTTACCGAGCACGCGAACGCCGTCGATCCGCAGGCCGTCCTTGGTCGGGTCGTCGTCGACGAAGCCGACCGGCCGCAGGCCCAGGTCCGGGTTGCGCGTGATCTCGCGCAGCACGAGCCGGCCGCCGTCGCCCGCGCCGATGATCAGCACGCTGCGCGCGCCGGGACGGTGATGCCCCTTGAATGAGCCGCGCTCGTGGAACAGGCGCGCGACCAGACGGGCCCCGCCGATCAGCACGAGCAGGAGGAGCAGGAAGTACGCAAGAACGCTGTTCGGGATGGTCGGGAAGGTCTGGAACTTCTCGAGGTTCGCCAGCGTCGGCTTGAGGTCGGCTGGCATGCGGCCGACCGGGCGAACGATCGCGACATAACTGGCGGTGGCGATCGTCGCGACAATCGCGCCGTTGATGATCGCGAGCAGGTCGCGAACCGACGCGAATCGTGCCGAGCGCAGGTACACCCGGAAGATCACGAAGCTGAGCAGGCAGAGCGCGACCACCGGGACGATCGTCTCGGCGAGCAGGTCTTGGTAGTGCGCGTACCGGTCAGGGAACCCCTCGGTCAGCACACCGAAATCAGGCCCAATTTCCACGAAGCGCAGCCGGAACGCCATGAAGTAGGCGATGGCGACAAGGAGCGCGTCCACGATGAGCTGCGGCACCGCATGGCGCCGCACGGGCACGAGCACGGATCGGAGGCGACGGCGCATCGACCCCCGATTCTACGGGCGGTCGGCGGTCGTGTGGCGCCGGACGTCCAGGGACGAGGCCGATGCATCGGTCTCGTCGGTGGATTGCGCGCCCGCCTGGACGGTCGGCGGCCGTGGACGCGGCAGGCCACTCCTGACCCCTAGGCTCGACGCTGGATGGCCCGGTTCAAGCAGTGCACGCTCCTGGAGCTGGCCGCCCTCTTGGCCCTGATCGCGACCGTTGCGGCGATCACGGTCGTCGTCACCGGCGTGCTGCGCGACGGCCGACCCGAGGCGGCCGCCCGCCTCACCGCACTCTGCCGGCCGGTCGCGAACGCGATGACCCACGACGATCCGACTCAGATCAGCCGGCGGGACATCCTGCTGCTCCGACAGGAGACGGTCCAACTTCGCGACGCCATGGCGGAGCTCATCAAGGACACCGACGGGGACGTGCGCAGCCGCCTGCGGCTGATCCGAGAGCAGCTCATGCTCGCCTCCGACGACTTCGGCGTTCTGCCGATCGCGCAGCGCGCCCGGGTGCTGGAGGACGTCGCCCGGCGAGCCGCGGAACTCGGAGCCAGCTGCCCGTCGCCGTTGAGCAGCGCTGACGGCGACGCCCTTCAGCGCCGCCTCGAACCGCGCTGACTTGGAAGGCGCCCTGTGAGGTCCTTCTCCAAAACGGGCTGTCCTACCGAGTAGGACCTCGTCATACGACGTATGACCCCGTCATACGGGTCGTTTCGAGAGGTACCCCGCCCGGGCCTCATTCGACTGGACCGAGAAGGACCGAATACCGGCGAAATGCAGCCCACGACGCAGCGCGGGCCCGGCCGACCCGCTCGCTGCGGGTCGAGGCGTCAGCGGCCAATCAGCCGGCTGCCGCGGTGAGTAGGAGATCCGTGAGGATCTTCGGGTCGCGCAGGGTGCGGTCGGCGGAGGTGCCGTCGGCGGCGCGCTCGCGCTTTTCCAACACGACCTCGTCGGGGCTCGTGAGCTGACGCAGCCGGCCGGTCGCGATGAGCTGCTCGTCGACGGCGCCGAGGCGACCGGCGAAGGTGGTGAACACCGGCGTGCCGAGGGCGACGGCTTCGCGGTTCATGGTGCCGCCGGCGGAGACGACGAGGTCGGCGAAGGCGATGAGCGACGGCGCGTCGATCGCCTGCTCGGGCACGATGAAGCCGCCAGCGTTCACGAGTTCGGCGCGCTGCTCGGCCGTGCGCGGCAGGACGACCGCCTGCTGGCCTTGCACGCGGCGCAGCACCTCGGCGAACTGGTCGTTGCCGTGGCGGTGGTAGAGCGATACCTCGGGCGCCGTGCGCACCACGAGGATCGGCTCGGCCGGGTCGAGGCCCAGCTCGGTGAGGACCGACGGGTCGGGCTTCAGGTCCGCGAGGTAGTACTCCTCTTTGAGGCCCGCGTACGCGTGGATCTTGCCGATCGCGCCGTATCGGGCCAGGCGCTCCGGCGGGATCATGTCGGGCACGACGACCGACTTCGCCAGGCGGCAGTTGATCGTGTGCTGGACGGTCGCCCACTCGTAGTCGAACATCGTCGCGCTCGGGATCCGCAGGAGCTTCGCGGCGACGGTGATGTCGTTGCTGCCGTGGCCCAGCGCGAGGTCGAACTTGCGGCCGCGTGCCCAGCGCAGCAGGGCCGTAGAGCGACTCGCGAGCCCGACCGCCTTGGCCGTGAGGTGCTCGCCGCGATGGCGACCGATCACGTCGGCGTCGAGGCCGTGCCGTTCGGCCAGCGCCACCGTCTGCGCGAAGTCGCGCGCCGTGATCAGCACCTCGTGCCCGCGCGCCCGCAGGTCCTCGACCACCGGCCGCAGCACCAGGACGTGCGGACTGTTGGTGAGGTCGATCCAGACGCGCATGCGGGGAGCATCATCGCGGAGGGCGCGGGTGAGCGGCGCTCCGTCCCCTGGCAGACTCCGCGCCCATGGATCGGTTCACCACGAGCGACGGCGTTGCGATCGCCTACGAGTACGACGCCTCGGCCCCGGGTGACCAGCCGCCCGTCGTGCTGCTGCACGGGTTTGCGGTGAGCGGGCACCTGAACTTCGGCGGGCCTGGGCTGATCGACGCGCTGGCCGACGCCGACCGCAAGACGCTCGTGATCGACGCGCGCGGCCACGGCGATTCCGACAAGCCGCACGACCCGACGCTCTACGGCGAGGCCCGGATGGCGCAGGACGTGCGCGAACTCGTCGACGAGCTCGGGTTCGAGCAATACGACGTGATCGGCTACTCCATGGGATCGGTGACCGCCGCGATCCTCGCGTCGCAAGATGCGCGGGTCCGGCGACTCGTCCTCGGTGGCGTCGGCGCGGGCGTGGTCGAACGTGGCGGCCTTGACGATCGCGAGATGCCGCGTGACCTGATCGAGCAGGCGATGCGAGCACCGTCGGCCGCTGAAGCCGAGCACCCACTCGGCGCGGTGTGGCGCGGGTTCGCCGACCAGGTCGACGCCGACCCGATCGCCCTCGCCTGCCAAATCTCCGCCGCCCACCGCGACCCGATCGCGCTGGATCAGATCTCCGCCGAAACGCTCGTCCTGGCCGCCTCCACCGACGGCCTCGCCAATCGCCCAGCGACCCTCGCCGGTGCGATCTCCGGCGCCCAGTACCGCGTGATCGATGGCGACCATCTCGGCGTCGTGCGCCACCCCGACTGGAATCCAGCGATCGTCGGCTGGGTCGGCGAAGCGCGCGCGAAGGGCTAAGCGCGACAGGGCCAGAACGCGAAGGGCGTAGACGGGACCGGCTACGCGCACAGAGTCGAAACCCGACAGGCGCTAACTACCCCGCGGCGCGAAGGAACGCCAGCACGGCCAGGACGCGGCGGTGATCGCCGCCGCCGGCGGGGAGGTCGAGCTTGGAGAAGATCGACGTGATGTGCTTCTCGACCGCGCCTCCGCTGACGACGAGGGCGTCGGCGATCGCCGCGTTCGTGCGGCCCTCCGCCATGAGGCCCAGGACCTCCCGCTCGCGCGGGGTAAGCGTCTCGAGGGCAGCGTCGCCGGTGGCCGTGCGGCCGGTCACGAGCTCGGCAACGACCTCCCGGTCCATGGCGGTCCCGCCACCAGCGACCCGCCGGATGGCATCGAGGAAGCCAGCCACGTCGCCGACGCGCTCCTTCAATAGGTAGCCGATGCCGGCGCCACCGCTGGCAAGCAGCTCCGACGTATAGACCGGTTCGACGTACTGCGACAGCACCAGCACCGCCAGCTCGGGACGCTGGCGACGCGCCTCAAGCGCCGCGCGCAGGCCCTCGTCGGTGAACGTCGGCGGGAGGCGGACATCGACGATCGCGAGATCCGGTTTGTGGGCCGCGACGACGCGCAGGAAGTCCTCGGGCGTCTCCGCCTCGGCGACCACGTCGACATCGTTCTCTCGTAGGAGCGCGACGAGACCCGCCCGCAGCAGCGCATGGTCCTCGACGATCACGACCCTCATCGGCCACGCCCAACGGGAACCGTCGCCGAGACGTCGCGACCGGGCTCGGTCCGCTTGCAGGTGCCGCTCATCCGCGTGAGTGGGCGCTCAGCCGCATGGCAGCTCAGCGGTGATCGTGGTGCCGTGTCCGCGGGGGCTCACAACCAGGAACGTACCGTCGAGCGCCCCGACACGTTGGCGCAGACCAGTGAGTCCGCCGCCGCCAGCGTCGGCGCCTCCAACGCCGTCGTCGGCGATCACCACCTGCAGGCGCTGGTCGTCGCCGACGATCGTGATTCGCACCGTCGCGCCCGGCGAGTGCTTGGCCGCATTCGTGAGCGCCTCGGCCACGACGAAATACGCCGCCGACTCCACTACCGGCGCGGGGCGCCTCGACACATGGGCCTGCACCTCGACCTCCAGCGGCGACCGCTTCCCGAGCGCCTCGACGGCCGCCGCAAGGCCGCGATCGGTCAGGACGGGCGGGGCGATCCCGCGGGCTAGGTCGCGCAGCTCGGCGATCGCCAGGCGCGCATCCTCCTGGGCGCCCTTGATGAGCGCGCGGGTCTGCTCGTCGACGTCGTCGCCCAGGCGCGCCTCGGCCCGGCCCAGCTGCATCGAGAGCGCCACGAGCCGGGCCTGTGCCCCGTCGTGGAGGTCGCGCTCGATCCGACGCAGCTCGGCCGCCTGCACGTCGAGTGCGCCTGATCGGCTCTGCGTGAGTTCATCGACGCGATCCATGAGCTGCTCAGCGCGGAACACCGGTGCCTGCTCGCGGATCGCGTAGTGCACGCCGAGCGCGGCCGCGAGCGTGACGATCACCCAGGTCGGCCAGAACGTCTCCGACCCGTCGAGCAGCCAGATCGCCAGCACGATCGCGATCGTCGACGCCGTGGCGCCTTCGTGGAGCACGTACGTGCGCCCGCCGGGGTCGGTGGCCAGGGTGCGCTCGACGGTGAGGTGGACCGCGAAGAGGCAGCCGAACCCGAACCACACCCACATCGGCCAGAACCCGCCGAGCCCACTGACCAGCCACAGCAGGACGGTGAACACGGCGACGAACCCGGCGAGCACGGCAGTGAGGGCCAGCCGGAAGAGCGGCCGACGCCAGCGGGCCTCGCCGGGCTTCCCGCGGAGGTCGCCGACCTTCACCGCGCCGAGCGGCGGGGCGAACGGGAGCTTCGGCAGTGGCGGGGGCGGTGGCGGCGCGTCAGCCACGGGCGCCAGCCTCGGCGAGCTCGGTGCGGGTTCCGCTGGACACGGCCTCATCGTGCCACGCGGGCACGGCGCCGCCCGGCCGAAAGGTCGCGTCAGCAGCCTTCACGCGAAAGGCCTTCTCGCCGAGCAGCGTCACGGCAGCAGGGAGCGCGATGGCTCGGACGATCGTCGCGTCGACCAGGATCGCAGCCGCCATCCCGACCCCGAGCTGCTTCATCTCCAGCAGGCGCAGTGTCGCGAAGATCGAGAACACGGCCACCATCACCACCGCGGCGCCGGTCACCGTCGAGGCCGTCGCGGCCACGCCCTCGGCCGCCGCCTCGCGCGGCGTCAAACCCTGCTGGCGCCCTTCGCGGATCCGTTCCAGCACGAGGATCGAGTAGTCCATCGACAGCCCGAACAAGATCACGAACGCAATCAGCGGCATCCACGTCACGATGGCTCCGCTCGACGTGAAACCGAGCAGGTCCTCCGCCCAGGTGTTCTGGAACACGACCGTCATCACGCCAAAGGCCGCCCCCACCGACAGCACGTTCAGCGCGACGACGGTCACGGCCAGCCGGACCGACCGGAACGCGGCGAACAGGAGCAGCAGCGCGAGGCCGAGCACGAATCCGCCGACCAGCGGCATCGCGCGCTTCACCGCAGTCGCGAAGTCGAGCGACTCCGCGGCGTCGCCGGTCACGAGCGTGCGCGAGGCACCCGGGACGAACTGGCTGGTCAGGGCAGGGAGTTCCGTCCGCAGGCGGCGGATCGTCTCCTGGTCGGCGCTGGCGCCGCGCTCAGGCATCGGCACGCTCACCACCGCCACGCGGCCCCCACGGGCGACCTCGACCTGAGCGCCGCTGCGGCCACCGGTCTCGCGGGCCACGGCACGCCCGAGTTCAGCCAGCCCGCTGCGGCCCGCGGAGACGTCCAGCCGGCGACCCGTGACGACGAGGTCCGCGCTGTCCGGCGCGCCGGGGAACGCGCGCTCGATCTCGGCGGCGGCATCGATCGCCGGGATGCCCTTCGGGAGCGACCCGGAGCCAGAGTCGGCGAGCTTCATCGTGGCGACGGGCGCGGCAAGCGCGAGCAGCAGCGCGAGCGCTGCCACCAGCGAGGCGCGGGGAGCGCGCGTTACGCGGTCAGCGATCACGGCCCAGGCCTTGCGACGCGGCGCCCGACCCGGCTCCGTCGCGAGCCCTGCTGCGCGGCGTGCGGCCGCGGCGTCGAGCGCGGTCGCCGCACGGCGAGCCCGGCGACGCTTGGCACCAGGGAGGCCGAAGCGGCCGTGGTCGACGCGGTCGCCGAGCAGGGCGAGCATTGCCGGGAGCACGGTGAGCGACCCGAGCACCGCAATCGCGACGACCAAGATCGTGCCGACCGCCATCGACGTGAACTCGGCCACACCCGTGAGCAGCAGGCCCGCCAGAGCCACCATCACCGTGAGGCCGGACACCAGGATCGCCCGCCCCACGCTCGCCGACGCGGCGTGCAGCGCAGCGTCGAGGCCGCGCCCGTTACGGCGCTCCTCGCGCTCGCGACGGATGTAGAACAGCGAATAGTCGACGCCGACGGCCAGCCCGATCAGCACGACCAGCGAACCGGTCGCGTCGGCCACCGGCACGAGCTGCGAAACCACGCCCATCGCCCCCATCGCTCCGGCTACCGCGGTGATGCCCAGGACGAGTGGCACGCTCGCGGCGACGAATGCGCCAAACACGAGCACGAGGATCAGCAACGTCAGCGGGACCGAGATCAACTCCGCCTTCTGCAGATCGCTTTCGACCATCTCGTCGATCGCGTTGTCGATGCTGCCGCTTCCGGTCTGCGCGAGGGTGACCCCGGGCGCCTTGCTGCGTGCGGCATGCACGACGCGTTTGATCGAGAGCGACGCCTTCGCCGCATCATCGGGGGAGCCACGCAGCGTCACCTGGAGCAAGACGGCCGTGCCGTCGTCGTTGCGCAGTTCAGGCACCGCGCTTCCGCCCGGCAGTGGGCTCTGCACGGTGTCCACCTCCGGCAGCGCGACCAGGTCGGTCTGAAGTGCTTTGGCGACGCGGTCGGTGTCGGCTCGCGATGCCGAGCGCACGAGCACAATTTCGCTTGGCCGGTCAGCGAGGTCGGTGCCGGCGATGATCGCTTCGGCCCGCCCGGAATCGCCGACGCCGCCGTCCTCCGACAGCGTCTCCATGCCGGTGATCGACCCGGCCACGACGCAGGCCACCACGAAGGCGACCCAGAGCGCGATCGTGGTCTTCGCAAAGCGGCTCGTTACGCGCGCGACCGCATGGACGGCGCGCGCCATGCCCTCCACCGGCAGATCGATTGGACGATCGGCCGGACCACGCTGGGCGGCGTGCCCCGGCGTGGCCGCGCGCTCGGGCGGTTCTTCGGTGGGCGAGGGAGTGGGCGACGCATGCGTAGACATGCCATCCACCGTGCCTCGCGGGGAGCCTCGCGCCTATGGGGCGCGGTGGTGTCTGGTCGGCCGACCGCCCCCGAACTCATGGTGGGGCTATCCCCACCATGAGTCTCGAACCGAACAGCGGAGCGTCGGATGGGTCGCTGAACGCGCGCTGACGCACTCGGACGTCGCCGAGCTGCGAAGACCTAGGGAACGTTCAGGGGCGGGCTACTTTGGTCTTGGCTCGGCGCGACTTCGCTTGGACGGGCGGTAGTCGGCGTCGGCGGGGGCGTATTCGGACCTCTTCACACCGAGGACAGAGAGTGGTCCGAAGGGATGGCGGGCGCTTGGTGCTCTGGTGAGTCCACGCCGAGCGTTTCGGTGCCAACGGGCGTCGCACTGGGAAATGGGGTGTGATTCGTGTTGACCCCTTCAGACAAGTTCACACCCCATTTCGTGGTGCAGTGCGTCGCGGCCTGGCACGCGCGCTCTTGGCCGGGCGCGCACAGCTGCAACGAGCCCGCAGCGCACGAGAACTCAGCGCACGAGGGTGAGGAGCGACTCGGCGTCGTAGCCGTGGTCGAGGCGCTGGCCGTCGAGGAAGAGCGTCGGGGTGCCTTCGACGCCGCTGCGGGCGGCGCCGTCGAGGTCGGCCTGGACGGCTGGCCCGCGCACATGGTGGCGCAGGTCGTCGGCGACGCGGTCGGGGTCGAGGCCGACTTCGGCGGCCAGTCGGAGCAGGTCGGCTGGGCCGAGGTCGTCGCCCGCGGGGTGCGCGAGGAAGCGGTCGTGCAGCTCCCAGAACTTGCCTTGCGTGGCCGCCGAGATCACGGCCTCGGACGCGAGGGTGGCTCCGGGGTGCTCGCTCTCCAGCGGAGACTGGCGCACCACGAGGCGCACGCGGTCCTCGGCCTGCGCCAGCACCGCGTCGAGTTCGGGGGCCAGTTCTCGGCAGTGCGGGCACTCGTAGTCGACGTAGAACACGAGCGTGTGCGGGGCGTCGAGCGGCCCGCGGATGCGGTCGTAGGCGGGGTCGACGGGCGGGTCGAGTTCGCGGTCGCTGGTCGGCGTCGGTGTAGGCGCCTCGCTGCGCATCGCCATCACGCCGAGGCCGATGAACGCCGCAATGACGGATGCGGCGAGGACTCCGATCTTGGCTTCGTCGCGCAGGGCCTGGTCCTCGAAGGCGAGTTCGGCGACGAACAGCGACACGGTGAATCCGATGCCCGCGAGCCCGGCGGCACCGAAGACATGCCCTCGGCCGACGCCGGTCGGCAGCGGACCGACCTTTGCCTTGACCGCGATCAGGGTGGCCGCCGAGACGCCGAGCAGCTTGCCGAGCACCAGGCCGGCGACGACCCCGAGGGTGATCGGCGACGTGAGGGCGCGGGACAGCGCGTCGCCGCTGAGGGGAACGCCAGCGTTGGCGAGCGCGAACACCGGGATGACGAGGTAACTGGTCCACGGGTGGATCACGGTCTGGAACCGCTCGTTCGGCGAGACGGCTGCGCCGAGTTCGAGGACGGCGGCGCGGCCGCTGACGGAGTCGGGGTCGCGCCGGAAGAGGCGAATGAGGCTTGCGGCGCGCTCGACATCGGCTCGCTGCGGAGGGTGGACGGCGGTGATGAGACCCATCGCGACGCCTGCGATGGTCGGGTGGATGCCGGATTTGAGCGTCGCGTACCAGAGCACCAGCCCGGCGCCGAAGTAGGCGGGGCCGCGCAGAGGCGGGCCGTAGCGACGCAGCGCGACGATCGCCGCGAGGATGCCGCCCGCGGCGGCCAGCGCCGTGAGGTCGATGGAGTCGCTGTAGAACGTGGCGATCACGGCGATGGCGCCGACGTCGTCGACGATCGCGAGGGTCAGCAGGAACACGCGCACGCCCGGCGGGACGCGGTCGCCGAGTAGGGCCAGCGCGCCGAGCACGAAGGCGATGTCGGTGGCCATCACGATGCCCCAGCCGCCTGCGCCGGCGCCGCCCGCGTTGATCGCGAAGTAGAGGAGCGCAGGGGCGATCATGCCGGCGAGTGCGGCGATCGCTGGGATCGCGGCGGCGCGCCGGTCGCGAAGTTCGCCGAGCACGAGTTCCCGCCGGATCTCAAGTCCGACGATGTAGAAGAAGAACGCCATCAGGCCGTCGTTGACCCAGTGGCCGAGGTCTTCGGTGACGCCGTACCCGCCGAGGTCGATGGCGAGTTCGGTGTGCCAGAGGTCGTCGTAGAGGCCGCTCGCTGGCGAGTTGGCCCAGATCAGCGCGATCAGCGTGGCGGCCAGCAGCAGCCCGGCGCTGCCGGTTTCGGTGTGCAGGAAGGCCCGCAGGCTGCGCGAGCTGCGGTCGACCCAGAGGGTTTGGGCCGCCGGGGGCGTCGCGGCCGCCGGGGCGCCGTCGGCCGGGGACGTGGCCGTGGTGCGATCAGAGTCGGGGGTCAAGCGGAGCTTTCAGGCAGGGGTGAGCGAAGACCGCCGACCAGACTTCCCGGCACACCTGTCAGCCGCTCACGGCCGCTGACGCCCCGCGCGAACGCGGGCCTTCCAACATCGTACCGAGGCGCCCCAGCGGCGTCTGGCCGTTTCTGGTCGCCGAAGGAAACGGTCTCCGATCACCAGGACTCCAGTCGACATTCGGGAAATGCGCACCAGAATCGTCCGCCCGGGACCCACGCATTCTGCCTCTCATTTCCGGTCCGACGCGGCGTCAGCGCCGCGGGATTTGTTCGGCCTCGGTCAGCTGCGACGCAGCCGAACCGACCGTCGCTTCGAGCACCACGAGCACCAACCCGCAAGCGCCGAGCGCCACACCGAAGATCCCAAACCCGCTGAAGGCAATCAGCGCCGCGGTCACGGTGAACAGCACGGTCTTCGCGGCGAGCCCGGCGGTCTTCCCCAGCGGCCGCCCCGCCTTCGGCGACAAGAACGTGCCCCAGATCCCGGCGACGATCACGACCACGACGACCGCAAGCCCGTACCCGCCGGCTCCGTCGATCGCCGAGAACGCCCACAGCGCCAGCGCCACCAGCATCGCGACCTCAACCAAGAGCGCAAACAATCCGTAGATCACCTTCATCGATGTCATCCAAGCAGTCGGTGACTGCGGGCGCCGGCAACGCGGGCGCTCCACACCGACGACGACCGCGGCCCAAGCCCCTGCGGGCAAAACTCAGCGCAGGCCACGGCGAAGCCGGGCCCTTCACACCGAGGACGGCAGTGGCCCGAGCCCCTGCCGGCAAGACTCAACGCCGGCCACGGCAAAGCCGGGCCTCGCGACGGCCAATTGGCGCGTCCAGGGCCGCCGGTTCAGTGCACCTCAAAATGGGGTGTGAGTTTGTCTGAGGGGGTTAGACAAAGAGACACCCTATTTCCCAGTGCAATGCTCGATGGCGCCGAAACACTCGGCGCCGACCCGTCCGAGCGCCAAACGCCCGCCGACCTCTCGAACCACCCTCCGCCCTCGGTGTGAAGAGGCCCGGAAGCCCCCCCCCATCCAGCGCCGCCTCCCGCCCGTCCAAGCGAAGTCGCGCCAAGCAACCCTCGACACTCGAAAGCGCCAACACCGAATCCGCGTCGGCGGCCGGCGTAGCGCGACGCGACCAACGCCAGCGACGTTGGCAACGCCAGCCAACTCAAGCCCACCCCAGAAGACGCGCCAGCGGCTCGATCAAGCCGCGCGCGCAGGCGACGCGAGGGAGCAAGGGTGGGTCGGGGTGGCCCTCCCGCAGGGAGTATTCCCCGCAAACCAGCAAGGACCAAAGCAACCAGCCCAAAGGCGGGGAATCTCCGACCGGAGGGAGGGCCACCCCGACCCACCCGGCCACCCCGCCAGCCAGCCAGCGCCTACTTGACCGAGCCCGCCAGCAACCCCTGTGCGAAGTACTTCTGGAACCCGAAGAACACCGCGAGCGGGATGAGGAGGGAGACGAAGGACGCGGGGGCGATGAGTTCGATGTTGGAGCCGAACTGGCGGAGTTGGCTGAAGATCGCGACGGTGATCGGCTGGGTGTCGTTGCCGAAGGTGAGGGCGACGATGAGGTCGTTCCAGGTCCACAGGAACTGGAAGATCGCGAGGGAGGCGATCGCGGGGAGGGCGAGCGGGAGCATGAGCTTGAAGAAGATGCGCAGCTCGCTGGCGCCGTCGATGCGGGCCGACTCGAGGATGTCTTTTGGGATCCCCACGAAGAAGTTGCGCATCAGGAAGACGCCAAAGGGCAGGCCGAAGGCGACGTGGAAAAGGATCAGTCCGGGCACCGTGTCGAACAGACTGGTCGACTGGTAGAGCTTGAAGATCGGGATCAAGGCCGTCTGCAGCGGCACCACGAGCAGGCCGATCACGACGACGAACAGCGCATCGCGACCGGGGAACTCGAGCCACGCAAAGGCATAGCCGGCCATCGCGGAGAGCAGCACGAGCAGGACGGTGTTGCCGACGGAGATCAGGACGGTGGTCCAGATCGCGCTCGTGAGGTCGTTGTTGTTGAAGACGGCGCGGTAGTTGTCGAAGGTCGCGACGCTCGGATCGCTGAAGAACTTCCACCAGCCGTCCTGGGAGATCAGGTCGGCGGGCATGATCGACGTGAAGAACAGGCCGACCGTCGGGACGAGCCAGAACAGCGCGATCAGGGCGAGGAAGATCTGCAGCGGCGCGCGGCGCGACCACCGGCCGATCTTCTTCGCAAAGCCGTCCTTCTGCCGCCCGGGCGCGAGCGCAGGGTTCTTCGCCTTGACGGGACTTCCCGGGGTCGGTGCGCTGGTCGCAGCCATGACTACTGCTCCCTCTTGAAGCGACGGATGTTGAGCGCCAGCGCGGGCAGCACCAGCAGCAGCAGGAAGACGGCGATCGCCGAGCCCAGGCCGAAGTCATTGACGCCGCCGAACGACGTGCGCCACATGGCGAGGGCGATCACGTTGGCGTCGTCCTGCGAGGAGGCAGGGGCGACCGACAGCACGATGTCAAACACCTTCAGCACGTTGATCAGCATCGTGATGAACACGACCGACAGCACCGGCGCGAGCATCGGCGCGGTGACCTTGCGGAACACCTGCCACTCCGTCGCTCCATCGGTGCGCGCGGCCTCCAACACCTCACGCGAGATCGCCGCCAGGCCGGCCGCGATGATCACCATCGCGAAGCCCGCCCAGACCCAGATGTAGGCGATCATGATCGCCGGATTGATCAGCTTGGGGCCGAGCCACGAGACGCCGCTGAACGGCTCCTCGAAGGTCTTGGCCGCGATCGCGACCTTGGCGGGGCCGCCGTTGTACTCGAACGTGAAGGATCCGTCGGGCTTCGTCTCGACGGTCTGCAACACCTTGCCGCCGGAGTCTCGCAGCTCAACTGTCGCGCCTGGGATGCCGAGCTCGCCGGCTTCTGGCACCCCGGCCTCGCCGCCGCCGGGCTTGAAGTCGCGCCAGACCGTGCCGAAGATCGCGCCCGACGAGGGGCCTTCGACCTGGGGGTTGGCATCGACTGCATCCGTCGGCACCTGCGCGGGTGGGATGCCGGTCAGGCCGAGGAAGACGGGGTCGGCGCCGCCCTGCACGGTCGCCTTCAGCACGAACCCGGTCCGCAGATCGCCCGTCAGCGCATCGGTCGAGGCTTTGGCCCGCGTGAGCACGCCGCCACTGCCGCCGAGGGCGTCCTGCACGGCGCCGATCGAGGCGTTGATGGTGCCCTTGCTCGGGTCCTTGTCGTCCATGATTCGCCAGATCACGCCGGCGGCAAACAGGGAGATCGCCATCGGCATGAAGATCGCGAGGCGGAACGCCACCTGCCAGCGAATCTTCTCGGTCATCACGGCCAGGACGAGGCCGATCGCGGTCACGAGGGCGGGCACGACCGCCACCCACAGCGCGTTGTTTTGCAGCGCGGTGGTGAGGTTGTCGGTCGAAAAGATCGCCGTGTAGTTCTCAAACCACACGAAGTCGTCGCCGGTCTTATCGAAGAAGCTCCGATAGATCGTGGCGATGGTCGGGTAGACGAGCCACACCAGCAGCATCACCACGGCAGGGCCGAGGAAGACCGCCGTCGTGAGACGGCGCCCCCAGCGCTGCGGGTCCGGCGCCTTCGCGCCGGATCCTTCCGCGGGTGAACTGCTGGCGTGGCTCATCGAACCGGGTGCTTACTTCTTGTAGGCCTTCGCGGCAGCCTTCTCAAGGGCCTCCGCAGCGCCGTCGACGTCAGCCGGATCCTCGAGGAAGTCCTGGAGGACCTTCCACTCGCCCTGGCCGGGCGTGCCACCGAACGCGGCCGGAGCCAGGTCGGACATGTCGAACCGGAACGTCTCGGCGGTCGCGATAGCGCCAGCCGTCTTCTTCGAGAGTTCGTCGGGGTAGACGGCCGTGTCGACCGACTTGTTGGCCGACGAGAACCCGCCACGCTTCGCCCAGACGGACTGCGCTTCAGCGGACGCGAGGTACTCGACGAACGCCTGCGCGGCTTCGTTCTCGGTGAAGAGGACGATCGAGTCGCCACCACCGACGACCGACGGAGCGGAGCCGTTGATCGACGGGAAGTCGAAGACGTCGTAGCCCTCGATCGGCTTGAGCTTGGTCTTCTCAGCAACGACACCGGGGACGAAGTCGCCCTCGATCACCTGGGCGGCCTTGGCCGGGTCGACGAACACGTTCTCAACCGAGGTCGGGAACTCCGTCTGCAGCGCGCCGGACGTGCCGCCCTTGAGGTTGTCGGTGTCCTTGAACACGTCGGCCATCGCGGTGAGCGCATCCTTGACCGACTGATCGGTCCACGGGATCTCGTGGTTGGAGAGCTGGTCGTACTTGTCGCCGCCAGCCTGGCGGAGGTAGATGTTCTCGAAGAGGTCCGTCAGGGTCCAGCCGTCAGCACCGGCGATCGAGTACGCCGGGGTGCCCGACGCGCCGATCGTCTTGGCGTTCGCGAGGAACTCTTCCCACGTCTTCGGCGGGGTCACGCCGGCATCCGTGAAGGACGCGGCGTTGTACCAAACGGTCGACTTGTTGGCGGCCTTGAAGACGAACGAGTAGAGCTGGTTCTCGATCTGGCCGAGCTTCAGGATGTCGCCCGAGTACTCGGCCTTGACCGTGTCCTCGGCGAAATCGAGCGGCTTGAGCGCGCCCTTCTCCTGGAACTCCTTGATGACGCCCGGCTGCGCGATGGCGGCGACGTCCGGCGGGTTGCCACCTTCGACGGCGGTGGACAGGAGCGTGGCGGTGTTGTCGCCGCCGGACTTGTACTTGACCTTGACGCCGGTGTACTTGGCCTCGAACGCGTCGATCACGGCCTGGAACGACTTCTGCTCGGCCGCGCTCCAGGTTGCCAGGACGCTGACGTCGCCCTTGACGTCGGTCGCAGCGGTGGTCGCCGCGGGCGCTGCCGGGGTGGTGGCGTCGGTGGTGGTCTTGTCGTCGTCGCCGCAGCCGGCAAGGCCGGCGGCTGCGATGCCGAACGCCGCGAGGGCGGGGACCAGTCGATGTTGCTTCACGTGAGCTCCTTGGAAGTGGGACTGAGCGGAGTGGTGTGGGTGGAAGATCCGGCGGGGAGCTGGTCGTAGATGCCAAGCCCGGTGCCGGGGTCGAAGAAGTGCAGGGTGCGGGTGTCGACGAACAGCTCGACGGTGTCGCCCGCGGCGACCTTGGAGCGCGGCCCGAATCGGCCGACGATCGTCGCGCCGGGACCGCGCTCGTCGAGCGGGGTGACGCCGGTTTCGGCGGCGAGCTCGCGGACCTCGTCGGTCTGCGCGTGGCGCGCGTCGATCTCGAGGTGGGCCATGATTTCCGAGCCGAGCGCCTCGCGCAGGGTGAGGACGCCCTTGAGCCGACGGTCGGCCGGTGGGTCGTCGACGAGCGCCGCGTCCTCGATGGCCTCGGGCCGGATGCCGACGATGATTTCCTTGCCCTCGTAGGCCTGCAGGCCGGGGCGCGCCGCGACGAGTTCGGCGTCGAGTGTGAGCGACTGGCTGCCGAAATCGGCCCGGAATCCGTCGCCGTCCTTCACGAGGGTGGCCTCGAGCATGTTCATCGACGGGCTACCGATGAAACCGCCCACGAACAGGTTCACCGGGCGGTCGTACAGCTCCTGCGGCGGGGCGACCTGCTGGAGGGTGCCCTTGCGCATCACGGCGACGCGATGGCCCATCGTGAGGGCCTCGGTCTGGTCGTGGGTGACGTACAGGGTGGTGACGCCGAGGTCTTGCTGGAGCTTGGCGATCTCCGCGCGGGTCTGCACACGCAGCTTGGCGTCGAGGTTGGAGAGCGGCTCGTCCATCAGGAACGCCGCGGGCTTGCGCACGATTGCGCGGCCCATGGCGACGCGCTGGCGCTGGCCACCGGAGAGGGCGCGCGGCTTGCGATCGAGGAACTTGTCGAGGTCGAGCGCGCGGCTGGCCTCGTGCACGCGCCGGTCGATCTCGGCCTTGTCGACCTTCTTGATCCGCAGGCCGAAGGCGATGTTCTCGTAGACCGAGAGGTGCGGGTAGAGCGCGTAGCTCTGGAAGACCATGGCGATGTCGCGGTCGCGCGAGGGCGTGTGATTGACGACCTTGTCGCCGATGCGCAGCTCGCCCTCGGAGATCTCATCCAGGCCGGCCACCATCCGCAGCGCGGTGGTCTTGCCGCAGCCCGACGGACCGACCAGCACGAGGAACTCACCGTCGTTCACGGCAAGGTCCATCGATGAGACCGCGCGGGTGCCGTCTGGATAGATCTTGCTGATGCCGTCAAGCGTGACGCCGGCCATCGTTCTCCTCCCCTGGCGACCTGAGAGCGGGCCACCTAGGCGTGACCCTAGTCACATACGCGGTGGAATGCGCGCCGGTGCGACAGTCATGTTCTCTGTGCAAAAGGCCGCTTTTCGCGAATCATCAGCGTACGCCTGCCCTCACATCGGTTCTGGGCAAATCCGGTCGCCACCGCCCACAGAAGTCGCTGGCAGCTGGTTTAGAGTCCCGCTCATGTCCACTCCTGAGCCCAAGGTCGACGGCAGGTCGCTGCGGTACCAAGGTCGTCGCCAGGAGCTGCTGAAGGCCGTGACGCGCTACGTGCTCGATCACGGCATCGGTGATCTCGCAATGCGCCCGCTCGCCGAGGCCGTCGGCGTTTCGCACGTCACGCTGCTCAATCATTTCGGCACCAAGGAGAACCTGATCACCGAGGTTGTCGACCGCCTCCGCGGCCAGACCTTCCCCGCCGACGCCGACGCCGAGATCCCCGACGGCACCGTCGTCGATGGCGCCGCGATCATGGCCCTGTGGTGGGAGACGTGGTCGCGCCCCCAGTACAAGCCCGCGATGCGGCTCTCCTTCGAGGTCTTCGGCCGCGCCCTCCAGGAGCCCGAGCGCTTCAGCGACTACTTCGACAACGACTTCAAGGGCTGGAACGACGTCTTCCGCAAGTTCGTCGTCGGCGCCGGCTGCCCCGACGACGAGGTCGACCTCACCGTCACCGTCCTCCTCGCCCAAATGCGCGGCCTCCAAATGGACCTCGTCGCCACCGGCGACTACGACCGCGTCAACAAAGCCCACGCCTTCTTCGTCGACATCGTGCGAGAGAAGCAAGCGCGGTGGGCGCAGGGGCGCTGAGCGGGGCGCGGTGTTCCCGCTGCAGGACGCTGGCGGACGAAGACTTTGGCTGCGGGCTGGAGCAGAAGGGTGATTGCGTCGCCTGCCGTGGCCCTCAGGCCTGAGTCGGGATTCCCCGTCTACCGCCGACCATGCACGGCAAGAAGGCGCTCTACCGCTTGGCCGGCGCTGTTGGCGTTGGCGAGTCTGGTGTAGCCGTTTCGTGCTCCGAACGAAGTCAGCGCCTCCGTGAGGGCCTGATCACCGTTGCGCACTCCAACGACTACGGCGGTCGTTCGATGCTTGTTAGGAAGATCGTCGAGCTGGAGGGCGTCGAGGGTCTTGACGACAAGTTCCTGCGTGTCAGCGGAAAAGAGGCGTGCCTGTCGGGAGTCAACGAGCCAGGGTTGCATTCCTTTGAGCGCCGCACCCAGGTCGTGGAAAACGACCGGCGCCGCTGCCGCGAGAACGATGTACGGCGAAGCAACCTCACGCGGAACGCTGTACCCCTCGAGTCCCGAGCGGACCACAGGGTCTCCGTCGCGCGGCGTGCACCGATCGGATAGACGGGCATCGTCCAGCTCCTCAACTGGCATACCAAGCCTCGCAGCCAATGCCGCGGCGGCTTGTGCAACGCGCTCTTCTCCGACCGTTGATTCGGCCGACTCGCGAAATGCGAGCGGCATCAGAGGAACGTCGGTCTCGTCGGCCATTCGAAGCACGACTACCCACGCCCTCCCAGACTTGGGTCCCGTCACCGAACGAAGGGCCTCGGGGACCGCGAGAAGGTCGAAACCGATGGCCGCAACCCCGTCGACGGGAATGGCGACCGTCTTCTCGCCGACCACCCTGGAGCACATCAGGCCATCGCGACGCGTCACCCTTGTCCGCAGCTGACGGGCAACTCTCACCCCGCCCACAAGACCAGCTCCCGCCGCCGGCAGCATGAACCAGGCCGACGCGATTGACAAGCCAGCACAGGCCGCGCAGGCGACGAACCAAACGAGGCCCTGAGCCCACGCCATCGCTGTCGCCTCCGGAGAGCGTTTGGCCGCAATCGCGGCTTTCGAAGTCATCAGTCCCATATCGGCAACGGATCAGTTGAATCGACAACTGCCGGCCGCATCGATTGGTAGTCGCCTCGGTCGTCCCCCTCACCCCAGCTCAGCCACCGCCGCGGCGACTTCGTCGATCTGTTCATTCGTGATCGCCGCCGAGATCGGCAACGCCAGATGCTGCGCCGCGAGGTGCTTGGTCGCGGGGAGGTCGATCGCGGGCGGGAAGGCCTGCATTGCGGGCTGGCGGTGAATGGGCTCGCGGTAGTAGGCGCGGGCTTCGATGCCGCGCTCTTGGAGGTCGGCGGCGAGGCGATCGGCCTGGGGATGGGTGACGACCCAGAGGTTCCATGCGGGCACGGTGCCCGGCCCGTCGAGCGGCTGGCCGACGACGCCCTCCAGGGCGCTCGCGCGGTAGCGCTCGGCGGCGGCGCGGCGATGCTCCAGCCACGCCGGCAGATGCGGCAGCAGGACGCCCAGGATCGCCGCCTGGATTGCATCGAGGCGGCTGTTGTAGCCGACCTCGAGGTAGGTGTCCTTCGCGCGCGAGCCATGGAGTCGCAGAAGCTGGGCCTGGGAGGCGAGGGCGTCGTCGTTCGTCGCGATCGCGCCGCCGTCGCCGAAGGCTCCAAGGTTCTTGGACGGGTAGAACGAGAACGTGCCCGCGGTGCCGAGGGTGCCGGCCGCGCCGAGGGAGCCGTCGGCGCGCAGACCGAGTGCGCCCGTCGCCTGGGCCGCGTCCTCGATCACCGGCACGCCGAGCGCCTCGATCTCCGCGACCGGCGCGACATTGCCGAACAGGTGCACCACGAGCACGGCCTTCGTGCGCGGGGTGAGCGCAGCGCGGACCGTCTCGGCGGTGACGCACCGCGTGAGCGGATCGACATCGCAGAACACGGGCGTCGCGCCGGTCGGCGGAATGGCCTCAGCGCTGGCAAAGAACGTGAACGACGGCACCACGACCTCGTCGCCCGGGCCGACGCCGAGCGCCCGCAGCGCAATCGTGATCGCCTCGGTGCCATTGGCGACCGCCACCACGTGCTTGACGCCCAGGAAGTCCGCGAAGGCCGCCTCGAAGGCTGCCACCTCGGGCCCCAGCACGAACGCGCCAGAGTCCAGAACCCGGGCAATCGCCGCATCGATCTCGCCACGAAGCGGAAGCACGGGCGTGCGCGGATCGAACGCGGGAATCGTCATTCACCCAAATCTACCCGTGGTGTGCGTGACACACTGCACCGGAGCACCATGACGCAGCCACCCGACCAGCCCATCGGCATCCCCGGCGCCCAGCCCCAGGGACCGTCCCTGCAGAAGCCCATCTTCCAGGCGCCCGTTCCGCCCGCGCCGACGCAGCCGCTGCCGGGGCCTGGGGCCGCCCTCGTGCTCGCCGGCTGGGGCGTGCGCTGGGCCGCCGTGCTCATCGACGCTTCGATCCGGTGGGTGATCACGTTCGCGCTCGCGATCGGCTTCTTCGTGCTCTTCGCCGAGGACCCATTCAGCACCGAGGTCTACGACTCCGAGGGCATCAGCAACCTCGGCGGCATCTTCCTCTCCGCGCTCTTCCTCTACCACCTGGTGCTGCTGTTCTACGCCGCGCCGTTCATGGCGATGTGGAATGGCGCGACGCCCGGCAAGCGCATGGTCGGCATCCGCGTCGTCACCGAGCAAGGCATTGCTCCGACGTTCGGCCAGGCCGTCCTGCGGGAGTCGATCTTCAAAACGATCGTCGTCGGCTGGGTCGGCGGCTCATTCTTCCTGCCGTACCTCCTCAACTACCTCTGGCCCCTGTGGGACGACCAGAGCCGCGCCGGCCACGACTACATGGCTCGCACGCGCGTCGTCAAGGCCTGACCACGCGGGCTGCGCGACGCGAGTTGCTTGACGCGCCCGGTCGAGCGGGCAGGATGTGACACGCGTCGCTTCCGTCGCCCACCCACACCACGACCCACCAACAGCGCATGCCCACGCATCACCTCTCCCGCCCATCCACCGGCCTCGTCGTCATGAACGCCGACTCTGGCCTGCCCGGCGGCAGTGGGCCCAGCCTGCCCGGCGGCCCGTCGTTCGAGAAGCCCGCGGGCGCGCTGCATCAGCCGCTCCCGCCGGCCGGCACCCCAGGCGGGCCGATCATCCACGGCGGCACGTACGAGCTGTCGGGCTGGTGGCGACGCGTCGGCGCGACGCTGATCGACGGACTCATCCTGATGGTCCCGTTCATCCCGTTGATGCTGATCGTCTTCGCGATGTTCGGGCTCTCGCTCACCGGCGACAGCGACGCGGCCAGCGGCGCCGGCCTCTTCGCGACGTTCATCGCTTTCTTCGTCCTGATTTGCCTCTACGCGGTGGTCGCTCTCATCTACGCCCCGTACTTCATGTCGAAGTGGGATGGCGCGACTCCCGGCAAGCGTGCCGTCGGGATCCGGGTCGTCCGCGCCGAGGGCCTGCCGATGACCTTCGGCTACGCGGCCTACCGCGAGGTGGTCATCAAGCAGCTCCTGTTCGGCATCGCCAATGCCTTCACGTTCGGACTCGCATCCCTGGCTGATTACCTGTGGCCGCTGTGGGACAGCGAGCAGCGCGCGCTGCACGACATCATCGTCAACACCCGCGTGGTGCGTGGCTGACGGACCGCGCACTGGCCCGTCGCTTCCTGACGACTGCGACGGGCCACCGCAGCCCGGGCCGGCCCACGCCTCGAGCTGGCCGCCGGCCGGGGTACCGACGGGTGCCCAGCGGCGTGGCCGCTCCTCGGGTGCGCCGACGCCGCCCAGCGTCCCGCCGCTCAGCAGTCCTCCGCCCGGCGGCTCGTATGACGCGCCACCACCCGGCGGCGCATTCGGCGGGCCCCCGACCGCCGCGCCAGGTCCGGGCGGAACGCCAACCGGGCAGCCGGTGTACGTGCTCGCGAACTGGGGCCAGCGGGCGAAGGCGTACCTGATCGATCTCGCGGTCGTGCTCGTGCCCTTGGTCGCGCTCTGGGCGTTGCTGCTCCCGGGCCTGGTTCAGCGCGCCGCCGACGATCCGCGCCTCCAAGCCGATTTCGACACGATCGTCGACAGCAGCACCGAAGCCTTCCCGATCGCGCGACTGATCTATTGGACGGCCATCGTGCTGCTGGCGGCGATCGCCGTGTACTGGGTGGTGATCGGGCTCTACGGCGCCGTGTTCATCAGCCGCACCGCCGGCCAGACGCTCGGCGGTCGGCTGATCGGGATCCGCGTGATGCGGGAGAACGGCCAGCCGATCACGTTCGCGTGGGCGCTGTACCGCACGCTGGTGGTGCGCGAGGTGCTGTTCGGGATCGGAGCGATCGTGTCGCTGGGGACGTTGCAGCTCGCGCAGTACCTGTGGCCGCTTGGCGACCGCGAGCGCCGTACGCTGCATGACATGGTCGCGCGTTCCCGCGTGGTCGTAGATGCTGAAGAGCAGCGATGACGCACGAGACCCCAGACGACACCCCTGCCCCGGATCTCCGTAAGGCGACGCCCGAGTCCGCGGCGACGCCGGATCTCCAGAAGGCCGTGCCCGAGGACGCGCCAGCGCCGTCGATCTGGCAGCCGCTCGACGGCTCCGCGCCGCGCCTTCCTCCCGTCGAGCCGCTCGTGGGTGCCTGGGGCCAGCCGCACCAGGGCAGGCCGGCTCCGGGTCAGGTCGCCGCCGCCTACGTTGCTGCGAACAACGCGTCCGGGCAGCCCGGCGCCGCGGCCGGGGTCTTCACCCTCGCGAGCTGGGGCCGACGGCTGGGCGCGTATCTCATCGACGGGTTCCTGTTTGGCCTGATCGGCTTGGCGTTCGCCGTGCCCGTCGGCCTCTGGCAGGGCCTCACGGTCGACGAGTCCATCCGGTTCTTCGGGCTCCTCACGCCGCTCCCCGACAGCGTCGCCGACCCCGCGCCGCTCTACGTGGCCGTCGTGGTCATGCGCCTGCTCGTCGGCGTGATCCCGGCGTTCTTCCTGGCGAACTGGAACGGCCAGACGCCCGGCAAGCGCGCCCTCGGCATCCGCGTCATGCGAGCCGACGGCGGCACCATGGATCTGCGCACCGCGATGCGCCGCGAGCTCTTCGGCCGCACCATCGTGGTCGGCACCCTCGCGCTCCTCACTCTCGGCATCGCCGGCGTCGCCAACTACCTTTGGCCCCTCTGGGATCAGCAGCGCCGCACCGGCCACGACGCCATCGGCGGCACCCGCGTGATCACGGCCCCGCCGCAAGGCTGAGCGGCGAAGCCGACGCGGCAGCGGTCACGCTGAGCGCACGTTGGCCAGGTTCTGCCGGGCCACGCTTGGCTCTCAAGCCGCGGTGCGCCTCCGCGCTGGCCCGGACCCGTCCCTGAGCCGGAGGCGCGCCACGTAGCCCGAGCGCAGGCGAAACGGGGGCGCCGCACCGCCAGCTGTGGCGACCCGCTCGCTGGCGGGATAAGCGCCAGCGTGGGCGCTGCTAGCCGAGGATCGACTGGCCGCGGACCGTGGCGGCGCCGGAGTCCGTGGTGACGTGGCCGATGATGGCGGAGCCGGGGTGGAACTCGGAGAGGATCTCGGCGGCGCGCGCGGCCTGCGGGGCCGGGACGGTGGCGACGAAGCCGCAGCCCATGTTGAAGACCTCCCACATCTCGCGCTCGGTCACGTTGCCGAGGCGCTGGACGAGCGGGAAGATGCCGGGCACCGGCAGCGGGCTGTCGATCGCGTAGCCGACGCCCTTACCGAGGCGCAACAAGTTTGCAACGCCACCACCGGTGATGTGCGCGAAGCCGTGAACGTCGACCTCATCGCTCTCGATGAGTGCCAGCGCGGCGCGGACGTAGATGACGGTCGGCTCCAGGAGCGCGTCGGCGACGGTCGCGCCGCCGAGCTCCTCGGGCGTGTCGTCGAGGCCGAGCTTGCCCTCTTCGAGCAGGGCGCGGCGGGCCAGCGTGTACCCGTTGGAGTGCAGGCCGCTCGACGGCAGGCCGACGAGCGCGTCGCCGGCGGCGATCTGGTCGCCGGTGATGATCTTGTCGAGGGCGACGGTGCCGACGGCCGCGCCGCACAGGTCAAAGCCGTTCGGGGACGGGTGGCCCCTGATCAGCTCGGGCAGCACGGCGACTTCGCCGCCGGGAACCTCGATGTTCGACTGGCGCGCGCCCTCGGCGATGCCCTTGGCGATCTGGCCGAGGCGCTCGGGGTCGCTCTGCTCGACGGCGATGTAGTCGACCATCGCGATCGGCTCCGCGCCGACGCACACGAGGTCGTTGACGTTCATCGCGACGCAGTCGATCCCGACAGTCTCGATCCGGCCAGTCTGCTCGGCGACGAGGAGTTTGCTGCCGACGCCGTCGGTCGCGATCGCGAGGCCGAGGCCCGGAGCGATCTTCAGCACGCTTGCGTAGTGGCCGGGCAGCGGGACCACGCGGGTGCCGCCATCGGGGCGAGCGGACTTCAGCTCACCGACGATCGCGGCGACCGCCTTGTCGGCCTCGTCGGTGTCGACTCCGGCCGCTGCGTACGCCTCGCTCATGCCTGCCATCTTGAAGCATCGACCGCAGCGGCGTCAGCCGCGCCCGATCGCCCGCAAGGCCGACGAGTTTTCCCCTGCTGAGGGAGTGGCGGACCCAGCCCGAAGTCCGCGGCAGACCCAGACCGAACCTCGTGGCGGACCCGGCCCGAAGTCCGTGGCGGGCGGGCGCCCGGACACGCAACGCTGGTCTCGTACCTCGTCAGGGCCCGCGCCGGTCGGGCACCCGGGCACTCAGCGCTTGGTCTCGTACCTCGTCAGGAGCACGCCGTTCGGAAACGTGCGGGTCTCAAGCAGCTTTAGATTCACCCAGCGGTCCAGGGCTGGAAAGAACGGCGCGCCGCCGCCCACCAAGACCGGCGCGGTCACGAGCACGTACTCGTCGATCAGTCCGGCCCGCATGGCCGTTGCGGCGAGGGTGGCGCCGCAGATGTCCATCGGGCCACCATCCTCGGCTTTGAGCCGGGTGATCTCGGCGACCGCGTCGCTGGTGACCAGGCGCGTATTCCAGTCGACCGGCCGGGGCGCCGAGGAGAACACCACCTTCGGCATGTCGCGCCAGCGCTGGGCGTACTCGATCTCGGCAGGTGTGGCGCCGGGCTTCTCGTCGGCGGTCGGCCAGTGAGAGCTCATGCCTTCCCAGATGCGGCGTCCGTACAGCGCCAGTTCCGTCGACCCCACCCGGTCAGACCACCACTGAAACAGCTCATCGCTCGGCGCGCCCCAACCGAGGTCGTCGCCGGGCGCAGCGACGTAGCCGTCCAGGGTCACGTTCATGCCAAAGGTCAGTTTGCGCATAGCGCCAGTCTCCCGCGAGTCGTGTTCGGCGTACAGACCAGCCGAGCGCAGAAGAGTCATCGGTCACGCCACAAGAACTCCTGGGCCCGGCGCGCCCGACCCTCAACCAGCCCTCGCGCCGAGAGCTTGCTTCCAAACGCGACCATTTCGGGCCGATCTCGAAGCAAACCCCTCGGTTGGCCCGGGGCGTCGCTGGCGCGACTACCGGCGGGCCAGCGTGAGCGCGGCCAGCGCCACGCGCCACAGCGCCCAGCGCCGGGCGGGCCAGGCGGCCGTGCGCGCGGGGAGGTCGCGGGTGAGATGACCCGCGACGGCGCTAGCCGTCGCGCCAGCGAGGGGCGCCGCAGGCGCCGCCAGCATCGACTGTCGCGCCCGCCAGAACTGCCAAACGGTGGCGGCGGCGAGCGTCGGTAGTCCGACGACCCACGACAGCGTGTCGGCTGCCGCCGGATCCAGACCGCGCGCCCGCGCCGCCGCCAGCGTGGCCGCCCGCCGCGAAACGCCCGGCCAGATCGCAACTCCCTGGGCGGCGCCGACGACGACGACATCGACAGCCGTCAGCCCGTCGAGCGTTCGAGCCTCGCCCGAGTCCGCCGACCCCGCGACCCGCTCAGCCGCCACCAGAGCGACCGACCCCGCGACCAGCCCAGCCGCGACCGAGCGCGGGCCCGCGAAGCGCCGCTCGACCGCCGGTCCCGCCAGCCCGCCGATCACCGACGTGATCCCAGTCGCCGCCAGCCCGGCAACGACGAGCGCCACCGGCCGGTCGGCGTCCCGCACGTCCGCCAGGACGCGGCGCCCGATCGGCAGCAGTGACCCCGTATGCAGCGCGACCTCGAGCGCCCGACGCTCCTGGCGGCGCGCCTCGCCCGCCTCCGGCCAGCCAGCGGCGTCGATCAGCAGGGCCACGTGCCCCGAAGACGACACCGGCAACCACTCCGCCACGCCATGCAACACGCCCGCGACCGCGCCGCGCACTGGATCAGGCCAAGTCATGCAGCGCACCTTCGCAGACCGCACCTTGCGGACCCGCGGCCCAGTGCGGTGCGCACGGCCCGTGCGGTGCTCGACCCGTGTCGTCACGCAGACGGCGCGCCCAACCGCTCACGCGGCCCACGTGCCCTCACGACGCCGGCCCACTCTACGAACCGGTCTCCAGCGGCTGGCGGCTCAGGCGGTGGTGGTCTCCGGCGCCGATTCCGGCGTGCCCGAGCCGGAGTCGTTGCCGCGGTTCTTGAACCAGCGCACGGCGAAGTAGGCAATGGTCCCGAGGATCACGAGGGCGATCACGTAATCGAAGTAGTGCATCTTGTCCTGAAGCTCAGACCAGCGCTCGCCCACGGCGTAGCCGAGGTAAGTAAGCAGGAGCATCCAGAGGAAGCATCCGGCGGTGGTGTAGAGCGTGAAGCGGCCGAGCGGCATGCGGGCCGCGCCCGCGGGCAGCGAGATGAAGGTACGGACGATCGGCAGCAGGCGGGTCACGAACACGGTGATGCCGCCGTACTGCTCGAACCACCGCTCGGTGCGAGCGATCTGCTTGGGATCAAGGTGCAGCCAGTGGTGCTTCTCCAGCGCCTCGTACCGGCCGTAGTAGCCCATCGCGTAGCCGATCCAGGAGCCGATCACGTTCGCGACCGTGCCGACGAGCACGACCGCCATGAAGGGGTACTCGCCCTCGGAGGACGCGAAACCGGCGGCCATCATGGTCGGCTCGCTCGGAATTGGGACGCACATGCTCTCGAGCGTCATCATGATGAAGATCCCGATCAGGCCGACCTTCTCGACGATGTCGACCGCGAAGTTGACGATCGGATCGGTGATCGACGCAATGGTCAGATAGGCGGTCGGCGCATTCATCGCGGGCCAGCGTATCGGTCGGGAGCCGTCCGGCGAACCGGCGCCGCTCAGTCAGGCGCCGAGCAGGTCCTCATCGGCGACCTCGCCGACCACCCGCGCCGGCACCCCATACGCGCGCATGCGCGCCGGCACGTCCTTGGTCACGACCGACCCCGCGCCGACGAAGGCCTCGGCGCCAATCACCACGCCAGGCGTCAGCGTCACCGACCCACCGACCCGCGCCCCGCGCTCGATCCGCGGCCCGCGCAGCGCCTCACCCGGCGCCGGCCGACCGATCGCGTCGTCGTTCGTCGTCATCACGCCCGGCCCGATGAACGCGTCGTCTTCGACGATCGTCCCGGCCGTTACGTACACCTGCGACTGGATCCGCACGCGATCGCCGATGGTCACCTCCGGGTCGACGCCGGTGCCGCGGCCGACGACCGAGCTGGCCCCGATGGTCGCCCGCTCACGGATGTAGGCCTGATCGCCGACGATCACCTCGTCGCCAACGCTCGCGCCCGCGAAGAGCACCGCACCGGCCCCGACGGTGACCTGTCGCCCGAGCACGAGCGGCGCCAGCGGCTCACTGCTGCGCAGCGACGACGTGCGCGCCAGCGCGGGCTGCTTGCCGAGCACCGCACCGTCCTGCACGAGGCAGCCGTCTCCGAGCACGGTGAGGGCGTGGAACACGACGTGCGCGCCCACCGTCGAGCCGGCGCCGATCACCACTTCTGGCCCGACCACCGTGCCGTGGCCGAGCGTTACGCCAGCGCCAACAACCGCTCCCGCCTCGACGACCACGGCGTGGCCAAGGACGGCATCTTCAGCGACATCAGCCGTCGGGTGGACGAGGAACTCAGAGCCCAGCGGCATGCGTCGATAGCCTACCCCGCTGTGTCCGCTCCTTCCGCCGCGCCGTCCGTTCCCGACGGAGTGCGCCCCGTCAATGCTGCCGTCGTCGCTCTCGGCAAGATCGGTCTGCCGCTCGCGGTTCAGATCGCCGCTGCAGGCCACACGGTTGTCGGAGCCGACATCGACGCGCGCGCCGTCGACCTGATCAACGCCGGGAAGGCGCCGTTCCCGGGCGAGGCCGGCCTCGACGAGGCGCTGGCCGAGCTCGTCGCCTCCGGGCGCCTACGGGCCACGACCTCCACCGCCGAGGCCGTCGCCCAGGCCGAATTCGTCGTGGCCGTCCCGCCGCTGATGGTCGACGAGGACGGCGTCATTGACTGGGCGATCGTCGATGCCGTCATCGCCGACGTCGGCCCGGCCCTCAAGGAAGGCACCTGCTTCTCCCTTGAGACGACCGTGCCCGTCGGCACCACGCGCGAGCGGATCGCCCCGAAGCTCGAGGAGCTGTCCGGCCTGGAGCTGGGCGTCGAGTTCAACGTGGCCTTCAGCCCGGAGCGCGTCTTCAGCGGCCGGATCTTCCAAGACCTTGCGGCCTACCCCAAGCTCGTCGGCGGCGTGACGCTGGCCTGCGAGCGCAAGGTCGCCCAGCACTACCGCAGTTTCCTCACCGCCGACGTGCGCGAGATGGGCTCCGCGGAGGCCGCCGAGCTGACCAAGCTCGTCGAGACGACCTACCGCGAAGTCAACATCGCCCTCGCCAACGAGTTCGCCAAGTACGCCGACCGCGTCGGGATCGACGTCGCCCCGGTGATCGACGCCGCGAACTCCCAGCCGTACAGCCACGTGCACCGCCCGGGCGTTGCTGTCGGCGGCCACTGCATCCCGATCTACCCGCGGTTCTACCTCCAGGGCGACCCGCACGCCAAGCTCGTCGCCCACGGCCGGATCGTCAACGAGGAGATGCCGGCCCACGCCGTCGACCTCCTCGCTCGCGATGTCGACCTCCCGGGCAAGCGCGTGCTCGTGCTCGGCGCCGCCTACCGCGGTGGCGTGCGCGAGACGGCCTTCAGCGGCGTGTTCCCGGTCGTCGCCGAGCTCGAGGCGCGCGGTGCCGTGGCCCAGGTCATCGATCCCTTGTACGACGACGCAGCGCTCACGGGCCTGGGCCTCACCCCGTGGGACGGCGCGCCCGTCGACGGGGCGATCATCCAGGCCGACCATCCCGAGTACCGCGCCCTGAAGCCCGACCAGGTTCCCGGGGCCGTGACCGTCGTCGACGGCCGCGGCACGCTCGACGGCTCCAACCTCGGCAACGCGGGCATCCGCGTGCGCCGCATCGGCGGCGGGCACTAACGCCCGAGCGCCCCGTGCGCAGCGGCGGCGGGCACTAACACCCTGTTGCCACGCGCGCCGCATCGGCGTTCGGTCGCGCCCCGCGAACCTCGTGCCAGTCGCCCGAGGAATGGGCGGAACGTCCGGCTTCATGCGGGCGCGACGAATCGAAGTCGCGTTGGGATGCGGTCGCGGGCGCGACGAATCGGTGGCGGCTGAGCCCCGAACGATCGAGGGTCAGCCGGCACCGATCCCTCGCGGCAGGGTGCAAGCACCCCGCCGCTGAGGTCGGGGACCTGGCCGCCGCGCTCCCCCTGTAGCTCGCGGCGACCAAGCGATGCGTGTGCCGGCTTTCGCCGGGCCTACGTAACCCCCGTACATCGGTTGTACCACCGATCGGAGTCGGTTGGAAAATGCGATTTCCCGAGGTCGTTGCAGACGCAACGATTAGTCCCGAGTTTCTTGCCGATCGACAAGGAGTTCGTCGCAAGGGTGACTTCCCGTATGGCCATATGTATGAGCCACGACCCGGTGCAACCTACGGAGCATACGTTTTGTTGGTGCGCCAATCTGATGGTCCGTACCAACAAATAGAGCGACCGAATCCGTAGCCGAGCGGCTTTTCCTTCGCCTCAGCCGGTCAGCGGCGGGCAGTCGCGCTCGGTAAGCGGAATGCTTTGACGTTCGGTTCCGGCTTTGCGTCACCGCCACGCATCGATTCCTTGGCTGCCGAATGGCCGCCGCGACGCTCGTGATCCCCGTCGACGCTCTGCACAGGCCGGCCCTCGGGACGCGGTCCCAGCGCCAGAGCGCTCAAGCCCGTCGGGCTGCCGGGAGACGTGCGGGATAGGGTGCGGCGGTGCGCGTCGTCACCGTGATCGGGAACCGTCCTCAGTTCGTCAAGGCCGCGGCGGTGTCGCCGCTGTTGCGCGCCAGGCATGAGGAGGTGATGGTCCACACGGGCCAGCACCACGACGACGAACTCAGCCAGGTCTTCGTCGATCAGCTCGGTGCGCCTCAGCCCGAGCACCAGCTCCATATTCACGGCGGCAGCAACACCGACCAGACCGCCCTCATGCTCGGCGCGCTCGGTCCGCTCCTGGATCAGCTCGATCCCGATGCCGTCCTGGTCTACGGAGACACAAACTCCACCCTCGCCGGTGGCATCGCCGCCGCGCAGAAGCGCATCCCGCTGGTGCA
Source organism: Solirubrobacteraceae bacterium (assembly GCA_032119595.1). Classification (GTDB taxonomy): domain Bacteria; phylum Actinomycetota; class Thermoleophilia; order Solirubrobacterales; family Solirubrobacteraceae; genus JAGIBJ01. The sequence continues at coordinate 1,233,779 of JAUMBQ010000006.1, read as the reverse complement.
CGTGGAGGCCGGCCTGCGGTCGTTCGACCGGGCCATGCCCGAGGAACTCAACCGAGTCCTGATCGACCACGCCTCTGATCTCCTCCTCCCACCGACCGAGGCTTCGGCCGATCAGCTGCGCCGGGAGTCGGTCGCCGGCACCATCGAGGTTGTCGGCGACGTGATGATCGACATCGCCCACCGCACCCGAGCGGCCTCGCTCGAGGCTGGCGCGGTCCTGCTCGGCGAGCTCTCCCTGACCCCGGGCGAGTTCGCCGTCGCAACGCTGCATCGCGCCGGCAACGTCGACACGAAGGCCCACCTCACCCGCGCCCTCGACGTCCTGGCCTCGATCGGCACCCCGGTCGTCCTTCCCCTCCACCCGCGCACCGCCGCGCGCCTGGAGCAGTTCGATCTCCGCGCCCGCGCCGAGGCGGAGCTCATCCTCCTGCGCCCCCTCGGCTACCTCGACTTCAGCGGCCTCGTCCTCAACTCCGCCGCCGTCCTCACCGACTCCGGCGGCGTCCAGAAGGAGGCCTACGTGGCCGGCGTCCGCTGCATCACCCTCCGCGACACCACCGAGTGGACCGAGACCATCGACGCCGGCTGGAACACCCTCGTCGGCCTCGACCCCACCGCCGCCCAAACCGCGATGGCCAAGTCGCTTCCCACGGAGCGCCTCGACCTCTACGGCGACGGCCACGCCGCCGAGCGCGTCGTCAGCGCGGTAGAGCGCCTGATCGACGCCTGAGGGCGCGCGGGCGGCGCGCGCTCGACCAGGGAGGCGCCCGATGCGCGGGGGCCCAGGAGGTGGGCCCTGCGCCTTGGGCCACAACGGCCGCGCAGCTCGGCCGAGCCTCGTCCCGCGAGAGTCGATATCCCGGCTTGAGGGCGGGGTGGTCCTCGGAAGCTGGCGGGCGTTCGGCGCTTGCGCGAGTCGGCGCTGAGGCGAGTCGGCGCTGAGCGTTTCGGCGCCATCGGCCATTGCACCGGGGAATAGGGTGTGTGTTGTACTGACCCCCTCAGACAAACTCACACCCTATTTTGAGGTGCGCCGCGGCCGCGGCGCTGGGCGCGCCGAGTAGCCGCCGCGAGGCCCGGCTTCGCCGCAGCCAGCGCTGAGTCCCGCCCGCACGGACTCGGGCCACCACCGCCCCTCGGAGTAGAGGGCCCGGCTTCGCCGCAGCCAGCGCTGAGTCCCGCCCGCACGGACTCGGGCCGCGCCCGTCCTCGGTGTCGCGAGGCCCGGCTACGCCGCAGCCAGCGCTGAGCCCCGCCCGCACGGACTCGGGCCACCGCCATCCCTCGGCGCGGAAAGCCCGGCTTCGCCGCAGCCGGCACGGCCGACGGGCCGCCCCAATCGCGCCAGCACCGCCAGCCGCCCCAACCCACCCAGAAGAGATCCGCACCGCGGACCGCGCGCCCGAAGGCCCGGCGCAGCCGGGCCGAGACGAACCAAGGCCCAACAACGCCGAAGCCGGCCAGGGCCGGGGCGTGGTGGCCCTCCCGCAGGGAGTATTCCCCGCAAGCCAGCCAAGACCAAAGAACCAAGCGCCAAGGCGGGGAATCTCCGACCGAAGGGAGGGCCACCACGCCCCGGCCCGGAAACCCCCAGCGAAGTTGGCCCCAGGAACGACAAAGGCCCGGACTACGCCGGGCCTTCGGGCAAGTGCCCCCGGAAGGAATCGAACCTTCAACCTTCGGATTAAGAGTCCGCTGCTCTAACCAATTGAGCTACAGGGGCGGGAGGCGGTGCGGCGCTGGCTGGCAGCGCTGCGGTCGCGAATAGTAGCGGCCGAGGCGTGGATCGCGCGTCGCGGTCCACGCCTCGGCCGCTGGCCTACTGGAGGGTGGGCAGCGTCTTGAGCTTGGGCGTGGTGCTCTCGGCGCCGCCTTGGGCCTCTTCGGCCTGCTTTGCCTGGGCCTTGATGGCGTCGTCGTACTGCTTCTTGTAGTCGGCGAGCTGCTTGGAGATCGCCTTCTTGCGGGTGTCGGAGTCGGCGAGGTCGATGGCGCGGTCGCGGGCTTCGGCGTATTTGTCGGTGCTGCCACCGAAGAGCCAGTAGATCGCGAGCTGGGCGTAGAGGCCGGCGCTGGGTTCGCGGGTGACGAGGTTGGTTTCCAGGGCGCGGGCGGCCTTGTCGTACTTCGCAACGCCTGGGTAGGCGTAGAACGACGCGTAGCTGGCGGACACGGCGCGGTTGGGCTTGGCCGGGGCGAGCTTGAGGTAGTTGGTCCACGCTTCGTCGGCGGCGGTGACGAGGACTTGGGCCTTCTCGTCCTTGACCTGGCCCTGGGCGTCGAAGGCGTCGTTGGTGGCGATCGCGAGGCGCGCGCGGGCGAGCTTCTCAGCGGCCGCGACGTCCTTCGGGTTGCTCACGAGGGCCTTTTCGGCATCCTCGGCGTCGTCCTTGGCCTGGTCGGACAGGCTCGACACGCCTTGGTTGTTGACGATGTCGGTCAGGCCGCCGCCGGACTGCGAGCTCCCGATGCCGAACAGCACGAGGCCGCCTCCCATCAGGATCGCGAGCGACGCGAAGATGATCTGAACGCCGCGTTTGCGACCGGGACTGGAGGTGTCGAAGAGCATGGTGTGGAGGTACCTTGGGAGCAGGCGATCAGTCTTCGTCGTCCAGCGGAAGCGGGGCGTAGTCGGAGAGATCGTCGAGAGCAGAGTGCTCGGAGACCGGCTCGAGGGGACGGACCCGTTCGAGCCAGGATGCGGCGATGATACTCAGTTCATAGAGCACCACGAGCGGGGCCATCGCCAGCAGCATGGTCGCGGGATCGGGTGTTGGCGTGAGGACGGCCGCGATGACCGCGAAGGCGACGATCACGTAACGCCGGCTGCTGCGGAGCTGGGCGACGCTGACGATGCCGGACCGAGCCACCGCCAGGATGCCCACCGGGAGCTGGAACATCAGCCCGATGGCGATCAGGAACGACGTCACGAACTTGACGGCTTCCCGGCCTTGGACCTGGATGTTGAACTCGCCGTCGTTGAAGTTCAGGAGGAAGTCGGTGGCCTGTGGGAGCACCAGGTAGTAGGCGAAGAGCACGCCGCCGAGGAACAGGAACGGGACCATCAGCATCAGCGGCAGGGCGACGGTGCGCTCGCGCGGCGTGAACGCGGGCAGGACGAACGCGTAGATCTGGTAGAGCAGGAACGGCAGCGCGAGCAGCAGCGCGGCGTAGAGCGACGACGTGATGGTGACCAGGAACGGCTCGGTCACGCCGAGCGTGATGGGGCGACGATCGATGGACGGCGCGGTGAGCTTGAGTTGGTTCAGCACCTTTGCGCGTTTTGCGATGCGGTCCTGAAGGGTCGCGATCGAGGCCGTGAGCTCGCGGTCCGCCCTGACGGTCTTGGAGGCCTTGAGGGCACCAACGGCCTTCGTGAGGTCGGCGCTGTCGTCCTTGAGGGCCAGGAGGGCCGCCGAGACCGCCGTTTGGTAGGCGAACTGGACTTCGTCGGCGTCCTTCTTCTTGGAGTCTTCGTTGTTCTTGGTCGTCGACAGGGCGTTGTCGACGGGCTGGGTGATGAACCCGAGGACCCGTTCGCTCTGCCAGAACGTGAAGACGAACACGAGCGTGACGAAGATCAGCGAGCTGACGAGCCGGTTCCGCAGTTCCTGCAGATGGTCGACGAGGGTGAGCTGGTCCTCATGCCCGATCGGGGCGAGGCGTCTCGCCATGGAGGCGTTACTCGCTGGCGTCGCGCGGAGGAGCCGGCGGGTCGGCCGGGTCCTTCGTCAGCGGCGCAGGCTCGACGACCGGCGGTGCGACGGGCGCGCTGGCCTGGCGGTGCTGCTCGAGTTCGGCCGTGAGGCCGTCGTCGTCTTTCTTGTCGCCAGAGATGGAGTCCTTGAACTCACGCATGCCCGTGCCCAGGCTCTTGCCGAGGCCCGGAAGCTTCTTCGGGCCGACGAAGATGAGCACGATCAGCAGGACGAGGCCGATTTCGAGTGGTCCGGGGGTTCCCATGGTCATCCAGCATAGATCGCGCGGCTCCGGGGCGGTGCAGCGTCGGTGCCAATCATTGCGGGCTGGGATGAACCAAGAATGAAGCGGACGGGTGTGAGACCCGTATGGCCATTGTTCTCGGGCGTTTTGGGCGATGCACCTGCCGGCCGGTCGATCAACCGTCGAGAGGTCGCGTCAAGACCCGAGCCATGCAGACCGACTGTTGGGCTGTCACGGAAGACGAAACCAATGGCTCAGCAAACTCCCCGCACTCAAATCATCAAGCGCGTAACGCTCCCCTCCGGTAAGCAGGTGGACGTCGTGAGCTTCGTCGGACAAGGCGCTGGCCAGGCCATCGTGCCGGTCCGCACGGCACCGCTCTCGACCTGTCCGTCTTGCGGCCACGATCGCGTCCAGCCGACGAGCTGGAACGAGGTCGGTAGTGCCCACTGGCATGTGCATCTTCGCTGCCCGGACTGCGAGGACCGCCGCGAGGCGATCTTCGGCCAGGACGAACTCGACGAGTTCGACGTCGCCCTCGACGAAGGCACCCGCGCCGTCGCCGCCGATCTCGATCTTCTCTCCCGCGCCAACATGGCCGACGACATCGACCGCTTCTGCAAGGCGCTCGGCGCCGGACACATCGTCCCCGAAGACTTCTAGACCTTCTCTCATCCCCCCACCACTTCCCCTCACGGGGATCGGCCGTTGCTCTCTCTCCCAAACGGCCCACCAACACGGCAAGACGGCAGGCACCAGAGCGGGGTCCTGCCGTTTTGTCGTTCTGGGGCGCCGCAACTGCAAGGCCTATCCGGGCCCGGGCGCGGGCGCGGGCGCGACCTTGGTGGCCTCCGCGCCGAGCGGGCGGAGGTGGAGCGCGTTCGGCGCCAGCGGGTCGGTCGGCGGTGTCTCTGAACCCCGATTGCGCACCGTAACCGCCGACGGTTGCGAATCCCGGCCAGAACGAGGATTTCTGCAACCGCCCGTGGTTGCTCAGCGACGCAGCCAGCCCGCAACCGCTAGTGATTGCACCGCAACGCCCCCGGCCCTCAGCCCGCCGGCCCGCTATCTGTTGCACACCGCCGCAGCCGAGTCCGCAGCCGGTGGTGGTTGCACGCCGACGCAGCCTGTCCGGAGCCGCTGGTGATGCACTGCGACGCCCCCCAGCCCGCCGGCCCGCTGTCTGGTGCACAGCGCCGCAGCCTGTCCGCACTCGCTGGCCGTTGCGGACAGGCTGCATAGTGCGGCGGACGCCACCGAGGGACAACAGAAGCGGAAAGCGACCGAGAGACACCCGGAACCGAAACGACCGAGAGACACCCGGAGCGGAAACGAAAGCGAGACAACAGGGGCGCACTCCACCGAGGGATGCCTGGAGCAGAAGCGCAACCAGGAGAGGTTGCGCTTCTCGACGGACGCTGAGCAACCGTCGGCGGTTGCGAAGCGGTCGGAATCCTTGCTGATTCGCAACCGCTGGTGGGTGCCCACCGAAAACGGCGATTCGACACACCACACCCCAAGGACCCGGCTGCCAGCTGGCACCCGGCAGCCGGCTCAGCCCCGCAGGGTGGCTACGCCGAGCGGTCGACGAGGCCGCGGGCGGCGAGGGCCAGCGCCTTGCGCCGCTCCGGCGAGCCCGGGAGACCGGCGATCGCTCCCTGGGCGCGGTCGATGCGGTCGTAGGCCTGGCGCCGCACCGCTTCGGTCGCGCCCGTGGCAATGATTCGATCGCAGAGCGCGGCGGCACCCGGCACGTCGAGGGCGCGAAGATCGATGGCGGCGACCGCCTCGTCGCGTCCGGCCGCCAACGCGAGCGGAAGCGTCACCGTGCCATCGAGCAAGTCGGTGCCACGGGCCTTGCCGGTGACGGCGGGATCACCCTCGACGTCGAGGAGATCGTCGAGCATTTGGAACGCGACGCCGAGATCCCGGCCGATGCCACCGGCGAGGTCCGGCGAGAGATCGCCGTGCAGTGCGCCGATGCGGCACGCCGCCTCAAAGAGCGCTGCAGTCTTGCCGACCACGCGCTCCTCGTAGCGCTCCGGCGTGATGTCCAGACGGTAGGCGTCGGCACGCTGCATGAGTTCGCCGGCCGCCAGGCTCGACGCCGCCGTTGCGAGGACCGCGGCGACCGGAGCCGCCGCATGCGCCGCCACCGCCTGGAACGCCGCCGCGAGCAGCGCATCGCCGGCGCCGGTGGCGGCCGACGGCCCGTCCGCCGCCCAGACGGTCTCGATCCCGCGGCGCAGCGGCGCACGGTCGAGCACGTCGTCGTGGACCAGCGTCGCGACGTGCACGAGCTCGACGGCCGCCGCAGATACGCGGAGCGAGCGCTCGAGATCAGCGGGCGTGCCCTCGCCGGCCAGGAGCAGCGCCAGGAGCGGCCGCAGGCGTTTGCCGCCGGCAGCGACCACGGCGGCGGCGCGCGCACCGGTCGGCCCCGGGATCCCTTCCACCAGCTCGGTGACGAGCGCGTCGACCGCAGCCGCGCGCTCGCCCAATACTGGGCCACCCGCGACAAAGATCGAAGCCACAGTGGGGGGAACGGCGCTCACCCGTCCGATTCTCTCAGGTCCCCCATGCCGGGGCGGGGGG
>JAUMBQ010000006.1:96298-1227232 GCA_032119595.1 Solirubrobacteraceae bacterium | reverse complement strand
CGGATCGTGCGTGCGATCCGCCCTCACAGCCCACGCCCCCAGAACGACCGAGGGAGGAGCTTGCGCCCCTCCCTCGGAAAAGTCAGATGACGAGGAGCCCGCTAGTGGGACCCTTCCTCGTTCTCCTTGGTGAGCTCAGACATGTAGAGCACGATCGCGTCGAACTGATCCTTCGGGAGACCCGCGAACGACGGCATCGGAGCACTCGGGTTGCGCAGCGTCTGCGCCAGACCGGCAGCCGGCAGCTTGTCGCCGATCTCGGTGAGGTTCGGCCCGAGGGCGCCACCGTTGTGGCCGATCTTGTGGCACGCGAGGCAGCCCGACGACGGGATGACCTGCTTGCCGTACTCATAGACCCGGAGCTTCTCGCCGCCCTCGGCAACGATGCTCTCCGGCGTCTCCATCTCGATCGCGGTCGGCGAGCCAGCGATGGCGCCTTCCCACGTGAGCCAGCCCATCGCGAGGATGGTCAGAACGCCCGCCGTGGTGGCGATCGGACGACGCAGCGGATGACGCTCAGCGCTGCGGTCGTAGAACGGCAGCAGGAGCAGGAGCAGCAGGCAGATCGTCGGGATCCCGACGGTCGCCAGCGGCGTGAGTGACGGCGGCTTGACGACGCGCAGCAGCTCGAAGACGAAGTAGTAGTACCACTCGGGTCGAGGAACGACCGTGGTGGACGTCGGGTCGGCCTTGGCGGCGATCGTGCCACCGAGGAGGTACGACATCAGGAGGATCATCCCGATGACGACGATCAGCATGCCGCCGTCCTTGGCGATCACGTAGGGGAAGAAGGGCTTGCCCTTGCTCTTCAGTACTGCGTACTCACGCAGGTACTGCTCTTTCTCGCGACGGTTCACGGTCAGACCTCCTTCGTGCGCAGGTCTTCGTCGATCTCAGCCTTGACCCACGGCGGAGCCGTGGTGCCGTGCTTGATCACGAGGTAGAGGTGGGCGGCGATCAGGCCACCGATCAGGCCTGGCAACAGCAGCATGTGGATCGCGTAGAAGCGAGACAGCGTGGTGGCGCCGAAGTCTGGCCCGGCTCGGAGGAAATCGCCGAGATACGGGCCGGCGATCGGCGCGTTGGCGAAGACGTTCACGCCGACGGCCGTGGCCCAGTAGGACCGCTGGTCCCACGGAAGCAGGTAGCCGGTGAGAGCCATGATCATCGTGAGCAGCACGAGGATCACGCCGATCACCCAGTTCAGCTCACGCGGGTACTTGTAGGCCCCGAAGAAGAACGTGCGACCCATGTGAAGGAAGATGAAGATCACCATCATCGTCGCGCCCCAACGGTGCATGCCGTGGACGAACTGGCCCATGAACACGTCGTTGTTGATGTAGCGCATCGACTCGTACGCGCGGTTCGGCGACGGGTCGTAGAACATCGCGAGGAAGACGCCCGTGATGGTCTGGCTGAGGAAGCAGAACATCGTCGACGTACCGAGCGTGTAGAACCAGTTGGTGCCCTTCGGCACCTTCCGGAACATGACCCAGCGCGCGGTGCCGGAGATGGCGGTGCGCTCGTCGAGCCAACCGAGGGCCGCGGTGGCGGCTTCGGCAGCGTTGTCCTTCTTGGACTTCGGCTCGGCGGCGGGAGTGCCCGGACGCGGCGGCGTGGCGCCAGGAACGGTAGGAAGAAGTTTCGGCATGGCTCAGGTACCCGGGAGCTTGCGAATGGTGGGCCGGCTCGGGAAGAGGTACTGACCGATTCCGTCGAGGTCCTGCGCGGGGTCGCGCGGGGAGAAGCGATCGAGCTCGGAGTTCACGCTGAAGCGCGGACCGACCTCCACGACGCCATCGGTGACGCGCGTGTAGAAGCGATCGAGCGGACGGACCGGAGGACCACCCTGGACCTTGCCCTGGAAGTCGTACACGCCGCCGTGGCACGGGCAGATGAAGCGCTGCGAGGCGTCGACGAAGCGGACCGGGCAGCCGAGGTGCATGCAGCGCGTGGAGATCGCGATGAACTCGTTGTACTCGTCCAGCGGCTCCTGGTCGATGTCGGCGTTGCGGGCCCGCAGGTACACGGTCGTCTTGCCGGTCTCACCCACGCCGGGCGTGATGGTGATGGTGCGCGACACGTACGTGTCGTTCGCGAATTCTTCGGGCGTACCGACGCCTTCCCAGCGCACCTCCTCCTTCACGAAGTTCGGTCCGAGAGCGAAACCGAGCGCCGGCAACGCGATCATGCCGACGGCGATACCGCCACCACCATGAGCGAGGCCCGTCATGAGACGGCGGCGTGTAACGGTTTCGCCTTCGAAGGCACCGGGGATCTGGCGATCAGCGGTGTAGGGCGAGCGAGTCTTTGATCTATCAGGCACGAGAGAGGGGCGAGGGCAGCTCGGGGAGCGTCAATCTACCGCGCGAGAGCTTACGCAGGCAGCCCGCCGGATGCACGCCGGGTATCCGCCGGTGATCTTGGTACGCGCCTGCGGGGCGCTCGGGGTCATCGAGAAGTCCCCAACGTGGCGCACGTATCGGCCCAGATCGTTGCGAGACGGCCCGGTTCTGCGGGCTGCTGGGTGAGCAGCACGGCGCAGTCGCCGATGGCAGACGCAAGCGCACCGATGGCCTCCAGGTCGCCGTCGTGGGCGAGCGCTTGCAGCGCGTGGGCGAAGCACCAGTCGCCGACGAGGAGCGCGAGATCGGCATCGTCGGCAGTCAGGAGGCCGGCCTGGCCTGTGTGGAGGCGAGCACCGGTCCAGGCCGACAGGACCGCGTTGGCGCGCGCCAGAGGGAGCCCTGCGACGTCTGGCGCGCCGTCGGCCGGCCCGAGGCCCGCGCCGTCGACGACACTGCCCGCGTCGGCCCGCAGGGCCGCCAGCAGCGACGCCGGCTCGATGAGGCCCACCATCTCGTGGCCGCTGGCGGCCGTCGTCACTCGGAGAAGGCGGTCTCGAGGGCCGCGCCGGCCGCTTCGAGCGTGCGCTCGATGTGCTCGTGCGTGTGGGCGAGCGACGGGAACCAGCCCTCGAACTGGGACGGCGGCGCGTAGACGCCGCGGGCGAGCAGGCCGCGGCAGAAGCGCGAATAGGCCTCCAGGTCGCAGGCCTTGGCCTCTTCGTAGTTCGTGACCGGCGTCGGCGAGAAGAAGAGCGTCACGAGGCCGGGCACGCTCTGCACGACAGCCGGCCGGGTGCCGACCAGATCTCGCAGGCCCTGGGCCAGCGCGTCGGTGGTCGAGGCGAGGCGCAGGTAGGCGGAGTCGTCGAGCAGACGCACGCACGCGAGGCCAGCGGCGACCGACAACGGCGAGCCCGCGAGCGTTCCCGCTTGGTAGACGGGACCGACGGGAGCAATCTGCTCCATCAGCTCGCGCGAGCCGCCGAACGCGGCCGCCGGCAGGCCACCGCCGACGATCTTGCCGAGGATGGTGAGGTCCGGCAGGACGCCCGTGAGCTCCTGCGCTCCGCCGCGCGCCACGCGCAACCCGGAGATCACCTCGTCGAACACCAGCAGGGCGCCGTTGTCGGTCGCGACGCGCCGCAGCAGCTCCAGGAAGCCCTCCTGCGGCGGCACGACGCCCATGTTCCCGGGGAACGGCTCGACCAGGATCGCGGCGAATTCATATTGCGCCGCGGCGGCCAGCACGGCCTCGGGGTTGTTCCACGGCACGACGATCGTCTTCTTCGCGGCGTCCGGCAGGACGCCCGGCGACGACGGCAGGCCCTGCGTCGCCAGGCCGGATCCGGCCTCAGCCAGCAGGCCGTCGACATGCCCGTGGTAGGCACCGGCGAACTTGAGGAGGTACTCACGGCCGGTCGCGGCGCGTGCGAGGCGAATCGCGCTCATCGCCGCCTCGGTGCCCGAGGTCGTCATCCGGAGCATCTCGATCGACGGAATACGGCGCGACAGCTCGGCCGCCAAGTCGACCTCGCCCACGGTCGCGGCGCCGAAGGTGGTGCCACGCGCGGCCTGCTCGGTGATCGCGGTGACGATGTCCGGGTGGGCATGCCCGTGAATGAGCGGCCCCCACGAGCAGACCCAGTCGACGTAATGGTTGCCGTCGATATCGACGATCTCGGCGCCCTCGCCGCGCTCGATGAAGACCGGCGTGCGGCCGATCGATCGCATCGCGCGCACGGGCGAGTTGACGCCGCCCGGCAGGTACTTAACCGCGCGTTCGTACTGCTCGGCCGAGCGGGCGTCGCGGAGAGAGATGGTCATCGTCGGCGTCCTTGGGGGGAGAAGGAGCTCAGAGGGAGCGCAGCCAGGCGGCTGCGTCCTTGGCGGAGTAGGTGATGATCGCGTCGGCGCCGCCGCGGCGCAGTCCGATGAGACTCTCGAGCACGGCGGCGCGCTCGTCGAGGAAGCCCTGGTGCGCGGCGGCCTTGAGCATCGAGTACTCGCCGCTCACGTGGTAGGCCATGGTCGGCACCGCCAGCTCGGATTTCACGCGGTAGAGAATGTCGAGATACGGCAGCGCGGGCTTGACGATCAGCATGTCGGCGCCCTCGCCGATGTCGAAGCGGGCTTCGCGCATCGCTTCGTCGCCGTTGCGCGGGTCCATTTGGTAGCCCTTGCGGTCGCCAAACGCGGGCGTCGAGTCGGCGGCGTCGCGGAACGGGCCGTAGAACGCCGAGGCGTACTTCACGGCGTAGCTGGCGATCGGCGTCGTCTGCAGCTTGTGGCGGTCGAGTTCGGCGCGGATCACGCCGACGCGGCCGTCCATCATGTCGCTCGGGGCGACGATGTCGGCGCCGGCCGCAGCCAAGCTCACGGCCGTCTTGGCGATGAGCGGCAGCGACTGGTCGTTGTCGACGTCGGCGCCATCCATCACGCCGCAGTGCCCGTGGCTCGTGTACTCGCAAAGACACACGTCGGCGATGACGAGGGTCTCGGGCACCGAGCGTTTGATCTCGCCGATCGCCCGCTGGACGATGCCCTTGTCGTCGTACGCGCCGGAGCCGCGAAGGTCTTTGTGCTCCGGGACGCCGAAGAGCAGCATCCCGCCGATCCCGAGCGCGGCACAGACTTCGGCCTCGGCCGCGAGCTCATCCAGCCCGAGCCGGTCGACGCCCGGCATCGCCGTGATCGGCCGCCGGCCCGACAGGCCCTCCTCGATGAAGATCGGAAGGATCAGGTCGCCGGGGTCCAGCGCCGTCTCGGCGACCAGGTCGCGGATCGCTGGCGAGCGGCGCAGGCGCCGCGGACGACTCTCGGGAAATGCCACGACTGGCAGCGTACCGGGGACTGGGAGATTCGCCAGGGACGCGGGCGCGGAGGCGCGCCCCTGGCTGCCGTGATCAGGGTTTGGGCGTGGTGCTCGGAGTCGTTGCGGGCGTCGTCGTAGTTGGGGTGGTTGCTGGCGTGGACGGTGGCGTTGATGGGGCGACGTCCGGAGCGCTTGGCGTGGCGCAGCCCTCGGGAATCGGCGTGGTCGCCGCCGGCGTCGTTCCAGGGGTGGTTCCGGGTGTGGTGCGTGGCGTGGTCCCGGGGGTTGTGGGCGCAGCAGGTGTGGTTGGCGCCGCCTGGGAGCGGCGCGCTGCGGCGGCCGTCGGGGTCGTTCCTGGCGTCGTCGGCGTCGTCGCGGTCGTGGGCGTGGTTCCCGGCGTCGTCGGCGTCGTTCCGGGCGTCGTCGGCGTCGTCCCGGGAACCGTGGAGCACGACCTGCGCTCGGGCGTCAGGTCCTGCACGTACGGGAGGAACGGCAGGTAGCCAATCGGCGTGAGGTCGTCGACCCGGCCGGTGCCGACGCCGAGCTCGGAGATCGACAGGAGCCGGTCGCCGAAGACGACGCCGCGCACGACGCCCGGGTGATCCCAGGCAGGCCCGTGCGTGATCCGCCCGATCTCCTTGAGGTTCGGCTCGCTCTTTCGGCTCGCGGTGAGGCCGACGAGTTCGCCGATGCCTTCCCAGTAGCCCCACTCGTCGTAGGAGTCCGGCACGTCCTGGTAGCGAGTGAATGGCAGCAGCACGAGCTTTCGCCGCGGCCACCACAGGAAGGCGTGCGGGTCGTACTCGGCTTCTGAGTACCCGCGACCGAGATTGCGCTTGGAGATCCGGCGCGGGTTGGCCGGATCGGAGACGTCGAACAGCGACACCACACCACCGACCCACTTCTTGGCGTCGTCCTCGTCTTGCCCGACGCCAAGCAGCAGGCCGTCGCCCAGCGGGTGGAGGTAGGCGGACGTCCCCGGGATGGTGAGTTGGCCGACGACCTTCGGGGCCTCTGGATCGCTGAGATCGAGCGTGGCGATCGGCGCCGTCTCGGTCGACGTGACGACGTAGCCGCGTGGCCCGTCAAAGCGCACGGCGTCGATGTACCCGCCGCGGCCGATCCCCTCCGCGAGCCCGGCCTGAACGAATCCGGTTCCCTGAGGACGCAGCACGGTGACGCGATTGTCGACCGGCACCTCGGCCTCGCGGTAGCCGTCCTCTTCGTAACACGCGTCGTTCGCCTCGCCTTCCTCTGCGTCGTCGTCGTACGCCCCTGACGCCTCGCACGCGTCGATGACCGCCTGCTCGACCGCGTCCTTGACCCATCCGGGCTCGGTGGTGGTGGCGACCCGCAGCTCGCCCTCCCACTCGGAGAAGGCGTACTTGTTGAGCGGAATTCCCAGAACTCGGCCGCTGCCCGTGTAGGTCGTCCGGCCTGGCTCGGTGACATCGAAGGCGTGCACATCGGTGTAGGTGTCGTCGGGAGCGCCCTTGGCGAGGTCCCAATCCACGTAGCGACCGCTGGCGATGTACAGCGAGGTCGACGACGCGTAGACGACCTGGGCGTTCGCCATGAGCGCCTCGCGGCGGATGCCGATCAGGCCGCGCTCCAGATCGAAGGTGAAGATCGAGACGAGATCGTTGCCCGAAAAGCCCGCGGGGCGATCGACCTGATCGCAGGGAGCCATCCGGCGCTGGTACCGGTCGCCGGTCACGGCGCTCTTGAGGCGTGTCGTGGGCAGCACGTCGCTGAGGTCAAGGTCGACGTCGTCGTAATCGTCGCCCTCTTCGTCGTATTCCCAGCCCTCATCGATGACCGTGTTGACGACGACGCGCACGGTCGACCCGATCTGGCGGGCCGCGGCGGTCGCGCCCTTGGCATCAAGCGTGCGCAGCACGCGCGGCGCCGTGCGGTCGCTGATGTCGACCTCGATCAGCCGAGTGACGAGTGGGTACTTCCGATAACGGGCGGGAGCCGACTCGGCGCCCGTCTGCTGGGGCTGCCCTGGGACGTAGCCGAGCACCAGCAGCTTGTCGCCGCTGATGAGGAGCTGGCCACCCGCGATCTCGAGCGGGAGCCGGGCAATCGCGCGCGGCACGTCGGTCCGGCCCGTCATGACCCGCAGCTCGCTGCCGGCGATCACGAACAGCAGCCGGCCGTCGGTCTTGAAGAGGTCCGGCTCGTCGATGCCGACCTCCTGCGTGTTGGTGCCCGACACGTCGTCCGCGGCACCGCCGGAAGCGGGGGCGGCTTCGGAGTCGGCCTCGGCGACGGTGTTGGTGTCGTCGTACGCGTCGTCGTACACGCCTCCGTCATCGTCGGGATCCGGCTCGGGGTACGGGCCACGAAGCCTGAGCGAAGCGTCCTCGCTCGGCGACCACGCCGGCCACGAGTCCAGGCCAGCGCCGCCGCCTGCGTAGTCGACGACCTCGGAGCAGGTGTCGAACGACGCGAGGTCCTCGGCCCCCTGCGCCGCGGGGGCGGCGCCTCCGAGCGTCAGTGCCGCTGCGGCAAGAACCGCGCAGCGGCGGAGTCGGCCTCGGACCATGACGATCATCCTTGCGGCTTGAATGACGAAGACCCTGGTGCCGAGCGTCCCGACATCCGGTTGGCGCCGGCGTCCGAGATCGGCGCCGGGAAGACGTCGTAGGCGATGAGCCCGAGATCGGCGAGTCGGCTCGTCCCGATGCCGAAGTCCGAGATCGTGAGCAGACGGTCGCCGACGACGACAGACCGGTGGACGACGCCCTGATCCCAGGCGGGCCCGTGCGTGATCTGCCCGACCTTCGCGAGGCCCTCCGCGCGGCCCGCCCTGAGCACGACGGCCGCCTGGCCGACCTCCCAGATCTTTGGATCCTCGCTGTAGGTGGTGACCGGGAAGATCGCCAGCCTCTCGGGCCCCCACCACAGGAATGCGTAAGGGTCGTACTCCACGGGCGAGGAGCCGTTGCCGAGCCGAATCTGGGCCAGGCGCGTCGGCGCGGCCGGGTTGGAGACGTCGAAGATCGAGGCCTGCGTGCCGAGCGTCTGGCCCTTTGCGTCCGCTTCCTGGCCGACGCCGAGCAGCAGCCCGTCGCCGATCGGGTGGAGGTACGACGAGAAGCCGGTGATCTTGAGCTCCCCGGCCACCTTCGGCGCCGCCGGATCGCGAAGGTCGAGCGTGTAGAGCGGGTCGGTCTCGCGGAACGTGACGAGGTAGCCCATATCGCCGATAAACCGCGCCGAGTGGATGCGCTCGCCGCGCCCGAGCCCGTCGACGCGCCCCACCTCAACGAGCTGGGCGCCGCTCTGGCGCAGGACACTCACGCGACTGGAACTGTCGGCGACCTGGGCATCTTCGACCCAGAGGGGCGACTCGGTCGTCGCAATCCGCAGGTCGCCGCGGGACTCGGAGATCGAATACGTGTTCAGCACGTACCCGGGCACGCTGCCGCTGGCGGCATACGACGTTCCGCCGGGCTGGCTTACGTCGAACTTGTGGAGCTGGGTTCGGGCTCGATCGCTGGCCTCGTCGGACTCGTCGATGTCGCCGTAGGCCGTGCTGGCGACGTACAGGCCCGTGGTCGACGCGTAGATCGTCTCGGCGCTGGCGAGGATCGCATCGCTGTCGATCACGCCGAGGCCGCGATCGAGGTCGAACGTGAGGACCGTGACGAGGTCGAGCCCGGAGTACGCGGCAGGGCGACTGACCTGCGTGCAGCTGGCGACCGGCCGCGTGGATCGCGTACCGGTCGTGTGGTCCGCCAGTCGCAGGCTCGGAACGAACGAGCGCAGGCGGAGGGTCCGGCGCAGCTTGCGACCGGCGGCGGTGCGGCGTCCGTTGTAGAGCTGCGACGGCAGGTGCTCGGGGGTGTTGAGGACGACGCGCACCGTCGTGCCGGTGAGGCGTGCGGTGACGCCCAGGCCAGGCACCACGACCGTGCGCAGCGTGCGCATGGCCTCGGGGTTCGACACGTCGACCTCGGCGAGGCGCGTCTGGTTGTAGTTCTCGCCAGCGGTACTCAGGACGAGGAGGCGGTCTCCGCTCAGCAGCAGCTGGCCTCCGGCGGCGCCGAGATTCAGGACGCCCTTGAGCTTCGGCACGGCGTCCGTCAGGTCGTAGGCGCGCACGACATCACCGGCGGCAACGAACAGGCGCCGACCGTCGGTCTTGACCACATCGGGCTCGTCGATGCCGGCCTCCTGCACGTTCGTCTCGGAGTAGCCCTTGGGTGCTTCTGGTCCGCCGGCCGCGGCGACGGCATCCTGCGTCTCCGGTCCGGAGATGTACCGCGGCCGCCGCTTCAGCGGTGCCCGCGGCGAGATCGGCGAGCCAAAGCCGGGCGTATAGGTGTGCGACGGGATCGGCTCCAGGCCGGCGGCGCGCCGGCCGAAGGTCACGATTTGCTCGCAGCTGCGGAACGCGCGCAGGGCGTCGGACTTCGGGGTTGCTTGGGCCTGGGCCTTCGCCGTGGTGCTCGACGCCGCCCCAGCAGCGAGGGGTGCGGCGCAGGTGAGCGCCGTCGCCCCGGCGACGATGGCGACCGCGCGAGCGACCCTGTCCAGCGGGCGACTCATCCGGCCGGCTTGAAGGAGGCGAAGCCGAGCGACTGGAGCCCTGGCATGCGATTGGCGCCGACGCCGAAGTCGGAGATGGTGAAGACGCGATCGCCGACGACGACGGACCGGTCGATCTGGCCCTGATCCCAGGCAGGGCCGTGGGTGATCTCGCCGACCTTGGTGAGTCCTTCCGCGCGACCGGCTTTCAGCCCGACCGCCGACTGGAGACTGCGGTAGGTCGTGGGGTCGTAGCCAGCGACCGGCAGGATCGCGAGCTTCGACGGCGCCCACCAGAGGAACGCGTGCGGGTCGAACTCCACGGCGGCGCCGCCGTTGCCGAGCGGGAGCTGGGCGGTGCGGGTGGGCGTGGCGGGGTTGGACACGTCGAAGATCGAGGCCTGCGCGCCGATGCGGCGGCCCGTGTCGGTGGCGTCCTGGCCGACGCCGAGGAGGAGGTTGTCGCCGATCGGGTGCAGGTACGCGGAGTAGCCGTTGATCTTGAGTTCCCCGGCCACCTTGGGAGCGGTCGGGTCGGCGAGATCGAGGGTGTAGAGCGGGTCGGTCTGGCGGAACGTGACGAGATAGCCGACATCGCCGATGAAGCGCGTCGCATAGATCCGCTCGCCCTTGCCGAGCCCGCTCACCCGGCCGACCTGCTCCAGGACGCTGCCACGCGAGCGCAGGACGGTGACGGCGCTCTCGCTCTCCAGGGTCGATGCCCCGGGAATCCAGAGCGGCGACTCCGTGGCGGCGACGCGAAGGTCGCCCGCGTGCTCGGACATCGCGTACTGGTTGAGAATGAAGCCGGGCACGGCACCGCTGGAGGTGTACGTCGTGTGGCCGGGCTCAGAGGCGTCGAACCGGTGGATCTCGGTCTTCGCGCGCGCCGGCACGTCGGACGGCTCGGCAATGTCGGCCGCCGGCATGCTCGCGACGTAGAGGTTGCGCTCGGAGGCGTAGACGACCTGCGCGCTGGCCATCACGGCGTCGCGGTCGACGTTGAAGAGGCCGTCGTCGAAGTTGACGGTGAGCACCGTGAGCAGGTCGAGGCCGGAGAAGGTCGACGGGTGGCGGACGTGGTCGCACGGCACGAGGTTGCGCCGGAACGTGCGGTGCGTGCGGCGGCTGGAGAGCACGGTGCGCGGGACGAAGTTGCGCAGCCGCAGGGTCTTCGCTGTCGCTTTCGCCGCGGAGGCGGTCGTCGCGGCCTGCGTCGTCGCGGTGTCCGGGATGGCGGCCGGGCTATTGAGGACGACGCGGATCGAGCCGCCGCTGAGGCGGGCGCTCACGATCGAGCCCGGCACCAGCATGGTCCGCACGATCTTCATCGCGGCGGTGTTGCGGACGTCGATCTCGGCGAGGCGCGCCTTCGAGGGCGGCGGCAGCGCGACCGAAGTGTCGGACGGTTCGGGGACCGGAACGGGCACCGTGGGGGCGACCACCTGGGCGCGGCGCGCAGGCGACGCGGTCGATCCCGCTGTACTCGGCATCGAAATCGGAGTGGTGCTGGTCGGTGCATCGTTGATCGACGGCGGCGACGGGGTGGTCGGCGATGTCGACGTGGCCGGCGCGCTTCCGATCAGGAGCAGTCGGTCGCCGCGGAGCAGCAGCTCGCCGCCAGCGCCCTCGAGGTTCAGCTTGGAGATCACTTTCGGGACGTCGCCGGTGACGTCGAACGCCCAGAGTTCAGTGCCCGCAACGACAAACATCCGCTTGCCATCGGTCTTCACGACATCAGGCTCGTCGACGGTCGACTCCTGCGTGTTGGTGCCCGAGAACGCTTCTGTCGGTGCCGATCCGGCTGCAGAGTCCTCCGGCGACGCCGCGACCGCAATCGCCGGCATGGGGAAGGGGCCGCTCTTGTCGTCGCGCGGAGCCGGCTCGGCAATCGGCGCTCGCGGCTGGATCAGCCCGCCGAACCCGCCCATCGCGCGCATGTCGACCTGGGGCCGCGACACGCCGCGCCGGGCGAACGCAACGAGGTCATCGCACGTGTCGAACGACGGAAGCGTGGTCCGGGCGGACGCGGGCGCGACCGGCGCGGAGCCGACCAATAGCGGAATCGCGGCAAGCGCAAGAAGGGTGCGACGCATGGCACCCACACGCTCGCACATCCGCTTCGCGTCGTGGCGCACGTGGACTGGTGTCGGGGCGGCGGGCGGTTTCCGGGGCGCGAAACTCGGCCAGCGGTCAGGCGCCTTGCCCGAGGGGGCGTCGATGCGGTCGATCTTCACCGCGCCTTTCCAACCGACGAGGAGACCGCGCGCTGCACGTGCGGACGACGCTCCCGCGCCAAGCTCAGGCTCGCGTGCGGCGCACCAGCAGGCCGGCGATCGCGGTGTAGCCGAGGAGCTGCGCGAAGAGCTGGCCGGCGGAGGGCCAGTCCGGGTCGGAGGCGACGGCCGCGTCGAGGAGCTGGCGGGCTGGCGCGAAGGGGAGCACGGCCGAGAGGACGGCCAGGGCGTCGGACGCTGTGGCGCCGACGGTTTGCGGCGGGATCAGGGCGATCACGGCAACCGGCACGGCGAGCAGGATCGCGGCCAGAGTCGCAGCACGGGCATCGCGGAGCACGGCGCCGAGCAGCACCCCGAAGCCGGCGAACGCCAGGCCACCGAGCGCCGTGGCGGGGAGCCAATAGGGCGCCGCCTCCCAGGGCGTTGCCCCAAGCAGGGCCAGTCCGACGAGCAGCAGGATGCCGGAGCAGGCCGCCACAAGCCCGGCGCCGAGCGCCTTGGCGGCCGCCACTCTCCACGCCCCGCGACCGCCGCGGAGCAGGCGACGCAGGGTGCCTTCGTCGCGCTCGCCGGCCAGCAGCCCGGCGCCGAGGGTCATCGCGACGAGCATGAGCGACAGCGCCGCCGCCACGCCAACGGCAAACCCAGACAGGGTGCGCCCCCGCGTTTCGCCGATCGCGGTCTCGCGCACGTCAAGTGGCTTGGCGATCGACTTCAGAATGTCGTCGGAGAGATCGAGGTTCTGGCTCGCGAGCTTGGTGAACTTCTCGGCCTGCTCCAGGCCGCTCTTGCGATTCGCGGGCGCGTTGCGGGCGGCGTCGGCCACGATGATCTCGGCGGCCTGCAGGCCGAGGACTTGGATCTTCTGACCCAGAATCTCGAACGACCCGCCCTCGCGCAGGATCTGCAGGAAGCCGCCAGCGACGCGCACGATTTCAGCGGCCAGAGCCCGCTCAGCGGTGCGCAGGCGACTCGCGATCAGCGACCGCACGAGGGTGCCGTCGAGCGGCCCGCTGGAGCGGTAGAGCACCTCGAGCTGCGGGCCACCGCTCACGCCGCCGGAGGTGAGCGTGGAGCGGAGTTTGTCGGCCGCGTCAGCGGGGATCACGAGGCCACCATCGATCGTGCCGGCCTTGATCATGCTGACGGCGTGCTCGCGCGTGTCGACGTTGAGCGACTGCACGTCGCCACCAGCGATCGAGCTCGAGAGGTCGGCGATCGACAGCCGCTGCCCGGCGATTGTGACTTCGCCCTCCGCGCCCTTGGGGAGCAGATTGACGACGGCAACCTTCGGCGGCTGAGGATCACGCGTGAGGGCTAGCCCGAGCCCGACGGCGATGAGCAGCGGGTAGAGCACGATCAGCGCCAGCAGGGCCGGGGAGCGACGCAGGACCCGCAGATCCTTGGCAAGGAGCGCGCGAATCACGTGGTGCCGCCGTCATCCAGCCCGACGACACGGGTGAACGCGAGGTGGAGATCGTGGTCGTCGCCACCGTGGGCGCGAAGCTCGTCGGGCGTGCCCGAGAAGACGATCACGCCCTCGGACATCACGACGATGCGGTCGGCATGGCGCTCCGCGGCGTGGAGCTCGTGCGTGGTGATCACGATCGCCGTGCCGGCTTCGGCGAGTCGATCGAGCAATGCCCAGAGCTTGTGGCGCTGGGGCGGATCCAGGGCGGTGTGTGGCTCGTCGAGCAGCACGCAAGTGGGGCTGCCGAGCAGGCCGATCGCGAGGCTGACGCGCTGGCGCCACCCGCCGGAAAGGCGATCGAGGCGCTGGTCAGCACGCTGCCGGAGCTCCGCGAAATCCAGGGCGTGCTCGGCAGCCGCGGCCGCTTCGGCGCGGCCCTCGACCGCGAGGCCGGCAAACAACGCGAGGTTTTCGGCGACGGTGAGCTTTTCGTACACCGCCGGGCGCTGCGGCACCCATCCGAGGTGCTCCGGGCCGGGCGTGACAGTTCCGCCGTCGGCCTGCTGCACCGCCGCGAGGACTTCGAGCAGGGTCGTCTTGCCCGCGCCGTTGGGGCCGAGGATGGCGACGCGCTCGCCGGGCGCAACGTCGAAGTCAACGCCGTCGAGCACCACGCGCCCGTCGTAGCGACGGGTGATGTTGCGTGCCGAAACCGCCGACGTGGTGGCGGCCTCGGCGGAGCTGGACGACTCGGGCACAGCGGCTGATCCTACGGACGGCCAGGGCGCCGCGGGCCGGCGGCGGTGAACCGGCTCCTTTGACGCACGCCGCCAAGCGATGGGGCGCTACAGCGTCTCGTCGCCGAGGACGTCGACCTCGAACGCCACCCGCACCGGCAGCATCGCGGCGAAGGCTGCCGCATCGTCGACGATCAGATGGGCTTCGGTAAGCGCGGTGTCGTCGTAGCTCGTGCGCACGGCGACGACCTGCATCCCGGCGGCGCGGCCTGCGGCAATGCCGGCGGGCGCGTCTTCCAGCACCAGGCAATCTTCCGGCCGAAGCCCGAGCAGGTCGGCTGCCAATAGGTACGGGTCGGGGTCGGGCTTGCCGCGCTGCGTGCGCTCGGCCGTGACCACGATCGACGGCATCACCAGCTCGGCTGCCGCCAGTCGCGCCTCCGCCAGCGGCGCCGTGCACGACGTCACGATCGCGACCTCCAGGCCCCACGCGCCTTCGGGCGCGAGCAGCTCCGCGGCACCGGGCAGCGCGTGCACGCCGTCCGTGTCGGCGACTTCGCGGCGCTGCAGGTCCGCCGCCTCGACCTCCGCGTCGAGCTGCGGAGCGAGCATCACCACCACCTGGCGGGCCGGCACACCGTGGGGATGCTCGGCCGGCGGCGTAACGCCGCGGTCCGCCATCCAGGCCGCGTAGGCCCGCTCGGTCGCCAGGGTCGAGTCGATCAGCGTGCCGTCGAGGTCGCAGAGAATCGCGCGTACGGCGCTCAGGTCGATCGGCGCACTCACCGCCGGGAGGCTAGGGATTCGACGGACTGGGCGGGCCGGTCTACAGTCGGGCCATGCCTGAGGCCACCGCACCGCTCCGGACCTGGCCGGCCGTCGATGGCCACCGCACCGCGGAGCGCCGAAGCTTGGCGATGCATGCGCTGATTGCGGCACGACTCGGTGACGCCGCCGTCGACCGAGCCCGCGCGCGCGTGGCCGACTGGCTTCGCGACGGTGGTCCGACCGACCCGTACTGGGCCATCCGCTGGCAGGTCGTCCTCGCGGGCTCGACGGATGAGATCCGCGCCGCGATTGTCCGCGACGACGCCGAGATGACCCAGCTTCGCCAGACGACCCCGTTCGCCGGCTCACTCTCCAACGCCGAGCGCTGGCGCGTGCTGCGCGAGGTCACCTGAGGTGCAGCGAAGCGAACTCGAACACGTGATCCGAGCCGCCTCGTCGATCGCTGACGACCGCGACATTGTGGTCGTCGGCAGCCAGTCGATCCTGGGCTCGTTCCCCGAGGCGCCCGCCGCGCTGCTTCGGTCGACCGAAGCTGACGTGTTCCCACGGAACGCCCCCGACCGGTCGACCGTCATCGACGGCGCCATCGGCGAGGGCTCGCCCTTCCACGAGACCTTTGGCTACTACGCGCATGGCGTCGGCCCAGAGACGTCGGTCGTGGCGGTCGGCTGGGAGGAGCGGCTGGTCCCGATCCACAACGCCAACACGAGCGGTGCGACCGGTTGGTGTCTTGACCCGCACGACGCCGTGGTCGCCAAGCTCGCCGCCGGTCGGGAGCACGATGTCGCGTTCGCGGCCGAGGCAATCCGAGCGGGGCTCGTGGAGTCGCCGGTCCTGCGCGAGCGGATCGCTGGGCTGCCGGTCGACGAAACGCGTCGTGAGCATGCCGAGTCACTGTTGACGCTTGCCGAGAGCCGCGCCAGCCGGCCGACCAGCTAAGTCCAGCGACTCGCTCCCCTCTCGGCAGCTCGTGCCAGAGTCGCTTCTGCGCCCCTGAACTGAGCGCAGCGCCGCGCCGCCCGTCGCTGCGGCAGGATGCAGGCCGTGAGCGACACCGGCACCCAGCAGGCCCCCGCGGGCGAAGGCGAATCAGGCCCGCGCGCGCCCGTGGTGCTGTGCATCGGCGACATCGTCGGCTCGGCCGGCCGCAAGGCGCTCGGCCGCGTGCTGCCGCAGCTGCGCGCCGACCTGCAGCCGGACCTCGTGATCGTGAACGGCGAGAACGCTGCGGGCGGCATCGGCATCAACGCGCGCTCGGTCGACGAGATCATGCGCGCGGGCGCCGATGTGATCACGCTCGGCAACCACGCCTATCGCCAACACGACGTGCACGACATGCTCAACGACCGCGAGGAGCTGCTGCGCCCGGTCAACCATCTGGCGTCGCAGCCCGGCCACGGCTGGTGCATCATCGAGCGCGGCGGCCTGCGCTACGGCGTGGTGAACCTGATGGGCAACGTATTCATGGAGAGCGGCCGCCACGCCTTCTCCGAGATCGACGCGACCCTGGCGAAGATCCGCAAGAAGGTCGACCACGTGATCGTCGACTTCCACGCTGAGGCGACTAGCGAGACCGTCGCGATGGGCTGGCACCTAGACGGCCGCGTGAGCGCGATGGTCGGCACCCACACCCACGTGCCGACCGCCGACCTGCGCATTCTCCCCGGCGGCACCGCTTACATCACCGACCTCGGCATGACCGGCTCCCGCGACGGCGTGATCGGCATGGACCGCGACGCCTCCGTGCGCCGCTTCGTGACCCACATGCACCAGCGCTACGAGCCCGCCGAGAAGGACCCGTGGCTCATGGGCGTCAAGATCACCCTCGACCCGAACGAGCGCCTGCGCGCAACGGCGATCGAGCAGCTGCTGATCAAGGCCTGAGGCCCCCGGCTGACCCGCCGGGCGGCTGCTCCACGACCAGGAAGATGACGGAGTGCGGCTGATCTGAATTCCGATATTGCATCGCTTGAATTCCGATATTGTAAGCCGTAGATTCCGAGACTGCAATGCCCGCTGACCACTTCATCGCTCGCGGGCTCACCGACATTGTCGAAGACGCGATGAGCTCAGCTCGCGTGGTTGCGCTGCTTGGGCCCCGGCAAGCTGGCAAGAGCACCCTCGCCTCTTTGGTCGCGGTCGACCGGCTTGGGGCTACCCACCTCACGCTCGACTCCGCGCCTACGCGTGAGGCCGCCCTCGCCGACCCCGACGGCTTCGTCGCTCGACTTGGGAGATGCACGGCGATCGACGAGATCCAGCGGGCCCCGGAACTCCTCCTTTCGATCAAGGCGAGAGTCGATAGCGACCAATCTCCAGGTCAGTTCCTCCTTACAGGCTCCGCCAACCTTCGGCGGCTTCCGCGCGTTGCGGACGCCTTGCCTGGCCGGGTCGACTACCTCACGCTGTGGCCGCTCGCACAAGCCGAGATCGAGGGAACGACCGGTTCATTCGTCGATGCGCTGATGCGCAACGCGCCACCGGAAATCGCCGCTGCTGCGGTCGGTGTCGATGCCTACGCGGAACGTCTCCTGACTGGCGGCTTCCCAGAAGCCCAGCGACGCGTTGGGCCGAGTCGCGCTCGGTTCTTTCGTAGCTATTTGGAAGCGATCGTTGACCGCGATTTGGCTGACGTCGGCCAACTGCGCCGTCCTGACGCCGTTGCCGCGCTCCTGCGGCTCGTAGCCGCACGGACCGGCTCCCTCGCGCAGTTCGAGCGCCTCGGGACCGAACTCGGGCTCGACGGCAAAACGGCCAAGAGCTACGTGGAAACCCTTGAGCGACTCTTCCTGATCCGGGTACGACGGGCTTGGACGACGAACCTCGGGAAGCGCCAAGTCCGTTCACCCAAGCTCTACCTCGCCGATACAGGGCTGCTTGCCTCGCTCATCGGCGTCGACCGGGAACGGCTCGCGTCCGACCGTGGCATCGCTGGCGCGATGCTGGAAACGTTCGTCACGAACGAACTCGAACGCCAAGAGTCCTGGGCTGTCGACCCCGCCACGCTCTGGCACTTCCGCGAGCACCAGCACGAAGTCGACGTCGTCGTCGAGCGACCAAACGGGGCCATCGTCGGCGTCGAGGTGAAAGCCGCGGCGACGGTCCGAGCCGCCGACTTTCGCGGTCTGATCCGTCTCCGCGACGCCACGGGCGCACAGTTCCGGAGCGGAGTGATTCTCTACGCCGGCGCGAACACGCTTCCGTTCGGAGACCGACTCTGGGCCGTGCCGCTAAGTGGCCTCTGGGCTGCTGACGCGAGCTGACCTGCCTGCCTTCGAGCAGCTGCTGATCAAGGCTCGAGGCCCCGGCTGCGGTCCGCAGTACGATCGCGGCGTGGGCTCGATCGACGAAACGCACCTGCCTGGCGTCGGCGTGCGGCACGACTTTTCCACGGCGCGCGGCGACCGCATCGGGGTGCTGAACAAGCTCAGCGGTGAGCGCGAACTGCTCGTGTACGACCGCGCCGACCCGGACTCGGTCGAGCGATCGATCCGGCTTGAGGCGACCGAGTCCGAGCAGGTCGCGCAGCTCCTCGGCATCACCCACATCACGCACAGCCTGGGCGCCGTCCGCGAGGCCGTCGGCCATCTGCAGGTCGAATGGCTGCCTGTTGAGGCCACGTCGCCGTTTGCGAACCTCACCATCGGCGACACGCAGCTGCGCACGCGCACCGGGGTGTCGATCATCGCGGTGCTTCACAACGACGGCGCGACCCCGTCGCCGGGACCGGAGCAGCGGCTGATCGACGGCGACACGCTGCTCGTGGTCGGGACGGCCGACGGCGTGCGGGCCGCCGAGGCGCACCTGCGCGCCGGCCCCTGATCCCGATGGTGAGCGTCCCGGCCGTGCTCGCGGCCGCCGGCCCAGATGGAGCGCTGGCGCTCGTCGAACTCGGAGTCCTGATGCTCGTGCTCGGCGCCATCGCCCGGCTCGCGCACGGACTGCGCATGAGCCCGGTGCCGTTCTACCTCGCGGTGGGCGTGCTGCTCGGCCTCGGCCCAGGACCGATCGAACTTGCGAACGACACCCTCGAGCTTGCGGCTGCCATCGGTGTCGTGCTGCTGCTGTTCTTCATCGGCCTGGAGTACACGGGCAGCGAGCTCCTCCAGACGCTTCGGGTGCAGCGCACATCGGGGCTTGTCGACTTCGTGCTCAATGCGATTCCGGGCTTCGCGATCGGCCTGGCGATGGGGCTCGGGTGGAAGGCGGCGGCAGCGCTGGCGGGGATCACGTGGATCTCGTCGTCCGGCGTCATCTCCCGGACGCTCGACGACCTCGGCCGCCTCGGCAACCGCGAGACGCCGAGCATCCTGTCGATCCTCGTGATCGAGGACCTCGCGATGGCGGTGTACCTGCCGATCCTCACGGTCGTCTTGATCGGCGGCACGCTCGCCGCCGCGCTCGGGTCGCTGGCGATCGCGCTGTCGGTGCTCGCCGTCGTCTTGGTCATCGCGCTGCGCGGTTCTCGGCATGCGAGCCGCCTGCTCGACACCGAGCGCGTCGAGGCCCTCGTGCTCTCGGTCCTCGGCCTGACGCTGCTCGTCGCTGGGCTCGCGGAGGCGGTGAACGTGTCCTCGGCGGTCGGCGCGTTCCTGGTCGGAATCGCGCTGTCGGGCGCCGTGGCCGACCGGGCGCGCAGCGCGCTAGCGCCGGTCCGCGACCTGTTCGCGGCCGGGTTCTTCGTGGTGTTCGGCATGCAGATCGACCTCGGCGGGCTGCCCTCGGTGCTGCCCTGGATCGCGGTGCTGGTCGTCGCGGGCGTGGCTGGGAAGCTCGTGACCGGCTGGGACGGCGCACGGCGCAGCGGGGTCGGCGTTCCCGGGCGAGTCCGCGCGGGGACGGTGCTCATCGCGCGCGGAGAGTTCTCGATCGTGATCGCCTCACTTGCCGTGGCCGCCGGCGTCGACGAGCGCCTCGGCCCGCTTGCCGCCGGCTACGTCCTGGCCGTCGCCATCCTCGGGTCGCTCCTCACGCGCTTCTCCGAGCCGCTCGCCGCGCGTCTGCCCGCCGCGAGCCAGTAGGGCGGGAGCAGGCGGACAACTACTGCTCTAAGCAGGGATATTCGTGATTTGCGCATCCACTATTGGTGATTTGCGCACGTCGTATTGGTGATTTGCGCATTCGTTATTGGTGATCTGCGCTACTTTGGAGGCGTGTCGTTCCTTCCACGCACCGCCGCCGGTCGGCTCGAACAGCAGCTAGACCGCCGGCCCGTGGTGTTCCTCATGGGCGCCAGGCAGGTCGGAAAGAGCACCCTTGCGCAGGCCGTCGCCAAACGACGTGGCTTTGAAAGCGTGCTCACCCTGGACGACGCTGCCCAACGCCGCTTCGCTACCGAAGATCCCATTGGGTTTCTCGCACGGTTCACCGGTCCCGTCTTGATCGACGAGGTGCAGCGGGCACCCGACCTGCTGCTGGAAATCAAGCGGCGAGTCGATGAGGACCGAGCACCAGGGCAGTACCTCCTGACTGGCTCAGCGAATGTGTTCACCGCGCCAAAGGTGCAGGACGCACTCACCGGGCGGATGGGCACCGTGGAGCTATGGCCCCTGTCTCAGGCGGAGATTGAGTCGCGTTCGACCTCCGTCATCGACGATCTCTTCGCAGGAACCCCGCCAGTCATAGCCGGCGCGCCCATCGGGCGTTCAGCATTCACCGCGCGCGTGCTCAGGGGTGGTTACCCCGAAGTGCTGGGCTTCAGCGCCGACGCCCGGGCGGACTTCTTCGAGCACTACATCGACGGCACACTCCGCCAGGACCTCGCTGCCCTGGCCGATATCCGCAGACTCGACGAGGTGCCAGCGCTCGTCCGGCACCTGGCGGCGCAGTCGTCTGGGCTTCTGTCGGTCGAGGCTGCAGCGAACCGCCTGGGACTTGCCGCCGACACCGTCCGCACCTACGCGACCCTCCTTGAGACGCTGTTCGTGCTCCGACTCATCCCGGCGTGGCGACCTGGGCTTCACGCGCGCACGGTGCACGCCCCCAAAGTCTCCTTCGTAGATTCCGGACTCCTCGCCGCACTCTTGGGCGCCGACGAGGCCCGCATCACCAACGACGACCAGCTCACCGGGCCGCTCCTGGAGAACTTCGTCGCCTCCGAGATCGGCCGCCTTCTCTCCGTCGCAAGCGTCCGAGCTCGCCAGTACCACTACCGCGCCGGACGCACCGAGATCGACGTGGTGCTCGAGTCTGCGGCAGGCGACCTCGTCGCGATCGAAGCCAAAGCGAGCGCGACGGTCAGCCCACGCGATGCACGGGCACTCGTCGCGCTGCGCGACCAAAAGCCGCAAGCCTTTCGCGCTGGAATCGTGCTGCATGCAGGTCCCGAGACGGTCCAGTTCAGCGATCGCATCTGGGCCTTGCCGTTCTCTGCGCTTTGGTCGTAGGCGCCGCGTACGCACCCACTAGCCTGGGCGACTTCTCCTTCCGGCTCTCAGGATCGGAGGCGCCCATCACCTCGCTCGACTTCAGCTTCGCCACCCACGACGACATCCCACGGATCGTGGAACTCGTGGATTCCGCCTACCGCGGCGACACAAGCCGCTCGGGCTGGACGACGGAGGCCGACCTGCTCGGCGGCCAGCGGACCGACGCAGGCATGGTGCGCGACGCGCTCGAGCGGCCCGGCGCGCACGTCCTCCTGGCACATCGCGAGGGCAGGCTCGTGGCGTGCTGTGAGCTCCAGCGGCCACGCCGCGAGCGGTTCGCCGCGCCAACCGACCATGGGGCCGAAACCGAGGCGCCCACGCTGCGCCCAGCGGCTCAGCCGGAGCAGCCCGCCCAGCCGACCCAGCCGACCCAGCCAACCCAGCCAACCCAGCCAACCCAGCCGGAGCATGGCTGCTCGCCGGCCGGCGTCGACGAGGAGGGCACCGCGTACTTCGGCATGTTCGCCGTCGACCCGACCCTGCAAGGCGGCGGGGTCGGCCGAGCGGTGCTCGAGGAGGCCGAGCGCGTCGCGCGCGACGACTGGGCCGCAGACACGATGGAACTCACCGTGATCGACCTGCGTCGCGAACTCATCGCTTGGTACGAGCGGCGCGGCTACGCGCTCACCGGCCACTACCGGCCGTTCCCTTACGGCCAAGAACGCTTCGGCATCCCCGTCCGCGACGACCTGCGCCTCGCCGTCCTCCGCAAGCCGCTTCGCTAGCGGTCGTCGCCGCGGCGGAAGCCGCGCTTGGTCCGCGCTTTGGGCGCCGACCGTGGCTCGAGCAGCTTGCCGTGCAGGGCCGTCTCGTCCTGCTCGAGGAAGCCGTCGCCGTCGGGCTCGTCATCGCCAGAGCGACTGGTCGGTTCCGGACCCTCGTCGAGCCGCGGCGCGGTCGCCCCGTGCTCGTCGCCGAAGGTGAACCCGCCCGGGCGATACTCGTCGTCGTCCGGTGCTTCGGCCGCGGGCTGACCGGTGCTCGAGTGGCGGTCGGCGTGCGCGTCGTCGCCACCACGGGAGTGGCGGTCGGCGTAGGAGTGGCGGTCGGGGTGGGTCCCGCTGGTGCTGCCCGCATCCGCGCGATCGTCCAAGCGGTCTGGCGAATCCACGTCGTCGGAAGTCCAGGGCGCGGGGAAGTCCCGCGCGTCGTCGTCCCGGTCGTCGGGCACGTCGCCACCCATCCGGTCGACCTGCCCGAGCGGCGGCAGTGGCTTCGCGAGCTTCCGCTTGAGGAGGTAATTGAGCACCAGGGTCGCGACGCCGGAGATGAGCGCCGGGCCGCTGGCAGCAGCCTCGCGACCCTCCATCTGCACCAAAGCGAACGCGGCCGCCGCGAGGCCCAGGCCAATGCCGGTGCCCCATGCGGAGTAGCGCAGGAAGATCTTGCCTTCGTGGGTGCGGAAGTCCTCTGGCGTCTCCAGGCGCAGCCACGGATTGGCCTCACGCAGGCGTCGCCATTCGATCACCGAGAGCAGCACGGCAGCGGCAAAGAGCAGGAGTCCGTCGGGCGCGAGGCCGATGCCGCCGGTCAGTCCGGCGCTAGACAGGAACGACGTGACCGCGTAGCCCGTCGGCTCGACCAGGGTCCGGCCGCTCCGGCCACGGAACCCGCCGCCCGAGCCGGAAACGTCTTGGCCTTCGTCCTGCGGCACGAGGCCCGGCCCGCCCTACTTGCTCAGCGTGCGAAGGCCCGCGTAGCTCTCGCCGGCGGTCTTGCGACCCCGGACGAGGAGCACGAGGACTGCGACGAGCGCGATGATCGCGAGCGGCGGCAGCACGAGGCTGAGGAAGGCGGTGACGACGGCAGCCAGCTCGACGATCGCCGGCAGGATCAGGCTCGCTTCGGCCTCGCCCTGCAGGCGCTTGCGGGCGCCGCTGACGAGCGGGAACGTCGCGAAGTAGCCGAGCGCGGCCGCGATCACGCCGACAACCGCACCGATGATCCACGAGTCGGAATGCTCCGCCACCGAACCGGCGCCAAACAGGCCACCGAGCACGAGCGCCACGAGCAACCAGCCCAGATCGAAGGTCGGCTTGCCCTTGCCGGCGCGGAGGGCGTCGACCACGCTGATCACCGCGACGACCGCCAGCAGAGCCAGCGCGATCGGGTTCTCGAGGAAGTCGAAGGGCGTGTTCTCGAAGTCGACCGACAGGTTGACCGCGGCGCAGATCGCGACGACCAGCGGCGCGAACGCGGGCCGGAGGCCGAACGCGAGGCCGAGGCCGATGGCTTGCAGGATGTCGAAGGTGGTGTCCATGTGAAGTACCGTTGGTCCGGTGACTGTAGACGACGGAAACAGCCTCCCGCCCGTGGCCCCGAACACGGCGACCAGGGATCTGGAGCGTTACGCAGCACTCTTCGCCACCCGTACCCGCTCGATGACGTCGTCCGCCATGCGCGACCTGATGGCCATCACCGAGCGCCCGGACGTGATCTCACTCGCGGGCGGCCTGCCCGACGTGTCGAACCTGCCGCCGGCGATGCTCGACTCGATCACGAGCGCGATGTCGACGCAGATGGTGCGCGCGCTGCAGTACGGCCCGACCGAGGGCATGGCCAAGGTCCACGAGGCCATCCAGATCGTGATGGCCGAAGAGGGCACGAAGGTCGACCTCGGCGAGCTGCTCGTCACGACCGGCGGCCAGCAAGCCATCGACCTCGTCTGCAAGACGCTCATCGATCCCGGCGACGTGATCCTCGCCGAAGGCCCCACGTACGCGGGCGCGGTGCCGACGTTCACGGCGTACCAAGCCGACGTGCGTCAGCTGGAGGTCGACGACGAAGGCCTCGACATCGACCTGCTCGAGCAGACCCTCGATGACCTCGCCGCCGAGGGCAAGCGCCCCAAGTTCCTCTACACGATCCCGACGTTCCAAAACCCGTCCGGCGTGACCATGAACCTCGAGCGCCGCAAGCAGCTCGTGCGGCTCGCGCATGAGCGGGAACTGCTCGTGGTGGAGGACAGCCCGTACGCCCTGCTGCGGTACGAGGGTGAGGCCCTGCCGACGCTCCGCACGCTCGATGGCGGCAACTTCGTCATCTACCTCGGCACCTTCTCCAAGATCCTGGCCGCTGGGCTGCGGGTCGGCTGGATCGCGGCGCCGCACGCGATCCGCCAGAAGATGAACACGGGCAAGCAGGGCGCCGACCTGTGCTCGCCCTCGATGAGCCAGGTCGTCGTGGAGGCGTGCCTGAGCGACGTTGACCTGTGGCGCCAGTACATCGACGAGCTGCGCGTCCGCTACCAGGGTCGTCGCGACGCGATGCTCGAAGCGCTCGAGACCTCCATGCCGACCGGTGCCGAGTGGACCCGCCCGCGCGGTGGGTTGTTCCTGTGGGCCACGCTGCCGCCCCAGCTCGACACGACCAATCTCCTGGCGCGCGCGCTGCGCTCAAACGTCGCGTTCGTCCCGGGCCGCGCGGCCTACGTGGATGGCCGTGGTGGCGACTCGATGCGCCTGAACTTCTCGGGCGTCGATGAGCCGGAGATCCGCGAGGGCGTGCGCCGCATTGGTGCCGTCGTGACCGAGCAGCTCGAGCTCTACGGCGACATGGTCGGCGAGCCGCTCGTGCCGAAGGAGCGCCGTGCCAAGCCGCGCGCAGCCGCGAAGCCACCGGCGGACGAGCAGCCACCAGGCTCCCTGGTGCAGTTCCCGCCGCAGCGCCGCGCGAACCAGCGCCCATGAGGGTCGCTGTGCTGTCGGGCGGGCCTTCGTTCGAGCGTCAGGTCTCGATCGCCGGGGCCGAGAACATCGTTCACGGGTTGGGCGAGCTGGGCCACAAGGCGATTTCGATCGACGTCGGCCGCGATCTCGTTGAGCGCCTGGCTGATGCTCGGCCCGACGCCGCGATCATCGTGATGCACGGGTCCGTCGGTGAGGATGGCGCCGTCCAGGCCGTCCTCGAGGCGCTTGGCATTCCGCATCAGAGCCCGAGCGCCGTGGCGTGCCGACGCTGCTGGGACAAAGCCATCGCCAAGGGCCTCCTCGCCGAGGCCGGCATCGCGGTGCCCGACGGCGTGGTCTTTGATCGCCAGCCGTTCACGTCGCTCGGCGCCGCCCGCGCGCTCGCGCCGATCGTGGAGCGCCTTGGCCTGCCGCTCGTCGTGAAGCCGGCCCGCTCGGGCTCCGCCCTCGGCGTCAACCGCGCGGCCGACCTGTCGGCCCTGGCGACCGCCATGGTCGGCGCGTTCTCCTACGACGACTCCGTGATCGTGGAGCGCTTCGTGGCCGGCCGCGAGTTCGGGATCTCCGTGATCGCCGGCGAGGTGCTGCCGCCCGTCGAGATTCTGCCGCAGGACGGCCCGGAGGCCTACGACTTCGAGGCCCGCTATTCGATCGGCCTCGTGAAGTACGAGTGCCCCGCCAAGCTGACGCCCGACGAGGCCGAGCTCCTGTCGTCGACGGCGATCGCTGCCACGAGCGCCCTTGGCGTCACGGGCATCACGCGCGTCGACCTGATCCTCACGCCCGAGGGCGTCCCGACCGTGCTGGAGCTCAACAACGTGCCCGGCATGACCGACACCTCACTGCTGCCGATGGCCGCGAGCGCCGCCGGCCTCAGCCGCGCGCAGATCGTGGCGAAGATGCTGCCGGCGCGCTAGGGCGAGTCGCGCTCGGCGTCGGCTTGGTCCGCCGCCAGGCGCTTGCGGGCCAGGTCGCGCCCGAGCTGCTCCTTCGCGAGCAGCAGCGTGACGGTGGCCAGCGCCGCGATCACGACCCCGCTGGTGAACACCAGCACCACGAAGACCGGTACGAGCCACAAGATGGCCCGAGCCCAGGCAGCCGGAGTCCGTTTGGCAGGCACGCGTTTCACAGTACGCGCGTCGAGGGGAACCCTGCACCGGGCGCGCCGATACGCCCTGCTCTATTCGGGCATACGCCGGTTGTTGTCGAAGCCATACCCGGGGCGCGCGCGGGCGCCCTCCGAGGCCTCCGCAAGCGGCCGGCGCAGCCCACCCACCGTTGGGGCCCCGCCATGCATTGCACTGAAAAATGGGGTGTGAGTTGTACTGACCCCTTCAGACGAATTCACACCCCATTTCGCGGTCTAATGCAGAGGCAGCCCTCGGCGCGCCATTTGACCGGCGAGGGGCCCGGCTTTGCGGTGGCCTGCGCCGAGTCTCGCCCCCAAGGGGGAGCAGGTTCCGGATCTGCCGGGCCCGAATTCCGGATCTGCCGGGCTCGTATTCCGGATCTGCCGGGCTCGTATTCCGGATCTGCCGGACCCGAAATCCGGATCTGCCGCCCGGCTGAACTCAGTTCTTGCGGCGCAGGGGCAGGTGGATGCGGTGGCCGCCGGCGTGCGCAGGCTCCTCCACATTCTCGTCCTGGCGGCTGCGCTCGAACCGACCGGTGCGCTCCTGCGGGGGCATGGCATTGGCGGTGGGCACGGGCTCGGCGCGGTCCTGCCGAGCAGGCTCGCGGGGTGGAGTCATGGCGAGTAAACATGGCCCAACTGTCGCCGGTTCAGCCGGCGTTGCGAGCCCATTGATTGGTCGCCGCTGGGCGGGGCCGCCCAGGTGTGACCGGGCGGGAAGGCGCCCAAGCGCCCGCGGCGGCGCCCCGTATTCGGCCCAAACCGCGGCGGGGCGGCCCGCCGCTGGACCCTAGGAGTCGCCGCCGGCGAAGTCCTCGGGGGTGACGTCGTCAAGGAAGTCCTTGAAGCGCTCGACGACCTCTTCGGTGTCCTCGACCTCGTGTTCGAACTCGATGGCGGACTCGGCGAGCACATCGGCAGCAACGTAGATCGGCGCGCCGGCGCGGACCGCGAGGGCCAGCGCGTCGGACGGGCGAGCGTCGATGTTGTGGTCGACGGAGCCGGTCGTGAGCGTGATCGTGGCGAAGAAGGTGTTGTCGCGAAGCTCGGTCACGACGACCTGGGTGCAGCGCACTTCGAGCTCTCCGAAGATGTCGACCATCAGGTCGTGCGTCATCGGGCGCGGCGTGGTCTGCCCCTGCAGGCGCATGAGGATCGCCGCGGCCTCGGGATGGCCAATCCAGATCGGGAGGAAACGGTTGGAATCGACCGCCTTCAGGAGCACGATCGGCTGCTTGCCGACCATGTCGAAGCTGACGCCGTAGATCACCATTTCCTGCATCGAACGCCATGCTATCGGCGCCGGTCGGAGCCTGGGCCGCGGGGAGACGGATTTCAGCCGCAGATCGCCGATTTCGACGGTCCACACCTGATCAAACCCTGACCAGATGGTCGCCGCGACGGCCGATTGCGACGACGCGCAGCCGATGCAATCGCCTGGACGGGCCAGGCGATCGCGGCCGCTACGGGCGCAGGATGAAGTTGAAGTAGCCCTCGGGGCCGACGGCTGCGATGAACCCGGCGCGGGTGTACGGGTCGTCGCCGTCGAAGTTGAAGACCCGCAGACCGAGCTCGGTACAGAGGTCGTAGAACGTGGCCGGCGATTCGCCGTAGCCCTCGGCCGCGCTGCCGTGCTCGACCAGGATGATCGGCTTGTACTTGCGGATCGTCTTCTCCGCGCCGCGGAGCACGAGCAGCTCGGCGCCCTCGACGTCGATCTTGATCAGGCGAGGCTTCAGGCCATGCTGCTCGACCAGCGTGTCGAGGCGCTGCGTCTTCACCGTGAGGCGCTCGAACTCCGGCGCTTCCGGGTAGTCGCGCTCGCGCAGGCCGCTGTAGCCGGGGTTGTTCTTGACGTGCAGGAACTCGACTTCGCCGGGCTCCTCGTCGTTGAGCGCAAACTCCTCCACGATCACGCTGCTCGGCAGCGTCTTGCGGAGATTCGCGGCGAGGTGGGGGAGCGGCTCAACCGCGAGCAGCTTGCCGTTCGGCGCAGAGCTCAAGATCTGGCGGGTGACGTCGCCTTCGTGGGCGCCGACATCGATCGCATCGTCGTCCGGGCCGAGGGCGGCCCGCAGAGCCACGGCGAGCCCGAGGTGATCCGCCCGGCCGCGCCGCTGGATGTAGCTGGAGCGAGCAGCAGAAACGCCCCGGCGAGCGGCCGTGGCCAGCTCCTTCACGGGGGGAATCGACTGGCGGGAACGGGCCATGGGCGCCACATTACCGGTGCGCTGCGTCACAGAGCAGGCCGGTCAAAGCGCTCCGGCACGGCGCGTCAGCGGACGCATTGGACCACTTTGCGGCTGCGGGCGGTGAACGGCCATTTGGTGTTGCTGGGCCGACACCAAATGGCCGCTCAGCGGGTTGGCCGCTAGGGGCGTCGGCCGCTCAGCGCGTTTGGTCCTTAGGGGCGCAACAGGAAGTTGAAGTAGCCGAACGGGCCGACGGCCTTGATGAACCCTTGGCGGTCGTACGGGCCGTTCCCGTCGAAGTCGAAGATGCGCATCTCGAGCTCGGTGGCAAGGTCGAAGAACGTCGATGAGGTCTCGCCGTAGCCGGCGGCCGCGCTGCCATGCTCAACCATCAGCGTGGGGCGGAAGCGCTCGATGGTGCGGCGCGCGCCCTCTAGGACCAGCGTCTCGGCACCCTCGACGTCGATCCGGATCAGTTTGGGCTCAAGGTCGTGGCGTTCGACGAGCACGTCGAGCGAAATCGCTTCCACGCGCAGCCGCTGGAACCGCGGGGTCTCCGGGTAGTCGCGCTCACGCAGGCCGCTGTACCCGGAGTTGTTGAGCACGTGCAGGAACTCCATCTCGCGGGGCTCCTCGTCGTCAGTGAGGGCGTACTCCTCCACGATCACGTTCTCCGGGAGCGTCTCGCGCAGCGTGGTGGCGTGGCGCGGGAGCGGCTCGACCGCGAGGTGCCGGCCGAGCGGGGCGCATTCGACCATCTGCCGCATGAACATGCCCTCGTGCGCGCCGACGTCGATCGCGTCGTCGCTCTCCCCGAGGACCGAGCACACCGCCACGGCCATGCCCTTGTGGTCCGCCCGCGCCCGCCGCTGAATCTCTGACGTGCGTGCGGCCGAGAGACCGACGCGCGTCGCCTTTGCGAGGGTGGCGATGCTGGGGGACATAAAGCCGAACGTAGCGCCTGAACGTGTGCTCTGCATCACAAACTTGTCCAGGCCCATCGTCCCTCGATCGCGATAACGGCGGTATCACCGCGATCCGGTCAAATGCGGTGCGTCAATACCCCGTATCTAACTGCGACTTGTCCCCTCGCGCGCCTCGCGTCGCACGGCCCCCCAAACCCCCGTGCGTCGAGCCGCGCGCCAGATCGCAGCGCCGGCGAGCGCTGGCGACCGAACCACCTCTGAGCGTTGGAATGCCAGCAACGCGGCGCCGGAAACCGGACGAACCGGGCCCATCACGAACCGGACTGCGTCCACGCGGCATGAGACGCATGGAGCGAAAACTGGGCTGTTCTCGGCTGGCATGACCAGCCCAATTCAACCCAGTCCGGCCCAGACCCGCCACAACCGAAAACTGGGTTGCTCTCGGCTGGCATGACCAGCCCAATCCCACCCAGTTTCAGCCCGGGACGGGTAGCCCCTCAGGCGGGGCGGACCGTCATTGCCCGTGCGAGCGGCTCGCCGAGGAGGTGCTCGGCGTCGCCGTGCACGATGCGCAGCGGGCCACCAAACGGCTCCCGCCCGACGACGACCAAGGCGGCGCCAGGAAGGATGCCGCGGTCGGCGAGGTAGCGGAGCATCGCGGGGTCGCGGTCCGACACCTGGAGGAGCACGGCGGAAGCACCCTCGGGCACCTCGGCCAGCGACACCTCGCCGTCCTGCACCGGAAGCTCGAGGTCGGCGGTGGGAATCGGGTCGCCGTGGGGGTCGTGGGTCGGATCGCCGAGGTGCGCAGCGATCGCGGCTTCCACGCGCGGGGAAACATGGTGCTCCAGACGCTCCGCCTCAATGTGGACGACGTCCCAGGGCAGCTGAAGCGCTTCGGCGAGGAACAGCTCCAGCAGGCGATGGCGACGGATCACGGCCAGCGCGACGCGCTCCCCGGCATCGGTAAGACGCACCCCGTGGTACGGCTCACGCACGACAAGGCCCGACTGCTCAAGACGGGCCAGCATCGTCGACACCGACGCTGGCCGGACCTCGAGCCGATCCGCGAGATCGGTCGTGCGGACCGCCGCACCACTGGCCTGGAGGGTGAAGATCGCCTTGGCGTAGTTCTCGACGGCGGTCGAGTGGTCGGCGGAATCGACGCTGACCGTCGCGTGATCCGAGGACTCGACGCCGACCGTCGCGCGAGCACCCGAATCGGCGCCCGCGGCGCGCTGGACGCTCACGGCCGAGTCGCCGGGCGATGCGGGGTCTGAGGACTCAGTCAAGGTGGGCTCGAGAGGGGTGCGGCGCGGCTCAGGCGCCGGTAAACGTCAGATACAGCAGGACGACGTTCAACACGATGATGACGGTTGCCACCAGCGCTGCAACCACCGTCGTCGACTTGCGGTTGACCAGGCCGCCCATGATGTCGGGTCTTGAGCAGAACCAGAGCAGTGGCACGAGCGCGAACGGGATCCCGAAACTCAGGACGACCTGGCTGATCACGAGCGCCGAGGTGGGGTCGACTCCGATCGCGAGGATCACCAGCGCGGGCGCCATCGTGATCCCGCGGCGCACGAACAGCGGGATCTCGCGGTGAAGGAATCCGGCCATGATCACCTGGCCGGCGAGGGTGCCGACGCTCGACGACGACAGCCCCGACGCGAGCAGCGCGATGCCGAAGAGGATGTCGGCGTGGGCGCCAAGCTGTGCGCCGAGCGCATGGGCCGCCTTGATCAGGTCGTCACCATCACCGGCGTACGGCGTGCCGTTCAGGACCGCCGCGGCCGTGATCAGCATCGATGCGTTGATCACGCCGGCGATGCTCAGCGCGATCACCACGTCGATCACCTCGAAGCGGAAGATCTTCTTGCGCTCCTCTTCGCTGCGGCCGACGACCCGGTCCTGCGTCAGCGACGAATGCAGGTAGATCACGTGCGGCATCACCGTCGCGCCGAGAATGCCGACGGCGAGCAGCAGGCTGTCTGTGCCATCGAAGGCTGGCTGCAGTCCGCCGAAGATGTCGACGGCGGCTGGCGTCGCGAGGACCACCTGGGCCCCGAACGCGAGCAGGATGATCCCGACGAACCCCGCGATCACCGCCTCGAACTTCCGCACCCCGCGCTGCTGCAACGCGAGCACGCCGAAGGCGATCACGGCGGTGAGGAATCCGGCCGGGAGCAGGGGGATCTTGAACAGCAGGTTCAGCGCGAGGGCCGCGCCGATGAACTCTGCGATGTCGGTCGCGATGGCGATTGCTTCGGCCTGGATCCACAGCACGAACGTCGCCGCGCGCGGGAAGCGGTCGCGGCACATCTCGGCGAGGTTGCGGCCGGTCGCGATGCCGAGCTTCGCGCTGAGCGACTGCACGAGCATCGCCATCAGGTTCGCGGAGACGATCACCCACAGCAGCGTGTAGCCGAACTGCGCCCCGGCCGACACGTTCGTGGCGAAGTTGCCCGGATCGACGTAGGCGACGGCCGCGACGAATGCCGGCCCCAGGAACGGGAACAGCCGTTTGAAACCGCGCCCGCCGACCTGGTCGAGCGACGCAATCGCAGCGTCGCGGACCTTGGCTTCACCCGGGAGCGCTTGCTCCGCGGGCGTCTCAAGGCGTCGGAACAGCTGCACCTCCCAGAGTTTAGCGCGGGCTAAACCTCGGGTTTGAACGTCGGCCTTGCGTGTCACAACGGAGCCACTTCATGCATGTTGTGCTTTGAATGACCTTGACCTGGAACCAAAGCCACGGCGTCGAAGTTCGACGTGGCGGGCGCTGACCAATCGCCCGGGCCGGCTCAGCCCGCGGCGTCCTGGTCGGCCAGGACCGTGGTGCCAGCACCGACCAGCAGGCTCGACGGCGCTGCCTTCGATGGCTCGCCGAGGGCGAGCGCCAGCGCCTCGCGCTTGCCCTCGCCGGTCACGAGCAGCAGCCGCTGGGGCGCGGCATTAAGCGTCCCGAGGCTGAGGCTTGTGCGCTCGGGTGGCGGCTTGGGCGCATCCAGCACCGGCACGATGGTGCGGTCGTCGTCGATCGCGGGGTTGTCTGGGAAGAGGGAGGCGGTGTGCGCGTCTTCGCCGAGGCCGAGCACGATCAGGTCAAGCACGCGGTCCTTGAGCTGGAACGAATACGCCAGCGCACGCCGCTCGGGATCGCCCTCGTCCGGCGGCGCATGGAGCACGGAGCCGGGCGCGGCGAGGCGCTCGCGCACGAGGCGGACGTTGCTGTCCTCGTCGGTGGCGGGGACGCAGCGCTCGTCCGCGATCCACAGGTGCACGCCGGCCCAGTCGCGC
This sequence comes from Solirubrobacteraceae bacterium, assembly GCA_032119595.1. Lineage (GTDB taxonomy): Bacteria > Actinomycetota > Thermoleophilia > Solirubrobacterales > Solirubrobacteraceae > JAGIBJ01. The sequence goes on along the minus strand of JAUMBQ010000006.1, from coordinate 1,194,692 downwards.
CCGAGGGCCGTGAGTTCGTCGAACAGCACCGCCGAGATCCGCCCGCCGGACACCGCCACGTCGGCGCGGCCGGTCGCCGCGAGGCGCTCGGTGATCACCGCGTCGACCATCTCCGCAGCGCGCTTCGCCACGGCGGCCGGATCGTCGAGCACTTCGACGGTTGGCGCGCCATTCATGAGCTGACGATTCCGTTCATGGGGAGACCATCTCAGCAAGGTCGGGCGCGCGTGGCCCGGCCACCGACCGCTCGGGACCCCTCATCGCGGCAACACCCGATCCGCCTCGCTGCCCGGCACGACCTGCTTGAGCACGCGCGCGCGATCCAGCGCGGCCGTCGCCGTGAGGACCTCTTCGTCGAGCTCGTCGGGCAGCAAGACCTGGCGCATCGCGCTGGGGAGCAGGCCACTGCCACCGCGGGACGCGCCGAGCACGGTCCGTTCGTGCTTGGCGCCCTCGGGATCGGTGTCGGTGATCGTGAGGCCGCCGGGGCCGCGCGAGAGGCGCCGCGACCCACCGTCGCGGTACTTCAGCGTGATGCCCGCCAGCCCCGGAAGCGGCTGGTCGACATCCCGGAGCTGCGCGACGACCCGCTTGCGGGAGGCGTCGAGCAGCGGCGGTCCGGACTGCCAGCCGAGGCGATGGGCAAGCCAGCCGGCCAGCAGCGCGCCGCACACGCGGGAGTCGGGGCGCGTTTCGATCTCGACGATCTCCAGCTGCCGCAGCTGCGCGCGGAACTCGGGCATCTGCGCCAGCGACGCGAGCCGTACGCGCCACGGCGCCGACCGCAGCCAGGCCATGTCGATCGTGCGCATCCCGACCTCACGCAGCGCGCGGGAGTCGTCGAGCGCTTCGCGGACAGACGCGGCGGCGTCGCCATCGATGAGCGCCGTCTGCACAATCTGCCGCAGCAGCATCAGCAGGCGCGGGTCGCCCTCGGGCACCCACGCGACGCTCGGCACGTCGGTCAGCACGAGCGGATCGAGGATGCCGTCGAGGTCCATCTCGTCCTCGGGGCCGACGTCGAGCACGATCGTCTCGCGCAGGCCGTTGCCGATCGCGTCGTCCTGGATCACGGCGGCGCGGCCACCGAGCGTGGTGCGGTCCGGGAAGCGGCGGATCACGATCGTGCGCGACGCCCGCTGGGTACCGAGAGCCTTGAGCTGCGCGCGAACCTCGTCGTCATGCTCGGGCTCCACGAGCACGATGAACGTGAGCGCGCGGGCCGGCGCGACGCTCGAGCCGTCGGCCGTGCGCGTCGTCTCCAGCCGACGAATTTCGTCGGCGATCTTGGCTGGCTCGGTGTCGTCGGATGCCCAGCGTGCGTCGATGCGCCGCGAGGCCGGCAGGCGCTCGATCGGGACGCCCGCGCCGGGCATGTCGGGCTCGGCCTCCCGCGACGACCCGACGGTCGGCTCGGCGTCGCCTCCCGGCGCGCTGGGGTCCGGGAGCGAATCGGGCTCGGGGACGACGTCTGGCTCGAAAGTCATCGCCAGCGCCTCAGATCGCGCGCCATTTGTCGCCCGGGAGCAGGATCGAGTGCTGCGACTCGGGGCCCTGGGAGCCGGACGGATACGTCTCGGGCGGCGGCGTGTCGGCCTGCTGCCAGAGGCGCAGGATCGGCTGGATGATGGTCCACTGGGCCATCGTTTCGTCGTCGCGGGTGAAGAGCGTTGGGTCGCCGCGCATCGCGTCGGTGATGAGTCGCTCGTAGGCCTCCGGCGACTGCGACAGGAACGCTGCGCCGTACGAGAAGTCCATCGTGACCGGGCGCAGGTTCATGCCCGGCCCCGGCACCTTGGCGAGCAAGCGCAGCGTGACGCGCTCGTCGGGCTGGATCGTGAGCACGAGCTCGTTCTGCTCGGCGCCGCGGACGCCTTCGATCGCGGCGAGCGGCACGGGCTTCAGCTTGATCGCGATCTCGGTGAGCTTGCGTGGCATGCGCTTGCCGGTGCGGATGTAGAACGGCACGCCGGCCCAGCGCCACGTGCTCACTTCGAGGCGCAGGGCGGCGAACGAGTCGGTGCGGGAGTCGTCGGCGACGTCTTCCTCTTCGCGGTAGGCCCGCACCGGATCCCCGGCGATCTGGCCGGCGCCGTACTGCCCGCGGACGGCCATCTTGTGGATCTGGTCGTCCGGCGGCATGGTCACGGCGCGCAGCACCTTGGCCTTTTCGGCGCGGATGTCGTCGGCGGAGAACTTGGCCGGCGGCTCCATTGCGACGAGCGTGAGGAGCTGCAGGAGGTGGTTCTGGATCAGGTCGCGCAGGGCGCCGGAGGAGTCGTAATAGCCCGCGCGGGAGCCGATGCCGCCATCTTCGGCGGCCGTGATTTGCACCGACTCGATGTGCTCGCGATTCCAGATCGGTTCGAGCACGTGGTTGGCGAAGCGCAGGGCCAGGATGTTCTGGACCGTCTCTTTGCCGAGGTAGTGGTCGATGCGGTAGAGCTGCGACTCATCGAGGACGGACAGCAGCCGGTGGTTGAGCTCGGCGGCTTCGTCGTAGTTGGTGCCGAACGGCTTTTCGACGATCACGCGGCTGTGCGGGTCGTTGCGGTTGATGAGCCGCGCTTCGCCGAGCGTTTCGATCACGGGCGCGAAGAATCGCGGCGCCATCGACATGTAATAGAGGCGGTCCAGCGGTTGACCGGCCGCGAGCTCGTCCAGGACGCCTCCGAGGCGGTGCATGGTGCCGACGGTGGTCGCGTCGCCGCCGACGTAGCGGGTGCGTTCCAGGAGGCGTTCGAGCACGTCGGGGTCCATCCCGCGACGCGAGAACGTGACGAGGGAGTCGCGCACGCTTTCGCGGAATTCGTCGTCGCTCATCACGTCGCGGGAGACGCCGACGAGCGCGAAGCGGTCGGGGAGCGTGCCGTCCATGCCGAGGTTGCCGATGGCGGGCAAGAGCTTGCGTTTGGCGAGGTCGCCGCTGGCGCCGAACACGATCAGGACCGTCGGCTCGGGTGGCAGCAGGCCGATCCCTTCGGCGAGCGGGTTGACGTCCACCGTGGCGGATTCGGTGGGGTGGGTGGAACTCGTCACGGGTGGGTCTCGGAGGGGTTGGGCGGCGGCAGGATGGGTCGGCAGGGCGGCGTGCCCGACTGGCGGGGCGGGCCAGGTCGGGCGTCGATCGGGAGAGTCAGTCTTTGCGCTTGGCTTCGTGGCCGCCGAATTGGTTGCGCAAGGCAGAGAGCATGCGGTTGGTGTGGTCGGCGTTGCCGCGGGAGACGAAGCGCTCCTGGAGCGCGAGCGTCATGACCGGTGTGGGGATGCCGAGGTCGATCGAGGCTTCGATGGTCCAGCGGCCTTCTCCGGAGTCATTCACGAATGGCTCGAGCGCTTCGACTTGTGAGCCTTCGGCGGCGAAGGCGAGGCCGGCGAGTTCGTTGAGCCAGGACCGCACGACGGAGCCTTGTTGCCAGAGGCGCGCGACGCGTTCGAGGTCGAGGTCGGGGTTGTTGGCCGCCAGCAGGGCGTAGCCCTCGGCGTAGGCCTGCATGAGGCCGTATTCGATGCCGTTGTGGACCATCTTCACGAAGTGCCCGGAGCCGGTGGGGCCGACGTGTTCCCAGCCGTACTCGCCGATCTTGGCCTTGTCGGCCTCGTCGACGACGACGGGCGCAAGCGCGTTGAGGACGGGCGTGAGTCCTTCGACGTCTTTGTCTTCGCCGCCGACCATCATGCAGTAGCCGTTTTGGAGGCCCCAGACGCCGCCGGAGGTGCCGACGTCCATGTAGCCGATGCCCTTTTCGGTGAGCGCGGCGCTGCGGATTTCGTCGTCGGTCCAGCGGGAGTTGCCGCCGTCGATGATCACGTCGCCGGGCTCAAGGAGTTCGCCGAGGGCGTTGACGGTGTCGGTGGTCGGCGCGCCGGCGGGGACCATCACCCACACGTAGCGCGGGGCGTCGAGGCCGGCGACGAGCGCTTCGAGTGAGTCGGCGCCGCGGACGCCTTCGTCGGCGAGCGCCGCGACGGCTGCCGCGTCGCGGTCGTAGGCGATGACGTCGATGTCGCCTTCGCGCCGCAGGCGGCGGGCCATGTTGCCGCCCATTTTGCCGAGACCGATCAATCCGAGCTGCATGGGCGCCAGCCTAGTCGCCACTCGGGCGCCCGCTTGTGGCCTCGTGGACAACATCGGGCGTCCGCGCGGACAGAGTGCTTCGACGGCTGCTGCGATCAGCGAGGCAGCCAGCCTCGCCAGCGGGGGCGAGCCCGGCTGGCGACCACCCCCCAATCCGGGACGGGCCGCGCCGCGGGCCTGCGCCGGCCGACCCCACGTTTGCTCCGGGGTCGAGTACCTCTCCCCGAAACGCCTGTATGACGGGGTAGCACTATGTATTACAGGCGGTTCTGAAGGAAGACCCCGCATCGACCACAGCACCGGGCGTGGTTGAATGGCCGTTCGTGGCGCTGATCAACTTCATTTTTGCCGTCGGCGCGATCGGGCTCGGGGTGTTCGTGATCCGGGAGCGCGGCCGATTCGCGAACCACGCGATGCCGCGGCGCTGGGGCAGTCCGAGTGACAGCTCCGGAAAACTCCCGCCGTTCGGCTGGGTGCTCGTCGGGCTACTGATGATCCTCGGCGGGATCGTGCGGCTGGTGGCCCCGCTCGGCTGAGGCGACCGGCGCCTCGAGGCAACGTCGCTTGGGGGCAACGTCGGTTGGGGCCGTCCGCGATTGGCGAGGCCCTGCTCCACGGTCGGCGAGACCTACCCCGCCAGCCGCCCCAAGTTCGGCTCGCGCCCGTACAGCTCGAAGTTCCTGAATTTCGAAAACGCCTTGTGGGCGGGGCCGTGGAAGTCGGCGGAGCCGGTGGTGATGAGGCCGAGTTCGTCTGCGAGGTCGGCGAGGAAGCGGGTCTGTTCCTCGTTGTGCTCGATGTAGAAGGCCTCGACGCCGTCGATGCCGTCGGCGTGGAAGCGGCGCAGGGTCTGGCCGACGGTCTCAGGCGGGGAGATGTCCCAGAAGGGGTGGGCCCAGACGGCCAGGCCACCCGCCGCGTGGATCACGTCGATCGCTTCCTTGACCGACGGATGCGTGCGCGTACGGAAAGCCGGCTTGCCCTCGATCAGATAGGCGACGAGGACATCGGTGAGGCTGCCGTCGATGCCCTCGGCCTTCAGGCGGGCCGCGTTGGCCGGGTGCTGCAGCACCGCATCGGCGAGATGCGGGCGACCGATGGGCAGACCGGCCGCGCGGCGCTTGGCCAGCGGCTCGTCGTCGACCTCCAGACCCACCTCGTTCAGCGCCTGCGCCATCCGGTCGGCGCGGCCCTCACGGTCGGCGCGGAAATCCTTCAGCGCCGCCAGGAGCTCCGGCTGCTTCCAGTCGACGTCGTACCCCAGGATGTGGAGATCGTCGCCCTCGGGATCAATCGACGAGATTTCAACCGCGGGAATCACGCGCACCCCGAAGGCGGCGCCAGCATCCAGGGCCTCGGCGGTGCCATCGATGGCGTCGTGATCACTCAGCGAAAGCACCTCGACGCCGGCCGCAGCCGCCAGCTCGACGACCTCAGCCGCCGGCAACGCCCCATCCGACCACACCGAATGGGACTGGAGATCGAACAGGGGTCGGCCGTCGTCGGACACGAGCTTGCTCATGAGGTCGACCACTTACCCGATGGCTCGCGACGCTCGTGCACAATCGGCGCGGCCTCGTGGAGCGGGTCGTCGGCCGTCAGCTGCGTCGTCAAGTTGAACACCGTGCCCGGTGCCGGCTGCACCTCGCCGTGCAGCAGCGGGTCGTCGGTCTCCACCATCCAGTCGTGGAGCTTGGCCGCGAGACGCTCCCGAACCGCCTCGTACGCCGGATCGCCAGCGAGGTTCGTCGCCTCGTTGGGGTCGAAGATCAGGTCGTACAGCGCCTCCGCGGGGATCTTGCGCTCCGTCCACTGGTTCGCGAGCAGCAGGTCCTTCGACGGGCTCTCGTCCACGTTCGGCAGCACCACGGTGTCGACCTGCGGGTCGAAGCGCTTTACGTACTTGTAGCGCTCGGTGCGCACGGCCCGCTGAGGCTCGTAGGCCGCGTGGTAAGTAATGCCCGCGTAGATCTCGTCGTTGACCTGGTCGACCTCCTTGCGCAGCAACGGCATCAGCGACTGGCCCTGCAGCCACTGCGGTCGCTCGATGCCAGCCAGCTCGCAGATCGTGGGGAACAGGTCGATCTGACTCACGAGCGCATCCGACACACGGCCGCCATGGAACCCTCCGGGCCCGCGCACGATCAGCATCACGCCGATGCCGCGATCAAACAGCGTCGCCTTGGCCCCAGGGAACGGGATCCCGTGATCGGTGGTCAGGATCACGAGGGTGTTGTCGGCCAGATCGCGCTCATCCAGCGCGTTCAGCACCGCGCCGACGCCATGGTCGAGCGAACGAGCGCTGGCCTTGAACGCGGCCACGTCGCGACGGATCTCGGGCGTGTCGGGCAGGTTCGGCGGCGGCGCGGAATAGAGCGCGTCGCGCACCGAGGTCGGCTCGAAGTACGCGCGATGGGTCTCGAAGAAGCCAACCGACAGGAAGAACGGGCGGTCGGTGGGGAGATCGTCGATGAGCTCCACGGCCGCGGGCGCGACGAGGTCGGCGTGGAAGCTCTCGATCGCGACGACGTGCTCGTAGCCGATGTCTTCCGGGTCGGCCGCGAGGTGCTGCTCGCCCAGAAGCGCCGTGAAGTAGCCGTGGTCGTGGAGCGTGTGGGCCAGGTGGCGACTCGTGTCGGCCAGGCGGTAGCCGCGGTGCGCGAGGCCGAGCATCCCGGTCGAATGGCTCGCCTGGCCCGTGAGCAGCGCGGCGCGACTGCCGGAGCAGACGGCGGCAGCTGCGAAGGCCTGACGGAACAAGAGGCCCTGGTCGGCGAGGCGCTGAATATTCGGCGTCGGGACCTGGTGGCCGTACGGTTGGACGTACCGGCCGGTGTCGTGCGAATGGACGTAGAGGATGTTCGGCGCAGCAGCCACGGGTAAACTCCGTAAAGTCTATCGGTATCATGGGGTTTAGATGACCGACTCTCCGACCAGTGTGCACTACATCGTCGCCGCGACCCCGCGGAGTGGGTCGACGCTCCTCTGCGAACTGCTCAAGGGCAGCGGCGTCGCGGGCCGCCCGAACGAGGATTTCCAGGCGCTACGGGCGACCAGTCAGCCCCGCCAGCCCCGCCAGTACTTCGACGGCGTCGACGGCGCCTTCATCGCGTCGCTCGCCCCGACCGACCCGGGCCAGGCAGAGACCGACGAGCAGTTCGCGGCCAAGCTGGCCGATTCCCGTTCGGCCAGCACCACCCCGAACGGGGTCTATGGCACGAAGGTGATGTGGGGCTTCTTCGATCAGCTCGCCGAGCGCCTCGCCACGCTGCCCGGGCTCGCAGGCGCGCCGCTCCCCGAGGCGCTGGCTGCGACGTTCCCGGGCCTGCGCTTCGTGCAGATTCAGCGCCGCGACAAGATCGGACAGGCGATCTCGCTGTGGACCGCGGTCCAGACCCGCACGTGGCGCGACGAGGGCGAGGGTAGCCAGCCGACGGTGGACCCGTTCTACGATTTCGCCGCGATCGACCACCTTGTGCACCTGCAGACCGTTCACGAGGACGCCTGGACCGCCTGGCTCGCGCAGCATGATTTTCCGGTGAAGACGGTGGTCTACGAGGAGCTGGCGGAGGATCCTCAGGCGCACGTGAAGGCCGTGATCGATTGGCTCGGGGTGCCGGGGGCGGCGGAGGCGCAGGTGCCGGCGCCGAAGATGCGCAAGCAGTCCAGCGGGCGCTCCGCGCAGTGGGCCGCGCGCTACCGCGAGGAACTCGCCTCGGGTCAGCCCACGAGCGACGCACCCAACACCGCCCCAGCCGCGTGAGCACGCCGGCCCGGACTCCAGCGGTCACCCGCCTGTCGCTGCTGGAGGCCGAGGCCATCCACGTGCTGCGTGAGGTCGCTGCTGAGTTCGAGCGGCCCGTGCTGCTCTTCTCCGCCGGCAAGGACTCGATCGTGCTCCTGCGACTGGCTGAGAAGGCGTTCCGGCCGGGCCGGTTCCCGTTCCCGCTGCTCCACGTCGACACGGGCCACAACTTCGACGAGGTGATCGCCTTCCGCGACCAGATCGTCGCGGACCTCGGCGAGGAGCTGATCGTCGCGAAGGTGCAGGACTCGATCGACGCCGGCCGAGTTGTGGAGGAGCGCGGCGATGGCGGAAGCCGCAATCGGCTGCAGTCGGTCACGCTGCTCGACGCCCTCGCTGAGCGTGGGTTCGACGCCGCGATCGGCGGTGCCCGGCGCGACGAGGAGCGCTCGCGGGCCAAAGAGCGCATCCTGTCGTTCCGCGACGAATATGGGCAGTGGGACCCCCGTGCGCAGCGTCCGGAGCTGTGGGCGCTCTACAACACGGTCGTGCGGCGCGGTGAGAACGTGCGCGCCTTCCCGATGAGCAACTGGACCGAACTCGACGTGTGGCGCTACATCCAGCGCGAGCAGCTCGCATTGCCGTCGATCTACTTCAGCCACGAGCGGCGCGTTTTCGAGCGCGGGCGGCACGTGCTTGCCGAGTCGCGCCACATCACGCCCGAGCCCGGCGACGGCGTCGCGCAAAGCGAGCACGTGCGGTATCGCACCGTCGGAGATCTCACGGTGACGGGCGCGATCCGCTCGGAGGCGGCCACCGTCGCGGAGGTGATCGAAGAACTCGAGCGGGCCAAATGGACCGAGCGTGCGCAGACCCGCGCCGACGACAATTTCTCTTCGGCAGCGCTCGAAGACCGCAAGCGCGAGGGCTACTTCTAAGCCATGCCGATCCAGGATCCAGAGACCCAGGACCTCCTGCGCATCGCTGTCGGCGGCTCCGTCGACCATGGCAAGAGTTCGCTGATCGGGCGACTGTTGCTCGACGCCGAGGCGCTGCGGGCCGACCAGGTCGACGAGGTGTCGCGCGGCGAGCTGTCGCATGCCACCGACGGCCTGCGGGCCGAGCGCGAGCAGGGCATCACGATCGACGTCGCCTACCGCTATTTCTCCACAGAGAAGCGCGGGTTCGTCGTTGCCGACACGCCCGGCCACACGCGCTACACGCGCAACATGGTCACCGGCGCGTCGACCGCTGACCTGCTCTTGCTGGTCGTCGACGCGCGGCCGCCGGGGCTGACGGAGCAGTCGCTGCGGCACGTGCAGCTCGCGCACCTGCTCGGCATCGAGCACCTCGTGGTCGCGGTGAACAAGATCGAGCTCGTCGACTTCGACCAGGAGGCCGTGAAAGCCATCGAGCATGAGGTCGCGGCGACGGCGCGGCGGCTTGGGCTGCGCCAAGCGACGGTCGTGCCCGTGAGTGCGATGGAGGGCGACAACGTCGTCACGAGGTCGGCTCGCACGCCTTGGTATCAGGGGCCGTCGCTCCTGGAGGTGCTCGAGCGCGCGGGGCGGCCGTCGGTCGCGGAGGACGGTGCGCTGCGCTTTCCGGTGCAGTGGATCACGCGCGCCGGTGCCTATCGCGGGCTCGCCGGGCAGGTCAGTGGCGGCCTGCTGCGCGCCGGCGAGGCGATCAAGGTGCTGCCGAGCGGCGAGACCTCGCGGATTGCGCGGATCGACAGCTTCAACGGGCCGATCGACAACGTTCGTGGCCCGCTCGCTGGCACCGTGGTTTTGGAGGACAATCTCGATGTCGCGCGCGGCGACATGATCGTCCCGGCCGACGACCCGCTGGAGCCAGCCCGCGAGGTCGACGCCACCCTGGTGTGGCTGGGCACCGAGCCGCTGACGGCCGGCCGCCGCTACCTGCTGAAGCAGACCACCCGCCGCGTGCGGGCCACCGCGCGCGAGCTGCGGACGGTGTACGACGTCAACGATGAGGCCGTCGACGACGCCGCGGCACTCCGGCTGAACCAAGTCGGCGAGGTGACGCTGCGCCTCGCCACCCCGATCGTCGCCGATCCGTATTCGGTCAACCAGACCACCGGCGCGTTCATCCTCATCGACGAGCTCTCACACGACACCGTCGCGGCCGGGATGGTCCGCGCCACCCGCGCGGCCATCAGCGAGGAGGACCAGAAGAGTCCCGACGTCGTCTGGCATCCCGGCAAGCTCGACCGCACCGAGCGCTGGACGCACCTGGGCTCCAAGGGCGCGACGATCTGGTTGACGGGCCTGCCCGCTTCGGGCAAGTCGACGATTTCCACGGCCCTCGAACAGGCCCTCGTGCATCGCGGCAGGCTCGCGTATCTGCTCGACGGCGACAACGTGCGCCACGGCCTCTCCGGCGACCTCGGGTTCGATGCCGCGTCGCGCGCCGAGAACGTGCGGCGCGTCGCCCATGTGGCCCGATTCTTTGCCGATGCCGGAGGCGTGGCGGTCGTCGCGCTGGTGTCCCCCTTCAAGCAGGACCGCGACCTCGCGCGACGCCTGCATGTGAAGGCCGGGCTGCCGTTCATCGAAGTCTTCGTCGACACGCCGCTCGAGGAGTGCGCCCGCCGCGACCCCAAGGGGCTCTACGCGCGCGCCAAAGCCGGGCGACTGTCCGGGCTGACTGGGCAGAGCAACCCGTACGAGCCGCCGCCGTCGCCCGAGGTGACGGTCAAGACGCTCGAGGAGCCGGTCGAGCATGCCGTCGAGCGCCTGATGACGCTGCTTGACGAACTCGGGTGAGGGTGCGATGAGCGAGCCGGACCAGGCGGCCAAAGCGTGCTGCGCGCCAGGTCGAGGCGAGCGTCTCGACTTGGAGTCATCCCTGCAAATCAACCATTTTGGCGGCTCACGAGGGCCGAGAGTTGGCGACGCGACCACCCGCAGCGACGGCGCACAAAGCGGGGCCGACGCGCCAAGCGGGGCCGACGCGCAGAGCAGGACCGGTGCGCCGAGCGCGCATGCTGCGCCAAACGGGACCGACACTCTGGGCCGCGCCGAGGCCCTGGCCGACGACCGGCACGCTGCGATTAGCCCGGCGATCGGGGCGTTCATCGACCTCGACGGCGGCACGTTCGTGATGGGGACCGACTCGCCGGAGGCGATCCGCGGCGACGGCGAGGGGCCAGCGCGGACGGTGGTCGTCGCGTCGTTCTCGATCGGCGCGACGGCGGTGAGCGTCAGCGAGTTCCGCCGGTTCGTCGAAGCGACGAACTACGAGACGGACGCCGAGCGCTTTGGCTGGTCGTTCGTGTTTCACCTGCATATGCCGCCCGACCACCCGCCGACGCAGGCCTTGGCCAGCGCGCCTTGGTGGCGACAGGTGCACGGCGCCGACTGGGCCCATCCACAGGGGCCGCAGTCGACCACGGTGGGACGCGAGGACCATCCGGTGGTCCATGTGTCGCGCAACGACGCCTTGGCGTACTGCGACTGGGCGGGCCTGCGGCTCCCGACGGAGGCCGAGTGGGAGTTCGCGGCACGCGGCGGCCTAGACCAGGCCCGCTACCCGTGGGGCGACGACCTCATGCCCGGGGGCGAGCATCGCTGCAACATTTGGCAGGGCGAGTTCCCAACGGTCGACACCGCCGAGGACGGCTGGGCCGGGACCGCGCCAGCCGACGCGTTCCCGCCCAACGACTTCGGTCTCTACAACGCGTCCGGCAACGTCTGGGAATGGTGCGCGGATCCGTTCCTCGCGCCCAACGCCAGCCCGGGTGAGTTCGTCGTCCGTGGTGGCTCGCATCTTTGCCATCGGTCGTACTGCGACCGGTACCGCGTGGCAGCGCGCACGGGCAACACGCCCGACAGCTCCCTCTCCCACACTGGTTTTCGAACGGTACGCGACCGCTGATTGACACACCGCTTCACGGGTGCTGGCTTGGGCGGGGCGGGCGCACGGCGCTTCACGAGCTTGGCGATTCCTTCATCGGGTCTGGGACGGTCCGGGAGAAGGGCATGGCACCGGCGCGAACTCGTAGTCGGCGGTGCGGGCGTGCATCGTGCCTACGCGGTGCGGCGGAGGGGACGATCAGGGACACGGTGCTCGGACTCGCCGGTGAACCGACCCGAGCGCTTCACGCGCCGGACGCTGAGCTCACCGAAGGCTGGCTTCGGCAGACCGAGGTGGCCGTACAGGTCGTCGAGCTCCTGCTCAAGACTCGCGAGCCGGTCGAGGTGCTGATCAGGCGATTCCGATCCCATGAGATGGACGGTACGCCCGTCTCCGGCGGAAGAGCCCCAGTCGCCACCCGGACCGGTCCGTCGATCGCCCACTTCCGGGCTTGTCCCCCGTTTCTCGAGGATCCATCCCTTTCTGAGACCATCCCAGGCCGCGAGAGGGCCGTTTACGGGCGCGACACGCGTTTTGTCGCGTTGCCGCTCGGTTTTCGGGCGCGAAATGGTCGCCAGCGCCGGTTTTCGACCGCTCTCGTCGGTCCGCGGGTCGGGTCGATCACGGGCTCGCCGATGGCACTCGATGAGCGTCGCCGATCCACGAGCGGGTCTTCGAAGTGTCGCCGGAAGCGAGCGGCACGGTAGTCAGGGGTCGCAACACGTTCGGCACCCCCGACGGTCCCCGTCGGTGGCAAGACCGGATGGCGCACTACCGCGTGGTGCACTGACCCCGAGAACGACGAAGGCCCCGCGATGCGAGGCCTTGCGAGTGGGCGATGCTGGATTCGAACCAGCGACCTCTTCCTTATCAGAGAAGCGCTCTAACCGACTGAGCTAATCGCCCGAGACACCGACGCGAGTCGGGGCGGGGTCCGCGGGCCAACCGAGGTTGACGCGGGACGCAAATGGTAGCGCGTCACGCGCGGGCGCGACTCCTCGCCCGATGGCTGCTGGGCGCGAGCGTGCATCCGGGACGCGCGAGCCGCCCCGAGGGTCGCTGGCGCACATGATGCCGGTCGACGAGAACGCGCTGGAGCACGGGCCGTGGACAGCCGGTGCGTCAGCGCAGGCGGTCGCTGAGGCGCTCGGCGTCGGCGAGATCATCGAGGTCAAGTTCGACGCGGAACCCCTTCTTGTGGGGCTTCACGCGCACCTCCAGCCCGAGCGAAACCGACAGCTCATCGCCAAGCTTTTCGGCGGCCTCGACGTGGTCGGCAGCGGGCTGCGCGGGGGTCGCCGTCTTGGACGCGGCGGGCTTCGCGGGCGCGTCAGCGGGGCGCGCGCGGCGCTCGACTTCACGCACCGACCAGCCCTGGTCGACCGCCTGCTGAGCAAGCGCGCGACGCGTGCTCTGTTCCGGCGCGAGCAGCAGGGCGCGGCCGTGACCCTCGGTCAGCGTGCGGTCCTCAAGCAGCTCGATGACCTCGTCGGGCAGGTCGAGCAAACGGATGAGGTTGGAGACGGCCGAGCGGCTGCGGCCGACGTGCTTGGCCACGTCTTCGCGGGAGAGACCGAGTTCTTCGACGAGGCCGGCGCAGGCGCGCGCCTCCTCGATCGGCGTGAGGTCGGCGCGAGCCATGTTCTCGACGAGCGCAGCCTCGAGCGTCTGCGCATCGGTGCGCTCGCGGATGACGACCGGGATCGTGTCGAGGCGGGCGATCTGCGCGGCACGCCAGCGGCGCTCGCCGGCCACGATCTCAAAGCGGCCACCCGGGCGCGGGCGCACGAGCACCGGCTGAAGGATGCCCTGCGAGGCGATCGAGTCGGCGAGGCTTTGGAGGTCTTCGGGGTCGAATCGGCGACGCGGCTGATCCGGGTTCGGCGCGATCAACTCGAGTGGAAGGTCGCGGAGCTCGGTCTCGGTGGCCGACGCGGCGCCGCCGCCCGGCGCGGGCGACGCGTCAAGGATCGCGGCGAGTCCACGGCCGATGCCGCGCGACTTCACGCTCTTGGACGCTGCGTTGGGCGCTGCGCTCGGGCCGCCGCCGAGGCCACCCTTGCGCGGCGAGGCGCCGGCGGGACGCTTGGGCTTGGGCGAATCAGACACGGTTGGCGAGCTCCTCAGCGAGGGCGTAGTACGCCTCGGCGCCAGCGGAACGGGGATCGTAGTGGGAGATCGGCAGGCCGTACGACGGCGCCTCGCTGACGCGGACGTTGCGCGGAATCACGGTGTCGAACACGAGCGACGGGAAGTGCTTACGCACCTCAGCTTCGACGTCGTGCGAGAGCCGCGTGCGCGGATCGAACATGGTGATGATCAGGCCCTCGATCGCAAGCTTCGGGTTGAGCTGCTTCTGCACGAGCGCAAGCGTCTCCAGCAACGAGCCCAAGCCTTCGAGTGCGAAGTACTCCGCCTGCACCGGCACGAGCACCTTGTCCGCGGCGGCGAGCGCATTGAGTGTGAGCGGACCGATCGACGGGGGGCAGTCGAGGAAGATGAACTGGGCCTCGTCCTTGAGCGGCGCGAGGGCGTCCCGAAGGAGGTGATCGGAGTCCGCGGCGCGCGGCAACTCGACGTTGGCTGCGGCGAGATCGGCGTGCGCTGGAAGGACCCGGAGACCCGGGATCTGTGTGTCGCGGAGCGCCTCGACCGCGGGGAGTCCAGCAAGGACGTCGTAGAGCGACGGCTTCTCATCCTTCGGAAGGCCGAGCGCCACCGTGGCGTTGGCCTGCGGGTCGGCATCGATGACGATGGTCTTCGCCCCGGCCTGCGCCAAGCACGCCGCCAAACTCACGGCGGTGGTCGTCTTCCCGACCCCACCCTTCTGATTCGCCAGCGCGTAGATCGCCACGGGTCTGAGCCTAGAGATGCATCTTCGCTCGCGCGTGTTCGACGCGTGAGATTGCACCGTTCTGTGCGTGACTCGCGCGCATCGTGCGGCGTTTCACGTGAAACACGCGGGAACCCGGCGGTCCGTTTCAGGTGAGCCGGGCAGAAGCCAGGTCAGCCACTGGACGCGAACCAGGCGGTGGGCTGGCCGCAAACCTCCAGTGGGCCCGCCGTCCGTTTCACGTGAAACGGACGGCGGGCCCACGCTCAGCTCGCGTTCGATGTGGAGGTAGGTTGCCCTGGCAACGGCAACCGCCGACCGACCGCTCGCCTCTCGTGAAGGTCGGACGCGTTCGCGGCTATGGTCGAAGCGAGGTCCCTCCCCTTCACGCCTCGCCCGCCATGCCGACCGGCTACCCGCTCCCGACGCTGACCACTGGCCCCATCACGCTCCGCCCCGCCGAGGCCAACGACGCCGATTCGCTCCTGGCGATGTTGGCCGCTCCTGCGGTGAGCGAATGGTGGGGCGACAACACCCGCGAGAGCATCCTGGAAGAGCTGGAAGGTGCCTTCACGATCCTCATCGAAGGCGTAGTCGCTGGGCTCCTCGAGTGCCACGAGGAGCCGGACGAGACCTATCCGAGTGTCGCCTTCGACATCTTTCTCGGGACCCAATTCCACCACCGTGGCCACGGCCGTTCCGCCTTGCGTCTAGCGATCGATCACTTTGCTGCTCACGGCCACCACCGCTTCACGATCGATCCCACCGTCGGCAACGAAGCCGCCGTGCGGTCATACACGGCTGTTGGCTTCAAGCCCGTCGGCATCCTCCGCGCCGCCGAACGATCTCCACGCGGTGAGTGGAGGGACGGTCTCCTCATGGACCTCCTTGCCTGGGAGCTGAAGTAGGGCTGCCGTCAGGACAGCGGCCCCGCCCGCAGGATTGGGTGCCGGCTGGCCTCGCCAGCAACCACAGCGACGGCCCGCTGACCCGGATCGCACCGCGAGAGGCCAGGTCGTCACGGCTCTCGCGTTTCACGTGAAACAGCGCCGGACGGCGGAACGATCTCTGTCGCGACTCTTCGCTCGCTGCGACTTCCAACAGCTCGCCGGAAGCGCTTGGCACCCTCGCCTGCGCCGCGCTTCCGACAGCTCCCCGGAAGCGCCTAGCTCCCTCGCCTGCGCCGCGCCGCGTTTCACGTGAAACGGGGCCGCACCACGTAGAGCGTCTCCGCCTCAAGCCCATCGCCCTCGGCGAGGGTGGCGAGTTCGGCCGCACTCAACACCTCCTCCCGCTCCACTGCGGTCCCAATGCGGGTCGCGCGCACACTGAAGCCGTCCGGGAGCTCGTCCGCGAGGAGGTTGAGCGTCGCCCGAAACCGTGAGCGTGCCGCCGACGCGACGACCCAAATATCTCCTGGCCCGTCCGAGACGCCCCTCACGAACAGACGCTGCCCGTCGTCGTGTTCGGCGATACCGATCTCCGGCCCGGCTGGATCGCTATCCGCAGCGGCACTCGTGCGGCTCGCGTCGGTCGTCCAGCCATACAGCGGCCAGGTGCCCGACCCAGAGCTGAACTCCACGAGTCGGATCACGCTGGCGTCGGTCAAGCCCTCAGCCTGGAGGAGCACGTCAACGCTCATGCGTGCACCGTAACCACTCGCGAGCGTTAGCCTCAGGTCAATGTTCATGTTCGACTTGGAAGTCGAAGACCTGACCGCCGAGCGCGGTCGAGCCGTGGATCACGAGTGCGCGGCACGCGGCGCGTGGCCCGTGACGTTCGCGCCGGGCCGCGTCGAGAAGCGCTGGTTCGGGATTGAGAAGGCCTACCCCCCGGTCCTCGACATCGACCCGCGCGACGACACCGGGTCGATCCTCGCCGTCACCGCCGAACGAGACGCCGACACCATCGACCTCCGCCACGACGCCATCCCCCGGCTGATCGAATCCATCCGCGTGATCGCCGATGCCTTCCCCGAGGGGTTCGTCTTCCGCGCCACCCACTCGGGCACGCCCATCCGGATCAACGAGACGCCGACGGTCGACGAACTCATCAGCCTCATCCAAGACGGCCACCTCAACGAGTTCACGCGCTACCGAGTAACCCCCTCGTAGCCGTCACGCCACGGGGCCCGACGCTCAGAAGCGTCACCGATCGGCGGCCCGCCAGAGCGAGGCCCTAGTCCGGAACGCTCGCGCCCCAGCCATCGAATCGACACCCGCCGTACTCGGCTCCGGCGGCCACCATCCACCGAACCCAGTCCTCCAAGATCTGCTGCGTGAGCGACGTGGGATGCGTAACCCCGACGACCGACCATGTCCGCGCGTCGCCGATCCGCTCGAAGTCGACATCGACCTCGTAGTCCGTCTCCAGCCGGAGGAACGCCACAAGCGCCTCGGCCGCAGCCTCCGTCGGCGCATCGAACGTGAAGTCGAGCCGCAGCTCGGTGTCGGAGTCGACCCCGTGCTCCACCAGCACCGACCACGTCTGCGGCGTCATCACCAGCTGACGAGCCAGCGTCTCCTCGAACCACTCCGGAACAGCCACCACCCGAACCTACCGACCAGCGCCCAGCAAGCCCGTTTCACGTGAAACGGGCCAAGTTCCGCCGCAGCCTTTAGCGGCGGGTCGCCCCCAACGGCTTCTTCTTGGCCATGCCCTCGCGTCGCGGGAACTTCGCCGGCGTCTCTGCAACTTTGCGTGCAACCACGAGCCGGCGATCACGAGCGCCCTTGAACGGGGCGACAGCGATCTCGTCCTCGATGACCATCCCGAGGGCCTCGGCAGCGCGATGACCACCTTCGCGCTCCTCGTTGGTCAGCGCGCCCTTCCAGGCCACCGACACGCCGCCGAGCTGCAAGAGCGGGGCGGAGTACTCCAGCACGATGTCCAAGGTGGCGAGCGCGCGCGAAGTGATGAGGTCGTGCTGACCGATCCCCTCGGGCCAGCCCTCAGCGCGCTCAGCAACGATCTCGGTGCGGTCCTCTAGCCCACATTCCTCAATGGCGCGCTCCAAGAACACCGTCCGCCGCCCCACGCTCTCCACGAGCGCCATGTGCAGCTCCGGGAGCGCAATCGCGAGCGGGAGCGCGGGGATGCCGGCACCCGTGCCGAGGTCGGCGGCGCGACGCGCTTCGCGCACCACGTCCAGGTCGAGCGCGACCCACGAGTCGGAGAGGTGCTGGTCTACGGCCTCGTAGGCGGACGTGACGCGCGTCGAGGCAAGCTCGTCGGTTTCCCACAACTCGAGCAGATGACGAGCGTGGGCGATGGTGGCCTCGCCGAGGCCGTACTGGGTGGCGAGCTCGTCGAGGCGAGCCCGGGCACGGGTCACTGGGAAGCGCCGGGGGGCGCAGTGCCTTCCGGGGCGATGACCGCGTGGCGGTCAGGCTCGACGCCTTCGCTGTAGGACTCGACGCCCTCGATGTCGCGGACCATCTCGTGGACGGACCGGCGCTCGCTCGAGGTCATCGGCTCCAGCGGGCATGCCTCGCTGCGCTGCAGCGCGCGGGCCGTCAGGCGGTTGACCTGCGCCTCGATCGCTTCGCGGCGCCGCTCGCGGTAGCCCTCGGCGTCGACGATCACGCGAACGTTGATGTCGTTGTCGAGCGCAATGCGCTGCGCGAGGTGCTGAAGCGCCTCGAGCGTCTGGCCGTGGCGACCAATCAAGAGGCCGAGGTCCTTGCCCTGAACGCCCACGTGGAGCTCATCACCGCGCTGCTCGGCAACGACGGCTTCGTCGATCCCCAGCGCGCGGGCGACGCCCTCGACGAGCTCGCGAACAGCCTCGATCCCCTTGGGGTCGGCCGGGTCGCTGCTCGGTCCTTGATGTCGGTCGGTGTGATCGCCCACTGCTATCGCCGCTTTCCGGTGCGCTTGCGCTTGGTCGGACGCTCCGAGGGAGCGGTCTTACGCAGCTCTACCACTTCTTCGACCACGCCTTCGATGAGGCCGACGGCGGAGTCATCGGTGGTGATGCCCGGAACGCCGTAGATACGACGCAGGGCAACCTGCTGAATGACCGTGTAGAGGTTCGTCGTGATCCAGTACACGAGGAGGCCAGCCGGGAAGCTGAGGATGAACGGCACGAACAGGAACGGCAGCGCGTAGAAGATGTTGCGCTGCATGCCCTGCACCGTCGACGGCATCAGGAGCGTCGACAGGAGCTGCGATCCGACGTAGAGCACGAGCAGCAGGGCCAAGATCCCGCCGGTGGCCTTGTCGGTGAGGTCGTGGATGAAGAGGAACTTCTCGGCGTCGTCGGCGAATCCAACCTGCGACGGGTAGCTGCTGCAGACCACGTCGTTGATGTTCGGGACGTCGAGCGGGATCCCGCAGATGTCGAACTTCAGGTCGGCACGAAGCATGTAGAAGAGCGAGATGAAGACCGGGGCCTGCAACAGGATCGGCAAGCAGCCGGCCGCGGGGTTCACGCCCGATTCGCGCATCAGCTTGCGCTGCTCCTCCATGAGCTTGGGCGGATCCTCCTTGTACTTGGCCTGAAGCTCTTTGATCTTCGGGCCGAGGGCCGCCATGCCCTTCATCGACTTGTACTGCACCACCGAGAGCGGCAGGAGCAGCGTGCGGATCACCAGGGTGAGGCCGATGATGGCGAGGCCCCAGGAGCCGATTCCCGAGTGCAGGAGCTTGAGCAGCTCCTCGAACACGTCGATCAGGGGCTGGAGGATGTTCGCATTGACGAACGCGTCAGTCATGACTTGGGTGCTCGCTTGAGACGTGCAGAAAGAGGAAAGATGCGCTGGTCCTCGGCGCGGTCAAGGCCGCTCCCGCCGAGGGGTTGGCAGCGCGAGACCCGCCAGATGGCGAGTACCAGTCCGCGGAGTATGCCGAACCGGTCGACCGCATGGACGGCATAGGCCGAGCAGCTCGGCTCAAACCGACACCGCGGAGCCAAGAGGGGCGACACCCAGCGCTGGTAGCCGAGTACCGGCGCGAGGACGATCTGGCGCCCGATCGAACGGCGGGCGGGCGGATCCGTCGACACCGAGACGTGCCCGTCGTGGGCGCAGCCAGCGTGATCACTCACTTGGCGCCGCCTCATCAGGCGTCGTGTCCGCGCCGGAGGCACTCGGATCGTCGGCGGAAGATGCCCCGCCGGCCCACGCGGTCGTCTTCGAGAGCAGGGCACGCAGCTCGCGCTGCACGCCGGCCTGGCCTTCGCGCGCGTCAAGATCGACGGCGTCGACCCGAGCCGTGATCACGAGATCACTGCCGGCGGCCAGCTCGGGCTCCAGAGCAGACACAGACTCGCGCAGGACGCGCTTGATCCGGTTGCGGGTGACGGCGTCGCCAACCTTCTTGCTCACCGACAATCCGACCCGTGGCGGGTCGAGGGAGGCCTCGCGCGGGAACACGTGCACGACGAACTCACGACCGCCGGTCGAACGACCCTGGCGGTAGACGCGATCGAAGTCCCCGCTACGGGAAAGCCGACCGCGCTTGCGACGCGCTCCGGCGCCGCCAGTGCGCGGGGCCGGCATCGTCGCTAGACGGTGAGGCGCTTGCGGCCCTTGGCGCGACGGCGCTTGAGGATCTGCTGGCCGGCCTTGGAGGCCATACGGTTGCGGAATCCGTGCGCACGGGCGCGCTTACGCTTCTTCGGCTGATAGGTGCGCTTCATGGGCTCATAAGGGTAGAGCACTGAGCGCTAGCGCGCGGACCGGCGGAACGACACGGCGCCCACCTGGGCCCAGTCGGCACAGAAAAACACGCGCCTAGCGGCATCGAGGCCGCGAGAGCGCCGACGCGCAGCAGCGTCGCTGGTAGGTTCACATTTCTCCGCGGGCGACCCTCCAGTCCCCGCGCCATCTGCGCTTTACCGTGCCCGTATCCCGGGCGCTTCTGCATGCTCGAACACCCGTCTCATCAGCCCCCCATCGATCCACAAGCCGCCTGGCGGCTTGTCTTGGATCGGCTCGTCGGGCGCGTGGATGAGACGACGATCGAACTCTGGCTCAGCCCGCTGCACCCAGTCGACTGCACCGACGGCACGCTGCTGCTCGCGGGCGAACCGCACCTCGTGCGCTGGGCCCGCGACCGCTGCACGCCGCTCCTGACCGAGGTCGCCCAGACCACCGGCGTGGCGCAGGCGATCGCCTGGATCGAAGCGACGCCCGGCGAACTCGCCTCCGCACCGCCCACCTGGCACGCCAGCCACCGCAGCCCCGGCGGCGTCCAGGCCCCCGGCATTCAGGGGCAGGCACCAGTAGGAGCAGACCGACGCGCGGGCACCGGCGAACCCGAGCCGCTCCCGGCCCTGGAGGTCGGCGACCCGATCGACCCCACGCTCACCTTCGAGTCGTTCGTCATCGGCCACTCCAACCGCCTCGCCCACGGCGCGGCCTTGCAAGTCGCCGAACTCCCCGCTGCCGCCTTCAACCCCCTCCTGCTCTGCGGCCCACCCGGCACCGGCAAGACCCACCTCATGCACGCGATCGCGAACTACGTCGCGCATACGGCCCCGCACCTGCGCGTCCACCTATGCACGAGCGAGCGATTCGTCTCCGACTTCCTCGGCGCCCTGCGCACCCGCCGCATCGGCGATTTCAAGGACCAAGTCCGCGGCGTCGACGTGCTCCTCGTCGACGACATCCAGTTCCTCGCCGGCAAGGACAAGACCGAGGAAGAGTTCTTCCACACGTTCAACGCCCTGGAGCGCAGCGGCGCGCAGCTCGTCCTCACGAGCGACCAGCCGCCCGGCGAACTCGGCGACCTCAGCGAACGCCTGCGGGCCCGATTCGCCTCCGGCCTGGTGGTTGACCTCGAGCGCCCAGACGACGCGCTTCGCCGCACCTACGTGGCGCGCCGCGCGGCCGAGGAGCTCGACGCACCCCAAGAGCGCGCCCAGCTGTCGCATCTCGCGGAGAAGGTCACCGACGGCCTGCGCACCCTCGAGGGCGCGATCCTGTCGACCATCGCGTATCGCACGCTCACCGGCCGCGAGCTCGACCAGGCGCTCGTCGACGACGTCGTGCGTCGCCTCTATCCCAAGTCCGGCAACCGCGCTCCCGAGCGGCCGACGATCCGCCGCGTCCAGGATGTCGTGTGCGCCGAGTTCGAGCTCGACCACGACACGCTCGTCGGCCCGTCGCGCGCAGCGGCGATCTCGTGGCCCCGGCAAGTCGCCATGTACTTGGCACGCCACCACACCGAGGCTTCACTGCCGACGATCGCCCGCGCCTTCAACCGCCGCGACCACACCACGGTCATGCACGCGGTCGCGCGCGTGACGGAGCAAATCGACCGCGACAGCACCGTCCACAGCCAGGTCGCCAGCCTCGTGGACAACCTGCGGTAACACCCCGCGGTGGCGCCCCGCCGGGCGCCGTGCGACACTCGGCCCGCGCGCCATCCACAGCGCCCAGGCATCGTGCGCCCCCGTCGGCGCTCGCACTTCGGTCGTTGTCCACACGATCCACAGCCCTACTACTTCAAAGAATCCCAACTCCTCTCCCGATGATCTCCATCAGCTGCACCACTGCCGACCTCGTCGAGCGCCTCACCGCCGTCTCGCGCGTCGCGAGCGGTCGCAGCGCGATGCAGCCGATCGCCGGCGTGCGCCTCGTCGCCCAAGCAGGAGGCGTCGCGCTCGAAGCCGTCGATGCCGATCTCGCAATCCGCACCGAACTCCCGGCCACCGTCGGTGGGTCCGGTTCGATCGCCCTGCCGGGCAAGCTGCTGCTCGACGTGGCCCGCGCCCTTCCGGCGCCGACGGTCGAGCTCACCAGCGAGGAGACCGGCTACGTGTCGGTGAATTCCGGTGCCGCGACGTTCAAGCTCCGTGCGCTGCGCGACGACGACGTCCCGCCGTTGCCGCCGCTCGATGGCGACAACCCGGTCCAGCTCTCGGCCGGCGCCCTGCGCGACACGATTGCCAAGGTCGAGCGTGCCGCCGCCCGCGACGCGACGCGACTGATCCTCACCGGCGTGCTCGTGAGTGCGACTGGCGACGAGCTCCGGATGGTCGCGACCGACGCCTACCGCCTGGCCGTCAAGGAGACCAAGCTCGACACGTCGATCGGTGGCGAAGGCCTCGAGGCGACGATCCCGCACCGCGCCCTCGGCGAGATCGCCAAGGCCGCCGTCCCGGACGACTCGACGATCGAGCTCCGCCGCCACGAGAGCCGCATCATCGTGCGCTGGGAAGGCACGACGCTCGTGTCGCGCCTGCTCGACGGCCAGTTCCCGAACTACCGCCAGCTGCTCCAGGAGAACTTCACCTCCGAGGTGATCATCTCCACCAGCGAGCTCTCACAGGCCCTCAAGCGCGTTGCGTTGCTCGCGCAGAAGTCCGCCCGGCTGCGGCTCAAGTTCACCGAGGGTGAACTGCTCATCGCCGCGCAGACGCAGGACGTCGGCGAGGCGTCGGAGTCGATCCCCGCGCCGTGGAAGGGCGAGGAGCTCGAGATCGGCTTCAACCCGGACTACCTGCGCGCCGGCCTCGAGAACGTCGACACCGACACGGTCCGCCTGCGGCTCATCAATCCCGTCCGGCCGATGGTCCTCGAAGCCACCGACGACAGCGCCTTCACGTATCTCGTGATGCCGCTGCGGTTGGACGTCTGAGCGGCGTCTCGTACGCACGCTGAACCACCCGCGAGCCTCAAAGGGCCAGAGGCCCACCTCCGTTCGCGGGTGGCCCATCGCAGGCACGATCCACCACGCATCCATTCCAACCGGGATGGCTGATCTCGGGAGTACAGTCCCCGCATGAGGGCCACGTCGCTCCGCGTCGCCCAGCTGCGCACGCACGCCGCGCTCGAGTTGCCACTCGACCGGGACCTGACGATCGTCGACGGCCCCAACGGCGCTGGGAAGACGAACATCCTGGAGGCGATCGTGCTCGCTGCGACTGGCCGGAGTTGGCGGACGCGCACGGATCGCGAACTCGTGCGCCACGGTGAGGACGCCGGCCGGTCCGAGCTGCGCTTCACCGACACGGTCGGATCGGCCCACAAGATCTCGTTGACGGTGTTCCGCGGCAACGCCGAGCGCCAGCACGTGCTCGATGGCGGCCGCGTGGAACTCGGCGCTCCGCGGCCGCTGGTCGTGGTGTTCGCGCCCGACCGGCTCGCGCTCGTGCAGGGTTCTCCACAGGGCCGGCGTGCGCATGTGGATCAATTGATCGCGGCGCTCTGGCCGGGTCGAAATGCCGCTCGGGTCGAGTATTCCCGGGCGCTGGGGCAGCGAAACGCGCTGCTGCACCGGCCGCTGAGTCCGGCGATGGACGCGTGGGAAGCGGAGCTCGCACGGCACGCGGTCGCCCTGCGGGATGCTCGGCGCACCGCAATCGAGGCGCTCGCGGTCGGCTTTGCCGACCTTGGTGGCGACCTCGGCTTGACCGGCAAACCGAGTCTCGCCTACCGGGCCGCCGACGCGACCGAAACCGCCGAGGACCTCGCCGCCTTGCTTGCCGAGCGGCGGGACCGGGATCGCGAGCGGGGCTTCACCACGGTTGGCCCGCACCGCGATGAGATCCTGATTCGCCGCGATGACCGTGACCTGCGTGCCTACGGATCCCAGGGCGAGCAGCGCCTTGCGGTGCTGTCGCTTCTCCTCACCGAGCGGGCCCTCATCACCGAGGTTCGGGGGCATCCGCCGTTGGCGCTACTCGACGATGTCGGCAGCGAGCTGGATCCGGGCCGCCGGCGCCGGCTGGTCAGCGAGGTGTGCCGGTACGGTCAAGTGGTGATCGCGACCACCTCAGCCGACGAGCTCGGCCCCCTCGGGATCCCGAGCGCCGCGCAGCTCGTGCACGTCGCGGCCGATCCGAGCGCCGCGGTGCCGACGAGCGTCGTGGGGATCGAGACGGCATGAGCGAGTGGAAGCCCGTCGGGCGACGCGGACCGCGGCCGATGGCCGCCGTGATGGCAGGCGTGATCGCCGACCTTGCGCCGACCGACCCGCTCACCCGCCTGCAGACGGCCTGGCCGCAGATCGCCGGGCGTCGCCACGCGGAGCACAGCGCCCCGTCGCACCTGCGCAAGGACGGCGCGATCGTGATTCGTTGTACCTCAGGAACGCTCGCCAGCGAACTCCAGCTCATGCAGCCCCACCTGATGGTCATGATCGCCGAGCATCTCGACCTCACCTGCGAACTCCGCTTCGAAGGCCCCGCGGGCCGAGCCCGCTAACGAGCGCAGCGTCCGAGCACCAAATAGCTCTCGGGCTCGTAAACGGGCCTCTCGCGCTTTGCAACGTCTTAGCGGCGAAACTGTCACGTAAGAGCTTCAAAGGGCTCAGATCGCGTTTCCGCCGCCCGGTTCCAGTAGACTGAATCGACGCTCGCCCCCAACGAGCACCCTCTTTTCCACCGCCGCGCCTCGCGCACCGGAGCCTGCCCTTCCTCATGGCCGAAGAACCCCAGCCCAACAACGCGGACGAGCCCGAAGCGGGCAAGGTCGACGAGCCCAAGCCCACGTCGAGTTCCAGCACCGGCGACACGGCCTACGGCGCGGATGACATCACCGTCCTCGAAGGGCTCGAAGCGGTCCGGCTGCGTCCGGGCATGTACATCGGCTCGACGGGCATCCGCGGCCTCCACCACCTCGTGTGGGAGATCGTCGACAACTCTGTCGATGAGGCGCTTGCCGGCCACGCGACCACGGTCGACGTCACGGTCCACCCGGACAACTCCGTCACGGTCGCCGATGACGGCCGTGGCATCCCGGTCGCGACCATGGAGAAAGAGGGCAAGTCGGCCCTCGAAGTCGTCCTGACCGTGCTCCATGCCGGCGGCAAGTTCGGCGATGGCGGCGGCTACAAGGTCTCCGGCGGTCTGCACGGCGTTGGCTCGTCGGTCGTGAACGCGCTGTCGGTCACGCTCGACGCCGAGGTCTGCCGCGACGGATTCGTCCACAACCAGAGCTACGACCGCGGCAAGGCGCGCAGCCCCATCAAGCAGGGCGCCGCAACCGAGAAGCACGGCACGAAGATCACCTTCCTGCCGGACTCCGAGATCTTCGAGGACATCACCTTCGACTGGCAGATCCTCGAGACGCGCCTGCGTGAGACGTCGTTCCTCACCAAGGGCCTGCGGATCAACCTGGTCGACGAGCGCGGCGAGGGCAAGTCGGCGACGTTCCACGCCGAGGGCGGCATCGCCGACTTCGTTTCGCACTTGAACGCGTCCAAGGAGACGATGGGCCGGAAGGTCGTCTACTTCGAGGGCGAGAGCGACGAGGGCTCCGTCGAGATCGCGATGCAGTGGAACACGACCTACCAAGAGTCGGTCCACTCGTTCGCCAACAACATCAACACCCACGAGGGTGGCTCGCACCTCTCCGGCTTCCGCTCCGCACTCACGCGCACGCTCAACCGGTACGCCCGCGAAAAGGGGCTGCTGAAGGAGAAAGACGACAACCTCTCCGGCGAGGACATCCGCGAGGGCCTCACCGCGGTCATCTCCGCCAAGCTCGCGAACCCGCAGTTTGAGGGCCAGACGAAGACGAAGCTCGGCAACCCGGGTATCGAGGGCTTCGTGGCGAACATCGTCAACACGAAGCTCGCGGAGTTCTTCGAGGAGAACCCGCAGGACGCCGGCGTCGTCGTGCGCAAGGCCGTCTCGGCGTCGCAGGCTCGCGCCGCGGCCCGCAAGGCCCGCGACCTCACGCGCCGCAAGAGCGCCCTGGAAAACTCGACCCTGCCGGGCAAGCTCGCCGACTGCTCCGTGAAGGACCCGGCCCTTGCCGAGCTCTTCATCGTGGAGGGCGACTCGGCCGGTGGCTCCGCCAAGCAGGGCCGCGACCGCGCGACCCAGGCGATCCTCCCGCTGCGAGGCAAGATCCTCAACGTCGAGAAGGCGAGAATCGACAAGGTCCTGGGCAACACGGAGATCCAGTCGCTGATCACCGCGATCGGCACCGGCGTGCGCGACGAGTTCGACCTCGACCGCCTGCGGTACCACAAGATCATCCTCATGACGGACGCCGACGTCGACGGCGCCCACATCCGCACGCTCGCGCTCACGCTGCTGTTCCGCGAGATGCGTGAGCTGATCGACGGCGGTTTCGTCTACATCGCCAAGCCGCCGCTCTACCGCCTCAAGCGCGGCAACCAGACCCGCTACATCGAGCGCCAGTCGGAGCTGGAGGAGATCCTCCTCAACGACAAGTGGGACAAGATCGAGTCGATCGATCGCAACGGCAAGAAGACCACGCTCACCGAGATCCGCTGGCAGAAGCTCACGCGCCTGCTCAAGCATTACGACGCGTGGGCCAGCCAGCTGCGCGCCGAGTACGGCCACGAGGCGCTGTCGTTCCTGGAGTCCTCGTCGATGCTCGACCAGGTCATCAAGAACTCCGAAGAGGCCGAGAAGGCCATCGCGGTGCTCAGTGAGAAAGGCGCGCCGTTCGACACGAGCGTCGAGCAGACCGACGAAAACGACCTGTGGGTCAAGTCGGTCGAGAAGACCACCGGCCACGCCCGGATCTTCCGGCTCCGCCGGTCGCTGTTCGATCCGACGCACGGCGCCAAGACGCCGTACCGCCAGCTCGTTGACGCTCGCAAGGGCCTTGCCGACCTCGTCGGCGTCGGCCCGTTCACGGCCAAGATCGACGATCACTCGCAGACCGCCAATGGCTACCAGGAGCTCCGCGACGCGGTGCTTCGCCTCGGCCAGCGCGGCGTCACCCTGTCGCGCTTCAAGGGCCTCGGCGAGATGAACGCCGACCAGCTCGCCGACACCACCATGAACCCCGCCTCGCGCACCCTCGCGCAGGTCTCCATCGACGACGCCACCGCCGCCGACGAGATCTTCTCGAAGCTCATGGGCGACCTGGTCGAACCCCGGAAAATCTTCATCGAGACTTATGGCGGCAACGTCATGAACCTCGACGTCTAGGAAGGAGAACGCATGAGCTCATCTGATCTCCTCGGCGGCGGCAACATCGAGCCCCGCGCACTCGAAGACGAGATGCACACGGCGTACCTCGATTACGCCATGAGCGTGATCGTGGGACGCGCCCTCCCGGACGCCCGCGACGGCCTCAAGCCCGTCCATCGCCGCGTGCTGTTCTCGATGAACGAGAACGGCCAGGGCCCGACGCGCCCGTACTCCAAGAGCGCCGCCATCGTCGGCGACGTGATGGGCAAGTACCACCCGCACGGCGACCAATCGATCTACGACACGCTCGTCCGTATGGCTCAGCCGCACTCCATGCGGTACGAGCTCATCGACGGCCAAGGCAACTTCGGCTCGATCGATGACGACCCCGCCGCCGCCATGCGGTACACCGAGGCGCGCCTCTCGCGCATCGCGGTCGAGATGCTCCGCGATCTCGACAGCGATACGGTCGACTTCCAGCCCAACTACGACGGTTCCAAGCAGGAGCCGGTCGTGCTCCCGTCGCGGTTCCCGAACATGCTCGTCAACGGCGGCTCCGGCATCGCCGTCGGCATGGCGACCAAGATCCCGCCGCACAACCTGCGCGAGATCACCGCCGGCGTCCTGGCGTTCATCAAGAACCCGGACATCACCACCGAGGAACTCCTCACCCACATCAAGGGCCCCGACTTCCCGACCTCCGGGATCATCGTCGGCCGCCAGGGCATCGCCGACGCGTACGAAACCGGTCGCGGCAAGGTTCGCGTGCGGGCCAAGATGCACGTCGAGGACATCGGCCGTGGCAAGGAGGCGTTGATCGTCACCGAGCTGCCCTTCGAGGTGAAGAAGGGCGGCGACAACGGCGTCATCGTCAAGATCGTCCAGCTCGTCAACGACAAGCGGATCACCGAGATCAGCGACATCCGCGACGAGTCCGATCGCCGCGGCATGCGCCTGGTGATCGAGCTCAAGCGCGACGTCATCCCGGACGTCGTACGCAACAAGCTCTACAAGCACACGCCGATGCAGACGACGTTCGGCGTCAACATCGTCGCGTTGGTCGACAACGTGCCGCGCACGCTCTCGCTGCGGGAGTGCCTGAAGGTCTGGGTCGAGCATCAGCGCGAAGTCATCGTGCGCCGCTCCAAGCACGAGCTCGGCGTTCTCGAACGCCGCGTCCACGTGCTCGAGGGCTTGCTCATCGCGCTGGATCACCTCGACGAGGTCATCCAGGTCATTCGCGCGTCGCGCGATCGTGAGACGGCTCGCGCCGAGCTCATGTCGCGCTTTGAGCTGTCGGAGATTCAGGCGTCGGCCATTCTCGACCTGCGGCTCTCGCAGCTCACGGCCCTGGAGGCCGACGCGATCGCCGCCGAGCACAAGGACAAGCTCGAGCGCATCGGCGAGCTGCGCGCGATCCTCGGCGACGAGCGCAAGGTGTTCGCGATCATCGAGGAGGAGCTCCAGGAGATCAGCGACCGCTTCGGCGACGACCGCCGCACGCTGATCACCGACTCCGAAGACGAGATCGACATCGAGGACCTGATCGCCGACCAGCAGATGGTCATCACGATCACGCACTCCGGCTACATCAAGTCCCTGCCGCTCTCCACGTACCGCTCGCAGAACCGCGGCGGCCGTGGCGTGACCGGCATGAACATGAAGGACGGCGACTTCATCGAGCACCTCTTCGTGTGCTCGAGCCACGACTTCCTGCTGTTCTTCAGCAACCGCGGCAAGGTCTACCGCAAGAAGGTCTACGAGCTGCCGGAAGCGAGCCGTACGGCCAAGGGCCGCGCGCTGGTGAACATCCTGCCGCTGCGCGAAGGCGAGCGGATCCAGTCCGTGCTGTCGACGCGCGACTTCCAGGAAGGCCCCTTCCTGATCTTCGCCACGCGCAACGGCATCATCAAGAAGACCGAGTTCCTCTCCTACAACACGCCGATCAAGGCTGACGGCATCATCGCCATCAAGATCCGCGAGGACGACGAGCTCATCGCCGTCCGCCGGACCTCCGGCGACGACGACATCCTCATGGTGTCCCGTAAGGGTCAGGCGGTGCGCTTCCACGAGGACGCGACCCGCCCGATGGGCCGCGACACCAGCGGCGTGCGCGGCATGGACGTGTCGAGCAAGGGCGACGGCGTCCTCGCGATGGACGTCGCCCGCGACGACGACGACCTGCTCGTCGTGACTGAGAACGGCTTCGGCAAGCGCTCCTCGATCGACCAGTACCGCAAGACGAACCGCGGCACGAAGGGCGTCGGCACGATCAAGCTCACCGACGCCAAGGGTGCCCTCGCCGGCGCCCTCGTGGTGCGCGAGCACGACGGCCTCGTGTTTATCTCCAAGGAGGGCATGGTGCAGCGCACCGCCGTCCGCGGGATCAACCGCTACGGCCGCCTCTCGCAAGGCGTCAAGGTCATGAACGTGCGCGACGACGACATCGTGTCCGCCGTCGCCGTGGTGTTCGACTCCGACGAGGACGACGACAGCGCCGTCGACCCGCTCGAGCTCGCGCTCGAGGGTGAGGTTCCGGGCCAGCCCGGCCAGCCCGAAGGCGCACCAGCCGAAGGCGGCGACGCCCCGGCTGATGGTGGCGACGCGGCTGATGGTGGCGACGCGGCCGATGGTGGCGACGCGGCCGATGGTGGCGAAGGCTCCCCCGGGGTCCAGATCAACGAGTCCGAGATCGACGAACCCGGCGACGAAG
This sequence comes from Solirubrobacteraceae bacterium, assembly GCA_032119595.1. GTDB lineage: Bacteria > Actinomycetota > Thermoleophilia > Solirubrobacterales > Solirubrobacteraceae > JAGIBJ01. The sequence continues at coordinate 1,164,600 of JAUMBQ010000006.1, read as the reverse complement.
ACTCTCCCACCACGGAGAACGACGTCACCTGATCCCGATCGCACCGGGAAAAAGTAGGCAGGTTGGTACTAGAGGGTTCAGGACCAACCTGCCTACTTCTTCCTGGCGTATCAAAGCGATCGAGGAAGCGCCGGTCCCGGGCCGGTCCCGGTGGGTTCACCATTCCCTGACGGGTCCCACGACCGTCGTTTCTGGAGCTTCATTCGCTGGCACGGGATGACTCGGGTATGACTCCAGCGCCACAACGGCGTTATGCGATCGGGGCCAAAGCCCAGCACTGGCGGGCGCCGAGCCGCTTGAGAGGTCGACCCAACACCACTTGAAGTGATGGACCGGAACCTAGACGTTCGGCCGAGCGGCTCTTCTGCGTCCGTCACTCTTCGACGAGGACAACCCCAAGTCCCAGTTCCCCCCGTATACGTCTGGAAGGCATGGATGCCACTCCGTAAGTCTCATGGAACGCCATGGCCTGCGTTCGTCGCAGCCATCGCGATCGCGCTCGCCCTCCCGACGCTGTCGTTTGCGGCGGACACGTCCACGGTCACCGTCACCAGCCCGACCGGTGTCGTCGTGAACAATGCGACCGTCGCCACCGACGCGGCAGCGACCTCGACCATCGCGGCCGCCACGGCGTTGCCGACGAACGCGCCGACCGGCGCGCTCCTCGCTGCCGGCGGGAACGCCCTCGGCGCTCTGGGCCTCGGCACCACCACGTCTGAGTCGAACTTCTGGCAGGCCGGCGACGCCATGAACTGGAAGGCCGTCACCGTCGGCGCTCACCACGCCTGTGGCATCCAGACCACCGGCACCCTCTGGTGCTGGGGCTACAACGCGCTCGGCCAGCTCGGCCTCGGCGACGTCTCCATGCGCACGACCCCGACGCAGGTCGGCACGGCTACCACGTGGTCGCAGGTCGCTGCCGGCGACAACCACACGTGCGCCATCCAGACCTCCGGGGTCCTCTCCTGCTGGGGCGCGGGCTCCTACGGCAAGCTCGGCATCGGCGGCACCGCCACCACCAAGGTGCCCACGAAGGTCGCTGGCACCTGGAAGACCGTCTCCACCGCGATGGACTCCACCTGCGGCATCCAGACCACCGGCGTTCTCTACTGCTGGGGCTACGGCGGCTCCGGCCAGCTCGGCCAGGGCGACGTCCTTGGCGATGAACTCCCCGCCAAGGTCGGCACGGCCACCAACTGGAAGTCCGTCACCAGTGGCGGGTACCACACGTGCGCCATCCAGACCACGGGAGCCCTCTTCTGCTGGGGCGACAACAACCTCGGCGAAGCCGGCACCGGCGCCCTCGGCATGCTGAAGGTCCCGACCCGCGTCGGCACCGCGACCGACTGGACCAGCGTCACCGGCGCCTTCGACTCCACCTGCGCCATCAAGCTCGGCGGCACCCTCTGGTGCTGGGGCTACAACGGCTCCGGGCAGCTCGGCGTCGGCGACGTCAGCCTCCGCAAGGCCCCGACGCAGGTCGGCACGGCCACCACGTGGGCCACGGTCTCCGCCATCAAGTACGCCACCTGCGCCAAGCAGATCAACACCACGCTGTGGTGCTGGGGCTACAACGCCACCGGCCAGCTGGGCCTCGGCGACACCCTCCAGCGCGACGAGCCGGTCCAGGTCACCACGCCGACGACCGTTGGCAACATCGCCTCCGGCCCGGTCTCCGACCACATGATCGTGATCTCGCAGGACACCGCGCCGGTCAACGCCTGCCCGGACACCGCGGTCTCCCAGGTATTCGCCGGCATCGGCGACCTTGCCGACTATTCGCTCGCCCCCGGCGGCGACTTCGAAGGCTCGATGGCCGACTGGAAGCTCACGAACGCCAAAGTCGTCGCCGGCAACGAGACCCTCGGGTACCTGAGCGGCACGAAGTCGCTCGCCCTCGGTGGCCCCGGCACCTCTGGTGCGCCGTCCGCGACGACGCCGGAGTTCTGCATCAACCAGGCTCATCCGACGTTCCGCTACCTGGTGAAGACCAACAGCACGACGACCGGCTACCTCTACACGTCGCTTCGGTTCCGTCCGAAGAACAACCCGGCCTACGTCGTACAGGTGTCCTCCAACACGGACGCCAGCAAGAAGAGCGACTGGCGCGTCGCCGACTCCACCGACCTCGCCACCCGGGTCGCCGCCTCGCTGCTCAAGAAGGGCGGCACCGTCCAGGTCGTCTTCAGCACCTCGGCGACCACCAGCACCTACGGCGGCGTTCAGATCGACGACATTCTCGTCGACCCCTATAGGCGCGGCTAGAACCTACGTCACCAACGCGAAGCACCGCACGGGGCGCCATTCGGCGCCCCGTGGCGTTGCGGGGCCTGACGGGGCGTAAGTTTGAGCCATGAGTACGGGGTACGCACGGGTCAACATCGACGACGTCAAGGACGTCGCCCCCGAGTACGGCATGGGCGAGGCCGGCGAGTGCCGGCCCCTCACGCCCGCGGTGGGCGGCGAGGGAATCGGCGCGACGCTTTACCGGATCGCGCCCGGCAAGCGACACGGCTTCGGGCACAAGCACGAGAAGGCCGAAGAGATGTACCTCGTGATGGAGGGCTCGGGCCGCGTGAAGATCGGCGACGACATCCTCGATCTCAAGAAGCTCGACATCGTTCGCTGCGCGCCGCCGCAGATGCGGGAGTTCGAGGGCGGCGCTGACGGCATGACCCTCCTCGCGTTCGGCCACCGGATTGCGGGAGACGGAGACATGGACCCGTCGTTCTGGCCCGCCGGATAGCCGAGACCACGGGGACGAGCTGTGAGCCGCCGGTCCCGCGGCGACTCACAGCACAATCCTTTGCGCGGCGCACCGCGTTCCATCACCCATCCGCGGGTCTCATGCCTGCGTGCGGACGGTTTCCGGGGGTACTGAACGATGGCGGGCCCGATGCCGTCTGGCTTTAGACGGCTGTCCAGACATCCGTTCGCGCCAGCTGTCCAGATGCGCACTGGTTCCGTCCGACGCACGGCTATTCTGGGCTTACCAGAGAAGGGAGGTGATCCGAATCTACGAGTGTTCTTATGGGACCCTGGAGGTACCCGGATCGTCGGCCCTGCTAACGCAGGCCTGACATTCAAAACAACCAACCGACGTACCCGCGAGGTTCGGTGCCGCAGGTGGTCCCGGCGGCCGAGATCAGCTGAACATCGTGTTGCGTTAGCACTAGATACGGGCGTCCCTCGGGGGGCGCCCGTAGTGCTTTCCGGGGTCGGTGGTCGGTCGGCCCCGTCGCTGAGGCGGAGAGCCCGCGCCCGCGCTGGGTGTCAGTCCCAGGCTCGCTGGAAGAAGAGGCCCTGTAGGCGCCAGACGTGCTCGTCGTATTCGGCGAGTTCGCCCTGCACCAGCCCGATCGGCCGCACGTTGCCGTTGTCGTCCGAGCCCGTTGGCTCGCCGAAGAACAGCACGCGGTCGCCGCTCTGGCTCAGTCGAGCCCTGCGGAACTGGGCCTGGAAGTCAGCAATGAGCCCTCCGGACCCACCGGCCCCGTACCCCGTGGTGGTTGACCCGGCCGCAGCGCCGGCAGCGTTGATCACGGGCGTGCTCGGCAACACCGACCAAGCGGCGAAGAGCGTGGTGGCGGGGCAGTCGACCTTCGACGGGATCTCCTCAACGCTGGAGAGGTCGAGGGCAAGAAGCTGCACGCCGGACGCGGGGGCCCAGACCATGCAGCTGCCTTCGGCGTCGGTGGTGACCTCGGCGTCGGGCAAACTGGGGAGGATGTCGGCCAGGGTGATGGCGCGGCCTCCAGCGGGGATCGCGTCACTGGCGTAGACGGCGGCTGTGCCGATGCGCTGCAACACGCCGTTCGGATCGATCTGCCACGGCACGGGCGCGAGCGCCGGAGGGGGCGTGCCGCCGGGAAGGTGGATGCGGCCGCCGCAGAGCTTCCAGAGGCCGCGTTGGCGAAGGGCCGCACCGACGTCGACGTCGTCGTAGCCCGTCGCGACGCTGGACTGGGCTTCGAGCGTGCCGCGATAGAGCACACCGACGGACTCCACCGGGAGGCCCCAACGTGCCCAGCCAGCGTAGATGATGCGGGCAGCGAGATCGATGGTGTAGCCGCCGCGCCTGGGGGCCGTTTCGGCCTCGGCCACGAGCCGGCCGTCGAGGTCGCGTACCGGGCGCACGTCGTTCGGGCGACTCGGATCCGCGCCGCGCGAGCGCAGCAGCTCGTAGGTGAAGCGCGGGTACTTCTTGGTCAGGATGCGCAGCGCGCTGGTGGCGCCGTCGGCGCCGCACTCGGCGGGCGTCGTGGCGGTCGCCGGGCGCGGACTATCGAGCTTCGCCAGCCGCAGCTTCAGGGTCCGCTTGCCGTCGCGCACGGTCAGGAGGCCGGGCCCGTCGACGCTCTGCACCACCGCTCGACGATCCCGAGCGTCGGCGGTGCCCGGCAGGAACGCGGTGGCGAACGCGACGAGGCCGAGCATGAAGGCGAGCGCGAGGCGCGGGGACTGGGATGGGGTGCGTTGGAGCGCGCTCATGCGCTGAACGGGTCGAAGATGTTGGCGTTGAGTCGCATCACGGCCCGCCTTCTGGCGTCCAGAGCGCCGATCACGACGCCGATCGGTCGTGAGCTGGAGTCGGCCTTCGCGTCGAGCACAGCGGACGGCCCGAGGAAGAGCACATCCTCGCTGGTACTTGAGTTCGAGTCCTCGGATTCGATGCTGGCTTGCGGGAACACGCGCTTGAAGGCATCGACCGGGTCTCCGGTGCTTGCGCCATGTGCGGCGCCCGCGAGCGCGGGCACGCCGCGTCCCGTGGTCGACACGGAGACGACCGACATCGCTCGACAGTCCATGGTCTTTGGCGGCCGGTCGCTCAGGATTGCGAAGTTGAACGCCGTCACGGTGAACCCTCGCTCGGGCAGCCACAGGGCGCAGCCGAAGGCATAGGTCACGAGCTCGCCGGCCGGAAAGGCGGTCATGAACGCGCCGAGGGAGGTTTCGTCGCCGATGCTCGGGGTAATGGGGTGGTCGCCGATGGCGCTCAGGATGCCGTTCGCGCTGACCGCCCAGGGCGCCGGCGTGAACGCAGGCGGCGGCACGCCGGAGGGCAGATGGAACCGGCCGCCGCAGAGCTTCCAGAGGCCGCGGTTCGTCAGAGAGCCGTCGTCGTCGGGACCAGCGCCCTGCTTGGCTTCCGACCATGGCTCTTCGACGATCGACACGGCCGAAAGCGCGGAAAGGTCACCCCGGACGGGCAGGTCGGTCCCGTTGGTCGGCAGGCCGTACCGCGCCCAACCGCTGCGCACGAGCCGTGAGGAGAGCGTGAGATTGCTGCCGCCTCGGCGGCGCTTGCCGAGGACGACCAGGCTCACCATCAGACGGCCGCTCAGATCCCGCACGACCGGACCGCCGCTGCTGGGCGCCGGCACGCTCTCCGACTCGTCGCCGGGTGCTCGGGCGACCTCGACCGCGACGCGACGCCCGCGCGTCATCCGGCTGAGCGCATCCGCGGCCTCGGTGGCGCCGCACTCGGCCGGAGCCTCCGCGCTCGCGGCCCTCGGAGCGTCGATTGCGATGAGCCGCACGGCAAACGTCCTCCCGCCGCGCTTCAGCGTGAGGAGCCCAGGGCCATCGACGCGCATGACCTTCGCGTCGGAGGGCTTGCTTGGGTAGGGCGCTGCGGCGCTGACGGATGCGGTGACGAGCGCCAGAACCAGGGTGGCTGCCCCCGCGGCGGCCGCGAGCGTGGCGTTCCGGCCGCGCTTCGGGGAGGTTCGGCCGTACTCCATGGCCCAGTCGTCGGCCGCATCTGCGTGATGCTGAACGTCGCGGTGGTCTGGCACCCCCAGCGCCAGACCACCGCGGAGCCCCACTGCGGGGCCTAGCTGAGTTCGGAGAAGGCTCGTGCGACCGTGAGTCGCTCCAAGACCTCCGTGAGTTGCGCGCCCTTGCTGGCCGACACGTGCATCGCGATGATCCGCTCAGGGGCGACGAGCAGGAACTCGCCGGTCGGCTGCCTCAGCTGGAGCAGGCTGTTGCCATGCCGGGCGTTGGTGAGCTGGCGAACGATGTCGCCGTCCTCCCAGTGCACGAGAACCTGGCTCGCCAAACCCTCGATCTCGAGCGCTACGAGCTCTTCCTGCTTCGACATCCCCGCCTGCTTCCCCCTGGTGTCCGTTCATAGTTGCCGCATCGGCGCGTGGCGGCGGGCCAGGACCGGGGCGCGTCGACGTTCGTCGTAGGAGTGAAGCTTCTCCTCCTTCGCTAGCGATGAAGGAGCGAGCTTCCCGTGCGCCGCGGGCGATGGCGAGGCAAATTAGGCCCGTGCGCTCGAAGACCCGAGCGCAATCGGCCTGAAGTGAGGTCAGGCCGCGGCAGCCAAGGCGCCGCCGGTGGCCGGGCCGGCCTTGGACCGGCCGCGATCCGAGTCGCGGTCGCCGCGGCGGACGATCACGCGCAGCCACGGCTCCCACAACGCGGGCGTGCGCGGCGCAGCGACGTGAATGAACACGTCGGGATGCGGCGCGCGCGGCGTATTGCGGGGATGCATTCCAGCGACGTGCGGCAGCATGTCGCCCTTGCGGCGATTGCACGGCGCGCAGCACGCGACGACGTTGTCCCACGTGGAGCCGCCGCCCTTGGCGCGCGGGATGACATGGTCGACGGTGAGCTCGGACTTCGCGTCGCAGTACTGGCAGACCCAGCCGTCGCGGGCAAAGATGGCCCGGCGCGTGATGCGCCGCGTGGCCGTATGCCGCGGCACGGGCGCGTACCGCGTGAGGCGGATCACCTCGGGGCGCGGCATCGTCTCCGTCGCCGAATGCAGCGAGGTGCCCGTGCGATCCTCGATCAGCTCCGCGCGCTCCTTGAGGAGCAGCACCGCGGCACGGCGGACCGTGCACACGTTGATCGGCTCATACGTCGCGTTGAGCACTAGTACCTGACCGCCGACACCGGCGTCCGCTCCGTTACCTCGGTACTGAGAGGTAGCGGAGCCCATTGGGCCTGGCGGGGTGGCTGGGGCCGATGTGGCAGGCACAGACGCAGTGTAAGCCCCCGGTCAAACGGAACCGTGACGTTGGCGTTACCGAACCGCCGCTTGCCGGTGCAGCAGTCGGCCACTGGTGGCGGGCGATTTCGGGGCCGCTGGCTGCGCGGGATGGACGACCTGTGCGCCCCGTTGGCCGGCCACGGTGCCCGCGGCTCAGACCGGCTCGGCGGCGACCGGGTAGCTGCCGAGGATCCGCACGTCGGTGGCGTGATGGCGTAGGCCTTCGATCGCTTCGGCGGGATCGGGATCCGTCGCAGCGCCCTCCAGGTCGATGAAGAATCGGTAGTGGCCGAGCTGTCCGCGCAGCGGTCGCGACTCGATCTTCGACAGGTTCACGCGGCGGAACGCGAACTCGCTCAGGCAGCGCACGAGCCATCCTGGTGAGCCGTCGCCCTTGCCCTGGAACACGACGCTCGTCTTCATCGGCCGGTCGTCGCCGTGGTCGCCGGCGCGGCGCTGGCGGGCAGCCTCCGCCGCCTCGGCGGCTTCGACCGCAGCCGGCGTCGGGGTGGTGCCATTCCCGGACCGGTCGATGCGGGCGGACTTGCGCTCGACGAGCACGAAGCGGGTCACGTTGACCTGCTCCTGGATGTCGTCGCGCAGGATCTTCGCCCCGTAGAGCTCGGCAGCCCGGCGCGAGCCGATGGCCGCCCACGGCTCCGTCGATTCCGTCACCAGCTCGATCGACCGCGACGTTGACGAGGTCGGGACGATCCCGGCGCTCGGCAGGTGCTCAGCGAGGAAGCGCCGCGCCTGCGCGATGCCTTGCGGGTGCGAGTAGACCTGCTCGATCTGGTCGAGCGGAAGATCAGTACGGGCGACGAGCAGCTGCTCGATCGGCAGGTCGAGCTCGGCGGTGATCACCAGATCTTCGTGGTCGACCAGCGTGTCGAGCGTGGCACCGACCGACCCCTCCGTCGAGTTCTCGATCGGGACGACCGCGGCGTCGAGCTGGAACGGCTCGGGCAGGACGAAGTCGTCGGTCACGCTCTGGATCAGATTGATGATCGACGCGACCGGCACGAGCTCCCCGGCCCAGTCCGACGCGAGTCGGCGTGCCGCGACCTCCGAGAAGGTGCCGTTCGGCCCGAGATATCCAACGACGGGGCCGCTCATGCGCCCATCGCGACGCGCAGCGCCTCGGCCTCCTCGGGGGACAGCTCGAGCTCGCCGACACCCTCGCGCACGCCCTTGGCATACATCCGCGCCTGATCGCGATGCACGATCGACGACAGCACCACGCCGGTGCGGTTGGCATCGAGCAGCGCGATCGAGGTCGACTGGCGGCCCGACATCTCGTTATAGGCGTCGTAGCGGACCAGCCCGGAATGGCTGATCGCACCGTCGAGCCGGCCTTCGACGACCTCCAGGCGCTTCTGCGTCTGCTCGGTCGTGCCCTTGAGGTAGGCGGCCATCTTCTGGACCTGATCGGTCATCGCCTGCGCGTGCAGGACGAGATCGGTGTCGCCGTGCGTCCCCAAGACGGCCGACTGGGCGCGCTGGATCCGTCCGAGGCGGCGATGCAAAGCCGTGGCCCAGCCGACGGCGATGACGCCAAACAGCAGTCCTGCGCCGCCGATACCGAGGGCGATCTGGTCGACCTGCTCCATGGCCGGAACGCTATCGCCTCAGGCGCAGCGCGCGAGGCGCCGGCCGACGGTCACTTGGCGAAGATGACGTTGTACGTCTTCTTGTTGTTGGTCGTGTTCTCTTCGCCGTCGACCTTGCGGACTTCGGCGGTGATCTTCACGGAGTCGGCGACGGCCTTGGTGATGTTGATCGTGACCGGCGTCTTGGTGCCCTTGGCCGAGAGCGTGACCTTCTTGGTCTGGTTGAACACGTTCTTGCCAGTGCTCTGCGACACCCCGGAGACCGCCACGGTCACGTTCTCCTCGTCGTTCTCGCCCTGGTTCTCGATCGTGACCACGATGCTCGTGCCGCTCGGGTTCGACACGCGCGTCACCCCGCCCTCGGCCAGTGGCGTGGTGTTGATCGCGACGCTCGCGAGGCCGTGGCCGTGGGTGCCGGGCGCGAGCGGCTTGCTCGGATCACTGCCAGCGTCGACCGGGGCGACGGAGCCGATCCGGTTGGCGACCGTCGCCGTGTTGATCCACCTGAGGTCCGGGAGGGCGATGCTCGCCTCGACGCTGTCGTCGCTGCGGTCGTAGTCCTTGAACTTGTCCCTGATGTACGGCGACACGCGGGCCTGCCAGAGGCCGTCAGAGGTGAGGAGCAGCATCATCTGCCCGGCGATCTTCTGGGTTGCGTCTTCCTGCTCGGTCGCGCTGGTGCCGCGCGCCTTGCCGATGAGGTCGCCGATGCGCTGCACGGCGCTGGCGCGCAGGCTCAGCGCGGTCGCGACGTTCTGCGTGGCCGCTTCGAGGCCGCCCGGCGTGTCGAGTTCGCGGGCGCGCTGCGTGAACTTGTCGCCGTCGGCGGCGAGGTCGCTCAGGCTCTGGCTCTGCTCCAGCGCTTCCACGCTGTCAGCGTTCAAGAGGATCGAGAGGGCCTGGCCGACGTTCCCGGTCGACTCGGTGCCCAGGCGCGTGACCTCCTGGCTGTAGTCCTTGAGACCGTTGATCCGGCTCGACTTCACGCAGCCGTTGATCAGCAGGGCAAAAGCGCCCAGGAGCAACACCGCAAGCAGGCCCGCCACGATGCGGCGGGTCATGATGTCCTGCTGGTCTTTGGACGTGCGAGGTCCACGCGGCGGGCGCGGCGGAGGCGGCGGCCCAGGGGAGCGCCGCTGCTGGGTTGGCGGGTCGTCGTCGAAGAAGGCCACGAAAAAGGCGGGTCCGTTGGCAGAACCCAGGGCGCAGTATGAAGGTCGCGTCCCCGGAAAGTCCGAAAGGGGGTTCCTCGGCAGCGGCGAATCTCCTGCACAGCGACCTTGGATCCGGCCACCGCTACGGCCGCTTCACCGCCGCCTCGCTCCGACGGTACCGGCGGGCGAGCACCGAGAGATCCAGCAGACTCACCCCATGCACCCCGTCGACGACGAGCTTCCCTGGCCCCGCGCCGGCGGACTCCTGCTCGGTCGGTACGAGCTCCTCGGCGTGATCGGTCGCGGTGGCATGGGCGTCGTGTCACGAGCGCGCGACGTGGAAACCGGGCAGTTCGTGGCGGTGAAACGCGTCCGTGCGGAAGGGGCCCGCGCTGAGCGTGAGGCGATGACGTCGGCCAGGCTGAAGCATCCGGCGATCGTGCGGCTGCTGGAGGCCGAGGCCACGCCCGAAGGGTGGATCATCGTGTCGGAGCTCGTCGAGGGCGCGGACTTGCGGGCCGTGCTTCGGACCGGAGACGTGCCCGAGCTCGACATCGCGCGCTTCGCTGGGTCGATCGTTCGAGGGCTTGCGCACGCCCATCAGCACGGCGTCGTGCACCGCGACGTCAAGCCGGCCAACATCCTCTGCCCAGCCGATCCGCGGCGCGCGGGTGCGTGGGCCAAGCTCACCGACTTCGGCGTTGCCGCGCTGGCGGGGGCCGAGACGCTGACCGCCGTCGGCGACGTGGTCGGCACCATGGCGTACATGGCGCCCGAGCAGGCCCGCGGCCATCGCGCCGGGGCGCCTGCGGATGTTTTCGCCCTGGCCGTGGTGGTGTACGAAGCGCTCGCGGGCGTGAATCCGCGCCGCGGCACGACGGCGGCCGAGACGGCGGCGCGGGCGCTGAACTCGGTCCCGCCGCTTGCACGGCTTCGGCCAGACCTCCCATCGTCGATCCACGCCGCGATCGACTGCTGCCTGGAACTCGACCCGGACCAGCGCGGCGGACTGGTCGATCTCGACGAGGGCCTGCGCCGGCTCGCGGCGCTGGCGTCCGGGGCGCCGGTCGGACGCGGCGGAGGCGAGACCGGCGTAACGCGCCTGGACGACCGGCACGGTGGGCGAATGACGCCGCGTGAGCCTCGGGCTGGCGAGGACCCAAACCGCGACCGGGGCCGCGAGGCGCGCGACGACGCCGGGTATCCGCCGATGGCGCCCCCGCCAGGCGGACACACGGAGCATCGGCCAGAGCCCGGAGGCCGGACCGAGTATCGGCCCGCGGCGCCGGTCGCCACCGTGGTCGATCCGCGCGGCGGCGACGACCAGCTCGTTCCCTATCTGCCCCGGCCGGGGCACGAGCCGATCGGCGACCCAGGCGAGCGGGAACGGTTCGGACGCCGTCGACGCAGCGCGGGACTCGAGCCTGGCCCCACGCCGCAGGGCTGGGCCGGCGACCCCATCGACCGTCCCGGCGACGACGCGCAGCGCTGGCCGGAGCCCGCCCCCGCCTCGCGCGGGCGGCTCCCACGGCTGCCGCTGCGACTGCTGGGCACGGCCGGTGCGGCGGCAGCGCTGTTCGCGATCTCCGACGGCGCCTCCGCGCCCTCCGCGTTGGCTGGGATCGCGGTCGCCGCGTTCGTGCTCCCGCGCTTGACGTGGATCGGGATCGCCATCACGGCTGTCGTCCTGCTCACCTCGCGCGATGAGACGGCAGCCCTCCTCGCTGCGATTGCCGGACTCGCGCCGATCGCGCTGTACCCAGGCCGCGGCTCGCTGTGGCCGGCTGGCGGGTTGGCCGCGGGACTCACGGTGGTGAGCGCGCCGGCGGCGTGGCCCGCGCTCGCGGCCCTCGCGCCAACGCACGCGCTGCGCATCGCGCTGGCCCTGCACGGAGCCGTCGTGGCGGCGGTCGTTGCCACCGCGACCAGCGTGCCGCTCCTCGACGTCCCCGCTGGCGACCTGACGGTGGTCGCCACCGAGTTCGTGCTGCCGCTGGCGGGCATCTGGGCGGTCGCCGCAGTCCTGCTGGGTGTGGTCGTTCGCGGACGCACCTTCGGCGCCGACTTCATCGCCGCGGCCGCCTGGACCGGTGCCGTCGGTGGCGCCATGGTCGGCGCGCACCTCGCGACCGGCGAACTCCTGCTCTGGGCCGGTCCGGCGGCGGCAGCGGCCATCGTGGTCGTCGCGCGAGCCGTCGCCCGGGACCGCGACCTTGCGGTGCGCGGGCCCGTGGACTGAGACCGCGACTTCCCGGTGCGCGGGCCCGTGGACTGAGACGCCAGCGCTGGCGGAGCTTCGGACCGTGGATCAGGCTCCTTCTCGGCTCAGCGAGCGCCTCGCTGACCACCCCGCTTGCACCTGGCCCTGAGCGCCACCCGGGCGCTCGCCATTACCATGCGGCGGATGGCGCTCCTGCGCAACCTCGAGCAATCGTTGAGCGGCCTCGTCGAGGGGACGATCGGTCGCGTGTTCCGCACCGAGGTCCGCCCGACCGAGATCGCCCGCAAGCTCGCCCGCGAGATGGAGATCAACAAGCGCGTTTCGCTGTCGCGTACGTACGCGCCGACGGACTACCTCGTGTATCTCTCGCCGGACGACCGCAGCCGATACGCGGGCGTCGAAGGCTCGATCGCCGAGGAGCTCGGCGCCTACCTGCTGGAGCACGCGCGCCGCGAGCGCCTCGTGCTCGTGCGTCGCCCGCTGGTGGAGTTCCGCACCGACCAGCGTCTGCGCCTTGGCGAGTTCGGCATCGAAGCGCGCACGGCGCCGATCAGCGCCGAAGAGGCCCCGCCGCGGCCCGATGCCGTCGCGGCTGCACCGCAGGCGGCGCGGCGCCCAGCCTCGATCCAGGATCGTCCGCGCGAGCCCAGCGCCCAAGCGGACGCTGCCCTGCGTGCCTCCGCACCCGAGCCGCGATTCGACGACGGAGACCAGCCGCGCCTGGGTTCCACGCCGGCGTCGGCTGGGTACGAGCCGCCGTCGGCCGTCGGCCGGGTCGATGACGCGCCCTACGAAGATCCCTACTCCGGCGACCCCTTCAACGCCCCGGAGCGCGAACCGGAACCCGGCGACTCGGGCGACGACGAGTGGGAAGAGCCTGCACCGCGCGAGTCGGCGCCGCATTCGCCCGCCGCGCGTGAAGTCGCCGATCAGCCGGCGCCCGATGCCGAGCCGGCCCACGCGGCCGACTGGCTCGAGCCCGTCGACGGCTGGGAGCCCGAGGCCCAAGCGCCGCGCGAGCCGCGCCCGCCTCGTCCCCGCGAGCAGCCGTATCGCCCAAGCGCGCCCCGCCCGCCAGAGCCCGGTTCGCCCGCGCCGATTCCCGGCGGCGTGCCGTGGATCGACCCGACCCTTCAGCGCCAGTCGCGCCCGCAGTTCGCCCCGCCGGTGATCCCGCCGCGCCAGGCCCCGCGCCCGCCGGAGACGACGCTGCTCGTCGATGGCACCCCGCACGAGCTCACCGGCGACCGCGTGGTGCTCGGCCGCAGCCGCACCGCCGACATCGTGATCTCCGACCCGAGCGTGTCTCGCCAGCACTGCGAGCTGCGCCGCGACGCGCAGGGCTGGTTCGCCACCGACCTCGGCTCGACCAACGGCAGCGAGCTCGACGGCCACTCGCTCGAGCAGCCGCGCCGCCTGCAGCCCGGACAGCGCCTGAAGCTCGGCCACGCGGCGGCGATCATCGAGGTCCGCTAGCTCCGTGCTCCTCGAGCCCGTTACCTTCGCGCTGAAGCTCGCCTTCGTCGCGGTTCTCTTCCTCTTCGTCGTCTGGGTGGCTCGCAGCGCCCTGCGAGACCTGCGCGACGACGAACTTCTCGTCGCCGCCCCGCCGCCCTCGGACGCGACCGGATTCCACGCCGCAGTCGGCCCGCCGACGGCCGAAGTGGCGCGCGGCGCCGCTCCTCGCCTCATCATCAAGCGCATGCAAGGCCAGCGCGCTGGTCTCGAATACGACCTCCCTCAGCGCACGACGCTCGGGCGGGGCGACGTCGAGATCTCCTTCGAGGACTCCTTTGCGTCCTCCCGCCACGCGCGGATCGAGCTCACGGCTGGCCACGCGGTGATCGAGGATCTCGGCTCCACGAACGGTACGTTCATCAACGGCGAGCAGCTCGAAGGCCCCGTGTCGCTGCGCGCCGGCGACCAAATCGCCATCGGCGACACCGTCTTTGAGTACCGCGACTAACCCGATGGCCGATCTCACGCATGCATTCCACGGGGCCGACTGACGTGCTCAGAGTCGTCGAGCACGCCGCCTTCACCGACACCGGCCGCCAGCGCCGGGCGAACGAAGACGCCCTTCTCAGCCGCTCGCCGCTGTTCGCGGTTGCCGACGGCATGGGTGGCGCGAAGGCCGGTGAGATCGCGTCGCGCACCGCGATCGACGTGATCGCCCTAGGCGTCGAAGATGGCGTGGTCCGGTCGCGGCTCGTCGAGCTCGTGCGGCGCGCCAACCGCGCGGTCCACGACGCGCAGCTCAGCGACGTCGACCTGTCCGGCATGGGCACGACCGTCACCGCGGCATACGTCGGTGAGGACGCACTCACGGTCGCGCATGTGGGCGACAGCCGCGCCTACCTGGTGCGCGGGGGGAGCCTGCGCCGGCTGACCGAGGATCACTCGCTCGTGGAGGAGATGCGGCGCAGCGGCAAGCTGACCGCCGAGGAGGCCGCCAACCACCCGCAGCGCTCGATCATCACCCGCGCGCTCGGCCCGGACTCGAACGTCGAGGTCGACGTGCGCGAGTTCAAGCTTGAGCGCGGCGACATCGTCCTGCTCTGCTCCGACGGCCTCACGTCGATGATTCCCGAGACGCGCATCGGCGAGCTGATCGTCAAGAACACCAAGCTCGATACCGCCGGCCGCTCGCTCATCGCGGCTGCCAACGCCGCGGGAGGCCGCGACAACATCACCGTCGTGCTGCTGCGCGTGGGCGACACGAGCGACGAGGTCGTCGAGCCGGACGACCAGGAGACCACCATCGGCCCCGCGGTCCGCCTCGACGGCGAGGACCAGCCGACCGGTTCCTCCGATCCGCTGATGCAGGAGCGCCTGGCCACCGACGATGTGCGCGCCGCCGCGGAGGCCGCGCCGCGCCGCACCGAGCGCCTGAAGGCCCGCGACCCGAAGGCCAAGAAGCCGCGCTCCCGGCGTCGTGGCAAGGCGATCGCGGCCACCCTCGCGACCTTCTTCACCGTCGGGATCATCGCGCTTTCCACCTGGGTCGCGACCCGCGTCACCTACTTCATCGGGACCAAGGATGGCTTCGTCGCGATCTACCAGGGCGCCCCGTACGACCTGCCGTTCGGCGTGAAGATGTACCGCTCCGTCTACCGTTCCGGTGTCCCGATCACGTCGGTCGACGAGGCCCGCCGCAAGACGCTCCTGGATCACAAGCTCCGCAGCGGCGACGACGCCCAGGACCTCATCAAGGCCGTCGAGCGCGACGAACTCAGCGCGACGCCTTGATCCTGCGTCGCCTCCGCGATCTGGCGCTGCTGATCCCAGCCTCGCTGCTGGTCGCGATCGGCTTCGCCTCCGTGTTCGCCAACGACGGTGGCCAGCTCAGCGACCTTTCGCTCCTCTACGGCGCCGGCTTCCTCGGCCTCTGCATCGTCGCCCACACGATCGCGACCGTCGCGCTCCCGGACGCCGACCCGTACCTGCTGCCGCTGATCGCGGTGCTTGCGTGCTTCGGGCTCGTCGAGCTGTACCGGATCGACGAGGATCTCGCCCGCCAGCAAGGCACCTGGTTCATCATCGGGATCGGCGCGTTCTCCGCCACGATCTTTGCGCTCAAGAAGGACTACCGCGTCCTGCGCGACTACCGGAACCTGCTCGCGCTGGCCGGCGTGATCTTGCTGCTGGCGCCGCGCATCCCGGGCATCGGGCAGGAGGAGCGTGGCGCGTACCTGTCGGTCGTGCTCGGTCCGATCTCGTTCCAGCCGACCGAAATCGCGAAGATCTGCCTGGTCCTCTACCTCGCGTCGTACCTGGCCGACAACCGCCAGCTGCTGGTGCAGGAGGCCCGCGGCCCGTTCGGGATCCTGCCGCCGCTCAAGTACCTGCTGCCGCTCCTCGCGGTGTGGGGCATGACGATGCTGATGCTGTTCGTGATCCAGGACATCGGCTCCGCGATCATGTACTTCGGCGTCGGCCTCGGGATGCTTTACATCGCTACTGGGCGATTGCTCTACCCGGTCGCCGGGCTCACGATGTTCGCGCTCGGTGCACGCATGCTCTACGAGCTGCGGCCGACCATCCAGGACCGCGTCGCGGCCTGGCAGGACCCGCTCGACCCCGAACTCTTCAACAAGCCGATCGGCGGCAGCGGCCAGCTCGCGCAGTCGCTGTTCTCCCAGGCCGACGGTGGATTCCTCGGCCAGGGCCTTGGCGGCGCGATCCTCGAATTGGCACCCAAGGACGACGACGGCCTCCACCTGATCCTCCCGGCGGCCCAGAACGACTTCATCTACGCGCTGATCGTGAACGAGGTCGGGCTGATCGGCGCCGTCGGGCTGCTGATGATCTACCTGCTGATCGCGTGGCGCGGCTTCAAGGTCGCGCTCGTCGCCCACGACTCGTTCTCCAAGCTGCTCGCGGCCGGCCTGTCGACGGTGTTTGCGCTGCAGGTGTTCGTGATCGTCGGCGGCGTCACGAAGGTCATCCCGCTGACGGGCGTCACGCTGCCGTTCGTGTCGGCGGGCGGCTCGTCGATCGTCGCCAACTTCATGCTGCTCGCGCTGCTGCTGCTCGTGTCTGATCGCGCCCGTCGCGACACCCGCGAGGACCTCGACCGCGCGCGCCAAGGGGCCTGGGCATGAACCAGGGCATCCGGCGCATGTTCGTGGTCGTACTCGGCCTGTTCTTCCTGCTCATCGCGGGCACGGTGCGCTGGTCGGTGTTTGAGGCTGACGCCCTGAACGACAACACGCTGAACGCGCGTGAACAGCTCAAGACCGAGCGCGTTCCGCGCGGCACGATTCGCGCGTCGGACGGCACGATGCTGGCTCGGTCGGTGAAGCGCGAGAACGGGACGTACGTGCGCCGGTACTCCCAGGCGGCTCAGCAGGCCTCGCAGCTCATTGGATACGCGTACACCAACGCGGGCCTCGCAGGCCTCGAGAAGGCCCATAACGACGACCTCACCGGCAAGGTGCGCAGCGCGGCCACCCTGCTGAGCGCGCTGCGTGGCAACAACGAGCGCGGCAACGACGTGACGGCCACGCTCGATCCGGCCGTCCAGCGCGCCGCCCTCGCGGGCCTCAATGGCCGCAAGGGCGCCGCGGTCGCGATCGACACGCAGACCGGCGGCATCCTGGCGATGGCCAGCTTCCCGAACTACGACCCGAACGACATGAACCGCGCGGAGGCCCGCCAGCGGATCCTGACCGACCGAAGCAACAGCCCGATCTTCAACCGCGCAACGGCCGGGGCGTACCCGCCGGGCTCGACCTTCAAGGTCGTCACGACCTCGGCGGCGCTCGGGTCTGGCAAGTACACGCCGGACTCGATGATCAGTGGTCAGTCGCCGCTGAAGGTCGAGACCGTCGACCTCAACAACTTCGGTCAGAAGAGCTTCGGCGACATCACCCTCACCGCGGCACTCACCAATTCGGTCAACACGGCCTTCGCGCGGATCGCCGAGGACCTGGGCCCCGAGCCGATCGCCGAGCAGATGGCGCGTTATGGCTTTGGCAAGATCCCGATCATCGACTACCCCAAGGACCAGCTGGTGATCAGCGGCGAGTACAGCAGAGGCGGCAGCAAGCTGATTCCGGTCGACGAGGACGTCGACATCGCTCGCGTCGCGATCGGCCAGGAGCGACTGCGCGTCACGCCGCTGCAAATGGCGACGGTCGCCGCGACGATTGCGCGCCACGGCGACCGGCCGCGCCTGGCGACCGTGGAGCGCGTCACCGACCCCGACGGCCGCACGCTTTCGAGCCTTGGCGACGGCAAGAGTGCTGGCCGCGCGATGTCAGAGCGCGATGCCGACGAGCTTGCCGCCATGATGGAGAACGTCGTGAAGGAAGGCACCGGAACCGCAGCCGCTCTGGCAGGGCTCCGGGTCGCCGGCAAGACAGGCAGCGCGGAGATCGATATCCCCAACAACATCACCCAGCCGTGGTTCATCGGGTTCGCTCCGGCGGGCAATCCTCGGGTGGCCGTCGCGGTCACGATCGAGAAGACCGTCGGCGGCACCGGCGGCGTTGACGCCGCTCCGATCGCCAAGGCCATGATGGAGGCCGCCCTGTGACCCAGCGCATTGGCCCCGGCTCCGTGATTGCCGGCCGCTACCAGGTGGAAGCCCAGATCGGTGCGGGCGGGATGGCCGTCGTCTATCGCGCCGAGGACATCCAACTCGGTCGCAAGGTCGCCGTGAAGGTGCTGCACTCGCAGTACGCCGAGGATGCTGAGTTCGTCGAGCGCTTCCGCCGTGAAGCCAAAGCCGCCGCGCAGCTTCAGCACCCCGGAATCGTGTCGATCTATGACACGGGCTCGTGGGATGGCACGTGGTACATCGCCATGGAGCTGCTCGAGGGCCCGACGCTCAAGGAGCGGATCATCGCGGAGGGCCGCATCGAGCCCGGCGAGGCGATCGACCTCGCCGACGCGATCCTGCGGGCCGTGCGCGCCGCCCACCGCGACGGGATCATCCACCGCGACCTCAAGCCGCACAACGTGATCCTCGACGACCTCGGCGCGCCGAAGGTCACCGACTTCGGCATCGCGCGCCGCGGCGCATCCGACATGACGGCGACCGGGTCCATCCTCGGGACCGCGCACTACATCGCGCCTGAGCAGGCCCAGGGCGAGGTCATCACGCCGCGCACCGATCTCTACGCCGTCGGCGTGGTGCTCTACGAAATGCTCACGGGCCGCACGCCGTTCGAGGGCGACACCGCCGTCTCGATCGCGCTCGCCCATGTCAACAACGAGCCGCGTTCGCCGCGCTCGATCGTCCCCGAGATCTCCCCGGCGCTCGACGCCGTCGTGATGCGCGCGATGGCCAAGCGCCCGTCGGATCGCTTCGCCGACGCCGACGCGTTCTTGGCCGCGCTGGCCGACGCCCGCCGCGGCATCGCCCCGGTCTATGCGCCGCCGACGGGTGAGCATGCGATGACCGGCGCGGATCGCCGCGCCGCAGATCGTCGTGGCAACACCGGCGCCGTGCCGGTCATCGGCGTGCGCGACCTGGATCGTCAGCCTTGGTACAAGCGGCCGTGGGCGATTGCGCTGCTGTCGCTTGCGATCATCGGCGCCGTCATCGCGGCCTTGCTTCTCGGCAACACGCAGCGCGTCACCGTGCCGGATGTCGTGAACGCTGAGGCCGCGATCGCGCAGGACACGCTGGAGAAGCAGGGCTTTGAGGTGCGCGTCACCAAGCGTCTGTCGTCGGCTCGGGAAGACACGGTCGTCTCGCAGCAGCCGGTCGGCGGCGAGCAGGCGGAGAAGGGCTCGGTGGTGCGTATCACCGTGTCGCAGGGGGCAGGGACGGGGACAGTTCCCGATGTCTCCGGCGAGACGCTGGAGGTGGCGCGCGACCGCATCGAGAGCGTCGGCTTCACGACGAAGGTGCGGCGAGAAGCCAGCGAAGAGGTCGACAGTGGCGACGTGATCGAGACGTCGCCGTCTGGCGGCTCGATCGCTCAGCTCAATCGGCCGGTCACGATCGTCGTGTCGAGCGGAGCCAAGAAGGTCGACTTGCCGGATCTCGTCGGGCAGCCCGTCGAGGCCGCGCGGGCCCAGCTCGCCGAGCTTGGGCTGGTGGCGAGCGTCGTGGACGTGGAGTCTGAGGACAAGGAGGTCGGCACCGTTCTCAGCACGGATCCGCAGGGCGGGACATCCGTCCGTGTGGGGCAGACCGTCACGGTGCGGGTGGCGTCGGAGCCAACGACTGAGACCGTCCCGGACGTGATCGGGTTCTCCCAGGCGCGCGCGACGAAGGTGCTGCAGGCGGCAAGCTTCGGCGTGTCGACCACGACCGAGGAAGTCACCGATGAGACGCAGGATGGCAAGGTCATCTCAAGCGACCCGGCCGCCGGTGCCGAGCGCGACAAGGGCTCCCCGGTGACGATCGTCGTCGGCAAGTTCACCGCGCCGGTCGAGACCACGCCCGAGAGCACCACGCCGTGAGGGTTGCGGTGCTGGGTGGCGGTCGATCGCCGGAGCATGAGGTCTCGTTGCGCGGTGCCGAGGCGGTGGCCGAGGGCTTGCGCGCGCAGGGCCACGAGGTGGTCCAGGTTGTCCTCGCGCTCGACGGCAGCTGGCTCGTCGATGGCGCCGCGATCACGCTGTCGCCCGGCGGCGGCCTGCTGGAGGCCGACTGCGTCTTCCCGGTGCTCCACGGGCCGGGCGGCGAGGACGGCTCCGTGCAGGGCCTCCTGGAGCTGCTCGACGTGCCGTACGTCGGCTCGGGGGTGTTGTCCAGTGCGCTGTCGCTCGACAAGCTCGCCTTCAAGGATTCCGCGAAGGCCGCCGGCTTGCCGCAGGTCGACTACGTGAGCGTGAGCGTCGATCGCTGGGCCGCGGAGCCGGAGGTCGTGGCCGCCGAGGCGTCGCGTCTGGCGAAGCCCTGGTGGGTCAAGGCAGCGTGCGGTGGCTCGTCGCTGGGCATGGAGCCCGTGGAGGACGACGCCGAGCTGGGCCCTGCCATCGAGCGCTGCTTTGCGATCGACTCCCGCGTGATCATTGAGGCCGCCGCGACCGGTGCTGAGATCGAGTGTGCCGTCCTCGGTGGCCCCCCTGGCGACACGAAGGTCAGCGATCCCGGCCAGATCGTCGTGAACACCGGTGGCTGGTACGACCACGAGGCCAAATACACCCCGGGTGGCATGGATCTCATCGTGCCCGCGCCGCTCCCGGACGACGTCGCCGCGCAGGTGCGCGACCTTTGCCTGCGCGCT
The DNA here is from genome assembly GCA_032119595.1 of Solirubrobacteraceae bacterium. Classification (GTDB taxonomy): domain Bacteria; phylum Actinomycetota; class Thermoleophilia; order Solirubrobacterales; family Solirubrobacteraceae; genus JAGIBJ01. The sequence goes on along the minus strand of JAUMBQ010000006.1, from coordinate 1,143,919 downwards.
TACGCCCACGCCGGCAACCATGGCCTGGCCCGCGTCGACTGCTTCGTCGACCTCACCAAGCCGGCCGGCGAGCAGGTGCTCCTCAACGAGATCAACACCCTGCCGGGCTTCACCGCCACCTCGGTCTACTCCCGTCTCTGGGCCGCCTCCGGCCTGTCCTACGGCGACCTCCTCGACGAGCTCCTCGCGGTCGCCCTGGCGCGCCCGCGCCGCCTGCCCATCAGCTGAGCCGCCCGCTCGTTGGAGCCCCACCGATCTCCGTGCATATTCGGTGCGGAAGGAGGGTGTTTCGGCACAAATCGGGCCGTACGGTTCCATCTATGTGGTTTCCGACGCCGAGCCTGCGCTTCGTGATTCGGGCGATTGTGGACACTCCTCGTGCCGCGGCGTACAGTTTCTTGTACGCAACTCCCGGAGCGACCATGAAGACCATGACCTACAGCGAGTCACGCGCGAACTACGCGGCGACCCTTGACGCCGTGATTAACGACCGCGAAGAGGTCATTATCACCCGGGCTGGCCGAGAGCCGGTCGTGATCGTGTCGCTTGAGGACTACCAGTCGATGAAGGAGTCCCTCTACCTGCTTCGTAGTCCCAAGAATGCTCAACGATTGCTTGAGTCCATCGATGAACTCGAAGCCGGGCGCGGCACCGAGCGCGAACTCATCGAGTGATTGTCGCGTTCTCAACCCGCGGCTGGGACGACTACCTCTGGTGGCAGGCCCAGGATCGTAAGGTGCTGAAGCGAATCAATGTGCTCATCGAAGCCGTTGCACGCAACGGCAACGAGGGCATCGGCAAGCCCGAGTTGCTGAGACACGGATTCAAGGGCTACTGGTCTCGCCGCATCACGGACGAGCACCGCCTCGTCTACCGCTTCGTCGACGGCGAGATCCGCATCGCCGCCTGCCGCTACCACTACTGACCGGCCGGGCGGCCCGAGTGAGGACCCCCGAACGACGAGGCCCAAAGAAGCGAGGCGATGAGCACGCGCAGCCAACGGGTGCCACCGCGGACCCCGCTTGAGCGAGGTCTCGGGACGAGCAGCCCTGCATGGGTGCGGCCCCGGGAGCGAGAAAGGCCCCGTGAACGAGAAAGGCCCCGCATGTGCGAGGCCGTACTGATGTCATCGGCATCCCAGGCGGAGAGCTTTAGCCCAATTGGAAACGCTGGCGCATATTGCGTCTCATCCAATCTCTCGGGTAGCTGTGGCAGGCCTTGAGTCGGGCCAGAAGCGTTCGCGACGAGGGCGGACGCAGGCCGTGGCGTGTTGCCGGCCGTGAGGAGTTGGTGGCCGAGGCCGGCGCCGGGGGCTTTGGCGAGCGGCGCTTTGGGATGCGGCGCTTTGGCGTGGGCGGGCGGGAGTCGGCGCTGGTTGTGAGGTATTCGGGCCCTTTCACACCGAGGGCGGAGGGTGGCCGGGGGGAGTTGGCGTCGACTTGGCCGCCGGGGCGGCTGGGGCCGAGTGTTTCGGCGCTATTGGCGATGCACCAGGGAATAGGGCGTGAGTTTGTCTGACCGTTTCAGTACAAATCACCCCCTATTTCCAGGTGCATTGTTATTGACGGGCTGAACCGGCGATAGAACCGGTCTCCGTGGGGTGCGGGCGCATGTGCGCCGTTGGCGCTCGGGGCCGGCCGACGCGCTGGCGGTGAGGACGATTCTTCGTGGCGACGACCGGAACGCGCCCGCGGTCGGCGGTGGGGGCCGGATTCGCCGCAGCCCGCTCGTCGGGGCGGGCAGACTCAAGCCTTCAAGCGGCGCCGCCTCCGGCCCGCCCGTGCCAAACCACCCGCGACGCAGGCCGAGCAAGCCGCCAACGCGCCGCCAACTCCCACGGCCGCGGTCCGCCCTCGGTGTGAGGGGCCCGAAACCTCCGCGTCCGACGCTGACTCCCGCCCGCCAACGCCAAGTCGCCGCAGCCGAACGGATCAGCGAACCCGCAGCCGCAGCCGCTCCCTCAGGTTGCCCTCAGCGCCGCAGCCGCTCCCTCAGGTTGCCTTCAGCGCCGTAGCTGCATTCGCGCCGTCAGCGCCTGCTAAGGCGCCGATGCAGCGAAGTAGCCCCCTCAGCGCCGCAGCAGCGAAGCCGCCAGCTCAGGGTCCGCGAGCTGCTCGCGGTGTTCGACCAGCGCGTCGAGGATCGCGATGGGATCTCGCGTCGCAAACAGCGTGACGGCGCGACTCGGCTCCAGATGCCGCAGCCACTGTTGGTACGTCGGAGCGGCCCACTCGCTGGCGCCGACGCGGCCGCTGCTGTGGCCGTCGATCAGGAGGGTGAGCTTGCCGTCGCTGAGCACGAGGGTGTCGCCGCTGAGGCCGCGGGGCGCGAGCCACGTCTGCGCGCGGGTCAAGTGGAAGTCGCGATCGATCGCGACGTTCACATGCAGGCGACCCGTCCGGCCCGCCGCCGCCGTCAGCGCACCGCCGCTTGGGCGAAGCTCCGCCGGCGCGATCAGGCGGGCGTGCGCCTCGGGGTGCGTGTCGTCCGTCGACCACACCCACCCGGACCGCTGAAGGTTCCGGATGACGGAGGTCATCTCGCCCGACTTCTCGAGCGACTCGCCCAGCGACTCGGCCGGGTGGTGGTCGCGCAGCCACTTGGGGCTGATCTCGAAGACCACGTCGAAGCCACGCCGGAACGCGGAGGCCGCCGGGCCGAGGTTCAGAACGCCGAACATGCGCTACTCCGTAACCGTCTTGGTGAGGACAACTTCCCGCAGGGCGACGGTCTCGGACTCCGGCGGAAGTGCCGTGATCCAGACCAGGAAGTACCGATAGTTCTTGCTGGCGGTGCCGTCGAGCGGAATCTTCAGGGTCCGGCCCGCATCCGTGATCGTCGCCGACTTCACCCAGCCGTTTCCTGGCACCGTCTGCGGGATGCCGCCGTTCGGCGCCGCGTAGATCTCGCCGCTCCAGCCGGTCGTCTCCGACTGGATCTCGATCTTGCTGGCCTTCACGCCCGGCTTGGCGTCGATGTAGATGCCGACGCCAGGCTTGGGCGACAGCGTCTTGGCGCTGTAGGCCTCGGTGGTCCAGGTGGTCTGGGCGCTGCCGTCGACGATGAACTGCGCCTGCTCGTCGTGCTCGTCGCGCAGATCGCCGGTGCCGAACGGGTCGTAGGCGCGCGCCGAGGTCTGCCCGACCGACACCTCACGCTCGTTCTTCTCTGGTGGCAACACGCTGCGCTTCGCGCCGGTGCCGCGCTCGGCGGTGCTGAAGACGCCGAAGACGGCAAGGATGAACACGACGATTCCGATCAGCACCACGAGCGCGATCGCCCCGGCCGACGGCTTCCCGAACCGCGTCCTCAGCGGCACGCGATTGCGGGTCGCGGCCGGCAGCGACCGCAGGATCTCCGTCGCCTGCCCGGGCGCCACGCCGCTGCGAGCGCTCTCGATCGCGAGCACGTCCTCCAGGTCGGCGATGGCCGCGGCCGAATCGGCGGGTCGGCGATCCGGCTCCTTGGCCGTGAGTCGATCCAGGAGCTGTGCGAGCGCGACCGAGATCCCGGGCCGCATGAGCTGCACGTCGGGAAGCTCTTCGCGGACGTGGCGCATTGCGACTGCGACCTGGTTCTCGCCCTTGAATGGGACGTCGCCGATCAGCATCTCGTAGAGCACGATGCCGAGGGAGTAGAGATCGCTTCGCGGTCCGACCCGCTTGCCGAGCGCCTGCTCGGGGCTGACGTAGTCGGTGGTGCCGAGCACGCGGCCGTCGGCGGTGAGGCCGTCCTCCTCGAGCGTGCGCGCGATGCCGAAGTCGGTCACCTTCGCGCGGCCGTCTTCATCGATCAGCACGTTCTGAGGCTTGACGTCGCGGTGGACGATCCCCTTCTCGTGGGCGGCCTGCAGCGCTCGCGCGATCTCGATGGCGTAGGCGATCGCCTCGGTGACGGGGAGCCGGCCGAGGCGCCGGATGCGCGCCTTGAGCGTTTCGCCCGCGACGTATTCAAAGACGATGAACGGCGCCCGGCGGTCCTCGCCGACGTCGATCACCTGCACGATGTGCGGGTGGTTGAGCTGCGCCACGGCCCGCGCTTCACGGCGGAAACGCTCGAGCGAATCGGAGTCGGTGGCGACCGTCCGCAGCATCGATTTGATCGCCACCGTGCGCTCCAGGACGGTGTCGAAGGCGCGGTAGACCGTCGACATTCCACCCGCCCCAACCTGGGCATCGAGTCGGTAGCGATCAGCAAGGATCGTCGGCCCAGTGGTCGGCTCCACGCCTCCATTGTTCCCAGGTCGGCGGCGCGACGCTGGCAGCGGGCTTGCCGAGCCTGCAACCGGGCGCCCATGACGGCATCGACGACTACTTTCCAAATCGGAAAGTATCGGCTATGCTTTCCAATATGGAAAGTCACCGCAGCCGGCCGACCCCCGATCCCACAACGGCTGCGGATGCGCTTGATGCTGCGACGCTGGCGCGCCGCAGCATGGTCGAGAGCGTGGTCTACCCCAAGGCGTACCTTCCGCTTGTTGCGTTCATGGGCGCGGGGTTGATGCTGCTCGCGGGTGTTGGGTCGGGGGCGGCCCCGAGGGTCGTCACGGTCGTGTTTGGCGCGATCGGCTTCTGCGCGGTCGTCACGGCTGCCGTCTCGGCCGCGGGCTTTCAGGCCCGAAACGGAATCCGCGTGCATGCCTTCCGGGGTCCAGGCTCGGGACTGAGTCTGCTGATGATCGGGTCGATGGGCGCACTCTCTATTGCCGTTTCCGGCATCGCCGACGACACCGGAGCGTGGTGGCTCGGTGTGATCGTGGCGCCAGTCGGTGCAGCGATCCAGGTCGCCTACGCCAGGCGCTGGCTGACCGCTTTCCGAGGACAGGCGTGACAGGTCTAGACCCGCTGATCCATCCGCCCGCGCGCCTGCGCCTGGCGGCCATGCTCGCAGTGCTCAACGAGCTAGAGTTCGTGAAGGCCCGCGAAGAACTCCAAGTGAGTGACTCCGTCTTGTCCAAACATGTCGCTGCGCTGGTGGAGGCGGGGTACGCGAAGTCGCGGAAGTCCGTCCTCAGTGGGCGCCGGACGACGTGGCTCTCGCTAACCAACGAGGGCTTGGCCGCCTATCGCGAGCACATCGCGGCCTTGCGGGCTGTGATCGACGGCACCTGAACGTCGAGGGGCGCCCGGCTGGAGCCTCGCCTGCGGCCCACTATGAGAGCGTGGGCAGACTCCTACGGCGCAGCCACCGGGGAGCGGCCTAGCGCGCTCATGAACCGCCGACCCCGGCCGATGACCACGACCCGGTCGTGATCCCAGGCGCTGGCGATCCTGTGCGCATCGACGTGACGGTGAAACTGGCCGACGGCCGCACGATGACCGAGCGGACCTCGCGCCCCGCGACGGACGGACCGCCCTGCTGAACGGAAACCGGCGGTCGAGCGGCCCGGTCCTCAGTGCCGGGCCGCTCGACCTGTGGGGGAGTCCTAGGAGCGCTTGGCGATGAAGCCGAAGCCGCCGCGGCACGAGCCGTCGACGCTGTCTTCGGTGAGCGACCCGTGGATCGCCTTGGACGACTTGGCGCCCGCCTGCAGCGACACGTTGCCCGTCGGCGCGGTGAAGTTCGCGCCGATCGACTCGCCGATGATGCGGTTCGGCGAGAACTCGGGCGTGCTGCTCGTGACCGTCGGGGCGATGGGCGTCTGCGTCGGGAAGCTCGCCGAGCAGGCCGTGTTCGGAATGCCGGTGGCCGTCACCGACACCACGACGGCCTTCGCCACGACGAACGTGAGGGAACTCTCCGGCGTGCCGCCGAGGATGTCGCCGGGGCCGGCCTTGTAGGTGCCGTCCTTGAGGCGGTCGGCGTTGAAGTCGTACTTGGCGCGCCTCGGGAGCGCCTTGACGCGCAGCGTCTTGGTGAAGAGCTTCTCGTACGTCTCGATCGTGCCCGGCGTGCTGATGTAGCCGCACACGCGCACCGTGCCAGAGGTGCTGATGTAGACCTGGTCGGCGCCGCGGAAGCTGCCGGCATGGAAGACATTGTCGCTGCCGCCGACGGCCGCGATCGTCGAGGCGCTGGTCTCCGCGTTGGCCGGGCAGGCCTTCTTGCCGCGCACGAAGATCACGCGCACGATCGAGCCGCCGCCGATCTCGGGGGTCGGACCGGTGTCGCCCTCCCACGTGTACGCGAACGAGCGGTTCTGGGTGATCGATTTCGGCAGCGACACCGACAGCCCGCGCGCGCTCGCGGCAGCGGGGAGGGCTGGCATGGCGACGGCGATGGCGAGCAGCGGAATCAAGCGGCGAGCAGTCATGCGCCAACCCTAAGTGAACGACCGTGCCCGGTGATGGGCCACGCCTGGTCGGGGTCGTGGTGGCCCGAGCGTCGGGGTGGTGATGCTCCACCGCGCGGCGCGCGACGGGTTCCGCGAGTCGCAGGTCTGCGGAACGGTCCGGCCGGTACGGTCCGTTGCGTGGAGACGGTGCCTGATGCCCCGAGCGTGGCACCGGGACCGGCAGCGGCCCTCGCGATCGTCGACGAGACCCAGCGCGGGATCCGCGATCTGCTCGTTGCGGCCAACCCGCGGGTGTCGTGGGTGCGGGTGTGGCTCTTCCCGGTCTTCCTGATGCTGCTCGGGAGCGACGTCCTTCGCGAGGTGGGTCCGCGCTCGGCGGGCCTCGCGGTAATCCTCGCGTTTGTAGCGCTGGCGGTTAGTGGGTTGGTGGCTGAGCGTGGACGCGAGCACGCCGCAGGGCTGCACATCGCGCCGCGCAGGATGCCGCGAGCCGGCAACCCGCAGTACGTCGGCGCGGTGAATCTGGTGGTCGTGATGGTCGGCACCAACTACGCCACCCGCGCGACGGACGTGTGGTGGATTGGCTTGCCGCTCGGCTTCGCTGCCGCCGCCGTTCACCTATGGGGCAAGGCGCGGTGGGCCGCCTCGTTCGACCGCCGGCGTCGGTCGCCCAGTCCACTCATCCTGGAGCCGAGGGCTGCACTGGGCCCGTTCGCGTCGACACCGGCCCTGCAGCTCGGCGCTGCCCTGATCCTCTCGGCTCGCGTCAAACCGGATGTGCTGGCCGATCGCCTCGGCCTTCCTCCGGACGTCTGGGTGGACGTCGCGCCAGCGTTGCTGGAGGTGCGCCTCGCGCGCAAGCTCCATCGCGACCCCGAGGGCCGACCCATCCTCGGCTTCACCCGCCGCGGCCGCCGAGCGTTCAAGAAGCACCTGAGAGCGCTCGAGCGCGCCTAGGCGGCTGGCGCAGGTGACGCTTTCCAGTCGACCAAGTTGCCCGCGCCCTTCGGGGGCTTCGGCAGCGCCCCTGCCGCCTATCGTTTGGCGACGAAGCCGTAGCCGCCGCGGCAGGACGCGTCGGCGCTGTCGGCGGTGACCGTCCCGTGGATCTCGGTGCGTGAGCGCGCGCCGGCGACGAGGCTGACGGAGCTCGCTGGCTCGGTGGCGGTGAAGCGGGCGAAGATGCGGATGCCGAGGATTGCGTTGGTGCTGCCAGCCTCGGCGACCTGAGACGTGAAGGCATCCGGGATCTTCGTCGGCGACGGGACCTCGGTGGTGCAGCCGGTGTTTGGAATCCCGGTGGCCGTGACCGACACGACCTTGCGACCAGCTACGACGAACGTCAGCGACGCCCCGGCCAGGCCGCCGAACACGCTCGATCCGGTCGCGGTGTAGGTCCCGTCGGTCAGCGGCTCGCTCTTGATCTTGCGTTTGGCCGTCTTGGGCAGCGACTTCACCGCGAAGGTCTTGGTGTAAAGCAGTTCGTAGACCCCGACGGCCCCCGCCTTGGTCAGGTAGCTGCAGAGGCGAACGGTTCCGGCCTTCTTGAAGTAGGTCTGCTCGGCACCGCGGAACGCGCCGTCGTGGAACACGTTCGCAGAGCCGGCTTCGCTGGCGATCAGGCTCGCCTTGGCCTCGCCGCCCGCTGGGCAGGCGCGCGTGCCGCGCAGGAACCGGTTGCGCACGGCAAACCCGCCGCCGAAGCGCTCGCTCGGCCCCGTGTCGCCCTTCCACACCACCGCAAAGGCGCGGTACGTGAAGAGCCGCTTGGGAACCGCGACCGTGAGGTTGCGCGTGGCAGCCTTGGCCGGCGCTGGCACCGACCCGGCCGCGACGAGCGTCGCGATCGCGGCCAGGGTCAGAAGGAGTCGGCGGGCCTGCATGCTCGTGACGGTAATGCGCTGGATCGCTGTCTGCGCGCCGCTGGACGGATCCGCTCGGCCCAAGAACGCGCAACGCCCGCGCGGTGGCGCGGGCGGTTTGCGAGCTCGGGGGGAGTGAGCCGGGATCAGCCTGGCCCGAGGGCCGGTACTGAGCGGAAGGTGTTAGGCGGCGACGAGCTGCATCATGGCGGCGTCATCGTTGAGGGTCGCACGCAGGCGCTTCTTGAGCTGCGTGTGGATCTGGCAGACGCGGCTCTCGGACACGCCGAGAATCGAGCCGATCTCCGCGAGGGTCATGCCCTTCACGTAGAGCAGCACGACGACTTCGCGCTCACGCTGGGAGAGTTCGGCGAACGCCTGGCGGAAGCGCTCCTTGCCGGCGGTGACGCCGGCCTGGTGCTCCGGGTCGAGGCGGCGGTCGGAGCACGGAAGGGTGTCGATGCGCTCGATCGACGTCTCCTCTTCGCCGACGACGAGCGTGTTGAGGCTCGTCACGTCGGAGCGGGAGATCTCCTGGGCGCGCTGGCGCAGCTCCTTCTTCTCACAGTGAAGGGCTTCGCAGAGCTCGTCCTCCGTGGGATGGCGGCCGTGGAGCGCGGTGAACTCCTCGCCGGCCTTCTCGATGTCGCGCTCCCAGCGGCGCACCGAGCGCGGGGCCCAGTCGTTGCGGCGAAGCTCGTCGAGGACGGCGCCGTGGATGCGGGTCCAGGCGTACTGCTCAAGGGTCGCGCCCTTGGTCGGGTCGAAGCGGTCGATCGAGCGCATGAGCGCTTCCAGGCCGACCGAGATGAAGTCGTCGACGTCGCAGCGGGCCGGCATCTCGCGGACCTTGCGGTACACGATGTACTTCACGAGCGGGGCAAAGGTCAGAACGATGCGGTCGCGCGTCGCGGCGTTGCCGGTGCGCTTGTACTCGTTCCAAAGGCGGAGAGTGGCGTCGCTGTCGCGACGAACTGCAGGTGAAGCCATGGGTAACTCGACTGACTGGACTGGACTGGGAACTGGGACCCGGGGACGACCGGAGGTATGAGTCCTTTCGACGCTACTCCCCGTGCGCGAGAGCACATACGGGAAAAATACGACGAACGTCCAGTGCCGCCGGTCGTCGTCGTGGGACGGCTTCGGCTCCCGATCGGACGAACCTTCCGCGACTAGACGGACGTCCGGGCTGTAACGGTGTACGTGGACACTCGTCCGGGGTGACCGACGCCGAATGTCGAGCAGCTTCAAGTTGGGCGTTCGTCGCACCGAACTTTGGAGCAGACCGACCGGCAGGACGCTGGAAGGGATGACCGGGTCACGGACGACCCGGGGGGACAAATGACCGGATTCACTTCACCCACAAAGGAAACCCAGCACGTGAGCGCATTGCGCGTACTGGACGGCGGTCTTACCACCGGACGTCAGCTGCAGGACGACCCAGCGGACGCCCTGGCCAGGGACCGACTCTACGAGGAGATCGCAGAGGCGGCGCGTCTCTGCGATCGCCTCGAAGATGCGGGCCTGAGAGTGGCCTTCGAGCTCGGTGGTTCCGAGCGCGTGACGGTCTCGATCCGCGATGAGGCGGGGGCGCCGGTGCAGGAATTGCATCCGCCGGACTCGTGCGACCTCGAGCGATTGATGGTGCTGAGCGGCTTGGCGAGCTGAGGGGCGCGCGAAGCGTCCAGGGCGCCGCGGACTCGGCGCGCATTCACTGGTCGTCAGCGCCGGTCACCAGGACCGAACGTAGGCATGGACGCCGCCCGCGGGACGACGCGGGCGGAGCCTTAGTTCGTCAGTTCGATGATCTGGTCGCGCGCCGGACCGACGCCGACGAGGGCGACCGGTACTTCGACGAAGTTCGCGATGAACGCGAGGTACTCGCGCGCGGTGTCGGGCAGGTCCGACTCACTGCGCACCTTGGTGAGGTCCTCGTCCCAGCCCGGGAGCGTGGTGTAGACCGGCTCCAGGTGGTGGACGACGCTCTGGTGGTAAGGGAAGTCGTCGAGTTCGGCGCCCGTGTTGGTCTTGTAGCTCGTGCAGAGCTTGAGATCGCCGAGGCCGGAGAGTACGTCGAGCTTGGTGACGACGAGGTGTGAAAAGCCGTTGATGCGCGCGGCGTACTTGAGCTGGACGAGGTCGAGCCAGCCGGTGCGGCGCGGGCGACCAGTCGTGGTGCCGAATTCGCCGCCGGCGGTGCGGAGCTGTTCGCCGAACTCGTTTTCGAGTTCGGTCGGGAACGGGCCGGCACCGACGCGCGTGGCGTACGCCTTGGCGACGCCCCAGACCTCGTTGATGGCGAGCGGGCCGACGCCGGCGCCGACGCAGGCCGCGCCCGCGATCGGGTTGCTCGACGTGACGAACGGGTACGTGCCGTGGTCGATGTCGAGCATCGCGCCCTGGGCGCCCTCGAAGATGATCGTGCCGCCCTTCTTGAGCTCGACGTGCACGAGCTTGGCGGTATCGGTGATGTACTGCTCGATGCGGTTGCCGTACGCGAGGTACTCCTCCGTCATCGACTGCAGATCCAGGGCCGGATCCTTCTCCCAGTCGCGCAACTGGGCCTTCTTGGGGGCCAGCGCGGCAGCAATCTTCTTCTTCAGGATCTTCTCGTCGAGAAGGTCTTGCACGCGGATGCCGAGGCGTGCGGCCTTGTCCATGTAGGCCGGGCCGATGCCGCGGCGCGTGGTGCCGATCTGCAGCTTGCCGAGGCGGGCTTCGCCAGCCGTGTCGAGCATCAGGTGGTACGGCATGATCAGGTGCGCGTTGGCGCTGATCTTGAGGCCGGACAGGTCGACGCCGCGGCTCTTGAGGCCGTCGAGTTCGCCGATCAGCACGACCGGGTCGATCACGACGCCGTTGCCGATCATGCACGGCTTGTTGGAGTACAGGATCCCGGACGGGATCAGGTGGAACTTCCACGTCACGTCGCCGTGGACGATCGTGTGGCCGGCGTTGTTGCCGCCCTGGTAGCGGATGACGCCATCGGCCTTTTCGGCCATCAGGTCGACAAGCTTGCCCTTGCCTTCATCGCCCCATTGGGCGCCCACGATCACGATGCCTGGCATGTCGGACCGATTCTAGAGTTCGGAGGGCCCGCGACGGGTGCTGCCTTGCAGCCCGACCGGAGGGGAGGGCGGCCACGGCGCCGAACGGTCGCTCCAAGAGGGGCGTTCGACGGTGTATCGGTTGCCGTCTTCGCACAGCACGCGCTCGTCTTCACCGGCGGCGCTGCGGCTCCAGGACGGGGGTTCGAGGTTCGCGGCGGGCGCCGGTGAACTCCACGTGGCGGGGGCAGAGGGCGAGGCTGCGCCGCGCTGGGCGGCGCTGCGGCCGAGCGATGGCGCGACCGGCTGAGCCGGACGGCCGAACTGCGGCCCGAGCGGGCTGCTGGACGGGGACGCGAGATCGCTCGTCGCGAGCCGTCGATCCTCGCCATACAGCGGGATGACGTCGCACATCTCCGTCAGCCGGGACACGGTCCGCGCGCCGACCTGCTCGATGAGTTCTTCGCGGCCCAGGTTGGTCGTCACGATCACGGCGCGCTGGGCTTCGTAGCGCGCGTTGATCACCGAGTAGAGCTGCTCGAGCACCCACGGGCTCGTGCGTTCGGCGCCGAGGTCGTCGAGCTGCAGCAGCTCGACCTCGGTGAGGCGGTCGATGAGTTCGATGGAGCCGAACTCGGCGTCGTCGTCGAACGTGCCGCGCATCTCCGACAGGATCCGGGGCACCGAGTAGATCGCGGTCGACCGGCCCGCGGCGAGCGCGTGCTTGCTCACGAGCATCGCGAGCGTCGTCTTGCCCGTGCCCTGCGGGCCTTCGAACCAAAGCCCGCGGCCCTCGTTCAGGCGCTCATTAAGTTGATCGACGTAGCGCTTGACGACGCGCACGACCGCGGGCGGCATGTCGGTGACCGGCGGCGTGTTGAAATCGACGTTCGCGTACTTGCGCGGGATCCGCGCGCGCAGGCGCGACGCGCGGTTCTGGGCGATCATCTGCGGACGGCATTCGCAGTCGGTCGCGATGTTCTTCTCTTCGTCGTAGACGAAGCCGTTGCCCTCGCAGCGGTCGTACGGGCAGCGCCAGCTCATCGGCTGATCACGCTAGCCCGGTCAGCGGTCGTACGGCGACCGGCGTTCCGGCGGGCCGCGTCGCCCCAGCGGAGCCTGGGCCGCGATTGCCGCGAACAACTCGGTGATCTGCACCCAGGCCCGGGCGGCGGCCCGGCGTGGTCGGCCCGAACCGGCGGATCGGCATCATTCGCCGTACCGCTCGGGCGACACGTAGTTCGCGAACTTCAGATATTCGCCGAGGAAGGTGAGCTTGATGGTGTCGAGGCCGCCGTTGCGGTGCTTGGCGATGATGACCTCGGCCAGGCCCTTGTTTTCGGTCTCCGGGTCGTAGTACTCCTCGCGGAAGAGGAACATCACGATGTCGGCGTCCTGCTCGATCTGGCCCGATTCACGCAGGTCGGAGAGCTGGGGCTTCTTGGATTCGATCGAGGCGCCGCGGTTCTCGAGCTGGCGGCTGAGCTGCGACAGCGCGACGACGGGCACTTCGAGTTCGCGCGCGAGGATCTTGAGGCCACGCGACATCTCGCCGACGGCCTGGACGCGGTTGTCGGCGTCGGCGCCGGCTCGCATGAGCTGGAGGTAGTCGACGATCACCATGCCGAGCTTGTGGCGCTGGTGCAGTCGTCGGGCTTTGGCGCGCACTTCGAGGATCGAGATGTCGGAGGTGTCGTCGATGAAGAGCGGCGCCTGCGCGAGGCGGTTGCTGGCTTCGAGGATCTTGGGCCACTTGTTTGGCGTGATCCGACCGCGGCGTAGGTCGTCGCCGCGGACCTTGGCCTGCGACGCAAGGAACCGCTGGGCGAGCTCGCCTTCACCCATCTCCATCGAGAACAGGGCGACGCCGTGGCCGTTCAGCGCTGCATGCTCGGCGATATTGGTGACGAACGCCGACTTTCCCATGGCCGGGCGGGCGGCGATGATGATGAGGTTGCCGCGCTGGAAGCCGCCGGTCACCTTGTCGAGGTCGGTGAAGCCGGTCGGGATGCCGGTCATCTCCTCGCCGTTGATGCTCAGCGCGTGGAGCTTCTCGGTTTCGTCCTGGAGCACCTCGCTCAGGGAGCGGAAGTCCTTCTGGGTGTCGTCGTGGGCGACTTGCAGGATCGCGCGCTCGGCGTACTCGACGAGCTCGCGCGGAGTGGACCGGCGCTCGCCGACGGCGACCTGGATGTCGGCCGTGACCGTGAGCAGGCCGCGCATCAGGGCGTGGTCGCGCACGATGCGGGCGTACTGGCGCACGTTGCCGGCTGCGGTGATCGGGCCACCGAGCTCGTCGAGCGTCGCCGGGCCGCCGGCGTCTTCGAGCACGGCGTGCTGCTCGAGCCAGTCGATCACGGTGAGGCGATCAAACGGCTCGCCCTGGTCGTAGAGCGCGCGCATCGCCCGGAAGACGTGCTGGTGGCGGCGCGAGTAGAAGTTCTCCGGCTTGAGGCCCTCCTCGATGATCAGCGTGTACATCGCCCGCTCGGACAGCAGCAGCGCGCCGAGCACGGCACGCTCGGCGTCGAACGAATGCGGCTGAGGGCCGCCGAGGCCACCGCCCTGGGCGGGCTGCGGCGGTGCGCTGTAGGTCTGGTCCATGAAGTGGGCGAAAACCTTGGGAGGAAGGGAGGACCGGGGGACGCTAACGACGCCACCGGACGGAACCGCCGAGTCTGACGATCCACCGCGCACCCGGAAGCCGGCGTTTACGCAAATAGCTCGAAGAAACTGCGCCAGCACTCCCCACTCGGCGCAGCCGGGCCGGTTTCACGCCGACGCCGACCTCCACCCGACCGCCGTGGGCTCCGTTTGCCGCGGTCAGCGAAGGAAACAGAGCCCAACATCCAGGGCGCCGCCCGCCTGACCGTCGTGGGCTCCGTTTGCCGCGGTCAGCGAGGGAGACAGAGCCCAACATCCAGGGCCCTAGGGCTTGGTGTCGCCCCAGACGATGTCGACGACGGTTTCGAAGCCGTGCCGGGCGTAGAAGCGGTGTCCGGCTTCGTTGGGGTGAAGTACGTGGATCGACATGCCCTTGATGCCGCGGCGCGCGAGTTCCGCGCGGACCTCGCCGATCAGCGCGCTCCCGACGCCGAGGCTGCGGGTGCCGGAGCGGACGGAGAGCGTTTCGAGCGAGCCGGAGATGTCGGTCGCCCAGATGGCTTCGGGGCCGTCGATCTTCACCATCGCGTAGCCGATGGCCTGGCCGGCATCGTCGCGTGCGACCAGGCAGAACGACGTCGGGATCGCCAGCCACTGCTCGTAGCTGGCCCGGCGCACGTTCCAGGAATCCTCGCGCGAGCGGGGCGGACCGAAGTCGGGCGCGGCGGCGGCGTGGTGCTCGCGCAGGTCATTCCAAAGCGGCTCGACGGCATCGAGGTCGGCCGCGGCGAGCCGCTCGATGGTGAAGGCGGGGCGGGACATACCGCCAAGTCTGGCGCAGGTGGCGCCGTGTTTGACCCCAGAACGCAGTGAGGCCCCGCATTGCTGCGGGGCCTCACTGGCGAATCTTGGTGCGGGGAGCGGTTAGCTCTTTGCGACGACCATGGTCTTGAGCGTGGCCACGGCGCCGCCGGGAACCTCGACTTCAACCATGTGCGTGCCGACCGTCTTGATCGCTTCCGGGAGGCGCACGGCGGTCTTTTCGACCTTGATGCCGCGGGCGTCCTTGATCGCGTCAGCGATGTCCTGTGCGGTGACGGAGCCGAAGAGGCGACCGTCTTCGCCGGCCTGCTGCTCGATGGTGAGCACCGTGCGACCGAGGGTGACAGCGTTCTCCTGGGAGCGCTCGATGGCCTCGCGCTTCTGGCGCTCTTCCTCTTCCATGCGCTTCGTCGCGGCCGCGATGGCCGAGTCGGTCGCGTGGGAGGCGAGCTTGCGCGGCAGGAGGAAGTTGCGCAGGTAGCCCTTGGTGACGTCGACGACGTCGCCCTTGGCACCGAGCTGATCGACGTCCTTGAGGAGGATGACCTGGGCCATGACTACTCCGCCTTCTCGGCGCTGCGGTCGCCGCCCTTATCGCCCTTGTCGCCGCCACCGCCGCGTTCACCGCGGTCGGCACGGCCGGCGCGGGTCTCACGGACGGTCTCAACGACGTACGGCAGGAGCGAGAGCTCGCGCGAACGCTTCACCGCAGCGGCCATATCGGCCTGATGCTTGCGGCAGTTGCCCGTGATCCGACGCGTGCGGATCTTGCCACGCTCAGACACGAACTTCTGAAGAGTCGTCGTGTCCTTGTAGTCGATGTCGACGATCTTGTCCTTGCAGAAAGGGCAAGACTTGCGGCGAACGCCGCTACCGAGCTTCTTGTCCCGACGCTTTGCCGTCGGCTTGCTGTTGCGCTGCTTGGCCACTAGTGCTTCTGAGGAAGAAAGATGTGCGAACGCCCGCGGAAGGTCCGCGAGCCGACGGCGAATACTGCCAGGCTCGTGCCCGGAGTGTCGTCCGCCCCATGCGCTACGCGTGCAGGCCGAGCGAATCGACCGGCCCCAGCGGAGCGCGTTCGCCCAGTCTAGAGGGTCGCCGGGCGAATCGCCGCAAGTGAATTCAAGGGCTCGCCGCCCGGGCGCCGCGCAGACGAGACTGGGTTGGTTTCGGCTGGCATGGCCAGCTAGGTCCAACCCAACTTCGCCGCTCGGGTACGGCGGTGAGACTGGGTTGATTTCGCCTGGCATGGCCAGCTAGATCCAACCCAACTTTGCCGCTCGGGTACGGCGGCGAGACTGGGTTGATTTCGCCTGGCATGGCCAGCTAGATCCAACCCAACTTCCCCGCCCGGGCCAAAAGGAGAAGGCCCCGCCTCGCGCGACGGCGAGGCGGGGCCTTCAAACGAGGCGGGGCCCTTTGAACGAAACTCCGGATTGCCGACTCTGGGCGCGCAGCGGCGTCCCGGGTTCTGCTGAGCGCCCTGTGTGCGGCGTGCGGCCCGCGCCCGCCGTCAGCGGGAAGCGGTCAGTGGTTTAGAACGGGATGTCGTCTTCGCCCGGGTCCGACAGGCCGCCGCCACCGGGCGCGGGCGCGAAATCGGACGTGTCGACGGCGACGTCGCGGCCACGGTCGTAGCCGGCCGGAGCCGGGGCACCCTGGGGCGGGCGACCGTAAGAGCCTCCACCGGCCGGAGCGGCCTCGCGAGGCGCCCCACCGTAGCCGCCACCCGCGGGAGCAGCCGGAGCACGGTCGTAGCCGCCCTGGCCGCCGCCGTAGGAGCCCTGGCCGCCACCGGACTGCTGGCCGTAGCTAGCGCCGCCGCCTCCGCCGCCCTGGCCGCCGCCGCCGCGCTGGCCGAGGACGATGTCGCGGGCGACGATCGAGACCTTCGAGCGGTTCTCCTGCGTGGTGCGGTCCTGCCAGCGCTGCTGCTCGAGCGAGCCGGAGACCGTGATCGGGTCGCCCTTCGTGGCGTTGCGGCCGAGCCACTCGCCCTGCGCGCCGAAGATCGTCACGTCGAAGAAGTGCGGGCGGTCTTCCCACTCACCGCTCTGCTGGTTCTTGCGGCGCTCGTTGTGCGCAATCGAGAGCGTGGTGATGCTCGTGCCTGACGGCAGCGCACGCTGCTCGGGCTCCCGGGTCAAATTGCCCGAGACGGTGACTTGGTTGATCTGAAAACCCATAGGTGCTCCTTCGCTTGGGCCGAAGTCTAAGGGCCGAACCGGCCCGATGAACCCCGGTGCGCAGTGTTGGTGCAGACTCGTCGGAGAGTCGCCGCAAAGGGCCGCAAAGTGGGAACAAAGGTTCGAGTCGGACCCTCTTCACCATTGGAGCAAGGTCCCCGGACAGCGCGCAATCTACGGCCCTGAATCGGGGCGAGTACCCACTTGGGATGACATCCGGGATCCGCCCCGGAACGACGAAGGGCGCCTTGCGGCGCCCTTCGAGAAGAGTGAGGTGAGCGCCCGAGACCGGCCGCTCGGGCCTACCGCTCGCGGTCGGAGCGATCCGCCGTGCCAGCGACCGGATCGCCGGGGGCGACGGGCTCGGGCTGGTTGTTCTTGTTCTTGATGATGCGGAAGCGCACGACCGGGTCGGCGATCTTCAGCTGACGGTCGATCTCCGTGAGGAGCGGCACCGGACCCTTGAACTGAATCAAGTGGTAGGCGGCTTCCTTGGCGTCTTCGATCTCGAAGGCGAGGGGACGAACACCCCAGTCCTGAGCACCGACCAGTTCGCCCTGGGCGATGATCTGCTGCTCGACTTCCGCCAAGAGGGTTTCACGAATGTCGTGATCCACGGTGGGGTCGAGCAGTGCGACGAGGTCGTAAGTAGGGGCTGAGGCGGCCATGCGACCAGGCAGAGTAGCGCAGCGAGCACACCGGCCGCCGCCCGAGGGGGTCAGAAGTCGTATCAACGGCGCCGGACGTACCGGTCTCGACACCTCGAAGGGGAGTGGAGACGCGCCAGCTGACGGCGACTTTGTGCCGGAGGGGGGCGAATTTCGGGTCGCCAGCGCCTCTTCTCTATATGTGGACTCGTTCTTCCTCGCGTTCGACCGCGCCAGCGCCAATCTCCGATGCCGTGCCTGGCCGCCGGGGTGCGAACGCGCGCGATCCTGGTCCGGATGGAGACCCGCCGAAGCGCCCGATCGGTGGCACTGCGCTTGCGCTCGTCCTCGGCATCGTGCTCATGGGGGCAGCGCTGCTGCTCCCGTCGTCGGACGCACCGGATGCCGTGCCGGGCGACGGACTCCAGCCGGTGGTTGCAGCCACAACCGATCCCGCCGCGGAACGTGACGCTGCATCGCCACAAGCGGCGGCGGCCGCGACTTCGCCCGACGAGAGCTGGCAGGCCCTCGATGGAGCCGACTCGACCGACGACGGGCACCGCGGCGCGGCCGGCGATGGCGCGAGCGGTGGAACGAGCCGCGCAACCGGGGCAGCTCGCGACGCAGACGGATCGAGTTCCGCCTCGGTTGCCGGAGACGACCTCGACCGCTCGACCCGCGAGAACACTCAACGTGAGCGCGCGGCCAGGCGCAAGGCGAAAGCGCGCCGCGCCGCGCGCGCCCGCAGGGCCCTCGCCAAGCGGGATCGATCCCAAGCCAGGCAGCGGGCAACCGCCCCGCCGGCAGCCTCGTCGGCCGCTCCGCCTGCACCTGCGCCGCCCGCTTCGTCGGCGCCGCCGCGGGCTGCGCCCGCGCGGTCGGCACCGCGCCGGTCACCATCGAGGAACTCGCCCTCCCGAGAGTTCGCCGGTGGGCTGTGATCCCGGACGCAAGCCACCGTGCTCCCGGACTTCCAGCGACCCACCCCGAAAGCAGCACCGCGCGTTGTGTCACCAGTGATGCACAGGCAGCGCGTTCACGACGACAGACGCCTCCGCCGCCCTGGCGGAAGATCGATCCACCGGCCAACCCTTCCGCTGAACTCCAGGACCTCGCCATGCGTACCTCAATCATCGAATCGCCCAAGACACCACGCCTCGCACCTCGCCCCGCTCCGAACCCGGCGGCGGTCTCGCGCAAGGCCTCCTACGACCTCATGTCGATGGTCGCTCTTGCGCTCTGCGAGGCCGGCGCGCCCTTCGCCCGCGCCTAACGAGCGCCAGCGCGCCCTCAGCGCACGTGCGGGGCCGGCACGCTCTCGGGCTCGGCTCCGCTGGACTTGCGCTCGATGTCGGCGAGCTGCGCGTCGATCCATTCGCCCGGGTCGGTGGAGTGCACGATGCGCTCCAGCCCCTTCCAGCGCACGTCGCGCTCGAACTCGCTCATCGTGAGGGCGCGATAGAACGCGTCGGCGAGCTCCTGGATGTCGAACGGGTTGACCGAGATGGCGTGCTCGCCGAGGACCTCGTGGGCGCCGGTGTTCTCGCTCAGGATCGACACGCCGTTGCGGGTATTCACGAGCGGGCCCTCCTTCGCGACGAGGTTCATGCCGTCGAACATGGCGTTCACGAGGAGCACGTCGTAGTGCTTGTAGGCCGCCATGGCCTCTTCGAGGTTGTCGCGGAGCTTGAGCTGGATCGGCATCCAGTCGGTCGTGCCGTGCTGGTGATTGACGACGGCCACGAGCGCCTCAATCTTCTGCAGGTACTCGGCGTACTCCGGCACGTCGGTGCGCGACGGGATGAGCTGCGCGATGAAGGTGACCCGCTCGTGGAACTCCGGATGCTGCTCCAGGAAGAGGTCGAAAGCCGCAAAACCGCGGAGCACGTTCTTGGAGAGATCAGCGCGATCGACGCGAATGATCAGATGCTCGCGGCGGCGCCGCAGCAGCTCGACTTCGTGCTTCTGCGTCTCCTCCGACGCGGCGATGCGCTTCGTCTGGCGCCAGTCGATCGGCAGCGGGTAGGCGCGCACCCAGACCTGGCGGCCATCGCGCGCAATCACGACGCCCTTGTCGAAGTCGACCTCCAGGCCGAGCAGATCCCGGCAGCACTGCAGGAAGTTCCAGCGGTACGAGCGGGTGTGGAAGCCGATGATGTCGTTCGACAGGATCCCGTCGTAGATCGCCTCACGCATCTTCGTGGGGAGCACGCGCCACGAGTCCGGCTGCGACCACGGGATGTGCACGAAGTGGTGAAGAAACACGCCCGGGCGCGCCGCGCGGACCAGCTTCGGCAGCAGATACAGGTGGTAGTCGTGCACCATCACGACCGGCTCGCCAGCGCGGTCGTACTCCTGGACCACCGCGTCGGCCAGGTCCTGATTGACCTGCACGTAGCCCTCGTTGAACGCGTCGATCTCGGCCTGGCGGATGTATGGCGCGTTCGACAGATCCCACAGGTAGTGCTGGATGAACCACAGCATCGGGTTCGCGACCACGTTGTAGAACTGGTCGTAGGCCTTGTCGTCCGACTCGACCAGACGCACGTCGAACGTGCCGCCGGTGGGCGACTCGATCGAGATCGGCTCGTCGCCGGCCTCGCGGGCGACCTTCGCGTCGCCCTCACCCAGCGCCGAGGCCACCCAGACCGAGTGGCGATGGCTCGCGAGGCCCATCAGCGCCGTGACCAGGCCGCCGGTGCCGCGCTTGGACGTGCCGTCGGCGGCGTAGGAGACCGGCCCGCGGTTGGAGACCAAGACGACAGGCTGCTCGCGGGCGTCGTCGGCGGAGTCGGCGGGGGACGGATCGGTCATGAAGTGGGTCGCCGACGGGATCGGCTGGTGCGCCGCGGCTGGGGCTGAGTCTACGGGTCGACCCGCCGCATCCCGTGAAGAACCGCCGGTCGGCGAAGGTCGCGGGGGCGAGCCGGGCTCAGCGCTCACCGAGCGTGACCTTGACCGTCACGGCCCGGTCACCGCGGATGATCTTCAGCGCGATCCGGCGCCCGGGCGCGCGGTTCGCGAGCGCGCGATCCAGGTCCTCAGGCTCGTCGATGCGGGTCTTGTCGATGCCGACGATCACGTCGCCGCCAGCGGGGATTTCCCGCCCGCCGATCGTGACGGTGGAGGTCGGCTTCTTGAGCGCCACGAACGCCGCCGGCGACCCCGGCACGACCGACCGCAGCAGGACACCGCTGGCCGTCTTGAGCCTTAGCTCCGCGGCGCGCGTCGGCGTGAGGCCGACGGTCTCGACGCCCAGGTACGCACGAGGAACGCGACCGCGCGCGGTCAGCGACTTCGCGATGCGCTTGGCCGAACCGACCGGGAGGGCGACGACCGTGCCGGGGATCATCGACGCGAGTGCCTTCGTCGTGATCCCCACGACGCGGCCCCTGGCGTCGACGACCGGTCCACCGAAGCCCTGCGCGCCGAGTGCGGCCGTCGCCTCGAAGAGGCCAACCTCGGCGATGCCGTCGGCCCGCACCGCGCGATCGGTCGTAACGACCGCGCCGGGGCGCATCGCCGGCCGGCGCGCGCTGAGGAATCCAAGGCCGGCGACCTCCTGGCCGAGGACGACCGGGGCGACGGACGCGATGGCAATCGGGACGGCGGTCAGGTCGCGGGCGCGCAGCGCGGCCAGACCGGTGAGCTTGTCGATGCCGTCGACCACACCGGCGTGCTCTTCGCCGTTGCCCTCGCGCACGGTCACGCCGGCAGCCGGGGCGCCGCTCGCGGTCGTGACCAGTTTGGCGTCGGTGACGATCGTCCCCTCGGCAATGAGGGTGCCGCTCCCGGTGCGCGTGATCCCGCCGCTATTGACCGACACCGCGACGACGCTGGGCAGCCCGCGCTTTACCGCGCCCTCAGCCAGTGCGCCGCCGGTCGCGCCCGGGACGCCAGCCGCGCGCGAGGTGTCGTCGGCTTTGGAATCGGCCGCGCGCTTCGGATCAGCATCGCCGCCGCATCCGGGCAGGGCAACGACGGAGGCCGCACCGGCGAGGAAGGTGGCGACGAGAGCGGTGCGAGGCAGGTGCATGGAGCGGGGAGACTGACGGAGCGGCGGGACGGGCGTACGCACGGCGCCGCCGAACGGATGGGGACGGGGGCCGGGCGAGCTCCGCCGCGGTCAGGCGGGGAGCGACAAGGTGAAGACGGTAGACCCGGGACCCGACGTCACGGTGAGATCGCCCTGCATGCGGCGGGCCAGCTCGCGGCTGATCGCCAGCCCGAGCCCGGAGCCGCGGGTCTCGTCGGAGGTCACGAACGCCTCGAACATCTCGCGCTGATGCGCCGGCGGGATGCCGGGCCCCGCATCCTCGACGGTGAACTCAACGCGCGCCCCGGCACGCTTGGCCGCGACCACGATCGGCGTGCCCGGAGGCGTGTGCGTGAGGGCGTTGTCAACCAGCGCGCGCAGGAGTTGCAGCACGCGATCGCCGTCGATGAGCGCCGTTTCGGCCCGCGGGTCGACCTCACGGCGCATGATCGTCCCGTCCTGGGCCGACACCGCGCGGAACTCGGTGATCAGGCCCTCCAGCAGCAGGCCCACATCGACCGGCTCGCGCCGCACCTTCACCGACCCGACATCGAGCCGCGACAGATCGAGGAGGTCACTGGCGAGCTTGCCCAGACGCTGCGCCTGCTGGCTGGCGTGCATCACGAACTCGCGCCGGCGCTCGGCCGGCAGGTCGTCGTCCTCGAGGAGCTCGAGGAAGCCCTGGAGCGTGGAGAGCGGCGTGCGCAGCTCGTGCGAGGCGGTGGCGATGAAGCGTCTTCGGGCGGTCTCGAGCTCGGCGAGCTGGCTCTGCATCTCGTCGAGCGCCCGCGCGAGCTGCGAGAGCTCCAGCGATCCCTCACCCGGGAACTGCGCCGTGAAATCGCCGCGCGCGACCTTGCGCGCGCCGGCTTCCAGGGTGCGGATACGCCGCGTGAGGCGCGTCGTGACCCACACCCCGAGCAGCAGGGCGATCGACGCGCCACCGATCCCGGCGACGAGGATGCGCTGGCGGGCGATGTCGACGGTGCGCTGGATGTCGTCGATGTCTTGCCAGACCGACAGCACGAGACGCTGGCCCGTTGGCAGCGTGAAGACCTGCGCGGCTTCGATCCGGGGTCGACCGTCGACCGTCGTGATGCCGCTCGTCCGGCCGGCCGGTCGCAGGGCGAGCGCACGGACGAGCCGGGACGCGCGATCGGTTCCCGCGAGGTCGGTGATCGTCGGTCGCTTCACCGGCCCGGTCACGCTGTACAGCGCGACGCGCTGCGCGCTGGAGCCAAGTCCGATGCCGCGCCGGCCGTTCTGAACGCCGAAGAGTGCCGTGAGCACGCTCGGGTACTGGTCGATCGTGAGCGGCAGGCCAGTGTTCTCATCGGTCCGGTTGGCGAGACTCTGCGTAATCGGGACGCCGAGCGTGAGGGTCGCCTCAACCGACTGCTTGCGCGGCGCCACGAGCGAACTCTCCAGGCGCGGCGTGGCGTAGAGGAGGCCGGCGACGGTGACGACGGCGGCCAGGAGGAAGACCGCGCTGATGCGGCCGGGGAGCGAGCCCTTGAACCAGCGGAACAACGCGATGCGCGAGAGCAACTTGGCGATCGTCGGGCGACGCCGGGGCGCGGGCGTCGTAAAGACGTCGCTCATGGCCTCGCCGACGATGCTCGCCCGGTCGATCGGCGGGCCCTCAGGCGGGAGGCCTGACGCTGTGGCGGGGCGGTCGCCGGTCGGCGCAGGATCGTCGCCGGATCCCGGTGGAGGCGCGGCGGGGCCGTCGCCTGAGGCCTGGGTCACGGCTTGCCGATCTGATACCCGACGCCGCGCACCGTGAGCAGGAGCTGCGGCTCGCTGGGCTCCGCCTCGAGCTTCTCGCGCAGGTGGCGGATGTGGACGTCGACGGTCCGCGGGTCGCGGTACTCCGCGTCGCCCCACACCTGTTCGAGGAGCTGCTCTCGCGTGAAAACGCGTCCGGGCGAGGTGGCCATCAGAGCAACGATCTCGAATTCCGAGAACGTAAGTCGCACTACCTCTCCACGGACCTGCACGGACCGGCCCGCGAGATCGACCTTGAGGTCACCGACTTCGAGGTGTTCCTGGTCCGGCGTCGGCGGGGCAGACGCGGCGCGCTGCAGCATCTCCGACCGCCGCAGGGCGGCGCGCACGCGGCTCGTGAGCTCGCGGATCGAGAACGGCTTGGTCACGTAGTCGTCGGCACCGAGCTCCAGGCCGAGCACGGTGTCGATCTCGTCGGTGCGGGCGGTGAGCATGATGATCGGGACCGAGGAGCCCTGCGCGCGCAGGCGGCGGCAGACCTCGAATCCGTCGATGCCCGGGAGGCTCACGTCGAGCAGCACGAGGTCGACGGTGTCGTCGAATCGCTCGAGGCCCATCTCGCCGGACAGGGCCTGGATCACCTCGAAGCCTTCGCCCTCAAGGGGGTAGGAGAGGAGGGTCTGAATAGCTCGCTCGTCGTCGACGACGAGGATGCGCGGTCGGCCGGTCACGACCCATAGTCTGTCAGCGGTGATCGACCCTCGACTCACGCGCATCTTCGTGCTGCCGATTTTGGCCGTCGTGGTGCTCGCAGCATTCTCCGTCGGAGACCGTCCCCGGGCGCTCAAGACGTTCCAGGCGCCGGACGCCTACGACGGCGCGGTGGCTCAGCAGGAGGTCAACCGGCTCGTCGCCGTGTACCCGGCCCGGCCGGCCGGGGGTGCCGCCGACGCGGACCTCGCCGAGGACCTCAAATCGCGCTTCGCGGCCGACGGCCTGGAGGTCGACACGCAGACCGCTGAGGCCAGCGCGCCCGACGGCACGAAGGGCGACGCGACGCAGGTCTACGCGACACGCCCCGGTCAGGCCGAGGGCATCACCGTCATCGCCGCGGCGCGCGACAGCGTGCGGCCTGGTTCCAAGGCCGAGCTCACCGGCACCGCGACGCTGCTTCAGCTCAGCAACCTGCTCGGCAAGCGCCGGGTAGAGCATCCGATCGTGCTCGTGTCGGTCAGCGGGACGATCGGCCAAACGGGATTCCGCGACCTGGCGCGGCGGCTCAGCGCGGAAGAGCGGCCGGTCCGCGCGGTGATTGTCGTCGGCACGCTCGGCACGCCCGATCTCCTCACGCCCGTGGTGCCCTTCTCCAACGGGCCGCAGCTCGCCTCGCTGCGGCTGCGGCGCACACTCGAGGAGTCCCTGCGCGACGAGCGCCCCGTCGGCGACGCCCGCGCCGGCGCGGCGGCCCAGCTCGTGCGCCTGGCGGCGCCCGTCACGACCGGCGGCCAAGGCCCGCTCCTGCGCAGCGGCCTCCCCGCCGTCCTGCTCTCGACGACCGGCGATCGGATCGCCCCCGCCGCCCTGCGGCCCACGGCGGAGCGCCTCGAAATGGACGGCCGCGCGCTCCTGCGCGCAATCATCGCGATCGACAACGCTGGCCCGGTCGACCTCGGGCCTGAGCAGCGCCTGACCGCCGGCGACGGGATCATTCCCGACTGGGCGATCCGCGCGATCGTCCTGGCGCTTTTGGTGCCGCCGCTGCTGCTCGTGGTCGACGGGCTGGCGAGGGCGCGTCGCCAGCGTCAACGCGTCGGCCGATGGATCGCTTGGACCCTCATTCTGGGCTTGCCGCAGCTCCTGGGAATCGGGGCGGTGGCACTGGCCGACTCGTTCGGTTGGGTCGATCTGCCGGGCGGTCCGATCGATCCAGCGGTCTGGACCGGCGAGGCGAGTCCGCTTGCGATCTTCACGGCGGTCACGATCCTCGGGCACGCGGTGCTGAGGCCGTTGCTGCTCTTCGGGCTCGGCCTGCGCGGTCAGCGCAGTTCGGCGCCGGCCGCGCCGCTCGGACTCGCCGTCGTCCTCGTGCTCACGGCCCTCCTGACGTGGGTCGTGAATCCGGCCGCGGCAGCGATGATGGTGCCGGCGGTGTTGCTGTGGCCGGTCGTGCTCGACGCGGGCATGCGGCCGCCGCGCGGCTGGGCGCTGCTGGCGGTCTTCGTCGGCGTGTTGCCGTTGATCCTGCTGCTGGAAAACCTCCTCACCCGCTATCCGCTGGGCGACGCGACGAGCGCCGGGTCCTGGTTCGTGGCGCTGCTGAGTTCCGGCGACATCGGCCTGTTTGCGCAGCTCTGGTTCACCGTGCTCGGCGGGTGCTGCATCGCCGCATTCCTCGTGGCGCGCCACGGCCGCTCGACGGATCTTGGCGACGGCGAAGTCACCGTTCGCGGCCCCGTGACGTACGCCGGACCAGGCTCCCTCGGGGGCGTGGATTCGGCGCTCGACCGCACCTGATGAACTACACCGCGTGATCCGCCGCTTTCTGCGTTCGGTCGGCACCGCCCTCCTGGTCGCTGGCATCGCCCTCGTGCTCGACGCTGGGCTCACGGTGGTCTGGCAGGAGCCGTTCTCGGCCGCGTACGCACATTTCGTGCAGGGTGGCCTCAACGGCGAGCTCGACGACCTCGCGGAAGACGGCCCCGACCGCGCCGACCTGGATGCGCTCGCGGCGCTCACCGAGCGCGAACAAAAGGTGGCCTATCTCGCGCGCTCCGTGCGTCGCAAGGTGCCCAAGGGCCAGTCCGTGGTGCGGATCTCGATCCCGAAGCTGAAGCTCGGCCGCGCCGTGGTCGACGGCACCGACACCGCCTCGCTGCGCAAGGGCCCGGGCGTCATAGAGACGACCGACCTGCCGGGCCTCGGCGGCACCACCGCGATTGCCGGCCATCGCACGACCTACGGCGCGCCGTTCCACAACGTCAACCGGCTCGGCAAGGGCGACAAGATCTTCATCGGGACGCCGTACGGTCGCTTTGAGTACGCCGTGACGCGCTACCGGATCGTGAAACCGTCCGACGTCTGGGTGCTGGAGCGCATCGGCCGCGAGCGCCTCGTGCTCTCGGCGTGCCACCCGCTCTATTCGGCGGCGCAGCGCATCGTCGTCTTTGCCGAACTCGTCGGGTACCGGCCGCCGAGCAAAGGCCCCTGGGCCAAGGCGCTCGCGCCGACCACCGGCTCGCTGGCGGCCACGCCAAGCGGCTGAGGGCTCAGGCGCGGTGGTCGTGGCCCGCTCGGCCCGTCGGGTCGGTCGGCAGGCCGGTGACGGACGGCGACTCGTCGGGGAGCGGAGCGAAGACCTCGCCGATCCAGGCGATCACGCCGGCCTCTTCGGCGGCGACCCGGCGAGCAACCGGGACGGTGACGAGCAGGACGAAGTCCTCACCGGCCGACTGGGCGAAGAGCAACGGATCCTGCCGGAGGGCATTGGCGATGTCGGTCACGCCCGCGGCCAACGGGATCGCGTCTGGCTGCAGACGTAGGACCATGCCGCTGGCCTCCGCGACGTGCAGGGCGTCGGCGAGCAGGCCATCCGAGAGGTCGATCGCTGCCGTGGCGCCGGCTTGGCGAAGGGCCGCGCCCATCGACATTTGAGGCACCGGACGCTGGTACGCGGAGCGCAGCGCGGCCGCCGCGTCCTCCGCAGCGCCATCCACGGCCTCGCTGGTCACCAACGCGAGCCCGGCCCCGGCGGCGCCGATCGGTCCGGTGAGGCCGACCAGATTCGTCGGACGAGCATGGCCCCGCGTCAGCGGCGGGTCATCGAGCCAGCCGACCACCGTCGTTGAGATCACGGCCACCGGCCCGCTGGTCACGTCGCCGCCGATCACGCTGACGCCGAACGTGCGCGCGGCCTCGGCCATGCCGTCGGCGATCGCGAGGATCCGGTCGTCGTCCAGGTCGCTCGGCAGGGTCACGGCGACGTAGGCCTCGATGCCTGGAGCGTCCGGGGTGTCCGGCGGAATCGCCCAGACGAAGCTGGGCGTCGACTCCTCCTCGTCATCCTCGTCCTGAAGCTGGCGCTCGATGCTCGGGAGACCGACGCCGCAGGCGGCGAGATCCGACAGCGCCGTCGTGATCGCGCGCCAGCCAAAGTCGCGAGCGGCCTGGCCCGGTTCGCCGAGATCGAGGCGGGCGTGCACGCCATCGACGGTCGTGTCGACGGAGACGACGCTCGTGGCGCCGGCGGCTCGGACGACCGCCGCATCATCGCCGCTGCCGACCAGCACGCCACGGTGCGGCGGTGGAAGGCGCTCGCGGAACGCCGCGATCAAAGCGAACTCACTGCGGCGCGGCATACCGGCGACCGTATCCGGCTTGGCCCCACAACGCAGAACGGCCGCAGATGCGGCCGAACGAGGGAGCCGGTGGCCGGGGCCAGCGGATCGAAGCAATAGGTGGCCGCAGCGCGGCCGGGCGGTCTACCGGTGGCGGTAGACGATGCGGGCGCGGTCCAGGTCGTACGGGGAAAGCTCCACGCGGACCCGGTCACCCGGAAGGATTCGGATGCGGAAACGACGCATCTTGCCGGCGACGTGTCCAAGAACGACGTGGTCGTTGTCGAGCTTCACCTTGAACATTGCGTTCGGGAGGGCTTCGACGACTTCGCCCTCGAATTCGACTTTTTCTTCCTTGGCCATGCGGCTAGGCAAGTTAGCAGCGTCGAGGCCGCGGGTCCGGTGCGGTGTGCACCGTCGCGGCCCCGAGCGGCCCAAAAGGCGGTCGCTCAGCCGTCGGGCCCGCGGCCCGGAATCGTTACGCCGCCGGTGCCCGGCGATGCGTTCCCGCCGTTGCCCGTGTTGCCCGTGCCACCGTTTCCAGTTCCGCCCGTCCCTGTCCCGCCCGTGCCCGTACCGGTGCTGGGCTTGGTGGTCGTCGCCGGCTTCTTCGCGTTGGGGTTCTTCACGCCGTCGGTGCCGACGGTGTCCGGTGTGGTGATCGTGGTGCCGTCCGGGTCGCCGGTGTCGTCCCCGGTGCCCTTCCCGCCGGTGCTCGCGTAGCGGCCCGTGAACTTCGGTCCGGTGACCGGCTCGGTGATCTTGCGGAACGAGCCACATGGCTGGCCCTTGAGGGCCTCCTTCATGTACTGGCCCCAGATCTGGGCCGGGAAGGTGCCGCCCGCGACCGGAGCGCCCGCGAACTGCGAGGTCATCAGCACGTTGCGCGGCGCGGGATAGCCGACCCAGATGGCGGTCGCGTACTTCGGGGTGAAGCCGGCGAACCAGGCGTCGCGGAAGTTGTCGGTCGTGCCCGTCTTGCCGGCCGTCGGGCACTGCGTCTGCGCACGCACGCCGGTGCCGCCTTGCACGTTCTGCTCGAGGATCTTCGTGACCTCGCCCGTCACGCCGTTCTTGAAGGTCTTGGCGCGCTTGAGCTTGAAGGTGTCGGTGCGGCCGTTCGGGTAGGTGCGGCTCTCGGGGAAGACGACCTTGGAGATCGCGGTCGGCTGGTTCTTGTAGCCGCCGGACGCGATCGTCGCGTACGCGTTGGCCATCTCAAGCGGCGTGACGCCCTCCTCCAGGCCACCGAGCGACTCGGCCGGGTAGCCCTTCAGCAGCGACTTGATGCCCATGTCGACCGCGGCCTTCTTCACGGCGTCCGGCCCGATGTCGAGCGCGAGCTGCATGTAGACGGTGTTGTCGGACGAGAGCGTCGCGCGAACGAGGTTCATCGAGCCGCCGTAGGTGCCGCCGTAGGTCTTGACCTTGATCGCGCCGTACGGGCCGTCCTTGATGTCGAGCGGCTTGGACACGTACGTCGTCGACTCCGGCACCACGCCCTTGCGGACCGCAGCCATCAGGGCCATGGTCTTGAACGTCGAGCCCGGCTGGCGGTTCTCCTGGGTCGCGAGGTCGAACTGGCGGTCGGAGTAGTTGCCAGACGACGCCATCGCGACGATCGCGCCCGTCGCCGGATCGATCGTCACGATCGCGGCGGATGGCGGGTCGGGACCCGTCAGGTTGGCCTTGATCGCCGCGCGCGCCTGGCGCTGCTTTTTGAGGTCGATCGTTGTGTAGACCTTCAGCCCGCCGCGCGACACGACGCTGCGGCCGTACTTCGCGATGAGCTGCTTCTTCACGTAGTTGAAGACGAACTGCTCCTGGCGCGTGGAGTAGAACGAACTCTCCTTCACCACGTTCACCTCTTGGGCCTTGGCTCCGGAGTACTGCGCCTGCGAGATCATGCCCTGGTCGAGCATCCGCTGGAGCACGTCGTCACGGCGGCGCTTGGCGGCCTCGGGGTGGATCAGCGGGTTGTATTGCGTCGGTGCCTGCGGGAGGCCGGCGATCATCGCCGACTGCGCGAGCGACAGCTCTCGCGCGGGCTTGTCGTAATACGCGCGGGCCGCAGCCTGCACGCCGATGATCTCCTGGCCGCCGGCTGTGCCGTACGGGACGTTGTTGAGGTACTGGTTGAGAATCCACTTCTTGCCCTCGGGGCCGTTGTGGACGTTCTCGAGCTCTTCGGCGAGCTTGGCCTCGCGGATCTTGCGGGTGATGCTGCGCTCGTTGTCGGCGTAGAGCGTGCGGACGAGCTGCATCGTGAGCGTGGAGCCGCCTTCGACGGTCTTGCCGGATGTGAGGTTGCGGAACGACGCGCGCACGACGCCCTCGAAGTCGACGCCCTTGTGCTGGTAGAAGCGACGGTCCTCGACGGCGACGGTGGCCTGCCGCAGGAAGTCGACGATCTCGGTCGAGCGCACCGGTTCGCGGACGGCCCGCGACTGGAAGTAGCCGATGCGGGTGCCGTCGGCGGCAAAGATCTTTGACGAACGCCCCTGGTCGCGGGGCTGCAACTCTTCGATCGTGGGGCCGGTCGTCGCGGTGTAGACGATCCATCCGAACACCGAGCTGACGGCCAGGACCCCCGTCAGGAACATGCCTGCGAACAGGCCCAGGACGAGCTTGGACGAGCCCTTCCGGCGCTTCTTGTGGCGGATGCGAGTGCGGCGAGTGCTCATGGAAGGGCGCGCGCCGCCATCAGGCGAGTCGCGCAGTGCGGGATTCTAGAGGTGCCCCGCCGCTTCCTGCCCCGGTGCGTCTTTCGTGAGGAGCCCGGCCTGCCGCAAGGCTTCCACGAGGGCGACCCGCAAACGGGCCTCGGCGCCGAAGCGATCGCCTGGTGCGCAGCGCTCGCCGCGCACCATGATCCGGTTCCAGCCCTCGGCCTCGATCACCATCAGGCGGGTCGTCTCGACGCCCGGCAGGTCGGCGGCGATGTCGAGCGCTTCCTGCACGCGCGACCCGAGCGGGATGAGGACCCAGGTCTCCGGGATGATGCCGCCACCGGCGATCGTGTCGTTGTAGACGACGCTTTGGGCGAGCATCTCGTTCGGAATCCGGATGGTGGTGCCGTGCACGGTGCGCAGCACGGTCGCGCTGAGTGTCACGTCTTCCACGACCCCCTCGTGGTCGCCGACCTTTACCTGGTCGCCGACGCGCACCGGCTGGGTGATCGTGAGGACGACGCCAGCGAGTGCGTTGGCGAGCGTGGCGCGCGCGGCAAACCCGACCACGATCGCGCCGATCGCCGACGTCGCGAGCACCGTGCTCGCGATCCCCTGCAGCACGCCGAGCTGGGCCGCAGCGATCGCGCACCCGAGCAGGACGACCGCACTGACGCCCATCCGCTGGACCAGGCGCATGCGCGTCCGGACCCCAGGGTCGACGTTCAGATTCATCGGCTGGCGCTGGCGAAGGGCCCAGCGCACGCCGACGACGAGGGCCGCAGTCAGGACGATCGTGAGGGCGGCGCCGATCCAGTCGCCGACGTCGATCGCGACCGCGCTCGTGCTCTTTTCTGCGGCGAGAGTGAGGGCTGCTTCAATATGCGTCACGTGCCGTTCCAACCTAGCCCACCCCTGGTGCGGCCTACGGCGGTTCTGTGCGACGCAATGGGCACGCTGCTTCGGCTCGACCGCCCGATCGAGCGGCTCCGCGGCTCGCTGGCCGCCCGCGGGATGGTGGTTTCCGAAGACGAGGCGGTTGCCGCGCTCGCGGCCGAAGTGCGCGAGTACCGCGCCCAGCACCTGACGGGCGTCGACCACGCCAGCGTGGCCGTGCTCCGCCACCACTGTGCCGAGGTCTTTCGCGAGCATCTTCCGGCCGAGTTGGACCACGACCGCGCCCACTCGGTGCTCATGAGCCTCCTCAGGTTCGAGGTCCTCCCCGACTCCAAGCGGTCGCTTCAGCGGCTGAGGGAGGCCGGCATTCGGACGGCCGTCGTGAGCAACTGGGACAGCTCGCTCGACGGGGCGATGCACGCGGTCGGGCTGCGTCAGTACTTCGACGAAGTGGTGAGTTCGGCCGAGGTCGGGGCTGCCAAGCCCGATCCCGCCGCGCTGGTCCGCGCGCTCGACCTGCTCGGGTCGTCGGCGAACGACGCCGTGATGATCGGCGACCACGCCGTCGACCTCTCCGCTGCGGCCGCGCTCGGCATGCCGTGCGCCCTGGTCGAGCCAGGAAGTGGAATTGCCGAAGCTGTGGATGCCATCCTGGCCTTGCCCGCATGACTCGTCCCGAATTCGAACCGCTGCCGGAGCCGGCACGGCACCGCGTCGCACTCGGTCGCCGCCCGGGCGTCGACGATGCCGCGCGGGCCACGGTCGGCGTCGTCGTCACCTTCGGCGCGGCGCTGCTGCTCGGCGGCCTCGCGGCGCTGCTCAGCGACCCGGGCGAGCCTGGCTTCCGCTCGGCCGGTTCGACCCGCGTGCAATTCGCCGTGCAGGGCATCGTCTTCGCGGCGGCGGCGTTGTTGCTGATCGAGGGTCTGCGGCTGACGTACCGTCCGCGTACGCCGGATCCGCTGGCGAGCGCCCAGCCGCAGCCGCGTCCGCGACCGGCGCTCGCGCCGGTCATCGCGCTCGGCTTGGCGGCGGCGCTGGGCGCGTACCTGGTCGGCCCGCTGGTGAGCGCGCTCTTCCCGGGTCTGGAGGACCAGGGCCGCGCAGTCGACGATCTCGGTATCGGCGCCGGAATCGGGTCGGACCTCGGCACGGTCTTTGTGCTCGTCGGACTCGTGCCGCTGGGCGAGGAGCTGCTGTTCCGCGGTGTTCTCGTCGGCGCTTGGGTGCGAGCGCGGCGTCCCGTGGTCGCGGTGCTGTCCTCCACGGTGCTCTTCTCGCTGGCGCACGTCACCGTCGGTCCGCGCAGCATCGTCGTCACCGCCCTGCTCGGCGCCCTCTTCGCGGCCGTCCTCATGGTCACCGGCTCACTCGCAGCCCCCGTGCTGGCGCACTGCATCGTCAACGCCGTCGCGCTCATCGACGCCGGCCTCACGAACGTGGCACCGCTCGTTCTCCTGGTGGCAACGGTGGTGGCGGCCACACTTGTCGCGTCAAGGCTCTCTCCACTGGTGTCTTGGCATCCTCCCGGCGGTACGCTCCAGGAGTGAACGCGCCCCCGGTGAGCCTTGATGTCTGCGGCTGAGCCGGGCCCAGAGGGCTCTGGCGACGATGGTTCGTCGTCGATCTGGGAAGACGTCACGCAGCGCCAGCCTGAGCGGGCGGTCCCCGAGGCCGACGCCCCGCCGGTGTTCGAACGCCCGCGCCAGCCGGCGCCCGGCCAGGGTGCGCCCGTCTTCGTGAACCCCGACCGGCCCGCGCCTGGGCAGGTGCCGCCGCAGTTCGTGAAGCCCGATGGAACGCCCGCTGGCGGCGGGCAAGGTCCGCGGTCGGTGCAGCCGCACCCCGGCGGGCCGGTCTTCGTCCAGCCCGGCGGCGGCCCTCCGGTCGGCGCGGGCATTCCCGGCATTCCCGGTGGCCAGCCTGGGTACGCGCCCGTCGCGGGCGGCCCCATCTTCGTGCACCCGGATCCGCAGCCGTCACCGGTCGACTCCGACCGCCCGTGGCGCTGGTGGCTCGGGCCGCTCGGCATCCTCGTCGCGTTGTTCGGCATCGTTCCGGCGCAGATCGCGCTCGTCGTGGCCATCAAGGCCTCCGAGGGCGGGAGCGAGACCGACATCGTCGAGCGCTACGCCCACTGGTTCGGGCTCATGCAGGACGTCTGCTGGGTTGCGATCGTCGTGCTGCTGCCGTTCCTGGTCGTCAAGCACCTGCGGCCCGAGCAGCTCGGGCTTCGCAGGGCGCCGCTCGGGCGCTCGATCGGTGTGCTCCTGGCCGCCGTGGTCGTCTTCTACGTGTTCGCCGCGCTCTACGCCTCGGCGCTCGGCCTGGAGGAGAACGACAACACGATGCTGCAGGACACGGGCTTCGGCGACGCGATCCTCAAAGACGTGGTGTTCGCGCTGCTGTTTACCGTCGCCGCGCCGGTGGCCGAGGAGCTGCTCTTCCGCGGGCTGCTGTTCCGCACGCTGCGCGATGGACTCACGTCGAAGTGGGGGCCGCGCGGCGGCCTGGCCGGCGGCGCGATCATCTCGGGCCTCGTGTTTGGCGGAGTCCACCTCGGCGGTGGACAGGACGACTTCCTGCCCGTGCTGATGCTGCTGGGGATCGTGCTGGCCTTGGCGTATCACTGGAGCGGGTCGCTCTACGTGCCGATCGCCATCCACGCCGTGAATAATGCGATGGCGACCGGCTTCAATTCCGATCCGGCTGCAGACTGGATCTACGGGCTGATTGCGATCGGACCGGTCATTGCGCTCCTCACGGCGTACGGCATCGGCCAGGGGATCAAGCGGGTCTTTCCGCCGGTGCCCAAGGACTCGGCGCGCATGCCCGCCGAGGAACACGCCACTCTGTAGCGAACCCCGCAACCGGTCCGCTCCATCCACTCTCTCCCTACGGCTCCAACTCGCAGATGAACCTCACGCCCGTCCTCGCCCGGGGAGCCCGCTCGGCGCTCCTTCCGGCGGTCGCCTTCTCGGTCACGCTCGGTGGCGTCGCCCAGGCCGCACCGCACAACCCCGCTCCCGGTTCCCCGGTTCGGATCGAGCGGGTCAATGGCGGCAACGCGCTCACTGTCGCTGAACCCAAGGCGTCGGTTGGCCTGCGGGCGTCGTTCCCCGCTCCGGCCGATGGTTCGACCGAGGCTGAGGTGCGCATCGCTCGCGATGGCAAGATCACGCACCGCCGCAAGGTCGCGCTGACGATCGAGAACGGCGTCGCGACGTTCAAGTCGCCGGTCAAGACCCACACCGTCGGCACCTATCGCGTCGGCGTTCGTGTGGCCGGGCGGGTCGTGGGCGACGTCGTGGAGTTCGACGCGATCCCGCGCCGCGTCGGTCCCGG
Organism: Solirubrobacteraceae bacterium; assembly: GCA_032119595.1. Lineage (GTDB taxonomy): Bacteria > Actinomycetota > Thermoleophilia > Solirubrobacterales > Solirubrobacteraceae > JAGIBJ01. The sequence continues at coordinate 1,109,507 of JAUMBQ010000006.1, read as the reverse complement.
TTCGCCAGACCGGTCGATCCGCATGATGCAGGCGGTCCTGAAGCGCCACGGATACGTGCTCGGCAACCCCGGGCAGATGGATGGCCGCACGCAGCGCGCGCTGGTCGCGGTGCGCAAGCGCCTCGGTCTCTCGCGCACCTCGACCTACGACACCACGCTCGCCAAGCGCCTCGCGCGCGGTGAGGGCAGCTGGAACGTCCGCTTCCCGGGCCACGGCCGTCACATCGAAGCTGACCTCTCCATGCAGCTCCTGGCGCTCATCGGCGACGGCGGCAAGGTCGAACGGATCTACCCGACGTCGACGGGCGCGCCGGCGACGCCGACCATCAAGGGGTCGTTCTCGGTCTACCGCAAGGACCTCGGTACGAACGCCAAGGGGATGGTGCACTCCTCGTACTTCATCCGCGGTTATGCGATCCACGGCTACAAGAGCGTCCCGATCTACAACGCCAGCCACGGCTGCCTGCGCGTGCCCGTCCCGGATGCGATGAGCATCTTCCGGTGGGTTCGCTACGGCACCAAGGTCGACGTCTACGCATGACCGAAGCCGGGTCCACGCGCCGTTCCCTGGTGCCGCTCGTCGAGCGCACCGATCTCCCCGCCGAACTCTGCAGCCCGCAGCTCGCGGCCGCGCGCCTTGAGCTGGCGCGCGGCCTGGCCGAGCACGCGCTGATCATCGGCGACGTCGTGCTCTCCAGCGGCAAAGAGGCGAAGTACTACGTCGACGCGAAGCGGACGATCCTGCGCCAGCCGTGGTTTGGCGTGCTCGGGCAGCTCGTGGCTGCGGAGGCGATTCGCCTTGGGGCGACGGCCATCGGTGGCATGACGATGGGCGCCGATCCCGTGGCTTGCGCCGGCTTGGCCGGCCTCGGCGACGGCACCGCGTCTCGCGGCGATCGCACCGCCGACCGCGCCTTCTTCGTTCGCAAGGAGAGCAAGGCCCACGGCCTCCAGCGTCGCGTCGAGGGGCCGCTGCTCACCGATTCCGACCGGCTGCTCGTGGTCGAAGACGTCGTCACGACCGGCGGCTCGACGGTGCAAGCGCTTGAAGCGCTCCAGGCCGAGGGCCGCAACGTTGTCGGCGTGCTCACCGTGCTCGACCGCCTCGCTGGCGGCGCAGAGGTCATCGCAGCCAAAGCGGGCGTTCCGCTGACGGCACTCGTGACGATCGACGAGATCTACCGAGGCTGACGTGCCCTTCGGTTCCGCCAAGTGGCGGTCGCCTGGGCGTCTCGTCACGCTTGTCGCCGTCCTCATGCTGGTCGTGGGGGCATTGGCGATCGCGCTGAAGCTCAGCCAGAGTTCGCGGGTGCCGCTGGGCTCCAACGGCGTTGGGTCGGCCGCCGTCATCGCGACCCTGGTCAACAATCTCGACACCGTGTGCACGTCGGACACCGTCGTGCCGGCTGGCACGGGCACGGTCGCATTGGCGGTCGGCTACGGCCAGCCGTCGGTCCCGGCCCGGCTCCAGGGCTTCCTGGATCTTCGGGGTGGTGAACGGATTCCCGTGGAGCCGGCCAGCCCTCCAGGCGGCGTGAGTTCCGTGGAGCTGAAGCTCGCGCGCCCGGTCGAGCGCGAGGTGCGCGCGCGGCTTTGCGTGGCGCGGGTCGGTGCTGGTCCGCAGGTCGACATCCTGGGGGCGACGATCAGCCGCCGGGCCGGCGGAGGCTTTGCCTACGCGAACGGCGTGTCGCTCGGGTCGCTCGAGCCGACCGTGCGGTTCATGGCGGTGCCGGGCAAGACGACGACCGGCTTCCAGCGCCTCGGTGGCGGCCTCGTGAGCCTCTCGCACCTGAGCCCTTCCGGGATGTCGCCATTCCTGATCGGGCTGGTGCTCCTGGTGCTCGTGCCGGCCTCGCTGGCGCTGCTGCTGTGGAATCTGGCCACGGCGCCGGCTCGCTCCGCGCGCCGCGTCGGCCTGTGGTGCGTCGTCGGTGCGTTCGGCATCACGTTCACGTGGGCCACGATCACGCCGATCTTCCAGGGCCCGGATGAGCCCGAGCACTTCGCGTACGCCCAGCACGTCGCCACGACCGGCAAGCGCGCCGACCCGGGCCGCAGCCTGAACCGCCCGCCCTATTCCACCCAGGTCGACACGGTCTACAGCGTCCTTCGGCACAACGCCGTCGTGATCGACCGCGGTGCCCGCAACCCGCTCACGGCGACGATGCGCCGCGACGTCAACGACGCCGATGACCTCCCGCGCGACGACGGCGGCGGCTTCACCGAGTCGGCCTCTGGCCACTCAGCGCTGTATTACGCGCTCATCGCGCCCGCGATCAAGGTCGCCGGGGATGGGTTGTCGGATCAGCTCTACGCGGCTCGCCTGGTGACGGCGCTGTTGGCCTCGCTGATCGCCGGGTTCGCTGCCTGGGCCGCGGCGCTGATGGTGCCGGGCCGCCGCCGCGCCGCCGCGCTCGCGGGGCTCGCTGCGGCGACGTTCCCGATCGCCGGGTCGGTGGGCGGCACGGTCAACAACGACACGCTCGTCAACGTGGTCGCGGCCGCCGCCTTCGTGGCCGTCATCGGGGTGCTCGTGAAACCGAGCCGATCACTGTGGTGGTACGCCGCGGCGGGAAGCCTGATCGCGGTGCTCCCGATCGCGAAGGGGTCGGGCTTCGGTGTCGGCGCGGCGTTCCTCGTGGCTGTCGTCGTCGCCGGGTTCCTGCGGCGTGATCCGCTCCAGATCGGCCGTGCGGCCGCCGCGGCGGCGGCCGGCGGCTTCGGCACCCTGGCCGTGCTCGCCGCGGCCTCAGGCTTGGTCGACGGGCAGACGCTGACGCTGCTCAACGCGCATCCCGTTGCCCCCGGCCAGGCCTCGGCACCCGTGCCGTTGATCTTCAAGATCGACTACGTCCTGCAGCTGTTCGTCCCGTTTATCCACCTCAAGACCGACCTGTATCCACCGGACGTGCCCCTCTATCGGATCTATGTGCTGGGTACGTGGGGCGGCTTCGGCTGGAATCGCTTCTACTTGCCGACGTCGGTGAGTCTCGCGACCGCCGCGATGACCGTCGTCGCGGTCCTGCTCGGATTTGTCGGCCTGTACCGGGAACGCGCACGCCTTGTGGGCCGCAAGCTGGCGGCGGTCGCGGTCGCGCTCACGCCGTTGATCGGTATCGCCTTCGTCGCCTACGCGTACGGGGCGATCGGGCCGCGGGGAGTCCAGCCGGAGCAGGGCCGCTACCTCGTCATCGGGCTCGTTCCGGTGGCGCTGTGGTGGGTCGCGGTGCCGGCAGTCGTGAAGGCCGGGGAGCTGCGCAGTGCGCTCACCGGCGTCGTGGCCGGCGGGCTGTGCTTCTTGTTGGTGCTCGGCCTGCTCGTCGCTACGGGTGGCTGGGTCGCGTAGGCCTCGAAGGGCCCGTCGCGAGCGATGGGGCCTGTCGTGATCGTCGGGCGGTGCGGCGTCGTCCAGCGGCGCCGATGCGGGTTACCGCGCGCCGGTCTCCTGGTGGCGGCGCAGGCCGATCACCGAGATCAGGAACGACGAGAAGAAGATCTGCACGCCGACGATGAGCAGCGTGGCGGCCGCGAGTGCGGGGCTCGCGGCGTCGAGCTTGCCGAAGTCGTCGCCAGCCCAACGGAGCACGACGGCGATCGACCAGATCAAACCGACGAGGATCACGAGGCCACCCACGATCAGGCCGTGCTCGAGGCTGAACCGGGCCCGCATCCGATCGAACCACGGATCTTGCTCGTTCATGTAGTACGTGCCGAAGGCGTGGGCGGTGAGCCCGAGGCAGACGACCTGCACGCCGACGACGACGAGCAGCGAGCCGCCGATCATCGTGTGCACCGACCACGAACGGCCGAGGACGTCGATGCCCGTGAGGACGGTGATCATCACGAGCGCGCCGAGGGCCAGGAGCGCGAGGCCCGGGATCAGGAAGAGGTACGTGGGGCTGTGCGCGAGCAGGAAGCGCAGGTGGCGCCAGCCGTCGCGGAAGGTCGACAGCTTCGACTCGCCGCCGCGCGGTGAGTACTGGATGTCGAACTGCTCGATCTTCAGGTCCTCCTTGGCCGCGCGGATGACCATCTCGGAGGCGAACTCCATGCCCGGCGTGCGGAGGTCGAGCTGGGGCAGCGCCGAGCGACGGACCGCGCGCATGCCGCAGTGTGCGTCGCGGACGCCCGTCTTGAAGAGCAGGTTGAGGAAGCCCGACAGCAGCGGGTTACCGATGTACTGGTGCAGCCAAGGCATGGCGCCCGGAGCGATGTTGTTCATCCGGTTGCCCATCACCATGTCGGCGCCGGCTTCCAGGCGCTCGACGAAGTTCGGGACCTCGTTGAAGTCGTACGTGAGGTCGGCGTCGCCCATCACGATGTACGTGCCACGCGCGGCCCTGAATCCGCCGAGGTATGCCGCGCCGTAGCCGCGCTCGCTCACGTGCACCACGCGCGCCCCGGCGGCGGTGGCGAGTTCGGCCGAGCGGTCGGTGGAGTTGTTGTCGGCGACGACGACCTCGCCGGAGAGTCCGGAGGCGGCGATCGCACCGAGCGCTTGCGTGACGCAGGCCTCGATGTTCTCTTCCTCGTTGAGGCACGGGATGACGACGGAGACGGTGAATTCGTCGCCCGCGGGCGTGTCGTGCGTCGGCGTCGCGAGCATGTCGGTCGTGGAGGCCACGCCGCCACGATAGAGAATTGAGGTCACCCTTCGATGAACCCCCGGCGCCGGGAAAGGTTGCGAACACGCCGGGAACGCGGCGTCGCCGGGACCCGATCGGTCGAGGCAGGGGGCGCGGAGATCGGCCAGCGCGGTCGACCTGCGACGATCGCCGGGTGCGGATCTGCGTGATGTACGACTGCCTGTTTCCGTGGACGGTGGGCGGTGGAGAGCGCTGGCTGCGCAACGTCTCCGAGCGCCTCACCGCCGACGGCCACGAGGTCACGTACCTCACGCTCACGCAGTGGAAGCCGGGATCGGAGCCGGACCTTCCGGGCATCCGTGTGATCGGGATCGGCAAGCGCCATCTGGAGCTCTACGACGGCGAGCGCCGCAAGATCGGGCCGCCGCTGCGCTTCGGTGCGGGTGTGCTCTGGCACCTGCTGCGCCACGGCCGCGAGTACGACGTGGTGCACACCTCGTCGTTCCCGTTCTTCAGTCTGCTCGCGGCCGGTGTCGCCCGGCGCGTCGGCGGCTACCGGATCGTCTGCGACTGGTTCGAGGTGTGGTCGAAGCAGTACTGGGCGGCGTACCTGGGGCCCAAGGGCGGCAAGGTTGGCTGGGCCGTGCAGCGGGCGTGCACCCACATCAAGCAGGAGCCGCACGTGCTCTCCCGCATGCATGGCCGGCGCCTCACCGAGCTCAATCGCAAGCTCGAGCCGCTCGTGCTCACCGGCCTGTACGCCGGCTCGCTCGACGCGCCGGAGGTGGTCCCGCCGCCCGCCGACCCGGTGGTCGTCTACGCCGGACGCCATACGCAGGAGAAGCGCGTGCCGCAGCTCGTCGCCGCGCTCGCGGTCGCCCATGCCCAGCGTCCGGCGCTGCGCGCGACGCTCTACGGGGACGGCCCGTACCGCGAGCAGGTGCTCGCGGAGATCGACCGCCTCGGACTGACCGGCATCGTCGAGGCCCCCGGGTTCGTCGACCAAGACGAGCTCGCGAAGGGCATGGCCGGCGCGAGCTGCATCGTGCAGCCCTCCGATCGCGAGGGCTACGGCCTGGTCGTCGTCGAGGCGGCCACGCACGGCGTGCCCGTGGTGGTGGTCGACGGCCCCGACAACGCGGCGACCGAACTCGTCGAGCCTGGTCTCAACGGCGAGATCGCCGCGTCGATCGAGCCGGACGTGCTGGCCGACGCCATCTTGCGCGCCGTCGACGGCGGCATCGAGCTGCGGCGAACGACCGTCGGTTGGTTGGAGCGCAACCGCGAGCGGCTGTCGCTGGACCGGTCGCTTGCGATGGTCGCCACGAGCTACGAGCGATGACGCTCACGATCGGGGTCGACGCCCGGGCCGCCGCCGAGGTGCCGGCGGGTCGCGGGCGGTACGTGCGCGAACTGCTGACCGCCTGGAACGAACCCGGCGCGACCGGCGATACGCGCTTCGTGCTCTACGCCCGCAAGCCCTGGGGCGACCTCGACCCGGCCCGCTTCACATGGCGCCTGCTCGGGCTCCCGGACCCGGCCTGGCACGTGGCCGCCGCAGCCCGCGCCAGCCGCGCGACCGACGTCTTCCTCTCGACCAACTCCTACCTCACGGCGTGGTTCTGCCTGAAGCCGACCGCCGTCGTCGTCTACGACCTCGTGCCGTTCGTCGAGGGCGGCCAGGCGCAGTCGCGTGCGGCCGCGATCGAGCGCGCGACAATCCGCCCGGCGCTGCGCCGCGCGGCCGCGCTGCCGTGCATCTCCGAGGCGACGCAGGCCGACCTGCAGCGCCTGTTCCCGCACACGCGCAAGAAGGCGTCGACGATCCCGCTCGCGGCTGACGCGAGCTTCGCCGATCCGGTGGCACGCCCCGGCCACCCGGACCTCGAGAAGCCCTACGTGCTGGCCGTCGGAACGCTGGAGCCGCGCAAGAACCTCGAGCGGCTCGTCGCCGCGTGGGGCCAGCTCCCCGATGCCCTCCGCGCGTCGCACGACCTGGCCCTCGTCGGGCCGCGCGGCTGGGACGACAGCGACATCCTGCGCACCGCCCACGAAGGCGGCGCCAAGCTCCTGGGCCGCGTCGAAGAGGACGAGCTCCGCGCGCTCTACGCCGGCGCCGCCGTGTTCGTCTACCCCTCGCTCTACGAGGGCTTCGGGCTGCCGGTGCTCGAAGCGATGGCTGCTGGAGCGCCAGTCATTACCTCGAACCTGTCGAGCCTGCCGGAGGTCGCCGGCGACGCCGCCCTGCTCGTTGACCCGCTCGACACCGCCGCGATCGCGACCGGCATCGAGCGCGTCCTCACCGACGCGCCGCTCGCGCAGCGCCTCCGCGCTGCCGGCCGCACGCGCGCTGCCGAGTTCTCCTGGAAGCGCACCGCCGCCGAGACGCTCGCGCTGCTGCGCAGCATCGCGCGCTGAGGCCGGGGTCTGGTCCGGACCTACGCTGAGGCGACGAGGCCTCTGCGGACCGGACCGGACCGGGACCGGACCGGGCCGGCGCGGAGACCCGCCGCGCGGGGCCCGTGCGGGCGCTAGACGAGCCGGTCGTAGATCGCGCTGAGGCGATCCGCCAGCGCCGAGATCGAATAGTGCTCGAGCAGCGCGGCGGGGTACGCGACTCGCTCACCCGGCGCTCGCGACAGGGGGCCTGCCGCGAGCGCGCGGGCCATGCCGACGTGGTCGCCGGCCGCCACGAGCGTCCCCTCGCCCTGGAGGACTTCGGGGATCGCGCCGTTCGTGGTGGCAATCACGTCGAGGCCTGCAGCCATGGCCTCGACGAACACGAACCCGAACTGCTCCTCCCAGAACGCGCGCGGGATGTCGAATGGGTGGAAGCCGCCGCCGGCCGACGACTGGCTTCCCAGGAGCAGCGCGGACGCATTCGCGAACTCGGCGGGCATCGCGTCGTACGCCACAGCGCCGATCTCGACGAAGTCGCCGACGCCGAACTCATGGGCATGGGCGCGCAGTCGACCCTCCTCGGGGCCAGCGCCGACGATGCGCAACCGCGGCGGGGGCGTCCCCTCGGGCAGCGCGACGATGCCCTTGTGCAGGAGCGCGATGGCGCGGATCACGTCATGGTGGCCCTTCTCCCAGACGAGCCGGCCAGGCGAGAGGATCAGATGGCTCGCAGCGTTCGGCCCGCTCGCGTCGCCCGGCCCGGCCGATGCGCGGTGGCGAGTCGCGGCGGCATCGGCAAAGCGGTCGACATCGACCCCCGGTGCGCAGACGACGATCTTCTCCTCGGGCACGCCCTCCAGGAGCAGACCGACCTTCGCGCGCTCCGTCGCGGGCAGGAACAGATCGGTCGCCGCGAGGACCTCGGCCCGGAACTTGGCGGTCGCACCGCGGCGGTAGGTCTCACCGAACGGCAGGGTCTCCCACACGGTCTGCACGAGCTTGAACCCGTGCTCGGCCTTGTGGCGGGCGGCGTCGGCGGAGAACCAATACGACAGCTCCTCGGCGTGCACGATGTCGGCGCCACGGTAGGCCGCGGCGGCCCCGTCGCCGTAGCGGTCTCCCAGCAGCAGCGCGCCGATGTCGCCCGCGCGGCCCTTGGGTAGGCGGTCGCGCAGCGTCCTGGCCTGCACGGGCTGGAGATCGACCGCCGAGATGTCCCAGCCATTCGCCGACGTGCGCAGGTACGACACGTCGAAGCGGTCCGGGAGTGCCTCCCACTGGCGGAGCTCCCACGGCGTGGCCTGGTGGCCGCGGACAACGAGGACGGACGTCATGCCGGGAGTTCTACTCGCTGCGCGATCGCAGGCGGCTGACCACCGAGGGCGGCAGGACCGCGACGAGCTCGTCGGGGATCGCCCGCATCACCACGAGACCGGCACCGTAGACCGCCAGGCCGACCACCGTCTGCGCGACGGCCGGGATGGGCAGGAACCAGCAGCAGAGCGCGACCGCCAGCGGCGGGACCAGCAGCGCCACCCGGCGGAAGTCGATGTGGATCGGGTCGTCGCCGAGCCGCAGGGCGATCACGTAACTCGCCAGCAGCGTCGTTTCGCCCAGCAGCACGCCGTAGGACGCACCCTCGGCGCCGTACGACGAGCCAAGGAGGAGCACGGTCGTTCCGCTTACGGCGAGGGCGGCGAGGTTGCAGACGATGATCGCGCGATGGCGGTGGAGCGCCATCAGCGTGAACCCGAACGTGGCGATCACGAACGTGAGGGCGAGTGCGATGCCCTGGATGCGCAGCAGCGGGATCGCGTCCGCGAACTTGTCGGTCGCGATCGCGAGGATGACCGGCTCGGCGCCGAGCACCAGGCCCACGATCGCCGCGCCGCCCAGCAGCGCCGAGCTCTCGACGAGCCGTTGTGCCGCGTAGCGCAGGCGCTCGCGGTCGTCGCGCGCCGCCCGCGACAGCACCGGGAAGGCGGTACTCACGAGCAGGGCAGGGAAGGCGGCCAGGATGATGTACACCCGGAATGCGGCACCGAACATCCCGGTCTCGACCTCGCTCACGACGAGTTCCGTGAGCACCATGGCGCCGTACACGTAAAGGCTGCCGGCGGCGGTGGCGAGCGCGAAGGTGAGCGTCGGCATCACGAGGTCGCGCCACGCGGACGGCGCCAGGATCGGCCGCAGCGGAACGCTGCCGCGCACGAGCATGAAGGTCACGGCGAGCATCCCGATCGACACCGGAATCGTGATCCCGAGAAACGCGACCAGCCCGGCGCCGACCGCGGCCAGGATCACGTAGCCGATCGCCGTGGCGACTTGGCGCCCGACATCGATCCCGGTCACCACGCCCATCCGGATCGCGGCGTACAGCGGCGTGGCGACGGTCCCGCTGAACGCGCCGATGCTCACAGCGATCCCCATCAGGACGGCGCCGATCACCATGTCCGCGTCGTAGCCGAGCAGCAGGGCGGCGATGGCGGTCGTGGTGAGCAGCAGGACGGTCGTCACCAGTCGCATGCCGAGCAGCACTCGCATGAACCGGTCGCGGTCCTCGCCGGTGCGCTGGGAGTACTCCCGCACGCCGAGCGACGCCATGCCGAGGTCGGTGAGGACCTGCAAGCCACTCACGAGGGCGATCACCGTGCTGAAGCGCCCGTAGTCGACGGCGCCCATGTACTCGAACAGCACGCGAGCGGCCAAGACGGACGCGATCAGACCGAGGCCATAGCCACCGATCCGCACGGCCCCGCCGACCATCACACGGCGACCCGCCTCGGGGGTGTCGAGGATGTCGGCCTCGACGACGGTCGGCGCGGTGGGGTCCGCGCCGGATGCGGGCGTGCTCATGGCGGGCCGCCTACTTGACGACTTCGAACTCCGCGCGGATGTTCATCGTCGGGAAGCGGAAGGCGAAGTAGGTCTCGTAGACCGTCTGGAAGCGGTTGGCGAGCTTGGCGATCCCGAGGAGGCGGAACGGAAGCCAGAGATCGAGCGTGACGTGGATCGTCTTGAAGCGGACCGCCGTGTAGTGGGCGAAGCGCGGTTCGGCGAGGGAGCGGATTGCGAGCTGGCCGAAGTAGTGCTTGTGGGTCGGGTCGCCGTAGGCCAAGACCGACGAGTAATGCGGCGTGCGGAGCTGGATGCGGGCGCCCGGTCGCGCGATGCGGTGGAGCTCCTCGAACACGCGGATCGGCTCGGCGACGTGCTCGATCACGTCCTGGAGCAGGATCTGATCGAAGGAGTTGTCCGCGATCGGATACGGGAACTCATCCAGGTTGTGGACGATGTCGGCGTCGGTGTCCGCGGAGATGTCGAGGCCGATGGCGCCGGGTGTCTTCGCGCTGCCGCAGCCGATGTCGAGAATGGCCCCCGAGCCGGTCGGGCGGAGGTCGAACTGGTGTGGATCGGTGGCCCGGGCAAGGGCTTCGGGCAAGGCGGGCATCCGCGCGTAGGTTACCGGCGCGGTACCGAGCGGCGCTCCTGTCCCGTAGGGTTCGGGCCGATGTCGAAGCGCGCTTTCATCACGGGAATCACTGGTCAGGACGGGTCGTATCTGGCCGAGTTGCTCCTTGAGAAGGGGTATGAGGTCCATGGGATGGTCCGTCGTGCTTCGACGGAGAAGTTTGAGCGGATTGATCACCTGAAGGGCAAGATCACGCTCCATCAGGCCGATCTGCTGGATCACCGCAGCCTGGTGGATGCGATTCGCGCGAGTAAGCCGGAAGAGATCTACAACCTGGCGGCGATGTCGTTTGTCGGTACGTCGTGGGTGCAGCCGGTGCTGACGGCGGAGTTCACGGGTATTGGCGTGACGCGCGTGCTTGAGGCGATGCGTGAGGCGGCGCCGGAGGCGCGGTTCTATCAGGCGTCCTCGTCGGAGATGTTCGGCAAGGTCCGCGAGGTCCCCCAGACCGAGGAAACGCCGTTCCACCCGCGCAGCCCGTATGGCGTGGCGAAGGCCTACGGCCACTACATCACCCTCAATTACCGTGAGTCGTATGACCTTCACGCGTCGTCGGGGATCTTGTTCAACCACGAGTCTCCGCGGCGTGGCCTTGAGTTCGTGACCAGGAAGATCACGTGGCATGCCGCCAACATCAAGAAGGGCCTCATGAACGAGCTGGCCCTGGGCAACCTGGATTCTGAGCGCGACTGGGGTTACGCCAAGGACTACGTCGAAGGCATGTGGATGATGCTCCAGCAGGACACGCCCGACGACTACGTCCTGGCGACCGGCGAGACGCAGTCCGTGCAGAAGTGCGTGGAAGTCGCCTTCGACGAAGTCGGTCTGGACTGGGAGAAGTACGTGCGGATCGACCCGCAGTTCGTGCGCCCCGCCGAAGTCGACCTCCTCATCGGCTCCTACGACAAAGCCAAAAAGCAGCTCGGCTGGGAACCCAAGACCAGCTTCGAAGACCTCATCCGCCTCATGGTCCGCGCCGACCTCGCCATCCTCAACGGCGAACCGCCGATCAGCTAGTCGAGGGACGAGCAGGCGCCCTTCGAATGGGCGCCGGTCCGGATCGCAAACCGGTGTACCACCCCAGTGATCGGTGGTACACATTGCGGGTGCCGACTGCGCGCCCTCGATTCCAGGTCACCGATACCGGTTCGGTTCGAGCCATGCTCATCGACGCCGATGTCCTGCTGAGCGGCGACGCGTGGAAATAGCCGCGGAGGGCGCTTCGTCGCTCCTGCTGATCGCCCAACGGCTCGCCGACCGACGCCCCCGGAAGGCGGCGCGGCCGGCTCAGCCGGCCAGCGTCTTGGTGAAGCTCTCCACGTAGCCGGCCGCGCAGGCTTCCCACGTGTAGCGGGCGGCCTGGGCCTGGCCGGCGGCGTGGAGCTTGGTGCGCAGGTCGGCGTCCTCGTGGAGGCGCTGCACGGCGGCGGCGATGGCGGCCGGATCTTCAGGGTCGAAGATCAGGGCCGCGTTGCCAGCGACCTCGGCCAGGGAGCCGCGATCGGAGCAGGCGACGGGCAGGCCGCGCTGCATCGCTTCGAGCACGGGGAGCCCGAAGCCCTCGTAGAGCGACGGGAACACGAGCAGCTCGCTGCACGCGAAGAAGCCCTCGAGCTCGTCCTGCTCGATCCAGCCGAGCCAGCGCACGTCGTCTTCAAGGCCGAGTTCACGGGTGCGCCGGTGCAGCGCGTCGTCTTGCTGGGTGGCGTATCCGGGGAGGACCAGGAGCGGACGCTCGCCCGGGATCAGCGCGTGGGCCTCGATCAGTCGATCGAGGTTCTTGTGCGGCTGGCGCGCCGACGGGCTCAGCACGAGGGGGCGGTCGCCGAGGTCGAAGCGAGCGCGCAGCTCGGCCTCCGGCACCGCGGCGACCTGCGGCGCCGACATCCCGTAGGGCACCACATCGATGTGCTCCCGCGCGACGTGCAGGATCTCGACGAGGTCGTCGCGCGTCTGGGTGGCCGGCACGATCACGCGGTCGGCGCGGCGTGCGCTGCCGGCCACGAGTCCACCGGTCACGCGCGACTTCAGCGCGGCGCTGCCGGTCGTCGGGACGCGGTGGTGGATGAGGTCGTTGACGGTGACGCTGCGTGGCATCGTCGAGCGCCACGGGCCGAGGTTGCCGAGCGAATGGACGAGATCGGCGCCGAGCCGGCGAGCGAGCCGAGGCACCGTCGTCAGCTCCACCTGCGCCCAGCGCACACGGCTCACGATGTCGATATCGATGGTTTTGATCGGCAGCGCGTTCCACGGCCCCTCACTGGACGCGGCGCGCGGGTTCATGATCGCGCAGAGGTCCCAGTCGTCCGGGACGGCATCGATCAGCGCGGGCAGGAGCGCCCGTGCCACTACCTCCATGCCACCGGTCTTGCCCGGGTCCAGGTAGGTGAGGTTCAGGGCGATCCGGGTCACGGAGCGCTGGCGTCGCCGCCGGCAAGTTCCTCTTCGACGAGCGCCTGGTCGGCCGCGATCATCTCCGCGATGGTCTCGTCGAACGTGAACTGCGGGCTCCAGCCGAGCACTGATTGCGCCTTGCTCGGGTCGCCGACGGGGGCCGTCGCCTCAGGGTCGCGCACGAACGCCGGATTCACGACGACGTGGTCGCTGGCTTCCAGGCCGACCGCGTGGAAGGCGACGTCGATCAGGTCGCCGACGCTGTGGCCGATGCCGCTCGCGAACACGTAGTCGTCGGGCACGGCGTACTCGACCGCCAGGATCGCGCCCGCCATGAAGTCCTTCGCATGGGACCAGTCGCGGATCGCGCGGCGGTCGCCCAGCTCGAGCGACTCCTGCAGGCCAGCGGCAATCCGTACGGCGCCTTTGGTCACCTTGCGCGGCAGGAACCGTTCGGGCCGGCGCGGCGACTCGTGGTTGTAGAAGATCCCGGCGCTCACGTGCAGGCCGCGCGAGCGCCACACGTGGGCGGAGCGCAGCGCGGCGAGCTTGCCGATGCCGTACGGGCTCCGCGGGAAGCACGGGGTGCGTTCGTTCTGCGGGCTCTCGTCGCAGTCGCCGAAGACCTCGGCCGAGCTGGCGAGGAACGTGCGCGCCTCAGGCACCAGTTCGCTGATGGCGTGCAGCAGCGTCATGGTCGACCCGGCAACGTCGTGCAGCGAGCCCGCGGGGTCGGTCCAGGAAGCGGGCACGAAGGTCGGCGCGGCCAGGTGATAGATCCGCTCGGGCTTCACCGTGGCGATGGCCTGCCGCAATGACTCGGGCGCACCGAGGTCGCCGTGCACCAGCTCGATCCCCTGCAGCGACGGCAGCAGTCGCCCGCGCGCGTCCTCCGGCGCCTCTCGCACCAGCCCGACCACCTCGTCGCCGCGCTCGAGCAGCAGCTCGCCGAGGTAAGAACCATCCTGCCCGGAAATGCCGGTAACGAGCGTTCGCGCCATCCGCGCATCGTATGGGCTGGCCATGGCGGCAGGGCCGCACGCACCGTCCGGACCGACGAGTCGGCGGTGAGCGGCCATTATCTGTTGCCAGGCCAACAGAAAATGGCCGCTCACCGCTCGGCGCCGCTCACCGCGCCGGCCACCGCGCCGGCCACCGCGCCGGCCACCGCGCCGGCCGGCCGGGGTGAACGGCCATTATGTGTTGTTGGGGCGACATATTTTGGCCGTTCACCGCCGGGTGGGTGCTGCTGGTGGGTGGCCTGGGCGTGCGAGACTGCGGCGGTGCCTGACGTCTCTGCTGTCGATGCCGTCTCGTCCGCGGGGTGGCGCGATCCGGTTCCGTTGCCCGCAGGGCGTTTTGACGGCACGGCGATCCGCGTCCGGGCGCTGCTCGGGCTGCCGGTCGCGGTGACCGACCATGCGCAGGTGCTCGACTGGATCGACGAGCGCGTCGACGCCGCTCGCGCCCGCCGCGCTGCGACCCCCGCAAGCGCCCTCGGCGACTCGGCGCGCCTCCCGGCCGGCGACGTCGGCCGCGCGGGTCGCATCGGCGACTACATTTGCGTAACGGCCGTGCACTCGGTGATGACCGCCCAGGAGCAGCCGGCGCTCAAGGCGGCGATCCGCGACAGCTCGTTCGCGGTGCCCGACGGGCAGCCGGTCGCGTGGGGACTGAAGGCGCTCGGCGAGCCGATCGAGCGACGCGTCTATGGCCCGGACCTCATGGCCTACCAGGCCGCCCGCGCCGCCGAAAAGGGCCATCGCTGGTTCCTCTACGGCGGCCGCGACGACGACCCGACCGCCCTGCAGCGCCTCATCGATCGCCTCCAGACCCGGCATCCGGACCTCCAGATCGTCGGCAGCCACCGCCCGGTCTTCCGCCCGCTCACGCCGGCCGAGCAGGACGAGGTCGTCGCGATGATCAACGCGTCGGGCGCCGACGTCGTGTGGTGCGGACTCGGCGCGCCGCGGCAGGAGGTCTGGATGCAGCAGCTCCGCGATCGCCTGGAGCCCGCCGTGCTCATCGGGGTCGGAGCCGCGTTCGACTTCCACGCGGGGATCGTCAGCCAAGCGCCGCCGTGGATGCAAGAGCGCGGCCTGGAATGGGCCTACCGCCTCTCACGCGAGCCGCGCCGGCTCTTCGTGCGCTACGCCAAGTACAACCCCTGGTACGTGGCCGCCTTCGCTCGCCAGTGGCTCGGCGAGCGCCTGCGCCGCTAGCGATGCAGCCGCCGGGCGGGCAGCGCTTTCACCAAGTGATCGCAAGGCCGTAGGCGGACAACACCGCGTCAGAGGTCACGGGGCTGGACCGCAGTGATGAGCATCAGTCGATGATCCCGAAGAGCCGGGCCATCTCGTCCTCATCGTCGTCGAAATCGTCGGCGATCCACATCTGGCCCTTCGCGATACCGAAGGTGTCGGCGATAGTGCGATGAGGTTCCGGTGCGACGAGCCTCGCTACTGGCCTCCCGCTTTCGGTGATCACGACTTCGTTGTCGCGCTTCAGGTCGCGAACGAGTTGAGACAGCATCGCTCCTGCCTTCTCGAGTTCGACGGTCCTAGCAGCCATGCCCAGAGGCTCCCGCCTTATGCGCATCCCGTCAACTGGGACACAGGGGCAGGCCGGGCTCTCCCAACCAAAACCGGCCCCCGAAGGACGCGCCACCCAGCGCGTCCCCGGAGGCCGGGTCGTGGTTGTTGGCTTGGGGTGGCTAGGCGGAGAAGCCGCGGACGGTGTCGTCCGTGATGGTCTTCTGCATCGCGAGACCGGGCAGGAAGTTGAAGACGTTCAGCTTCACGCCGGAGAGCTTGAGCGACACCTTCGAGATGCTCTTGCCGCGCATGTCGAACTGGCCGGCGACCGTGGCCTGCAGGCGGAACGAGTTCTTGACCACTTCACGGTCGGCCGGCGTGAGGGCCGACACCGGAACGAGCTTCTTGACCGGGTCCGCGGCGGCTGCGGCGGTGCGCTTCCAGTCGCGGGTCTGGCCAACGCCCATGCCCGAGAAGGACAGGCGCAGCGTGCCATCGACGCAGGTGGAGCAGGTGTTGTTGATCCGGCCACTGACGTTGTCGAGGTAGGTGCTGACCTCGGCGTCCTTGGTGATGAACTTCGAGAAGAGATCGATGCGGGCGCCGGAGAAGCCGGCGTCGAACTTGATCACGCCGTCGACGCTGGTCACGTCGGCGTCGAACGTCTTCTCGTCGAAGCTGGCGACCTGACCGAAGGTGCAGTCGCTGGCCAGGCCCGTGGCGTGCACCTTGAAGTTCTTGATGTCGGTGAAGCTGCCGGTCGCCGTGGCGTCGAGGTAGCCGGTGGTGCACTCAAGGCGCGCGGTGCCGCCGACCGTGAAGCCGCCAGCGCCCCACTCGACGGTGCCGGCGATGAGCTGCAGCTTCGGTGCGACCTGGACGGACCCGGCGATCGTGCCCTTGAGCGCGAAGCCCTTGGACGGCGCGAAGATGCTCTTGCCCGAGACGGCGCCGGTCACGTTGATCGTGCCGCCGTTCCAAGGAAGACCGTTCAGCGTGACGCCGAGGCTGTAGCCGCCGGTCCAGTAGATGCGACCGTCGATCGAGGCGTAGCCAGCGCTGCCCTTCACCGACAGGCCCTGGAGGTCGATGCCGAGCTTGAAGGTCCACGGCGCGCTGGTCGGCGACGCGGGGACGGCCTCGGCCGGGATCTGCAGGTCTTCGCCGATGGTGGCGTCGAGCTGCGCGTCGGTGGCCTCGGTCTTCGTCGAGACGAGCTCGCCGGAGAGCGCCGTGACGCCGACGCCTGAGTACGACACCGTGAGCGGGCTCGCCGCCTTCAGGGTGTTGTCGGTGATGGACGTGGGGGCGACGTAGGTGCCGCCGGAGAGCACGACGCCCGTCGACGTGGCCTTGGCGGTGACGCCGGTGCCGGACAGGTCGCCGACGAGGACCGTCGAATTGGACATCGTGACGGTGCCGTCCGCGGCTTTCTTCACCTTGCCGGGCTTGATCGCGAACGTGTCGCTGATCTTGACCTCGGCGCCTGCCTTGGACTTGGCGAGCGCGCGGTACGGCGACCATGCGGCCTGGGCCGACGAGGCGGAGGCGCCGAATGCGGCGGTGGCGGTGAGTGCAGCGATGGCTGCGCGGGACGGGGTGGGACGCATGGGTGCTGGTTTCTTCCGTGATTCCAGTTGGGACGTTGACCGCACGGTACGGCTTTCTGGTGCATCGGGCTAGGGGTGCACCCGCAACGTTCGTCCAGGGACAGGACTCGGGACTCAAGGGTCCGAATGGACGCTTAGGCAGAGTATCGCTCCTGTGCGTGTTGTGCGCGCAATCACTCAGTCGGGCGCGCCGGCGTCCTGGACGAGATCGCCGGCGTCCTGGGGATCGGCTGAGCATCCCGGTCTTCAGGCCGACCGGCGCGTACCATCGGGGCCATGACCTGGCTGTTGACCGGCGGGGCGGGCTACATCGGCTCGCACATCATCCGCGCCTTCCACGACGCGTCGATCGACGTCGTGGTGCTCGACAACCTCTCGACGGGCTTCCGCGAGTTCGTGCCGGACGGCGTGCCGCTCGTGGTTGGCTCGGTGATCGACAAGGAGGTCGTCGCGAGCGTCTTCGCCGAGCACGACATCACGGGCGTCGTGCATCTCGCGGGCTGGAAGTACGCCGGGGTGTCGGTCCAGCAGCCGACGCTGTTCTACCGCGACAACATCTACGGCATGGGCGTGCTGCTCGACGCGATGCGCGAGGCGAACGTGACGAACATGGTGTTCTCCTCGTCGTGCGCCACGTACGGCACGCCCAAGGAGGAGATCGTCACCGAGGAGACGCCGACCGGCCCCGAGTCGCCCTACGGCGAGAGCAAGCTCGTCTCCGAGTGGCTGCTCCGCCGCGTCGCCGACATCTGGCCGGAGCTGCGCCAGACGTCGCTGCGCTACTTCAACGTGGTCGGGTCGGGCCCTCAGGAGCTCTCCGATCATTCGCCGTACAACCTTTTCCCGCTGATCTTCCGGGCGCTGGAAGCGGGCCAGGCCCCGAAGATCTTCGGCGACGACTACCCCACGCGCGACGGCACCTGCATCCGCGACTACATCCACGTCGTGGACCTCGCCGAGGCCCACGTCGTGGCGGCCCAGGCGATCGAGGCTGGCCGCGCGGTCGCTCCGATCTACAACGTCGGGCGCGGCGAGGGCTCCACGGTCCGCGAGATCATGACGGCCGTCAGCCAGGGCACCGGCGTCGGCTTCGAGCCGGTCGTCGAGCCGCGGCGTCCCGGTGATCCGGCGCGCATCGTCGCGAGCGCCGACCGCATCGACGAGGACCTCGGCTGGGTCGGTTCGCGCGACCTGGACGACATGGTCCAGAGCGCCTGGGCGTCCTGGCAGTTTCATATCGCCGCCGGAGGCGATGCCCGTCTGACGTCGGCGTGAGTTCGCGTCGCCGCCAGGCCTGCGTCGCCGTCCGGCCGATGCTGCGGCCGAGCGTGGTCGCGAGGACCGCGTTCACCTATGCGGCACTCTCGCGGCTCGCGCGCGGGCAATCGCGCCGCGGACCGCTGACCGTGCCCGCCTGGGCCGACGGCGCCGAGCCCATCGCTGGCGAGGCCCTGCCGCGGATCACCGTGGTCGTCCCAGCGCGGGACGAGGCCGAGCGGATCACGAGCGTGCTCGCGCCGCTCGTGGATGCGCCGGGGGTGGTCGAGGTGCTCGTCGTCGACGACCGGTCGACCGACGCGACCGCTGAGGTCGCCCTCGCGGCTGGCGCGCGCGTGATCGACGGCGGCGAGCTGCCGCGCGGCTGGGTCGGCAAGCCCTGGGCGCTCCAGCAGGGACTGGTCGCGGCGAAGGGCGACATCGTCGTGTTCTTGGACGCCGACGTGACGCCCGATCCGCGGCTGCCGGCCGCCGTCGCGGGCCTGCTCGACGACGCCGACCTCGCCTCGGCGCAGCTCGCCTTCTCGATCCCCGACGAGGCCCAGCGGGTGCTGCACCCTGCGCTCCTGGCGACGCTGATCTACCGGCTCGGTCCGCTCGACTCGACGATGCGGATCCCGGCGTCGGTGGCGGCCATCAACGGCCAGTGCTTCGCCGTGCGGCGCCGGGCGCTCATCGGCGCTGGCGGGTTTGGCCTGATCGCCGGCATCCCGACCGACGACATCGCGCTCGCGCGCTCCCTGGCCGCCGCAGGCTGGCGGATCGCCGTGGCCGACGGGTCGGCGCTGGGCTCCGTGCGGATGTACGAGTCCGCCGGTGAGGCGCTGCGGGAGTGGGCCGGCCGCTCGCTGGCACTGCCGGGCGCGGCGCCCCGGCCGAGGCAGCTCTTCGATCTCGGCGTCGTGTGGACCGTGCAGGGCCTGCCCGGCCTTCGCGTCTGGCGCGGGCTGGTGCGCGGTCTCCTACGCGGATCCGTTCGCGACGGTTTCGCCGTGCTGCGCCCCTACGACGTGGGCATGCTCGCGCTGCGCTGGTCGCTGCAGCTCGCCCTCCTGCGCGTCTACCGCCGGTCTGCCAGGCCAGCCGGGCCAGCCGGGCCAGCCGGTCAGGACGGCGCGACCAACGGTGGCGACGCCCCCGACTGGCTCTCCCTGCTCGCGCCTTTCGCCGACCCGGTCGCCGCCGCCGCGCTCACCCGCGGCACCTTCGCGCCGGTGCGCGTCTGGCGGGGCCGCGAGATCTAGCGTCGCGAGCGCACGTCCACGTCCAGCTCCCGCGGAGCCCAGCGCGAGCAAGTTGGGGTGGAATTGGCTGGCGATGCCAGCCGTATCCAACCCAGTTTCGCCCGCGCGGGCGCCCGCCGGGTCAGCCTCTGCACCCGCGCTACTGCGCCACTCGCCGATCCCCGCGTCGCACGAGGAACAGCAGGCCGATGAGCGTCATGAGGGCGCCGGTCCACCCGACCTGCACGAGCGGCGTCGCGGCGGCCTGGGCCAGAGGGAACGCGAACACGGCAGCGCGTGCGCCGACGGAGGCTCGACCAACGGCGGCGGCGATGACGAACACCGCGACGAGCGGCACTCCGACGACCGGAACGAGCCCGATCGCGCCGCCGGCAAACGCCATCACCGACTTCCCTCCGCCACCTGGGCGAGGGAGCGGGAAGGCGTGCCCGAGCATTGCGGCCCCAACGCACGCCCAGGGCAGCCACGCATCCAGGCGGTCGGCCGACTCGGAGCCCGGTGCCCACCCAAGCACGACCCATCCAAGGACCGCGGCGGCGAGACCCTTGAGGCCGTCGATCGCGAAGGCCGGCCAGGCGCGGCGCCATCCGAGCTGATCCAGGGCGTTCCAGGCGCCGGGGTTGCCGTCGCCCGTCGCATGAAGGTCGACGCCGTGGCGCCGTGCGACGATGCGTGCGCCAGGCAGGGTGCCCAGCACGTACGACACCACGATGGCCGCCACGACCGAAAACCCGTTGACTGCCGCCAGCACCACGCTGCCCGCATCGTTCCACCTCCTCCGCTACCCCGCTGGTGCGCCGGCCCGGGAGGCGCTTTCTCGGATGGGCCTTGACCGCCCGGCGCTCCTCGCGACGCCTGGCCTGCGGTTCTTCCGCCTGCTCGGCACCGGCAGCGGGAGCCAGATGACGCTGTCGGCCGACCTGCGCCGGTGGGCGCTGCTCGCGTTCTGGCGCGACGACGCCGCGCTCGACGCGTTCCTGCAGACCTCGGACATCCCGCGCCGCTGGGACGCCCTCGGCGCCGAGCGCTACGACCTGCGCCTCGCCACGGCCCGCGCCAAGGGCTCGTGGAGTCGCGCGTCATTCGACGTCACCGGCGCCGCGCCGCTGCTCCCGGATGCGCCGGTCGCGATCCTCACCCGCGCCGCGATCCGGCCGAGTCGCCTGGCCCGCTTCTGGCCGGCGGTCGCTCGCCCCGCGATGGATCTTTCGTCACATCCGGCGCACCTGGCGAGCGTCGGCATCGGCGACCTCCCCGTGCTGCGCCAGGCGACGTTCTCGCTTTGGAGTTCCCTGCAGGGCGCCCAGGACTTCGCCTACCGGCGCGCCGCCCACCGCGAGGTCATCGATCGCACGCGGAATGAGTCGTGGTACTCGTCCGAGCTCTTCGTGCGCTTCCAGCCGCTCGCCTCGCGCGGCACGTGGGACGGCCGCGACCCGCTGGCCGGGTTGCTTCCGCGGTAGAACTCCGTCGGCACCGCGCAGCTGCGCGGCGGCCGGCCCTAACGCTCGGGGTGCACTTGGCGCCGGTGCCGCTAGTTCGGAAGCTTGGGCTTGGCGCCGACCACTTCGGTCGTGCTGGCGCCGCCGTCGATCACGGAACTCTCGCCGCGCTGCGCGCGCTTCTTGGTGAGGCTCTCCTCTTTGAGGGCCTCCTCCATGTAATGCGTCTGCTTGATCGCCCGGCGCAGCGACCGATCCGGGAGTCGCTGGACGCCGAGATGCTCGGTCAGGAGGCGGTCGAACGGCTGCCAGAACACCTGCCGCGCCTTGCGGCTCACGTCGCCGGGGGCGTAATGATCGGTGAGCCCAGGCCGCGTGACGTACACGAGTTCGCGGAGTTCGCGCGGGCGGTCCTTCAGCTGGCGGTACTGATCGACGCCCCAGCGCGTCCCGGCCTCCTCGTCCTTGCGACTGACCAAGATGACGACCTTCGTGTCCGGCTCCATGCCGCCAGCGGGCGGGAGCGGCAGCATGGCCTTCTCCTCTCCGGGGAACGCGCGCCCCGGGTAGACCGAGAACACCAACCGGGCCTTCGGCACGTCGATCTCCTTGGCGAGTGCGGCGTAGTCGTACGCCAGCGCTCCGCCGGCCGAGAAGCCCATCACGGCGACCTTGTCTTCCTGGATCGGCATCGCCTTGACGGCCAGGCGCACGCCCCTGAACATGTTCACGCGCGGGTTCTGGGAGCCGTCGGTCGGGTATGGCGCCTGCTGCCACGACGGGAAGATCACCGTCATCCCTTGGCGCGCGAGGTGCTCCAGCCACGCCTCATAGCCGACGACGAGGCTCGACCCGAACCCGTGCAGGAAGATCACGGCTGGCTGCGGACCGGTCAGGCCCTTCGCGCGAATGATGTAGGTGGTGTCCAGGCCCTTGCCGACGACGCCGACGTCGATGTCGGGCCCGAAGGCTCCGCGTTCGACGAGATTGGCGCCCTTGGAACCGAAGGTCGTGGCGGGCTGCTTGATGCGCAGCGGATCGAGCGCGCCGGCGAAGTACAGGCCGACCCCGCTGATGCAGATCACGGCGATCAGCGCCCAGGCGGACACCGCGAGGCGGCGCTCCGCGATCCAGTACTTGAGGGCCTGCCGTCGCGGCTCCTTGGGCACGTTCGGTGGCGGCGCGGGCGCGCGCTTTGCCACCGCTTCGTTGGGCGGCGTGACCCGCTCGGGGACCTGCGTCGTCATGACCCGGCCTCGATGAGGCGGGCTGCGGTCAGTCCAGAGAGCATCACGAGGGGAACACCACCACCGGGATGAACCGTACCGCCGACGCGCACCAAGCCGCGCAGGCCCGGTACGAGCGGTCCCGGACGACGCAGCGTGCCGAGGCGTCCGTGGGGCGCGTCGCCGTAGATCGCCCCATCCGGCGTGCCGGTCTCGGAGGCCAGGTCGGCCGGGGATCGGCGGTCCCTCGCGACGACGGCTCCGGGCGGCAGCGCGAGCTTGGCCTCGACGGTCGCCGCGTACGCGTCGATCTGCGATTCGGGGGCGCCGGCCGGCGCGTTGACCAGTACGAACCAGGGTTCGACCGGGGCCTCTCCGGCGCCCATTCCGGTCGCGCCGACCGGGCCGAGCTGGCTGCTGGGGACGACCGCGCCGACCCGGTCGAGTCGGCCGGCCGGCGCGCTGGCCGAGGGAACGCTCACGTAGAGCGTTGGGTCGCGGACGAGCCGGCGGTGGCGATACAGGTCGTCGAACTCAGCGTCGTAGTCGGCGCAGAAGCGGATTTCGTGGTGGACATTCGTCGGAGCGGTGGGCTGCACCGCGAGCAGCAGGGCGAGTCCCGAGACTGATGGGGCGCGTCGGCCGGGGCGCCCGGCGGCGGCCGCGAGCGCGCGCCGAACCACCGGAGCGGCGCGCGGTGCGCCGTGCAGCAACCCGCCGAGCGTGCGGTGGTCGCCACCGAACACCACGGCGTCGGCCGCGAGCAGCCGGGCCGGGGTGCGCACGCCGGTCACGCGGCCACCGGCTGCTTCGATGCGGGTGACCGGTTCGCCG
Organism: Solirubrobacteraceae bacterium; assembly: GCA_032119595.1. Classification (GTDB taxonomy): domain Bacteria; phylum Actinomycetota; class Thermoleophilia; order Solirubrobacterales; family Solirubrobacteraceae; genus JAGIBJ01. Next base: position 1,086,484 of record JAUMBQ010000006.1, on the reverse strand, counting down.
AGATGGAGCGTGGCGCCGAGGGATTGCGCCCGGTCCGCCAGGAGCTGCGGGATCGCGTGCAGACCTCCGGGTCGCCCGGGGTACCAGACGCCAAACGCATGCTCGACGTAGCCGGCGAGCGACAGCACGGCCGGGGCGCGGCGCGGATCTGCGCCAGCGTAGGTGGAAAAGCGCTCGATCACCTGCTGCATGCGCGGGTCGTCGGAGAGGCTGCGGGCGAGCTGCCGCAGGGTCTGGTGGGGACGCACGCGCAGCCCGTCGCGTGGGTTGGGGGTCGGGTCGGCCTCGGTCGGGCGACGCGGCGGCCAGGGTGGCAGTCCGGTGAGGATCGCCTCCGATCCCTCCCACATTTCGCCGCAGATCCGCAGGTACTCGCGCCACGCGCGCCCGGCGCCCGGGGACCACGCCTCCAGCGCCTCGACGGACCGGTCCTCGTCGGCGCTGAGGTCGACCGTGGTGCCGTCCGCGAAGCGGTAGCGCGTCACCGGCTCGACCGGCCGCAGCGCAAGGGCATCCTCGTCCAGGCCGCAGGCTGCGAGGGTCTGGCGGATCACGTGCGGCATCGTGAGGAGCGACGGTCCGGTGTCGAAGCGCAGCCCGCCGACCTCGCGCTGGCCGGCCTTGCCGCCGACCACACCGGTCGCCTCGACGATCGTGACCGCGTGTCCCCGCTGCGCGAGCGTCGCTGCGGCGGTGAGCCCGCCGATCCCGGCGCCGACCACGACGACGCGCATCAGCTCGCCCGCCGCGCCGGAGACCGAGCGCTCGCCGCGTGCCGCCGGGTCATCGAGGCGAGCAGAACCGCTCGGGCGCCGCTGCGGGTGCCGAGTTCGGGTCGCCGGCCTCCACGGTGCGGGCGGTGCGAGCCGCAAGGATGCGCTGCGCGATGGCGGGAATGGCGACGATCGCCATCGAGAGCCCGCCGGCCCAAGCGACCTTCGGGCGCTTCCAGAGCAGCACGTTCGCGATCAGTTCACCGATCCAGGTCCACGCGTAGAGGCCCAGCGCCGTGTCGCCCGAGCGCTCTCCTGGCCACGCATCCGAGCCCTCGGCCAGAGCGGCGGGGTCGTCGGCGGGGTCGATGAGCTCGGCAGCCGCAAACGCGACGACACCCGTGGCCCACCAACCCGCGTAATTCGACCATGGGATGTCCTCGTACCAGCCGCCCCCGGGCCAGGTCCAATAGCCCTCGCGCACCATCCGGGGGTCGAGGAATACGTCCCAGGCGGTGAGCGCCGTGGCGGCCGCGACGACTCGGGCGGCGCGGCGGGCCAGCGGCGACTCCACGGGCAGCACCCGCGCGGCCCAGTCGCCGGCGACGCGGCTCGGCCGCGCCAGCAATCCCCAGGCAGCGCCCGCGAGCAGCGGAACCTCGTGGATCTGCGGCCCGAGCTGCTCGGAATAGCCGTACGAGCCGAACGGCCGGCCGGTGTGCACGCCGAGCAGCTCGGCGCCGAACCCGACCGAGCCAGCGGCAGCGACGACGGCGGCGCCGCGAGCGCCACGCTGCTCGATCGCGTCCGCCGTGCTCGTGGTGAGCAGGAGCCCAACGATCGCGCGGGTCATCCAGGGCGGGCGCGGAGCCTCGAGCCCATAGGCGATCTGACCGGCCGCGAGCGCGGCTCCGAGAGCGTGAGAGCTGCGCACGCCCCTGAGGTTAGCCGCCGTTGCGCCCGTTCGTCTGCGGTCGCGCTTAGCCAATCGGCACAAGCCGAGTCGGGGGGTCCGCCTTCGCCTCAAGCGGGCGCTACGACGCTCCGATCAAGAGAGCAATGGATCCCGACGGAGCGAAGCACCTTCGCCGGTGTGGTCGTGCTGGCGGGGTTCAGCGTCTACGCCGTCCGAGCCATCCACGTCACCACCTCCGGAGCTTTCCCCGTGAAGGTGCTCGTCTTCGCGATCTCGCCAGCGCCCGCGCGGACGATCTGGCCTCGCGAGCTCGACTGGCAGTGCTTCCCCCACGGGCGCCGTCCTCAGACCCCGGCGACCGACCCGGCGGCTCGGCGCACGCCGCGCCGCGCGCGCACATCGCGCTGCACGCCGACGGCCGCCGAGACCTTGCGCGGCAGTGGCACGACGGCGCGGCCTGGTCGGGCGCCGAGCCCTTCGCGTTCGATCTGTCGCAGAATCTGGCGATACATCGCGGCCGCTGCAGCAATGCCGCGACCACCGGACCTGAGGTGGTGGATGCCCGCGATACCCACGTCGTAGAGCGCGTCGGCGCGCGCGATCTGGTCGCGCATCAGCGCGGCCCGGCGGCCGGGTGCAATCGAGCCGAACGTGTCGACCGTCTCGGTCGCGAGGTACATCCGCCCGTGCCCGAGATCCTCGTCGATGTCCCGCAGGATGTTGGTGCGCTGCATGGCCTTGCCGAGCGCGATCGCTGGGCCACGCGCGGCGTCGATGTCGTCGGCACCAAGCAAGGCGGTCATGAGGACGCCGACGGTTCCGGCGACGCGGTAGCAGTACTCGTCGACCTCGTTCTCGGTGTTGAAGAGGCGGCTGTTCAGGTCGTCGCGCATGCCCGCACAGAAGTCGGTCACCACCCGGCGGTCGAGCGGATGCCGGCTTGCGAGGTCATCGAGGATGAGCGCTTCGCGGGTGCGCGCAGGCTCCTGGCGGGCCCAGGCCTCCACGCCGCCGACCACCTCTTCCGCGTTCGGCCAGCGGTCATCGACGGCGTCGTCGAGCGTGCGCAGCACGAGGTAGAGCAGGTGGACGTCGTCGCGGATCTCGCGCGGGAGCATGCGGGTCGCCAGCCAGAAGGTCTTGCCGACCGACCGGTGGGTCGCCCGCGCCTCCTCGATCGCCGACGCGCTCGTTTCCGCTGCGGCCCTCATGCGATCACCTTGCCGGTCTTGATCACACCGCTGGCACCGGCTCCAGCCAGGCCAGGCCGGCCGCCGGGCCTCGGATGGTCGCGCTCGATCAGCCCGGCGGTCACCTCAGCGCCGAAGAGCACACCGGGAACCCCAGCCCCCGGATGCGATCCGCCGCCGACGGCATACACCCCGCGCACCTTCGGATGGCGGTTCGGCACGCGGAACGCTGCCGACTGGTGCAGGGTCGGCTCGATCGCGAAAGCGTTGCCGTCGGCGGCGCCCAGGCGGTCGCGGAAGTCGGCGGGCGTCATCCGATGCTCGACGACCGTCGCCTCCGCCAGGCCCTCGACGCCGAACGATGCCTCCAGATCGCGGACCACGGCCGCCGCGATCTCATCGGTCTGGCCGGCGTCCCACTCGTCGCCGCTCCTCAGGTTCGGCACCGGCAGCAGGACGGCGATCGAGTCGCCGCCGTCGGGCGCCATACCGGGCTCCGTGCGCGAGGGCGCATGGATGTAGGTGGAGTAGTTCTCGGGCAACCGGCGACGCGCGGTCACGTCCTTGATGAAGCGCTTGTAGCCGGTGCCGACCATGAGCGTGTGATGCAGGAGCTGCGGAAACTGACGGTCGGTTCCGAGGTAGAGCAGCAGCGCCGACATCGTGTTGCGGCGACTACGGAGTTGCGGGCGCACGCCGAGCAGGGAGTCCAGGCGAGTGGCGTCGCCGTTCCACACGACGGCGTCGGCCTCGATCACTTCGCCGTCGGCGGTGACGACGCCGCTCACGGAGCCACCGCGATGCTCGATCCGGTCCACCCGCACGCCGCAGCGGACGTCGAGATGGCGGGCCATCGCCTGCACCACCGAGTACACGCCGCCGCGCGCGTAGTGCACGCCGTCGAGGAACTGGAGGTAGACCAGCGCGCCGTAGATCGACGGCACCCGAAACGGATCACCGCCGATGAAGAGCGAGTGAAAGCCCATCGCCTCGCGGATCCGCTCGTTCTCGAAGTGCCGCGACACGAACGTGTGCAGCGGGAGCGCGGCGCCGAGCCGGAGCATGGTGGGCAGGAAGCTGGCCAGCGACAGGGGCGAGTCGAAGCTGCGGCGGCCGGCGCCGAGGATGCCTTCCTCGTAGATCGGCCGCAGCGCGTCGTCGAGGAACGCGTCGAAGTGCAGAGCGTCCTTGGAGGAGAACTTCGCCAGCTCCTCCTTCATCTGCGCGCGATCGGACATGAAGTCCAAATGCCGATCCTCGCCCGACCAGTGGATCCGGTAGTACGGCTCCAGCGCGATCAGGTCGACTTCGTCGTGGAACGTGAGGCCGCCGGCGGCAAACGTCTCCTCCATCACCCACGGCATCGTGAGCAGCGACGGCCCGGTGTCCCAGGTGTATCCACGGTCGACGATCTGCGAGGCGCGCCCGCCCGGGGCGTCCATCTGCTCCAGGACGGTCACGTCGTGCCCGGCGCCTTGTAGGCGCAGCGCGGTGCCCAGGCCACCGAGTCCGGCCCCGACGACGACGACCCTCATCGAAGCGCCCCTTCCAGGGCCGCGATGGGAGCGTGCGTCGTTGGGCGGCCCTGAAGGTGCGTGCGGCGGAGGGCGTCGCTGGAGGGCGCGCCGGTGAGCCAGGTCGCAATGCGGAGCTGCCGAATGAGCACGTCGACGGCCGCATCGGCGCGGTCGGCTTGGGCCGCCAGGAGGAGCTCGCGCGCGAACCCGACGGCGCTGGCACCGAGCGCCAGGCAGGTCGCGCCCTCGACGCCATCGCGCAGTCCTCCACTCGCGATCACGTCGACCCGTCCGTCGGCGGTCTCCACAGCAGACGTCAGCGCGTCGGCGGTCGACACGCCCCAGTCGCGGAATGCGGCAGAGACCGCGGCGGCATCTGGATCGCGCTGGCCCTCGATGAGCGCCCAGTTCGTCCCGCCCGCGCCCGCAACGTCAATGGCGTGGACGCCGGCATCGACCAGCAGGCGCACATCGGCCGGGCTCATGCCGAAGCCGACCTCTTTGACGACCACGGGCACCGGGTCCAGCGTTGCGCAGAGCACACCGATTCGTTCTGACAATCCACGAAACTCGGGCTGACCCTCGGGCTGGATGGCCTCCTGGAGCGGATTGCAGTGCACGGCGATCGCGTCGGCGCCGAGGAGTTCGACGAGCCGCCGGGCCTCGTTGATTCCGTCTGGCTCCAGAAGTTGCGGAGCGCCGATATTGGCGATGAGCAGCGACGGCCGGACCGCACCCACGTAGGTCGACAGGAGCCGTCGGTCGCGGAGCAGTGCGCGTCCGGAGCCGAGGGCCAGCCCGACGCCGTAGCGCGCGGCTGCGGCCGCCAGACGCTCGTTGACCACACCGGCGGCGCGCGTGCCGCCGGTCATCGCGCTGATCACGATCGGGGCGTCGAGCGGGCGACCGAGCAACGTGGACGACAGATCGACCTCGTCGAGATCGCGGCCGGGGAGGGCGCGATGAAGCAGCCGATACCTGTCCAGCCCGGTGCCGCGACCGTGGAGTGCGGCATCGCCGGCGGCGATCCTGAGGTGGTCGTCCTTGCGGCTGGCGGTCTGGCTGACCGGCTCGGCGAAGGGAATGAGACCGGGCAGCGCGGCGCGGGCGGCGGGCTGGGGCGGTGGGGCGGGAGTGGCGCTCACTCCCGGTGTACGACCGAGACGGCCGTGCCGGATGAGTTCAGATCGCGAGGCGCGCGATGAGGGTGTTTCCGACCTCTTCGTACGCCTTGTCGAGGTCGATGGCCTCGGGATCAAGCAGATACTGGAAGGTGATGCCGCGGAAGAAGCCGATCACCATTGCGACGAAGGCCTGCTTGTCGAAGTCCCCCCGGATCTGGCCGCTGGCCTGAAGCTCTTCGATGAGCTCGACCATGCGAGCGCGTACGCGGCGATGCAGGCGCGCGAAGTGCTCGTGGAGGTGCGGTGATGGCCCGAGCGCCTCGAAGAACAGCATGGCGAAGATACGGAAGTGGTCGTTATCGCCCGCAACGTCCTGACGATGGGCGCTCAACATCGCCCGCAGACCGTCTTCAAAGCCGACACCTTCAGGGATCTGGTGCTTGAAGGCACGGATCTCCCAGTCGGAGGTGACCTCTTCCGCTACGGCGGTGAGAAGGTCGTCCTTGGAACCGAAATGGAAGTTGACGGCACCACGGCTCATGCCGGCGCGTTCGCCAATGGCTGCCACAGATGTGTTGCCCACACCCTGCTCGGCTACGAGCGTGGTCGCAGCAGCGATCAGGCGACGTCGTGCGGAGGCTGTTCGCTGGACCTGCGTCGGCATGCCTCCACATGATGGCGCATTGCGGGGGCGTTCCCTGAACGTGGCGGCCCGAGCGTCACATGACCGGGGGACCATTGTACGTGATACGACCGGCAAGTTTAGGCGTTTTCCGGTGGATTACTGAGACCAAAGCTGGCGCAGTAACGCTCGACAGGTTGTCGAGCAAGGAAGCGGGCGATGTCCGTTTTCTCCCGGTCGGACCCGAGTTCTCAGCCTCTACGGCGATTGAGGAACGGCGCTCCCGCGCCCAAAGGGCAAAGTGGTTAGACCAGAAAGGTTGACCGAATGTGGAACATTTCCACCCGCCGGTGCAGTGGAAAGCCGCGCTTCATGGCCGCTCGCTCGCGCTTACGTCACGGACTGCTGACATGTGTCTTGGTCAGTCGGGTGACGTGCTCCCGTGGGGGTGCCAGCGGTCAGTGATCCCGCGGTGAAGGTGACGGTTTCCCGGTTGGGTCGGGCTCGACACCTTCAACCTCGGGCACCGTCATGCCCTCGCGCAGCGCCCCGAAGCCACCAATGGCGACGACCAGCCCGAAGAACAGCCCGATAAACGTCAACGGCGAGATCACATTGGCGCGGGCTTCGGACACGCTCGTGGCGAGGATCGAGGCGCCGAGCAGGATCGCGACGAGCGGCAGGATCACCCGGCGGCCGCTCTTGGAAGCGACGCCCACGATCGCCAGGATCCCGACGAGCGCGAAGACGCCGAAAACGGCAGCCGCGGCGCTGGCGGTGGTGTCCTCGGAGGTCGCGGCCTGGGCGAGCATCAGAACGGAACTCATGCGGCGACCGCCTCGCGACGAGGTGAGTGCTCGGAGAGCGGAAGGGCACCCGGCCCGGGGGCATCATCGCGCAGTGGGCCGTTGCCGCCCTTGGGCTGGGGGACGTGCTGGTCGGCGTGGTAGCTGGACCGCACCAGTGGGCCAGCGGCGACGTGCGTGAAGCCCATGGCGAGCCCGCGCTCCTGCACCTGCTTGAACTCCTCCGGATGCCAGTAGCGCACGATCGGCAGGTGGTTGACCGTCGGGCGAAGGTACTGGCCGACCGTGATCACCGAGACGCCGTTGTCGCGCAGGCGCCCCAGGGCATCGATGAGTTCCTCAAAGCTCTCCCCGAGCCCGACCATCAGACCGGACTTCGTGACGACCTCGCCCTCGCCGAACTCCCCGGCGTTGCGCAGCACGCGCAGGGAGCGCTCGAACTTGGAGCCGCGGCGCGCGACCGGGTAGAGCCGCGGGACGACCTCGACGTTGTGGTTGAACACGTCGGGTCGCTCGGCGATCACCTTGGCGAGCGGCATCTCCTCGCCGCGGAAGTCCGGGGTGAGGAGTTCGATCTTGCAGTCCGGCGCTTGGCGGCGGATCTGGCGCACTTGGGCCGCCCAGATGCCGGAGCCGTAGTCCGGCAGGTCGTCGCGGTCGACCGAGGTGATCACGGCGTGGCGCAGGCCCATGGTCGCGATCGACCGAGCCACGCGGGCCGGCTCGAGCGGGTCGTTCCACGTCGGCTTCCCCGTCGACACGTTGCAAAAGCCGCACCGGCGGGTGCACGTGTCGCCGAGGATCATGAAGGTCGCGGTGCCGCGCTCCCAGCACTCGCCGATGTTCGGGCAGGCCGCCTCGACGCAAACGGTGTTGAGGTTCTCGTCCTTGATCAGGCCCGACAGGTCGCGGTAGCGATCGCCACCGGGCGCCGGGACCTTGAACCACGGCGGCTTGCGGTGCTTGAACGGCAGGACGCGATCGCCGATCACGTCGCGCGGGTCCATGCCCCCGGGGGTGGCCCGCGAGCGGGTCTTGTGGACGCGGACTGGGAGCAGGTCGCTCATTGGTCCCTTCAACGTAGCGCGCGGCGCGCGCTCAGGCGGGGGTGGGGCGCCCGGATGGCGTGGCTGCGCCAGCCCCCGCCATCGCTTCCAGACGGGACCGGCTGACGAGCCGCTGCCGCAGCCCGAGCTCGCGTGCGACGTGATTGGCGGCACGCTTGCGCAGGCACGGCAGCGTGCCGGTGCGGCCCGTCTCAGCGCCAACGCTCGTCATCTGGGCGGTCGGCAGCCCGCACGGCGTGAACCACGACCACGGGGTGAGGTCGTTGTCGGCGCCGATGGCGAAGCCGTGCGCCGTGACCCCGCGACTCACATGCACGCCGAGCGACGCGATCTTCCGCGAGGGTGCGCCGACCCACACGCCGGTCAGGTTCTCTTCGGGCGTCGACGCACGCTGGCAGGCGTCGAGCCCCTCTTCCTTGAGCGCGGCGACGATCGCGCGTTCGAGCGTGCGCAGATACTCGTGCACGTCGGTGATGCCCACGATCGGATAGCCGACCAGCATGCCGGGCCCGTGGTAGGTCGCCAGGCCGCCTCGCTGCGTCGTGATCACGTCGACGCCCTGGGCGCGCAGGAAGGCTTCGCCGAGGCCGAGCTCGGACGGGTCGCTGCGTCGCCCGCGGGTCACGACCGGCGGGTGCTCGAGCAGAAGGAGCACGTCGCCTATGGCGCCCTCGATACGCGCCTCGCGGAGCCGATGCTGAAGCTCCAGCGCTTCCTCGTACGGCACCAGTCCGAGGTTGCACACGAGGAGGTCGGCCATGGATCTAACGGTACTCGCGCCGCTCGGTCCCGTCGAAGGGCTGTCCGACGGCCCGGCGCTCTGGCCGACCGAGGAATCCCGCGACGGCCTCCGTGAGCGCCGCGGGCTGCTCGAAGAGCACGAGGTGGCCGCTCTCGATCTCCGTGTAGTCCGACCAGCGGATCGGTGCGACGAGCCCGCGCGGGTGCTGCACCGGGACCATCTGGTCGTCGCGGCAGCCGATCACGAGCGTCGAGGCCTGGATCAAGGGCAGCGCCTGCGTGATGTCAACGCGCTGGTCGAGTTCGCTCTGGCGACCGAGGCCCGGCGGCAGCGTGGCGAGCGTGTCCGCGACCATCCGCTCGACGACCTCGTGGGGCCGCTTGGCCAGGAAGCCGGGGCTGAAGCCCGTGAGCGTCAGCAGACGCGCGAGTCCCTCGGGGTCGGTTTCGTGCAGGCGCCGCCAGAGGTCGAACTGGAGCTGCACGCGCCCGTCGGCGCTCGACGCCCAGCCGGCGATCAGGACGAGACGCCGCACGCGCTCCGGATGGGTGGCGGCGAGCTGCGCCGCGACGACGGCGCCGAGCGAGAAGCCAACGACGTCGTACTGCTCGCTGCCGGCGTGCTCGGCGGCGCCAGCGACCTGGTCGACGAGGGCGGTGAGCTCGAGCCGGCCGCCATGGTCGGTCGTGCCGCCGGACCCCGCGAGATTGGGGATGATCGCCCGACGTCCGTCACGGAGCCCGTCGATCAGGTGCAGCCAGTTCGTCTCGGCACTTCCGCCCGTGCCATGGATCAACACGACATCGGCTACGCCCGGCTGAGGCTCCCCCGCCACGAGGTACTCAACGCTCGTGTGCTCGTCGATCTGGGCAACCGCCATTGACGAAGGGTAGGGCCGCCAACGGGCGCCGTGTGTGATGCCCCGTTAACTCCGGGCCTTGCCGTTCGGGCCGACGACCCACCACAGGCCGCCGTTGAGCATGACGTTGTGGCACAGGACCTCGTTCGGGCCTTCGTGCGCGTAGAAGTACAGCGGCTTCCCGGCGTAGGTCACCTGACGGCGCCCGTCCTTGCGCTTGGTGGTTCCGAGGAGGCTTGCCCGCGCCTTCCCTTTGGCTCGGGGGTTTCGGGTCGTATAGACCGGGGGCCAGAGTTCGGCGCACTCCCCATAACAGTTGCTCTTGCCCTTGCGATCCTGCTCGAACACGTAGATCGCTTGACGATTGGCATCGAACAGGATCGGACCGAACTCGGACGGACCCACGGTGATGGCCTTGCCGCTCTCTGCTGCGAGCGACGGGGCTGGGCCGGCCGCGAACGCGACGAGCACGCCGCAGGAGGCGAGGAGGCAACGGAGACGACCAGAGCGCATGGGAGCACCGTCCCACGGGCAGGTCAGAAGCGTGCTTACAGGGGCGTGACGATTGGTTCCGGGCCCGCCCCGGAAGCAGTCGGCGGTCGCGGCCGGCCTGGCCGGCTACGCGAGCAGGCTCGTGGGGTGCTCGAGGAGCTGGCGCAGGCGGCTCAAGAACCGAGCGGCCTCGGCTCCGTAGACGGCCCGATGGTCGGTGGTGAGGGTCAGCGTGAGCGTGTGGCCGGCGATCACGGCGCCATCCCGAACGACGGGCCGCTGACGGATCGCGCCAGCGGTGAGGATCGCGGCCTGCCCTGGCGTGATCACTGCGGTGAAGCGGTCGACGCCGTGCGTGCCGAGGTTCGACAGCGTGAACGTGGCCGACGCGATGTCCGGCGGGCGCAGGCTCCCATCCTTGGCCTTGGCGACGATCGCGTCGGTGCGGGCCGCGATCTGGCTGACCGAGAGCTGATCGGCGTCGTGCACGACCGGCACGAGCAGCGTTCCGTCGGCGTCGACGGCGATGCCGACGTTCACCCGCGGGTAGTGCTCCAGGCGGCCGTCGCGGTAGGCGCCGTTGAGCGCGGGGAACGCGCGCAGCGCGACGGCGGCGGCCTTGACGAGGAGGTCGTTGACCGACGGTGCCGTGAGATCGGGGCGGTTCGTGAGGAGTTCGGCGCGCAGCGCCATGAGCGGCTCGGCGTCGATCTGCACGTCGGTGTGGAAGGCCGGGATGGTGGCTTTGGACTCCGACATGCGCCGCGCCACCGTCTGCTGCTGGCGCGTGAGTTCGACGACGGTCGGCTCGCCCTTCCCGCGGCCGGGCTGCGCAGCCGGCATGACGCGCGACTCGGATTCGGGGGCCTCGGCCTGTGGGGTGTCGGATTCGATGTCGCTCGCGGCCGCTTCGTCGCTCACGCTGGGTTGGTCGCCCACGGCAGGCTCGTCGGTCGAAGCAGGTTCGTCGCTCATGGCCTCGTCGCTTTCCGGGGGTGCTGCTTCGGGGTGGGTCGGGGCAGCCAGATCGCTCGGGGTGTCGACCTCGTCTGACGCGTCTTCGCTGCTGGCGGCGTCGACGTCGGTCGGAGCCAGCGGCGGCGAGACGATGCCCGAATCTGGGGCGATGGTGAGTTCCGCGGCCACCTCAGCTGCGGCTTCGACGAGCGCTTCGGCGGGGTCGGCGGGCACCTCAGCAACCGACGCTGTCGCGTCGGCGGGCGCGACGTCCGTTTCGCTCTCCGTTTCGCTCTCCGTTTCGCTCTCCGCTTCGTGCTCCGGGAGAGCCTCGCCGGGGTCGACGCTCGGAATCGGCGCGGCGGCGCGATTCTCGTCGACCGGCGGCGTGAACTCGCTCGCAGCGGTCGGGACGGCGGCGGCCTGCTTCGGAGGGCGCGCAGCTCCGGTGGCCTGCGCCGCTTCAATGTCGGCCCGCACGACGCGGCCTTCGGGGCCGGTGCCCTCGATCGTGGCGAGATCGATGCCGAGTTCGCGGGCGAGGCGACGGGCGACGGGCGACGCCGGCACGCGGCCGCTTGTGGTGGCGGTCGGCTGGAGGGCCGGCGGGCGCGGCGGGAGCGTCGCAGGGGCGATGAGTTCGTCCGGGGTGAACCGGCGCTGGCCGTCAGCGGGCTCGCCAGGCGGAGCCTTGGCGCTGAAGCTCGCGTCGACCCAGGGCATGGCCGCGATCGACGCCTCGGTCGCCTCGGCGGTGGCGACGGCATCGGCGGCGGCTTCGTCGGGGGTCACGTCACCGAAGAGCGGACCGTAGCCGCCGCTCCCGTCGTCGGCGAGGGCCGCGGCGCGCTCGTCTCGGGCCACGTCGGCATCCGAGCGTGGTTCAGGCTCGGGAGGTCCGGCAGGTGCCACGCTCGCCGCGGGGTCGACGGCAGCAAACTCGGTGGTCTCGCCCTCATCCTCGGCCGCGAACCCTGCGCCCGAATGCGCGGGCGGTGCTTGGCGAGCGGCGGCCGGCTGCGGACCCCATGCCGGGCTCCACGCGGTGTCCGGGCTCGGCGCCGGCGGCGGCGTGGAGGCGTGCACCGTGTGCGGCGGCGCGTGAAGGTCGGGCTGGATCTGGAACGACGCGGTGGCGGGCTCCTCATCCGGTGCGCGGGGCGCAGGCACGCGTCCGCCGCGCGCCGCCGCACGACCGGCGCCCGGCGGCGGCACCGACTGCCCGCCGGGCAGCGGCACGAGATCGTCGATCAGGCCGATCGGCTGCCCGAGCGCGAGCGTGCTGCCCTCCGGGACGAGGATGCGGAGGACGCCGGACTCGGGCGCTTCGTACGGAAGCGTCGCCTTATCGGTCTCGATCTCGGCGATCTCCTCGCCCTGATGAACCTGGGCGCCATCGGCGACCAGCCAGGAGACGATGGTGCCCTCCTCCATCGACTCGGAGAGTCGGGGCATGACGAGTTCCACGGCCACGACCACGGACCTTACCCCGCGGCCCGCTCAGAACGAATCGCAGCCGTGTGTGCCTCAGGCGCGATCGAGGCAGCGCAACGCCGCGAGCGCGACCGTGCGAGCGTCTGCCTGGGCCGCCTGTTCGAGCACGCGGCTATAGCCGACGGGCGCGTCGGCGCCGGTGACGCGGAGCACCGGCCCGTCGAGATGATCGAAGGCGTGCTCGGTCACGAGCGCGGCAATCGATGCGCCGACGCCACCCTGCGGCCAGCCCTCTTCGACGATCAGCAGGCGGTTCGTGCGCTCGACCGACGCGATGATCGCCGGGAGATCGAGCGGCCGGAGCGTGCGCGGGTCGATCACCTCTGCGGAGACCCCATGCTCACGCTCCAACACGTCGGCGGCCTCGATGGCGGTCACGACGCCGCGCGAGATGCCGACGATCGTGAGGTCGCGGCCCGGGCGCCGCACCACGGCCTGGCCGAGCGGGACAAGGTGGTCGCCATCCGGCACCTCGCCCTTGCTGGCATACAGCGATTCGTGCTCGATCACGACGACCGGGTTCTCGCTCCGGATCGCGGACTTGAGCAAACCCTTGGCGTCGGCCGGCGTCGACGGCACCGCGACGAGGAGCCCCGGAATGTTCAGCAGGAGCGCTTCGAGGCTGTGCGAATGGGTCGGGCCGAGTTGGTGGCCGCCGCCCTGCGGCGTGCGGATCACGAGCGGCACCGAGAGCTGCCCGCCCGACTGGAATCGGGCCTGCGCGGCGTTGGCCAGGAGCTGGTCGAGCGCGCGCAGCACTCCCGCGATCGTCATCAGCTCGACGACCGGACGCAGGCCGACCATCGCCGCGCCGATGCCCATGCCGACGATCGTGCCCTCGGCGCTCGGGGTGTCGCGGATGCGTTGCTCACCGTAGTCGGCGAGGAGTCCCTTCGTCACTTTGAACGCGCCGTCGAACGCGCCGATGTCTTCGCCGAGGAGCAGCACGCGCTGGTCGCGGTCCAGCTCTTCGCGGAGCGCCTGATTCAGCGCGTCGCGGTACGTGAGCGTGGTGGAACTCACGCGGTCGCCTCGCGGGCGTGCGGCGTGTGCTCGGCCTGGGTCGTGGAGCCGATGGCGTCGACGCCGTGCCAGGCGGCGTCCGGCGTTCCGTCGTCGATCACGTAGAGGTCGTCGTAAAGCGAGGCTCCGGCAGGGTGGGGTGAGCGGCCCGCGAAGCTGACCGCTTGCTCGATGATCGAGTTCGCCTGCATCTGGATGCGTGCACGCTCTGCGCTCTCGACCAGGCCGACCGACACGAGCCGGTCGCCGAAAAGCGTCAAGGGATCTCGCGCCTTCCAGGCGGTGACGTCGGCCTTGGGCGTCTTGCGCAGGGTGGCGTCGGCGGCGGACACCGTCGGCGCACGGTGCGTGGCAGCTTCGACCAGCACCGGCCGGCGCTCCGTGCGCGCGATGCGAACGGCCTCGGCACAGACGGCCTGCGTGTCGACGACGTCCATCCCGTCGCAGCGCAGCGTCTTGATCCCGAGCCCCTCGACTTTGCGCTGCAGGTCGGCCGCCGCCGCCTCGGCGCCGCCGGGTTCCTCCAGGCCCGCGAGACTGCGGGTCACGACGAGCACGACCGGCAGGTTCCAGATCGCGCTGAGATTGAGCGACTCCGCGAACGTGCCGTTGCTGATGGCACCGTCGCCCAGGACGCACATCGTGACCTCGGCGCGGCCTTGGTAGGTGGAGGCGAGCGCGGTTCCGGCGGCGAGCGGCAGGTGGCCGCCGACCAGTCCGAACCCGCCGAGGAAGCGCCGCTCGACGTCGGTGACGTGCATTGCGCCGCCGCGCCCGTGGCAGACTCCGCCCACTCGCCCGAAGAGCTCAGCCATCACTCGCGCCGGCTCCGTGCCGCGGGCGAGCGCAAACGCGTGGGAGCGGTACGTGGTGAGCAACCAGTCGCGATCTTCCAGCGCTCGGGCCGCGCCGACGATCGTTGCCTCTTCCCCCATCGCCAGGTGCAGGAACCCACCGATCTGGCCCGCGGTGTAGAGCGCTCCGGCACGTTCGTCGAACCGCCGGATGAGCTGCATCGCCGACAGCCACTCGCGCGCGATCGCCGGATCCGGAAGCGGGCGCTGATGGGCGCTGGATACCGGCGTGTTCACACGCGGACCCTATCCACCCCACCGGGTGCCGCTATGCAGGGTTTCTGGCAGATCGCGCTGGCCCGCGGGTCGTTCGACGGCGCTGTCGCCGATTCGCCGTCGCCGCCGCTTGGGCGCTGCAGGGTGCTCACGAAACCTGTTGGAAACGCCGATAAGGGGTACGTGGCGTCCCCCACGTACTTTCAACTCGACGACGTCGAACGGGCCCGAATCCTCGATTTCGCGCGGCGGCTGCGTGCCGTGCGCCGTCAGGCGCTGCTCGTTTTGGTCGTCGTCGTCGCGCTCGGCGTCTTCTCGTTCGGGCCACTGATCTTGCCGCCCGCCGTCCTGCTGGCCCTCGCCTATCTGGTGCTCGGCCGCGCGCTGCGCAACCCCCGTCGGCCCGAGCGGCCCCTGATCGCAGTGCTGATCTTCACGCAGGCGATGATCGTGGCGATGATCGCGCTGGCGGACCAGTTCCGCCTCGACAACCTCGGCCTCCTCATCTTGCCGGCGGCCGCCGCCTGCATCCTGCTCCCGCGTCGGCTGATGATGGTGTCGGTCGCGTGGAGCGTCGCGGTGATGATCGGTGCAGCGTTCGCCATCGACCCGGCGCGCATCCTGGATGAGCCGCCGGTGCTGATTCTTCCGCTCGGCGTGATGCTCTGTGTGGCGCTGCCCGCCGCGATGATTCGGCAGCTTGAGATCGAGTCGCGCGACACCGCCCTGATCGACACGCTCACCGGTGCGCTCAATCGCGTCGCGCTTGAGACCCGCATCGCCGAGCTGACGGCGCAAGCCCACACGCTGCCGCTGCGGATGGGCGTGCTGATGGGCGACCTCGATCGTTTCAAGCTCGTCAACGACGAACTCGGCCACGAAGCCGGCGATGCCGTGCTGCGCGAGACGGTCCGGCGGATGCGCTCCGTGCTGGGGCCGCTCACGCCGATCTATCGCGTCGGCGGAGAGGAGTTCGCGGTATTGATCGCGGGCGCCGATGAGCCGCAGGTGCAAGCGATCGCCGAGCGTTTGCGTGAAGCTGTCCGGGACGAGTCGATCGGTGACCGCACCGTCACGATCTCGTTCGGAATTGCCGCGGCGACGCTCGACCAATACCCCGTCGCCCGGATCTTGGAGGTCGCCGACGAGGCGCTCTACCGTGCCAAGCGGGCGGGCCGCGACCGCGTCGCCAGCGCGAATCTGAGGCCGATGACCGTGGTCCCGCAGTCACCGAACGCGGCCTCCCAGGCCGAGGTTGGAACGGAGATGGCACCGGCGGGCGCGGTGGGTGCTTCCGGCACGGCGGTCGGAGCTGCCGTTGTCGCGGGCCGCGGCATGACCGACGAGCCCCTGCTGGTGCGCGACCGCGTCGTCACGGCGCCGGAGCCGATTGCCCTCGGGCACGACAACGGCAACTGGATCGTCCGAGGCGACTTCGAGCGGGATCACATTCGCGATTCGGCCAAGGCGCTCAACCGGACGCACCACGGAGCCCTTGGATTCGTCGGCCTTGCCCTGCTCGCCAGCATCCCGTGGGTCGGCTGGCACCTGATGGTTCCGGCGATTCCGGCCGTGATCGCCTACCACGTGGCGGAACGGCGGATCATGCAGATCCGCCGGCCGGAGTACGTCCTCGGCGGTGCGTGGCTCTCCGTGCAGCTCGCGATTCTCGCGGGCGCGTGGATCGCCAACGGAGCCGACCCGTACATGCTCATTCTCTTCAGCCCGATGATGATCGGGATGACGGCCGTCTATCCCACGCGCGGAGTGTTGCTGAACTCGGCGATCACGGTCGCCCTGTGCATTGCCGGCGGCTTCGTTGGGCGACCCGACCTTATGCAGAACGACTTTGGGCTCCTCGGTCCGCCGATCCTGATCATCATCGGCATCGCGCTGATGAGCAGCGTGACCGGCCGGTCCGCAATCGAGCACCGCACCAAGGCCGTCGTGGACCCGCTGACCGGGCTGCTGACCCGCGCGGCGCTGCGCTCGCGCCTCAGCGAGATCGGGCACGAGGCGCAGGTCGATGGCGCGCGCGTCTCGGTGATCGCGTTCGACATCGACCACTTCAAACATCTCAACGACGAACACGGCCATGCCACCGGCGACGACGCCTTGCGCGCTGTCGGCGTGGCAACGCGGCGTCATCTGCAGGCGCTCGAGTGGGCCTTTCGCCTCGGGGGCGACGAGTTCGTGATCGTGGTCCCGACGGCGCAGGCCGCTGCGGCGGACCTCGCTGACCGGATTCGGCTGGAACTCGAGACCGTCGTGATCAGTGGCGTCGCGCTCAGTGGCTCTTTCGGCGTTGCTGCGACGGCTCCGGGCGAGTCGTTTGACTTCGACCAGGTCTGTCGGCGTGCCGACGCTGCGCTGTACGAGGCCAAGCGGGCGGGGCGGAACCGCGTTGCGGTGGCGCCGATCGTTGGTCCGGGTCCGACGCCGGTCGCGACCATGTGGCGCGACATCGCCTGATCGCTGCGGGCGCCGGACGCGACGCGTCGCCGGGGCTCGGTCTGCCTAGTTCGGCGACCCGATCGCCCAGGCGTCCAACACGCTGACCACCTCGGCGAGCCCGAGGCTGGAGCCAAGCCCCATCGGCGGTCCGGGGAGCGGTGTCGGCGTCGGCGTCTCGGTCGGACTTGGCGTCGGTGTGGGGCTTGGCGTCGCGGTCGGCGTGGGCGTTGGGCTCGGCGTCGCGGTTGGCGTGGGCGTCGGGCTTGGCGTCTCGGTCGGCGTGGGCGTCGGTGTGGGGCTTGGCGTCGCGGTGGGCGTGGGCGTGGGCGTCGGGCTTGGCGTCGCGGTCGGGGTGGGGCTTGGCGTCGCGGTCGGCGTCGGAGCTAGCGTCGGCTCGGGCGTCGGCGTCGGGGCTGGTGCCGGCGTGGGGGCTGGTGCCGGCGTGGGGGCAGGCGCCGGCGTTGGCGCTGGTGATGGCACGGGCACCGACACGAACCGGCGCTTCGCTCGGCGCATCAGCAACGCCCTCGAGTTCTCGATGACCTTGCGACCGTTCAAGAGCTGCACGCGCAGGCGATACATCTGACCGGGGGTCGCGGTTGCCCAGCTGAGCACGACCTGCCGGTTCGTGAGGCGGCGCGTAGTCGCGGCGACCCACGTCTTGCCGTCGAGGTACTGCATCCGCGCTTTGGCCTTCGCCGGCAACTTGGCCTTGCTGCGTTTGACGACGACCGAGATCGTGATCGCATCGACGGTGCCCTTCGCCTGGAGCTTCAGCGGATAGACGGTCTTGGCCGCTGCGGCCGATCCATTGGCGGGCACCAGGAGCAGCAGGAGCGCCACCAGCAGCCCGGTCACCGCGGCGGTGATGCTCCTCGCGAGGGGCAGGCGGGTGTCGGGCAAAGACAAGATGTTCCCGACCGTAGCGGGCGCCGGGGCGGCGCGCACCTCGAATTCAGGCCTTCGGAGCGATGACACTTGGCCTGGCCTGCCATCCAGAGAACTCCGGCGCCAGCCCAGCAGGGCCCACCGCCGGGCGGGCGTCAGGCGTCGCGGTAGCCCTCGAGCGCGTCGCGCATCACCGACTGGGCGTCGGCGAGGAGCGCCGGACCGACCAGGAGCCGTTGGCCGATCCGCAGCGCCGGGACGCTGGTGACGCCAGCCGCGCCGGCCGCTTCGGTCGCCGCGTCCGCATCGGCCTGCACGCGATCCCGCGAGAGGGCCTGGTCGACGGCGCGTGGGTGAATCTCCGAGGCGGCGGCCGCCAAATAGATCGTGGTGACGTCGGCCGGGTCGTTGCCCGCGGCGTAGATCTGGCGGAACAGCGACAGCGAAAACACCGCGATCTTGCCGATCGACTTCGCGTAGGTCGCGACGCGCACCGCGTCGGTGGTGTCGAGGTCCGGAAAGTCGGCCGGCCACACGAGCGGCAGGACGTCGCTGGTCTCGGCGAGGGCCTCGATGTTGGCTCGGCGGGCCGCGTCGTCCGGCCACGGCAGCGGGTCGAGATCGGCCTCGCGCACGGGGACGAGTTCCGGCGCGAACGCGGCCATCGACTTGGCGAGGCGCTCGAGCGCGAGGTAGCTCTCAGGACTCGCAAAGTCGTAGTAGAAGACGATGTTGCCGCGCGGCGCGCGGGAAGCGTCGTGCTGCTCGACCTCGAAGCTCATGCCTGGAGGCTAGATGAGCGAAGGGCACGGCTGACCCCCGGTTGGGGCGTGAGCGGCCATTTGGTGTCGTCAGGGCAGCACAGTTTGGCCGTTCACCGTTGGCCGTTGGTCGTTGGCCGCTCAGCGTTGGCGGTTCAGCGGTGCAGCATCGAGAGCAGCCCGCCGACCACGGCGAACACGCAGACCACGGCGAAGATGACGCCCATGGCGCCGTTGGCCATGGCGACCGCCTTGCGACCGTCGCGACTGGCGATGCCGGCCACGAGGAATCCGCGGAGCATCAGCGAGAACGCGAGGCTAATGCCGACCCCGGCGATCGCACCGAAGGCGATCACTTCGAGGATGTCGGACAGGATGCTGCTGTCGGTCGAAGGCGTGATGGCGATGACGGAGGCAATCATGAGATCTCCGCGGCGACGGGATCGGCGGCGATCGGTGGCGGCGTCTGGCGAGCGCGCACGAAGAAGCCGATCGCGATGAGCAGGATCGCGCACACCACGAGGGGTCCAGCGGTGCCGCCACCGGCAAGGGCGGAGATGCCGTAGGCGACGGCGCCGGTGGCGCCAGCCGCTGGAATCGTGAGGACCCAGGCGATGGCCATGTTGCCCGCTACGCCCCAGCGCACTGCCGACAGGCGCTTGGCCGCCCCGGCGCCGACGATCCCGCCGGAGATCACGTGCGTCGTGGACAGCGGGAAGCCGACATGCGTGGCGGCGAGGATCACGGCGGCGCCGGAGCCCTGCGCCGCGAAGCCCTGGGCGGCGTCCATCTTGATGATCTTGCTGCCCATGGTGCGGATGATCCGGGCACCTCCGGAGTAGGTGCCGAGCGCGATGGCGGCGGCCGACGAGACGACGACCCACGTCGGGATCTCCGGGTCGACGGCCGGCAGGGAGCCGTGGGCGACGAGCGCGAGCGTGATGATGCCCATCGTCTTCTGGGCGTCGTTGGTGCCGTGGGCGAGTGCCAGCAGCGAGCCGGACACGATCTGTCCGAGACGGAAGCCACGGGTGACGGGGCCGGGCCTGAGCTTGCCGACGATCCGATAGGTGACGAGGATCGCCAGTCCGGCGACGGCGAACGCGAGGACCGGCGCGACGAGTGCGGGCACCACGACCTTGCCGATCAGACCTTCGCCGTTGATCGCGGACGGCCCGGCGGCGGCGAGCATCGCGCCGACCACCCCTCCGATCAGCGCGTGAGATGAGCTCGACGGGAGCCCGAACCACCACGTGAGGAGGTTCCAGAGGATCGCGCCGACGAGGCCGGCAAACACCACCTGGAGGGTGATGAGGTCGGCCTCGACGATCCCGCTCGCGATGGTCGCGGCGACCTTCAGTGAGAGGAATGCGCCGACGAAATTGAGGATCGCCGCGATCAGGATCGCCAGCCGCGGCGGCAGGGCGCGCGTGGAGATCGAGGTCGCGACGACGTTGGCGGTGTCGTGGAAGCCGTTGGTGAAGTCGAAGGTGAGGGCGGCGGCGACGACCAGGACCAGGAGCAGGTCGGAGGTCATCGGAGCGTGGAGAGCTGAGTCATCGGGAAAACGCGGTGAGGTGCGAGGCGGGCGCCGGGAGGCGTCGCTAGCGGTTCTTGATGACGATGCCTTCGAGGATGCTCGCGACGCGCTCGGTGGAGTCGATTGCGTCCTCCAGGCGCTCGAAGATGTCTTTCCAGCGGATCACGACCATCGGGTCGATGTTGCCGTCGAACAGGCCGGCGATCGCTGAGCGGGAGAGGCGGTCGCCGTCATTCTCGAGCTGGTTGACCTTGATCGTGTAATGACGGATGTCGCCGAAGCTGCGCAGGCGCGGCATGCATTCGTCGAGCGCCTTGCAGGCCTCCAGGAGGATGTCGCAGAGTCCGCTGGCCTCCTCCATCGGCGCCTCGACCTTGTAGAGCAGGATCAGGTCGGCGGTTTCGTCGATCAGGTCCACGACGTCGTCGAGCGCGGAGGCCAGCTGGAGGATGTCCTCGCGCTCCAGCGGCGTCACGAACGTCGCGTTGAGGTGCTGGATGATGTCGTGGGTGACGCGATCGGTGTCGCTCTCCACCACCCCGATCGCCTTGGCGAGCTCGGGCTTGTCGGGGATGGCCTCGACGAACGCGCTCAGCATCTCGGCGGCGCGGACCGCGTTTCGGGTGGCCTCTTCGAAGAGTTCGAAGTAGCGGGTGTCGCGGCCGGTGAAGACCTCGGTCAGGCGAGCCATGTCGCGGATCGTAGACCTTCACCGATCGTTAACACGGGATCGCGCGCCAAGGCGCCTTTACGAACGGGGCTGCTCCGACCGGATTCGCGCTGGAATGGCGAGTGCGCTTGGGCGACTGAGCCCGGCGACCGCATAGCCGTCCCGGCCGGCCGATTTGGCTTCGTACATCGCCCGATCAGCGTCGGCAAGCGCCCCGACGCAGTCCTCGTGGGCCACCGAGAGGACGACGATGCCGATGCTTGCCGTCACGGCGCTGCCGCCGGCGTCGCCGTGGAGCTGCTTCCCCACGGCTCGGATGCTCTCGCCCAGCTTCTTCGCGACCGTGCGCGCCTCTTGCTCGTCGGCCTTGGGGAGGAGCACGGCAAACTCGTCACCGCCAAGCCGGCCAACGGTGTCGCTGGCACGCAGATTGCACCGAAGCGCGTTCGCTGCCGCGCTGAGGACCTCGTCGCCGGCCTGATGGCCGAGGGTGTCGTTGACGCTCTTGAAGTGATCGAGGTCCAGCATCAGGAGCGCGCCCTCCGGGCCGTACCGCCGCACGCACGCGATCTGCGTCTCGAGCGCCTGCTCGAACGAGCGGCGGTTGCGCAGCCCGGTGAGGGCGTCGTGGTCAGCGAGGTGCTGAAGCTGGTCGTGGGCCTGACGGCGGTCGGTCACGTCGAGGACCTGGGAGAGAACGAGGTCGGGGTTCCCCTCACTGTCGGTGAGAATCGTCGAATGCGCCGCGACCCACACGGTCTTGCCGTCGGCGTGGATGTAGCGCTGCTCGGCCGTGACGGTCGTCGTGCGGCCCTCGAGGAGTGCCAACAGGTGTCCGCTGGCGGCTTCGCGATCCTCTTCGTGCGTGATGACCGCCGGCTTGGAGCCCTCCAGCTCGTCGGCGGGCAGGCCGGTGATCGCGCACATGGCCTCGTTGACCTGCACGAACTCGCCGGCGCCATTGATCAGCGCCATCCCCACGGGGGCGCCGTCGAACGCGCGCTCGAAGCGGCGCTCGGCGCTCTCAAGGGCGACGTGCGCGTCCATCAGATCGGTCACGTTGGAGGCGACCAGCAGGCCTCCGGGGGTATCACCCACGAGGGGCAGGGTCTGCATCCAGTAGCGGAACGAAGAGTCGCGGATGCCGTCGAAGCTGAACCCGTTCGGGGTCCCGGCGAGCGCTGCTCGCATCGGGGCCGCGAGGCGCTCACCGTCGGGCCCGCCGAACAGCTCAGTGATCAGGTGGCCCTCCATCTCTTCGCTTGACCAGCCCGTGCGCGAGAGGAGTCCTCCCTTCGCGCTCGTGATACGAAGGTCGGCATCGAACCGTAGGACGGCGAGGTCGGGAAGGTGCCCGAGCAGGGCACGCGTCGCCTGTTCGGATGACTCGCGCTCGCGAATGGCTTGGTCGCGCTCGTGCTGGCGTAGGGCCGCGAGCTCTTCGGAGCGCGATGCCCCGACGACGGCTTGCCACGTGAGGCCGGTCAGGAGCAGCGTGATCAGGCCCAGGACGGTCGCGGCGGCGGCCGCACGGCTCAGGCCCAGGAACGCGCGGTCGATCGGCGCGGCGGACACCGCAACGCTCCAGCGCTGGCCCGAGACGAGCAGGGGCGACCGTTGCAGTTGGCCTTGCTGGCGGCCAATGCTGACGACGACGACGCCATCGACGCGGAGCTCGGCGTGCGCGCCCCGGGGGACGCTGTTTTCGAGCAGCGTATGGAGGTCCTCGAACCGGAATGCAGCGCTCACGAAGCCGATGGGCTTGCGCAGTGCCGTCGGCGCGTCGGTGGGTCCGAACGCCGGGATGTACATGACGAATCCGGGCTCAGAAGCGCCGCGAAGCAGGACGCGACCAGTGGCGTGGGGAGACGCCGTCTCTGCCGCCCGCTGGATGGCGGCGGCTCGGACGGGGTCGGCAAGCACATCGGTCCCGATGGTGGCTTCGGAGTCGTCGGGGGTCTTGACGTACGTGGTGACCGCGTATTGGGAGCGTGCTTTCGCCGTGACCGACTTGCCGTCGGCGGTGGTTTCCAGGAGCGGGAAGCCGAGGCGGCGCTCGTGGGCGGTCCGGGCGGCACCGGGGACAAGTTCGATCCAGCTCAGTTCTGAGGACCCCGAGGTGGAGAGCATCGGCTCGGTGAAGGCCGAGAACTCGTCGGGGTCGACGTTCTGGCTCGCGTTGAACAGGCCTGCAAGGTCAGAGACGCGGCTCTCAAGGTCGTTGGAGAGGATCTCCGTGGCGTGCGTTGCCTGGTTCAGAACGCGGGCGCGAGCCTCGGTGGCGGAGTCGCGGTCGGTTCGGGCGCCTTCGATCGACGCGACCAGGGTGACCGAGCCGAGGACGATGGCGACGCCCGCAGGGAGGATTCGGCGACGCCACATACTCCCTGGGTATCGGTCGTCTGGTCAAAACACTGAGGCCGGGCCTTCGCGCGGAGCAGTGGTTCGTGCGGAAGGGCGCCGGTCGCAAGTGTCCACTTCTCGCTGCAATTTGCAGGGAAGATTGGAGGCAGCGCTCGTTGGCCGTTGCTTGCCCGCCGTAGCATCGACCGCATGGCTGGTCAGATCCGTGTGTTCATCGCCTGCTCGCTCGACGGCTTCATCGCCGGTCCCAGCGACGACCTCTCGTGGCTTCCGGCGCCGGATCCGGCCGAGGATTACGGCTACGCCGAGCACATGGCCGAGACGGCCGCCATCCTGATGGGCCGCACGACCTACGACGTCGTGCGGGCGTTCGACGGCCCCTGGTTCTATGGCGATACCCCGCTGTTTGTCGCGACGACCCGTCCGCTCGGCGACGACGTCCCGGTGCCGAGTGTTCAGGCGATCAGCGGCGACCCGGTCGAGATGATCGCCGCTGTGCAGGAGCAGGTCGGAGACGGCGGCATCTACATCGATGGCGGCGTGCTGATCCGCACTGTCCTGGACGCGGGGCTCATCGACGAGCTGGTCGTCACGGTCGTCCCCGTGATCCTCGGCGAAGGTTCGCCGCTCTTCGCTGGCGTGGTGCGTCGCCACGAACTCGAGCTCATCCACGCGGAGGCCTACGACACCGGCCTCGTGCAGCTGCGGTACGCGGTCACGATCTGAGGTCGTCGGCCGCGCCGCTTAGTTCGCGGCGTGCTCCTTTGCCCAGGCGGCGACCTGCTTGGAGCCGGTGACGACCGTGCCGTCGTCGAGCACGAGGATCGGCACGCGTTCCTGGCCGCTCAGTGCCTTGATTTCGTCGCGCTTGCCGCCGCGCGTGGTGAACGGCACGTTCTTCAGCCCGCCGACGGTTTTCAGCTCGTACTCGATGCCGGCGCGGTCGAGGGCACGGATCGCGACGGCGCAGGGGTGCACGGCGCCGCCGCTGCCCTTGCCGAAACAGGTGTAGAGAATCATCGGCCGACCTTATGGCGTATCCCGGCGCTCCGGTCAGCCGTTGGTGCGCGGACGCAGTCCAGAGTCACCGCGGCCGGACGTAGTCCGGCCGTTGCGCGCGGCTCCGCGCGCAACCTAGGTCAGGTGCCTGGCGAGAGCACGGTGAGTCCGTTGCTCGCGCCGGCTTGCGCCAACCGTTGGTCGTAGGTAACGAAGCCCTCGAGGTCGTCGCCGAGCGTCAAGGCGGCCGCGACATGCAGCGCGTCGAGTGAACGCAGCCCGGCCGGCGACAGGAGGCCGGCGGCGTCGAAGGTCGCGGCGGGCAGCGGGATGAGCGTCATCGCTTCGAGCACCGCGCGCGCCACCGGCGCTGCCGACTCGTCGCGTCGCCGGGTCGCTCGAAGCAGTTCGGTGCGCGCCAGATCGCTCACGACGGGGTCGCGGTCGCCGGCGAGCAGCCAGTCGCGAAGCGCCGCCGACTCCGGCTCGGCGGCGACGAGCTTCACAAGGGCGGAGGTGTCGAGATAGTGCGCCACCGTCAGTACCGCTCGCCGTCGCGCAGCTCAGCCAGCGACGAGGAGAGGTCGAGCCCGACGCGGGGCTCTGGCAGCTCCGTCAGGGCGCGCCGTGGTGCGCGAGCCACCCCGGCCGAGCGGAGATCGGCGAGTGGAGAACTAGAGATGGCCAGGAGCTGCGCCACGGGACGACCGCGGTCGGTCACGGTGACCCGATCGCCAGCCGCCGCCGCCTGCACGGCTGCGGCTGGATTTTGCTTGAGTTCACGCATGCCAACCTCCATGATCTACATCGTAGATCATGGGTGGCAGTGCATCGGACGGTCGTTCGGGCTCCGCATCGTGCGCTCAACGATGCCGACCGAGATGTGACAGGTCTGCGCAGCCTGGCTCCGAGACTCCGCGCTACGCCGCCGTTCGCGTCACGGTCGCCCGTTCGACGACCTTGGTCGTCACGAACTCGGCGTCGCGCTTGATCGACGCAAAGCGTCCCGAGCCCCAGGTGTGGAGCCACGGGAGGCCGAGCACGAAGAGGCCCTCGACCGGTCCCACGATGCCGCGTTCGTGCGCTGGGTAGCCGGCGTCGTCGAGCCACGGGAGGTCGACCCACGACCAGTCCGGGCGGAAGCCGGTCGCCCAGATCACGCTCGTGATCCCGGCCGCCTCGAGGTCCACCGGTCCGGCGCCCTCGCCTGCGGCTGGCTGCCACACCGGCTCGTAGGGCGTCGCCGCCGGCGCGTCGATGCCATTGGCCTCAATCCACCGATCGATTCCGGCGTTGATGCGCGCGAAGGTCGCGTCGGCACCGTCGAGGTTCGTCGCCAGGTCGTCGTCGAACCGGACGATGCCGTCGCCCACGCCCGCTAGCCGGCCGTGCAGCGTCATCCCCTCAGCCGCGAAGCTCCGCAGGTCAATGTCGCGCCCGCCGCCTCGGCCGGTGACGTAGTGGTTGGCCTCCTTACGGGCGCCCGTGCCCTCGGGGTGGTCCTCGATCGAGAGGTCGTAGTGGCCCATGTCGTGGAGCCAGGCGACGACATCGCGGCCGCGATGGAAGCGCGCGACGCGCGGTGCGGTGCCGACCGCGAGGTGCACGTCGCGGCCGCTGAGGTGGAGGTCTTCGGCGATCTGCGCGCCTGACTGCCCGCTGCCGACCACGAGCACGGCGCCGTCCGGCAGGACCGCCGCGTTCTTGTAATCGCTGGAGTGGACCTGCGTGATCGACGCCGGCAGGGCGCTCGCCATCGCCGGGAACTTGGGCACGTGGTAGCCGCCGACGGCGATGATGACCTGGTCGGCGGTGATCGTGCCGCCGCTCGTCTCCACGACGAAGCCGGTGCCATCGCCGGCGTCGCCGCTGAGCGCACTGGCGAGCGTGTCGAGCAGGTCGCCCCCGCTGACCGCCCCAGCCTCGCCGGCCCGTCCGATCCGCTTGACGCGCACCCCCTCGTGCACCGGCGGATCGAACGAGCGGCGAAAGCCGTCCAGGTAGTCGAGGATCTCCGGCTTGACCATGAAGCCGTCCGGGTCGTCGCCCGCGTATGGGTAGCCCGGCAGATCGCACTGCCAGTTGGGCGTGACGAGGCAGAACGCGTCCCAACGCTGCGCTCGCCACGCGTGGCCCGTTTGGTGCGCTTCGAGCACCACGTGCTCCACGCCCTCGCGGGCCAAGAACCACGACGCCGACAGGCCGGCCTGGCCGCCGCCGACGATCACGACGGGGTAGTGCCCGCCGAGCGAGCGTGACGCTGGAGGGCGCACGCGCATTCCCATTCGCTCGACGGTCACCACGCCTGTTGCCCCCGTGAAGCGCGCCGCGGCGCGCTGCAGATCATCGGCCTGCGCGGCCGCCGCGGTGCAGGCGAAGCCGTACTTCGCGCGCACGCGCTCGCTGCCGAGGGCCAGCGCGTCCGTCGAGCGACGCACGAACTCGTCGACGGGATAGCGGGCCCCGGGCGCGAGCACCGCCTCGATCGACCGCGACGGCGACACGCAATGCTGCTCGGTGCCGTCTGGCCAGCGGACGAGGAAGTCGACTTCGGGCATGGCTCAGGCCGCCTGTTCGGTCGGGGCGGAGGTGGGCGTGGCGCCGACGGCCGCGAGCGGCGACTCGGCCGGCATCGGGGCTGGGACGGCGTAGGCGTCCGGTCGCAGGTCGCGAATGGGCGACAGCGCGCGACGGGCCTTCGCCACGCCCGCTTGCAGGTCGAGCCGGTGGTAGGCGATCCCGCTCGTGGTGCCGGTGGCATCGAGCACGTCGCCATTGGGGTTTGTGATCCGCGCGCCGCCGAGGAAGTGCAGCGACCCGAACACGCCGGTCTGGTTCGCCGACGCCACGAACAGCGAGTTCTCGGCGGCTCGCGAGCGATCCCACAGCTCTGAGCGGCGCCACTGGCGGTCGTCTTGGAGTCGCTCGGCGTAGTTGGTCGCGCTGCGCGGCCAGGCGCTCAGGAAGCAGAGGGCTTCAGCGCCGTCGAGGGCAAGCGTCCGCGAGGCCTCGGGGAAGGCTTTGTCGTAACAAATGAGCATGCCCAGGCGGCCAGCCGGGGTGTCGAAGGCATTGAGTTCGCCGGCGGCGGTCGTGACGCGATCCTCGCGCAGCGGCAGGTGCACTTTGCGGTGGACGTAGTGAAGGCCATCGCCGCTCACGCAGGCGGCGGCGTTGTAGCGAATGCCCGGGCCGCCGTCCTCGCAGAACCCGACGCACACGGTCATGTCGCCAGCGAGCTCCATCACGCGGCGCAGCTCGGGGCCGTCGCGATCGAAGGCCGGTGGCGGATCCATATCGGCGGACGCGTCTTCGCCGATGGTCTCCACGTAGCCGCCGAGGGCCGCTTCGGGGAGCACGAGGAGGTCGACGTCGCGGGTCTTGGCTTCGGTGATGAGGCCTTCGATGGTGTGGAAGCAGCGCTCGAGGTTGCGGTCGAATGGGGCGGCAGCGGCCGCGATGGTGATCTCGCTCATCGCGATGACTCCTGGGTGGTGGCGCGTAGGCCGGTCACGGGACCGGCAAGCGCGGTGGTGACTTCGCCGTCGGGCCAGCGCAGGCGCACGCCCGGTTCGGCGGTGAGCGTTCCGCAGCGGGCGCTGCGCGCAGCGCCGGCGGGCATCGGCGCGGCATGGGGGTCGGTGGCTGTGACCATCGCGAACCCCGGGAAGCACGTGAGCCAGTCCGCGAGGCGCGCATCGGTGGGCCGCGGCATCTGCCCCACGACCAGTTCGGCGCCGCAGCCCGACGCTTCGGCGAGCATGCCTGTGGTGCCGACGATCCCGGCCATCGACACGTCCTTGGCGGCGTGCGGCGCGGCCGCCCCGACGGCCTCCAACATTTCGCGCATCTCGTCGTGGGTGCGGCTCGTGGACGAGTCCCACTGGCGGCCTTCGTAGCCGGGCCGCCACCCGCCGGCGAGATCGGCGGTGAGCTGGAGGCTGTCACCGACCTGGCCGCCACCCGCGGGGATTGGGGCGTCGGTGCGACCGAGGCCGGTGACGGTCAGGTGGCCAGCGGTGCCGAGCTGCGTGTGCCCGCCGACGATCGGCAGGTCGAACATCGCGGCGCCGTTCTTCAGGCCCTTGATGACGCGCGCGAGGGTCGCTTCGTCTTTGGCGCCGATCGTGTCGAGGGCGGCGAACGGGCTGGCGCCCATGGCCGAGAGGTCGTGCGCGGTGACGAGCATGCCGCACCAACCGGCCCACTCAGGGTCGCGCTCGACCATCGCCGGCAGGATCGCGTCAACGCACGCGACGAGTCCATCCGCACCTGGCAGCGGCATACCGTCGTCGCCGAGCCAGGCGGCCATCGGGCCGTCGGCGGGGAGGAGCTCGCTCGTGAGGCGACCGATCGGTGACTTGGTCGCGGTGGCCAGGTCGGCGAAGCGCTCCACCGGCCAGCGCATCGCGACATGCGCCTTGCCGGCGATCTCGGCGTGGCCGATGCGCTCCCAACCCAGGCGGGTGAAGAACTCCTCGCAGTGGTCCTGCACGTGCGCGTCGAAACGCAGCACGCCCTCTTCCGTCACGGCCCGGCAGGCGCCGCGCACGAGTTCGCTGCCGATCGCGCCGGCCCGCAGATCGCGGTAGGCCTGCGCGACGAGCCGGCTGCCGCGCCACCAGCCGAGGTCGCGGCCGGTGAGCTGGGCGGGATGCACCCGCACGCCACCGACGACTCGGCCCTCCCGCTCGATCACGACGAGCACGCGCGTGCGTGGATCTTCGTCGTGGGCGTCGAGGTCGTGGCCGGCGAAGAGCGCTTGGTCGTGCACGAAGATCTCGCGGCGCAGCGCGTGGTACCCCGCCATGAGGCGTGGGTCGTGGGTGGCTTCGAGCAGACGCAGCTCGGGCGTTGGCACGAGCGCGGGCACCAGCGACGGCGGGCCGGAGCTGATCGGCACGGCTCGGCGGGAGGCGGTCGCGAGTGCTGGCGCCCGCCGGGTGCGTGCCGTCGGGCGGTTCGGCAGCATGCGCGGGCCGTCGAGGACGAACTCGGCGGCGCCGCCTGGCGTGTGATCGGGGCGCAGCATCGGCGGGTCAGCCGCCGGCCTGCTGCAGGGCGGAGCAGGCGCCACAGGCGGCACAGCCCGCGCCTTGATCGGCGCCGCGCATCCCGGCGAGTTCGAGCGCTGCGCCGACGCGCATGGTCACGTTCATGAGCGTCACGGGATCCGGGGCGGGCACGTGGTCGAGGTCGTGCGCGAGGGACCCGGCGAGCGGGCGGTAGGGCACGACGAACGGGTAAACGCCCATCTCGATCAACCGCTCCGCTCCCTCCACCAGCTCGCCGGCGTCCTCGCCGAGGCCCACGAGCACGTAGGTCGACACGCGATTGCGTCCGAATACGCGCACGGCCTCACGCCACGCTTCGTCGTACCGCTCCAGGGGCATGGTCGCCTTGCCTGGGGTCCAGCGCTCACGCACCGCCTGATCGAGCGACTCGACGTGGATGCCGATCGCCTGCGCCCCCGCATCGTGCAGTCGCTGGATCCACGCGAGGTCGAGCGGTGGCTCGATCTGCACCTGGATCGGCAGGTTCGGCACCGCGTCGAGCACCGCTTCGACGCAGCGGGTGAGGTGCTTGCTGCCGCGGTCGGGGCCGTTGCTCGTGCCGGTCGTCATGACCATCTGTTTCACGCCGTCGAGCTCGACGGCGGCCTTTGCCACGGCCGCGAGCTGGTGCGGGAACTTGACCTGGGTCGTCGCGCCCGAGCGCAGCGATTCCTCGATCGTGCAGAACCGGCAGCGCGTGTCTTCGCTCGTGTAACGGATGCAGGTCTGCACCACGGTGGTGGCGAGCACGTTGCCGCCGTGGAGCCGCGCGAGCTTCTCGAAGGGGATGCCGTCGTCGGTCACAAGGTCGTAGAACTGCGGGCGGTCGATCGGCTCGAGCATCGCGTCCTCCACGACGATTCCGTCCTTCGTCACGCGGCCGTCCTCGAGCACCTCGAAGGGCGAGTCGGCCGAGAGCGGGATCGTCGCGGACGGGCATGAGGAGCCGAGGGAGCGGCGCGGGGTCAGGAGTCCCCGGGCGTCGCCGGCCGGCTCGCGGACGACGCCTGCCGCTCCCTCGGTTGGGGCAGCCTCCGGCGACGCCGTCGTCGCCGGCTGGGCCGGGACGAGTCGCCAGTGGCCGTCGTCGCTGGGCCCCGCACCGGCCCGCCGGCGTAGCGGCGGCGCCGAGCGCAGGCCGCGGACGGCAAGTTCGGTGCGGAGGTCCAGTTCCACGGGGACGCCTCTAGAACATCCAGGTGGAGTTGATGATCGCGCCCTTGCGGGCATAGTGGATCACCGCGTCCTGCACGTCGAGCGGGTGCGTCGGGATCACACCCTCGATCAGGTCTTCCTCGCGCGCGCCGTGGAGCGACAGTCCGAACCGGCAGGCGTACACCTTGCCGCCTTCGGCGATCAGCGTCTTGATCTGGTTGTTGATGTTGTGCTCGCCCGGGAAGGCCGAGTTGCCGACCGTCGGGAAGCCTCGGGTGGCGAGGCAGTTCAGCGCGCCCATCCCGTAGAAGTAGATGGCCGACTCAAAGCCTTTCCGGGCCGCCCGCGTCGCCTGCAAGATCGCGACGAACGACACCGACGACTCATGCGCGAGCCCGTGCACGAGGGTGAAGTAGGCCTCGCCCGACTCCGCCTGGTAGTCCGGGAAGACCTTCGTGCCGCCGTAGATCGACGCGCCGTCTTCGAGCGACGGATGGGGGATCTCGTTGAGGCTGGCCAGTTCGGTCTCGGTGAGGCCGGAAGCGGTCGGTGTGCTCATGGGCGCGGTCCTTGCTTGGGAGAGGAGCCGAGCGGCGAGGGGCGCCGTCCGGTGCCAAGAAGCCTGCCTCGATCGGCGGTCCACGCCGTCGGCCTCGGGGATGGGATCCGCGGCTGCCGCGTGCTCCCGATGGCCAGAACACCCCGTGCCGGTTCGGCAGGTGAGAAGGGCCGAGTTCCGGAAACCGGAAGGTGACTTCGGGCCGGCCTCGCTAGGCGGCAGCAAACCAAGAAGGATGCAAACCGTGGATGCGCCCGTTCAGGCGCTACGCCGTGACGCGCTCCCTCTATTGACATAGCAGTCGTCGACCCCGACACTGGGGACGGTGACCGCGGTCTCATTGGGCTCCGGTCCAGGGCGACCGTCGTTGTGTCCTGTCCTAAGACCCTGAGGAGTCCCCATGCGGGAGTCTCGTACGGTGGCGTTTCCGCGCCCCAACCCCCTTCGCCTTGCTGCCGCGCTCGCGGCGGTAGCTGGCTTCACCGCCGTCGCTCCGGCGGCTCAGGCGAACGTCTTCGCGACGGCGACGATCGGGTCTGAAATCGATGGGTCGCTGTCGCCGTCGCCCACGCCCACGCCCACGCCGTTCGGACCGCCGACGCCGTCGCCGATCATCGGGTCCCCCACGCCCACGCCGACGCCCACCCGGACACCAGTCCCGTCCGGAACGCCGACGCCTTCGCCGACACCGACGCCGTTCTTCGGAACGCCGACGCCTTCTCCGACGCCCACGCCTTCGCCGACGCCTTCTCCGACGCCTTCGCCCACGCCGTTCTTCGGAACGCCGACGCCTTCTCCGACGCCCACGCCTTCGCCGACGCCAGTGCCGACTCCAGAGATTCCGAGAAAGCCGGTCGTGCTCGGATTGGCGCCGACGCACGGTCCCGCCGCTGGTGGGAACCAGCTGGTGATCAGCAACTACTCCTTTGCGCCGACCCGGACGGTGACGATCGGTGGCAACCCAGCGACGATCGTGTCTCGGACGACCTCGGGCGAGGGTTCCGAGCGAGGGACCCTTGAGACGGCGGTCACGGTCGTCGTGCCCGCCGGGACGGCCGGCACCACGGTGGACGTCGTGCTGAACAACGCTGGCATCGGGCCGCTCACCGGTGAGTCCGACATCACGGACCTGTCCAAGTACACCTACGACGCCGATCCGGAGGCCAACGGCTACAGCCTGGTCGGCAGCGCCGTGCTCAAGACGTTGGTGAAGGGCTCGGTTCCGCTCACCGGTTCCGTCCTGGCCAACGTCGACGCCGCCACGAACGCGTTCACTGCTGATCTGCAGCTCAACCCGAGCTCGGCGAGCTTGACGGCCCTGGGCTTCCTGCCCGTGGTCGCCAAGATCAACATCGTGCCGACCGACAAGGTCAGGGGCGCCCTTACCGGTGGCGTGCTGAGCGCAACCGCCAAGGTGCGGATCAAGATCCCGTCGATCACGCTGTTCGGCGTGCCGATCGCAGGCGGCGCGAACTGCCAGACGACGCAGGTCAGTTCGATCCCGCTGAAGTCGACGGCGCCGTTCTCCCTGCCTCAGGGCGGACCGATCGCCGGCACGTTCTCGATTAGCAACCTCTCCGGTTGCGGAGCCCTCAACGGCATCGTGTCCCCGTTGACGGCCGGCAAGGGCAACGCGATCGCGCTCAGCCTCACGCCCAAGCCGTAATCGCGCAGCGCGCGACGGCCTCAGAGGAGGCCGTCGCGCGGTTGGCGATGTGGCTAGGGGACGAGCGGCTTGAGCTTCTCGAGTGCGAAGACCGCGAGGTTCTTCTTGTGCGTGGTCTCGGTCTTGTAGAGTTCGTGGTAGTACGGCGAGCTCTGCGGGTTGCCGGCCTGGCAGATGTAGTCGCGCGACTTGCAGTAATCGCGGATCTTGGGCGCGATGTCGGTGGTCAGGTTGGGGTCGACGATGTAGTCGGTGGCCTCCGTTCCCGGGTACAGCGGGTTCGGCACCGCCTTGACCGGGTACGACGTGACATCCCGCTGCACGACGCCCGAGTAGTTCGGGTTGAAGTTGCCGTCGTTCATGCCCTTGTTGCTGTCGGGGTACGTCCCGATCTTGTAGCCCGACATGATCACCGGCTGGTTGTAGTCCAGCAGGTCGCGCCGCAGGAACTGCGGGTTGAACGCCGGGTTGGCGATCAGGCCAACAGCAACGACCGCGTTTGCCGCGGAGGTGGCCAGCGCGTCGGTGCCGCTGATCCACATCCGGCGCCTCGACGGCGGCGAGAGCACGTCGCCGATGACCAGGGCGCCCTGGGAGTAGCCGAGCAGCACGTACTTCGTCGACGGGCAGGCGAGGTGCATCCGGTTGAGGTACCGGATCATGTTGGAGGTACCGGCCGGCGTGCTGTCGGGGAAGTAGTTGGTCGCCGGGTACGTCAGGTCGGTCCGCAGCAGCTGGGTGGGCCCGGTGAGCTTGGCGTCGGTCGTGGTGACGGGGTAATACAGCTCGCTGGCGATCCGCCACCACACGCCGGACGGCTGGTCCGGGCCCCAGCGGTGAACGCTTCCGGACCAGTACGGGATGCCGTCGAGGCCTTCGTCCTGGTTGGCATCCTGGCTGGTGCCGCGCGCGACCACCACGTTGAACTTCGGGCAGGCCGGGTAGACGGGCGGCGGCGAGTCACGGGTAACGGTGTCGGTGACCGACGTCGGGAGGCCGCGGAGCGCGGTGTCCTCGGCCGTCGTCAGGGCGTGCGCCGCAGGGGCGAAGATTGCGGTTGCTGCGATGGCACCGACGATCGCTGCAGCACGCTGCAGGGCGGAATGGGGCAAGGACATATGGTCTCCTCGGCGGCACGAGCCGGAGCGCGGCCGCAGTGTCTACAGGGGTGGGAACAACGCACCACGACGGCGCGTTGCGCCATCTATAGCTGTCGAGTCTGAGCCGCTATAGCAATAGAGGCACCTCTGGACGTCTGTACTAGTTGGGCCCCATTCTCGTGTCCCCCGGGACGCCGGGTATCCGGGCGTCAGCGCACGCAACCCTTGTCGATGCGCGCCACGCGCCTGATTTCGAGCGGCCCTTGCTCTAGGCTGGCGCCTTCGCATCCGTGCGCGCCCGTGGGCGCGTTGGTGTCATTCCCATTGCGCTGTTGTCGGCGCCACCTGAAAGTGTCGCCTTGCCGCACCGTGCTCGTCGTCTCGCGCCCCTTCGGGCGGCGTTCGTTGTTACGGTCCTCTCGCTGACCTCGGCGCCGGCCGCCCACGCGGCGGACACCGCGGCCAAATGGCCGGACATCGGTACGAGCGCCCTGGTCCAGGCGCAAGAGGGGCTCCACCAGCTCCCGCACCCGCCGCTGCCGAACCACACCAACGACGTGCTCGCGCACGGGTATGCCGTCGAGACCACGTATGCGACGCCGACGCCCAGGCTCAAGGTGCGGCTCGCGCAGGCGGAGAACATTCCCAGGCCCGCGCACGCGGTCACCCTGCTGGACTTCGACCGCAACGGCCGGCCGGAGATCCTCGTCGACACCGAGGTCACTCGCAGCAACGACATCCACGTCACGGGCACGGCGTACGTGTTCAACATCGCCACCACGCCGGGGACCGACCAGTGCGTCACCGTGCCGCCGCACAGCAGCGCCGTGGCGACCGTGACCACCGACGTGTACCTGTCGATCACCGGCGTGTCGGTGTCCGACGTGCCGCTCACCGCGCTGTACGCGGGTGCGACCAAGCTCAACCCGGGCGCCATGCTGAACCCGCCGCGGATGCTCACGATCTCCACCGCGGACCTGAGCGGCGGCGGCTCGGCCAACGGGTTCGTCTACGACCGGCTCCCCGAAGCGGCCACCGTCCCGGCCGGCACCTGCGCCACCGGCCAGCTCTCCTACGACTTCTCCAAGGCCACCGACCGCTACCCGACCGGCAGCGCCCCGACCCGCGAAGTCGTCCACACCGACCCCACCGGCGACAACCCCGGCGGCCTCGCCGACCTCACCCGCGTGGCCGTCGAGCAGCGCACCGTCCGCACGCCCGGCGACGACCTCGTCGTCGACGGCGGCGTGACCGTCGCCCGGACGATCTACCCGTCGGACCTCGTGATCGACTTCGCCTCGGCCGCCAACACCTCGTCGCTCACGTACGTGTACTCCGCCACCTGGGAGCGCAACGACCAGTACCAGCCGGTCGAGCGGGCCGTCATCCGCACGGAGCCGGCCGGCACGGGCAAGGTCAAGGTCACGGTCTCTCCGCTGCCCCCGAGCGTCGGCGGGTACAGCAACCCGGGCGTCGATCCGCAGTGCCACACGAAGGGCGACCCGGACGGCCGTAACGACCGGGTCTACACCGCGTACCTGGAGACCACCCCGACGGGCGATCACCGCGTGTCGGTGACCCTCGACCAGTTCCTCGACTCCGAGGGCGGCTACGGCAGCTCCGGCTTCGACGGCAAGAGCACGCTGCGGTTCCACACCATGTCGGACCCGGGTCAGCTCGGCGCGTTCGCTCCGATCGACCACGTGCCGTTCTTCGCGGGCTACCGCTGGGACGGCGAATTCCTCGCCGGCGGCTGCGAGCCCAAGCCCGGCGTCGCGGGTGCACAGCTGTACCCCAACCGCTCCTTCACCCTCGGCGCGACGCTGCCGGTCGCGGAGCTGAACGCCAGCACGACCAACCCCGCGCGCGGTGAGACCGTCACCTTCGACCTCGGCAACACGACGGCCGGCGCCCGGACGATCTGCTCGTTCACGCGCGCGTTCAGCCCCAACAACTGCCTCGCGCCGAACCTCACGCAGACCTACCAGCAGAACGCGATCGCGCGGCTCTCGGTCGGTGACACCGGCGGCGCGTGGCAAGAAGTCGACCTCGCCATCAAGGTCAAGAACAACCGGCCCACCGCCGCGATCAGCCGGGTCGGCACCGCGCCGGGTCAGGGCACCGACGGGAGCTACGCGATCGTGCAGGGCGCGGCCGTTTCCATCCCGCTGCAGGTCACCGCGTCCGACCCCGATCCGTCGACTTTCACGTACCGCTGGACGCTCGACGACGCGGCGACGCCCGTCTCGACGGTCAACACCTACACCCCGTCGTTCTCCGCGCCCGGCACCTACGTGGTGCGCGCGTACGCCACGGACGACTCCGAGGATCCCGCCACGGAGGAGAGCCTCGCGGCCGTCCTGACGATCAACGTCGTGCGGTCGCCGCAGGGCGCCGTTGAGATCGTGCGGCCGGCGCGTGTCGTCACCGCCGTCCCGTTCGACATCGCCGCTCAGACCACCCCGAGCACCACCGGGTATGGCGCACTGAGCTGGCAGTGGGACCTCGACGGCGACGCCGATGTCGACTTCGATCCGGCCCGCATCACTCGCCAGCTCACGAACGTCGTGATCCCGGCGGCGAGCCCGTCGCATCTCGTGCGCGTGCGAGCGACCGACGCCGGTGGCCGTGCCGCCGACGCGACCATCCAGCTCAACGTGCGTCGTGCGAACGAGCTCGTGCCGCTCGCCAAACTGACGACGTTGCCGGCCGCGCCGACGTCCGGCGCGGTCGTCACGTTCGACGGCGCATCGAGTGAACTCTCCGACGGCAACGGCCAGCTCCAGGGCGCGGTCGGGCAGACCCCGACCGGCGTCCGGTTCCACTGGAGCTTCGGCGACGGCACGCCGGACGTGGTCACCACCACCGCGTCGACGAGCCACACCTACGCCGGGTCTGGCCGCCCGAAGGCGAGCCTTGTGGTCGAGGACGTCCGCACGACGCCCACCTACTTCTCCGAGCCCGCCGAGCAGCTCATCGACGTGGCTCCGGGTGCGACCGACGCCAACGCACCGGTCGCCAAGCTCGTGCGGCAGGACCCGCCGCCGGCCAGCCCGGTCTTCGCCAACCGCGAGGTCACGATCACCGCCGCAACCTCGACGGCCGCTGTCGGGCACGCACCGCTCACGTTTGCGTTCGACCTCGACGGCAACGGGTCGTTCGAGAAGGCAGGCGCCGCCGAGCCGACCATCACCTTCACTCCGCCATCGGCGGGTCCGCTGACGGTGGCCGTGAAGGTGACCGACGCCTTCGCGAGTTCCAGCACGGCCTCCGTCGCGCTGGACGTAAAGCCCGACCCGATTGAGCCGCCGACGGCCGTGCTGGCCGGTCCGGCGGAGCTTCCGCTGACGAGCGCCTCGGTCGACGGTGAATACGACGCGACGGGTTCGACGGGCAACAACTTCGACCCCGCGGTCTCCTATCGATGGGACCTCGACGACGACGGCACCTTCGAGACGCCGACCGGCGGCGATCCCAAGGTCACCGCGACCTTCGACTCCGCTGGCCGCAAGACCGTCAAGGTGCGCGTCACCGACACCTACGGCAACACGGCCGAGGCGACGAAGGCCACGATCGTGCGCACGGCCGCCGACATCGCGGCCGGCTGCATCGGCGACTCGTCGCTGCGCACGGTCACGTTCGAGAACGTGCAGCTACGTGGGTGCGTCGCTTCCGTGGAACGCCCGTCGGCGGGCGACCTGTACGTCGTCACCGGGCGGTCGCTGCTGTTCAACGGCATGCGCCTGGCGCCGGCAACGGGCGACCGGCCGACGCCGCGTCCGTTCTCGGACTGCGACGACGATGACTGCAAGACGCTTGAGACGGGCTTCAACGGTGCCGCGGCGCCGTGGGCCGTGGTGCTCGACACGTCCGATGGCTCGCTGCGCTCCAACGCGGCCACCTCGCTGAAGGCGTCCGGCTCGAACATCACCCTGCCGCTGTTCTCGGGAGCGCTCAACGTGAGCCTGCCCGACCTCGCGAGCGACGGGTTCACGCTCGAGACGCCGAAGGCGGCGGAACTCGCCGGCTTCCCGCTGACTGGCGCCGTCACGCTCAAGTTCCCCGACGCGGGCGAAACGACCATCACGGTGACCGTCGGGCTCCCGTCGGTCGCCGGAGGCTTCACTGGCGAGGCGACGATCCGCGTGACCGCGACCGGCGGCGTGCAGCTCGACGACCTCTCGATCGAGGTGGGCGAACTGGCCATCGGCAGCCTCACGTTCGGCGAGCTGTCGTTCGTGTACTCGCGTTTCGAGGATCTGTGGAAGGGCGGAGCGACGCTCACGCTGCCGACGCCGAAGGCGATCACGGTGAGCGCGTCGCTCGCGATTCAGCGCAACCGGTTCAAGTCGATCAACGCGTCGGTCGCCGGGCTCAACCAGCCGATCGCGCAGGCGATCTACCTCCAGGCGCTGCGTGCCGGCATCTCGGTCGACCCGCTCGACCTGACCGCTGGCGTCACGCTGTCGGCCGGGCCTGCGGTGAAGGGCAAGACGGTGCTTTCGGTCGACGGCGACCTGCGCCTGCGGTTCCCGAGCCCGGAGGCGAACTTCTACCTGTTCGCGCTCACGGGCAAGCTGAAGGTCGCCGACTTCGAACTCGCCACCGGGTTTGCGCAGTTCACGTCGAACGGGTTCTTCGAACTCGGCGGCGGGATCAACGCGAACTTCAAGATCGGCTACGCGCGGGCGTTCCTGCGGGGTTGGCTCACGGCCAACGCGTTCAACATCGACGCCGACGCGTCGGTTGGCGTGACGCTCGCCGGCAGCGACTACGACCTCTTCGGCGGGCACATGACCGTCTCCAGCACGGGCTTTGGCGCATGTGGCGAGATTCCGATCATTGACGTCGGCGGCGGCTTCGGCGCTCGCTGGAGCGGCGGAGCGGAAGCCTTCTGGGGCTGCGATCTGTCGCCGTATCGCACAGCCCGCCCGGCCGATGCTCCGGCGTCGCCGCTCGCGGTCCGCGCCGGCACGAAGGCTCCGCGCACCGACGCGCTGCGCGGTCGCCTGCTGCTCGCCGGTCCGGAAGGCCACCTGCTGCGGGTTCCGGCCAAGCAGGAGAAGGCCCTCATGACGGTCACGGGCGCGACGGCTCCGCCGCGCGTGTCGATCCTCAATGCCGACGGCGAGGTGCTCCTCTCGACGCCCGCCGATGGCTCCGAGGTGCTCACCAAGCAGATGCTCGTGAAGGTCGACCAGGAGCTGAAGACCACGACCATCCTGTGGAAGGCTCCGCCCGGCGGCAAGGCGTGGGTCGTCGAGCAGGCCGGCTCCTCGCGGGTCACCAAGGTCGACCTGGCGCTGCCCGCGCCCGAGCGCACGCTCGGCGTTTCGGTTGGCGGCTCCGGTCGCGCGCGCACGCTGCGCTGGAACATTCGCCCGGCGCTGCAGCCCGGTGAGACCGTCTCGCTCGCCGAGGTCGGGGCGCAGGCCGGCACGCAGATCGTGAACACCGCCAAGTCGACCGGCTCCGTGCCGTTCACGCCTCAGGGCGGCAAGGCCGGCAAGCGCACGATCAACGCGACGATCTCCGTCGACGGGCTCCCGTCCACGAAGATCGCGTCGGCGACCTACACGGCCCCGCCGCCGCCCGCTCCGGCGCAGCCGGCCTCGGTGCTGCTGCGCCGCAGCTCGTCCGGCGTGCTCGCCTCTTGGGTGCCCGGTACGGGTGGCGGCGCGCAGCCGAAGAAGTGGCGTGTGCTCGTGCGGATCGCGCATACGCAGCGCAAGAAGCTGCTGATCCTCGATGCGAAGCAGCACACCGTGCGGATCCCGGACGTGAATCCGAGCGACGCCGTGGCGGTGAGCGTCACCGGCACCGATCAGGCTGGGGTCGAAGGCCCGGCTCGCGCTGCGCTCGTGAAGGCTGGCCTGCGCGCCTCGGCCGGACCGCAGTCGTTGTCGACCACCGCCAAGCCGACCAACGTCGTCGTGAAGCGCCTTGCCGGCGGCAAGCTGCGCGTCACGTGGAAGAGCGGCGGCGCGTTCGTGCGCGGCTGGTCGATCCGCATCAGCGGCGCCGCGAACGGCCGCCGCAAGGGCGCCGTGACCCTCCTGCGCAGCGCCGGCACCGACCAGTCCGTCGACTTCGCCAAGGTGCCCAAGGGCGAGCTTCGCGTCAGCGTCATCGGCCGCCGCTTCCAAGGCACCGCAACCCGCAAAGACGTGGTCTACCTCGGAGGCGCCCGCTAGCGCCACGAACTCGCAGCGTCGGCGGTGCGTCGGCGCTGGCTTCGGCGTCGGCGGGCCTTGGGGTCGGCGCTGGCCGCGATGTCGGCGGGCCTGGGGCGGTGAGCGGCCAAATTCTGTTGTCAGGGCAACATATTTTGGCCGTTCACCGCCGTTCACCGCCGTTCACCGCCGATCGGGCCGTTGAGTCCCGCCGTTTCCCGCTGGTTGTGGCGGTCGCCGCTACGTTGGCGGGGTGGAGTTTGAGGAAACGGTCGAGGTCGTTGGCAAGGCCGTTGATGGCCTTGGCGTGTCGGTGATCGTCGTCGGGATGCTGTGGGCCGCGGTCCGCGCCATTCGTCGGCGTGGCAGCGGCGTCGATCTCTACCGGGCGTTGCGGCAGGACGTCGGTCGGGCGATCCTCCTCGGACTGGAGATCCTGGTGGCCGCCGACATCATCCGCACGGTCGCGGTGACCCCCTCGCTGGAGTCCGTGGCCGTCCTCGCGGGCATCGTGCTGATCCGAACCGCGCTCTCCTTCTCGCTCGAGGTCGAACTCGAAGGCCGCTGGCCCTGGCAGAAGCCGGCACCCGCGAGCAAGCCGGGCTAAACGCGGAAGCGGCTGGGGCTGGGGCAAGGGCCTTGGCAGCCGCAGCGCGAGGTCTCCGCGGGCGGCCTCGGGTTGGGTGGCGCGGAGTGCAACGCTTAGTCGCGGGTTCGACGCAGCTCGGATCCGTGAGCGCGTCGCCCGTGACACCGCGATGCTGAGCGTGACGCTGCGGCGCCCCCGGGTTGTCCGGTAGGTGCGGGTCGTCGCGAGCCGCGTCGTCCGCAGGGCCGACGGGGCGCGGCGGGTCTCGGCCGTGACGGTCGCCGTCCCGCGGCACGTGCCGCTCGCGGCACGACAGCGAAGCGTCAGCAGCAACGCGCCGCGCCGAGTCGACCATCTTGCGGCGACCGTTACCTGCGGGGTCGCGGACCGCCCGACCGGCGCCCCCGTCGCGGCTTTGATGTTCTCGGCGGCGCGGAGCAGGCTGAGGCGTGCGGTCCCGTCGGGTCGGACGAGCCCGGCGTCGAAGGTGTCCAGGAGGGTGTGCGCCTTCCAGTGGTAGAGGTACATCCGCGTGATCCGCGGGCGTGCCCTCGCGATCGCAAACGCCTGGTCGATACTCGCCGCGGCACGGGCCTCGTTCGCGCTGAACGTCGGCCGCCCCTGGTCGTCGCGCAGCGACACGATGCCGCCCGTCTCCTCCACCCACAGTTGGCCGGGCACCATCGAGAGCACCTTGTCGGTTCCGACGCTGGAGCCGTAGGTCGCGTCGGCGTAGTTGTGGATGCTCCACAGTCGCGGCAGGGTCGGCACGGCCTTCTTGAACCGCTCGAGCCAGCGCACGTAGCCGCTGGAGTCGAGCACGTCGGCGCCGACGATCGTGCAGCCGGGGCACGCCTGCGCCAGCTCGACCCAGAAGGCCGCTGCGGCCTCCGGATGTCGACGAACCGGCTGCGTGAAGTGGTTGGCTTCGTTCCAGGTGGTGAAGGTCGTCACCTGCGGCCAACGGGTCCGGAACGCATCGACCGCCGCTCGGTACTGCTCGCGGGTCGGCAGGACGCATGGCGCGCTGGGGCAACGGTCGGTTCGGAGCAGCCCGAACACGATGTGGGGCTGCAGGCCGGCGGCCGCGACGCCGTCGAGCCAGGCCTGCACGCGCGCCGGCTCGGAGGTGGCGGCATCCCACGGGATGATGAGTCGCGCGTGCCGCAGCCCGAGTCCGCGAACGCGCGGATCCGACCAGGTCACGGCCTGCTGATCGGAGAGCCCGAACTCGGTGGCCCGAGCGGCCGGCGCTGCGGCGAGCAGCGCCAGCTGGACGAGGATGGCCGCGAGGGCCGAGAGCGTGCGTCGGGACATCGGGCCCTGGGTGCGGGTCAGCGCGTCAGCGTTGCGCGGAGCCGGCCGATGCCGCGCGGGACGTCGTCGAAGTGCCGTCGGATCACAGCGGCGTCCTGCCCCGGCCGACCGCGCAGCGCATAGGGGAGCGTGGTGGTGCCGCCGCCCGAGCGACGCAGTGCGACCGTGCCGGAACACACCGTTCCCTCGGTGGCGCGGCAGGCGATGACGACGACCGCGCCGTCCTTGTCCGCGCGCACGGAGAGGACACGTCCGCGGCGCGGTTGCCCGGCACCGGGCTCGCGCCACCCAAGCAGGTCGTAGTTGGAGCGCTGGTTGGCCTCGCTGCGGAACCACGTGGCGTAGAGCCGGCCGTCGGTGCCGACGAGGGGGAACGGCGAGCCGCGGAAGGCTGAGCCCTCAACGGCCCAACGGGCACGCAGGCGGCTATCGAGGCCCACGGTGAAGGAGCCGAACTCCTCCTCCGTGCGGTCGCCGCCTCGGAAGCAGGTGACGCCGATGATCGGGTCGCCGGCTGAGCCGGCAGTCGCCCAGTCGAGCCGCACACCTTCACGTCGCGAAAGGCACTCCTGCGACCACGGCAACCGAAGGCGGGTCAGCTTCCGTTCGGTGATGCGACCGCGGTCGGAGAGCACCCGGACGGTCGGTCGGACGTACGAATCGACGGCGGACAAGACCACCCCGAGGCGCGTCTGAGCGATCGGGTCGCCGGTGACGAGCTTGCCCTTTGCGTCGCGGACCTGACGAACCTTGCCGCGGGTGTCCAGTCGCATCAGTCCGTCCGCGAGTCGCATCCGTTGAGCGAATGGCAGGCCAGCCTCGGGGTCGGGCCAGCCGCCGAACAGGAGGGAGCCATCTTTGCGCCCAAGCACCGCGCGGAACTCTTGGAACTGCGAGAGGTGCGCGACGTGCTTCCCGCTGGAGCGGTAAACGTCGAGGCCGCGATCGGTGACGCGGACGATCGCGCGCAGGCCGCGCCCCGTGGGCACGAGTTGTTTGGTGAACGTGCGCGGGCCGAAATCAAGCGACGTGCGTTTCACGACTCGGCCGCGGTCGTCGATCGCGATGAGCGACGGCTCTGAAGGCACCCAGCCGCTAAAGGGATCAGCGATCTCGCCGGCCTTGGGGAGCCGCCATTCCGCATCGTCGAAGACCCAGTCGTAACCCTCGATTCCCGAGGCGGTGTAGCCGGGGGTCGGGAGTGTGCCACCGGGCGCGCCAAGGACACTCCCCTTCCGGAACTGGCCAGCGGGGACCGGGCCGCCGAAGGTGACGAGTTCCAGCGGGATCGTCTCGTGTGGCACCGCGTATCGCAGGGTGAAATATCCGAACGATCCGTCGGCACGCATCAGCGACCTTCGGTGGTTGAACAGGGTCCAGCCGT
Source organism: Solirubrobacteraceae bacterium (assembly GCA_032119595.1). GTDB lineage: Bacteria > Actinomycetota > Thermoleophilia > Solirubrobacterales > Solirubrobacteraceae > JAGIBJ01. The sequence continues at coordinate 1,043,219 of JAUMBQ010000006.1, read as the reverse complement.
CGTCGAAAGGGACGTCGCGGAACGCCATCGCAGTGGTTGGCTCGATGACCGGCGCGGCTTGAGCCGCAGCCGCAGGCGCCGGGGTCGCAGCGACTGCAGTCAGGGCGCCCGCTGCGAACAGCGCTGCAGCGGAACGCCGCAAGAAGTGGGTGGAGATGGGACTCATGCGGGGTGGAACCCGCACCGGAGCGAAGAGTTGCGTCGCGCCAAGGGCGAGCGGCGGTGAGCGGCCAAATGGTGCTGCCAGGACAACATCATTTGGCCGCTCACCGTCGGACGTTGGCGTCGTGGGGAGCTTGCCGCAGGCCACGTCCCGGTCGGCGCGGATCGCTAGCGAGGCGTCGCAGAGGTCGGCATGGTGGCCGGCCGCGCCACGGCGATGCCCGCGTCGCTGTCCAGGAATGCGGCAACGACCTCCGGGTCGAACTGGGATCCCGCGCAGGCCTCGAGTTCCCCAAGGGCCGTCGCCAACGGGATGGCCGTGCGGAACGGGCGCTCGGAGGTCATCGCGTTGAAGGCGTCGCACACGGCGATGATGCGGGCACCGAGGGGGATCTCCGAGCCGGCAAGTCCATCGGGGTAGCCGCTGCCGTCGAAGTGCTCGTGGCTGGAGCGCACGAGCGCGGCGGTGTTGGCGCGGGCGTGCGCGGCGTAGGCGAGCCGGCCACCGGTGATGGTGTGGTGTCGAATGAATGCCCATTCGTCGTCGTCGAGCTCGCCCTGCTTGGCGAGGATCGAGTCCGGAATGGCGCTCTTGCCGATGTCGTGGAGGTCGGCGGCGACCCGCACGGTCTCGGTCTCCTCGGCTGCAAGCCCGAGGTGCTTGGCGACGACGGTCGCCATCGCTGACACCGGACCGGTCGGGCTGTTCGCTGCGCGTGCCTTGAGGCCGGCCGAGAGCGCTTGGAGCGTCGACGGTTGTCCCTTGCGATCGGCTTTGTCGGCGTACATCCGCTCGTCGGCGAGCACCAAGGCGTTTTCGACATCGGCGGCGTCGGTGGGGACCTGCACCGCGCCGACGGAGGCGCTGATGGTCCAGCCGTCGCCCTCCGCGCTGAGCGCCTCGCGGGCGGCCGCGATGAGGTCCGCTGGCGGCACGTCGCCCAGTTGGGTCACGAGGCAGAACTCGTCGCCGCCGAGGCGATAGGCCTGGGCGCCGAGCGCTTCGGCGGCGGTGCGGAGTGCGCGGCCGAGGCGAGTGAGGAGCTCGTCGCCAGCGGCGTGGCCGAAGGTGTCGTTGTATTGCTTGAAGCCGTCGAGGTCGAAGAGGGCGAGGAGGACGTCGTCGGTGGTGGTGGTGCGGAGGAGTTCGGCCAAGTCGAGCGAGAGGGCTCGCCGGTTGCTCAGGCCGGTGAGCGCGTCGGTCAGGGCGTCATCGCGGCTGGCGGCCAGAAGCTTCTGGTTCTCCGCGAGGAGCTGCTCGATGGTGACCTGTTCACGGACCGACCGGAAGTAGAAGAAGGCAAAGATCGCGAGGAGCGAGAGCACGGTGGCCAGCGTGCCGATGGTCGCCTGGAGGCGGGCCGTCTTCGCTCGCGCGATGTAGAGGTCGGTCAGGCGCCCGAGGTTCAGGCCGGAGGCCTTCTGAAGTTGCAGTTGGCGGACGGTGGTCGGATCGTCGGCTGGAGCCGTGCGGCCCTGCGCACGAATCGCGGCAAAGAGCTGGGCCACGACCACGTCGCTCTCTCGGAGCGTGGCCGAGACCCCGGCAAGCTGGGCAGGTGGCTGGCCGGCGCGGAGCGTCGCCAGGTCACGTCGGATGGCGGATTGGTAGCGGGCCGCGCTTGCCTCCGCCATCTCGAGCGTGAATCCCTGCGAAGGCGCGACGATGTGTGGCTGCACCGCCAGGCGCTCGGCCGCGAGTTCGATTCTCCCGACGAGGCTCTGGGCGGCGCGCGCCCGATCCGACCGCGCCTGCAGCCCCGCGACGATTCCGAACGCCGTAATGCCGAGCAGCACCATGACCGTGGGGACGAAGAGGGTGCGGAGGCGACGAGAAGAGAACATAAGAGCGATTGGTGTGACCAGTCGACTCATCGGGCGCTCGGCGCCATCGCATGAACGCAGTTCAGAAAGCCGTCCGGTCAGGACTCGGCAATTGGCGGGATCCCGCGTGCTGCGGACTGAGTAGCCAGCACGCGTGAGGTCTGCCCTGCCAAGCCCTCCAAGACGGTGAGCGGCCAGAATCTGTTGCCAGGACAACAGAAAATGGCCGCTCACCCCGGGGTGGCCAGCTCTGGTTCCACCTTTTCCTGACTGGGTCCGGGTTCGATCGGCATGAATTCCCAGCTCGAGGTGATCTTGTCGTCTTGGAGTCGATGCCAGCTGACGATGCGACTGTCCTCCAGGACTCCGTCCCGGCTGGTGCCGACGACGTGTTTGCAGGTCCAGAGCAGTGCTGGGTCGGCCGGGTCCAGGTAGGCCTGTTCGATCGTGACCCGTAGATCGGGGTATGCCCGGCGTGCAAGCCAGACCATGACTTCGGCATAGCCGGGCCACATGCGGCCCATCTCTCCAGAGGAGAAGTTGATGCGGTACGGGTTGGAGAGGTTCGATCGGACTTCGGGCGAAGCTGATGAGACGTGCATGTCGCTAGCAGCGACGAGCGGTTCGTTCCCGGCGAGCTGCCCAGGCATCAACGCTGTCAGGCACGCAGGGCACCACCCAGATGCGTCGCGCTCCCGGATGCGGCAACGTGGGCAGCTCGGCAGCGAAGCCTCGGCACGCGCCGAGGCCTGGTACCGCGCAGCCAGCATCTTCGGAAGCCGGACTCGGTAGGTCGCCCAGGGCAGCCACAGGATGGTCGCGACAATGGCAACGGCTGGCGGGGAGTCGGCAAAGCCGTAGGCAGCGGGCCCGGCACGACCCACTCGTCGATACGCCTCCAAAGCGGTGAGCGGCCAGAATCTGTTGTCCTGGCAACAGATTCTGGCCGCTCACCGTCTGGCGGGGCGTTTGGTGGGGCGTTTGGCGCTGCGGCGGGCGCCGCCCGCCGCCCGCCGCCCTTACCGTCGACTCACCACTTCGCGCACTGCTTCCAGGCGATCTTGCCTTCGATCTTGCCGCCGACTTTGGTGACGTTTTCCCATTGGGTGTAGCCGAAGTCGGGGGTGCCTGAGGTGTCGACGGAGGCCTTGACGGGGCCGGCTTGGACCTTGGCGCCGCCCTTCACGTTGAAGCAGTCGAGGTCCATCTCGCCGCCGATCGTGCCGCCGAAGATGCCGGCCTTGCCGGTGAGTTCGGCGGTGATCGCGCCACCGGTCTCTGCGGCGCCGGCCATCGCGTCGATCTCCACGCCACCGCCGACGCCCACACCGAGCTCCGCGCACATCGACCAGTTCGCCTTCTCGATCGTGTTGTCGCGGCAGAACTGGATGCCGCCGCCAGCGCCACCGAAGGCCCCGAAGGACGCGCACACTAGGCCGCTGGGATCCCGGTTCTGCACCGGGTTGGAGGCGGCGTACGCGAACAGGTTGTCCGGGGATCCCGCGAAGAGCGACGGGTCGCGGAACACGAACCGCCCGGAGGCCGGCTCGTAGTCGCGCAGGCCGAAGCGCACCAGACCGGTAAGCGGATCCTGCAGGCCACCGGCGAAGCCGATCGGCAGCGAGAACGAACCACCGACTTCGACCGTCGGCTGGCCGAACGCGTCGTACGCATTGCGACGCACCACGGTGCCATCGGCGTCCACGATCACGCGCGGCGACCCGACCTGATCGGAGCCAACGGAGTACGTCACGTCGCCGCGGCGCAGCGCGAACATCTGGTCGTGCTCGTCGTACGAGACGCGCGTGACCGTGCCGTTCGGGTCCTTCCACGCGGTGACCCGGAACGGCTGCGCCGGATCGCCGTAGAGGTAGGTCTGCGTGTCGGCGCCGACCGTGCGCGCGGTGCGTCGCCCGAGGGCGTCGTACGTGTACGTCGCCGTCACGCCGCCGACCGTCGCCGAGAGCAGCTCACCATTGCGGCTCCACGTGAACGTGTCGCTGCCGCGCGCGGTCATGAAGCCGTCGGCGTCGAACGTGTATGCCACGCCCGCCCGCGACTTGAGCTGGCCGCCCGCATCGAAGGTCGCGACCTGCGCCGGAGCACCGCCGATCTTCGCCGACGTGCGGTTGCCGTCGGCGTCGTAGACGTACTCCTCCACGATGCTCGCGCCCTCCTTCACGCGGCGCAGCTGCCCGCGACCGTCGTACTCGTAGGTGCGCGTCTTCGCTGCGCCGCCCTTGGGCGTGTCGACGATCGACGTGATCCGCGAGGTCTTGTCGTACGCGTACGCCTGGCCGAACACGTCGCCGCCCGCGACCTTCACGGTGCGGTTCTTCACGCGAGCCAGCGTGTCGTACTGCAGGCCGATCGCCAGCGGGCCGCCGGAGATGCCGTCGATGGCGCCGCCCGGCCCATTGCGCGTGAACGTGAACGGCCCGCGCTTGATCGCCTGCTCGTCGGTGTCGAAGTCCATCGCGTCGGCGAACGACTCGCCGCCGATCGTGAGCTTCTCCTCGGTCGGGAGCAGTTGGTCGCTCCAGGCGTACGAGTACGCACCCTCGGCCGCACCGGTGAACGCCATGCTCGTCGGCAGGGCGCCGTCGTAGCCGAAGTCGATCGACTGCGTGCCGCCGCCACCGCTGAGCGTCCGCGTGATGACGTCGAACTGATCGGCGCCATCCACGTACGAGTACGCGCGCTTGGTCTCGCCGTTGTCCTCGCCCTTGAGCTGGCCGCCGTCCGTGTAGGTGTACGCGGTCGACTTGCCGGACGGCAGCGCCGCCGACTTCAGCTCGCGATTGCCGAAGTAGTCGCGGGTGTACGTCGTCGCCTGGCCGGCCGGCTGGTACGTCTTCTCACGACCGGTCTGCGTGCGCGTGAACGCGTGGACCTTGCCCTCGGGCGTCGTGACCGACTTCGTCCCGCCGTCCTCGTTGTAGGCGTAGCGGTAGACCGAGTCGCCCGCGACATCGTCCGGGACGGTCACCGACGTGACGCGATCGGCGGCGTCGTAGCCGTAGGTCAGGGTGCCACCGGCCGCGTCCGTGCGCGATTGCAGGCGCAGTTTGGCGTCGTAGGTGAACGACTGTTTCGTGTCGCCCTGCGTGACGGTCTTCGTGCCGCCCTGCTCGTCGTACGTGATCGTGATCGGGTCGACCGTGCTGGCCGGTTTGACCTTGATCGCGCGGCCGCGGCGGTCCAGCGTCGTGACCGACGTGTGGTTGCGATTGGACCGGAACGTCGTGGTCTGGTCGTCCGGATCGTCCGGCTCACCGGCCGAGTAGCTCCAGTCGCCCTGAGGACCATCAACGCGCATCGTCTCCACGCTGAACGGGTTCTTCGGGTCGGCAAGCGTCACGAATCGCGACCACGTCTGGGTGCGCGTCTTGCCACCAGGCGTGGTGATCGTGCGCTCCTGCGGCACGATCACGCGGGCTCCCCAGCGCGGGTCCGGGCCGTTGGTCTGCACGGTCTTCGTGCCGTCGGGATCGGTGCGCTCGGTGCTGCCATCCGACAGCGTCTTGGCGATCGTCGTGAGACCGCCCGGGCGTACGATTCGGCGCTGGCGCTCGCCCGAGGGCAGCGTTTCCATGTGGTACGTGGTGAGGCGGTCGCCGGCCGTGACCTTCACGGCCGTGGTGCCGTCACCTTCGACGCGCTCCAGGGTCGTGACCACGCCGTCGGCACTGATGTCCTTCGTCAGGCGGCCCTTGGCGTCGTACGTGAGCTGGCTCGTGCCGCCGCCCGGCGTCTTGAACGACGCCATCAGGCCCCCGCCGTGGTAGGTCATGCGGGTCGCTTCACCGGCCGGGTTCTTAACCTCGGCGAGCCAACCGTTGCCGTCGAGCGCGAGTGTCGTGCGCTGCCCACCGGGTCCGACGATCGCCTCGGGCGCGCCGCTGGCGGAGCGCTCGATCGTGGTGACGTTGCCGTCGCCGTCGGTCAGCTTGGTGAGGCCGTGGGTGCCGTAGGTAAACGTGCGCTGGGTGGTGCCGTTGAGCGCGCTCTTGGTCGCCAGGTGGCGGCCGTCGCGGTCGAACTCCCAGATCTCGCTGCCGTCGGGTGACGGCACCGCGTAGCCGTCCCGGTCGAAGCCGGGGAGCGGCGGATCGATGCGGCGGATCTGATGGCGACCGTCGGCGAAGATCACGCGACCGTCGCCGTCGATGCTCATGCCACCGTCGGACGTCTCGATGCACGAGCGCGTCGCCTGCTCACCCTCGGGCGAGCGGCTGTAGCCGCAGGTGCCGCGCAGGTGCCCGGCGACATGCTCCAGGCGACCGTCGGTCCGCACCCGCGAGATCAGCGATCCGCTGGGCGTGCCGCGCTGGTTGTGGCGGATGTATAGCGCGCCGTCACGGCCCATCGCGACGTCGACCGGGAAGCCGATGTTCGCCTGCGTCGCCAGCTCGCCGTATTGCGGGATCTCCCACGGCGCGGTGTGGTTGCCGGCGACGCGCTGGATGCGGCCCTGCGGCGTGACCTTCTCGACGATGTTCTCGTTCGGCAGCGCGAAGTACAGCGACCCGTCGTCGCCGAGCGTCAGGCCATACGGGATCGCGAAGGACGCATCGCGCGCGGGCTCGCCCTCGCCAAGGTCCTCGTTCTCGTTCGCGTCGGAGCCGCCACCGGCGACCGTCGCGGTGAGGCCGGCCGGCGTGATCTTGCGGACACGCGCGTGGTAGCCGTTGTAGGCCGTGCCGCGTTCCGTGAAGTAGATCGTGCCGTCGGCGGTGGGCAGGATGCCCTTCACGCCGCCCAGGCGCGTCTGCGTGGCGGGCTGGTCGTCGGCCCATTTCGCCTGCGGATCGTCGCTGCCGGCGACGCGCTGCACCTTGCCCTCGGGCGTGATGCGGGCGATGAAGTAGTTGTTGGAATTCGTGCCGTAGGCCGACCAGTACACGCTGCCATCGGGGCCCGCGACCAGGCCCGTCGGCTCGTAGCCGAGCTTGGCCTCCTTGGCCGGCGTGCCGTCGGGCGAGAGCGGTGCGATGAGGCCGTCGTACGGGCGGTCACCGGTGCCGCGAGCGCCGGCGTAGCGGCTCACCTTGCCGTCGGGAGCCACCCGGAAGATGCCCTTCTCGTTGAAGTTCACGAGCACGAACAGCGAGCCGTCCGGGCCGCGGTCGTAGCCGCCCAGGTAGTCGAGCGCGACGTCATTGGCGTCTTTGCCCTCGCTGTCGGGATGCCCGATCCGCGGGCCCGAGTAGGCGCCGACGAGCGTGTTCAGCGTCTTGCTCATGGCGCCGCCGGTGAGCGTCTGGCCGTCGCCCTTGTGCACGACGCCGTTGCCCGGGTCGAACGAGTGGTGGCCGCTCAGGGCGAAGCCGCCGAGGTTGTCGACCTCGCGGCTGTCCCACGAGCCGACGTACCGGGTGATCGTCTGGCCGACCGGAATGCCGCAGAAGAAGTGCGACTCCATGTTGCCCGCGCGGTTGCCGCAGGCGCCGCGGCCGTCGAAGACCTCGGTGTCGGACGGGAACTGGCCGAAGCTCGCGCCGAACTCCTCCGGCGCGTTGTAGTAGTTGAACTCGTAGATGAAGAGCACGCGAATCGTGGCCTTCATGCGCCCCTGGACCTCGCGGTCATAGGCGTCGACGCCGTCCCACGTGAGGGTGTGGGTGAGGTTCGGCGTGATCGCCGGCAGGGTGCCGCAGGTCTGGGTGCCGGTCGTCGGGTACTTGGGATCGCACCAGCGCTTCTCGATCTTCTTGCCACCGATGGTCACCTCGAGCTGCACGCCCTTGAGGCGGTCCGGGATGACGGACGGGGTGATCGGGATCTCGAGCTTGTCGTCGACCTTCCAGCCGGGCGTGCGATCCGACGTGTAGTGCAGGGTCTGGTCCGTGCCGGTGAGCGGGATCGACTCACCCAGCGTCTGCGTCTCGCAGCCGATCTCGGAGCCCTTGGCCTTGCACGGGTCGTTCGGGTCCTGCCACTCGAACTCCTTGAGCTTGGGGGCCTTGGCGCCGGGCGGCGGGCCGAACGGCCAGTTGTGGTCCCACGGGGTGAAGTGGTCGAGCGGCACGCGCCAGAGTTCGGCGCCGGGGGCGTAACGGTCGGAGACGGCGCGGCGCTCGTCGTCCGTGATGCCGAGCTTGGTGAGTGGCTCGCCGGTGTCGGCGGTGCCGTCGCCGGTCACGTCGATCGCGGCGATCCCGCCGGCCTCGCTGATCACCTTGAGCACCTTGCCGTTCGGGCCGGCCTTCCACTGGCCGTCGGCGCGGTCGTAGTAGCCGGTCGGCACGACCCCGCCGACGGGCGCGCCGGTGAAGTTCTCCAGGTAGTTGAGGACCGGGCGGTCGAAGTCGACGCGGGTGGCCTTGGCCTTCAGGGCCTCGTCGATCGAGTACTCGGCGGCGTACGTGTAGCCGGTGGTGCTGGGGAGCGTGCCCGGCATCGCGCTGTCGCCGTCATCGCCCTGCGTGAATTCGGTGACGCGCACGTCGAGCTTCTCGATCGGCTTCTTGGAGCCGTCCGGCAGGGTCATCGTGGCCTTCGTGGCCTTCGTGAAGAACAGGAGGCTCTGGCGCTTGCCGTCGGTGTCCTGGGTCGGCGTGCTCTCGGCGACCTGGATCGGCTCGTTGCTGCCCGGCTCGATCTCCGTGACGACCTTGTCGACTGGCACCATCGTGATGTCGCTCTGTACGTCGTAGTCCTGCCAGTTGGGATCGAGCGTGCGCTGGACCGTGAGGTAGCCGCCCTTCTCGAGCACGAGCGTGAGGTTCGCGCCGTTGATCGCGAGGTCGTAGTCGCCGTCGGCGCGGGTCTGGGTGTAGCCGAACTCGGGGTGGTCGAGCACCGTGATCTGCACGCCGGCCAGCGGCTTGCTGTCGCGGTCGACGACCTTGCCCTTGATCACCGACACGCGGGCATCGTCGATCGTGCCGGGTGCGACGCCCCGCTGGACCGGGTTGCTGCCCGAGTACAGGAAGCGGGTGGCGTCGTAGACGGAGGTGGCGGCGTCTTCGTTGAGCTTGGTGGCGGTGTCGGCGGGGTCCGGCACCGGGCCGGGCGTCGGGGTCGGGTCGGGGTCGCCGGGGCCGTTGTTCGTCGGTGGTGGCGTCGGGGCGGGCGGCAGGTTCTCGTTGCCGGGGGCGGGGCGCGCGGGCGGGTCGACGGTGGTGGTCTGGGGCTGGGGTGGGGCGGAGTTGCCAGCCGGAGCGGGGTTGCCGATCGTGACCTTGGTGGTCGCGCAGTTGTTGCGTTCGCTGAGTTCGGGCAGCTTCCGGGCGCTATCGGCGCAGGCGATCAGGGTGTAGGTACCGTGCTTGACCGTCTTTGGAACCTTGAGCTTCGCGGTGCCGGGGGCGGTGCGCCGCGCGACCAGCTTCTTGGCCTTAACGGCGCCGAGCTTGACGTCGCGCTTGTCGACTTTGGTGTCCTTCGACAGCACGAAACTGATCGACGACGCCTTCGCCGGCCGCGGCCCGGCATTGCGCAGCGTCCACGTCGGGCTCAGCGCCCCGCCGGGCGGCGTCGCGGTGGTCGCGACCTTCAGGCCGCTGATTTTGAGGTCGGGTCGGGCGGGCGCCGCCTGGGCCGGCGAGGCCATCAGCAGGGGCGCTGCCACCAGGGCAAGCAGAGAGATCGAGCGCATGGTCAGCATCCTGCGCAAGCCGCCCCACCCCCACATCGGGGACCTCCCTGAGATTTCCCCCCAGTGTTTCTTGGGGTCCCCGTCCTGGGGTGGGGTGGGGGGTGTCGCCGGAGGACAGGAGCGCGGCGATGTTCGGGCGGCGAGCGGTGAGCAGCCACGACCGCCCGGCTGGGCGGTGAGCGGCCAGAATCTGTTGTCAGGGCAACACATTTTGGCCGTTCACCGCTTTCGGGCCGGCCAGCCGCCCCGAGATCGCATTGTCGCCGCCATGTGACGGTTCACCTCCGGGCGACATTGCGGGCCGCGAGGACGCTTACCGTCGCGGCGTCATCCGACGGGCTTCGTCTCTCACGGTCCGGCCCTCCGGGCTCGGATCTCCGGCGACGCCTTTCCGGCAGACCCGTCCCTCCGCCTCCAAGGAATTCCCCCATGAACCGACTCGCTCTCGGCCTCGCTGTCGCCGCCGTCTCGGCCACGGTCGCGACCGCCCCGGCCGCCGCCGCGCCCAAGCCCAAGACCGCCACGTACGCGGTCATCGGCGACACGCCGTACGGCGCAACCCAGCTTGCTGCCTTCCCGAGCCAGATCGGTGTGATCAACGCCGATCCGGCCGTGTCACTGGTGATGCACCTGGGCGACATCAAGAACGGCTCCTCGCGCTGCGACACGGGCTACTTCGAGACCATCCGCGGCCACTTCGACACGTTTGAGGATCCGTTCGTCTTCACCCCCGGCGACAACGAGTGGACCGACTGCCACCGGACGAACAACGGCGGCTACCAGCCTGCCGGGCCGGTCGTTTCCGGGGCGCCGATTATCACGGCGGGTCCGTCGCGCCTCGACGAGCTGCGCAGGATCTTCTACCCGACGCCGGGCTCCACGCTCGGCCAGCAGCCTCGCGCGGTTGCATCCCAGGCCGCTCCGTTCGTCGAGAACACGCGCTGGGAGGAGAAGGACGTGATGTTTGCCGAACTCCACGTCGTCGGTTCCAACAACAACCTTGCCCCGTGGTTTGGCACGGCCGAGACGGCTGCCCTCAAGCAGCTGCGCATCGATGAGTTCTCTGAGCGCTCCGCCGCGAACCTGCGCTGGCTCGACGAGACGTTCCGGGCGGCTGACCGCACCAACGCGCGCGGCATCGCGCTCGGCATCCAGGCCGACATGTGGGATCCGAACATCACGGGCGACCCCGCCAACTACTCCGGGTTCACGACGTTCGTGCAGCGCCTGGCGTCCCTGACCAAGAGCTTCGGCCGGCCGGTGCTGCTGCTCAACGGCGACTCGCACGTCTACGTGGCCGACCGTCCGCTGGCCGACAAGACCGCCAAGAACAGCGCGATCTACGGGGTGGGCTTCGACGTGCCGAACCTCTCTCGCGTGACCGTCGACGGCAGCGCCGACGCCAACGGCTACCTGCGCCTGAAGATCGACCCCAAGAGCAAGGCCGTCTTCTCCTACGAGCGCGTGCCCTTCGTCGCCGCCGGATAGCGCGCCGGGAAGGCGCGCAAGCGCTGGCCAGGCGGTGAGCGGCCAGAATGTGTTGTCAGGGCAACAGATTTTGGCCGCTCACCGCGTTTCGGCGCTGGCTCGCCTTGGCCCGTCGGCGTCGCAGCCAGCGTTGGCTCCTGTTCGCTGGCCCCTCCCTCCCCTTTTTCTTGGACATCTGGAGGGGGTCGGGGCGGGCTCGCGCGAGTAGCGTCGCGGGCATGCCCGGACTCCGGATCGTCGTCGGCGAAGACCAGGTCCTGCTGCGTGAGGGCGTGGTGCGGCTGCTGACAGATGCCGGGTTCGAGGTCGTCGCGCAAGCCGGCGATGCCGTCGGACTGCTGGAGGCCGTCCGCGAGCACCGGCCGGACGTGGCGATCATCGACGTGCAGATGCCGCCCGACCACACTGACGACGGGGTCCGCGCCGCCCTTCAGATCCGCGAAGAGTTGCCGGGGATCGGCGTGCTGGTGCTGTCGCAGTTCGTCGAGGAGCGGTACGCGCTCGACCTCGTGGGTGGCGATGCGGGCGGCGTCGGCTACCTGCTGAAAGATCGCGTCGCCGACGTCGAATCGTTCACGCAGGACGTCCGCCGTGTCGCGGCCGGCGGCTCCGCCCTCGACGCCGAGGTCGTGTCGCGCATGATCGGCCGCAAGCGCCGCGACTCCAAGCTCGACACCCTCACCCCGCGCGAGCACCAGGTCCTCGAACTCATGGCCGAAGGCCGCTCCAACCCCGGCATTGCCGCCGAACTCGACATCTCAGCGACCGTCGTGGAGAAGCACGCCTCGAACGTCTTCACCAAGCTCGGCGTCGGCCAGGAGCGAGCCGAGCACCGCCGCGTCATGGCCGTCCTGACGCATCTACGAGCGAGCTGAGCAGAACCGCGCCCGAAACCATCGGCGCTGAACGGCCAAAATGTGTTGTCCTGACGACACATTTTGGCCGCTCACGCCTGGCCGCGGCCCGCCCGCCGGTATCGTCGACCGCTTGCTCTTGACGATCACGCTCACCGGACCGGACGCCACCGACCTGGGCTTCCTGCTGCACAAGCACCCGGATCGCGTGCAGGAGTTCTCGCTGCCATTCGGGAAGGCGCACGTCTTCTACCCCGAGGCAAGCGGCGAGCGCTGCACTGCGGCGCTCATGCTTGAGATCGACCCTGTTGGGCTCGTCCGGCGCGGCGGCGGCGCTGGTGGGTTCGCGCTCGCCGAGTACGTCAACGACCGGCCCTACGTCGCGTCGTCGTTCCTCTCGGTAGGCATCGTCACCGTGTTCAAGAGCGCGATGGCCGGCAACTGCGTCCCGCGCCCCGAGCTCGCTGCTTCGGCCATCCCGCTCGAAGCGACTCTGCCGGTCGTGCCGGCTCGGGGCGGTATCGACCTCGTGCGCCGCCTGTTCGAGCCGCTCGGCTACACGCTCCAAGCGAGTCCTATCGCCCTCGACCCGGCCTACCCCGATTGGGGCGACAGCCGCTACGTGCAACTCCACCTGGCCGGGACGGTCCGTCTCGCCGACCTGCTCAGTCACCTCTACGTGCTCCTGCCGGTGCTTGACGACGACAAGCACTACTGGGTCGACGACACCGAGATCGACAAGCTCATGCGCCGCGGCGCCGGGTGGCTGCCCGAGCACCCCGAGCGCGAGCTGATCGTGAAGCGCTACCTCAAGCATCAGGCGAGCCTCTACTCACCGGCCACGGCGCAGCTCGAGGCGCTGGAGGGCGACAGCCGCGACGACGCCGACCCGTCGGCGGAAGCCGAAGAGGCGGAACTCGAGCAGACCGTGCGCCTGCGCGACCAGCGCCTTGATGCCGTCGAAGCCGCCGTCAAAGCGTCGGGCGCGCGCCGCGTGCTGGACCTCGGCTGCGGCCCCGGCGCGCTGCTGCAGCGACTGATGCGTGGCGGCTACGAGTCCGTCGTGGGGGTCGACGTGTCGATCCGCGCCCTTGAAATCGCCAGCCGCCGACTGAAGCTCGACCTCCTTCCGGACGACCAGCGCAAGAAGATCACGCTGCTCCACGGTGCCCTCACCTACCGCGACGAGCGCCTGGCCGGATACGACGCCGCCGTCCTCCAGGAAGTCATCGAGCACCTCGATGAGCCGCGCCTTGCGGCAGCGGAGCAGAACGTGTTCGGGACGGCGCGCCCCGGGACCGTCATCGTCACCACCCCAAATGCCGAGTACAACGTGATGTGGCCGTCGCTGCCCGCCGGCCGGTTCCGCCACCGCGACCACCGCTTCGAATGGACGCGCGAGGAGTTCCAGGCCTGGGGCGCCCGCGTCGCCGACCGCCATGGCTACACGGTCACGTACGCCCCGATCGGTCCGCTCGACGAGACCGTTGGCTCGCCGACGCAGATGGCGGTGTTCAGCCGATGAGGATCGACCTTCCCGACCCCAGTCTGGTCGTGCTCATCGGGCCCTCCGGCTCGGGCAAGAGCTCGTTCGGGCGCAAGCACTTTCTACCGACCGAGGTGATCTCGTCGGACGCCTGCCGCGCGCTGGTGTCCGACGACCAAAACGACCAGGCGGCGACCGGCGATGCCTTCGCGGTCCTGCACTTCATCGCCGCGCGTCGCCTCGCCCAGCCGCGCTTCACGGTCGTCGACGCGACCAATGTTCAGCGCGAATCCCGCCGGTCGCTCGTCGAACTTGCGCGCCAACACGACCTCATGCCGGTCGCGATCGTGCTCGACCTCCCCGAGTCCGTCTGCCAGGCGCGCAACAAGACCCGCGCGGATCGCGACTTCGGTCCGCACGTCATCCGCAACCAGAGCGCGCAGCTTCGCAAGTCGATCAAGGGCCTGCAGCGCGAGGGGTTCCGCCGCGTGTGGGTGCTCCACAACGAGCAGGAGGTCGACGAAGCCGAGGTGGTCCGGGCACCGCTCTGGAGCGATCGGTCGGGCGAGTCCGGCCCCTTCGACATCATCGGCGACGTTCACGGCTGCCACGTCGAACTCGTCGAGCTCCTGCAGCGCCTCGGCTACGCGGTAGCAAGCGACGGCATCACGGTGACGCCCCCGGAGGGCCGCCGCGCGGTGTTCGTCGGCGACTACGTCGACCGTGGGCCGGCGACGCCCGCGGTGTTGCGGCTCGTGATGGGCATGGTCCGCGCGGGCACGGCCGTCGCGGTTCCGGGGAACCACGACGTCAAGCTCGTGCGCAAGCTCGGCGGGCGCGACGTGCGGATCAACCACGGCCTGGCCGAGACGCTTGCCCAGCTCGCCGATGAGCCGCCCGAGTTCCTTGAGGAAGTGCGCGAGTTCCTGCATGGCCTCGTGAGCCACGTCATCCTCGACGGCGGCGACCTGCTCGTCGCGCACGCGGGCATGAAGGAGCAGTACCAGGGGCGTTCGTCGCCGCGCGTGCGTGACTTCGCGCTGTTCGGCGAAACGACGGGCGAGACCGACGAGTTCGGCCTCCCCGTTCGCCTCGCGTGGGCTGACAGTTACCGCGGCAAACGGACCGTCGTGTACGGCCACACGCCGGTGCCGACCCCCACCTGGGTCAACAACACCATCGACATCGACACCGGCTGCGTGTTCGGTGGCAGCCTGACGGCCCTGCGTTGGCCGGAGCGCGAGGTGGTCTCGGTCGCTGCGCGCGAGGTCTACTACGAGCCGGTCAAGCCGCTCGTGGCACCGGACGCCGTACCAGCCATCGAGGACCGCGCGCCGTTCGTGCTCGACCTGGCGGATGTTGCCGGCAAGCGGATCATCGAGACACGACTCACCCGCACGGTCACCGTCCGCGAAGAACAGTCGACGGCCGCGATCGAGGTCATGAGTCGCTTCGCGATGGACCCGCGCTGGCTCGTCTACCTGCCGCCGACGATGGCTCCGACCGCGACGTCGTCCCGCCCGGGAATGCTCGAGCATCCCGACGAGGCCTTCGCTGACTATCGGTCGGCCGGCGTCCCCACGGTGGTCTGCGAAGAGAAGCACATGGGCTCCCGCGCGATCGTCGTGGTGTGCCGCGACGCGGACGCGGCCGAGGCTCGCTTCGGGGTCGACACCGGTGAGACCGGCGCGATCTATACGCGCACCGGTCGCCCGTTCTTCGACGACCGAGCGATGACCGAAGGGGCGCTCGCAAAGGTCCGCGCGGCCGCGGAGGCCGCTGGGCTGTTCGACGAGCTGGAATCGAGCTGGCTGGTGCTGGACTGCGAGCTGCTGCCGTGGTCGGCGAAGGCCGGCGACCTGATCCGCAATCAGTACGCGTCGGTCGGCGCGGCCGGTCGCAGCGCGCTCGTGGCAGCCACGTCGACACTGGAACAGGGTGCTGCCCGAGGGCTAGATCTCGCGGCGCTGCTTGGCCGCACGCAGGATCGCGCTGTGCAGATCGACCAGTACACCGAGGCCTACCGGCGCTACGTCTGGCCCGTCTCAGGCCTCGACGATCTGCGCCTCGCGCCGTTTCACGTGCTCGCCGCCGAACCCGGGGTGTTCGCCGATCGCGACCATGGATGGCACCTCGACCGTTGCGACCGGCTCGTCGCGGCGGCCCCGGAATGGATGCAGCGGACCGACCGACGTGTCGTCGACCTTTCCGATGAAGGCGCGGTCGCCGAAGCCGTCGCGTGGTGGGAAGCGATGACGGCCGAGGGCGGCGAGGGCATGGTCGTCAAGCCGTTCAGCTTCATCGCTCAGGGCGAGAAGGGCCTGCTGCAGCCCGGAATCAAGTGCCGCGGCGCTGAGTACTTGCGCATCATCTACGGGCCCGAGTACTCGTCGCCGTCGCAGATCGATCGGCTGCGCAAACGAGGCCTCGGCCGCAAGCGAGGCCTGGCGCTTCGCGAGTTCAGCCTCGGCATCGAGGCCCTGGAGCGGTTCGTGCGCCGGGAGCCGCTCTACCGCGTGCACGAGTGCTCGTTTGCCGTCCTGGCGCTCGAGAGCGAAGCGGTCGACCCCCGCCTGTAGGCACGCAGCGCCGGATCGGGCGCAGCGGGCGTGGGCGGCTCAGACTGCGGCGCTCGACGAGCGCCTCCTGATTTCGTCCGGATGCATTGCCGTAATGCTGCATCGCAGCTACGCTGCATCGATGGCCACGAAGCGGCAGCAGGTTCCGGCATCGGGGAAGACGGTCTTCGTCAGTGAGGGCAAGTTCGTCGCGATCCAGGCACGCGGCAACGTCGCGCTCCCGGCTGATGTGCGTCGCCGCGCCGGACTCGACGAGCCCGGGGCGCAGGTGGAGGTGCGGGAGCGCGCCGACGGGGTGATCGAACTCATTCCCCAGCGGGCGATCCCGGCCGCGCAGTCATGGTTCTGGACCGAGCGCTGGCAGGCCAAGGAGCGCGAGGTCGACGAGCATGTCGCCGCCGGCCGAGAGGCGACCCATGACTCGGGCGACGCATTTCTCGCGCACTTGGATCAGCTGGAGTCGGACTCCTGAAGTTCTCGACCACGCCCTCGTTCGATCGCGATTACAAGCGACTCGCACGCGAGCATCGAGAGGCATTCCGCGCTCGCGCGTTTCCGGCGTTTCACGATGCCGCCGTCCGCGCGGCCGCAGGCGAGGACGACCCCTGGCCCAATGGGCTGCGCGTGAAACCGGTCCAGGGGGCCAAGGGCATCTGGGAGATGACCTGGAGCTTCAAGAACCCCGACGGTCGCGCGACGTGGGAATGGATCGAAATCGACGGCGAACCCGCGATTCGCTGGCGGCGGGTCGGCGACCACTCCGTCTTCGACGCGGCTTAAGCCCGTGTGGGGGGCGTCGCAACCGTTTGCCGGCCGTCAGGCGTGAACGGCCAAAATGTGTTGTCCTGGCAACACATTTTGGCCGCTCACGCCGAGGCGACGCGGTGACGCGGCGCGTCGTCCGTCAGCTCCACGTCCCCGGCGGGAACGGGCTGTCGCCCTCGGCCCACTTGCCGGGGTTCAGGAGGCCTTGGGGGTCGGTGCGTTTGGCGAGCGCCTTGACGTGCTCCACGTCGCGGTCGACGAACCATTGGTGGGGATTGTGGGTGCCGACGCCGAGCTGGTCGAGGGCCGCCATGCCCTCGTAGACCTGGCCTGGGTGCGTGTACCGCGCCGCCAGCATGCCGATCGGGACGGTGTGGCCCGCCTCGATGTGGAGGACGGCTTCGGGGAGGACGTCGTGGACCTCGTCGATGCGGTCGATGAGCGCCTCTCCGGCGACCTCGATGTGGAACCACGGCACCGGCTGGGCGCGCATCAGCCACCAGACCGGGTGGTTGTAGCTGAGCATGCTGAGGGCCATCGGCGCCTGCGCGCCCTCGCGCACCGCCTCGACCCGGCCGCGCCGCGACTCCACGAGCCGCCTGGCCTGGTCGACCGTCGCGACATCCAGAATCGCCCGCAGGCTCGCGCGCCCCTGCGGCATCGCCTCGTCGACCGGGAGCGCGTCGACGATCCGCGGCGGGTCGGCAGACACGAGCCGCGGCAGGGGCTCCAGCTGGCGGATCTCGCGGAGCACGGCAAACGCGTCGTGGAAGTCGTCGAACGACGCGTAGAGGCACTGCCACTCTTGCAGCGGCTCAAGCTTCACCGTCGCCCGCGCGATCACCCCGCCGACCCCATACGAGTGTACGTACGGCTGGGCCTCCTCGCCGGCCAAATGGATGAAGGTCGGATCGGGCGTGGCATGCACGACATCGAGCGCGGCGACGAACCCGCCCCAGTTCGACCCGTGTTTGATCGTGCCCGTGCCGCCGGAGCCGCCGCCGAGGAAGCCGCCGATCGTCGACTGGGCCGTCGACGGATACATCCACAGTTGCTGGCCGGTCGCCCGTGCGGCCGTCTCCAACGCGATGTTCCGCGCGCCGCACTCGGCCGTGACGAAGCCGTCGCCGACCTCCACGATCGCCTGCGCTTTCGTGGTGTCGAGCACCAGGCCGCCGTGCATCGGGATCGCCTGGCCGTAGTTCCCGGTGCCCTTGCCGCGGGTCGTGATCGGCACGCCGTGGCGGACCGCCGCCGAAACCACCACCGCGATCTCCTCGGCGTTCGCGGGGTAGGCCACGAGGTCCGCCAACCCGAGCGGGTATTGGTCGCTGATCACGGGCGACATCGTCGACCCATCCAGCGACGCCTTCTCGCGCGCTCGGATCTCGATCGTCGCTCGGCGGGGCCCGAGGAGCTCGCGCAATTCGACGGCCAGGCCCAGGACGGCGTCGCGGCCGGCGGTGCGAAGTTCGGTGGCGCTCATAGGCGAGGCAAACGATTGCACCAAGCGCGCGCCGAACGTTTGGCCCGCTGGCCAAATCGAGTCGAGCACCCGGCGCCTACCGTCTGCCAGGCAAGCAAACGCGCACCGGACCACCCCCATTCCCGGTGCCCTGAAGGAGCCATGAACTCGCCCGGAAGCGCCCTGGAGTCCGACCGCCTGCTCGTCGTTGACGAGCGCACCCAGCTCGTGCCCGGGGTCGTCTCGCTCACCCTTCGCGACCCATCCGGAGCCGACCTCCCTCAATGGCAGCCCGGCTCCCACATCGACGTGATCCTGCCGACGCCGACGCAACTCCCCGACGCGCCGACTGGCGACCCGGACCGCGCGATCGATGCCGATCCGCTCGTGCGCCAGTTCTCGCTCTGTGGCGACCCGGACGACCGATCGTGCTTCCGGATCGCGGTGCTGCGCGAGGACGGCGGTCGTGGCGGCTCGGTCGCGGTGCACGAGACGCTCCTGCCCGGCGAGTCGGTCGCGATCCGAGGCCCGCGCAACCACTTCGCGTTTGAGATCGCGCCGTCGTATCGCTTCATCGCCGGTGGCATCGGGATCACCGCGATCCTCCCGATGGTCCGCGCGGCTGAGGCGGCCGGCGCACGCTGGACGCTGGCGTATGGCGGCAAGTCGATCGAGGGCATGGCGTTCGCGCAACAGCTTGCCGGCGACTACCCGGGCAAGGTGCGCCTCGCTCCGAGCCGCTCGGTCGGCCGCCTCGACATCCCCGCCGAACTCGCGGGCCCCGACCCCGTCACCGACGTCTACTGCTGCGGACCCGAGTCGATGATGACCGCGGTCGAGGCGGCGTCGAAGGCGGCCGGGTGGCTGCCAGGCGCCCTCCACCTGGAGCGGTTCGTGCCGCGCGAACTCGGCGAGGTCGTGTGGCCGGAGCCGTTCCAGGTCGACCTGCTGCTCTCCGGCCACACGATCACGGTCGAGCCTGGCGAGTCAGTCCTCGACAAGGTCCGCGACGCCGGCGGACTCGTGCTCTCCTCGTGCGAAGAAGGCACGTGCGGCACCTGCGAAACCCCGGTCCTGGAAGGCCTCATCGACCATCGCGACTCCGTCCTCACCGCCGACGAACAGGCCGCGGGCGACCGCATGATGATCTGCGTGAGCCGCGCCGCCTGCGAGCGGATCGTGCTCGAGCTCTAGGCCGAGCCGCGAACGGATCGTGCCCGAGCGGTGCGCCGCGGCCGCGTTGCCTACAGCGGAATGTTGCCGTGCGGACGCAACGGCGGATCAGGCCGGCGGCCTTCCATGAGCGCCAGCGCCCTGGCGATCTCCACGCGGGTCTCGTGAGGTTTGATCACCCGGTCGACCCACCCGCGTTCGGCGGCGGGGTACGGCGTGTTGTGGTCGGCCTGATAGCTGGCGACGAGTTCTTCGTACAGCGCCTCGACGTCGCCGCCGTCGGCCATGAGCTGCATGAGTTCGCGGCCGTGGACGACCCGGACGGCCGCCGCCGCGCCCATCACCGCGATCTCGGCCGTCGGCCAGGCCAGGTTCACGTCGTTGAGGCTGTGCTTGGAGCCCATGGTGGCGTAGGCGCCGCCGTAGGCCTTGCGCAGCGTGACCGTCACGGTCGGGACTTTGGCCTCGACGTAGGAGTAGAAGAGCTTGGCGCCGCGGCGAATGCTGCCGGCCCGCTCCTGCGCCACGCCGGGCATGAACCCGGGAACGTCGACGAACGTGACGATCGGGACGTTGAAGACATCGCAGGTCCGCAAGAATCGCGCGGCCTTCTCGGCGGTCTCGTAGGTGAGCGTGCCCGCATTCACGGCGGGTTGGTTGGCAATGATGCCGACCGAGCGCCCGTCGATGCGCGCGTATCCGATCACGACGCTGGTCGCCCAGCGCGAATGGATCTCGAAGAAGTCCTGATCATCGACGACGCGTTCGATCACGTCGCGGACGTCGTAGGCCTTGTTGGCCTCGGCGGGCACGAGGTCGTCGAGTTCGAGCTCGAGGTCGCTGACCATCGCCTCGTTCGACTGGTCGACGGTCGGGGCATAGCGGGGCGGCTCGGCGACGTTGTTGCTCGGCAGGTAGGACAGCAGCCGGCGGACCGACTCAAGGGCCTCCTCGTCGCTTTCGTCGACATGGTGGGCATTGCCGGTGACGGCATTGATGTCCGCGCCGCCGAGTTCCTCCATCGTGATCTCCTCGCCGGTCACCTCGCGCACGACATCGGGGCCCGTCACAAACATGTGCGAGGTCCCCTCGACCATGAACGTGAAGTCGCCCATCGCTGGGGAATACACCGCGCCGCCGGCGCATGTCCCCATGATCACCGTGATCTGCGGGACGACGCCGGAGAGTCGCACGTTGAGGATTCCGACGAGCTGGTAGCTGGCCAAGGCCGCGACGCCGTCCTGGATTCGCGCGCCCGCTGAGTCCGCGAGTCCGATGATCGGGCACCCCGTCTTCTGGGCGAGTCCCATGATGTCGGCGATCTTGCGAGCGTAGGTCTGCCCGACGCTTCCGCCAAACACGGTCGCGTCCTGGGCGTATACGCAGACGGGCCGGCCGTCGATCGTCGCCCGGCCGGTCACGACGCCGTCGGTGTACGGGCGCTGCTCCTTCGGGTTGCCGGTGCTCGGCGCCCGGCGCAGCCCACCGATCTCCATAAACGAGCCTGGATCGACGAGCAGGTCGATGCGCTCACGAGCGGTGAGTTTGCCTTTCGCGCGATGCTTTTCGGCCGATCCCGGTCGCCCCGGATGCAGCGACGCCTCGCGGCGGGCGCGGAGGTCGTCGATTGATCGTTGCATCGTCGTAGGTTGGTCCATCGGCTGGCCAACCTACTGCAAACCGGTGCCTGCATTGCCAGTTGAGCAAGGCTTAAAAGGGCCTTGTTTGCAGGGGGAGAATGAGCCGATCTCGAAAGATCTGGAGGTACGTTCACGGAGGCCCTGCTAAACGCCACCTTTTTGAGCCTTAGGATCCGACCCCGCGCGGCGATCGGCCATTTGGTACGTCGTAAGTTCGTCAACTATGAAGTACTAAGTCGTACATGACGAAAGTACGAATGACTTCGGGACCTGGGCGAGCCGCAGCGGGCGAGGTCACGCTGGTGAGCGTCGACGACCTGTATCGCTGAGCGCCATCATGCGCCGATCGGCAGCTCGACGATCACGCGGGTGCCTTCGCCGACGGGGCTGACGACCTCGAAGGTGCCGCCGAGGGCGTTGATGCGGTCTTGGAGGCCGGCGAGGCCGCGGCCCGGGATGAGCGTGGCGCCGCCGGGACCGTCGTCGCTCACGACGAGTCGCATCGTGCCCGGCGAGGCGACGACCTCCACGCGGGCGCCGGTCGCGACGGTGGCGCTTTGGCCCGGAGGGTCGGACGGTCTTGCGCCTGTGTCGAGCGCGGCGTCGGTGCTCGTCAACGGCGCGCCGTGGGTGTCGATCACCTGCGCGCCGTGCTTCGCGACGTTTGCGAGGGCCTCGGTCACGGTGAAGTAGGCGGCGACTTCGACGGCCTCGGGGAAGCGCTCTTCGGGGACGAGGAGGTCGACCGGGAGCGGGACGCGGGCCGTGACTGACTCCACGGCGGCGGCGAGGCCGCGGTTGCTCAGGATGGCGGGGTGAATGCCGGCGGCGAGTTCGCGGAGGTCTTCCATGGCGCCGCGCAGCTCGCGGATGGCGGTGGCGCAGGCCTGGTCGCGGGCGGCAGGATCGTCGCTGGCTTGCTTGGCCTCCTGCATGAGGAGGAGGGCGTGGAGCATGCGTTGCTGGGCGCCGTCGTGGAGGTCGCGGCCGAGCCGGCGGCGCTCGGCGTCCATCGCGGTGAGGATGCGAGCACGCGACGCTTGGAGTTCTTCGGCGCGGGCGCGTTCTTCGGCTTCGCGGCGTCGGGATTCCTCGCTGGCGAGGCGCTCGCTCACGTCGCGGAACACGACGACGGCGCCGCGGCCCAGGTCGGTCGCCAGTGGCGCGGAGGAGTAGGCGACTGGCACCATGCGGCCGTCTTTGCGGGTGAACCAGTCGAGTTCTTCGCGGACGGTTTCGCCGGTCGAGCGGGGTCGCAGCATCTGGCATTCCGCGGCGGGGAACGGCGAGCCGTCGCGGTGCTGGTAGTGGATCGTCTCGTGGCTGACCTTGCCGATCAGCTCGTCCGGCCGGTCGTACCCGAGGATCCGCAGCGCCGCTGGGTTGAGGAATCGCACTCGCCCGTCGGGGTCGACCATGTAGATCGCATCGTCGACGCTCGCGATCAGCGCCTCGAGGAGATCGTGGGCCAGGGTGGCGCCGAAGAGCCAGCTCGTGGAGTGCGGAGGCACGGTCCAAACCAGGCTATGACCGCCCGACCCCGCGGGCTTCGTCCCACTGCCCAAACCGAAAGCGGCGCAGCCCTCCCTGTGGATAGGTCGTTAGCCGGGGCGCCAAGGCCGCGCCAAAGGCGCGCCAAGCGGTGAACGGCCAAAATCTGTTGTCAGGGCAGCAGATTTTGGCCGCTCAGCGCCGGCCGAGGCGTGAACGGCCATTTTCTGTCGTTGGGGCAGCAGATTCTGGCCGCTCAGCGTCGGTCGAGGCGTGAACGGCCATTTTCTGTTGTTGGGGCAGCGGATTTTGGCCGCTCAGCGCCGGTCGAGGCGTGAACGGCCATTATCTGTCGTTGGGGCAGCAGATTCTGGCCGCTCACCGTCGGCCGAGGCGTGAACGGCCATTTTCTGTCGTTGGGGCAGCAGATTTTGGCCGCTCACCGCCGGGCCGGCCGGTCAGCGCTGCCTATGTCGTTTCGACGGGCTCGAACTTGCCGTTGGGGCCGGCCATGCCGGGGCCGATTTCCATGGCGAGCTCGCGGACCTCGATGTCTTTGCCGCAGGCCTCGCAGCGCAGGTGGCGCTTGTCGATGAGGCCGCCGCAGTCGCGGTGTTTGAAGATCCGGCTGGGGCCAAGGGGCGGCATGGCGTGGCGGTCGCCGAAGTCGACCATGGCCATGATCACCGGGAAGAGATCGCGTCCGCGCTGCGTGAGGCGGTACTCAAAACGCGGCGGCTTCTCGGAGTACTGGACCCGCTTCAAGATGCCCTGGTCGACCAGCCGCGCGAGCCGCGCTGCGAGCACGTTGCGGGAGATCCCCAGGTCGGCCTGGAACTGGTCGAAGCGCCGCACGCCGAGGAACGCATCGCGAATCACGAGCAGCGACCAGCGCTCGCCGACGACCTCAAGGGTGCGGGCGACCGAGCAGTTCTGATCGGAGAAGTCGTTGTGGAGCACTGGATCTGGACGTTAGCACGAGCGAGTTGCATGAAAGGACGGACCTCTGATAGAAGTCCGTCCTATGAAGCAACCGACTCCTTCGCCCGATCCGCGGGCTCCCGCCGACGAACTCGTCGGCCGGACCGGGGCCCGGCCAACGCCGGCATCCGGGGTTGCCGCCGCGACGCAAGGAGATCGCGCATGACTCGCCGCACCAAGGTTGCCGCGCTCGTGTCGACGGGCGTGTTCATGGCGAGCCTCGACCTGTTCATCGTCAACATCGCCTTCACCGACATCCAGCGCGACTTCGAGGGCAGCACGCTCGGCGGACTCTCGTGGGTGCTCTCGGCGTACGCGATCGTGTTCGCCGCGGCGCTCGTGCCGGCCGGGCGCTGGTTCGATCGCGTCGGTCGTAAGCGCGGATTCCTGGCAGGCGTGTCGCTGTTCGGCGTCGCTTCGGCGATCTGCGCGATCGCCCCCGGGGTCGAGGTGCTCGTCGCGGCCCGCATCCTCCAAGCGCTCGGCGCCGCGATGCTGATGCCGACCTCCCTCGGCCTGCTGCTCCCCGAGTTCCCGCCCGAGAAGCGCGCCGGAGCCGTCGCGCTGTGGGCTGCGGTCGGCGGCGTGGCGGCGGCGGCCGGCCCGCCGCTCGGTGGTTTGCTCGTCGAGCTCAGCTGGCGCTGGGTCTTCATCGTGAACGTGCCGATCGCGCTCGGTGCCGTGCTCATCGGCCGCACCCTGCTCACCGAGATCCGCGACCCCGATCCCGGCCCCCGCCCGGATCTCCTGGGCGCCGTGCTGCTCGTCATTGCCATTGCCCTGCTCACCTGGGGCGTCGTAGAAGCACCCGACTACGGGTGGGCCGGGACGCGCACCGTCGGCGGCATCCTCGGATCGATCTTGGCCCTCGTCGCGTTCGCCGCGCGTTCGAGTCGCCATCCGGCGCCGGTCGTGCCGCCTGCGATCGTGCGTCGGCCCGCGTTTGCTTGGGCGACGGTCACCAGCCTGCTGTTCTACGTCGCGTTCGGAGCGATGCTGCTCAATGGCGTCCTGCTCCTCACCCAGCTTTGGGACTACTCGACCCTCGTCGCCGGCCTCGCGCTCGCCCCGGGGCCGGCCGTCGCGGCGGCCACGGCATCGCGCGGCGGTGGGCTCGTCACCAAGTACGGCCCCCGCCCGGTGATGATCGTCGGGGCGTTGGCGTTCGCGGTCGGCGCGGTCTACGGCCACTTCGCCGTCGACGCGACCCCTCAGTACGTCACGGCGTTTCTCCCCGGCAACCTCATCGGCGGCTTCGGCGTCGGCCTGATCCTCCCGTCGACCGCCAACGCGGCCTTCGGTGCCCTGCCACCAAGCCTGCTCTCGACGGGCATCGCGGTCTTCACCGTCGCGCGGCAGGTCGGTTCGGCGCTGGGCGTCGCGATCCTCGTGGCCGTGTTCTCAAGTCCGGCGACGCAGGCCGAACTCGCGACCGCCGTCCAGGGTGGCTTCGTGCTGATGGCCGTCTCGGCGGGGCTCGCGATGCTCCTGGCGACGCAAGTTCGCGCCACCGGGCCAGCCGCGGAGGGCGGCCCGCCACGCTCCCTGACCGACGACGAAGAGCTCGCCGAGGCGATCGCCGAAGAGGCGACCCGCCTCCCGATGCCAATCCCCCAGGGCCTGAACGGTGCGACCGCCCCGACCGGCCGGGTGTCGGCATGAGTGCCCCAAGCGAAACCAGCACGCAGGAGACGACCATGAGCCAGCTCACTTCCACCGAGGCGACCACGCCGATCGCCACGTGGCCGGCTTGGATGACGGTCGAGGAAGCGTCGATCGCGGGCGCCGATGGCGTCTTGCGCGTCGGCAGCGACTGGGCCGGATTCGGCGGCGCGTTCGGTGGTCTGTTGGTCGCGGCGGCGGCCAATGCGATGGCGTCGGTCGTGCCGGATGGGCGACCGCTGCGGTCCATTCACGTCGATCTTCAGGGTGCCGTGCAGGCGGGTGAGCTGGCGCTCGCGCCGGAGGTCGACCGGGCTGGCCGCGCGGTGAGCTTCGCCCGGGTGTCGGGCCACCAGAGCGGGAAGCAGCGGATCGCGGCGACCGGCGTGTTCGGCGAGGGCGGTGGCGGGATCGCCTACGAGCCGGTCGGTCGCGACGCAATGCCGTTCGTCCCGCCGCCGAGCCTGTGCGAGCCGAGCATCACGCGGGGCACGCCTGCGCTGCAGACCATCGAGTACTGGCCGGCCCGCGATCCGCTGCCCTTCGCTCGGTACGACAAAGCGGAGTTCCACTGCTGGGTCCGGATCCTTGGCGACGATGCGCCGGTCGACCGCGCCCGAGCGCTGATGCTCCTCGACGCGCCGGCGCCTGGGCTCTTCGCGACCCTCAGCGTGCCGGTGCCGATCCCCTCGATCGAGTTCACGGCCCATCTCCTCCCGGCGCTCGACACGAACACGTCGTCGTTCGCCCTGGCGCGCATGCGCACCCTCGCGGCCGGGGACGGCTACTGCATCGACGACTGCGAACTCTGGAACGAGGCCGGCGAGCTCCTCGCGACCTCACGTCAGCTCAGGCGGGTGCTGGCCTGAGCGGGGCCCGCGCCGCTCAGCGGCGCGGGCGCGCTCTCACGCGATCGTGATCGCCCAGGACTTCTTGCCGACCTTCAGGACGTACTTGCCGGCGGGCAACACCTTGGGCGACACGATCCGCAGGGCCGCGGAGCCGACGATGACGGTCGCCTTGTAGGCCTTGCCGCTTCGGTTGATCGTGCCGGCGACCGCGCGAGAGCTGGCCGCGACCGGCGGGCTCAGCGTCGTCTTGCACGTCGCCTTGGCGGCCTTCTTGCCCTTGGCCTTCTTGTACTTGCAGGTGATGATCTGCGACTGCGCGACCGGCGGCGTGACCACGGGCGGCTTCGTGGTGCCGTTGTTGGGGACGCTCGGAGCCGGCGTGGCGGTGGGCGCGGGGGCGGGCGTGGGCGTCGGAGCGGGCGTCGGGGATGGAGCGGGCGTCGGGGTCGGGCTCGGAGTCGGCGCGGCAGCGATCGTCAGCGACGCGCTCGTCGCTGGCGCCCAGACACGCGGGAGCGAGTAGCGGCCGGTGACACGGCAGGCGATGCTGTGGCCCGCGTCGGACGTGGTGCTCGTGTACGTGCGACCCGTGCTCCCCGTCGACTGACCGTCGCGAAGCCATTCGACCGTCTTCGTCGGCTGGTTCCCGATCCACGTGGCGAACTGATCGCCTCCACAGGTCAGCGATGAGCCGGGCACAGCGCTGCCGGTGACCTGGGGTGCACTCGTGATCGCGGCGGGAGCACCGGTCACGAACTTCGAGATGGTGTTTCGATCGGCGTCCGTCATCCAGATGTTGCCGTCGGCGGCCACGGCGAGCTGGGAGGGGCGCAGGGTGTGCGCACCGAGGTCGAACCGTGTGACCGTGCCCGCGGGGGTGACGCGTACCAACGCGCCTGGCACCTCTGGCTCGGCCGGCTCAGCGGTCGGATCGCCCGCAACCCCCTGGACCGCGAACCAGATATTGCCGTCGGCGCCGGTCACGATGCCCATGCCGCCGCGCGGGTCGGCCGTGGTGCCCGCTGTGATGTCGAATGACTGATCGATGACGCCGCTCGCGCTGACGTTGCCGATGGCGCCACTGAGGCTGTTGAACCACGCTTTACCGTCGGGGCCGGTGGCCATGAGCGTCGGACCGCTCCCAGGCTTGAGGACCGTGCCGACCGGTGGTGTGACGCCACCGCCCGGCTGGGAGAGCACGCCGGCTGGGGTCAACCTCAGCAGGTAACCCGTCATGCCGCTGAACCAGATGTTGCCGGTTCCGTCGGCCGCGGAGCCGAAATTGAGAGAGGCCAGCCCGACCTCGACCCCTCCGAGCGTGACGGCCGGACCCGTCGGCGGCAGGTGACCGAGCACCGGTGCGCTGGCCGTGGACCAATACATCGAGCCGGCTTCGGTCGAAGTGATTTGGACGATCGCGCTACCCGGCGTAATCGCAGAGGCCAGCGTCGTTCCGGAGGTCGTGATCCGGTTGAGCGTTCCGCGGGCGTCCGCGTAGTAGACGGTGCCGTCGTTGCCAGTGGTCAGCGCCTGGAGATCGTCGTTTGCGTCCGTGAGTGCCGGGAGTTGTTGAGGCGTCTCGCCCGCGGTCGACATCCGCGAGATGCCCTGGCGCTCGTTGTCGCCGAACCACAGGTAGCCGTCGCCACCAGCGGTGATGCTGCCCATGCCACCCAGCTCGCCAGCGGAGTAGACCGTCACGTCGCCCACGGCCGCGCCGGCGCTCATTGGCGCGGCCACCGTGGCGAGGAGGGCGGCCGAGAGAGCCAGGAGGGTCGTGGCCGTGCGGGGTCGGACGGGGCGGCGCGTCTGCATGGAAGGGTGCTCCGGCGGGGACAGGTGCTGCGCGGGACTACGCAGCGGGGGACATGGAGTGTGGCGGGTGGCGGGGTTCTGAGTCAACCATCACACAGGATTCCAGGCGCCAAACCTACCGCGTAGTGGGCGCATCTGGCGTTCAGGCGTTCGTCCAGAGCCGGAGGTGCGGGCGGGCCGGGTTCGAACGGAAGTGTCACCAGCGAGACGTTGCGTCCGTCGCGGGCGCGATAGTCGATCCAAGCCATCCAGCGGAAGCTGAATCCATGTTCTCCTCAGCTCGAATCGCCAGCCCAGGACCGGCAAACACGCACTTCCACATGCGTTTGCAGCTCCGCCTCAGCCGCTACCACGTGCCATACGTCAGGCCCGTCGTCGTGCTCACGGCCCGCAACGGCGCGCGCATGTAGCGACGCGGCATCGCTGCACGCCGCGCCCGCGAGTCGCACCTCGCGCACGCCGAGCAGTACGCCTCATCGCGTCGCACCTTGCGCACGGTGAGTACTTCGCCTCGACGAGGCGTCATCGGGGCTGCACGTCCCACCCCGCCGTCGGTCGTGTCTGGGACACGCGGCCGGCGGCGCGGTGGGCCGCGCCGCTCGTTCCCCTGCGGGCAGGCAGCGCGCCTACCGCGAAGGCAGGGCCGCGCCCACGTTCCGTGTCCGAACGCAGGCGCGGCCCTGTCCAAGCGTGCCACGGGTGGCGCCTTAACGCCACCGATTCGGCGTTAGCCGTGGATGAGCCAGCCGTCGGCCGCGCGCGCGGCCTCGACGACGGCCTCGGAAAACGTCGGGTGGCCATGCACGATGCGCGCGACTTCCTGCACGCCGCCCTCGAGCTCGCGGGCGTTGACGAGCTCCTGGATGAGCTCGGTCGCCTTCGCGCCGACGATGTGCGCGCCGATGATCTCGCCGTACTTCTTGTCGGTGATGATCTTCACGGTGCCGCCACGATCGCCGTACACCAGCGGCGCGCCGACGGCGCCGTACGGCACCTTGCCGACGACGACGTCGTAGCCGAGCTCCTTGGCCTGCGCCTCGGTGTAGCCGAAGCTCGAAACGTTCGGGTAGCAGAAGGTCGCGCGCGGAATGAACGCGTGCTCGAGCGGCTTAGCGTCGTGGCCGGCGATCGTCTCGACGGTGATGATCCCCTCCTCCATCGACTTATGCGCGAGCGCGGGCCCGGCGACGAGATCGCCGATGGCGTAGACGCCCTTGCGGCTCGTGCGGCCCCAACCGTCGACCTTGATGAGATGGTTCTCCAGCTCGATGCCCGCGACGTCGAGCCCGAGGCCTTCAACGTCGGGCGCGCGGCCCGTGGCGATGACGAGGTAGTCGGCCGTGCGCTCTTCGCCACCGGCGGAGTAGGCGACCTTGCCGCCCTCCTCACGCACGTTCTCGGCGAACGTCTTCACGAGCACCTCAATGCCCTGCTTCTTGAACCCGCGAGCGGCGACGCGCGAGATGTCCGCGTCCTCGCTGGGCAGGACGCGATCGAGCCCCTCCAGGAGCGTGACCTGCGACCCGAGACGCGCGTACGCCGAGGCGATTTCGGTGCCCGACGCGCCCGCGCCGACGACGGCCAGCGACTCCGGCAGCGCCGGCAGCGCCCACGCCTCCTCGGTGCCGATGATCTTGTCGCCGTACTCGATACCGGGGATCGCGCGACGCACGGAGCCGGTCGCCAGAAGCACGCCCTTCGTGCCCTCGATCGTGCCGACACCCTCGACGCTCACGGTGCCATCGGCGGTCAGCGACGCGCTGCCCTCGATGTAGGCGACGCCGTTCTTCTTCAGCAGGCCGGCGACGCCGCCCGTGAGGGTGGAGATGACGCTCTTGCGACGCTCCATCACCTTGTCGAAGTCGATCGTCGGCGCGGCCACGTTGACGCCGAATTCGCCGGCTTCGGTGATCTCGCTGACCACGTCGGCGGAGCGGAGCACGGCCTTGGCCGGGATGCACGCGACGTTGAGGCAGCGGCCGCCGACGTCGCCCTTTTCGATGACGGCCGTCTTGAGGCCGAGCTGGGCGGCGCGGATCGCCGAGACGTAGCCGCCCGGGCCCGATCCGATGATGACGAGATCAAAGCTTTGGTCGGCCATGGTGTGAACCTACTCGGGGTTGGTGGGGGTTGGCGCTTGCGCGCGCTGGGTGGAATCGGCCGCTTCGGCCGGGGCCTGCTGCTCGCTGGTGGCGGCTTGGCCCTTCGCGCCAGGCTGGCTGGTATCGGGTCGCGACGCCGGGGCCTGGGCGCGCGCGAGCACGCGCACCAGCTTCCAGAACAGCCAGCCGACGATGCCGAGGGCGACGAGCGTGAGCACGGCGCCACTGACGCGTTGGACGTACAGGAGGCTGGCGAACAGCGCGAGTGCCGAGACGGCGAGCATCGCCTGGAGCACGAGCAGCGCCCAGGCTTTCAGTCGCCAGACGAACACCGCGAGGATGGTGGCGGCGACGCCGAAGGTCGCTTGCGCGGCCGTGCCGGTGTCGGTGCGAAGGGCCTCGCGGGGCTGGTAGCCGATCGCGAGCATGAGCAGGTTGGTGAGCGCGACGGCGGCGACGAGGATCGCGGCAATCGCAGCGGGCGCGGGGCGTTCCCCGGGCGCGAACGGCTTGATCTCGGCCCGGATTGCGGCGTTGCGCTCTTCGGCGCTCTTGCGGCGCGGCCGGTCCTTGATCGCCTGCTTGAGGGCGGCGGCGGCGGCGCGCGGGTCAGCGGCTTCGGCGATGGCTCGAACGACGACGATCCGTTCGGCGCCGCTGGCCAGGGTTCGGTCGACGGTATCCCCGTCGATGCCACCGATCGCGAACCAGGGCAGCTCCGCTTGCAGGGAGGCGTGGTGCACGTAGCGGTAGCCGGTGGCGGGGCGACCGGGCTTGGTCGGGGTCTCGTGGACCGGGCCGACGCCGGCGTAGTCGGCCCCGTCCTTGGCGGCCTGCGCGAGCTGGCCCTCGTCGTGCGTGGAGACGCCCACGAGCGCCGCCGGGCCGGCGATCTCGCGGGCCTGTGCGACGGACAGATCGTCTTGGCCGACGTGCACGCCGTCGGCGCCGATCACGTGCACGAGGTCGGGGCGGTCGTTGATGATGAACATCACGCGCTGCTCGTGGCAGAGGCGCGCGAGGCGCTCGCCCGTGGAGATCAGGACGTCGTCGCTGGCGCCTTTGGCCCGCAGCTGCACGATGTCGACGCCGCCCGCGATCGCTTCGCGCACGGTCTCTTCGAGGTCGCGGCCGGGGACGGGCCCGATGACCAGATACAGGTCGGACTCCAGCAGTCGCAGGCGACGGGCCGCGAGGACGCGACGCGGATCTGGCGCGTCGTCGTCGGTTTGGGCGGCTTCTGGCTGCGTGCGCGGCACTACGTGTCAGCTTGCCACAAGGGGGACGTTCGCTGCGGGGCGGACGCGCCGAGGTGGGCGTTGGCGGGATGCCATGGCCTCGTCGAGCCGGGCTCGCTGCCGGTCCTCGGGTTGGCACGTCCGCTCGACCTCGGGTTGAGTACCTCTCCCAGAAAGGGCTGTGTTACAGAGTCCTACGGAGTAGGACGGAGTACGACACCTGTTTTCAAGGAGGGTCTCCACGAGGCGGAGTCGTCCCGCTGGCGGGGTGGGGGTCGTCCGGCCGACCGCCGGGTCGAGAGGCCGGAGTAGAGTCGCGAGCGTCGTGACTGGTGGATCCGAACCGCAGAAGATCGCCGTCATCGGCGGCGGGATTATCGGGCTCGCTGTCGCGTGGCGAGTCGCCCAGAGCGGTGCACAGGTGGCGCTGTACGAGCGCGGCGAACTCGCCGGCGAATCGACCCATGTCGCCGCCGGCATGCTCGCGCCCGTCAGCGAGCACGATCCCGCCGAGCCCGATCTGCTCTGGATCGGGCTCGAGTCCGCAGCGGCCTGGCCGGCGTTCGCCGCCGCGCTCGAGCAGGCTGTCAGCGCCGCCGCGAGCCCCGCTCCTGTCGTCGCCAGTGCGCTTGCTGACCCGACCGACTCGCTGCTGCGCACCGACGGGACCTTGCTCGTCGCGCGCGACGCCGACGAGGGCCGCTGGCTTCAGCGCGAGGCGGGCCTGCGTACGAACGCTGGCCTGGAATGCGCGCTGCTCACCCCGACCCAGGCCCGCGAGCTCGAGCCCGATCTTGCGCCCGGGCTCCGCGGCGCGCTGCACGTGCCCGGCGACTACTCGGTCGACCCGCGCGCGGTCGCCGCAGTGCTCGAAGTCGCGGCGCGAGCCCTCGGTGCCGAACTGCACGACCACACCGAGATCGCCGGCCTCGACGATCTTCGCCTGGCGA
This sequence comes from Solirubrobacteraceae bacterium, assembly GCA_032119595.1. GTDB lineage: Bacteria > Actinomycetota > Thermoleophilia > Solirubrobacterales > Solirubrobacteraceae > JAGIBJ01. The sequence continues at coordinate 1,011,090 of JAUMBQ010000006.1, read as the reverse complement.
ACGCCGACCGCATCGTCGTCTGCTCGGGTGCGTGGCCGATCCCGGGCGTGCCCGCGCCGGCCACCACCCATCCGGTCAAAGGCCAACTGCTCGTGCTCCGCGACCTCGGCCACGCGACCCGCGACGAGCCGATCGTGCGCCACACCCTGCGCGCCCAGACGGTCTACATCGTGCCGCGCGGCGACGGCCGGTACGTCGTCGGCGCCACGATGGAGCACCGCGGCTACGACCACTCCGTCACCGCCTGGGCAGTCCACGATCTCCTACGCGAACTCTTCGAGGTCGTCCCGGCGATGCGAGAGTTCGCGATCGAAGAAACCCTCGCCGGCCTGCGCCCCGCGACCATGGCCGGCGACCCGCTCATCGGCCCAGCCCCCGGCGACCCCGCCGGCGAAGCCGCCCGCGTCCTCTACGCCGTCGGCCACTACCGAAACGGCGTCCTGCTCGCCCCAGCCACCGCCGACCGCATCGCCGCGCTCGTGCGTAACGCTCAGGGCTGACGCTCGAACCGGTTCGCGGTTCGCGGCGAACGGCTGCGGGCGACTGGAGCTCACCGTCTGGCCGCGAGGCCACGCTCCGGTGCGCAACTTCTTGGCGCGCCCGGAGTTTCCATCGTCATGCACCTGACCAGACACCTCGCCGCCGCACTGAGTGCCGTTGCCGCGCTCGGCCTTGCGGCCGGCACGGCAGGTGGCGCTGCCCCCGCCCCCGCGCTCCCAGCGGTCCCCGCCGTTGAGGCTGCCACCACCATCCTCGGCACGCTCTCGGTGCCCGACGACCTCAAGAACTACACCGATATCTCCTCGATGTTCAGGCGCCAGCCGCTGCTGGGTGCCGACGGTCAGCCGTTCTGGCTGTACAACCGCCAGCTCAGCTCGGATGACGCCAAGGCGTGGGGCGTGGCGACGGCCAACCTCGCGGCCGCGCCGTCGCTCGACTTCAGCACCATCAGCGGGTCGGTCGCGCTGCGCTCTTCGGACCTCTCGTACGACCGTTGGCCGTTCAACTCCGGCCAGAGTGCGGTGGGCGGCGCCACTTGGGTCGTCGACCATCGGCTGACGCCGCGCCCCGCACGCGACCAGCTCGTGAAGGTCGACGACCGGTTGCACGAGGCCGGACGCATCAAATCTCCCAAAGGAATCTCGCTCGCCGGTGCCGTTGCGACCTCTCGGGGTCTGCGCCTCGTTGGCTTCGAGCAGCAGAAGAGTGGCCGGCGCACGGTATCGCGGGTCGTGGTGATCGACGGCAAACGCGTCACCCGGCAGAAGTTCATCACCACGGTGGAGTCGGCGGTAGCGCTGCCGGACGGCTCGTTGCTGCTGGCCGGCGTGAGCGCGGCCAGGACGTCGCTGCCCACCCCGGTGCTCCGGGTATCGCCTTCCGGAAAGGTTTCGCGGATGGCGGATCGGCGTGCTCCGAGCGCCGCAGCCTTCACGGGCAATGCGCTCGCGACGAAGGCCGGGATCGCGATGCTCGAATCGAGTGGCGGAAACGGATGCTGCAATTCCGCCGAAGCGGACGTGCTCAAGGCTGCAGTCGTCCTACGCAACGCCCAGGGGAAGGTCGCGCAGCGGCGGTTCTTCCGCGAGCTCGAGTACCCCAAGGGTGCGTGCCAGCGCGAGCCGATCACGCGAAGCTTCGGCGATCTGCGCCTTGGAGCCGACGGCCTCCCCGTCGTGCGGGTCGTTTGCTCGCAATTGGTCGACACGCAGTCGGGCCGGCGCTCCGACGTCTCGGCCGTTCAGCTTGGTCTTAACGAGGATCTGAGCGTACGGTGGTGGCGTTACGCGCCTGAGGCTTTCCAGAGTGCAGGAGAGGGGTACCGATACACCGAGCGGTGCAACTCGGACTCCGTCGACCGGAACGGACGCCTGCTCGTCATCGCCTGCAACGGCTCCGTCTATGCCGTGACCGTGCCCGGCGCCCTGCCCGTCACGCGCGGCACGATCTCGTCGACGCGCCGCGACGGCAAGAAGGGTGCGGTCGCCCGCATCGTGTGCCGCGGAGACCACGGTTCCGTCTGCAGCGGTGTCGCTCGGGTGCTCGTGAACGGGACGGTCGTCGGAAGCGTGCCCTACGCGCTGCCGGGTCGCCCGGGCAAGGCCGCCGCGACGCTCGATCGCCATGTGCCGACGAGCCGCGAGCTGCCGAAGCGGTTCACGGTCACGCTCGGCGTCTGACGCTTCCCGCGCGCCCGGCACACGGCCGGGCGCGCACCTGCGCGGTTTGCGCCACCAGGAAGTGACCCGGGCCGCGCGCTCGAGTGCTGCGCTCAGGCCGTAGCCTGAAGGCCGATGGCTACTGCGATCACCGTCAACGGCACGGCGCGCGAGGATCTCGCGGGCGGACTCAGCGTCGCCGACCTCGTCGCGGCGCATGGGCTGCCGGCCGAAGGTCGCGGCGTCGCGGTCGCGGTCGATGGCGAGATCGTGCCCCGTGGCCGGTGGGCCGAGACGGCGATCCCGCCAGGGGCCGAAGTCGAGCTCGTGCAAGCGATCCAGGGCGGCTGACCGATGGGCACCACCGATCCGGCTGCGGCCGCTCCCGCCAGCGGTTCGCCGAACGCTTACGCCGTTCCCGCGCCGACGCCGCTCGTGATCGCGGGCGAATCGCTCACCTCACGGCTGGTCCTTGGCACCGGCGGCTTTGACCGCATGGAAGAGCTGGCGGCCGCGTGCGCCGTGAGCGGCACGTCGATGGTCACGGTCGCGATGCGGCGGGTCGACCCGTCGCAGCAGGGCTCGCTGATCGACACGCTCGACCGCGCCGGGGTGCGGATCCTGCCGAACACCGCCGGCTGCTTCACGGCTCGCGAAGCGGTGCGCACGGCCGAGCTGGCGCGCGAGGCGCTGGAGACGAACTGGGTGAAGCTCGAGGTGATCGGCGACGACCGCACGCTCCTGCCGGACGCCGCCGAGCTCCTCGACGGCGCTGAACAGCTCGTCGCCCGCGGCTTCACCGTGCTGCCCTACGCCACCGACGATCCGGTGCTGTGCCGCCGCCTGGAAGACGCCGGCTGCGCGGCCGTGATGCCGCTCGGCTCCCCGATCGGCTCGGGCCGTGGCATCGCCAACCCGATCAACATTGCGCTCATCGCCGAGCAGGCTGGCGTCCCGGTCGTGCTCGACGCGGGCATTGGCACCGCCTCGCAGGCCGCGCAGGCGATGGAACTCGGCTGCGACGCCGTCCTCCTCGCCACCGCCGTGTCGCGCGCCGCCGATCCCGTGCGGATGGCGGCGGCGATGAAGGCCGGGGTCGAAGCCGGCTGGCTCGCCCACGGCGCGGGACGCATCCCGATCCGCACGTGGGCGCGCGCGTCGACCACGCCCGAAGGCATGGCCGACCTCGGCTAAGGCGATGGCCCCGGCTACTTGATGGTCGCGGCGGCGCAGGTGACGCCGTTGACCGTCTTGGCCTTGGTGGTCGCGTAGACCTTGCCCTTGAGCTTGCCCTTGCGGGTGATCGTCCAGGCGCCGCTCGGCTTGGTCTTCGTCGTGCCGTAGCTCTTCTTGCTGCCCTTCACGCGCAGCGTGACCTTGATGCCACCCACGCAAGCCTTGTTGGCGGCCTTGAGGCGACCACTGAAGCGACGGCCGTTCAGCGAGACCTTCAGGGACGACTTCACCTTGATGGTCGGGAGGGGCTTCGGGGTGGGCTTCGGCGTCGGGGTGACGAGCACCCGCTGCACGTCGTCGGACTCGTTGCCGGCGCCGAGCGTGGCGACGAATCCGGACGAGCCGGCCAGCGCTCCCTCGACGGACCCGATCGAGAAGTTGAATCCGGCCTCACTGAATCCGGCCGGGCCGCTGATCGCGGGGGCCACCATCCACCCGCGGGGAAGTGGGGCATGGCCGCAGAAACCTACTCAGACCCGAAAAGTTGCGCAATGAGCGCTGCGACACGTGGCGCATGAGTCCAAACGAGCCCTTCTGGCAAGGACGACGCTGCTCGGTGGAGTGCGAGTTCGGGACTTGCGCCGTATGTCGTGCGCGCTCCCGGAGCCCTCTCACGCGGCGGCGGGCGCCGGGTCTGGCAGAGTGGGGCCTGATGGAGGGCACGCAGGAGCGCATCATCACCTTGCTCGACGCGTTCGAGGTCGCCTGGTCCGGGCCGAGCGCGCTGGCGTTCGGCATCGTGCTCGCGCCCGACGCGCACTACGAGGATCCGCTCTTGCGAGGTCCCGTGCGTGGTCCCGAGCGCGTCGCCCAGCATGCCGCGCGCATGCGCGTAGCGTTCCCGGACCTGGTGTTCGAGCGCAGTGGCCCGCCGATGCTCGGTGGCGCGCTCGTCTCCCAGGGCGTTCGGCTCACGGGCACGCACCGAGCCGAGATCGGCAACGTACCGTCGACCGACAAGGAGATCGATCTCCACGCCGTGATCGTCGCGAACCTCGCCAGCTCCGGTCAGCGCTTCGCCCAGGTGCGCATCTTCTTCGACCGCTACGACGCTGCCGTGCAGCTCGGCGTCCTGCCGCGGCCGCGGTCACTCGCCGAGCGCGCCCTGCTGGCGCTGCGCGGCTTCGGCATCCCGCGCCTGCCGTAGCGGCTACTTGACGATGACCTTGGCCTTCATGAAGGGGTGCGGGGTGCAGTGGTAGTTGAAGGTGCCGGTCTTCGTGGCCTTCCAGGTGTAGCTCTTGCCCTTGGCCAGGAGCGGACCCTTCGGGCCACCGGACTTGGAGGTGGTGGCGTTGTGCTTCATCTCGTCCTTGTTGACCCACTTGACGCTCTGACCCTTCTTGATGGTCACCGTCGCCTTGGAGTACTTGAAGTCCTTGATGTTGATCGTCACGGCGACAGCCGCGGCCTCGGCGGTGTCGGCGGTGGCACCGAAGCGCGACGCGTTCTCTCCGCCTGGCGAGAACGCCGTGACGAGCAGCGCGCCCAAGGCGAGGGCAAGCGCCAGTAGCGCGAGCGTGGAAGGGCGTGTGCGTGTGAGCTGGTTCATGAGGAGGCCTGACGTCTGGCGGTGTGGACGAGCGATCCGCTTGAGGATTCGAGCGTAGCCCGTCTGGGGCGCGGCTACGCGTCGGCGATGCGCACGCCGATCAGCCGGTGGTCCGACATCGTGAGGCCGGGCCGCGGCTGGATTCGCTCGGCGTAGGCGCCGCCGTCGGCGCGCAGTCCGCGGCCGAGGATGTGGTCGACCCGCTGCCCGTGCAGCCACGAAAGGCCCTCGACGCTCGCGACGCCCTGCGGCTGCAGGAGGTTGAGGTCGCCGAGGAAGATCAGCCGCTCGTCGCCGGCCCACGCGCGGGCAACCCGAAGGGCGCGGATCAGGTCGGCCGCAGCGGATGACTCCGGGCGGTTGTGCGTGTGCACGTTGGCGATCCAGATCCCGCGTCCTGATGGGCGCACCAGCCGGACCGCATGGAGGGTTCGCCGCTGCGGCAAGCACCGCAGGACGGCGGTCCGGTGCTGCTCGATCGCGCCCGCGTCGGGTCGTACCAGCAGCACGTTCGCGCCCGCGCCGCGCACGCCGAGTCGCTCGGGATCACGGTCGTGCACGGCCTTCTGGAGGCCCGGGAATGCCCCGCGCACCAGCGACGTGCGCACCATGCGCGCGCTCGCGCCGGTCCGCTCGCCAAGCTCCGCCGCCCACCACGGCGGCACCTCCTGCAGCCCGCAGACGTCCCACGGCTTCGTCCGCAGCGCGGCCGCGAACGCACTGAGCAGGTTTGCGCGCGTTGGCGGCTCCGTCCTGCCGTGGAACAGGTTCCACGTCGCCACCGTCATGGGCATGGCTCGAGCGTAGCGCCAGCGCCAGCGCCAGCGCCAGCGCCAGCGGCATGGCCGCCCGCAGCACAAGCTGGCCTGGTTGCGACCACCTCGCCTGGTTGGGACCACCTCGCCGTGCGATTCGGGCGTATGGACACCGTTCACCGCGAAGTTGCAGCGAGTTTGCTGCGGGGCGCTACTGTTTCCCGCTTGCCGCGCCATTGCCTGACCGGGGCCGAGCTCTCCACGAGCGACGTCCACGCCATTCTCGATCGTGCCGCTGAGCTGAAGGCTGAGCCGCACGCGTCCAAGTGCCTCGACGGCCGATCCGTCGCGCTGATCTTCGAGAAGCCGTCGACCCGCACGCGCGTCACGTTCGACGTAGGTGTCCACGAGCTGGGCGGCCATCCGCTGGTGCTTCGTGGCGACGAGCTGCAGCTCTCCCGCGGTGAGTCGCCGGGCGACACCGCGCGCGTCCTGTCACGTCACGTCGCCGCGATTTGCATCCGCACGGGCGCCGATTCGATCCTCGATGAGCTGGCGGCGCAGAGCACGGTGCCCGTCGTGAACATGCTCACGGCGGGCCATCATCCGTGTCAGGCACTCGCCGATCTCCTCACGATGCGGGAGGCGTTCGGCGCCCTCGACGGGCTGAAGCTCGCCTACGTCGGCGATGGCAACAACGTCGCCCGGTCGCTGGCCGTGGTCGGCGGGATCGCTGGGGTCGACGTCGCGGTCGCCTCGCCAAGTGGCTACGAACTCGAACCCGAGGCCGGTGGCACGCGCACGAACGACCCGACCGAAGCGGTCGCCGGTGCGCACGCCGTCTACACCGATGTGTGGGTGAGCATGGGCGACGAGGACACCGCTGACGAACGCACGGCAGCGCTGCGCCCGTACCGGATCGACGATGCCCTGCTCGACGCCGCGGCCGACGGCGCCATCGCCCTGCATTGCCTGCCCGCGCACCCGGGCGACGAGATCACCGAGTCGGTGCTCTACGGCGATCGCCAGCGCATCTGGGACCAGGCCGAAAACCGGCGCCATGCGCAGAAGGCGCTGCTGGAGTTCCTCGTCGAGGCATAGTCAGGCTCTGTGCGACTCGGCACGCTTGGCGGCTGAGGCGCGTCGCCGCCCGCACGCCCTTGCGCGGTGCGGCAGACTACCTCGCTGTGACTCCTCGCAAGGCACCTAGCGAAGATCAGCTGCGAGAGGCGTTCACCGAAGTCGGCGACGCGCTCCAGCGTGCCGTGGTCCTGTCGTCGGATCGTGTGCAGTCCGTCTTCGAGGACGCCGTGCTGCGCGGGCGCATGACCCGCCGCGATGCTGAAGAGCTCGCGGCGAGCATCATGGCGCTCGGCCGCGACCAGGCGCAGGAGCTGCGCGGTGAGGTCGACGCCCTCGCCCGCGCCCTGCCGGCGATTCCGGCGAAGGTCGCCGATGCCGTCGATCCTCGCGTCAAGCGCCGCCGCAAGAAGCTGCGCGACGAGGAGCAGGAGGAGTCGCGCCGCGAGGCCGCCCGCTTCGTCAGCGCCGAGGCGTTTGCCGACAAGCCCAAGACAGCGAAGGCGACGCCCGCGAAGGCGACACCCGCTACGCCTGCGGCCAACGCGACGCCCGCGGGCAAGGCGAAGCCTGCTGCGAAGCGCAAGGCGCCGATCAAGGCGCCGGCCGCGACCGCGCCCGGCAAGGCCCCGGCCGACCCGTCGTCACTTACGGTGAAGGAGCTCGTCGCTTTGGTGCCGACGCTCGCACCATCAGAACTCACGGTCCTTCGGACGCGGGAGGCCGCCGGCAAAGGCCGCGCCACCGTGCTGAAGGCCATCGATCAGAAGGCCAAGGCATGAGTGCCGACTCCCCCACAGGTAGCGCGCCCACCGGCGCGTCCGCCGAGGTCCTTCCGGGGACCGACGCCATCACCGTCGACCCAGTCGAGCAGGACGCCGGTACGGCGCCGGCCGAGGCCGACCACGCTGGCGAGACGCCGGAGGCCGGCGAGGCCCCGGACGACGGTCGCCCGCCGCTGCGCGCCGAGCTCTCCGAGAACCGTCCGGCCAAGCCGTTCGAGAATCGCCCCGAGCGCGGCGACCGCATCGAGCTCACGGTCGATCGCTTCGCCCACGGCGGCGCTGGCGTCGCCCGGATGGATGGCGGCTACGTCGTGTTCGTCACGGGCGCGATCCCGGGCGACCGCGTGATCGCGGAGGTCGGCAAGCGCAAGCGCTCCTACGCCGAGGCACGCACCGTCGAGCTGCTCGAGCCGTCGCCGGATCGCGTGGAGCCGCGCGGCGATCACCCGGGCGCGCCGTGGCAGGTGCTCAGCTACGAGCGCCAGCTCAAGGAGAAGTACGGCCAGGTCGTCGACGCGATGGAGCGGATCGGGCACTTCGAGAACCCTCCGATGCTGCCGATCGTGCCGGCCGTCGAGGAGTGGCGCTACCGCAACAAGATCGAGTTCTCGTTCGCGCCCGACGACACCGGCGACCCGGCCAAGAAGGGCATCGCGTGCGGTTTCCATCCGGCTGGCGAGTGGTGGCGCGTCGTCGACGTGGAGGACTTCATGCTCGCGTCCGAGTCGATGAACAACGCCCGCGCGCAAGTCGTGAAGTGGGCCCGGGACAACGGCATCTCGGCGTTCGACCGCAAGGCCCGCACCGGCATCCTGCGCAATCTCGTGATCCGCGAGGGCAAGCGCACCGGCCAGCTCCAGGTGCGGCTCGTGACCGGCGGCGGCAAGTTCGACGTCGACTCCCTCATCGAGGCCGTCGACTGCGATGGCCTGCTGCTCACCCGCACCGACGCGCAGTCCGAGACCACGCACGGCGGCGAGACGCGCATCCTCAAGGGCAAGGAGCGCCTCGAGGAGGAGCTCCACGGGATCACCTACAAGATCTCCGCCGAGGCGTTCTTCCAGACGAACACGCTGATGGCCGAGGAGCTGTACTCGCTCGTGCGCGACGCAGCGGCGCTCGAAGGCTGGGAGCGCGTGGTCGACCTCTACTGCGGCATCGGCACGATCGGGCTCACGCTCGCACCGCGCGTGGCCGAGCTGTGGGGCATCGAGTTCATCCCCGAGGCCATCAACGACGCGATGCTCGTCGCGCAGCGCGAGGGCCTGGACAAAGCCAACTTCGTTGCCGGCGACGTGCGCGTCGCGTTGCCGGCCCTGCTGGAGCGCGGCTTCAAGCCGGACGTCGCCGTTGTCGACCCGCCCCGCGCAGGCCTGTCGCAGAAAGTCGTGCGCCGCATCGTCGACGCCGCGCCGCGCCGCATCGTCTACGTCTCCTGCAACCCGACGACGCTCGCCCCGAACGCCCGCCAGCTCGTCGACGCCGGCTACGTCCTCAAGTCGGTGCAGCCGGTCGACATGTTCCCGCAGACCCCGCACATCGAGGCCGTCTCGGTCTTCGAGCGCGGACCAAACGGCGTCCAAAACCCCGACCGCGACTAAGCGAAGCGGTCCCTTCGCGGGCCGAACGTCGAAATATGCCCCTAGAGGGGTCAAATTTCGACGTTCGGCTGAGCGGCGCGTTGAATTGCCTGCCTGTGAACAGGGCGTATTCGACGATCTCGCTCCGGTGTGGCGCGCGTAGACTTGGATGCATGCTTCGTTCCTCGGTACCGAGCGCGGCCGATCCAGAGGTCGCTTGGGCGCTCATGGCTGAGCCTGCGCGCTGGCATGAGTGGTCGCCGCATGTGCGCGGGGCGTGGGGCCTCGGCGACGGCGAGGTCGAAGGGTCGGCGCTGGGCGCGATCCGGCTGTTCGGGGTCCTGCCGGTCCCCGCGCGGATCGATCTCGTCGAGAAGTCAGCCGAGCGTCGCCACTGGGTTTGGAAGGTCGGCCTCGTCCTGATCGACCACGAGGTCCACACCGACGACGATGGCTGCACCCTCAGCCTCACCTGCCACGCCCCCTGGCCGCTCGAAGCGGTGATCCGCGTGACGTACTGGCCGATTGCCCGGCGCTTGCTCGAGCGACTGGCGACCGTCGCGGAGCGCGAGCTGCCGCGGCCCGTCTACGCGTAACGGCGCGGTTCCCGCGGAGGCAGCGCCGGGTTGCCGGCGCGTCGCCCGGGGACGATGCGCGGCTCAGTCCTGGTCGACGGCGAGCTTCGCGAGGGCGAGGGCGCCTTCGCGGCTGGCCGCGACGGCCATGAAGCGGCCGATGTGGCAGAAGGTGGCGTCGGCGACGCCGGTGGCTTCGGCGAGATCGGAGCCTTCGAGGCCCGCCCAGGCCTCCGGGAAGTCTTTGCGGTTGTCGAAGCTGCCGGTGTCGGCGGGCACGGCTTGGACACCCCAGTCGGTCGTCCGCGGGTAGATCACGACGAGCGCCTCGGGCGCTTCCTTCATCACGATCGCTTTCCACGGGAGCCCGCGGTCGAACTCGATGATGCGGGGATCGTCGGCCTTTTCGATCGCTTGGCGCACGAGGCCGGTCGCGCGTGCGCGGGCCTGGGAGCTGGCGATCTCGCGGCGCAGGATGCCATCGGCGAGCATCAGGGCTTCGCCGAAGCCGGCCTGTTCGGCCTTCTCGCGGTCCGGGTCGTCCCATGAGGGTCCGTACGACGAGATCAGGCGCCCGAGGTGGTAGGGCGAAACGCCTTCAAAGACGGCGTCCGTGATGAGTTCCTGGCCGTTGTCGCCGGCGTCGATCGGGGCGACGAGCGCCTGGTCGAGTTCTTCGGCGATCGATTCGCTGCCGCAGATCTGCGGGCCGACTTCGCGCCAGACGAGCCCGAAGGAGGCGTATCGGATGCCGTTCGGGCGCTCGCCGGCGTCGCCTTGGTGGTGGTCGAAGTCGCCGGTGGCGGGGTCGTATTTGCGACCCACGTCGATCCGCAGGTCGCACTGCGCGAGGGCTTCGGCGTCGCGGGTTCGGATGATCCCGATTGCGCCGTGGGCGAGCCGGAGCGCGGCCAGCGCGAAGACCTCGTCGGCGTGGAACGAACCGGAGTGGGTTCCGACGCGAATCGGGTCGGCGGCGGGGATCTGCTCGTCGCTCATCCGGATGAACCTACCCAGGAATCGCGGCGCACGCTGTCATCAACCTGACTTGCCCCTGATCATCCACCGCAAAGCGGCCGTCTGCGGAGGTGTGTCGCGATGGGCGCCGGTAGAGTCCCGCGCCGATGCAAATCGCCGCCGCCGATCCCCTGAACTTCTTCGAGGCGATCGTCCTCGGGATCGTCCAGGGCCTCACCGAGTTCCTGCCGATCTCCTCGAGCGCGCACATTCGGATCGCGTCAGCGTTCGCCGGTTGGGGCGATCCTGGGGCCGCGTTCACGGCCGTGACGCAGATCGGCACGGAGATCGCGGTCGTCTTGTACTTCCGCAAGGACCTCATCCGCATCGCGAAGGCCTGGTTTGCGTCGCTCCCGGCCCGTAAGTGGCCGACGGACCCCGACGCGCGCATGGGCTGGCTCGTGATCATGGGCACCCTGCCCGTCGTGATCCTCGGCCTTTTCCTGGAGTCGCCGATCGATTCGGCGTTCCGTGACCTGCGCTTGATCGGTTGCACGCTGATCGTGTTCGGTCTCCTGCTCGGCTGGGCGGATCGCGTGTCGCGCTCTGACCGCGAACTCACCGATCTCACGGTCAAGCACGGCCTGATCTACGGCTTCGCCCAGGCCATGGCGCTCATCCCGGGCGTCTCCCGCTCCGGTGGCACGATCACGGCCGGCCGCCTCCTCGGTTACTCCCGCGAGGCCGCCACCCGCTACGCCTTCCTCCTCGCCCTCCCTGCCGTCTTCGGGTCCGGCGTCTACAAGCTCAAGGACATCGGCGGCGCCGACCAGGCCACCGGCTGGGGCCCCACCATCGCCGCCACGATCGTCGCCTTCTTCGTCGGCTACGCCGTGATCGCCTGGCTCATGCAGTACCTCAAGACCCGCTCCTACGCCCCGTTCGTGGTCTACCGCGTGGCCCTCGGCGTCCTCCTCCTCGTCTTGGTCTTCACCGGAGCCGTCGACCCCGACAGCGGCTACGTCGCCCCCTAGACCGCGGATTGCTGGGCCTGAGGCCGGGGCCGGGCCCGGGACCTTCTCCGAAAACCCCTGTACTACAAAGTCCCACTCCGTAGTACGGGTCTTTTCCAGAGACACCTCCAACGGCGACTTCCCCGCAGCCCGCCCACCAAGGCCCGCCGCGAGCGCAACCACCGCCGACTCCCGCCCGGCCAGCTACTCCTCAGCAAACGCGGCCAACCGAGCGAACAGCTTCTCCTTGGCCGCCGGCCACTCCTCAGGGAGCATCGAATAGAAGACCGTGTCGCGAACCTCACCGTTGACGCGCGGAGCATGCCGACGGATGCGACCGTCGAACTGGGCCCCCAGCCGTTCGATCGCGGCCTGCGAGGCATAGTTCTCTCCATCGGTGCGCCACCCGACGACACTGGCGCCCAGCGTCTCAAACGCATGCTCCAGGAGCATGAGCTTGCAAACCGCATTCACGTGCGTGCGCTGAAAGCGCTTGGCGTACCACGTGTAGCCAATCTCCACACGGCGAGCCGCGGGGACGATGTCGTGGTAGCTGGAACTCCCGATCACCTCGCCGGACGGCTCATCGATGACCGCAAACGGCACGCGAGAACCAGCCTGACGCATCGCGATGGCGCCCTCGATGTACGCCAGCGCCTGGCCCGGAGCTGGCACCGACGTGACCCACAGCTTCCAAAGCTCGCCGTCGGCCGCGGCGGCCTCAAGCCCAGCCTCGTGCTCCAGCGACAGTGGCACGAGCGCCACGCCGCCTCGACGCAAGGTCACGGAGGGAACGGTGAACGGCATCGGTCCAACGTATCCGGGGCCCTGGACGCGGATCCGCGTGCCTCGACACACACGGCCGGTCGAAGGCGGCCAACCTCGAAACGCCGCAGTGGCCGCCGGTTCGGCGGCCCGAGCGGTCAGGAACTCAGCTCACGCTGAGCTTGCTCGCAGCCTCGCGGGCCAGCGTTCGCGCAGCGTCAACGTCACCAGCAGTCGCCAGGGCCACACCCATGCGGCGGCCTGGGCGGGCGTCAGGCTTGCCGAAGAGGCGCACTTCGACGCAGGGGTCCACGGCGAGCGCCTCGCCCAGCCCGTCGATCAGCGGTTCGGCCCCGAGCTCGGTGGCCAGGAGCACGGCGCTGGCACCCGGCGCGAGCTGCGGCACGAACCCGTCGGCGTCGACCGGGACCGGCAGCCCGAGGATCGCGCGCACGTGAAGCGCGAACTCCGACAGGCGCTGGGTCGCGAGCGTCACCATGCCGGTGTCGTGAGGCCGCGGCGACACCTCACTGAAGAGCACCTCGTCGCCACGGATGAAGAGTTCAACCCCAAACAGGCCCGTGCCGCCGAGGGCATCGGTCACCGCGGTCGCCACGCGCTTGCTCTCGGCGAGCGCCGCGGCGCTCATCGGGTGCGGCTGCCAGCTCTCGCGGTAGTCGCCGTCCTCCTGGATATGCCCGATCGGCTGACAGAACGCCGTGCCGCCGGCGTGCCGGACGGTGAGAAGCGTGATCTCGTAGTCGAACTCGACGAAGCCCTCCACGATCACCCGGCCCAGCCCAACGCGGCCGCCCTCCTGCGCGTAGTTCCACGACGCCGTGGCCTCGGAGATGTCGCGGACGACGCTTTGGCCCTTCCCGGACGACGACATCACCGGCTTCACCACGCACGGCGTCCCGACCGCCTCGACCGCGACCTGCATCTCCTCCAGCGAATCGCAGAAGCGATACGGCGAGGTCGGGAGACCGAGCGTCTCGGCCGCGAGCCGGCGAATGCCTTCGCGGTCCATCGTGAGGCGCACGGCGAGCGCGGTGGGGACGACGTGCAGGCCGTCGGCTTCGAGTTCTTGAAGCACCGGCGTGGCGATGGCCTCGAGTTCGGGCACGACGATCATGTGCGAGCACGGCCGCGCCCGCTCTTGGCGCAGGACCGCCCGCAGCTCGGACGCCTCCGTCATCGTGCAGACGATGCTGCGGTGCGCGACCTGCATCGCCGGCGCGCCCTCGTAGCGGTCGATCGCGACGACCTCGCATCCGAGCCGCATTGCCTCGATCGCGACCTCGCGGCCGAGTTCGCCGCTGCCGAGCAGGACCAGGCGCGTGGCTTGGTCGGTGAGCGGAGGACCGAGCGATGGCACGCCACGCAAGATATCGACCGGAAGGCGAGCGCCGGTGTGCGTCTCGCCGCGCCGTCCAGGAGAGTTCTTACAGCGACCTGGAAGTTATGAACAAACCAGACCGGTCATTTTGGGCCGGTCGTAGTCGGTGAAACAAGCGTTGCGGCCGACGGCTGCTCCCTGGAAAGCACACCACCACATGATTGGCACCATTCGACCCGCAGAGTCTTTCTCGCTGAGGCCGCTGTCGCTCAACGCGATCCTGGCGCTGGCCGGCACCTGCGCCACCCTCTGCGTCCTGGCGATCCCGCAGCCGACGATGACTACGAGCGGGCAGCTCGCTAGTGGCGGAAGTGCCGCAAATCGGTGAAGACCATCGCCACGCCGCGGCGGTTGGCCGCCTCGACGACTTCGTCGTCGCGCTTGGAGCCACCGGGCTGAATGATCGCTTTGACGCCGGAGTCGATCGCGAGCTCGGGGCCGTCGGCGAACGGGAAGAACGCGTCGGAGGCGAGCACGGCGCCGTCGAGTGAATCCACGCGGGACTTGTCGAGGGCGATGCGGACGGAGTCCACGCGGCTCATCTGGCCGGCGCCGATCCCGATCGTGGCGCGGTCCTTGCTGATGACGATCGCGTTGGACTTGACGTGCCGCACGACGCGCCAGGCGAAGAGGAGCTCTTCCCATTCGGCTTCGGTCGGGTGGCGGTCGGACGCGACTTCGAACTGGGAGCGGTCGTCCGGGTCGGTGTCGCGGTCCTGCATGAGCATGCCGCCGCCGAGGTCGCGGGTCTCGGGGTCGATGCCGCGGCGGAACCGGCGCTCGCGGTCTTCCAGGACGCGCAGGTTCGGCTTGGCGGAGAAGACCTCCAGGGCCTCCTCGGTGAACGACGGAGCGACGATCACTTCGACGAAGTTCTCGGCGATCTTGCGGGCGAGTTCGCCGTTGACCTCGCGGTTGAGGGCGATGATGCCGCCGAACGCGCTGAGCGGATCGGAGCGCAGGGCGCGCTCGTAGGCCTCAAGCGGGCTCTCGGCGAGGGCGGCGCCGCACGGGTTGTTGTGCTTGACGATCGCGCACGCCGAATCGGTCAGCTCCGCGACGAGGCGGCGGGCCGAGTCGATGTCGAGCAGGTTGTTGTAGGAGAGCTGCTTGCCCTGGTGCTGCTGCACCATCGAAAGCGCGTGGGTGCGGGTGCCGACCTGCGTGTAATACGCGGCGCGCTGGTGCGGGTTTTCGCCGTACGGCAGCTCCATCGTCTTCTCGAAGGCGCGCACGTAAAGGTCGGGGAACTGGGCCCCGGCGCGCTCGGAGAACCAGCGGGCGATCGACGAGTCGTAGCGCGCGGTGGTGTGGAACGCCTCGCCGGCCAGGGCACGGCGGGTCTCAGCGGTGAGTTCACCGTCGGAGGCTTCAAGTTCCGCGATGACGCCGTCGTAGGACTCCGGCGACACCACCACGGCGGCATACGCGTGGTTCTTGGCGGCGGCACGGATCATCGACGGGCCGCCGATGTCGATCTGCTCGATGACGGCGGACTCGTCGAGGTCGAGGCGGGCCGCGGTCTGCTCGAACGGGTAGAGGTTCACGCAGACGAGGTCGATCCACTCGATCCCGTGCTCCTTGGCGGCCGCGACGTGCTCGGGGTTGTCGCGCACGCCGAGGAGGCCGCCGAAGATCTTCGGGTGCAGCGTCTTGAGGCGCCCGTCCATCATTTCCGGGAAGCCGGTCACGTCGTCGACGGGGCGGACCTTGAGGCCAGCTTTCTCGAGCGTGATCAGCGTGCCCCCCGTGGAGACGATCTCGACACCGAGGGCGTCGAGCGCCTTGGCGAAGTCGACGATGCCTCGCTTGTCGAAGACTGAGATCAGCGCGCGGCGGACGCGAACGGCCTCGGGCGGCGTGGGGGCTGGTTCTTCGCTGCTCACAGGGGTCCGATCCTATCCGAGCGGGCCCCGGACCGGCCCGGCGGCCAGTGGTGCTGGACGGGCAGGGGACACGCTGAGCTACTCAGTGGGCCGGTGGGACGACGTGTGACGGAGCGCTCAGAGCACCGTCGGCGGTGGGACGCCGCGGGCTGAGGCGACCCCGGTCAGGCCGCAGTGGGCCCGGTCGCGACGGTCGTCACGGCTTCGCAGAGGAGGTCGTGCTCGACCGGTGCGAGGAGCGCGCGCACCGTGGCGGCGTCGGCCCCTTCGGGGATCGGGACCTCCCGCTGGAGCAGCACCGGGCCCGTGTCGATGCCGTTGTCGACGAGGTGGACCGTGACGCCGGTCGATGCCGCGCCTGCTTCCAGCGCCTGCTCAATGGCGCGCAGGCCCGGGTAGTTCGGCAGGAGTGAGGGGTGCACGTTCACGATGCGATCCGGGAACGCCGCAATGAAGCCTGGCGTGAGCAGTGCCATGTAGCCGGCCAGGACCACCGTCTCAGCGCCGATGTCGTCGCGAATCCACGAGGCGATGGCGGCGTCGCGGGCGGGCCGATCCTCATAGTCGCCCCGGGGGAACACGCGCGTGGCGATGCCGGCGTCCGCGGCCCGCTCGAGCGCTCGCGCCCCCGGCTTGTCGCCGCCCACGGCGACGATCTCGACGCTGGTCCCGTGGATCCGGTCGATCAGCGCTTGCAGGTTGGTGCCCTCGCCAGAGGCGAGCACGGCGATACGCGGGAGTCCGGCCACGCGGGCCACGGTACCGAGCGGCGCGCATCGCCGGTCGGCCGTCCCGCGTCAGCCGGTGATCTTGAACTTCACCGTGATCGCCGGGGCGGCGTTGCCGACCGCGTCGCTGGCGACGACCTCCAGGACGTAGCTGCCTTTGGCGAGCTTCTTCTTGCCGACGCGCCCGCGGACGTCCACGGCGAAGGCGCCGGCCGAGGCGGGCAGCGTGAAGCTGCCGACCGTCTTGGCCTTCTTCTTGCTTGTCTTCGGCGTGATCACGGTGAGGCGCAGGGTGGCCGCCTCGCTGAGGCTGAGCGTGAGCCGTCCGCCGGATTTCGGCTTCTTGCCCGTCGCCGGCGCGGTCACCGCTCCGGACTTGGCGGCCTTGAACGACGATGGCGTGAGCTTGCTCCCGGTGACCTTCGGGGCGGTCGTGTCCTTCACGGCGGGCGCCGGACCGTCAACGATGGGCGCTGCGACGGGGACCGGGGTGGGAGCCGGCGGGCCCGCCACGACGGAGAAGCTGACCGTCTTGGTGGCCGAGTTGCCGCTCTCGTCCGTTGCCTGAACCGTGAACGTGCGGGCACCAAGCGTGGCGGTGTCGAGCGCAGCGCCGGCGGCCTGGGTTCCGCTGCAGCTACCGAGCACACCGCCGTCGTCCTGACACTCGAACGCGACCGCGACCGCCTGGCCCTGCACGTAGGTGGCTCCCTCGGCTGGCGACGCCACCGTGATCGTCGGCGCGACCAGATCGAAGAACGCCGTACCGATCAGCGAACGTCCACCGGCGCCCGAGAAGGTCAGGCCGCCGGCGAGGAGCCGCGTGGGCGTCGCGGAAAGGGCGTCGACCGAGGCTTGCGCCACAGGCTTGAATGCCTCATCAAGGACGCCGGATCCGGTGGCCCCGACCTTGGCGATCCGCGTGACCGATTCACCGGAGACGGCGGTGAACTGCCCGCCGAGGTAGAGCGCGTCGCCGCGCAAGGCCAAGGCCTTGACGGCGTTGTTCACCAGCGGGCCCCACGCGGGATCGACGGCGCCACCGAGGGTCAGCTTGGCGACCCGTCCACGAGGGAGTCCCTTGACCTGGTCGAATTCGCCACCCAGGTAGAGGGCGTCGGCGGTCGACGTCATCGCGAGGACGCGGCCAGTCGGCTGAGGGTTCCAGGCGGCATCGGCGGCGCCGGTGCCGGTCGTTGCGACCTTCGCGAGGTAGTCGCGGGCCTGGCCGCCGACGTTCCCGCCGAAGAAGTCACCGCCCACGATGAGACCGCCGCCAACCACCCGCAGAGCACGCACGGCGCCAGTGACGTCCGGATCCCACGTCGCGTCGCGCACGCCCGCGCCGGTGGCGCTGACCTTGATGAGGCTGGTCGGAGTGCCGTTGTCGGCGCCGGCCTGGCCGGTGCCGACGAACACGCCGTCGGCGCTCACGGCGATCGCTCGTACCGGCGAGAAACTCGGCCGAGCGGGGTTCCACGTGGCGTCGACGGCGCCGGCGCCCGTCAGCGAAACGCGTGCGAGGTCGGAGCGGGACGCTCGGCCGACCGAGAAGATGAACCCGCCCACGTAGAGCGCGTCGGCGGTGGCGGTCAGCGCGTACACCGAGCCGTCCACCGACGGATTCCAGGTCGTGTCAAGTCGACCCTGGGCATCGAAACGGGCGAGGCCGAACCGCTGGCGACTGCTGGGGCCGCCGGACGAGAAGGCCCCGGCGACGAGCAGCCGGCCGCCTTCCGAGATGATGGCGTTCGGGGCGCCATTGAGCTGAGGGCTCCAGGTGTCGAGCGCTGCACCGGGTGACGTGGAGAAGCGGGCGAGATGCGGCCGCCATTCGGCGCCGACATTCGCGAAGTTGCCGCCGGCGTAGATCTGGTCGCCCTGGAGGCTGATCGACGTGACGTCGTTGTCGAGCTCTGGCTGCCAGTTCGTGTCGAGTGCGCCCGCACCTGTCGTCGATACGCGCGAGAGGTGTCGCTGGGAGTCGGTCGTGCGCCCGCCGACGTTCATGAAGTTCCCGCCGACGTAGAGCAGGGTGCCGCTGATCGCCAGGGCGTTGGCATCGCCGGGCAGGCCGGGCAGGAACTCGAGGCTCGGGTTCCAGGTCGGGTCGACATCCGCGGTGGTGAGCGAGACCTTCGCCAGCCCGCTGCGGGCCTCGCCGCCGATGGCCGAGAATCGGCCGCCGACGTAGACGGAGGTCGCGTCGAAGGCGAGGGCCCGCGGCTGCGACGGAGACGGAGCCTGGATGAGTTGCCAGCTGGCGTCGACTGGGCCGGTCGGGCCGCCGGTGGTGGAGAGACGGCACAGGCCGGGGCACGGGGCGCTACCGACGGCGGAGAGGCCGCCCGCGACGTAGAGCGTGGTGCCGCGCAGCGCGATCACGTTCACGGTGCCGGTTGCGTCCGGGTACCACTGGCTGTCGGTGGCGCCGGTGCCGGTGGTGGAGACGCGGGCGAGCCCAGTGCGCGGCTTTCCGCCGACGGTGTTGAAGGATCCGCCGAGGTAGAGGTGGGTGCCGCTGCGGGCGAGCGAGCGGACGACGGCGCCTGCGCCCGGGTTCCACTCCGTATCGACGGTGCCGTCGGCGCGGACGTGCGCGAGGTTGCTGCGGGGTACATCGCCGACCGCGGTGAAGCTGCCGCCGAGGAACCAGCCTCCGCCACCGTCGGGCTCGACGTCGTTGACGGTGCCGTTGACCAAGGGGAAGCCGGCGGTCGGCGCGGCCGTGGTCGGATCGATGAAGGTCGCGGCGCCGAGGAACGGGCCGACGGTGGAGAAATCGCCGCCGATGTAGATCCGGCCCTGCGCGTCGGTGGTCGACGCGCGCACAGGCCCATCGGTGATGAACCCGGACGGGATCGCGGTGTCAGCGGCCGATGCCAGGCTCGGAGCGAGCGCGAGCAGCGTGATGGCCGTGGCGAGGGGGCGCCAGAGGCGAGATGAGATCATGTGAGCGAGCGACAGGTGGGCAGCACGGCTCGCGAGCGGCGTCGGACACCGCGAGTTGACGTCAACCTAGCTCTGAACGACCGGCAAAGCCTTCTCGAACGCGAACTTGCCGTCGCCGATCTCGCCGATCGGATATTCGCCAGAGAAGCACGCGTCGCAATGGTTGCCGCGGTCGCCGCGGATCGCTTCGTAGACGCCCTCGAGCGAGAGGTAGGCCAGGGAGTCGCACTCGAGTTCCTCGGCGATCTCCTCGACCGTGCGGTTGTGGGCGACCATCTCGTCGCGCGTCGACATGTCGATGCCGTAGTGGCACGGGTTCTTGATCGGCGGCGCGGTGATCCGCATGTGGACCTCCAGGGCGCCAGCGTCCTTGAGCATCCGCACGATCTGGCGGGTCGTGTTGCCGCGCACGATCGAGTCGTCGACGACCACGATGCGCTTGCCGGCGATGATCTCCGGCAGCGGATTGAACTTGAGGCGCAGGCCCTGCTTGCGCAGCTCGTGGCTCGGCTGGATGAACGTGCGAGCGACGTAGCGGTTCTTCACCAGGCCGTCGTCGGTCGGGAGGCCGGCGCCGCGGGCGTAGCCGCGAGCGGCGGGAGCGCCCGAGTCCGGCACCGGAATCACGAGGTCGGCACCGGGAGCCGGCGACTCCTTGGCGAGCAGCTCGCCCATGCGGCCGCGGGCCGCCTGCACCGAGTGGCCGCCCATGATCGAGTCGGGGCGCGCGAAGTAGATGTGCTCGAAGACGCAGAACGCCTTGCGGGGCGATTCGACGACCTGGCGGGACTCCATGCCGGCGGCGGTGATCGTGATGAGCTCGCCGGGCTCGACTTCGCGGACGAGTTCAGCGCCGATGATGTCGAGCGCGCACGACTCACTCGCGAGGGCGTAGCGGTTGCCGAGCTTGCCGATCACGAGCGGACGCAGGCCAGCCGGATCGCGGAAGCCGCAGACGCGGTCCTTGCTCATCACGACGGTCGCGAACGCGCCCTCGAGCTCGGGCATGATGTCGGCGATCGCGTCCTCGAGGTTCGAGGCGTGGTTGGTCGCGATCATCGCGGCGATGAGCTCGGAGTCGGACGTCGACCGGAAGCGAACGCCCTCCTCGGTCATCTCGCGGTGCAGCTTGACGGCGTTGATCAGGTTGCCGTTGTGCGCGAGAGCGATCTCGCGGACGTCGCTGCGGTAGATCGGCTGCGCGTTCTCCCAGGCGTTGGAGCCCGTGGTGGAGTAGCGCACGTGGCCGACGGCGAGGTCGCCGGAGAGCGCCTGGAGCTTCTCCTCGTTGAACACCTGGCTGACGAGCCCGAGTTCTCGGAGGGTGAGGATGTGCCCTCCCAGATCGCAAGTAGCGATTCCGGCTGACTCTTGCCCGCGGTGCTGCAGGGCGTAGAGCGCGAAGTACGACAGCTTGGCGACCTCATGCTCGCGGTCCGGGGCAAAGATCCCGAACACGCCGCATTCATCGCGTGGGCCGTCGCGGTCATCGGCGACGTTCACAAGATGAGAGTAGCTGGGTCGCGAGCCGCGAGCGAGCTTGGCGCCGCGCCAACTGGACACACAACGCAAAGTGGTGCGAGCGGGAAGGCCTCAGGTCGGGCGTCCAATTACCGTCCTGGCCGCCCAGTCGGGCGCTACCGTGGCGGGGTGCCCACCATCGCGTCGATGATTCCGAGCCCACCGTTCGTCTGGGCCGAGCTCATCACGGACGACCTGGCGACGGCGACCTCGTTCTACGGCGCGGTACTTGGATGGCGCGGGTCGGCGCGCCCCGGCACGCACGACCTCGTGATCCATCTCGACGTCGCGCGGACCGCGGGCCCGATCTGCGGCATCCGTCCGCGGGAGCCCAACGACGCGCGACCCGAGGGTGGCGTGATCGACCCCACCGCCGATCGCTGGAACGTTCGCCTGTCGCCTCCGCGGCCTCCCCGCGCGGCGGATCCCGCGGGCGACCAGCTCCTGCGTCCGCGCTCGCCTGGGCCGCGCCTTGGGCGCTGGGCGAGTCCGAATTCGCTGTGTTTCGCGGAGCTGCGCACGCAGGACGTCGAGGGCGCCCGCCTGTGGTTCGAACGTCGCCTCGACGCGATTCTGGACCCCGTCGATCCACTGGCGAACCCCGGCCTCGGCACCGTCGTGATGCAGAGTTCCGTCGATCCGAGTGCGAACGTCGTCTGCGTGGTCGACGAGCCGGACCCAGCCGAGGTCGGCTGGTTTCCCTGCGTCCAGGTGCCGTCGCTCGCCAATGCGCTCAAGGAGGCCCGCGGTGTGGACGTCGCCGACATCCGCGAACGACCCGTCCCCCACGGCTGCATCGGCTCCGCCGCCGCCGAACTCACCGATCCGGGCGGCGCTCGCTTCATCCTCGTCGAGCACGGCCCGACGCACGGCCGGCGCTAAGCGGCTCGACCGGCCCGGCCGGACTAGACGTGAACGGCCATTTGTGTCGTTGGGACAACACCAAATGGCCGCTCACCGCCGCTCCATCATCTCGCGTGGGCGTCGCCGACTGACGGACCGCGGGGTTCTCCGCGATCCCGATGGGGGTGAGCACGGATACATGCGGCACCGCGTGGATCGAGGATCAGCGACATGAATGCGTATCCGCACGGGGCCTTCTGTTGGGCCGATCTCAACCCCGAACGCCAGGACCGCGCGATCGCGTTCTACACCGACCTGTTCGGGTGGTCGGCGGCCTTGGGTGACCCGGCGACCGGTGGGTACGCGACGATGTCGCTCGGCTCGGGCACGGATCCGCGCGGCGTTGGCGGTGGCCCGGTGGCGGGGATCGCTGCGCCGATGGGCGAAGGGGTGCCGCCGGCGTGGACCGTCTATTTCGCCTCGGCCGATGCCGAGGCCACCGTCGCTGCGGTGGCTGAACACGGCGGGGCGGTGCTGCAGCCCGTGACGGACGTGCCGGGCATGGGGCGGTTCGCCATCTGCGCTGAGCCGACCGGCGGCGTGTTCGGCATCTGGCAGGCCAAGGGGTTTGCGGGGTTCGGGTCGTTCGGTGAGCCGGGCGCGCCGTGCTGGGCGGAGGCGTACAGCCACGATGCTGAGCGCACCCGCGACTTCTTCAGCGCCGTCCTCGGGCTCGAGTCCGAGACCATTGGCGCGACGCCCGAGTTCACGTATTTCCAGCTCAGCATTCCCGGTCAGGCAGGCCCGCAGCTCGGCATCATGCAGATGGGTGAGGGATTCCCTCCCGGCGTGCCCTCGGCGCTCGCGCCATACATCGCGGTCGCGGACGCCGACGCGGCAGCCGAGCAGGCCAAACGCCTTGGGGCAACGTTCGCAACGGACCTCATGGACACCGGTTTCGGGCGCATCGCGACGCTCGTCGACCTCGATGGGGCGGTCATCAATGTGGTCGATCGGTCGCGGGCGCAACAGCCGCTTTCGGAATCCGAAGCTTCCGGTTAGGGTCGGCCACATGGGCCTCTCGCCGACCGGAACCTTCTGCTGGGCCGACCTCCTGCCGGTCGACCAGGCGCGCGCGATCGGCTTCTATCGCGATCTGCTCGGCTGGTCGGCCGAGGCGGGTGGCGAGGAGTTCGGCGGGTACGCGATGGCGCATCTTGGCGAGCAGACGCCCGAGTCGACCGTGGCCGGCATCAACGCGCCGATGGGAGGTGGCGGGCCGCCGGCGTGGACGATCTACCTCGCCACCGACGACCTCGACGCAACGCTTGAGGCGGTCGCCGCAAACGGCGGCTCGCTCGCGTTCGGTCCGCACGACATTCCGGGCATGGGGCGGACCGCGTACTGCCTCGATCCCACTGGAGCGGGCTTCGGCCTCTGGCAGGGCGCGCCGTTCAGCGGCTTTGGCCGGTTCGGCGAGCCGGGCGCGTTCTGTTGGACGGAGGTCTACTCAACCGACGCGGCGGTCACCCGCGACTTCTTCGTCGCGATCCTCGGGCTGGAGGCACGTGCGCTCTCGGAGTCGCCGCAGTTCACCTACTACCAGATGGCGATCCCCACGAATCCGGAGGGCCGCCAGATGCAGTTCGGCGTCATGCAGATGACGCCGGGGCGTTTTCCGGACGGCGCGCCGTCGGTGTTCCGCACCTACATCGCGGTCGCGGACGCCGACGCATCGACGGCCAAGGCCGCCGAGCTTGGCTGCAAGATCACCCAGGAGCCGATGAACTCGCCGTTCGGCCGCATGAGCACGATCGTCGACGCCGAGGGCGTCGAAGTGAACCTCATCGACCTCACGAAAGCCACCGGCGGGATGTAGCCGCCGCCGAGGCGCGCCCTACGGGAAGTAGGGCAGCAGGCCGCCGGCCCACGCCTCGTGGAGCGCGCTGAGGGGTTCGTCGATCGTGATGTCGCCAGCGCCGATGGCGACGCGGTCGCCGCCGACCGTGCCCAGGACGGTGACGGTGGTCTTCTCAGCCAGGCGCGCGAGGGCGTCCTCATCGCCGCTGACCAGGAAGAGGCCCGGGGCCTCGCCGAACACCGTGGCCCACGCGTCGGTGCCTGGCTCGTCGATCTCGATGGCGGCGCCGACGCCGCCATGGATCGCCGACTCGGCCACCGCGACCGCAAAGCCACCCTCGGCGATGTCGGTGACGCTGGCGAGGTCGCCGGCGCGGACGGCGTCGCGGACTGCCTCGATCGTCGTACGGATCGCGGCGATGTCCCAGGTCGGCAGGCCGTCAGGCAAAGCGAGCCCGCGGAGTTTGCTGAGTTCGCTGATGCCAAGCTGCGGCTGCACGTCGCCGACGAGGGCGATCTGGTGGCCCGGCGTGGTGAAGCCGAGCGGCGCCGTGCGGCGCGAGTCCGGCAGTTCGCCAACCATGCCGATCACCGGCGTCGGGTAGATCGGGCCGGTGGTGCCCTCGTTGTAGAGCGACACGTTGCCGCCGACGACCGGCACATCCAGGCCGCGGCAGGCAGCGCCGAGGCCCTTGATCGACTCGGTGAGCTGCCACGCGATCGCGGGCTTCTCGGGGTTGCCGAAGTTGAGGTTGTTCGTGAGGCCGAGGGGGCGGGCGCCGACGGTCGCGAGGTTCGCGGCGCACTCCAGCACGTTCCAGATGGTGCCCTGCTCGGGGTCGGCGGCGACGCGGCGGCCGGAGCCGTCGATCGAGGCCGCGATGCCTGGACGGGGCGCGTCATCGCCGCTTACGCCCTGGGCACCGGCAGCAGCGCCGAGCCCGGAGGCCTCGATGTCGGCGGGGGCGAGCGCGGCGTCGGCCTCCGGGATCGCGAGCACCGCAGCACCCGCGGTACCGGGGCGGCGCACGGTGCGCGACTGCACGATCTGGTCGTACTGCTGGAACAGCGGCGTGCGGTCGGCGAGGTTCGGCGACGCCAGCAGCGTCGTGAGCACGGCGCCCGGCGCAAGGTCGTCCTCGATGCGGCGCGGCGGCGCGGGGTAGATGCCCTCGGCCGGCTTCTCCGGGTAGATGTCGTACATCGGGCAGTCGTCGACGAGCGCCGGCACCGGCATGTCGCCCACGAGCGCGTCGCCGTCAAAGATCCGGAAGCGCTGGGTGTCGGTCACGACGCCGAACGCCGAGCCGTACACCTCCCACTTCTCGCAGACCGCAAGGACCTCGTCGAGCTTGTCTGGCGTCGCGACACAGATCATGCGCTCCTGCGACTCCGACACCATCACCTCGAAGGGCTCCAGGCCGTCTTCGCGCAGCGGCACGAGCGCGACATCAACGTCGAGGCCGACCTCGCCCTTGCTCGCCATCTCCGACGCAGCCGACGTGAGGCCGGCGGCCCCACAGTCCTGCAGCGACACGATCAGGCCACGCTGGAGCAGCTCGAGCGAGCACTCCATGACCTTCTTCTCTTCGAACGGGTCGCCGACCTGGACGGTCGGGCGCTTGCTCGCGTCGTCCTCGCCGAGTTCGGCGGAGGCAAGCACCGAGGCGCCGCCGATGCCGTCGCGGCCGGTCGAGGCGCCGAACACGATGAGCGCGTTGCCGACGCCCTTGGCGGCGGAGAACATCATCGTCTCCTTGCGCACGAGGCCGATCGCCATCGCGTTCACGAGGCAGTTCGTCTCGTACGGGCCCTCGAAGTACAGGTCGCCGCCGATGTTCGGGACGCCGATGAGGTTGCCGTAGTGGCCGATGCCCGAGACGGCGCCGTCGAGTAGGAAGCGCGTGCGCTCGGAGTCCTGCGGCTCACCGAAGCGCAGGGCGTCGAGGACCGCGATGGGGCGGGCGCCGAGCGCAAAGATGTCTCGCAGGATGCCGCCGACGCCGGTTGCGGCGCCCTGGAACGGCTCCACCGCCGACGGGTGATTGTGCGACTCGACCTTGAAGGCGGCGATCCAGCCATTGGCGGCCTGCACGGCGCCCGCGTTCTCACCGGGTCCGAGGACGAGCGATTCGCCCTCCGTCGGCAGCGTGCCGAGGAGCTTCTTGGAGTGCTTGTAGGAGCAGTGCTCGCTCCACATCAGGGAGAACATCGCGAGTTCGACCTGCGTGGGATTGCGGCCCAGCTTCTCGCCGACGAGCGCGTACTCGTCGGCCGTGAGGCCAAGCGCGACGGCGGCCGCGACATCCGGAGGCGTGCCCTCAGGAACGGTGCCCGCAGGGACGCCCGGGAACTGAGGAAGCACAGCGGTTTCGGCCATCGGGACCGATGGTACCCGGGAGCGTGCGGCGGAGGCCGTCGGCTCGGCGTGCGACGCGCGCCGCGGTGGCCAGTGCGCGCCTCCGCCAGGGGCCGAACGTCGGAATTTGCCCCCTACAGGGGGCATATCTCGACGTTCGGCGCGGAACGTTCACGCCGCTCAGGCGGCGGCTTCCGCCATCGTCTTGACGCGCTCGAGTTCCTGGTCGATGAGGGCCATCTGCCGCGTGATGGCCTCGGTCGACATCGCGTCGCCGAAAAACAGCGTGAGGAGGTACTCGCTGCCGGCGCCGTTGGCGATTACCCGCGAGAAGGTGCCACGCTCGCCCACCTCGGGCTGCTTCTCGGCGAGCAGGTCGACCGTTCCGGCTTCCCGGCAGACCCGCAGCCGGAACCGCGCCTGGCCCGCGATCGTGTCCACGATCCAAGCGTCCCCGTCGGGCCAGACCCCACCCCGGGCGAACTCCGGGGCACGCTGCGGGAGCGTCATCGGGTCGCTGATCACGTCGAGCACGACCGACGGAGGCGCGTCAATCGAGATCGATCGAGTCTCAGCACGGCGAAGGGCGGCGGAGGCCATGGCCCGAGCCTAGGCGGAGCGTGTGGCGAGGTGGGCGTACTCCTGCACAAGCCCGGTGCCAGACTGGTGAATGCCCGCGATCGATCGTGGTCCGCAGCTTCATGACTACCCACTCCTTCACCCTCCGCCTCGATGATCGGCGGTTCGAACTCCTCGGCCGGATTGCTGCAGAACGTGGCATTTCGAAAGCTGATGTCTTGCGCCTTGCCCTCGACCGCGAGGCGGCGGCAGTCGTGCGAGATCGCGAGTTCGATCAGCTGCTCGACGACGTCATGCTCGAGAACCGCGAAGCGCTCGACCTTCTGGCCTGAGCCCGCGCCGCCGCCCTCAGGCCAGCCAGGCCTCGAGCGCGCGGTCGTCCACCGGGACGAACAGGTAGGGCAGGTCGTCGCGGACGCGGTGAGCGATCACCGTGAAGTCGAACCGGTCCGAAAGATCGACCAGCGTGCGATGGCCGGCGGCTGGCGCGAACTGCTGGATTGGCGAGACGTTCTGCAACAGGTCGATGTGCCGACGGATCGGGCCTGAGCGCCGCAGCCGCGGGAGCCAGCCGAGGATCGACGCGGCCACGAGCAGCACCAGGACGGTGCGGACCGTCGTAGGCGCGGGCCGGGGCATGCCTACAGGCTAGGGCCGCCGGCAAGCGCCAGCGCCGGGCTGCTGCTCAGGCCTGCGGTGGTGGATCCCCGACCGCCAGAGCGCGAGCGCGCCAGCACGGCGCCGAGGCATCCGACGGGCGTGCTGGGTGCGCAGGTGTCGGTACTTCCTTCCCGACTCAGGAGCCACCATGAAAGCGACCTCTGTTTTCGCCCTTGCTGCCGCGTCCGTCGCGGCGTTTGCGCTGCCCTCGTCTGCCGCAGCGGCTGGCGGCCAGACCGACCTCACGCTCAGCGCGAAGGCTGCCAAGGCACTGACCAAGGCCGGCGTGAAGGTCACGCCGGTCGGGACGACCGCCTCGGCCGACGGCTCGATCCCGTTCCCGATTACCCGCGTCGCCGATCCGCTCACGGCGATCGCCCACAGCGGCGGCCTGAAACTCACTCGCCAGGGCAAGTCGCTGACGCTCACCAACTTCCGCATCGTGGTGAAAAACGGCAAGCCCACGGACATCTCTGCGGCCGTCGGGAAGACCCGCGCAGTCGTGTTTGCCCTGGGGAGCAAGAACACGAAGGTCGGCCAGGACGGCGTCGACACGACGATCAAGCCGGTCGCGGTCCACCTGAGCAGGGTCGGCGTTGGCGCCATCAAGGCGGTGCTCGGCGTGAACCTGCCCAAGGGCTACGCGCTCGGGACGGCCGCGGTCACCCTTCAGCAGCCGGCGACTCGGGTCACCCTCGACGCGGGCACCGCGAAGACGCTGACCTCGCTTGGCGTGTCGGTTGCTCCGGACGCCCCAGCGGTGGCTGGATCGACGATCCAGTTCCCGATCACCAATCCGGGCGGCAAGATCGCCCTGACCGCTCCGATCACGCACAGCGGCGGCCTCACGTTCACCGCTGGTGGCAAGACGCTCAGCGTCGGTGACTTCACCATCGATGTGGGCGCGGGCCTCCTCTACGCCGAGAAGAGCCCGGTCGGGCGCCTGCCGCTCTTCAAGGTCGACCTCTCGTCGTCGGCGACTACGACCCCCGGCGTTCAGGTCCGCGTGACGGGCGCCAAGCTCTCGCTGACGGCCACTGCCGCGGGTGCGCTCAACAGCACGTTCGGGGTGACCGCCTTCGCTGAGGGTCTGACGATCGGCACCGCTGACGTCATCGCGTCGCCGGCTACTTAGCCCGCGCCCGCGCCAGATCGCGAGCCGTCCCCGCTTACGCCGGGACGGCTTGCGCTTTGGCAGCCGAGTCGAACAGCCGGAGGCCGTCGATCGAGCCGAGGAGCGCGTCGACGGCGTGCTCGGGGTGCGGCATGAGGCCGACAACGTTGCCGGCTTCGTTGCAGACGCCGGCGATGTCGTCGATGGAGCCGTTGGGGTTCTGGCCGTCGGCGTACCGGAAGAGGATCTGGTCGTTCGCCTTCAGCTCGGCGAGCTGGGCGTCCGGCACGTAGTAGCGGCCGCAGCGATGCTTGGCGGGCACGTTCAGCGTCTCGCCGACGGCGATGCCGGACGTGAACGGGGTGCGCGAGGTGGCGGCGACGAGGTCGACCTCTTTGCACACGAACCGCAGCGACAGGTTCGGCAGGAGGGCGCCCGGGAGCAGGCCGGATTCGCAGAGGACCTGGAAGCCGTTGCAGATGCCGAGCACCGGGCCTCCGGCGGCCGCGAACTTCGCGACCTCGCCCATCACCGGCGAGAAGCGGGCGAGGGCGCCGACGCGCAGGTAGTCGCCGTAGGAGAAGCCACCGGGGATGACGACGACATCGACATCCTTGATGTCGGCATCTCCATGCCAGAGAAGCTCTGCATCGCCGACGGCTGCGCAGGCGCGCAGCGCGTCGATCTCATCGCAGGTGCCGGGGAAGCGGACTACGCCGAATCGAACGCTCACGCAGCGGATGCTACGGAATCGAGCAACTCGATCTCGTAGTCCTCGATCAGCGGGTTCGCCAGCAGGCGCGCGCACATCTGATCCAGGTGGGCCGCGTCGTCGACCTCGAGCTCCACGAGCCGGCCGATCCGCACGTCCGTCGCGCCACCGAAACCGAGCGCCGGCAGGGCGCGCTCGACCGCTTCACCCTGCGGATCGAGGATCCCGGTCTTCGGGCGGATGAGGACGCGTGCACGGGCCATGAGCTGCCTCAAGGGTAGCGCGTGAGCGCCCGTGCTGCGGCCGCTTTGGCCGGAATGCATGGGGCGTTGCCGGGCACAGGACCCGGTCCCGGTCTGCCGGTTTCCGGTTATCCGCGACTGCGCAGGCGTTTCGCTCGCTCTTGTGCCGCCCAATCGCGGCAACCAACATGTGTTCGACCTCGCGCCCCAATGTGCGTACCGTGAGGCGAGTCCACGCCACGCTCCGCGCGTGCGTTCTTGTCCCCGGGGAGTCCCGTGTCCCGTCCCAGTGTTCGGCTTCGCGCCGTGTCCTTCGTCATGTCGTTCGGTGTCGCGCTCGCGGCGTCCGTGGCGCCGGCTTGCGCCGTTGAGCGCGTCGAGATTCCGATTGTGTCCGCGTCACCGCAGACCGATGTGATCAGCAGCGTCGTGCGCCTGCACGTGCCGATGCTCCCCGGCGCCGCACCGCATCCCGAGGCGTGCGACTGGATTGCGTACGAGCGGTTCCGGTCCGGGGCCGGCCCGACCGACGCCACCCAGTCCGATGCCGTCGCGGTGCTGATTCCAGGCATCCTGGAGGGCGCCACCGCCTTCGACCCGCTCGCTCGCAACGCCGTCCGCGAGGCCGCGCGGCGGGGTCGCCACATCGAGATCTGGGCCATCGATCGGCGCGCGAACTGCCTGGAGGACCACACTGGCACCGACGCCGCCGAGGCCACCGGCGACGCGTCCGCGGCCATCGACTACTACTTCCGCGGGACGTCGATCGACGGCAAGACCTTCGCCGGCTTCCGGCAAAACGACCGCGTGCTCGCTGACATCGGCATCGCGCAGACCATGCACGACTACCACGCCGTGCTCACGACCGAGCTGCCGAGCCAGCCGTGGCGCGAGCAGCACGTGATCTGCGGCGGCCACTCACTCGGCGGGCCGCTCACCGAGATCTACGCGTCGTGGGACTTCGACGGAAAGCGGTCGACGACCGACGACGCGGGCTACCGCCAATGCGCGGGCTTCATCGGCTTCGACACGATGCTGAACGCGGGCACCGTCGATGCCAAGCGCACCGCGAGCAAGGACCTCCTCGGTGCCGTTGCCGGCGGCCTCCTCGGCGCTGCCACGAAGGCGACCACCGATGCAATCAAGGCCGGCCGCGTGCCTCGCCACGTCGACCTCCTCGGCATCGCGCCGGACACGATGACGCTGCTGGAGCTCGTCGGCGTGCGCGCCTTCCAAGACCCGGACGTGGAAGCGACGGCCGTCGTGCAGGACGTGCCGAAGACGGCGAGCGTCGAGGCGTTCTTCCACCTCGCCGGGTCGGCCGACCTGCGCGGGTTCGTCGCTTCCAAAGCCAGCCTGCGCGACCTGCGGTACTCAAACATGGCGCTTCTCGGCCAGATCATGGACGACAACGGCGCTGCCCTCGGCCTGGTGCGCTCCAGTTTTGGCTACTTCGACGGCGTGCCGCTGCGCCGCAACAAGCTCCCAGAGCAGGCGTGGCTGATCCCGGGCCTCGGCACGCTGGTGTCGCCCGACCGCCTGATGCTCCCGGCCTATCTCGGCAAGGCGAAGCAGCCACTGGCGCGCTGGCGAAACTACGACGCACTCGGCAGCGGCGACACGCAGCTCGGGAAGGGTGTCACGGCCCCGAACCTCGAGGTCACGGACGCCAGCGAGTTCGCCAGGATTCTCCACGAGGGCCCGCTGAGCCTGACCGAGAACTGGTTCCCGATCCGGATGATGGCCGATCTCGCCCTCCTCGCCGCTGGCGATCGCACGGCGTCGCTCGCTGGTTCCAAACACGGCAGCAAGATGACGTCGAAGCCGCGCATCGCCGTCATCGCCGGAGACGGGATCATGGTCGGGAACGGCAAAGCCGTCGACCCGCGCGTCGTCGCGGAGGGCTACCAGCACCTCGACGTGGTCACCGCCGCCGAGCAGCAGAACGACGGCCGGCCGGAGATCTCCAGCCAGACGCTGGCGAACTTCATCGACCAGGCCGTCGCGCGCTAGGGCCGGGCCGGTTGCCGCGGCCATGCGGGCCGGCTGGACGCAAGCGTTGCGCCCAGCCGCTTGGTCAGCTCAGGCCCCCGCGTCGAACCCGGCCGGAACCTCGACGACGCGGCCATCAAAGCCAGCGCGGAACAGCCGGCCCTTGGAGAAGCCGACGTCGCCCTTGCCGTAGGCCACGACGCTTGAGCTCGACAGGCCCTTGGCGAGCCGGCAGGCCTTGCCCGGCGCGTTGATGCGCAGGATCTCGCCGGCGACGTTCGTCGGCACGATCGGGCGGTCCTGGGAGTCGAGGGTCAGGCCGTCGGGTGCCGCGAACGCGTCGAGACCCTGGAGGTTCAGCAGGCTCTGGCGCTTCGTCGGGTCGGCGGTCGAGATGCGGCTGACGCCCGGGTTCACGAACGTCCGCGACACGTAGAGGTAGGAGTCGTCTTTGTTGAGCGCCGCGCCGTTGGCGCTGGCGATGGTCGTCCATTTCGGCGTGACCTTGCCGTCCGGGTCGCGCTTGCCGATCGCGCTCGCGAAGTCGTTCGTCGCGAAGATCGTGCCGTTGCCGGTCACCGCGAAGCCGTTGGCGGCGCTGAAGCCACGAGCGATCTGCGTGAGCCTGCCCGTGACCGGGTCGACCCGCGAAATGGCGCCCGGCCGCAGCAGGTCGCCAAACAGGACGCGGGCGTCGGCGCCGGAGCCGACGATCACCGTGCCATCAGGTTCGAGTTCGAGCGCGCCGCCACCACCGCCCGGGATCGTCGCAACGAGCGTCGGCTTGCTGCCAGGCGCATCGAACCGCAGAATCTTGCCGCCCGGCAGGTCGGTCACCCACAGGCGCCCGGCGTTGTCGACCACCATGCCTTCGATCGCCGACCCGATCGTGCCGACGACCTTCGGCGCCGGCGCCGCGAGGCCGTCCGCGGTCGGGCACGGCGCGAACGCAGCCTGCGCGGGCCCGGCAGCGAGCGCCAGGCCGGCGGCGCCAGCGAGTAGGGCGACGCCGGCGGCGCGCGGCGCGGCCAAGGGTCGACGGAGGGTGGAGGCGGGACAAACCTTCATGTCCTGACCGTACGCCCGTCGTCAACCCACCGGATCGAAAACCGATCCCGTCGACGCCGGCTGCGGCCTCAGCCCTAGCTGACTTTCGGTGCTTCCTTGGCGCCGATCCGCCCCAGCCAATCAGCGAGCGGCTCGCCCGTGATCCGCAGGTACGCATCGCGGTAGCGGTCACTCGTGCCTTCCACGATCTCGGCGGGGATCGCGGGCGCCGGATCCTTCTTGTCCCAGCCGGACTTCGTCGCCCAGTCGCGGACGTACTGCTTGTCGAACGACGGCTGGCCCTGCCCGGGCGCGTAGCCCTCGACCGGCCAGTACCGCGACGAGTCCGGGGTCAAGACCTCATCGGCGACGCGCAGAACACCGTCGGAATCGATGCCGAATTCGAACTTCGTGTCGGCCAGGATCAGGCCGCGCTCGCGGGCATGCTCAGCGGCCCTCTTGTAGAGCTGGATCGACAGGTCCTGCACCTTGGCGAGGAGGTCGTCGTCGCCGACGATCTTGGCGGCCTGCTCGAGGTCGACGGTCTCGTCGTGGTCGCCGAGTTCCGCCTTCGTCGACGGCGTGAAGAGCGGCTCGGGAAGCTGCTCGCTCTCCTGCAGCCCCTCGGGCAGCACGTGGCCGGACACCTTGCCGGTGGCCAGGTAGTCCTTCCAGCCGGAGCCGGTGATGTAGCCGCGGACAATCGCCTCCAGCGGAATGATCTTCAGCTTCTTCACCACGATCGCGCGGCCCTTCACCTCATCCGGCACGCCTTCGCTGTCGGAGATGAAGTGGTTCGGGACTACGCCTTCGGTCAGTCCAAACCAGAACACCGAGAGGCCGGTGAGCACCGAGCCCTTACCCGGGATCGGCGTCGGGTGAATCGCGTCGTACGTGGAGATGCGATCGGTTGCGACGAGCAGAAGCTTGTCGTCGCCCAGGTCGTAGAGCTCGCGGACCTTGCCGGATGCGATGAGCGGGAGATCGGAGAGGATCGGCATGCGCTGGAGAATAGGTCGCAGGCCCGACCGGCGGCGGGGCGAGGTGGTCAGCGGCCTGATTCGGCCCGTAGGGCGGCGCAGGCCAGAGGTCCAAGCGCGCCAAATGCAGGGCCTGGCCGGGGGCCGAGACGGCCCCGGCCAGCGGTGAGCGGCCATTATCTGTTGCTCTGACAGCAGATTTTGGCCGTTCACGCCTCGGCCAGCGCTGAGGTGGCATGGGCGCAGGGCCCGCCGCCCCTTCGGAGTGGGACGACGTTTGCGTCAATCGTTCCCAGCGAGCCACGGCGCGCCAACGCCTGAGTCGCCCCAGCCAGCGGTGAGCGGCCATTATCTGTTGCTCTGACAACAGATTTTGGCCGTTCACGCCCCCGGCCAGCGCGTCGCAAGGGCCGCCTCGGCGGCCCTGCGCTACTGGATCTCGAGCGCGCGGGCCTTTTCGGGCGCCGGCGCGCCCCAGCGGATCGCGAACCCGCGCTTTTGGCCGCTGGCAATCTGGCGCTTGGTCATCACGACGCGGCGATTGATGGTGCGGCCGGGCGCGAGGTTGAGCTTGAGCGGGCCGCCGCGCGCTTTGAAGCGGAGCTTCTGGATCTTCTTGCCCTTGCGGCGCACGAGGATGCGCAGCGGCCCCTGGCAGCGGGACACGGCGGACTCGCAGTGAATCTTCGCGCGCACGCCGTTCGGCGTCCAGCGGAGCGACACTTCGAGCTTGGGCTGGCCTTCGCCGCCGATCACGGCCGGCGCGCCGCGCTTCAGCTTCTTGGTCCCGCCCGGCGCCTTCTTCGCGGCGCCGCGCGTGCTCGCCGCAGTGACGGTGTCGCTGGCCTCGGGGGCCTGCACGAGATCGGACTCGTCGGGGCCGGTCGCAAAGCTGGAGGTGCGGCTGATCAGCAGGCGGGAGCCGGTCGCCGACGTGGTGGAGGCTTCGACGCGCAGGCCGTACGTCGTGCCCTCCTTCAGCGGGGTGACGGGGATCAAGATCGCGCCGCCGTCGAGGTAGCGGCCTGAGCGCGGGCTCGTGCCGTCGACCCAGCGAAGGGGCACCTGGGAGCCATCGTCGGCGGCCGTCAGGGACGCCGATTGCACGGCGACCGTCTGGAAGCGCTGCGGCCCCTGGGCGTAGACGTAGATGTGCGGGCCGGTCTTGGTGCCCTGCGGCAGGCCGACCTCGTCGCCCGGCGTGAACGGCGACTCGCGGGCGATCTCGGCCGGGGCCGTGTACTGCGCGGTGCCCGGCACGGTGATCAGGCTGATCTCCGACGGGTTCGGCGCGTCACGCTCGCCGAGCGTGACCATGCAGGCGTAGCCGCCGGTGATCGAGATGCCCGTCTCGGCCAGCCACGGATGCATGACCTGGAACTGATGGAACGGCGCGTTGTGCCACGGGTTGCCGCTGAAGCCCGCGCTGCTGCGCGCCAGGACCGCGTGCGCGCCGGCCCAGACACCAGCGTCCGAGAACAACGGCGCGCCGGGCGTCTCGCTGTGCGTCAGCACGTTGTTCTGGTTCATGTACGACGTGTGGGCGTTGCAGGCGCTCGCCCAGTCGGCGCGGGCGGCGAGCGGCTTCAGGCCGGCCATCTCGCGCTCGTAATTGACCGCCGAGAGGATCGCGCGAGGCGTCGCCTGGGCGGTAGCGGGAAGGCAGGCGAGGCTGGCGAGCCCGGCGAGCGTGGCGACGGAGCGCTTCACTTGATCTCGTCCAGACGGCCGACGATCTCGGCGGCGTAGCGGGTGTAGGCGGTGTAGTCGAAGACCACGTCGAGGTCGAGGCCGGCGCAGCGATCGTCGGCTGCGGCCAGGTCCTTCAGTGGCGTCCGCGTGTCCCAGGCGCGCTGAGCGAGCTCCTGGGCGGTGCGATAGGCCTCGTCGCGGACGAGCGGCTTGGTCGGGTTGTTGATCAGCGCGAGCAGCAGGCGCTGGCTGAACAGGGCGCCGTACGTGAGCTCGAGGTTCTCGAGCATGCGGTCCGTGTGGACGACCATGCCCTCGGCCAGGCGCAGCGCGAGGCCGTGCATGTAGTCGAGCAGGATCGTCGCGTCCGGCAGGATCACGCGTTCGGCGCCGGAGTGCGAGATGTCGCGCTCGTGCCACAGGGCGACGTTCTCGACCCCGGCCTGCGCGTACCCGCGAAGCACGCGCGCCAGCCCCGTGAGGCGTTCGCTCGTGATGGGGTTGCGCTTGTGGGGCATCGCACTCGAGCCCTTCTGGCCCGGCTTGAAGGGCTCCTCGACCTCGCGCACCTCGGTGCGCTGGAGGTGACGGAATTCGGTGGCGAACCGCTCGAGCCCTGCCCCGGCAAGCGAAATCGCCTGGAGCACTTCGGCGTGGCGGTCGCGCGGAACGACCTGCGTGGAGACCTGCTCGGCCTTCAGGCCGACGCGTGCCAGGACACGGCGCTCGTAGTCGGGGCTCGTAGCGGAGTACGTGCCAACGGCGCCGCTGATCGCGCCGACCGCCGCCTGGGCGAAAGCGGCCTCGAGCCGCTCGACGTTGCGGTGGGCCTCGAAGGCGAAGCCGGCGAGCTTGATGCCGAAGGTGGTGGGCTCGGCGTGCACGCCGTGCGTGCGGCCGGTAGCGAGCGTGTCGACGTGCTTGCGCGCCTGCACGATGAGTGCGTCGCGGTAGAGCTTGGCGCCGGCGATGAGGTGCGTCCCGGCATCCTGGAGCTGGAGGCCCAGGGCGGTGTCGAGCACGTCGGAGCTCGTGAGGCCAAAGTGAATCCAGCGGCCGGCTTCGCCGAGACCGTCGGAGAGCACGTCGACGAAGGCCGCCACGTCGTGGTCGGTGATCTTCTCGCGCTCCTTGGCGGCCTCGACCGTGAAGGTCGCCGCGCGGATCGCCTCGAGTTCGGCCTCGGTGGGGCCGTCCATCTCTTCGCAGGCGGCCACCTCGACGCGGCGCCAGGCCTCCATCTTGGCTTCATCGGTCCAGATGGAACCAAGGGCCGGGCGTGTGTACCGCTCGATCACGCGCCACATACTGCCGGACGCAGCGGCCGGTTGCAGGCCACGTGACCGTAGTTGACCACGAGGTACGCCTCGGTTCCTTACGGACGCGGGGGTTTTCCGGCTTGCAACAACGCGCCCCACCGCCGGCCCGTCGGGGGACACCGGCGGGTGCGGCGCGTCGAGCCGTTCGGTCGACGACGGATGCGGCTCGTCGCGAGACCCTTCGGCAATGCTCCACCACCACCGCTTCCGCGCCGGCGTTCTCGTCGCCACGTCGGTCCTCGCCGTCGCCAGCCTCGCGCCCACCTCCGCAACGGCCTCCGCCAAAGCCAAGCCAGGCCCGGAATACCTCACTGCCTCCGTCGACTTCACCTCGGTGATCACTACGCGGTGCCCGGCGATCGTCGGCATCGACGCGTTCACCACCGACGTCACGACGACGATCTACCGCCACTCCGTCGAGGGCACCGGGCCGCTGGGCAAGAGCAAGGGCTCGATGGAGATCACGGGTGAGTCGATCTACTCGATCGTCCGCACCGTCGAAGGCAAATCCGACACCATGAAGCCGTACACGATCGGACCGACCACCCGCCCGATCGCCACGCGCTCCTCCACGTGGAAAGGCGTCGTGCGCAAGGTGACCGCCGGCAAGAAGAAGGGCCGCCAGCGCTACACCTCATACCTCGACTTCACCGGCATCGACCCGACCCTCGACGCCCAGGTGTTTGCCCCAATCCCCAAGCCGGGCGTGGAGCACACGTACCCGGTCAAGGGCGATGACCGCAAGAAGGACCTCACCGACCAGGGCGGCGGCTGCACCTCGTCCGAAGTGCTGACGGTCTCGGGGTCGGTGACCTACGGCCGGCACAAGAAACGCTGACGCCGGTATGACAGGCTGCGCTCCATGCCGTTCCCCATGCGAGGTTCCCATGACCGGTAGTGCCGGACCGCAGTACCCCACGCGTGCGACCTTCCTGCGCACCCCTGACACCGAGTTCGACGGGACGACCTTGTTTGCCGTCGACTTCGGCGACTGGCCCGGAGCGCCCGAGATCTTCGCGGCCTACCGCGCGGGGGAGGACCTCCCGTGCGCCGTCGAGCAGGCGTACGTCGAGGTCGAAGGCAGCCCGGCGGCGCTGTTCAACCTCGCGTGGCCCGATCGCGGCGTCGCCGTGAGCGTGGTCGTCCGCACCGCCGATCACGCGGCCGAGCTGCGGCGCGCGGCCGACCGCGGCGTGATCGCGCTCACTGCCACCGAGGTGTTCGACGCCTTCCCGATCAACCCAGGTGACGGCCCCGTCGAGCAGCCGCTCGTCGTGCCGAAGGACCGTGCGGTTCTGGCGTTCGGGGTCGACGGCGAAGAACTCGGCGAGTTCTTGGCCGCCTACGCCGCCTGAGGCGCCGGCACACCTCGGGACTTCGCCGCCCCTACAGCGGCAGGGCGCCTCGGCGCATGAGCATCGCCCACGCCGCGAGGGTCGCGGCGTCGGTGATGTCGCCGTCGGCCATGTGCGCGTCGAACTCTTCGGGCGTCACGGGCCAGGGCGTGATGAGGCCCTGCTCCTCCGGCTCAAGGTCGGTGTCGCCGTCCTCCAGGTCGGTCGCGAGCCACACGTCGCAGAACTGGCTCGAGATCCCTGGCGCGAAGGCGACGGCGCCGAGGTGCTGCAGCTTGCCGGCTGAGAAGCCGAGTTCCTCGCGGAGTTCCGTGCGGGCGACGTGCTCGGGGTCCTCGTCGTGCTCGGGCTGCGCGGACGAGCCAGCGGGACCGCTGATCGTGCCCTGGGGGAACTCGATCGACCACGAGGCCGTCGGGTAGCGCCACTGCCGCACGAGGTGCAGCCATTCGCCGTCCCACGGGATCACGAGCGCGGCGCGCCGCTTTTCGATCACGGCGTAGCTGCCGACCAGCCCGCCGGGCCGCTCGATCACGTCTTCGCGCAGCGTGGTCCAGCGGCTCTGGAACACGACGCGGCTCGACGTGGTCTTGATCGGTGGTTCCTCGGGCATCGCGCCGATCATCGCAGGGGCGCCACACCAACCGGTGTGTGTGGCCACACCGCGTGCGGCTGGCCGGCGCGCCCTCTGGGGTGCGATCCTGAGCGAGATGGGCGGCGTGCGGTTGCGGCTGACAACCTCAGAGACGCTCCTCTCGGCCGGTCTCGTGGCGTGGGGCCTCAGCGAAGCGGTCGCATTGCCGTCGGATTCGCCGCTGGCGGCCCGCGTCGTGCTGGCACTCCTGGCGACGGTGCCGCTCGCGTTCCGCAACGCAGCACCCGGGGGCTATTTGGCGATGGCGAGGGTCTTCGTGAAGGCGGTGTTCGCGGGCGAGGTGGGTGTCACTCGCAGGGCGAGCCGCCGAACCGTCGCTCGGCGAATCCGTGCGCGGACGGATCGGCGCACGGTCACGCGGATCGTGACGGTGCGTCTGGAGGCGGTCGTCGCGTAGGTGCGCGTCGCGAGGGTGGCGGTGGCGTACGACCGGTTCGTGCGTTTCGCTTTGGTCCGCACGCGCAGGACGACTTTGCCTCTGCACCGAGCATCAGCGGCCTGGGCTGGGCACGTCACGCGCACGAGAAGTTGACCCGGTTTGCCCTTCGACCATCGAGCCGTGAGCGTCGGCGCGGTCGCGGCCATCACGCCGGTCGGCGTGGCGCTCGCCAGCACCGCCAGGTTGCGGGCGACGGCGGCGTAGCTGGCTCGGCTCGTGCCGTCCGGTCGCAGGAGACCCGCGTCGAACCGGTCCAGGAGCGAGTTCGCTTTCCAGTGATAGAGGTACATCCGGGTGATGCGCGGGCGGGCCGCGACGATCTGAAACGCGCGGTCAACGCTCGCCTCGGCGCGCGCTTCGCTCGTGGAGAGCGTCACGCGCCCGGCGCTGTTGCGGAGCGTCACGATGCCGCCGGTCTCCTCGATCCACAGCGTTCCTGGCACGGCGGCGAGCACCGCGTCAGTGCCGGTGGTGCGGCCGTACGTCACGTCGCCGTAGTTGTGGAGTCCCCAGAGCTGCGGGGTACGCGGCGCGGCGGCAGCGAAACGGCGCAGCCAGTCGACGTAGCCCCCGGAGTCGAGCACGTCACCGGCCACCACGGTGCAGCTCGGGCAGGCGCCGGTGAGTTCGGACCAATAGCCGGCCACGATCGCGGGGTCGTCGGCGACCGGCTGGCTGGAGTGGTTGGCCTCGTTCCACGTGGTGAACGTGGTGACCTGCGGCCAGCGGGCGCGGAAGGCATCGACGGCCGCGCGGTACTGCTGGCGGGTCGGGGCCGTGCACGGCCAGCCAGGGCAGGCGTCGGTGCGCAGGTGCTCGAACGCGACGTGCGGGGCCATGCCGGCCGCGGCGGTGGCGGCCAGCCAGGCCTGCACACGTGCGGACTCGGTCGGCGACGTCGCGGCATCCCACGGCACGATCAGGCGCGCGAATCGCAGCCCGAGGGCGTGCAGGCGCGCGTCGGACCACGTCGCCGGCTGCTGATCAGAGAGGCCGATTTGCGTCGCAGCGCTGGCCGTGACCGGCGCCCATGCCGGCGCCGCGCTCAAGCTGAGCGCAGCGCCGACGAGCAGCAGCAGCCGGCGGGGGAGGAGTGACACGGCCGCGCCGCAGCTAGGTCGCCGTGCCGTCCGACGGGTAACTGCCCGACGTGTCGCTCGGGTAGGAGCCCGAGTCGCTCGGATACGAGCCCGTGTCGCCTGACCCCGAGCGGTCGCACTCGCCTCGGCCGCCGTGCCCGCCGCGACGGTCTTCGTCGCCCGAGCCTCGAGCGGGACGCGTCGCCGCGACCGACGCGAAGGCCGCCTGGACCTCGGCGGTCGTCTTGCCGAGTTCCTTGGCCAGGAGCGCGTCCTGTTCGGCCTTCGTCTCGCGGGCTGACGTGCCGGCGACGGTCGTCTTGACCTTCGCCTGGGCCGCCTTCAGCTCGTCGAGCGTGACGCCGAGCGCCTTGGCGACGGCCGTGAGCTGCGCCGTCGTGAGGCGGCCATGGCCCTTGCCCTTCTTCTTGGTCGTGGTGGTCGACGTGTCGGACGGGTAGTCCGTGGTGGTCTGCGCGAACGCGGGGGTTCCCGCGGCGCCGGTGAGCAGGGCAGCAGTTCCGACGGTCGCTGCGAGGGTGCGGATGGTCATCAGAGGCCAGCCTCCTTTGGTGGTGGTCGTTCCACCGCACCATCGGCGCCGCGCCTGAGCCAAGCCCGAGAGAACCCTGAGCGTTTGGCAAAGAACGCCGGCCGCCGCCCCCGTTGGTGCGTCATTGGAGGCGGCGCGAGGCGCCACCTGGCGGCTGGCGGGCCTGGCGTCCTCTTAGATCGAGAGGATCCGCAGCGCGAGGTGCGCCGCGTTCTTGGAGTTGTCGACGCCGACGGTGGCGACCGGCACGCCCGGCGGCATCTGCGCGATCGACAGGAGGGCGTCGAGGCCACCGGCGACGGTGAGGCGGCTCGTGAGCGGAACGCCGATCACGGGAAGGTCGGTGTGGGCGGCGGCGACGCCCGGCAGGGCGGCCGCGAGGCCGGCACCAGCGATGATCACGCGCAGGCCGCGCGAGCGCGCGCCCTTGCAGTACTCGGCCACGATCTCCGGATCACGGTGCGCCGACATCACGCTGGTCTCGACCGGCACACCGGCATCACGAAGAATCGTCTCGGCCGCCGCCATCGCTTCGAGGTCGGACTTGGACCCCACGATGATGCCGACGAGCGGGCCGATCTCGGCCTCATGGGCCTGGACGGCGGTCTGGGTCTCGGTGGGCGTGATGGGGTCGGTCGACATCATGGCGTGGGGGACTCGATCGGTCGGAGGAGGGTCTGGGGCGGGCGTGGCGCGCACGGGCGCCTGGCGCGAGGTGCCCCAGCGGCGAGCAGATCGCTCGCGCCAGCGGCGCCGGAGTGGGTCAACCTGCCTGCTGAGTAGCAGCCGCGGCGATGTCGCTGCGGAGCTGCCGGCCGTCGAACGCAATCGCGCTAGCGCCAGTGTACGCAGCATCGCGCGCCGCGGAAAGGGTATTCCCCAGCGCCGTGACGGCCAGCACGCGGCCGCCGGCCGTCGACAGGGGCTCATCGCCTTCGCCGCCAGCGGTGCCGGCGTGGAACACGATCGTGTCGGGCAGGGCGTCGGCCGCGTCCGTGCCGGTGATGGCGTCGCCCTTCGAAGCCGACGCCGGGTATCCGCGACTGGCGAGCACCACCGTGACGGCGGCGCGCGGGTCGACATCGAGGGTGGCTC
Source organism: Solirubrobacteraceae bacterium (assembly GCA_032119595.1). Taxonomy (GTDB): domain Bacteria; phylum Actinomycetota; class Thermoleophilia; order Solirubrobacterales; family Solirubrobacteraceae; genus JAGIBJ01. The sequence continues at coordinate 969,572 of JAUMBQ010000006.1, read as the reverse complement.
CGGCCAGGCCGCCCGGGCGACTTGCGCGCTCCATGAGCGCGGCGAGGTCGCTCTCCAGGCGCGGCAGCACGACCTGCGTCTCGGGGTCGCCGAAGCGCGTGTTGTACTCCAGCACCTTCGGCCCGGCCGAGGTGAGCATCAGGCCGGCGTAGAGGACGCCGTGGAACGGGGTGCCGCGGCGCGCGAGCTCATCGACGATCGGCTGGTGAACGATCGCGGAGAGCTCGGTGAGCGTGGCGGGGTCAACCCCGGGCACGGGCGAGAACGCGCCCATCCCACCCGTGTTCGGGCCTTCGTCGCCGTCGAGTGCGCGCTTGAAGTCGCGGGCTGGCGCCAGCGCGAGGGCGCGTTCGCCGTCGCAGAGGGCCAGGAGGCTGACCTCGTCGCCGTCGAGGAAGTCTTCGACGAAGACCTCGCCTGGGCCGAAGACCTGCTTCTCGAGCATGTCCACGAGCGCCGCGCGCGCTTCGTCCTGCGTCGTCGCGATCACGACGCCCTTGCCGGCAGCGAGGCCATCGAACTTGACCACCGTGGGGTAACTCGTGACCGCCGCGAGACCCTCATCAACGCTCGTCACGACGGCGTGGCCCGCGGTCGGAACGCCTGCGGCGAGCATGATCTCCTTCGCGAACGTCTTGGAGCCCTCGAGCCGGGCGGCGGCGGCCGACGGGCCGAACGCGGCAATCCCGGCAGCGGCGAGTGCATCGACCAGGCCGGCCACGAGCGGTGCCTCGGGACCGACCACCACGAGGTCGACGCCCTCGGCCTTGGCCACGGCGACGATCTCCTCGACGTCCATGGACTCCGCGACCTGGCGGGCGATCGAGCGGATCCCAGGATTGCCGGGCGCGCACAACAACTCGGGGCGCTGCGGCGAGCGCGCAAGGGCGTGGACGATCGCGTGTTCGCGTCCACCGGAACCGACGACCAGGATCTTCACCAGGGGTAGTCAACCAGGCCTGAGGCCCCGGCGGGCGCGCGAAGGGCCGATGCGACGCACCGGCCCTTGGTCGTGCTGCCTACAGCGAGGCGACGAAGTCTTCGACCGGGATCGCGGCGAGCGTCTGGTAGGTCGTCGTTCCACGGGAGCCGAGTTCGAGTGAGACGCGCGCGATGGTCTGCGCGTCGGGCGCTTCGACGACGCTGACGAAGTCGAACTCGCCGAGCGTCGCCCACTGGGCCGTGACCTTGGCGCCGAGACTCTCGATCTCGCGGTTGACCTCGAGCACCCGTTCCGGGTTGTTCTTGATGGTCGCGGTGCCCTGCGGGGTGAGCTTGCAGAGCATGAGGTAGGTCGCCATGGCGGGTAGGTCCTCTGAAATTGGGAGCAGGCCTGAATGTCGTTGTACTCGATCGGCGACCCGTTGGCCGCAGGGCGCCGACCGACTGGTCCGTCCACACCGGTCGGTACGGTCCGGAGCGGTGGTCTGTACCTCGTCTCATTCACGCCGCAGCGCGCGGCCGGTTGCGCTCGTCGCCGGGATCCTGGTTGCTGGTCTCGTGGCCGGTGCCCCGTCGGCTTCCGCCGCGACGCTTGGCCTCGACCAGCGCTGCTACGTCGCCGGCGAGCAGGCCGCGATCTCGGGCAGCGGGTTCACGCCCCGGGCGGCCGTCGCGCTCACGCGAGGTGTCGATCAGCTCACCGGCACCACGGCCGACAACTCAGGCGCGATTCGCCAGACGCTGATGGTTCCCGAGGTCGCGTTCGGACTCACCGAGTCGCAGGTCGAGGTCGTAGCGAGCGACGGAACCTCGTCGGCCCGGGCGTTCCTCAACATCGCGACGGTCGGGGCCACGTTCGCGCCGACGACGGGCGAGCCGCGCACGCTCAGCGTCAGTCACTCGATCAGCGGGTTCGGTCTCGCGGAGGTCAAGCCGTCGATCTATCTGCACTACGTCTCGCCGGCCGCGCAGCGCATGCCCGCGAAGCCGTCCACCACGACGACGAAGACCGGTGGGACGACGACGCCCGTCGATCCGCCCGGCGTGAAGACCATTCGCCTCGGTCAGCTCCGAGGGCCGTGCGGTGTGCTCAAGACCTCGCCCCGCAAGCTGTTCCCGTTCAAGGCGGCGAATGGCGACTGGTTGCTGCAGTACGACACGCGGCCGCGGTACACGCGAGGCACGAGCAATTCGACGTTCCTCTGGGCGAGCCGCAAGGTCACGATCAAAAGCTGATCGGCGCCAGAACGATGCCCCCAGAAAAAGGGGTATCGATGAGATACCGAAGGTAGGTTCACTTACCAAGTCTCACGTGTGTTGCCCCTCACACGCGAATCTGCCAGACTTGGACCGACCGACCGGTTTCCCTAGCCGGCTCCCCTCACTCTTAAGGAACTGCTGATGGCGTCTGTCCCGGGCCGCCGGATCATCGCTGGCGTTTTGACGACGCTCGCTGTCGGCCTGGCCGGCGCATCTCCGTCGTCTGCGGCCGACAATCCCCCGTTCAACGACCAGGTCTTCACGGCTGCGGACGTGCTGTGCTCGGAGATCATCGTGTACGCGTCGCGTGGCGCGAACGAGAACAACGCGCTGCGCGCTTCGCGCGCACCGGGTCAGTTCGAAGCCGATGGCGTGACGCCCCGGACCAAGTACTACGAAGGCCTTGGCGAGGAACTCCTTCCGATCTATGCGGAGTTCCGCGACAAGTACGCCCCCGGCACGGTGTCTCTCGTGACCAACCGCGCGCCGAAGACGACCAAGCTGATCGGCGGTACTGACCCGCTCGGCCCGAAGGAACTGGGCTTCCGCTCCGTCGGGGTCACCTTCACCGTCAGCGCCTTCTACGACTACGCACTGAGCATCAACGAGGGTCGGCGCGCAGCCATCCGCGATCTCAACCTGATCCACGAGCGCTGCCCGGGCTCCAAGCTCGTGCTCATGGGCTACTCGGCAGGTGCTGAGGTCACGCGGCGTGCGCTGGCGAGCCTCACCTGGGCGCCTGAGCCGGGCAAGGCCATGGCGATCACCTTCGGCGACCCGACGTGGAAGCCTCGCGAGCCCAACCTCGCCTACGTCGGCGACGCCGATGCCACGCAGTTCGGGTCCATTCGCGCGGCCCGCGACGGCGATTTCGGCTTCAAGATCTCGATCTTCGGGTTCAGTATCTCCTCGATCCCGTCGTTCCCGGCGGGCTGGAACGCGACGACGTATTGCCACGGTGGCGACATGTCCTGCCAGTACCGCGGCGGCCTGATTTTCGCGCACGAGACCTACCACTCCGAGGACGCGGTGGGCGCGGCCAACCGGGTCGCGAGCTACATCGGCGGCAGGTTCGTCAAGCCGGTGATCACGGCTCGGATCAACTCCACCGCCACGTGTTACAAGCGCGGCTCGATCATCAACACGACCTTCAAGCTGGAGGGCGCAGGTGCTTCTGACGCCGCCGTGATCAAGTCGCAGTGGGAGGCGACGCCGTTCGTGCCGTTTGAGCCGATCAGGCTGACCGCGCAGCGCAGCGCCGCCCGCCGGTCCTCCGTCAGCGGCCTGTTCTCGCGCTTGCGGATCGAAGTCGACGGACACAAGCTCGACTACCGCAACGTCTGCTGATCGACCGCCGCGGTTCGCCCGCCGGCCCCGCTTTCGCGGCGCTGCGTGGGTCCAGGCGCGGCGCGGCCTAGGGCCCAGCCCCGTCGCGGCGCGGCCGACACCGCCTGAGCGGGAACGCGCCTAGACCGGTCGGTCAGGTCACATTCTTGGAGAAAAGTCCAAGAAGAGGTGTGGGTCCTTCCGGCAAATACGCCGGATGGGGCCGATGCCTGATCCGCGTGCGTCGTTCAATGCCTTCTCCCGTGCGCACCTTCGTCGCGCGTCTGCGCCCGCGTCTGGTGCTGGGCGGCGCGGTCGCGATAGCCAGCATCGCCGCCCTCACGGTCGGCATCCTGGCGTCGCTCCCGACAGTGCCGGCGGCGCAAGCGGGGCTGGAGATCTTGGGTGCGGAGAGCGTCGACGCCTCCGGCATCAAGCTGCCGGTCCAAGGCAGCCGGTTCGCCAACCTCACGACGGCGCACCCGTTCTCGACTCCCGCCGGCACTGGCTATGCGTACCTGTCGAGGTTCCCGTCGGGCACGCGCGTATGTGTCGCGATCCCGGACGGGGAGGGAGAAGGCTTGTACCAGGGGTCCTGCCGGCCTCGTGCAGAGGCCGAAGCCAGGGGCATCTCCGTGTCCCTCGTGCCCGACGCGCCAGCGCGGGCGACCGCCGTCATCGTGCTTCCTGTCGGCGGGACCGTGGTGGAGTACGTCTCCAAGCTCGGGGCGAAGAAGACGTACCCGTCGACGAACGGCGTCGTTGCCTTCGAGGTGCCCTACGACGGGCGGATCAGCTGGAAAGGCGGCTCGGCTGGAATCCAGCGAGACACGGTCACACGGAACTTCGGCTACACGCCGGTCACGATGCGCGTCACGTGTGGAAACGGCAAGGCCTTCGATACCAAGCCGCTCAAGATCGCCGGATACAAGGCGCTTTGCCAGGGCAGCAGGCTGACCGGCGTGGTGGTCCCGAACGCCAAATCCGGCGACATGATCCAGTCCGTGCCTGACACGAGCCCGCCGTGAGTCGCGTCGCCAGGGGGTCGCGGACGGTATGGGCTCGGACCGGTGCGGTCGGAGAACGGTAGGGACTCCGCGAGACCATGTCCAACCACTCTTCCAGGGCTTCCGTGGAGCCGATACAGGAGGGCACGTCGCCCCGCTCCGACCCCCCCCCGGATCTGCCAATGCCCTCCCGCCTGCCTCTCCGCTCTTCGCTCCTTGCCAGCCTGGCCGCCCTTGCCGCATTCCCGGCGGGAGCGTCCGCCGCGTACTCGTTCCCGACCGTCGGAGGTGCGCTCGCGGCTGCCGCGTGTGCCACGCCCCCGACGTGGCAGGCCTTCACGAAGCTCAGCGACTCCGCGTACTACGCCCTGGCGCCCGGCGGCGACTTCGAGACCGCCGGCCTCGGATGGACCCTCAAGAACGCCAAGATCGTGGCTGGCAACGAGTCCGTCGGGATCGTTCCTGGCACGAAGTCGGTGCTGCTCGGCGCTTCGCGTTACGGCGGCGCGGCTGAGGTCACTTCGCCCGAGTTCTGCGTGACGCGCGACCACCCGTCGTTCCGCTTCCTGCTGCGCTCGGTCGGCTCGACGTATCGATCGGGCTTCGGCAGCAACATCGTGTACCGCACGATCTCCAACCTTGGTACTTCGTACCTCGACACTGTCGACATCGCCTACGGCTCCAAGACGTGGGCGGCGTCCCCCAAGACGCCCCTCGCCACCGCCATTCCCGACGCGAAGTTCGCGGAGGGAGTCCTGGTCAAGATCAAGTTCTACCTCCCGTCCTACAACGTCAGGGAAGGTGGGCAGCTGCAGATCGACAACCTCCTGATCGACCCGTACCGCCGCAGCTAGCGGCAGTACGGCAACGATCGGCACGAAGCGCCCCGGGTCTGAGCGGACCTCGGGGCGCTTCGTCGTTTCGGGCGGCGGTCAGTCGTCTTTGCTGAGTGACGGCACGTCGCCGTCGCCCGGCGCAGACGCAGCCACGCCGGTCGTGACCGGGACGCTGCCATATGAGCGGGCGACCGCTTCGCGGTCTCCGTCGGCGGTGAGCACGAGTTCGCCGTCGCGCGCGACGACCTCGATGTCGTCGCCCTCGCGGAAGGTGCCGTCGAGCAGGCCGAGGGCCAGCGGGTTGGTCAGCTTCTGCTGGATCACGCGCTTGAGCGGGCGAGCGCCGTACGCGGGGTCGTAGCCAAGGTCGCCGAGGAGCGTCCGCGCCTCCGGCGTGAGGGTCACGTCGATGCCGCGTTCCTTCGTCGCACGGGTGATCAGGCGCTTCGTCTGGATCTCGACGATGTTGCCGATGTCCTCGCGACCGAGCGGGTGGAACTCGACGATCTCGTCGATGCGGTTGATGAACTCCGGCCGGAAGTGCGCCTCGGCGCCGACCCGCCCACCGGGGATGTTCGAGGTCATGATCAGCACGACGTTGCGGAAGTCGACGGTGCGGCCCTGGCCGTCGGTGAGGCGGCCGTCGTCCATGAGCTGCAGCAGGATGTTGAACACATCCGGATGCGCCTTCTCGGTTTCGTCGAGCAGCAGCACGGCGTAGGGCCGGCGGCGGATCGCCTCGGTGAGCTGGCCGCCCTGGTCGTAGCCGACGTATCCGGGAGGTGCGCCGACGAGCCGGCTCACGGAGTGCTTCTCCATGTACTCCGACATGTCGATGCGGATCATCGCGTCCTGCGTGTCGAACATGAACTCGGCGAGGGCGCGCGCGAGCTCCGTCTTGCCGACGCCGGTGGGGCCGAGGAACAGGAAGTTGCCGATCGGGCGATCGGGGTCCTGCAGGCCGGCACGGGAGCGACGCAGCGCGTCGGACACCGCACGGACGGCCTGCTCCTGGCCGATCACGCGCTCGTGGAGGCGATCCTCCATGTGGACGAGCTTCTGCACCTCACCTTCGAGCAGTCGGCTGACCGGGATGCCGGTCCAGCGGGCGACGATCTCGGCGACGTCTTCGCCGTCGACCTCTTCCTTGAGGAAGCGCTCGCTGCCGCTCTGCTCCTCCACGCGGGCCTCGGCCGCCGCGAGCTGCTTCTCGAGTTCGGGGATGCGGCCGTAGCGGAGTTCGGCGGCGCGCTGGAGATCGGCGTTGCGCTCGGCCTGCTCGGCCTCGCGGTGCAGGTTCTCCAAGGCTTCCTTGTTTTCGGAGACGGCGTGGAGCAGGTCCTTCTCGGCCTGCCACGTCGCCATCATCCCGGTGAGGTGCTCGCGCTCCTCGGCGAGCTGGGCGTCGAGGGCGGCGAGGCGCTCGAGCGAGGCCTCGTCGGTCTCCTGCTGCAGCGAGGTGCGCTCGATCTCGAGCTGCATCACGCGGCGCTGAACCTCGTCGATCTCCTCCGGCAGCGAGTCGATCTCGATGCGCAGTTTGGAGGCCGACTCGTCGATGAGGTCGATGGCCTTGTCCGGCAGGAAGCGGTCGGCGATGTAGCGGTCCGACAGGGTGGCGGCGGCGATCAGCGCGCTGTCCTGGATGCGGACACCGTGGTGCACCTCGTAGCGTTCCTTGAGCCCGCGGAGGATCGCGATCGTGTCTTCGACCGACGGCTCGCCGACCTGCACCGGCTGGAAGCGCCGCTCCAGGGCCGGGTCCTTTTCGATGTGCTGGCGGTACTCGTCGAGCGTGGTGGCGCCGACGGCGCGCAGCTCGCCGCGGGCGAGCATCGGCTTGAGGAGGTTGGCGGCGTCGACGGCGCCTTCGGCCGCGCCGGCGCCGACGATCGTGTGGAGCTCGTCGATGAACATCACGATCTGGCCGTTGGCCTGCTTGACCTCGTTGAGGACGCTCTTGAGGCGCTCCTCGAACTCACCGCGGTACTTCGCGCCGGCGAGCAGCCCGCCGATGTCGACGGAGACCACGCGGCGATCCTTCAGCGACTCGGGCACGTCGCCAGACACGATGCGCTGGGCGAGGCCTTCGACGACGGCCGTCTTGCCGACGCCCGGTTCGCCAATCAGCACCGGGTTGTTCTTGGTGCGGCGCGAGAGCACCTGGATGACGCGGCGGATCTCCTCGTCGCGGCCGATGACCGGGTCGAGTTCGCCCTTCTCGGCGCGCTCCGTGAGGTCGACGCCGAAGCGCTCGAGGGCCTCGAGCTTCTCTTCAGGGGCCTGATCGGTGACGGGTTTGCCGCCGCGGATCTCGGTGATCGCGGCGCGGAGGGTGTCCGGCGTGGCGCCGTTGCTCGTGAGGATCGTCGCGGCCTTGTCCTTCCGGCCGGCCAGCGCGATGAGGAGGTGCTCGGTGGAGACGTACTGGTCGCCGAGTTCGCGGGCGAGTTTGTCGGCGGAGCGCAGCACGGCGAGGGTCTCACCGGACGTGGTCGGCTCCTGGTCGCCCGAGAGCGTCGGGAGCGACGCGATCTGCTGGGCCACCTGGCCCGCCAGCACCTGCGGCGTGGCGTCGACCTTCCGAAGAACGCCGTCAACCAGCGGATGCTCCTGCTCCAGGAGTGCCGCCAGCAGGTGCTCGGGGAACACCTCGGCGTTCTTGTTTTCCGCAGCGAGACTCACCGCTCTGGTGAGGGATTCCTGGGCCTTGAGGGTGAAACGGTCTGCCTGCATAGATCTCAGTGTAGCTCACTCAGATAATCTTTTTCAATAAGACGGCGCCAGTGGTCGCCGGCTTCCAGAACGGCATTCTGAAACGATGCGTGTCGATTCGGTAGCCTGGCCGCGTCCCGCTCGACCCCCACAAGGCCTCCATGATCCGTCTGTCGCCGCGCCGTATGGCGCGTCCCGTCACCCGCCAGCTCTGCTCGGCGCTCACCGGCCCGGTAGAGCGCGCGGGCCTGCGACCGCTCAACGCTGCCGTCGGCCTCACGCTCGCTGGGCTACTCGCCATCGCGGCGCCCGCTACGGCCGGCCCGCTCCAGGCCACCGCGAAATTCACGGGCGTTGCCCGCGCCGACGAGAGCTTCGGCTCCCTGTCGGCGCCCGCCGGCGACGTCAACGGCGACGGCCTCGGTGACCTCATCGTCGGATCCAGCAGCGGGACGTGGGTCGTGCTGGGCACGCGCACGCCGAAGAACCTGTCCGTGCCGGCAGCAGCGCCCGCCTCGTTCACGGTCAAGGGCGCCTCGATCCGATCGGCCGCAGGCGACGTCGACGGCGACGGGTACGACGACCTCCTGGCCGTCGCCGGCTTCTCCCCCGGATACGTGATCTACGGCGGTCCACAGGTTCGCGATGTCGACATCGCAGGCGGCGATCCGCGGGTGACTCGGCTGAACGGGACGATCGCCTGGGCCGGGATCGGCTTCTCCTCGGCCGGCGACTTCGATGGCGACGGGAAGGACGACATCCTGATGCGGCGGGAGACCGACGCCGTCATCATCCTTGGACGTCCACGCGCGGCGGAATTCAATGCGACGGGCACTGGTCCAGGGCTCGTGAAGCTCACGGGCACCGAGCGCTGCAGCTACTGGTACTTCATCCGCAAGTGCTACACGGAGACCACCGAGCCGCGTGCGATTGGCGACTGGAACGCCGACGGCAAGGACGACATCTTCCTGCCCGAGTACGGCGTCCTCGCGCTGGGCCGCACCGGCACCACGGCGATTCCGACCAGGACGCCCGACGCGCGCTCGATCAAGTTCAGCAACCTCGCGTTCGCCGGCATCAACGTGATTCCGAACGAGAGCAACGTGCTCCACGGCGACAGCGGCGACCTCACCGGCGACGGCATCACCGACCTCGTCTTCTACCGCAATCGCGATACCCCGGACGAGCGCATCCAGATCGTGGCCGGCCGCACGACCGCGGGTGGCGGCACCATCGACCTGAACACCGTCCCTTCGATCACCTACCGCGACACCATGCGCTCCGTCGCTGCCGCAGGTGACCAGAACGGCGACGGTCGGCAGGACCTCGTCATCACGCGCGAGGACAGCGTTCGCATCCTCTCGGCGCCGGCTTCCGGTACCGGCACGCTCACCGTCGGGCCTCCGCTGGCCGGCCTCCCGGTCTCCGACGCGGGGACCCCGCAGAGCTGGACCCGCAACCGCACCGCGGCCGGGATCGGCGACTTTGACGGGGACGGGCTCGACGACCTCGTCTACGGGGCGGCGTTCCTCGACGAGCCGGGCCTGACGGACCGTGGCGCCGCCTTCCTCGTCTCCCGCGGGACGCCCGACACCACGCCCGATCCAGAGCCCGCGCCCTACGCGACCCTTGAGTGGACATTCCAGGAAGCCGCCACGCCCGCTGGTGTTACGCCGCCGTTCCGCGTGAGTCGCGCCGCGGTCCTCAAAGGCGCGTGCCCCGGTGATTTCACTGCGTTGACCGACTATCGCCTGCCCGGAGCCGGGTCCGTGACCAGCCCGGTTTCGATCCGCGGCGGCTCGAAGCCCGGAGACACTTGCCGGATCACCATCGACGCGCCGATGGCCGTGCCGTACGAGGCGCCGACGCCGGCAGCGGCGGAGTACCCGTGGCGCACCCTCGTCTCGATCAACGGCGCCCCCGCGGTTGACATCACGGCGCTCGGGATCACGAGCGAGCTCCTGCTTCGCATCCCGGACTTCCAGCTGCGCGAGGGCAAGAACACCGTCGTCGTGACCGAGAAGTGGGACCCGGCGCTCGCGACACCGATCGACGACGCCACGATCTCGTGGACCTTCGGTCAGCCGTCGTCAGGACCGGCCAACACGGCGCGCCTGCTGCCGAACGGTGGCGGCCTCGAACTGACGCCCGCGACGACCTTCCAGCGAGGTGTCGCCTGGGACCAGACCCACCGATTCGACGCCAACCACGTGAAGATCGACTTCGACGCCGTGCTCGACGGCACCGCGGGCGGCGGCAACGGGCTCGTCGTCGGGCTGGCCTACGCCGGCGGCGTGGGGGCGCCGACCAACAGCACGGGCGCGGGGCTGGGCTGGCTGGGCCTCACGGCTCCCGGCAACGCGCACGGCTTTGCGCTGAGCACCTTCCAGGGCGGGCGAAACCCGTCTGCGAACTTCGTGGGCATCATCGCCGGTGGAAAGACGGCGTCGGGCTACCCGGCGTGGCTGCAGACCGCCGACCCTGGCAAGACGCTGGCGGGCGCAACGACGCACGTGACGATCACCGCGAAGGATGGCGACGTGACGATCGCCGTCGATGGCGTCGAGCGTCTGCGCCGCACGATGGAGCTGGTTCCGGAGGCGAACCTGCTGATCACGGCGTCGACCGGCAACGCCGTGCAGCGGCATGTGGTGAAGAACCTCCGCGTCGTCACGACCTAACGGAGCGATGCCTCTTCGGTGCTCGATCCCTTCGGGTCGGGCGCCGAGGACGGGTCGGGTGGTGCGCGCCCCACCCCTGAACCGCGTTCTGAAACAAGGGTGTGTCCGTTGATACACCTCACGGGTCCCCCGACCCCTCAAAGGTCCGATGTCCCCGCTCTCGTCCCGTCCGTCCCGTCGCCACCTCCGCGCGCTCCGTGCTGCCCGGCGGCGCGCTGGTGTCTCGCGGCCGGGTCGCTCGCTGCTCCTCGGCGCGGCGCTCACGGGCGTCCTCGGACTCCCCGCTTCGAGCGGCGCCGCACCGCTCCAGCCGACGACGCGGATCGTCGGTCCAACCGGGCAGAGCTACCCGTCGGGCGGCAACGTAAACCCGGCGGGCGACGTGAACGGCGATGGTCTCGCCGACGTACTCGTGTCGGCGGTCGAGGGTCTTCGGGTGTTCGTCGTCCTGGGTACCCGCACGCCGACAAACCTCGACCTGCCGGCATCGGGTGGCGCTGCGTTCGAGCTCTCCGACGGCCGCGGAAAGCTCATCGCTTCGCCCGCTGGCGACGTGGACGGAGACGGCCTCGCCGACATCCTCGTGAGGAGCACGGAGTCCAAGTGGATCGCGTACGGCGGCCGCGACGTCCGTGACATCAAGCTCGACACGACGGGCTCGGACCCGCGGGTCACCTTCATCAAGGCCCCGATGGGCAACGGCGGCTACGGCCCGTTCCGCACCGCCGGCGACTTCGACGGCGACGGGAAGGACGACGTCTTGATCACCCGTGGACCGGACGTCGCGATCATGTTCGGCGGACCGCGCGTGCCGGTGTTCGACGCGACCGGGACCGGGACGCGCATCGCCAAGATCACCGGCATCAAGCGCTGCACCTGGATCTACGGGTTCATCTACACGTGCTTCACCGTCGTCAACGATCCGGTGCCGATCGGCGACGTCAACGGCGACGGCAAAGACGACCTGTTCCAGCCCGAGAACAAATTCATCACGCTCGGACGCAGCGGCAACGCGACGCTGACCAGCACCATCGAGTCCACCGCGACCAGGTTCACCAACTTCGGCACCGGGTACTACCTCGACACCGACCTTGCCGTTCCTGACCACTTCGGCGACCTCACGGGAGATGGCATCGACGACCTCGTCCTCCTCAAGAACGGCAACACCGCCAACCACCGTTACCTCGTGATCCCAGGGAGCCCAGCGCTCCCCAGGTCGATCGACGTGTTGACCTACCCATCGATCACGATCGCTGACGACGGCCGCACCTTTGGGCTACGGCCGGCCGGCGACCTCAGCGGTGACGGGCGTCCGGAACTCGTCGCCAGCACCCGGGACGGGCTCCGCACCCTCAGCGTTCCGACCACGGTCCCTGCGGCGGTGGCCGTGAGCAGCGGGTCGGCGATCCCCGCCGTCCCCCAGGACCCGAACCAGCAGTACCCCGACCTCGGCTCGGCCGTCGGCGTTGGCGACACCGATGGCGACGGCCAGCGTGACCTTGCATTCGGGGCGCCGTTCTTCCGCGGCGGGTCCGCGTTTGGCGCGGTCTTCTTGATCTCCAGCGGCGCCGACCAGATCCCGCCGGAGCTGGCCGCGAAAAGCCTCTCGGACCCGGACGACACCTCGTTCTCGCAGGTGACGCCGAAGCGCTTCGCTGCTGGAACCGCGGCCACGCTGCGTCTGAACCTCCTCGAGGCCGCCGACGTCGAACTCATCTATCGCAAGGCCAGCGGCGGACCGGCACTGTCGACGGAGCGCCGGTCGCTCCCGCGCGGCGTGACCGACACCTCGTGGGACGGGCTTGGCAAGGGCGTGGACGGCGTGCCCGGCGACTACGTGATCGAGGCGACGCCCATCGACGCCGCCGGGAATCGCGGCCAGACCAAGTCGCTGGCCTTCGAACTCACGGATGGCTCAGCAGCCGTCCCCGCGACCATCGAGTGGACGAACCGAGAAGAGGCGGCTCCCGCGGGCATCACGCCGCCGGCTCGCTTCAGCTGGACGCCCGAGATGGGTGGCACGTGCGGGACGTCGTCGTTCAACACGCAGCAGGAGCGATGGGACGCGGACGCGCCGTCGGCTCCCTTCGCGATCGAGATCTACCAGCCGCCGGTGGCCGGAGAGGTTTGCGAGCTGTCGATCAATGCCCCGGCCGACACCGACTCGGTCCAGACGATGCTCACGGCGGAGACCTACCCCTGGCGCAGTTTGGTGTCGATCAACGGCGGCCCGTCGGTCGACGTCACGGCCTTCGGCGTGAGTGAGTACCGCGCGCTGAAGATCCCTCCGTTCAAGCTGGTGCGCGGGAAGAACACGGTCGTCGTAACGCAGCGCTGGGATTCGGCTCGGGTGCCGGTGATCGACGAGACGACCAACGTCTGGTATCGGCCGTCTGTGAGCGCAGGCCCGGCGAACGCCGCCCAGTCGCTCCCGAACGGCGCCGGACTCGAGCTGACGCCGGCAAAGACCTTCCAGCGCGGGTTCGTGAACGACCGCACGCACCCGCTTGACGCTCGCCGGGTGAAGGTCGACTTCGACGCGGTGCTCGAAGGCGCCGCCAATGGGGGCAACGGCTTGGCCTTCAACGTGTTCACCGGCTACGGCTACGGACTCGTCAACAACACCGGCGCCGGGCTCGGCTTCCTGGGGAGCATCGGCAAGAGCGGGACCAGCGTGGTGCTCAGCACGTTCAAGGGCACTCGGAATCCGTCCGCGAACTTCGTCGGGATCGCCAGCAGCGCCACGGCGTCGACGACCGGCTATCCGATCTGGCTCCAGACGGCGGACCCGGGCAAGACGCTCGCCGCAGCGACCACGCACGTGACCATCACCTCCAAGGACGGCGTGGTGATGGTCGAGCTCGATGGCGTCGAGCGTCTGCGCCGCACCATGACGCTCCCGAGCACGGCCTCCTGGGGCTTCAGCGCCGCAACGGGCAACGCCGTCCAGCGGCACCTCATCAAGAACCTCCGCGTCGTGACGGCGTAGGGGCCTGATGTCCTTGACTCGCATCGTGAGAGGGGTCGTCCTCGCGGCCGCCGTCGCTTCGGCGACGACTCTCATCCCCGGCACGGCGAGCGCCGCGCTGCAGGTCACCGAGCGCATCGTCGGTGCAACCGAGGTGATCGCGGTCCCCGATGTCAGCGGCGACGGCCGCCCGGACTTCGCGAAGGCCACGACCGGGCCGGGTGGCGCGGTCGCCGTGCTCTATGGCACCGGCGACCTCGATCGTGACCTCGCCGGGATCCAGGCGCTCGGCACGTCGGCGCCAGCCAGCGGGATGCTCATCCGCCCGAGCGGCACGAACGAGATCCAGAGCGTCGACCGGGCCGGCGACTTCGACGGCGACGGCATCGGCGACCTCGTGGTGATCGCCGACGATGCGTACGTCGTCTACGGAGCAGCCGGCTCCACGTCGATCACGCTCGGCCAGGCCGGCAACCGCACAACGCGCCTGCTCACCAACGACACCGGCACTGCTGTCGACGGCCGGCCGCACGGAGACTGGAATGGCGATGGCACGGACGACCTGATCATGCAGCGTCACAGCGGTGGTGCAGTGGTGCACGGTGGACCACGCGTCACCTCGCTCGATCTGCGCGGCGGAAACGCCCGCATGAGCAGTATCTCGGGCATCACTACATGCCAGGTCTACGGGCTGTTCTGCACGACGGGGCTGTGGCGGCCGACGCCCGCCGGCGACTTCAACGGCGACGGCAAGGCCGATGTCTGGCTCGCCCAGCGGGGCTTCATTGCCCCCGGCCGCACCGGCACCGCGGCAGTGTCGGGTGCGTCCGCGACCGCTGGAGCCATCCGCTTTACGGGCGGGGACAACACGCAGCTGCGCCCACTGGGGAACGTGACCGGCGGTCCGGAAGACGACGTAGCCCTCGTCGGGGCGTCCGGAGTCACCGACCGCGTGCTCATCGTTGCGGGGCGACCCGTCCCAAGCACCATCACGCTCGACCCGGCTACGGCACCGGTGATCACCGTCAACGGTGCGCAGCAGGGGATCCTCCCGGCGGGCGCTGATCTCACGGGCGACGGGCGACATGACCTGATCGTGTTTGGCCTCGACGGCGTGCGGGTCGTGTCGATTCCGGCAACGGCCCCGGCGACGGTCTCACTGGCGTCGATCCCGGTGATCCCGGGCTTGCGGGCGATTGCCGAGCGCGACGATCGACCGGCCGCTTTTGGGGCCCTCGGTCGACGAGTCTCGTGGTCGGGCGACCTCGACGGCGACGGCGCCCCCGACCTCCTCATCCCGGACGTTCACGCCGACGTTGACGGCGCTCGCGACGTCGCAGCGCTTTTCGTCGCGAGCCGGCGGGTCGATCGCGTCGCGCCCGAGCTGCTGCCGCCCGGCGATCTCGGTGACCCCGACTACGCCGCCCGCCTCTCCGCGATCACGCCCACCCGCTTCGCCGCTGGCGCGGCGCCCGCGGGCACCACCATCCGCATCACGCTGACCGAGCCGAACGCGAGCGTCGAACTGAGCTTCAAGCGCGGGGCGACGGTGCTCTCCCAGGAGCTGCGTTCGGCGCTTCCCGCTGGGCCGACCACCATCGCGTGGGACGGCTTGGGCCGGGGCGTGAACGGCGTCGCCGGCGACTACATTCTTGAGCTGGTGCCCGTCGATGCGGCTGGCAATCGAGGGCCGAAGCAATCGCTCCCGTTCACCATCACGGGTGGGGGCACGGCGTCGACGGCGACGCTCAGGGTGTTCCAGCGAACCGAGATCGCTCGCGGCGTGGTGCCACCGCCCGCAGCCGCGATCGTCGGGCGGCGCGGGCTCACGGGCACCTGCCCGAATCCGGTCGAGGCGACGCCCGCCGATGGCGTGCTGACACCAGTTCCCATCCCCGGGGGCGTGGCTGGCGATCTTTGCGAGCTGACGCACGTCTTCCCGACGGAAGGGTTCCCGAATGACCGCCTTCCGACGGGCGCTTGGACGGCCCGAGCCTCCGTGAACGGCGCTCCGCCCGTGACGCTCAGTGTCTTGACCGAAGGGTACGCCGCACCGCTGCCGCGCTTCTCGCTGCGGGCGGGCGTCAACACCATCATCATCACGGACCGCTGGACCGGCGCGGGAGAGGCACCGCTGTGGGACGTGTCCCGCAGCGACTGGTCGCCGGCGACCCCCGGGACCAACGCCGCCAGGGTGCTCCCCGCTGGCGGCGGACTTCAGCTCACCACGGCGGCATCGAACCTGCGCGGCGGGCTGTTCCAACGGGCCCGGGTGATCGACGCCCGGAGCATCGATATTTCGTTCGATGCGACCCTCGATCAAGGCACCGGTGCTGGCAACGGCATGACCCTCGCGATCAATGACGCGTCCGATACGCCGCTGCCCGGTGGTGGGTTCCTGTCGAGCGAGCCCATCCTTGGCGCCTACAACGCAGGCCTTGCCTGGGCCGGCAACAAGGGCGTCGCGTTCGGCCTCGGCACGTTCAAGGGCACCGGCAACGCGAACCCGTCCGACAACTTCGTCGGTGTGGCGAGCGGTACTGGCGCCGCGTCCTTGTACCCGGAGTGGCTGGAGACTGCCGACCCCGGCAAAACCCTGGCGTTCACGACTTCGCGTGTGCGGCTGGTCTCGAAGGACGGGGACGTGAGCCTCTCGATCGACGGTGTAGAACGGCTGCGCCGCACCATGGACGTCCCGGCGTTCGCCTTCATCGGTTTCACGGCTGCGACCGGTGGCGCGGCCCGCGCGCAGCGGCACCTGGTGCGCAACGTGGTGGTGACAACTCCGTGATCTGAACGCAGTTTTGCGTTCGTTTCGCCCCGTTTTGCGTGGAAAGTGGTCGGCGGTCCGGTTCACCTGAAAACTAGGTGATCTATCGCGCTTGCAACCGGCCAGACCGCGGGTATTCTCCCGCCCTCGTGATGCGCCGCCCCCACGCTCCGTCGCCTGCCGTGATGTTGTCCGCGGTGGCGCTCTTCCTCGCGCTGTCCGGCATTGCGGTCGCTGGCGGCGTCGAGCTGGCCAAGAATTCGGTCACGAGCGGCACGATCAAGAACAAGTCCGTCAAAGGCGGCGACCTCGCCGATGACACCGTCACGGGCGCACAGATCGTCGAGTCGACGCTCGGCGCCGTACCGCGCGCGGCGAGCGCCGGCACCGCTGGGGCCGCGACGAACGCCGCGACCGCGGGCACCGCCAAGAACGCTGAGCGGGCCGCGTCGGCGGGCACCGCGGACCGAGCGACGAGCGCCGCGACGGCGGACCGCGCCGCTACCGCGGCCAGTGCCGACCGCGCCACCAGCGCCGGCTCGGCCGACCGCGCCACCACCGCGGGCGCCGCCGACCGAGCCGCGACGGCGACGGAGGCCGATCATGCAGCGAATGCTGACCGCGTCGGTGGGCGCTCTGCCAACGATTTTGTGAGCGCAAGCGACGTGTTCCCCGTCGCCGTCCGGCTCGCTGCCGGGCAGACGCGCACGCTCGTGGAACGCGACAGCGTCAAGCTTGAGGCGCGTTGCCAGACCAACGTCGTCACGACCGACAACGGCACCGCCACGGTGCTCTCGATCTACGCGAGTTCCGTCATCGATGGCGCCACGCTCGAGTCGCCGAAGAGCGTCAAGAACGGGTCGCCGGGCAACTCGCTCGGTCCGGGCACGGTCGACAGCGAGCGCCTCGCGGTGCAGCAGACGGCGTCGACCGGGACGCGGATCGTGCGCGTGCCGCCGGGCAGCATCATCCTGACGAGCGCGGGTGGAACGTCGATCTTCTTCGGCGCGAGTTCGGGGATCAGGGTTGGCTTTGGCCTGCATGGATCGGTGTGCTCGGTGACGGCACCGGTCGTCGTCTCCGTGCTCTGAACCCCGTTCTGAAACGGGCGGTTCGTCGGCGTATACCTCAAGGGGTCCCACGTCCGAGGGTGTTTCGCCCATGTCCCACATTTCGTTCCCGACCGTCCATGGGCTCCGGCCCCTCCGGCCCCTTCGCCTTCCTCGTCTTGCAGCGGGGCTCGCGGCCTTCGCATCGACCTTCGCGCTGAGTGTGTCGCCGGCGCTGGCTGGCTCAGACCGGCCGGCCGGCGGTGCGGCGCCTGCCGGCGACTTCAACGGCGACGGCTTCCAGGACTGGACAATCGAGACGGCTCCGCCGGTCCAGACCGGGCTCGGGGCGAACATCGCGGTCGCGTTCGGCAGCGCCGGGCCGGGCCCCGTGACGCTCCCCGCGGATGGCGGCCAGAGCATCACGCTGGACCTCAGCACGCTGCCGGATCGCACCTTCGTGTCGTACGACCGTCGCTACCCCGACCGCGTCGGCGACTTCGACGGCGATGGTTTCGACGACCTGGTGTTGACCGGGGCGCTCTCGAAGTCGTGGGTGATCTACGGCGCGGCGGGCACGAGCGACGTGGTGGTGGCCGACATCGACCCGCGCATCACGATGCTCCCCAACGCGGAGAGTTACGCGCGCCCGGTCGTCGTTGGTGCTGGCGATTTCAACGGCGACGGGTTCTACGACCTCGTGCACAACCGCCCCTCACCGCAGCCGCTCGACAGCTCCGGGCGTACGAATGGCAGCGCCGTGATCGTGTTCGGCGGGGCCCGCGTCGCAACCCTTGAGACGCGCGGAACCGGGGCGCGGCGACTCCAGATCAATGGCCAGGCCAAGTGCGTCTGGCGCTTACGTCGTCTTCTACACCTGCGGTTCGGTCCTCACTTCACCGCTCCCGATCGGTGACTACGACGGCGACGGCCGGGACGACCTCTATCTCGCGGACCGCTCGTTCGTCGCGCTCGGTCGCACGTCGACGGCCACGATCTCTGGCATCGCACCCGACGCGTTGTCGGTCCGCGTCCCCGTAGCTCCTGCCGGGGATCCGTTCACGCCACGCGTCGATCCGCCGCCGCCTCCTCCGCCAGGTGGCATCGGGACAGAGGGCTGGACCCTGTCGGGCTCAGCGACGCGCGTCGGGGAGGGAGAGGTGCTGCTCACGCGTGACGACTACGACCAGTCGGGCGCGATCTTTGATGCGCGCCGCACGGTGGACGGAAACCGACTCACCGTGGACTTCGATCTCGTCCTCACCGGCGCCGGCTTGCCCGAGGCCGGCAAGGTGGCGGGCAACGGCGCCACGCTCGCGCTCGCATCCGAGAGCGAGGGCGGCGTTGTGCGGGCCAAGAACTACAACATCGGCCTCGGCTGGGTGGGGAACAAGGGCATCGCGTTTGTGTTCGGAACGGTGAAGGGCGGACTCACGCCGTCCAACAATTACGTCGCGATCGCCAACAGCGTGGTGGGGAAGTCGGGCTACCCGACGCTGCTGCAATCGGCGCCGGCCGTCTCCAAGCTGGCGGGCTCCACGACGCACGTCACGGTGCAGGCGTCAGGCGGGGTCGTGACGATCGCCCTCAACGGGATCGAGCGACTTCGGCGCACCATGACCCTCCCGCGCGACGCGTGGGTCGGGTTCACGGCGTCAACGGGCGGCAACTCGCAGGCGCATGCGGTGCGCAACGTGGTGGTGAAATCCACCTGAGCAGGAGGTCCTGCTGCCCTGGCAAATGTTTGCCCGGACCGTCCGGTCGGCCTGATCTGATGGGTGGTTGATGTCGCGCCTTCACCCACCGATCGGTCGCCGCGCAGCGGCACTCGCCCTGGCCCTGTTCGCCACGGCGGGGCTGTCGGCCTGCCGCACGATTCCCGACGGCGACGCAAACGCCGAGGTCAGGTCCAACGCGACGCCGACGCCGGCCGCCGTCCGCGCCTCGGTCGAGGTGCCAGCCGTGGCGGTGCCAGCGCCGACCGTCGATCCCGCTGCAGCGCAAGCGCCCGCGAGCACGCCCGCGAGCACGCCCGCATCCGCCGAAGCGCCCGCGAGCACGCCTGCGTCAGTCGAAGCGCCAGCGCCCGTCGAGGAGTCTGGCGAGGGGGCGGTGCTCGGAACGACGGCGTCCTCGGGCCCCCCGAAGCCGGTCGACCCGTGGCGCCTGGTTGGGCAGCCGTATCTCGTCGACGACGAGTCGCCGGAGGCCGCCGCCGACGGCACGACCACCTTCACGCTGTGGTTTCGCACCAAGGGCGAGTTCCGTGGTGTTCGCCAAGGCACGTCGGTCACCGACGATCGGCACTTCAAGGTTGGACTCATCACGCTTCCCGAGCTGCCGGGCTTCGTGCCCGGTGGCATCGGCATGGTGCAGCGCTCTGAGCGCATGCTCCAAAAGGGGCGTTACTGCTACACCGCCGAGGTCCACGTCACCGGCCAGCGCGGCACCAAGCGCTTCCCGCTTCGCCGGGACGGGGCGCCGATCCAGGTCGAGCTCGACCTGAAGGGTGCGCCGATCCAACGCCGCACCGCCACGGTCGTCGTGCGCAACACGACCGCCGACGACCCGCCGATCACGCCGCCTGAGAAGGCGCTGGCCTGCCGCTGAGGCGCACCGCGGAAAGTGAAACCTACTGACCACCTAGTAGTGGTCACAGACTTTCACTTTCCTGTGAGGAGAAGCTCCTTTCTGGTTCGTCAATTCCCTACTTCGCGGGGGTTGACGAGGCCCTAGGAATAGGCGAGTTTGCAGGGGCGACCTGTGACCGTCGTCTCACTTCCGGCGCTTCGCGTCGGTGGGTCGGGTGCACGAGTCGACGTGTGCTGTCCCGCAACGAAGGGGGTTCCGATGTCGGAATTCCAAACACATTCGCACCGTCTCCACCGTCTCCATCGGGCCCGTCGGATCGCCGTTGCCGGCGCCCTGGCGTTGGTCGCCGTCGGTGGGCTCGCGCCGTCGGCCCTCGCGGCCACGACCAAGCTTCAGTACAGCTGCAACTTCCCGTATATCCGGGCCCAGCCGGTCACGCTCGAACTTGACGCGACCGCGCCAACCCCGGTTGCTGTGGACGCACCGATCGGGACGTTTTCACTGTCGGCTGTCGCCAAGGACGGAGGAGACGTCGGTGCGTTCATGGACTGGGTCATGGCCAGCCAGCTCTCTGCGACATCGATGCTGGAAATCGACGTGACGACTCCGACTGGGAGCATTCTGCGCCTTCAAGTGCCCCTCTCCACGCCGACGACCAGCTTCCTCGACGGCGCCCAAGACAGGACGTGGCCGCTGTCGGGTTCGTTCCCACCGATCAGGTTCCGACAGGCGGGGATGGTCAGCATCGCGGCGTCGAAGCTGACCATGCACATCACGTTCCGCGGGCCAGACGGGACCGTCATCCCGCTCGACGACTATGAGGGGACCGTCGACGACGGCGACCCCGACACCACGGACGTGGCCTGCACGCTCGATCCCGAGACCCAGCCGACGGTCTTTGCTTCCACGCAGGTCGTCACCGGCCCGGACTTGATCGCTCCGACGACGCCGGGTATCCCGATCGCGAGCTCGATCAGCGAGTCGTCGGCACGCCTCACGTGGGCGCCGTCGACGGACGCTTCTGGGATCGCGAGTTATGACGTGTTCCGCAACGGTCTCAAGATCGCCACGGTGACTGAGAACACGTTCGTGGCCAGTGGGCTCGCCCGCGGCGGCATCAACAAGTTCTTCGTCGTCGCCAAGGATGGAGCGGGCGTCCTCTCGCTGCCGAGCGAAACGGCTTCGGTCAAGACGCTGCCGGCTCGGCCTCCCGTGAAGCTCACCGTGATGTGCGAGGTTCCGCTGATCGGGGCGCATCCGGTGTCGGTCAGCATCGACGCCACGTTCCCCTCGATCGTGCATGCGGGCACGCTCTCCGGCAAGTTCGCGGTCACGTCGGTGGTCGTGTTGGGCGGCAGCATCCCCACATGGTTCGACGTCGTCGGCGCGACCTCGCTTGAGGGTATGGGGCTCCCGGCCTGGAGGCTGAACGCGACGGGGCTCTCGTTCCGGATGAACGTGCCGTTCAAGTTCGTCAAGCGGGAGCTTCCATCGCCGAGCGTCGATCCGCTCACGCTGATCGGCCTCAACAACATGCCTGCCCTCATGTTCCGCCAGCCAGGTCCGGGCACGATCGTCGTCGAATCGCTCAGCCTCAATCTGCGTCTCAAGGACCCGAGCGGCGCCGCCATTGAGCTTCCGCCTGTCGACGGCGTGATCGACAGCGATGAGGATCCGAACACGTTCGATATGCCGTGTACCTTCGCCCCGGCCGATCAGAACAGGACGCTGGTGGCTTTCCAAGTGTTGTGACCGAGCGGCAGGTATCGGGCGGTTCAGGGTGCGGTTCAGGGTCGCGGGGGGTTGTTCGCGGGGACGGTCGTCGGCACGATCGAGCGGCGCCGTCCGGCGCACCGTTCCCCACCTAGGTCCGCGGCGTGTTCGCGCCGACGGGCCGCCTCAGACCGATGCCTGCACCACGCCGCCACACCGCCGTCACTTCGTCACCGCGTATCGCCGAACGCATGGTGCTGGCGTCGAGCTGCGCCGGCTGGATCGAGGGGCGCTCCCGCCAAGACCGGATGGAGCGACGGCAGCTTGGTCGTCGCTGCGCAGCTTGGTCGCAAACGATGCAGGACACGTCGGCAGAACTCGCCTGAAGGGGCCGCCCCCGCGGTTCTGACGATCTCCCCGCCCGGCATATCCGCCGCTGGCGCGGCCTACTCGCCCGGTGGGACCCAGCGCACGATGGCGGTGCGCTGTTCATCGCGCAGGCGCTGGACTTCGGCTTCGAGTTCGAGGCGGCGGCGCTCGACCGCGGAGTAGCGGCGCTCCAGATGCGCGAGGCGCTCTTCGAGTTCCAGGACCCGCTCGACGCCGGCCAGGTTGAGGCCGAGTTCAGCGGTCATCTCCTGGATCCGCCGCAGCCGCTCCACGTCGTCCTGGGAATACAGGCGGGTGCCGCGCGGCGAGCGCTTGGGCTGGATGAGGCCGCGCTGCTCGTACATCCGCAGCGTCTGCGGGTGCATGTCGGCGAGCTCGGCCGCGACCGAGATCATGAAGACGCCGCGGCTTTCGGAGATCTCGATGCGCGTCGTGCGGATCTGGCCCTCGCCGCCCTCGCCGGGGCGCGACCATCGCCGGACGGCACGGCCGCCGGGGCGGCCTCGGGTTTCGTCCCGCTCAGCCACCGGCCGGCGCTCCTCGGAGCCGCTCGGCCCGCTTGAGCAGCTCGGCACGCGGGTCCTGATCCAGCGACGCGCCAAGCGCTGCAGCCAGCGTCTTCTGCTCGTCGTTCAGCTCCTTGGGAATCTCGATCGCGATGCGGTAATGCAGGTCGCCGCGTTGCCCACCGGACTTCGGCGGGCCGAGCTCCTTGAGTCGCTGCACGGTGCCGTTGCGGGTGCCCGGGGCGAGCCGCAGCGTCTTCGTACCGTCGAGCGTGGGGACGCGCACTTCGCCGCCGAGCAGCGCTTCGCTGACGGAGATCGGCAGCTCGATCTCGAGGTTGTCGCCCTTGCGCACAAACACCTGCGACGGCGCGACGTGCACGACGACGTAGAGGTCGCCACGGGGGCCGTTGCCGACGCCGGGCTCGCCGCGCCCGGCCACCTTGATCCGGCCACCGTCGCGGATGCCGGCGGGCACCTTCACGCGCAGCGTGCTGCCGCCGGGGCGACGGCCGGTGCCACGGCACGTGGGGCAGGCGTCCTTGGGCACGCGGCCGACGCCACGGCACTTCGGGCACGGCGTCTGCGTGGAGAAGAGGCCGTCGCTCTGCACGACGACGCCCTGGCCCGAACACTCCGGGCAGGTTGTCATTGACGACCCGGGGCGGCCGCCGGTGCCGCGGCAGTCCGGGCACGGGTCGTTCGACGGCACCGGGAGCGACACCTCGTGGCCGTCGAGCGACTGCTGGAAGGAGATGCGGACCTGCGTCTCGAGGTCGCGGCCTCGGGCCGGCTGGGGGCCTTGCCGGCCACCCGGGCCACCGCCGCGGCGGCCACCGAGGAAAGAGCCAAGGAGGTCCGACAGGTCGCCCATGTCGAACGGCACGCCCTGCCCACCGGTGCCGGGGATCTGGAACCCACCGCGGTCGAACGCGGCCTTCTTCTCCGGGTCGGAGAGAATGTCGTACGCGCCCTGGATCTCCTTGAAGCGGTTCTCGTCGCCGCCGGTGTTGTCCGGGTGGTGCTTGCGCGCGAGTTGGCGGTACGCCTTCTTGATCGCCTCGGGCGACGCCGAGCGCTCGACGCCCAGGGTCTTGTAGGGATCAGCAGCGGCCATGCGGGTGGTTCGTTTCTCTCTGGGACCGGGTCAGGTCGGGGTGGGTTCGGGCGGTTCTTGCGATCAGGCTTGCGCCCGTGGGGTGCGGCGGCCCCTCCGTGGGGCCGCCGCGGGTACTTAGTTGGTCACGACGACGCGCGCGGCACGGATGATCTCGTCCCCCGCGGCGTAGCCGGGCTGGAAGACGACACCGCAGATGTTCGCGGCCTCGTCGCCCTCGGCCGGTCGCTGCGCGACGGCCTCGTGGCGCGTCGGATCGAACGCCTCTCCGAGCGGGACGAACCGTTCGATGCCGCCACGGCCGAGCGCCGCGATGAGTTCGGCGTGCGTGGACTGCAGCGCCGCGAGAATGCGCGCGGCGGCCTCGCTGGCGTCGCCAGCATCGGTCAGTGCGGCGCCCTCGTGCTCGAGTGCCCGCTCGACGTTGTCGATCGCCGGCAGCAACTCACGCGCAAGGTCGGTGCCGCCGCGCACCTTGGCGGCGGCGACATCGCGCTGCACGCGCTTGCGGTAGTTGTCGAAGTCCGCCCGTGTGCGCTGCGCCAGGCCGAGGTACTCGGCTCCCTGCGCGGCAAGCTGACGGATCTCGGCGTCGGTCTTGCCCTCGAGCGGGTCGTGAGCCTCGGGCTCAGGCGGCGCCGGAGCGGCGGCCTCCGCCTCCGTGGGTGCGCGGAGTGCGCCCTCAGACGGGTCGACGGGCCCCGCGCCCGGGGCGGCCTGATCGGCCGCCCCGGGCGCGCTGGTGGTCGCCTGCGTCTCGGGATTGGTCTGGTCGGTGCTCATCAGCGAGTCTCCGTAACCGTGATCCGGCAGTGCCGGGGGTTACTTGCCCTCGTCGACGATCTCAGCGTCGACGACTTCGTCGTCGCCATCGGCGCCGACCGGCGCGCCCTGCGGGTCATCGCCGGGAGCGGCCTGGGCCGCAGCCTCCTGGGCCTTGGCGTAGAGCGCCTCGCTGATCGCGTGCTGACGGGTCTGCAGCGCCTCGAGTGCGGACTTGATCGCCTCGACGTCCTCGCCCTTCGTGGCCTCGCGCACCTCGGCGACCAGCTTCTCGACGTCGTCCTTGTCGGACTGCTCGAGCTGCTCGTCCATCTCCTTGAGCTGCTTGTCGGCGGCGTACGCGGCCTGCTCGGCCTCGTTGCGTGCCTCGGCGAGTTCGCGCAGGCGCTTGTCGTCCTCGGCGTGGGCCTCGGCGTCGGCGACCATGTTCTTGATCTCGTCGTCCGACAGACCGCCGCCCGACTTGATCTCGATCTTCTGCTCGACGCCCGTGCCGAGGTCCTTGGCGGACACGTTCAGGATGCCGTTGGCGTCGATGTCGAACGTGACCTCGACCTGCGGCACGCCACGCGGCGCCGGCGGGATGCCGGTGAGCTGGAACTTGCCGAGCGACTTGTTGTAGCTCGCCATCTCGCGCTCGCCCTGCAGCACGTGGATCTCGACCGACGGCTGGTTGTCTTCCGCCGTCGAGAAGGTCTCGCTCTTGCGGGTCGGGATGGTGGTGTTGCGCTCGATGAGGCGCGTCATCACGCCGCCCTTGGTCTCGATGCCGAGGGTGAGCGGGGTGACGTCGAGGAGGAGCACGTCGGTGACCTCCTTGGAGATCACGCCGGCCTGGATCGCCGCGCCGATGGCGACGACTTCGTCCGGGTTCACGCCACGGTGCGGGTCCTTGCCCGTGAGCTCCTTGACCTTCTCCTGCACGGCCGGCATGCGGGTCATGCCGCCGACGAGCACGATGTGATCGATGTTCGCGGCGCCCTTGCCCTTGGCGTCGTCCATCGCCTGCTTGACCGGATGCACGAGGCGATCCAGCAGGCTGCTGACGAGCTCGCCCAGCTTGGAGCGGGTGAGGCGGATGTCGAGGTGCTTCGGGCCCGAGGCGTCGGCCGTCAGGTACGGCAGGTTGATCTGCGACTCCTGCGCGCTGGACAGCTCGATCTTCGCCTTCTCCGCCGCCTCGTAGAGACGCTGAAGGGCCATCGGGTCCTTGGTCAGGTCGACGCCGTTGTCCTTCTTGAACTCGCCCGCGAGCCAGTCGACGATGGCCTTGTCGAAGTTGTCGCCGCCGAGGTGGTTGTCGCCCGCGGTCGACTTGACCTCGAACACGCCGTCGGCGATCTCGAGCACCGACACGTCGAACGTGCCGCCGCCGAGGTCGAACACGAGGATCGTCTGCTCGTCGTCCTTGCCGAGGCCGTAGGCCAGGGAGGCCGCGGTCGGCTCGTTGATGATGCGCTTGACGTCGAGGCCGGCGATCTTGCCGGCGTCCTTGGTCGCCTGGCGCTGATCGTCGTTGAAGTACGCCGGCACCGTGATGACGGCGCTGTCGACCGTCTCGCCGAGGTACGCCTCAGCGTCAGCCTTGAGCTTGGCGAGGATCATCGCCGAGATCTCCGGCGGGCTGAACTCAGCGTCGCTGGCGGTGATGCGGGCGTCGCCATTCTTGCCGGCGATCACCTTGTACGGGACCATCGACTCCTCCTCGCGCACTTCGGCCTCCTTGCGGCCCATGAAGCGCTTCACCGAGAAGATGGTGTTGGTCGGGTTCGTCACGGCCTGGCGCTTGGCGACGGTGCCGACCAGGCGCTCGCCGCTCTGCGCGAACGCCACGACGGACGGCGTCGTGCGGCCGCCCTCGGAGTTCTCGATGACGACGGGCTCGCCGCCCTCGATCACTGCCATGCACGAGTTGGTCGTGCCCAGATCGATACCGATCGTCTTGCCCATGCGGGGTCTCCTTCTGCTGGTTCCGCACATTGCTGCGCCGGTCCCACACTTGAAATCTAAGTGGCACGATAGCAGATCGCCTACTGCCCCTCGCAACCGATCTGGGCCAGTACGACGCAGGCCCCGTGGCTCCAGCGGGGGAGCCACGGGGCCTGAAGGGGTAAGGAAGCCCAGGCCTAAGGGCCTGGGGACGGCTATGGCGTCGGCGTGAGGCTCAGTGCGATCGCGTTGCCTTTGCCGGCGGTTAGCGGGCTGACGATGCCGGAGAGGGCGCCGCAGCCGGCGAGGTCGCTCATGGCGAACGTCCCCGCCAGCTGGCCGCCCGCTGCCAGGCTGAACGTCCCCGTCGACCTCAGCGGAATGCTCGACGTGAGCCTGCTCTGGCAGTTCGCTCCGCCCGCGATCTGGATGCCGAACATGGTGACCCTGGGCAACTTGATACGCAGCTTCGAGTTCGACGACCACACGCCCTCCTTGAACGTGCCCGTGGTCGGCTCCGTCGCCACGAACGCCAACTGCGCCGTCACGGGCAGGAACCCGAGCGCCGTGAGGTTCGCCTGAGTCGGTTTCAGGGCCAGTTGCCCGGCGACCGCGCCGGCGGAGGTCACCGAAGCGCTCATCGTGCCCGCCAGCGGAGCGGAGCCCTTCACGAGCGTCTTCAGCGTCACCGCGCCTTTCACGTCGAACGCTGCCTGCGTCGGGCTGGGATCGGTGACCGGGATGCGAGCGATCAGGTCGGCTGCTTCGGGGACGCAGCGTAGCCGCCACTGGAGTGAGCCCTCGCCCCACGTGACCAGGTTGTCGAACGAGACGAGTTCGGTCAGGCGGAGGCCGACCTCCGTGCTCGACGCGTCCGGCGTCAAGGTGAGCGGGCCGAACGGCGCCGCCTCAGGGATCCCGTACGCCAGGGCTCCGGCGGGGCCCGGCTTCCGGAGGACAAGTCCGTCATCGGCCTGCAGCGTGCTCGTTGCCGGGGTGGCGGCGCTTGTCCCGGAGGCACGGACGACTGCGGAGACGGTGCTCCTGAGCACGAAGGGGGCCATCCCCGCAAGCGCGGGCCCGTCCGGGGTGCGGAGCTCGATGCGGAGGTTTCGGATGGTGGCGGTCTCTCCGCGTCCTACGGCGTCGACGCGGTCAAACCGCGTGATCAGCGTGGCAGGCACGTTCGGTGTGGCGCCGGGAACCAGAGAGCACCGGGCGGGCGTCTCGAACGTGCTGACGGTGGCCGGGTCGACGATGTCGACCGGGGCGGAACTCTCCTCGACCCCGTACTCCAGAGTCGAGAGGGCGACCGTGAGCGGCACGTTTCGCGCTGCGGGCAGGGCTGGCGCGACGGCGGTGATCTCGCCGTCACCGACGATCGTGAACGACGTGGCGGGGACGTCCCCGAACCGCACGCTGGTGGCACCCTTGAAACCTGAGCCATTGATCGTGACGGACGCTCCACCGGTCGGAGGCAGGGTCACCTTGCTCAGAGACTCGACCTTTGGAGCTTCCGGGACGGGTCGGTCGACGGGAACGCTCACGATCGTGCCCGAGTCGCCCTCCTTCGGGACACACCGGACGTTGACTGGGCCTCGGAACAACGGGTAGTCGTCGAAGTTCTGGGTCATTTGCAGCTCGCTGAAATCCACCGTGACGCCGGCGCTCCCTCGCTTCGGCGTGAGGGCGCCGGTCGCAGCGATGGAGCCGGTCGCGGGGAAGTCGTACGCGTACTTCGACGACGACGGCGGCAGGTGGACCGTCGAGCCGGAGGAGGCGAACACGAGCGAGGACTCCTCGGCGCCGGTCACCGTGGCCTTCAGGGCGTTGATCGCGGCATCACCCCACTGGAAGTACGGCATGCTGCCGTTTGGGTCGTCGACGCGAACCTCGAACTCGAGTTGGCGCAGGGCAAACGGTTGGCCGGTGGCAGCAGGCAGGGCAGGAGCCAGTCGGGCGATCAGCGACGCCTGGAACGATGTGGGCACCGATCCGGAGGCCGTGAGTAGCTGCGTGCACTGGAGCGCCACGAGGCTCGTGGTGTGGGTGTCCGTTCGGATGACGTCGACGACCGGCGCCATCCAGGTGGCCGCGTTCGGGGTGGTGACCTTCACGGCGAGGTCTTGTCCGTTGGCCGGCAGTTGCGGGGTGACGGCGGCGATTCGCGCACTGTTGACGAAGGTCGAGGCCGCTGGGACGCCCCCGATGGTCACGGTCGAAGCGCTTGTGTATCCCGAGCCGGTGAGCGTGAGCGTCTCGCCGCCTTCCGCGGCTACCCGGGCCTTGTCGACCGAGTACGTGTACGTGCCTTGCGGGGGAATCGGCGGTGACGCCGACGCTGGGACGGCGATTGCTGCCGAGGACGCGTTGAGCAGGAGCGCGGCGAGCAGGGTGCGGAGGTGGAGTCGGGACATGACGCCTTGGGGCTGGCTATGAGTCCGGTCGAGATGGGCCGTCGGGGGCAGGCCGTCGCGCGCGGAAAGTGTGGACAGAGGCGACACTATTCACGTAGAGCCATGGAGGCAAGCAAGCTTCGTTTTGCCCCGCACCTCGTTGATTCCGAGGCCGTGTGGGGACCTCACGGCCGACGCGCGGCTCGCGCGGTCACCGGGCCTTCGATGCCCGGTGACCGTCGTTCCGAACTCGCTGCGCGATCCCACGCCGCCGCACCCACGCGGTGGCGTGGGATCGCTCGTCGGCTAGCGCGAGCGGATCGGACGCGCGATGGAGGAGCGGTTGCCGGCGCCGTCGGCGACCTCAACGCGCAGATCCAGGCGCACGCTCGCGCCACGGATCGCGGCGCGCGTCGCGCTGCTCAGCTGCACGACCACGCGATCGCTCCCGGCGCCACCCTTGATCTCCACGTCGGCCGTGCCAACCGTGCGATTGCGGTACTTCACGCGCGCCTCACCGGTGACGGCTTCATTGGCGTTGACCGTCATCTGCAGGCCGCCGGCGAGCAGGCGCGAGCGCAGCTGCGTCGACGACGACGCCACCGACAGCTTCGGCGCCGAGTTGTCGTCGTTGATCTCGCCGGCCGCAGCGAGCGCGATGAGCGGCTGCGTCGTGCCGATCGCGAACGTACCGCCGACGGGCGTCGCGGCGCCGGTGCCGATGTTGACGCGGTAGAGACCAATGGTGGTGCCGCCAGCGGTCGTTGAGATGGCGGCGTAGCCGGCGTTGTTCTCCGCGATGTCGAACGCGATCGGATCACCGGTGGTGCCGAGCGGGCCGACCGTCTTCAGGGTGCCGTTATTCGGCGGATCTTGCTTCACCAGCGTGCTGCGGGCCGAATCGAGCGCGAACAACTCGGTGGTGGTCCCGATCGGGAACGTGTTCGTGTAGCCGGCGGCCGTGACCTTCGGGGTCGTGCCGGCGCCTGGGTCGCCGGCGGCGTAGGCGAGGTTGCCGTCGGCCTTGCCGGGCGTGGTCGCCGGAGTCGTCGGTCCCGGAGTCGCCGTTGGGGTCGGGCTCGGCTCGGGGCTGACGGACGGCGTGGGCGTGGGCGTCGGCGTGGCCGCGACCGGGGCCGCGGCGAGCTGACCGGTGATCGGATCGATGCGCAGGTTCTGGCCGGCATTGGTCTCGACGCGGATCTTGTCGACGGTCGGGTTGAAGTCGAACGCGGCCTTGTCGCCGGTGAGGGCCGGGTCGACCGCCTTGGAGTCGACGTACTTGGCCTGCGCATTGCGCGGCAGGATCACGATGATCCGGCTCTTGTTGGTGACGCCGTAGAGCCGACCGTCGAGCGGGCGCACGTCGAGTCCGACGACCTTCTCGTCGGCTGCGAGCCCTCGGATCGGCAGGCTCGGCACCTGCGAGGTGTTGTCGGACTGGAACTCGACGAGGTGGTTGTCGGTCGTGACGCCGTAGAAGGCGGTGGCGGCGTGGCCGACGGCTGGGGCGGCCGCGACGAGCGCGAATGGGGCGATGGCGGCCGCGATGCGGCGACGGGAGCGTGACATGTGTTGGATCCTCCGAAGCGGGTTGCGCCCCAGTCCCTGGACGGACTGGTCGTGAGCGCGTCTTCAGGGGCAGTAACGCATGGGGGCGCTCGCGGTTGCGCCGGTAACCATCACGATTCGGTGAACTGGCGCGGTCGGTCAACCGGGACGAGAACTTGCAGGGGCTCAGCCGCGGCTGAACCTAGGCGTCTGCGCCGAGGCGCTCGGCGACCTCGCTGGCCGTCAGCTCGGCGATCTCGATCACCTTGTCGCGCGAGGTGTGGCCGACAACGACCTCGACCTGTCGTTTGCGCAGTCCGAGCGCCTTGGCGACGACGGCGCACAGCTCGGCGTTCGCTCGGCCGTCCTCGGGCGGCGCGCCGACGCGCACGATCAGCACGCCGTCTTCGCGGAACCCCTGGACGCCGGGCCGCTTGGCCCGCGGCGACGCGCGGACCGTGATGCGAGTGAGAGCGGCCACCCTTGGAGTTTCGCGCATGGGACCGGAGGCCCGCGGCCATCCGACCGGCGTACGCGGGCCGGCACACGGAACGACTCGGGCCCCGCTCCGGCGCCGGGGCGCCGGGCGCGGGGCCCGAGGACGGCGGTGAACCGTGGCGTGTCAGCGGCACTCTGGAGGCCGCGTGCTGACTACCAGGGCAGCGGCCACGGCCACCACCATGGCCGGGGCGGCTTGGTCGCCGTAGGTGTGGGCGTCGGCGTGGGTGTCGGCGTCGCAGTAGGGGTCGGAGTCGGTGTTGCCGTCGGTGCGGGTGTCGCGGTCGGCGTTGGCGTCTCGGTCGGCGCAGGTGTTGCCGTCGGCGTGGGCGTCGGGGTGGTCGCGTCCCACACGGGCGCGGAGTCGTTCGCGGGATGCCCGGGCGCGCCGGCTGGGAGGACCTGGACGAACTTGCCGACGGACGGGGAGCCGGCGGCGTTCAGGGCCCAGAGCAGGTAGTCGCCTGGAGGAGCGGCCGCAGCCGTTGGCGGCGCCTTGACCGTGACCTGGTCACCGTCGCGGCGGACGACCACGAGATCGAGGTGACGCTGGTTCATGTTCAGGGCGTGCGTCACCGAGCCAGGGGCCATCAGCGTGACCCGCGTGATCTTGGAGGCGTCGCCTTCGACGGTGAACGTGAACTCGCTCTCGTAGTTCACGGTCTTCGGCTGCGACGTGATCACCGGGCGCTCGCCCTTGAACAGGTACGGCGGCGAGTAGAGCTCGAAGGTGGTGTCCCACTGGTCGTACAGGTCGTCGTCGAAGACCATCGACTGCAGGTCGTCGCCACCGCTCAGCACGCGCCCATCAGGCAGGAGCATGGCCGTGGAGTGGTAGCCGCGCGGGTAGCGCTGGGCCGGGCCGAGCTTCCACGTGCGGGTGGCCGGATCCCAGAGTTCGGGCTGGCGCTTGGTGGGCCACGAGCCGAGCGGGTCGACTTCGCGCGCGCCCTTGCCACCACCACCAATGATCGTCACGGTGCCGTCCGGCAGGAGCACCGCGGGCGCGTTCGTGCGGGCTTTCATGAGCGGCGACTCATCGCGCCAGCGGGGGTCGATCCCGGGACGGAGGCTTGAGACGAGCGGCTGCAGGGAGCCACCCGGGGCCAGTCCGCCCATGGCGTAGGCCCGCTCGGGGCCAGCGGTCGTGCTGGGTTCCGGGAAGAAGGTCGGGTACGTGCCGACCCCACCGCGGAAGCCGGTGATGTTCTGCCAGGTCCACGTCGCCGGGTCGAGGATCCCCTGATCGGCCTGCCGCGGGCCGACCACGGCGAGCTTGCCGTTGGCCATGACGTACGAGAGCGGGTAGTACCCGGAAATGTTCTGCTTGCCCTTGACGGTGGTGGCGTCGACCGGCGTCGCATTGGTCTCGATGCCGGGGATGGCCTGACCGTCGGCCGGGTACAGCTCGACCTCGGGGCGGTTGATGCCCGCCTCGTCGCGGCCGGCGAGAATGACCACCTTGCCGCTGGGCAAGCGGGTGAGCGTCGGGTACCAGCGAGCGTGGACCAGATCCGTCTGCCGGACCCAGGTCTCGGTGAAGGGGTCGAACACGAAGAGCAGCTTGAGCCCGAAGCCGCCGCCGGTTGCCTCGAGGTTGCCGCCGGCGACGAGCACGCGCCCGTCGGCGAGCTGGACATGCCCGCTGCAGAAGATCGGGGCCGGGCGGGCGAGGTCGTAGCCCTTGCGCTTCTTGGGATCGTCGAGCGTGGTCGGCGGCGGCGAAATGATCTTGAACGACTCAGGGCCGTTGCCGAGCGCCGGATCCCAGATGGCGGAAAGCCCGTCGTTGTTGATGCCTTGGCCGGCGTTGCCGATGTTGTTCGCGCGGCCCGAACCGTTTTGGGAGCCCATGCTCATCAGCAGCACGCGGCCGGTCGGCAGCAGCACGGTGTGGATGGCGTACGTCGGGGCCTTGAACGGCCCGGCGGTCCAGGCGCCGAACTCAGAAGCGGGGCCGACGGGCTGGTCGGCGAGGCGCTGGGCCTTCGCGGACTTCCCGGTCAGAAGCTTGCCCTTCGCGTCGCGGAGGCCGAGCGAGCGCTGACGAAGCCGGTTCAGCTCGGCGGGCTTCATCGCGCGGATCTTCGCGGCCATCTCGTTGATCGCGTTGTGCTCGCCAAGGTGTTCCTTGGTGGGCTCCGCGGCCTTCAGCGCTTTGGAGGCGGTAGTGGCCGATTTTGCGACGGCGCTCGCGTCGCCGCCGTGGGCGGCCGCCGGAGCCGCCGTCGCGAGGGACATCGCGACGGCGAACGGGAGTGCAAGCTGCGCTGCGGTGGGGACGGGGATGGCCCGCCGCCGAACCGGTGACTGGTGCTCGGCGGCGGCGCTGCGGTGTCGGAGGGCTGACACCGCGAATGGACTGGACACGTGTGAAGCGTGCCACACAGATGGCGCTCGTTCCAGGGTGGTCGGCGTCGGAATTCGGTTTGGGCGCGCAGGCCGATCGACGGCGGAAGACCGGAACCAGGCGGAACGCCCGACAACGCTTGGGATCAGCCGGTTGCACACAGAACCCGGCGACTGCCATCGTCAGTTGAGCATCGCTCAACTAGGGCGTATTGGGCGTCAGTCGACCGCGACGCGCGGGCAGAGGCTGCGCAGGCCGCACACCTCGCATTGCGGGCGCTGCGCCGCGCACGTCCGGCGGCCGTGGCGCAGGAGATTCACGTGGAACTCCCACGCGGCACCGGCGGGCGTGAGCGCGAGCATCGCGTCGTGGAGTTCGTCGAGCGGCGCGCCCGGGCGGAACAGGCCGAGTCGCGTCCCGACGCGCGAGACATGCGTGTCCACCGGGATGTCCTGCATGCCGAATGAGAAGAGCAGCACGCACGCGGCGGTCTTGCGGCCGACGCCCGGTAGCGCGCACAGCTCGTCCTGCGCGGCGCCGAGCTCCATCTCAGCCAGGTGGTCCAGCGACAGCGGGTCGCCGATCGCCGCCAGAATGGCCTTGATCCGCGCGGACTTCACCTTCGAGATACCGCCCCGGCGGATCGCCTCCTCGACGAGTTCCACTGGCGCGTCCCGGACGTCGGCCCAGTCCTCGAACCGCTGGCGCAGTGACAGGTACGCGATGTCGCGGTTGCGATCGTTCGTGGCCTGCGAGAGCACCGTGAGGATGAGTTCGCCGATCGGGTCGAAATGCGGTCGCTCGGTCGGGACGCCGTAGATCGATTGCAGGCGGCCCCGTAGGCGCGCGACGCGGTCCCGGCTCGGGGGCTTCCACTCGGCACGCGGCACCGTGGCCTTGCCTCGCACCTGCGGGCCCGTCCGGCGGGCCGACTTGGGGGCGGCGGCGGACTTCGAGGAGTCGACCGGTGGAACCGCGTTTTGTGGTGCGCCGGCGCGGGCGGATCGCTTGGGCGCCGGAGGCATGGGCCGGAGGGTAGACGGGCTCGCGGGCTGGGTGCTGATCCGCGGTCTCTGGGGTGGTTCGCAAGCACGTCCGCACCCTGGTGCGGACGGATGATCGATGGGGCAGGACGACCACCCCTAACTGGTATAACGAGCGTACGGCAAGCGGATTGGCGGTTTGCTGGGAACGCTGCGCGATTCGGCGAGGCCTGGCGGTCCCGCTGGGCCTCGCGTCCGCCGATGAACCTCCACGATGACTGCCGTCCTTGGAGCTATCCGTACCTGGCTGCCGCAAGGCAGCAGCCTGCCGCCGCAGATGTGGGTCGGTCGCCATCGAGCGATGGTCGTGGTCCTGGTGATCCACATCCCGATCTACCTCGTGTGGGGTCTGCTGAAGGGATTCGATCCGTTCCATTCGCTGCTCGATATCGCGCCGCTGGTCGTCCCGGCGTTCTTCGCGGTCAACGCCTCCCTGAGTCGCCGCGCCAGGGAACTCTTCGCGGCGACCGGGTTGCTGGCTGCGTCGGCGGTGCTGATCCACCTGATGGATGGGGCAACCGAGGCCCATTTCCACTTCTTCATTGTCGTCGCCCTGCTCGCGCTTTATGAGGAGTGGCATCCGTATCTCCTCGCGTTCGTGTTCGTCCTCGTGCACCACGTGGTGATGAGCGCGGTCGTTCCGCACTCGGTCTTCAACACGCCGGGCGGCCAGGCCGACCCGTTCTTGTGGTCGGCCATCCATGCGGTGTTCATTGCGGCGCAGGGTGCCATCTGCCTCGTCGGCTGGAGGGTCAACGAGAACGCCCGCGACGCGGTGCGGGAGAGCCAGGAACGCTTCGGCCGTGCCTTCGACGACGCGCCGATCGGGATGGCCCTCGTCGGCCTCGACGGGGTCGTGCGCGAGGCAAACGCAGCCCTGGTCGAGCGGTGGGAAGCGGCCGGGACGGGCGAGCGGCTGGAAGGCCGCAGCCTGCGTGAACTCGTCGACGAGTCGGACCTCGACGGCCGCGCGTTCCCCGGATCGGACGCCGCGGAGATCCGCCATGCCGATGATTCCGGCTGGGGCCATTGGCGCCACGCGCCGCTCCACAGTGCGGATGGCATCCAGACCGGCTGGATCAGCCACATCATCGACGTCACCACCCGCAAGCGGCTCGAGCACGACCTCTCCTGGCGCGCCCATCACGACGCCCTGACCGGTCTTCCCAACCGCGCGCTCTTCATGCGTCGGCTGGAGGAGGCCCTGGCGGAGTCGACGGGGATCACCGTCTTCTTCCTCGATCTCGACAACTTCAAGCAGGTCAACGACGTCCTCGGCCACGCGGCCGGCGACGAACTGCTGCGCACGGTCGCGGAGCGGCTGACGGCCGCACTGCGTCCCGAGGATCTGGTCGCCCGGCTCGGGGGCGACGAGTTCGTGATTCTCGCCCACGGTGTGCAGACCGAGGAGGCCGCCGAGCGTGTGGCCGCGCGCGTCAGCAGCGCGCTCCAGGAGTCGTTGCTCCTCGCCGGCGAAGAGCACTCCATCGGCGGCTCGATCGGCATGCGCCTGTGCCGCGCCGGCCAGCGCGCGACCGCGGAAGACGTCGTGCGCGACGCCGACATCGCGATGTACCGGGCCAAGACCTTCGGCAAGAACCGCGCAGAGGTCTTCGATGACGCAATCCGCGACGAAGCCGTCACGCGGATGGAACTCGAAACCGCGCTGCGAACCGTGCTCGATCGAGACGAACTCGCCCTCGTCTACCAGCCGCTGGTCGATCTGCAGACGGGCCGCACCACGGGCGTGGAGGCGCTGCTTCGGTGGCACCACCCAGAGCTCGGGCTCGTGTCACCACTGGAATTCATCTCGACGGCCGAGCGCAACGGCACGATCGTGGCTATTGGCGCGTGGGTCCTCGACGAGGCCTGCCGCCAGCTCCGCGACTGGGACGACGCCCAGCTCAAGGTCTCCGTCAACGTCTCGAGCAAGCAGCTCGTCGTCGATGGCTTCGTCGAGACCGTCCGCACGACGCTCGTGCGCCACGGCGTGCGGCCCAGCCAGGTGTGTCTTGAGGTGACCGAAACCGCCGTCCTGACCGACGTCGATGCGGCCATGCGCACCCTGTCGGGGCTCACCGATCTCGGGGTGCAGCTCGCCGTCGACGACTTCGGCGTTGGGTTCGCGTCGCTCTCGCACCTGCGTCAGCTCATGCCCGTCGACACGCTCAAGATCGACAAGTCCTTCGTCGACGGCATCTTGCAGGGCTCGACCGACGCCGCGATCGTGGAGGGCGTGATCCGCTTGGCGCATTCGCTCGACCTGAACGTGGTCGCCGAGGGCGTCGAACTGAAGGAGCAGGCCGATCAATTGCGGGCGTGGGGCTGCGAGACCGTGCAGGGCTACTTCTTCGCCCGCCCGTTGCCGGCGGCCGAGATCACCACCCGCCTCGCGGCTGAGCAACGCTCGGTCCATTCGCTGCGCGGCGTGGCCTGACGCAGGGTCCGGGGCGCTTAGGTGGCGCCCCAGTGTTGGACGACGCGCGCGGCGGCCTCCATCGCCTCGGGCAGGGCGACGTTGAGCGACGGCGCATAGCCGTCTGACGCGGCGAGGCGCGCCAGGAGCACGCCCGTGACGGCATCCCCCGCGCCGGCGGCATTGCGCACGACGACCGGGTGGGCTGGGACCTCCCGGGCGACGCCGTTCTCGCCGCGAAGCACGGCCCCGCGGTCGCCAGAGGTGATCACGACGTTGCGGGCAACCGTGCCGCGCAAAGCCTCGGCGGCGCGGACCGGGTCGGTCTCGCCGGTGAGGATCTCGGCCTCGTGGATGTTCATCTTCGCCAGGAACGCGCCGTCGAGAAGCGCGAGGGTCTCGCGACGCATCTCGTCGTGGTCCGCCCAGCGGCCGGGGCGCAGATTCGCGTCGATGACGACCTTCTTGCCCTCGGCCAGAGCCTGCGCGCGGGCGCCCATCGTGAGGCGTCGCTCCTGCTCGCCGAGCAGCGTGTTGGACGTGAGCACGATGAGGCCGGCCTGCGCGACCGCGTGGCTGACCTTGGCGGCGGCCGGCACGAGACCAAGCCCGGTGGTGCTGCCGTAGATGGCGTAGCTCGGTTCGCCGCGGTCACTGATGGTGACGAGTGCGAGGGGCGTGACGCCACCGCGCTCCAGGACGAAATCGGTGGTGTCGACGCCGGCCGCGCGGAGCTGCTCCTCCAGCCAGTGGCCCCACGGGTCATCGCCGACGCCGCCGCAGATCCCAACCTCTGCTCCGAGGCGCGCGGCCTGCACGGCGACGTTCGCCAGAGCACCGCCGAAATGGGGCACGAACGCGTCGACATCGGTCGGGCCGGTGACGGGGCGTTCGCAGACGAGGTCGACGAGCGCTTCTCCAAGGCAGGCGATGCGCATCCCCGCGAATCGTACGGGTCGCGTGAGGTCGGGCCGCTGCGCGGCGATCACATCGTTCGAAGATCGTTATCGCTCCAAGGTCGATCCCAGCCGATACTCGTGGCATGCGAACGCTCCACACCCCACTCCTCGCGGTCGCCGTCGCGGCTGCATTTGGCCTCAGCGGGTGCGGCGACGACCCATCGACCGCACGCGCGCCATCGTCGACCGACGCGGCGGTCTCCCCGAGCCCTGCAGCCACCACGCCGGGAGCGGAACCGGCACCCGCGGGTGCTACGGCGAAGGCTGCGGGCGGGTACGTCACCTATGCCCAGTACTTGGCAAACAAGACCGAGTACGACCAGGGCGACGTGGTGATCTTCTTCAGCGCCACATGGTGCCCGTCATGTCAGGCGACGAATGCGGCCCTGAAGAAGGAAGGTGTCCCGTCGGGGCTGACGGTGGTCACGACGGACTACGACGAATCGACGGACCTCAAGAAGCGATACGGCATCACGATCCAGCACAGCTTCGTGCAGGTCGACGCGGCAGGCAAGGCGCTGGCCAAGTGGACCGGAACGGAATCCGGCGCCGCGATCCGCGCGAAGACGGTCTGACTCCGTGCCTCGCGCATGCGGCGCTGAACGGTGGCTGCCGGGTGTTCCCGCCTGATGCTGGTCTTCTTCGGAGCCGCCCTCGCTGGCGTGCTCACCACCCTCGCACCGTGCGTGCTGCCGATGCTGCCGGTGATCGTCGGGGGCTCCGCGGTCGGAAACGACGATCGTCGCCTCGCGCGACGGCGCGCCTATGTGATCACAGGCAGCCTGGCCGCGTCGATCGTGGCGTTCACCTTGCTGCTCAAGGCCACGACGGCACTGATCGACGTTCCGGCCGAGACGTGGCAGCTGGTGTCGGGAGGCATTCTGGTCGTCCTCGGGGTCGTCACGGTGTTCCCCGCGCTGTGGGAAGCCGTGGCGGGAGCGCTCCATCTCCAGGCAAGGACCAGTCGGCAGCTCGGTCGAGCGAACCAGCGTGAAGGGTTCGGCGGGCAGATCCTGACGGGAGCCGCGCTCGGCCCGGTGTTCTCGTCCTGCAGCCCGATGTACGGCTATGTGATCGTGACGGTGTTGCCAGCCGACTTCGGTCGCGGGCTCGCCCTGCTCGTTGCCTACTGCGCGGGGCTCGCGGCGACGCTGCTTGTCGTTGCGCTCATCGGTCAGCGCGCGATCCGGCGTGTCGGCTGGGTCAGTGACGGTCACGGCCGGTTGCGCCGGGCCGTCGGAATCGTGTTCGTCCTGGTCGGCGTCGGCGTCATCTTCGGTTGGGACAAGTCGATTCAGGCGTGGGTGATCGAGCACGCCCCCTTTGCTCCGTGGGAGCTCGACAAGGGCTTCATCCCGGACGACGCCTCGTAGTTGGCAGGGGGACGGGCCCGCGTGAGGTCGGGCACGGATGGCGCGATTCCGCACGGGTACCTGCACGGTTGCGCGGCGAGAAGCGTAGGAATGTGGGGAACGCCCTCTACCCCCAAGAGGTCCTCCGAACATGGCTTCCCCCCGCCCTCAAGCGCCTTGGCGTGTCCGTACTCGCGTGCGAGCACTGATGATCGCCGCAGCGATCACGCTCGGCAGCGCCGGATCCGGCGGCACCGGATCCGCCTCCGCCGGCGCGAACGAGCCTCGTCTCGATACCCGCGAACGCGCCGTGATCCACCGCATCAACGCGCTGCGCTCCGACCATGGCCTGCCGCGCCTCGCGTTCGGCGGCCGACTGTCGCGCGCTGCGGACCGCCATTCGCGCCGGTTGCTGCGCAGTCGCAGGCTCACGCACCAGCTCCCGGGCGAGGCACCGCTGCGTCGCCGCCTCGCCAAGGCCGCCCGTGCAAGGCCGCTCGGTGAGGTCATCTACTTCAACCGGCGCGGCGCCGGGTCGGCGCAGATCGTCCGCGCGTGGGCGCGCTCACCTGGGCACCGCGCGCTGTTGCTCTCGAGGGACTTTGGTCGCGCGGGCATCGGCATCAGGACCGGCCGAGGCGGCGTCTACGTGACGCTCGATTTCGCCGCAAGCTAATCGGACCACGGTGCCCGGCGGGGCAACGCTGGCGGCGCCCCGAGAGTCCGCCTCGAACAAACCTCCTGTCCGTGCGCTGCCGCACAGAGCGGCGCTCATGTACTCGCGTAGGCGCGCAGCGTGTGCTTCTGGCCCTACGATGGGACGGATGTCGCGGCCTACCCGACCGTCGCTGCCGAAGGGTTGGCGCGACCTTCTGCTGCAATTCGCCCTTCTGGCGCTGGCGCTCTTCGTCTACCAGCTCGGGCGCGGGCTGGCCGACGGCCACGTCGTCAAGATCGACGCGGTCAACAACGCCAAGGACATCGTCGCCGCCGAGCGCGCCCTCGGCCTGTACTTCGAGCCGGGCCTCCAGCGGTGGGCGCTCGCGGTGCCCGGCCTGGACGACTTCTTCTCGTGGCTCTACCTCAACGTGCAGACCACGGTCAGCCTCGGTGGGATGCTGTGGATCTACCTCTTCCGCAACGACCGCTACTACTTCGTTCGGAACATGTTCTTCACGGCCTTCTTCCTGGCGTGCATCATCTACGTGCTCGTCCCGACCGCCCCGCCGCGCCTGATGCCCGCCGAATACGGCTTCCATGATTCCGTGGAGGAGTTCTCCGGAGCGCGCAAGTTCATCTGGGAAGCGTTCGCCAATCCGTACGCCGCGATGCCTTCGATGCACCTCGGATTCGCACTCATGATCGGCCTGTCGATCTCGACGCTCGTGACGTCTCCGAAGGCACGTGCCTTCTGGTGGGCCTATCCGGCTGGCATCCTGTTCGTGGTCGTCGCAACCGGCAACCACTTCTGGCTCGATGCCGTCGCCGGTGCGTTCGTCGCCGCGCTCGGTGCCGCTGTCGCCGGAGCCCTCGGCCGCCTTCGTCCAGCGGCCTGGGCCTGGACCCCCAACTCCTCGAGAGCCACCACTTGACCACCACACCTCCCAGCATGCCTTCGCGTCCACGCGCCACCCGCGCCGAGCGCGGGGAAATCGTTCGCAATCGACTCATCGAGTCGCGTCTCACGCCGAACGCGATCTCGCTCACGGGCCTCGCCCTGTGCCTGCTCGCGGCGGGCCTGGTGTACGCCGACGAGCTGTTCCTCGGGGGCGTCGCGTTCGTCGTCGGGTCCGTCTGCGACATGCTCGACGGCAAGTACTCGCGGATGTCCGGCAAGGCGTCTCCGTTCGGCGCGTTCCTGGACTCCACCCTCGATCGCATCGAGGAGGGCGTGATGCTCACCGTGATCGCCGCCAGCTTTGCGGCCGCGGCCACGCCGGAGGACGACAACCGCCTCATCGTGGGCGTCGTGGGCATCGCGATCGTGTCGTCGCTGATGGTGTCGTACACGCGCGCCAGGGCCGAGGCGCTTGGCGTCGAGTGCAAGGTCGGTTTCGGAAACCGAGCTGGACGCGTCATCATCCTTTCCGCAGGACTGCTGCTCGCCGATCTCGGTGTCCTTGAGCCCGCCGTCTATCTTCTCGCTGCCCTGAGCACGGTCACCGTGTTCCAGCGAATCTTCCATGTCCGCAAGCAGCTGATCGCCGGCCCCCCGGCCGCTTGATCGCGCTGCGAGCCCCATCACCATTTCTTCCCAGGAGCAGCACCACCACATGACTGATCGTCAACAGGAGAAGGTCCGCGTCGCCATCATCGGCGTGGGCAACTGCGCCAACAGCTTCGTGCAGGGCGTCTACCACTACGCAAACGCGGGTGAGTCCGAGGACATCCCGGGTCTCATGCACACGACGCTGGGCGGCTACCACGTCCGCGACATCGAGTTCACGGCGGCGTTCGACGTCAACGCGACGAAGGTCGGCAAGGACCTTGGCGAGGCCATCTGGGCCGACCCGAACAACACGATCAAGTTCGCCGAGGTCCCCACGGACACCGGCGTCAAGGTCTACCGCGGCATGACGCACGACGGCATCGGCAAGTACCCGGCGACGAAGATCTCCAAGGCGCCTGGCCCGACCGACGACATCGTCAAGATCCTCAAAGAGACGAAGACCGACGTCGTCGTCTCGTACCTCCCGGTCGGCTCTGAGCAGGCGACGAAGTGGTACGTCGAGCAGGTCCTCGAGGCCGGTTGCGCCTTCGTGAACTGCATCCCGGTGTTCATCGCATCCGAGGACTACTGGAACAACCGCTTCATCGAGAAGGGGCTGCCGATCATCGGCGACGACATCAAGAGCCAGGTCGGCGCGACGATCGTGCATCGCGTCCTCGCTCGTCTGTTCCACGAGCGTGGCGTGCACCTCGAGCGCACCAGCCAGCTCAACGTCGGCGGCAACATGGACTTCTTCAACATGCTCGAGCGCGAGCGCCTCGAGAGCAAGAAGATCTCCAAGACGCAGGCCGTGACCTCGGTCATGGGCCGCGACCTGCCCGCCGAAGACGTGTACATCGGTCCTTCGGACTACGTGCCGTGGCTCACCGACCGCAAGTGGGCCCACATTCGCCTTGAGGGCAAGTCGTTCGGCGACGTGCCGCTCACGATCGAAGCCAAGCTCGAGGTGTGGGATTCGCCGAACTCCGCCGGCGTGATCATCGACGCCGTGCGTTGCTGCAAGCTCGCCCTCAACCATGGCCTCTCGGGCCAGATCGACGGGCCGTCTTCGTACTTCATGAAGTCGCCGAAGAACCAGCAGCCCGACGAGATTTGCCGTCAGCACACGGAAGAGTTCATCGAGCAGCACGCCTACGTGGCGCCGACGCCCGTCTAACTCGACTCCGCGTCGCCAGTTCCGCGCCCGTTTGGCATGCGTTGCATGTCAAGCGGGCGCTTGGCGTTTCCGGGACGGCTCAGGCGGTCGCTGCACCATTGCTCTGGCCGGGTGTCCCGAGCGCGGCGTTCTTCGTAAGATCGCCACGTGGGCGACCTGACCATCGAGGAGCTTGCCCGTGAGTCGGGGCTGACGGTCCGCAACATTCGCAGCCACCACACGCGCGGCCTGCTGCCGCCGCCCGAGGTGCGTGGCCGAAAGGGCTTCTACGGCGACGTGCACCTGGAGCGCCTGCGCCTGATCCAGGAACTCCAGGCCGACGGGCTGTCGCTCGGGCTCGTCGAGCGCCTGCTGGCCAGCCGCGCCGACACCGCCACGAAGCTCGTGGCACTGCGCCGCGAGGTGATCGGGCCGCTCGAGCCTGGCGACCCGCTGATCCTCACGCTCGAGGAACTCGTGCAGCGGTTCGGCCCATTCGACGAGGAGATGCTGCGCCGTGCGCTCGATCTCGGCGCGCTGGTCCCGCGACCCGACGGCACGTTCGCGGCGCCGATCGCGGGCATTCTCGACACCGCCGACGAGGTCACCCGCCACGG
This sequence comes from Solirubrobacteraceae bacterium, assembly GCA_032119595.1. Taxonomy (GTDB): domain Bacteria; phylum Actinomycetota; class Thermoleophilia; order Solirubrobacterales; family Solirubrobacteraceae; genus JAGIBJ01. The sequence continues at coordinate 926,441 of JAUMBQ010000006.1, read as the reverse complement.
CATCTCGCTCATGGCTGCGCTCGAGATCGCCCTCGTGGTGAGGCGTCACAGCGAAGAGGCCGCGCGCACGTTCGTCGAGATCGTCAAAGCCGAGGTCTGGGACCCGTTCGACGCGGCTGGCCGGCCGGACGAGCAGTGGCCGAAGATCGCGTCAGCGATCGACGCCGTTCGGCCACTGGCAAGCCAGATCTTCAGCCAGCTTCTGCAGCCGACGATCGCGGCTGAGATCGAGCGGGTGTTCGGCGAAGAGCTCCGCGAGCAGGCCGAGGCGGACTGATCTCGCGGCGCGCCGGCGGCGACCCGAACCGGTGCAGCCCCCACACGAGCAGGATCAGCAGCAGCACGGTGATCCCGCCGACGGTCAGGTAGGCGGCGATCGTCAGGGCCGCGGCCGCAGGCTTCTGCTCGCGCTGGAGCACGGCGTGGTCGGCGATGAAGGGCCGCGTGAACGTGGCGGAGGCTGGCACCTCCGGAGCAGGAATGGCCGTGTCTTGCGGCAGGTGGACCGGGAGTGCTGCAAGTGATTGGCCGACGCCCAGGCGGATCATCGCCTTCCACGAGCCGTGGACCGGAATGGGCTTCGTCGTCTCGTAGCGTCCGTCCCCGATCTTGCGGAGGCGATCGACGACCACGCCGTCGCCCTGCCAGGCCGTGATCGTGAGCCACTGCGCGTCCTTGGCGGCGCTCGGCGGATCGAGCGTCACGATGGCCTTGACGTTGCGGCCGCCGCGACCAACGTCGCCGGTTGCGGGCACGTCGGTCAGCGCGACCGTTGCGGACTGGCCCTCGATGACCGGCTTCGGGAGGCCGAGGCCGATGAGCGCCGTGATCGTGAGCGCACCGGCGACGGCCCCGATGCGCAGGCCCCGGGTGCTCGGTGTGGGCGTGACGAGCAGGCGGGTGCCGATCCATGCACCGACGACTGACGCCCCGATCGCGCCGGCCACGCCGAACGGCACACCGAGCGGGAGCAGCGACGCGGGCATCGGGAGCGACATGACGAGCTGGCTCCAGCCCCATTCCGACGCCAGGCCGACGGTGCCGAGGGCAACGCCACAGGCCAGGCCGAAGGCCAGTGGCCGGGTCGTCGACACCTTCAGCGCGACGAGCTCGACGAGGATCGCGCCGACGAGATAGAGGGGGAACATTGGCGTGACCTCGCCGAGGACCGGGCCGACGAGCACGGTGAGGATGGCGCGCACCACAAGGAAGAACGCGACGGCCCCCAGGGCGGAGCCTTTGCCGCCCCAGACGCGCACCGACACGAGGCCGACGCCCATCGCGGCCATGAGCATCACGGGCTGCAGGACGAACCGGAACTGGGGGATGCCGAAGTCGAACTCGGCCTGGAACGTCGAGAGGCCGAGGAGGAGTCCGCCGGAGAGCGCGACGCGGCGGGCCCACGGAACCCAGGAGGCAGTGACGCGGCCGCCGGGGTCGACCTCGTTGGCTCGCATGCCTTCGGCAACGAGCACGGCGATGCCGATGAGCGTCATCGACGCGCCGCCGATGAGCATGAGGTGGGTCGGGCCCCAGAGGGTGACGTCCTGACCGAAGATCCGGTGCCAGCTGTCATCCAGCGGGAAACCGACCAGGGCGAAGGCGCCGCACGCGCAGATGAGGACGCCGCCGAGCGGGGCGTACCAGGTCGACGTGAGCTTGATGAACGTGCCACCAGGCGCTTCGCGGCCAGCCAGCGGCAGCACGATCGAGAGGAACCCGGCGGTGAAGATGCCGAAGAGGCCGTACAGGATGAAGTAGTGAGCGGCGTTGGCGAGCGGGCCCTCGTCGCGGCCGACGCCCATGTGCAGGGCGATGTCCCAGTACATGCCGAACACGGCGACGAGCAGCGAGGTCGTCGCGACGGCCATCGGCAGCGCGGCCCAGCCCGGCAGGCCCGAGCGGCGTTCGGTCCAGTCGGCCGCGCGGCCCAGCAGCTTCACGCGTCCGGAGCGATGCCCGAGGCCGAGCCAGAGCAGAAGGAGGGTCTGGAGCGTGGCACCAACCGTCGCGATCAGGATCTGGTCGATCGGCGAGCCGCCAGCGCCGTTCGAGTCGGCCGCCCACGCCGAGGCCGGGCTCGCGACGCCCAGGATGGTCGCCATCAGGAGGCCGATGCCGGCGGCGGTCAAGCGCTCGTGGGGGCGGCGATGCGGACGATCGAGCGGAGAGGACAGCGACGCGAGAGACATGACGGCGCGAAACGTTACATGGTTTGTCGTTACGTAATGCGCCCATAATGAGGCGATTTACCAAAGCTTTGAATGTGACGCCGTCTGATGTACCGTTTGCCGCCGTAGCATTGGGTCCCGCCTCTCGCTGCGTCGGAGGGGTCGAGCGTGAGGACAGTCGCGCTCGACCCTCCGTTACACCCCCGATTCCCCTGGATTCCGTGACCCAGCGCCGCCCCGACCCTCGCCGCCCCCGTACCCGGCGATCGATTCTCGAATCGGCCCGTTTGCTCTTCACGGCGCAGAGCATCGAAGCGACGACGATCGCGCAGGTGTCCGCCCACGCCGGCGTCGCGATCGGGTCGATCTACTCGCACTTCGGAAGCAAGGAGAACCTCGTCATCGAGCTGCTCGTGCACGTCAGCGAGCCTCGGTTCGAGGCGCTTGAGGCGTCGCGTGCCGGGCGCACTCCCCTCGACCGCGTAGCGGCCGTGGGCGAGGCGATCATGCAGCTGGCCATCGATGAACCAGTGGCCTTCTTGGCCGGCGCTGGTGGGCTCCTGCTGTCGAACGACCTCGTCTCAGAGGGGCCTGGGAGCACCTTGGTGCACTGGATCGAGACCGTCGGCGACCACCTTCGGGACGACTTGCAGCTGGCGATCGACGCTGGTGACCTGCCGCCCGGAGACGTCGGCCAGCTGGTCGCCCTCCGGCTCGCCCTCTGGACCGGGATCGCGACGTCGGTGGCTCGGCAGGATCGGTTCGCCGTGGACGTGTCCGTGGCGAGGGGTGTGCTGGCGCAGGGGTCGGCGCTCCTGCAGTAGCGCCACGGCTCGGATCGACGGCCGGCTCGTGGGTCGCGATGTGCGCTCGTCAGGGCGCGCCGGCGTCCCTAGACTCGGAGCGGTGATCGTGTCAGCGTTGCTCCGGACCAGCTCGCGCCTGCGGCGCGGCGCGGTACGGCAGGGCTGACGCGTATGGCGATTGTCGTCGCCGTCCGGCCCGGGCATCACAACGCGTCGCCGCTTGCCCTCGCGGGCGAACTCGCCGAGGTCCTCGGTGAGCCGGTCGTCGCCGCGGCGGTCGTCGTGGTGTCGCCGGGCGTGCCTTCGCCGCTTCGCGACGGAATGAGCGACGAGGACTACTTCGACCTCATCGCCGAGGCCGCCATGGCCGAGGCCCGCGACGTGCTCGGCGATGCGCTCACCGCGACGCTTGCGTTTGGTGCGCGCTCGGTGCGAGCCGGGCTTCTCGACGTGCTCGAGCGTCGCGGCGGGACGCACCTCGTGCTCGGGTCGGCGGACCGCGGAGAGCACGGGCGTACGCGCATCGGCGATGTTGCCTCCGGGCTCCTTCACGCAGCCGCGGTCCCGGTGCACATCGCGCCCGTCGGGTACGCGCGGGCGTATTCCGAACACCCGATCCGGCGGGTCACCGTCGCGTTTGGTCCGGGCGACGGCAGCCGGCAGGCCCTCGAATATGGCGCCGTCCTCGCCGATCGGATCGACAGCATGCTGCGCGCGATCAGTTTCTTCGTGCGCGACACGGGCAGCGGGTCGCTTTACACGTCGCAGGGCTACGCGGCCCAGATCTCCCAGGCCTGGCACGAGCAGATGCAGGTCACGGTCGACGAGGCCGTGCGAGGCATCGCCAACCTCGGTCTCCCGTCCCGCTTCATCACCACGGAGTTCGGCGACGGCCCAACGTGGCGGGCTGCGATCGACGCCATCGACTGGGCGCCAGGCGAGGTCCTCGTCGTCGGCTCTCGCTCGCGTGGTGGCCCGCTGCGCACCTTCCTCGGCAGCCGCGCCGTCGAGATCCTGCATCACGCGCCGGTGCCGGTCACGGTGTTGCCGAGCTGAGCTGCGGCGCTACTTGGTGCGCGCTTTCGCGCGCGCCTTGCGGTTGGCCTCGTTCTGCGCATCCCTTCGCTCGGCGTCCGCGCGGAACTCGTCGAGGGTCTTCGTCGTGATCTTCACGGGGCCGGTCGGCCGGATGGTGAGCAGCGTTTCGTTCGCCGGGGTCACGGGCAGCTGCTCGTACTTGGAAAAGCGCCAGACCGACGTTGATGCGTAGCCGACGCCACGGAAGCGCGTCACCATGCGGCGCTCAAGCCTGACCGGAGCATAGGTTTGCGCATCGACGATGTACTTCAGGTGGAACGTGGACTTCGTTCCCGGCGCCTTGTCTACCTTGCCCACCAGGTAGACCACGTCGCGGCCGCCCTCGCGGCCTCGCTTCAGCTCGCGGAGGCGGCGCTCCCGGAACAGGCGCCGAAGGGTGGTGATGAGTTCGCCGGCACCGGACTGGTTGGCGGGGTCCAGGGCGGGAAGTCCACCGGTCAGCGTCCCGGAGCTTCCGGTCATCACGAGCATCTTGCGGAGCGCCGGGTAATACGTCACGGTCCGTCCGGGCTCGCTGGAAGACTCGATCGGACCGCGCGTGAAGGTGCCGTCGGCGAGCATGCTCCGCCCACATTTCGGGTCCTCCGGTGAGTCCAGCGTCCGGAAGCGCAACGGACCCAGTGTCGTCTGCCAGATCTCCGTTTGGCGCGCCGCGCAGGGGCCCGATTCACTTGGCCCGCTCCTGATTCCGGTGGAGATGACGTAGTGCAGGATCATGCCCGGTTTGCCGAGCTTGGCCCGGGCGCCCGACACCACATCGTGCTGCCCCGGGGACGGCAGGATCGGGAGGAAGACGACGACCGCCGCCACCGCGGCGAGCGTGGCCACCCCGATGCCGCCGAAGCGAACGAGCCGGCGCCGGAGCTTGCGCGCCTGCGCGGGGCGCGCGAGGCTGGGCGCCGCGGCCGCATCGTCGGCGATCGCTGCCGCGAATTCTTGACCGAACGCGTTGACGTAGTCGTCGAGCGCCGGCGTCTCGTCGGGTGACCTGAGATCGGTCATGCGGTTCGCTCCTGGAGCGCCGTACCGTCGAGACGATCAGCGAGGGCGGCCAGGCCGCGGGATACACGAGCCCGCGCGCTGACCTCGGAGATCTCAAGGCGCGCGGCGACCTCCGGATACCCCAACTCATCCACCACACGCAGCTGCACCGCTTCACGGAGCGCCGGCGTCAACGAAGAGAGCGCTCCGGCCAGGTCCCGCCGAAGTTCCTGGAGTCCGGCTTCGCGCTCGACTTCGGCGAGGACCTCAGGCGTTGCCGGTGGCCGTTCCAGGGCAAGCTTGCGCAGGGCATTCTGCTCGATCGTCCCACGGCGATAGAACTGCGCGAGCAGGTTGCGAGCAATTCCATGGAGCCAGGCTCCAGCTTCCGCATCGGTGGACCCGCGGAAGGAGTCTCTGGAGGCGTACGCCTGGGCGAAGGTCTCCGCCCAGAGGTCCAGGGCGATCTGAGGGTCGGCCGTGCGGTGTGTGAGGTGCACCAGCAGCGTTTTGGACTCTGTGGCATAGAGGGCTTCGAGGTCCAATCGGGGTGTCCTCGCAGGGCCCGCGGAAGACGGGACGCCAGAAGCGCGCGGTGCCGCGCGGCGGTGTCGCTCCCAACCCATCGGCATTCATAGTGCACAGGCGTCAGTCGTTGTGCCAGCTCGCCAGGGCTGAACGGGGTCGACGGGGCTTGACTTCGCGGCTGCGCCGCCGCGGCCCATCGACCTTCGGTCGGCAACGATCGCGCAGGGCGTCTGAAGGTATTGCCACGCGGTATATCCTCTGGGTATGGCCAAGGTAATGGTGTCGTTTCCCGATGACTTGCTGGCGCGCGTGGATTCCGAGGCGGCGCGGCGGGGCACGAGTCGCAGTGGGCTGTTGCAGCTTGCCGCGCGCCGGGAGGTCGGCGAGCTGGCCATGCCTCGCGACGAGATCATCAGTCGTCTCGACCGCCTCGCTGCAGGCTGGGCCGGTCCGGTGGACGTTGTCGCTGAACTCCGCGCAGACCGCAAGCGGCTGGCTGGCGCATGAAGCCGGCGCTCGCGGCTGGTCACGAGGCGTCCAAACTCCTGGTCGACGCGAGTGTCGCCGTGAATTGGACGCTGCCGGACTCGACACCTGGTGCCATTTCGGCGAGGGAGCTGATCGGCGAGCACGAGCTGGTGACCACGACGCTCGCGGTGTACGAGATCGCGAACACCATCGGGAGGATTCATCCGGGGAGGGCGGCGGCGGCCATCGAAAGTTGCGCGCTCTTGGCCGCGATCTGTGGGGAGCCACAGTCTTTGACGCATGATGATGTCGTGGCGGCGGCTCGATTGGCTGAGGAGCATGGCTTGACCTTCTACGACGCCTCGTATGCCGCGATCGCACAGCGTCACGGGTGGACGCTGGTCTCGGAGGACATCGATCTGGTGGGTCCCGGTCTGGCGATCACGATCGAGGCTGCGCTGGCGGCCTCGTGAGGCGCGGGGCGCGTCTGTCAACGTGACCGCCTTCCCCTAGCGTCGCTGAAGCCCTCTGTCCAGGGGCCGTCGGCGCGCTTCGAACCATCGGTATAACTCTGTTATGGCCTCGCCTTATCCGCACCTGTTCCAGCCGCTCGACCTGGGGTTCACGACGCTGCGCAATCGCATCGTGATGGGGTCGATGCACACGGGGCTGGAAGACAAGGCCAGCGACTTCCCCAAGCTCGCGGAGTACTTCGCCGAGCGCTCGCGCGGCGGGGTGGGCCTCATGATCACCGGCGGCTTTGCGCCGAACCGCGAAGGCTGGCTGTCGCCGTTCGGCTCGCGCCTGGCGACGAAGAGTGCGGCCTCCAAACACCGCGTGATCACCGATGCGGTGCACGACGGCGGCGGCAAGATCGCGCTTCAGATCCTTCACGCAGGGCGGTACGGCTACAACCCGTTCAACGTGTCGGCGTCGGCCACGAAGGCCCCGATCAACCCGTTCAAGGCACGGGCACTCACCACTCGCGGCGTGCGCAGCACGATCGACGACTTCGCCAAGAGTGCACTCCTCGCGCGCGAGGGCGGGTACGACGGCGTGGAGATCATGGGGTCGGAGGGGTACTTCATCAACCAGTTCATCTCGGCGGCGACGAACCACCGCAAGGACGAGTACGGCGGGTCGGCGGCGAACCGGATGAAGCTTCCGCTCGAGATCGTGATGCGCACGCGGGAGCTCGTCGGCCCGGATTTCGTGATCGTCTACCGACTCTCGATGCTCGACCTGGTGCCCGGCGGACAGAGCTGGGACGAGGTCGTCGAGCTTGCCCAGGGCATTGAGGCCGCCGGGGCGACGATCATCAACACCGGCATCGGCTGGCACGAGGCGCGCGTCCCGACGATCGTGACCTCAGTTCCGCGGGCAGCCTTCACCTGGGTCACCGGCAAGTTGCGCCCGCACGTGTCGATTCCGGTGGTGGCGTCGAACCGCATCAACACGCCGGAGGTCGCCGAGGACGTGCTCGCTCGCGGCGACGCCGATCTCATCTCGATGGCTCGGCCGCTGCTCGCCGACGAGAACTGGGCCATCAAGGCGCAGGAGGGCCGGGCGGACGAGATCAACACCTGCATCGCATGCAACCAGGCCTGCCTGGATCACATCTTCAAGCGCCAGCATGCGACCTGTCTCGTGAACCCGCGTGCCGGCCGCGAAACGGAGCTGAACTACCTGCCGACGACAGCGAGCAAGCGGATCGCGGTCGTCGGTGCTGGCCCAGCTGGGTTGGCGGCGTCGACGGTGCTCGCGCAGCGTGGGCATACCGTCGAGCTGATCGATGCCAGCGACGAGATCGGCGGCCAGTTCAACCTCGCCAAGCGGATCCCCGGGAAAGAGGAGTTCGTCGAGACGCTGCGGTACTTCGGCCGTCAGCTCGAACTGACCGGGGTCACGCAGAAGCTCGGCGCGGCGATCACCGCGGAGGAGCTCATCGCGGGCGGCCACGACGAGGTCGTGCTCGCGACCGGCGTTGAGCCAAGGATGCCGGCAATCGACGGCATCGACCACCCCAAGGTGGTCGGCTACGCGGACGTGATCACCGGCGCCGTTACGCTCGGCCAGAGCGTTGCGGTGATCGGTGCCGGTGGCATCGGTTTTGACGTGAGCGAGTTCCTCACCCACGACACGTCGCCGACGCTGGATCTCCAGGCATGGCAGCGCGAGTGGGGCGTGACGGATCCCGAACTCGCCGACGGTGGTCTGGTTAAGGGTGAGCACGAGCCCTCGCCGCGCAAGGTCTACCTGCTTCAGCGCAAGACGACGAAGGTTGGCGCCGGGCTCGGCAAGACCAGCGGCTGGGTGCATCGCGCGGCCCTTCAGCACAAGGGCGTGGAGATGATCGGTGGCGCCGCGTATACGCGCATCGACGACGCTGGGCTGCACATCACGGTCGACGGCGTTGTCGGCGAGCGTGTGCTTGACGTCGACCACGTCGTCATCTGCGCCGGCCAGGAGCCGCGCCGTGACCTGCACGAGGCGCTCGTTGCAGCGGGGGTCTCGACGCATCTCGTCGGTGGCGCCGACGTCGCCGCCGAGCTCGACGCCAAGCGCGCGATCAAGCAGGCCAGCGAGCTCGCGGCGCGGCTGTAGGAGCGCCACGGAGGTGGCGGCGGGCTTGCCTCGGACAGGGGTTGTGGAGAGCGTTTTGACGCCGCGCTAGGTTCCGCGTCGATCCGTTGCGACTCCTCTATTGACATAGCGGTTCCCGCTGGGGATAGTGCTCGTGTGTTCGTGGTCTCAAGGCGCTTGTCCGCGCGCTGGGTCCACGACGCGCAGGTCGTCCCATCTGTCCCGAGGAGCCTTCTGATGGCAACTTGTTCCGCGCCGCTCACGCGCCGCCCCCATCGCATCCTCATGCTCGCGGGGATCATCACCGCGTCCGCGTTGGTGTCCGCTGCTCCGGCCGCCGCCGTCATCCATCAGAAGACGCTGAGCTATAGCTGTGCCTACCCGGACGGACGGTCTCAGCCCGTGAGCGTGGAGACGCAGACCTCGATTCCCGCGGTCATCAACCGGGGCGCGGTGACCGATGCTGTCGTAACGGTCAGAGCGATTCAGCCGGAGGACGACGGTTCGTTCGTCGGCGGGTGGGGTGATGGACAGCTCGTCATGACGGCAGACGTCAACCCAGGCAGCGGTGGCTTGCCCGTTCAGTGGCCGGTCGCGAGCCAGGAACTGGTCTCCGAGCCGGTCTGGGCGCCGCATCAGTACGCCCTCAAGTTCGAGCTTCCTGCGGCCGGCCCGGAATCGGCCGGAACGATCGCACTGAAGTCTTTCGCGATGAGCCTCCAGCCGATCGACGAGATCGGTGAACCGGTCCCCGGCGTCCCGCGGGACCTCATCCCGTGCACTCCGTCGCCGACGTCGCAGTCCACGGAGATCGCGACGTTCGAGATTGGCGGGTCCACGCCGACGCCCACGCCCACGGTCATGCCCACGCCGACGCCCACGCCGATCCCGCAGCCAATCGGCTGCGAAGGGATCAATGAGCCGACGCAGGTCGACTACAAGTACTCGCTGGCGGGTTCGGCGACGCTCAAGACGCTGGTCAAGGGCTCGCTTCCGCTCACCGGTTCGATTAACGCGAAGCTTGGCGTTCCGTCTGGCTGCTTCAAGGCTGATCTGCTTTTGAACAAGACGTCCGGCAATCTGACCGCGCTCGGCTTCTTGCCGGTCACGGCCCAGGTCGTGATTGTTCCGACGGAGAAGGTCACTGGCCGTCTGACGGGCGGTGTCCTCACGGCGAATGCAAAGTTCCGGATCAAGCCGCAGAAGGTGACGCTGTTCGGCGTTGAGCTCGCTGGCGGCGCGAATTGCCAGGCCAAGCAGGTTTCCAGCTCGGTGCTGAAGTCGACGCAGCCGACGTTCTTCCCGCTTCAGGGCGGACCGATCGCTGGCACGTTCGCCATCAGCGACCTCGCGAACTGCGGTGCCCTCACCGGCATCGTCTCGCCGCTGACCGCTGGCAAGGGCAACGCGATCCTGCTGAACCTCACGCCCAACAACTAGTTGGTTCGGCCGCGCTTCTGGCTCTCGGATACCGAGGGTCAGACGCGCGGCTTTGGTCTGCTCGATCTCGGAGCCTTCGGGGCGTAGCGTCGGGTCATGCGCCGCCCTCATCTCGCTCTGGTTCCTTTGCTCGCCGTGCTGGTTGCTGCCGTCGGTCCGGCCGCGGCTCGCGCCGCTGGCTGCCCGCAACACACCGGCGAGTTCGCGCGCACCGGCGGCAGCGTCCTCTGGCCAGGCAAGGTGAAGGGCAAGAACGTCCTGTACGGCTGCACCGCGTTCTATGACCAGAGGCCGAAGAGCTTCAAGCTCGGCCCGTGGAACAAGGCAAGCCAGGCGTCGTTCGATGGTCAGACTGTGGCCTGGACCGTCAAGAAGCCCGGGACTCGCGAGGACGCGATCTGGATCGCCGACGTGTCGCGCGGTTACGTCTGGATGCGTGGGCTTCGGCCGACCACCGGCAGGGGCAGCAGCACCGATGTCAAAGTCAGTCGGTTGCTCGCGACGGGTGAAGGGGCCGCCTGGGTGACCACGCGCGGCACGCTCGTGATGGCGATCTCGTCGCCGCAGGAGCGTCCCGAGCCGGTCGGCGAGACCACACCGGCGGCGACACCGACCCCGGCCGTGTCACCAACGACCGGCGCTCCACAGGGTCTGCTGGTGCCGCTGAAGCCGAAGGGCAGGCGCGTCGTGGTCGGCCGCTGGGAGTCGGTGGCGGGCGATGACTTCGCGGACACGCTGAGCCTGGAGGTCGGTCAGGGCGAAGGCGACGAATGTGGCGGCGTGAACCCGTACGACGCGACCGTCGAGCCGGTCGATGGCCAGCGGGTTGGCGCGTCCTGGTGGGCGTACTGGTCGAGCACGAGTGACGTGTGCAGCTAAGCGGATCTCCGGTCAAGAAACAGCTTTCACGTGGAGGCGAAGCAAACAAAGCCGCGACGTATCGGGTTCTCGCTTGACAGGGTGATAGTGGCGGGAGAGACTGGCCTCTGTTTCTCCATTCTCGGTGTGCGCAGTTGTCCTTGTGCAGGGAACCGTGGAAGCACCTGTCCCGTTTAAGAAAGAGGAGTCCCGATGAGGGGATCTCGCTCACTCGCGCCATTGCGTCGCAACTATCGCCGTCTGGCTCTAGCGGCGGCTGGAGCCGTCGCCGCGACCGCCGGTGTTGCCGCCGCCCCGGCCGCGGCAGTTACGCAGACAACGCTGACGTATAGCTGCACGTACCCGTTCGTGGGTGCGCAGCCGATGCAGGTGAAGGTGGATGCGTCGTTCCCCGCGCAGATTCCGCGCGGGGTGGGTCAGACCGGCATGGTCGCTCTGACGCTGACGCCGTCGTCGCCCCTCCCGATTGACATCATCGGCGCGACGTCCATCGAAGGTGCTCCGACGGGATCGGTCAAGGTGACCGCTCCGGGGTTCGCGGGGTCGTTCCCGCTGCGGGCCCCGTTCATCGGCATCCCGGAAATGCCCGTTGCCTCGCCATTTGGCTCGTTGCAGCCGTTTGAGGTCCGGGTGCTCCTTCCGCTCAGTTCGGGCGATGGTCCGGGCACAGTCGCTCTGGAGTCGCTCGGGCTCCTCCTGAAGGCGAAGCTGCCCGACGGCACGTACGCCCAGGACCTGGACTCGGTCAATGCCGACGGAAACCCGAATACGTTCGCGGTTTCGTGCACGCTGTCGCCGGCAGGTCAGCCGGCGAAGATCGCGGACTTCTGGGCTGGGATCGACAACCCGACGCCGACCCCGTCTGCGCCCCCAACGCCGAGCCCGACGCCGACGCCGATCTTCCCGCCGACGCCGACCCCCGAGCCGTGGCCCGCTCCGACCGCGACGGTCACCGACATCACGCCATCGGGCGCGAAGGTCTGCTGGTTCGGAACGTTCGGCCCGGTCTTCGACCCGTACCCGAAGGGCGTCTACATCTCGACGATCGACAGCTTCAACGTGTCCACCGACCCGTTCTTCCCGGAGGACAACGGGTGCTCGATCATTACCGGCCTTCTGCCCGGGGCCACCTACCGCTACTACGTCGTTGCCCTCAAGCCATCGAACGGCGAGCTGGCCAAGATCGGACCGACTGCGAAGTTCGAGACGTTGAGCGCAACCCCGACCCCGACCGTGACGCCCACGCCGACCGTGACGCCCACGCCCACGCCGACGGTGACGCCGGGTCCCGTTGATTGCGCGACGGTGAGTGAGCCGACGCAGGTTGATTACAAGTACTCGCTGGCTGGTTCGGCGACGCTCAAGACGCTGGTCAAGGGCTCGCTGCCCCTCACCGGTTCGATCAACGCGAAGCTCGGCGTTCCGTCCGGCTGCTTCAATGCCGACCTGTTGTTGAACAAGACGTCCGGCAACCTGACCGCGCTTGGCTTCTTGCCGGTCACGGCTCAGGTCGTGATCGTGCCGACGGAGAAGGTCACCGGTCGTTTGACCGGTGGCGTGTTGACGGCGAACGCGAAGTTCCGCATCAAGCTCCCGAAGGTCACGCTCTTCGGGATCGAGCTTGCGGGTGGAGCGAATTGCCAGGCCAAGCAGGTCTCCAGCTCCGTGCTGAAGTCGACGCAGCCGACGTTCTTCCCGCTTCAGGGCGGACCGATCGCCGGCACGTTCGCGATCAGCGACCTCGCTGGCTGTGGTGCGCTGACCGGCATCATCAGCCCGCTGACCGCTGGTAAGGGCAATGCCATCTTGCTGAACCTCACCCCCAAGCCGTAGGGGGCCCTTGTCGGCTTGCAGGCTCTCGCGTGTCGGGAGCTTGCAAGCCGGAAGGCGCCGGCGCTACCTGACGCTGCGCGCGGCGGCCCGGCCTGGGCCGTCGGTCCACCAGCTGGTGGCCAGCGCCGCGCCGCGCTTGTTGAGTTCGAGGTGGACGTGGTCGCGGTGGGCGGTGGTGTCGTCGACCTTCGGGTTCCACTTGCCGCCTTTGCCCTGGCAGGCGGAGTAGCGCTGGAGGCTGTCGCCGCCCCACCAGGAGCGGCAGTCCCAGATCACGGCCTGCACGCCGAGTCGGCGCGCCAGGGCGAACGGCTGGCCGCTTGCGTCGGGCGCCAGGAGTTCGCGGATGAGGCGCTCAGCATCGGCGCGGTCGGCGGCGTTGCGCGCATCAAGGTGCCAGTCGATCGCGCGCCCCTCGGCATGCAGCGACGCTGACTTCTTGCCCCACTTTTCGCAGCGCATGATGCCCCAAAGCGTGCCGCGGGGCGAAAGCTTGGGGAGTTCCTTCACGAGGGCGAGGGCGCCCTTGGTCGGGCCCTTCACGCAGCGGGTGGCGCGGTCGTAACCCATGTCGTCGAGGGGGATGTCGACCAGCGCGTCGGCGCGGTTCTCGGCGACGGTGCCGAAGGACTCGCCGATCGGCAGGGCCGCGTGGGATGCCGAAGCGAGCGTGCCGACGAGGGCGAACGCGGCGAGCAGCATGAGGAGGCCGAGGCGCCGCGCCGGAAGGCGCAGAGCGGAGAGCGGGAGGGAGCGGAGCATCGCCACCTCATCGGCACCGCGGAGAGTGGAGCCGCGCCGTGCCGCCGTGCCGGTGGACCAGCGTTCGACATGACGCAGCCGCCTGCGCCGGTCGCCGCGCCTCCTGACCGGGGCGATCCGCCTTGGCGCACCCGTAGACTCGGGAGTCGTGACCGACACTGGCTCGCTCCTGATCGCCCAGATCTCGCCGAGACCGATCGACGACCACCACGAGGCGTCGCGCCACGCGCGGCTGCTCGCTGCGGGGCTCGCCGAGCGCGGGCACCGCGTGGTGCTCGTCGCGCCCTCACGCGACCGCGCTGAGATTCGCGCCGTGCGCACCGCGCTGGCCACCAATCCCGAGTCGCTCCTGCCCGCGCCAGGCGAGGCCCCGCGGGTCCTCGCGATCGGCGAGGCGATGGCGCCCGTGCGCGCCGGCCGCCGTGAGGGCGTCGTACCGGTCGACGTCGCTCGCGCCCTCGAAGACCTCTTCGCGGCGATCCCGTTCGATCTCTGTCACCTGCACGACCCGCTGCCGCCATCGGTCACCGCCACGGCGCTGAAGGCGTCGGGCGCGCTGAACGTCGCGACGTTCCACGCGTCGCCGCAGCGCCAGCTGTCGACGCCGATCACCAAGAAGATGCGCGAGCAGCGCTTTGGCCGCCTCGACGCGCGCCTGGCCACCTCGCTGTGTGTCGCGCATGAGGTCGAGTCGCTGCTCGGTGGCACGGTCACGCCGATCGCGCCGGGCGTCGCGAAGCCTGCGCCGGCGCGCAGCGGCGATGTCACTGAGGCGCCCGCTTCGGCGCCCGGGGCCGGCGTTGCCCCGCTGCGCATCGCGTACGTGGAGCAGGAGGAGCGCGCGGCGTTGCGGACGGTCCTGCGCGGCCTGCGCGAGATCCCCGCCGACGTCGCCTGGGAGGCGCGCCTGATCAGCGGCCGCGGGCCCTCAACGTCGACGCCGCTGGCGCCGGCCCTCGCCAGCCGGATCACCTATCTCCCTGGCGACGACGAGGCCACCGAGGCCGACGTCCTCGCCTGGGCCGATGTCGCCATCTTCGCCTCCGACGGGGCCGAGCCAAACCCGGTCGGCGTGGTGCGCGCCATCGCGGCCGGAGCCGTGCCGATCGCCACGCGCCTGGCTGCTCACCTCGAGGTCGTCGGCCAGGACGATCGCGGCCTGCGGATCGACGTTCGCAGCCCCTCTTCGATCGCTGCGTCGATCGTCAAGCTCGCGGGCGACCGTGCCTTGCTGGCCCGCCTGCACAGCGCCGGCGGCACGGTGCGGGCCGCCCAACGGCCGGCCCGCGTGGTGGATGCCGTGGAGGATGCGTATCGCTCGATCCTCGCCCGTCGCCGCGACCCGCGCGTCGCGCCCGCGATGCGCAAGCGGCTCGAGGATCGGCCGCTGATCGACGTCGATCTGCACATGCACACCGACACTTCGCACGACTGCGCCACGCCGGTCGAGGTGCTGCTCGCGACGGCCCGCGAGCGTGGCCTCGGCGCGATCGCCGTCACCGATCACAACGAGATCGACGGGGCCCTAGAAGCTGCCGAGCTTGCCGCGCAGTACGGCATGAAGGTGATCGTGGGCGAGGAGGTCAAGACCGCGTCGCAGGGCGAGGTGATCGGCCTCTTCATCCAGGAGAAGATCCCGCGCGGACTCACCCTCCAGGAGACCATCGCCGAGATCAAGCGCCAGGGCGGTGTGGTCTACGTGCCGCACCCGTTTGACCGCATGCACTCCGTGCCCGACTACGAGCATCTGCTGGATGTACTCGACGACATCGATGCCATCGAGATCTTCAATCCCCGCGTGGCCGTCGGCACCTTCAACGACGAGGCCCGCCGCTTCGCCCAGAAGTACCGCCTCGCGATGGGCGCCGGGTCCGACGCCCACGTCGCCCAGGGCCTCGGCTCCGTCCGCATCCGCATGCCCGATTTCGAAGGCCCCGAGGAGTTCCTCGCCGGGCTGCGCATGGCCGAGATCGCCCCCCGCCCGGCCAGCCTTCTGTACGTGCAGGCGCTGAAGTTCCTGGAGACCAAGGCGACGCCGGCCGCCACCCGCAAGGTGCTCAACCAGCGCCGGGTGCGGCGAGCGAATCGGGGCTAGGACCGCGTCCGGCCCTCGTGGGTTGAGGATCGGTCGGATGCCGGGCTAAACGGAGCCCACGGCGCGAGCCCCGGCGCGGCGCCGCGGAGCAGGCGTGCTTCGCTCAACGTCACACGGGCGGGGCGGCACGCCTCGCCGCTCGCGGTGTAAGGTCATCCTAATTAGGTAGCCCGAACGCACCAGTTCGGCGGCCTAGGATCCCACCCAACTTCGAACCGGTAGGAGCTCGTTTCCGCGATGCGCATCACTCGTTCCCTGGTTGCCGCCCTTGCGGCGACCGTCACTCTTGGCCTCGGCGCATGCGGCGATGATGAGCCGGAATCCACGACGGCGTCCGGCACCGCCAAGGCTGCCGAGCTGACCGTGTACTCCGGCCGCGAGGAAGAACTCGTCGCTCCGCTGCTCAAGCAGTTCGAGTCGGAGTCCGGCGTGAAGCTGAATGTGCGCTACGCCGAGACGGCCGAGCTGGCGGCGACGATCCGCGAAGAGGGCGACAACTCCCCGGCCGACGTGTTCTTCGGCCAGGACGCCGGCGCGCTCGGCGCCCTCCAGAAGGCAAGCCTCCTGGCGCCGCTGCCGCAGGCCACCCTGGACAAGGTCGAGGCTGGATTCCGCTCCGCCGAAGGCACCTGGGTCGGCACGTCGGGCCGCGCGCGCGTCGTGGCCTACGACACCCGCGAAGTGAAGGAAGCCGACCTGCCCAAGAGCGTGCTTGAGCTGACCGATGCCAAGTGGAAGGGCAAGGTCGGCTGGGCGCCGACGAACGCCAGCTTCCAGGCGTTCGTGACCGCGCTGCGCAAGGTCGAGGGCGACGCCACGGCCGAGAAATGGCTGAAGGACATGAAGGCCAACGGCGCCAAGGCCTACGAGAAGAACGGCCTCGTGCGCGACGCGATCGCCAGCGGCGAAGTGCAGCTCGGCCTCATCAACCACTACTACGTGCTCGAGACGGCCGCCAAGGAAGGCAAGGAGTACCCGGTTGGCCTGCACTTCCTGCCCGGTGGTGACGTCGGCGCGCTCGTGAACGTGGCCGGCGCCGGCATCCTGAAGAGCTCCGAGCAGACCGAAAACAGCCAGAAGCTCATCGACTTCCTGCTGAGCGACGCGTCCCAGAAGTTCTTCGCCGAGAAGACCTTCGAGTACCCGCTGGCCGGCACCACGCCGTCACCGGAAGGCGTCCCGCCGCTGGCTGAGATCCAGCAGCCCAAGCTCGACCTCAGCAACCTCGACGACCTCGAGGGCACCCTCGCGCTCATCGAGAAGGCCGGCGTCCTCTGATCCTCCCGGCGGCAGCCAGTCGCTTGCCGCGGCGCGGGGACATCCCCGCGCCGCTGCTGCTGGCTGCCGTCGTCTGCGCCGCCGCGATGGCGGTGCCGCTGTTCTACCTGGTGATCGTGATCGCCGGGGAACCCGCCGCCGCGTGGGAAGCGTTCTGGCGACCGCGCACCGCCGCGCTGCTCGGCCGCTCACTGCTGCTCGCCGCCGCCGTGTCGACCACCACCACGACGCTGGCGATCAGCCTCGCGTGGCTCACCACCCGCACCGACCTGCCCGGCCGCCAGCTCTGGACGGTCCTCACCGTGCTGCCGTTCGTGGTGCCGAGCTACATCGGCGCGTACTTGTTCGTCAGCGCGCTTGGGCCCGGCGGCGTCTTGCTCCAGACCGACTGGATCTATGGCTTCGGCGGTGCGTGGCTCGTCCTCACGCTCTTCACCTATCCGCTCGTGCTGCTCCCCGTGCGCGCTGCGATGCGGCGACTGGATCCAGCCCTCGAGGAGGCCGCCCGCGGCATGGGCCGAGGCCCCGTCGCGGTCTTCCGCACGGTCACGCTGCCGCAGCTCGTGCCAGCGATCGGCGCCGGGGCCCTGCTCGCGGTGCTCTACACGTTGTCGGACTTCGGGGCCGTGTCGATCCTGCGCTTCGACTCGTTCACGCGCGTCATCTACCAGTCGTATCGCGCGAGCTTCGACCGCACCGGCGCCGCCACGCTCGCCGCGCTGCTCGTTGCCGTGATGCTCGTCCTCTACTTCGCCGAAGCGCGGATCCGCGATCGCCGCAGCGGCGTGCGCACCTCGCCCGGCACCGCACGGGCCGTGCGCCCGGTGCCGCTCGGCCCATGGAAGGTGCCGGCGCTGCTGTTCTGCTCCGCAGTCGTGGGCATCGCCCTCGTCATCCCGCTCGGGACGCTCGTGGTGTGGTCGGCCCGAGCCGTCGCAGGCTCCCCCGACTGGGCCTCGATCGCCCAGTTCGCCGGCAACTCGCTCCTCACGGCCGGTGCCGCGGCGGTGGCGGCCGTCGTGGTCGCGTCGCCCGTGGCGCTGCTGGCCGCCCGCCACCAAGGTCCGCGCACGCGCGTGATCGAGGCGGTCAGCTCCAGCGGCTACGTGCTCCCCGGAATCGTGGTGGCGCTGTCGCTCGTGTTTGTCGGCACCCGCGCCGCGCCGTGGGCGTACCAGACGCTGGGCATCGTGATCTTCGCGCTCGTCGTGCACTTCCTCCCGCTCGCGCTCGGGCCGATGCGCACGGCCTTGCTTCAAGTGCCGCGGTCGGTCGAGGAGGCGGGGCGCTCGGCGGGTCGCGGACCACTCGCAGTCTGGGCGACGATCACTGCGCCGCTTGCGATGGGCGGCACCTTGGCCGGCGGCGCGCTCGTGTTCCTCACGGCGATCAAGGAGCTGCCGACCATGATCCTGCTGGCCCCGACCGGCTTCGACACCCTCGCCACGTCGATCTGGAAGAAGTCGAATGTGTCCGCCTTCGAAGCGGGAGCCATCCCCGCCCTCGTACTCTTGGTGGTCAGCGCCCCTCCGCTCTTCCTCCTGTTGACGCGCGACAAGTGACTGCCGTGCCCGACACCCCCGCAACGCCCGACTCTCCCGCCACCAGCGCCCGCGCCGCCGCGACGGCTGGCACCGCGGTTGCGGGGGCGCCGCTCGGCGCCGACCTCCCCGCGGGCACGACCTGCGCGATCGCGTGCGTCGGCGTGTCGAAGGCGTACGGCGACGTGCAGGCCGTCGACGGGCTCGACCTGACCGTGGGCCGCGGCGAGATCGTCGCGCTGCTGGGGCCAAGCGGTTGCGGCAAGACGACCATGCTGCGACTCATCGCCGGCTTCGAGCGGGCCGATGCGGGCCGCATCTCGATCAGCGGCCGGGCCGTCGTTGATGCGGCCGCTGGCATCCAGGTCGCACCGGAGGCCCGCCGCCTGGGCATGGTGTTCCAGGACTACGCGCTGTTCCCGCACCTCAATGTCGCCAAGAATGTCGGCTACGCCCTCGGGCGCCGGCCGGATCCGGCGCGCGTCGCGGAGGTGCTGGAACTCGTCGGACTCGCCGACCTCGGGCATCGCATGCCGGCCGAGCTGAGCGGTGGCCAGCAGCAGCGTGTCGCCCTCGCCAGAGCACTCGCGCCCGAGCCCGCCGTCGTACTCCTCGACGAACCATTCTCCGGCCTTGATGCCGCGCTTCGGGCCGAGGTGCGCGGGGAGGTTCGCGACCTACTGCGCCTGGCTGGCGTGAGCGCGCTGCTCGTGACCCACGACCAAGACGAGGCCCTCTCCGTCGCCGACCGCGTCGCCGTGATGCACGACGGTCGGATCGAGCAGATCGGCACCCCCGAAGAGGTCTACCTCGTGCCGGCCTCGCGCTGGGTCGGAGCGTTCCTCGGCGAGATCGACGTGCTCGAGGGCGACGCGCGCGGCGGCCGGGTGTCGACGGTCCTCGCTGACATCGCCTCGCCCGACCTCGAAGGCCCGGTCGACGTGCTCGTGCGGCCGGAGTGCGTGGCCGTGACGCGCATCGGCGGGAGTCCAGCGCACGACCACGCCAGCCGCCAGGCCACTGGCCAGGCGGGCGGCCAGGCCGCGGGCCTCGGCGACCGGGCGGCGGGCAAACCCGGCCCGGTCAAGGCGGTCGTGACCGAGCGCCAGTATTTCGGGCACGACCAGCTCCTCGTGCTTGCGCTGCCCGACGGCGCGACGCTGCGCTCACGCCGGCTAGGCCAGCCGACGTTCCGCGTCGGCGACGAGGTCGTCGTCGCTCTCGACGGGCCGGTCACGATCCTGCCCCGCCGCGCCGGCTGACGCGGCATGAGGCCTTCGGCGGGTGACTGCGTAGAGCCACAGCTTGATTGACTATTTCGGGTTAGTCTAAAATGTTTTATGCTCAGTGGCGGTACTGGGCCTACTCGGCTCCGCATACGCTGGCCCAAATTAGCCTAAGATGATTTCTACTGTGGACCCTTATGTCTGGCCGGCAAGAGCGAGCTTCATCAATCGGACCTCCGATCTGGCTCAGCTCGAGGCATGGTGGGAGAGTCCGAGTCGAGACGCGATGGCGCTCGTGGGCCGCCGCCGAGTCGGCAAATCGTGGCTCTTTCGACGCTTCGCAGATGGAAAGCCAGCAGTGCTGTTGGTCGCGGACCAGCGACTGCAGAGCACGCAGATGGCGCGATTCGCGTCGCAACTGGAAGGCGTGCTGGGGCTGCGTCCGGACATTGCTGACATCCCGGCGCTCTTCAAATTGCTTTACGACCTGGGGCGCACGGAGCGACTGCTGGTCGTGATCGACGAGTTTCCGTTTTTGCTCCCGGAAGGGCGAGCGCGGGACGAAGTCCTGAGCGAGATTCAGGTCGTTATGGAGGAGCAACGCGACGCCTCGCAAACCAAGATCCTGTTGTGTGGGTCGTTGATCGGGCAGATGGAGTCCTTGCTGCACGCCAGTAGCCCGCTCCACGGTCGACTGCGCCCGATGGATGTATGGCCGCTGAGCTTCGCCGAGGGCAGGCGGCTTACCGACGCCAGCGACGACCCTGAGCAACGCATCACGCGCTACGCGATTACGGGCGGTATGGCGCGCTACCTCGGAGAGCTTGGGCACGGCGATATCGGCCTGGGTGTTTGCAGCCATGTCCTCTCTCCCCGAGGGCCGCTGTTCAACGACCCGCGTGCCGTGCTCGAGCAGGAGTTGCATAACCCCGCGACCTATTTTTCGATCCTCGAGGAGCTCTCAAAGCGCGCGGCGCAGACCGCGCACCTGACAGACCGGTTGCAGGTCAGCGCGCAGCAGCTCGCTCCGTATCTGGAGCGGCTGAGGGACATGCGACTCGTCGAAACCTCCAAGCCGATTGGCGCCAACTCGAGTTCGCGAGCGAGCAAGCACCGCGTCAGTGACGGCTTCATTCGGTTTTGGTTTCGGTGGGTCTTTCCTAACCAAGACGGCCTGCAGAACGGTCTTCGCCCCGAGGATCTCTGGGAGGCAGACATCGCCGAGCATCTTCCTGGGTTCGTGGCTTCGACCTACGAGGAACTCTGCGTGCGATACACGCGGCTGACCTACGGCTCTACCGCTCCGAACGTGGGGAGCTGGTGGGGACCTGCCCTCAACAGGCACCGGCGTACCAAAGCCAGGCTGACCGAAGAGATCGACATCGTGGCCGCCAATCGTTCCACCGTCATGCTGGTGGGGGAGTGCAAGTGGACCAACGCCGAGATGCCGCTCAAGGTTCTGACGGACCTGCGGGAGTTCAAGATCCCGGCGATCGCTCAGGAGGGTCGGCTGAAGGTGCCCGCGATGGGCCCTGAGATCGTGCTGTTCGGCCGGGCCGGATTCAGCCCCGACCTCGCTGAGGCCGCCGTCCAAGATCGCCGGATCACGCTGGTCGACCTTGCCACGCTGGTCGACGGGCTCGACGCCGAAGTCGCATGACGCTGGTCGCGGCGTCGTGGCCGCAGGCCTGCCCCGCGGCGTTACGCTGATGTTTCCCGTCGGTTCATGGCGGCGTAAGGCCCCAAAGTTAGAAATGGCGGTAAGCGACGCCGCACGGCGTCCGGGATCCGCGGGCTGCCCAGCCCGCTCACACGAGGGAGGCGTCGCCATGCGTCGCACGATCATTGGACTGGCCACCGCGGCCGCGACACTCGGAGCCGCGCCGGGGGCCTTCGCGCAGCCGGCCGTCGGCCTCGTCGGCGGCGGCGCAAACGACGCGCTGGTGCAGTTCGACACCGCGACCCCCGGCACCGTCACGAGCAGTCGGGCCGTGACCGGGCTCGTCGGCAACGAGCGCCTGGAAGGCATCGACTACCGCTGGATCCCGCTTGCCGCGGACGCCGCGACCGGCGCGACGCCCGGGCTGTTCGGCCTCGGCGTCGACGGCACGACGGCGCACATCTACAAGATCGATCCGGCGACGGCCGTCGCCACGGTGGTCAACGCCGCGAACGTGCTCACCGTCTCGGCTGGCGCGAACTTCGGCTTCGACTTCAACCCGGCCGTCGACCGCATCCGGATCGTCGACGACGCCGACAAGAACCTGCGCGCGAACCCGAACAACGGCATCCTCGCCGGCAACGACACGGCGCTCACCCCGGCTGCCCAGGGCGTGAGCGCTGCGGCCTACGACCGTGTGAACATCGCCCCCGCCACGGCTGGCGCCTCGACGACGCTCTTCGCGATCAACCCGACGACCGACCAGCTCCAGACCATCGGCGGCATCAACTCCACGCCGAGCCCGAACGGCGGCGTGCTGAACACCGTCGGCGCGCTCGGCATCAACGCGGCGACCGGCGACGGCTTGAACTTCGACATTGCGTTCGACGGCACCGCGTACGCAACGGCCGTGGTCGGCGGCCAGCCGGGTCTCTATGGCGTCAACACCACGACCGGCGCGGCATCGCTCATCGGCACGACCACCCAGACGCTCTCAGGCCTGGCGATCGTGCCTGGCACGACGCAGTTCGTGACGAGCGCGTTCGCGAACTCCGAGCGCAGCGGCGCGACGATCACCGTGACCCGCACCGGATCGACGCTTGGGGCGGCGACGGTCAACTACGCCACGGGCGGCGGCACCGCCGATGGCGCCGACTACACCGCCGCATCGGGAACGCTGACGTTTGCGCCCGGCGAAAGCACGAAGTCGTTCGGGATCACCATCGCCGACGACTCAATCCGTGAGGACGACGAGACCGTCGGCATCGCGCTGAGTGCCCCCGGCACCGGCCTCGCGCTCGGCTCGCCGGCCGCCGCGACGCTCACCATCATCGACAACGACGGCCCGGCCACGCCGCCGGCACCGCCGGTCGTGGTCGTCGACCAAACCGCCCCGACGCTCACCTTGAGCACGGTTCGCAGTTCGTACTCCTACAAGGCGTTCCGCGCGGGCATCACGGTTCGCGTGTCGACGAACGAGTCGGCGAAGGTGGAAGCGACGCTCTCCGCACGCGTGACCAAGGCCACGGCCGCCCGCGCCCTGGCCGGCAAGTACAACCTCGAGCTGATCGGCAAGTCGATCGGCTTCGGCACCGGCCAGCGCAGCATCAAGCTGAAGCCGAAGGCGGCCCTGTTCGGCACGCCGAAGAAGAGCGTGAAGGTGCGCCTGAAGGTGGTCGCAGAGGACGCCGCGGGCAACGAGCGCACGGTGACGAAGGTGATCACCGTCAAGAAGAAGTAGCTCGGTCGACCTCGGTCTTTCGGGGCCGAGGCAAGGTGCTCCGGCGGCTTCCTGTTCCTCTTGAAGTCGCCGGGCTCGCCGCCTCGCTAGGATATGCCGCCGCGGCGAGATAGCTCAGCTGGTAGAGCACACGACTGAAAATCGTGGTGTCCCGGGTTCAAGTCCCGGTCTCGCCACTCGCGAACCCGAAGGCCCCGCATCGCGGGGCCTTCGTCGTTCTGCGGGGCAACTCCGGCTCGGCGGAAGTGGTGCAAATCGGCGAGCAAGGTGGTGCAAATCGGCGAGCAAGGTGGTGCAAATCGGCGAGCAAGGTGGTGCAAATCGGCGAGCATGGTCTAGTTTGTGGGCATGGTCAGCGCCGTCCCTCGTCACGCGAAGTCCCGCGTGCTCGAAGCTTTGGGCGACACGCGAATCGTCGTCATCCAGGGCGCCCGGCAGGTCGGCAAGACGACCCTTCTGCGCGAAATCGTCGACGAGATCGGCGGTCGTCTGGAGACGTTCGACGACGACATCACCCGGGCTAGCGCCGAAGCCGACCCCGTTGGCTTTCTCAGCCGCGACCCGGAAGAACTTCTCGCGATCGACGAAGTGCAAAGGGTTCCCGGGCTCATCCTTGCGCTCAAGCTCGTCGTCGACCGGGACCCACGTCCGGGGAGATTCCTGCTCACCGGATCGGCCGACCTCGTCCGACTGCCGGCAGCGCAGGACAGTCTCGCCGGTCGGGCCGAGAACGTGGACCTCTACGGCTTCAGCCAAGGTGAGCTCGTCGGAAGGGTGGAGCGATTCATCGACCGGGCGTTCGCTGGAGATCGATTTGTAGATCACGCCAGCACCCTCAGTCGGCACGACTACCTTGAGCGTGTGACGGCGGGCGGCTATCCGGAGGCGCTCCGGCGCACAGCGGGCCGGCGCCGCGATCAGTGGCTCGACAACTACGTCAGCCGGATCGTGCAGCGCGACGCCCCCGACGTTTCCAACCTTCAGCGACTGGCCGACCTGCCGCTGATCCTTCGAACCCTAGCCGCGCGCAACAGCGGCGAACTGAATATGGCCGATGTCGCGCGCGACACCGGCATTCCGGTCAGGACGCTGGGCCCGTACCTCGAGCTGCTGGAGATGCTGTACCTGATTCAGCGCCTCCCGGCGTGGTCGACCAACCTTACGAAGCGCGTCGTGTCACGCCCCAAGGTGTCACTCATCGACAGCGGTCTCGCGGCGAGGCTGGTGCATGTGTCGGCGGCGGGAGCAGCGGGCGATGTGGCTGGCGCACTCCTGGAAGGGTTCGTCGCCGGTGAACTGCGTCGCCAGCTCACCTGGAGCGAGCAGCCGGTTCGCATCAGTCACTATCGCGACCAGCTCGCTGGCGAAGTCGATCTGCTGCTCGAAACTCCTGATGGGCGGATCGTCGGGATCGAGGTGAAGGCGGCTGCATCCGTAGGGCGCAGCGACGCCAAGGGCATGGCAAATCTGCGAGACCGGCTCGGTGACCGATTCGTCGGTGGATTCCTCCTCCACACCGGTCAGCGTTCCGGTCCGTTCGGCGATCGGATCACGGCTGCTCCGATCGACGTGCTCTGGAGCGTCTGAACGAACACCAGGATTCAAAACAGCGTGGTACTCCCAGCGTCTACCGCGTCCCGGTACCATCGATGGCCGCGGCGAGATAGCTCAGCTGGTAGAGCACACGACTGAAAATCGTGGTGTCCCGGGTTCAAGTCCCGGTCTCGCCACTCGCGAACACGAAGGCCCCGCATCGCGGGGCCTTCGTCGTTCTGCGGCCGCTCGGCGGCACCGGGCGCGAGTGGGCGTGCCGTGATGCAAATCGGCGAGCAGAGCGGTGCAAATCGGCGAGCAAGGCGCTGACCGAATCGGCGAGCCGAGCCGGTCAGCGCAGGCGCACGGTGCGAGTGCTGGTGACCGTGCTTCCGCCTGCGGTGGCGGAAACGCTGAGTTTGTAGGTGCCGCGCGGAGCGCGCTTGCCCTTGATCTGCCGGTTCCAGCGCACGACGTTCGTGCCGGCGCGGCCCGCGGTCGTGGCGACCGTGACGGTGCGCTTGGTCGGTGTCGTCACCTTCAGCGTGATCGCTGCCGGCGCCGTGAGGGCGTAGCGGACCGCGACGCTGCGGGTGGAGATCGACGCTTGGTAGGCGACCAGGACGAGCGCGCCGTCACGGCCAGCTGGGCCCTGAGGGCCGCCCGGGCCAGCGAGACCAGCCGGGCCTGCGGGGCCGAGCGGGCCAGCGGGGCCCGCCGGGCCGATGGGTCCAGCCGGGGCGTCGACGCCGTCGCCGATCAGAGGCACGGTCGTCGCCTGCGGTCCCGTAGCTGCGTTGGCGCGGACGACCAGCGACGCACTCCGCGTCCCGGTGGCCTGCGCCGCGAACCGCACCAGAACGTCGCAGTGCTCATCGAGTCCGCCGCGCAGCCGGAGTCCACCGCAGCCATCGGAACTCACGACGAAGTCGCCGGGGTTGGTGCCAGTGGTCGACACGTTCAACACGTCGAGAGGGGCGCCGCCAGTGTTGGTCACCGTGATCACGGTGGCTGGCCCGAGCGTGCCAACGGCCTGCCCGCCAAAGGCCTGGGATGCGGGTGCTGGCGTCAGCGTCGCCACGCTCGTGTTCTTCAAGACCGTCAAGTTCCCGGAGCCCGCGTTCGCAGTCACGAGGCTGTCCCCGGCCTGCCCGGCAAGCTGGATCGGCGTGATCGCCACGGGGAGCAGGCCGACCGGGAAGGTCCCGAGGGCGCGGACGAATCCACCGCGGGTGTCGCCCAGCGCGAAGGCGACCTGGTTGGAGGCCGAGTTCAGCACGGCGAGGTCGACCGGCGAGCCGGCCATCGGGTCATCAAGGCGCCCCAGCGGAGCGTTGCGACTAAACCCGCCCGTGGTGATCGCGATCGGATCGGTGCCCATGACGATGGACGCGGGCGTCAGCGCGGCGTACGGCGAGCGGTCGCGGCGCAGCAGGAGGCCGCCGCCCGTGCGCGCGACCGCGAGGTACCCCTCCGACACACCCGGGAGCTGGTTCGAGGCGAACGCGAGCGCCCACGGGGAGCCGCCGAGCACGAGCGCCTCGGGTGCACTGAAGGTGCCGGTCCCGTTGTTGTGCAGGGCCGAGACCGTGCCAGCGACGGGGTTCGCCACGTGGATGTCGCATGGCCGGTCGCAGCTGCCGGCGTCGATTTCCACGTCGGACGGGGCGTCGCCCGCCGGCAATGTGACCGGTGGGGTAGGGAAGCCGCCGGCTCCATTGCCGTAGTAGACCGTGACCGTATCGCCGCCGCGGTTCGCGATGACCAGGTCGGGATGGCTGTCGCCGTTGAGGTCAAACGGACCGCCACCCCCGGACCGCTGCCAGGCGGCCACGGCTGAGGGATCGTTGCCTACCGGGCCGCTCACCAACGGGCCGCTGCCGGCATTGAAACGGATCTCGAACACGCCGGCGCCCACTCCGCCGGACCGGCCGACCACCACGATGTCGTTGCGAACGGGGTTGCCATCGCCGTCGACTTGGCCATCGAAGTTGCCGATGTCGACGCCAACCGGTTCGTCGGCGACGAAGAACGGCGAGCCGGGCGCCGCCGTGAAGGTGCCGTTGTCTTGGCCGAGCAGCACGTGCAGCTTGTCGTCGTTACGAGTCGTGGCCGCGATGTCGTCGACTCGGCCGTCACCGTCCAGGTCGCTGGTTTCCACAGCCGATGGAACGGCCCCCGCGCCGAGCGCGACGGTCGACGACTGGAAGGTCATTGCGCCCTGCGCCGCCGGTGCGGCGGCTCCAAGCCCGAGCAGGGTGGCGAGGAGGCCGACGCGTAGCCCGCGCCCAGCCGAAAACCGGAAGAACACCATGCCTCGAGGCTAACTCGGGGGCGGCGCGGCGAGACCGGTGGAACCCCGCACGGAGGCGGGAATCTCTACGGAGAGCGGCGATGTGGCTGTCGCTCTCAAAAACTGAGCGGGCGTGGCCGATGACCTGGCCATGCGATTGACTTCGGACCGAAGCGTAGCCCTGACGGGTATGGGCGCGCGATGACGGCGGCGCCCGCTCCCGCGCCCACGAGGTCTTTGAATCTCATCGACGCGATTGTCACCGCGGGGCGCCTCTACGGGGCGTACGCCTCGACGGTGATCGGCTTCTCCCTGGTCCTGCAGGGCATCAAGGTCGCGGCGATGTTCCTGGCACACCTGATGTTCGGCAAGGTCGGTTACGAGTTCGGAGGCCAGATCACGACCGTTCTGCTGGTGATCAACGGCGGGGTTTGCGCGCGGCTGGCCTTTGACGCGCAGGCCGGCGTCCCGCCCGCGGGCCCGAGGGCGCTCGTCGAGCGGTCGCGGCCATTTCTGTCGGGTCTCGTGCTGCTGGGGGGCTTCTACCTTTTGGCGCTCGGCGCGTTGTATCTGGTGTTCAGCGCGGCGTTGTGGGCAACCGGCGTAGACCTCAGCTACGACGTCGTCATCATGCCCGGCTTCGTGCTGGTGGCCTTCTGGGCGATCGCGGCGGCGGCGCTGGTGGCCGACGCTCTCACGCCGGACGAGGCGCTTCGCATGAGCTGGAAGCTGATCCGGCCCGCGCTGGCATTCGCCCTGCTGTTCGTCGTCTTCCAGTGGTTTGTCCTGCGACTGATCCCGGCACTGGCGGACAGCGCCGTCGGGCGTCACGCGCCACTGGCGCAATGGTGGACCGCGGAGGCGCTTGTATCGGCGGTCATCTCGCCGCTGCTGGCACTCACCACGGCCACGTTCTTCCTCGCGCTGTACGAGCGTCGCGGCGCGGCCGCCCTCGAGTCGATCCGCCCTCCCGTGGCCGACCAGCCAGCGGCACCGGGACCCGTGTTTGTGCACGACGCGCCGCAGGTACCCGTGTTCTCGCACCCGGCCCCGCCCGCGGTCGGAGGGCCCGAGTTCGTGGCCAGAGTCCCCGTCGAGCGGCTCCGCCACCTGCCGGTCGGGTACGACCGGGCCGTCGTGCGGCGGCTGCAGTGGCAGTACGGCCTGTTCTGGCTTGCGCCGGGCGCGGTGTTCCTCATGGCCCTCATGGCAGCCCCCTTCATCGAGGACGAGCAGGTCGGGCGCGCGCTCCCTGAACTCGCGCTCGCGCTGGACCTGCTCGCTCAGACGTGGCTCGCGAGGCGGATCCTGCTCCCCTTCGTGCGGGAGCTTCAGGCGCGAAGCGCCGGCGGTGTGCGCGCCGAGGCCGTCGTGCGGGTCGTGCGCTACCGCCCGTGGTGGTCGATCATCGGCATCAGGCTCCAGATGCTGCGCTACTGCCTTGCCGACGGGACCGTCGTCGAGGCCGGTTCCCAGTCGCGCAATCGCAGGCTGAAGTCCGGCCAGGTCGTGATCGCGCGCTACGACCCCTCAGAGCCGCTGTGGGTGATCTTGGAGAACGCCCCGCTTGAGCCGCTCGTGCGGCGATTGAACGTGTTCGCGATCGGCCTCCCGATCGCAGCGGTGGTGATGGCGATCGTCGGCCTCACGAGCCTGCTCTGATCCGGGCGCCGCGAGGGACGTTTCCGGGGCGGGATCCCAACGGAATCGATGCTGTCGCCAGATCGGCCAGGTGGGCCTTGCGGTGTGGCGCACCGCCGGTAGGCTCGCGAGAAGCTCGACCGGCGACCTGTTGTCCTCTTCACGCTGGTTGCGGCACTGCTCGGATGGGCCGAACCGGCGAACGCCGAGACCACACCACCGCTCGTCGTGGACGGCACGATCGATAGCCAGTTCGCTGAGCCGGACGCCGGCGGGCTGTCGGTGGGCGCGAGCGACGGCGGCGACGCCGTCGCCGCTTGGCGAGACGCCGGTGGCGGGGTCAGTGCGGTCAAGCTGCTGCTCTGGCGGGCCGGGGTGGCGCAACCGGAGGTCACGGTGCCGGGCCTCGGCACGACGCCGTCGGTGGCGATGGCGCCTGACGGCCGCGCTGTCGCTGCGTGGACGGGGTCCGACGGCAAACCGCGCGTCGCTCGCCGCGCTCCCGGCGGCAGTTTCGCGGCGCCGGCCGTCATCGAGGATCCGGTCTACGCCGGGTACCCGGGCGTCTGGGGTGCTGCGACCATTGCGATGCGGGCGGACGGCTCGGCGGTCATGGCGGTGCCAGCCTGCGCCGACTTCGGCGCCAGCGCCGATCTGTCGAGCCGGGCGTTCGACGTAAGTCCGGCCGGCGTGATCACTGGCCCGTTCGCCACGCAAGCAGGGGTCACCGGGATGGGCTGTTCAGGGATCGGATCCACCCGCGTCGCCGTGGGAGCGGGCGGGCAGACTGCGATCACGACCTGCGCGAGCAGCTACTGCCAGCTCTCCACCCGTGCCGTCGACGGAGCGATCTGGACGCCGAGCGGCGTCGACGGCTCGTTCTACGCCCCGAGCACGAGCGGCGCCGTTCCGATCGTCACGCCGGCTGGTTCGACCGTCGTCACGTGGAGTCTGAACTCGCCTGCGCCCGCACGCGTGCGTGCCGCCATCGGCCCGATGGCGAACACCCTCACGCAGCTCGGAAACGGATCCGACCCGAGCGTCGCGTCCACCGCCCCCGACCTGACGCCGTTCGGAACCGACGCGCTCGCGGTCTGGCAGACGGCGACCGCAGGAGGCCAGAGCATCATCGCTCGCCCGATCTTCGCGAACGGCACGTACGGAGCCGCGTCGACCATCGTGCCGCTGACCGCGCAGGCCGCACCTCCCTACGCCGACCCGCATGTGGCGAGCTGGCCGGACGGGACGAGCGTCATCGCGTACGCGAATCAGCCGTCGCCCGGCGGCACGCCGACGCTCGCGCTTCAACGCCGCACCATTGGCGGCATCCTCTCGCCAATCGCCACGACTGCGTTGCCGGCCCGCGACGCGACGCTCCCGCGGGTCGCTCTCGCCGGCAACAGCCCCGCGCCGCTCGGAATCGTCGCCACGCGCGAAGCTCCCGCATCGCCAGCCAAGGCGACGATCGTCGTGCGCCGCATCGACGGCGTCGCGCCCCTGCTCTCGATCGACAGCGCACCGGCTGCGGTCGCTGGCACGCCCGCCCGGTTCGTGGCGTCCGTGAGTGACGTGAGCGCACCGATCACGGTCGCTTGGGACTTCGGCGACGGGGCCGTCGCCCAGGGCACCGATGTTCAGCACGCGTTCGCGACAGCTGGTGCGCGGACGGTGACGGCTACCGCCACCGATGCCGCTGGCAATGTCCGCAGCGCAGCGGTGACGATCAACGTGAGTGCGGTTGCCCCCGCGGGCCCCGCCCCCGACACGACGCCACCGGTCATCACCGGCGCGAAGCCGACGCCGAAGGCCTTCCGCGTCGGCACCGCGATCACCGCGCTGGCGGCATCCGCGGCGCCGCGCCGTGCGCCCAAGGGCACCGCACTGAAGCTCACGCTCTCGGAGCGCGCGACGCTGCAGCTACTCGTCGTGCGCACGCAGCGTGGCCGGCGCGTCAAAGGCAAATGCACGGTGGGTGCCAAGAAGGGTGCACGTTGCACGCGTCGCACGACCAAGGCGACGCTCACGCGGGCGCTGCCCGCGGGGGCAGCATCGATTCCGTTCAGCGGGCGCCTGAAAGCCGGGCGGTTGCCCGTCGGCACCTACGAATTCGCGCTCGTCGCAACGGACTCTGCAGGAAACCGCAGCAAGCCCGTCACGGTCGCCTTCTCGATCGTGCGCTGACGCTCGAGAACCTAAGACCCGCGTCAGCCTAGGCCAGCACCGTCGGGCTCGTCGCGAAGGCGAGTGCCCCCTGCAGGCAGCGCCCGCCGAAGAGCAGTAGTCATCAGGAGTCCCCTTGGTCGAGGCGTCTGACGGTCAGCGTGCCGGTGTGGAACCAGCCGGAACCGCCCACATCCACGCCGCCACTGATCGCCTGGGAGCCGCCGGCGATGGGTACCGTGAAGGTGAGCGGAATGGGGTCCTGCAGGCGCGGACCTGGCTGGCCGGGCGCGGTGGCGGTGTGGCCGTCCACCGTGCAGGTCCCGATGGAGGTGGCATAGAGGTCGCCGTCCAGGCTCCAGGCGACACTGAGCATGCCCGAGTCCCCAGGCATCAGCGTCACTTTCCAGGGCACCGTCGGCGTGTTCTCCGGTGCCCACGTGCACTCCGGGACGCCCGAGGTGAAGCTCACCCCCTGATAGGTCATCGTTCCAGCGCCGGTCCACGAGGTCGCTGGCGTGCCGTTTCCCGTGGCCGTCAGTACAGCGTGGACGGTGCCCGATGAACTCACGGCCGGCCACCGGCTCTGCGTCGTGAGGTCGACGGTGACCTCGTAGCGGCGCGGACAGAGCTGATCCAGGAGCCGGTCGGTGAGGGTGCTCTCGGCGTCGAAGAAGGCGTCGCCGTCGGCGGGAACCCTCGACGAGTCACCGCCGATCGTCTTGCCGGTTTTGGCATCGACCATCTGGATGTTCCACGAGATCCAGGCGTCGGTGGTCGTCACGGACCCCTGCACGAACACCGTTGGCTCGACCCAGTTCTTCTTCACGACCGTCGACGGATCGAAGTACTCCTCGTACTTCTCTTGCAGGTCGAGTTCCTGCTGGATGAGGTCGCGGTGGTTCCACTCCACGACGCGCAGGCCGCACTTCTCCTCGCCGCGGCTGACGAAGTCGGTGGCGAGCATGTCCGCCAGCCCACGACCGAGCACGGCCTCCGGGCCCGACCCCGAGAACCACTTCACCGCGACCGCCGGTCCGTCGGCTGCCCGCGTCGCGATGGGCCCCGCTGCGGCGGCAGCCTTGCGTGCCGGCCGGACGGGCCGCGTGCGCTTCAGCGAGACGCGAACGGTCTTTCGCTTGCCCTTGCGGGCCCGGAACACGGGCGTGACGGCGGTGCGCGCCTTGCGATCAGTCCGCACCACGTCGGCGATCACCATGAGCACGCCGGGGTCGACCGTGAGCGAGTACCGGCCGCCGGAGCGCACGCGCCCGCCTGCGGAGATGACGGTCGTCCCGGGAGAGACGGCGCGCACCACGGCAGCGCCTTTGGAGGTCGGCGGCAGCGTCCCGTCGGCGAGCTTGCCGCTCACCGAGGTGGCCGCCGCTGCGCCCATGGGAAGACTGGCCATCACGGCAAGGACGGCCAGCGAGAGCCGGAGGAAAGAACGCTTCACGCGGACGACGCTACGTCCGCCCCCTGCCGCGAGCATCCGCAGAAAGCCGCGAGCGACCGGCGGGCAACCACGCCCGCCGCGACGACCCGTCCGCGGCCCTCGTCAGGACCGCCCGAGTCGCAGTCGTCGCCTTCGCAGCGCCTTCTCGGCCTCCACCACCAGCCACGTCCCGGCCGCGACTGCGAGGATCCGCAGCCAGGCTTCGGCCTCAACCGGGGCGGTGCCGAACAGGTCGTTCATCGGTGGCCAGTAGGTGAGGATGAGCTGCAGGGCGATCATGAGCGCCACGCAGTTCACGAGCCACCGGTTGGAGAACCAGCCCAGGTCGCGGGCGCGGCCGACCATCGAGCGGCAGCTCAGCAGGTAGAGGATCTGCACGGCGACGAACACGTTCATCGCGACGGTGCGCGACTCCTCGATCGACGACCCACGCGCCTGCTCGCGTTCGAACAGCCAGAACGCAGCGCCGAGCAGCAGCGCCGACACGAGCAGAATGCGGGTGACGACATCCGTGGTGAGGATCGCGTCCGACGGCGGGCGCGGCGGGCGATCCATGATCCCCGGCTCCGCTCGCTCGAAGGCCAGGGGGAGGCCGAGCAGGACGGCCGTCGTCATGTTGATCCAGAGGATCTGCACGGGCAGGATCGGCAGCGTCGCGCCAATCGCGATCGCGAGCACGATGAGCAGGCCCTCGGCCATGTTCGTCGGGACCGTCCACACGATGAACTTCTTGAGGTTGTCGAACGTGTGGCGCCCCTCTTCGACGGCCGCCTCGATCGACGCGAAGTTGTCGTTCGTCAGCACGATGTCGGCGGCCTCCCGGGCGACCTCGGTACCGCCCTGGCCCATTGCCACGCCGATGTTGGCCTTGCGCAGCGCGGGGGCGTCGTTGACGCCGTCGCCGGTCATGGCGACGATCTCGCCGTGCGCTTGCAGCGCCTCGACGATCCGCACCTTCTGCTCGGCCGACACGCGCGCGAACACGTTCGTCGATGAGGCGACCGCAATGAGATCCTTGTCGGAGGTCTCGGCGAGCTGCGCGCCGGTCACGACCCGCGGCTCGCCGCCGTCGGTGATGCCGACCCGTGCGGCGATCGCGGCGGCCGTGGCAGCGTGGTCGCCGGTGATCATCTTCACGTCGACCCCCGCGCGCCGGCACGCAGCGACGGCGCTGATGGCCTCGGGCCGCGGTGGATCGACGAGCGCCTGGAGCCCGATGAAGGCGAGCCCGGCTGGCTGCTCAAGGTCGAACGGCTCATCGGCATCCAGGCGACGCGTCGCGAAGGCGAGGACGCGTTGGCCGTCGCGGCCGAAGGCGGCGACGGCCTCTTGGTAGGTCTCGTGGTCGAGCGGGGCGTGCGGGCTCGTGTCGGCTGGGGCCGTGTCGTGCGCGCCCGAGTCGACGGGGGCGAGCTGGCGGTCGCACATGCCGAGCAGGCGCTCCAGGGCGCCCTTCACGAAGACGACCCGGCCGTCTGGGCCGTCGTGGATCGTCGCCATGTACATCCGCTCGGAGTCGAAGGCGAGCACGTCGGTCCTCGGCCACGCCTCGAGCGTCTGCGCGCGCGGCATCCCGGCCTTGGCGGCGGAGACGACGAGCGCCGCCTCCATCGGGTCGCCGATCGGCTCCCAGCCGTCGTCGCGTGCGCGGATGTCGCCGTCGCCGCAGAGGGTGCCGGCCAGCAGGCACGTCGTGAACGCCGGATGGTCCTCGGGCGTGATCTCGTCGTCGCCGATGCGGATGGCGCCTTCCGGCTTGTAGCCGCCGCCGTCGACCTCGTACCGCTGGCCGCCAACGATCACGGTCTGCACGGTCATCGCGTTCTGGGTGAGCGTGCCGGTCTTGTCGGTGCAGATCACCGTGGTGCCGCCGAGCGTCTCGACGGCCGGCAGTCGCCGCACGATCGCGCTGCGCCGAGCCATTCGGCCGACGCCGATCGCCAGCGCGATCGTCACCGCCGCGGGGAGGCCTTCCGGGATGGCGCCAACGGCCAGCGCGACCGCAGCGACGAGCATCTCCGCGGCTGGCTCGCCCCGCAGGAGGCCGATGCCGAACGTGACGCCGGCCAGTCCGAGGATCACCACGGTCAGCAGGCGGCTGAACGCGTTGAGCTGGAGGGTGAGCGGGGTGGTGAGGTCGCTCGTGCTGCCGAGCATGCGGTGGATCAGGCCGAGCTCGGTCGCCTCGCCGGTGGCCACCACGACGCCCGTCGCCTCCCCGGCGGTCACGAGCGTGCCCGAGAAGGCCATGTTTTTGCGGTCGCCGAGGCCCGTCGCCTCGGGCAGCACGCCCTGCGCCTTGCTCACGGGCACGGATTCGCCGGTGAGCGCCGACTCGTCGATCTGCAGCTTCGCCAGCTCGATCAGGCGCAGATCGGCGCTGACCTTGTCGCCCGGAAAGAGCCGTACGAGGTCGCCGGGCACGAGCTCCCTGGCCGCCATGGCCACCTGCTCACCGTCGCGGACGACCTGCGTCTCGACCGTGATCATCTGCGCGAGCGCATCGAGGGCGCTTTCGGCCCGCCGCTCCTGGACGAACCCGATCGCCGCATTGGCCAGGACGACGACCATGATCACCGATCCGTCGACCGTCTCGCCGACGGCAAACGTGACCGCCGCCGCCACGAGCAGGACGTAGATCAGTGGGTGGTGGAACTGCAGCAGGAACCGCACCAGCGGCCCCTGTTTGGCGACCGGCGCCAGCACATTGGCGCCGTGGCGATGAAGCCGCCGCGCCGCCTCGTCGCTCGTAAGACCGCGTGTGGCGTCGGTCTCCAGCAGCGCCAGCGTCTCGTGAGCAGAGTGATCGTGCATCGACTGCGCCCCACCTTAGTCGCGGGTCGGTCGGCCAATGGGCGTTTCGCGTGACGCAGGGCCTGCCATATGGCCTTCAAGCTGGCGGCGCGGCGGTACGCTGGAGGCGTGCGCTACAGCGGGATGACGGAACGCGACGACGACGAGCCCTGGTTCCGTCTCGGGCAGCTCGACGTCACCACGACGACGTTCGTCTTGGTCGTCTGGGTATTCACACTGTTCGTGTTTGCCGTGGAACCGGTCAACAAGCCCGTGATGACCGGCATGGCGCTGGTTCCGGACAAGGTTGCCATCGGTGAGGTGTGGAGGATCGTGGCCTGGCCGTGGTCCCATTTCGGGTTCGGGTTGTGGGACATCCTGAGCGCGGCGTTCTTCTGGTACTTCGGGACGGAGCTCGAGAAGCAGATCGGTCGTCGGCCGTTCGCACGGCTGCTCGGGTTCTCGGTCGTGACCATCGGTGCGGTCGCGTCGGTGGTCGCAGTGTTGGTCCCCAACGACACCGTGCTCCACGACCTCGGACTGCTCAACCTCACGGTGCTCCTGCTGTACATCGCCGAGCACCCGATGCGCCCGTTCTTCTTCGGGATTCCTCTGTGGGTCGTGGGTGCCGCGATCGCCGCTATCGAGCTGATCAACGATCTCGCCCGCCGCGACTGGCTCCGGTTCTTGAGCATCATCATTGCGGGGGTGCTGATCATGCTTGTCGCACGCAAGGTGAACCTCCTCACGTCCTACGACTGGGTTCCGAACTTGCGTCGACCTGGACGCAAGCGCCGCGATGAGAAGCCAGCTTCGGGTGCGCCAGGGGCGGGTCGGAAGCGGTCGAAGCCGAAGCCCGCACCCGAGCCGAAGAAGCGCTCCGGGCCCCTGTGGGGCCGCGGTCGCACGGAAGAGCCCGAGGCCGAGATCGTGCAGATGCCGACCTCGCGGCGACGGCCGATCCCGACCAACGTCCCAGAGGTCTCCGTCGACGACCTCGCCCTCGACGCCCTCCTCGACAAGATCGCCGACGGCGGACTCGACGCCCTCAGCGACGCCGAGCGCCGCGAACTCGACGAACTGCGAGAGCGCCGCCGAGGCGGTCACGACCGCCCGCCTGGCTGAGGAAGGCCAACCGTCCGACCGTTGGTCGGCGGGACGCCGGTGAGGAACCTCTCGCGTTCTGTTTTCCCTAAGTGGGAGCTAGCCCCGATCCTTAGGTCGTCGGCCAACAGGTGTCGAGTCGGATGAACCTCCTGCCCTCGGGGTCCGCTAACCTTCCGAGTAAGACCGCAGTTTGCGGGACCGTGGAAAGGCGAACTATGGGCGCAGTTTTTGCGTTGCCGTCGCGAGAGGTTCGCGAGAAGGCGCTGTTGATTGAAGACCTCGTGATGCCGGCACGCGCAAGTCGCGAGCGCGCACTCGACGTGGCAGGTGAGACCGCCCAATCGCTTGTGGCGCGGCGGCAGGCTTGGTATCAGGACATCGAGGACGCGGTTCTGGATCTTTCCAACGTGTTGCCGCAGGGCCCCGAGGACTATGACGCGCGGAAACTCTTTCAGTTCTTGATTGAGCTCCGACGCGCGATGGCCAGCGATCCAGACGACCGAAGGGGAGAGGTCGAAGTCGCCACAGCGAGACTCCGCGATGTCGGTAGCCGCATCGCGCGGCGCATCGACCACGAGCGTCTTGACGATCCTCAGGCGGCGGTTGCTTGGGTCTTTGAAGCAATGACTGGAGTCTCCGCCCGCGACACAGGGCGCCTGCTGGGCGTGTCGGAGAAGACGATCAGCGCGTGGCGTGGAGGAGGGGTTGTGGAGCGCAACATTCCGCGTGTCGTACTGGTCGCGCAGCTGTTGACGTACCTGCGCGCGTCTATGACTCCCAGGGGGCTGATGATGTGGTTCGATGCGCCCCGCCCGCAACTTGGCGATCGGACGCCAATGGAACTGCTCAACGAACCCGCCGCAGCGCAGGAGCCGCTGGTGAGTCTCGCGCGGGGCATTCGTGCCCAGCTGGGAAGCTGAACCCGGGCGCCTGACGGGACGCTGGACCGCCTACCGGCAGGTCGCTCCGGATTGGGCGCCCTTGTACCACGCCGCTGGCGAGCCTTACCCAACGCAGACGTCAGGCCGCTGGCACCGCTCCGGCGAGGGCTATGCGCAGTACCTGTCCCTGGACTCTTCGGGCGCGTGGGCCGAGCTGATCCGCTTCGAGGCGATCCGCGGTGATGCGCGGGCGGCCGAGTACCGCCGCCGCCTTTGGGCCCTCTCGGTGCTCGAGCACAACATTGCGGATCTCGCCACCTATGAGGCCTACCAGGCCTGCGGCCTCGATCCACGTACTGCGATCGGCGATCACGCAACGTCCCAAAATCTGGCGGACGACCTCCGAAGCGCGGGCTTTCGCGGCGTCCTCTCACCGTCTACAGCGCTACCGGGCGCCGTCAACTTGACACTGTTCGGCGAGCGATTTGAGAAGGTCCTGCAGACCGGCATCGATCGCTGGCTCAACCCTCAGCCCGACCTCCTTTTGCCCGCGACATTGGTCGTCGAGGGTAACCCGCCGGCCGACCTCATCACCGAGACCACGTTCGTCGGGCAGCTCCACTACGGCTATGAGGATTGGGCCGCCAGCCGCGAGCACGGCGGCTCCAGGGCCGACTGATCCCACGATTGGGCGTTTGTCGCGGAGCTGGCAGCAGGAGGCCCCAGGAGGGCCACCAAGGGCCACCTTGAGAGGTGGCCTCAGGCCGCTGCCGGCTCCACGACCTGGTCGCGGAGCGGCAAGAGCTTTGCGCCGATCTGTTCGATGATTTCGCCGGGGACGCTGAGTTCGGTGAGGGTGTCGACGAGGTGGCCGACGACGTGGTCGAAGGCTTCGTCGGTGGCGCCGAGGCCGGCGTGTGCAGCGGCCATGTCGCGGCCGGCGTAGAGGGAGGGGCCGCCGAGGGCGACGGCGAGGAAGGCGCGCATGTGCGTCTTCTGCTTCTTCATGTCGGTCCCGCTGAAGTACGGGGCGAGGACGTCGTCGGCGAGGACCTTGTCGTAGAAGATGTCGACGGCTGCGGTGACGGAATCAGACCCGCCGATGGTCTCGAAGATGGACATGTGAGGCTCCTTGAAGGCTGGAGTCGCCGATGTTGCCCTCGTCTGGTGCCCCGAACAAGGGCGCTGTGCCGACATGCACGCGTCGGTTCTCCGCCGAAACCGCGGCGAAACCGGGCGTTCACCGTCGGCCGATCTGCACCTCTGCCCCCTGGCTCGCCTGCCGATCGGGGTCTGCGTCTACGCCGTCACGGCCTCCGCATCTCCGCCGTCGCGGCTCCTGCGCCTACGCCGTTACGGCCTCGCGGCGCTCGATCTCCTTGCGCACGATCGGCGCGACCTGCGTCCCGAGGAGTTCGATGGAGCGCATGAGATCGCGGTGCGAAGGGCCGCCGACGTCCATCTGGAGGAGGTAGCGCTGGTGGCCGAAGAGCTCGTGCTGATCGAGGATCTTTTGGGCGACCTCCTCCGGCGTGCCGACCAGGAGGTGGCCGCGGGGGTCGCGGCCGGCTTCGTACTGGTCGCGGCGGGCCGGAGGCCAGCCGCGCTCGCGGCCGATCTGGGTCATCGACGTGGCGTACCCCGGCCAGAACGCGTCGGCGGCGCCCCGCGACGTGTCGCCGACGAAGCCGTGGGCGTTCAGGCTGATCGGGAGCGTCGCCGGGTCGTGGCCTCCCTCCTTGGCGGCCTCGCGGAAGAGGTCGGCGAGCGGCGCCATGCGCTCGGGCAAGCCGCCGATGATGGCGATCGCGAGGCCGAGCCCGAGGTAGCCAGCGCGCGCGACCGACGGCGGGTTGCCACCGACGGCGATCCACAGCGGCAGCGGGGTCTGCGCTGGCTGCGGGCGGATCTCGGCGCCCTGCAGTGGCGCGCGGAAGGTGCCAGACCACGTGACCGGCCCGCCCTTGCGCAGCGCGAGGAGCAGCTCGAGCTTCTCGGCAAACAGCTCGTCGTAGTGGGCGGTGTCGAACCCAAAGAGCGGGAAGGACTCAATGAAGGAGCCGCGGCCGGCCATGAGCTCCACCCGGCCCTGGGAAACGAGGTCGGCGGTCGCGAACTCCTGGAAGAGCCGCACCGGGTCGGTCGAGCTCAGCACGGTGACCGCGCTGGTAAGGCGGATCCGCTTCGTCCGCGCGGCGGCGGCCGCGATGATCACCGTCGGCGCCGAGATCACGTACTCGTCGCGGTGGTGCTCCCCGAAGCCGTACACGTCGAGGCCGACCTGGTCGGCCAGCTCGACCTGCTCCAGGAGCTCGGTCACGCGCTGCTGATCGCTCTGGAGATGCCCGGTCTTGGGGTCGCGACCGCGGTCGCCGAAGCTGTAGATGCCGAGTTCCATGGGGTACCGAGCGGTCGTGGGATGGGCGGACGCCGGCACAGGGCCTCGGCGTCGGCCTTCAACGATACGACCTCGCCGGCGCGCCCACGCGCCAAGAGGACCGCGGTCCGTTTAACGCGTGGCGGCGTCGCCGTTGCCTCGGGCTCGAGCGTCGCTCCCGGGGTCGGCGGCGCGCGGCCGTCGACTGGTTGCGCCATTTGCTCAACC
The DNA here is from genome assembly GCA_032119595.1 of Solirubrobacteraceae bacterium. Lineage (GTDB taxonomy): Bacteria > Actinomycetota > Thermoleophilia > Solirubrobacterales > Solirubrobacteraceae > JAGIBJ01. The sequence goes on along the minus strand of JAUMBQ010000006.1, from coordinate 886,882 downwards.
CTGCAGCCCGCGCGCCGATGACTTGGGTGGCGCCTTGGTCCAACCATCGCGACATCTCATGCCCTCTCGCGTCGACGCCCGCAGCCCCCTGCCTCTTGGTCCTGCCGACGCGGATCGCAGCCCCGACACGCCACTGGGGCTGTCGACGTGGCTCGGGCGCCACCAGCTGATCTCCGTCGCGTACGTCGCCTTCATCACGGTCGTGATCGGATGGTCATCGGCGACCGGCCACTCGGGTGCAGAACTCGTTGGCTACATGGCACCGCTCTTCGTCTCCGGTGCCATCGCGACCCGAGCAGGGCTGAGCGAGCGCGTCCGCGAGTACGCGATCATCTTTGGTCTGACCACCGCAGCGGCGCTCGTGGCGAACTTCGCCGAGGGCTCGATCCTCGCGCCAATCACCTACGTCCTCACGATCTGCCTGGCGTCGTTGTACGAGCGCCGAAGCACGCTCGTGGGCGCCGTGGTGTTGTCGTTTACGCATCAGGTCGTCTTCGGCACGGTGTTCCCAACCGGCCGCCCGATTCCTGGCATTCCGGAGTGGGTCACGACCACGCTGTTTGGTCTCTCGGCGGTCATTGTCGCCGCACTGCTCACGATCCCGTGGGCCACGAATACGGCGCACCGGCGGATGCTCCGGCAGCAGCGCCAGCTCATCAACGACCAGCTTGCAGTGTCGGAGATTGTGATCGTCATGGACCGCGATGGCGTGGTGACGCTCATCAGCGACCACGGGCTGATGCTGCTCGCACTCGATCGCGACGACGTGATCGGTCAAGATTTCTTCGAGCTGGTCGTCACGCCCGACGAGCTGGCGGCGGCGCGATCCGGGCACGAGCAGCTGCTGAGCGCTGGCGCGGAGCTGGCGGCGCCGGCGTTCTACGAGTTCGAGCATGCCGTCACCATCGGCAATGGCCAGCGACGAACGTTCCTCTGGCGCGTGACGGTCAGCATGGAGGGCGACGAGGTGGTCGGCACGGTCGCTTCCGGATTCGACATCACCGAGGTCCGGCGCGCGCAGCGTCAGCTCCAGCGCGAGCAGCGAGACTTGGCCCAGCTCCAGAAGCTGGCGCAGGCCGTTGCCCGCGAGAGCGACGCGAGGGAATCGGTGGTGCAGGGCATCGAGCAGCTCGTCGACGCCTCCATCGCTGGGTTGTTCGAGCCGGCGGCGGGCGGCGGCGAACTGATCCTGACCCGCTGCTCCCGCCCAGGGCTCATCGGCGCGCGCGTTCCTCTCGACGGCCATCCGTCCGGCAACGCGATTGCCTTCACCACGGGCGAGCCGTTCTTCGTCGCTGACGCCGAGAACCATCCGCTCATCCATCAGGAGCTGCGGGAGCAGACCGGCTCGCACTCGTTCCTCTACCACCCCGTGATCTGCGATGGCCAAGCCGCCGCCGTGCTCGTGGTCGGCTGGCAGGAGCGGGTCGCCGAACTCGGCTCCCGCCAGACCAACCTCGTGGCGCTGGCGGCCGAGGAGGCCGCGTCGGCCCTGCAGCGCCTCGCAGCGATGCGGCGCTGGGAAGAGGCGGCGCTCACCGATGTGCTCACGGGCGTGCCGAACCGGCGAGCTTTCGACCACCTGTTCGCCGACGCCCTGACGCACGCGGCGGCCGAGCATCAGCCGCTCGCGATCGCGCTCATGGATCTCAACGGCTTCAAGCTCCTCAACGACACCGAAGGGCACGCCGCAGGCGACCGCGTCCTCAAGGAGAGCGCGAGCCTGTGGCTCCAAGAGCTCCGGCCGACGGACGTCCTCGCGCGCCTCGGTGGCGACGAGTTCGGGGTCCTGCTGCCGAACTGCGGCGTCGCTGATACCGACTCGGTCGCCGGACGACTCCGCCGCGCACTTCGGCATGGCCCGGGATGCGGGGTGGGCGTCACCGTGTGGGACGGCGAGGAGTCGGCCTCGGAGCTGATGCATCGGGCCGACGAGGCGCTCTACGCCGACAAGGCCGAACGGGCGATGGCTCGCATCTCGCAGCTCGATCGGCTGGACGCGGTGCACGCCACCGGGTTGGTCGGCCGGGGCGCCGATGCAAGGCTCGACGAACTCGCTGAGACGGCGACCGCACTGCTGGGCGTCCCGGTCTCGATGATCTCGCTCCTCGACGAGGACCGCCAGCACTTCGTCGGGAAACGCGGACTCGACGGGCTCGGGGTCGAAGGGGACTCAATCCCGTGGTCGGAGTCGTTCTGCCGCCATCCCGTCGCGACCGGTCGTCCGCTGATCATCAACGACGTCTCCCAGCATCCGCTCGTCGCCGGACTGCCGATCCCGGTCGCCGACGACGTGGTCGTCGGGGCGTACGCGGGCATCCCGATCGTCGACGACAACGGGCACGTCCTCGGCACGACCTGCGCCATCGACGTTGCACCGCGCGACTGGACCCAGGACGAGCTCGCGACCCTCCGCAGCGTTGCGGCCCGTGCGACGCAGCTCATCCTGCGCGGCGTCCGGAGCTGAGGCGCTGCAGCACTGAGGCGCCGGAGCCTTGAGGCGCGCGGCGCCGCCTGACCCTCGCGGCCGTGGCCTTGTCCGCCCCCGGACTGCTCCCACGGCCTCCTGCGAGGCTCAGGCGACTGCGCCCAGGCACCGTAGAAGTTCAAGTGCGCTTGAAGTCAAGGCCGGGATCTGATTCCCTCGTGCCATGGCCGCCGCGACGCTGAGCATCGGAGAGGTCGCCGCGCGCTGCGGTGTCGCCACGTCCGCGCTGCGGTTCTACGAGGAACGCGGCCTGATCGCGTCGGAGCGCCACGGCTCGGGCCACCGCCGCTACTCGCGCCCGGTGATCCGCCGCGTCGCGTTCATCACATTTGCGCAGCGCGTCGGGCTGACCCTCGAAGAGATCAAAGCCGAGCTCGATCGACTGCCGACCGACCGCATCCCGACCCGCGACGACTGGGCTGCCCTCTCGGGCGCGTGGCAGGCCAGGATCGACGAGCGCATCGCTGAACTCGAGCGCCTCAAGGAGGGGCTCACCGGGTGCATTGGCTGCGGGTGTCTCTCGCTCGAGCGCTGCCACATGCTCAACCCGGAGGATCGCGTCGGGCGGGTGGGCGCAGGGCCCCGCTACTGGATTGGCAGTCCAGTCAGGCCGACGGAACCAGCGGCCCAGGGCACCCTGGCGCCGACCGCATCGCCCCGCCCGCTGGCGGCGATGCCAAGATCGGGCGCTCAAGAATGAGTGCCACCCCAACGCGTTGGATCGATCTCAATGCCGACCTCGGCGAGAACGTCGGCGACGACGTGGCCCTGCTCGACCTCGTCACGAGCGCGAACGTCGCCTGTGGAGCGCACGCGGGCGACGACACGACGATGCGCCGGATCTGCGCCCTGGCGGCCGAGCGCGGCGTCGTGATCGGCGCCCATCCCGGGTACGCCGACCCCGAGCATTTCGGCCGGCGGGTCCTCGACGTGCCGGCCGCCGATTTGGCTGCGTCGCTCGCCGCGCAGTACGGCGCGCTCGGCCGGGCCGCCGAGGGCGCCGGCGCGCAGGTGCGGTTCGTCAAGCCACATGGCGCGCTTTACCACCGCGCCGCGCATGATGTTTCCGTGGCGGCGATCGTCTACCGAGAGGCGATCGCGGTCGATCCTGGTGTGCGCTTCTTGGCTCCGCCCGGATCGATTTTGCTCCGCCATGCTGCGCTCGCCGATCACGGCGTTCGGGGTGTGGTCGAAGGCTTCGCGGACCGCGGGTACACGGTGGGGTCGGACGGCCAAGCGACCCTCGTGGAGCGCGGCGCGCCCGGGGCGCTGCTCGATCACGACAAGGCCGTGGAGCAGGCCATCGCGCTGGCCACGACGGGTCTGGCGCGCGCCCTCGACGGCTCGCTCGTCGCGGTGCATCCAGCGTCGCTGTGCGTCCACGGCGACACGCCGGGCGCCGTCGCCCTCGCGCGCGAGATCCGCGAGGAGCTGCTGCGTGCCGGCGTCGCGATTCGGGCGTTTGCCGCATGACCATCGTCCCCGGCATCCGACCCGTCGGGGAGCGCGCCGTGCTGGTGGAGCTCCCGGGCAACGCGACCGTGCGCAAGCTGGTGCGGCTCGTCCCGCAGGCGCTGGGCGGCGTCGACGAGGTGGTCGCCGGTCACGACACTGTGCTCATCAGTTGGGAGCCGGGCCGGACGCCGCCACACGATCTCGTCGAGCGGCTCGCGGCGCTCCTGGCGGGCCCTCCGTCGACCACGCCGGTGGCGCGGCTCACGGTGCCGGTCACCTACGACGGGCCCGACCTCCAGGTCGTGGCAGACGCGTGCGGCGTGAGCCCGGAGGAGGTCGTTCGCCGGCACCTCGCCAGCGAGTTCGAGGTGGGCTTCCTCGGCTTCGCACCGGGGTTCGCGTACCTGCTCGGTGGCGACCAGAGCTTGCGGCCGCCGCGACGGGCCGAGCCGCGCGACCGCGTTCCCGCTGGCGCCCTGGCCATCGCCGGTGAGTACTCCGCCGTCTACCCGACCGCGTCCCCGGGCGGCTGGAACCTGATCGGCCGCGCGCACGTGTCGCCCTTCGAACTCGAGCGCGACCCGCCGGCGTTGTTTCGCACCGGCATGCAGATCCACTTCACGGAGGCCACGTGAACCGGCGCCCACCGCTGCTTGCGGCTGGCTCGTTGGCGCGCCTCGTGGAGGTCGTCGATCCGGGGGCCCGCACCACGATCCAAGACCTTGGTCGCCCCGGGTTCGCGCACCTCGGCATCCCGCCGTCCGGCGCGGCCGATCAGGCGTCCTGCACGCTGGCGAATCGACTCGTGGGGAACGCGGAGGGCGCGCCGGTGCTCGAGACGACGTTGCGGGGCCCAGTGCTGCGGTTCGCCGCGCCCGTGACGGTAGCCCTGGCGGGCGCCGACGTCGAGGCCCTGGCGGACGGACGACCCATGGCGATGCGGGCGCCGTTCCGCATTCGCCAAGGCGGCGAACTGCACGTCGGCATCGCGACGCGCGGCCTACGTACGTACATCGCGATCCGCGGCGGCATCGACGCGCCGCTGGTGTTCGGGAGCGCCAGTAGCGACCAGCTCACCGGGCTCGGGCCACCGCAGCTCAGAGCCGGCGACACGCTCGATCTGGGGAGGCACGCGCTGGCATCGCCGGCGGTCGACGTCGCCCCGGTGGTCGCGCTCACCAGCGAGACCACCCTGCACGTGGTGCCGGGGCCTCGAGAAGACTGGTTTGCGCCCGACGCGGTGACGGCGCTGCTGTCGCGCGCCTTCATCGTCGGCGGGCAGGTCGATCGCATCGGTGCCCGGCTGCGCGGGCCGACCCTCATGCACCGCACCGCGGAGGAGCTGCGCTCTGAGGGCGTCGTCCGCGGCGCGATCCAAGTGCCACCCTCCGGCGACCCGATCCTGCTGCTGGCCGATCATCCGACCACGGGTGGCTATCCCGTCATCGCGGTGCTCGTCGAGGCCGATCAGTCGCGGGCGGGCCAGCTCAGGCCGGGCGACACGGTCCGATTCCGGCTGCGCGCCGCACCGGCGGTCGAACCACGCAGCGAGCACTTCTCGTAGTCCTCCGTGCGCGCCTGCAGTTTGCAGGGGATGTGGGCTACTCCTGATAGCGTTCGGAGTGGACCGGAGGTCCGGGTGACGAGCGACCACCATCGCGGAGCACTCGGGCTTCGTGGCGTGCATTCTTCATTGCCCCCTCGTCATCGAAGGACGAATTCCAGTGCAGCAGCCCCTTGTGTCACTTTGGTGGAGTTCCATCTGCGCCGAAGCCTCGTTCGGAGCGTCCGCCATGACTCGCCTCGTTCGCGCGGGTGGTCGATGACTCCCGCAGGCCCAGCGCCGCAGCGTGACGCTCCGCAGCGCCGCGACCCCCTAGGCAACATCGCCCGGCGCATCGTGCAGCTCCAGAAGGAGTACTCCGGGAAAGGCCCGACCAAGGTGCGGGCCCACGCCAATGACGACATGGTCATCGTGCTCATGCGCGACGTGTACACCACGGTCGAGCAGACGCTTGCGCGCGAGGGGCAGGAGGAGGCGGTCCTCAGTCAGCGCCACGCGTTCCAGCAGGTGATGAACGAGCGGTACATCGCGGTAATCGAAGAAGAGACCGGCCGCAAGGTTGCGGCGTTCATGAGCACGAACCACCACAGCCCGGATCTCTCGGTCGAAATCTTCGTGTTCGAGCCCGAGTCGACCGAGCCCGGGGCCGCCGGCTAACCACCCCCGTTCTGGACGGGTGTCCGGTCGCCGCTCGACAGGGTCGGTGGTCGCGAGCGTCACCCCGTCGGACGACGGGGTGACACTGGGGGAATGTGCAGGTTTCCGCGCGGCACCCCGCGCATGCTGGGATTTTCGTACCGCCATACGGCGCGTGAGCAGCGGAATAACCATTCAGCCCGAGATCTCGGGCAATAACCATGAACGGGAAATGAACGGAACTTGCGTTCCGGTGCCAGTTCGATGGTACGATGCCTCCACGGAGTAGCTCCTGAACGGGGAGCCCAACTTCGCGGATCCAACAAATAGCGCTGGAACATCGCCGCTCGACTCGGGTGTGCGATTCGGACCTTTGCCGCCCAAGCAGAGAGAACCCCTTCCATGTCACAACCGCAGGCACACGCACCCGACCCGATTCGGGTCGTCCCGGAGATGTTCTCCACACCCCGTCCCACCGCGCTCGCCCAGGTTCCGCCTGTTGCGGACGCAGCGTCGCCTCAGGTGGTCACGATCAGCGCCGCCGAGATGGTGCGCCTCACCGGCGTCGGCCGCGAGCGGCTGCGCACGTGGGAGCGTCGTCACGACTTCCCGCAGCCGGTCCGCTGCCGCAACAACGTACGCCGGTACCCGGCCGAGGACGTTCGCCACGTTATTGCCGTGAGCCGCGCCGTCGACCAGGGCGTGCCGCTGGCCGAGGCCATCGAGCAGACGCTCGCCACCCGCCATCAGAACCTCTCGTTCCAGACGCTCGGCGCTGCGCTCGATCATGCGCCGACGCCGGCGATCGCCCTGTCGGGTCCGGAGCCGCTCACGGTCGTCTGGACCAACGGCGCGACGCAGGCTGCGCCCGACGCGCCCGAGGTCGGCAGCAACCTCCTCGGCGAGCTGCCCGCCTTCGGACCCGGTGCCCGCGCGACGATTCAGCGCCTGCTGATCGGTGAGGGCCCGGACGTCAACGTCATCACGCACGCCGACTGGATCGGCACGTTCCCCGCTGAGCGTCGCTCGGTTGCGTGGCGCGTGCCGCCGGAGATGTCGACCGAGGCAGTCGTCGTGCTCGTGCAGCTTCCGGAGGGTGCCGCGCAGCGTCACGCTCCCGGGGTGCCCGGATCGTCGGCGGTCGAGCAGACCGCCGTCTGGGGTGCGGCCGCGCGTGAGGCGCGCAAGGCGCTGCAGCAAGGGATGGGCATCGCCAGCGCGCAGCGTGCCTTGGCCGAACTCGTGCGCGGCACCGGCGGCGCGGACGCGTTTTTGGCGACCATTCAGGCCGGTCATCTGCGTACGGCGACCTCCGTGCGCGGCACCATCGCCCCGAAGACGCTCGACATCGCTGGCGATGGCGACATCGCTCGCGCGCTCGCGGACGCCGAGGTCGATTGGCTCGGCGACGCCTCACTGAAGATGCTCGGCATTCCGCTGCGCACCCAGGCGATCGTCGTCCCGATCATCTGCGGCCAGGAGACGATCGGTGGGATGTTCCTGCTCTTCAACGAAGAGCTGCCGCTCGCCGACATCACCCGCGAGCTGCTGCAGACCCTCGGCACCACCATCGGTGCCGTGCTCCAGCGTGAGCACAAGGCGGCCGCGCTCGAAGCGGCACGCATCGTGGCTGCTTCGGCCTAACAGGCCCGAACCAAACGTCGCGCGGAGGCCCGGTGGGGGTCGCCGCGCGCCCTCGGGGTGCGGACGGCTGGGGGGCCGGCCGCACCCCGTATTCTTGAGCGCCGGTGTCGACGCCCGCCCCCTCCGATCTGCTCCAGCGCGACCGAGAGGAGCGTTCTCTGTCGGCGGCCATCGAGCGTGCCGCCGCGGGCGACGGCGGCGTCGTCTTGATCGAGGGGCCGGCGGGGATCGGGAAGACCGCGCTGCTACGTCAGGCGCGCGCCTTGGCGATGGACGCGGGGCTGCGTGTGCTCAGCGCGGTCGCGTCGGAGCTGGACCGGTCGTTCCCCTACGGGCTCCTGCATCAGCTTCTGGAACTCGAGGTCGCGTCGCTTGATGATGCTCGGCGCGAGCGCCTGCTCAGCGGCGCCGCACGGCATGCCGAGGTCGTCTTCGACGTGAGTCAGTCGTCTTCGTCGGAGCCCGGTCAGGCGGTGCTCCATGGGCTCTATTGGCTCTGCGCGAACCTCGCCGACGAGCAGCCCCTCGCGCTGCTGGTGGACGATCTCCACTGGGGCGATCGGGCGTCGCTGCGCTTCCTGGAGTACTTGGCTCGCCGGCTCGAAGGCGTCCCGCTCGTCGTGGTCGCCACGACGCGCGTCGCCGAACCTGGGGCCCAGGAGGACCTCCTGGACCGGGTGCGCGCGTCACCGGGTGCCGAGCAGCTCGCGCTCGAGCCCCTCGCGGCCGACGCGGCGGCCGGGCTGCTCGCTCACTGGCTTGGCGCCGACCCGGATCCCGCGTTCGTGGAGGCTGCGCTCGGGGCGACGGGCGGCAATCCGCTGCTGCTGCATGGCCTTGCGCGGGAGGCCGCCGAGGCGGACCTCACTGGCTCGGCCGCCGACGCTGCGCGCGTCGAGGCGCTGACGGGGACGACGGTGGTGGCGGGGGTGCAGCGTCGTCTGCGCGACCTCGGCCCCGATGCGACCACGGTGGCCGAAGCGTGTGCGGTGCTCGGAGCCCGTCGCAGCGTCGACGATCTGGGATCGGTGACGGAGCTCGGTGGTCGCGAGGTGCGGGTCGCACTCGACGTGCTCGTGAAGGCCGGGATCCTGCTGCCGGACGCCCTGGAGTTTGCCCACCCGCTCGTGCGCAGTGCGGTCGCAGCCGGCACGCCTCCGAGCCGGCTGGCAGGCTTCCACACACGCGCGGCGGCGCGCTTGGCGGCGCTCGGTGCCCGGCCGGACGAGCTGGCGGTGCACCTCGTCGCGGTGCCGCCGGCGGATGATCCGAGCGTGGTGGCGACGCTGCGGGAGGCCGCCCGCATCGCCGTCTCCGAAGGCGCCAGCGAGACGGCGGTCCTTCATCTTCGGCGCGCCCTCGCCGAGCCACCGCCGGCCGCTGATCGCGCGATGGTGCTGCTCGAACTCGGCGAACTCGAGCAGCTCACCGGCGCCGGTGAAGCGCTCGCCAGACTCGCTGACGCGCTCGGCAGCGGCCTCACCGGCGATGCCGCCGCGAGGGCTCACGCGGCGCGCGCGGCGCAGCTCCTCGCGACCGATCCGCGCAGCGCGCTCGCCGCTTTGGAGCAGGCCCTGGCCAGTGCGCAAGACCCCGATCTGCAGCTGCGGCTGGAGTCTGGTCTGCTGGATTCCACCGTTTACCTGGCCAGCCTTTCGGATCGGCGCGCCGAGCAGCTCGAGGCGGCGCGCGCGACCGAGGCTCCGTCGGCGGCGATGCTCGCGCACCTCGCCATGGAATCGGCGTACTGCGGTCGGCCGGTTGACGAGACGCTGGCCCTGGTCGAGCGTGCGTTGGCTGACGGCCGCGTGACGCGAGTGCTCGGGCTCTCGAGCGCGACCTTCCACCTGCTCGTGCTCACGCTTCGCCACGCCGAGCGCCCCGACCTGGCCGAGGAACTCTTGGCCGAAGGCGAACGGCTCCTGGGCAGCGACGCGTCCCGGATGGGGGCGATGCGGGCCGACCATGCCCGAACGCTGTGGCACCTCACGTTCGGGTCGGTCGCGTCCGCTGAGGCGTTCGCGCGGGCGGCGCTGGCGAAGGTCGAGGGCCAGGGCGCGCCGCTCATGGAACTCTCCGCCCGCGTCGTCGTGGCTGAGGTGCTCATCGAGCAGGATCGCCTGGCTGACGTGGGCGAGATCCTCGCGCCGATCCCCGACACGCCGATCCTTGACGACATCATCGTTGGGCCCGACTTTCTCGCCGTTCGCGCCCTGGCCCGTGCCGATCAGGGTCGGCGCGAGGAGGCGCTCGCAGACCTCGGTCGGGCCGTCGCCCAGATCGACCGTCGCGGCTGGAAGGCGCCACTCAAGGCGCGGGCCGGCCTGCGGCTCTCCGGGCTGCTCGCCAGCAGCGACCCGGAGCAGGCGCTGGCCGTCGCCGAGCGCGAGGTCGCTTCGGCTCGCGGTGCGCAGACGCCCGGTGCTTTGGGAGCGGCGCTCCGCGCCCGGGCGCGAGTCCAGGGCGGCGCCGAGGGCATCGCGACGCTCCGGGAAGCCGTCGGGGTGCTGGAGCCCTCGCCGATGCGGCTGGAGCGGGGCTGGGCGCTCCACGACCTCGGCTCGTTGATCCGACGGGAGGGCTCGCGCTCAGACGCGCGCGAGCCGCTGCGCCGCGCCCTGGAGCTCGCTGAGCAGACGGAGGCGCCGCTGCTGCGCCGCTGCGCCCTTGACGAGCTGGCAGCGTCGGGAGCGCGCCCTCGCCGCTCGGCGCTCAGCGGGGTCGCGTCGCTCACGCCCAGCGAGCGGCGAGTCGCTGACCTCGCGGCCTCGGGCAAGACCAATCGTGAGATCGCCGAAGCCCTCTGGGTGACCCGCAAGACCGTCGAGGTTCACCTCGGCAAGGCCTACGGCAAGCTCGGCATCCGAACGCGGATCGAGTTGCCGGACGCCCTCAAGGGCGCCGTATCCGGGGAGTGACGCGCCGGACCGTCTGCCAGCCGAAGATCGCGCTGCCAGATTCCCAGACGCCCCGAGCGCACCCAGATCACCTCGTCCTCATGTTCGTGGCGATGGATCGGCGTGCCGGCGCCGGGCGGGGCGACCAGCTCGCAGAGTGCAAATGGCCCGCCGGTCGCCTCGGCGTCCATCAGCACGCGCAGGTGCATGCCGGCATGCCACACGGCGTGGGCGCTGGAGACGGAATGAGTCATGCGTGCAGCCTGCATCGCGGCCTGCTTGCGCACACCGTGGACCCACCCCAAGTCGACCCCCAATTCAGCGCGAAGACGGTCAAGGCCACGTTCACCCGGACCGCGCGGAAATCCTTGGCCAACTCCAAGCAGGCCAAGTTCACGATTTCGACGACATTCAAGCCAACGAGTGGTGGAGTAACCATCAAGCAGTTGGCTCACGTGACGATCAAGAGGTAAGGGACGGATTGGACACCCGACCTGGGACACGCGCAAGGCCCCGGCACGATGAGTGCCGGGGCCTTGCGTGCTTTCTGGGTGCGTCGGTCCGCGGCGAGCCGGCCAAGCTCGGCGCCTCGGCTGGACCCCGCGAGCGGCGCCGGTCAGGCGTCGGCGTCTTCGAGCCGATCGGCCGACCGGAGCGCGGCGACGATCGAGGTCGTGTCGGGGTCGGGGCGCTCGAGGTTCTTGGGGAGGTCTTCGAGCGCCTGCTCGACGGCGGTGCGAATCTCGCTCGCGAAAGTCAAAAAGTGCCGTGGCGACGGGGCGTGGAGATAGACGGCGAGGGAATAGCCCGTCGGTCCTTGCGAGATTCCGGTGTTCGTGATGTGCACGAATTCGGCGCTCACCGGGATCTCGTAGGTCTCGAAGTAGTCGTTGACGAGCCCGCGGAGCAGGCTCGCGGCGACGGCGGTCGACGCACGGGCGGTGCTTCCACTGATGGGAAGCGAGAGCACCACGACGTTTCGGCTCGTCCCGTTGGCGGCCTCGGAGTACTCCGTGATAGCCGCCTGAAGAGACGTCCAGTCGGTCGTGAGGGGCATGCACCGGAGAATAGGAACTGAGACGCTCCCGCGCGGCTTCAGACGCCGAATGGACGGTTTGCGGTCGAGTGCGGCCCGGTCAGGCCTGGGCACGCGATCGGGTGTGGTTGGGGTCAGTCCCGCGTGCCGGCCGTCTGCGGTGTCGCGTGGCCAGGCGCGCCCGGTCACGACCCGGATCGCGGCACCAAGCACGCTTACGCTGCGTCTATGACTATCGGTGGCTCGCTCTTTCTCATCGCTGTCGGCGCGATTCTCAAGTTCGCGATCACCGACGAAATCTCCGGGGTCGACGTCCAGGTGATCGGCGTGATCCTGATGATCGTCGGTGTGGTCGGCCTCGTGCTGGGCCTCATGCTCCTCAGCCGCGCTCGCCGCTACCCCGGTGAGCCGATCGACCCGATCGATCGCCGCCCGACGATCTAGCGGTCGCGAGTCGGCCGGCCGCCCGCTGCAGCAGCGGGATGGGTCGGCGTCCGGGGGCGGTCCATCGGGCGTTCGTGCCGGACGCGGACCGCGCGACCGAGTCGGAGCGTGAGTGCGGCGAGCCCGGCGATGGCGGCTCCGACGATCGCCGTGACCCAGCCCATGGTGATGAGGCTCGGCGTGGTCGACGCCAAGATGGTCCGCGCGACCGGGCGAGCCGCGCCGCCGTCGATCAGCTCGGCGCGCAGGTGGGCCTCGAGCTGCGGCGCGACCAAGACGATGACGAGCCCGGCGACGCCTGCCGCCAAGCCGACCCGCACCAGCGCGCGCCGGCGCCGAGGCGCAACAAGAATCGACAGCACGGCGACCAGGAGCGCCAGCGGGGCGGTCAGCGTGGCTGCCTGCTCGAGGCGGTGCGCGTCGCGCCGCGTTTGATCGAACTGGCCCGCGCTAACCAGGCGGACCTCCGCGCCGCCGGTCGCCACGGTCGCGGCGGTGATCACGCCGTCGGCGATGCCAACCCGACGCGCGAGCCGCTCGACCGCCGGCTGCAGGTCGAGGGTCACGACATCGCCGCTGCGGCGCACGTCCTGTCCGCGGATCCAGCGAACGAACTGCTCGTGGGTCGTGCGGCTCGCGTCGGCCCAAAGGTCCTCCAGTGCCCGGGCGCGCAGGGCCTCAAGCGCAGCCCGCTCGGCGACCCGCCTCAGGACGGCGGTAGCCGTCCCAGACAGTCCCTGGAGCGCGGGCGGTAGTGCCTCGCGCACGCCGTCGACCGTCTCCTGCTGGGCGACAAGCTGGTCGGCGAGGAACGCCGCCGCAAGCTCTTGGACCTGTGGGTCGCGGAGCGCCTCGACCGAGGTCGCCGTCCAGCGATCGGTGTCCATGAGTTCGCCGTGCATCCACGTCGCCGAGATCGCGACGACCGCCAGCGCGCAAGCCAGCACGGCAAGCAGCGTCGAGGTCAGAGATCGCAAGCCGCTCACCGCAGAGACGCTAGTCACGGGGGACCCGGGCGGCGCCGGTCCGAGCCGGACGCCTCAGATCGCTTGGGCCGCCTGCGCCTCGGCTTCGGCACGCAGGCTGCCGGCCAGCAGCGCGGCGTAGGGGCCACCGCGTGCGGCCAGCTCGTCGTGGGCTCCGAGTTCGACGACCTCGCCGCGGTCGAGCACGGCGATCTGCTCGGCGCCCTGGATGGTGGAGAGCCGATGGGCGATCGCGATGGTCGTGCGACCTTGTGAGAGCCGGTCGAGGGCCTCCTGCACGGCATGCTCGGTGCGGGTGTCGAGTGCGCTCGTCGCCTCGTCGAGTACCAGGACGGGCGGGTCACGAAGCACGATTCGCGCGATCGCGATGCGCTGCCGCTCGCCGCCCGAGAACCGGTAGCCGCGCTCGCCGACCACGGTGTCGTAGCCGTCCGGAAGGCTCATCAGGAGGTCGTGGATCTGGGCGGCGCGGGCGGCGTCGTGGAGTTCCTCGGTGGTCGCATCCGGCTTGGCGAAGCGCAGGTTGTCGGCGACACTCGCGTGCAGCAGGTGGGTCTCCTGGGAGACGACCCCCACGAGCTCGGAGCGTGCGTCGAGCGACAACCTCCGCAGGTCGTGGCCGTCGATCGTGATCCGGCCCGAGCCGACGTCGTAGAGCCGCGCCACGAGATACCCGAGGGTTGTCTTGCCGGAGCCGGTCGCCCCGACGATCGCCAGGGTCGTGCCCGCGGGAACGCTCAGCGAGACGCCCTTCACGACCGCTCCATTGCGCGCGTCGTAGGCGAAGGTCACGTCTTCGATCTCTACGTCGCCGCGCACCTTGGCGGCATCGACCTGTTCAGGCTGATCGGCCTCGACGAGGTCGACGGGCGTATCGAGATAGTCGAACACGCGCGTGAAGAGTGCCAGTGAACTCTGGAGCTGGATCCCGAGCCGCAGCAGCGTGATCATCGGCATCAGGAGGCGGGTCTGCAGCGTGGTGAAGGCGACGAGCGTGCCGATGGTGACGAAGCCAGCGCCCTGCGCGTTTGCGTAGCCGGCGATCCAGTAGACGAGCGCTGGCAGCGCCGCGAACGCGAGCTGCACCGTCGCCATGCGCCAGCGGCCCGCCATCGCCGAGCGCACCTCCAGATCGGCGACGTCGGCGGAGGTCTCCGAGAACCGTCCGGAGAGGTCGTGGGTGCGACCCATCGTGCGGGCCAGCACGATGCCGCCGATCGAGAGCGTCTCCTCGACCATCGCCGACATATCCGCCAGGCGCCCCTGCCGCGCCGCCGTGATCTTGCGGCGCTGCGCGCCGACGGTGCGAGACAGCCAAACGAAGAACGGAACGACGACCAGCGTGGCGAGGGCGAGCCGCCAGTCGAGCACGAGCATCGCCGTGAGCGTCGCGATCACGGTCGTGAGGGCGCCGACGAGCTGGGTCACGCTGGAGGTGACGACGCCCTGCATCGCGCCGATGTCGTTCGCGATCCGAGATTGAACCTCGCCGCCGCGCGTCCGGGTGAAGAAGGCCAGCGACATGCGCTGGAGGTGGTCGTAGACCGAGGCGCGCAGCCCGTGCATCACCTGCTGGCCGACCACATTGCTCTGCCACGACTGCCAAACGTCGATCACCGAGCCGACCATCGCGGCGCCGACCATCCCGAGCACGAGCCAGGTCAGGAGGCCCGTGTCCTGCTGGGGCAGCGCCTGGTCGATGATCTCGCGCAGGAGGAACGGTTGAGCCAGGCCGAGGAGCGCCGAGGCGCCGATCAGTCCGGCCACGATCGCGATGCGACCCTTGTACGGACGGAAGAGCCGGAGGATCCGGCGGCCGTCGACGGGCTCACTCTTCTGGGTCGCCGCGATCTCCGCGTCGGAGCGGCCGCGGCCTCGGGAACGGCCTCCGCCTACAGGCGGCTTGGCGACTGAAGGCGGCGGGGGAACGTCGGAGAAGCGAGACAAGGGCGAAATCGATCCGACCGAGCAAACGACCTCGCTCGGCGGACCATGCAGACTAGTGCTGCTGCCCGAGCCCGCAGGCCCGCACCGTCGGTGGCGTCCCTGAAGTGGGCGGGAGCCGAGGGCACGGATGCGCCACCAGGCAGCGTAAGCTCGCGTCGATGGGCGAACACTGGCATGGCGAGATCAGGCGCTGCGCCTTCCGCGAGGGGTCCGAACTCGCCGACGGCTCGGGCCAGGTACCTGACCTTCGCCTGTATTGGGTGCCGCGACCATCGCCAGAGCAGATCGAGCAGATCGGCCGGGAGCTGGAGATCGATCCGCGTGCGCTCGCGCGTGCCCACGCCACGCACATTCGTGCCCGGGCCGACCACTTCGGCGAGACGACCTTCCTCGTGGTGCGCCCGGCGCGGTACGTCGACAAGCTCGAGCAGGTGGAGTTCGGCGAGCTTCAGATCATCATTGGCCCTGGCTTCGCCGTGCTCCTCGGACGCTGTGGAGTCTTCAAGCTCCAGGAGTTCGTCGACGGCCTGGTCGCCCGCCCGGACGTGCTCGCCAAGGGTCCCGCCGCCGTCAAGCACGCGGCCCTCTGGAGCGTCGCCGAGCAGTACCAGCCGGTGATCTTCGGGCTCGAGAACGACATCGACGAGATCGAAGATGAGGTGTTCCGCCAGGAGACGGATCCGCTGCGCCGGATCTACGAGCTGATCCGCGAGGTGATGGGATTCCAGCGCGCCGCCGACCCGCTCACGGCGATGCTGGGCGAACTGATCTACCACCGCGACCTCGACAATGGCGAAGGGCAGTTCGTGCGCGACGCCCATGAGCGCGCGGTGCATGCCAGCGAGCGAGCGGCCTCGTTCCGCTCGCTCCTGGAGAACGTGCTCAATGTGAAGCTTGCCCTGGAGTCCAAGCGGCTCAGCGAGGCGTCGATCGAGCAGACCGAGCAGACCAAGAAGATCTCCTCATGGGCCGCCATCCTGTTCACGCCGACCCTGATCGGCGGTATCTACGGGATGAACTTCAAGCACATGCCCGAGCTGCAGTGGGAACTCGGCTACCCGTTTGCCCTGGGGCTGATGGTCGCGATGGCGGCGGGCTTGTACGCCGCGTTCAAGCGCAACGACTGGCTCTGAGGTGTCGGGGGATCGGTCGTCGCGCGCGCGGCAGTCGAGGTCGCGACGGGGCGTGATCGGGCGCGACTGAGCCGGCGGGTCAGCGCACGCGCCCGAGCTTCGCTTTCGCGAAGTAGCCCCAGGCGACCATCCGCTGGTCGAGCTGACGCGCGAAGGCGTTGGCCGACGCCTTGAGGTCGTGCTGCCGTGCCGCCTTGGCGATCACCCTGCGAGCCTCGCGGACCTCCCCGAGTCGCACGAGGTCGACCACGTAGGCCGCGATCGCCGGGCGAGGGTCGCCCCGGCCGTCTCCGGCGCTGCGCTTCCACGCGCGCTTGTGGGTTCGGGCGTCGCGCCTGAGCTGCTTCGGGGCATCGGCGGAGATGTCTTGCACGCGCCCACCCGCGAGGCGCTGAATGCGGATCGGACCAGGTTCGTCGCTCTGGAAGAGGTCGGCAAAGCGCCCGTCAGACGACACGAACTCGGGGCTGTCGCCGCCGGTGACGTCCAGGAGGCGGTAGCCGGTCTTGTCCCACTCCAACACCTGGGGCGCGTACCGGTCGCCGGTGCGGTGGTAGACGACGGTGCGCCGGCAGCACGTGTCCCCGGCGGCAAAGACGTCGACCAGGACCTCCGGGTCGTAGTCGTCGTCGAGATCGACGGCGACCAGGGCTGGCGGGGAGAGGTACGACGCGGACGCGTCTGCCGGCAGCCGCTCCTCCTTGGTGAGTTCGACGTCGTCGCGCCTGATCGTGACCCGGATGTCGGACCAGACCGGGATCTCGCTCTTGGATCCGTTGGTGTACTTGAGCGACGCGCTGATGCGGGTCGAGTTGGGCTTGGATGGAGCGGCCGGCTCGGCGAGTCGCGCAGACGCGAGCGGCGGCGCGGCGGCGAGCAGCGCGACCAGGGCGAGTGGCGCGAACCTCTGTGCGCGGTGATGGAGGACGTTTCGCATCGCGGGACCGGGAGCGGACACTACGCCAGCGAGGGATGCCGGCGGCACGCTGGCACCGCAGTGGTTTCCGGGAAATCGCGCCGGTGCAGGGAACTCGTGAGCGATGGCCGGTAACCGGCCGTTACCGGTCAGCCCGCGACGAGTTCCTCGAGTTCGTCGATCCGGCGCTCCAAGGCCTCGATCCGCTGGAGGAGTTCGCCGTTGGTGACGGCTGGGGCGCCCGCTGGTGTGGTGATCGGCGCAGCCTGCGCGGGCGCCGCCGGGCCGCCCGGCGACGGCATGGCGGCGCGGGCGACGTTGGGGGCGTTGTCGCCGTCGTTGTCATAGGTGTCGTCGTCGTTGTCGATGTCGTCGTCGGCGTGTCCTTCGTCCGAGGACGGGAGGCGACCTTCGGCGATCAGTCGTGCGCGGTGTTCGGCGGCGGCTGCGGCGACCGCTGCGGCGACTTCGGGGTCGTCGCGATGGCCGAGGCGGTGCGCGTACCGGGCCTCCTTGCGGCCCGGCTCGCGATCGAGCAGCTCGATGAGCCCGCGCATGCCAAGGCCGTCGAGCGTGTCGCCGACCTCGTCCAGGCTTGAGAACGGGTAGATGCGCTCGGTCCGGGTGCGCAGCTCACCGCGGGTCTGCGGGCCGCGGACGAGCAGGACCGACAGGATCGCGAGTTCCTCGTCGCTCGCCGGCAGGCCCTCTTCGGCGGTGTGCCGGTACTTCGTCGTCCTCGACCCCTGGCCGGCCGCGGCGATGCGGGCCAGGCCGTGGCGGTGCAGGCCGGTCGCGGCTTCGCGGACCTCGTCGTCGGTGAGCGCCATGACCGGGTCGCGGTTCGTGGCCTGGTTGCAGGCGAGGCGCAGCGCGTTCAGCGACAGCGGGTAGCCGTCGGGGGTGGTTCGGCGCTTCTCGATGAGGCAGCCCAGGACACGCTGTTCGACGGGATCCAGATCCATAGCCCCGGAGGGTAATGGGGCCGCGACGCGTCGCACGGCGCGCGTTCGGATACCGCTTGGCGGAAAACCGCCAGAAGAGTTCGGAGGACCGTCTTGGCTGGCCTTCATCTTGGAATTACGTTGACGGCACGGCAAAACGAGTCGGGAGCCAGCGGGGCTCCGGGCTGCCACCAACCACACGAGATCGAGAGAACACCATGGGCTTCCTGAAGCAGATGAAGGACATGAAGCAGACCGTCAATGCCGCTCCGGGATTGATTCAGAACGCGCAGGCGCTCGGCGCGCAGGCGCAGCAGATGGGTCTGGCGCAGCAGCAGGCGGCGAACGCGCAGGCCCAGCAGGCGGCGGCTGCCGCGGCCGCAGCGGGCGTGAGCACGAGCGGCCCGGGGCAGCTCGACCCGATTGCCGGCGTGTCGCTGGAGCAGTTCGCGGCGGTCAGCAAGGGCCTTGCGGCCTACAATTACGACGTCACCAAGGCGCCGGTCGTGGCCGCCGAGCATGGCATCGCGGCAGACGCGTGGGAGACCGCCACCGCCGGTTGGAACGGCCGCATCACCGCCGACCCGTCCGTCGCGCAGGCGTTCAACGCCGCGTACCGCACCGCGTAGTCGTCATGGGCTTCTTCAGGTCCGTCCGCGAGCTGCAGAAGCAGGGCAACGAGATCAACAAGAACTGGGATGTCGGCGCGCAGCTCGCCGGTGCCCAGGCCAGCATGCAAGCCGCGCAGGCGACGATGGCCCAGCAGACGCAGGCCGCGAACATCGCTGCAACCGGCCTCGACGCCACGGCGACCATCAGCGCCGTGCGCCAGAGCGGCGGGATGGTCAACTACCAGCCGATGCTCGACATCGACGTGATCGTGATGGCTCCGGGCCGCCCGCCGATGCCGGCGACGGTCTCCGGTGTGGTCGAGCAGCTCTACCTACACAAGGCGCAGCCAGGCGCGCAGGTGCCGGTCAAGGTCGATCCGGCAGACCCGTCAGTGGTCTGGATCAACTGGGCAGCCGCGCCAGTGGCCCCGCCGGCCGCGCCGCCGACCGGACTGAACAAGCGCTAGCCCAGGCTTGGGGTCAGCAAGGAGGGCCTAAATCGGTATTTGGCCACTGACTTTGTACACTTTAGGAATCATGGCCCACCAGACGACCTCTCAGACCCCCGTTGCACCAGCTACCGATCACGATTCCGTGGAGCTGCTGGTCCTCGATGCGCACGAGCCGACGCGCATCGGGCTCGGCATGTTGCTCCAGCGGGAGCCTTGGGTTTCGCGTTGCCTGATCGCGGGCAGCGAGGAGCGTGCCCGCCAGCTCGCCGCCCGGCATCGCCCCGCGGTCGCGGTGGTCGACATCTCTCAGCTCGGTCCGTTCGCGGCGACGGTCGTGTCGTCACTGAAGGCGTCTCGGCCTGGCCTTCAGGTCGTCCTCACCTCGCATTGCCCGGGGGCGACCGTGGCGAGCCCGCGTCAGCTCGGTGCGGCAGCATTCGTGCCAGTTGGTACGTCGGCGGCGAAGACCATTGCGATCGTGAAGGCGGCGCTCCGCGAGGAGGCCATTGAAGCGGCGTTGACGGCCCCGTCGGGGGTGCTCAGCAGGCGCGAGCGTGATGTCTTGGCGCTGCTTGCGACCGGCGCCACAAATCGCGAGATCGCCGCGCAACTCTACCTCGGGCCAGACACCGTGAAGAAGCACGCCAGCTCGCTCTATCGCAAGCTCGGCGTTCGCAATCGCACCGAGGCCACGCAGCGGGCGGCGGGATTGCTGGCGGCTGCGTAGGCCGTCGCTCGCAATTGCCAACGCCCGTAAGCCGGCGGCTCGGCGCTCGCACGAGCGACCCCCGGGCCGCCCCAGGCAACGCTGCCGTTCTCGACTACTTGATCAGGACCGTCGTGCCGACCGGCACGCGCGGGTAGAGATCGATGACGTCCTTGACGTGCATCCGCAGGCAGCCGTGGCTGGCGCGGGTGCCGATCGACCAGTCCTCGGAGGTGCCGTGGATGCCGACGCCGTCCGTGATGCCGAGCCACCGCGCCTTGAGCGGGTTGTTCGGAGCGCCGCCGGGCACGGTGGTGCCGGCGAGGCTGCCGGCCCAGGGGCTGTTGGGCACGTTCCAGACCGGGTTCACGGCCTTATTGGCAATGGTGTAAAGCCCGGACGGCGTGTCGTGGCCGGCCGCGCCGACCGCGATCGAATACGTCTTGCTGAGCTTCAGTTCCTTGAACAAGCGCAGCTTGAAGGTGCTGCGATTCACGGTGAGGACCGTGCGATACGTCTTCTTGAGCGTGCCCCTCGTGACCTTCGCCTTCACCGCAGCGCGCTTGGGCTGGAAGAACCGCGGTAGGACCGGGTCCTTCAGGGCCTTCTCGATCGCGGCGGTGAGCGGGTTGACCTCGACGCGGCGGCCGACGAGATGCGGCGCTACCCGGATGCGGTCCGGCGTGATGGCGATGCGTGCGTCGCGCGGGGCGCGGTACTCCTTGTCGGCGACTTTCTTGACGAACGCGCGGACGTTCTCGTCGCTGTATTTCACGGTCGGGTTCACGTTGCCGGGGCCCGTCGCGGCGAGGGCAGTCGCGACGGATGCGGGGACGTCGACCGTGTACACGGCCTGGCCGGCGCTGAGCTTGTGCTTGCGCGTGCCGACCTGCACCGACACGTCGCGCTGAAGCTGGCCGCGAGCCGCCTCGAGCTTGGCTGCGGCGCCAGCTTGATCAAGCCCGCCGACGTCGATGCCGCCGATCGTGACTCCAGCCGGGATCGCGGTCGCAGCCGGCGTCGTGGGGGTGGTCTGGGCGAGAGCGGGTGCAGCGCCGACGAGCGCGAGGCTGATGAGGCCCGGCGCTCGAAGCGCGCGAACGGCAGGAAGAACGCGCGAAAGCATGGCCGCAATGTAGCTGGATAAAGACGCCTTGAGCGCAGGCGCTGCTGCAAGTGGGCGTAACGCACACCCATGCCGCAACGCGCGGCCGACCAGCATCGGTGAACTCGCCGCGCTGAGCGGCCAAATCGTGTCGCTCCGGCGACACAGCGACGCCGTTCACGCCCCGACCAGCGCTGAGCGGCCAAAAGGTGTTGCTCTGGCAACACCGTTTGGCCGCTCATGCGCCCGGCTGGGTGGGCCCCCCGAACGGGCCAGGTCTGGTGCGACCGGAGTGGATGGGGCGCAACGAGGCTAAACTAGATAAACAAGATCCACTTTAGGATGTTTGATTCTCGCTATGTCTTCCGTTCACGCCTCTCAGCCCGACATTTCTTCGACCGCCCTGCGTGGGGCGATGGGGCGGTTTGCCACGGGTGTCACCGTGATCACGGCTCGCACCGGTGATGGTGCGCCAGTCGGGACGACGGTCTCGGCGGTCACGTCGCTGTCGCTTGATCCGCCGCTCGTGCTGGTTTGCCTGGATCGCAGGAGCCAGACGCTCTCGGCGGTTCGGGAGCACGGAGCGTTTGCCGTGAACGTGCTCGGCGCGCACCACCAGGACGTGTCGATCGCGTTCGCGCGCTCCGCCAATCGCGCCGCCTGGGACGACCTCTCCCACGCCGATGGCACCACCGGAAGCCCGATGCTCGATGGCGCGCACGTCGCTTTGGATTGCCGCATCGAGTCGATCACCGAGGGTGGCGACCACGAAATCCTGATCGGCCGCGTCGTGGATCTGCGCCACGGCGACGACACCGGCGAGCCGCTCCTCTACTACGGCGGCCAGTACGCAGCGCTCGCCGGCCCGAGCGCCGAAGAACTTGAGGACCGCGAGCAGGCGCGCGCCGCTGAAGCCGACGCGGTGGAGTGCCAGCTCCCCGCACGCGACGGCCGCTTCCGACTCTTGGCCCACGAGCGCAACGGAAGCGATGTCACCGCGGCGCTCGTCTTCGGCGACCCAGCCACGCACCGGGCGCCAGTCGTCCACGCGCACGACGCGTGCCTGCTTGGCGACGTGCTCGGTTCGCTCGCTTGCGACTGCGGCGCCCAGCTGCAAGCGGCCCAGCAGGCGATGCTCGAGGCCGGCGCCGGCGTCCTGCTCTACACCAAGCGCTCGCAGGCCGACGCCTTTCTCTGCGCGGCCGGCAAGGGCCCCGACATCGCCGTCGGTGCGGGCCTCCTCGCGCGGCTCGGCGTCCGCCAAGCCGCGCTGTTGGAGCCAAATAGCCCAGTTGCCAAGCGACTACGCCACGCCGCCCGCCTGGAGCTCGTACCGACGACGCCGCTGGGCGTCGCCTGACCCAACGGGGAACGCCCCAACGCCCCACTGCATCGAGTACCCGCGGACCCGATCCGCATCAGCGCCAACGCATCACCGCCAACAGACCACCTCCAACGCACCACCGACCCCGAGTAGAGCCCATGAGCACCATCACGAACCCGATCTCCCTGGACCCAGGCGTCGCTGACGCCGCCGACGAGCGCTTCCAACAGCTCCTCAACGCCGCCGACCGCGTCGCCGACGAACTGCGTAGCACCGCCGCCGAGCGCGACCGCGCGAACAAGGCCCCGCGAGCCGAAGTCGAACTGCTGCGCTCCGCCGACCTCCTCCAGGTGCAGGAGCCGGTCGAATACGGCGGTGCCGGTCTCACGTACGGGCAGGCCTCGCTCCTCACGCGCCGGATCGCTCGCGGCGACACCTCGATCGCGCACCTTCTCGGCTATCACTACGCGCAGACGCGCGTCGCGCACCTGTTCGGCACACCGGAGCAGGCCGACGAGCTCTCACGCAAGAACGGCGAGCAGAAGCTGTTCTGGGGCGGCATCCAGAACCCGCGCGGCGGCTCGGACCTCGTCCTCACCCGCGACGGCGACGGCTTCCGCCTGAGCGGCTCCCGCACGTTCGCCTCAGGCGCGACGCTCGCCGACCACCTGTCAGTGACGGCGACCCTCGACGGCGAACTCGTCTTCATCTCACTCCCGTCGGGCAAGGAGGGCTTCAACCCGCTCAACGACTGGGACAACATCGGCCAACGCCTCACCGACTCCGGTGGCATCGAACTCAACAACGTGCGGATCGAAAAGTCCGAGGTGCTCGGCACCCCACCGTTCATCGGCGGCACGCCGAACGCGTTCCAGACGCTGGTCACGCCGCACTGGCAGCTTGCGTTCGTGAACTTCTACATCGGCACCGCGGAGGGCGCGATCGCCGAAGCGCTGGAGTGGGTGAAGGCCAACGCGCACCCGTGGGAGTCCTCCGGCGTCGAGCGCGCGAGCGACGACCCGTACATCTTGGAGACGGTCGGCGAGATCGTCTCCGAAGTGCGCGCCGCCGCGCTCCTGGCCGACCGCGCGGGCGAGGCCCTCGATCGCGCGCTGGCCGTCGGACCAGACCTCACCGACGAGCAGCGTGCCGAGGCCGCCGTCGCGATCTACGAGGCCAAGTACCTCACGACGAAGGTCGCGCTCGACGCCACGAGCCGCCTCTTCGAGATCCAGGGTGCCCGCGCTACGACGGCTGCCTACGGCTTTGATCGCCACTGGCGCAACGTCCGGACTCACACGGTCCACGACCCGGTCGCCTACAAGGCGCGCGAGGTCGGCGACTGGGAACTCAACCGCCGCGGCCCGGAGTTCTCGCTCTACCGCTAAGCGCAGCCGACTTGGGCTGAAGCCCGCCACCGCGCGCCCTGCGCCTCGCGCCGCGAGGTGCTGCCGGGTCGCGAGCGGCGGGTGGCGTCTCGGGCGGACTTGCACTCCGCGCGAGACGCCGACGGCCCGGGATCGCTGCGGGGCTTCGGCCTGGGTGCAGATACGCGTGAAAAGCACGCGTTTCACCGGCCCAGGCTCGCGCGGCGCACCATCCACCCACGACTCAGAGGCCACCACTCCCATGCCCGTCACTCTTCACTGGTTCCTGCCGACCAACGGCGACTCCCGAAGCGACCTGTCGCTCGGCAACGCGGTCGGCGCGGCCGGTTCGCGCGTCGACGCCACCGGCACCTCAAACCACGGGGTCGCCGGCGAGCGCCGCCCGACGCTGGACTACCTCGCGCAGATCGCGCAGGCTGCTGAGGGCCTCGGCTTCGACGCTGCGCTCACGCCGACGAGCTCCTGGTGCGAGGACGCCTGGCTCACGACGGCCGCGCTCGCCCAGCGCACCTCCACCTTCCGCTTTCTGGTCGCGTTTCGCCCCGGGATGCAGCGCCCCACCTACGCCGCGCACATGGCTGCGACGTTCCAGCGCCTCACGAACAACCGACTGCTGCTCAACGTCGTCGTCGGCGGCGACGACGCCGAGCAGCGTCGCTACGGCGACCAGCTCGGCAAGGCCGACCGCTACGCGCGGTGCGGCGAATCGCTCCAGGTGATCCGACAGCTCTGGACCGGAGAAAAGGTCGACTTCAAGGGCGACCACATCTGGGTGCAGGACGCCCAGATCGAGGCGCCGCCACAGGTGCCAGAGATCTACTTCGGGGGATCGAGCAAGCCGGCGATCGAGGTCGCCGCCAAGCACGCTGACGTCTACCTCACCTGGGGCGAGCCCCCAGAGGCCGTCAAGGAGAAGATCGACACGGTGCGAGCGGCCGCCGCCGAGGAGAGCCGCGAGCTGCGCTTCGGGATCCGTCTCCACGCGATCGCCCGCGACACCGCAGGCGATGCCTGGAACGAGGCCGACCGCCTCCTCGCCGGCCTGGATCCGGCGCAGATCGAGGCGGCACAGCTCATCCAGCAGGCGTCGCAGTCCGAGGGGCAGCGCCGCATGCGTGAGCTGCATGGTGGCCGCACCGACAACCTCGTCGTCTCGCCCAACCTGTGGGCGGGCGTCGGCCTGGTGCGTGGTGGCGCGGGCACGGCGCTCGTCGGCTCGCACGAGGAAATCGCCGATCGCATCGCTGAGTACCACGCGATCGGGATCGACGAGTTCGTGCTCTCCGGGTACCCGCACCTCGAAGAGGCCTACCGGTTCGGCGAGGGCGTCACGCCCGTGCTGGCCCGCCGCGGACTGCTGGCCTCACCGCGCTCGGCGTTGGTGCGCTGATGGCTGCCACGACGACGGCGATCGGGGCGGCCGCGCGCAGCGCCGCACCCACGCGGCGAACCAAGCGGCGCTGGCTGCACTCGGGTCTGCGGTGGGTCAGTCCGGTCGCCATCCTCCTTCTCTGGCAGGCGCTCAGTGCGACGGGTGTCTTGCCGGAGAAGACGCTTGCCGGGCCGGCGCAGATCTTTGCCACCGCCGCCGACCTGATCCAAAGTGGCGAACTCCCCGCTGCGCTCTGGGTGTCGCTCCAGCGCGCCCTGCTCGGGCTGCTGTTCGGCACGGTTGCGGGCATCGTGCTTGGCGTCGCGGCCGGCGCGAGCCGCCTGGGCGACCTCGCCGTCGACCCGCCCATGCAGATGTTGCGCACGATCCCGCTGTTCGGGCTCGTTCCGCTGTTCATCCTCTGGTTCGGGATCGGTGAGACGCCCAAGGTGCTGCTCGTCGCGCTGGGCGTCGTGATCCCGCTGTACCTGAACCTCGTCGCGGCGTTGCGAGGCGTCGATCCCGAACTGCTTGAAGTGGCCGACACGCTGCGGCTCCGCCGTCTGGAGCGGTGGCGCCACGTGATCGTGCCCGCCGTGCTCCCCGGCGCGCTCGTGGGGTTCCGTCAGTCGCTCGGCATCGCCTGGCTCGCGCTCATCGTCGCCGAGCAGATCGCCGCGAGCAAGGGCCTGGGCTACATGATCAACAACGCCCGCGACTTCCTCCAGACCGACGTCATCGTCGTCGGTCTGCTCGCGTACGCAATCCTCGGACTGCTCACTGACGGCTTGGTGCGGGTGCTCGAAACGCGAGCGTTGCGGTACCGCGACGAAGGGGTCAGGGCATGAGCACCGCGACCCGTACGGACTCGGTGGTTCGCCTGCGCGGGCTGCGGCGAACGTTTGCCGACCACGTCGTCCTCGATGACCTCGATCTCGACATCTCGCCCGGTGAGTTCGTCGGCGTGCTCGGCCGCTCGGGCTCGGGCAAGACGACGCTGCTTCGGGCGCTCGCTGGGCTCGACGTTGACACCACGGGCGAGCTTCGCACCGGGGCCAAACCGGCGGTCGTGTTCCAGGACCCGCGCCTGCTGCCGTGGCGCAGCGTGATCGACAACGTTGCCCTCGGGCTGCGCGGTGACGGAGCCCAGCGGCGTGCTCGCGAGGCGCTCGTCGAGGTCGGCCTCGATGGGCGCGATGAGGCATGGCCGCGGCAGCTCTCTGGTGGCCAGCGACAGCGCGTCTCGCTCGCTCGTGCGCTCGTGCGCGAGCCGGATCTGCTCCTCCTCGACGAGCCGTTCAGTGCGCTCGACGCGCTCACGCGCGTGGGCGCTCAGCGCCTCGTGCAGTCGCTCTGGGAGCGGTATCGGCCCGCCGTGCTGCTCGTGACGCACGACGTGGAGGAGTCGCTCCTGCTCGCCGATCGCACGATCGTGATCGGCGACGGCCGGATCCTCTACGACGAGCGCTTTGAACTCGAGCGCCCGCGCCGGCGTGACCATCCGGAACTGGTGGCTCGTCGCGCTGAGTTGCTGCACCTCCTCGGAGTGGAGGACGCCGCGGCCTGACCAGCCGCGGCGCCGCCGCCAAGCACTGCTTCTTTCTGCTCGCGACCTCACGGTCGCGCCACCCTCGCGGACCTGTCCCAGGCCCGCGCCCGATCCACGCGGCCTCGGCCGCGCCCACCCACGCGAGTCTTCCCCGGCTCCAACCACGCATCTGGCCCGGAGGCCAATCCATGTCTCAGCTCACGCTCAAACGCACCTTCCCTGCCGCACTCGCCGCGATGGCGCTCTCGGTCGGCGCTGCTGCCTGCGGGTCCGGCGACGACACGTCGTCCGCAACGGCCAGCTCAGGCGGCGCCGTCAAGGGCACCACGGCGTCGGCCTCGGGCGTCGACCTGTCCGCCGTGACGCTGCGGGTCGGCGTGCAGAAGGACGGCATCCGCGCCGTGCTCGACAAGACAGGCGCCCTCGACGGCATTCCGTACAAAGTCGAGTTCTCGACGTTCCAGTTCGGGCCGCCGCTCGTGGAGGCCGCCGGCGCCGACAAGATCGACCTCGCGTGGGTCGGCAACACGCCTCCGCTCTTCGGCGCTGCGGCCGGCGCCGACTTCAAGATCATCGCCGCGGTTCGGGAATACGACAGCCAGGAGAACTCGCTGCTTGTGCCCAAGGGCTCGCCGATCAAGGACTTCAAGGACCTCGTGGGCAAGAAGGTCGCGGTGCCGAAAGGCTCGTCGGCCAACGGCTACCTGTTTTCAGGCCTGAAGCGCCAGGGCATCGATCCCGCGAAGGTCGAGCTGGTCTACCTCGCCCCAGCCGACGGACTGGCCGCGTTCTCGTCCGGTCGTGTCGACGCGTGGGTGGTCTGGGACCCGTTCGTGCAGCAGGCTGAAGCGACCGCGAACGCCGTCGCCGTACAGGGCGGCGAGCCCGACGAGCACGGTATCGGCTTCCAGATCGCGTCGAGCAAGGCGCTGGAGGATCCGGCCAAGCGGGCCGCGTTCGCCGACTACCTGAAGCGCCTTCAGGGCGCCTGGGCGTGGGCGCGGAAGAACCCAGACGGCTGGGCGGAGGCGTGGTCGAAGGATTCGGGCCTCTCGCTCGAGGTGACGAAGAAGGCCGCGCGCGCGAAAGCGTCGCGCCTGACGCCGGTCGATGACGAGGTCGTCGGCTACGAGCAGGCCCTCGCCGACCTCCTCGCCGAGCAGAAGGTGCTCCCGAAGCCCGTCGACTTCCAGTCGATCGTCGAAGAGGGCGTGTTCCAAGCAGAGTGATCGCTCGCCGCCCGTCGCACCAACATCCTGGGGCGGGCGGCTCAGCATCGTTACGATCCGACACGTGTCCTACGTTCGCTCAGCCTTCGCGGCGATGGTGACGGGTCTGTGCCTGTTGCTTCCGGCGACGGCATTCGCCACCGAGTGGACGGCGCCGGTGGCACTCACCGGTTCGCTCGACCGCCACGGCAACTCCTTCTCACCGCAGGTGGGCGTCGATGCCGCGGGTACAGCGACCGCCGTCTGGATCCAGAACGGCCGCCTGGCCTACACGTCGACCCGGCCAGCGGGTGGTGCCTGGTCGACGCCCATGGTCATTGCGGAGACATCGACCACATCCTTCACCGAACTTAAGCTCTCGGTGACGCCGAACGGGCGGGCCATGGCGGTGTGGATCGAGCGGCGCGACAACTACTGGTCGGCGGTGCAGGTCGTGACGCGCTCTTTGGACGGTGTCTGGTCGGCTCCGGAAGACGCCCAGCCCGAGCGGGACTATCCGAAGGGCCTGACCTATCACTTCGGTGCGAACCTCGGCCCGAGCGGCGAGGTGTTCGTCAGCTGGGGTCGCGGGTTCGTCGAAATGGTCCATGGTGAGATTCTCGGCGGGGAGAGCGCTGCCGCCACCCGCTCGCTGGCTGGGGTCTGGGGCGCCGCGGAGTCAGCGATTGGCGCCGGCGTGGGCGCGGCCGTGCGGATCGACGGGCAGGGCGACGCCCTCGGTGTGTCGGTGGATGACGGCAGGGTGGCGTCGGCTGATCGCCCGGCTAGCGGGACGTGGTCTCCGCGTGCGACGCTGGTGGAGCCGCCGGAGCCAGGGACCGAACCGCGCCCTGATGGCGGCCCTGATCCTCGCGCGGCTGACCGGGTGTCCGTGTCGGTGAACCGCGCTGGCGACGCGGTCGTCGCGTGGCAGCGCCAAGTCGGCGAGGAGATGCGGATCGAGATGATTCGGCGTCCGAAGCACGGAGCATGGGGCGCGATCGAGACGGCTGCGACGGCGGCTGGCGGCGCTTCGCTCGAGCTCGATGCGCTCGACCTATCGGCCGACGGCACCGCGACGATGGTGTTCGTCGAACAGCGTGACGCTGGTGCCTCGCAGGTCAGCAGGTTGCTCGCCTCGACCTCGGCGAGCGCTGGCTCTTGGACGACGCCCGTCGAGCTAACGACCCCGCTGATTTCGAACCTGGCCAGGTTCGCAACCGTCTCGGTCGGTGTCGCCGACACGGGCGAGGCCATCGCCGCCTGGACGCGGGCGGGCTGGGTCGAGGCCGCGTTGCGGTCGTCGGACGGAACGTGGGCGCCAGCGGCGACGCTCGGAGCTTCGCCGAGTTTGCCCACGGTGTTCCGGCCGACCGTCTTGCCCGGTGGCGACGCAACGCTCTACTGGGGCGACGCCGAGACGGTCCACGCGCGCAGTGCCAAGGCACCCACGTCCGCACCTACGCCCACACCCACGCCGAGCCCGTCCGCCAAGGCGACGCCAGCGCCAATCGTGGGTGGTGTGCCGGCGCCGCCAACTCCGCTGCCGCCGGCCAAGCGGTCGCGCCCGGTTCGCATCCCGATTGCCACGACGTTGAGCGGGGCGCGCGCGAGCGCATGCCCGCGAGCGGCGACGGCTCGTGCCGGGTCCAGTACCGCGCAACTGTCGGTCCGGCGCGTCACCGGGAAGCGCTCGCTTCGTTGCCGCGCAACCGGCTCGATCGTCGTGAAGACGGCCGCGAATCGGGGCACGGCAATCCGCATTCGCGTGTTCGCCCCAGGTCTGCGTTCCGTGCTGGTTCGCACGCGCGTTCCGTAGCGCTCGGCCTCGGCCCGGGCTCTAGCTCCGACCGGGCTCTCTCCTGGCCCGGCGCTAGCTCCGCTCCCGGCTCCGGTTCCGGCCCCGGCCCCCGCCCCGGCTCTAGCCTCGGCCTCGGCCTCGCATGGAGTCGGCCGAGCGCCAGCTCCGGACCCCGAACGGGTACTCGGCCGGGGGTTTGCGGTCGACGAACCAAGTAAACTGCATAAAGTTGGTCTGAATAGAGGTAATGTTTCGTCTGAGTCGCTTCCGGCGCCAGACTGCCCTCCGAGAGGACCACTCCATGCCGACCGATCCGACGACGAACGCGACCAAATTCGCCTACTGGGTGCCGAACGTGAGCGGCGGGCTGGTGGTGTCGACGATCGAGCAGCGCACGGACTGGTCGTTCGACTACAACCGCAAGCTCGCTCGCATCGCCGAGCGGGCTGGCTTTGAGTACGCGCTGAGCCAGGTGCGGTACACGGCGTCGTACGGCGCGGAGTACCAGCACGAGTCGACCTCGTTCTCGCTCGCGCTGCTCCTGGCAACCGAGAAGCTCAAGCTCATTGCCGCCGTGCACCCGGGGCTGTGGCAGCCGGGCGTGCTCGCCAAGTGGCTCGCCACCGCCGACCACATCTCGGGCGGGCGGGTCGCCGTGAACGTGGTGTCCGGCTGGTTCAAGGACGAGTTCCGTCAGCTCGGCGAGCCGTGGCTGGAGCACGACGAGCGCTACCGCCGCTCCGCCGAATTCATTCAGGCGCTGCGCGAGATCTGGACCAGCGACGACGCCCAGCTCGCCGGCGACTTCTACCGAATTCGCGACTTCAATCTGAAGCCCAAGCCGCTCGACCTGCCCGGCCGGCCGCACCCGGAGATCTTCCAGGGCGGCAACTCAACCGCCGCCCGCGGCAACGGCGGCCGCTACTCGGACTGGTACTTCAGCAACGGCAAGTCGTTCGACGGTGTGCAGGAGCAGCTCGTCGACCTCAAGAAGATCGCCGCGGACTTCGGTCGGCCCGCGCCGCCGAAGTTCGGTCTGAATGGCTTCATCATCGTGCGCGACACGGAGAAGGAGGCCGAGGAGCAGCTCCGCGACATCATCGCCAAAGCGCATGTGGAGGCGGTCGAAGGTTTCGGTTCCGCAGTGCAGCAGGCCGGACCGTCGACGGGCGACAAGTCCGGCATGTGGGCCGACTCCAAGTTCGAGGATCTCGTCCAGTACAACGACGGCTTCCGCACCCAGCTCATCGGCACCCCGGAGACGGTTGCCCGGCGCATCGTGGAGTACCGCAAGATCGGCGTCGACCTGATCCTCGGCGGCTTCCTGCACTTCCAGGAGGAGGTCGAGGCGTTCGGGAAGGACGTGCTGCCGATCGTGCGCGAGCTCGAGATCGAAGCGGGCCTGGACCCGTCGGCCGTGCCGGATCCGCTGGAGGGCCTGACTGAGGACGGACCGGTTATCCATGCCGCCGGCTGACGAGCGCGTCGTGGGCGACTGCGGCGCCGAGGCCGTTGCCGGAGCCGCAGTCGAGTGGGACGATCGCCTCGTGACCGACGCCGACCTCGACTCAGCTTTCGACGACGAGGGTCCCGGCCTCCCGCCACTCCTGCGCACGCATGAAGTGGCGGTCGCGGCCGCACACGCCTATGCGGCAGCGATCGGTCCGGGTGCCGCGGAGCGCGAGCGTGCCGGCGGCGTGCCGTGGGAACAGCTCGAACTGCTGGGGCGCAGCGGCCTGCTGTCGATCACCATCCCGGCCGCCCTGGGTGGCCCGGAGCTCGGCATGCGCACGCTGGCGGAGGTGATGCGCATCATCGCCGCCGTCGACCCGGCCATCGCTCAGATCCCGCAGGTGCACTTCGTGTTCCCGACCGTGGTGTGGGCGCTGGGGTCGCCCGAGGCCAAGGCGCTGGTGTCGAGCGCCATCTTGGCCGGCGAACGGGTTGGCAACGCAGCCGCCGAACGCGGCGGGCAGCACGCACAGGACCTGCGCACACGGGTGACCGCGTCGACGGTCCCGGGCGACGAAACCCTGCGCCTCAACGGCACGAAGTACTACTCCACGGGCGCGATCTCAGCTCAGTGGATCGCGGTCTCGGCGATCGACGACACACCCGAGGCTCGCCAGCACCTGGTCTACCTGCGACGCGACGCCGAGGGCGTGCACGTGGACGACGACTGGGCCGCGATGGGCCAGCGCAACACGGTCAGCAGCACCGCGACGTTCACCGATGTCGTCGTGGATCCGAAGTTGGCGGTCCCGCACTGGCGCGTATTCGAGGGGCCGCAGACACTCGGGGCTCAGGCGCAGCTGGTGCACGCGGCGATCGAGGTCGGCATTGCCGGCGGCGCGCTGCGCGACGCGGGCGCGTTCCTGCGCGAGAAGTCGCGGCCGTTCTTCGAGGCGGTCAAGGGCGGCTGGGCCGAGCGGGCCAGCGACGACCCCCACACGATCTACCGCTTCGGTCAGCTCGCCACCCAAGTCGCCGCCGCGGAGGCGCTGCTTCGCGACGCCGCGGAGGTCCTGGATCGCACGGTCCTGCGCCCGGACTCGGCGGAGGAAGCCGCTGAGGCATCGCTGGCCGTCGCCCGGGCGAAGGCCTTCGGCAGCGACGTCGCCGTGCAGGTCGCCAGCGACCTCTTCGCGCTCACCGGCACCTCGGCCACCGACGAGAAGTACAACCTCAGCCGCCACTGGCGCAATGCGCGGACGCACTCGGTTCACGACCCGGTCTCGTGGAAGTACCACCACATCGGGGCGTTCGAGATCAGCGGCACCCTGCCGCCGAATCACGGCCAGCTGTAAGGGTCGGCGGCTGGGGCCTCCGACCGCGCCAGCAGCCCTTCAGGCGGGCTGCTTGAGCGCCGCGAACGCGAGTCGAGCGCGCTGGGCTGCGTCCTGTTCGACCTTCGCGAACACTTGCTCGACCTCGGGCCGGGTGCGATTGGTGTCCTGGATCAGGACATCACCGTTGGGCAACTGGTGCTGGATCTTGTCGCGCTCGGTCATGAAGTACACCTGTATTACACCACGGTTCGGATGGTGCCTCCATCGAACGGCTGGTCGAGAAGCGCCAGGACGGATCTCGCGAGGGCACGATTAAACCCGGCCTCCACGATGTCCTCCATCGTGTTCAGCGCAGTTTCATGCTTCCCGAGCCTAGAAGCTACGGTCAGACACCCGATAGGGATTCGCCCGTGCATGTCGCTCTCGACCACGAGCGGCATGCCCTTGATGAAGTGCCATCGGGACGCGTAGACGTCGCGTGATTCACCCAAGGCCGTCCCGTGGCAGTAGGACCGAACGGCGACCCAGCGAGCGTGCTCGCTGATCGGCACAGGCTCGACGGTGTCGGGGTCGAGATGGATGCGGTCCGTGGTCGCCCAGTTGGTCAGGTGCTCGCCGTCAGCATCGACGAGCCACAGCGACAGCGCCAGCTTCTCGCCCCACTCGCCAGCGCCGAGCGTCTCCGCTGCGGACACGGCGGCGTCCAGAGAAGCCTGGAGCTCGTTGACGAGGGTGCGTTGCGTGCGACTGAAGCGTTCGGCTTCCTCGGCTCCGAGGATGTCGCGGCGCACGGTGTCGACCCAGCCTCGAGCGCGTTCTGGCAACGCGACGTACCCGCTCCCGAGTTGGCGACGGCGCGCGATTTCGTGGAGCACCTGCGCGACATCAACAAAGTGGTCGACGAAGACCGGAGTGACGCCTAGTGCCTGCCAGCGCGCTCGAAGCGCCTCTTCGCGGGCCTCCGGTATGCCCGCTGGCGGCACTTCCACTCCGTAACTGCCCTGACGAACGAACACGGCGAAGCACGCGGCGCTCGCCCCCTGCTCTACACCGTGGAGATACCGAATGAGGTTGGGGTCGACCATGCTCGTCCCGACAAACACCACCGTCGAATCCCTCAGAGCGGTTCGCACCAGGTCTTCTTGCCAGGCGCTCCTCTGTTGCATTCGCTGGTAATCCGCTTCAGAGAGAACGATGTCGCCGCGTGGCCCGTCGTCGCGGCCGAAGTAGCCATGAAGGTGATGGATCGGGAAGGTACCGCCTGGGTGCCTTTGATCTGCAGTTGCGAGGGCGACCGGTTCGGCGACTTCTGACTCGCGGAAGGCCTGCTCGACGAGATCGTCGTAGTTCATGGTCATCACGCGTAGGCGGTCGCCGAACGCCTCATACAACCGGGGGATTTGCCTGGAGATGGCTCCAGGAGCGAAGTCGCCCGGAGTGCCTTCGCTGAACAGTGCGTCGTGAATCCATTGATCGCGGACGTCCTCGTCCGTGAGTGCTTCGAAGATTGCCGCCGCACCGAGGGGACCATCACGAGCCGCTTCGGTCTCCCACCGGCGCATCGCGTCGGCGTCCGAGGTGTCGAACAGTCCGCGTGACTGGACCGCGCGGCGCAGCAGCGACGCTACGAGCTGTTCCCAGCTCAGGAGGCCAGCTTCCATCGACGCGCCCGCCCCTACGACGAGGCTAAGCCGTGTCGAGTCGCCGGCCGAGCTGATGAGCGTCGCCAAGGGATCCTCAGAGAAGGCCTTGAAGCTCACCGACGCATTGTTGCTGGCGCGTCGGGGGAACTGCGACTCCGGCAGTTGGCTTGCGGCCGGTCCGCCGCCTTGCGTGTGAAGTCTGCCGAGGAACTCCACCCGTCGTGCCCATCTCACGCCGCGGGGCGCCCTAGCGTCTTAGGTCTGGTGGCGAAGGAACCAATCGCAGCAGAGTTGGCCGTCGGCGGACTGTTCCCGCGGGAGCGGCAGGTGCTCGCGCCCGGGGCGGTGCACGTGCCGGACTGGCTGAGCCTGGAACAGCAGCGCCAGCTCGTGGAGGCCTGCCGCGAGTGGGCTCGCGGGCCGGTGCCGATGCAGTCGTACAAGACGCCTGGCGGCGGGCAGATGTCGGTGCAGACGGTGTCGCTCGGGTGGTCGTGGGCGCCGGGTGGCTACCGGCGCACGGCGCCGCCCGAGCTCGGCGGCGTGGCGATCCCTCCGGTGCCGGAGTGGCTGCAGGAACTCGGTCGGCGCGCGGTGGTCGAGGCCTACGAGGATCCGTCGGCGGCCGACGAGTACACGCCCGACGCCGCCCTCGTGAACTTCTACGACGAGCACGCCAAGCTCGGCATGCACCAAGACCGCGACGAGCTGAAGTCGGGGGCGCCCGTCGTGTCGCTCTCGCTGGGGAACCGCTGCAAGTTCCGCTTCGGCAACACCGACACGCGTACCAAGCCCTACACCGATTTCGAGCTCTGCACTGGCGACCTGTTTGTGTTCGGAGGGCCGTCGCGGTACGCCTTCCACGGCGTGCCGAAGACCTATCCCGGCACGTCGAATCCCGAGATCGGGCTCACCAATGGCCGGCTGAACATCACGCTGCGCGACACCGGAATGGACCGCCGCCATGGCTGACCGCCCTGCCCAGAACCACGCCCTCGGAGCTTCACCGGTCGATGCCGCGTCGAGTGTCGCGCCCGACTTGACCGAACCGGGCCTCGCCTCGCGCGGGCCGGTCATCGGCGACGACGGCGTGGCGCGCTGCGGTTGGGGCGATGCCAATCCGCTGCTCCGTGCCTACCACGACGACGAGTGGGGCATGCCCGTCCGCGGCGAGCAGCCGCTCTACGAGCGCGTGATGCTCGAGGCCTTCCAATCGGGCCTGTCGTGGCTCACGATCCTGCGCAAGCGCGACGCGTTCCGGGCGGCGTTCGCGGGGTTCGATCCGGAGGTCGTGGCCGGCTTCAATGCCCGCGACACCGAGCGGCTGATGGCCGACGCCGGCATCGTGCGCAACCGGGCCAAGATCGACGCCGCCATCAAGAACGCCCAGGCGACGATCGCCCTGCGCGACACCGTCGACGGCGGCCTCGACGCGCTGATCTGGTCGTTCCAGCCGGAGGTGTCGCCCCGTCCGCTGACCCTTGCGGACGTTCCCGCCAAGACGCCCGAGTCGCTCGAGCTCTCCAAGACGCTGAAGAAGCACGGGTTCGCATTTGTCGGACCGACGACGGCCTACGCACTGATGGAAGCGACTGGCGTTGTCGACACGCATCTCGTGGGCTGCCATCGGCGCGGCGCCTCGGGCGTGCATGCCGCATGAGCGACGTCGCTGAGCCCGAGGATGGGCACGCGGCTTTGGCAGCGAGTGGAGGCGCTGCACCGGCCCGTGCCAATCGCCAGCCGAGGCGTTCGGGGTTGCCGCCGTTCGAGCTAGTGGTCGAAGCGCACGGGCCGGCGGTGCTGCGGTTCTGCATCGCCCGAAGCGGTCCGCAGGCCGGCGAGGACGCGTTTCAGGAGGCCATGATCTCTGCACTGCGTTCCTACCCCGAGCTTCGTGACCCGGGTGCGGTACGCGGCTGGCTCTTCTCGATCGCGCACCGCAAGACGATCGACGCCGGCCGCGCCGAACAGCGCCGACCACGGCCCGCGGGAGCGCCGGAGGAGGTCGAGGTGGTCGCCGACCGCCGCTGTCATGGCATCGCCGTCGACCCGCTAGCGGGCACGGCCTGGGTGCACGTGCGCGCGCTACCGGCCAAGCAACGAGAGGCCGTCACCCTCCGCTACCTCGCCGATCTCACCAATTCCGAGATCGCGTCGGTGATGGAGATCTCGCCGGACGCCGTGCGCCGCAACGTGTTCGAGGGCCTGCGGCGACTGCGCACGCTGGTCGCCGACGATCCCGGCTGATTCGCCGCTTTCGACGGTCCTCGATGAGCCGGCGGGCATCGCGCCGGTCGCGCATCTCACGCGCGGGAGCTTGGTGTCGTCTTACCCGTATGAGGCAGAGCGAAGACGAGGTGTGGGCAGCGCAGCTGCTGTCTGGCGATGGGTCGGACCGCGCTGACGCAGGGGCGTCGGCCGGAGGCGGACCGGCTGTCGAAGACTCCGCGTGGGCGGAGGCACGCGCGCGGCTCGACGCGCGAGTGGTCGATGAGGGCGCGTTCGACGTAGCGTTCGAGGCGCACGAGTCGCCGTTCGGGCTGCTGCTGGTCGGCGCGACCAACGTCGGCGTGGTCCGCGTGGCTCTGCCGACCGAGGACGCGGAGGGCGTGCTCGCACAGCTCGCCACCAACGTGTCTCCGCGGGTGTGGCGGGCGGCGACGCCGACGATCGCGGCCACGCGGCACCAGCTCGACGAGTACTTCGAGGGCACCCGGCACACGTTCGACGTGCCGCTCGACTGGGCCCTCACGGCGGCGTTCCGCCGACAGGTGCTCGAGGCGACCGCGCGCATCCCCTTCGGCGAAACCGCGTCGTACGGGCAGGTGGCCGAGTCGGCCGGAAGCCCGAAGGCGGTCCGGGCGGCTGGCTCGGCGCTCGCGACCAACCCGCTGCCGATCCTCGTCCCGTGCCATCGCGTGCTGCGGTCCGACGGGGCGGTCGGGCAGTACCTCGGAGGCGTGCCGATGAAGACGGCGCTGCTCGAGTTGGAGGCGTCGGCATGAGCGGGTCACGTTCCGTCGGCGGCCGGCCCGGTGATGGAACGTCGGCTGAGCGATCGAGT
The DNA here is from genome assembly GCA_032119595.1 of Solirubrobacteraceae bacterium. GTDB lineage: Bacteria > Actinomycetota > Thermoleophilia > Solirubrobacterales > Solirubrobacteraceae > JAGIBJ01. The sequence continues at coordinate 849,780 of JAUMBQ010000006.1, read as the reverse complement.
GCAGGCTCGTCGAGTGCCCTGCATGCCCCCGAGACACGGTGGACGGTGCTTGACTCCGGCGTCGGTCCGCTGACGCTCGTTGCCACCGACGCGGGCCTGCGGAACGTATGGTTCGCCGACGAAACGCTCCCCGCGATGGACGACCGCACGCGCCTGGAATCGGCGGTGCCGGGGCCGGTCGGTGGTGTATCCCCGAGGCTCGCGCCAGGCACGTACCCGCCGGTGGTGTGGCACCTCGCGGCAGCGTGCCGTCAGCTCCGCGCCTACTTCGCCGGGGAGCGGTCGCCGTTCGACCTCACGATCGACCCGCAGGGCACGCCGTTTCAGCAGCGGGTGTGGCGGGCACTGATCGCGATCCCGCTCGGCGCGACCCGGACGTACGGTGCCATCGCCGCCGAGATCACGGCCGAGCGGCCAGACCAGCCGACGTCTGCGCGGGCCGTCGCGGCGGCCGTCGGGCGCACGCCGATCCCGATCGTGATCCCGTGCCACCGCGTGATCGGCGGCGACGGCTCCCTCACGGGGTACCGGGGCGGGCTGGATCGCAAACGCGCGCTGCTGGAACTCGAGGGCGCAGCCATCACGAGCCCCAGACCCAGCGAGGCCGACGCGCGGACTGCGGTGTCGGCGGGCCAGCTCCCCCTCCTGTGACGATGCGCCCCGACCCGCTGAGCACCGCCGACCCGCTGAGCACCGCCGACCCGCTGAGCACCGCCGACCCGCTGAGCACCGCCGACCCGCTGAGCACCGCCGACCCACAGAGCACCCCAAACCCGCTGAGCACCGCCGGTCTAGTCAGCACCGCCGACCTGGCCGGGACTCCCGTCCCGGTGACGACCGCCAAAGCGTCCAGGACCTGGACGCTGCTCGGGCCAACGACGGCGTTCGAGAGTGCCGCGCCGGGCACCTTCGGCGGGCATCGTGGTTCGAAGATCTACGGACGCCTCGACTGCCCGTCGGCGCTACGCGCGATCGCCCGCGGCGGCTACGTGCCCCACCGCGTGTTCTTCCTCGACGAGGCGGCGGCCCGCGCCGCGGGCTACCGCCCCTGCGGCGTCTGCTTGCCGGACGCGTATCGCGAGTGGCGAGCCGATGATCCGGCCCGGCAGGCGAGGCGCCATGCGCGCGGGCCACGCGCAAGTGGCCGTTGACGCCTGCCCTTCCCCGCAGAGGTGCGCCCGATCGTGGGCTCCGCTTCCTGCGGTGAGCGCGGATTTTGGAGCCCATGGATGCCAGAGTCGCCACGCTTGGGATCGTGGGCTCCGTTTCCTGCGGTGAGCGCGGATTTTGGAGCCCACGGTTGCCCGCGTCGCCGCGCTTGGGGTCGTGGGCTCCGTTTCCTGCGGTGAGCGCGGTTTTTGGAGCCCATGGTTGGCTGGGTCGCCGGCAGGCTCTCCGCCCGGGCCGGCTTAGCCGGCCATCTCGCGGTTCACGAGCTCGACGATGTCGACGTAGTTGCGGTCGGGCGCAGGCATGACCATCTCGGGCACCTCGCGCACCACCCGCGGGGCGAGGGGATTGGCGACCCAGCGCACCCAGGTCGCGAAGGCGCCGAGGGCGAGCCCACGGCCGGGCACCGGCACGAAGCCGAACTGCTGGCGCAGGTCCGGCGGGAGGGCGTCGATCGTCATCTGGTTGACGAGTTCCCTCGCGGCCAGCAGGTACGGCGGCAATGGCGGGTTCAGGATCACGCGACGAGCGAAGTCTCGCGTCGATGCTGGCACCACGAGCTGCCCGCTGGCAAGCATGCCTTCGACGTAGTGGCGGAAGATCTCGTAGCTCGACGGCATGTCGGTCTTGCCCAGGCCGAACACGGCCCCGACGCGCCGCCACTGCTGCCAGAGCTCGTCGCGCTCCTCATCCGACAGTGGCCGGACGTACTTCTCGAACGCGAGATACGACGAGTCGATGAAGGCCGCGAGGATCCAGAGGAGTAGGTCGGGGTCGTCGCCGCGGTACGGCGTGCCAGCCGGAAAGATCCCGACCGACTCGGTCGTTACGCCGCTCACGCGCGCGTGCATCTCGCCCACGATCTCCTCGACCTCGCGCGCCTGGCGCTCGGTCCCGTAGATCACGGTGTTGATCGCGAGGGCGGTCCTTGCCAACCGCGGATGTGGGTTATCCAGCGCTGCGCTGCTGCTGAAGAATCCGACGAACGCGACCGGGTGCGCGGCCTGCATGAACAGTGCCCGAGCGCCAGACATGGCGACGACACGCTCCCGCTGCACCTCGCGGATCAGCGAGCCCTCGGGAAAGAATGGACGGTCGAGCTGGGTGCTGCGCTTGCGCGCGCGGCGTTCGACGGGAGGCCTTGCGGTGCCTGTCACGCGACTTCGGGACCGGTCGTTGCACGCACGCGGGACTCGGTGAGGAGACGGCGCACCTGGCTGGTGCGCGCCGCCATCAGAGAGCCTGCGTCAGGGTCGGCCTTGGCCGATGCACGCTGGCGGCGTTCCTGCACGAGCCGGTGAACCTGATCGAAAGGAATGAGCTCTGCGCTGTGCTGCGGGTTGGTCATTGCCGTAAGGGTCCCGTGGTCCGGTGTGCCGGAGACGATCGTCCGGTCACCCAGGTGATCGGTCGGTCGCCGGAGATCTTCAGCGGGCTTGCGCATGTTCGTCGAGGCATCGCTGATGCCAGGGGTACGCAGGAAGTACGCTGGCCAGACCAATGCCAGCACAGGTTTTCACGGGAAAGGACTGCGTGTGCCAGTTCCGGCTGGGCAAGTGCGATCAGTCGTGCGTGCGCGACATGCTCGCCACGCCGTTCTACATCGCATGCCTGCGCCTCACGAACCGCAGCTGCCTCGTGGTCGGCGGCGGTGAGATCGGCCTGGAGAAGGTCGAGGGTCTGCTCGCGTGCGACGGCCGCGTCACGGTGATCTCGCCGCAGCTCATCCCGGCGCTGCAGGACCTCGCCGACGAAGGCTCGATCGAGCACATCGCGCGCGACTACGAGCCGACGGATCTCGTCGGGCGTTTCCTGGTGATTGCCAGCACCGACGACACCGACGTCAACATCCGCGTCTACGACGACGCCGAGCGACGCGCGATGCTGGTCAACGTCGTGGACGTGCCACCGCTCTGCAACTTCATCTTGCCCGCCATCCTGCGCACCGGCCCGCTCGCGATCGCGATCTCCACCGCTGGCGCTTCGCCCGCGCTGGCCAAGCGCATGAAGCGCGAAATCGCCGAGCACTTCGGCGAGGAGTACGCCCAGCTGGCGATCGCCCTCAACGAGGTGCGGGGCTGGGCGAAAGCCACGCTTCCGACATATCAGGACCGCAAGCAGTTCTTCGAAGGCATCGTCGAGGGCACCCCGGACCCCATCGCGCTTCTGCGCGACGGGCGGTCGGCCGAGCTCCAAGACGTCATCGGCGAAGCCCAACAGGCCGCACAGCAGAGGCTCGTCGCATGACTATCTCGTCCGTCATCGTGATCGCTCACGACAACCACAATCCTCAGGTCTCCGTGGAGGAGTACGGCCCGGAGGTTGCCGCCCGCGTGGAGGCGATCGGTGGCGACGTGCTCGCCATCGAGCTCGTCCCGCTCGGCGGCGAGCTGTTCGAGGAGCGGCTGCAGCACTACATCGACGAGGGCGTGTCGCTGCTGCTGACCTGCGGTGGCGCGAGCATCGGCCCGGACGACATCGTCCCCGAACTCACGTCGATCATCGTCGAGCGACGCGTTCCTGGTCTCGAAGAGCTGGTGCGCCGTGCGCTGGCCGACGAAGCCGCCGAAGGCACCCTGGAGCGCGGTGCGTGCGGCATCGCCGGCGAAACGCTCGTGCTCAACCTGCCCCGCGACGTGCGGATGATCGAAGCGGCCCTGGCAGCGCTCGCCCCGGTGCTGCCGTCGGTGCAGGCCCAGCTCAGCGGACGCATCTCCGGTCCGGATCCTCGCGACGAGCGCATCGCGTCGCACGACGATGACGACGAGGACGAGGAGTTCATCGTCGGCGACGACGCGGACTTCCCCGACGAAGACGAATAGCGCGTGCCTCCAGCGCCAGCGGCCAGCCCGGCCGCGTCAACGGGTCAGCCCGCGGGGCAAGCGCCCGCGATCCTCGCCGAAGGACTCCTCGCGGCGCACGGCCTGCGGCCGGTCATCCGCGACCTGGCGCTGCGCATCGAGACCGGCCAGACCGTTGCGCTGTTCGGAGCGAACGGCACGGGAAAGTCGACGCTCCTGTCGCTGCTGGCCGGGCTCCGGTCGCCGCACGGCGGCACGCTGCGGGTGCTCGGGCACGAGCTACCGAAGGACCGCTGGGCCCTGCGCGGACATGTCGGCTTGGTCGCCCACCAGCCGCTGCTTTACCGCGATCTCTCGATCGCCGAGAACCTGCGCTACCACGCGCGCCTGCACGGTTTGCCGGACGCGCGCGTCGACGAGGTGATCGTGCTTGCGGACTTGGTCAAGCGTCGCGATCAGCCCGTTGGCGCACTCTCACGCGGATTGATCCAGCGGTCGGCGGTCGCCCGTGCACTGCTCAGCGACCCGGCCCTGCTGCTGCTCGACGAGCCGCTCGCCAACCTCGATCCGGTCGCGGCTGAGCTGGTCGCCGGATTGATCGCGGCGCGGCCGGGCCGCACGCGCGTGATTGCGAGCCACGATCCGGCGGCCGGGTTGGCGGAGGCCGATCAGGTCGTCGTCCTCGGGCCAGCGGCTGCCGTGAAGTACGTCGGATCGGCGAGCGGGATCACCGCCGCCGAGGTCGAGGCGCTGTACCGCCCATGACCGGCCTTCGCACCGTCTGGGTCGTCCTGCGCAAGGACCTGCTGCTGGAGCGGCGCAGCTTCGAGCTGCTGCCCGCGATGGGGCTGCTCGCGCTCGGCACGATGGTCGTGCTGCGGTTCGCGTTCGACGAAGACGCCGTCGAAGGCGACCTCGCGGCCGGAGCGCTCCTGGTGCCGCTGCTGTTCGCGGCGCTGCTTGGCGTGTCGCGCCTCTTCGCGGGCGAGGAACGCGACGGCGGGATCGAGCAGTTCCTCCTCAGCCCGGCGCCGCCCGGGGCGCTCCTGGCGGCCAAAGTCGTCGGACTCGCCCTCGTGCTGGCCGCGCTGGAGGTCGTGCTCGTGCCCGCGTTCGGACTCCTTCTTTTCGGCCCGTCGCTGCTTCCGGTGCTCCCGGAGGTGCTGCTCGTGCTCTTCTTGCTCGATCTCACACTGGCGACGATCGGTGGGCTGGTCGCCGGGATGGCCATCGGGGCCAGATCCCGAGAGCTGGTGGTGCCAATCCTGGTCGTCCCGCTCGCGATCCCGGCGCTCATCGCGGCCCAGGCGGCGCTCGCTCCGGTGCTCGAGCCCGGCGCAGAGGCACTTGCGTTGCGCTGGCCGGCCGTTCTGGCCATCTATGCTGTGGTTCTTGCGCTTGTCGGCTCGGTTGTCGGCGAGTACCTCGTAGAGGACTGACCTTCCCCTCTTCCATGACCGTCCGCGGCCTGCGCCCTCTCACCCTCCTGACCGTGCTGCTCCTGGCAGTCGGTTACGGGCTGGCCTTCTTCTGGGCGCCGATCGACACCGATCAGGGCTTCCGGCAGAAGATCTTCTATCTCCACGTGCCGCTCGGGCTCGTGGCCCTGGTCGGATTCGTGATCGGCGGCTACCACGGCCTGCGCCACCTGCGGGGCGGCAAGCCCGGGTCGGATCTGCGCTCGTACGTCGCCATCCACATGGCCCAGATCTTCGCCGTCGCCGTGCTCATCACGGGCGCGATCTGGGGCAAGACGGCGTGGGGTGCCTGGTGGAGTTGGGACGAGCCGTTCCTCGTGTCGTTCCTGATCGTCTTCCTGCTCTACGCGTGCTACCAGCCGCTGCGCCTGTCGATCGACGATCCCCGTCGTCAGGCCCGCGCGGCGAGCGTCTTCGCGGTCGTGGCCGGTGCGTTCGTGCCGATCAACTTCGCGGTCGTGCGGATGGCCAACGAGTACCTCCATCCGCGCACGCTCACCAACTCGACCGACGGCTCGATGCCGGGCTCGGTCGCGCTCACCTTCCTCATCTGCCTCGTGGCGATCTCGGTCCTCTTCGCGACCTTGGTCCGGTACGAGCTGCTCTCCAAGTCGACGACCTACCGCCTGCGCGCGCTCGAGCGCCAGGCCGGCGGCGACGACCTCATCCCACGTCGGTCGGCGGTCCCCCAGGCATGAGCCTCGTCAGCTTCGTTCCCAGCGCCGTCGGCGCCGTGATCCCCGAGGATTCGGGCGGTCCGTACGTGATCGCCGCGTACCTCGTGTTCCTCGTCCTGATCGCGGCCTACGTCGCGATCATGGCCCAGCGCCTCACGAAGATCTCCAAGCAGGCTGCCGAGCTCGAGCAGCGCATTGTGCACGTGCAGAACGCCGGGGCTGGCGCGGTCCAGGGCGACGTGCATGGTCCGGGTCACGAGTCGGCATCGGCACCTGGTGGCGACGCCGGGTCGGGCGACGACCGCGAGAAGGTCGTCTCATGAGCGAGCTGCTCACCGTTGGCGTCTCGCATCGCACCGCGCCGGTCGCGCTGCGCGAACGCCTCGCCCTGCCGAGCGACGGCGTGGGCCACATCCTCAACGAGCTCGCCGCCTGCCACGACCAGATCCACGAGCTCGTGGCGATGTCGACGTGCAACCGCACCGAGATCACCGTCCTCACCGACGATCCGGTTGGCGCTGAACAGGGCCTGCTGGCCGTGCTCGCGCGCCGCGGCGGCTTCTCGCCGGACGACCTTGGCGGCGCCGTGTTCCGCCTGCGCGAGGTCGAGTCGGCCCGGCACCTCTTCCGCGTCGCGGCCGGCCTGGAGTCGATGGTGCTCGGCGAGGCCGAGATTCTCGGACAGGTGCGTCGCGCGCACGAGGTCGCGGCGGACGCCGGCACGAACGGCCCGACCCTCGACCGTCTGTACACCGCCGCCGTCGGCACCGGCCGCCGCGTGCGCTCCGAGACCGCGATCGGCCACGGCTCCTCGTCAATCTCGTCGCTCGCGGCCTCGCTGGCCGAGCGCGAGCTGGGCGACCTCACCGGCCGGCAGGTCGTGATCATCGGGGCTGGCGAGACGGCTGAGCTCGCTGCTGCGGCGTTCCATCAGCGTGGGGTTCGCGCGCTCTTCGTCGCCAACCGTCGCGCGAGCCGCGCCATTTCCCTCGCGGCCCGCTTCGAGGGCGGCGTCGCCCCGCTCGACCACCTCCCCGAGCTGCTCGAGAGCGCCGACGTCGTCGTCTCGGCTACCGCGTCGCCGCACCCGATCCTGCATCGCGAAGCCGTCGCCGACGTGCTCCCGCAGCGCGACGGCCGCCCGCTGCTGCTGATCGACCTCGCCGTCCCGCGCGACATCGAGCCGTCGTGTGGACTCCTTCCGGGCGTGCAGCGCTACGACCTCGACGCCATGGAGTCGGTCATCGCTCGCACCACGCATGTGCGCAAGGCTGAGGCCGTCCGCGCGGAGGCGATCGTCGACGACGAACTCGACCGCTTCAACACGTGGATGGTTACGCGCGGCGTCGCGCCGACGATCGCCGCGATGCATCGCCAGGCCGACGACATCGTCGACCGCGTGCTCACCGAGAACGCCGGCCGCTGGGAATCGGCGAGTTCGCGCGATCGTGCCCGGATCGAGGCCGTCGCCCGGGCGGTCGCGACGCGCATCCTGCACGAGCCGACGATCCGTCTGCGGTCGGTCGATCCGTCTGCCGGGCATCGCCGCGTCGAGATCCTGCGGGAGCTGTTCGGCCTCGACGGCGAGGTCGAGGACGGTGCCCCGGTCGACGCGTCGGCTGCGGCCCCCGGTCAGCCCAGCAACCGCCTGCTGTGATCCGGCTCGGCACGCGCGCCAGCGCGCTGGCGCTGGCGCAGGCGCGCAACGCTGCTGCCTTGCTCGGCGGCGACGTGGAGATCGTGGAGGTCGTGACCTCCGGCGATCGCGATCGCGCGATGCCCGACAAGGAGAAGTGGGTCAAAGAGCTCGATCGCGCGCTGATCGACGGCGAGATCGACCTCGCCGTGCACTCCGCCAAGGATGTGCCGGGTGAACTGGCCGACGGCATCGCGATCGTTGCGGCGCTGACCCGGGAGGATGCTCGCGACGCGCTCGTGGGCGCCGCCTCGCTCGCGGAGCTCGCATCGGGTGCGCGGGTCGGCACGAGTTCGCTTCGCCGTGCTGGCCAGCTCCTGGCGCTGCGCCCGGATCTGATCGTCGAGCCGCTGCGCGGCAACATCGACACGCGTCTGCGGATCGTGCGCGAGGGTCCGCTCGACGCAGCGGTGCTGGCGCAGGCCGGCCTCAACCGGCTTGGTCGTGGCGATGAGGGGCATCCGCTGGACGAGCTCGTGCCAGCGCCTGGCCAGGGGATCGTCGTGCTGACCGCGCGGATCGGCGATGGCGCCGCAGCGGCGGCCGCGATGCAGATCACGCAGCCCGGAGCCTTCACGGCGCTGCGCGCCGAGCGGGCCATCGGGCTCGCGCTCGGCGCCGACTGCACCACCGCGATCGGCGCGCATGCCAGCCCGCTGGGCGATGAGCGGATCGAGCTGGCCGTGATGCTCACCACGCCCTCTGGTGATCGCGTGCTGCGCGACCTCCTCGACGGGCCGATTGAGGCGCCCGAGCTGCTCGCGCAGTCGGTCGCCGCCAGGCTGAAAGCCGCTGGCGCGCAGGAACTGCTGGAATCCTCGCGATGACCGACGGGGGCATGCTCGACCGCGAGGAGCCGCGAGGCACCGGCAAGCACTTCGTCCCGCCCAAGTCGCGGGCCGCGAAGGTCCGTCCGGGGCACGAGCATCGACTCGACGAGCTCGCGTCCGCGCTGCGGCTGGGCCAGGCCGAGCCGGGCGTCGTCTACCTCGTCGGCGCTGGACCGGGCGACCCCGGGCTCGTGACCGTTCGCGCGGCCCGATTGGTCGCGACGGCCGATGTCGTCCTGCACGATCTGCTCGTCGCTCAGGAGCTGCTGGACCTCGTGCGGACGGAGGCGGAGCTGTACGACGTCGGCAAGGTCGGCGACGGTCGGCACGTCGCGCAGGAGGACACCAACGCGCTGATGGTGCGTCTCGCCAAGGAGGGGCGCAGTGTCGTGCGCCTCAAGGGCGGCGATCCGTTCGTCTTTGGTCGTGGCGGCGAGGAACTCGCGGAGTTGCTCGAGGCTGGTGTGCGGGCTGAGGTCGTCGCGGGCGTCACGAGTGGCACAGGTGCGCTGGCGGCCGCTGGCATTCCGGCGACGCATCGGTTGCTGGCCAGCGCGGTGGCGTTCGTCACGGGCCACGGCCACGACGAGAAGCCCGAGTCGACCCGCGATTGGGGTTCGCTCGCGCATTTCCCGGGCACGCTCGTCTTCTACATGGCCGTCAAGGCGCTGCCGAACGTGGCGCGCGAGCTCATCGCCCACGGGCGTTCGCCGGATGAGCCGGCGGCGATCGTCGAGCGGGGCACGTCGGATGAGCAGCGCGTGACGCGTTCGACGCTGAGCGAGCTGCCGAAGGTGGCGCGTGCCGCCCGCGTGCGTGCCCCTGCCCTCGTGGTGGTTGGCGATGTCGCTGGGCTTGGCACGTCGCTGGACTGGCGTGCGCTGCGTCCGCTGGATGGCAAGCGCATCATCATCACCCGTGCGGGCGATCATGGCGCGCAGCTCGCTGGGCGTCTGCGTTCCCTCGGGGCGATCGCGATCGAGCTGCCGGCGATCCGGACGGTGCCGACGGGCGAGCCGCTGCCGTTGCTCGACGGGGTCGATCTGATCTGCGTCGCGAGTCCGGCTGCCGCCGATGCGCTTCAGGCGACGGTCGCTGCGGCCGGCAAGGATTTGCGGGTGCTGGCCGGTGCGGTTGTGGCGGCGGTGGGCCCGGGCACGGCGGATGCGTTGGCGCGCCACGGCATCAAGGCGGATCTCGTGCCGGAGCGCGCGGTGAGCGAGGGCTTGATTGAGGCCATCGACGCGGCTGGGCTGGAGCCGAAGCACGCGGTGATCGTGCAGGCGCGCGGCGGCCGCGCGCTGCTCGCGCAGGCGCTCGCGGAGCGTGGGGCGCAGGTCACGGTCGCCCACCTTCACGAGACGCGCCCGGAGCCCCTCACGCCCAGCGAGCTCGACGATCTCCGTGCCTGCGACGCCGTGCTCTTCGCCTCCGGCTCCGCGGTCAACGCGGTCGCGGCCGCGCTGCGAAGCGGCCCTGCCGACCAGCGTGCCTCGGATGCCACCCAGACCGCGCCGCCGGGTGCCGATCCCGCGCCGGTCCACGGTGGCGATCCGACGGCGGTGCTCAGTGCGCTGCGCTGCGTCGCCATCGGCCCGACGACCGCCAAGGCCCTCCTCGCCCTGGACGTCACCCCGGCCGCCGTGGCCGACCCTCACACGCCCGACGGTCTCGTCGAGGCAACGCTCAGCCTGCTGGGCTGAGTGGGCGGGGCCCGGCACTTGAGCTGACCGGTCGGACCAGGCGCCGAGATCGGCACTCAGCCTGCTGAGTAGCCGGTATCTGGTTGTGGATCAGAGCTGGGAGGCACACTCTCAATTCTGCGATTTCGAGTCGCAACCCCTGCGGGTTTCCAATACGGGCGCCATAGCCCGCCGCGTCAACCTCTGACGGTTGCTGGACGTCGCTCCACGTCGTCAACCGCTGGAGGTTGCCGGGCGTCGCTCCACCCCGTCATCGGTTCGAGGCCACTATGAATCTGCCAAGCGGGTCGAGTTTCAGTTTGCTTAGGCGGCCAGGGCACCGGGCGCGCCACGGCTGAGGTCGCAGAAGGCGTCAGATTCTTGACGCGGCACCGCAACCGGTGTCGGTTGCGGGCGGGTCGGTGGTGTCCAGCAACCAGTAGGGGTTGCACTTCTCGCCATCGGAGGCCGGAATCGCACCCGCTTGCGGTTGCGGGGGTCGAGACCGCTTTTCAGGGATCCGCTCCCGTGGTTCGCCTCGCGCGGATCCGCTCCGTGTTCGCCGGTGCCTCAGCGGCTGCGCTGGCGCGAGGCGCTTGCGGCTTGGCGGACCACGGTCGGGTACCAGGTGATGCTCGCGCCGCGGCGCTCGGCGGCCTTTCGTGCGCGGACGACGAGCCGCCCATACGCCGGCAGCGGCGAGGGCGACGTCTGCGTGTCGGGTCGTGCGTCAGCAGCGGTCGCAGGCGCTGCCGGCTCGTCGGGCTCCCGCCCTTCGCTATCCGGGTTCTTGGCGTCTGGTACCTCGCCTCGCGCTTCGGCCTCCGGCGCCTCGCCGTCCCGCCCCTTGGTCAGGGGCACCGTCGCGGCGACCATCGCTCGGGGAGCGGAGAGAAGCCCGGGGTCGTCACCGTCGCCCAAGCCCTGCTGCATCGAACTCGTGTGCTCGCTGCCTCCGCCGCCGGAAGAGACGAATGCCAGGGCGACTACGATCGCCCCGATCAGGGCGGCCATTCGAACGGGCGGCTCGCCAAGGGGATCGCGCTCAACCGTCCAACGGCGCGCGCCGGTACGCAAGTAGACCCACCAGGACACCCCGGCCAGCGAGGCGAACAGCAGGAGGGCAACGACGGTCTGCATGAACAGTCACCCATTCTGGAGAACCCGCCCGGCCGACGGGATGAGGGACCGCGCACACAGGCCCCGTAGGCCGCTCAGGCGGTGCCGCTGGGCGCCTGCGGCATGATGCCAATCGGCCCGTCGTCCGCCAGGCGAACGCAATTCTTGCCCTGGTACTTGGCTCGGTACAGGGCGGCGTCGGCGCCAGCGATCAGCGCGGCCGGATCGGGGGCAGCCTCGCCCATCAGCGCGACGCCAAACGAGGCCGTCACCGTGATGCGCTCGCCGCCAGGCCCAACCACCTCGACCTCTTCGATGGCCCGGCGCATGCGCTCGGCCAAGCGCGCGCACTCATGCATGTCGGCATCGCTCACCACGATGGCAAGCTCCTCGCCGCCGTAGCGAGCGGGCTCGTCCGTGGTGCGGCAGGTGTCGCGCAGCGCCGTCGCGACATTGCGCAACACCTGGTCGCCGACCTGATGGCCATAGCGGTCGTTGACCGACTTGAAATCGTCGATGTCGAGCAAGATGAGCCCGACCCGGGTGCCCGTCTCCAAGAAACGGTCGTGACCGTCGCTCAAGAGCTCCTGGAAGCGGCGATGGTTCGCGAGGCCCGTGAGGTCGTCGGTGAGGGCCTGGCGATGCAGGCTCGCGTGCCGAGCGACATTGCGGGCCGCGACCGACGCCTGCTCGCACAGATACCCGAACAGCTGGCGCTCCTCGGCGGTGAACTCGTGCGAGTTACGCGCCACCGCGACGACGCCGCCGGCATCGACATCGCCCACCGGCGCGGCCATGGCGTACACGCCTCCGACGATCGCGTGCGCGAGCGCCTGGCCGCTCACGGCTCGATCCTCAACGGCAGTCAGCAGCGGCGTATTGCGCTCGTCCTCGTGGATCGTGACGCGGTGCGTCATCTTGCGGCCGTGACCGGTGGTCGCGCTGGCGCGAGCGGCATCAGCATCGACCGCCTCGACCGCGGCACGCGTCGTGATGGTCAGCAGGGCATCGAGATCGAGGGTGCTCGCGAACGCGTCGCCGATTCGATGCACGGCAGCCCGCAGCCGCGTGCGCTCACGAGTGACGGTGCTGATCTGCTGGCGCGCCTCCTCTTGGCGCTTGGAGCGCTCGGACCCGGCCAACGCAAACAAGGCGACGAGCGGGAGCAGGGCCAGCGGGGCCCAGACAGTGACGGAACTGGCGAGGGCCGCAGCGACCCCGATCGGGGTGAGCAACGTGTCGACGATCCAGACCACCACGAACGGCCGGATGGGGAACCGCGTTTCGCCACGGTTACGCCAGCGCTCCGACACCCAAGAAGCCGTCGCATCAAGCACGATCTGCGACGCGAGCGCCGCCACGATGAGGAGGGCCGTGACCTGCGTTCCGGGTGAGCCGCCGACCACGAAGACCGTCGCTGGGCCGAGTGAGTAGAGGGCGTCGCCACCGTTGAGCAGCACGCGCTTGCGGCTGCCGCCAGCCAGGGTCGCCGCCAGCAGGCCGGAGAGGCTCAGCGCGAGGAAGACAAGGATCGGGGTGAGCGCAGGCGGCCCCAGGATCAGCAGCGGCATGAGCAGCATCTGCGTCGGGATGGCGACGGCGCGGTCGATCGGGAAGCCGATGCGCGAGGTCACCGCGAAGGCGACGGTCAGTGTGCCGAGCAGCCAAGGATGCTCGAAATCCCACGGACCCTGGATGGCCAGGGCGGTCGCGGCGAGCACGAAGAACAGCAGCGTGACGAGTTCGCCACGCAGGTCGGTCATCGACGCGTGGTCGACGGCCTCGCGGCGATCGCTTTGGGCGGCAGCCTCGCGATCGAGGTAGGAGAGTTCGATCTCCTCGTCGTGCATGGCTCGGTTGGTCAGCTGGGAAGGGTGGTGGAGGTCGTCATGGTGCCGGGCGCGAGAGGCTGCCCAGGGAATCGGTGTACTGGACGACATCTTGAGTGATCCTGTCCCCCGAAGCCGCACGCTAGGGAAAGATCGGTCCAATTTCACGCAGAACGCGCAAATTCTGCCCCGGTGCTGAAGGCCTGGACCACGCCGAGGCGCAGTCCAGGCCTCCGGCACCCGCCGCGCCGCGAGAGCGGCGCGACGATGTGTCCTCGGAGGGGAGTGATGCTGAAGGGCACCAGCCCGGGACGGGCTATGGGGGACCGGGCACCACCCGGTCTGTTTCGACGGTAGAACCAGTTCCGCGCGCACGCAAGTCGTCCATACCGCTCTGCAACGCAAGGGGGAGCGCGTCACACTGGGCGGATGACCGACGCCCGAGCTCGATCAACCGGCCAGATCGGTGGAAATGACCGGGGATCCGTGCTGGTGGCGGCCCTCACCGACTACGGCAAGGGTCCGTACACCGCATTGCTGGAGGCGTCGGTCCGGTACCCAAGCGTGCCCAATGCCACGTGGCTGGATCTCGACCACGGCATCCGGCTCGGCGATGTGCAGGCCGGCGCGCTCACGCTGAGGCGCACGGTTCCGCACCTGCCGCCGTGCGTGTGCGTCGCGGTCGTCGACCCCGGGGTGGGGACGGAACGCCGCGCGATCGCGCTCGCGACCGCGTCAGGGCATCGACTCGTCGGCCCCGACAACGGCCTCCTGGAGCCGACCGCGCGGCGCCTCGGCGGCGCCGTCGCGCTCGTCGATCTCGGGGCGTCGTCGCTGCGCAGTACGACCGCGACCCGCACCTTCGACGGCCGGGATCTCTTTGGTCCGGTTGCGGGCGCCCTCGCGGGTGGAGCGACCCTGCACGATGTCGGCATCGAGGCGGAGCCCGCGTCGTTGGTCGCGCTCGCTCTACCCGCCCCGCGGCGGACTGCGGTCGGCCTGGAGTTCCGCGTGCTGGAAGTCGACCACTTCGGCACCCTCGTCCTGGCCCTCGACGACCAGCTCGCCGCCCTCGGCCCGCTGCCATCATTCGGCGCCGGAGGCACCGTGCAGACCCGCCTTGGTGGTCGCGACGAACTCCGCGTTGGCGCGACCTTCGCGGATGTCCCCCAGGGCGAGCTGCTCCTTTACCTCGACAGCGACGGCGCGTTGGCCCTCGCCCGCCGCGGCGGCTCCGCCGCAGCCCACCTGCACGCTGGCGCGGGCGAGATGCTGTCGGTCGTCTTCGACGCTGACGACGCTCCCTCCGTCGCCTGAGGCGGGCGGGCGGGCACGGCGGGCGGGCGAGTCAGCGGGCGGGCGGGACACCGGAAAATAGGTCGTACTTTGTGTTGAACAGTTCAGTACAACGTACGCCCTATTTGTCGGTGCGTCGCGGTTCGCGGCCCGGCGGCGAGTCCGGCCCCATCGACAGCCGCTGGGACGCTAGAACAAGGGTCATGAGCTCCGACGACGCCACCACTAGCCCCGCGCACATCGGCGACCCGCACGTCCACCTGGAGGAGACGGCGTCGACGAACGACGTCGCCCGGGAGCTGGCGCGGGACGGCGCGACCCATGGGACGACCGTGTCAACCGACCGCCAGACGGCGGGCAAGGGACGGCAGGGCCGCAGCTGGTCGGGCGGAGGGCCGGGTCAGATCGCGCTGAGCGTGGTGGTGCGCGGCGACGTGGTCGACCGACTGCTGCCCCTACGGGCCGGGCTCGCGGTGGCGCAGCTCGCCGGCACTACCGCGCGCGTGAAGTGGCCCAACGACGTGCTCGTCGACGGGCGCAAGGTCGCGGGCGTGCTCGTGGAGCGCGAAGGTGAGGCGGCGATCGTGGGGATCGGCGTGAACGCCGCCATCGATGTGGCGGCCCTGCCCGATGACATCGCCGCTCGCGCGGGCACGCTCGGCCTGCCGCTCGACGCGGTTGCGGCGACGCAGGCCGAACTCCTCGACCTTCTTGGCGACACCCTGGACCTCACGGCGGCCGAGGTGGTCGCGGCCCTCGCGTCTCGCGACGCGCTCGTTGGCCGCGGCGTGCGCTGGGCCGACGGGAGCGGGACCGCCGCCGGTATCGCCGAAGACGGCAGCCTCCGCGTTCGCCCCGAGGACGGCGCCCTGTTGCTCCTCGACGGCGGCGAAGTCCACCTGATCTAGCGGCCCTTAGGCGTCGGCTGGCTCCGTCGGCTTGGCCGCCGGCTTGCGGGTCCGCTTGACCGGTGGCTTGACGGCGGTGTCAGAGGGCGCTTCGCTCGCTGCCGCCTTGACCGGCGTCTTGCGAACGGCCGGTTTACGAGCCGCGGTCGCCTTCGTGGCAGTCGCCGTTTTGGCCGCAGCCGTCGTTTTGGCCGCAGCCGTCGTCTTGGCCGCAGCCGTCGTCTTGGCCGCAGTCGCCGTTTTGGTCGTAGCGGTCGTCTTGGCCGCTGCCGTCTTGGTCGCTGCGGCAGGCGATTTGGTGGCCGTCGCCTTGGTGCGAGCCGGCGCTGGAGCGTCGGTGTCGCCGGTCGTCTTGGCGGCGGGCGCGCGGCGTGTCCGTGGTTTGGGTACGGCGCTCGCGGCAGAAGCCTCCACTTCGACGGGCTTCGCGGTGGTGCGGCGGGCGCGTGGTTTGGGCGCGTCAGTTGCTGCTGCGGCGCTGGCGGCAGAAGCCTCCACTTCGACGGGCTTCGCGGTGGTGCGGCGGGCGCGTGGTTTGGGCGCGTCGGTTGCTGCTGCGGTGTTTGCGCTGGCGGCAGAAGCCTCGGCTTCGGCGGGCTTCGCGGTCGTGCGGCGGGCGCGTGGTTTGGGCGCGTCCGTTGCTGCTGCGGTGCTGGCGGCAGGGGCTTCCGCGTCGGCGGGCTTCGCGGTGGTGCGGCGGGCGCGTGGTTTGGGCGCGTCGGTTGCTGCTGCGGTGTTTGCGCTGGCGGCAGAAGCCTCGGCGTCGGCGGGCTTTGCGGTGGCGCGGCGGGCGCGTGGTTTGGGCGCGTCAGTCGCTGCTGCGGTTGCGCTGGAGGCGGGGGCTTCCGCGTCGGCGGGCTTTGCGGTGGTGCGGCGGGCGCGTGGTTTGGGCGCGGTGGTCATCGCGGCGTTCTCGGACGCCGCCGCCGTTCCCGGGCCGCTGTTCGTAGCGGTCGACGCAGTGGTGCCCGCGCCGCCGGTCGTAGCGGCCGACGACGCGTTAGCGCTCGGTCGTGTCTCGCCCATGAGTGCCGCCGCAGCAGCCGCGATGGCGCTGGTGACGGCGCCGGCGTTCTCTGGCTCGCGAGCCTTGCTCGCGCGGGACCTCGATCGACCGGTGCTCGCCTTCGCGGCGGTCACCGCGTCGGTCTCTTCGCTGCGGCTCGAGCCGGCATCCTGGTCGTTGCGTCCCGATTCGGAACGCTGATCGTTGCGTCCCGACCGGACCTCCTGCTTGCCAGTGTCCGAGCCGGCTGCCTGGTCGCCGGAGCCACTGCTCGAGCCGGTCGTCTGAACGCCGTCCGCGGTGGCCTCGGCGGCGCCGTCCTGGTTCTTGCGACGGCGACTGCGGCCGCGGTTGCGGCGCCGGCCGGTCGTCGGCGCGTCGCCTTCTGCGGTCGAGCCCTCGCCGGTCCGCACGCTGCCATTGACGTCGTTCTGCGGGTCAGCCTGACCCTTGGCGGACTCGCCTTGGCCCTGCCCCTGGCCTTTGGCGTTGCCGCCGCGGCCCTTGGCGCCAGCGCCCTGAGCGCCGCCCTGGCCCTTGCCGCCCTTGGGCTGCTGGCCGTTCTTGGCCTTCGCCTGGCCGTTCTGGCCGCCTTGCGCGTCGCCGCCCTCACCCTTCTTCTTGCGATTGCGGCTGCGCGAGCGGCGCGACTTGCGGCCGGACCGCTCAGCGGCATGCTCGGCCGCTTCGGACTCGAACGTGTACGCCTCGAACTCGACCGGCTCGCCCTTGGCCGAGAGGCCCTCGGGCGTGTCGATGGTGGTCGCGATGGCCGTCGACGTGATCGTCTCGTCGATGACGACGCCCTCGGCGTGCGAGCCGCCATCGCCGTTCTTGCCCTTGACCTTGGCGCTCGGGCCACCGCCTGGACCGCCTCCGGCCTTGGGGATGTTCCTCAGGAGCTCGCGAGCGAGCGCGCCCGGCTTGCGGGCCAGGCGCGTGCGGGCGCCGGTGATGACCTGCTGGGCCTCGGGCGTGTGCGGCCGGGCCGACGCGAGCATCGCCGACTGCAGCCGGCGGTCCTGCTCACGCGTGGCCTGCACGAGCCGTCGGGCATTGCGGCCGTGGGCCGGGCCGGCGGAGTTGACCAGCAGGCCGAGGAGGCGCTTGCCTTCCTTCCAGCGCTGCGTCGCGTATTCCTCGTGCTCGTCGGCCGTGGCCTCGGCGAGCTGCCAGATCCACGCGGTCGCCTGGTCACGGCGCCCGACGGGCTTGTCGGCGATCGACTGCAGCAGCACGCGCACGGCGTCGCGGCGGTCGGCTTTGTTCCAGGCGATGACCTCGTCGGCGGCGTCGGCGAACGCTTCGGGGTCGCGCAGCGCGGCGATGTCCTGCACGGCCTTGAGCTTCACGGCCTGGCTCGGGTTGCGCTTGAGCGCGGTCACGAGGAACGCCCGCTTGAGCTCGCCGCCGCGGTCGAAGTGGAGCATGGCGCGGGCCTTGCGCCAGTTGCCGGAGCTGACCGTGGCGCCGGCGAGGGCCGCCCACTGGACCTGCTCGCCGTAGTCGAGCCATTCCACGGCGATGCGCCACAGCTCGCGCTTGAAGATGTCGATCCGGATCGACTCTTCGGAGGCGACCGGCAGCACGCGCCGCTCGACCCGCACCTTGCGGCCGCGGCCACGACGGACCGGTCCGACGACGATCGCGCCGCCGCGGTACACGTCGCGTTCGAGCAGCGAGTGGAGGGTGACGACGGGGTCGTCGTGCTTGGTGCCCGGGTGGACGAAGTCGACCACGAGGCCAGCCTCTTTGCCCGGTTCGCGACGCGTGACGCGTCCCACGCGCTGCTGGTAGATCCGCTTGGAGGCGGTCGGCGCGAGGTGCAGGCAGACGGTCGCGCGGGGCGAGTTCCAGCCCTCGGCCAGGAGCTGGGCGTTGATGAGGACGTCGATCTTGCCGGCCTCGTAGTCAGCCAGCGTGCGCGAGAGATCGCGCTTGGGCGTCTCGCCGGAGACGGCTTTGGCCTTGATCCCGAACTCGTTGAACGCGTCCGCGAGGTTGTAGGCGTGCTTGACGCCAGCGGCGTACACGACGCCCGCCATCCCACCAAAGCGGGTCTTGTACAGGTCGGCGGCGGCCAGGTTGAACGGCAGCTGGTCGAGGACCTCGGCCAGCATCTCCTGGTCGAACTCCATGTCGACCTCGCCGCGCCGCAACGGCACCTTGGCGATCGTGCGCACGCCGACGCCCGGGGGGATCCGGACGCAGCGCAGCGGCGCAATGACGCCACGGCGAGCGGCCTGCGCGAGGTCAAAGCGCGAGGTCTGCGTGGGGAAGAGATCGGCGACGTGCCGGGCGATCAGCGCGCCCGTGGCCGTCATGCCGATGAAGATCGGGCCGGTCCACGCGCGGATCGCGGCGGAGGTCTTCTCGCCGAGCGCCGTATGGGCCTCGTCGCAGATGACGATCGTGTACGCCGAGGAGATCTCGCCGGCGTGGCGCACGAACCACTGGTACGTCTCGACGGTCACCGGGCCGAGCGTGTTTCGCTCGCTGACCGGGTCCTCGCCCTTGAGCAGCGGCGGGCTCAGGCGGTCCTTGTAGCCACGCGTCTTGATCTCGTCGATGAACTGCTCGACGAGGTTGCGGCGGTGGGTGAGGATCAGCACGCCACCCAGGCGGCATGCGTCGACGAAGCCCATGGCCGCGACGGTCTTGCCGGCGCCGGTCGCATGCTCGAACCAGAAGCGCTTGGCGGCGTTCGGGTCCTCTTCCTGCTCTTCGAGCTGGTCGTCGTCGGACTGGTCGAACGGCTCGGCGTCGCCCTCAAGGTCGACGGCGTCGAGCTCGGCGAGTTCTTCCGCCGTCGGTGCGAGATCAGCGACCGACGGGCCATGGACGTCGCTGCCTTCGCCCGAAACGCCCTCGTCGTCGTAGTCCTCGTCGTACTCGTCGCCCGGATCCGCGCCCGAGTCGGCTTCGGGAGCCGACTTCGCGCGGCTGACGACGGTGTCCGGCGTGGCGACCGCAGCCGGCTGCTCGGGTGCGTCGCTGGCGCGGCGACCGCGGCCTTTGGGCTCATCGGCCTTGGCGCTGGATCCGTTCGCGCCGTTCTTGGATTCGGTGCTTTTGGCCGCTCCCGCGCCGTTTCTCGGATCGTCGCCGCCCGACCCGCGGCCTTGGCGTGGCTCCTTGCCGCTGGGGCCTTCGCCGCGCACGGGCTTGTCGAGCGGGTTCTCGGCCAAGACAAAGGCGCTGGAGGCCTGGTTCTCGGTGAGGAGGGCGGTCAGCGTGCCCGAGAGCGCGTCGACCTGATGCGGGCCGAGGGTCGTGGACCCGTCGGCGAGGATCGGTTCGTCGACCGAGAGCATCCGCTCCAGGCCGAGGAGGAGTGACCAGCGGCGGCGCCAGGCGGTCGACGGGGCGGGGAGGCCTTCGCTCTGCTCGGCCAGGGCCTGGTCGATCGCGCGGCGGCGGGCGGTGCCGTGGGCGAGCGCGACGGAGGCGTCTTCGTCGCCGAGGAGCACCGGCTCGCGGATGAATTCCGCGGCGAGAGTGAGGTCGGCTTCCGACGGGACGTCGGCGAGTGGGGCGGCGTTAGGCACGCATGGTCCGTGGGACGGAGGTGAACGAGAGGGTCACGAGCAGGAGAGCGGGTGCATCGGAACGGGCCGCGGAGGGCCGTTGGGCGCAAGCGAGCAGCGAGCGCCAGAGGAGCGATGAGGGGTGACGGCGGGGAAGGGGTGGATCGCCGTGATCCGAATTCTCGTGCCTGCCGGAGCAGAGAGCACGGCGCCTCGGCGACAGGCCGGAGCAACTGCCGTGCAGTCTATCGCAGGTTCGCAAGAGCGCCAACCCCTCGCGCGCTGGTGGGTGGTCACGCGCCCAAGGCGAAGGAGATGACGCGCGGTCTGTCACCCTCACCGCATGCCGATCGCCGTCCAGTCGCCCCGTCGCTACGGGCGTCTATGGGTCACTTCAGGGCTCGTGGCACTGGTTGCTGGTGCGCTGATGGGATGTGGCGATCCGTCCACCCCGGTGCCGACGAAGCTGAGCAAGGCGACGATCGATGCCGCGCTGGCCTCGACGCCTGCGGGCCTCACGCCGGCGGAGCGCCGGCTGGAGCGGGCCGCGAACACCTTGTTGCCCGGCGACGGCTCGGGCGCGCTGAAGGAGCTGGAGTCGACGGTGGCTTCGCTGCGCGGCAAACCGGTCGTCGTGAACTTGTGGGGCGAGTGGTGCGTGCCATGCAAGAAGGAGATCCCGGTGTTCCAGCGCGCGACGTTGGCGCTGCGGGGCAAGGTCGTCTTCCTCGGCGTGGCGACGCGCACGACCCGCAAGGCGACCGAGGCGTTCCTGGCGTCGGATCTCGTGCTGCCCTACCCGTCGATCTTCGACCCGGACGAACTCGTCAACGACAGCGTCACCGGCGTGAAGAACATCCCGAAGACGTTCTTCTACAAGCCGAACGGTGGCAAGCCGTTCGTGCATCTTGGGCCGTACGAGTCGGTCGAGAAGTTGCAGGCTGACATCGCCGAGTACGCCTCGTGAGCAGCCACGAGATCCGAACCAGCCCGTTCGACGGGCACCGAACGATCATCGCGGCGAACCGCACCGGCCGGCCCGGTGGCGAGCTGTCGGTCGGTCCGATGGAGCCCGTCGACCCGGCGAACGACCCGTTCCTGGAAGGCCACGAATCGCAGACGCCGCCTGAACTTGCGGCCGATCGCCCCGCCGGCGGCCCGGCCGACGGGCCTGGCTGGCTGACGCGCGTAGTGCCGAACCCGTTCCCGCTGCTTCGGCCCGACGCCGCGCCCGCCGAGCCCGAAGCGGTGAAGGAGCTGTTTCTCGCGACGCCCGCCAGCGGCGCTCACGAGGTGATCATTCAGGCTCCGACCGCGACGGCGAGCCTGGCCGAACTCAGCGCGGGGCAGCTCGAGCGAGTCGTGGCGATGTGGCAGTCGCGTCTGAAGGCGCATGCGGGCGCGCCGGCGCGGCATCTCATCGTGAACGAGCGGCCTGAGTCCGGGGCGTCGCAGCCCCACACGCACGCGCAGCTCGTCGTGCTGCCTGCGGTGCCCGCGACGATGGCCCGCGAGCGAGAGCGGGCCGAGGCCTATGCCGTGCAGACGATGGGTGCGAGCCTTGCGGCCGACTACCTCCAGGAGGAA
The DNA here is from genome assembly GCA_032119595.1 of Solirubrobacteraceae bacterium. Taxonomy (GTDB): domain Bacteria; phylum Actinomycetota; class Thermoleophilia; order Solirubrobacterales; family Solirubrobacteraceae; genus JAGIBJ01. Next base: position 828,174 of record JAUMBQ010000006.1, on the reverse strand, counting down.
GTCCGCCGCGGCCACCGGGTCGTTGCGGTCGATGACGACTGCGTGCTGCTCGCGCCTTGGGCGTCGCGCGTCGCCTACCACCTGACGATCCTGCCCCGCCGAGCCGCGCTGCGGTTCGAGGACGAGCCCGCCTCGATCGGTGCCGCCATGCTCGGCGACGCCCTGCGGCGCCTCAGCGTGCGCTTCGGCGCTCCGCCGCCGCTCAACCTGTGGGTCCGCACGGCGGTCAGCGGCGCCGAGCGTACGTGCTGGCGGATCGAGATCCTGCCGACCCTCGCTCGGCCCGGTGGCGTCGAACTCGGGGCGGGCCTCGACGTTGCCACCGTCGCGCCCGAGCAGGCCGCCGAGGACCTGCGCTCCCTGTGACCCTGATTGCCGTCGACGGTCTGAGTCGCCCGTGACGCCATCGGCCGTCGACGATCTGAGTCGCCTGTGCTGCTGATCGCCGCTGCCGTCGTGGTCGCGATGTTCGCGGGGTCGCAGGCCCGGCGCGCGACCGAGCGCACCGACACGTTCGTGACGTGGTCGCTCGACCTCGTCCTCTTCATCCTGCTGCCGATCATCGCGTTCGCGTTCGCGTCGCGGCTCGAACTCAGCGTTGCGACGCTCATCGGCGTCCTGGGCGGCTATGCGGTGATCGCCACCGTCGGGGTGCTCGCGTGGCAGATCACGTCGCGCCGGATGCACCTGAGTCGCCGTCAGCAGGGCGCGGTCGTGCTCAGCGTGGTGCTTGCGAACACGGGCTATTTCGGCCTTCCGGTGGCGATCACTCTCCTCGGCCGTGACGAGTTCCCGCAGGCCGTCGCGTGGGATTCGTTCATCAGCCAACCGATGGCATTGCTCGTGGCGCCGTTCATCGCCGGGGCGTTCGCAGGCACGCACGAGGACCTCCACCTGGGCCACCGGCTCGTCGCCGTCCTGCGGCGTGCGCCGGCGATCCCGGCCCTGGTCGTCGGTCTGCTGGTGCCGCGCGAGTGGGTGGCCGACTGGTTCTTCGACTTCGCCACCTCTTGCGTCTATCTCATCCTGCCGCTCGGCTTCTTCGCCGTCGGCGCGACCCTCCGCCGCCTGCACGGCGATGGCGATCCGCCGCCGCGGTCGGCGATCGCGCTCGTCGTCGGGCTGCGCATCGTGGCCGCGCCGCTCCTCTTCGCCGTGCTCGTGCTCGTCCTCCCCGACGAGCCTCGCGCCTTCATGCTCCAGGCCGCCATGCCCTGCGGCATCAACGCGCTCGTGATCGGCCACGGCTTCAACCTCGACCGCGGCCTCATCTCCCTCGGCATCGCCTGGTCGACCGGCATCGTGATCGCCGCCGCGCTCTTCGGCACCTACGTGGTGTGAGCGGCCGGGCCGGCCGGGCCGGGCCTGCGGCCGGGACGGGCCGGCCGGGGCGGTGAGCGGCCATTTGTTGTCGTCAGGGCAGCAGATTTTGGCCGTTCACCGCGTGTTGGCCGCTGAGCGTCGGCTGCGGCCGCGGCTGCGGCCTGGGGCCTGGGCCGGGGTGAGCGGCCAATTGTTGTCGTCAGGGCAACAGATTTTGGCCGTTCACCGCTGGTGGGGCGCGGGCGGCGTTGCGGGGCCGGGGGAGGCGACGTGGTGAGATTCACGGCATGACTGCTGAACTCGCCATCGTGCGCCCTCGATGAAGGCCGTCGTTCAACGGGTCGAGCGAGCTGCGGTACGCGTCGTCGGTGAGTCGGAGCCGACCGGAGAGATCGGTCCCGGCATGCTGGTCCTGCTTGGCGTGGCGAAAGGCGACGACGAAGCCACCGCCCGTCGCATGGCCGAGAAGCTCCGAGGCCTGCGGATCTTCCCGGACGACGAGGGCCGCATGAGCCGAAACGTCGGCGACGCCGTTTTCGCCGACGCCAACGCCAACGCCAACGCCGACGCCGACGCCGACGCCAACGCCGACGCCGCCTTCGCCTCAGCTGACGCCGACGCCGACGCTGACGCCGACGCCGACGGCCCACACCTGGATCTCAACGCCGCGGCCCCGGCGCTCGGCCGCATCCTCGTGGTGAGCCAGTTCACCCTCCTTGCAGACACGCGCAAGGGCACGCGACCCTCGTTCACCGGCGCCGCCGCACCCGATCTCGCCGAGCGGCTCTACGAACTCGTGGCCGCCGAACTCGGCGCCGCCAAGGGCCGTTTCGGAGGCGACATGCGCATCGACATGGTCGCCGACGGCCCCGTCACCATCGCGCTGGAGGTGACGCCGCCGGCCGCGCCCACCGCCACCCCGATCTAGACTGCCGTCCAATGGATCTTGAGAGCGCGATTCGCGAGCGGCGCACGACAAAGAACTTCACGGATGCGGTGATCGAGCCGTCGGTGATCCGGGAGCTCGTGGAGTTGGCGCAGCTCGCGCCGAACCACAACATGACCGCGCCTTGGCGGTTTCGGCTGGTCGGACCTGAGTCGACGGCGGCGCTGCTGGAGATCGCACCAGCCGATAAGAAGGGCAAGGTCGTGCGGGCACCGACGCGCGTGCTCGTGAGCGTGGTCGTGGCCGGCGATCAGGTGCGCCGCGAGGAGGACCTGCTGGCAACGGCGGCTGCGGTTCAGAACCTGCTGCTGGCGGCGACGGCTCGGGGCATCGACTCCTTCTGGCAGAGCCCGACGATCGCCGGCATGGCGCCGTCGCGGTTCAAGCTGAAGCTGCCGCCGAACGAGCAACTCGTCGCGATGGTGCATCTCGGCTATGCCGACGGAGAGCGAGCCACCACGCCGCCGCGGCCCGAACTCGACGCCGTCTACAGCGAGCTGCCCTAGGCCCCAATGCGGCGCGCGCCCACCTCCGTCGTCTTGATGGCCGGCCTGGTCCTGCTCGCCGGCCTCAGCGGCTGCGGCGACGACGAGCGCGACCAGCCCGATGCGAGCGCCACGCCGCAGTCGCTGACGGTCGCGGTCGACGAGCTGCCGACTTCGCTCGACCCGGCGCGCGCGAGGAGCGTCGGTGAACGGGCCATCGCGTTCGCCGTCCAAACGCCTCTGCTCACGTACAAACGGCGCACCGACGCCGACGCCGCGACGCTCGAACCAGCGCTGGCACGCGACCTGCCCGTGCTCTCGCCGGACGAGACCGAGTACCGGTTCACGCTGCGGCCAGGGCTGCTCTACGCGGACGGGCGCCTCGTCACCGCTTCCGACGTTGAGCGCTCGATCGCGCACGCCTCGGTCGACGCCGCCGACCCTGAGTTGCGTGAGGTCCTCGCAGGCATCATCGGCTCGCCGAGCCGCGATGGCCAGACGCTCAGCGGCGTGCGCACCGATGACCGCACCGGCGCCATCGTCGTGCGGCTCCGCAGCCCCGACGGTCGCATCCCGCTCGTGCTCGCGGACCCCGCCACGGCGCCGCAGCCCGAGCTGCCCAAGGCCGGCCTCGGCACGCTGCCGGCCTCGACCGGCTCGCTGCGCGTCGCGCGCGTGACCCGCGACTCGATCGAACTCGTCTCCAATCCGCTGCGCGCCCGAATCTCGACGGTCCCGGCAGCGCAGGCCACGCAGGTGAGCGTCACGAGCCGCGCGGCCACCCCCGCGACGCTCGTACGCGGCGACGTCGACCTCGATCTCGACCCGACCCGGACGGCCGACCTGCCCGACTCCGTGGACACCGTGGAGGGCGGGACAGGCGAGATCTGGTCGCTGCTGCTCGCGCCGCGCGGGGATCTCGCGAGTCGAACCGTCCGGCGAGGACTGGGCGAGGCCGTCGACCGTCGCAAACTTGACGAGTCGACCGAGTCGACCGGCGTCGCCGCCGCCTGCGGGCTGCTCCCGGGGTACGTGACCGGCTCCGTCGTGCGCGACGACTGCCCACCGGCGCCGGTGAAGCCGTCGTCCGCTGCGCTCGCGGTCGCCGGCATCCGGCTGGCGGTGCCGCGGCAAGGATCGACCGCCGTGCTGGCCGTCGTCCGCGCGGCGTTGGGCAGCGCGGTGGCCGCTGGCGGCGAGGTCGTCACGGCCGACCCGGTGCAGGCCCTCACGGAGGGTCGCGCCGACGCCGCCCTGGTGCAGGTCCGCCCGTCGCTCCCGCATCCTGCCGCCTGGCTCGCCCCGGCCGCGAGCGTCGACGAACTGCTCGCTCGCGAGCTGCCGCGCCAGACCGCCGGGCCGCTCACGGGCTCCGAGGCGCGCTGGTCGGACTTGGAGCGTCGCGCCGTCGATCGCTTCGTTGCCGTTCCGCTGGCCGTCGGCCGCCAAACCGTCCTCGTCGGCCCCTCCACCGAGCGCGCCTCCGTGCTCCTGCACCCAGTCCTGGGCGTCGATCTCACTGCCCTTCGCGCCCGCTGAGCGAGCGGCGCCCGCCGAGTTATGGGTGCGATCAGGAATGGCTCGCGGGCTGCCATGGCCAACGGCGCCTGCTGTGAGCGCCAGTCGTGCCTGCTGCACCGGTCCTCAGACGATTCCCCATCGGCGGGCCGTCCGGGTACGCTTTCGCCACCCGCCCCGATAGCTCAGATGGATAGAGCGACTCCCTCCTAAGGAGTAGGCCGCTGGTTCGACTCCAGCTCGGGGCGCTCCGTGCGCGGGCTCATCGGCTCGCCCGACCCATCAAGCCCCGCGAACCCCGCCGACTTACCCGGCCCCCAAGGCGCCGCATCGCCGCCGGCGCTCGCCGCCCGGCCACCTCAGGGCGCGACGCGCTGCGCGACCTGCGCCTGGAGGAACGGGATCACGTGCTCGGCGATCTGGGCGGGGTCCTCAAGGAACGGCCAGTGACCGAGCCCGTCGAGCAACTCGATGTGGGCTGATGGGAAGGCCTCGCGCTGGCGATCGGCGAGCTGCCACGGCAGGTAGGCGTCGCCGGTACCCCACAGCACGAGCGCGGGTCGATCGAGCGCCCGAAGCGCCTCGATCGGGCCGCGCCCGGCCTTCGCGGGCGTGGCCCGGTAGAGCTTGAGGATGGCCCGTTTGGTGCCCCAGGCCGCGTTGGCGTCGTACAGGCGATCAAGCTCGGCGACGGGCAGCCGTGGGTTCTCTCGTCCGAGGAGCATCCGGAAGCCCGAGCGGGTGGCAGTGACCTGAAACAGCTCGCCGAGCACCGGCGTCCGCCAGATCTTGGCGTAGCGATGCCAGCGGTAATCGGGCAGCACGCCGGTGTTGATGAGCGTGACGCTGGCGAAGGCGTCGGCATGCTGCGCCGCCCACGCCAGGCCCCACGGGCCGCCGAAATCGTGCAGCACGAGGTGGGCGCGGTCGATCCCGAGTTCGCGGAGCACACCATCCAGGTGCGCAGCGTAACCACCCACGGTGTAGTCGAAGTCCTTGGGCTTGTCGGCCGACCCGTAGCCGGGCATGGTGGGCGCCACGGCCCGGGCGAAGGCACCGGTGCGGGCCAGCAGATCGCGCCAGTCGTCGGCCGGGCCCGGGTTGCCATGCACGAACACGACGGCCTCCCGCGCGTCGACCGGCCCGGCCTGCAACACCGGTGATCGGACGCCCTTGACCGTGACGGTGGTCGTCGAGATCTCGGTCATGCGGTCACCCCTGCGGGTTCGACTTCGGTCTCGCCGGCGTCGGCGTGCTTGACCGGATCGACGTACACCGGGCTTCGACGCAGCTTCTGTCGACCCAGCTCCGAGGCGACGAGGTCGCGGAACTCGCGCGCGAGCCGGCGGCGGTCGGCCCCACGCTTGGCGGCGAGCGCGACGGTGCTGGCGAGCAGTCGCCCCGGCGTGGCGACCTTCGACGGCAGCGTGCGGTGCTGGAACAGATCGAAGAACTCGTCCAGATACCCCTTCTGTTCGGCGCGACGCATGATCTCCGGAACGGCGGCCGGTCCAGGACCGGCCACGCCCGTGTCGCAGCTCAGCCAGTGGTGCTCGAACGCGTCGTCGTCACGCCACTGGGCCCACTCGGCCATCGCGCCGTCGAGGTCGGCGTCGGAACCGGCGAGCCCCTGGAGGATCCTCGGCGCGAGCGCGGCCGACTGCCGGAACGCGTCGGTCATGCCCTGGCCGGGCGTCGGGTCCTTGAATTGGCCGGCGTCACCCACGAGCACCCAGCCGGCGCCGGCTGACTCGCGGAAGAAGCTCTCCCACTTGATGATGCCGTGGATCTTGCCGACTCTCGTCGCGCCTTCCAGCGCTGCCGCGACGGGGGCGGACGCGCGGGCGTGGTCCATGAACGCCGCCTCGCGGTCGGCCCGGAACGCCGGAAGGAACGAGTTGTCGGGCACGAGCACCACTTGGTACAGGCCGCCGTCGGACGGGCCTGCGATCACGCACCGTCCGTCCCACAGGTGGTAGATGGAGGTGGCTTCGGTCGGTGGCGTCGCGCCCTCGAAGAACGCCCAATAGGCGAAGCGCTCGGAAGGAACGACGTGGTACTTGCGAGCGCCGGTCAGCTTGCCGACCGTCGAGTTGCGTCCGTCTGCACCGACCACGAGCCGCGCCGTGATGTCCTGCTGGATGCCGCCTGCCTTGACCCGCACGCCAGCAACGCGGCCGTCCTCGTGGAGCAGCTCGGTGAGGGTGGTTGCCATCATCACGTCGGCTCCAGCGTCGGCGGCGGCGTCGGCCAGCAGCGCGTCGAGCGTGGCGCGGCGAATGGAGAGGTTGCCGGCGATGTCGCCGGGGCGGCGCGGGTAGGGCGCTTGCACCGAGAAGCTTCCGCGACGCAGGTCGATGTGCGTCATCGGTTCCGCGCCGGCGGCCAGCACATCGTCGAGCACGCCGAGCCGGCGCAGGAAATTGACCCCGACGGCTTGGAAGATGTGCGTGGAGAGCGTGTCCGAGGGGAACGTTGCCCGCTCGACCACGGCGACTCGCGCGCCCTCGCGCGCAAGCAGGGTCGCCAGCGGCGAGCCGGCGACACGCCCGCCAACCACCACTACATCGAAGTCCGTCATGTCCGAGTCCCCCCAAGGGTTTCGGGCGACGAGCTCCTCGCGATCATGCGCGGACACCGGCCCCGTTGACCCGGGAAAGCCGTTCGCGCGCCATGACGGTCGCCCCGCGCCGAGTCTAGGCCTCCGTGGCGCGTTCGCACAAGCCCAAGAAGCGGAGCGACCGGGCTGCCGGGGCCTTTCGCGAGCCTGCCTGCCGATGGCGCGGCCTTCCATGGCGTCGCGCGGTCGGGGCGCCGGGGCTCCAGCGATGCGCGATCGGTGGGGCTAGGCGCTTTGTGGCTCGATGGCCGCGCAATATCATCTGGTTCTCGCGCGGGTGTGACGTTGCGGTGGCGCCCAGTGCCTCCGATAGGGTCACGCCGTGCGCGGGCGTCTCACCAGCGGCTGACCCATGGCCACCTTCGCCGTAGAAAGCTTCGAACGACTGCCGGGTGCTCCCGGGTGGGTCACCCTTCGCCTGGAAGGCCGCTGGAGCGGCGACCTGTCGGGCCTCGGCGCGCCCGAACTCGTCATCGACGATGGCCGCCGCGACTTCAACCTTCCGCCCGTCAGTGGCCCAGGAACGGGCATCCCGACCGCCGGGCAGCGCGTCTGGCGCGTGGCGTTCTCGGTGCCCGAAGACGTGCTCAAGGGCGGCAAGCTCGCCTTCGCCGCCCGCCTGGGCACCGACATCATCGACCTTCCGCGTCCGGCCGACCCGGTTCGCACGACTGGTGGCGCCAGCGGGCGCAGCACCGGCGGAGCGAGCCGAAGCACGCCGCCGGCGCGGAGCGGCACGTCTACTGCGGGCGGTTCGTCGTCGACCGTATCCAAGGACTCCGGTGGCTCGCCGCCCCGCGCATCGACCCGTCAGCCCGGGCGTTTTGAAACGCCGCCGGCCGGCACCTCCGGCGCCGCGCAAGGTGCGCAGGCCGAACTCGCGTCGCGCCTCGCGCGCGAGCGCGACGCGCGCCGTGACGTCGAGCGTGCCTTGGCCGACCTCCGCGACGCCGCCGAGCGCGAGGCGAGCGAGGCACGTGAACGGATCTCGGGCTACGAGCACCGCATCACCGATCTGCAGAAGGAGCTGCGCCAGGCACGCAGTGGGCTGGTCGAGGTCGACGCGATGCAGCGTCAGCTCGCGCGCCTCCCCGAACTCGAGGCGCGCACCGTCGCCGCCGAGCGCGCGCTGGAGATCGCCCGCGACGGCCTCACCGCTGCGGAGGAGAGCACGCGCCGTTCCGCGCGCGATGTGCAGCAGGCCGAGGACCTGGCCGCCCGCGCCCAGCGCGAGCGCGACGCCGCGATCGAGCGGGCCAGCAGCTCGCAGCAGGCGGAAGAGGCGGCGATCGAGCGCGAGCGCACCCTCAAGGGCCAGCTCGTCGAACTCGAGCAGCGGGCCACCCAGCGCGATCAGCAGCTTGGCGAGTTGGAGACTCGCGCGCTCGGGGCCGAGCGCTCGCGCGAGAACCTGACCGAAGAGGTCGAGGCGCTGCGCCGGGAGCTTGCGAGCGCCGAGAGCGACGCCGAGGACTGGTCGCAGGCGCGCCGCTCCCTGGAGCAGGAGCTCGCCGAGCTGCGCTCCGACCTCGACCAGGTCAAGCAGCACGCGGGCGAGGCCGCCGCCGAAGTCGAAGAGCTCCGCGCTGCGCTCCAAGCGGAGCAGGCCGCGCATGAGGCCGCCGTCGAAGCGTCGCTACGCGCCCGCGAGGAGGCCGACCTCGATCATCAGCGCGAGCAAGAAGACGCCGAGCGCGAGCGTCGCGAGCTGGCCGAACGCGGCGACGCGTTGTCGGGGCAACTCGACGCCGCGACCCGCCGCGAAAGCGAGCTGCGCGGCGAGGTCGAAGCGCTCCGCGAAGCGACCGAACGCGGCGAGGAGGAGCGGGCTCGCCACGCCGCCGACCTCGCGCGCCTCCAGCGCCAGCTCGACGACGCCCTCGAGCAGATGGCGCTCGCCGTCGCCGCGCGCGAGACCGCCGAAGAGGAGCGCGAGGCGCTCGTGCGTCAGCGCGCGGAGCAGGTCAGCGAACTCGAGCGCCAGCGCAGCGCGCAAGACGATCAGCTCCGCGCGATCAAGGGCGAACTCGAGCGGCGCGGCCGCGAACTCGCCGAGCTCCGGGCCGACCTGGAGGTCGAACGCAGCGAGCACGAGGAGCAGACGGCGCGCCTGGCCGAGCAGCTCACCGCACGCGAACAACTCCAGCATCAGCTCGCTCGCCAGCGCGATGAACTGAGCACCGTCCGGACGGAGCTGGAGGCCGTCAGCGCCCGCCGCGGCGAGCTCAGCGAGGAGCGCGACACGTTGCTCGACCGGCTCGGCAACGCCGAAGCGTCCGTCGAACGACTCACCGCCGAACTCGATCACGCCAGCGGCGACCGCGACACCCTTCGCACCGACCTCGAAGCCCAGCTGCTCGACGCTCGCTCGCTCGCCGCCGACGCCCAGGAGGAGCGCGACGAGACGCGCCGCACGCTCGGTGAACTCCGCGGAGAACTCGACGCCACGCGCGAACGCCTGGAGCAGCGCGACCGCCTCGCCGACCAGCTGGCCGAGGACCTCGACGAGCTCCGTCGTCAACTCACCGAAGAGCAGGCCAAGACGGAGTCGCTCCTCGAACGGTCGTCGAAGCAGGCCGCTGGGTCCGAAGAACTCGCGGTGCGTCTGGCGGCGCTCGATGGCGAACTCGCCGAGACCCGCGCCCGCGCCGAGGCCGCCGAGGCTGAACTCGAAGAGCAGCGCGCCCACGAGGCGCAGGCGCTGGAGCAGCTCGAGCACCGCCTCGGCTCAGAGCGCGCCGACGCCGATCAGCGCGTCGCGCAGGCCCAGGGCGAACTCGAGGCTGCGCTCAAGGCCGGCGAATCGTTCGGGTCGCGACTCGAAGAGACGCTGTCCCGACTCGAAGAGCTGGAGACCGAGCGCCGTAGCCTGCGCCAGCAGCTTGAGAGTTCCCAGGCCGAGCGGGAGGCCGTCGAAGAGGAAGCCACCGACGCCACCCGTGCGCTGGAGGTGGTCATCCAGCGGCTCCGCGCCGAGACCGAAGCGCGCGTGTCGGAGCTGGAATCCGAACTCGTCTCCGCACGGGAATCGCGCGACGCGAATGAGCAGCAGACCGAGAGCCTGCGCAAGGCGCTCGCCGAGCGCGAGTCCCGGATCGAGGGGCTCGATGCTGCCCGCGAGGACGCCACGCAGCACGCCTCGGCACTCGGGGCCGAACTGAAGGAACTGCGCTCGCAGATGGGCGACGTGGCCGCCACGGTCGACCGGCTCCACGAGGAAGAGCAGCGTCGCGCCGTCGCCGAGCAGCAACTCGCCGGCCTGCACGAGCAGCTCGCCGAGTCGCTGGAGCAGCTCGACGCCGAGCTCACGCGAAGCGCCCAGCAGCAGGAGGAACTCGCGGCGCGCGATGCCCGGCTGGTCGAACTCAGCGAAGACCTCGACACGGCCCGGGCCGCAACCGCGCAGGTGCAGCGCGAAGCCGATCTGCTGCGCACCGAGGCCGAGCGCGTCGACGCGCTGGAACGTGAACTCAGCGAGGTTCGCGCCAGTGGCGACCAACGTGCCGAGCAGCTCGAAGACGACCTGCGCGCCGCCCGCACGCTGGCGTCAGAGCGCGCCGAGGAACTCGCGCGCACGCAGGAGCAGGTCGCGACGCAGCTCGCCGATCTGGAGGGCCAGGCGACCTCCGAACTGGCGGCGACGCGCGCACGCGCCGCGGCAGACCTCGACCAGACCCGCAGCCGCGTCGCGGAACTCGAAGGCGAGTTGCGGGTCGTCCGCGAGCAGCTCGGGGTGGAACTCGACGCCGCCCGCGCGCTCATCGAAGCGACCCGTGGCGAGGCCGCTGAGGCGCTCGCCAAGGCCGAAGCGGAAGCTGCGGCGGCGCTCGCCGAGGCCGAAGAGGAAGCCGCGGCAGCCCTCGCCGAGGCCGCCGAAGCGTCGGCTGCTCGCGAAGCGGCGGCGCTGGCGGAGTCCCAAGACGCTGCGGCCGCGGCGCTGGCCGAAGTCCAAGAGCGCGCCGACGCTGAGGTGGCTGAGGCGCAGGAGCGCGCTGACTTTGAGGTGGCTGAGGCGCAGGAGCGCGCTGACTTTGAGGTGGCTGAGGCGCAGGAGCGCGCGGCGGCTGAGTTGGCGGCCGTGCGGGAGCGCGCTGAGGCGCAGATCGCTGAGGCGCAGGCGCGCGTCGCTGCTGCCGAAGCCGAGGCGGAGGAACACGCTGCGGCCCTGGTCGCCGAGGCGCGCGAGGCCTCTGAGGCCGCCATCGCCGAGGCGGAGGCGCGCGCTGACGCGCGCGTGGCCGAAGCGCAAGACCAGGTCCAGGCGCTGCGCGCCGAGCTCGAAGAGGCCGGCGGGCAGGCCCGTCAGCGCGTCGAGGCGAAGGTCGACGAGGCACGCCAGTGGGCTGAGACGCAGGTCGAAGCGGCCCGCAGGGAACTTGAGGAGACGCAGGCACGCGCCGCTGCCGCCCTCGATGACGCTGAGCAGCGGGCCGCCTCGGCGCTGGCCGAGGCCGAGCGGATCGCGGAAGCCCACAGCGAGACGGAGCAGTCGAAGGTCGAACTCGAGCAGCAGCGACTCGCGGCCGAGCAGCAGGTCGCCCAGGCGCGCGAGCAGTCCCAGCTCCAGCTCGCCCTCGCGCAGGAGCGCGTCGACGCCGCCCTGGCCGAGGCCGAAGCGGGCCGGGTTCGCGCCGAAGCCGCTCTGGCCGACGCCGACGAAATGGCCGCAGCCGGTCTGGCGCAGCTTGAAGAGCGCGCCGCCGCTGAGCTCGCCGAGGCCCAAGAGCGTGCCGCGGCTGAACTGGCAGCGCTGAACGAGCGACGCGAGTCTGATCTCGCCGAGGCCCTCGCCGTCGCGGCCGCGGAGCTGGCTGAGGTTCGAGCCCATGGGGCCGAGGCGCTTGCCGAGGCCGAAGCGCGCGCTGCGCTGGCCCAAGAAGAGGCGGAGTCGCGCACGGCGCAGGCTGTGGCCGAGGCGGAGTCGCGTGCGGCGCAGGCTGTGGCCGAGGCGGAGTCGCGTGCGGCGCAATCGGTGGCCGAGGCGGAGTCCCGTGCCGAGCAAGCGGTCGCCGAGGCGGACTTGCGCGCCGAGCAAGCGGTCGCGGAGGCGGAGTCGCGTACTGCCCAGGCCCAGGAACAGACGGAGCGGCAAGCGGCCGCGCTGATCGCCGAAGCGCAGGACCGTGCAGCAGCTGCTGAGGCCCGCGCAGAAACGCTCGCGGCGCATGCACGCGAGGAGGCCGACGAGCTGGCCGCCGCGGCGATGGCCGAAGCCGAAGACGCCACCGCGGCCGCCCGCGCCGAGGCCGACGAGGCCCGCGAGACCGCAGCGGCGGCGATCGCCGAAGAGCGCGAACTTCGCGCCGCTGAAGTCGCCGCCGCGCGCGACGACATCGAGCAGGCCGCCGCTGCCGAACTCGCCGCAGTGCAGGACGAGCTGGAGCAGGCGCGCAGCGAAGCGGCGGCGCTCCAGAGTGAGGTCGACACGATCCGCGCGGCTGCGGCGACGGAACTCGCCGAGGCCGCCCAAGCCGCCAGCGCCGACGCGCAGGAGCGCCTGGAAGCGACCCGAGCCGAACTCGAAGAACAGCTCTCGGCCGCGCGCGCTGAAGCCGAGACGGCCAGCGAACAGGTCGCCGCGACCCGCGCGCAGGCCGAGGCCGCTCGCGCCCAAGCTGAAGCCGATCTCGCGGAGGCCTACGCCACGGCCGACGCTCGAGCCCACGCGGTGCGCGCCGAGACGATCGAGGGCGCCCAGGCAGAGCTCGAAGCGGTCCGCGCCGACGCCGACGAGCGCGTGCAGGCAGCGCTCGGCGACGTAGCCGAACAGGCAAGGGTCCTGAGGGCCGAGGCCGACGAACGCGTCGTTGCCGCGCAGCTTGAGGCCGAGGCGACCGCGGAGGCGCTCCGCGCCGAGATCGAGCAGGCTCGCGCCGAGGCCCAGCAGGCGCTCGAGCAGGCCGAGCAGGCTCGTGCCGAGGCGCAGCAGGCCCATACCGGAGCGCGCGACCACGTCGACGAGCTGCGGACGGCGGCCGAAGCGCAGGTGGCTGAGGCGCGCGCGTGGGCGGAGTCGCAGGTCGCCGAGACGCATGCCGCAACGCAGGCGCAGGTGCAGAAGGTTCAGGCCGACGCGGAGGCCCGCGTCGCGGCGGTGCGCTCCGAGGCCGAGCAGGAGCTTGCGGCGTCGCAGGCCAAGGCCGACGAGCAGGTCGCCGCGGTCAGGGCCGAGGGCGAGGCGCGCGTCAGCGAACTTGCCGACCAGCTCGAAGCAGTCCAGGCCCATGCGGCGGCCGAGTTGGATGACACTCGGACCGGGTCGAGCGAGCTGCTCACGGTGCTTCGCGAGCAGCTCGAGCAGACGCGCGCGGCGGCGGCAGAAGAACTCCCTGCGTTGCAGGCCAGCGCAGAGCGCGAGATCGCGCAAGCCCACGCCGACGCTGAGACGGCTGCCACCGAGGCCCAAGCGCAGGCGGACGAGCGAGTCGCAGCGGTCGAGCAGGCCAAGGCGGCCGAGGTCGCCGAGTTCCAGGAGCAGTCCGAGGCGACGATCGCCATGCTCCGGTCCGAACTCGACGAGGCCCGCGCGGGCGCGTCGCGGATCGTGACCGAGCTCCAGGCAGCCGCCGAGCGTGAGCGTGAGCGTGGCCTCGCGCAGGTGCAGGCAGCACAGGCCGAAGCGACCGAGCAGCTTGAGGCCGCGCTCGCGGCGTCGGCGCAGCAGCGAGAGCAGGTGCAAGCCGACTTGGCCGAAGAGGTGCGCGCTGCGAAGGCCGCCGCGGCCGCCGAGATCGAGACGATTCAGCGCGCGGTCGCCGCCGAACTCGACGACGCGCGGATGGCTGCCGAGACCCAGGTCGAAGAGACCCGCGCCGCGGCCGAGGCTGAGATCAGCCAGGCCCGCGCGTCACGCGACGCGGCGATCCAAGCGCTGGCCAATGCCGAGAACGAGCACACCGCGCGACTGCAGACCGAGGTCGCGACCGCCGAAGCGCGCGCCGCGGAGACTCGCGAGGCCCTGGAAGCTGAGATCCAGCTCGTGCGCCAGGAGACGCAGGAGCGCATCACCGCGGCCGAGGCTGCCCGCGATCAAGAACTCGCGGCGATGCGCGACGACACGTCGGCGCGATTCAACGCGATCTCGTCTGAGCATGAGCAGCAGATCGAGGCCGAGCAGCAGGCCGCCGCGCAGCTCATCGCCGACCTGCGCAGTCGCGCGCTGGAGCACGAGGCCGTCGCTGGGGATCTGCGCCGAGAGATCGAGCAGCGCGATGCCCAGCGCGAGGACGAGCTGGCGGCGCTGAAGGCGGAGTCCAGCCGCGCGGTCGCTGAGCTGCGCAGCGAGCAGGCCGCCGTGTTGCAGCGGATCCGCAGCGAGCACGAGGCCGCGCTCGAGACCGAGCGGACCCGCCGCGAAGAGGAGACCGAGGCGCTTCGCGCCGCCTGGGCCGAGGAGATCATCGAGCTTCGCGAGGCCCATGGTGCCGACGCTGCCACGCTCCGCGACGCCGCCGAGGACGCCGCCGCGCAGCTCGAACGGCTGCGGAGCGAGCAGGAAGTTGAGATCGCGCGCGTCCGCGCCGAGCGGACCGAGGAGATCGACGAACTCCGCGCGGCGCTGGAACAGGCCGCCGACGAGCAGGCCGAGGCGATTGCGGCCGCACTGACCGCGCACCGCGAGCGCCTAGAGGCCGCGCAGCTCGCGTGGGACCAGGAGCGGCTCACGCACGACGAGAAACTCGCTGCGCTCAATGCGCAGCTCGGTGGCACCGAAGCCGCTGCGGCCGCAGAGCATTCCGCGACGATCGAGCGCCACGAGCGGACCCTCGCCGGCTTGCGGTCTGAGCACGCGAACGCGATCGCCGAGCTGCGGGCCGAGCACGATCAGGCGCTCGCGACGCTGCGCGATGATCTTGAGCGCGCGTCCGCACAGGCGCTCCTGCTCGTGCGGACCGAGCATGAAGAGCGTGGCCGGGCCCTTCAGGCCGACTACGAGCAGCGTCTGTCGGAGGCCCTGACGGCCGCCGAGGAGGCCGCAGCCGACGGTGAGTCGGCACGCGCCGAACAGGTGGCCGAGCGCGAGGCGCTGCTCGCCGCGCAGGAGCAGCTCCGTGCCGAGCTGACGGCCGGGTTTGCGTCGCAGCGCGATGAGCTGACGGCCGGGTTTGCGTCGCAGCGCGATGAGCTGGTCGCGGGCCACGCGGCGATCGTCGATCGTCTGGAGCAGGAGCGCGACGACATCCTCGCTGAGCGCGAGCAGATGGTCGAGCAGCTCGAGGTCGAACGTGAGCGGCTCATCGCTGGCTTCGAAGCCGAACGTGAGCGTGTCGCGGCCGAGCGGACGGCTGAGCGCGAGGCACTCGACGCGGCCCACGCCGCTGAACTCGCGTCGATTCGCAGCGAGGCCGCTGAGGCGCAGCTGGCCCTCCAGTCGACGCTCGAGGCCGAGCGCGTCGCCGCACAGGAGCGTTTGGCCGCCGCGAAGGCGGAGCTCGACGACCTCATCGAGGCCGGGCATGCCGAGACGGCCGAGCAGCTCGCCGCGCTGCGGGCCGACGCCGGCGAGCGCATCGCGACGGCCGAACTCCAGGCGGCCGCGCGCGTCGAGGCGGTCGAGTCCGAAGCCACGGAGCAGCTTGCTGCTGCTCGCGCCGAGACGGCCGAAGCGGTGCTGCTCGCCCAGCAGGCAGAGGCGGAGGCAGCCGAACACGTCGAGCGTGCCCAGGCGGAGGCGGCCGAGCGCGTCGAACTCGCCCAGGCAGAGGCGGCCGAGCGCGTCGAACTCGCCCAGGCAGAGGCGGCCGAGCGCGTCGAGCGTGCCGAGACAGAGGCTGCCGCACGCGTTCAGACGCTCGAACGCGAAGCGGCGCAGCAGATCGAGGCCGCCGCGCAGCAGATTGAGCTCGTCGAGCAGCAGGCCGCGCAGCAGATCGAGACCGTCGAACAGCAGACGGCGCAGCGACTGGCGTTCGCCGAAGCCGAATCGCTAGAGCGGCTCGAGCAGGCGGAGGCCCGCTGGAACGAGCAGGCCGCCGCGCTTGAGGAGCAGCTGAGCACCCTTGAGCTCGAGGCGACGACGCGGGCTGACGAGGCCGAGTCGGCAGCGCAGGCGCGCATCCAGGCGCTGCAGGCGCAGGTTGTCACGCTCGAGACCGAACTCCAGGACCGCGTCGCCGAGGCACAGACGCTGGCGTCGGCGCAGGTCGAAGCCACCCAGGCGGAGGCGGATCAGCGCGTCGAACTTGCCGCGCTCGAAGCCCAGGAGCGGATCGAAGCGCTCCAAGGCGAGCTTGCTGTGCTGAGCGCCGACGCCGACGAGCGGGTTCAGGCGCTCCAGGAACGGCTTGCCACGCTGAGCGTCGACGCCGACGAGCGGGTTCAGGCGCTCCAGGAACGGCTTGCTGTGCTCAGCGCCGAGTCGCAGGAGCGGCTCGTCGCCGTCGAGGCCGACGCCGCCGCCAAGGTCGTCGCCCTCGAGGCCGACGCCGCGGCCAGAGTCGACGCCACCGAGGCAGCTGCCGCGGCGAAGGTCGAGGCCGCTGAGGCCGTCGCGGCGGCCAAAGTCGACGCCGCTGAGGCCAATGCATCCGCCAGAGTCGACGCCGAGAAGGCCGCTGCCGTGCAGCGGGCGCAGGAGCTTGAGACCGCGTTCGAAGCACAGCTTCAAGCTGCGGCTGCCGAGCAGGCCGCAGCGCTGGCGGCTGCTCGCGAGGAGCGCGAGGCCTTGGTCTCCGCGCATGAGGCGGCGCTCGCCCAGCTTCACGCCCAGCACGAGGATGCGCTCGCCCAGCACGAGGCCGCGCTCGCCCAGCTCAACGCCGAACACGCCGGCCAGCTCGCCGCTGCGCAGGCTGAGCAGCAAGACGTCATCGAAGCCCTGCGCGGCGAGCTGGCGCAGGACTCCGAGTCGGGACTGCTTGCGCTGCGCGGCGAGCACGAAGAGCGTGTCCGCGCGCTCGAGGCCGACCATGCCGAGGCGATGGCTCGCGCGCTGGAGCAGATCGAGGAACTGGTGGCCGCGCAGGAAGCGCTCGTCGCTCAGCAGGCGGCCGACCACGAGCGCTTCGCCGCGCAGCAGGCGGCGGACCAGGCGGGCTTCGTGGCGCAGCTCGCGGAGGATCGGGAGGCGCTGGTCGCCGCGCATCGCACCGAGCAGGAAGCGGCTGCGGCCGCGCACGCCGCCGAGCGCGACGCGATCGCGGCCCGGCTCGCCGAGCAGACGGCCGCCGTCGAGGCCCTCCAGCAGGAGCTCGTCCAGGCGCGGACCTCACTCGATGCTCGCCTTGACGAGCGCGACGGCCTGTCGGAAGAACTCCAGCGGGTGCTCGTCGCCCATGCCGAGGAGCTCGATCAGAGCCAGTCGCTCGTCGCGGAGCACCTGACTCGCGCAACCGAAGCCCAGGCCGAGGTCTTGCAGCGCGACGAGCGCCTTGGCCAGCTGATCGCCGAGCGCGACGCCCTGACCGCCCAGGTCGAGGCGCTCACCGCCGCGCTGGAGTCGGAGCGAACGGAGCTCGTCGACCAGCAGCGCGCGCTGGCCGAGCAGCTCGACCTCCTTGAAGCCGAGCGGGCCGACCTCGCCTCACGCGATGACCGGGCCGTCGCGGAGGCCACCGCACGCCACGCCGATGAACTCGACCGCCTGCAGGAGGCGCACCGCGAGACGGTCGAGCGGCTCCAGGGCGAGCATCGCGAACTCGTCGCTCGGCTCCGTGCCGAGATGGACGAGTCGCGCGAGCAGTACCACCGGGCGCTGGCTGAGCGGGACGAAGAACTCGAGATGCGACAGGAGTCCCTCGCCGGAGCCCTCGCGCGCGCCGCCGAGGAGCAGGAGGCGGCCGTCGCTCGGGCCATCGAAGACCACCACGAGCAGCTCCGTCGTGCCTCCGCCGAGCATCAGTCAGCCCTGGCGGCCCTCGCCGGCGAACGCGATGCCGAACGTGCCGCTCGCGAGGCTGCGGTCGCCGAGCACCACGCCACGCTGGCCGCGCTCGCGACCGAGCACGCCACCGCACTCGCGGCCGCCGAGCAGCGCCACGAGGAGCAGCTCGTCGCGATGCGCACGCGGCTCGAGGCGGAGTTCATCGAGGCCGGAAACGAGCACGCGGCGCTCCGCGAGCAGTACGCCGCCCAGCTCACCGAGGCCGCTGAACTCCAAGCCGCGGAGCTGGCGACGCTTCGCGATCAGCATGCGGCGGAGCTCGCCGAGGCGGCCGAGCGCCGCGAGGCCGAGCTCGCTGCCGCCCGCGCCCAGGCGGAAGAGGCCCTCGCCGCCGCCCGCGAGCGTTACGACGAGCAGGTTCGCGAGTCCGGCGCGCACGTGACCGAACTTGAGGAGCGCGTCCGCGTGCTCGATCAAGCCCGGGTCGAGGCGCGCGCCGCCGCCGCCGACCTCGCGGCCGATCTGGAGAACGTCCGGGACCAGCAGACGCAGCTCGAGAACGAGGCAAGCTCCGCACTGCTCGCCGCACGCACGGAACTCGAGGAGCGCCTGCGGGCGGTCGAGATCGACCGCGACCGGGTGACCGTCGAGTTCGAGCGCGCGCAGGCGCAGCTCGCCGCGCAGCTTGAGGAGAGCCAAGATCTCGCGGCGAGCCACCTCGCGCGCGCCACCGAGCTCGAAGCCGACATCGCTCGCACGGCCGCCGCTCTGGCCGAACGCGACGCCGCGGCCAACGAGGCTCGCGACCGGGCCGACGCCCTTGAGATCGAGCTCGCCCGCGTCAAGACCGAACACTCCGAGCTGGCCTCGGTGAGCGAGCGTCTGCGCGGTGAGGGCGGCGTCGTCCGGGCAGAGTTCGAGGCCCTGGTCGAGCGACTCCAGAACGAGCATCGCGAGCGCGTCACCGAACTTGAGCACCAGCACACCGCTCGCATCGCCGAGGTCCTCGCCGAGCGCGACGACCTGCGTGAGGCCGCCGATCGCGAACTGAAGTCGCGGCTTGCCGAGCAGCGCGGCGAGCTGGAAGAGCGCCTGGAATCCCAGGAGGCCGCAGCCGCCGAGACGATGACCGAGCTGGAGCGCGCCGCCGAGGCCCGTCGCCTCGAAGAGCTGGCCGCACTGCGCCGCACCCTGGAGGAGCAGCACGCCGCCCGGCTCGCAGGCCTGATCGACCAGCACGAAGAGCAGCTCCGGACCCAGCAGGCCGCACTCGCGGACGTCACCGAGGCCGCCGACGCCCGTGCGCTTGCGGCGATGTCCAGCGCCGACGAAGCGCTCGAACAGCTCCGAGGCCGCATCGCCGAACTCGAGCGAGAGGTATCGGCGGCGCGCACCGAGCGCGACCTGGCCATCACGAACACGGCCGAACTCGACGCTGGGCTCGGCGAGCTGCAGCGGCGCCTCAGCGAACTTGGTGATCGCGCCCAGGCGCAGGCCACCGAAGAGGAGAAACTCCGCGAGGAGATCGCCACGCTCACTCGCCTGCACGAGGAAGCCGACGCGCGCGCCGACGCTCTCGCGACGGAGCGGGACGTTGCACGGTCCAGGGCCGAGCAGATCACGTCGGCGCTGGAGGAGCGAGCGGCCGCCGCGCGCGACGAGGAGCAGTCCCACACCCGCAGCGTCGACCAGCTCACGGGCCGCATCAGGGAACTTGAGGAGCGCATCACCCGCATCGACACGGGCCGCGGCGAACTCGAGGCCTCGCTGACGGAGAAGGAGATCGAGGTCGAGCGACTCACGCGCGCCCAGGACCTCGAACGGATTGAAGCGAGCAAGACTCGCAAGGAGCTCGAAGCCGCCCACGCCCGCCACGACGAGATCGTTGACCAGCTCGCCGCGATCCGGGGCGAGCGCGATGGTGCTGCCGGGCAGGCGGAGGAGCGCGGCAAGCGCGTCGCGGAAGTCGAGGAAGCACGGCGGGCCGCCGAAGAACAGCTCCAGGTGCTCCGCCGCGAGTCAGCGCGCCAAGCCGACCGGATCGACGAACTCGAGCTCAAGTACGAGCGCGCGCAGGCCGGGCTCGCGGGGGCCGAGGAGATCGAGAAGGAACGCCGGACCTTGCGTGCCGAGCTGGATTCGGCCAACGAGGCGCTGGAGCACCTCAAAGCGCGGTACGAGGAACTCGAACGTCGTCAGCGCGATGACCGTGATCGCCAGGCCGACCTCCAACAGGAGCTCGGAGGCGAACTCGACAAGGCGAGCGCCGTTGCTGGCGATCTCACCCGGGCACGCGCCGAGCTCGACGACCGCGACGAGGCGCTCGCGGTCGCGGAGGAGCAGCTCGCCGAGGCCAACCGCGCCCGCGCGGAGCTCGACCGCGAACTCGGCGACCTGCGTGCCGAACTCACCGAACTCCAGCGGATGCTCGAAGACGGCGGCCCGGACTCGGGCGACGCGGACTCCGGCTGGGGCGGATCGGGTGGCTCGCCAGCGCCGTCGCCGCAGGGCCCCGCCGCGGGCGGCTCCGGAGGCTCCGAGGCGGACGCACCACCCCAGCCCGCGTTTGAGCCGCGTCAGCCGGCACCCCCGCGCGACGTCCAGCCCGAACCACCGGCCGACGAGGCGATCGAGCCCGGAGCCATGGGCGCCGCCGACGCCCCCGATCCGGACTCCTGGGCGCTCCTGGAAGACTTCGACGACGGCATCATCTCGATCGCGCCCGAGGGCGCGCCGGACCAGGCCGTCGACCGCCGCCCGCGCCAACCACGGCCGGACTCCGAACACGACGAGCCGGATCCGGGCGACGGCAGCGGACCCCGCAAATACAAAGCCAAGCGCCGCTTCCGTCGCTAGGCGCGCTCGCTCCGCAGGAGTGACGGGGGAGCGACTCCTGACCTCGCCGCGCCGTCGACCCTGGGCGCGGCGCAGCGGCAGCCCGCCGCTTAGGCCCGCCTGCGCGGCGTGGCCGCCGCCTCGCGCCTCGCGCTACTGCGCGGTGGGGGAGAGCGGCGTGCCGACGGCCGTCGGCGACGCCTCGGGCGGTGCCGAGTCGAGCGTCGCCTGGAGGGCGATCTCGCGGGTCGTCGGAGCGGCCGGGTCGAGCTGCTGAAGCTTGCGGGCGGCAATGCGCGCGCCGGGGCGGTCGTGCTCGGCGAGCGCGACGAATGCGAGTGCGCGCCAAGCCGCGGCCTCCTTCGGTGCGCGCCGCACGGCGAGCAACGCGAGGCGCCGGGCCTCGGTCCACCGCTGCAGCGCGAGCGCAGCCTGCGACCCGACGGCGTCGCCTTGGAAGGCGAGCGGATCGAGTCGTGCCGCCTGGCCTGAATAGAGCGAGGCATCACGCAGCGCACCGGCGTTGCCGGCGATCAGATTGGCTTCGGCCTCGCGGGCCTTGAGCTGGGCGCGGGCCGGAACGACGGCGCCGAGAGCGACCACCACGGCGATCAGTGCGCCAACGGCGGTGGCGGCCGTCCGGCTGGCCGGCGGGGCGTTGGTCTCCGGCTCGGGGCCAAGGCGTTGCTCGACGCTCTTCCTCGCGCCGAGGGCGGCGACGCACACGAAGGCCGGGATCAAGATGAGCGGCTGATGGAGGTCGTCGTTCACCATCGCGTGCGCGAGCACCACGGAGCCGATCGTGAGCAGCAGCGCGCCGTCCGAGCGTGGCTCGCGACGCATCTCGCTGCGAGCCGCGAGTGAGAGCCCCAGGACGCCGATGAGCACCAGCGCAAGTCCGACCCCACCGGCCTCGGTCAAGACGGCGATCGGGGCGCTGGGTGTGGTGAGGTTCGGCGTCGCGTCGCGTCGATAGCGGCGAAGCGTCTGCGGACTGCTGCCGGGCCCGAGGCCCAGGATCGGGTCGGCGGCCTGCTGGTAGGCATCGAGCGCCGCCTGCCAGCGCCACAGCCGGCCGTCAGACGTGCCGCTCCAAAGGCGCGACGCGTCGCTGGGCTGCCCAGCAACGCTGCGTGCCGAGAACGAGTCCTGCGTGCGATCCCACGTGCCCTTGATGCCGCCCTGCGCGACGGCCGCCGCGACAACCACGACCAGCACGATCGCGACGAGCACGCCCGCAAGCACGCCACGCCCAGAGCCGAGCCGGCGCAGCGCTGGGGGCGCACCAAGATCTCGGGCGGCACTCCACGCGACGAGCGCGACGCCGCCCACCACCAACGCGCCGACGAGCAGTCGGCCGGTGTCGTCCGCGACGCCTGCACGCGCCACGCCGCCGGCAAGCGTTCCGGTGACGACGGCCGGAAGTGCGCCGCCGATCGACTGCAGCAGCGGCCACCCGATCGGCACGCCGCGATAGGCCAGCAAGAACATGCCGAAGATCGTGACCGCGATGCCGCCTCGTGAAGCCGTGAGGAGCAGCCCGACGATGCCCAGGGTCGCGGCCGCGCGCAGCCATCGGCGGCGCTGCGGATGCTCGCCTTGGTCGAGGGCGAGGGCGACGAGGACGCCGAGTCCGATGACGACGGCGTTGGCGGTCGGATCCAGCGGGGAGACCACGCGCCGGGCTCCGTCGGAAAACGCGAGCAGGTCGATCAGCCCGATCGCGGCCGTAGCGGTGCCGGTGAAGAGGACGCCGAGCACGACGCCACGCCGGCCCTCGGCCTGCGCACCGGCGAAGAGCCCGAGCACCGTCGCCAGGACGACGCCGAAGGCCACGACGGCCCAGCGCCACGCGCCCGACGGGCTCGGCGACCAGAAGAAGACGGAGGCAGCGCACCAGATCGCGAAGGCCAGCAGCGACGCGATCGCGACCGCGAAGGTCCGCGAGACATCGGGAGCCGGCAGGCGCAGGCGGGCCCACGCCACGAGGGCTGAGACCGCGACGATCAGCAGGCCCACGAGTGACCAGGCACCCCAGCCGGGCGCGAGGAGCGACCAGGGGTCGGCGACGATGCGTCCGCGACCGACGCTCGGGTCGGTCCAGCGAATCAGGACCACGACGAGCCACGGCATGACGATCGCGCCGCAACCGATCGTCGCGGCCGACGTGATGGTCGAGGTCGAGGTGCGCAGGCGAGACAGGCGGGTGCCGCCCCCGCGGAAGCGCGCATAGGCCTGCCCGCGCGCCACGGCAGTGGAGGCGCCGGAGCGGAGGCGGTCGATGGAGAGCTGTTCGGCCAAGGCCATGAAGCGGCGATGGTATCGGCCGGTGCCCAAGAGGACGGGTGGTACGGTCCACCGGATGCGTCTTCGCCCGCTTCTGGCCGCGTTCTGCGTGCTTCTGACGATCTCCGCGAGCACGGCTCCGTTGGCGCTTGCGCAGGTCGGCATGAGCGATCTCGAAAAGGCGCTCGAGCAGCAGCCCGGAGGCGCGGTCGCACCGACCTCTCCGAGCGACGACTCGCCGATCCCGGAGGGCATCACCCCGACGACGCCACCGGCCAGTACCACCGCGGCGCCCGCTGGCGCGGCCGTGCCGGCGCCGCCGCCGTATCTCAGCCCGGGTCAGAGCGCGGCCGTGCAGCCAATCTCCGCGGTCGCGAATCTGACGGAGCCCGATCTCCCGCTCGAGCCCGTTCGTATCGCGGCGATGATCGCCGCGCTGCTGGCGGTGCTGCTCGTCGGAGCCGCCACCCTCCTGCGCAGCCTCGGGTTGCGGACGTCCGTCGTCACCCCCGTCGCGGTAGCCCCGAGCGCCCGCTTCTCGCGCGTGCGTGAGCGCACGGGCCTTTTGGCCGACGACGTCCGCGACTTCCTGCGGCACGACCGCTGAACCAGCGCATCGTCACCCTCCGCTAGACGGTCTGTCACGTCTGCCGGAATCCGGTTCGGTAGGCCGTGTAGACGTCAGTGGGGGCGTGCCAGGAGCTCGCGCGTCCGTCCGGTTCCGCCGCCCCGCGTGCATGGTGCGTCTCTCCGCATTGAGCGGATTTTTCGTGTGGTGAGTTTGCAAGATCGAAACCCGCTCCGAGCGGGAACGACCCTCGCGAACGCTGCTCTTCCGCGCTAGCTTCACAAGACGACCTGAAGGACCCGGAATGAGGCTCGCCAGCACCTGGCGCGGCACCGCTCCGGCGAGACGCCCAGCCACCTGGCCGGGCGCCCCGTTCCGTCCGACCGGTTCGCAAGGATCAGGTGTTACCCCCTAAAGGGCCCAGAACCGGAGCGGACCAACGCCCCAACCCCCGGAGAACGACGCCGCCTCGTCGTCAGAGAGCAGGAGAAGAGCACCATGACCAGCCCGTCGCAGACCACGCTCGAATCGGAGAACCGCCGCGGATCCGCCATGCGCGTCGCGCGTATGTTCACCGAACCCGGCGTGCATCCCTTCGAATCTGTCGAGTGGGAGATTCGCGACGCGATCATTGGTTTTGGTGGCAAGGTCTCCTTCGAGCAGAAGGGCGTCGAGTTCCCGAAGACGTGGTCGCAGAACTCGACCAACATCGTCGCTCAGAAGTACTTCCGCGGCCAGATGGGCTCGCCGAAGCGCGAGAAGTCCGTCAAGCAGATGATCGGCCGCGTGTCCGGCACGATCGCCGGCTGGGGCCGTGATCGCGGCTACTTCGCCTCTGAGGAAGACGGCGACGCGTTCGAGGCCGAACTCACGCACATCCTGCTGCACCAGGTCGCGGCCTTCAACAGCCCCGTCTGGTTCAACGTCGGCTTCGAAGAGGAGCCGCAGTGCTCCGCCTGCTTCATCCTGTCCGTCGACGACACGATGGACTCGATCCTCGACTGGAACACCCGCGAGGGCCGCATTTTCCGCGGTGGCTCGGGGTCCGGCATCAACCTCTCGAACATCCGCGGCTCGATGGAGCCGCTCGCCAAGGGCGGCACCGCTTCGGGTCCCGTCTCGTTCATGCGCGGCGCCGACTCCTGGGCTGGCACGATCAAGTCTGGCGGCAAGACGCGCCGCGCGGCCAAGATGGTCGTCCTCGACGTCGACCATCCGGACATTCGCGAGTTCATCTGGTGCAAGGCCAAAGAGGAAGACAAAGCCGAGGCGCTGCGCGACGCAGGCTTCGACATGTCGATCGATGGCGACGGCTTCAAGTCGATCCAGTACCAAAACGCCAACAACTCCGTCCGCCTGTCGGACGAGTTCATGGAGGCCGTCGAGAACGACGGTGAGTGGAACCTCATCGCCCGCGTCACCGGCAAGCCGGTCGGCGAGCCGATCAAGGCCCGCGAGCTGATGATGGAGATCGCCGAGGCCGCTTGGCGCTGCGCCGACCCGGGCGTCCAGTACGACGGCACGATCAACAAGTGGCACACGAGCCCGAACTCCGGCCGAATCAACGCGTCGAACCCGTGCTCTGAGTACATGCACGTCGACGACTCGGCCTGCAACCTCGCTTCGCTCAACCTGATGAAGTTCCGTCGCCCCGACGGTTCCTTCGATGTGAAGGCCTACGAGCACGCAATCGACATCGTCCTGTTCGCGCAGGAGATCATCGTCGGCCCGTCGAGCTACCCGACGCCGGAGATCGGCGCGAACGCCCGTGCGTTCCGCCAGCTCGGCCTCGGCTACGCCAACCTCGGCGCCTACCTGATGGCCAACGGCCTCGCGTACGACTCCGACGAAGGCCGCGGCATCGCCGGTGCCGTCACCGCCCTCATGACGGGCCGCGCGTACCGCCAGTCTGCACTCCTCGCGGAGGCCGTCGGCCCGTTCGAGAAGTACGAAGAAAACAAAGAGCCGCACCTGAACGTCATGCGCATGCACCAGAAGGCTGCGCACGACATCGACTCCACGTACATCATCGACGACGAGCTGCTCGCCGCTGCTCGCAAGAGCTGGGACGAAGCCGTCGAGCTCGGTGAGAAGCACGGCTACCGCAACGCGCAGGCCACCGTGCTCGCGCCGACCGGCACCATCTCGTTCCTCATGGACTGCGACACGACCGGCATCGAGCCGGACTTCTCGCTTGTCAAATACAAGGAGCTCGTCGGCGGCGGCTCCATGACAATCGTGAACCGCACGGTGCCGCTCGCCCTGGAGACCCTCGGCTACACGCCGCAGCAGGTCGGCCAGATCGAGGCCTACATCAACGAGCACGGCACGATCATCGGCGCGCCCGAGCTCAAGGACGAGCACCTCTCGGTGTTCGACGTTGCCGTCGGCGCCCGCGCGATCAGCGCCATGGGCCACATCAAGATGATGGGTGCGGCGCAGCCGTTCCTGTCGGGCGCGATCTCCAAGACGGTCAACATGCCGCACGAGTCGACCATCGCCGACATCAACGAGGCCTACGTCGAAGCGTGGCGCCTCGGTGTGAAGGCTCTCGCGATCTACCGCGACGGCTCCAAGACCGCCCAGGCCCTGCGCACCGACGCGCAGAAGGAAGTCGAGCTCGGCGGCACCGCGTTCACGCAGGCCGACATCGACGCCGCCGTTGAGGCCGCGACGATTGCCGCCCGCGCCGAATCCGGCCCCGCCCGCCGCCGCATGCCCCGCGAGCGCCAGTCCATCACGCACAAGTTCTCCGTCGGTGGCCACGAGGGCTACATCACGGCAGGCATGTACGAAGACGGCACCGTCGGCGAGATCTTCCTCACCGACGTCGGCAAAGAAGGCTCCACCATGCGCGGCATGATGAACGCCTTCGCGACGTCCGTCAGCATCTCGCTGCAGTACGGCGTGCCGCTCGAAACGCTCGTCGAGAAGTTCGCGTACATGCGCTTCGAGCCCGAAGGCATCACCCAAAACCCCGAGATTCCCTTCGCGAAGTCCATGCCGGACTACTTCATGCGCTGGATCGCCTCCCGGTTCCTCACCACCGAGCACCAGGAAGCCCTCGGCATCCGCACCGCCGGCGTCCTCGCCAAAGAAGACGCTGCCCGCGCCATCGTCGGCCGCGGCGACACCGCCGGCCCCGCCAACGGCGGCAACGGCGGCTCGATCGTCGGTGCCCCCGCCATCAAACCCCGCACCAAGCCCAGCGCCCCCGTCGCTGCCGCCACCAAAATGACCGACACCCCACCGGTCGTCCCCGCCAAAATGGTCGGCCTCGACCTCGGCCCCGCCTGCGGCCAATGCGGCGGCATGATGCAGCGCACCGGCGCCTGCTACACCTGCTCCACCTGCGGTAACAACACCGGCTGCGGCTGAGCATCCTCTCGCTTGCATCTCCGCCACGTGTGGAGCCGGCCCGGCCTGGCGGCCTAAACCGACTCCACCCGCGGCGGATCTGCGGCGCGATAGAGCACTCAGTCGCAACCCGCCCGGCTGCGGCTGAGCACACTCTCTCCAGTAGGTAGTCCGCAAGTGGCCCGGCCGCCGGCCTGAACCACTCGCGCGCGAACGGAATCTGCGGCGCGATAGGACACTCAGACGCAGCCGGCCGGGTTGCGTCTGAACATGCGGCTCAACCCCCAGCGGGTCGGTGCCGATTCACCCAGGCATGAACTCAGGCCGTTCCGTAGCACCTCCCGGATCTGGGGCGCCGGGACGAGGCACGGGCCCGGCCGCGTTCCCGCCGACCAGGCCCGGCGCGCCAGAGGCCCCCGCCGCCACCCCGACCCGCGACCTCTGCACCCTGGTCGACTCCCGCCACGCCGCGGTCGCCCTGGAAACCGACGAAGAGGAACGCGCCCTCGCGATCCTCGACGACGTCGGCTACCAACTCAGACTCCCCGTCTTCGACTGGACCATGACCCGCGGCCTCATCCGCCGCGGCGAAACGGACCCCATGTACAAGACCGCCGACCCCGCCGCAGCCCTCGCCGGCATCATCGAGATGCGCACCGAAGCCATCTACGTCCTACGCGACCTACGCGGCCAGCTCAGCACCCCCTCCGTCGTGCGCTCACTCCGCGACGCCATCGCCGCCTTCGAAGCCGGCGGCCGCCGCTCCACCGTCGTCATCCTCGGCACCACCCCCGACCTCCCCCGCGAACTCACCGACGCCGTCGTCGCCTACCCACTCGGCCCCCCAAGCCACGCCGAATACCAAGCGACCCTCAACGAAGTGATCTCCGCCGTCACCCTCGCCCGCTCCGCCGACGTCGCCCTCAGCCCGCTCGACCGCCTAGAGATCGTCGCCGCACTCCGCGGCCTCACGCTCAAACAAGCACGACAAGTCCTGCAATACGTCGCCGTCGAAGACCGCATCCTTCACCTCGGCGACCTCCCACGCATCGCCGACCTCAAAGCCCGCGCCCTCAGCGACAGCGGCGTCCTCGAATACTTCCCGCCAAACGCCTCCACCGCGCCACTCGGCGGCTTCGGCCGCCTCCAAACCTGGCTCGAGCGCGCCCGCGTCGGCTTCACACCCGAAGCCCAAGCAATGAACCTTCCCGCCCCCAAAGGCGTGCTCCTGACCGGGGTGCAGGGCTGCGGAAAATCACTCGCCGCCAAGGTCATCGCCCACACCTGGCAGCTCCCACTCATCAAGCTCGACGCCGGCCGCCTCTACGACAAATACATCGGCGAAAGCGAACGCAACCTGCGCCGAGCCCTAGAAGTCGCCAGCTCCCTCGCGCCCGTCGTCCTCTGGATCGACGAGATCGAAAAGGCCATCGCCTCGGGCGGCGGCGACAGCACCGACGGCGGCACCTCACAACGCATCCTCGGCTCGCTGCTCACCTGGATGTCCGAGCGCAACGACGGCGTCTTCATCGTCGCCACCGCCAACGACATCCTCGGCCTCCCACCCGAACTGCTGCGCAAAGGACGATTCGACGAACTGTTCTTCGTCGACCTGCCGACCGCCGCCGAACGCGGCACGATCCTCTCGATTCACCTGCGCATGCGCCGGCAAGACCCGGACGGCGTCGACCTGCCGACGATCATCACCGCCACCGACGGATTCAGCGGCGCGGAACTCGAACAGGTCGTCGTGGGCGCCCTCCTCGGATCGCTCCAGCACCGTGTGCCCGCGGGCACCGCGGCGTACGTGAAGGAAGCCGAGTCGACCGTCCCGCTCTCCCGCTCCCGCGCCGAAGACATCGCCCGCCTACGCGCCTCAGCGCACGGCCGATTCGTCCCCGTCAGCTAACTCGCTGCGCACTGCGGCCCCTCCAGCAGGGAGAGGCGACCCGCGGCCCGGCTGTCATCGATGAAATCGCGGTACGCGAAGCCATCGGCTGCACGTTGTCGATCGTCGTGTACTGCTCCAGCTGCGGGACGGCCCGCCGCGACCGGATCGGTCGGTGGACAGCCGACCGACCCGGTTTGGGCGGACTTCGCGTCCCCCGACGCGAAGCTCTATGGAGGTGGGCGCGCCTAACGCACCTGAGGCCGGGGGATGTCTCGCGATCAGAGTCCGACGCGCGGCCGTCCCCTGCGCCCCGGATCCTGCGGAGTCCATGCCGCCAGCACAACCCCCAGCCACCCCGAACCACACCCTGAACACCACCCAAACGCTTGGTGTGGAGCTTCCCCGGACCGTCCAACGGCGCGGAAACATCCCTGCTTGCGCCTCCGTATCTACGTCTGTAGAGTTGCCGCTGTCCCAGGCGCTGCACGCGCCGCCAGTCCATCGTCCGAGGCGCTCATGCTCCTATCCCGTTCTCTGGCTGTCGCGGCCACCGCGTTGGTTGCCTTCCCGGCCGGCGCAGCTGCCGCGGGCACCCGCGTGGTCAACGTGACCGTCCCGATGGTCTGCGAGGGTGCCGACGCCAGTGGATTGGCCTACGGCTTCGCGACCCGAAACGAGCTCACGCTCAAAGCGACCGTGCCGGACACCACCGCCCCCGGCGAGTCGATCGAGGTGACAGACATCTCCGGCTCGTTCAGCGGCCGGTATGGCATTGGCGTTCCGTGGCCGGACTACAGTCTGGAGCTCCGAGACGTCGCATGGGTCGACATCGACGCGATCGGTCTGTCGCTCCGCGGCGCCACCGGATCGACGCTCACCGTCGGTGGACTGCCCGCCCAGCTCCCCGAGTCGCCAATTGCGACGGTCTACTGGAACCTCTGGAGCTACACCGTGCCGTTCGCCGGTCCGCTCCGGACCGACACGACCACGACCGCGGGAGATGCGCCGGTGGTCATCGACGTCGCGCACCTCACTGTTCGACGGAGCCTCGGGAAGACTGCGGAATCCCGCCCCGTGCCGACTGGCGCTGCGGAGACGTGCCGCGCCTACGGGTCCGGCAGCGCGGTGTCCCCACTGGCCGTCATTCCGAGCTCTGCCGGAGCACTGCCAGCCCCAGTCATCGAGTCGATCTCACCGAGCTTCGGTCCGCTCAATGGCGGAAACGTCGTCACGATCAAGGGCGACCACTTCACGTACGTACGCGAACTCCTCGCCGACGGGCTCGTCGAGCGCGACCGGCCGTTCGTGATCAAGGACGATGAGACGATCGAGTACACCGTCCCCACGTGCACCCTCTGCACGTTCGGATCGTCGTATCACCTGCAGGTCCAGTCGCCGTTCGGGAAGTCCCTGACCAGTCCCGCAAACCTCTACTCGCGCGGCGGCCCGCCGCAGCCGCTGCCGACGATCACGTCCGTCTCGCCGAACCGTATCCCGGTCCCTGCGAACAACTTCCAGTTCACCATCCAGGGAACCGGTCTCAACCGCATCGATCAGCTCGTGAAGATCGCCGGCAGTCAGAACGGGCTCGTCCAGTCGGTGAACGCCAGCGGGACTGAGGCTGTCGTGAGAGTGCCGCTGCTCGGGGCCGATCATCCTCTCGGCGCAGCGAGTGTCATCGTCGTTGGGACCGGCCCGTGCGAGACCGCGCGGTGCGAATCGATCGACACCCCAGGCGACGACATCACGCTCTACGACGCGACGTCGGCGAAGCCGCTCCCCACGATCACGTCGATCGCGCCGAACCGGTTCCCGAACACGCAGGGCACCATCGAGTTCACGCTCAAGGGCACTGGTCTCAGCGACATTGACGAGCTCGTCCTCCTCCCTGGCTTCGGGCAGGGACTCGTGCAGTCCGTCAGTACTGACGGGACGCAGGCCGTCGTGAAGGCCTCGATCTTCGACCGCGACTGGTCCATCGGGACCGCCAACGTCGTCGTCGTGGGCAAGGGCCCGTGCGTGGTCACGGACTGTCGATCGATCGACACCCCCGGCGACGACCTCACGTTCTTCGCCCCCACCCAGCCGGCGAACTTCGCGGTCAAGGGCGCCGTCGCGCTCAAGACCCTCGTCAAGGGTTCGGTGCCACTCGCTGGCACGTTGAAGGGCGTTACTCCGGCGGCCGGCACCGGTGCCGTCTCGGCCGATCTCGCGCTGGATCGCGCGACGGCGCAGCTCACCGTGCTGGGGCTGATCCCGGTGACGGCGCAGCTCGCGTTCGTACCGACCGAGAAGGTGACGGGCACGCTCGCGGGAACGTCGCTCTCACTGGTCGCGAAAATGCGCATCAAGATCCCGCGCGTGTCGCTGTTCGGGATCGACATCGTGAGTGATGCGAACTGCCAGGCCAAGCAGGTCGCGAGCGTTCCGCTGGCTTCCACGTCGCCGTTCACGCTCGCTGCCGGGGGCTCGCTTGCCGGGACGTTCGCGATCAGCAACCTGGTTGGCTGTGGCGGACTCACGGGCATCGTCAGCCCGCTGACCGCCGGCAAAGGCAACGCGATGATGATCGCCCTGACTCCGACGAGCTGATCACGGCCAGGCCGATCGTCTGATCCGCAGCGGCGCCTGATCACGGGCGCCGCTGCTGGTTCCGCGACGTAAAGTCTGGGGCGTGCCTGCCCCTGAAGAGCCCGTGCCCCTGCTCGAGGTCGTCGCCGAACTCGACACGCCGCGAGGCACCGCGCGGATCCACCGCACCGATCCGGTGAGCGAGGTCCGGGCGACCCTCGTCCTCGGGCATGGCGCCGGCGGCTCGGTCACCGCCCCGGACCTGCAAGCGGTCGCGGCCGCGGTGCTGCAGATCGGTGTCGCTGTGGTGCTCGTCGAGCAGCCATACCGTGTCGCGGGCCGCAAGTCTGCTGCGCCTGCGAACCAGCTCGACGAGGCCTGGCAGGCCGTCATCGCGCAGCTCGATCTCGCCGGCCGACCGCTCATCACCGGCGGGCGATCTTCGGGCGCTCGCGTCGCTTGCCGCACGGCCCTCGCGACCGGCGCCGCCGGCGTCCTCTGCCTCGCCTTCCCGCTCGTGACGCCCAAGGGCGCAAGCCGACAAGACGAGCTCGACGAGGCCGGCGTCCCGCTCCTCATTCTCCAGGGCCAGAGCGACCGCTTCGGCATGCCGGAGCGGGACGCGTCGCTGAGTCGCGAAGTCGTCCAGGTCCGTGGCGACCACGGCCTGAAACGAGACCTCGAGCTCGTCGCGGCGGCGGTCGTGGAATGGATCGACCGGACCGTGCTCGCGGCCTGACCGGTCGTCGTCGACGCCCGCCGCCCCAAGGCAGCGTCCCACCGCTCAGCGCCGCTGACTCTCGCCTCGGGAGGAGGCCACCGCCAAGGCCTGCAGGGTCGGTCAGGAGTCGAAGCCCACCCCGAGCCGATCGAGGGTGCGGAGCCAGCGTCCGCGGCGGCCGCCGCGGGCATCGGCCGCTGCGAGCCCGCGCTGCGTGAGGCGGATGGCGGCGCTGCGCAGCGGCTCGGGCGGGAACGGGACGGGCTTGCGGGCGACGTACTGCAGGCCGGTCGCCTCGCTCGCACGGCCATCCACGAGATCGAGCGCCACCCGCGCCCCGAACCGCGTTGCGCACACGCCAAGTCCGGTGTAGCCGGTGGCGTAGGCGAGGCGACCGTCGTAGGCGGTGCCAAAGAACACGGAGAAGCGACTGCAGGTGTCGATCGCGCCACCCCACCGGTGGCTGAATCGCAGCCCGCGCAGCTGCGGGAAGGTCGTGAAGAAGTGCTGCGAGAGGCGCGCGAACGACGCGTCGCGTTCATCGAAGCGGGCATCGACCGGCCCGCGCCAGCGGTACACCGCGTCGTACCCACCCCAAAGGATCCGGCCGTCTGCCGTCAGGCGGTAGTAGTGGAACTGATTGGCGCTGTCGGCGATGCCCTGGCCGTCCGCCCATCCGATCGAGGCGCGCTGCTCAGTCGTCAGCGGCTCGGTCACCAGAACGTAGTCGTACACCGGCGCGATCCGTGCCCGCACGGCGCCGAGCAGGGAGCGATGGGCACCGGTCGCGAGCAGCACGCGTTCGGCCTCGACGGCGCCCGCGCCGGTCACCAGCCGAAGCCCGCGAGGGGTGGGCTCGATCCCCTCGACCGTCGTGCCCTCGTAGATCCGCACGCCCGATGCGATGGCCGCGCGCCGCAGCCCTTCGACCAGCTTGCCGGGGTCGAGGACCGCCGCGCCCGTCCGGTCCCATACGCCACCGAGATAGGTTGGCGACGCAATCTGCGCCTGCAGCGCGTCCCGGTCGAGCACCACCGCGTCGTGACCAAAACGCCCCAGGAGGTCGGCCTCCTCCTGAAGCCAATCCAGCTCGTGCGGTTCCAGAGCGACGCTGAGTTCCCCGGTCGGCTGGAAGTCGCAGTCGATGCTGAGTCGGTCCAGGTCGGCGACGAGCCCGTCGAAGTTCTCCAGGCCGAGCCGCACGAGCGTGTCGATCTCCTCCGGGAACCGCGCCAAACCGTGGTCGATCCCGTGCGTCAGCGACGCGATGCAGAATCCGCCGTTGCGTCCGCTCGCCGCGCTGCCGACCACGTCGCCCTCCAGCACCACGATGTCGCGGGCCGGATCATCGGCCTTGGCGTGGATCGCAGCCCACAGTCCCGTGAACCCACCCCCGACGATGCACAGCGACGCACGCGCTTCGCGGGCCAACGCCGGGGACGCATCCCTCGCCGGTAGCCCGTCGAGCCAGAACGACCTTGGCACCGCATCGGCGTAGGCGGAGCGCTCGTCGGCCGTGGGCGGCGTGGTGGGCCAGGGGCGAGGCACACGCTCAACCTAGCTCGGCAGGGTCGATCGGCCGTCGACGCAGGAAGGTTCCCGCGCAGCGGAGGCGAAAGGCGAGCGCATGATCTCCCACGCCCCGCTCACCGGCCTTCAGGATTGGTACCTGTGCGCCTGCGACGGTGAGTGGGATCGCGCTCCGGGCCTGCGGATCGACCCCCTGGAGGCGGGCTGGGCGCTGCATGTGGACCTCGAGCGCGTTGGCCTGATCGGGCGCGACTGCCCCGAGATCACGATCAACCGCACTGCCGATGACTGGCTCCACGCCTGGGTCGACGGCCACGAGTTCCACGTCGACTGCGGCCCGATCACCCTGACTGAGGCGATCAAGACCTACCTCGCCTGGGCGGGCTGGCTCACGCCGTAGCACGCTGGCTCGTCCGTTCGACGGATCCCAGAGGTATTTGAACTGGCGGAAAACCGCGCGACAGGGGCGTGCTCGTGGCGTACCTTGTGGCGCATGTCCACTCCTGGCAACCACCGCTCTCAGTCACGGCGCCAGGCCATCACCACTCATTTCCGGGAAAGCACCACCATGAACACCACCTCCGCTCTTCGTTCCCTCCTCCTGCCGGTCGCCCTCGTCGGCGCCCTCGGCGGCTTCGCTGCAGGCTGCGGCGACGGCGGCATCGACGAGAGCAAGATCGAAGACGTCAAGAAGCAGGGCGAGGCCCTTCAGCAGGACGCCAAGCAGCTCCAGGAGGACGCTGCCCAGGTCTCTGAAGACGTGAAGTCCGGCAAGATCACCGCCGAGGAAGCGCAGAAGAAGATCGAGGCCCAGACCAAGGAGATCGAGGACAAGGCCAAGCAGGCCGGCACCGACGCGATCGAGGCGGTCGAGGACAACGACTACCTCTCCGACGAAGACAAGAAGCAGCTCCAGGACGCCAAGGACCAGCTCGCGACGACCACGCCGTAACGCTCAAAGCTCCGGGGCCGGCCGCGTGGGGCGGCCGGCCCTGTGACCCTCCTGCGGCGCTGACCGAGCGCCGCGCCCGCGCAGCGTCTAGTGCAGCAGGGCGAACCGTTCGGTCTTGCGAGTCGGGCCCGAGACGATGATCCGGTCGTCCTTCTCCAGCAGCGTGTCCGCCGTCGCGTAGGTCCAGCCCGATTCACCCTTGTGGATCGCGATCACCGTGACGCCGTGCTCGGCCCGGATCCGGGCTTCGCTGAGCCGCAGGCCATACGTGAAGGTGGGCGCCCGCGTCTTCACCATCGCGAAGTCGTCTTCGAACTCGATGAAGTCGAGCATCGCGCCGCGCACGAGGTGGGCCACTCGCGTGCCCATGTCGCGTTCAGGCGCTACGACGTGGTGGACGCCGAGCTGCTCCAGGATCTTGGCGTGCGGGTCGCTGATCGCCTTCGCCCAGATGGTCTTGATCCCGAACTCGACGAGCAGCGACGCCGTCAGCAGGCTGGCCTCGATGTTGATGCCAATGCCCACGACCGCTCGGTCGAACTCCGGCACGGCGATCTGGCGCAGCGCGTCGATGTTCGTGGAATCGGCCTTCACCACGTGGGTGAGGAGATCGGCGTGGGCCTGGACGATCGCGTCGTCGTTGTCGACGCCAAGCACCTCGGTGCCGGTGCGCACGAGTTCGGTCGCGATCGCGCTGCCGAAGCGGCCGAGGCCGAGGACCACCACCGAGTCGGCCTCGGCGACGCGCGCGGCGACTTTTGCTGGAGTGAACAGCGTCATGGTGCCTGCCTGGGGTTGCTGGGCGGGTGGGCGTGCGCGGCGTGATCAGCCAATGATCGGCCGCTCCTTCGGATACTCGTAGAGTCGGCTCGTGCGCTTGAGTGCGATGGCCGACGCCAGCGTAATCGGCCCGAGGCGGCCAGCAAACATCAGGAATACGAGCAGCATCTTGGACGCGCCGGAGAGGTCGTCGGTGATGCCGGTCGTCAGGCCGGTGGTGGTGAATGCCGAGATCACCTCAAAGAGGCTCTGGTCCAAGCCGACCGGCTCAAGGATCATCACGACCAGGGTGGCGAGGACGACGACCGTGGCGGCCAGTGCGACGACCGTGATCGCCTGCCGGTGCGTGGAGCGCGGAAGGCGGCGCCCGAAGAGGTTGACGGCGCCGTCGCCGCGAATCTCGGTGAGCACGAGGAAGAAGAGGACGGCAAGGGTGGTGACCTTGATGCCGCCGCCGGTCCCGGCCGGGCCCGCGCCGATGAACATGAGGATGTCCATCACGAACCAGGTCTCGGGGTGGAGCTGACCGATATCGACACTGTTGAAGCCCGCCGTTCGGGTGATGACGGCCTGGAAGAAGCCGGCCAGCACCTTGCCGGGCGTGTCGAGCGGACCCAGCGTGCCCTCGTTCGACCACTCCAGCGCGGTGATGAGCAGCGTGCTGCCAGTCAACAGGATGATGGTCACCCAGACCACGATCTTCGTGTTGAGCGACCAGTGCAGCGGGCGCCCGAACTCCCGCCGCAGCTCCATGAGCACGGGGAACCCGAGCCCGCCGACGATGACGCTCAGCGCGAGCGGCACGCAGATGAGCGGGTCGGAGACGAAGCCCATGAGGTTGTCTGAGAAGAGTGCAAAGCCGGCGTTGTTGAAGGCGGCGACGGAGTGGAAGACCCCCAGCCAGATCGAACGGCCGATCGATTCGTCGTAGCCGAGCCACCAGCGCAACATGAGCGCAAACGCAACGGCAAGCTCGACAGTGAGCGAAATCTTCGCGACGCCGACGAGGACGCGCCGCAGATCGCCCGGATTGAGCGTCTGGCTCTCGGCGGCCGTCTGGAGCCGCGAACGCAGTCCCATGCGCCGTGCGACCACGATGCCGAGGATCGACGCGAAGGTCATGATGCCGAACCCACCGACCTGCACGAGCACGAGCAACACGGCCTGGCCGAAGACGGTCCAGTGCTCGGCGGTGTCGACGGCGGAGAGGCCGGTCACGCACACGGCGGAGGTGGCGTGGAAGAAGGCGTCGATGAGGCCGCTGCCTCCCGGCCCCTGGGTAGCAATGGGGAGCATCAGCAGCACGGTCCCGAGGAACACCACGCCGGCGAACGCGGCCACGATCGCCTGGGCGGGGTGCAGCTGCGGGAGCCGAAGGAGGCGGCGGTCCGGAGAACCGTGGGGCGAGGCCGGGGCCATGAGCCTGGACCGTATCTGACGCCCCCCGCGGCCCGAGTGATGTGACGGCCGCACACTGTGGCGGTAGAGTCGCTTCAGTCCCACTCGTCGCCGTGCCTGTGCCCCCGGCAGCCACAGCTCTCTCCGTCCAAGAGGTCTGTCTCCATGAACCGCAAGCGGCACCTTCTGCCCGCCACCCTGCTCGCACTCGTTGGCCTGGTCGGCTCGACACCGGCGGTGGCCGGCGCGGCGGGCTCGCAGGTCATCCACGCCGATGTGCGGCTGGCGCAGTGTTACGGCGTCAAGCTCGCGCTGGACTTCACCGTCCCCGCGACGACGGCGCCGGGCGAGACCGTGGTAGTCAGCGATGTCTTCGCGACGATCAAGTGGCGCACCGGCGTCACCACCATGCCGGGCACCTGGGTTCCGGCCAACGCCACGCCCACGATCAACGGCCTGTCGTTCAAGACCTCGGGCGCGCAGGCGACGTCCGTCGCCCTGAGCGGTCTGCCTCGCACCCTGGGCACGGGGAGCGTCTCCGAGCAAGCCAGCGACGGGTACGGCTACGACGCCGTCTCACCGACGCTCGGATCCACTCCCGCGACGACGACGTCCGGCCCGGCCCCCGTTGTCCTCCGCCTGGAGAAGTTCAACCTCAGCACCGTGTTCTCAGGCTTCCTCGGTCCTGGCCTCGGGACCCCGCCGACCACTCCGTGGACCAGGATCTCCGACTGCGCGCAGTCGGCCGACTCCGCACCGCTGGCCGTGATCCCGAGCACCGGCGGCGTCCCTTCGGCACCGACGATCACGTCTCTGTCGCAGAGCAGCGGCCCCCTGGCCGGCGGAAACACGATCACGATCAAGGGCACGAACCTCGCCAGCACGGTCGCGGTGAAGATCGCCGGAGCGTACGGGGGCAGCTTCGTCGTGACGGACGACCAGACGGTCGAGCTGACCGTGCCGGAGGCGCAGGTGCCGGGGCAGACCACCCTCACGGTCCTCACCGATTTCGGCACGTCGACGCCGGTCTCGTACACGTACGAAGTTCCGTGCGAGGTCGACTGCGAGCCCGAGCCCGAGGTGTTCAACTACTCCCTCCAGGGCAGCGCGACGCTCAAGACCCTCGTGAAGGGGTCGCTTCCCTTGCGCGGGTCACTCGATGCGGTCACGTTCGATCCGCAGTCGACGGGGTTCTCGGCCGACCTGTTCCTGGAGCAGTCGACCGGCAACCTGGTGGCACTCGGGTTCTTGCCGGTGACGGCGCAGGTGCTGTTCTTGCCGACCGCGCCGATGGTCGGGTCGCTCGAAGGCGGCGTCCTCACGGCGGTGCAGAAGTCGCGCATCCAGATTCCCAAGGTGACGCTCTTCGGGATTCCGCTCGCGGGTGGGGCGAATTGCCAGGCCAAGCAGGTCTCGAACATCGCGCTGAAGTCGGCAGCCCCGAACTTCGTACCCGCCACCGGTGGCGTGCTCGCGGGCACGTTTGCGATCAGTGACCTCGCCGGCTGTGGCGCGCTCACCGGCATCATCAGCCCGCTCACCGCGGGCAAAGGCAACGCCATGGCGCTGAGTCTCACCCCGGTGACGTACCCGGAGGGCTAAGAGGGGGTCGCTCGTCCGGCCCGATGATGGGGTCGGGCGAGCGGCGGAACATGGCGCCCGGAGCGGAGTACCGTGGGGTGCACATGGGTCACGACGCGCAGCACCATCACGATGTCGAGCCGGTCCTCGACGTCCAGCTCTGGTCGGATGTCGTCTGTCCGTGGTGCTGGATCGGCGAGACCCGCTTGCGGCTCGCTTTGGACGAGACGGGTCTGCGGGCCAGCACGCGGATCACGGTGCGCTCGTATCAACTCGATCCAGGAGCCGAGCGCGGCCCCACGATCCCGATGCTCGCGAAGAAGTACGGCAAGACCCTCGACCAGGCGCGCGAGATGGTCGAGCAGGTCGCCGAACTTGGGGATGAGCTGGGTCTCGACATGGACTTTGATCAGGCGATCTCGGCGCCCACCGTCGATGCCCATCGGCTGATCCATCTCGCGCGGCGCACCGGCCATGATCTGGAACTCACGCAGCGGCTCCACCGAGCGCACTTTTCTGAGGGTGCCGACCTCGCCGACCGTGCCGTGCTCGTGCACGCCGCGGGCGACGTCGGCCTCGATGAAGGGGAGGCTGAATCAACGCTCCGCACCGGAGCGTTTGCCGAGGATGTGGTCGCCGATCGACAGGAGGCCGACCGCATGGGCGTGCGCGGTGTCCCGTTCTTCGTGCTTGGGCGAAGGTTCGCGTTGAGCGGTGCTCAACCCGTCGAGGCGATGGTGATGGCGATCGAGCGCGCGCTCCAGCCACCAGCCTAAAGAAATGAGCGGTGTTGCAAAAAGCCCGAACCTTGGCCGGTGTTCACGGGTACCAAACATCACGCGGCGACCGGCTTTTGGTTGGTCAGTAGCGGCCTCGCGCCACCGCTGACGTCGAGCGAACGGCGAGTCCACGCGCGGGTACTTATTGGTACCGCCAGTACCCCGAAAGACGGTTTACGCTGCACGCATGTCCACCGAAACGTCCTCATTGGCGCCCGACGCGCAGCAGGGTGAAGGCGCCGCTACGCCGCCGGAGTTGGGCCAGCGACAGCGGATGCTCATGGGCATGGCGCAGACGATCGCGCAGCACGGCTACCGCGGAGCGACGATCACCGAGGTCGTCCGTTTCGCGAAGGTCTCCAAACGAACCTTTTATGAGGAGTTCGGCGACAAGGAATCCTGCTTCCTGGAGCTCTACGAGCAGACGCGCGATCAATTGCAGCAGCTCATCCGGGAACAGACTGACGCCACCAGTGCGGACTGGCGCGAGCAGATTGCGACCGGAGCGCGGGCGTATTACACGGCCCTGTCGGTCGAGCCGCTCCTCACCCGCGCGTTCTTCATTGAGGTGGCGACCCTCAGCGAGCGCGCCACGAGGGTGCGCCGTGAGTCGTTCGATAGCTTCGCGCAGACGCTCTTGGAACTGATCGAACGCGGTCGCGCCGCGCACCCGGAGATCCCGTCCCGGCCGATCACGCCGATGATGGCGGCCGCAGTGCTGGGCGGGATGACCGACGTGATGATCGGTTCCCTCGAGCGCAACGAGATGGCCGAGAAGATCGACGAGCTCGTCGAGACCTGCACCGATCTCATCGCGACGATCGTCACCGGGCAGTTCCCGCCCGGCCAAGAACTCTGAGGACGCCGCTTCGCGTTCAGCGGGCGCGGACGGCCGGGCGCTGCGCCCCTCGCCACCAGAGCGCAGCAGCGGCCCACGTCGCGAGGACGATCACCAAGAGCGCCACGCCGAGTTGGCTGACATCGATGGCCGCGAAGACGGCCAGTGGTCCGTGCTCGATCTCGAACTCGCGGACGAACACCCCGAGCAGGCTGAGCGCGCCGATCCCGAGGGCAAACAGGACGGACGTGCCGGTGACGGCGGCGTTGTAGGCCAGGCGTCTCGCTGGAGCGTGGAGCGCCCAGTCGTAGGCCCTGGTCATGGCGGCGCCGTTGAGGGTGTCGAGGAGCGTCATGCCGGCCGCGAAGAGGATGGGCAGCGACAGGATCGACAGCATCGGAAGGCCGCCGGCCGCGCCGCCGCCCGCCAGGACGAGGAGTGCGATCTCCGTGGCCGTGTCGAACCCGAGTCCGAACATGAAGCCGAGCGGGTACAGCTGCCAGGGCGCGGTGATC
This sequence comes from Solirubrobacteraceae bacterium, assembly GCA_032119595.1. GTDB lineage: Bacteria > Actinomycetota > Thermoleophilia > Solirubrobacterales > Solirubrobacteraceae > JAGIBJ01. The sequence continues at coordinate 787,858 of JAUMBQ010000006.1, read as the reverse complement.
CGGCCCGAGAGTTTGCGGGCCCAGCGGTTCAGGATGCCCGTGCCGACGAGCTGACGCTCGAGTTCCACCGGGTCGGCGTGCCCGGCCCGGACCCGGCGGGCGGCTCGGAGCGAGCCGCGGAGCGTAGAGAGGTTGACGAGGCCCACTGCGACCAGGAACGACCCGGCCAGGATCGGCCCCCAGAGGCTGGCAAACTGACGGACCGCAGCGTGTTCGTCCTGCACCACGCCTGACGCGCCGTGCACGCCGACAGCGACCAGGAGGGTCAGGACGAGCACGACGGTCGAGTGGCCGGCCGAGAAGTAGAAGCCCGAGGCGTGTGGCCGCCGGCCTTCCTGCAGCAGCTTCCGGGTCGTGTTGTCGATGGCTGCGATGTGGTCGGCGTCAAACGCGTGCCGCATGCCGAGCGTGTAGGCCGTGAGCCCCAGGCCGAGTCCGAAGGCCTCTCCGCTGGCCAGTCGGAGGTCGCCCGGCGCGACCACGACGAGGAGCAGCAGGCCGAAGCCCAGGAGATGCAGCGCGAGCACGGCGCCGAGTGCGCCGAGGAGCGGATGGCGGTCGCCTGCGGCAGCGCGGAGCCGCCCGCCCGGAGTGACCGCGCCCCGAGGCGCGTGATGCAGGCTCATCGCGCAGGGATCTCCGGGTGTGAGGCCGGGGTCGGGCCTGGATCGACCGCGGCCGCCCAGTCGGCGCCCGCCGTCAGGCCGGCCTCGCGCGCGCTCAGCCAAGACCGGAGCTTCGCGACGGAGGTCGCGGTGGCCTGCGCCATCCGCCCGCCACCCTCGAGTTCCAGCACGGCTCCGCGCAGCTCCGGCTCGGAGATGGTCGCGCAGTGGTCCGGCACACCGGGGCCGACCACGAGCACGCTGCCGGTCGCCCGAGCGGCGCCGAGCAGCGAACCGGCCTGGTGCGACGCGCTGCGTGTGCCGTCGATCACGAGATGCTGGTGCAGGAGCGCCTCTCCGGCGCGCTCGATCCGGGTGTGAGCGTCGAGCGATCCCGGGCCCTCGTTCGCCCGGCCGAGCACGATCTCCTCGCGCCACACGAGGCGCGCGGTGCGGGCGACCTCAACGTGCGTGCGCAGTTGGTGGCGGCATTTGCGCACCGGTACGATCGGCTCCGGAAGCCACCGCAGGAGGGCGCCCTCTCCGACGGTCGCGCGGATGCTCATCGTCGACGGGCCGAGCGCGCCGCGGCTCGGCCAGGCCATGGTGGCCGCGACGGTGCGGACGGTGAGCGTGGTGCCGGCGCCGATGTCGAGGTCGAACGTGATCTGGTCGCCGTCGAGCGGTGCGGCGGCGGCGCCGATGAGGTGCACGGTGTCGCCGACCAGCTTCGCCGCGAACGGCACGGTCGCGTTCAGCTCGACCACGCGGGTGCGGCCGTCGTCGCCACGGACCGTGCGAATACGCACCCCGCCGTTCACGACGCAAACATCCGGATCTCGCGGACGCGGTGCAGCTCCGCGCCGGTCTCCAGGAGCGGGGCAGCGCCGCACGGGAGATTGCGCGCTGGCCCGGAGGCGGCCTCTGCAGCCTTCTGGAGCATCGGCTCCGCGGTGGCGACGACGCGCGCGACGACGCCATGAACCGAAAACGGGTCGAGGCCGAGCAGGCGCACGGCGGCCGTGGCCGGGCCGCTGATCGCGGTGTAGGCCGCCAGCCGTGCGGCGCCGAACGGTGGGACGCCGAGGCGCGCCGCAGCGATCCCCTGAGCGAGCGCCAGATGCGGTCCGTGGGGCAGCGGCGGGAGGTCGATCGGTCCGGGCGCCGGCCAGATGGCGGCGGCGGCGCGCAGCAGTTGACGCCCTTGCGCGCGTGAGGCCGTGCGCAGCGCCGCCGACGGGGTGCGGGCCGACTCCTCCACATCGAGCTGCAGGAGCTGGGCGTCATGCATCGTGTGCCGGGCGGCGCAGGCCGCCGCGGCGACGGAGATCGCGGTCTCGGCACCGCTTCGCAGCAGGCCTTCGAGGAAACGTTCCATCGTCGGGATGTCGGCCACTTCGCCCTGCTCGACGGCCTGCTCCAGCCCGCCCGAGTGCGCGTGTCCGCCGGCCGGCAACCGGCCGTCGGCGAGGAGGAGAAGATCCGATCCAGACATCCGGCGGGGAGGCCTCGGCCTAGAAGAGGAAGTACTTCTGGGCCATCGGCAGCTCGGCGACCGGTGCCTGCTCCACCACGACGCCGTCGATCGCGACCGAGAACGTGTCCGGGTCGACCGAGATCGTCGGCAGGGCGGTGTTCTCCGGGAGGTCGGCCTTGCCGCGCTTCCGCACGTCGGCCGCCGCCACGAACGGGCGCGTCAGCCCGAGGCGCTCGGGGAGGCCGTCCTCCAAGGCTGCGGGCATCACGAAGTTGATGCCGAGGCCGCCCGCGACGGCCGGAGCCGCGCCGAACATCGGCCGCGCCAGCACCGGCTGCGGCGTTGGGATCGAGGCGTTTGCGTCGCCCATCGCTGCGGAGACGACCATGCCCCGCTTGATCACGAGCTCGGGCTTGACGCCGAAGAACTTCGGATCCCAGAGCACGAGGTCGGCGAGCTTGCCGGCCTCGACGGACCCGATCTCCGACTCGAGACCGTGCGCCACGGCCGGGCAGATCGTGTACTTGGCGACGTACCGGCGCGCGCGATGGTTGTCGGCCGTCGTGTCGCCCGGGAGCGAGCCACGCACCTTCTTCATCACGTGCGCGGTCTGCCAGGTCCGCATGATGACCTCGCCGACGCGGCCCATCGCCTGGGAGTCGGAGCCGATCATCGAGATGGCGCCCAGGTCGTGGAGGTGATCTTCGGCAGCGATCGTCGACGGGCGGATCCGCGATTCGGCGAAGGCGAGGTCCTCCGGAACCGTCGGGTTGAGGTGGTGGCAGACGATGAGCATGTCGAGGTGCTCGTCGATCGTGTTGATCGTGTGCGGCCGCGTCGGGTTGGTCGACGATGGCATCACGTTGGCGTGGCTGGACACCGTGATGATGTCCGGCGCATGGCCTCCGCCCGCGCCTTCCGTGTGGTAGGTGTGGATCGCCCGTCCGCCGATCGCGGCGAGCGTGTTTTCCACGAATCCGGCCTCGTTCAGCGTGTCGGTGTGGATCGACGCCTGGGCGCCTGAGGCCTCGCACACGTTCAGGCACGTGTCGATCGCGGCGGGCGTCGTGCCCCAGTCCTCGTGGAGCTTGAAGCCGCAGGCGCCGGCGCGCAGCTGCTCCCACATCGACGCCTCCGAGGCGGTGTTGCCCTTGCCGAGGAGCACCACGTTGATCGGGTACTGCTCGAGCGCGGCGAACATCATCTTGAGGTGCCAGTCACCCGGCGTGACGGTGGTCGCCTTCGTGCCCTCGGCCGGGCCGGTTCCGCCGCCGATGATCGTCGTGGTGCCAGCGGCCAGGCCCTCCTCGATCACCTGCGGGCAGATGAGGTGCACGTGGCAGTCGATCGCGCCGGCCGTGAGGATCTTGCCGTTGCCGGCCATGATCTCCGTCGACGGCCCGATCACGAGGTCCGGGTGAATGCCGTCCATCGTGTCGGGGTTGCCGGCCTTGCCGAGGGCGACGATCCGCCCGTCACGAATGCCGACGTCGGCCTTGATCACGCCCCAGTGGTCGAGCACGATCGCGCCGGTGATCACGAGGTCCGGCGTCCCTTCGGCGCGGGTCGCCATGGACTGGCCCATCGACTCCCGGATCACCTTGCCTCCGCCGAAGACGGCCTCTTCGCCGCCGAAGCAGCGGTCCTCCTCGATCTCGATCAGCAGGTCGGTGTCGGCAAGCCGCACGCGGTCGCCGGCGGTCGGGCCGTAGAGCGCGGCATAGCGCTCACGTGAGATCTCACTCATATCGTCGCCCAGCGTATGGGCGGGCCCGGCGTGGCCCGTTGTCCACAGGGCCAAAAGCTCTCGGGGAATCTTCGCCGGAGGCGGCGCTGGCCGAGATTTCCCACCCCTGTTCAGTGGCCGGTTCAGGGGGTGACCGGTTGATCGCTTGGCGGCCCGCGGGCAGGATGAGGATCACTCCTGGCGCCGCCCGAATCTGCGGCGTCTGTCCCAGGAGTCTGTCCGGATGGCTGCGGCAAATCGCCGCTGTCGTCCGCGCTTCCGCACGTCCGAAGCGACCCCTGTCCCAAGCCCGAAAGGCCCTCATGAAGTCCCTCCCGAAGGCGGCGCGCGCTCGCACGCGCCGCCGTCTGATCGCCGCCTGCGCGATCGCGCTCCCCCTCGTCGCCGCGCCCGTGGCGCAGGCCGCGACCTGCCCGACCTCCAAGCTCGTCACCGCGTGGGCGGCCGCGCCAGCCGACGCACTCGCGATCGGATTTACGAACCAAACGATTCGCACCATCATCCGCCCGCACACGGATGGTTCCAGCATCCGCGTGCGCCTCTCGAACCGCTTCGGAAGCCGGGCGCTGTCCATCGGCCGCGCGACGATCTCCGTCCAGACGCGCGGCCTGGGCGTCACGCCCGGTCGAACGATTGACACGGAGTCCACCCGCCACCTGGAGTTCTCGGGTCAGACCGCGACGTCGATCCCGCAGGGGAGCGACGCCTGGTCCGACGAGATCGCCGTGCCTCCCTTCACCGAGGACACCACGTTCGCGGTGGACCTGTACCTCCCGGTGTTCACCGGTTCAGCGACCAAGCACTACCGCGGCTACCGCACGTCGTACCTGTCGATCCCCGGTGCGGGCGACCTCGCGGGCAAGAACACCGACCTCACGACCAACTTCCCGGCCAGCCGCGAGACCGACGAGGTGTACTTCGTCGATGGCCTGGAGGTGCGCAAGCCCGGGAACTGGGGCACGGTCGTGGCGTTCGGCGACTCGATCACCGACGGCACGGGCAGCAAGGTCGACCAGGTGCCGCTCTTCAGGGCCAGCGGCGAGGTCGACACCGACCAGCGCTACCCGGACTTCCTGCAGGCCAGCCTGAAGAGCGCCGGCCGCAACCTCACGGTCGCAAACTCCGGCATCGCCGGCAACCGCCTCCTCTATGACGGGATCCTCTCGTACGCGGGCAAGGCCGCCCGCACCCGTTACGTGCACGACGTGCTTTCGCAGGCCGGCGTCACCGACGTGATCATCTCGCTCGGGGGCAACGATTTCGCCCTGGGCGCCTACTCCATCAACGTGATCAACGCCTACAAGCAGCTCATCGCAGATCTCCACGCACAAGGCCTCAACGTGATCGTCGCGACCATGGCCGCCGCTGGCGACCGCACCGGCTTCCTGATCGGTAACCGGCGAGCCGCGCTCAACGAGTGGATTACCTCGACGGCGATGCCGCACACCCGCACGACGAACGACCAGGCCGCCGACGGCTACTTCGACTTCGACACGGCCCTCACCGATCCAGCCAACTACTACAGCCTGAACCCGGCGTACAACTCCGGCGACTGGACGCATCCGGATGCGGAGGGGTACCAGCACTACGTCGAGCAGATCGTCGCCGCGGGCGGCCTTGCGAAGCTCAAGGGTCCGAGCTGCACCTGATTCCCGCTGCCTGACCGGGCCGACGAGGAGTCGGTGGCAGACGAAGTGGCGCGCACACCGTCCGCGCGCCACTTCGGGGTGGTCGAATGAGTAGGATCGGCCCCCGCGACCGGTTCGTTTCTGCCCTGTTGAGCGGGTCGCGAGTCACTTGTCGCTGCCCAGTTCACGCACCATCGCCGCCGGCCCGGAGCTGCTCGTCGGGCGCACCGAGGAGCTGGCCCGCCTCGGTGCGCATCTCGACCAGCTGGGCGCTGGCAATGGCTCGGTCGTCGAGGTCGTCGGAGCCGCCGGCATCGGCAAGACGACGATGCTGCAGCACGTGTCGGTGACGGCGTTCCAGCGCGGCTGGCGGGTACTCGCGGGCCGCGCCACCGAGTTCGAGCGCGAGATCCCGTTCGGCGTTCTTCACCATGCGTTGGGTGCGGACGCCGCCGGGCTCGACGACCCCGCCGCGGTTGGGCTGGCCCGTCACCGCGGCCACCTCGCGATCCGCGAGCGGCTCGAAGTCATGGCGTCGGCCGAGCCGGTAGTCGTGATGTTCGACGACATCCACTGGGCCGACCCCGCCAGTGCCGATCTCCTCGCGTCACTCGTGCATCGCCCGCCAGCCGGGCCTGTGCTCATGGTGCTCGCGTATCGCCCGAACCAGGCCGACTCGGCGGTCAGCCCCGGCATCACCCGTGCGTTTGCCGCCGGCCTTGCCGACCGCATCGAGCTTGGCCCGCTCGCACCGGCCGACGCCGAGCGGCTCATCCCCGTCAACCTTGCACTGCACGAGCGACGCCAGATCCGCGACCTCTGTGGCGGCAACCCGTTCTACCTGCGAGCCATGGCCCGAGCGCGTCACGGAAGCGCCGCTCCGGACCCGGTCCCAGGTGCTCCCCGCCGTGCCGTCGACGGTGTTCAAGACCCACAGGATCTCGTCCCGGCGGCGGTCTCTGCGGCGCTCGCCGGCGAACTTGCCCCGCTCTCACCGGATGCGCGCCTCTTCCTGCGCGGCGCCGCGATCACCGGCGAGCCGTTCGACGTTGACGTCGCTGCAGCGGTCGCTGACCTGCCCTTCGGCGACCGTGTCCTCACCGCGCTCGACGAGCTGGTTGCCGCTGATCTCATCCGCCCGACGGATCAGCCACGCACGCTCGCTTTCCGCCACCCGCTGGTCCGGCACACGGTGGCGCTCGATGCGGGCGCCGGTTGGCGCATCGCTGCCCATGGCCGCGCCGCGGTCGCGCTCGAGCAGACCGGTGCGCGCCCCTCCGAGCTGGCTGCGCACATCGAGCACTCCGCGCGTCACGGTGACGACCACGCGATCGAACTCCTCACTCGGGCGGGGAAGGAGGCGGCGGCGCGCGCGCCCGCCAGCGCCGCCCGCTGGTTTACCAGTGCGTGGCAGCTGGTCCCCGAGTCTCGCCGCGGTGAGTGGCCGCACCTGGATCTGTATCGGTGTCTCGTCGTGGCGCTGCTCGTCGTCGGGCGGTCCCATGAGGCGCGCGAGCGCGCGCTCGAAGCCCACGCGAGCCTTCCGGACGACCACCCCTTCCACCCGTTCCTGCTCATCGGCTGCGCGATCATCGAGTCGCTCGCCGGTCTCCACGTCGAGGCCAGGGCGCGACTCTTTGAGGCGATCGACGCAGCACCGGCCGGTGCGCCCGAGCGGGTGCGGTATCAAATCGAACTCGCCTCGCTGGCGGCGATCACCGGCGACCCCCCGGAGGTCCGCGACCAGAGCGCTGCGGCGATGGCCGGCGCCGAGGAGCTCGGCGATCCACTGCTGCGGGTCGAGGCGACGGCGTTCTCGGCGATCGGGGCGTTCCTTGATGGCGATCTCGAAGCGGCGCGCGTTCACCTCGACTCGGGGTCGGAGCAGCTCGCCGAACTCGACGAGATGGTCTTTGCGGTTATCCAGCGCGCCATCCTCGGGTTGATCCGAGCCGCGTGGTTGCTCGGCCGCGTCGACCTAGCCGCCCAGCATGTGGCCAAGGGACTCATCGCTGCACGCGGCGGCTCGGCGCCGATCCTCGCGGTGCAGATGGTCGGATCCCAGGCGCTCGTCTTGGCGGCACAGGGCCGGTTGGTCGAAGCTCGCCGGGCCGCCGATGAGGCATCGGAAGAGGCGACGTTGATGGCCAACGACGACTCGATCATGTGGTCGCAGTTGGCGCTCGCCGCAGCGCTCGAGCCGGTGGGCGACAGTGAGCTCGCGGTCGAGGCGTCTCGGGTTGCCGTCACGCAGGCACAAAAGGCGCTGTCGCAGGGAATGGCCGCGTTTGCTGGGCAGACCTGCGCGCGTGCGCTCCTGGCCAGCGACCAGCCGGGCGAGGTCGCCGAGGCGATCTTCTCGACTCATGGCGGAGACGGCTTCCCCGTGGTGCCCGAATCCATGCGGGCCACCAGTTATGCGCTCCTGGCCACCGCCGCCGCGCAGCTGAACGATTTGGCCGCGGCTGGCGAGTGGCTCGAGCACGCCGGACTCTGCGCCGCCGTGCTCCCGCAGGGAACCAGCGAACTGGCCGTCGCGCTCGCGGAGGGCCGCGTTGCGCGGGCGTCGGGGGATCCCGAACGGGCCGTGCAGGCGTCGCGTCGCGCCATCGCCCTGGCCGTCGAGCATGGCTTCCCCGTCGAGGAATGCCGCGCGCGGCTCGTACTCGGCGCGGGCTTGGCCGATCTCGGTGACCGTTCGGAGGCGGCGCGCGAGCTGCGTGCGGCGGAGGCCGCCTGCGCACAGATGGGCGCCGCGCGGCTTCAGGCGCTGGCGGTGCGCGAACTCCGTCGGATCGGTCGGCGCGTCACCCGCGAAGGGCGCGGCGGCCGGCGAGACCTGTCGGGCGCAGCGGCGCTGACCGCGCGCCAGCGCGAGATCGCCACGCTCGCTTCGACCGGGCTCACCAACCGCGAGATCGCTGATCAGCTCTTCCTCAGTCAGAGCACCGTCGAGACGCACCTCGCGGGCGCGTTCGCAAAGCTCGGCGTCAAGACTCGCGACGCCCTGGCGCCCCTGCTCGACTGAGCGCGCTCAGCGCGAGGCGGGTGGCACGCGGAAGCTCGCGCGGCGAGCGGAAGGCCGGCGCGGGCGGCGAAGCGTAAGTTCTTCGGCCGCGACATGCGCCTTGGCAGCACTGCTTCCGGCGACGAGTTTGCCGTGAATCTCCTTGGACAGCGCGACGAGCGGGTCGTCGGCGGCGCTGATGCGCCCCTTGCCACGGGCGGGCGCGGGGCCGTATGAGGTCGCGATGCGCGCAGTCTTGGCGAGACGGGTAGGCGCGTGTGGGGAGCTGGGGTGCATGGGTCGAGGTCCTAACGGGGTGGCCGGCTGGGGCAGCGCCAACGCTATGGACCTTCGATCGGCGTGCCCTTGGCCACAGGGCCAAACTGGGGCGCCGAATGTTTCGAAATTGTTTCAGTGCGCATGGTGGTCGGGGTCGCAGCACCCGTCCCGAATACTGCGACCCCGACGGTTCACCAATCGCGCCCCGAGGGGCGCAGCGGACGCCGGGCGAGTTCCCACATGAACCGGCGTCCGCCCGTGGCGCTCACCAGAGCCAGCGGGTCTTGCCGAAAGGGCGGAGACCGTCGGTATCCTAACCAGATACCACAGGAATGCAACGTCGGATGGTGGGCAGGTCACGCCGGCCCTTGTCCGCACGGACAAATCCTGCGCCTGATCTTTCGACCAGTTCTCAATGGGCTGGCAGCCCTTCAGGTTTAGGCTCCACTGGAGTCCTGCGTCGACCACCGATGCGAGGGCTGGGGCGGCTGCAAAGCCGCGCCGCTGGCGCGCTCTCAGGCCGGTCATGTCCACGCCGCCAGCCTCGGAGCACCCCACGCATGTTCAGTCCCCTCACCGGTCGCCGAGTCCTGGTCACGGGCGGGACTCGCGGCATTGGCAAAGGCATCGCGACGGCGTTTGCGAGGGCCGGCGCGCGGGTCGTGGTCTCGGGTCGCGACGCGTCCGTCGGTGAGCACGTCGTCGCGGAACTTGGCCGGCTCGCGGGCACCGCGCAGTTCGTCGCGGGCGACCTTGCCAAGCCCGAGGATTGCACGCGGATCGTCGATGAAGCGATCCACCGCCTTGGCGGCCTCGACATCGTCTGCGCCAACGCAGGCATCTTTCCGCAGCAGGCTCTGGTCGACCTGACGGCCTCCGATATCGACCACATCTTCAACGTCAACGTGCGCGGGATGATGCTCGTGATCACTGCGGCGATTCCGGCGCTGGCCGAGAGCGGGCGCGGGCGGGTGATCCTCACGTCGTCGATCACCGGACCGATCACGGGCTACCCAGGATGGGCGCATTACGGGGCCACGAAGGCCGCCCAGCTCGGGTACATGCGCACGGCGGCGATCGAACTCGCGCCGCAGGGCATCACCGTCAACGCGGTCCTGCCGGGGAACATCCTCACGGAAGGGCTTGCCGACATGGGCGAGGACTACCTCGCGGGCATGGCGGCGTCGATTCCGCAGGGCAAGCTCGGCACGCCGGCTGACATCGGCAACACCGCGCTGTTCTTTGCGACCGATGAGGCTGGGTACGTGACCGGGCAGGCGATCGCGGTCGACGGCGGCCAGGTGCTGCCCGAGTCGCCGCAGGCCATGGACGAGCTGGTGGCGGTCCAATGAGCCCGGTTGCGGAGACGCACGCGCGTGCGTGCGAGGCGCTCGCCCGGGAGGCGCTGGCGAGATACGACTGCTCCCCGCAGGCGACGCTCACGCTCACCACGTTCTCCGACAACGTGATCTTTCGCGTCGACGACCCGGTGACGGGGGAGACGCTCGGGCTGCGTCTTCATCGTCAGGGCTACCACGCGTGCCACCAGATCAAGAGCGAGCTGCTCTGGCTCGACGCACTCCGGGCGGATCGCTCGGTTCAGGTTCCGCCGCCGGTGAGTGCGAAGAACGGCGACCGCGTCGTGGTGATCGACAGCGATGAGGGCCAGCGCTTGATCACGGTCAACGGGTGGCTGTCCGGTGCCGCCCCGTCGCCAGATGGTGACCTCGTCGCATCGTTCAGCACGCTCGGAGCGACGGCCGCGAAGCTCCACCTGCACAGCATCGGATGGACCCTGCCGGACGGGTTCTGCCGACGGTCGTGGAACGCAGCCGAGTTCTTCGGTCCCCGCCCGGCGCTCGGGCACTGGCGCCGCGGGCTTGGGCTCGACGGCGAGGCCGAGCGGATGCTCGAGCGCGCGGAGACGGCGGTCCGGCGCAGGCTCGACGAGCTGCCCGTCGGGCCCGGCCAATTCGGCCTCATCCACGCGGATCTGCGCCTCGAAAATCTCCGCCTCGAGGAGCGTGACGGAGCGCAGGTCGTGAACGTGATCGACTTCGACGACTGCGGCAAGGGTTGGCTGATGTACGACTTCGGTGCCGCGGTGAGTTTCCTCGAACACGACGCGCGACTTCCTGAGCTGCTCGACGCCTGGGTCACCGGATATCGAACGGTCCGCGCGCTGGATGAGGCGCAGGTCTCGCAGCTCGCGACGTTCGTGATGCTCCGCCGCCTTGCGCTCGTCGGGTGGGTCGCTCTCAATCATGAGACGGCCGCCGATGCAGACGCGCTGGGCGCAGGCTTCACGGCCGGCGCGTGCGAGGTTGCTGAGCGCTACCTCAGCGGCACGCTCGCGCTCTGATCGGCCCGCAGAACTGGGCGGCCACAGGCGCGAAGGCGGTCGCAGGTGCGCGATCGGGTCGATGACGGAGCTCTAGTGACACCGTCGGGGGACGCCCGAAGTCTGGCCAAGTTGTCGGGTCCGCTTCAACTTCCGTCCGGACTCGCCGATCTGTCGTCCATGAAGCGAACCGGCCTCACCGCCGTCGACCTCGTCCCACTGGGCGAGCGCATGCGGATGATCTCCGCGTTCCGGGCCATGGCCGTCGTCGTCATCATTGCCTCCTGGCTGGGGGTGGAGTCCACGCGTGGCGCTTCGCTCCAGGTGACGCTGATCGTCTCGATGGGCTACCTCGCGGCGACCTTGGCCGTCGAGGCCTGGTGGCGTCGATCCAATCGCCCCGCGCGGTTCCTCTTCGGCGTCATCGCGATGGCCGACAGTGTGTTCCTCGCATGGGCCTCGTACGGTTCCGCGGGTCTCGATTCCCCGCTGCGGTACCTCGTCCTGCTGCAGCTCATCACGGTGTCGCTGCTGGCCTCTTTCCGCACGGGCATCAAGCTCGCGATGTTCAACGCCTGGCTCCTCCTCTGCGCCGTCTATGCCACCGAGACCGGAGCCGTCGACGCCCTCGGCGGGCAGACCATCGCCTTCGGCGACGACGCGTACCTCCAGGTGGCGATCGAGGTCGTCATCTACTTCCTGGTGACCGTCGTGACGACGAGCTTCGCCGCGATCAACGAGCGCGAGCTCCGCCGCCGCCGCTACGACCTCGAGGAGCTCGCACGATTCGCCCTGCGGCTCGAAGAGGTCGACGCGCCAGAGGACGTTGCCGAGGTCATGCTCGATGGCGTCGCCGAGATCTACGGGTGTGAGCCCTCGCTCGTCGTCCGCAGCGAGGAAGACGGCATCCTGCACGCCCTCGCCAGTCGCGGCCTTGAGGCACCGAACACCGGCGAGGACCTGAGCGCCGACCTGGCCTCGGCTCGGTTCACGCTCCAGTCAGACGCACCGGTGATCGCCAAGGTGATGGCGGACGACACCACCGTGCTCGTGCGCTCTGCCGGACGCCAAGAGGACAAGATCCTGGCTGGGTTCCCGGCCGACGCGAACGTGGCGGTCTTGCCGCTGCGTGGCCCGCACGGCGGCGTGGTCGGCGTGCTCGCGGTTGAACACCCGGCGCGGCGCGGCTCCCGCATCGAGCGACGCGTGCTCACGATGATGGAGCGGTTCGCCTCGCACGGGTCGCTCGCGCTTGAGAACGCCCGCCTGCTGGCCGAGGTCCGCGCGCTCTCGATCACCGATCCGCTCACTGGCCTCGCCAATCGCCGCCACCTCGACTCGGTCCTCGATCGCGCCTGCGCTCAGGTGGCCAAAGGCCACGGCACGCTCAGTCTGATGATGGTCGACATCGACCACTTCAAGAAGCTCAACGACACGCACGGCCATCAAGCCGGTGATGACGTGCTCAAGCTCGTGGCCAAGACCCTGGAGCGCGATCTGCGCGCCGGCGACCTCGCAGCGCGGTACGGCGGCGAGGAGTTCAGCATCGTCATGCCTGGCGCCACCGGGCCGGCCGTCGAGCAGGCTGCCGAGCGTCTGCGCGCGGCGATCACCCGTCTGCCGCACCCCATTCCCGTGACGATCAGTGTCGGCGTTGCGTGGGCGCCCATCCATGGCACGACCCGCGAATCTCTGACCAAGGCCGCTGACTCCGCCCTGTACGCCGCCAAGGAAAACGGCCGCAACCGGGTCGAGCTGGCGGAAGTGCCGGGATTCGTCGAGGCGCGACGAGCCTAGGCCCCTGGCTGCCGATGCGCAGAACACTTCTCAACGGCCTCGCCGCGGTCCTCTTCATGGTCGCGGCGCTTGGCGTTCCAGCGGCAGCGTCCGCGCAGGTCAACGGCGGCGTCGGCTACCGCGTGGCGATGGAGCCTGGGTCGACGCTCGAGGCTGGCTTCCTCACGCTGACGGTGAACCCGGGCCAGAGCGCCTCGGGGTTCTTCTTCATGACCAACACGTCACGGGCGTCCGCCCAGATGCGGATCTACCCTGCTGATGGCCTGACGGGCGTAACGACCGGCGTGGTGTACGGCAGCGCGGGTGACGCGCTCGCGGAGACGGGGAGCTGGCTGACGCCGAGCATGCGCAGTGCGTTGCTCATCGGCGAGAGCGAACGCCGGATCGACTTCTCGGTGCGCGTGCCGCCGGGCGCCACCTCCGGCGACCACGTCGGCTCCATCGTGCTGGAGCAGAACGGCAAGGGCTCAGCGAACGTCACGCAGATCGTCCGCAACGTCGTGCCGATCAGGATCATCGTCCCGGGTGGCCCAGGCCCGCAGGTCGTGGTCCGGTCGGCCTCGATCAACGCGTTGCCCGGAACCACGAAGCCCGCCGTGACCGTGGCGATGCGCAATACCGGGGTGCGGATGTGCGCGCCGGTCCTGACCGTCGACCTCCGCGGCCCCAGCGAGAAGGGTGAGGACGTGAGCCGCCAGCTCGACATGATCCTCCCTGGCGATCGCGTCCCCTACCCACTGCCGTGGCCGCGCGACATCAAGCCAGGCAGCTACGTCGCGCGGGTCACGACCTCCGGCTGCGGCGCCACCGACTCGATCACCGTGACGTTGGATGCCCCGGACCTGACCGTCCCCGACCCCTCCGCGTCCGACGGCTCCGGGAAGGGCAACCCACCGAATGTCGTCACCGACGCCCAGCCCGGCGAGACCACCTTCAAGGCAGGCGACGCGACGCCGAAGAAGTCGCAGAAGAACACGTCGTCCAAGCTGCGAGATCGCGGAGGAGCGTCAGACGATGCCTCCGACGGAGCCTCGGCGACCACTCCGGCTCCAGGGTCATCTTCCGGAGGCAGTGGTGGCGCTGGCGGTGGCGCTGCGGCGGCGGCCGCGAGCGGACCGACGTGGATCGACAAGGCCGTCGACGCCGTCGAGAAGCATGCCCCGGAAGTGCTCAAGCGCGCGACGATCCCGCTGTTGCTGCTCGCCCTGGTCGGCCTTGTGTTCTTCGTGCAGGAGGCCATCGATCGCAAAGATCCCAAGCTTGCGCTCGCCCCGCTGCACCGCGAACCGCACCTGAGTTTCGATCCCAACCCGCTTCAAACCAGGCGCGTCATACCTTCGCCGACGCTCTTGCGAACTGACCCGTGACCGACCGATGAACGGTGTAACGGCGGTTCTCACTGTCGCTCACGACCCATCAAGAACTCCGAAATTCCTATTCCTAACCCCATCGGCCGTCCCTTCGGCCTGTCCTCCCCGAGGTACGACATGACTCCCTCCGTGCCCATCGGGCGCCTGACACGAAATCGGTTGATCGCTGCGGCGGCGATCGCTTGCGTGACTGCGCTCGGCGCTTCCGCTCCGGCATTCGCCGCGACCGCCAGCCAAACCGTGAACGCAGGCTCTCTGGCGTTCCTCAACAGCACCCCAGGGAACGTGACGTTCCCGGCCACGACGCTCAACGGCACCGATCAGGTGCGCACCCAAACGCAGGCCTTCGATGTCGGCGACGCAACCGGGTCGGCGGCAGGCTGGGCGATTACGGCCACGTCTACCACCTTCACCGCGACCGGCGGTACGCTGCCAGTCGGTGCGACGACGATCCAGTCGGCACCGGCGCAGGTCTGCATCGCAGCCTCTACCTGCACCTTGGCGTCGAATGCGATTCCGTACCCGTACACCCTCCCCGCCGCGGCCGTCGCCCCGACAGCCACCAAGATGTACAACGCTGCCATCAGCACCGGCATGGGGAACCAGACGATCACGCCTACGTGGTCGCTCGCCGTTCCCGCCTCCACCTGGGCTGGCGGCGCCGGCTCTCCGTACACGTCGACTTGGACCTTCACCCTCGTCAGTGGGCCGTAGCCTCGGCCAGTCAGGCGGCGCCTCGCGCCGCCTGACCACTGCACTGTTGGTCATGCTGCTGGGGCTCATTGCCCCGGCGGCCGCAGCCGCTCAATCGTCTCCGACGATTGGCGGCTTCAGTGCGCGTGCACTCGGTCCCGGCGACGAGGTCACGCCGGACACGTACTTCAAGCTCAAGCTGAAGCCCGGCGACACCTACAGCGGGCGGCTGCTCGTCGTCAGCTCGGCGAAGGAGGATGCCCGCGTGCGGCTGTACTCCGTCGACGGCCTCACGGGCAACACCTCCGGCACGGTCTACGCCAACATGGACGACGCCCGCAGGGACGCGTCGCTGTGGATCACGCCTCGCAAGGCGCTGCTCCGCCTGCCCGGCAAAGCGCAGAAGAAGGTCGGCTTCGACGTCAAGGTGCCGGACGACGCGACGCCCGGCGATCACGTCGGTGGTCTCGCGCTTCAGCTCGCCGATCAGAAGAAGACCAAGGGTCAGTTCGCGATCACGCAGATCACGCGCGTCGCGGTGGCCGTGCACATCCTTGTGGAGGGCCCCGCGGCGGCCGCGTTGCGCCCGACGACCATGAAGCTCGAAGCGTTGGGTGGCACGCAGGTTCCGTCGGTCACCGTTGGGCTCTCGAACACCGGGCAGCTCCTGTGTCGTCCGACCCTCGCCGTCGAACTGTCCAAAGACGGAACGGTGCTCGGCACGGTTACTCGCCAGCTCGACACGATCCTGCCTGGCGCCTCGATCCCGTATCCGCTGTCGTGGCCGAAACCGCTCGTGGCCGGAAAGTACTCCGCCAAGGCGGTGACCACGGGATGCGGCGATCGACAGGAGATCTCGGCCGATCTCGAACTGGAGGGCGCACTCCGCGGGAGTCAGCAAGCTCCGGGCAGCATCCTCACGCCCGATAGCGGCGGTGGAGGCGTGCCGTGGTGGGCGCTCGTGCTGGCCGTGGTCGGTGCGCTCGGCGGTGGCTTCCTCCTCGCCCGTCGGGGCAACAAAGAGACGAAGCCGAAGACCGACAGCGACGCCGCCCCTCAGGTGTAGGCGCTGCCGGCGAGGCCGACGAGCGCGGGCGCGTCGGCCATCGACTCGATGACGAGTGTCGGCTCGATCGGGCTCTCGTCGAGCTCGTGTGCGCGGAATTTGCCGGTCTGCACCAGGATGCCGGCCAGGCCGGCATCGATGGCGCCGCCGACATCGGCTTCGAGGTCGTCGCCGATCATCGCCACGCGACTCGGCTCGAGTCCGAGTTCGTCGACGGCCGCGAGGAAGAAGTCCGCTGACGGCTTACCGACGACCGTGGCCTGACGGCCGCTGGCGTATTCGAGCGCGGCGATGAATGGGCCGCAGTCGAGGACCAGCCCCTCGGGGCGGCGCCAGTAGCGGTTGCGCTGCAAGGCGATGAGGTCGGCACCGCGCAGGAGCGATCGGAACGCGCCGTTGAGGATGCCGTAGCTGAAGCCTGGGCCCAGATCGCCGACGATCACGGCGTCGACGGCCGAGCCTGGTGAGACGACCGCTTCGAGATCGGAGAGGTCTTGCTTGAGCGCATGGGCGGTGATCAGCGCGACCCGCTCGTAGCCACGATCGCGGCAGAGCCGAACGGCCATCTGCGCCGGGGTGAGGAGATCGGATTCCTCGACATCGAACCCGAGGCGCTGAAGCCGGTCGGTGACGGCGGCCTTGGGGCGCGAGGTGGTGTTGGTCACCAGGCGCATCGGGATCTTGCCTTCGCGCAGGCGGCGCATCGCGTCGATGGCGCCGGGCACCGCCTCATCGCCGACGTGGAGCACGCCGTCGATGTCCAAGAGAAGTCCGTCCCAGTGACCTGACATGCCTCCAACATAAGCCCGGCGGCGCGCCCGCTATTTGGACAGTTGGCCAAAGGACGCACCGAGCGGTGGTCACTTGGACGAACGCGTGACAGCCGTGTGGCGAGCGCGTGACGTGGCGGTGTCCAACCCGTGAACGCACCGCTTCTAGGAGCCGACCGGGCTCGTCCGCCCTGCGGTCGTCAGGAAGGAGGAACCTCGGTCATGGCACTCGCAGACTGCCGTGCCCGTCTCTCGGAGGCCATCGCACATGTCATCGCCATCCATGGTGACTCGCACCGTCGAGTCCAATGACCCAAGCCTGTCGGCGGAGGCCAACCGCCTCCTCACCAGCGAACTCCGCGCTGTGATCGGAAGCGATCAGGTGGAGGTGCCAGCGTCCTGGCCGGACCACCGCGCCGACCGCCACGCCACGCACAACCGCTTTGCCGCGAGCGCGATTCTGATGCGCGTCTTCATCTCGATCGTCGGCCTCATGCTCGTGATGACCGCCCTGATCGGCGTGATCGCGACCACCTCAAGTTGGGTACTCGTGGGCATCGCAACGGCGCTGATCCTGCCAGCGACGTTCATCGTCGCCGCGTTGGTCTTCCGCACCTTTGACGAAGACGAGCACGTCGACCCGGAGGTCGCCGCCATGCTCAGCGCCGAAGGCATGGGGGACCCGGACCGCACCTTCACCGACCTCGTGCACGACTTCCAGCCGCGTCGCGGAATGACGGCGCGCGCACCCTCCTAGTCGCGGCGCTGGCGCGCTCGAGACGGAACACCTGCTCGCCGAGTCGTGACGCCGGCCCCCAACGGCCGAAGGCTCGGAGGGCCGAGCGCGAGCGCCGCCCCGGAATCGGCCGGGGCAGCGCTCGCGCGCCAGTCTGGAATCAGACGACGGCAGCGTCCACGAGCAAGGCGTCCGGCTCGGGCTTCGCACACGTCGCCGGAGTCGCCTCCTGGTCCACGATTGGGCCATCGTTGAAGTAGAGATCAGCGGCGGCGTGACCCATCCCGACGATGACCGCTTTGGCGCCCGCGATCGGCGTGAACGGTCCAGCGCTCAGGGTGCCGGTCTCCGGCAGCGAAATCGTGAGCTTCTGCCCGGCGACGAGTGGCGTTTGCGGGATCAGGATGCCTTCCGGCGGGACGACGTTCGCGTCGTCCGGTGTGCCGCCGGTGACCTTCAGCGTCAGTACGCGCACGATGCCGCCGATCGACGTCTTGCCCTCGGCGATGAACCGATCGACCGTTGCTGCGGGGACGACGAGGGCCCCGGAGGCCTCGGCGAAGGGCAGCGACCCTGTCTTCTTCACCGTGAGGGGGATCGTCGCCGAAACGGCGATGCCGATGTCGTAGTTCGAGCCGCCGATCTGGCACTGGTACGGCGCGTTCACGATCCCGATGAGCTGGTTCGTCGGCGCCTTCGGGAAGTTCAGCGGCTGGTTCTGGAAGTTGATGACGTCGGTCTTGGGTGGACCGCCAACCGCGATTGAGAGCAGCGACGCACCGCCGCCAGCGGACGCGGCGGCCTTGCAGGCGGCTTTGACCTGCAGGTTGAGTCCCCAGGAGGCGCGCAGGTTGACCGTGGCGATGGCGGAGACGAACTTCAGCGCGGTGACGCCGCTCTCAGGCGCGTTGTACGGCCCGATGTCGAAGTGACCGGTCTTCGGCAGCCCGACGACGATCGGCTTGCCCGCGACGATGGGAATGTTGCTGACGGCAAGCGGCTGAAGGTCGGCGACGTTGATCATGCTCGGGGTGGAACCGGTCGCCGCGATGTTGAGCATCGTGACCTTCGCGTCCGCGCGGTTGATCGCGACGAGGCCGCCGAGCGTGCTGAGCCATGACGGGAGGGTGAGCGCGCCAGCGCCTTGGCTGAGGTAGAACGGCTGCCCGGGCGCGAGCTGGACCGGCGCGATGCCCTTGATGTCGACGGTGCCGGCCAGGTCGAGCACCTTGAGGTTGCCGAGCAGTGGCACCGTGATGTTGCAGGTGATCGGCAGCGTGAATCGGCCGGTGTCAGCGCCGATGTCGGGCACATCGGCGGGGACGATCGCCATCGCGCTGGGGGCGGAAAGGGCCATCAACGTGCCGGTTGCGACCGCGACGGATCCCCACCGCCGCAGGCGGTTGAACGGACGGGACATGGGAACTCCTCGGAGGGGAAGAACTGGGACACCGAGGGGTATTTGCCCCCCGGGCAACCAGGATTACCACCGCCAACAAGGCGCTGTCAAGGGGTTGGGCGACGTAATTGACGGTTGCTTAAAAAACTACTCTTTGCAGGTAAAAATGAGTCGCGTTGAAAAATATGGAGTTGCGTTCACGGATCCCCTGCTAAACGCACGTTTCCCTTCGAACGGACATCCGAGCTGACGGCTTGCCCGCGCTTCGCGAGGGTTCCGGGGGCGCCGCCGAGCGGCTACGTTGGCCCGCAGAGACGTACCGATCTCGAGCGAAAGGCAAAGGAGTGCAGGTGGTGAATGCCCAAAGTCCACGCCGTCGGCCGGACCCGCGCAAGGCCCGGACGCGAGCGGGGATCATCCAAGCAGCCGGCGTGCTGTTTGCCGAGCAGGGCTTCGCCCGCACAACGGTCGAGGAGATCGCAGCCCGGGCGAACGTGTCCGTCGGGTCGCTCTACGTGCATTTCGGCAGCAAGGAGCAGCTTCAGCTCGTGCTGATCACGCGGGCGATGGACCTCAACGACGCGTATATCCAAGAGGCGCAGCAGGCCGAGTCGCCGCTGGAGCGCGTGCTGAATGTGGGAGACGCCTACCTGAGATTCGCGATGGAGCACACCTTCGCGTTTCGGTTCGTCGCGATGCGGCCGGTCGAGCCGGGCGAGGATTGCGATGGCGGCGTGGCCCAGCAGATCGCAGAGCGCCTGCAAGAGATCATCCTCTCGATCGCTGCCGACCTGGAACTGGCGATGGCATCGGGAGAGATCGATCGCGTGCCCGTCGAGGATGCGATGGCGTTTGTCTGGGGCGCCTGGAACGGAGTCGCCGGCCTGATGCTGCGGCAGGACGCACTCGCCATCGATCCGGAGCATGCTGCCCGGGCGCTGGAACTCGGCAAGCAGGTCCTGATCCGCGGGCTGCGCACCGAGCGCTGACCCGCTCCTAGTCAGGTTGCGGGTCGCAATTGGGGTGGCCCCCATGTGCGCGTGCCACCCGCGGGTCGGGTCGCTGCAGGCCTACGGCGCGGCCGACAGGTCGTAGGTCCACGTCGACGTGTAGGTCCCGAACTGGGCGTAGGCCGGAATCTGCAGGGCCACGTCGAACTGCACGTCGACCGGTCCGAGTCCGGTCCCGACCGCGGCGTTGTAGATCTTCACCTTGGATGGGCTGATCGGCACCGGGATCGGGTAGGTGGTCACCGAGTTCGTGGGCATCGAGCAGTTGGACCCGGCCGGCGTGGCCGACGCATTGGTGATCTGGGCCGCATTCGTCGGTAGGAACTTGCCGGCGCCGGCGGTGAACTGCGTCTTTCCGACCTCGAGCTTCCAGCCCGACCCGGGCGCGGTCATGTCTGAGACCTGGACCGTCGCGCTGCTGGTCTCGGTGCCGTTGAGGCCGTTGAGCGTATGTGGGGTGAAGCTGAAGTTGTTTGCGGACATCGCGAGGCCGCCGCCGTCGCACGCGTTGACGTAGAGGTAGTTGTCGGCGGCCGTGTTCGCGCTCGTGCCGCTCGGCGTGGTGACCCGCACGTCGACGGTTCCTGGCGCTCCTCCGGGTGCCGATGCGGTGATCGTCGTGGCGTTGACGACGGTGTAGCCGGACGCATTGACGCCGCCGAACGTGACCGCGGTGGCACCCGTGAACTCGGTGCCGGTGATGGTGACGGTGGTCCCGCCAATCGACGTGCCCTGGTCGGGCGACAGCGCGGTCACGGTGGGCAGCCCGATGAAGGTGAAGTCGTCCGCGGCCGTATCGGCGCTCGTCCCGCTCGGGCTGGTCACGCGGACGTCGGCGAGACCTGCGGCGTGTGCAGGCGCCGTCGCCGTGATGGTGTTGCCGTTGACGACCGTGAACCCGGTTGCGTTCGTCCCGCCGAACTGCACCTGGGTGACGGTCGTGAACTGGCTGCCGGTGATCGTGACGAGCGTTCCGCCGGTAGTCGGGCCGCTGGTCGGAGCGATCGACGAGACCGTCGGCGCAGGGACGTAGGTGTAGTCGTCGGCGGCGGTGTTCGGGCTGACACCCCCTGGGGTGGTGACGCGGACGTCCACGGTGCCGGTGCCGGGCGGAGCCGTGGCCGTGATCGTGGTGGCGTTCACGACGGTGTACCCGGAGGCGTTGGATCCGCCGAACTGGACCTGGGTGGTGCCGGTGAAGCCCGTGCCGGTAATCGTGACGGCGGTGCCACCTGGGGCCGGACCGCTCATCGGGCTGATCGAGGTGACGGTGGGCGCGGGGGCGTAGGTGTAGTTGTCGGCCGCCGTGTCGGCGCTCGTGCCACCACCGGTGGTGACGCGCACGCTCACCGCTCCGGTGCCGGCGGGGGCCGTGGCCGTGATCGTGGTGGCGTTCACGATCGTGAACCCCGAGGCGTTCGTCCCGCCGAACTGCACCTGGGTGGCGCCCGTGAAGTTGGTGCCGGTGATGGTCACGGTGTTGGCGCCACCGGTCGGTCCGGCGTCTGGCGAGAGGCTCGTGATGGTCGGAGCCGGGATATAGGTGAAGTCGTCGGCGGCGACGTTGGTGCTCGTGCCGCCCGGCGTCGTGACGCGGACGTTGACCGTGCCTGTGCCGGCCGGCGCGGTCGCCGTGATCGTGGTCGCATTGACGACCGTGTAGCTCGTGGCGTCGACGCCGCCGAACTGGACCGCCGACGCTCCCGACAGCCCGGCGAAGTTCGTGCCGGTGATCGTGACGAGCGTGCCACCGGAGCTCGGACCGCTGCTCGGCGCCAGCGCGGTGACGGTTGGCGGCGCGTAGTAGGTGTAGTTGTCGGAGGCGGTGTTGGCGCTGGTGCCGCCGACGGTGGTGACGCGCACATCGACGGTCCCCGTGCCGGCTGGCGCCGTGGCCGTGATGGTCGTGGCGTTGACGATCGTGTAGCCGGTGGCGTTCGTGCCACCGAACTGGACCTGGCTCGCACCCGTGAAGTTCGTACCCGTGATGGTGACGACGGTGGCGCCGGCGGTGGGGCCCTCCGTCGGCGAGAGACTCGTGACCGTCGGTGCCGGGACGTAGGTGAAGTCGTCTGCGGCGGTGTTGGCGGTCGTACCGCCGGGCGTAGTGACGTTGACGTTCTCGGTGCCGGTTCCTGCGGGGGCGGTGGCGGTGATCGAAGTCGCGCTGTTGACCGTGTAGCTGGCCGCGTTGGTGGTGCCGAAGCGCACGGCCGAGGCGCCGCTGAGCCCCGCAAAGTTCGTGCCGGTGATCGTGACGACGGTGCCGCCGGTGGCCGGACCGGTCACCGGCGAGATCGTGGTGATCGTCGGGATGGCGTAGTAGGTGTAGTCGTCGGAGACGGTGTTTGCCGAGGTGCCGCCGGGGTTGGTCACCGAGACGTTCTGAGTGCCGGTTCCTGCGGGGGCGGTGGCGGTGATCGAGGTGGCGCTGTTGACGGTGTAGCTCGTGGCGTTCGTCGCGCCGAAGCGCACCGCGGCGGCGCCGCTGAGCCCGGTGAAGTTGGTGCCCGTGATCGTGACGCTCGTGCCGCCTGCGTTGGGTCCCGCGCTCGGGGAGAGCGAGGTGATCGTAGGTACCCCGTGATACGTGTAGTCGTCGGCCGAGGTGTTGGCGGTCGTGCCGCCGGGGGTGGTGACGTTGACATTTTGGGTGCCGGTGCCTGCGGGGGCGGTGGCGGTGATTGAGGTGGCGCTGTTGACGGTGTAGCTCGTGGCGTTCGTGGTGCCGAAGCGCACCGCGGCGGCGCCGCTGAGTCCGCTGAAGTTCGTGCCGGTGATCGTGACGACCGTGCCGCCAGCGTTCGGTCCATCGGTCGGCGAGATCGCCGTGATCGTGGGTGGGGCGTAGTAGGTGTAGTCGTCGGAGGCGGTGTTGGCGGAGGTGCCGCCAGGGGTGGTGACGGTGACGTTTTGCGTGCCGGTGCCTGCGGGGGCGGTGGCGGTGATTGAGGTGGGGCTGTTGACGGTGTAGCTCGTGGCGTTCGTGGTGCCGAATCGCACCGCGGCGGCGCCGCTGAGTCCACTGAAGTTGGTGCCCGTGATCGTCACGCTCGTGCCGCCCGCGGTGGGCCCTGCGGTCGGCGAAAGCGCGGTGACGGTTGGCGGGGCGTAGTAGGTGTAGTCGTCGGCCGCGCTGTTGGCGGAGGTGCCGCCGGGGGTGGTGACGCTGACGTTCTGCGTGCCGGTGCCTGCAGGGGCGGTGGCGGTGATCGAGGTGGCGCTGTTGACCGTGTAGCTCGTGGCGTTCGTCGCGCCGAAGCGCACGGCCGCCGCGCCGCTGAGCCCTACGAAGTTGGTGCCGGTGATCGTGACGCTCGTGCCACCGGCCGTCGGGCCGACGGTCGGCGAGATGGAGGTGATGGTGGGCGGCGCGACGTACGTGTAGTCGTCGGCCGTGCCCGCGTCGACGCTGGTTCCGGGAGTCGCGGTGATGCGGACTTCGGTGGCGCCAATCGCGTGTGCTGGTGTCGTCACGGTCACGGTGTTGTCGTTGACGACGGTGACGCTTGTCCCGGCCGTGCCGCCGAAGGTCACGCCGGTGGACCCGGTGAGGTGGTCGCCGGTGATCGTGACCGTCTGCCCTCCGGCCGTCGGTCCGGACGTCGGCGAGATCGACGTGATCAGGGGGAGTGCGGCGTTGACCACCGCGGTGTAGGCCCAGTAGGGGTCGGAGTCGGTGCTGGTCGCGGTGCGCGAGGTGGTCGTGGCGACGCTTGCTGGTTCATGCGCGGTGCCGAGCGCTGAGTCCTCTGAGGCTGAGCCGGAGCCGGGGCTGCACGACCTGACCATCGGCGCCGGAAAGGTGAAGACCGCTCCGTTGGAAGGACTGGCGGCCGCCGAGGACCAGCGCATGCTGCCATTGCGACTGACGGTCGTGTTCGGCAGTGGGATCGAAGAACTCGATCCGGAGGACTTGGCCGACCCCGCGATCGGGGTCGTCGTGTCGCCCCCGGTGAAGGCGCTGATCGAAACGACCAGGGTGTCGGACGCCGAGGCCACCGTGAAGGTGTACGACGCCGGTTCGGACCCACCCGCGACCTTGTACCAGCTCGCCGCATCGGGCTGGTCGGACTGGAGCAACGTCCAACCGGCAGGTGGCGAGATGTTGCCGCTGTCGTTGGATGAAGCCCCGGCCACGAGCACGTCGCCAGCGACCGTGCCGGCCGGCTTGGTGACGGCCACCGAGCTGGTGGAGTTCTGCAAGACGCACGTGTTTGCGCGGTGGGCGACCACGGCGCCAGCGTCAGCCGGGGCCAGGAGTGCGGTCGCCAGGATGGCGAGCATCGCGGCGCGGCGCGTCCTTCGCCCAAGCGTCTGCTGCTGGCGGCCGGATCGTCTGTCCGTCAGTTGGGGGAGTAGCGCGCGCACCTTCTCCTTGACCACTCGGCCGATCCGTCCACGTTCTGAACCGAATTCGGACGTTCAGTCAGGGGACAGCGGTGGGATGCGGTATGAGTCAGGCGCAGCGCTCAGCCCGGGAGGTGAGCGGTCGATGAAAGGTCCGAGCGCAACTTCGCGACCTTTCCGAACGGCTTCGACCATGAACCCATCCACCCGACTGTTCCTCGTCCGGCTCTCCGCCGCTTGCGCTTGCGCGTTTGCCGCCGCTGGACTCGGTGCGGGTTCGGCCAGCGCGCAGACGGCGGCGGCTGACCAGGTCATCAGCTCGGGCTCGCTGATCTTCCTCAACAGCACCCCAGGGAACGTTTCCTTCCAGCCCGTCACCCTGAACGGCGCGAACCAGACGTCGACGCCGGCCGTCGCGCAGAACATTCGCGTGCAGGACGCCCGCGGCGTGGCCGATGCCTGGAAGATCGACATGCAGCCGACTCGCTTCACGCACAGCGTCGATGGGACCAAGCAGCTTCCGGCGACCGCGCTGTCGGTGCCGACGGCGCCAGCGGCCGCGACCTGCCTTCCCTCCTCCACGTGCACGCCTGCGACGAACTCGGTCTCGTACGCGCTGCCCGTTGACGCGGCTCCCGCGGCGGCAACTACCATCTACCAAGCGGCTGCCGATACTGGCCGCGGCCAGATGGAGTTCAACCTCGGCTGGGAACTCGCCATTCCCGCGTCTACCGTCTCCGGCACGTACAACTCCACGTGGACCTACACCCTCAACTCCGCTCCGTAACCCGTCGCCGCGTGACCGCGCTGCAACGGTCCTGTCTTCTCGCCCTCCTCCTCGTCCTGCCCCTGTTCGCGTCCCCGGCGTCGGCGGCGCCCTCCGTGGAGGGCATCAGCGCGCGTCCAGTTGACGCCGCAGGGAAGCCCATCGGGCAGGCGTACTTCGTCGAGGAGCGCAATGCCGGATCCAAGTTCGTCGGGCACCTGTCGATCTCCAACTCCGGGAAGCGGTTCGCGCGCCTGTACGTCTACGCCGTCGATGCGGTCACGAGTACCCGCGGTGGCACGGTGTTTGCTCCGCGGGACCAGCCGGACAAGGCGGTCGGCAAGTGGATCACGCCGAACAAGACCCTGATTCGGCTCGACCCGGGCGACACCAAGGTCGTGTCGTTCACCGTCGATATCCCGGCGGACGCGTTTCCGGGCGACCATGTCGGCGGCGTCGCGATCGAGCCGCTGCGTCGTGAAAAGACCGGTGGTCAATTCTCAGTCACGCAGGTCCTTCGCGTTGCGATCGCCACGCAGATCAAGATTCGCGGTGCCACGCAGCAGGCGTTCAAGCCAACGATCCTCCATCTGAAGGCCATCGCTGGGTCCCAGGTCCCAGCCCTCACCGTCCGTCTCGCCAACGACGGCGACCTGCTGTGCAAGCCGCAGCTCACGGCCACCCTCTCCCAGGGAGGCCAGCCGCTCTCCACCGAGAATCGCGACGTCGACACCATCCTCGCGAGAACCTCGATCGACTATCCGCTTCTGTGGCCGCGCGGCCTGAAGGCCGGCACGTACACCGCCGTGGTGCGCACGCAGGGATGTGGGAAGTCGGCCGAGGTCCAGTCCGAGGTCACGCTCAAGAGCGACCTGTCAGGCAAGACCAAGCCTGCGACGACCGGTGTCGTGTCCGCTCCGTCGGAGGAGGGGGTGCCGACGTGGGTATTCGTCGTGGGCGGTGTACTGGCCGCGATCGCTCTGCTGACGCTCGGTTGGTGGCTTGCCCGGCTGTCAGCGCGACGCGAACGTGATCGGGAGCGGCAACGAGATCGCGAAGACGATGATCGCGAGCGCGAACGGCGGCGCCGAGAACGCGACCGGGAAACCGACGACCGCGAACGGTGAGTCGCCGGCGAGCGGCGACTCGCGAGCCCGCTCGCGGTTAGTCCAGCGGACCGCTCGTGAGCGCCCGCAGGCCCGGCACGATGCGCTTGCCGGCGATCGGCACGAGGTCGACCTCCCGCTCGATACCGGGCTCAAAGCGCACGGCGGTACCGGCGGGCACGTCGAGGCGCAGGCCGTGGGCGGCCGCCCGGTCGAACTCGAGGCCGGCGTTCGCCTCAGCGAAGTGGAAGTGCGAGCCGACCTGGATCGGGCGATCGGCAGCGTTGACGACGAGCAGCGTGGTGACGGGCGCTCCGGCGTTGAGCACGAGCACGCCGTCGCCGACGATGATCTCACCAGGTACTTCCTTGCTCACGACACGGCCTCGCTCAGGCACAGCGGATTCGTTCCGCCTGGGATGACGCTCATCGTCTCGTCCCTCGCAGTGGGCTGTTCGTCGTGGTCGTCACGCGGCTCACGTGATCGGCTCGTGGATCGTGACGAGCTTGGTGCCGTCGGGGAAGGTCGCCTCGACCTGCACCTCGTGGATCATCTCCGGGATGCCGTCCATCACATCCTCGCGCGTGAGGACGGAGCGCCCGGCCGACATCAGATCGGCGACGGTGCGTCCGTCGCGGGCGCCCTCCATCACAAACGAGGTGAGCAGCGCCACGGCCTCGGGATGGTTGAGCTTCAGGCCGCGCGCCTGACGGTCTCGCGCAACGATCGCCGCGACGTGGATCATCAGGCGTTCCTGCTCGCGTCCGGTGAGCTTCATGGGCGCAAGCCTAGACGGGCTCCGGACAGCAGGTGTTGTCCAAGCGTCGAAACCCAGGACGGGCTGTGGCGGCGGAAGGTGAGCATCGGTCTGGCGGCGATCAGACGGCGATCAGCTCTCGGACCGTCGACTCCTCCACGTCGGCGGTGGCGCCGGACGCGATGATCTCGCCGTGCTCCATGACGGCGTAGTGGTCGCCGATCGAGAGCGCGAACTCCAGGTGCTGCTCGACGAGCAGGATCGAGAGGCCTGACGCCTTGTTCATGGCCGCGATGGCGTCCTCGATCTCCATGATGATCGACGGCTGGATGCCCTCGGTCGGCTCGTCCAAGAGGACGAGCTTGGGGCGCGTGATGAGCGCGCGGGCGATCGCGAGCTGCTGCTTTTGGCCGCCGGAGAGGAAGCCGGCGTCGCGGTCGAGGATCGGCACGAGGCGCGGGAAGAGATCCAGGGCCTCGTCGATCGCCGACTGCTGGCGATGCTCGGTGGCTTCCAGGACGACCTTCATGTTGTCGCGCACCGAGAGCTGTGGGAAACCCTCGCGGCCCTGCGGCACGTAGGCGATGCCGCGCTTGACGCGCTGGCTCGGCGTCATGCCGGTGATGTCTTCGCCCTCGAACAGCACCTTGCCGCCGAACGTCTTCATCACGCCCATCGTCGCCTTCATGAGGGTCGACTTGCCCACGCCGTTGCGGCCCAGGAGCACGACGAGGCTGTCCTTGTCGACGGTGAGCGTCGATCCGAACAGCACCTGCGTGCGGCCGTAGGCGACCTCGAGGTCTTGGATCTCGAGCATGAGCTAGGCCACCTTCACGGCTTGGTCGTCGCCCGGGAAGACCCGGTCGTGCGGAGGATCGGTGGGGTCCTCGGGTGCCGTGCGGCTGCGGCCGAGGTAGACCTCCTGCACGGTCGGGTCGGCCTGGACGGTGGCGACATCGCCCTCGCAGAGGACCGCGCCTTCGTGCATCACCGTGACCACCGACGCGAACTCGCGCAGGAACTCCATGTCGTGCTCGACGACGAGCACGGTGCGGGTCTTCGCGATTTCGTGCAGCATCTCGCCGGTGCGCTTGCGCTCGGGCTTGCTCATGCCGGCGACGGGCTCGTCGAGCAGCAGGAGGCGCGGGTTCTGCGCGAGCAGCATCCCGATCTCCAGCCACTGGCGCTGGCCGTGCGACAGCTCGCCGGCGGGGCGCTCGGCCTGGTCGGTCATGCCGATCATCTCCAGCGCCTCGGCGACTTCGGGGCTGATCGACTTGCGCTGGCGCAGCAGCTTGAGGAAGCCCATCCGGTAGCTGGCGGCCAGGTCGACGTTCTCCACGACCGTGAGGTCGTCGAACACCGTGGGGTTCTGGAACGTGCGCCCGACGCCGAGCTTCACGATGTCGAACTCGGACTTGCCGGTGATCACCTCGCCAGCGAACTCGACCTGCCCGGACGTGGGCTTCGTGAGGCCGGTGATGACGTCGACGGCGGTCGTCTTGCCGGCACCGTTCGGTCCGATCAGGAACCGAACCTCGCCCTGGTTGATGGTGAAGGTGAGGCCTTTGAGGGCCTTGAACCCGTCGAAGTCGACTTCGACGTTCTGGAGCTCGAGCAGCTTGCTCATTATTCGAACCTCGTCTCTCCGAACCCGGCGGCAGCTTGGCTGCGCTCTTTGCGGTCCCGTCCGATTTGCCTGAGCGTGTTCTTGGTGTTGCGCAGGCCGCCGGCCAGGCCGGACGGGACGAACGCGATCACGATGATGAAGAGCAGGCCCTGGAAGTAGATCCAACCTGAGGGGAACTGCTCCGAGAGGCCGGTCTTGGCGTAGTTGACGACGAGCGCACCGACGACCGCCCCGACGAGCGTCGCGCGGCCACCGAGCGCGACCCAGATGACCATCTCGATCGACGGCACGATGCCGAGCATGGCGGGCGAGATGATGCCGACGATCGGCACGAACAGCGCGCCGGCCAGGCCAGCGAGTCCGGCGGAGAAGGTGAAGGCGATCGTCTTCACCGTCGCCGGGTCATAGCCCAGGAAGCGAACGCGGTCCTCCCCGTCGCGCACCGCGATGAGCAGCTTGCCGTAGCGGCTGCGAATGAGCTGGCGGGCCAGGAGGTACGCGACACCAAGTGCCACGACGGCGGCCATGTAGAGCGTGTAGGTGGAGTCAGGGTCGTTGAGGTCCAGGCCGAAGAACGTCGTGATGTTCGTGAGGCCGTTCGTGCCGCCGGTCAGGCCCTGCTGGCCGATCAGGAGGATCACGAACGCGGCGGCGAGCGCCTGCGTCAGGATCGCGAAGTACGCGCCGCGGACGCGACGGCGGAACACGAGCGAACCCAGCAGGAACGCCACGATCATCGGCACCAGGATCGTCGCTCCGATCGCGAACCAGCTGTGCTGGAACGGCCCCCAGAGGGCCGGCAGCTTCTCCACGCCGGACCAGCTCATGAAGTCCGGCACGGCGAGGTTCATCTCTTTCGCCTCGACGAGCTTGAGATGCATGGCCATCGCATAGCCACCGAGGCCGAAGAAGACGCCCTGGCCGAGGACGAGCATGCCGCCGTAGCCCCACGCGATGTCGACGCCGATCGCGATGATCGCGAAGCACACGAACTTGGCGAGGAGATCCAGGCGGAACTCCGAGAGCATCGCCGGCGCCAGGAACAGGAGGCAGAGCGCGGCGACCGCGAAGCCCATCTGGCCTTTGGCGAAGTCGCGGCCGACGAGGAGCGGGCCGCGCTTGGTGGGAGTGTCCGGCGGGGTGGGGGCCGGCGGGGTGGCGGTGGCGCTGCTCATGCGAGGGCCCTGGTCTTCTGGACGGCGAGGCCCTGTGGACGGAACTGAAGGAAGGCGATGATCGCGACGAAGACGATGACCTTGGCGAGGCTCGCGTCGGTCCCGAGCTCCAGGTAGGAGTTCATGATTCCGAGCGTGAACGCGGCGATCACGGCTCCGCGGAGTTGCCCGAGGCCACCGACGACGACCACGAGGAAGGCGTCGATGATGTAGTTCGTGCCGAGCGTCGGGCCGATCGAGCCCAGCAGCGTGATGCCGACGCCGGCGATGCCTGCGAGGCCCGAGCCGATGAAGAACGTGGTCCGGTCCACGCGCGGGGAACTGATGCCGGAGCACTCGGCGAGCTGTCGGTTCTGCACGACCGCGCGCATCCGGGTGCCCTGCACGGTCTTCGTGGCGAAGGCCCAGATCGAGACGACCGCGATGATCACGAGCGCGACGATGAACATGCGCGAGTAAGCGATGTTGACCTCGCCGAGTTCCAGGCCGCCCTGGAGCCAGGTCGGCGCCTTGACCTGCACGTTCGGCGCACCGAAGAGATCCCGGAAGAGCTGCTGGAGCAGGAGGCTGACGCCCCACGTCACGAGCAGGGTGTCGAGCGATCTGCCGTAGAGGCGTTTGATCAAGGTCACCTCGAGGAGGAGTCCGAGGGTGCCCGCGACCAGGAAGGCGACCGGGAGCGACAGCAGGAACGCGAAGCCGGTGAGCGACACCGCGAACAGGCCCTGCAGCACGTACACGGTGTAGGCGCCGGCCGCGATGAACTCGCCGTGAGCCATGTTGATGACGTTCATTTGACCGAACGTGAAGGTGAGCCCGAGTGCGATCAGAAGGAGGAGCGCTCCGATGCTGATGCCGGCGACGAGCTGAGACAAGAAGGAGGTCATGGCAGGGGACCGACGGTACGGACGGCCACTTGGAGGCCCCTTGGACAACCGTCCAAAAGCTCGCAGGCCGTTTTAGGACCGAGGTCGGAAATGGCGCACTGCCGTCATGCCTACATTGGCGGCGCGACTGCAAATGCCCCGCCCCTCGGGGCTGCTGCGAAGTCATGTCGAACCTCGAAGTGGCCGCAATTGCGGCCACTTCGGACCCACCCACCCCGTCACAAGGAAGTGCCCTTCGTGTCCAGCCCAGACCTCAAAAGGCTGTCCCTCGCCGCGATGCTCGCGCTTGGCCTCTCAACCGGAATCGCTGCCTGTGGTGGCGATGACGAGAAGGCCGACTCCGGCTCCACCGAATCGGCCACCGCCGACTCCGGCACCGAGATTCCGGTCGGCATCCTCCACTCGCTCTCGGGCACGATGTCGATCTCGGAGGTCGCCGTGCGCGACGCCGAACTCCTCGCCATCAAGGAGATCAACGCCGCTGGCGGCGTCCTGGGCAAGCAGCTCAAGCCGATCGAGGAAGACGGCGCGTCCGACTGGCCGACCTTCGCGGAGAAGGCTCAGAAGCTCATCTCGTCCGACAAAGTCGCCGTAACCTTCGGTGGCTGGACCTCGGCTTCACGCAAGGCCATGCTGCCGGTGTTCGAGAAGAACAAGTCGCTGCTCTTCTACCCGGTGCAGTACGAGGGCCTTGAGGCTTCGCCGTACATCTTCTACACCGGTGCCACGACCAACCAGCAGATCATCCCGGCCCTGGAGTACATGAAGGAGAAGGGCCAGACGAAGGTCTTCCTCGTCGGCTCCGACTACGTGTTCCCGCGTACGGCCAACAAGGAGATCAAGGCGTGGGCGAAGGCCAACGGCATGACGATCCTCGGCGAGGAGTACACGCCACTCGGTCACACGGAGTACGGCACGGTCGTGAACAAGATCAAGTCGGCCAAGCCGGACGCGATCTTCAACACGCTCAACGGCGACTCCAACGTCGCCTTCTTCAAGCAGTTCAAGTCCGAGGGCATGAGCTGCGAAACGACGCAGGTCATGTCGGTCTCGATCGCTGAGGAAGAGGTCGGCGGTGTCGGTGTCGACAACGTCGCCGGGTGCCTCACCGCGTGGAACTACTACGAGACCACGCCGGGTGCGGCCAACGAGAAGTTCGTGAAGGACTACAAGGCGGCCTACGGCGAGAAGCGCCACACGGACGACCCGATCGAAGCCGGCTACGTCGGCGTCCACCTCTGGGCCCTCATGGCCGAGAAGGCGGGCTCCGTCGACCCGGAGAAGATCAAGGCCGCTGCCGATGGCATCACCTTCGATGCTCCGGAAGGCAAGGTCGTCGTGAACGGTGAGAACCACCACATCACGAAGACCGC
This sequence comes from Solirubrobacteraceae bacterium, assembly GCA_032119595.1. Taxonomy (GTDB): domain Bacteria; phylum Actinomycetota; class Thermoleophilia; order Solirubrobacterales; family Solirubrobacteraceae; genus JAGIBJ01. The sequence goes on along the minus strand of JAUMBQ010000006.1, from coordinate 755,889 downwards.
CCGCATCGGCGAGATCCAGAAGAGCGGTCTCATCGACGAGGTCTGGGCATCCGACGGCCCGATCGATCCCGATCCGTTCCTGAAGACCTACCCCTGGGCGAAGGGTCTCTAGGGCTCACCTGAGCCAAGAGGCCTGAGGCTCCCACCGAGCCATCAGCCACCAACGACCGCGCCGGGCGGGCCTTCGGGCCCGCCCGGCCGTCGTTCGTAGGAGGCCCGGTCGGCGGTGAGCGGCCCGCCCGGGCGGTGAGCGGCCAAAATCTGCTGTCCTGACGACAGATTTTGGCCGTTCACCATCGCCGGCCAGCGTGGAGTGGCCTGCCGGGCGGTGAGCGGCCAGAATCTGTTGTCCTGACGACAGATTTTGGCCGCTCACCGTCCAGGCCAGCTCTGAGTGGCCAGCCAGCTTTGACTGGCCAGCCAGCTTTGACTGGCCAGCCAGCTTTGAGTGGCCAGCCAGCGCTGGTGTTCAGCGGATCTTTTGGATGACGATTGATCGTCTGGCTTGGCGTCCGTCGACTCTTGCGAAGACCGTCGTGCGGAGGGTGGCCCGCTTCAGCGCGGTTCGAGCGGTTTTCGAGAGGGTGATGGGCACGGTGACGTTCACGACGCCCGGAAGCGTCTTGGTCTTTTCGGCGATCGTGCGGGTCTTGCCTCCGAGCTTGGCGGTCAGCTTGAACCGGGCCTGGCACGTGTCGGGCAGCCGCAGGTACTCCTCAACGGGCACGCAGGCGAACGCAAGTCGCAGGACGCCCTGCTTCGAGGGGCGCGGCTTGGCGGATTGCCCAGCCAGTGACGGGCGGTAGGAGGTGAACGGGAGTGGCGGAGCCTCGACGATCGGGCTTGGCGTCGGGGTGACAGCTCCAGGCGGCGGCGTCGGCGCGACCGGCGTGGGCGTCGGCTGCGGAATCGGTGTGGGCGTCGCGACCGGCGTTGGCGTCGGCGTTGGCGTGGGCGTCGGCGTGACCGCAGTCACCACCGCGATGTTGACGTGCGTGATGTCGAAGAACGGTTGGCCGATCGCCTCGACCTTAAACCGCCCCTGCGACGTGATGACATCGGGGACAGGCACGGTTTGAGCGCCGTCGTTCGGCGTGCTGGCCGCCAGCTCGGTCGGGAATGTGACACCACCGTCGGCCGAGTACGAGATCCGGACGTTCGCCACGTTCGTCGGGGCTCCGGTCGTCCCGGACACGTTCCACGCGAGGCCGATGGTGTCGGCCGTCGTGACGGTCACGGGGGCCGCCGGAGCGGTCACGCGGAACGGACTTGCCCCGGCCACCGTGACGGTCGCCGAGCCCATGCTCACCCCGCCGCCGGTCGCGAAGCGGTCGCGCGCGACGAGCGTGAAGTGCATGGTCCGCGCGGTCGTCGGAAGGAACTCGGAGAAGCAGTCCATGCGGATGAGGATGTCGCCGGTGGTTGGGCAGCCTCCGGTCGCGGCGTTCGTGTTCCCCGCCACGACCTGGACAAGATCCGGCAGGGTGCGAATCCGGTCGGCGGCTGTGGCCAGGCGGGCGCCCGCGGGGTCGTAGTCGACGCCGGTGGAGTACGGCTTGCGGGTGCCGAACTGACGGAACAGCGGCCCACTCGGCTTGTTGTTGTCCATCAGCGCCGTGCCAGGGGCCGCGCCGGCATCGTCCTGCTCCCACGAGTAGATGAGGGCGTGCCCGTTGGCATCGGTGGCCGTGCCCGTGAGGGTGAACGGCGTGCGCGGCGGGATCACGAACGCGCTCGGTCCGGTCACGACGGGAGAGCGATTGGCCGTCAGAACCGGCGTACCACCGTTCGTGGCCCCCGAGATCGTCGACGTGACGTACGTCTGGATCTGATTGATCGACGTGTGCGACAAGTATTGGTCGGTCCACGACTGGAGGCTGTCGGTGAGGCAGCTCCCCGCGTAGCCCATGATCGACGACCCGCTGCCCGGCTCCACGGCGCTCCCGGCGGCGCCGCGGCTCGTGCCACACACGTCCTGGGTGCCGTTGAACACGTGGTCGGCGCCGAACTGGTGGCCAAGCTCGTGCGTGACGAACTCCAGGGCGAAGTAGTCGCCGCGCGGAGCCACCGACCCGGTGCAGCCGCGCGCCTTCCAACTGGCCACGCCGACGACGCCAAGGTTCGCGAGACCGCGGGCATTCACGCCGACCACGAGGTGGCCCACGTCGTAGTTCCCGGTGCCGATGATCGTGTCGACCGTGAACTGGTTCGGGATGAGAGCAGTTGAGCAGTCCGGGGTGCCCGACGGATAACAAGCCGACACTCCGCAGGGTCCGCCGGGCAGCGAGAACTCCGCGGCGGTGTCGAAGTTGAGGGCGGCGTTGCCGGCGACGAGCACGAGCTTGACCGCGAGATCATCGTTCAGCACGAGGTTGATGCGATTCACGAGGGCCGCCTTGGCGAGGTCGACGTTCGCGGTCCCGTGGTAGCTCGCGTAGGCCGGGTCACTGGCGAGCGCGAGCCGGTAGACGCGCTGCGTGACGAAGGCACCCGGAACGGGCAGGGCCTGGGCGACCGCCTCGGTCGCAGGCCCGGTGATCGGCGCGCCCTCCCTGAGCGGCGGTAGCGCCGTCGGCGAGGCGGCGGGATCGTAGGCGATGTGCTCGACGGCCTCACCGACGCTGACGGGATCCACATTCCAGGCGCCGCCCTCTCCGCGTACGGTCGCGTGGAAGCCGAGTGACGAAAGATCGAGGCGAACGGTCGCCGTGGGGTCGTCGACGCCGACCCCCGCAAAGCTGCGGAACGACGGGTTCTGGCGTGCCAGCGCCGGCTCCATCACGGGTGAAGCCACGACGCGGAAGCGCTGCTGGCCGCCGTCGGGCGCGGGGATCGAGACGGTCGGAGCCGCGTTGAGGGCCCCTGGCACGCGTTCGGACGGAGCCTGGTCGAGGGCCGCGTTCAGGGCCGTGGCCTGCAGCAGGAACCGGCTCGACGCGGGCGTGGGCGATGCAGCTCGCGCTGGCGCCGCGGCGGCGAGCGTGAGGGCGACCGCCGCACTCGCGATGAGCGTCATAGACGTGAGGTGCCGCCGCCGCGCGGAATGGGTTCTGGCCACGAAACTGCCTGTCTGGTCCTTGCCGCGCCCGTTCGTGTCCGGCCTGAGAACGGTCCGAAGTGGGCGCGCCGTCTCGCATCGAGAATATTCCGCGGAACGGCTACACATACCTGCAGTTCACCGACGATCGGTGTGGGTTTCCCCGCATACGTCGTCCACTCGGGGTACGCTGCGGGTCGTGTCGTTGATTCGTCGCGCGTTTGCTCGATGTCCGCTCCGCACAGACTTGCCTGCCCCTTTGTCCCTGGGAATTCGTCTCGATGTTCAACCAAGCTGCCCGTCGTCCTGAGCCCGTTTCCGGGTTGCGCGAAATCCCACGGAGGACCCGTCCTCGGCTGCGCCGCCGTCTGCTGATCGCGGTGGCCGCGACCGTTGCCACCGCGGCTGGCGCCGCACCAGCGTTCGCCGCCGATGTTCAGCCGCCGACGCGGCCGGGCACGCTGACCCAGACCCCCATCGACTTCGGGGTGGTGCGGTTGACGTGGGGTGCGTCGAGTGACGATGTTGGCGTCACGTCGTACGACATCCTCGATGGGGCGGCGGCGACGGTGGTGCAGACGGTCAATGGAGCCTCCACCGAGGCGGTGTTCAGCGCGCCGGTGTTTGGCCCGCTGGGGTATCACCAGCTGAGAGTGGTAGCGAGAGACGCGGCAGGCAACGTGTCGCCCGAGGGCAACTGGATCGGCACCTCTGGCTGTGGCTTTGACATCTACGGTGCGGTCCAGCCGACCAACTTCGTGGCGTCCAACATCACTTCGGACTCAGCCACGATCTCCTGGGTCCCGGGCACGCCGACCAGTTGGTGCAATCACGCGACGACGGGTTTTGAAGTGAGCGTCAACGGGCAAGCCGCCGGCAGCGTCGACGCCGACCAGTCCAGCTTCAGGCTGACATCACTCAAACCAGGTGCCACCGTCCAGGTCTCGGTCGTGTCGATGCCGTCGCCCTGGGATGTCGATTTGCTCACGGTGCCGATCCCGGTCACCACGACGGAAGCCACCCCGACCCCGACCCCGACCCCAACGCCGACTCCCACCTCGACTCCGACGCCGACGCCGACGCCGACCGCTGCGCCACCGGTTGATTGTGCGTCGGTGAGCGAATCGACGCAGGTTGCCTATGGCTATGACCTCGCTGGTTCGGCGACGCTCAAAACGCTGGTCAAGGGTTCGTTGCCGCTCAAGGGTGGGATCGCGGCGGAACTTGGTGTTCCTTCGGGTTGCTTCACGGCGGACCTGACGTTGGCCCAGACCACAGGCAACCTGACGGCGCTTGGATTCTTGCCGGTCACGGCGGTAGTGCAGATCGTTCCGACGGAGAAGGTCACCGGTCAGCTCAAGGCGGGCGTCTTGAAGGCGAACGCCAAGGTGCGCATCAAGCTGCCGAAGGTCTCACTGTTTGGCATTCAGCTCGGTGGCGGTTCGAGTTGCCAGGCGAAGCAGATCTCGTCGATCGCTTTGCAGTCCACGCAGGCGCAGTTCTTCCCGCTGGCGGGGGGACCGATTGCCGGCACCTTCAGCATCAGTGATCTCGCCGGATGCGGTGCCCTCAACGGCATCATCAGCCCACTGACGGCTGGCAAGGGCAACGCGATCCTGCTGAACCTCACGCCAAAGGTCTGATCCTGGCGGCCCGGCCGCTTTGACGAACCGGCGGGGACGTGCTTTGGTCCGTGTGCGTGAGGGCACTCACGCGCACTGTCCCATTCGCTGAAGCACGCGAGCGGAGCGCGGCCCTTCAGGGTCGCGCTCCGCTCGCACCGCGCCGAAGCATGTCCCCACGAAAGTGGTCCCATGAACGTCCCGAACCTCCGCTCGGCCCTGATCGCCGCTAGCGCGATGATCGCCCTGGCTGCCGGTGCCGCCCCGGCCCAAGCCAAGACCCTCGACCTCGTCGTGCTGGGCGACAGCTACTCCGCCGGCGTCGGCGCGACCGGCTCGACGGGCGTGTGCATGCGCAGCCCGAACGCCTGGGGCCCGCTGTACGCGAGCAAGATGCGTACGCGTGGATTCACCGTGAATTTCTCGACTGCGGCCTGTGGTGGCGCGGTTTCCGCGAACCTTCCGGAGCAGATCAAGTCGATCACGCCGGAGACCGACCTGGTCCTGCTGACCATCGGCGGCAACGACGTCGGCTTCATCGAGATCGTGCTGCAGTGCTTCATTCCCGTGGTCGCTGATCCGGCCCGCTGCCGAGGAAAGGTCAATGCGGCCGTAAAGAACGTTCCGGGTGTCGCACTCAAGGTCCTCGACATCACGCGGCAGCTCCGCGCGCGGCTGCGGCCGGGCGGCAAGGTCGGCGTTCTGTCGTACCCGTACCTGGCGAACCCCAACAAGTACGTGCTCCGCGGCCTGTTCAACAGCTACGAAGCCGGCACCCCGGTACGCGCACTCGGCGACCTCGGAGATGAGACGATCGTCTCGACTTCCGCGACCATCAATGCCGAGGCGGGCTACGAGCTGGCGACCTACATTCCCACGAAGGATCTCTTCGTCGGGCATGAGCCGAACCAGGACCCGTACAAGGAGAACCCGTACCGCTGGATCAACGAGGTCATCTCGCCGAGCGGCATCGGTCTCTACCACCCGAACAACGCCGGATACCGCGCCATGGCCGAGGCCGTCCTCCGCTCAGGCGGTCCCGAGGGCGACTTCGGCGCCGCCCAGTAAGGCGAACTCCGCGGAGACTCCCGAGTGTGCGCCGGTCAGGCGTGCACTCGGGGTCAGGCGCCGCCGGGCTGCGATCCGCAGCCCGGCGGCATCGCGGCGTCCTGGGCGCGAAAACGGGAACGCGCGCTCGGGCGCTTTTCGCCGTCTTGGCTGGCCACATACCGGGCGGCTAGGCGCCCGTCCAGATCGGCTGGTACTTTGTATGTGCCAAACCGCACACCCGAGGCCAAGTCCCGGTCACGAGTGCTCAAGGCTTCGGCCCACAGCACGCCTTCGCGGGCGTCCTGAAGCCCCAGCCGAGCATTGCTCACCCTCCTCCTGTCTCCGGTCCGACCGCTTGGACCGAGAGCTGGCTGTCCGTTCCCCCTCGCTCCGTCCGGCGTTTATGTCCTTCCAAGTACGATTTCTCGGCGCCGCTTCCGCTGCGCTCATCGTCGCGGCGCTGCCTGCTGCTGCCGCCGACGCACGCCCCAAATTCCGGAAGGGCGCGGTGCAGAACGAGGCCTTTGCGACGCCAACGCCCGTTCCCACGCCGGTGCGCACACCCACGCCGGCCCCCGTTCCCATCCCGACTCCGGTTCGCACGCCGACTCCGGCTCCGGCGCCCACCCCGCTGGCGCCGCCCGCTCCCGCTCCCGCTCCTGTCGTGACGCCGGCTCCGACCCCGACCGCGGTCACCACCGTGCGCTCGCTCGAGCAGCAGCTCAGCGCCGACATGACCGTTGGGTCGGAGGCGATTCCTCACGGCGTTCCGTTCTCCTGGGGCTGGCCGATCAGGCCGCGCGTTCACATGGGCAACGACCCGAACGGCTTCACCGCCTTCATTCCGTGGGGGCACGTCTACGAGTGCTACCTCGGGAACCCCCAGCCCTGGGCCCGCACCGAGCTCTCCGCGCTCTCCGCGTTCATCCTCAGCAAGCGCACCGGGCAATGGAGCCGCCTTGCGACCTCTCCCAAGCTCGATGGCGGCGCCTACCGCGAGGACTACGTCGGTGACGAAAGCGTCGTCGCACCGACCCTCCTCACGAGTACCGGCACGACGACGGTCACCGTGGGCAATGGCCGGAACTACCACTTCTGGCCGTCGTCCGGGAAGGTCGTGATCGACCCGACCGACGTCGCCGGCGTCGTGACGTTCATGCGTGCACGCCTGGCTCCCGACACGTATTCAACCGCGCTTCCGGACCCGTGCATGACGCTCGGCGTCGGCGCCGACTACTGGCGCTCGGTCTTGTCCGGTTGGGTCACCGGACAGGTCAATAACGACGACGCCGGCATCGGCCGGTTCAAGCGGCTCACGCGTAGCTGGCGCCTGTACGGCATGAGCACCCTGTCGCTGGCGCAGATGAACGCGCACCCGCTTCCGGTTGCGGTCCCGCAGAGCGAATTGCGCTGAGCGAATGGGGCTGACGGCGCGCGGCTGGCCTCCGGCCAGTCGTCGCGGCCGCGGCGCCCCGGCGGTTGTCGCCCCGCGAACCCTCCCTGCGCTCGCCGAACTTCGTACAACGGGACAAACCGACCGCCTTGCGGTTCGCCAGACTGGGGCGCAGCCATGCATCTGATCGACGGCGTTCCCCATCAGCACCTTCCGGATCCGCATGCGCCTGCGGCTCGCGGCGACGGGCACGGCCACCGCCCGATCCGCATCGGAATCGGCGGGCCGGTTGGCTCCGGAAAGACCGCCCTCGTCGCTGCGCTCTGCCGTGAACTGGCCGATGAACTCGGCCTCGCGGTCGTGACGAACGACATCTACACCACCGAGGACGCCGACAATCTGCGTCGCGCGGGCGTGCTGGAGGAGCGGCGCATCGTGGCCGTGGAGACCGGCTGCTGCCCGCACACCGCGATTCGCGACGACATCTCCGCGAACCTCGACGCGGTGGAGCGCCTCGAGCAGGAACTTGGCGATGTGCAGCTCTCGCTGATCGAGTCCGGCGGCGACAACCTCACCGCGATCTTCAGCCGCGGCCTCGTCGACCGCCAGATCTTCGTGCTCGACACCGCCGGCGGCGACGACGTGCCCCGCAAGGGCGGGCCGGGCGTTCGCGATGCCGACCTGCTCGTGATCAACAAGATCGATCTCGCGCCGTATGTCGGCGCCGACATCGAACTCATGGAACGCGACGCGATCGCGCGACGCGGCAATCGCCCCGTCGCGCTCACCTCCTTGGCCGACGGCACTGCTCCCCCACAGGTAGCGGCTTGGGTACGGGATCAGGTGCATGCCTGGACCCACCACTGAGAGAGGCGGGCCGTCCGCCTCACCACGTCTGGGTTCGTTAGGGACATCGGACCCAGATGACGAGGGCCCCTCCGAGTGCACGCACTCAGAGGGGTCCTCGTTCTTGTCTTTGGGCAGCGCGGCGGCCCAGCCGACGGCGTCGCGCCGCGGCTCGGTCCTCTTCCGCCCAAGCCCGCCGGCGAAACGACGAGGGCCTCCCCGACCGGATCGATCGGAGAGGCCCTCATCTCTGTCCCCAGTGTCCGGCTGTGGACACGGATCGGCGGCGCGTTTCGAGTTCGCTGGAGGACGAAACTGGTTTGGCTGCTGATCCGAAGCTTGATCGCCGGAAGGCGCCTGATGAGTGGCGGATTCCGTTTGAAGGCGGTTGTGCTCAGATGAAACGTAGCTCAGATGGGCGTGCAGGTAAATAGCATTACCTGGTTCTTTTGAGCGCGGCGCGCGATACCGCTGAGTACCCGCCTGATGAGGGCCCTTTCGGCACTTGCGGGTCTGCCGACGACCTCGCTTGGCTGTCCCCAGCCTGAGTGACAGGGCGTCGATCGGGCGCCCCGTGGCCCCCGGATAGCGCTGCTACGCGTCGAACACCGGACGGCGCTTTTCGAGGAACGCGTGGATGCCCTCCTGTCCGGCCGGCGAGGCGGCGAGTTCAGCGATCGACGTGGCTTCGAGCGGCAGGTGCTCTTCGAGGGTCGTGTCGGTGCCGCGGCGTAGCAGGCGCTTGGTGGCTCCAAACGACGCCGGCGAGCCGGCGGCGAGCTGCGCGACGACCGCTGCGGTGCGAGGCTCTAGGGCGTCATCGTCGACGGTCTCGGTGACCAGGCCGATCGACGCGGCCTCCTCGGCGCCGACGAGGCGGTTCGTGAGCAGCATCTCGCTCGCGCGCCGTTGGCCCACGAGGCGCGGCAAGGTCCACGACATGCCGCCGTCTGGGGAGAGTCCAGCGGCGGTGTAGGCGGCGATGAATGAGGCCGAGCGGCCGGCGATCGCGATGTCGGCGGCGCACACGAGGCTGAGTCCCGCGCCGGCCGCGACGCCCTGGACGGCGACGACGAGCGGCGCGTCGAGCGCGAGGAGCTGCAGGACGCTGGCGTGGAGTGCGCCGGCCAGCTGCTCGAGGAGCGCGCGAGGGTCGTCGGTGGTGCCGAACGAGCTGATGTCGCCGCCGACGCAGAACGCGCGCCCCTCGGCCCGCAGGACCACGACGCGCAGGCCCGCTGAGGCGCTGATGGCCGCGACATCCTCTTGCAGGCACCGCCCCCATTCGAGCGTCATTGCGTTTGAGGGGCTGCAGAGCGTTAGCGTCGCGACGCCGTCCTCGATGGTCGTGCGGATGGGGCGCTGGTCGGTCATCTGGGGTCGAACCCTATGCGGGCGCGGTGCGCCGAGGTGTGGTGATTGCGGTCGCCACGAGGCCGTAGTCCAGCTCAGGCGCTGGCGGCCGGGCGACGCAGCGGGTAGTCGGTGCCGGGTGATCCGTCCGGCCTCAGGTGTGGCGTGGGCTGTCCGACGCGCAGCCGGCGGGCCTCCTCGCGCGCGATGGATTCGAAGGTGGCGGTGTTGGTGCCTCGCGCCAGGTGCGCCGGCGTGACCTTGCGGGCCAGGCGCACGGCGGTGGTGAGTGCCGCGAATACCTGTCGCTCGCGGCGACTCCAGGTGAGGCCGTAGAGGTCGCGTACCACCGGCGGCAGGCTGCCGCGGACCACGAGGTTGTGGGCCGCGAGCACGGGGCCGCGCAGGTTCCGGCTTGGGATCGCGAAGGACGCAAACCAGCCCGTGTAGCGGGCCTCGTCGGTGAGCGCGGTGTCGGCGGCGATCAGCTCGGCTTCGAAGTACTCGCGGAACGCTGCGTAGGTGGATGGCATCGCTTCGAGCGGAGTGCCGAACAGGCCCGCGAACCGCCGGTAGTCCTGCCAGAGGGCCTCGCGCTCGTCGCGCGTGAGTCGGCGCACGAGCAGGTCGTGCATGGTCTCCGCCGAGTTCATCATCGCGGCGACGGTCCACAACATCAGAGCCGGATCGAAGGCGTCGTAGCGCGTTCCTGCCGGATGAATCCCAGCATCCTGCGGGAGGGTGCCATTCACCCGCTCGTGCATCTTTCGGGTGTACGCGAGCACGCGGTCGGCCTCGGCCTTGGTGCCGAAGAAGATCGTCTCGAACGCGATCGCCGTGCGCGTGAGTCGCTTGAACGGGTCGCCCTTGTGTCCGCTGTTCTCCGCCGTCCCCACGAAGTTCAGGGGCTTGATCGCTCCGACCGTCAGCGCCAATTGGCCAAACATCAGCCCCACGCCTCGCTCTCCATGCACCCGCCGCAGTTCCGAGCGCCCCTCAGGGAAGTAGCCCTCGTCGGCACGGGCGAACGTGGCCTTGCAGTGCGCGGTCTCGGCGGGCATGAAGTCCACCGTAGCGAATCAGGCACACTATGTGTTCAGTTTGGGGCGTCGTCCGACGCGCATCGCATCCCACGAGTTCCCGGGCGGATACGTTGCCTCTATGGACAAGGACGGGAAGCTCATCGATCCCGTCACGGGTCAGCACATCAAGAGGTCGGATCCCAATGCCCTCATCCCGCTCACGTGATTACGGTCGCTGACCTTCTCGCCGACGACGCAATCGGCGGGCAACCGATGACGCCGAATCCCGTTTGCGAGACCGACGCTCTCCAGGAGGCCCAGATTCTGGACGTGCGGTTCGATGTGATGTTCGCGTCGGTGGCCGTGCTCTTCGAGTTGCCTCTCGGCGCGCATCGCCGCAGCTCGAGGAGGGCAGTCCAGGCGTTCCCTAGCTGGCGGCTCGTTTCGTTGCTGGCGTCCGCCCTTCGGCTGCGCCTGAATCGACGCTTCTCGCCCGCCTCGTCGCCTGCTGCAGCTGCGCGAACGATGCGTCGCCGACGGCGACGATCTGGGCGGCGAGGTCCTGCTGGAGGACATCGCGGGAGCGTTCGACGCGGCCGCTGAGCCACTCGTCGATCGTGTGGGTGAGGCCGCCGGCCACAAACGCCGCAGCCGAGCGCACGGCGCGCTGCGCCTCCAGCTCGGCGGCGGGTGTGAGCGGCGGATTCTCCTGGCCGTAGGAGCCGTAGCCAAAGGCGGCGACGACCGCGACTACGTCGTCCATGCGCTCCCGGCGGCGCTTCGCGAGTACACCGGTGCCGGAAGCCTCGGTCAGGAGCAGTGCGGCGCGCTCAGGCACCTCGGTGATCACGTCGAGCACGGCACCGACGGCAGCGCTCACGCGCTCCAGGATCTCCGGGCCGGCGGCTGCCACGGCCACGCCAACCCGGGCGATGCTGGCATCGAATTCGCGATCGAAGAGCTGGCGGGCGAGCTCGTCGGTGCTGCCGAACTCCTCGTAGAAGTAGCGCGGCGTCAAGCCGGCCCGCGTTGAGACGCCGCGCACGCTCAGCGCGGCGACGCCCTCCTGGCCGATCAGCTCCAAGCCCGCGGCCAGGAGGCGCTGGCGGCGTTCATCGCGGCGATCCTCCTGGGAGCGCCCGCCGTACTGGCGACCGGTCGTAGACATGCGGGCAGCCTGTCACAGCGGCGCAGTGTCGACTGGACAACGCGTTGGCCCACGACGAGCCCTCGACGCAATACCCTGAGTCCTTACACTTACCGAACGAGTGTCCGGTCCCCGGATGCCCATCGATGCTCCGAGGCCTGGACACGCCCATGACTGCCACCGCCACCGTCATCCCGCACTTCGTCGGCGGGGCCCGCGCCGAGGGCACCTCTGGCCGCTTCGCCGACGTGTTCGACCCGAGCACGGGCCGCGTGCAGTCGCAGGTGGCGCTGGCCTCCAAGGCCGAGGTCGACGCCGCGATCGCGAACGCGGCGGCCGCGCAGCCCGCGTGGGCGGCGACCAACCCGCAGCGGCGCGCACGGATCCTGAACCGGTTCGTGGTGCTCATCAACGAGCACGCGCAGGAGCTCGCCGAGCTGCTCTCCAGCGAACACGGCAAGACCGTCGCCGACGCCAAGGGCGACATCCAGCGCGGCGTCGAGGTGCTCGAGTTCGCGACCGGCATCCCGCACCTGCTCAAGGGCGAATACTCCGACGCCGCCGGCACCGGCATCGACGTCTATTCCATGCGCCAGCCGCTCGGCGTCGTCGCCGGGATCACGCCGTTCAACTTCCCCGCGATGATCCCGCTGTGGAAGCTGTCGCCGGCGATCGCCGCTGGCAACGCGTTCGTGCTCAAGCCGTCCGAGCGCGACCCGTCGGTGCCGCTGCGCCTCGCCGAACTCGCGCTCGAAGCCGGCCTCCCGCCCGGGATCCTGAACGTCGTCAACGGCGACAAGGAGGCGGTCGACGCCATCCTCGACAGCGACACGATCCGCGCCGTCGGGTTCGTCGGGTCGACCCCGATCGCGCAGTACATCTACTCTCGCGCCGCCGAGACGGGCAAGCGGGCGCAGTGCTTCGGCGGGGCCAAGAACCACGCGATCGTGATGCCGGATGCCGACATGGACGACGTTGTCGACCAGCTCATCGGTGCCGGGTACGGCTCGGCGGGTGAGCGCTGCATGGCGATCTCGGTCGCCGTGCCCGTGGGTCAAGGGACCGCCGACAAGCTCGTCGCTGCGCTGAAGCCGCGCGTCGAGGCGCTGCGCGTCGGCTCCCCGAGCGACCCTGCCATCGACTACGGCCCGCTCGTGACCCAGGCCGCAAAGGATCGCGTGCTCGACTACATCCAGGTCGGCGTGGACGAGGGTGCGGAGCTCGTCGTCGACGGTCGGCAGGGCAAGATCGAGGGCGATCCGAATGGGTTCTACGTGGCCGGGTCGCTGTTTGATCACGTGCAGCCGGAGCATCGGATCTACCGCGAGGAGATCTTCGGGCCGGCGCTGATGGTCGTCCGCGCGCGCGACTTCGAGCATGCGCTGTCGCTCCCGAGCGAGCACGACTACGGCAACGGCGCCGCAATCTTCACCCGCGACGGCCATACCGCCCGCGAGTTTGCCCGCCGCATCGACACCGGCATGATCGGCATCAATGTGCCGATCCCGGTGCCGATCGCCTACCACACGTTTGGCGGCTGGAAGAAGAGCGGCTTCGGCGACCTCAACCAGCACGGCCCCGACTCGATTCGCTTCTACACGAAGACCAAGACCGTCACGCAGCGCTGGCCCAAGGGCCCGGGCGAGGGCGGCGGTGCGTCGTTCGTGATGCCGCAAATGGGTTAGAACAACCCTCAGCGCACCCATTGCGTCCCGAGCCGACCCAGACGATGCCTGCACGCCCCACTCCCCGACCGAGACGACGCCAACGATGACCGCAGTCACCGGCACCGCGCCGTACCACCTGTCCTCCGACCAGCGGGACGTGCAGGCGATGGTGCGCGCGTTCGCCGACGAGCGCATCGCGCCGCATGCGATCGAGTGGGACCAGACCCATCACTTGCCCGTCGACGTGCTCCGCGCTGCGGCTGGGCTCGGGCTCGGTGCGATCTACTGCGCCGAGGACCACGGCGGCTCCGGGATGAGTCGGCTCGACGCCGCGCTGATCTTCGAGGCGCTCGCGACGGGCTGCCCGGCGATCTCGGCGTTCATCTCGATCCACAACATGGCCGCGTGGATGATCGACACGTACGGGTCGGGCGAGCAGCGCGCGCGCTGGATCCCGCCGATGACGACGATGGACACGATCGGCGCCTACTGCCTCACCGAGACGGGGGCCGGGTCGGACGCCGGCTCGCTGGCGACGAAGGCCGTGCGCGACGGCGACGACTACGTGATCAACGGCGTGAAGCAGTTCATCTCGGGCGCTGGGACCGCTGGTGTGTATGTGGTGATGGCGCGCACCGGTGGTCCGGGGCCGAAGGGGATCTCGACGTTCGTCGTCGAAGACGGCACGCCGGGGCTGAGCTTCGGCAAGCAGGAGGTGAAGATGGGTTGGAAGGCGCAGCCGACCGCCCAGGTGCTCTTCGACGACTGCCGCGTGCCGGCCTCGCACCGCCTCGGCGACGAGGGCATGGGCTTCAGGATCGCGATGAGCGGGCTCGATGGCGGTCGGCTGAACATCGGCGCCTGCTCGCTTGGCGGGGCCCAGGCGGCGCTCGAGAAGACCATCAAATACGTGGGCGAGCGCGAGCAGTTCGGCGCGTCGATCGGGTCGCTCCAGACCGTGCAGTTCGCCATCGCCGATATGGCGACCGAGCTTGAGATGGTGCGCACGTTCCTGTGGCGCGCGGCGTCGGCGCTGGATGCCGGCGACGCCGACAAGACGCGCCTCTGCGCGATGGCCAAGCGCGTCGCGACGGACGTCGGCCTGGAGGTCGCCGATCGCGGCTTGCAGCTGCACGGCGGCTACGGTTACCTCGCCGAATACGGGATGGAAAAGCTCGTGCGCGACCTGCGTGTGCACAAGATCCTCGAGGGCACGAACGAGGTGATGCGGCTGATCGTGTCGCGCGACGTCCTCGGGCGGGCCGGCGCGTGAGGGTCGTTGCACGGGCGGCCGTGGAGCCGAACGCCGTCGACACCGACGTGCTCGTGCGGGCGACGGGCGCGCTGGGGCGGCTGACGCTGAATCGGCCGAAGTCGATCAACGCGCTCACGCTTGAGATGGTGCGCCAGCTGCATGTGGGGCTCGACCGGTTTGAGGCCGATCCGGCTATTCAGGTCGTGCTGCTCGACGGGACGGGGGAGCGCGGGTTGTGCGCGGGCGGCGACATCGTCGCGCTGCACGAGTCGGTGAAGGCTGGCACCGACGAGGCGCGGACCTTCTGGACCGAGGAGTACGTGCTCGACGCGCGCATCGCCCGGTTCCCCAAGCCGATCGTCGCGGTGATGGACGGGATCGTGATGGGCGGCGGCATCGGGCTGGCCGGGCACGCGACGCATCGCCTGGCGACCGAGCGGCTGGTCTCGGCGATGCCCGAGGTCGGGATCGGGTTCGCGCCCGATGTCGGCGGGACCTGGCTGTTTACCCGCGAGGCCGGCGAACTGGGCACCCATCTGGCGCTCACCGGAGCGCGGCTCGGGGCGTACGACGCCGTCGCCGCTGGGCTGGCGGACCGGATCGTTGCGTCGTCGGCCGTGCCGCAGCTCATTGAGGACCTGGCGTCCGGCGACACTGACGCGGCGCTCGAGCGAGCCCAGGCGGTCGAGGTCGAGATCTCGCCGGGGGCGCTCACCGAGGCGCGCCCGTGGATCGCCGAGGCGTACGCGCAAGACACCGTCGAGGCGATCGTCGCGGCGCTCCAGGTGCGACCTGAGCCGGCGGCCCGCAAGGCGGCAGAGCAGATCCTGCGGGCCTCGCCGACCTCGCTGAAGGTCACGTTGCGGGCGCTGCGGCAGGCCGCGTCGCTCGGCAGCCTCGAGGAGGCGCTGGTGCAGGAGCTGCGCGTGTCGTGTGGGTTCCTGCGCGCCGGAGACTTCGTCGAGGGCGTCCGCGCCCAGGTGATCGACAAGGATCGCCAGCCGAAGTGGGAACCGGCCCGCCTGGAGGACGTGGATGACGCGACCGTCGCCGGGTTCTTTGCGCCACTCGGCGAGCACGACCTGCAGTTCGGCACCGACTCGGATGCCGCGGCGTGAGTGCCGTTTGGTGGGCAAGGGCGCGCCACCGAGAACAATCCCGCCTGACTTTGCGAAGCAACAGCACCGACGGAAGTAGCGCACGATGAGTAGCGACGAGACGACGATCGGCTTCATCGGCCTCGGCCACATGGGCGGCCCGATGGCGATCAATCTCGCCGACGCCGGGTACGTCGTGCGTGGATTTGATCTCATGCCCGAGGCGGTTGAGCGGGCGGTGAATGGTGGCGTCACGGCCGTTGGCTCGGTGGCCGAAGCGGCCGCCGGGGCCGACGTGATCTTCACCTCGCTGCCGAACGGCGCGCTGCTCCTCGACGTCTACCGCGGCGACGGCGGCATCCTCAGCAATGCGGACGAGGGAGCGCTCCTGATCGACACATCGACGGTCGATGTCGACGACGCTCGCGCTGCGTCGGCCGAGGCGGCGGCTGCGGGCTTGCGGGCCTTGGACGCTCCGGTGTCGGGCGGGGTCGTTGGCGCCGAGGCGGGGACGCTGGCGTTCATGGTCGGCGGCACGCAGGACGCCTTCGACGCGGCCGGCGAGGTGCTTGCCGTGCTCGGATCACGGGCCGTGCGCTGCGGCGATTCGGGTGCCGGCCAGGCCGTGAAGCTCTGCAACAACATGCTGCTCGCGATTCAGCAGATCGGCGTGAGCGAGGCGTTTGCGCTCGCGACCGCGCTCGGGGTTGAGCCGCAGGCGTTCTATGACGTCGGCTCGGTCGCGACCGGTGCCTGCTGGGCCCTGAACGTGAACTGCCCAGTCCCCGGACCGGTGCCCGCGAGCCCCGCCAATCGCGACTACGAGCCAGGCTTCGCCGTCGGCCTCATGAACAAAGATCTCGGCCTCGCCCTTGCGGCCGTCGAGAAGACCGGCGTCCACGCCGAGCTCGGAGCCCACGCCCGCGACGTCTACGCCGCCCTCGGCGCCAGCGAGGCCGCCACCAAGGATTTCTCGGTCATCTACCGCGACATCGCCGCGAAGTCAGGGCTCTAGCCTCGGCGCCCGCTGGGCTCTGTTTGCCGCGGTGAGCGCGGGTTCTGGAGCCCAACCTTGGCGGGCCCGGCCCGGCCCGCCCGCTGGGCCGCTACTGCGAGCCGTTGCGGCGCACAGCGCCGGCGAGCTGAGGTCGTACGCGGTTGGCGCGGCGGCCGATTGCGACGAGCTGGTCGCTTCCGAGGACGTTGCGCAGAGCGTGGACGCAGCGGGGGTCGAGGCCGGAGCCGGCTTGGGCGTCGAGCTCGGCGAGGGCGTCGGCGGCGGTGCAGGCGCGGCGATACGGGCGGTCGGTGGTGAGGGCGTCGAAGACGTCGGCGACGGCGAGGATGCGGACCTCGAGCGGCAGGCCGTCGCCCGCGAGGCCGTGCGGGTAGCCGGTGCCATCGACGCGCTCGTGGTGATGCTCGACGAGTTCGAGGACAAGGGGGTGGAAGCCGCCGAGCTCGGTCAGGAGTGCGCGGCCGTCGACCGGGTGGCGCTGCACCACGTCGAACTCCTCGTCGGTCAGGCGGGCCGGCTTTTGGAGGACCTCGGTCGGGACCGACAGCTTGCCGATGTCGTGGAGCAATCCCCCGGCGGCCAGCAGGCGCAGGCGGCCGGTCGGGAGGTGCAGGTGCTCGCCCATCTGCACGGCGAGCACGGCGACGCGCTCGACGTGACCGGCGGTCGACGGGTCCTTGTCGACCATGCGATCCACCAGCGCCGACACGCGCGCACCGAGAAACTCCGCCGATCGCTCCACCAGCGCGGTGCTGCGCAGGCCACCGGTCAGCGACCCCGACGACACGTGCCGGGACAGATCGACGGCGGTCTGCGCGGCCATCAGCGCGAAGCCGATGAATTGGAGCGCATGGCCAGCGGCCCAGCGCGCATCGCCAGGCAACGAGGTGGTGAGCGCGAGGTGGGCGGGAATCAACCAGAGGAGGCCGACGCACAGGACGCCGTCCAGGGGGCGACGAGTGAGGAGCGCGGTGCGACAGGCGCTCCACGCGGTCACGATCAGCAGCGGCGCGGCGGCCCCGAACAGGATCCAGGCGCTCAGGCTCCCGGCGCCGATCGGCATGGCGACGGCGGTCGGTGCGGCGACCCAAGCGGAGCACACAGCGGCCGTGATCGCGAGCGTGATCGCGCCGGTCCGCAGCACCACGAGTTCGCGACCCGGACGCACGACGCCCCGGATCCGGGCCGACACGAGAATCGCCGCTCCGGCGGGGATCACAAGGAGCTCGGGGAGGCGAATCACGCCCGCGTACGGGGCGACATCGCGCGTGAGCGCCAGGCCCTCGGTCGTGAGCAGAATCGTGGCGGCGCCCATCGAGAAGGCGCCGAGCATGGTGCGCGCGTCGCGCTTCCGCCACGCCTGGGCGGCGATCACGGCGCCGAAGCTCGCGAGGAGCGCAGCGACCACGAGCGTCACGGCCGCGTGGACGTCGTCCGAGGTGGGATCGGACCCGGTGACGGCGGACACGAGGAACCAGCCGGGTGCCGCCGCAATCCCGATCACGACCGGGATCATCAGCTGCGCCGGGGACAGAGGCTGGCGCTCGCTGCGAATAGGGGGGCGCAGCATGCCGAGAGTCTCCCACGCCGGACACTCGGCGTGTGAAAAGTCACACAGCGGTGGGACGCGGCCCCCGTTTGTGGCGCGCCAACGCTCTAATTCGACGCGTTGACCCCCGAAAGGGGGACGGCCCCGACCGGTCCTAAACCAGTCGGGGCCGTCGCACAAGGCCTCGGTGACGTGGCCCGGTCAGGCCACGTCACCGGAAAACAGGCGTTTGGTTAGCGGTTGCCGCGGCGTCCGCCGGCCTGGCCGCCACCACCGTGGCCGCCGCGACCGCTGTTGCCATAGCTGCTGCGCGAGCCGCCGCCACCGCCGTAGCCACCGCCGCCATGCGAGCGACCGCCGCCACCGCCGCCGAAGCGATCAGCGCCGCCGCCGCCACCGAAGCGCGGGCCGCCGCGACCCTTCTTCTTGCCGCCACGAGCGTGCGGGTCAAGCCCGGCAGCCTCGAAGCGGTCCTCGAGACCGAGCTCGCGGACGATGCCAGCGACCTCGCCCTCCTGGCCCGGAGCCACGAGCGTGACCGAGATACCGGTGCGCCCTGCGCGGCCGGTACGGCCGGTGCGGTGGACGTACGCCTCACGGTCTTCCGGGGCGTCGTAGTTGATGACGTGCGTGATGTCGTCGATGTCGATGCCGCGGGCAGCAACGTCGGTCGCGACGAGCACGTTGATCTTGCCGCGCTCGAACGCCTTGAGGGCGCGCTCACGCTGCGACTGGCTCTTGCCGCCGTGCATCGCGCCGGAGTCGACACCGACGTCGTCGAGGCGACGCGCGAGGCGGTCGGCGCCATGCTTGGTGCGCACGAAGACGATCGCGAGGCCGCGCTCTTCCTCGAGGGCGTCAAGCAGGAGCTCGACCTTGTCCTCGCCCTTGGTGTCGACGAAGCGGTGGTCCATCTCCGTGATGGGGCGCTCCGGCGGCGCGAAGACGTGCGTCTGGGCGTCGACCGTGAAGTCGGCGGCGATGCGGCCGGCTTCGCCGTCGAGCGTCGCCGAGAAGAAGAGCGTCTGGCGGTTGTCCGGCGTCATCTTCACGATGCGGTCGATCGCCGGCTTGAAGCCCATGTCGAGCATGCGGTCGGCCTCGTCGAGGACGAGGATCTCCACGTCCTTGAGCGAGAACGCGCGGCGCTGGATGAGGTCTTCGAGGCGACCCGGGGTTGCGACGATGACGTGCGCGCGGGCGGCTTCACGAGCCTGCTTCTGGAGGCCGACACCGCCGTAGACGGCGACGACGCGCAGCGCGAGGGCGTGCGCGACTTCGCGGGACTCTTCGACGATCTGCGAAGCGAGCTCACGGGTCGGCGCGAGGATGAGGGCGCCGGGGCGGCCCGTCTCGTTGGCGTCGAGCGAGTCGAGCAGCGGCACCATGAAGGCAAGCGTCTTGCCGGAACCGGTCGGTGACTTGGCGAGGATGTCCTTGCCCTCGAGGATGTCCGGGAGGACCATCGCCTGGACGGGAAGCGGGTGCGTGTAGCCGCGCTTCTCGAGGACCGTGGCCGCAGCGTTCGACACGCCGAGATCGCGGAACGTGACGGCCTCAATCGGCGTCTTGAGATCGGCGACGATTTCCGTTGCCGGATCGGCAGCAGTGGTGGGAGTCATAGGTTTTCCTTCGCGGCGAAGGCCGCTCGCGGTCTCAGGCCGTGGGCCTGCCGCATGTGAATGGAGCGCTTCGCGAAAGAAGTTCCGCGTTACGCAGGCTGCTCGCGGAGTGATGCGAGGGCCATAGGGGAGTTGGCGACTTACCCCTACGACCGCTGTTTGCGATGCACTGGCGAGCTGCCCGGCGCGGCCGCTGGGGCCACGCGCAACCTTCAAGCTAGCAGGGCCGGTCCACTTTGCGCCGGATTGTCCAGTGTGCGCTTGGTCCGAAGTGAGGCGACTTCGGTGCGCTCGCTGCGACCGCGCAGCACGACGGAGTACAGGACTTCCCAGTGCGCCTGTTCGTCCGGCGCGGCATCCGCGACGAGCTTGCCGGCAGCCGCAACGCGGCCCGGGAGCCCCTTGGCCTGGCTGTTCAGGCGAGCGGCCTCGTTCACGGGGTCGCCCATGACCGTGTATTCAAAGCGCTCACGGGTGCCCATGTTGCCGGCGATCACGTCGCCTCCGGAGAGGCCGATCGTGGCTGGCGTCTCGGGGGCGTCGCGCTCCAACGTCGCTGCAAGTTCTCGTGCAGCACGCAGCGCGCTGGTGGCGGTGTCGTCCTGGGCGACCGGCGCGCCGAACACCACGAGGGCGCCGTCGCCAGCGAACTTGTTGACCAAACCACCGTGCTTGCTGGTGACCGACACGACGATGTCGAAGAAGCGGTTGATCAGCTCGACGACCTCGGTCGCGGGCCGCTCCATCGCCAGCGACGTGGATCCGACGACATCGACGAACAGGGCCGCGACGTGCACGGTCTCGCCGCCCAACTCGGAGCCGCGCTCCAACGCCGTGTCGGCGACTTCGCCGCCGACATGCCGGCCGAAGAGGTCGCGGAGTTCTTCGCGTTCCTCGATCCCAGCGGCCATGCGGTTGAAGCCGGCCTGCAGCAGGCCGACCTCGCTGGCGTCATCGATCGCGACGCGGGCGGTCAGGTCGCCCTCGGTGAGTCGCTGGATGGCGCTGCGCAGCTGCTTGATCGGGTCCGACACCGCGCGCGCCGAGACGAACTCGGCCACGAGTCCGATGGAGAGCGAGATCGAGCCGAGGACCAGCATCACGATCGCGAGCCGCCGCGCGAAGTGCTCCCAGCTGACGCCCGGATCGGGGGTGATCGCCCCCGTGAAGACGAGCAGCCCGACGATCCAGACGCCGAAGACGGCACTGCCGGTACCCAGGGCCCAGGTCATCATCTGCCGCGTCTGCGCGCCGGGCAGCGCGGGCGGGGCCGTGTCGTCGCGGTGGGGGAGGACGACGCGCGCCGCGGTTCGCATGACGCGCTCGGTGAGGAGATAGCCGAAGGCGCTGGTCGAGAGGCCGCCGATCAGGGTCGTGATGCCGACGCGCAGGCCGAGGCGCCAGTCGGCGATGGTCGTGACCGTGAAGGCGATCACGGTGCCGAGCATCCAGAAGATCATCAAGGCCCAGAGCACCCGCAGTGGGCCTCGCAGCACGGCGAGTTCCTCGCGCTCGGTCGGCGGGCGGTTCTGCCGGAGCCACAGCCACGCGCGATCGGACTGGCGGAAGATCATCACGCCGCCGACCACGAAGGCGATCGCGAGGTAGGCCGAGATCACGGCGATGCCGAGCGTCCGGGCGTCTCCCTCGGGGAGTGGCGACCCTGGGATCACCGCGAGGTTGAGCACGATCAGGATCGCGGCGCCGACGAGGTTCGAGAAGACGAGCGCGACGCCTGTGGAGATCTGGTGGGCGCGCAGCAGACGCGGCCCGGGCACCATCCCGATCGGCACCATCGCGAGCTTGCCCAGGCGCGAGCGTGGTTCCCACGCGACGGCGTCAGACAGTGCACCGCCAGGGTTCACCGAGTGCCCGGGCGCGCCCGCAGCGTTCTCCTGCGGGTGGTCTCGGGGGGCGACGGTCACGCGCCAAAGGGTAACTAGGACCCGCGGGTTTGGCGGGAGGGCACGCTGGAGGCCCCTGACGGCTCGTTCACGGTTCCTGAACTCGCCTTCGAAATTCTCAGAGGAACTCGCCCGCGCGCGGCGTGTTCTTTGCGTTGTAGGCCGACCGGCGTACGCTCGACCCATGCCGATCGCGACGACCTCGACCTCGACGGACCATGCCCATCCGCTCTTCGCTCGCGCGTGGGCGCTGGCGATGGCGCGGGCCCAGCCTAAGTCGATGCGCAAAGAGCGAAGCGAGCTGGTCGCCGGCCTCTCAGGCCTCGTGCTTGAGGTCGGGGCTGGGTCGGGAACGATGTTCGAGCACTACCCGCCGTCGGTCGATCGCGTGGTGGCGATCGAGCCCGAGCCGTACCTGCGGCATGCTGCGGAGCAGGCAGCCCAGCGTGCGCCGGTCCGCGTGGAGGTCCGCGCCGGCGACGCCGATCATCTGGGCTTCGATGACGACTCCGTCGACGCCGTCGTCTGCTCCCTCGTCCTGTGCACCGTGCCCGATCAGGCCGGAGCGCTCGCCGAGATCGCCCGCGTGTTGCGCCCTGGCGGCGAATTGCGCTACTTCGAGCACGTCGCCGAGCCGACGGGCAGCAAGGGATTGCGTGTGCAGGAAGCCCTCGATCGGTCGGGGGTGTGGGCGCGCCTCGGAGGCGGCTGCCACGTCGCTCGCCACACCGGCGACGCCATTCGCGACGCAGGCTTCACCATCGTTGACGAGCGCACCCACACGGTCGGCCCGCCGCTGATCGTGCCGGTGCGGCGGCATCTGGTCGGCGTGGCACGGCTGCCGGGGTAGCGCGGAGTCCGGCCATTGACCCGCAAAGCGGCCAGCCGGCGGTGAGTAGCCGGCCGGCGCTGAGTAGCCGGCCGGCGGTGAGCGGCCAGCCGGCGGTGAGCGGCCAGGCGGCGGTGAGCGGCCAGCCGGCGGTGAGCGGCCATTTGTTGTTGCCCCAACGACACATTTTGGCCGTTCACGCTCCCGGCCAGCGCTTCGTTGAGCCTGGACTGCTGGCTCCGGTCGGCGACCTGCGCCTGCCCCCGCGCCGCCACGTAGTGTGCGCGCCATGGTCACAACCGAACCGATCATCACCCTGCGCGGGGTGACCAAGCGCTTCGGGGGCACGGCCGCCGTCGACGACATCACCGTGGACGTGCAGGCGGGGCGCTGCTTCGCCTGGCTCGGGCCAAACGGGTGCGGCAAGACGACCCTGATTCGCATGATGCTCGGCCTCGCGCGGCCCAGCGCCGGCGAGATCACGGTGCGCGGCTACAGGGTGCCGAAGGACTCGCGACTGGCGCTGAGTCGCGTCGGCGCGATCGTCGAGGAGCCGCGGTTCTACCCGTACCTATCGGGTCGCGACAACCTCAAGACGTGGGCCGCGCATTACGACAAGGCCGCCGCCGGACGGATCGACGTCGAACTCGCGCGCGTCGGACTTGCCGACGCCGCGGGCCAGAAGGTCAAGGCCTACTCGCTCGGCATGCGGCAGCGGCTGGGCGTCGCTCGTGCGATGCTCAACGACCCCGAGTTGCTGCTCCTCGACGAGCCGACCAACGGCCTGGATCCCGCCGGACTGGTCGAGTTCCGCCAGATGGTGCGGTCGCTCGTTGCCGAAGGCCGCACGGTGTTCATCAGCTCGCACATCCTCGACGAGGTCGAGCGGATGGCCGACGATGTCGCGATCATCCAGCGCGGCAAGATGGTGTCGGTCGGGTCGATCGCCGATCTCACCCGCGGCGCGACCAGCGCGATCGTCATTCGGGTCAGTGATCAGCACGCGACCCTCGCGGCGGTCGCAGATCTCCCGTTCGTGCAGGGCGTGGAGCCGGGCGAGAACGGTCGGGTCACCTTGTCGGTGGTGGCCTCCGGTGATCTCGAGCTCCGCGCGACCGCCGAGCGGGTCGTCGGGAACGGCATCGGGCTGTTCGAACTCGTGGCGCGCGCCGCCAGCCTTGAATCGCGCTTCCTTGAGATCACCGGGACTTCGGCCGGTGAGCTCAAGGCGTCCGCGTCGCCGCCACCGGGCGCCGCGCCCGGCACTCCGCCCGGCACCCCGCCCGGGGCGCCGTCGTTCCACAAGCCGGGAGCAGGCGCATGACCCTCGTTGCGTACGAGCTGCGCCGCATCGTCGGCCGACGTGGCTCCTTCTACGGCGTCATGGGCGTCGCGTTCGCGATCGCCTTGCTGGTTGCCTCGGTCGCCGGATCCGAGAATCAGACGGAGGACGTGTGGCAAGAGGTGATCGCCACGACGCTCGTGTTCGGCGCGACGGTCGTCGGCGCCTTGGCGGGGAGTTACGACACGGCCCAGGGGACCATGCGCTACTTGGTCCTCACCGGTGTGCCGCGGTGGAAGCTGGTGGTGATCCGTGTACCGGCCCTGATCGCAGCGACGGCGCTGATGGCGCTCCCGGCGATGGTCGTTGGTGCCATCGCGATGCTCAGTGGCCCGGACGACGGGGCAGCGATCATCCGGGCGATGCTCGGCGGCCTCACCGAGGGCGTGACGTGGGGCATCGTGGCGCTCGCCATCGGCACGCTGCTGCGCTCCAACGGCGCCGGTATCGCCGTGGCGCTCGTGCTCTATCTCCTCAGCAGCACCATCTCGCTGCTCGTGCGCCTCGAGGTCTCTGAGACGGTCGGCGACTACTTGCTGCCCAACGTCGCCGCGGTGGTGGCGCGCTTTGGTCATATGCCGACGGGCAACGACGGCCCGGACCCCTCCGTGATGCCCTTTGCCAGCGCGCTGATCGCCCTCGTGATCTGGCTGGTCGCGATCGTCGGGCTGGCGATCGCCCGCGCCGAGCGCGACGAGTACTAAGCGCGGGCCGGGCAGCCGGCTGCTTCCACTCCGAGGCACTCCGAGGGGGGTGTGAGGGGCTTGCTTCCGGGATCGACCAAAACGGGCGCTTTTGGAAGCAAACCCTCGGCCCGCCGCGAGGGGGGGGTGTGAGGGGCTTGCTTCCGGGATCGACCAAAACGGGCGCTTTTGGAAGCAAGCCTTCGGCCGGCGGCGAGCCTGACTGAGGAGTCCGGGGACTGGGTCCCCGGACTGGGTCCTCGCTTGGCGCGGGCGCTGAACCCCGGCCCGTTCTCGGGGTTGAGTCCCGGGGCGACCCCAGGGTCGGCTCAGGGGCTCCCCCGATTGGCGCGGGGCCGCTCGGCCGCGACGCTCCGAGGCATGGAATCGATCATCGCCCTTGAGGGCGTCACCAAGAAGTTCGGCGGGAAGGCGGCGGTCGACGATGTCACCGTCGACGTTGCCGCCGGGCGCTGCTTCGCCTGGCTCGGGCCAAACGGCTGCGGCAAGACCACGCTGATCCGGATGATGCTGGGCCTGGCCCGCCCGACCGCCGGGGAGATCCGCGTCCGCGGCCGCCGCATCCCGCAGGACACCCGCGACGCGCTGAGCCGCGTCGGCGCGATCGTCGAGGAACCGCGGTTCTACCCGTATCTCACGGGCGCTGAGAACCTGAGGATCTGGGCCGCCCACTACGACCGCGCCGCCGCCGGACGCATCCCTGGCGAACTCGCCCGCGTCGGCCTCCAGGACGCCGGCGACCAAAAGGTCTCCGCCTACTCGCTGGGCATGCGGCAGCGGCTCGGCGTCGCCCGCGCGATGCTCAACGATCCCGAATTGCTGCTCCTCGACGAGCCCACGAACGGCCTGGACCCCGCGGGCCTCGTGGAGTTCCGCCGGATGGTGCGATCACTCGTCGACGAGGGCCGGACCGTCTTCATCTCCTCCCACATCCTCGACGAGGTGGAGCGCATGGCCGACGATGTCGCGATCATCCAGCGCGGGCGCGTCGTCACGATGGGCCCGATCGAGGAGCTCGTGCAAGGCGCGAGCAACGCGATCCTCGTGCGCGTCGACGACCTCGACGCGGCTCGGCGCGTCGCCTCCGAACTGCCCTTCGTGCGCGGCGTCAGCGGCGGCGAATTCGGCCGACTGGAAATCGCGACGACCGCCTCGGGGGCGCCTGAACTCCGGGCGACTGCCGAGCGGATGCTCGCTGGCGGCGCCGGCCTGCTCGAACTCGCTCCCCGCACCGCGACCCTCGAATCCCGCTTCCTGGAGATCACCGGCGGCTCCGCCGGCGAACTCGGCGACACAGCGGCCCCATCGACCGTGGACTTCGACATCCCGAACGGCCCCGGCCTAGGTGCCCAGATCGGCCGCCGGCTCGGTCGTCGCTCCGGCCCCAACGCGCCAGCCCCCATGGCGCCAACCACCACCACCCCAACCACCACCGAGCGCCCCGTGGAGATCACGCGATGAGCCTCATCACGTTCGAGCTGCAGCGCATCACGCGCCGCCGCGGCTCCTTCTACGGCGCCATGGGCGTCGCCCTCGTGGTCGCACTGCTGGTGGCCGTTCTCGCCGGCGGCGATCAAACCGAGCACGTCTGGGGGCAGGCGTTCGGCATCCCGGTGGTGTTCGGCGCGACCATCATCGGCGCGCTCGTCGGCAGCTACGACACGTCCCAGGGCACCATGCGTTACCTCGTCCTCACCGGCCAGCCGCGCTGGAAGCTCGTGCTCCTGCGGCTCCCTGCCCTGTGCGCTGCGATCGCCCTGTTCGCGGCGCCTGCCGCGATCATCGCGACCGCAGCTATGGCGGGCGATGGCCAGTCCGCCGAGGTGATCGGCCGCGTCCTGCTCGGCACCACCCTCGGGTCGATGGCGTGGGGCGCGGTGAGCATGGCCGTCGGCACGATGCTGCGCTCCAATGGCGCCGGTATCGGCGTCGCGCTGGTGCTGTTCCTCGCCGGCTCGATCCTCACGGAGGTCGTGCGCTCCGAGGTATCCCAGGATGCCGGCGACTACCTCCTGCCCAACGTGGTCAGCGTGGTGGGCCAGCTTGGCCACGCGACGCCCGAGTCGCCGTCGATCACGATCGCGCTCGGCACGGCCGGGCTCGTCCTGATCGCCTGGCTCACCGCGATTCTCGGCTTCGCCGTCGCCCGCGCCACGCGGGACGAGTACTAGGCCGAAGCCGTGCGCCGGTCGAGCAGCATCCAGGAGCGCCGGGGCAGCCAGTCTGCTCCGGCGCCAGCCGGCCAGTCCGCTTCGACGCGAGCGGACTGGTTCGCTTCGGCCCCCGCCGGGTGGGCCAGCTCGGCCGGCGAGCGCGGGGTGGTGACGACTGACCGCCTCGCGCCTCAGCCAGAGCGGTTCGCCCGGATCACCGAGCGGGCCGCGGTGGCGGCCGTCGAGGCGTTTTTCGGGGAACTCGAAGGACTCAGTGAGCGTCCCACGCGTCCCAGGTCGTCCGGTACGCGCGCGTGACGAACGCGTCGACCTCCTCGACCGCAGGGCGCTCGGGGACATCCGCCTGCTCCGTGACCGCTTCAAGCTCGGCAATGACGCGGTCGAGCTGCGCCGTGACTTCGCCGAGCACCGGCTGCCCGGCCCGGACGGCGCGAAGCAAGGCGTGGTCCTCGCCAGTGACGGGCAGGGTGATCCGCCCGGTGGTCAGAAGTTCGATGCCTTGCAGGCCGATGCGCAGGGCATGCATGGCGTACTTCGTGTCGTAGCCGTGCTCCGCTGATCGCTCGCGGATGCGTGAGGCCGCATCTGGCTCGGCGAGTAGCCCTCGCTGCTGGGCCGACAGGTAGCCGAGGAACGCGCGACCGGTCGACCGCGCCACGAACGCAGGGGCCAGCTCCTGCAGCTCCAACCCCAGCGGCGTGCGGTGCAGCAGATGCTCGCCGCCCGTGACGAACAGCGGCAGCAGCACGGTTGGGCTGCCCTTCAGCGCCAGGGTGCAGAACTTCCGAAGCCCGTAGATCGTGAGGTCGAGGTCGCCTGGCCCGCTCGGTTGGCCGTCGGGCTGCGTGCGGTACACGAAGTGCTCGAAGCGCTGGAAACCCAGGAGGTACGCCGGTGGCTCGATGGCGACGCCGAGCTGGTCGTCGTCGTCCGTCCCGGGATTCGAGAGGCCGTGCACGACGGAGCCCACCGTGGTCTTGAGGATCAGGCCACGCTCGGCGATCTCCCGCGCGCGCTGGTGATCGGACTCGCGGCTGTGGATCGACTCAGCTGGCATCCGAGCGACGTTACCGGCGGCGCAGTCCTTGGTCCCCCAGCTCGACCTTCGCGAGGTCGACACCCAGGCCTGCGCGCATCCAGGCCCGCAGGTCGGCGCGGACCTGGCGGACGCCCTGCCAGTCCTTCTGGGTCCGCTCCTCGCCATACGTGCGGTATGCCAGCAGCGTGCGGATGCGCAGCATCTCGGCCGCGGACTGCTTGCGATCGTCGGTGAGGCCGCGGAACGCAGCGTTGCCGTAGAGCGCCTGTCGGAAGGCGGTGCGGACGCCGAGGGCACGCGGGTCGGTGAGGACCTTCTGGTCGCCGGAGAAGACCGAGAGGCCGACGAGCGCGCTGACCGTCGCCACATCGGCCAGGTCGTCGTCCGACAGGTCGCCGGGGAGTTTGCGGAACGGGTCGGCCCAGGCTTTGCGGAGCTTGTCGAGTTCCTTCGTGAGTCCGCTCGTCGGGTAGCCAGCCGGCAGCCTGGCCGCGATCAGCGCGTCGTTCTTCTTCGTCACGCTCCGCGCGGGCACGAAGGTGAGCGAGAAGAGCTGCTCGGTCGACGGCGGATCGGTCGTCGGCTTGGTCGTCCCGAGCCGCTGGATCCCGGGCACGTTCTTCTGCAGCGCCGCCGCCGACGACCAAGACTCGATCGCGTCGTAATACGGCGCCGCCTGGCCGCGATCGACCCCGGCCTGGGCGGGTCCGGCGAGGGCCCCAGCGACGCCAGTCACGCCGAAGGCAACCGCAACGAGCACGGTCAGAAGTCGAGCGCGGCGCGGCGCGACCGCAGCGTGACCGCGACCGATGGGAGGACGGCATGGGAGAGGCAGCAGCGGAGCGAGGCGCATCGCGCCGGACCTTAGAGGCTGCCGCTCAATACGACGTGACCTGGCCCTGCGGTCGGGCGCATCGCCCTCCACCTGAGGCGTCACGCGGACCGGGTCGTCATGACGCCTTGACCCATGTGCAGCACATGTCTTACGGTGGAAGACATGTCGAAGATGATCCAGATCCGGAACGTCCCTGACGACCTCCACCGGAGGCTCAAGGCGCGGGCGGCCGAGGCTGGCATGTCGCTGTCCGACTACATCAAGCAGGACTTGGTGCGGCGCGCGGAACAACCGACGATGGAGGAGATCGACGCACGCGTTGCAGCCCGTGGTCGCACCGGTCTGAAGACCTCCACGGTGCTGGATGCACTGCACGAGAGCCGCGACCACTGATGCCCGTTGTCGACGCGTCCGTCGTCGTCGAATACCTCGGAGGCGGTGAGCATGCTGGTCAAGCTCGCGAGTGGTTGGTGCCGACGAGTCGCTCGGTCTGGGTTCCCCACCTGATCGACGTCGAGGTCGGGCACGCGTTGCGCCGTTCGGTGCTTGCCGGCGACATCGACCCGGTCGTCGGGGAGCAGGCACTGGCGGATCTCACCGGGATGCCGTTCATTCGCGCCGGGCACACTGGGCTGATCGAGCGTGCGTGGGAGCTTCGTGACAACGTCTCGTTCTACGACGCGGTAAACGTGGCGCTGGCGGAGCGCCTCGGTTGTGAGTTCGTCACCTTGGACGGCCGTCTTGCGCGGGCCGCCAGGTCACTCGTGGAGGTGGTCTTGCTCGGGGTGGGCGACCGCCCACGCCCGCATGAGTCTTGAGCGACGCGAGGTCAGGGCTTGCCGGCAGTGAGTGCTTCGTCCGCTTCGGGCTGCACGGGGCCGCTCTCTAGGCCGCCGTCGCTTCCGGCCGCGGCCGCATCAGCCGCCTTGGCCGCCGCCTCGCGGCGCTTGGCGGCGTCGCGGCGCGGCTTCTTGATCTTGACCCACTCGGCTGCGTAGTAGGAGCCGATCACGAAGGCGGCAGCGATGGTCTGGGCGACCATCGTCTCCCACGACGGGAAGACCCCGAGCCACGTGCCAGCCCAATACGGCAGGTCGACATCGATCGGGTGGATCGACAGCCAGCCGATGCCCTGGAACGTCCTCGCCGTCTGGCCCACGAGAATCGTGAGGATCACGCCGAGCAGGATTCCGGTCACCCACAGCATGCGCTTGTAGGGCAGTTTGCTCTCGAGCTTGAACGTGATCACGGCCACGAGGCCGACGAGCAGCAGTCCGAGGCCGACGCCCTTCAGCACCGTCGCCGTGCCGGCGCTGAGCTGCAGCGACTGCACGAACAGGACCGTCTCAAAGCCCTCGCGATAGACCGACGTGAGCCCGAGCATGCCGAAGCCGAACACCTGCGCCGACCAGAAGCCAACGCGCGCGCCGGAGTCCTCCTCGGCCATCAAGTTGCGCTTCTTGGCATTGAAGCCCGCGATCCACGACGTCCAATACACCTTGTGGAAGAACCAGTTCATGACGAGCAGGAGCACGGCGATGGCGACGAGCCCGACGATCGCCTCGAGCTTCTCGCCGTACTGCGAGAACTGGTCGAGCACGAACGTCGCGATCAGCCACGTGATCGCCGATGCGATGAGTCCGAAGAAGGCGCCGATGAAGATCGGCCGCTTGCGCCGGGCTGCCGCGCCGCGCAGCGAGGCGGTGAGCGCGGCAAGGATCAGCACGGCCTCCAGGCCCTCGCGGAACACGAGCACCGCGGCATTCGTGACGACCGTCGCCTCCGACGCGCCGTCGCCGAGGGTGGCCTGCGCGTCGTCGAGGTTCTGGTCGAGCACGACGCGCGTCTCCTTGAACTTCGACACGGGTGCCTTCTGCGCGATGAGGTTCGCGAGGCCCGACGTGTCCTGGGCGCCGAACCAGATCAGGCCTTCGATGTCGGCCGCGAGGCTCGGATCGAAGGGATTGAGACGCAGCTCGGGCCCAAACTCGAAGAACGCGTAGGCCTCCAGGCGGGCTTGCTCGGCGGCGCCGTAGGAGCCGGCGGCGACGGCGGTCTCGACGCGGTCGAGCGTGAGGGCGATGAGGTCGAACTCCGACTCGTCGCTCGTCTCCTTCCAGGCCTTGGGGAACGCCGCACCCAGCTGCTTGACGATCCGGTCCGTGAGGGCCTTCACGTCGTCGTACTCCGTCACGGCCCCGCCCTCGTGCGCCGACGCGACGATCGCCGCGAGCTTCGCGAGGTCGGCCTTGGCGGCCTGCGTCGAGGCGTCGTTCTGCTTGCGCATCGGGTCGTACAGATCGGCGAACGCAGCGGTGGCGCCATCCATGAAGGCCTTGGCCTCCTGAATCTCAAAGGCCGCCGTGACCTTTGTCCCGCTGGTTCCGCTGCGCCACTCGATGGGCACGAGCGACACGAACCGCGTGAGCTGGTTGGCCCGGCGGGCCTGCTCCTGCGGCGTGAACGGCGCAGCGGTGAAGCCTTCCAGGTCGGCGTCGACCGACGTCGACGAGGCCGCCAGCGCCTGGGCGTCGCCGCGGCGGGCGGCGGCCACGAGGGCGAGCAGGTCGGCGCGCACCTTGTCGGTCGCCGCAGCACCGCGCGACTCCGTAAAGCGTTCCGCGAGAATCTCGAAGTAGCCGGCGGCCTGGGCGGCCTGCTCGGCAGCGGCGACATCGAACTTGCGGCGTGAGGACGCCGTCGTGTCGGTCAGCAGCTCGCGCATCCGCGACTGGTAACCGTCGAAGAGGTCCTTCGTCACGGCCAGCGCAGCCTCGGCGGGCTTGATCTCGCCGGCGCCGAGGCGGCGGACGGCGGCGGTGGCGTCGACGCCCGGCCGAGAGAACCGGGTGGCGGTGCGGAAGTCGCGCAGGAGCAGCCAGCGCTTGGCGGCGACGGCGTCGCCGCGGCCTACGGACCGGAGCGTGACGGTGGCGCTGATCTGCAAGATCGCGGCGTAGGCGCGGCCGCGGGCGGCTGCCAGGCTGGCCTCGTCGCCCGTGCTTGCGGCGCGGGTCGCTGCGGTGAGCGCGCTGCGCAGCGCGCCTTGGGCCGCGTCGGTGCCGACGTCGCCAAATGCCGCGATGGCGCGGGTGCGGGCCTTACCTGCGTTGCGAGCAGCGCTGTCGCGCTCGCCGAGGGTGAGGTCGGACTGCGCCTCAAAGAGCGTCTGGCGCACCTGCTCGGCTTCGTGCCAGGGGCGGTCGGCCGCCGCAGCGGGGCCCGCCGACCATCCGATCAGGAGGGTCGCGAAGGCCAGGAGGAGGGCTGCGGCGGCTCTGCGCATGCGGGTTACGCCTCGATCTCGATGTTCAGTGCGTCAGCAGCCTGCGACACCTGGCCGGCGATCGCTTCGGCGCGGCGCTGCGCCTCGGTGCCGTAGGTCTCGGCCTGCTCGGCCGTGTACTTGCGGCCATCGGCCTCGGCGTCGCGGAGCTTCTCCACGTACGCCAGGAGGCCCTTCAAGTTCTCGCCCGCCTGCTCGGCGGTCTGCGGATCTTCGGTGGCGATCTTCTCTTCGATGCCGTCGTAGATCACGACGAGTCCGGAGAGGATGCCGGTGATGTCGCCCAGGCGCGAGGCGCCGATGAAGCTGGCCTCCGTCGCCTTGGCGCCCGCGATGAAGCGCGAGTTCTTCCACGCCTCGAAGTACTCAGCCATGGTCGGGGTCATCACGACGACCGCGTTGAACACGTCCGACTCGGTTGGCTGCCACTCGTCGGCCGAGGTCGCCAGCTTCTTCGCTTCGCCATCAAAGCCCTTGGCGGCGGCAAGGATGTGCTCCGGGTTCGGGAGCGCCTCGCCGTATTCGACCTTGCCGTCGCCATCGAGGTCGGCCTCCACGCCCTGGATCGTGAACTTCGGCTCGCTACCCCAGAGGGAGGTCTCGGTGAGGAAGAAGTAGTTGCCCGGCTTCTTGAGCACCGTGCCGTCGGCGTAGGTCAGGTCGAACGGCACGGCGTTTTCGGGGTCTTCGCCGGAGGTGCCGGCGTCGAGGATGTTGTCGTAGCTCGCGAGCGACGGGACGCCGGCGACGATGCCCTCCATCTCCTCGTAGGACGGGTTCGCTGCCTGCCACGTCTTCTGCATCGCCGCGACCTGCTTGGCGATGTCCTCGCGGTGCTCGGCGAGCAGCATCTTGCCGTCGAAGTTCATCGACTTCGCGAGGTCGTAGTAGGCCTGCGCCTGCGTGACGAGTTCGCCGGTGGCCGTCGTCAGCCGCGTGGTGTGGTCGTCCAGGTAGGTCTTGATCGGCGCGAAGTCGACGGCGCCGGCGGTGGTCGCGGGCGTCGATGCCGGGGTGGAGGCGGTAGGGGCGTCGTTGTCATCGCCGCAACCGGCAAGGGCGACGGCCGACAGGGCGGCGGCGCAGAAGGTGGTGAGACGGAGGGTCATGCGGACGGGTTCCTGGCGGGTTCGGGCTGGTCGGGCCCCGAGCTCACGGCAAAGATGCGGGGGTGAGGTCAGCTCACGTCCGGGTGCAACCGGAGCGAGACGGACGACGGAGGGCAATCCCCACCGCCGCCATCGGAGATGGCGCTGGCCATCATAGGGAACCCTAACTCGATGTGGTAGGGCGCCCTAACAGCCGGGCGCCGAAGGCGCTGTCGCAGCGCCAGTGCCTCCGGCGCCCGGAGGCGTTGGTCGCACCGCTTGTGCGGCCTTCCGACGGACCGGAGGCCGGGTTAGAGGCCGAGCTGCTCGCGGACCCAGTCCAGGGCGTCGCCGAGTTCGTCGACCGTGAGGTCGGGCGCGTCGGGGCCGCGCTCTTTGTATTTGCGGTCGATGAAGACCGTCTTGGTTCCGGCGCGCTGGCCGGCCACGATGTCGCGCCAGCGGTCGCCGATGGTGATGCTGGCTTTCAGGTCGATCCCGTGGCGCTCGGCGAGGTCGAGGAGCATGCCGGGATTCGGCTTGCGCATGGGGTCTTCAGCATCGTCCGACCACGAGACGGCGGTCTCGGTGATGCCGAGCGTGCCGGCGATCGCCGTGTTGATCTGCTCGACGACGTACTGCGCGGTGAACCCGCGCGCCACATCGGGTTGGTTGGTGATCACGAACAGCGGAACCCCGAGCTCGCGCAGCTCGCCGCAGAATGCGGCGGCATCACGCGTTAGGCGAAGGTCGCTGGCGGCCCGGATCGAGGCCGGTCGGCCATCGAGGAGCGGAGCATGGATGAGCACCCCGTCGCGATCGAGGAAAACGGCTGGGCGGGCGGGCGTCGCGGGCACGGGCCGCAGGCTAGCTCCGTCGGGGTTGCAGGTTGGCCGCACTGGCGCGACATCACACTTCAGGGGCGGTAAGTGGCCCGTCGGGGGGACAAACTGACCCCGCGGACGGCTAGCTACGGCGGAATGCGTAGTACGCGGGCTTCCGAACACCCTTGGCGTCGATGAGGCCGGTGCGGGACTCCTGGCCGTCCGCGCGGACCGTGTCGTACAGCCCGATCCAGCCAAGCCCGTAGATGTCTTTGGAGCGCTTGCCGATGTTCATCGCCGCCGTCAGCCACTTGGCCTGAAGAGGGCGGGTTACGTGGTAGGGGAACTCGAACCCCGCGATGTCGGTCGGCGCCGTGTACTCGGAGATGAAGAGCCTGATTCTGGGATTGCGGCCACTGCGGGAGAGGTACTTCTTTACCCACGGAATGAACACATCGAGATCAGACATGTCGGCGGTGCCGATCAGGATCTGTTCCTTCTTCAGGTCAGGGCCGCGGGTGCCGAACGGGTTGTGCCCGAAGAGATCCATGCGAGGTGGTTTGCCGTTGGGCAGCCGCAGGTACTTGAACCAGTTGAACGGGTCGATGTCTCCGCTGGTGGTGGTGTTGCCACCGATGATGAGGTTTGCTCGGTTGAGTGCCTTCAGACGTCCGTACGACGCGTCGACGAGCCGCGCGTAGCCCGCAGCCTGCGAACGCTGAAGCGGCGAGACCTTGGGCAGCGCCGTCGGCTTCTTCTGCCCCTTGATGTAGTAGTTCGGAGCCGCACCACCGTTCACCAAGTAATTGGTATTACGAATGGGTTCGCCCCAGATCATGAAGTGACGGATCGCGGGGTAGCGCTTCGCGAGTGCCTCCAGGAACATCGCGTACTGCTGGGGGTCGGTCGGCGGCGCCACTTCGGGTTGGCCGCCGTTGGCCCACGCGGGCGTGCGCATCACCATCGCCAGGACACGGATGCCACGCGGGGTGGCCTCGGCCACCGCCTGGTCGAGTTCCGCTGGCCACCGGTAGGCGGGATCGTTGGGGTCGGTCGGGTTCGCCGGCTGCGTCGGGGCGACGCCATCCCATGGCACCGTGTACTGGAACAGGTCGACCCCGAGGTCCTGGTAGATCGGGAATTGGGAGACGCCGCCGACCTGGACCGGCCCCCAGATGGCTTTCTGGAGTGCTGCAGCCGGTTGAGCGAAGGTCGCGCTGATCACGCAGGCCAAGGTGGTCAAGACCAGCGTCCCGACCAGGCGCAGTCTCCGCAGGCCGGCGCGCTGCCTCGCGAGATCAGGCATCGCGTGGACTGCGAACGGCCCGCAACCCGAGACCGCCCAGCAGGGCTACGAAGAGCGCGGCGGCACCGCCGCCCAGGAGCGCCGTGGTGGCGCCGATCCCGGACCCGCCACCGCTGCTGGAGGAGCTGGCGGCAGCCGACGGCTCCGACGCGTCGTCGGTGGAACCGTCCGTGTCGCCGGTGCCCTCGACGGTCGTCGGTGTCGGTTCGTTGCCTTGGTCGGTCGTGGGCGCGTCGGGAGCTTCGGGCGTGGTGGCCCCATCGGGGCGGACGCCTGCTCCGAACAGTGCAGAGTCGCGCGTGCCAGGCTCGACGGGTGCATTCGGGGCCGCTCCGGCCTCGCGGCGAGCCTCCTCGTGCGGGAGGGCATACTCCTTGGCGGCCGGATCACCTGGATCGAGGGTGACTCCGTCTTCTTGTGAGAAGGCGATCGGAGCGGTGCCCAGGCCCGCCGTGAGCCACAGGCACGCGATGGCTGCCACCTTGGCGAATCCGCGCA
Source organism: Solirubrobacteraceae bacterium (assembly GCA_032119595.1). Lineage (GTDB taxonomy): Bacteria > Actinomycetota > Thermoleophilia > Solirubrobacterales > Solirubrobacteraceae > JAGIBJ01. The sequence continues at coordinate 720,382 of JAUMBQ010000006.1, read as the reverse complement.
TTGAAGGAAGCGTACCGGCGCGCACTACCGCGGGGCGCCGGATCGGCCGGCCAGCGCCTGCAAGCCCGGGTCAAGCGGGTTGAGGCTCAGTGCGCGCGCGTAAAAGCGCTGCGCGGCGGAAGGCTGCCCGCGGCGGGTCGCGAGATCGCCCAGCAGCGCCCAAGTGACCGGGTTCGTGGGGTCGCGTCGGGTCGCTTCACGCAACACCGCTGCTGCGTCACGTCCACGGTTCATCCGGGCCAGTGCGGCGGCTTTGGCGTAGTAGCTACGGGTCGCGTCGCCATTGAGACGCAGTGCGCGGTCGGCCTGGACGATCGCCAGTGCCGCGTCACGGTTGATCGCCTGGAAGGCCGCTTCGCGGTAATGGTCGGCGAATGCTTGGCGGGTGAGGGTGGCGCCGACCGTTGCGACGACAAGTGCGATCACGATGGCGCCGGCCAGCGTCGCGGGATGCAGCAAGGCGCCAACTGGCCCGGGAGCAAGCGGCGGCGTCGTGGCGACAGGATCATCGGCCGCGTCGGGGATGAGCGGCGTTGCATCGGCCGTCGTTCGGTCCGGCTGACGGAGGAGGACGGCGAGCATGACGAGGGCTACCGCGTTCGTCCCCGGGATGAGGTGTTGCCAATCGACGCTGGTGTGGGCGAGCCACGTCGCTGGGACTCCGACGGCCGCCACGGCCACTCCGCCACTCGGCAGGCCAGGTACCGCGACGCGGTGGACGCGGGCCACGCCCAATGCAAACCCACCAAGCAGCAGCAGAAGCAGGGCGCCACCGATGAGACCCTCTTCGGAGAGCACCTGCAGTTCGATCGAATGTGGCTGGCGGACATCCTCGGTGATGGTTCGGTTCGCGAACCAGCTCCGCTCGAAGTTCCCCGCGCCGACGCCCTGCAGCGGCCGATCCTGGAATGCATCCCAGGCCACTCGCCAGTACTCGTGCCGATTGCCTGAGCCGGAGACCAGCCGGCTACCGCCGTCGGCAGCCACCGCGGCGGCTTCGCCGGGCTGCGCGACATCGGAAAAGGCGGTCCATTGACGGCTGATCCGATCGCTGATTGGCCCCGCAGTGGCGAGGCCTCCAATCACCGCGCCGGCCACCGCGACCCAGAGGAGTCCGTGCCCCAAGCGCGTGATGCCGCGTCGCGTCGCGTCGCCGGACCGTTCGAAGAAGGCCGTGCCGGCACTCCACACGATGCCCGCGAGCAGCGCAGCGACGATCACCGACCGTGCGGCGCGGCGAATGAGATCGTCGGATGCTGCCCCGCCCGCGGCCTGGGCGGCGTCGTAGACCTCAAAGAGTGGGCCGGCCGCGAACGCAACGCCCGCGCCGAGGACGAGCAAAGCGAAGGCCCGTCGCTGACGACCCGGCACGGCCAAGAGCACGAGGATCGTCGCGGCGATCGCGGCGATGGCCGCGCCCCGTGACGCGGAGAGCAAGGACAACGACACCATCGCCGTCGCGCCGCCCAGGCCTAGCCCGGCGAGCCAAGCCTCACGGCGCTCGGCAGCAGCCATCCAGAGCCAGGCGCCCATCAAGAAGACCGTCGCCTCGGCGTTGATGTAGCCGAGCGGCTCATGCAGGCGGCCTGCGAGGAAGAGCGCCGAGCCGTCGCTGCCGAGCATGCGCGCGAGCACGCTGCCGGCGACGACGAACGTGCCGGTCGCGAGTGCGACGGTCGTCACGACATCACGCCGCGAGGTCCGCATCAGAATGAGCCCCAGCCCGAGCACGATGGCGAGGACGAGCCAGCGGTTGGACATGGTGACCGCCAGGTCGGCGGACGGAGCCCATCGGGCGCTGAGCAACCCGAACAGGCCGATGCCGACGAGGCCGGCGAGGGCGAGCCACGCTGGCAACGGCAGCCGCTGGGGGCGGCGGATCGCCCCCATCGCAGCGATGAGGGTCAGGCCCAGGCCCAACGGAACCCAGGCGCTGGAGGCGTAGAAGCCATCCCAGAAGGGGCTGAGGGCCGCCCCGAGCGCCAGGGTGACGAGCGCGAGGTCGCCGATGGTGATCGGGTCGGGCTGGCTGATGCGCTTGGCTCGGGCGGCGTCGAGCGCCTCGTCCGGGACGAAGAGCTCGCCGGCGGCGAGAAGTCGGTCTTCTTCGCGCTCCAGCAACGTGATCACGGCTCCGGCGACGGCCAGGACGATCACCGTCGCGGTGATGATGGCGGATGGGCCGACGTCGAGCGCTACGAGCGCGACCGATGCGATCACGGCCTGCAGGGCGCCGAGGGTTACGGCGACTGATCGCGCGGTTCCAAGGCGGCGGCGCGTGCGGTGCGTGAGATGGTCCCGGCCGCCAGTAAGGACCGAGATACCTTTGCGGCGGCGCGAGATGATCACGAGCGCTGTGTCTGCGGCAGGAACGCCCACCAGGAGGAGTCCGGTGGCGATGGCTTCCCAGCTCGACGCCGCGGCCGACGCACCGGCCATCACGATCGCAGCGACGGCAAAGCCGATCGGCATGGAACCGCCGTCGCCCAGGAAAATCTTGGCCTGTGGCCTCGCCAAGTTGTAAGGGAGGAACCCGAGGCAGCTCCCCGCAAGGGCGGCCCCGACGGTGGTGAGCCACGGGTCGGCCTGGATCACCCCAAGGACAGCGACGGCCGCGCTCACCACGAGTGCCATGGCCGTCGATGCGCCATCCATGTTGTCGAAGAGGTTGAAGGCGTTGACGACCGCCAGAACCCAGACCACGGTGACGATGAGGTCAATGACGGCACCGGCGCCAAGGTCCCATCCCACGTCGAACACCCATAGCCCCGCAGCCAGGCCGATCTCGATCAGGACGCGCAACCCCGGTGAGAGGTGGCGACGGTCGTCGATGGTGCCGACGAGCCACAGAATCGCAACGCCGGCCAGCAGCGGGAGCGTGCGATCGAGGTCTCCTGCCAGCAGGAGCACCGCCACCACGAACGCGGCCAGGACGGCACCGCCGCCGAGGTACGGGATCGGTTTCGCGTGGCCTTTGTAGCCCTTCGGCTTGTCGTAGAAGTCGAAGCGTCCGGCAGCCTGGATGGCGACCGGTGTAAGGAGGTACGCCGTGCCGGTTGCGACGGCGAGCGCGAGCGCGAGGTGGAGTTCAGCCGACACCCGGACTCAGCCGAGGTCGCGGGTCTTCTCGAACGCGATGACGTCCCGGAGGATCTCGTCGAGGGAGTTCTGAGCTTTCCAGCCCAGCGCGGCCTCGATCTTCGAGGTGTCCGGGATGCGGCGGTGCATGTCTTCGAAGCCCTTGGCGTAGGCCACGTCGTACGGCACCGCCACGATCTTCGAGGCCGATCCTGTCGCCTCGATCACCCGCTCGGCGAGCCCGCGGATCGTGATCTCCTCGGTGGAGCCGACGTTGAAGACCTCGCCGTAGTGCCGATCCGTCTCCATCAGGCCGATCAGCGCGCCGACGGCATCGCTGACGTGACCGAAGCACCGGGACTGCTCACCGTCGCCGTAGACCTGGATGTCGCGACCGGCAAGTGCGCTGCGCACGAAGCGCGGAACGACCATGCCGTACTGGCCGGTCTGGCGCGGACCGACGGTGTTGAACAGGCGGACCACGACGGTCGGCAGCTTCCGCTCTTGCCAGTAGGCGACGGCGAGGAACTCGTCGATGGCCTTGGAACACGCGTAGGCCCAACGGCCCTTGGTGGTCGCGCCCATCACGAGGTCGCCGTCCTCGTGGAACGGCAGCTGGGTGGACTTCCCGTAGACCTCGGACGTAGAGGCGATCAGCACCGGCTTGCGCTTCTTGGCGGCTTGCGCGAGGACGACCTCGGTGCAGTGAACGTTCGTCTCGATGGTGCGAACGGGCGACTCGACGATCAGTTCCACGCCCACCGCGGCGGCAAGATGGAAGACCACATCGGCTTCGTCGACGAGTTCCGCCACGACGGCGGTGTTGGTCGCCGAGTCGATAGTGAGGCCGAGCTTCGGGTGATCGCGGATGTGGCGGATGTTCTCGATGGCGCCCGTCGATAGATCGTCGAGCAGATGGACGCTATGACCGCGCTCGAGGAGGGCATCGGCGAGGTGCGAGCCGATGAATCCGGCACCGCCGGTGATGAGGGCACGCATTGTGGGGATCATGCCGTATCGATCAGCGGGGCGGCTCGCCGCCAGTCAGTCCGTAGCGCGATGCGATCAGAGGCAACGCCGGAGCAGGCGCTTCCCTCCACGCAGCCGCCGCCGCGTGCTGAGCGCGATCTGCATCGCGAAATCGGCGGGCGTACCGATGAGGAGCATGCGCGCAGAACGCCAGAACCGGCCACGCCCCGGGGCTCCGAGGGCGCACTGCACCGTGTGCTCGAGCTGAACCAGCTGCCGCAGGTCCCTCAAGGACATGCTGGTCCAGCCCAGGTCGCGTGCGATCTGCAACGAAACCAGTCCGACGCCGCGGAATTTGAATGCGGCTGCAAGCCGGGGTGTGCGCAGGGGATCGGCGAGGCTGTAATGGATCCCGCGCAGCACCATGAGGTCGAGCGCGATCGGTTCGGTCAGGGCAAGTTCGCGGTCGAACAGGTGCGGGGTCCCTCCAAACGTCGTCAGGTTGCGGGGAATGGCATCGAACAAGGTTCCGGGCACGAGGTCGTCGGCGGCTTGTTCGCGGAGCCAGCGCGCCCACGGACGGAGGGATTCGGCGATGTGCTCGGTCGTGACTCCGCGGACATGAAGCGTCCGCTCGACCTCCGCGGCTAGCGTCTCTTCGTGGTGCCACGGCTCCCGGTACGAAGAGAGCATCGAGAGGCGCGGGTCGGTCGGGAGTTCGGGGGCCATGCGACTGCGCCGCACTTCACCGCTGCCGGTGTCTAGCCCCACGAACTCGGTACGCGTCCAATAGGCCTTGGATCGCGGCGTCATGTTGAACGTCACCGCGTCCCAATGTGCCGCGACGCGGTGGTCCGCCTGCTCCTGCTTTTCGGCGACGACGAGGAATGAGTTGGCAAGATTGCCAAGAAGCCCGTTCTTCAGTGCCTGCTCCCAGGTCGCGGTCGTGTCGAACACCAAGCCTGCGGTCCCGTTGAGGTAGTCGCCCGCCGGTTCCGACCCGATCAGGCCTGAAAGGCGGGACGCCGCACTGCTTGGGACATCGGCGACGACGCTGTTGACGAACTTGTAGTCGGGAAACGGGAAGAAGAAGCGGCGCTTTCCGAAGCCGGACGTTTCCAACAGCTCGTCAAGCTCGGCGCGCCCGAGGGTCCGCGCGGACCGTCCCGCCGAACGCCGGTACCCCTCGATTCCGTCGAAGCGAATACCGGAGTGATCTTCCGCGGCGCCAGCGAAGTACTTGAGTCCGAGCTGGTTCTCGATCGCAACGACGAGGGCGCCGTCGGTCTTGAGATGGTCGTTGAACCCGCGAGTCACGGCCTCGAACGGGTTGGCTGACTGGTTGTAGAGCGGTGCGTACTCAAGGACACCGATGCAGAACACATAGTCGAAGTCCGCGAGAAAGGTGAGCTGGTCGTAGGACGCGCACACCACGACGACGTTGTCGAGGTCTCGGACGCGAGCGGCTGCTGCGGCGGCGCGGACCGGATCGCCCTCGACGGCGAGGACAAACTCGAACTCCTCGCCAAGGAAGCGCGTGATCGTTCCGCAGCCCGCGCCCACCTCGAGCACGACACTCGCGGACGACCAGACAAACGGCCGAAGGAGGTTGGTGCGATGGGGGCTGAGGTAATAGCTGGCCGGCCAGCGGCGTCCCTGGCGATCGAGTTCCGCGGACGTCGAGGACAGATCGGTCGCTTCGGTCAGGATCTGACCGAGCTCGTCGCGAGCAAACGCGTCGCTGGGGTAGTCGATCTTGGGCACCAGCGGGGACGACCAGACCCCGGTGTCGGCGTCCCGATCGAACGAGTCACCCAAATACGTCGAGACGAGCGACTGAATTTGGGCACTCGTCGCTTGGGTCATGCGACCAGCGTAGAGCGCCTGCACGCGTAAGGGCCCTGATCTTCGCCGACCACACCGTTGGGACGGATGGCGCGTCGCCGGGTCTCCACGGGGCTCAGCGCTAGGCTGCCCCAGGCTGCGCTCGCGGTCAGACCCGCGATGAAACTCCCCGATCTCAGGTCCGTGCGCGGCGCCGGCATTGGCCGTCAATTGGCGGTCGGAAGTGCCGGAACCCTGCTCGTCCGCGGCTGCGGAATGGCCTTGGCAGCGGTCACGGCGGCACTCCTGGCCCGCGCGCTAGGCAGTGCGGACTACGGGCGGTACGTCTGGGCGTTTGCGTGGGTGAACATTCTGGCGCTCATCGCCATCATGGGCTTCGATCGGCTCCTGGTCCGTCACCTGAGCGACTACTTGGCCCACGACGACCGCGAGCTGGTCCGTGGACTGTTGGTGCGCAGTCACCAGCTCGTGGCGTTTGCGGCGCTGACGCTCGCCGCCGTGGCCGGCGGGATCGGGTATCTGGCCCTCAGCGGTGACGACCCGCAGCGCCGAGTGTTCTTGGTCGGCGCTGCCCTCGTCCCAGTGCTTGCGCTCAACCTCGTGCGGCAGGCGGCCCTCCAAGCCCACGGTTGGGTGGCCACCGGACGCCTCCCGGACGACATCCTGCGGCCAGCACTCCTCGGTATGGCGGTGATCGCCGTCGGGATGACCGGATCGGATTCGCTGGACTCTGCCGACGCGATGGGGCTGCATCTGGGCGCGGCCGTCATCACCTTCGCGGTGGGGAGCGTGGCGTTGCGACGCGTCACCTCGGCGACGCGCGACGCGGCGCCCACGACGCGATCCCGTGTTTGGCTAGCGGAAGCGGCACCGCTGTGGTGGGTGAGTATCGGCGCGATCTTGCTGGTGCAGGCCGATGTGGTTCTGCTCGGTCTGCTCGCCACGACCGAACAGGCGGGCATTTACGAGGTGGTGAGCCGCCTAGCCGCGGTCGCTGGACTCGTCGAGTTCGGTCTGGGCGCCGCGATGTCGCCGCTCGTCGCGCGGCTCTGGGCCACCGGGGAACGCGAGCAGCTCGTGCCGCGGATCGGTCGCATCACGTCAATCGGCCTGTTCGCGACCTTTGCCGTTGCTGCGCTGGTCGTCCTGTCTGGCGAGCCCGTGCTCGGGCTGTTCGGTCCGGAGTTTGAGCGCGGCACGGAGATCCTCTGGATCTTGGCGCTCAGCAGCGTCCTCAGCGCTGCGGCCGGTCCGAATGGCGTTCTGCTCTCAATGACGGGTCACGGGCGCCCGGCGGCTCGTCTCACCTCGGTGGCCGTGGTGATCAACGTGGCCTGCAACCTGGTGCTGGTTCCGCTGCTCGGGCTTCAGGGTGCCGCGTGGTCGTGGCTGATCACGGTGGTGGTGTGGAACGCGATGTTCGCCGTCCGCGCACGCCAGCTCCTGGGCTTCGATGCCTCAATCATCGCGCCGATCTGGCGCCTGCTTCGTGGCTATCGAGCCAGCCGTTGAGAGGACGGGAGCGGCGCGTCAACCAGCGCACGTCGGCGTGGAAGGGCGCGTTCGCGGCGCCATCCCAACCGGCTGACCGAGATCTGGCGCGGGACCACCACCCGCCGTGTGCAACCCGCGCCGAGCGATCGCGGCATACGTCGCCGCAGACGCCGCGTCGCCGCGGACTCGCGACGAGATCGCGCGGAGGATCGACGTGCTTGCCACGGCGAGCCCGACGACGAGGCGGCCAGCAAAGCCCAGATGCTTGCTCGCGTAGTACAGGCTGCTTGGCAGAAGCCGCGAGTGTTGAGCAGCTCGCTGCCACGCGCGAGTGCTGTGGCGTCCGAGATGCTCGAATTTTGCGCTCGGAACGAACACGCCGGCGCCGTGCGCCAGCAGCCGCCGGACCAGGTCGACGTCTTCGTACCAGAACCAGAATCCCTCGTCCCACCCGCCGATGGCTTCCAGCACATCGCGCCGGACAAGCAGGCACGCGCCGGCCGGTTGGCGATCCGTCACGCTCGGTCGATCGAGCGGGAGCGGCTGGGTGAGATGGCCCCCGGTGAGGGGGTTCGTTCGCCAGTACCGTTCCAGCCCGGTCAGCCGGGCCACCAGTGCGGCCGTGCCCGGAATCGTGCGCGGGAGATAGCTCACTTGCGCTGGTCCCCCGTCGGGATCCGTCAGCAGGCCGCCGGCGTAGATGGCCGCCGGGAAGAGTTCAGCGGCTTGCACGAGTTCGGTGATCGCGTTTCCCACCGGGAGGACATCGTCGTTGAGGAACAACACCCACCTCGCCGTCCCGCTCTGCCATCCCGCGTTCATGGCGTGGGCGAGCCCACGGTGCTCGTCGAGCGCCAGGACATGCACCGGCGCTGGTGCGTCCTGCAGCCGCTCGAGGGTGTCGTCGGAGGACACGTCATCCACGATGACCACGCTCGCCACGGCGGATCCCGTCAGGACACGCGCAGCATTGCTGACCATCTCGGCGTGGTTGTACGTGGGAACGACAACGTCCACCAGTCGGGGCTCATCGCGCATGCGGATCGAGAATACTGACCGGGTGCCGCCGGTCCTCCTCCTCAACCAGTACTACCCGCCGGATACTGCTGCGACGGGACGCCTCGCAGGATCGGTCGCGGCTCGTCTGGCAGACCGAGGCCACGATGTGACCGCCGTCGTCGGCCAGCCCAGCTACCTCGCCGATGCACCGCCCGCCCCGGCGCGGGCCACCGAGCACGGCGTGGATGTGCGTCGCGTCTCCGTCGGCAGCTCCAAGGGCCGAGAGTCACTGGCGACGCGAGTCATCGGCTATCTGCGGTTCCTCAGCGGTTCGTTCGTTAAGGGACTGCGTCAGCGCCCGGAGGTGGTCATCACCTTCGACAACCCACCTGTGCTCCCATTGATTTCGCTCATCATCGCTCGCATGCGCAGGGTTCCAATGGTCTACGTGGTGGCCGACATTCACCCCGAGATCGTGATGGCCACCGGGTTCGTGTCGATCCCTCGTCCGTTGGTTCGCGCCATCAACGCGGTGCACCGGCTCGTGCTGCGTCGCAGTGCCGTGGTCGTCACCTTGGGAGCAGGAATGGCTGAAACGCTTGAACGCAAAGGCGCTCCGCGAGCGTCGCTGAGGGTGGTGACGCCTTGGGCCGAGCCGGAACTCGCGGTCCGTGACCGCGATCTGGTCCGCCGCCGCGAGTTGGGGGTGCGCGACGACCAGCTCCTGGTTGGCTATGCCGGCAATATGGGCGTGATGCATCCGCTCGAGGCGCTGTTCGATGCCGTCCGCAATCTCGGCCGCAGCGACATCGCCGTCCGCCTGGCTGGAGACGGCGTTCGGCGAGAGCACTGGGAGCGTGTCGCCGCACCGCTGCCCGAGGTCGGCTTCGTGCCCTACCAACACGGTGAAGCGTTCGCCTCGTTCCTGGCCGCGTGTGATCTCCTCGTGGTCCCGCTCGCTGCGGGCATGGAGGCGCTCGCGATTCCGTCGCGGACCTTCACCTTCCTGGCCGCCGGGCGCCCAGTGGTGGGCCTGCTGGCGCCCGGATCCGATGTCGGGCGTCTCATCACCGAGACCGGTTGTGGCTGGCTTGCGAGCGATGCGGCCTCCCTGACCGTGATCCTGGAGCGACTGCTCGCCGATCGCAGTGCGGTCGATTCCGCTGCAGCCGCCGCGCGTGGGGCGTTCGAGCAGCGCTTTCGGCGAGAAGCCATCACCGACCGTTATGTCGATATCGTGGAGGCACTCCTTGTCTGACGCGACGCTCCCGGCTGCCCCTGGCCTCACGGTGATCATCCCGAACTACCGGCACCCGGAGCGCACCGTGGAGTGTTTGCATTCGGTGGCCAGGGCGCGCCTTGAGTGCGGGTCCCGAGTCGAAGTCGTCGTGGTCGACGATGGTTCGGGAGATCACTCCGCCGAATACCTGCGGGCACACGCCGCTTCGCTCTTCGACACCCTGGTCGCGCTTGAGGAGAATCAGGGGTACCCCGGCGCCATCAACGCAGGCGCGGCGGCCGCCAGGGGCCGATGGTTGTTCACGCTGAACAACGACACCACGGTTGAGCCGCACATCTTCGAGGTGTTGCTCGACGCGACGGAGACCGCGTCGCCTGACATCGGCCATATGGCCGCTCAACAGCGCTTTTCACACGATCCCACGAAGATCTGCTCGGCCGGGCTCGTCCTCGACGCCCTCTGCGTCAACTCAGAGCGGCAGATCGGTCACCCGGTGTCCGCCAGCGAGACCGAGCCGACGGAGATCTTCGGGGCGTGCGGCGGTGCTGCGATCTATCGCCGCACCATGTTCGACGCGCTCGGTGCGCTCGACGAGTCCTTCCGCTTCGGCCTCGAGGACTCCGATCTGGCGTGGCGAGCGCAGATGGCCGGCTGGCGCTGCCTCTACGTGCCCGGGGCCGTGGTCTTCCACGACTACGGCGGCACCATCGCCTTCGGAAGCGATCGTCGGTTTGCGCAGGCTGGACGGAATCGCGTGCGCCTCGTTGCCAAGAACGCGCCGTTGTCGCACCTGCTGCGCTGGGCGCCGCGCATGGTGCTCTACGACGCCGCGTACATCGCGTATGTCGCGGTGCGCCGACGCTCGCTCGTGCCGCTGTGGAGTCGTCTTGAGGTCCTTCGTCAGTGGAGGAGCATCCGCCGCGCCAGTGGTGGTCAGCGGGTCAGTATCCACCTCGACCCGCCGCTGGGGTTGAAGGCCGCGCTGGCGCGCAAACGTGCCTGGATGCGCGAGGCATGACCCTTGCCCCGCAGCGCACGGCACCAGTAACGGTCGGCAAGTGGCCGTGGCCACTGGTTCTCCTCGCGTTTTGGTACGTCGTTCTGAGTACGGTCGATCTGAAGCTTGGGCCCGTCCCAGTGAAGTTCATGCTGACGATCGCGGCCTTGCTGGCCTGGTTCTGTGCCCGCCGGACGCCCGCAGTCTGGCTGGTTACGAGCCTCGTAGGGCTGGGAGTCGTCGGGATTGGTGTCGTGATCCCCGTGTTCGGCTTCTTGGTCGCGCTAGGGCACTCGGTCGCCGGCGATCCAGCCCAGGCCCACGGCTTGCGCGATGCCTTCGAGGAATCCAGCCGCTTCGTCTACGTGCTCTTCGCGCTTCCGCTCATGGATCTGTTTGCCAACAGCGCTTCCAGGGCCAAGGTGGTGCTCGCCGTGGGGCCCGCCGTCCTGTTGGCCGGCGTCACACTCGGCGCTGCCGGCGCGCATTTCTTTGCTGGCGCCGAACTCGGTCCGGTGGACTTCGGTCCATTTCGTGGCAGCTTCGGGGTCGAACCGGCGACGGGAACGTTCCGGGCGTTCTTTATGAACCAGATTCTCTTCCTGCCTGCCATGTGCATGCTGCTCGTGATGTTGCTTCGGCGAGGTGCGGCGCTCATCGCCGTCGCCGGGGTCGTGCTGATCCTGGCGAGCCTCGTCATCGCCCATTCCCGCGGGCTCTGGACGGGAATGACTGCCGGCTGCATCGTGATCATTGCGCTCGGGACGCCGATTTCTCCCGTCTTTCGCCGGCCGCTGGTGCGGCAGTTCGCCGTACTCGGAGTCTTGGTTGCGCTGCTCGTCCTAAGTGCGCCACACCTCTTCCGCGAGGCAGCCACGCTGGTCACAGGAGGCGAGAAGGAACTCTCGGCGTCGACCCGCCTAGACCAGGGGCCGGAACTCTGGCGTGGCTATCAGGACCACCCGTTCATCGGAAGTGGCCTCGGTGCGTGGTTGCCTTCGGGATTCAAACGGAGCCCTACGACGCCTTGGTCGTTCGAGCAGTCGTACCTGCAGCTCTTGTTCCAGCTCGGGCCCCTAGGACTGGGCCTCTTCTTCGTGTCGCTGAGCGCCCCAGTTCGGCGAGCTTGGAAGTCGGTGTTCGCGGCGGCCCGCACGATCGATGAGCCCTTCGCGCTGGCCGGTCTCGGCTCGATCGTCGCGTTGCTTCTCGGCTACTCGAGCAATCCCTACCTGCTGACCAGCCCAGGAATGCTGGCTCTTGGTATCGCGCTCGCTCTGCTCGTCACAGGACGGCGAGGCGACGAACCGCCTTTGCCGGGAGATCCACCGCAACCAGGGTGAGTTTGCCGTCTTCGTTCACCACGAGGACCGGACCGCGTACGCCGAGCTTCGATGGGAGGCGCGAAGGTGCCTGCATGGCGAAGCGTCGAAACGAGGAGCTCCCTGAGAGCACGTGGACATCGACGAATCCGGAGTCCGAAGCGCTTACTTTGCTGGTGAACACCACATCGGGGCGTTTCCCGCGTTGGACCGGCACGACGTCGAGGCTAAACGCGTCCGCGGGGAACGCGCCGACGCGCGCGCTGATCGTCGCGGTCTGGGTCGCGAAGCCCGATTCTCCGGAGCGGACTCGCACGCGGATAACGCCAGACTTGTCCACGCGATCGATCACCATGAGGTCGCCGGTGCTCCCGGACCAGCGGGCGAGCCGGTAGTCCCGGCGGGTTCCTGGTGCCGGCGCGGGAATGGCGACGGAGGCGGGTGGCGCAAGTCGTTTTCCGGTGGAGGCGTCGAACACGTCGACCGTGGTCCGACCTGGTTGCGGTGTTCCGACGGCCACCAGCGCGTTCGGGACCGTGGCGGACCACTCGCCCGTATCGAGGGCCGTGGGAGCCCTCGCCAAGCTGGCCTCAAAGGATCGATTGGCATCGCCATACCCGGTGATGGATTTCGCGCTCAGCTTGCGCCCCTTGGTGGCCACCGCAAGCAGGTCGGCGCGCCGTGAGGTGCTTGGCAGCGCGAACACTTGGGAGCGACCGGTGAAGGGGAAGACCACCGGAGTCGGCCGAATCGGCGCCTCGGCGGTGCTGGTGGCCGGGGTGGTGACCGGCGGAACGTAGCGTTCCTGTCGAGGTCGTGAGAACTCGTTGATCGTGAGGCCGATCACGGCGATGGTCGCGACGCCGGTGAGCGCCAGGCCAGTTCGCGACCACCCGGGAGAAGGACTGGGGACGTCGGTCACGCGCGAAGGACGAGGCTGAGAGGCTTCACGTCGGACGACCCTAGCTGACCGAGCGCGTGGCTCGGACCAGCCACAAGCAGACGACGACTCCGGCGCCCGCCAGCACGGCTCCGGCGGCGGGCACGACCGTGGCGATGGCGGCCGCGAGGCCGCCGCCAGTCGCGAGGGCCACCAGCGGGCGAGAGACCCAGTCGGCGAGGTCGTGGCGCGCGAGATGACCGGCGATAAGCCACAACACCAGGACCTGGCCTCCCAGGAAGCCAATGGCGGAGATCAGCGCCGTGTCGCCCGAATCGAGCGTGGACGCCACGGCGGTGACGGTGGCGGCCGCGGTGACGGTGAAGCCTGCGACACCGAAGGCCAAGAGACCTCGCTCGGCTCCTCGCGCGACGACGGCGAACGTGAGATGCATGACGTAGCCGGCTGCGGCAGCGCTTCCGATCATCAGCGTGAGGGCGTCGCTCCCGCTGCCGGATTCGTAGTCGAGGATGAGCTCGAGCAGACTCGTGTGCAAGACGCAGGCCACGGCGAGAGCAGAGAGGGAGAGGGCGACGATCCCGATCGGCACGACCCGAGCGGCCAGGCCGGCGGCGCGGGCTTCGCCGCTGGCGATCAGGGGGAACAGGGCCGCGGCCACGACGCCGTTGACGGCCTGCAGTCCCGTCAGGAGCCGCGTGCCCACGCCGGCGACGGCAGCAGCGGCGGGATTGCCTGCGAAGCCGAGCATGACCGTCCCCGTTGCGAACGTCACCTGCGTCATGAGCGACGGACCACCAATGTTTCCGATGGCTCGCCAGGTATCGGCCCCAGGCATCTTCCAAACTCGCGGTACTGACCAGGCACGGAAGGCGAAGCCGGTGATAGCGACCGCAGCGACCTCGCACAGCCCGGCAAACCAGAGGCTGAACTCGAGCCCTGAGACGAGGCAGGCGACGACCAGGATCGCCAGCAGGAGCGAGCGGAGGATCAGGTAGCTCGCATAAGGCCTCGCTTCGCCGCGACCGTACGGTTCCCACACGTTGAGCACCGAAAACCCCAAGAGCGCGACCGCGAACGGGATCAGTGGACTCACGAGGGAGGGTGCGACCGCACCTGCGATGGCGAGCGCCACGAGGGCGCTGCCAAACGCGAGCAGGATCCGGCTGCTCTGAAGCTCGGCCCGCTCCTGCTCCCCAAGCTCGCCACGAGCGGCTTGGCGGGCGCCGTGGATACCGCTTCCGTTATCGGTGATGACCTGCATCACGCCATACATCGCCTGGCAGGCCAGCACGGTGCCGAAGGCCTGGAGCCCCAGGGCCCGAGCCCCGCCACCGATCCACACGAACTGGGCGATGTTGCTGACGGCGACAGCAACCCCGAAGGTGGACGCCAGGCTCGTGAGTGGTCTCAACGTCGGTCGGACGGGAAGGGGCTGGACCGCAGCGCCTGCGCCAGCGGTGAGCCCGGTCCCCCCGAGGTGATCGCGTCGGCTCCGTCCTGGCAGAACGCGGCCACGTGGTAGGGCCTGGCGGCCACCAGTGCCTGTACGGAGAAGCCCGCGCGCTGAAGGAGGTGGAAGAACGACTCGGTGGTGAAGACGTGGTGGTGCAATGCGCGCACGCGAGCATTGTCCTCGCCGCGGCGCCGGAATTGGTCGGCGTCGCCTTCGAAATGATCGTGGCGGCTGTCGTGGAGAGCGAGGACTTCGGGGAGGTGCGTCAGGTCGTCTTCCTGCGTCCGCCGGTCGAGGTCGGCTTCGAAATGCTCCAGGGTCGTGACCGGCCGTCGATGATCGAACGTGTAGTCCTTGTGCGGCACGACGATGACCGCGGCTCCGTCGGCAGCGAGAACGCGGCGCCACTCGGCGAGGGTCGAGAGGGCGTCGGCCACGTGCTCGAGCACGTGCGAGGCCAGGAACCCCCCGTAGGCCCCGTCCGCGACGGGCAATGCGGAAGCCTCGCCGACCAACGACGTGCCTTGCGGCAGCTCTGGATGCTGGTCGTTCCAGATGGTGGTCTGCGCAAAGTTGCAGCCGTCAAGGCGAGCGAGGGCCGGGTAGATCGGCAGCAACCCGCCTTTGGCAAAGATCGAGCTCGGGCCTCCGACCTCCAGCGCTGAGCGTCCCTGGAACGCTGCGCCGATCTCGTTCCGGAGGCCCCGTTGGCGGAACCGCTCGAGCTTGGCCAGGGCACGGTTCTGGAGCAGGGTCGCCTCTCGGAAGCGTGAATCGCGATGGTTGACCGCGGCGGTGTCCACGAGCTCAGGCTCCGAGGAATGGGACTCGCGGTCGCGATATTTGCTTCACCACGATGGGCGGGAGAATGGCCTTGACCCGTCGGCGCAGCGTCCAGATCTGCGGATTGGCGACGAGGAGGAGCGGCCTTCCAGCCACGATCTGCGTGCCATGGTCCACCTCGGCGTGCTGAGAGAACCACGCGCGCAAGTGCGCTTGAGCCGCGTCTGCGACGGGCTCTGACCACGAGCCATAGAGCTTGGTTTCGGTGACGCAGATCGGGACCAAGCCATCCGCGACGGCATTCCATACAGCGGCCGCCACCCCCGGAGTGTGCTGAGCGCGGTAATCGTCGAAGGCGACGATTCCCTCGTCGTTCAGGAGCGCTTCCACGGTCTGAATGTCGGTCTGGACCGTGTTGTAGAGGTGTCCGCCGTCGACGTGCGCGAAGCGAATCGAATCGGCGGCCACGTGCTTGGGCAGCTCAGCCGAGAGGCGTTGGATGATCTCGGGAGGTCGTGGCACGAAGTGGCGGTAGTTCGCCTCGAACGCGGCGCGAGTCATGGCTGCGTACGACTGCGCATTTTCGAGGTTGTTGGCTTCGTCTTCGGTTTCGCCGTCGAAGACGTCGCACACGAGCATCCGGCTTGCTCCGGTGGCGTGGACACCGATCACGATCGCGCTCTTCCCGAGCAGCGCTCCGATCTCGAGCAGGTCGCCGGGCGTCTGGGTTGACTCCTGGAGGGTCAGGAGCCGATCGAAGATGAGGAAGTCAATGTCCTCGAAGACGCCAGGGATCGATCTCGATGAGTTCCAGTACTGGCGAACGCCGAAAGAAAGGTCGTCCTGGATCATGTGCCCACCCTATGCAGTTTCGGCGTCGCGTAGCGCGGTCTCGCAACGCCGCGACTCGTCCATCAGCAGAGGATGTCGATAGCGTCAGTGTGGTGCCTGTCGCCATTGTCACTGGATCCGGAGGCCTGATCGGCGCGGAGTCCGTCCGTTCGCTCGTTCGGGAGGGCTTTGACGTGGTCGGGATCGACAACGACATGCGGGCCGCGTTCTTTGGGCCGGCCGCCTCGACGGCGCATGCGACGGCCGAGTTGCAGGCCGATCTCGGGTCGTCGTTCCGCCATGAGGCCGTTGATATTCGCGACCGCGAGGCGATCGAGCGGATCGTGCGCGAGGCCGGGCCGTCGCTGGAGCTGATCGTGCATACCGCCGCGCAGCCCTCCCACGACTGGGCCGCCCGCGACCCCCACACCGACTTCACCGTCAACGCGCTCGGCACCCTGAACCTCCTGCAGGCCGCCCGCGACCTTCGGCCCGACGCGACGTTCGTGTTCACCTCGACGAACAAGGTCTACGGCGACCGCCCGAACTTCCTGCCGTTGATCGAGACCGAGCTGCGTCTGGAACTCCCGACCGACCACCAGTGGTATGGCGGCGTGGACACGACCATGTCGATCGACGACACCACCCACTCACTCTTCGGCGTCTCCAAGGTCGCCGCCGACCTGATGGTGCAGGAGTACGGCCGCTACTTCGACATGCCGACCGTCTGCTTCCGCGGCGGCTGTCTGACCGGCCCCCAGCACGCCGGCGCCCAACTCCACGGCTTCCTGAGCTACCTCATGAAATGCGCCGTCAGCGGCGAGCCGTACACCGTGTTCGGCTACGACGGCAAACAGGTCCGCGACAACATCCATTGCCACGACGTCGTCGAAGCATTCCTTGCGTTCCACCGCGCCCCGCGTGCGGCCGCGGTCTACAACCTCGGCGGCGGCCGCGAGTCGAACATTTCGATGCGCGAAGCGGTGCTCAAGTGCGAGGCGCTCACCGGTCGGCCAATGAACATCACCTTCGGCGGCGACGCGCGCATCGGCGACCACCGCTGGTGGGTCTCCGACCTCTCCGGCTTCCAGGCCGACTACCCCGAGTGGTCGCTGACCAGGTCGATGGACGACGTCCTCGCTGAGATCCACGCGGCCCAGGCGCAGGCCCAGCTGGCCTGAGCGGATGGCGTCGCCGGCTTACCTTGGCGCCGGCTATGCAGCGTTCAGACTCGGACGGGGCCGTGCCGAAGGACGCCACGCAGGTCGACAACCACGGCGGTGTCCTCGAGCAAGGCGTGGTGGTCGATGACCGGATGGGCGGTCATGAGGACGGCAACATCGCAGGCCTCGATGGCGGCCTCCGCCGGCTGACTCTCGAGTCCGAACGCTCGAAGCGACGGCACATATGGGTCGCTGTAGTGGACGTCGCCTCCCATGCCACTGAGGATCTCGATGATCTTGAGCGCTGGGCTCTCGCGGACGTCGCCGACGCCGGCCTTGTAGGACACGCCGAGGATCGCGACCTTGGAGCCCTTGACGGGCTTGCCGACATCGTTGAGGGCCCGCACGATGCGCTGGGCGCACTCGTAGGGCATCTGCTGGTTGACCTCGCCGGCGAGCTCGATGAAGCGCGTCGTGAGGTCGAACTTGCGGGCGCGCCAGGAAAGGTAGAACGGGTCGACGGGCAGGCAATGGCCGCCCATGCCGGGGCCGGGATCAAAACGCATGAAGCCGTAGGGCTTCGTGGAGGCCGCATCGACGACCTCCCAAATGTCGATGTCCATCCGCTCGCAGAGCATTGACATCTCGTTCACCATCGCGATGTTCACGGAGCGGAAGATGTTCTCGTGGAGCTTGGTGAGTTCGGCGACCTCGGGGCTCGACACCCGCACGACGTGATCGCACACCTCGCCATACAGCGCTTCGGCCGCGTCGCCGCAGGCCGGCGTGAGCCCGCCGACGACCTTCGGCGTGGTGCGCAGCGTGTAGTCGGTGCGGCCCGGATCGACGCGTTCTGGTGAGAACGCGAGCGCAAAATCCGTTCCCGCGGAGAGCCCGGACTTGGCGAGCAGCGGCGCCAGGAGATCGCGGGTGGTGCCCGGGAACGTCGTGGACTCCAGCACGACCAGCTGACCGCGCTGGAGGACCCGCGCCAGAGCATGGCCGGTCGACCGCAGCGGCTCGAGGTCCGGCTCGCGATTCTCGGAAAGCGGCGTAGGCACGCAGATGATCACCGCATCGACGCCCGCGAGCGGGTCGTAGCTGCGTGAGGTCGTGATGCGGGGCATCGACTGCTGGAGCCGCGAACTCGGCACGTCCTCGATGTACGACTCGCCACGCGTAAGGGCCGAGACGCGATCGTCGCTGATGTCGACGGCGACGACGTCGTGGCCGGCTTCCGCGAACGCGACGACCAGCGGCAGTCCGACATAGCCGAGTCCGATAACGCCGACGCTCAAGATACCCTTGGAATCTGAGGTGTTACGGTTGTGGTCATGTTCACGTTGGTGGCCACGCTAGCGCAGTTGTCCGACGGTTCGAAGTGGCCGACACGTTTCGACGTGGTCGCCCATGGCGCGAGCCGTCAGGCCTGATCAGAGAGCGCCTATCGGCCAAGAAACGGTGTCTTCAGCGTTTATGGGCGTCAAAGACCGCGGTGATCGGCGACGAGCCCCCGCCAGAGGCCGGCGAGGACGGCGACGGTGCGGAATCGTGCACGAGCCAGCTCTGACCCCAGTAGTGCCGCGCGTACGGCCGGTCTGCGCCGACGTTCGGGGTGCCGTCCCAAAGTTCCGGATAAAACCGGCTGGCATCGAACAGGGTGACGTCCGGCCAGGCCTCGAGCACGTACGTGATGAAGGTGGTGACGGACTCGGGGAAGTGGCCGCGACCGGTAGTGATCGCCGCGAGTTCGACGAGTTCCTCGAACGCTCCGTGCCCGGGGACGGAGCCCACCACGGCGCCGCAAAGGCGGCCAGGTACCTCGTACGCCGCAAATGCGGTCACCCCGGTGAGCAGATCGTCGATTGGCCGCAGACATTCGACGTCGGTGTCGACGTACACCCCGCCGTGTGCCCTGAGGATCTCGTACCGCAGGAGGTCGGAGCGTTCGGAGAGATTGCGGGCGTTGTCGGCTCCGGGAGGATGCGGCACGTCCTGATCGGTCCAAAGCCGGTGCTCCCAGCCGGGGTGATGCTCGGCCCAGCTCCGGCCGTAGGCCTCGTACTCGGGTGGCATTGGCGCGTCGCCGAGCCAGATGCGGTGCACGATCCGCGGGATCGGCGCGCTCCGGGCATCGCGAATCTCGCGGTGGCGCGGGAGTGCGCGCGGCTCACTCAAGGAGGTGCTCAGCTTCGCGCCCCCGGGGAGCCAACGCACGTGCTCGTCAACGACCTCGATCGAGAGCGTCGCTGGACCGGCTGTAGGCGTGCCGACGATTTGCACGGGCACGACGGCAGAGCTGCCTGGGTCGACCGGCCCGGGAAGCAGGGTTCGGACGCCCTCTTCGGCGGCACTCCCGGGTCGCATCCATCGGTACGACACGACGTGCCCAGGATCGCCGACCTCGTTGCCGCTTGCCCATCGTTGCGTCGATCGGTTCGTTACACGTGCCAACACCGTGGTGATCTCACCGCTGGTGAACTGGGGTTCGGGCTCGAGCAGCGCAACGTCGGCTTCGGCGTCGAGTGCGAGCCCCTCGGATGGCTGTGGCGGCACGATGTCGCTGGCTGCCGCTGCTGACGTCCGTTTCGGGGCGGGGTCGGCGGGGCGAGGAATGGTGCGTGCAACCGACGGCGACACCACCGCGAAGAAGGCGCGGATCGCGTCGAGGTCCTCATCGGGAACCGGCACGGGTTCGCGGCTGCTGTGCCGCTCGGGCTCGTAGATGATCGCGGTCGGCTCGCGAAGCGTCCCCGGGCCGTTGCGGTGCACGATTTCGTACTCGAGCATTTTGCGTCGCCGCTGCGCCGGGCTGAGGAGCGCGACGGTCGCGTGATAGATCGGGTCGGTGGAGAAGAGTCGGGGAGCGTCGAGTTCGACGGGCACGTGAACTTCCGGGAGGAACACGGCCGTCTCGCGGCGGACGAGCCGCACCTGCCAGTCCGGCCACCAGGGGCGCTCGTCGATCCAGCGGCCTGCGTCGGGCGTCAGCCAGCGACGCGTGAAGGCGAACTGGCGAGCGGTGGGATGGGCAATCAGTTCCGGGAGCCGGCGGACGAGTGCGGGGGACGCGATCTCGTCGGTGTCGAGCCGGAACACCCACGGGTGCGAGCACGCGTCGTGGATGGCCGCGATGTTGCGTTCCAGGGGCCCGGATTCGGTGATGAACGTCCGGTCGGCCAGTCGCTGGAACGCACGAAGCTCCGCGGCGCGGCTGGGATCGACACCGATGACGACCTCGTCGGCGACCGCCCGGACCCCCGCGAGGACGGCGCGCGTCTGCTCCGGGCTCTGATCGGTGACGCAGCAGATCGAGAGTGACCCACGCCGAGTTGGCTTGCCGAATCGCACTCGGGGCACCCTAACGGCGGCGGCGCAGCGCAAGCGGTCGAGGGTCGACGGTCAGCGGTCGGGTGATCGCTGGTGATACGCGCCGCCACATCACAGCCCCATCAGCGCCAGCCGGCGCAGCGCGCCGGCGCGCACGTCGAGGCGCTCGCGCACGCGGGCGGATCCGCTCGCAAAGATCGACGTCCTCGCGTGGAGCGTTCGAAGTTCGTCGCGAGATTGCCATCCGACGAACTCGGCTGAGCGCCCCGCATCCCGAGCGGACGGCTCGTTCGGACCCGCGACGACGAGGTGCACCCGGTGCGACGTGTCGACGAGACGCTGCGCAGCGAGCGCGACATCGAGCCCCTTGCGCGGTTTGGCGTCGGCCGCGAACAGCAGCCGTACCGGGTCAGCGTGCAAGTCGATCGGTGTCTCCACATAGAAGCCGGTGTCGATGATCGCAACGTCGATCGGCGTGATCTGTGGAAAGCGGTGAAGCGCTTGAGGAACGTACGAAAAGACCTGATCGGCGGCGTCAACGAGCCGGCCGACGCGATCGAGTGATTCGTTGCTGTTGAGGAGCCCACCGCCCGGGTAAAGCAACGCGTGCGCGTCCGCATAGCGGAAGCCGCTGCGCTCCCACGGGAAGTGGCTGTCCAGGTAGGCGAGGCGCTGTCCTCTGACGCGTCGCCGTATGCGCCCGGCCGTCGTCCGCGCGCGGCCTACGCCTCGGGGCGACCACCGAAGGACGGGGCGCTCAGCCAGCGGATCGGCGACCGGCGCGTCGTACGCCCGCACGAACTCTTCCTGGCTCAACGCGACCGCCGGCGCAGTTCGGCTTCCAGTTTGTCAATGGTCTCGCGCGGGCGTTCGCGCACCGGCCTCGCGGGCGTCCCCATGCAGATGGTCCAGGGCGGCAAGCTCTTCGTGACCACCGAGCCGGAGCCAACAACGCAGCCCTCGGGAATCTCGACGTCCGGGTGCACGATCACGCCGCTCGCGATCGCGGAGTGGCGACCCATTTCGATCCGGCCGCGGTGCACGTTGCGAAGGTCGTCGGGAACCACGGCTCCGATGAGGGCGGACCCGTCGAAGGCGTCCGTCCCGGTGATCAGCCGGCAGCCGGCTGAGATGCTGGCGAAGTCGCCGAGGATCGTTACGCCCTGGCCGATGATCGAGGTGAACGCCGAGATGTGCACGTATGACCCGATCGTCATGCCGGCGCGGCCGTCGATCAGGACGTAGTCGTCAATCTTCACGTGATCGCCGACGTGCATGGCTTCCGCCCCGAGAATCTTGGTCAGTCCGAAGATCGTCACGTCCTCACCGCACGACGCGAAGCCGAAGCGCTCGCCGGAGAACTCACTCATCGGGCGACCGCCATCGTCAGCGCGCGACGCACGGTCGTGATGATGGTGTCCTGTTCCTCGATCGAGAGATCGTTCGCCATCGGCAGCGAGAGTGCCCGGCTGGCGAGGTCGAGCGTGACCGTGAGGTCGTCGGTGCGTGGTGCGCCTCCGAAGGGCGGCATCGTGTGAAGCGGGTGCGCGAAGTAGGTGCGGACCTCCACGCCGTGCTCGGCGGCAATGGCGACCACATCGTCGCGGGAGGCCGACGTGGGCGCGAGCGCTGGAACGAACTGCCAAGCCGGTTGAGCGTCGAGCGTCTGGAAGGTAAGCCCCGACGTGGCGAGCTGCTCGTCCACAAAGGCGGCGGTGCTGCGGCGGACCGCCAGGACGTCGTCGAAGCCATCGAGCACGGCCAGCGCGGTGGCGGCCGGCCACTCTGCGAGCTTGGCGTTGATGCCGACCTCCTCCGCGACGACCCCGTCCTGGAACCCGAAGTTCGCCAGCCGCCGAATGCGCTCCGCAACGTCCGGGTCGGAGGCGGTCACGATCCCTCCCTCTCCGATCGCAAAAGGCTTCGTGGCGTGCAGTGAGAACACCTCGGCGTCGCCGAGGTGTCCGGCCTGGCGACCGCGCGCGTCGACCGCACCGAGCCCCGCTGCGGAGTCGACGACGAGCGGGACCCCCGCTTGCGACGCGAGCGCTTCCCACGCGTCGGATACCGCTACCGGAGGCGGGGCGCCGAAGGTCGTGCAGGCCAAGATCCCAGCGACCCGGTCTCCGCGCGCCTCGAGAGCGTCCGCCAGACGAGCGGGATCGAGCGACCAGTGGCCCGGGTCGACGTCGACGAAGACCGGCTTGAACCCCGCCCACTCGACGGCGGCCGCCGTGGCGGCGAAGGTGAACGACGGCAGCAGGATTTCGTCACCGGACTGCCCGTGGGCCGTGGCCTTCAGCGCCAGCGACAAGCCCAGCGTGCAGTTCGCGACGGGGATGACGCTCAGCGGCGGGCCGAGCCGCGCCTGCAGCCGCTCCACGAGGAGCGCGTGGCAGGGCCCGAAATTCGAGTACCAGCGGGCGTGCTCCGCTCGCTCGTAATAGGCCGCGATCTCAGCGACTGGCGGCAGCTGAGGGCGCTGGAAGCGGATCACGTGCGACGGCCCTTCCAGAGCGTCGATGGCCAGTAGTCGCCAACGACCTCGTCGAGCATCGAGAATCGCACGGCCGTGCGGAGCATCCGATGGGCTCGGTTCCAGTCACCCGGCTCGTCGAAGACCGGGGCGTGGAGTTCGTACTCGTAGATACGAAGTCCCGCGTGCTGCAGGGCCATCTGCCATCCGAACGCGTGGTTCGTCGGTGGAAAGGTCCCGAGGTCCCAGGCGTCCTTGTCGGGCTCGTGGTGGCGCAGCTTTCCGTAAGCCACTTCGGCGCGGGTGGCCTTGGCGTGCGCGAGAAGATGCTCGACGAACGACGGGCGGAAGGCGTCGTCGTCGTTCAGGACGGCGATCCACTGGCCGCGCGCGAGCTGGAAGCTCCGATTGAGCGGGTAGATGCCGGCGGTGAACCAGAAGGTCTTGGGGTCATCGGAGTACGGCCCGCGCAGCGTGAGGTTCTCGTAGTGCACCCGATCGTCGCCGATCGCGGCAACGCCCTCGCCGGTCGCGTCTGGCGACACGTCGCCAACGACGATCACTTCGATGTTCTCGTACGTCTGAGCCAGCGCCGAGGGGATCGCGCGCGTGCACAGACCTTCGACGTTGTCGTAGGTCGGGATGACGATCGAGACCAGGGGATTTGGGTCGGTGTAGGCGGCCTCGTACCCCGGGCTCGCGCGGAGCTGAGCAAGTCGCCTGCGCATTCCCGTTTCGTCGTCGGTCGCTGCGCGCACGGCGAGCATGAGGGTCGAGCGGGCGACGTTCAATTCGTCGAGCACGCCCTGGGTCTGGGCGGTCTGTCGGTTGTGGAGATCCTGGGCCAGCGCGACGTTCTCATCCCGGATCACGTGCATCAGTTCCTGGATGCCCTGGACCTGCGACGCATGGGCATCGCGGATGGCGGCCAGCTCCTGCCGCAGCGCCATCACCTCGTCGCTCAGGCGCTGCATGCGGCCGTCGGTGTCGCGAGGCAAAGCCACGCGCCGATCATACGGGAGCCCCCGAGGGCGGACACCGTCGCAGATCGGGGCCACGGTCTACACATTTGCAGAGGGCCTGGTTTTAGGCGGTCGACCCGCCTTCGGTCGCGCTCAGTCCAGCGCGCTTGGGCTGCTTCCCGGACCGCGCGCCAGCCCGACGAGCTGGCCGGTGGCGTGGGCGGTCAGCAGCACCGCGCACCACGGAACTGCGGGGAGTGCGGAGCGGCGCTCTTGCGGCCGCCGCCAGATTTCGCGCAGGGTCTGGGCGAGATGGCGTGGCACGAGCGTGACGCTGCGCCCGGCGGCGATCGCAAACGAGCGCGGGCCGCCGCGGCGGCCCAACAGGCCCGCGGTGGTCCGGCCATTGTGAAAGTGCAGTGCGACCGCGTGCCACGCTCCGTGCGACTGCACATGGCGCACGAGGACGGCATCCGCGAGGCCGACATGGCCGGTCCGCGCGAGGTGCGGCACGAGCTCGAATTCCAGGAAGCCCGGCGGCAGCTCGTAGCCCTCCAATGCCTCGCGTTTGATGGAGATGTTGTTTGGCGGCGGCACGCGGCCGTGGAGGGCGGGCGGCAGTGGCGGGAGGACGGGCGCGAACGTCACGAGGAAGTTCGCGCGGTCGACCAGGAGGTCGGGCGAACCGTTGCGCGTGGCGCCGGAGATGGCCGCCGCCTGCCCATGGACGCGGTGGGCCTGGAGGATCTGCAGCGCCCAGTCGTCGGTCGGGAGACAGTGGTCCTCCGTGAACGCGACGACCCAGCCGAGGGCGGACTTGGTCGCGAGTGCTCGAAGGGCAAACACGTCGAGGCCGGGGCGCCGGAGGTGGTCGACGACGACGTCGTCGTGGGCTGGCGTCGGGACGCCTTCGGCGCTGCCGTCGGCCAGGATGAGCTGCCCGCGGACGAGGGCGAGTTGCGGGAGGAGCACCCGCATGAGGTGGTCGAGGGCAGCGTCCGGATGCGCGGTCGTCACCACCACCGTGAGGTCATGCGGGCAGCCGTGGGCGGCAAGGGGTTCGGAGGGTGACACTCGCCTGAACGACGGTACCGGCTGAGCGGTCTGCAATCCACCATTCGTAGGGGTACCGGCCAAATACGGCGATGCAGGCGGCCGAGCTGCTCGACGCATGCCCTTCATGCGGTTGACCGGTTCGGCACACGCGCGTCGCCCCGTCCGGGCGGTCCGGGGAGAACTACGCAGCAGCTGGGGGACTCTTCCCGTTGTCGCGAGCTCGGAGCGATGGAAACGTGGTCCTCGTGCCGTCGGCCCGAATCCAAGCGCTCCAGGACGGGCGCGTGGATTCGGTGTCCGGCGGCACATCGTGCGGCGGAGCGCCAGGGGGGCGCTCCGCCGGTCCACGACCCAGAAACGGCCCGCCACTGATGTCGAACACGCTCCAGCCTTCGGTCGACCCCACCCAGGGCCTCCCGAACCTTCAGGACTACGAGCAGGCTCGGCGGGACTTCTCGTGGGACGGGGCTCGCGACGCCCTCGATGGGCTTCCCGGCGGCGCGGGGCTCAACATCGCCCACGAAGCGGTTGACCGCCACGCCGCAGGCCCGCGGGCCGGCGAGACGGCGCTGCGGTGGCTGGGTCGCGACGGGACGCGCCGCGACATCGCCTATGCCGAGCTGGCCGACGCCACGAGCCGGCTGGCGAACGTGCTGGACGACCTTGGAGTGCAGCCGGGCGAGGTGGTCGCGTCGCTGCTCGGTCGGGTGCCTGAACTCTTCGTCACTGCGCTCGGGACGCTCAAGCACCGCAGCGTGTTTTGCCCGCTCTTCTCCGCCTTCGGGCCCGAGCCCGTCGGTCAGCGGCTGCGCCTCGGCGACATCCGCGTGCTCGTCACGACGCCGACCTTCTACCGCCGAAAGATCGCCGCCCAGCGCGACGCGCTGCCGGGGCTGGCGCACGTGCTGCTCGTTGGCGAGCCTGCGGCCGTGGAGCCGCTCCTTGGCGACGGCGTCTCGGACTTCCGCGCGCTCCTCGCGGCGGCCGACCCGGCCTGGACCATCCCGCCGACCGACCCGGAAGACCCGGCCGTCCTGCACTTCACGAGTGGCACGACGGGCACGCCGAAGGGTGCGGTCCTCGTGCACGACGCGGCCGTCGGTCATCACCACACGGGCCGGGTCGTGCTCGATCTCCATCCCTGCGACGTGTTCTGGTGCACCGCCGATCCGGGCTGGGTGACCGGCACGTCGTACGGAATCCTTGCCCCGCTGATCCATGGCGTGACGATCATCTGCGACGAGGGGGACCTTGCGGCTGAGCGGTGGTACCGCGTCCTGCAGGATGAGCGCGTGAACGTCTGGTACACCGCACCGACGGCGCTGCGGATGCTCATGCGATCGGGCTCGGACCTCCCGCACGACTACGACCTGAGCCACCTGCGGTTCGCCGCGAGCGTCGGTGAGCCGCTCGATCCCGAAGCGGTGGTCTGGAGCGCCGAGGCCTACGGCCGGCCGGTGCACGACAACTGGTGGCAGACCGAGACCGGCGGGATCATGATCGCCAACTTCCGCGCGCTGGAGGTGCGTCCGGGCTCGATGGGTCGGCCCATCCCCGGCATCGACGCGTCCATCCTGCGCCGCGACGACGCCGGCAACGTGCTGTTCGACGACGACGGAACTGCGATCGAAGCCGACATCGACGAACCAGGCGAGCTTGCCCTGCGCCCCGGCTGGCCCTCGATGTTCCGCAGCTACCTCGGCGAGGAGGAGCGGTACGCCAAGTGCTTCCGCGGCGGTTGGTACCTGTCGGGCGATCTCGCGCGCCGCGACGCCGACGGCTGGTTCTGGTTCGTCGGCCGTGGCGACGACGTGATCAAGTCGGCCGGGCACCTGATCGGGCCGTTCGAGGTCGAAAGCGCGCTGCTGGAGCACCCGGCCGTCGCCGAGGCCGGCGTGATCGGTGTCCCCGATGAGATTGCGGGTCAGCTCGTTCGAGCGCTCGTCACCGTGCAGCCCGGCTACGAGCCGACGCCCGAGTTGGCGCGCGAACTCGTTGGCTTCGCCCGGACGCGCCTCGGTGCGGTTGCGGCCCCGAGGACGATCGGGTTCGTCGACGCGCTTCCCAAGAACCGGTCGGGCAAGGTCGTTCGCCGGATCCTGCGGGCCCGCGAACTCGGGCTGCCCGAAGGCGACACGTCGACCCTGGAGGAGGGCGCATGAGCACCGAGGCCGACCAGGGGCTGGCCCGGCTGCGCAGCATGCTGCTCGCGCGGCGCTTCGAGGAGAAGTGCGCTGAGCTCTACAGCGCGACGAAGATTCGCGGGTTCGTGCACCTCTCGATCGGGCAGGAGGCCGTGTCGACCGGGGCGATCCGGGCGCTGCACGACGACGACGCGATCGTCGCGACCTACCGCGATCACGCGCATGCTTTGGCACGTGGCATTCCCGCTGGCACGCTCATGGCCGAGATGTACGGTCATGCCGAGGGCTGCTGTCGCGGGCGCGGCGGGTCCATGCACCTCTGGGATGCGGAGCGCCGCTTCTACGGCGGGAACGGCATCGTCGCCGCCGGCCTGCCGATGGCGGTCGGGCTGGCGCTCGCCGACAAGATGCAGGGTCGCGAGCGGGTCACGGCCTGCTTCTTCGGCGAGGGGGCGATGGCCGAGGGCGAGTTCCACGAGTCGATCAACCTGGCCGCGCTCTGGAAGCTCCCGGTGCTCTTCGTCTGCGAAAACAATCGGTACGCGATGGGCACGGCGCTCGCCCGGTCGGAGTCGGAAACTGATCTGGCGCTCAAAGCTGCGTCCTACGAGGTGCCGGCGTGGCCGGTCGATGGCATGGACGTCGAGGCCGTCGAAGCAGCGGTCACGCGTGCTGCGCGCGGCATTCGTGCCGGCGGCGGCCCGCATTTCCTGGAACTGAGGACGTATCGCTTCCGGGCGCACTCGATGTACGACCCGGATCTGTACCGCTCCAAGGAGGAGATCAACGAGTGGCGCCAGCGCGACCCGTTGCACAGTTACGAGCAGCGCCTGCGTGACCAGGGCTTCCTCGACGACGAGTCGCTCAAGGCGACGGAGGGTGCGGTCGCTGAGGAGATCGACGACGCCGTCGCCGAGGCCGAGGGCGGCACGCTCGAACCGATCGAAGATCTCACGCGCTTCGTCTACGCCGAGGAGACCGCATGACCGAGGTGTCAGCCACGCCTGCGGGCGCGACGATGACGTACCGCGAGGCGCTGCGCCAGGGCATTCGCGACGCGATGCTGGCCGACCCGCGCGTGTTCCTGATGGGCGAGGATGTCGGCGCGTACGGTGGCTCCTTCGGCGTGAGCCGCGATCTGTTCGCCGAGTTCGGCCCCGAGCGCATCCGCGACGCACCGCTGTCGGAGTCGGCGTTCGTCGGCGCCGGTATCGGCGCGGCGCTCGGCGGGATGCGGCCGATCGTCGAGGTGATGACGGTCAACTTCAGCCTGCTCGCGCTCGACCAGATCGTCAACACGGCGGCCACGCTGTCGCACATGTCCGGTGGGCAGTTTGCGATCCCGCTCGTGATTCGCATGACGACGGGCGCCGGGCGGCAACTCGCGGCGCAGCATTCCCACTCGCTGGAGGGCTGGTACGCGCATGTGCCGGGCCTGAAAGTGCTGGCGCCGGGCACGGTCGAGGACGCGCGGGCGATACTCGCGCCGGCGCTCGCCGACCCGAATCCGGTGCTGATCTTCGAGCACGGATCGCTCTACACCGCCAAGGGCCCGGTCGCCGAGCCTCCGGCGGCCGTCAGCCTTACCGGCGCGGCTGTGCGCCGGCCTGGCGAGGACCTGTCGATCATCACGTTCGGTGGGTGTTTGCCCAAGGCCTTGGACGCAGCAGATCGGCTCGCCGAGGAAGGCATCGGCGCGGAGGTGCTTGACCTCCGGTGCCTGCGCCCGCTCGATGTCGACGCGATCCTGGCGACCGTGCGCAAGTGCCATCGCGCTGTTGTGGTCGACGAGGGGTGGCGGACCGGAAGCTTCGCCGCCGAGATTTCGGCCCGCATCGCCGAGGACGCGTTCTACGACCTCGACGCGCCCGTCGAGCGGGTGTGCAGCCTCGAAGTTCCCATTCCCTACGCCAAGCATCTCGAGGATGCCGCGCTGCCGAGCGTGGAGCAGATCGTCCGCGCGGCGCAGCGCACGATGGGTCGCGATGTCTGAGTTCCGCATGCCCTCGCTCGGCGCCGACATGGAGGCCGGCACGCTGCTGGAGTGGTTCGTCGAGCCCGGCTCGGCCGTCAAACGCGGCGACATCGTCGCGCTCGTCGACACCGACAAGGCCGAAATCGAGATCGAGATCTTCGAGGACGGCGTGATCGACCAGCTCCTCGTGGAGCCCGGGAGCGAGGTCGCCGTCGGCACCGTCCTCGCGACGCTCACCGGCGCACCAGCCGGCGAGGGCGCGCCTGCGGCGGCCCCGTCACCTCCGGCACCAACTCCGCCGGCTCCCGCGCCGGCCCCGGTTGCCGCCACGCCGCTTCCTCCATCGGAGGTTCCACACCATCTGCGCCCGCGAATCTCGCCGCTGGCGCGTCGCGCCGCGGAGCAGCTCCACGTCGAGATCGCAGGGCTCCAGGGCACAGGGCTCGGCGAGGCGATCACGCTGCACGACGTCGAGGCCGTCGCTGGCTCCACGCTGGCAGACGCCGAGTCGGCTCCACCGGTCGCGGCCCAGACGTCGCCCGTTGCCCAGCCTGCGTCCGTAGGCCAGGTTGCGTCCGGCGCCGAGTCTGCACCGGCGACCCCGTCGGCGGAGCCCCAAGGCCGAGCGCCGGCGCTGCGCCGTGCGACCGCGGCGCTCATGGCGCGCAGCAAGCGCGAGATCCCGCACTACTACCTCGAGCGCACGATCGATCTGCACCGGGCGATGACCTGGATGACCGCGCGCAACGCCGACCTCCCGCCCTCCGAGCGCCTGATCCCAGCGGCACTCCTGCTCGTCGCCTCAGCCCGGGCGGCGCGTGCCGTACCCGAGGTCAACGGCAGGTACGAGCACGACACCTTCCAGCCGGCGACCGCCGTGCACCTGGGCGTGGCGGTGGCGGTGCGTGGCGGTGGGCTCGTCGCGCCGGTGCTGCACGACGCCGATCAGGCGTCAGCGACCGACGTGATGGCGCGGCTGCTGGAAGTCGCCACGCGAGCCCGCTCGGGCACGCTGCGGTCTTCGGAAATGACCGGAGCCACGCTGACCGTGACCAACCTGGGCGACCGCGGCGCCGACCGCGTGTTCGGCGTGATCAACGTGCCGCAAGTCGCCATCGTCGGGTTCGGCGCGGTCCGCGATCAACCGGTCGCGGTCGATGGCATGCTCGACGTCCGCCCGACTGTTGTCGCGACCCTCTCGGCCGATCATCGCGTGAGCGACGGCCACACCGGCAGCCGATTCCTGGCCCGCCTGGACGCAGAACTGCAACGACCGGAGACGCTCTGATGACGAATCCCAACACGGATCCCACGGCCCTGAAGGCCACGGTCCTCGACGTCCTCGCGGGCATCGCCCCCGAGATCGACCCCGCCTCGATCGACGCCACGGCGCCACTTCGCGAGGACCTCGACCTCGACAGCCTGGACTTCCAGCGACTCATCGCCGGGATCCACGAGCGCACCGGCGTCGATATCCCGGACCACGACCTACAGCAACTCTCGTCGCTCGACGACCTCGTCGGCTATCTGGCCTCGCGCTGAGGCCGGGCGCTTAGATCTTGTCGAAGCGGAACTTGATCAGGGCGCGGAGCGCCTTGACGCCGTCGCGCCACGTGATCTTCTTGCCTTCGTCGAACGAGCGGCCGAAGTACGAGATCGGAACCTCGTAGAGGCGGATGTCGGGGCGCCGCAGGACGCGCGCGGTGAGTTCGGGCTCGATGCGGAAGTCGTTGCTCTGCAGCTTGAGGCTGCGGACGAGCTCGCCACGGAAGGCCTTGTAGCCGACCTCCATGTCGCTGAGCGTCGTGTTGAACATCGCGCGCGTGATGAGCGTGAGGCCCTTATTGCCCACGTAGTGCAGGAAGAGGTGGGCGCGCTGCGGCTGGCCGCCGGAGAAGCGCGAGCCGTATACGACGTCGGCGTGGCCCGTGATGAGCGGCTCCAGCAGCGCGGGCAGGTCGCCCGGGTCGTACTCCAGGTCGGCGTCCTGGATCAGGACGATGTCGCCCTCGCTCGCGTTGATGCCCGCACGAACGGCCGCACCCTTGCCCATGTTCTTGGGCTGCGGCAGCGATCGCACGATCGTGCGGCCGGCCGAGAACTCCTCGGCAAGTGACTCGGCGATCGCGACGGAGCGGTCCTTGGAGCCGTCGTCGACGATCAGGATCTCCTTCGCCACATCGAGCTGCGCCACGCGGCGGACGACCTGCTCGAGGGTGTTCTCCTCGTTGTACACCGGGATCAGCACCGAGACGAGCGGCTCATCGATCGGGGTGGGGCCGGGGATATGGCTGGCTTCGAGCGGTGGGATGGAGGAACTCATCGAGTGGGGCAGGCTATCGGTCAGACACGCTCGGTCGCCCGCACCGTCCGCCGCTTCCGGATCTGGCGGTCAGCGCGCTTCGATCCAGTCCGCGATCTTGGGGCAGCGAGCGTCGGCTGGGGAGGTGGTCTTCACCGGCACGAAGAGCTGTCCGGACGGGACCAGAACGACCGGGCCGAGCTGCTTGCCGGGCAGATCTTGGGTGCCCGGAGCCAGGGTGCCGCCACCTCGTGTGATCTTGATCGCGTGCTTGCCCGCGGTGAGCTTCACCGCACGCACCAGCGTCGGGCGCAGCGCGTAGGAGTTGTCGGTGATGGACCCGACCGAGCGCCCGTCGACCTCGACGCTGAACTTGCGGCGGGCATTGGTCGTCACGTAGAGGTCGTACGTGCCGGCGCGCGGTACTTCTACGGTGCCGCGCGCGGTGCCTGGGCCGCTGACGCTCATCACGGTGTCGCCGAGCTGCACGGCGAAGTTGGGCGACACGACCCGCTGGGGGAACGTGACGCTGAACACCGGCCCGGCGGGCGCCACGGTGATCGACGACGCGCCCGAGTTCTCCTTGATGAAGGCGCGGCAGGCGTCGAGGTCGGGTGGGTTCGGCGTTGACGAGAGGGCTGAGTGGCTGGTCGCCTTGGGCGTCGCCGTGCGGCGCCAGACCGTGTAGAACCGGCCCTGCGCGACTTGCTTGTAGCCGGCTGGCGGGCGGCTCTGGGTCGGTGCGCGGCGGATCACGATGAGATCGAAGCGCTGCAGCCACGCGAGGTTGAACTCGTCGAGATCGCGCGTCATCTGGATGGTCTTATCGGCAGCTTCGGTCAGCTCGAGGCCAAGTACCGGCGGCGGGTTGACCGACGACATCGAACGTGCCGCGCGCATGAAGTACTCACCGTGCTCCTCAAAGTCCGGGATCAGCGTCGGGCCGGCCCCCGCAAACTGGCGGCCGTAGTCGCGCAGCTCACTGAGGCGCTCGTACGGCGCGAGGCTGGCGGTGCGGTAGCGAATGACATCGCCGGCGAGCGTGAACGCGAGCAGCACGGCGAGGCCGACCCAACCAACGGCCGCCAGCGAACGGCGGCTGCCCTGAAGGAGGCCGAGCCCGGCGACGGCCAGCGCGAGGGTGATCGGGGCCGTGATGCTGAACGCCTTGAGCTCGACCCACGGGCCCATCACGTAGATGATCACCGCGAGCGCGCCAGCGCCCGCCGCGGTAAGCACGAGCAGGCCGTGCGCGCGCCTGCGCCACACGGCGTAGAGCCCAAGCAGCGCGAGCGCGAGCGCGATGCCGGCGCCGATCCGGGTGGCCGTGAGGTAGGTGCCGGTCAGCGGGTAACGATGGTCGGTGGAGAGCCAGATACCCGTGGCGGCCAGCTTGCCGACGGGCACGGCCAAGTTGCCGAGTTCGGCTTGGTTCTGCACGACGGACACGGCATCGCCGGTCTTGGTGGCGGCAAATCCGGTCGGGATGGCAAGCAGCACCGTCAGTCCGAGGGCGACGGCGCCACGGCTCAGTGCGACCGGAAGGCTCCGCGCCCACCAGCCGTAGGCGAGGGCGCCGACAGCGACCAGGCCGAGCCAGGGCAGCATCGTGAGGCTGAGGATCGCCAGTGTGGCCGCGGTGGAGACGGCGGCGGGCAGGACGGCCTGCCAGGCCGCGGGGCTGTCGTTGGCGTCAGCGGACGCCGTCGGAGCGTCGGTCGAGCCCGGCGTCGCTGCTACCGCGTCGCCTGAGGATGGGTCCGAAGCGCCACCGGTCGCTGCGCTGCCAGTGGTCAGGTCTTCCGGGCGGCGCGCCATCGCGCCAAGCGCGAAGGCGACGGTCAGCGGGATCAAGACGGCCACGGAGAGTTCCTTGATGCCGCCCATCTGCGAGTACGCGATGAGGATGCTGCCCTGCGAAGCGACGAACGCGCCGACGGCCCGGAAGGCGCGGGAGGCAACGACCGGCTGCAGCAGGAGGTAGATCACGGGGATCATGGAGCCGGCGATCACGGCCAGCAACGGCTGATACGCCCAGGCGAGTTCCAGGCCAAACGGCTGGCAGATCGCCGCCAGGACGGACTGAATGCCGGTTGGGTAGCCCACGGCGAGGTTCTTGTCGGCCTGCGTCAGGAACGACGAGTCGATGTTCTCCGGGAGACCGCGGCCATGGTGGATCACGTACGCCGACATGTCGAACTGATGGGCGATGTCGACGATCTGCGTGTACCCGGTGAAGGTCGGGTGGCCGGACAGGAACACCGACGCGCCGAACACAGCAAAGCCTGCAACCCCGGCGAGGAGCCAGGGCCAGTTGCGTGCGACTCCGGCGCCGACCGAGAGGCTGCGAGCGCTGAGCGCCCACCCGGCCGCGGCCACGAGCAGCAGGACGGGCCCGGTCGCGATCGCGGTCTCGGACCGGTAGGTCAGGAACGACGAGATCACCACGGCCACCGCGATCCCGGCAGGGATCACGAGTTCGGCGCGGAACCCGCCGGTCAGGCGGCGGAGAAGGAGTCCGAGGCCCCCGAAGACGACTCCGAACAGCACAGGGACCAGGAGCCAGTAGCTCACCAGGGCAGACATCCCGGGCACCCTACAAGTCGGCGTTCGCCTTCGCGCACCCCTCACCCGGGTGCGCCACACTCAGTCTTGGTCGGTACTCTCGGCACGCATGCCGCGCCACCTGGTGATCGTCCCAGCGTTGAACGAGTCCCACAGCATCGCGGGAGTCATCGCTGATCTCAAAGCACACGTGCCCGAGTTCGACGTCGTCGTCATCGACGACGGCTCGACCGACGACACCGCCGCTCGAGCCCGTGAGGCGGGCGCCGGCGTGGTCTCGCTGCCCTTCAATCTGGGCATCGGCGGCGCCGTGCAGACCGGCTACCGGTACGCCCTCGCCGGCGGTTACACGACGGCCATTCAGGTCGACGGCGACGGGCAGCATGACGCCGCGCACATCCGCGCGCTCCTGAACCACCTGCTCGAGCACCCCGAGATCGACATGGTCGTCGGGTCTCGCTTCATGGACAAGGGCGAGGGTTTTCAGTCCTCCGCGCTCAGGCGTGTCGGCATCCGGATGTTCGCTCGGATCTTGTCGCTGTTCGTCGGCCAGAAGGTCACCGACCCGACCTCCGGATTCCGCATGACCGGTCCGCGAGGCATCGCACTGTTTGCCCGCGACTATCCCCATGACTACCCCGAGGTCGAGGCCGTGCTGATGATGCATGCCCACGAGCTCAGCAGCGCGGAGATCCCTGTGGTGATGCGCGAGCGCCAGGGCGGGGAGTCGTCGATCACGTCGTCCCAGTCCGTGTACTACGTGGTGAAGGTGTCGCTGGCGCTGCTGGTCGGGTTCCTGCGCTCCAAGCCCGTCCGCCCGTTGGGTCGCCTCAACCAGGAGCCGCCGGCATGAGCACGCGCGTTCAGCTCGTCGCGGTCGTCGCGGCGCTCGTTCTCTTCTTCGTCGTCTTCGAGCTCGTGCGCAGCCGCCGGATGATGGAGCGCTACGCCTTGCTGTGGCTCGTGTGCTCACTCGTGCTGGCCGGGCTCGCGATCTGGACCGACCTCCTCACCGACTTCGCCAACACCATTGGGATCAAGACGCCCTCCAACGCGCTCTTCCTCGTGGCGTTCGGCTTCGTGCTGCTGCTCCTGCTCCACTTCTCGGTCGTGATCAGTTCCCTCTCCGACCGCAGCGTGGTCCTCGCGCAGCGCGTCGGGATGCTCCAGCAGGAGCTCGACGCGTACAAGGGTGAGCCGACGATCGACGAGAAGATCGCCCGGCAGGTCGCGGCGCTCGGCTCGCCGGACGAGGCGCCTCGGCACGGCGAACGCGACTCGTGACGAGCGGCGACGCGGCCGGCGTGCCCGCCGTGAAGTTGGCTCGGCCGTCGCTGGCGATCGTCGTCGTGACCTACAACAGCCGCGAGGACGTCGGTCCGCTGCTGGACGCCGCGAGCCTTCAGCTTGGCCCCGCCGACCAGCTGATCGTCGTCGACAACGCGTCGGCCGACGGCACCGCGGATTTCGTCGCGGAGAGGGCGCCGAAGGCGCAGCTGGAGCGGGTCACCGAGAACCTTGGGTTCGCGGGTGGAGTGAACCTCGGCGTGTCGCTGGCGAAGACTGACCTGGTGCTGCTGCTCAACCCGGATGCCGTGCCGCAGCCGGACTGCCTGGACGCGCTCGCGAAGGTCGCCGAGGAGGAGCCGACGTGGGGCTGCTGGCAGGCGATGGTCGCCCTGGCCGACGGCGAGCACGTGAACACCGCTGGCGGGCGCCTGCACTTCCTGGGCTTCGGGTGGTCGGGCGCCTGGGGTGACCCGGTGTCGGCCCACCAGGGGCGACGGACGGTCGGCTTCGCGTCGGGCGCCGCCCTGTGTATCCGCCGCGACCTCTGGCACCAGCTCGACGGCTTTGACCCGCACTACTTCATGTACTGCGAGGACCTCGAGCTGAGCGTGCGCGTGCGCTCGGCCGGCTGGAAGGTCGGCATCGAGCCGGCAGCGGTCGTCGCGCACGACTACGACTTCGACAAGGGCTCCGGCAAGTGGTTCTACTTGGAGCGCAACCGCTGGGCGACGATCATCGCGACCTACCCGCCGCGCCTGCTACTCCTCATGCTGCCTGCCCTGCTGCTCTTCGACCTGGCCCTGGTGCTCGTCGCGGCCAAGGGTGGTTGGCTCGGCAGCAAGCGCCGCGCGATGGTCGCGGTCGCGCGGGATCTGCGGCACAACCTGCGCCGCCGCAAGGTCGTTCAGGCCACGCGAACCATCAGCGAGCGCGAGTTCGCCGACGCGATGACCCCGACGCTCGACGGCGAGTTCTTCGCCGGCCTGGCCGAGTCAAAGCTCGTGTCCGGCCTGCAGACGGCCTACTGGGCCGGCCTGCGGCGCCTGCTGTAGGGGCGCTTGCGGCCATGGATGATGATCCCGGACGCGGACATTGCTAAGACGGATGACGCCGACTTGATGCTGTTGGTCAGCAGCTGTTCGTACGCTCGATCGATTCGCCGCAGATACCACCAAAGCGCCCCAACCTGCACGACGGAGTAGAAGAATGCGCCGATCCCTACGAGCTGCAGAACGGGAAGCGCGTTCGGGTCCCCGCTGTGGCTACTTGCTACGGAACTAGCGACTGTGGCGACGATGACCACCGTTATTGCAGTGAAGGCCCGGCGTCGGTTGAATCGTTTGGGGTTCACCGATCGCCCCGCGGCGTCAAGTTCGCGTTTCGAACGCCGCGTCTCTCGAAGCCGAAGCGTGCAGTGCGCAACTGCGCCCACGACCGCGGCGACATAGAGAAGAACGCCTCCAACAAGTTGTAGGGCAGCCAGTGTCGGCGGGTGGCCATTCGGCGCCGCGAGAATCCCGACGAGGCCAACAAGCAAAGCCGCCGCACCCAGCGCGCACGCCGCTGCGTCGGCTCTGGCGAGGGCAGTGATCGCGGGATTGAGAGCTTGCCTCGCGAACGCGACAAACGCATACTCCAGTACCGCCGCAAGGAACAGTCCGCTGGCGATCGGAGAGGTGTGCTGAGCCACCGCGTCGGCTTGATCGGTTGACCACACTTGAATGTCCACGAGCCAGCCGGCACGGATGGCCACGATCAGAACCGCGGCTGATGCGCCGAAGCTCAGCGCAGACGCCTTCTGGATCAGGTCCAGCGGAGGAGCGTCCCCGCGAGCAATGTGCCAATGGCGCCGGCCCTCGCTCCCGACGACGAACAACGCTGCGGCGGCAAGTCCGACGGCCACGCACCACCCAACGTACGTCGGCCAGTCCCACGCTTGCGGTATCGCGTCGCTGATGAACGGGTAGACAGCGACAGCGCCGACGCCGAACTGAACCGTGGCTCGTTCGAGTGCCCGTGCAAAGGCGGCCGAAGCCTGCGCTGCGGCGTCGCGCCAGAACGTCGCGAGCGCTGCCTTCCATAGGCGAGCAGACTCGCGTCGAACGAGCCACGGAAAGAAGGCAAGCGCCCCATCGGCGGTCGCGCAACCTGCCAGCTTGCGCTCAATCGTCTCCAGACCCTCTCGCATTCGGTCTTCGGCGGTGCGCCTGAGCTGCTCCGCCGACGCGTCGTCAGACCGCCTTCCGGCCAGCTGGAGCACCGAGATCGCGCGCCGCCGAAACTCGGCATCGGCGTCTGAAGAAGATACGTCGCGAACCGAAGACTCGATTCGGCGCAGGCTCGCCAAACGTTCTGGCGTTACTGGAAGCTGGCCGCCCCAGCCGCGGCCTGTCAAGTCATTTCTCAGCAAAGCCAGCGCGCGCGCACGCCACAGCGGATGCACGTAGGCGCCTGCGAGCGCATATGCCGCCACCCCCAGGCCTCCGAGTACCGCGTACCCGGCCAATAGCCCGATCGTATTCCACATCTGCATGCTCCTCCCCCAAGGCCGCGCGAATCGATCGCGAGTGTCTCAAACAGGTCGCCCAGCTCCGCACCGTCGCGTGGTTCCCAGGCAACTGTCCAAACTGTGGAGCACGAACGTGAAGGCTTCGTGTCGTCTGAGGACATCGAAGCTGGGGCTCAATGGCAAGCCGACACTCTGGGCCAGCTCGACGCCTCGAACCTTGGAGCTATTTCCGTGACCCGAGCAACCGCCCGGTGCGCTCATGCCGGGGTGCGCTGCGCCTCAAGAAGCCGGAAGGCGACCGCGAACACGGCCGCGCCGGCGATTGCTGCGACCGTCGCGCGCAGTGCTTCGCTGGAGATGAGCTGCGCGAGGAGCGCGGGCGGACCGAAGGTCGCCAGGGCCAGGCCGGTGGCGATGGCCGCGTAGCTGGTGACGGCCACGACGAGTCCAGGCGCGGGGCGCAGAGCGTAGATCGCGAAGCCGACGGTCGAGACGCCGGTGGCGAGGGCGACGCCCTCGATGCCGAGGGTGAATCCGAGCGGTGCAAGGGCGACCAGGTGCAGGGGCAGCGCGAAGAGCAGGCCGCGGTTGAGGCGGCCGACGGCGTCGGCGGTGAACCAGCAGGAGAACGCGACGTTCGTGGCGAGGGTCGCGAAGGTGAACGGCGCCAGGAGGAGCAGGCAGACGGCGAGGAGCTCGGGGTCGGCGGTCCCGACGCGCGAGGGTGCGACGGCGGTCACGAGCGGCGGGCCGGTGATCGCACCGAGGGCCAGGGTCGCGGCGGCGAGGAAGAACGGCAGCCTCACGCCAGGCCGCACGACGCGCCCGAGTCGCTCGCCGAGCGAGTCACGCGCGGCCGACAGCGCCACGGTGTCGACGATGGCGGTCGCGGTACCCAGGATGCCGCAGAGATACGAGCACGCCAGGAACGCGAGCGCGAAGAGCGACACGGCGCCGGCCTCATCGGTGACTTGGGCGCAGAACGCCACGGAGAGCACGTAGATCGTCGTGGAGAACATCGGGACGAGGTTCTCGCGGGCCAGCAGGCCGAGCGCGCGGAGCGTCAGCGCAGGATGGAACGCAGCGGGTCGCGGCGGGCTGGCAAACGCCATGCCCAGGCAGGCCGTCGCTCCCGAGAGGACCGTGGCCCACGCGAGGGCATTTTCCTGCTGGCTTGGGACGAGGGCCACGAAGCCGATCAGGCCCACGATGCCGCCCGTCGCCAGCGAAATCGCCCCCCAGGTGAGCTTGCCGCGCTGGCCGATGATCGTTGCCCACGTCACGGCCGCAAACTGGGCGGCCATGCCGATGCCGAGGATCGGCAGGATGCCGGCCGCCGCGTCCCTGGCCTCGTCGCCGGACGCCATGAGGTGGCTGAGCGGGCCGGGCAGCGCCAAGGTGATCGCGATGAGCGCGACGGAGATCACGATCAGGCCCCACGCCAAGTCGACCGACCGCATTCTCGGGTCCTCGCCGCCGATCGCGGCGCTGGCGCTGATGCGGCTGCCCTGCGCGAAGACGGTCACGAGCACGTAGAGGCTGTAGGCACCCAGGACGCCGTCGGTTGCCGCGCTGGTGCCGAACTTGCCGAGGAACAGCAGCATCTGCACGGCGCTCGCCGCGGCGAGCACGGCCACGGAACCGGCCGTCGCGTAGCGAGCCAGACGGTGTGAAGGCTCCGCAGGTGGCTCGTCGGTGGTGGCGCCCGACGTCATCGGGGAAGGCACGGGGAAAGCGAGTCCACGGGGGAGCGAGCCTACCGACCCGCCACCGAAGGGACGCGTTGCGTAGGGTTGCCGCCATGGCCCGCACCGCTGACACCGTTGGGTACGTCGAGTTCAACGAGAACCCACTCGGCAGTCACCAGAAGATGCTCGAACTCGTGGGGTCCGGCAAGCGCGTCCTTGACGCCGGCTGCTCCTCCGGCTACATGGCCGAGCGGCTCGTGAAGCGAGGCTGCACGGTTGTCGGGCTCGACCTTGACGCCGACGACGCCAAAGTCGCCGAGCAGTTCTGCGAAGCCGTCTACGTCGGCGACATCGAGCGCATGGACCTCCCGCTGGAGCCCGAGAGCTTCGACGTCGTGCTCTGTGGCGACCTGATCGAGCACCTCCGCGACCCCGGCGCCACACTGGCTCGCCTGCGCCCGTTCCTCAAGCCCGGCGGCACGCTCGTGCTGAGCACCCCGAACGTCGCGAACTGGAGCATCCGCGTGATGTTCCTCTTCGGCCGCTTCCGCTACACCGACCGCGGCCTCCTCGACCGCACCCACACCCACCTCTTCACCCGCAACACCCTCCGCGAATGTGTGGAAGGTGCCGGCTACGACGTTGACACGCTCGACTTCGTGACGCCCGTCCCGGGTCCCGAAGTGCCGGCGGTCAACAAGGTCGTTCGCAAGATCGGCTCCCTGCGGCCGTCGCTGTTCGCGTACCAATTCGTGGTCCGCGGCATCAAGCGCTGACCGCGCGAGTCACCCGCGATCGCTGCGGTTCCGACGGCGGCGTTCCGGGCTCCGCGCCGCTCCCGCCCGTCGCTGGCTAGCGGCGCCGTGGTTTAGGCGCGGGCGACGAGCGCGTAGCGCGTCGACCGCGTGCGGTCTTCGTCCCAGTCGCCGGTTCCGTCGGGCGCAAACACGTGCGCCGAGCTGAAGCCTGAGCTGAGCGCGAGCGCGAGCGCGACCTCAGGGAAGACCGGCCCGCGATGGGTCGGGTCGACCCAGAACGTCGCCGCCGCGCTGACTTCGTGGGGGTTGATCGTCTCGAAGATGACCAGGCCGCCAGGCTTCAGGGCGCGCCGGGCCTCCGTGAACAGGGCTTCGAGCGCGTCGACGGGCAAGTGCTCGATCACGTGGATGGCGGAGATCGCGCCGACGCTGGCGTCGGGCACCGATCGCACGGCCTCGATGGCGTCGCCGACCTTCGCGGTGCGACCACGAGCCTTGGCCTGCTCCACGAGTTCGGCGTCGAGATCGATGCCGGTCGCCTCGATGCCCGCGCCCTCGGCCACCTCGAGCAGTTCACCGCGGCCGCAGCCAAGGTCGAGGAGCGGACCCTGACCTTTGAGCAGCGGCGCGTACACGCGCATCAGGTCGAGCACGCGGTCGTATGGCCCGCGGAACACCGCGAGGAAGTCGGCGTAGCGATCGCCGGTGGTGGCGAGATCGGTGCCGCCCAGGGCCTTGCCGATCCCGTCGACCGGCTCCACCTTCAGTCCCGCCTCGCGGATGCCGAACGGCTCCACCGAGTGGCGCACGAGGTGATCCTCGGTGCGGCGACTGGCGGCATCGGCCTGCTGCTGCGTCTCGCGGGTGGAGACCTCGATGCGTTCCAGCCGTGCGTTGAGCTCGCGAGTCTGCGCTTCGTGAGCGTGGATCTCGGCCAGGTGCGCGTCGGCCGCTTCGGTCTTGGCGTGGCGTTCGTCCTCGCGGAAGGTCTGCAGCGACGCGACCTCGTGCTCGAGCCGGGCGAGCCGGGTGGACGTGGTGCCGGGGCCGCGGTCTTCGGTACGCCCTGCGGTGGTCCGCACGGCGATCGTGCGGTCGCGCAGCCGCCACCACAGGGAGCGGGCACGCCGGGCGCCAGGGGCGGTGCCGAGCTTGCGCTTGATGCGCCGCTTCAGCGGTCCCGCCGCTGCCGCCACGTGATGACCGCTTCCGCCGCGCTTCTTGGCATTGCCGTTGGCGGTCGTTCCGCCAGCGTGCCGTGCGCGAACGATCTCCAGTCGCGCCTTCATGGCTTGCCCCGTGGTCTCAATCCCGTGGTTCTCGCGAACGCGGGCTTCGCCGCGTGCGGCCATCGCCGCGACGGCCTCAGGCTCGGCCACGATCCACTGCAGCGCAGCGGCGAGGTCGTCGAGGTCCGGGTCGGCCCAGCGGCCGTCAGGCGGATACGGGAGGGCGCCGCGGCCGACCAGGCTCGGTTGCCACTGCACGAGCCGGGCGACCTGGTCGTCGGTGTACTCGGTCGTTCCGCCGTAGTTCGTCACCACGACCGGCTTGCCGAGCAGCATCGCTTCCGCAGGCGTGTAGCCGAAGCCTTCGGACCGGTGCGGAGAGACGTAGCAGTCGCAGAGTTCGAGGAGGCCGTTCTTCTCGCGACCGCTCAGGAACCGGTCGATGAACTGGATGTCGTCGCGGCCGGCGGCGGCCAGGCGCACCTTCTCGTCGGCTTCCGGGAGGTTTTCGTGGTTGATGCACTTGAGCACCAGGCGCGTGTTGCTCACGGCGGGATCCGGGAAGGCGCGCCGGTAGGCCTCGACGAGGCCGCTCGGGTTCTTGCGGGCCTCGGTGGAGTGGTAGTCCCACACGTAGAGGAAGATCGTCTCGTCGTCGCCGAACCCGAAGTGCGCGCGATCCAGCGGGGTCTCCAGCTTCGACACCGCGACCGGCACGGGGAAGACCCACACGGGCACGTCGACATGCGGCTCGATGAGGCTGCGGATGAACTCGGTCCCGACCCAGATCTCGTCGATCCACTCCATCGCGGGAGCCCAGTCGGCGAACGGGAAGGGGTCGACCTCCCACCACCAGACGCCGATCGTCGTGCGGCCGTCGAAGAAGCCGGGGCCGACATCTTTGGCGAACGACGGCATCTGATCGCCGTTGACGACGATCACGTTCACGTCGTGATGCGCATCCTGCGGGCCGACGGGCTGGAACTCGGCCTGCTGGCGGGTCGGTGGCACGAGGAGTCCCTGGACCGGCGTCGCCGCGACACCAGCGGCGTCGAGCGCCGCGGCGATCTGGCGGGCGCTCTCGCCAAGACCGAGTTCGGAGGTGAAGTAGCCGGCGAGGTTCACGCCCTCGGTATCGGGTTCGGTGCGGGCGATGGCCGCTGGCGGGGCAGCGTCGAGGAACGCCGGCCGCGGCGGCAGGAACGACTCGGGGATCGAGAGTTCGTCCTTGCCGTAGACCCAGGCCCAGCCGAGGAACCCGAGGCCGTCGGGCCCGTCCAGGGCGGGGTACGCGGCCTGGAGGTCGACCCGCTCGCTGTGCACGGCGCCGAGGAGGCGGTTGACGCCGATCGAGCCGCCTTGGCGGGCCGGCTGGATCACGTAGTCACGGAGCTGTTCGAAGCCCTCCGGCGTGAACGGCGAG
The DNA here is from genome assembly GCA_032119595.1 of Solirubrobacteraceae bacterium. GTDB lineage: Bacteria > Actinomycetota > Thermoleophilia > Solirubrobacterales > Solirubrobacteraceae > JAGIBJ01. The sequence continues at coordinate 677,600 of JAUMBQ010000006.1, read as the reverse complement.
GCGGTGATCGCGCCGGCGCGCTGGCCTGCGCGGACGAGGTCCTGCACGAGCTGGCTCAAGGGAAGACCCTCAGCCAGCACCGACCAGCGGGTGTCGTGAGCAGTGAAGGGCTCGTGCGGTTCCCATCCGAGGGCGAGGAGGGCTTCGGCTCGGCCGCGGAGGATGGGCGCGAGCGCGGGACGCTCACTGACGCGCGCGGTGCGCACCTTGCCTTCTAGGAGGTGAGGCTCGCGCGGGTCGAATCCGCGGAGCGAGAGCAACGAGAGTGGCGCGCCCGAGGAGAGCGGCGTGAGCGGGTCGCCGGAGGCCTCGATTTCGCGTGCCAGGAGCTGCGCGATCGACAGCACCACGCCACCGCCGGCGACGATCTCGACATCGCTCCCGAGCGCCAGGGCGTTGAACCATTGCTGCGCTACGGCGGCGTTGGCCAGCGATTCGTGGGTCGGTGTGTCGCGCGGGACGGGCCACTCTGCGAGGGCTCGCTCAAGCACCGGGGAGCCCGCGACCCAGCCGAGCAGCGAGCGCGCGACGAGCTCGCCGTCGTGCTTGACCACCGCGGTCACGGGCTGCAGTGCGTACGGGGTGCCGTTGGTGTTGTCGGGGCGATCGTGGCGGTGCGGCGCGAGCGACGGCGCGGCGCGGCCCGCGATTACTTCGTTCGACTCCAGGGCGTCCCACAGAACGTCGGGCGGACCGACGACATGCAGGTCGGCGCCGAGCCAAAGCACATGGTCGCCAGGCTCGCCGACCGCGCGCAGGATGTGCGGGAACGCGACCCACATCACGCCTTGGGCGCCGTAGGCGCCTGCCCACTGGCCGACCTCGTCGAGGTTCATCCCCAGATCGGAGCCCTTCAGCACGGTGCCCAGGCCCGCAAGGAGCTCAAGCGACCGCGGGTCCTCGTCGACGACGACGATGGTGCGGTCGACATCTGGGTCGACGGCCGCGAGGCGCTCGGCCGCGACGCGCACCTCGCGCGCCGCAGCGTAGGTCGCCGAGATCAGGAGGTAGTGGTGGTTCACGATTCGGTGTGCGGCACGAACTCCTCGAGCTGCTGCTCAAGGATCGGCGCGACGGTCGTGGTGTCGATGTAGCGGTGGACCCAGCGCGGCTCAAACGGCAGCGCAACGATCCCGGTCTGCGCTTGCAGACTCGTGATCTCGAACGCGACGGCGTCGCGGTACCGGTCGACGATCTCCACACCGTCCTGCTCGAAGATCGTCGCTGAGAGTGTGTATCGGCCCGCCCGCAGCGGCAGGGCGACTTCGGCCGCGAATTGCCAGACGCCGCCGACCGGCAGGCCGTCCTCGATGCCGCGGTTGGCGGCGAACACGTCGTTGCCGTCTTCGTCGCGCAGGAGCAGCTGCACAGCGGCGCGGCTGAGCGGCGCGTGGATGACGACATCGGTCACCAGTTCGACCCGGTCACCGGACTTCACGTGCCGCAGCGGCTGGTGCTCGCCGGGCGGCAGGACCTCGAGGTTGATGAGCTGCGCGCGATGGTTGCCCGGGCGCTGGGGCACGGGCGGCGGTCCCTCGGGCTCAGCCGAGTCCTCGCTGCCGTCGGTCTGGTCGGCCGTGGAGAGGTCGGTGGCGTATTCCGGGAGGACGAGATCCTTCTCGAAGTTGAGCGCGAGGTAGCGCTCGGCGACCTCTTCGGGATCGCCAATGGCCTTCATCTGGCCATCTTCGAGCAGCAGCGCCCGGTCGCACAGGCGCGTGACGCTGCCCATGTCGTGTGTCACGAGCACGATGGTCTTGCCGGCTTCGTTGAGCTGGCGGAACACCTGGAAGCACTTGGCCTGGAACGCGGCATCGCCGACGGCAAGCACCTCGTCGATCAGGAGCACGTCGGCATCGACCTGCGTGAGCACGGAGAACGCGAGGCGCACCTGCATCCCGGACGAGTAGTTCTTGAGCTTGAGGTCGACGTGGTCCTCGAGCTCGGCGAACGCGACGACCTGGTCGACGCGTGCGGCCGCCTGCTTCGGCGAGAGGCCGAGCATGATGCCGTTGAGGATGATGTTGTCGCGCGCGGCGAGATCCGGGTTGAAGCCGACGCCGAGCTCGATGAAGGTGGAGAGGCGCCCGCCGATCGAGATCTTGCCCTTGTCGAGCTGGTAGATCCCGGCCAGGCACTTGAGCAGGGTCGACTTGCCCGAGCCGTTGCGGCCGACGATGCCGAAGAACTCGCCGCGCTTGATCTCAAACGACAGGTCGTCCAGGACGTGGAAGACCTTCGCCTCGCGGTCGAACCGGGGGTTGACGACCCGCTCCTTGAGCGTCTGGCGTCGCTCGCTCGGAAGCCGGAAGTCCTTGCTTACGCCATCGACGGCGATGGCGATCTGCGGTGAACTCATCGGTGCGGAACCCTAGCGGGGCTCACGCGGGTGACGTGGCAGCGGGCTCGCGGTGCGGCCCCGCGGTGCGACTGGGCTCGAGCTTTCCGGCTTCGAACGTCGCGAAGAGCACCAGGATCCAGACGCCCGTCGCGAGGACGATGTGGACCCACACGAGCTCCGCAGGGAGGCCGTTGTAGTACTGGAAGAGGCCAACGGCGCCCTGCACGGCGTAGATCACGAGCAGGGCGGTGATCTTGCGCGTGAGGCGCTCGGGGGCCTTGCGGCGGATCAGCAGCATCAGCACCAGGAACGTGACGATGAACGTGAAGGTGCCGAGGTGGCCGTGGCGCAGGATCAGCGTGTGGAGCGTGTCCGGGCCGAACCAGTCGAGTCGCTCGGTGACCTCCCCAGTCGCGCGAGAGCCCGGGTGCGGGCCGGCGCCGGTCGCGAACGTGCCGAGCACGACGAGCACGGTGACGAGCGGGAGGATCGCTCGGACGGCGTAGACGTTGACCTTGTCGGTGGCCGGCGTGCGGGGTCGCGAGCCCGCCGGATGCGCCGAGCGCCACACCAGAAAGGACGCGCCGATGAGGATCACGAACGACAGCAGGAAGTGCGCGATCACGAACGTCGGCTTCAGGTCGTACTGCACCGTCAGCGCGCCGAGGCCGCCTTGCGCAGCGACGCCGACGGCCGGGATCGCTGACAGCCACGCAAGCGTGCGGTCGCGCGGATTGCGGCGCCACATCATGAAGAACACGAGGATCGCGACGGCCCCGACGGCGCCGGAGATCAGCCGGTTGCCGAACTCGATCCATTCGGGCGCGTTGGCCGTGATCACCTGGTCGTTGCACTCCGGCCAGTTCGGGCACGCGAGCCCGGACCCGGACAGCCGGACGGCCGCACCGGTGAACACGATGAACGCCAGCAGCACGAGCGACGCGACCGCGGCGCGGTGGGCGGCCGCAGGAGAAAAGCGAGGCAGACGCATGGTTCTCCAGAGTACGGGTGAGCAAGCCTCCAAGGCTTCGTCACACCTGCGCCAGCCCGAGCCGATTACTCTTGCGCGCTATGCAGGTGCGTGAGCTTTCGATCCCCGGTGCGTTGCTGATCGAGCCGGCGGTGCACGGCGATGCGCGCGGCTTCTTCTGCGAGACCTATCGCGAACCGGAGTGGAGCAAGCACGGCATCCCGTCGCACTGGGCGCAGGACAACCACTCGCGCTCGTCGCAGGGCGTGCTGCGCGGCATGCACTTTGCGATCGGCGACGGCCAGGCGAAGCTCGTGCGCTGCGCTCGCGGCAAGATCCTCGACGTCGTCGTCGATCTCCGGGCAGGCTCGCCGACCTACGGCCAGTGGGAGGGCGTCGAACTCTCCGACGAGAACATGCACCAGCTCTTCGTGCCGATCGGCCTCGCGCACGGGTTCGTGGTCCTGAGCGAGATCGCCGACGTGACCTACAAGTGCACCACGGTCTACGACCCGTCCGTGGAGCGAGGCATCGCCTACAACGACGCCGAGATCGGCATCAAGTGGCCGACCGACATCGAGCTGCTCGTCTCAGAGCGCGACGCCGAGGCCAAGACGCTCGCCGACATCAGCGACACACTCCCCTTCAAGTACAAGGGCTGACCCGCCCGAGCGAAGCTCGGCAGAGCGCGGGCCTGGTCGAACGCATCGTCGTCGCCCGGGAGGTACGCGCCAAGCCCGTCGCGCCGGGGCGCCGGACCCGGTCATCCAAGTACAGTGCCCCGCGATGGCCGCCACCGGACATGACCTGAGCGCGCTGCCCAAAATGGATGTCGCAGCCCCCGTACACGACCTCACGCTGCGCGAGATCGAGGGCCCCTCGGCGCTCGGGGGGAGCCTCAAGCGGTTCGTCTTCCTGACGTTCACCATCGCGGTGACCGAGTTCAAGCTGCGGTTCTACGGCTCGATCCTCGGTTACTTCTGGCAGCTCTTCCGCCCGCTGCTGCTCTTCGCGACGCTCTACCTCGTCTTCAACCACCTCGTGAAGGTCGGCGAGGCCGTCGACTTCTACGCGGTCGTCCTGCTGCTGAACATCGTGCTCTACACGTTCTTCATCGAGGGCTCCTCAGCGGTCACATCGGTCGTCGACCGCGAGCAGCTCGTGCGCAAGATCCAGGTGCCGCGCCTAGCGATCCCGTTGGCGGTCACGCTCACGGCGTCGTTCAACGTCGTGCTGAACCTGCTCGTCGTGCTGGTGTTCGCTCTGTTCTCAGGCATCACGCCGAACTGGGCCTGGCTCGAACTGCCGTTCCTGCTGGCGGCCCTCGCGAGCCTGGCGGCCGGCTTCGCGATGCTGCTGTCCGCGCTGTACGTGCGGTACCGCGACATCAAGCCGATCTGGGATGTCATCTCGCAGATGCTCTTCTACGGCACGCCCGTGATCTACGTCCTGGATGGCATCCAGTCGATCGACGTGTGGATCAAGGAGATCATGGCGATGAACCCGCTTGCGTCGATCCTGATCCAGATGCGGCACGCGGTCATCGACCCGTCCGCTCCTTCAGCGGCGACAGCGGTCGGCGGGGCCGTGTACCTGCTGATCCCGATCGGGATCGGTCTCGGGATCGTGCTCCTCGGCTTCCGCGTGTTCGACCGCGAAGCGCCGCGGATCGCCGAAGAGCTGTAACGAGCCCGGTGTGCCGCCGGGCTCTGGCGCCGCGCGGGTCTAGAGTGGCGCGCGGATGAGCGACCACGACCTCTCACGGGACGACGAGGCAGCCCCGACCGCGGACGTGCCCGCGCCCGGCGCCGACGTCGACCTGGCGGCGGCGCTCGCGGCCGCGCAGCAGCGCGCGCTGGAGCAGGACCTTCGGATCGCCGACCTCGACCGGACGATCGAGCACCTGCGTGGCGAGCGGGCAGCGCTCCAGGCGCGGCTTCGGCCGGGGCCGCGGGCGAGGGCCGATCGGATCTTGCAGACGGCGACGGAGTTCGTCAGGGCGCGGCAGAAGACGCTCCCCGGTCCGCTCGCGCCGGGGCTGTCGCTGGCGGCGTTGCCGGTGGCGCTCGGGAGCGCACGGCCCACCTGGGACCTGGTCGTCGACATCCTCGGCGACGTGCGCCCGGCGCTGCGCGCCGATCCTCCGCTCGAACTCAGCTGGGACGTTGATCTCCCGGCCGGAAGCGCGGTCCGCGGTGCGGTGACGCTGCGGCCGGGCGCGTGGTCGGCGAACCGCGGTGGCGTTGAGCTGGTCGTCGAGCTCAGGACCCTGGATGGCGCCCTCGTAGGCAGCCTTGTGAAGGCGGTCAACCCGGCCGCACGAGCCATGCATCGGCGGTGGGTGCCGTGGCACTTCCCGCTGCCGGCCGCGGGCCGTCATCGCCTCACCCTTCACACGCGCATCCCGAAGGGCGCAACGCCCGACTACGCCTGGGCCGTGATCGCGGACCCGGTGATCGAGCTGCCAGGTCTGCCTCCGCGGGCGGGGTCCGCTTCGCCCGGGCTCCACGGGAGCTCGGCCTCCTCTGGTGTCGGGCCCACGATCGCCCTGCTGCTGCCGGTTCACGATCCCGACCCGAGCCTGCTGGACCGCACCCTCGAGGCCGTCCTGGCGCAGACGTCGTCGAACTGGGAACTCTGCATCGTCGACGACGGCTCTAGCGACCCGCTCGTGCGGGATCGCTTGGCCCGCGCCGCGCAGGATGCGCGCGTCCGGCTCGTCCGCCACGACCAGGCCCAGGGCATCTCGGGTGCGACGAATGCCGCGATGGGCGTCGCCACGGCCGAGTTCGTCGCGACACTCGACCATGACGACGTCCTCGCTCCCGACGCCGTCGAGGTCGTGTCGGCGTTCCTGCACGACCACCCGGACACGGACCTGGTCTACAGCGACAACGACCTTCTGGCCGGCAACCACCGTTTCTCGGCGTCGCTCAAGCCGGACTGGTCGCCGGATCTGCTGCGATCGGTCATGTACACGCTGCATTTCAGCGCGTATCGGCGGTCGGTCGTCGAGGCGGTCGGCGGCTGGCGCAGCGCGTTTGACGGCGCTCAGGACCACGACCTCGTGTTGCGACTGTCCGAACGCACGGATCGGATCCGGCACTTGCCGCGCGTGCTCTACCACTGGCGCGCCCACGCCGGCTCGGCCGCACTCGGCGAATTGGCCAAGCCGCTCGCCTACGACCGCGGCCGCGCGGCCATCGCCGAGCATCTCGTGCGCACTGGCCACGCAGGCGCCGTCGCCGAGCGGCTCCCGCAGGCCGGTCGTTACCGCGCGCGGTACCCGCGAACGAAGCCCGTCACGGTCTTTGTGGCGGTCCGAGGCGATGCTGCGGACGACGGCTTGGTCGACGGGCTGCGCGCCCTGCTCGCGACCTTGCGCGAGGGCGACGCGATCAAGCTTGTGTCGATCGGGGCAGCGACCGCTCAGGAGGCCGCCGCCGCGGCGCGCGACGCCATCGGGGATCCACGGCTCCAACACAACTCGGCCGCGCTCCACGAAGCCGACGGCCCGACGCCCCTCGATGCCCTCTTCACGCCGGCGACCCTCGAAAACCAAGACCGGATCGCGGTCTTCTTCGAGCGGGCGGCGGCGCCTACCGACCCCGGAGCGATCGACGAACTCGCCGGCCACGTCGAGGCCGGCGCGGCGGCCGCGGGCGGCATCATCACCGCGCCAGGTGGCCGCCTGGCCTCCGGCGGAATCGCCTTCCCGCAAGGGCTGCCCATCCCACTGCACCCCGACGCCGAACTTGACGGTGAGCACGAGCCGCATCCGGCGCTGACGATGGTGAGCAACCGCCTCGCGCTGCGAGGCGTCATCGCCGTCGCGTGTGCCGAGGTGCGTCCGCTGATCGATGCGATGCGCGCGGCGACGCCGAGCGCCGGCAAGGCCTCTCGCACGCCAACGCTTGCGTTTGCGGGGCTGACGCTCGCGGCGAGCGAGCGCGGAGGCCGCGTCGTCTGGTCGCCGCACGCCCGGTTCGAGGCGACCGAGCTGGCCGCGGCCGACCTTTCCGTCCAGCCGCTCGGCGAGACGATCCTGCTCGACCGCGGCACGCGCCCTGACCCGTTCTGGAATCCACTGCGCTGGCCGGATCGCGGCGACGAGACGGTGCCAGAAGCGGTGCACGAGAACCCCGTGCCGGATGGAATCGACCTATGACCGACGGAGCGCTTCCCAGCGGCGTCAACGTCGTCGGCCAGTTCAACTCGGAGTCCGGAATCGGCGAGGCCGCGCGGGCCGTCGTGGCTGCGCTCGACGCCGTGAACATCCCCGTCCTGCCGGTGCTCCCACTCGACGCGTCGCCGTCGCGGCAGGGCGTCCCCTTCAAGACGGTCCCGCTCGCGCGCGCGACGTTCCCGGTCACCTTGTCGTGCCTGACGGCTTACGAGACGCTGCCCTTCGTCGAGGCCGTGCCCGCCTCGTTCCTGAAGGGGCGCCGACTCGTCGGGCTCTGGTGGTGGGAGGTCGAGCACCTGCCCGATTTCATGGCCGACGCGTTCGATCACGTCGATGCCGTGTGGGCCGGCACCCGCCACGTGAAAGATGCGCTGAGCTGGTCGGCCGGCGCGACTCCGGTCGAACTCGTCCGTTACGCCGTGCGGACGCCGAAGCCGGTTGGGCGCACCCGCGCGGAGTTGGGGTTGCCTGAGGGTTCACCGTTGTTCCTCACGGTCTTCGGCTTCTATTCGAGCGTCGCGCGCAAGAACCCGGAGGGCGCGATCGAGGCGTTCGTGCGGGCGTTCCCCCAGGCCGAGCCGGGCGGCCCGCAGCTGGTGCTCAAAACGATCGACGAGGACGCCCACCCGGTCGAACTCGCCGCCCTTCACGCGCTCGCCGATCCGCACCCGCACGTGCACCTGCTGCCGGGGTACCTGGATCGCTCGGCCATGGACGAGCTGCTGGCCGCGGCGGACGTGATCGTGTCGCTCCATCGCGCTGAGGGCTTCGGCTACACGCCGGCCGAGGCGATGGCCATCGGACGCCCCGCGATCGCGACGAACTACTCGGGCAATCTCGACTACATGCACAGCGCAAGCGCCGTGCTGATCGACGCGCCGCTTGTGCCGATCGGCGAGCGCGGCGCGCCCTATCCCGCCGAGGCGCGTTGGGCTGAGCCCGACCTCGATCAGGCCGCGGAGGCCATGCGCCTGCTCGCGCGCGACCCGGCCCTTCGCGAACGCCTCGGCGCGGCCGGCAAGGCCGACCTGGCGGCCGAGTTCAGCGCTGAGGCGGCCGGCGAGAGCATGGCGGCAGCGCTGCGTCGTCTGCCCCCAGCGCCCGGTGGACCGGGCTGGTTCGCCCTGGCGCGCGCACGGCGGCTGGCCGCTGCGCTGCGGGCGTCCCGGTAGGGTTTCCCGGCGATGGCACTCGCCGATCACGACCAAGACCTCGCCGCAGAGAACGCCCAGCTGCGCAGTCGCGTGGACCAGCTGGAGACCGAGATTGCGGTCCTCCGCGCTGACACCGTCAAGACGGTCGCCTCTGCCCAGGAAACGCTCTACTGGTTCGAGCGCTGGGGCGTGGATTTCAACCGCCTCATGTCGCGCCCGCAGGCCGAGTTCCTTCGCAAGGTCGTGCGTGCCCTGCGGTCGGTCTACCGCGGCGCCATGAGCGCCAAACGGCTCCTGAAAACGTGAGTCCCGCCGACGCTCCTGCGAGCGCTACGCAGGCCGAGGCGGAGCGCCCCACGGTTTCGGTCCTGATCCCGGTCAAGGACGGCGGACCGCTCCTGGACGAGGTCCTCGCCGCGGTCGTCGCGCAGGGTCCACATGAGCTGATCGTGATCGACTCCGGGTCGACGGACGGCTCCGTCGAGGTCGCCCGGCGCCACGGCGCGACGCTCATCGAAATCGATCCGTCGACCTTCAAGCACGGCCCGACGCGCAACCTCGGGGCCGAGCAAGCCACCGGCGACGTGCTGGCCTTCCTCACGCAGGACGCCACGCCCGTGCCCGGCTGGTTGGCCGCGATCCAGGCGGCGTTCGCGGCGGACGCCGACCTCGGCGCGATGTTTGGCCCGCATCTCGCCCGGCCGACGACGAGCCCGATGATCGCCCGCGAGCTGCAGGAGTACTTCGCGACCTTCGCAGGCGAGGGAGGGCCGGACTCACCGCACGTGTTCGGCCCCGGCGATGAGACGTTCCTCTCGAACGTGAACGCCGCCTACCGCCGTGGGTGCTGGGCGGAGATCCGCTTCGCCGACCTTGCGTACAGCGAGGACCAGGCCTTCGGCCGCGAACTCGCCCGCCACCCGCGCTGGCGCAAGCGCTATGACCCGGCCGCGGCCGTGCTGCACGCCCACGATTACCCGCCCTCCGAGTTCTTCAAGCGTTACTTCGACGAGTACCGCGGACTCGCTGAGACCGTCGGCCATCGCGAGGAGATTCATCCCTTGTCGGTGGTTCGGGACTCGCTCGGGCGCGCTCGGGCTGACGCCCGCTTCGTGCGCCACCAAGGCGCCGGCACCGGCGAGCAGGTCCGCTGGGCCGCACGCTCGGCCCGCCATCACGCTGGTCGCCGCGTCGCCGCCGTGCTCGGCTCCCGGGCCGCGGGCCTGCCGGACCCGCTCGAGCGGCGACTGTCGCTGGAAGGGCGCTCCAGCCAGGCGCCAGCCCCAACGACGGGGTCGCTCACCGGCGATCAGCCCGTGCCGACGGTGCCCGTGCCGCCATCGCATGGCGGGCCGTATGCGGCCATTGCGCGGTTGGCTCGCGACGGTGAAGCCCCGCTCACTGGCGACGGCGCTGCGCGGGCGGATCGCGCGTCGCTCCATGTCGCGTTCGTGATCCCATGGTTCCGGATCGGCTCCGGTGGCCACATGACGATCTTCCGGCTCATCGAGCAGCTGGAGCAGCGCGGCCATGTGTGCACGATCTGGATCGATGATCCGGAAGGGTTCAATCCCGAGGGCGCGGCGGTGCTCCGCGGCACGATCCTCGAGCATTTCCGCCCGCTGAAGGCCGCGGTGTTCAAGGGATTCGACAAGTGGTTCGGCGCTGACGTCGCGGTCGCGACCGGTTGGCAGACCGTCTACCCGAGCCTCCTGCTCGAGCACTGCGCCGCTCGCGCATACCTCGTGCAGGACAATGAGCCCGACTTCTACGCCGTGTCGGCTGAGCGGCAGTTTGCCGAGGCGACGTACAGCCTTGGGCTCCACGGGATCGCGGCGAGTCCGTGGCTTGCGTCCGAGGTGGTGCGTCGCGGCGGCTCCTGCGGCGTCTTTGATCTCGCTGCCGACCACGACCTCTACTACCCGCGCGCCCTGGAGCGCAGCGACCAGATGATCGCGTTCTACGCGCGCAACGAGACGCCGCGCCGCGGGGTGGCCATCGGTGCCCTCGCGCTCGAGGAGGTGATGCGCCGTCGCCCTCAGACGCGCATCGTGAGCTTTGGCACCCGCACCGCTGGCGGCATCGGCGCGCCAACGGAGTCTGCTGGCGTCCTCACCGCGGACGAACTCGCTCGGCTCTACTCAGAAGCCACCGTCGGCCTCTGCCTCTCCCTCACGAACTACTCCCTGATTCCGGGCGAGATGCTCGCGTGCGGCCTGCCGTGCGTCGATGTCGATCACCCGAGCGCCGTCGGCGTGTTCGGGGTCGACGGGCCGGTCGCCTTCGCACAGCTTGAAGTCGGCTCGATCGCCGATCGCATCATCGCCCTGCTCGACGATGCGCAGGAGCGCCAGCGCCGCGCAGAGGAAGGTCTGGACTTCGTGCGAGCCCGCACCTGGGAGCATGCCGGTGAGCAGGTCGAGGCCGAGCTGCGCCGAGCGCTGCTGCTGGCCGGCCGAGAGGCCTGAGCCGCGGCCACAGCTCAAGCTGCGCGCAGCCGATGCTCAGACGACTTGCAGCCGCGGGCGGATCGGGTTTGCTCCGGCCTCGTCCACAGAAACCCGGCGGCTGGGTACCCGGCGGCGAATGGCACGCGTGTCCCACCAGCGCTGGAACTCGTCGAGTTCGCGCCAGGTGGTTTCGGGTGCGCGCGGGCCGGCGAGGACGGCGAGGTGGCCGCCGGGGGCGGTGCGCAGGCGCACTTCGGCCGACAGCGGCAGCAGCGCGCTCACGGCGTGGACGCTGACCTCGGGCGCGAGGATGTCGTCGGTGCCCGCGATCGCCATGAACGGCTGACGCAGGTCGCCGATGTCGAGGAACTCGCCGTGGAGCTCGGCGGGACGCTGGTCGAGCTCGTTCACCGCGATGAACCGCGAGTAGATCTCACCGATCGAGCGCCCGGTATAGGTGCGGAGCTCGCGCTTGATGGCCTCGGTCGCCTCGATCTGGGCGAGCATGTCGCGATCGTGGAGATTGGCGAGCTGTGAGAGCGGCTTGCGGAGATCGCGCGGGATCGTGGCCAGACGCAGCCCGGTACGCACGAGCGGCGCCGCGATCGGATTCGTCATCACCTTGGTGAGCGCCGACTGGAGGAAGCCTTCGGAGATCGCGTTGATGGCCGAGAGGGGCGCGAGCTTGGCCCGCAGGCGCATCCGGTGCATGTCGAACGGGGCCGCGATCACGGAGACGGTGTGAACCGGCAGGGCCGGATCGTTCGCGACGGTCATCGCTCCGAGTACGCCACCGAGCGACCAGCCGACGAGGTGGACGGGCCGGCCACCAGCGTCTTCGGAGACCTCGCGGATCGTGCGCGGGAGGACCAATTCGACCCACCGCTCCAGGGCGAGATCGCGATCGGAGAACTTCTGGCGACCGAAATCGACCATGTACGTGCGCACGCCGACGCCGAGGAGATGCTCGACCATCGAATTGCCGTGTCGCAGGTCGAAGCAGGACGGCGGCCCGCCGAGCGTCGGAACCAGCAGGATCGGCAGGCGGTCCGGGTCGGGCTCCACGGTCTCCAGGTACCGGTAGACGGTGCGATGCCGAGCCTCGGCGAGAATCCGACGCGCCTGCGGGCGGGTGTCGGCCAGGTGCCCCGTCGCCACGGCGTCGTAGACATTGGCGGCGGCGGAACTCAGCTGGCCCAGGGCGAATGGGTTGAAGACCACTCCACGAGGGTAGAACAGCGCGGCGGTCACCGCCAGCGACGCCGTCACGCGCGCCATGATCCTGCCCAATGCGCCACGATCGAATTGTGCTGGCTTCTCAGCGGGGGGAGCCCGGCCTTCGGGCTCGGGAGCAGCGATGACCCGCCCTCGCCCCTCGCGCACGACCGCTGGCCGGGCCATGGTGCTTGCGGCTGCGCTGGTCGCGATCGTTGCCATCGCGGCAGCGTGGGCGCGCGAAGAAGCTCTGAGCACCGACCAGTGGGTCGCCACCAGCACCCAGATCTTGGCCGACCCTGAGGTGCAGGAGGCAACGGCGGCGTTCCTGGCTGATCAGCTCGCATCGTCGCCAGGAACGAGCGCCGCGATCTCCCGGGCGCTTCCTGCTCCGCTTCGCGGACTCGCAGGCCCAGCGGCCGGCCTAGTCGGCGACGCGGCCGAGCGGGCTGCGCTTCGTGGGCTGCGCTCGGGTGCGTTCCAGGCCACCTGGCGAGAGTCCAATCGACTCGCCCACCGTCAGCTCATCACCGTGGTGGACGGCAAGACGGTTGCCGGCGTAGGGGTTGTGCTGGACCTGCGGCCGATGGTCGGTCTCCTCGCCGAGCGGGTCGGGCTAGGACCGAGCGCCGTCGCCGGACTTCCCCGCGATCGGGGCGTCGTCCGGATCCTTGGGCCCGACGATATTCAGAGTGTCCAGGACGGGGCCCGACTGCTGCGCGGGGTCGCCTGGTGGTCGGCAGCGCTGTCGCTGCTGCTGCTCGTGGGCGGGGTAGCGGTCGCGCGCGACCGCCGCAGCGTCCTGTTCACTGCGGGGGTCTCGTTGGCGCTCGCGGGCGTCTTGGTTCTCGCGCTGCGACAGCTTGGAGGCCAGGCGTTGATTGGCACCCTGACCGGCGGTGGTGGAAGCGAGCTGGCTGGCCTTGCGACCTGGCAGATCGCGACCAGGCTCCTTGCCGACCTGGCGCAGATGGTCGTCGTTCTGGGAGCGCTGCTGGCGGGTGGAGCGTGGCTCCTCGGGCCGGGGCGCGTCGCGGTCGCACTGCATCGACGGATCGCTGGTCCGACGGACCGCTACCCCGCGGTCGCGCACGCGGTCATGGCGGGCGTCGTGCTGTGGCTCGTCGTCCAGTCGGCGCTGCCCTGGAGCACGAGCATCGTGCCGGTCGTCGTCTATCTCGTGCTGGGCGCCGCGCTCGTAGAGGCCGTGAGGCGTCGGCGTGGCACCTCGGGGCCAAGCGCCGCCGAGGCTGGTGGCGACGTGGTCGACGGCACGGCGTGAAGCCAATTCGTCGACTCATCGAGAACGCGATCGAACGGTTCATCGAGCTGGAAGGCATCGACCGTTCGATGGCGCTCGCCGGCCAGGCGTTCGCGGCGTTGCTGCCCCTCATGATCGTCATCGCGTCGTTGTCGCCGACGGGTGGGGCTGACCTGAGCGCCGGGTTGGTCTCGACCTTCCACCTGAGGGGCAGCTCCGCAGAGAGCTTGCGAGCGGCCGTTGCCCAGCCGCCGGAGCAGGAGCGCGGGATTTCCTCCCTGAGCTTCGTGATCTTGCTGGTGTCGAGTCTGTCCTTCACGCGGGCCCTGCAGCGGCTGTACGTGCGCGCGTGGCGCCTCCCGGCGCTTGGGTGGAGAGGGAACGTCCACGGGCTGGCGTGGATCGTTGGATTGACCACCTATCTCGGGCTGCTCCCGGTGGTGGCGAGCCTCGTGTCTGGGGCACCTGCGGTCGGGCTCCACACGCTGGCCGGTGTTGGGCTCTGGCTGGCGACGCCCTGGATCTTGCTGGGACGACGACTGCCCTGGACCGTCCTGCTCCCCCAAGCGATGCTCACGGCCGTGTCGATGAGCGTTCTGAGTGTCGGCTCGGCGCTCTGGATGCCGCGCGCGGTGGCGTCGGCGTCCGAACAGTTCGGAACCATCGGCGTCGCCTTCGCACTCCTTTCTTGGCTCTTGCTGGCGGGCGGGGTGCTGGTGGGAGCCGCAGCCATGGGAGCCGTCGCCGGGCAAGGCGACGGCGTAAACGACGGACCGTTGCGTGTCTCGACGCGCAGCGCCCGGACCTGGCACGATCGGACTCCTGATGGCTCTCCAGACGCTTCCTGACCCTGCTGCTGTCGCGGCACCACCTGCCGCGCCGGCGCTCAAGCTGCCCAAGAGCCTCTGGCTGGTCGTGGTCGCGTTCGGGGCCGTCTCGATCGTGATGGGGATCGTTGCCCTGGCGTATCCGGGGCTGACGTTGGCCGCCATCTGCGTGATCTTCGGAATCAACCTGATCGTGCTGTCGGCCAGCGACCTCATTACCGCGCTGTTCAGCAGCGCGCAGGATGCGTTGCCGCGGGTCCTGGGCGTCGTGCTGGCGCTGCTCGGGCTCATCGCTGGAATGGTGGTCCTGCGCCAGCCAGGTCGCTCGCTGGTGGTGCTCGTGATTGCCAGCGGGATCTACTTCGTGATCGCCGGTGTCGCCACCGCAGTGACGGCGATGACGGAGCTCACTGCGGACCGCGCGGCGCGCATGCTTGGTGGCATCGCGACGCTCGTCCTGGGCGTCGTCATCATCTCGCTTCCGGGCCTTGGTCTGGCGACGGTCGCCGTCCTTGCGGGCCTCGGTCTCGTGGCCCGAGGCGCCGCGGCCATCGTGGTCGGAATGGCGCTCAAGAAGGCGTAGCGGCCGACCGGGGCGGGCGTACTCAGCGAGGTGAGCGGGGCGTCGACTCAGACGCCCTGCCCACCAACGACCATTCCACCGGGGACGTTCGTCAGGCGGGTGTGGCCCACGGACTCGGCTTCAGTTGTCATGATCCCAGCGTGACTCTGCTGCCCGAACTTCCCCGGATCCCCGACGGACTCATCGAGGAGCTCCGCCGGGACCCGAGTTACGCCCTTGAGACGCTCGCCTTTGCGGCGGTCGACGTGCATGGGCCGGCGGCCAAGGCGTGGGTCGCGTCGCGCGGGACCATGCGGTACTCCAAGGAGCAGCTCGCGAAGTCGGCAGTGCAGCGGGCCAAGAACACCGCTCGCCTTGAGGGTGCGGCTCTCGGGCTTGGTGGCTTCGTCACGATCGCGCCGGACACCGTGGCGATCGTTTGGATCCTCACGCGCGAGGTGATCTTCGTCGCTGCTGCCTACGGTCATGACCCGACCGACCGGGCGCGCGCGGCAGAACTCCTCGTCGTGCTGGACGTGTACGACACGGTCGAGGGTGCGCAGGCCGGTCTCGATCGCCAGGGGCAACGTCTGGCGACGGCGCTCGCGCAGTCGCAGGTCACGCGGCGCCTGCAGGGGACCGATCGCAGTTTCAGTAACCGGCTCATCCGATTCACCGGTAAGCGCGTCGCCCGGCGGTACGGCGGCCGGCTCGTGCCGGGCCTCGGCGCGGTGCTCGGATCGATCGACAACGCCGCCGCCGCCAAGAGCTTCGGCGAGAAGGCGATCGCCTTCTACGCCAAGCGCTGACGGCGCTTTCCGACGCCGTCCGCGCCCGTCCCTAGGCTCGATGCCGTGCCCATTCGCGAGCTGACCCACGGGACCCAGGTTGACCTCGTTCTGCTCGTGCAGGCGGTCGAGCGACGCCCTCGCAAGGACGGTCGCGACTTCCTGAAGGTGTCGTTCAGCGACCGCACGGGAACGCTGCAGTCGGTGATCTGGGACGACGTCGACGAGATCGAGGCGCTGCTGATCGTCGGCTCGCCGTTCCGCGTCGGCGGACAGTTTGAGGTCCACGAGAAGTTCGGCGCGCAGCTCAAGCTTGAAGGCTTCAGCCCGGCCGTCGAGGGCACGTACGACCCGGCCGACCTGCGCGCCGGCCCGCCGGTTCCGGTGCCCGAGCTCGAGCGCCGTTTGCGCGCGCTGATCGCCACGGTCCAGGACCCTGGCATGGCCGCCGTCTTGGAGGCCGTGCTCGGCGAGGGCACCGACACGTGGGCGCGGTATCGCGAGGCGCCAGCCGCCAAGCGCGTTCACCAGGCCTACCGCCACGGGCTGCTCGAGCATTGCCTCACGGTCGCCGAGGCGGTCTCCGGTGCGGCCGCGGTCTTCCCGGGCATCGACCGCGATCTGGCGGTCACCGCCGCGCTGATCCACGACATCGGCAAGCTCGACGCCTACGCCTTCGGTGAGGGCGACGTGGTGGATCTCACCGACGCCGGCAAGCTCCGCGGCGAGATCGTGATCGGCTACGAGCGGATGCACGGCGTGCTCAACGGAATTGCGGGCATCAGCGAGGTGCGCAAGCAGGCGTTCCTTCACATCATCCTGGCCCACCACGGCAAGCTCGAGCACGGCAGCCCGGTGACCCCGCAGACGCGCGAGGCCTTCCTCGTGCACACGATGGACAACCTCGGTGGCAAGCTCGGCACGGTCGACCGCATGGATCAGGAGCGCGCGCCGGGCGCGGCCTGGTCGGCGCCGGATTGGGCGTTTGGTGGCTCGGTCTGGTTCGCCGATTCGGCCGAGGAGCCGAGCGAGGACGCCGCGACCGGCGCGCCTTGGCTCTCGCACCCGAACGTCGCACCGCAGGGCCCGCCGACCTTGCACGGCGCGCCCGCCTTCACCGAGCCTCCGGCTCCGACTGAGCCCGTCGCCCCAGTCGATCCCGTCGTGCCGCGCGGCGCCTTCGAGGACTCGCCCGCATGGGCTCCTCCGGAGCCCGAGTCGCTTACGGCGCCGCCGCTGCCGAGTGGTCCGCTGACCGCGACGCCGGACCACGACGACGACCCGTTCGTGGTTCCCGGTGAGGACAGCCCGACGTTCCCGGCGGCGCAGGCGACGCGGCCCGCTGAGTCGGTGAGCGCGAAGGACGCCGAGCGCGCGGCCACCGCCGCCGCTCGCGCTGCGGCCTTCGACACCCCCGGTCGTCCGACGCCGGAGCGCTCCGAAGACGAGCTGGCCACCTCGAGCGCCGATCAGCGCCGTGGAGGCCCGCCGCCTCCGCCAGACGCCCAGCCGCTGCCCTTCTGAGCGGAGGCGATCAGCGCGCCGGCGGTCGCGGCGACCGTCCTGCGTACCGCCATCGCCTGTTCAAGCGGCGCACTGGTTCGTAGGCTGCGTGCATGCCACGCCCTGCCCTCGACCCTCGACTTCCTGCCTTCATCCGGGCGTCGATGCCGGCCCCAGTCGACGGTCGAGGCGACGTGACGATCACCGCCGTTGCCTCCGACGGCTCAGAGCGTGTGCTTGCGGCGTGGTCGGACACCGTCGGGGAATACGACCGGCTTCTCATCTCGCGATCGCCCGATGGAGGCCGCGTGGCCGTCGCGCTCGGGCGGTTCGTGCGCACCATCAGCACCACCGACGGCTCGATCATCACCCGCGAGCCGATCGGCCATTCCGAGCCGTCGCTGGTGTTCGGCTGGCCGGATCGCGGTGAGGTGGTCGTGCGCGACGCGGATGCACCGAGCGGGCCGGACCTGCCGATCGGCGGAGGCTGGACGCTCAAGGTCGACGGAGATATCGAGCAGGACGACGGGTTTTCCGGAGGGTTCTACGGCGGTGGGATGTTCGTGGGCGTTTCCGAGGACACGCCGCGTGAGGAGCTCGTGGATGCCGTCGCTGAGGCTCGCGAAGAAGCGGTGACCGCTGCCGCTCGGCCAGTCGCGCTTGGTGTGATGCTGGAGCGCGACGGGCGTTGGATCACGGTCACCGATGAATCCAGCTCGGCGACGGACGGTGTCACGACGCTTCACTGGCCGCCGATTGTGCATCCCGACGGTGTCCTGCTTCGGCGCACGCGCGACAGCGCGATCGTGCGGGAGCCGGTGTCCGACGTGGATGTCGGGTCCGAGTTCGAGTCGGGACCAGCGTTCGCCTGGTTCGTCGGCGTCGATGGCTCGGTGCGCGAGGTCGCGGTGCCGCTGTCGGTTTCGCCGATCGCGGTGCTGCCCGACGGGCGCTTCCTGCTGCCAGGCGGCAGCCCGATCTGGCGTGATGATGGGGACGAGTGGCTCGGGGCGTTCGGGGTCGACGATGCGATGGACGATCAGGACTGCCACTTCCGCGAGGGTGGCACCGGCGGACCGCTGTTGGTTGGCGGCGAGCTGATCCGCCCGTCCCGGATCATCGCGTCGGTGGCTCCGGATCTCCTGCCCGACCCGATGCCAGCCGACCCGGCCCATCCGGCCTGGCGTAATGACGAAGGCTTCTGGGTTCACGCCGGACGCGTCTCCGAGGACGGCTCGACGCTGACGTTGCTGCTCGCCGAAGCCGACTGGACGGCCGATTGGGATCAGCCAGATGCGGCGAACTGGCTCGTGGTGGACGTCTCATTGCAGGGCGACGCCCGGATCCGACTGATCGCTCGCGGCGGTCATCCGGACGGCGACGCTGAAGCCATCGCGCTGTAACCGCCAGCTTCTTGCTCCTGCGATACCGGCGGTTCGGCAGCTGGCCGGGGTTTGTGGGGGTTGCGCTGTTCAGGGCGCATCTCCGGCCGTAGATTGGCTGCATGGATTCGTCGGTCGCAGCTTGTCCCGCCTGTGCGGCGGACGTTCCTTCGCACCACAACTTCTGCGGGGCTTGCGGCACGCCAGTCCGAGGCGCCGGCACCGGCGGTGAGGTGACGCTGGTCAAGGGCGCGGCTCCCGCGCCTTCGGAGGCGCCGACGCGCGTCGTTGATCTGGTTTCGGCCGTGGCGGAGGCCCCGGCGGAGGCCGCGTTTGCGGAGGCGGTCCCGACTCCGGCTGCGACGCCGAAGGCCAAACGCCGGTACCGCTGGCCGATTCGCGTCTCCGTCGTCGGAGCGATCCTGCTCGTGATCGGCAGCATCGGGGTCACGCTCCTCGGCACCGCGATCCAGACCTCCGCCACGACCGACGCCACCGGCTTCGGCGGCTCGCTCCTGGACACGTTGCTCGCCAGCTTCGGGTTTCCGAAGCTGGGCCTTGGCGCTGACGAGGGCACGCAGAGTTCGGTGACGCTCATCGCCGGCATCGCGATCTCCGCCTTGGTCGCCCTGGTCGGTGCCGCGTTGCTCACGCTGGGGGTTGTCTGGCTGCTCGTCCGCAGGTTTGGCGGTCGTGGCGATGGCACGTTCACCGCGCGCCAGGCCCCGCCTGGTGCGGTTAGGAGCGGCGGGCCTCGGCCGGGTGCGGGACCGAGCGGATCGCAAGGGGCGGTGGTCGGCGGTGATCGTCGGCCATCCGGCGCCGTGGCTGGGCAGCAGGAGCTTCGGTACCAGTACGAGCGCGCCCGCCCGAAGATCGAAGCCGCCGCCAGACAGAGCCGCGAGACGTACCGAGCCGACATCGCGCCCCGCCTGGAGCAAGGTGCCGTTCAGGGCAAGAAGGCTGCGGCGGCGGCGCTAGCCAAGGCGCGCGAGGCCCGCGAGCGCCGCAACGCCCGCGGGTAACGCCTGCCGAGTCCGGCGCTCGGATCCGCCGGTCGAGTCGGTCGGCGCTCACCGCTCAGCTGAGCGGCGTCTCGGAAATGAGGATGCGCGCGGCGAGATCGATGACCGGCGCGTTGAGCCTGGCCAGACGCGCCGGCAGGGTGTCCGGCGGGCCGGTGACCATCGCCTGGAGCACCACCTCGTTGATCGCGCCGACGAGCGCAAGGGCCATGTTGGTGTCGAACGCCCGCAGGAAGCCGCCGTCCGGGAGGGCGGTGCCGGCGTCGCCGACGCTCTCGCTCACGAGGTCGGCGAGCATCGTGGCGAACCGCTGATTGACCGAGCACCGGAGTTCGACCCCGAGGCCACCGACGGCGTTGATCTCCGTGAGGAAGCTGCGGGCCACTTCCGGCTGGAGCGCGAGGCCGTCGAGATAGGCGCCGACGGCGGCATTGAGGCGATCGAAGCCTGCTTCGTGCGAGCGTGACGCGGCCACGACGGCGCTGATGAGGCCGTCGGCCATCATCGAATACGCGGCCAGGAAGCAGGCTTCTTTGTCGGCGAAGTGCTCGTAGAGCGTGCGGCGGGAGATCTTTGCGGCGCGGGCGATGTCGGCGACGGTCGTCGCCGCATAGCCCTTTTCCTCGACGGCCATGACCATTCCGGCCATCACGCGCATGCGGACCTCTGCGGCGGGTGCTGGTGCAGCGGGCATAGGAGCACCCTAATCGCACGCTCCGGCGTGTCCGCAAGGGGTCTGGCCGATCCCCTTGCGAACGTGAGCGGGTTCTCGGCTAGCGCTTGGACGGTACGGCGCGCGAGACGGTCGTCTTGGTCGTGCCCTTCGCGAGGACCACCACGAGTCGCAGGCGAACGGATCCGGCACGCGCGGCCCGGTTCAGCCGCTGGCGCCCGAGGCTGCCGGGCTTCAGTCGGACGGTTTCGGCGCCAGCTCGGACGCGCTGGGTGGCGACGGTCGCCCATTTCCCGCCGAGTCGCACCTGCACGCGCACACTCGCGCGGCCGGACGGGAGTGTGAATGGGGCGCTGACGCCGGTACGCAGCGTCGTCGCCCGCTTACCCGCAAGCGTGGCGGCTGCGCGGTCGGTGAGGGCGAGCGCCTCCTTCCGGAGTTCAGTCGCGGAGGGCGGCGCGGGCATCGGCTGGGCAATAGGGCCGGGACGCGAGGGGGCCTGCGTTGGAGACGCACCGCTGGCAGGCGGCGTTCCTGCATGTAGCGGTTCCTGGGGCAGGTGGCGGACTTCGGTTGGCGTCGGGCTCGGCGTCGGCGTCGGCGTCGGCGTCGGCGTCGGCGTCGGGGTTGGTGTTGCCGTTGGTGTTGGCGTTGCCGTGGGCGTCGGTGTTGGCGTAGGCGTGGGCGTGGGCGTGGGCGTCGCTCCACAATCCTGCTGAATGGGGAACTCCGGCTCGCGCTGCAGTCCGCCGATCGATCCAACGGTCAAGGCGGCCGGCGGGGTCGGCGTCTCGATGCCGTCCTCCCAATCGTTGACGACACTCACTTGGTAGGCGCCGCCCCAGCTCTGGGCCTGCCCGCCGATCGAGGCACTGATCGCGGAGCCACCAGCCGGCTCGACGACGTTCTCCGTCCACGTCACCTCGGGATTGAAGTGCGCGCCCCACCAGCCGCCTCCGGTCTGCCATCCGTCGCTGCTTCGCAGGCGAAGCGTCCGCCCTTGATCGATCGCTTCGACCCGGAAATCCGGGCACACGCTGCGGACCACGCAGTCGCGATAGTCCCAGGGGTCGGCGTCGCCATCGCAGGTTTCCCACGTGTAGAAGCGCTTGGTCGGGGCCTTCCCCAGTACGGCGCGGCTGCCGACGAGCGTCTGACCGACGCGCATGTTCCCCGTGATCGTGAGTTCGGAGTTGGAAGGGTCTTGGAGATCGGACTCGCACGATCCGCCGGCCGTGATCGGATCGAGGACCGCGTCGAACCGCTGGATCGTGTCGTCGCCCTGGCCGCAATCGGCCGGGAGGTCTTCGTCGTCCGGCAGCCCACCGTTGTCCGGGGTGACTTCGACGTTGGCAATCAGGATGTCGTTCCCGTCGTCGCCGATGAGTTGGTCGCGCCCAAAGCCGCCCGAGAGGTAGTCGGGGCCAAGACCGCCGTCCAGGGCGTCGTCGCCCGATGCCCCGATCAGCGAGTCGTTCCCCTCGCCGCCTCGCAGCACGTCGCCTTCGGCGTCTGACCAATGCGGGCCCCCGAGGAGCAAGTCGGCGCCGGGGCCGCCGTCGAGTTCATCGTCGAGTTCGGTGCCTTCGAGGCGGTCGTTGCCCGGCCCGGCGAGCACCTTCATTGAGAAGCCGAACCCGCGGGCTCGGTCGTCGCCCTTGCCTAGGTCCATGAAAATCTGCGGGATCGGCGAGGAAGCCGGGACCAGCTTTCGCAGGTCGCAGCGGGTCTGCTCCTCAAGTCCCCAGGTCGACATGTCATAGGGCGCGCAGATCGACTTTGCGGAGTCTTCGATGACGAAGTCGGTGTGGGCTTCGGTGGTGAGCTCGTGTAGCCCGTCGTAATCCCCGGTGAACGGGGTGTACGACTCGATCAGCTGCACCGAGTCGATGCCGTCCGTGCCGATGAACTGCAGCTGGGCCCCGGCGCTGGTCTGCTGGACGCGCACGTGGGTCGGGGTGGAAAAGGGCAGTCCCGCGCTCGCGGTCGGCACGGCAATGAGCGCCGCGAGGAGGCCAGCGGTCACCCCGATTGATGAACACGACACGCACCGCAGCTTCATCGGCGCCACTCTTCCACGTTGCGGTGCTTCGGTTTCTCGCAGCACCCCGAATGAAGTGGTCACGGCTGGTCGGTTCTGAGAATCCGGTGTACCTTGCCCCGACGAGGTGGTACGATGCCGTACCGCAACCGGGCACGATGCCTGTTCTGCCGATCCCTAGGACTCACGCCGCATGGAAACCAAGCACGTCAAAACCGCCGTCCTCGGCACGGGCTTCTCCGGCCTCGGCATGGCGTACCGCCTCCTGGAGGACGGCGAGCAGGACTTCGTGGTGCTCGAGAAGGCCGACGACGTTGGCGGTACGTGGCGCGACAACTCCTACCCCGGTTGCGCGTGTGACGTGCCCTCGAATCTCTACTCCTGGTCGTTCGCGCAGAATTCCACGTGGTCGCGGTCGTTCTCCAAGCAGCCCGAGATCCACGCGTACATGAAGCAGGTCGCGGCGCGGACGGGGCTGTTGGACAAGGTGAAGTTCGGCCACGACGTGCACTCGGTCACCTGGAGCGAGCCCGAGCAGGCCTGGAAGGTCGAGACGAGCAAGGGCCACTTCACGGCCGAGACCGTCATCTCCGGCATGGGCGGGCTGTACGAGCCGATGATTCCGAAGGTTGAGGGCCTTGATGCCTTCCCCGGTCCGGTGTTCCACTCGGCCCGTTGGCAGCACGATGTCGATCTGGCCGGCAAGCGCGTCGCGGTGATCGGCACGGGCGCCTCGGCCATTCAGTTTGTGCCCGAGGTGCAGAAGGTCGCGTCGCAGCTCACGGTCTTCCAGCGCACGGCCCCGTGGCTGCTGCCGCGCACGGATCGGCCGCTGAAGCGCTGGAACAATGCGCTGTACCGCTACGTGCCGGGCGCACAGCGGGCGGTGCGCCTTGGCCTGTACTGGGGCCGCGAGCTGTTCGCGATCCCCGTGCTCTGGCCGAAGTTCACGGAGCGCCTGGAGACGGTGGCAAGCGCGCATATGAAGCGTGCGATCAAGGATCCGGTCCTGCGCGAGAAGCTCACGCCGGACTACAAGATCGGCTGCAAGCGCATGCTGCTGTCGAACACCTATTACCCGGCCCTCGCGAAGGAGAATGTCCACCTCGAGACGGCCGACATCGACCGCATCGATGGCAACGCGATCATCACGAGTGATGGCGTGCGCCACGAGGCCGACGTGATCATTCTCGGCACCGGCTTTCACGTCACCGACAGCCCCGTCTCGCACAAGGTCACCGGTCGCAAGGGGCAGACGCTGGCCGACAAGTGGAATGGCACGATGGCGGCCTACATGGGCACGACGGTGCCGGACTTCCCGAACTTCTTCCTCCTCTTGGGTCCGAATACCGCCCTGGGCCACACCTCGGTCGTCGTGATGATCGAGGGGCAGATCGCCCAGGTGCGCCGCGTGCTGGCCGAACGCAAGAAACGTGGCGCGCGCACGGTCGAGCCGACGCAGCAGGCCTACGAAGCGTTCACCAGTGAGGTCCACCAGAAGTCCAAGAAGACGGTCTGGGTCGCCGGCGGCTGCTCCTCGTACTACCTCGACGACAACGGCAAGCTTTCGACGATCTGGCCGGGCTTCACCTTCTCGTTCCTGCGCCGAGCGCGGACGCTCAAGGCCGACGACTACGTGTTCGGGATCGCCAAGCCGGCGTCCGCGACCGTCGAGGCGCCAGCGCCGGCCGTCGTCTAAGCCTGGACTGGCGGCGGCGGGCCGGTGGTCGGCTGGGGCCTGAACCCCAGCTCTTCAGCCGGCCGGCTGCCCGCCGCGTGCGCTCAGTCTTGTTCGACGGGCGCGAGTTCGCCGCGGGCGTAGGCCACGGCGACGGCCTGGGCGCGTGTGCGGGCGCCGAGCTTGGCGGCCCCACGGCGAAGCAGGGTGCGGGCGGTCTCTTCGGAGACGCCGAGGCGCTCCCCGACCTCGCTGGTCGTCGCGCCCTCGGCCACGCAGCCGAGCGCTTCGCGCTCACGCGGGCTCAGCGGGCGATGGCCACCACTTTCGAAGCGGCGGCGCGGCTCGGTGAGGCGGGGGTCGCGGTAGGTCGCGCCGGAGCCGATGTGGTGCAGTGCCCGAACCAGCTCATCGAGTGGTGCGGCCCGCGCGATGGCACCGCGGACGCCCTCATCGAAGGCGGCAGCGATCTCGCGAAGATCGTCGCCCTGGGCGTACAAGACGATCGCGACGCCGGTCGCAGCGGTGATCTCTCGACCGAGCCGACGGGCGGCTGCGTCAGTACGCGCGCACACGAGAGCCAGGTCGAAACCGACATGTCGATGGAGATCGGCTGCCGTCTCGACGGAACGCGCAGTTCCAGCGATTTGGAGGTGGGCGGCCCTCAGGGCGTGCGCGAGAGCTTCGCGAGGCCCGGCCTGGTCGTCGATCAAAACCAACACGATCCCCATCATCACAGAGCGCAAGTGGACGCGCCACAAGACATGGGCGTATTGGCCAGTGCAAACGTTCGGCAAGTGAACCAGTGCGCCGATGCGCCTTGAGTTTCCGGGGGTCGACGGCCGGGTTTGGGCGTTACCTTGCGGCGCTCAGGACCCGACCATTGGTCCGCTCGCCCCGCACTTCGTCGCAAAGAGCGGGAATGAAGGGGGGTCGGGCGGTCTCGGATGCGCGCCGGGCGTAGAGTGAGCAGGGCATGGCAAAGGACACCGAGAAGCTCATTCGTCAGCTCTCGTTGATCTCGTACCTCATGGCGGAACGCCGTCCTGTCACCGCGAGCGAGATTCGCCGCGATGTCGAGGGGTACTCGGGAATGAACGAGGACGCGTTCGCGCGCCGCTTCTACGCGGACCGCGCCGAACTCGAGGCCCTGGGCATCCAGCTCAGCGTCGACAAGCCGGCAGAGGCGAACGCCGACCAGGAGAACTACTCCTTGCGGCCGGAGAACTTCCACCTGCCCGCCATCGAGTTCACCGACCCTGAACTCGCGGCGCTCGGGTCCGCGCTGATGCTGCTCGACGGCGAGTTCGCGTACGCCGAGCCGCTCCGCCTGGCGCTGCAGCAGCTCACGTGGGGGCAGCCCAGCCCGCTGAACTCACCGCACCAGCGCCAGATCGCCCTCGGCGTCACGGCCGGTGCCGAAGGCCCCGAGCTCTCCCAGCGCCTCGCGAAGATCGAGACGGCGATTTTCCGCCAGAAGACGATCCTCTTCGACTACTTCACGATCGACCGCGACGACACGGAGAAGCGCAAGGTTGATCCGTACGCGCTGCTGTTCCAGGACGGCCGCTTCTATCTCGTGGGCTACGCGCACGAGCGCGCCTCGATCCGCGTGTTCCGCCTTTCGCGCATCCGCGGGCGGGTCTCGTACGCGAGCAAGTCCGAGCACGACTTCCGGCGCCCGGCCGACTTCGACCCGCGTGACTTCGCGAGCCGCGCGCCCTGGCAGCTCGGCGAAGACAGCGCCGAAGCCGAGATCGACGTCTCCAAGCGCATCGCCTGGCAGATCGAACGCCACTTCGGCGGGTTCGGCACGTTCGAGCAGATGGGCGAGGGCGTCGTCCGCTTCACGACGGCGTATTCCAACTCGCGCGCGCTGATCGCCTGGGTGCTGCGCCACGGCGAGCACCTGCGCGTCGTCGGACCGCCCGAGCTGGAAGCCGAGCTCCAGGAGCGCGTCGAGGTGCTGGTCCGTCGCCACACCGACGGCGGCCTCGAACTCGCGGCCACGCTGCCCGGCAGTCCAGCGACGTCTGAGCCCGAGCCAGAACCCAAGGATCGCGGCGAACCGACGATCCGCCCGGAGCGCTTCGCTCGCCTCGTCACGCTCGCGTCGATCCTGATCCAGGCCGGCCGCCGCAGCGAGAAGCTGCAGGCCAAGGAGCTCCAGTCGCGCCTGCAGATCACCGAGGCCGAGCTTCGCGACGACGTGAACCTCCTCTCCGTCGTGAACTTCGGCGGTGGCTCCTACGTGCTCTACGCCGAAGTGGCCGAAGACGGGACCATCGAGGTCGACCCCGAGCCGTATTCCGACAACTTCGCTCGCCCGGCGCGCCTACTGCCGGTTGAGGCCAAGGCGCTGATCGCGGCGATCGACCTGATCGGCGACCACCTTCCGGAGAACGTCCTGGAGTCCGCCCGCGACAAGATCGTGCTGGCGCTCGGGTCCGACCCCGCGCAGCAGGGCCTCCACATCGCCAAGACCGGTGGCGACGACCGCGACATCGCCCGCCAGGTGAGCACGGCGATCGCCGAAGAGCGTGTGCTCGAGATCGTCTACTGGAAGCCCAACGAGGACGAACTCTCGACGCGCACGATCGAGCCGTACGCGCTCGTCAACGGCCGTGAAGGCTGGTATGTGGCGTCGTTCGACCTCGGCAAGCAGGCCGTGCGCCACTTCCGCCTCGATCGTCTCCACACGGTCACCGAGACCGGCGACACCTTCGTGCGCCGTCCCGAGGTCGACCCCGCGGCCGACATCGACGGCTGGCCTCGCACCGGCGAGCTGCCCGCCGCCGACACCGCCCGCGTGTGGGTTGCGCCCGAGCGCGCCCGCTGGGCCCGCGAGGAGCGGCGCGTCAGTGAAGAGCTCGCCGACGGCGCCGTGATCGTCGAGTTGCCGTATGCCGGCAATGACTGGCTCGTGCGCGAGGTGCTCGCCGAAGCCGGCGATGCGGCGATCCTGTCGCCGGAGTCGGCCCGCGACGCCGTCCGCGCCGCCGCGAGCGCGCTGGCCGCCGCACTTCGCTAGAGCCGGCGAACCCCGCACTTCCCGAGGCGGCCGGGCCACCCACGCCTGCCGTCCGCTCGACTGCTGGCCTGCGCTCCGCCGGGATCCCCGCCCAGCGGCGCGGCATCCGCTTTGCGTGCGATTGAACGAGTCGGGCGTCGGCCCTTCCTCAGAGATCGCCCTCCCTGTTAGGGTCGCGGGCTGTGCCCGAGCGCTCGTCGTCCCTCAAAGGTCTGATTCTCTCTGGCGGGAAGGGGACTCGGCTTCGGCCGATCACCTATACGTCGGCGAAACAGCTAGTGCCGGTGGCGAACACGCCGGTGTTGTTCTTCGGGATCCGCTCGATGGTGGAGGCGGGGATCACGGAGATCGGGATCATCATCGCGCCGGAGACGGGTGGCGAGATCCGAGAGGCGGTCGGCGACGGCAGCCAGTTTGGTGCTGCGGTCACGTTCATCGAGCAGGATGCGCCGTCTGGGCTGGCGCATGCGGTGCTCACGGCGGAGTCGTTCCTGGATGGCGCGCCGTTCGTGATGTATCTGGGCGACAACTTGCTTCAGGGCGGGATCACGAGCCTGGTGGATCGCTTCGAGCGCGATTCGCCGGATGCGCTCATCTTGCTGACGGAGGTCGATGATCCGCAGTCGTTCGGGATCGTGGAGCTTGAGGACGGCAAGGTCGCCCGGCTCGTGGAGAAGCCCAAGGAGCCCAAGTCGAATCTGGCGCTCGTGGGCGTGTACCTGTTCACGGCGCTCATTCACGACGCGGCGCGCGCGATTGAGCCGTCGCCGCGTGGTGAGCTGGAGATCACGGACGCGATTCAGTACCTCGTGAACACCGGCAAGACGGTGCTGTCTGAGGTCGTGGAGGGTTGGTGGAAGGACACCGGCAAGCTCG
The DNA here is from genome assembly GCA_032119595.1 of Solirubrobacteraceae bacterium. Classification (GTDB taxonomy): domain Bacteria; phylum Actinomycetota; class Thermoleophilia; order Solirubrobacterales; family Solirubrobacteraceae; genus JAGIBJ01. Next base: position 649,637 of record JAUMBQ010000006.1, on the reverse strand, counting down.
CGGACATGCTGGAGGCCAACCGCCTCGTGCTCGACACGCTGCATGGCTCCAACGAGGGCACGCTGATTGAGTCTGAGGTCGAGGGGCGCGTGGTGATTGCCAAGGGCGCGGTGCTGGAGCGCGCGGTCGTGCGTGGTCCGGCGGTGATCGGTGCTGGCGCGCGGATCGTGGATTCTTACATCGGGCCGTACACGGCGATCGGGCCGGGCTGCCTGGTCGATCACGCGGAGATCGAGCATTCGATCCTGCTGGACGGCTCGAGCGTGTCGCATATGGACGCGCGCGTTGAGGGCTCGCTCATCGGCCGCGACGCGAAGGTTGAGCGCGGGCCGAAGATGCCCAAGGCGATCCGGCTGTTGATCGGCGATTCCTCGCACGTGAGGCTCCCGTGATCGCCGCATTCCGTGGTTCGTGGCCGGTGGCGCTTTGAGCGGTGCTTCGCCCCTAGGCAGGCTGCTCGTCACGGGCGCGGCCGGAATGCTGGGCCAGCGCGTGATGGCGGACGCGGCGAAGGCCGGGTGGACCGTGGTCGGTACAGACCTCGCCGGGGCCGACCTCGACCTTGATCTGACGGACCTGGACGCGACGCTCGCGGCGTTTGCTGCGGCCGGGCCGGACGTGGTGATCCACTGCGCGGCGTTCGTCGACGTGGATGGCGCCGAGGAGCGCGAGGCGATCGCGCTCGCGGTCAATGGCGACGCCTCGGGCAACGTGGCGAAGGCCTGCCGCGAGGTTGGTGCGCGCCTGGTGGCCGTGTCGACGGACTACGTGTTTGACGGGTCGCTGACCGGTCGCCCGTACGTGGAGTCTGATGCCACCGCGCCGCTTGGCGCCTATGGCCGCACCAAACTCGCTGGCGAGCAGGCGATCGCGGCGCAGACCGACGATTACGTGATCGCCAGGACCGCGTGGCTGTTTGGCTGGCCGGGGAAATCGTTCCCCGACACGATGCTTCGCGTCGGCGCCGATCGTGGCGAGGTGGCGGTCGTGACCGACCAGGTCGGCTCGCCAACGTGGACCGGGCATCTGTCGCAGGCGCTGGTGGAGCTTGCGTCGGGCACGATCACCGGCGTGGTGCATGCCGCTGGCGGCGGCCAGTGCAGCTGGCATGAGCTCACGGTGGAGTTGTACAAGCAGGCCGGGCTCGATCATGTGGTCGTGAACGAGACCGACTCCACGGCGTTCGTGCGGCCGGCGCCACGGCCGGCGTGGAGCGTCCTGGCGACGCAGCGCGCCGATCAGGGCGCACCGGTATTGCCGGACTGGCGCGAAGGCGTCGCCGGGTATTTGGCGGAGAGAGGGACTGGGGCATGAAGCTTCTTGTGTGTGGCGGGGCCGGGTTCATCGGCAGCAATTTCGTGCGGCAGCGTGCGCTTGAGAACGGTGATGAGGTTGTCGTGTACGACAAGCTCACCTACGCCGGTCGCGAGGCCAATATCGAGGGCACGGGCGCGAGCCTGATCGTGGCCGGGATCGAGGACCGCGAGCAGATGCTGGCGGCGGTCGATGGTGTGGATGCGGTCGTGAACTTTGCGGCTGAGACGCATGTGGATCGCTCGATCGCTGAGCCCGATGCGTTCGTGACCACGCATGCGCTGGGCACCTATTCGGTGGTTGAGGCGTGCCGTCAGTCCGGCGTGCCGCTCGTGCAGATCTCCACCGATGAGGTGTACGGGTCGATCGCGGAGGGTTCGTTCACGGAGGAGTCGCCGCTGGAGGGCAATAGCCCGTATTCGGCGACGAAGGCCGGTGGCGATCTGCTGGTGCAGTCGTACTTCACGACCTACGGGTCCGACGTGAAGATCTGCCGCGGCTCCAACTCCTATGGGCCGTATCAGTACCCCGAGAAGCTCATCCCGCTGATGATCTTGAACGCGCTGCGCGGCGACAAGCTGCCGGTGTACGGCGATGGGCTGAACGTACGCAACTGGCTGTTCGTTGAAGACTTCGCGCGCGGGATCAGCGCGGTCCTGGAAGACGGCAAAGCCGGCGAGGTCTACAACGTCGGTGGCCCCTCAGAGGCCCGCAACATCGACGTCGTGAACCGCATCGTTGAGCTCGTCCCGGGCGCCGACCAGTCGCTTATCGAATACGTCGAGGACCGCCCCGGCCACGACCGCCGCTACTCGCTCTCGGCCGAAAAGCTCAAGCGCGAGATCGGCTGGGAAGCGCAGGTCCAGTTCGACGACGGCATCGAAAAGACCGTCAAATGGTACCTCGACAACAAAGCCTGGTGGGAGCCGATCATCGACGGCGAATACCGCGCCTACTACGAGCGCCAGTACGGCACCAAGATCAGCTGAACCGGCCGCGGGGGCGCTCTGCTGCAGCCGGCGACGGGGCCCGTCACTGACAGGCGTGCATCCCGAGACCATGGCGTCGCGTTGCCGTTTGGCGTGGCGCTCGTCGCTGGTGAGCGACGAGCGAGTCTCTGTCGCTGAGCAAGGGGAACGTTGCCGACGCGCTTCGGCTGACATAGCCTGAGGCTCCGTGACTGCCCATGGGATGCCTTCATCGGGCGGTGCTGATCTTTGGCCGCCGACGCCGGCGCGCTCCTATCACCGCTCGACAGCGCCGGTGTGGACCGCCGAGCGGATCGCTGAGGCGCTTTGCGTTTGGGCGAGCGAGACCGGGGCGCCGCCGATGTCGTATGAGTGGTGCCCGGGGTCGGCGCGAGGGATCGGATTGATCGGGCCGGCGACGACCAAGTTTGAGGTCGAGCGTGAGCGATGGCCCGGGAACACGACGGTCTACCGCGTGTTCCCCTCGTGGGCAGCGGCGCTTGAGGCGGCGGGCCTTCCCTACTCGCGGTCGCCGCCTGTGCGGGGTACCGTCGCCGAGCGCGTGGAGCAGGCGCGCGAGATGGCGGCACGCGGTCTGATCGCGCGCGAGATCGGTGACCACTTGGGCGTAAGCGTCAGGACCGCCGAGGCCTACCTCTGTGCCTCCGAATGCGAGGGCTGCGGCGCACCGGTTGTTGGCGGCGGCGGCCGGTGTCGGCGCTGCGCTGCGAAGGCCGCGAACCCGCGGAACTGGACCGAACAGGACCTCCTCGCTGCGGCCCGCGTGTGGCGCCTTGAGACGGGCCGCTACCCCACCGGGCGCGACTGGTTGCCAACGAATCTCAAGTGGGCGGCCGAAGCGCCGCGCTGGCCGACCAACGGCGCCGTGCAGATCACCATGGGCGGCTTTCAGGAACTCCGGCTGGCGCTCGACCAAACGCCCTACAACGCGCCATGGGACCGCGAGACGGCGATCGCCGCGATCAACGCGTTTGTGGAGGCCAACGGCCGAGTCCCCAAGAAGGCCGAGTGGGAGTCCGGAGCTGGAGATCGCTATCCGTCCTCCGCGACACTGCAGCGCCTCTTCGGAGGAGTGAGCGCCGCATTGCGCGCCGCCGGCCACGAGCCGGCCGGCGACCGGCGGATCTGGGGCCGGGAGCGCATCATCGAAGCGATCAGGACGTTTGAGGCCAAACACGGCAGGCCACCCAAGTTCACCGAATGGGTCGCGGCCTCTCCTGAGAACCCGTCCGTTGGCACCGTCGTGAAACGATTCGGCAACTTTCCGCAAGCGATCGCGACGGCGCGCTCGGAAGCCGGGCCGAGCCCAGACCAATGCAACGACGCCTGACCACCAGCACCCGGTCCACGTCGTCGAGGAAGAAAATGCGAGCAGTGCATGGAAGATCTGTCGATCTTCCCGGCACTGCGCACTACGGTGTTCTCATGAAAGAGGATCAGCTCACGCCCCTCTGGCAGCTTTGGGTCAAGTGGGCTCTGGTCGGGGCTGCCGTCGGGCTTGTGGGGGGCCTGATCGGTCCGGCTCCGACGGTCTCGAGAGTCATCGTTACTGCGCTCTGTTTCGGCACGGTGATGACCTCGTACCGACGCTGGGTTGAGCGGCGGTATCTGCGTGACCTCGAGCGATTCAACGAGGGCCTGCCGCCGATCAGACCGTCGTAGGAGCGGTCATTACGACGGTCTGCTCCAACCGTCACGCGCGTCGTCCGTGGCTCGCCACCGTTGGTCGGCAGCAGACGCCCGGATCCGGTCTCATGACGCACCCCTTTTCGCCTCTGGCGAGGGGCTGAACGCCGCAGTACGGTGGCGCGATGGCGCTCATCGACTTCGATCCTGGCCCCGTGGCCGAACCGTTCGCGTCGCTCGTGCGGGACTACCCGGGTGAGGACGTGTACTCGCCGCTGAGCTTCCGCACGGAATGGGGGCCGATCTTCCATCGCGGCCGGCTCGACGGCTCGGCGAGCCTGCTGGTGATCGGGCAAGACCCGGCCCAGCACGAGAACGCGTGCCGACGCATCCTGGCCGGCCTTGCTGGCCAGCGCGTGCAGCGCTTCATGGATCGGCTCGGCGTGACGCACAGCTACGTCCTCTTCAACACGTTCCTCTACAGCCTCGCGCCTGGCTCGCCGCCGGCTTCCAAGCTCGCCAAGGACCCCAAGATCGCCGCGTATCGCAACCGCTGGTTCGACGCGCTCGTCGGCAGCGGGGTGGAGGGCGTGATGTGCTTCGGAACGTTGGCGCACGACGCGTTCGCGGCCTGGCGCAAGACGCCGGCTGGCAAGGCGAGCGACGTGGTTGTGGCCCGCGGCACGCACCCCACAGCGGCCTGGCACAAGCCAGAGGGCCCGGCGCGGGCGCAAGCTGAACTCGACCTCGTGAAGGGCTGGAACACCGCTCTGACGACCCTCAGCGCGGCGGTGACGCGCGATACGCCCGGCACGGTCGACCTCTACGACCCCACGGTCCCGGCCGACCTCGCGCCGATTCCGGCACGCGACTTCCCTGCCGGCACGCCCGCCTGGATGCGGTCCGTCGAGGAGTGGGCGACCCGCGACGGCCGCGAAACGATTCAGATCACGGTGCCGGAAAGCGCTCGCAGCTGGCAGCCGTAACCGCCCGGCGCGCCGGGTGGCTCACGCGAAGATCGGCCCGGCATTGATGTAGCTGGCGAGGATCGTCGCCCGCAAAGTCGCCAGATTTGGCGGCGGAGAGGCACTCGACTTCACGGAGTACGCCGTGTCGAGGGTCATCGTTCGTCCCCAGGCATGGAAGGTCTCCGTCGGCGAACTCTCGGCGAGCTCGGCGTACCAATCGCTGCGCGCGTAGACGATGTTGCCCCCGATCATCACCATCTGCACGCTCGAGGGATCCGACCGCAGCACCGATTCCCACGGGTCCTCGTGGCAGCGCTCCAGGACGACGACATCGGCCGCCATCCCGGGTTTCAGGTCGCCGATGCGGTCGCCGAGTCCGGCGATGTCGGCCGCGCCCCACGTGACCATGCCGACCAGCCGTCGCGGGTCGTCTGGCACCCCTTGTTCCGTGAGCTGGTGGCGAGCGACGCGCAGTTCGGCGAGCGTCGAGTTGCTTCCGCTGGGCACCCAGTCGGCACCGATCCCGACGGGAACCCCGAGCTTCAGTGGTGAGGCGACGTCCGTCGTCTGGCCGTAGAGCCGCAGATTCGACTGCGGCGACCACACCAGGCTTGCTCCGGCCGCCGCGACCTGCTCCCAGCGCGCGCGGTCCAGCGCCGTCGCGTGAATGAGCACGGTCGTCGGGCCGAACAGGCGGGTGTCGGCGGCGAGCGTGTCGAACTCCTTGCGCGAACGGTCGTCGATGCCTTCGGCGACGTGAATGAAGACCCGGTCGACGAGCCCGGCTTCGATGTCGGCGCGCACCTCCTCGAGCGCATCCTCGCGTCCGCCGAGATCGATGATCGAGCGTGCGCGATGCTGACCGAAGATGCGGCGGTCGACGTTGCGCACCAGCGACTCTGTGAGCACCTGCGACGAGACGCCGGCGCCCTGGATCGCGGTGACGCCGCCGACGAGCGCGCGGATCTCGGCGTACCGGGTGAGCGACGAGACCAGCTTCGCCTTCTTCATCTCCCGATAGGGGCCCTTCACGAGCTGCTCGTACTCGTCTGAATCGCGCCACCGGTGGCGGTTGGCGTAGAGCTGCGGCGGCTCCCACGCGGCAAACACGTTGTATTCCGGGTGGCCGTGCAGATCGATCAGCCCGGGCAGGATCACGGAGCCATCGGTCGCCTTGATCTTCGTGGCCTCGGGCTTCTTGGACGTGACGGCGGTGATGGTGTCCTGGCCGAGAACCACGTAGCCCTTCTTCAACTCCTTGGCCCGCGTGAGCACGGTGCCTTCGAGCGCGAACGGCTCGGAGGGCATGGCCTCAGCGAACCCATCGCGGTGGTCCGGTGGCGCAATCGTCGGCGCGGGCGCAGGCGGCTCCGGATCGGCGGTCGTGATCCCGGCGGAGTAGGCCGCTTCGAAGTCGTCTGGCGCGCTCATGGCGCAATGGGTATCACCTTGCCCGAGCGCTGGATAGGGGGGCGAGGGCACAGAATGAGACACCCATTTCAGGCACGTCTGCATTCACTGGGTGAGGGCGTTCGCGCCACCTGTCACACATGCCGCTGCCGCTTGCTCCAGGCCTGCCGCCCCGAGATCCCGCGGCGGGGACACGGAGCATGCGACCGCCATTCCTGCAAGGGTTCATGACTTCTTCACTGCCCGTGCCGCAACCTCCGGGGTGCCGCGGTGTCCTCAATGAGTGTGATTCGTCTGAAGCATCTATCCAAGGCAGCGCTCGCTGCCTGCCTCTGCGCAGCGGCCTGCGCACCGGCGGCAAACGCGAGCACCGTGCAAACCACCTTCTTCGAGGCGCCGCGTGACCTCACCGGCCTTGGGGCGCAGCCATCCACGGATGCGACCCGCGCCGCGGCCTTCGCCGACTTCGAGTCGCTCGGCGTGAAGGCCCTGCGCGTGAACATGCCTTGGTACAACGTCGCGCCCGACGCCGAATCGAGCACCAAGCCGGCGTTTGACGCAACGAACCCGGCCTCCTACAACTGGGGCAACTTCGGCACCGTCATCGACGAAGCCCATCGGCGTGGCTGGAAGGTCCTGATCTCACCCTCGGCCCCGGTGCCGAAATGGGCGACGGCTGCGGGCACCGACACGGTCACCCGCCCCAAGGCCGACGAGTTCAAGCTCTTCACCACCGCCGCAGCCAAGCGCTTCGGCGGCGCGCAGACGATGTGGTCGATCTGGAACGAGCCCAACCTGCCGCGCTTCCTGGCGCCGCAGATCTCGGGCGGCAAGCGTGTGGCGGGCCTGCTCTACCGCGAGCTGTTCATTGCAGGCCGTGAAGGCATCCGGTCCGCGGCCGGCTCGGAATCCGCCCCGGTGTTGTTCGGCGAGACTGCGCCCGTCGGTGGCGCCGCCGACACCCGCACGTATCCGCTCGCGTTCCTGCGTGACGCACTCTGCGTGACCACCAAGTACAAGCTCGACAAGACCTGCGGCAGCAAGCTGACGCTCGACGGCATCGCGCACCACCCCTACCAGTTCTCCAATACGAAGCTGTCCGCCGACGACGTCACCTACCGCAACCTCTCGCGGCTGACGTCGTTCGTGGACCGCACCGCCAAGGCCGGCGCAAACAACTCCGGCCTGTCGATCTACTTCACCGAGTTCGGCATCCAGAGCAAGCCCGATCCGCTGTTCGGCCGGTCCCCGCAGGAGCAGCTCGAGCTTCGTGCCCGCGCCGAGCGCGACGCGTACTTCAACAAGCGCGTCCGCGGGTTCTCGCAGTACCTGCTCACCGACGACACGTTCACGCTCGTGAACGGCAAGAAGAAGTACGGCGGCTTCGAGACGGGCCTGCGGTACGACCTGAACGGCAAGGCCAAGCCGTCGTTCGACGCGTTCCGCCTGGTGCTCGACGCCAAGCCGGCCGGCGGCAAGAAGGTCTCGCTGTGGGGCCTCGTGCGCCCGGCGACGAAGGCCGCCAGCATCGTGATCGAGAAGAAGTCCGGATCGAAGTGGAAGAGCTGGAAGACGACGAAGATCAAGTCCAACGGCGCGTTCACCATCACGGACCCGTCGGGCGGCAGTAAGGCGCAGTACCGGTACCGCTGGACGAGCCCGACCGGCAAGCTGACGAGTCCATACGTCAGAGTGAAGAAGAGCTGAGCCGGCCGCGGGTGGATCTCGCGGACGCCGAGTGACGCGAGATCCAATGCACCGCTTCTTGACGCAGAGACCGACCCTGGTGGCGCTGATCGCCGCCTGGATGATGGCGCTGACGGCCGCTCCGGCCGCCAGCGCCAGCGCCTCCCAGACGACGTTCTTCGAGGCGCCGACCGACCTCATCGCGCCCTGGACCACGCCGGCCGGGCACATCGCTGCACTCGACGAGATCGGCTCGCTCGGGATCCGCGCGCTGCGTGTGAATCTCCACTGGTACGACGTGACGCTTCGCCGCGACGAACTCACCCGGCCCGAGTTCGATGCCGCGAACCCGGCCAGCTACAGCTGGGGCTCCTACGGCCAGGTGATCGACGAAGCCAAGAAGCGTGGTTGGACGGTGCTGATCTCGCCGTCCGCGCCGGTGCCGAAGTGGGCGACCGCCTCGGCCGTCGACACCGTGACCCGGCCGAAGGCCGACGAGTTTGCGCTCTTCACGCAGGCCGCCGCCAAACGTTTCGGTGGCCCACGGGTGATCTGGTCGATCTGGAACGAGCCGAACCTCGCGTTGAACTTGGCTCCGCAAGTGGTCGGCGGGAAGTTCGTGGCGGGTCGGCTCTACCGCGAACTGTTCATCGCAGGCCGTCGGGGTATCAGAGCCAGTCAGCCCGAGGCCACGGTGCTCTTCGGTGAAACGGCTCCCAGCAGCCTCGTCCCGTCGCGACAGAAGCCGATCGCGTTCCTGCGCGACGCGCTCTGCGTCAGCCGCGGGTACGCCTTCGACAAGACCTGCGAGCGACTCACCGTCGACGGTTTCGCGCACCATCCGTACCGTTCGCTCCCCGGCATCCCAAGCAACCGGGACGACGTCACCTACCACGTGATCCCTCGTCTCACCCGCGCGCTGGACCGCATGGCTGCGGCCGGAGCGATCAACGGCAGGCAGCCGGTCTACCTCACGCAGTTCGGGATCCAGAGCCTTCCGGATGAGAACTTCGGCGTCCCGGCTCAGCGGCAGCTGGAGGAACGTGCACGAGCCGAGCGACTCGCCTTCTTCAACCGGCGTGTGCGGGGCTTCTCGCAGTACCTGCTCACCGACGACGCGCCCACCGGCCCGAGGCAGTGGGCCGGATCAGAGAGCGGCCTGCGCTATGCCGCGGGCGGCGAGAAGCTCGCCCTCGGCGGGTTCCGCCTCGTGCTCGACGTGCAGCCACGGCGCGGGAAGCGCGTCTCGATCTGGGGCCTGGTGCGGCCGGCCGGCAAGGCCACGACCATCGTGCTGGAGCGGCGGACCGGCAAGCGCTTCGTGACGTGGAAGAAGCTCCGTACCGACGCCGACGGCTCCTTCATCCTGACCGCGCGAGCCCGTGCTGGCGCGCGGTACCGCTACCGCTGGACCGGTCCGACCGGCCGCATCGTGAGCCCAGCGGTCGCGGCGTTTCGAGGCTGAACTCGGTCGAGTCGCGTCGGGTGAAGCGGGGCGGTAAGGGCCGCCTTTAGCCGCGGACGCGCCGACCACGTTCCCTCCGTCCATCGTTCCGTGGATGATGACGGGATGAGTAGCCCCGTTCTCTGGCTCCTTCGTCATGGCAAAGCCGCCGAATCCCTCGGGGCGGCCGACGCGGGCCGCCCCCTCACTGCGCGCGGGGAGGCGCAGTCCAAAGAGGCCGGCGAGACGCTCGCCGAACTCGGCGTCGACTTCGCAGCGGTGCTCACCAGCCCGCGGGTCCGCGCGAAACACACCGCTGAGATCGCGGTAGCGGCCCACGGCCGTGCCCCCGCGCCACAGGTCTTCGAGGAACTTGGGCGGGACTTCACGGCGAACGACCTCCTCGCGCTCGTCTCTCCCTGGCTCGACGTCGACGCCAGCGACACGGCCTCCGCGGTGCTCGTCGTCGGACACAACCCGACGCTCACCGTGGTCGCCCATCAGCTCACGGGCGACGAGCGGACGCTCGCCACCGGCACGATGGTGGCCATTGATCTCGCGTCGCGCGAGGTCCTGCACCACGTGCCCGCGAACGCCTGAACGCTCCGCCGCGGTCCTGGAATCGCGCCCGACCCCCGAGCCCCGGCGCCGTGGAGGCTCGAAGCGTCAGGCCGCCGCGAGGTCGCGGTAGACCGTGAGGATCGCGGCCGCGTGGGCGGCTGGCGCGAAGCGCCGAGCGGCGATCTTCGCGGCGGCGCCGATCGTCTCGCGTTGTGCGGGCGCGTGCAGGAGCTCGGCGAGGCGTCCGCCCCACGCCTCCGGGTCGCGCGGCGTCAGCAGGAAGCCGGTGCGCCCATCGTCGATGATCTCGGGTGGGCCGCCGGTCGCCGTCGCGATCACGGGTAGGCCCATGGCCATGCCCTCCACCACGACCCGGCCGAATGCCTCTTCCCACGACGGCACCAGCAGCACGTCGAGCGCCGCCAGGACGCCGGGGACGTCCTCGACCTCGCCAAGCATCGACACCGCGTCGCCGACGCCGAGCTGCGCGGGGAGTGCGGTGAGTTCGTCGGCGTAGGCCGCATTGTCGTAGCGGGCGGCTGCCGTTGCGAACTTGGCCGAGCCAGCGACCACAAGTCGCGCGTCCGCGACGGTTTCGCGCGCGATGGCGAGCGCGCGCACGGCGTCGTCCTGGCCCTTCCAGGGCGTGAGTTGCCCGACCACGCCGACGACCGGCTCACCGTTCGCGAGTCCCAGGGCGGCGCGTGCGGCCGCGCGGTCGTGCCGCGCAGGGTCGAACCGCGTGAGGTCGACGGGGTTGTGGATCACGTGCACCGGGCCGCGGGTCTCGATGCCGTCGAAGCTCTTCGCGATGTACCGCGAGTTGGCGACGATCGCACCAGCGCCCCGGCCGACCACGCTGAGCACCAGGCGCGACGCGCGGCTCGGCGGCGCCCAGTCCCGCACGTGAACGAGCGGACGGGGTGCGCCGAAGGCGCGGGCGGCGACGGCGATGAGGCCGGCGCGGGTCGTGTTTGCGTGCACCACGTCGACGCCCAGCTTTCGAGCGGCTCGACCGACGCGGAACGCCGACCGCAGGATCGACAGGATCTCGACCGGCGTCGTCTTGAGATTGAGCCGGAAGCTGGCCTCCGTGCCACTGATTGGCACGTGGTCGAACCCGAGTGCGGCGACGCGATCGGAGAGCAATCCAACCGGCGAAGCGACCACGACCTGCACGTCAGCCGGGTCGAAGGCCGCGAGCAACGTGAGCAGCGAGTGCTCGGCGCCACTGGTCGTGGCCGTCTGGTTCACGACGAGGACGCGAAGGGGACCGGTGCCGTCGAGCGGCTCGGGACGGCGACGCGTCAAAGCAAGGCGCTAGGCGGCCGAGGATCCGGCCGCAGCGCCCGGATCCACCTGGCCCGGCATCTCGACGACGGGCGCAAAGTGCCCCTCGCGTGCGATGCCGTTCGCCGTTGTGCTGCCCCCAGCATGGGCGCTCAGCCCGTTCTTTGCGGCCAGAGCCTCGCCACCGATCAGCGGCGCGACCGGCGCGGTCGACGGCAGGCCGACGACCGCTTCAACCGCGGCACGGACGCGAGCCCGGAACGCGGAGACGTCCCATTGCTCGGCGTGGATGCGGATGGCGGAGTGGTCGAGGTCGCCCGGCGGGAAGCGGCGGACCGCATCCTCGATCGACTCGACCGTCTGCTCGTCGAAGAAAAGCCCGGTAACGCCTTCGACGACGGTGTGCGTGGCGCCGCCACCGCGGTAGGCGATGATCGGGGTGCCGCAGGCCATAGCTTCCACAGGCACGAGGCCGAAGTCGTCCTGGCTCGGGAAGATGAGGGCGCGAGCGCGCTGCATGAGGTCTACGACGCTGGCGTCGTCGAGCTCGCCGGTGAAGGTGACGTTCGGCGGGGCGTTCTTGCGGAGATCCTCGAGCGCGGGGCCGCCGCCAGCGATGACGAGCGGCAGGCCGAGGCGGCGGAAGGCCTCCACGGCGATCCCAACGCGCTTGTACGGCTCGATCAGGCGGCCGCAGATGAGGAAGAAATCCTCACGCTCGGCGCTACTCGGCTTGAAGACGCTGCAGTCGATCGGCGCGCCGATGACCTGCGGCTGCACGCCATAGAACTTCTCGATCTGCTTCGCGGTGTACGGCGACTGCGTGAGGTACGTCTTGACCCGGGCGGCAGCCTTGCGGTCGGAGCGGCGCATCATCGACGCGAGTCCGCGGAAGCCAACGTCGCCGATCGAGTTCGACGACCAGATCGACTGGTACGCGTCGGTCATCGACCAAGCGAACCGCAGCGGGCTGTGGCAGTAGCAAACCTGCGGCGCATCGTTCTTGGTGCGCATGTAATGCGCGAAGGCGTAGCTCGACGAGAGCACCACGTCGGCTTCAGGCAGGCGACGGGCCGCGATCAGGGCCGGGTAGAGCGGCGTCAGGAGACGGAACCGCTTGAAGAGAGTCTCGTTCGCGGGCAGCAGGCTGTGCCAGCGATCGGCGATGCCCATCCGCTCCGCGATCTCGGGGCGTCCGAGGATCGTCCAGACCTGCGCGTCCGGGAATTCGGCGGCGAGGACCTCGGTGACGCGCTCGGCGCCTCCATAGACCTCGGCGAAATCGTGCGTGATCACCACACGTGGGCGACGGCCATCGACGGGGGCGGGACCTTGGGACATAGGCAAAAGCCTAGAGAATCCGGACGTCGACCTGTAGTCATCGTCACACAAGAACCCGGGAAATCAACGAATAGCCTGGTATTTCCGGCCGAATGTGGCGCAATGTACATGGACTCGAAATGCGCCGTTCTTGCGCAAAGGCACAAAGGTTGCCTTAACGCGTTCATTTCTGGACGAGTGTTCTAGTCGCCCCGAACGCCGTAAGGAAACGGCGCGGTTCGCATGCCGAGCTGAGGCACCGTCAACGGCGAGGTGTGGTCTGCATCACACCAGGCGCGCCGCGTGGGTACCATCCCGCCCGATGCCTGAGTCCCCCGCCGCATGACCCCGCCCCAGGACACGTCGGGCGAGGGCGCCGTACGGACCGCGCTGCGGCCGCTGCGCGTTGCCAAGGCCTACGCCCAGGGCGACGACCTGCGCCGTTTGCGAATCCGGCGCGACGAACTCCGCAAGCTGATCCGGCGCACCACGCCGATCGTCGTGCGCGAGGACCGCGGCATCAACTACGTCGTCGACCTTCGCGACGAGTCCGAGGTCACGCACTGGATCTGGTTCTACGGCCGCTACGAGGAGCCGCTCCTCGCGCGCGCCGCAGCGTGCCTCACGGCCGACGGCTTCGGCGACCGTCCGCTCGAGGGCAAGGCATTCCTCGACGTCGGCGCCAATATCGGCACGGCCTCGCTGTGCGCGCTCATCCGCCAGGGCGCGGACCGCTCCCTCCTCTTCGAGCCGCATCCGGCCAACCTTCGCCTGCTGCGGATGAACCTCGCCGCCAACGACCTCACCACGCGTGGCCGCGTCTGCGCCGTCGCGGTGTCGTCGAGCGACGGAGAGGTCACGTTCGAGGAGTCCGACGACAACATCGGCGACCATCGCGTGCGCGACGGTGCCGAGGTGGCGCAAGGCGCGCTCGGTGAGGAGCACCGCACCACCATCACCGTCCCCTCGACGACCCTCGACGGCGCGCTGAAGGCGGCGTCGTTTAACCCGGCCGACGTCGGCCTCGTGTGGGTCGACGTGCAAGGCCATGAGACCCAGGTGCTTGATGGCGCCGCCGGCCTGCTCGCCGCCGGTGCGCCCTGGTGCGTGGAGTTCTGGCCGTACGGCCTCGACCGCGCCGGCACCCTCGATCGCTTCCTCGCCACGGTCGGCGAGCACTTCACGCATGCGTGGGATCTCGGCACGCCCGAGGGCTACGAGCTGACGGTGCCGTCGCCGGCTGGCAAGCGCGTCGAACTCGCCGATCTGCCCGCGCTGGCCGCGAAGATCCCGAACGCCGAGCAGTCGACCAACCTGCTCTTCGTGCGGAAGTCGTGACCAGGCCGCGCGCCGTGGTCGCCTGCCCGTCGCTGCCCTATCCGCCGATCTCGGGGGGCCGCAAGCGGGCGCTGCGCCTCATCGAGGCGATCGATCGTGCGGGCGCGTGCCCGCACGTGTTGGCCCTCGGCGGGACGGTCGACCAGATCCAGGCGCTGCGGGACTTCGGCTGGGATGCCGAGGTCTTGCCGCATGGGACGTCGCCGCTGCAACCGCTGCGTCGCTTCCGTCAGGACCTCTACGGCGAGCCTGAGCCGCACCATCCCGCGCTCGCCAAGCGGATCGCCGAGCTGTCGCGCAGCGCCGCGATCGTGCAGATGGAGGAGGCGTGGCTCGAGCAGTACACGCGGATTCCGCGCAAGGGGCCGCTGCGCGTCGCGAGCCCGCACAACGCCGATGCCGAGATGCTGGGCACCTTTGCCGACGCCGCAGAGGGCCGGGAGGCCCTGCGCCTGCGCATCCGCTCCAGCCGCATGCGTCGCACCGAGCGTCGCGCCGTTCGCGCCGCCGACCTCACCATCACCGTGAGCGAGCACGACGACGCGTACTTCCGCAAGCTCGGCGCCCGCGACACGGTCCTCGTGCCCAACGGCGTCGACGACGAGCTCTTTGGCCTAGACCCCGCCTCCGGCGAGCCGGGACGCGTGCTGTTCTTCGGTGCGTACCACTGGGCGCCGAACCGCGACGGGCTGATCCGCTTCTTGAAGGACGGCTGGGCGCGTGTACCGGCCGGCCATCCGGGCGCACGCCTGCGGGTCGTCGGCTCCGGCGACATCTCGCAGATCGAAGCTGCGGCCGAGGGGCTCGAAGGCGTCGAGGTCGCTGGCCTCGTCGACGACATCGTCGCCGAGATCGCGGCCGCGCAGATCGTCGTCGTGCCCGTGTGGACCGGCGGGGGCACGCGCATCAAGGTGCTCGAGGCGATGGCGGCCGCGCGGCCGATCGTGGGCACGAGCGTGGGCGTGGAGCGCATCGGGTTCGTCGATGGGCGGGACGGGTTGCTCCGTGAGACGCCCGAGGCGCTCGGCGACGCGCTGATCGAGCTGCTCGGCGATCCGGCGCGGGGCATCCGCAACGGCGAAGCGGCCCGCGACCAGGTGCGCGGCTTCGGCTGGAGCGCTCTCGCGCAGCCGCTCGAAGCGCGTTACCGCCAGGCCGTGGAGGCATTCGCATGACCGACGACGTGAAGGGCGAAGGCGGCGAGCCGAACGAGATTCCCGTCGGCGCCGCGCACGGCCACGGAACCGGCGCGCACGAATCTGAGGGCATCACCGGCCACGACCTCGGCCAGATCGCTCGCGACGCGGCCGCAGCCGACGATGTCGCGCGCGCCGCCGGCTACTCCGACGAGGCCCTCGAGACCCTGCGGATGGTGACCGCCGGCGACGACGAGATCACCGACGAGCAGCGCGAGGTGCGCGACAAGACCGCTCGCAGCATGATGCTCGTCGGCATCCGCACGGTCGTCGTGCGCGGGCTCGGCCTCCTCGGCACGATCTTCCTGGCCCGGCTGCTGGAGCCCAAGGACTACGGCATCGTGGCCCTCGGCCTCACGCTGATGGTGCTCGGCCGCTTCCTGGCCGACGGCGGTGTGGCCCCGGGCCTGATCCGGCGCGAGGAGAAGCCGACCCGCCACGAGTACGGCGCCCTCGCGGGCTTCCAGCAGGCGATGGTCTGGCCGGTCACGATCATCGCGTCGTTGCTGTGCTTCTTCGTCTTCGACGTCGGCGGCACCGCCGGCGCGGCGACCATCACGATGATGCTCGTCGGCATGGCCATCGACGTGCTCCGCACGCCGAACTCGATCGAGTGCGAGCGCAACCTCTCGTATCAGCCGATCGTGAAGGCCGAGATCATCGAGTTCCTGGTCTACAACATCTTCGCGCTCGCGCTGGTGGCCAGCGGCATGGGCATCGTCGGCGTCGGCATCGCCAACCTGCTGCGCGCCGCCACGGGCAGTGGCCTGCTCACGCTGTGGGGGCCGCTCGGCTGGGTCCGGCCCGGCTGGGACTTCAAGGTCATCAAGATGCTGGCCCGGTTCGGGATCTTCTTCCAGCTGTCGTGGCTGGCGACGATGTTCCGCGACCAGGGCCTCGCCCTGCTGCTCGTCGGCATCTCTGGCACCGCGTCGCTTGGTGCGTTCGATCAAGCCCGGCGGTTGCTCGTCGTCGTGACGCTCGTCTTTGAGTCGGCGTGGCGCGTGGGCTTGCCAGGGCTCGCCCGAATGATGGAGGCGGGGGCCGCGCCCAAGATGCTCTTCGAACGCGGGCTGGGTCTGGCGGGCGTCGCCATGGCGTTCCCCGTGGTCGCGCTGGTCGCCTCGTGCAATTGGCTCGTCCCGGCCGTGCTCGGTGGCGGCGACAAGTGGGAGGAGACGGCGGACCTGATCCCGTGGGTCGGCGCCGCCATCATGCTCACGATGCCGATCGCGACGATCATCAGCACGCTGCTGTGGGCCCAAGACGAGCCGAAGAAGGTCTTCTACATGGGCATGCCTGCGCTCGCGGCGACGCTCATCGGCGGCGCGATCGCGATGACCGAGTACGACGCCGTCGGCGCTGGCATCGGCCTCACGATCGGCGGCGCGATCTACGTCGCGTCCTGCGTCGTCTACGCCAACGACGTCTTCGGACCCCGAGCCTTGCCGCAGTTCCTCGGCCCGATCGTCGCGGCGGCCGCGGCGGCCGTCGCCGGATTCATGGCGGGAGAGGCGGCGGGTGGCGGCATCTTCGTCGGCACGCTCGTCTCCGGCACGGTCGGCGTCGCCGCGCTCGTCGCGCTGCTGATCCTCCTCGCGCGCCCCGCGACCATGGATCTCTGGCGCTTCATGGGCAAAGCCAAAGGGACTTCTCCGCCGGCCGCGTCACAGCCCGAAACGGCGAAATAGCGGCACCGGCGCGGACGCCGACGAGACTCCGGGAGATCCGCTCAGCGGCGCTGCGCGACGAGCCAGGCGAACGCCTGGTCGTTGCCGCCGGGCGTGGTGTGGGTGATCGCCGCCGCGTGGACTGGGACGAAATGTGGCGCGAGCAGCTCGGCGAGGTCGTCGCTGGATGCGCCGCGGACCGGCAGTCCTGAGCATTGCGTCGGCCCGTCGGGCGCGAAGCCACCGATCGTCGCCCATCCGCCCGAGGGCACGCTGGCCGCAGCACGCTGCGCGTAGGCGGCCCGATCCTGGTCGTCGGTCAGGAAGTGCAGCACGGCGCGGTCGTGCCACAGATCGAACGTGCGGCCTGGCTCCCAGGTGAGCACGTCGGCGACGATCCACTGCACCGCGTCTGCGGCTGCTCCAATGCGCCGTCGGGCCGCGCTCATGCCCTCATCGGAGAGGTCGACGACCGTGAGGTCGGTGTAACCGCGGTCGAGCAGTCCATCGACGAGCGTCGAGGCGCCGCCCCCGATATCGACGACCGAGCTGGCTGGGGAGATCGTCGTGCGCTC
The DNA here is from genome assembly GCA_032119595.1 of Solirubrobacteraceae bacterium. Lineage (GTDB taxonomy): Bacteria > Actinomycetota > Thermoleophilia > Solirubrobacterales > Solirubrobacteraceae > JAGIBJ01. The sequence continues at coordinate 632,250 of JAUMBQ010000006.1, read as the reverse complement.
GATGAACTCGAGCGACTCCTTCGCCTCAGCTTGGTACCAGCTGCGGGATGTCTCGCCGCGAGCGTACGCGTCGTCCCAATGGGCGCTACTGGAGTCGGGCATTGCCGTGGCCGTTCTGACAGGGGTTGCCGGAGTGGGTGCCGGTGTGGTCGACCTGGAAGGTGACGTGGTCGATCGAGAACTGCTCGTGCATGAGCGTTTGGAGCTCGGCGCGGCGGGCGTGGCAGTCGTCGCCGACCGCCACCTCGATATGCGCGGTCACGGCGGGGAAGCCGTCGGTCACGACCCACACGTGCAGGTCGCGCACAGCGACGACGCCCACGTGCTCTTTCAGGGCGGCGTAGACCTCGTCGGGGTTGGTGTCGCTGGGAGCCCGCTCGAGGAGCACGCGGAGGCTCGACCCCAGCACCTGCCATCCGCTTCGCAGCATTAGCGCGGTCACGAGCAGCGCCAAGAGCGGGTCGGCGGCGTCTGGGCCGCCAGCCACGATGACGACGCCAGCGATGATCGCGGCCACGGAGGCGATCGCGTCCAGCAGCGCGTGCTGGAAGGCGCCCTCGACCGCCATGCTGCGGCGACTCGCGCGCGTGAGTGCCCAGGCCGCCGCGCCATTGCCGACGAGACCGAAGATGCTCGCGACGATCACCAGCGAGCCATCGACCTGCGGCGGGTCCAGCAGGCGAAGGAACGAGCCGACGCCAAGGATGGCCCCAAGCGCGAGGAGGAGGGTCCCGTTGAGCTGGGCACTCAGGATCTCGACGCGTCCAAAGCCGTAGGTGTAGCCGCCCTTCGCGGGGCGCCTGGCGACCGTGATTGCCGCAAGTGCCAAACCGATCGCGAGCGCATCGGTGACCACGTGCGCGGCGTCGGTCAGCAGCGCGGTGCTGTTCGCGATCAGGCCGACGATGATCTCGACGACCATGATCGCGAGGTTCATCCCGAGCGCGACCCAAAGCCACCGAGGCGCATCGACGGAGGCGAGCGTCGGCCCGTGGTGGTGATGGCCCTTGTGGTCGTGTCCGGAGTGATCGTGTCCCGCGTGCGCGTGGTCAGCCATCCTGCGTACCTGCTTTGTCCGACGCGCTTGGGCGAGGGGGTCGCCGGAGAACGATCGAGTGGACTCCGATCATAGGCGTGCCCGACCGGGCGGTCAGGCGCTGCGGAAGAGGCGTGAGAGCGTCGCGGCCGACGTCGCCGAGTCGTGGCGCTCCGCGACGAGGGCGCGTCCGGCGGCGCCGAAGCGGGCGCTGCGCGCGGGGTCGTCGATGAGCGCGGCGATCGCGGCCGCGGTCGCGTCGACATCCTCGGGAGCGACCAGCAGGCCGGTCTCGCCGTCGATGACGGCCTCCGGGATGCCGGCGATCGGCGTCGCGACGACCGGAACGCCGTAGGCGAGGGCCTCGAGGATGGCGACCGGGAGGCCGTCGGTGTCGCCGTCTCTCGCCTCCCGGGCGGGCAGCGCGAACACGCTGGCGCGGCGAAGCGCGACGGTGACCTCGGAGTACGGCAGGGCACCTCGGAAGGTGATGGAGCCTGCGGCGCCGAGCGAAGCCGCCAGCGCCTCGTATTCGGCGCGCTGTGGGCCGTCGCCGATGAGTTCCAGGCGTAGGCTCGGGCGATCTGCGGCCAGCGTCGCGACAGCGCGGATGAGCACATCGATCCCCTTCTTCTCGACCAGCCGCGCCGTGCAGACCACGAGGCCGGGCTCGCGGGGCGGCGCGCCCGGTTCGCCCCCCGGCCCGCCGGGTTCAGCGGCCGGCAGGTCGACGGAGTTGGTCACGACCTCCAGCGTCGGCGCGCGGCCGGGACCGCAGGCGTCGCGCATGAGATCGACCGCGAACTGCGTCCCGCTGACCGCAAAGACGCAGCGCTGCGTCTTGGCGCCGAGGAACGCGGGCGACGTCGCGACCCACAGGTCGCGGGCGTGGCCGGTGTAGGAGACCGTCTTGCCGGAGAGCATGCCCGCGAGGACGGCGGTGGTCGCCGGGGTGTTCGCGAAGTGCGCGTGCAGATGTGGGGCGGCCGCGTGGCGCGCGAGGTGAGCGGCGTAGGGGAGCGCTGCGGCATGGCGCGGGTCGCGCTCCCGGGCACTCCACAGCAGGGCCCAGCCGATGGCCCGCAGGGCGCGAACGGGATGCCGGGCGAGCGTGGCAAGGAACTCTCCGGTCATCGTCAGGAGCCCGCGCGGGCCCCGCGGCGCGGTGCGGACCAGGCCCATCAGCGGTGCCGCTGCCGGAACCGCCGCAATGCCCGCGTCGTCGGCCGGGAGCAGGCTCCAGATCTCGAGCGTCTCGCCGGCCTGCTGCAGCGCCAGGAGCTCGCGCACGATGAAGCTCTCCGAGAGCTTCGGGAACGTGCGGATCAGATACGAGACGGCGGGCTTGCGCGCGCTCACCGCCGGCTCCCTACGCGCCTTGCGGAACCATGGCGGCGGACCGCGACGGCTGCCCGACCGCTCATCCGCCGGACTCGTCGGCCGGCGGGTATTTCGGCGGCGGAGGGGTCGGGTGAGCGCGTGGCCCAGGCACGGCCGCGATGGGCTTCGCCTCGCTGGCAGCGGCCTTGGTGAGGAGCGGTGGCGCGCCCGTGGCGTGGACGAGGCTGCGGGGCTCGTCGCTCCAGCCGCCTGCGCCCGGTTCGGACGGTCCGGCGGGACCCGGCACCCATCCGCCCGAGTCGAGTTCGGCGGCCAGGTCGCGGGCCGTCACCACGGGGCCTTCGTGGCGGCGTCCGAGCGCCTCGCCGAGCGCGTAGAACAGGATGAACCCGGGCAGGCCGTAGAGCGTCTCGGAGAAGAACGAGAGCGGCACGTAGACGCCGACGGGCGCGAGCAATGGCACGAGGTCCTTTCGATCCTCGACGGTCGTCCCCCTCAGCACGATCCAGATCATCCCGGTGATCCCGAAGCCGAGGAGCAGGAAGCCGACGGGGCCGACCTGGACCAGCATGATCAAGTAGCCGTTGTCGACCAGCGAGGCTTTCGGCGTCGGGTTGAGGTCGCTGGCGGCGCCGACGGAGCCGATGCCCGAACCGATTGGGGCGGCGAGCGCCGGCGGCCCGAGCGTGGTGATGGCGTCGAGGCGGTCGCCGCCGGACTTGTCGTCGGCGCCCTTCGTGACCGAGGCGGCGCGCTGCACGACGGCGGTGCCGGCCGGGGTCGAGCCGAGCGCGGCATACATGCCGACGAGCGTCAGGGCGAGCCCGATCAGGCGGGGTAGCGCACGGCCGCCCGTGAAGAACGTGATGATCACGAGCCCGCCAACGACCGACACCCACGCGCCACGCGACTGCGTGAGGAAGATGCCCATCAGCGCGATGATCACCGTCACGAGCCGCAGCAGCGTCACACGCCGCGAGACGAACAGCACCGCCATGTAGACGGCCACGAGTGAGGCGTACGTGTACGGGCTGTTGAGCACCGAGAAGACGCGGAAGTTGCCGCCCTCCTTGGTGCCGACACTCCCGAAGTTCGACGTGAGCAGCCAGGTCTGGTCCCAGATCGGCAGGCGGGTCGAGATGCCTTGGTAGACGCCGTAGATCGAGCTGATGAGCACCATCGGCAGCAGCATCTGCTCGAGCGTGAACGTCCGGTCGCGGCCGTTGGCATAGCCGACGTACACGCCGAGGACCGCGGAGCAGTAGGCGAACATTCCGAAGAGCAGGGCAAACGGCGCCGCCAGGCCCGTGATGGTGCCGGTGAGGAATCCGCCGAGGACCATGGCGATCGGGATCGTGATCACGATCGGTGGCTTGTATCGCCGGTAGGCGAGGAGCGCGACGCTGACCGTCGCCATGAACGGCGTCAGCGAGAGGATGTCCGGGCCGACGGCGGGCGCGACGATGTCGAGGAGTCGACGGAACAGCGGCGCCAGGGTCCAGAGTCCGAAGAGCAGCACGGTGCCGATGGCCGGCCACTGTGCGTAGAGCATCGCGAAGCCGGTCACCCACACGATCGTTGCGACGGACTGCCATTCCTCACTCGCCGCGGCGCCAGCGATGAGCAGGCCCCAGAGCACGACGATGCCGGCGTACCACGGGTCGCCCATCCGCAACGAACGCAGGCGCTGTGCGGGCTGCGGCCGCTGGAGGACGTCGCGGACGCGCGGAACGAGCGCGGTATCGGGCAGACGCTCTCGCCATGAGGTGGTCCGGCGGCCACCGCCGCGCAGGGCGGTCATGCGGCCTGCCCTCCGACGCGGACGACGCCCGCGAACGAGATGCCGGCGCGCGACATCGTGCGGCCGAGGCGCGTGAGCTGGCGGCGGTCGATGCTGTCCGGGAGCCAGACCGCCAGGACGCGGTCGGCGAGGGCTGCGAACTCCAGGGCCGCAGCGCTGCCCACAGGCGACGGCAGGTCGATCACGACGAGGTCGTACTCGGCGCGGCGCGCAGCGAGCCAGTCCTGGGCGACTTTGCCGGTCTCGATCGGGAACCGCTCAAGCGTGACGCCCTCGGTCGCGACTTCGCTCGTGTACGGGTCGTTGGAGGCAAAGAGCGTGCGGCTGCCCTGGATCGCGGCCGACTCGGCCAGGAGCCGTGAGAGCGCGCTGGCGCGGCCGATCGTGACCGCCTCGGTGACGGCGACGACGCTGTGCGGCCGGTCGGCTTGCAGCACCTTGCGTACGGCGTCCAGCGCCTGCAGTTCGCCGAGTCGAGGGCCATGCGGCCGGGAGCCCGGCAGGAGCGCGGAGCGAGGGAGGTCGGTGAGGATGGCAGCGCGCAGGTCCTGCAGGATCTCACCGGCGCGTGGGCGGCGGTCGCGGCGTTCGCGTTGGGCGAGGAGCGCGCAGCCCATCATCATCCCGAACAGTCCTGCGCAGATGCCGATGTTGAGGGCCGGCGGCCGGGTCCGCGTCGTTGGAACCCGTGAGTAACGCAGGATCGACACCGTCGGCGGCCGGAACTGGACCATGAGATCGAAGCGGATGATCCGGGCGACGAGTCGCGACACCTCGTTCTCGAGCGACTTGCGGTCAAAGCCGTTGTTGGCGCGTGCTTCGCGGAGCTTCGGGATCACGGTGTCGAGGCGCGCCTGCGTCGCGCGCCGCGCCTTGCGGATGCGGGCGTGGTCGGCCTTCGTGCGCTGCTCGACGACCACGGACGCGAACGTGTCGGCGAGGCGCTGCGCCTCGCGGGGCGTCTTGGCGCGGCCCTTGGCGACCGGCAGGAACAGCGACGTGTCGAGTTCGACGCTCGTGTTCTGCAGCACCGTGCGGCCCTCGGTGGCTGGCTGCAGGCCCATCCGCTTGGTGGTTTCGACCGCGGCTTCGGTGGTGTCGAGCTGACCCGGCTGCTGCGCGAGGACCTCTTCGGTCGTCTTGATCGCTGCAGAGAGTCCAAAGATGTCGCGGTCCAAGAACTGGTTCTTGAGCCCGAAGACGGCGCTCGCTTCGTACAGGCCCGGGTTGCGGTGAACCGTGAACCAGCCCAGTCCCCCGGCCGTAATCGTGCAGAGGGCAACGATCCACCAGCGATCGCGCAGGGCGGTGAAGAAGGGACGTGCCTGCGCGCTGGGTCCGGCCACTGCGCGGCATTCTCGCACTCCGAGCGGTGCACGTGCGGCAGCGCACACTGGAGCAGTACAATGGGCGGTGGTTCGTTTCCCCTTCAGGAGCCAAGTCCCCGTGGCCGATCTCACCCGTGAACTCATCGAAGCCCGCATCCAGCGGGCTCTGGCCGCCTTCGACGTGGACGTCTCGACGCTCACGCCCGAGTCCGGCCTGGAGGACGCGAACATCGACTCGCTCGACATCGTCGAGCTGAGCCAGATCCTGCATGACGATTACGCGATCGACATCAAGCCGCAGGACTTCCAGGGCTCGACCACGTACGGCGACGCGCTCGCCGTCGTGTTCCGTCGCGCCGGCCTCTAACCCCGATGGGCGTCGTCGTCCTCTGCCCCGGTCAGGGGCAGGTTCCCCGTGACCTCGGGGAGCAGGTGCTCGCGGCCGGCGACGATCTCGCTGCGGCTTACGCGGAGCGCCTCGGGGCCGACGCCCACCTCGATCCGGAGTCCGACTGGGCTCGTCTCCAGGCCGCCCTCGTGGTCGTCGGGATCGGTCGCGGGCGCCGCGCGCTTGAGCTGCTTGCCGAGCCGGAGAACGCTGAGCGGTATGGGCCGGTGATCGCGGTCGCTGGGCACTCACTTGGCGAGTACACGGCCCTCGCGCTCGGTGGCGCACTCACGCCGGCCGACGCCGTTCGCCTCGCGGCGGCCCGCGGTGAGGCGTTCGAAGTGCACCACCACGGCGCCGCTTGGGGAGACGCCGGCATGATGGCCGTCTCCGGCCCCACGGTGCAGGAGCACATCGCTGGGCTGGTCGAGCGCCACGGCGGGTACCTCGCGAACGACAATGCGACGGACCAGGTCGTCGTCAGTGGCTCCGGCGCCGCGCTGACCGCCATCGCGGCGGACGCGAGGGAGCAGAGCCTGCGCGCGGTGCGCCTGGACACCACCGGTCCGGGGCACTGCGTCTACATGGCGTCGATCGTCCCGCCGCTTCGTGCCGCCGTGCAAACCGCACCGTTTTTGGACCCTCAGGTGCCGGTGTACTCGGGTCTCACGGCCGCGCCGTTCGCTGACCTCGCCTCTGAGCTGTCTGAGTTGGTCGCCAACCAGGTCCGCTGGCGCGAGACGCTCCTGGAGCTCGCCAAGCTCAAGCCCACCCATTTCCTCGACATCGGTCCCGGGGGCGCGATGGCGCGCCTGGCCCGCAAGACCGTGCTCGATGTCCCCGCCCTCACCCTCGACGAGCTGGAGGCCGCCCGATGAGCGCCCAAGACGACGACCTCCTCGGCATCCCCGCCGGCCTTCCCTACCGCGCCACCCTGGCGGGCGTCGGCTACGCGTTGCCGCGCAACTCGTACTCCAACGAGGTCGTCGAGCGGATGATCGGGGTCAAGCCCGACTGGCTCGAGTCGCGCACCGGCATCCGGGAGCGTCGCTGGGCTGATCAGGACGAGACCGTCCTCTCGCTCGGCCAAGAGGCCGCAGAGAAGGCGATCACCAACGCTGGCCTCACGAACGCCGACATCGATCACGTCATCGTCGCGACCTACACCTTTGACCGCATCACGCCGAACGCTGCGCCGTTCCTCACGCACGCGATGGGCATCGACCGTGCCGCGGGCGCCGTCGACATCTCCGCCGCCTGCGCCGGCTGGCTCTCGGGTGTGAAGTACGCGTCGTCGATGATCGAGACGGGTCGGGCGAAGAACGTCCTTGTCGTGGCCTCCGATGTCCTGTCGCCGATGGGCTCCGCGAACCAGAAGGCCGGCGTTGCCGTGATGGGCGACGGCGCTGGCGCCGGTGTGATCACCCGCCAGTCCGACCAGCATCCGGGGGCGATCGGCGAGATCGTGATCCATGCCGACGGCACGTACGCCGAGATGATCGGTGGCTACAAGAACACCGAGCGCACGTGGATGCGCGGCCAGGAGACCTACATGGTCGCCGTGTCCGAGCTCGTCAACGTGACCAAAGAGATCCTCGAGGTCGGCGGCAAGACCAAGGAGGACATCGACCTCTTCGTGTTCCACCAGGCCAACGCCCGCATTCTCCAGGCCGTCGGCGCCCGCCTGGATGTCGACCCCGAGAAGTCCGTCACGTACCTCGGCGACACCGGCAACATCTCGGCCGCCACCATCCCGATGGCGATGACCCGCGCCCAGCAAGACGGCAAGCTGAAGCAGGGCGACCTCGTCCTCACCGCCGCCATCGGCGCCGGCTACATCTGGGCCGCCGGGCTCATCCGCTGGGGCATCGCCGAGCAGGCCTGACGACCCCCTCGTGAGCATCCTCTCGCTTGCATCTTTCGTCCGGGTGGATCCGACATGGCCAGAGGCCCGAGTCGGCTCCACCCGAACGAAATCTGCGGCGCGATAGGACGCTCACGAGGTGGCCGGCCGAGCAGGCCTGACGGGCTGCGGCTCTCTCGGTGAGGGGACGGCGTCTCAGTCCGTGCGGGCGGGAGTCAGCGCTGGATTCGTCGCCCGCGGGCCCCTTCACACCGAGGGGGCGGGCGGACTGAGCGGGCTGCGGGCGGGACTCGGCGCTGGATTCGTCGCCCGCGGGCCCCTTCGCACCGAGGGGGCGGGCGGCCCGAGCCGGTTGCGGGCGGGAGTCTGCGCCGGCTGCGGCGCCGACGCGCCTCGGGCGGGCCGCATGCTTGCACCGGAAAATAGGGTGGACTTTTCCCGAAACCGGGGTCGTACAAAGTCCACCCTATTTTGTGGTCTAAAGCAATTCTGGCGTTTGAGGGCAAGGATTTCGGCCGTTTGGGCCGCTTTCGTGCCCGGGCGCGTCCTACCGGAAAATGGGGTGTACTTTTGACTGACCGTTTCAGATCAATTCACACCCCATTTTGTGGTCCACCGCAGGGGGCTCGTGCAAGAGGCAAGGAACCCGCCGATAGGCCCGCTGGCGTCGTAGCCGGCGCCGAGTTTCGCCCGCAGCCAGCTCTCGCGCCGCGCCGCCCTCGCCAGCCAATGGCCCGCCGGCGTCGTAGCCGGCGCCGAGTTTTGCCCGCAGTCAGCTCACGCGCCGCGCAGCCCTCGCCAGCCGATAGGCCCGGCGGCGTCGTAGCCGGCGCCGACTCCCGCCCGCTGCCAGCTCATCCTTCGCGCCGCCCTCGCCAGCCGATAGGCCCGGCGGCGCCGTGGCCGGCGTTGAGTTTCGCCCGCCGCCAGCGGCCCGGGAGCTTTCGCCTACGCCGCCGAGGGCGGCCTGCAAACTCAGTCGGCTGCGGGCAATGCCGTCTCGGCGCCGCCGCCACCGGCGGCGTCGGCACCCGCAGATTCCTTCGCGCCGCTGGTGCTGGGCGCGCCGAGCGATTTGGGTGCGCTGGCGCTGGCGTCCGCGTCAGCCGCCTCCGCGGCCGACGCCTCTGCGGCCGACGCCTCTGCGGCGCGCTGCGTCGCCGACTTCGCGAGGTGGCCGAAGTTCGCCAGCAGGTGGTCGGCGTACCACGCACCGACGGCCAAGGAGCCGCGGTGGTTGAGATTCATGCCGTTGGCGCCGCGCAAGGCCATGACGTTCGGAATTGGCGGGGCGTCAACGACGGGGATATCGAGGTCGTCCAAGATCGGCACGGTCTCCTCGATCAGGCGCTGGGCGACGGACTTCTTCCAGAAGCCCTGCAGGACCGGATCGGACTGCTGCCAGAACTCGATCGGCACGCCCGGCCACACGCGGCGGACCGTCGCGACAAACTCGGCGAGCTGCGGATCAGGGCCCGAATAGGGGGCGGGCCGACCGAAGACCATGAGGATCACGTTCATCACGCGCCAGATCGGGTTCATCCACCAGCCGAGACGGCGGCCAAGGTTCTCGCGCGCGAGAAACGACCAGATGTTGAAGCCCCAGATGTGCTTCATCGCCGGGAAGCCACCGGTCTGAATCAGGATCACGTCCGGGCGCCCACGACGCTTGCGGCGACGCTTGATCATCAGCTTCTCGTCCGGGAAGTCCTCGAAATGCCAGACGAAAAGGTTCTGGAACGCAAGGGTGACGCCCTGGCGCTCCATCTCAGCGGCCATGTGCTTCGGCCACCCGACGGGCGCCTCCATGGTGTGGGCGTGCTCGGTCTCGCGGAAGTCGCAGGCGCCGAAGCGCAGCACATCGAGGTACCGCTCGTCCGGCGACTCAGGCCGCTCCAGGACCCACGTGGCGGCCTCGTCGCGGTGCATCGTGAAGAGCACGTTCTTGATTGGCCGCAGCAGCTTCTTCAGCGGCTCCGGCACGGCCTGGATGCGCGCGAGCGAGCGCTGCGCTTTGGCTACGGTGTCGCTCATCGCCAGTCCGCGTTGTAGGCGTGGGCACCGCCGCGACGGAACACCTCGTACTCACAGGGCGTCCGCTCGCCGATCTTCTTGGCGGGAACGCCCGCCACGATCGTCCACGGCTCGACATCCTTCGTCACGATCGACCCGGCCGCGACGATCGCGCCCTTGCCGACGATCACGCCCGGCATGATCATCGCGCCGAGGTTGACGAAGACGTAATCCTCGATGCGGGTGCGCCACACATGGTCGGTGATGCCGCCCTCAAAGCCGTGCGCGCCGGTGAGGATGACCGAACGCTCGGCGATCCCGACGTCACGGCCGATCTCAAGACCCCCGCGACCATCCAGCAGGACCTTGCGGTTGATGACCGACCCCTTGCCGATCTGAATGCGATGCGGGTTGAGGACCTCGACGCCACGCAGGATGAGCGTGTCGTCGACGGCCTCGAAGTCGATCTTCCCCAGCTTCTCGTACAGGCGAGCGCGCGGCTTGCTGAACGGAATGCGGTTGACGATGCTCCCGAGGAACCATTCCTTGCGGTTGTTCGCGTGGACGACGGTTGCGTCGCCTTCAGGCATCGGCATTGGTTCTGGGCCTCCCGCGGGACGTCGGGAATCTGGGGTGTTGGGGCTGCGGCTGAGGTACCCGCAGGTACAGGTTACGACTCCGCGCCACCGAAGCCGGTTGCGATGGTACCGGCAATCGGCACACCGATCTGGGACGCGAGGTCACGAAGGCGCGTAAGTGAGGCGCGAGAGGTGTGCCCGGCCGACGCGACGGCGACGGCGGTGTCGGCGGCGCGCAGCAGCACGACGCCCGCCGAATGGCGGTCCGGGGTGGGGCTGGCGATCACCAGGCGGTCGTACCGCTGGAGAGCCCAGGCGCGAACGGCGGCGACGCGATCGTCGCGAAGCTCGTCCTCGGCGAGGGCGAGGCGATGGAGGGTGCCGTCGCCGCCATCTTCCTCTTCCAGGGCGCCGGCGCCATCGGGGGCGCCGTCGAGCAAGCGCTGCACCTGCGGCCAGTTCGGCTCGGCGCCGATCCCGATCAGCAGCACCGTAAACGGCGTGCGGGCCAGCGCCGCCGCGACCTGCAGGGCGACGGGCGAGCCGACGGTGTCGTCGTCGGCGGAGACGATTGCGATCGCGCGCGAGTCGCGACTCGTTGGGTTAAGGCGGAGCTGCGCGGCCGCGATGCGCGCCGACTCGGCCTCGACCGGACGCAGCGCCGAGAACGGCGTGGTCGATCGTTCACGGGTGGCAAGCGACGCGGGCGCGCGGACCAGGATCGGAGCGCCCAGGAGACCCTCGGCCGTCTCTTCGGCGCGGACCTTCGGGTCGCGGCCGGCGATCACGAACGCAAGCGCGGTGCCGATCACGCCGCCGGCAAAGAGCGCCGCGACCATGAAGAGCAGCGGCGGCAGGCCCGACGGGCTCGTCGGGATGTCGGCCTTGCGGGCGAACGAGATGCTTTGCACGTTGACGCGCTTGAGCACGGCGAGCTGCTCGAGCTTGGCGGTGATCTGCGCGGTCTCGGCGGCCGGCTGGATGGCGAGCAGGCGGCGAGCGTCGTCCTTCTCCTTCTCCGAGAGGCCGTTGAGCGCTGCGGCCTGCGTCTGGCGGACCTCCGAGAGGCGCTTCTGGAGCTGGGCCTCGATGTCGGTGAGGCGCTGGCGCTCGCGGTCCGCGACGAGGTCGATGTAGGCCTGCGTGTACGCGGTGGCCAGCTTCGATGCGATGAAGGGGCTCTGGTCCTTCGCGTTGACGGCGATGAGGAAGGTCTTGGTGTCGATCGTGACGCCGACCTTCTCGTCGATCTCCGTCGGCGTGAGGTTTGGCGAGCCTTGCAGCAAGCCGACCGTGGCGCGCGCCGTCTCAAGCTGATCCATGTTGGCGATGATCTCGGCGATGATCAGGTTGCCGTTGGTCGCGTTCTCCTGGTTGAGCCCGAGAATCTGCTGGTCGAGATTCTGCGTGCCGATCTTGACCAGGGCCTGCGCCTGGTAGCCGCGGTTGCCGGTGATCAGGTAGGCGACGATCGCCGCGAGGATCGCGAGCAGGATCGGAAGCCACAGCAGCTTGCGGACGACGCGAACGGCGTCCGGCGCCGCGCTGACCGGTGCACTCGCGACGGGGGATCCGGGGGACGCCGGTGCGGGGACAACACTCATGAGCGCCGTATCGTGCCACACCTCACACGCTCCAAGAGCCGCCCTGCTTGCAGGGCCGAGCCACCGGGCGCCGCGAATGCGTTTCCGCAGCCCGGGCGAGGCCGGATAGGCTCGCGGTCATGCCCGAACTGCCCGAGGTCGAGATCGTCGCCAGGCGGGCCTCCACGGCGCTCTCCGGCCGCCGGATCAAGGCGGTCTCGGTGGTCGGCTTCAACGCCCTGCGTTCGCTTGATCCGCCGCCCGGTTCCCTCGACGGCGCGGTGCTCACGGGTGTGCGTCGCCGCGGCAAGCTGCTCCTGTTCGACACCGACGGCGACTACCTCCTGCTCGTCCACCTGATGACCGGCGGCGGCCTCACCTGGAAGGCCGGCAAGGTAAACCTGCGCGACCGCGCGATGCGCCTGGTGGTCACCTTCGACGACGATGGACCGAGCCTCCGCGCCCGCGAGCGCGGGACGCGCCAGGCGATGTGGGTGCGGGCGATCCGCCGCGCCGACCTCCTCGCTGGCGACGTCGCCGAGCTCGCAAAGCTCGGCCCTGAGGCCTGGTGGCCCGATGGCGATGAGGCGCTGCTGCCGCCTGATGCCGGCTCGGTCGAGCCCGAGGAGCCCGGCGATCTCGCCGACGGCGTGCCCATCGCGGCGACCATCGCGGCGCCCTCTGGCGATGTCGACGAGCTCGCCGCGCGCATCGCGGAGTCGCTCGACGCATCGCGGCCACTCCACTCGCTGCTGCGCGACCAGCGCATCCTGGCCGGCGTCGGCCGCACCTGGAGCGACGAGATCCTCTGGGCCGCCCAGCGCTCGCCCTACCAGCGCGGCGCCGACCTCTCAGGGCCGGAGCGCCTCGCGTTCGTACACACGATCCGCGATGTGCTGGCCGAGGCGCTCGCCGCCTACGAGTCGGCGGTGAAGGCCGAACCGGCGGAGAAGCTGAAGAAGCCGGTGAAGGTCCATGGGCTCGTCGGCGAGCCCTGCCCCTCGTGCGGCACCCGCCTACGCGGCGTGCACTTTGAGTCGTACACGATCGCCTATTGCCCAAAAGAGCAGACCGGCGGGCGCGTCCTCAAGGACCGTCGCCTCTCCCGCCTGGGGATCGACGACCCGCTGGAGTCGGCCGACGAGGACTGAAGCGGCCGCGCGATCACCATGGGGCGACCGCGCGGCACTCAGTTCAGCTCGTGGCGCCGACCGCGGACTCGGCGAGCGTCGGGTAGTCGGTGTAGCCCTTCGCGCCGCCCGCGTAGAAGGTCGACGAATCGGCCTCATTGAGCTCGGCGCCCTCGCGCAGGCGCGCGGGAAGATCCGGGTTGGCGATGAACCGGCGCCCGAAGGCGACGAGGTCGATCTTGCCGGCGGCGACGAGATCGTTCGCGCCCTGCACGTCGAACTCCTCGGTGAAGCCCTCGTTCGCGACGAGCGTGCCGGGGTAGAGATCGCGGGCGACCTCGAGCGGCGAGAAGTCGACGTGGCTGGAGGTGTCGAGCACATGCACGTACAGCAGGTCGTGCTTGGCGAGGGCCCTCAGCACGGCGTCGAACGTGCCACGCGGGTCCGCTTCGGCGATGTCGTTGAACGGGTGGCCCGGCGACAGGCGGATTGCGGTGCGGCGCTCGCCGATCGCTTCGGCAACGGCTTCCACGACCTCGACCACGAAGCGGACGCGGCCAGCGGTGTCGCCGCCGTAGCCGTCGGTGCGCTGGTTCGTGTTCTCCGACAGGAACTGGTGCAGGAGGTAGCCGTTGGCGGCATGCAGCTCGACGCCGTAGGCACCGGCGGCGACGGCCCGCTTGGCGGCGTCGACGTACTCCTGCTTCACGGACTGCAGCTCATCGGTCTCGATCGCGCGAGGTTCGACAAACGCCTGCTGACCATCCGGGGTGAACGTGGTGCCCTCGGCAGCGATCGCGGACGGCGCAACTGGCTGCTCGCCGCCGGTGTAATAGGGGTGGGCGATCCGGCCCGCGTGCATGAGCTGGATCACGAGCTTGGCGTCGCCTGCCTCGCTGACGGCCTTCGCGACCCGCGCCCAGCCGGCCTGCTGCTCGTCGTTGTGGAGCCCGGCCACGTCGAGGTAGCCCTGGCCGACGGCAGCCGGATGCGTGCCCTCGCTGATCAGGATCGCCGCGCTGGCGCGCTGGGCGTAGTACTCCACGTTCAGATCGCCAGGGACGGTGTCCTTGGCGCGGTTGCGCGTGAGCGGCGCCATCGCGATGCGATGCGGCACCGTCAGGTCGCCGTGGGTGTAGGGAGTGAAGAGGTCGTCGTAAGCCATGGCGGGCACGCTAGGACCCAAAACGGACCGCGGTCCGTTCCTGGCGCGTGCGCGGTGCACATGTGACCGATCGGTGGCGGGGGCCGCCGCCCCCAGTGCCTCGCGTCAGGCGCCCGCGTCGACGCCGAGGAGTCCCTTGGTTACGGAGGCGAGTTGTTCGATCGAGCAGGGCTTGGGCACGATGGCGTCGACGCCGTGCCGCTCCGCCTCCTCGCGATGGCTCGCCGTGAGGAACCCTGACGTCAGGATCACAGGGAGGTTTGGACGCAAGGCGCGAACCGCTCGGATCAGCTCCAGGCCGGTGAGGCCCGGCATCGCGTGATCCGTGATCAGCGCGTCAAAGGCGCCGGGGGTCTCCCTGAATGCCTCCAGCGCGGCCGCGGGGTCGGTGAACACGACCGGCTCGCAGCCGTAGAGCGACATCGCGCGGTCCGCGAGGGTGGCGAGGGCCACTTCGTCGTCGACGAACGCGACGCGCGGCGTGGCGACGAGCGGGCTCGGTTCGGGGTTGTGATCGTCGGACGCGTGGGGTTCGGCCTCGAGGGCGGCGAGGAGGACGGTGAAGGTCGTCCCGGCACCTTCGGCGCTCTCGACGCCGATGTTGCCGCCGTGCTGGTGCAGAATCGTGCGCGCGGCGGCGAGGCCCAGGCCGGTTCCTTCGCCGGCTGGCTTGGTGGTGAAGAACGGGTCGAAGGCCCGCAGTTGAATGGCCTCGGGCATGCCAGCCCCGGTATCGCGCACCCTGAGGCGGACGTACTCGCCGTCCGGAAGTTCACTGGCGCCTGGGAACGGTCCAGGCAGCGAAACCCGGTCGACCAGCACGTTGATCGTGCCGGTGGTGTCGCGGATGGCCTGGCGAGCGTTCTTCACAAGGTTCATGACCACCTGGTGGAGCTGGGAGGCGTCGCCGGAGACCTCGGGCAGCGGCGACGCGATCGTCCGCACCAGGTCGATGCCCGGGGGAAGCGTCGCGCCCAGGAGGTCGCAGGCCTCACCGACCAGTTCGTCCACGCTGATGTTGCATCGCGTCGGCTCGTCCTCGCGGCTGTAGGCGAGCATGCGGCGCACCAGGTCGGCGGCGCGGACGGCGGCCTGGGCGATCTCCGCGACGCTCGTCGCCGGGGAGGCACCGGCGGCGATCTCGGTCTGCGCGAGTGACGCGTTGCTGAGAATCGCGCCGATCACGTTGTTGAAGTCGTGGGCCAGGCCGGCGGCGAGCGTCCCGACCTCTTCGCGCTTCTGACTCCGGATGCGGAGTTCCTCCTCCTCGCGGCGCGCGGTGATGTCGGTGGTTCCGCCGACGGCCGTCACGACGGCTCCGTCCTTGTCGCGAAGGAAGTTGACGTACGACTCGACCCACCGGTAGGTGCCGTCGTGGTGCCGAAGCCGGAACTGGACGGGCAGCGGCGAGTCTCCCGCCGCCCGGGCTGCATCGAGGACCGTGAGGTCGTCTGGGTGGATCAGGTCGAGGTATCCCTTGCCCAGGAGCTCGTCGATGCTGCGCCCGGTGAAGGTCTCCCAGCGCGGTGAGAAGTAGACCCCTCCGTACTCGGGTTCGGAGATCCACACCATCTGCGGGAGTGCTTCGGCGAGCTTGCGGAAGCGCTGTTCACCTTCGGCGAGGCGGCGCTCGGTCTGCTGGATGGCGGTGCGGTCGTCGATCTCGACCAGGATGGCCTCGAGCGTGCCGTCGGCGGTCCGGATCGGCGTCACCCGGCAGTCGACGGTCGGCTCCGCACCGGGCTCGGCCCCTGGTGCGGGGTCGGCGTAGTGCATGACTTCGGTGGCTTCACGAGCGATGGCGAGTCGCCGGCCCCACATGGCTCCGCGTTCAGGCCCGCCCTCGCGGCGTGCCGACATCTCCATCAGCGTCTGCCCGCGGAGCGCGTCCGGGGCTGGCATCGAGATCCCGCTGGCTTCGACGATCGATCGCACCCGGCCGTCGGGCTCGACCACCAGCGCCAGTCGGTACCCGGTCTGAAGGTTCAGTGGTGGTGGCGGACCGACGTTGGGCCATCCGGGATCCGGCTCCGTCTGGGGAGCGGCGGCGCCTGCGGGTGAGGGCTCGGGGTCCATGTTGCTGAACGGAGGGATAGTGGGAAACGTACTGCCGCGTGCGGGTGTCGTGGCGGCTCGTTTCTTGGTCGACGTCAGTCGCCGGGTGGGCCAACGACCGAGATCCAACACGCGCCGTCGACGCGGCTAGCCTGCGGGCCATGATCGAAGCAGGCCAACCCGCCCCAGATTTCACCCTGCCCGGCGCCGATGGCGGCGCCGTGACGCTCTCGGCCAGCGCGGGCTCCTGGCGCGTTGTGTACTTCTACCCCAAGGCCGACACGCCGGGCTGCACCACCCAGGCCTGCGGCATTCGCGACCATGCGGCCGACTACGAGGCGCGCAAAGCGGTGGTGTACGGCATCTCGCCGGACCCGGTCGCGAAGGTGAAGAAGTTCCACGACAAGCAGTCGCTCAACTTCACCCTCCTCGCCGACGAGGACCACGCCGTCTGCGACGAGTTTGGCGTGTGGGTCGAGAAGTCGATGTACGGCAAGACGTACTGGGGCGCGCAGCGGTCGACCTTCATTATCGACCCGGAGGGTGTGGTCCGGTTCGTGATCCCGAAGGCGTCGCCGAAGACGCACGACGAGGTGGTCCTGGCGAAGCTCGACGAACTGGTCGGCGCCTCGGCCTGAGGCCGAGGCGCCGCTCGGTCAGCCGAGGTTGATCTTGATCGGCTCGCCGGTCTTGGGCTTTTGGGTGGACGAGCCGCGGTAGGTCACCGTGGCTTCGAGCTTCGCACCCGCAGGCACGAGCTTCTTGGCGACCGTGACGGTCTTGTCATAGGTGCACTTGCCGCCCTTCCACCGGAGTTTGGCTTTGACGTTCGCCAGTTCCTTGGTCGTCGTCTTGGCCTTCTTGCCTTGGCCGGTCCTCGTGGTTGCGGTGATCAGGATCTCGACCTGGCCCTTGCACTCGGCGCGGGTGCGCAGGCCCTTGGGCGCGAGGACTGAGCCCGAGACGTCGAAGACGTAGCGCTTCTTCGTTTCGACGACCTCATCAATGCCCGACTTGACCTTGTCCGGCACGGCGCGTGTGTCGGGCTTTGAGGCCGGCGTCGGCGTCGGCGTGGAGACCGGGTCAGCGGCCTTCGGAGCTGGGGTCGGGGTCGGGACGGCGCCCTCCGTTGGGGCGGGCGCTGGCGTCGGGGTGGGCGTTGCGGTCACGGCCTGCGGTTCGCCGTATGCGAAGAGCTGGTTGCCCGTCGCCGGCGTCCACGCCATGAATGCGACGCGCTCGCCTGCCTGGAACGGTGAGTACGGCCAGGCGCTTTCCGTGCCGGGCAGCACGTCGGCGAGGAACGCGGTGCCGTCGGTCGTCCCGTCGGACTGCCACAGCTCTTCACCGTGCTCGGCGTCCGACGCCGAGAAGTAGAGCTTGCCATGGACGGCCGCCGGGGCGCCGATGTACCCGTCGAAGGCGCGCACGATCGTCGGATCGCCCGTGGCCCCGAGCTTCACGAGGGCCTTCCCAGCTGATGCGTAGAACACGCCGCCAAGGTTCGTCGGTGCGTAGAAGTTGCCGGGAGTCACGTCGGTCGGAAGCGTTGGGCGGTCGATCGTGGTGCCGACGATCCGGGTGAGTCGCCGGTCATAGCCCGTGCCCCCTCCGACCGGTGCGATGGCCAAGACCGTCGTCCCGTCCGTCCGCAGGACCGGCGTGTTGCTGTTGTAGGGACGCGTGCCCGGTTCGATTGCGAGATCGTGGGTGCCGCCGGACGTGCCGTCGGAGACCCACACCTGCCACTCATCGACCGAGTAGGGCTGCGCCGGTACGTAGAGCTTGCCGCCGGCCGCGACGGCCTCGTGGAAGTAGAAGTACGCGGTCGAGTCGGTCATCTGCGTCGAGAGACCCGTGACGGTGTCCAGCTTCCAGATGCCCTGGTACTCATCGGCGCCGCTCTGCTCCCGGTCATCGACGGCGAAGTAGAGGTCGGTACCGACCGCCTTCAGGCCGCGGACGGACATGGTTGCCGACCAGCTGTCGGGTGCGGCCACCAGCGTGCCGGGGCCCGAGCCTTCGGACTTGAAGATGCCGCTCGCGGAGTTGTCGGGATCGCCGGTCCTGCGGGCGGTGTAGTAGATCGAGGAGCCAACGACCTGGTAGGCGTCGACGTTCCCGCCGGCCGCATCGCCGCCGTCGGCCGTCGAGATGCGACGCGTGCCGGCGTCGTTGCCGTCGGTGATCCAAAGCTCGGTGTCGTCGTCATCGGGGTTGGCGGTGAAGACCGCCCCGTTGCCCAGGACGAGCGGGTCGCCGAGGTAGCCGAAGTCGACGTCCGGGAGCAGTTTGTTCGTCCCCGCCGTGGTGCCGTCGGTGATCCACAGCTGTTCCTCGCGGTTCTGCTGGCCGCGGAACAGCGTTCGTCCGCCAAACGTGGCCCGACTGGTCTCGTCGCCCTCGATGTCGGCGTCGTCCAGGGTCGTGTTCACGTCGGCGACCAAGGTCGACGGCGTTCCGGGCGTGCCGGTGGAGCGGTGCAGCTCGCGACCATGCAGCGGGCTCGTGCCGGCGAAGATCAGCCCACCTCCGGCATTCGGGTACAGGGTGCCCAGGGCGTTCTCGTCGGAGAACTCAGTCGCACGGCCGATCCGCTCGGTGCCGGCCAGGGAGCCGTCGGTGCGGAACATCCCCCAATGGTTGCTGTCCGGCGCCAGGCGGCTCTTGAAGTAGACGATCCCGTCGCTCTTGACGAAGTCGGTGCTGTAGGACGTCCGGATCTGCACGGCCTCAGCCGTCGGCGACGTCAGCGGCTGGGCGAACGTGGGGTTCTCGTTCCCGACGGGAAGCACGTAGTAGAGCTTGCCGCCCAAGTAGAAGCGCTGGCCGACGTTCGTCGGAGCGACGCCGACCGCCGTCGTCGTGGAGCCGTCGGTGTCGTACCAGGTGGTGCCCTGACGGAAGATCGCGTGGCCGGGTTCGCCCGCGATGAGGGCACCGTCCGGCTCGGCGGCCGCGCCACCGGGCAGCTCGATGATGTGAGTGCCAGCGTCGGTGCCGTCACTGGCGAACGTGCGCGGTCCATCGGCCGTGGTGCCGGTGAAGAAGAGTCGGTCGCCGCTGCGCACGACGCTGCTGCTCGTGACGGACAGGTCGGCCCCGGCCCACTGGAGCGTGTGGTCGCCCGCGGCGGTGTGGGCGATGAGTCGTCGAGGATCGGCCGTGTTGCTGAACTCGTACGTCGAGATGATGAGCCGCTCGGGGAGCGCGATGAGTTCCTCGACATACTGCGTCTCGGTGGCGTTCGGCAAGGTCACGCGGTCGAATGTCGAGCTGCCGGCAGCCTGCCGGTAGAGCAACGAGTAGCCGCCGCCGCTGAGGTAGAGGTCGCCTTCGTATCCCGTGACGTTGCCGGGGTTGGAGGGGGCCCCGGTGACCGCCTCGGTCGAGGCGGTCGTGCCTTGCGTGCGGTACAGCGCCTGGACTGAACCGTTGCTGGCTCGGAAGTACGTCACGCCGCCGACCGACGTGAACTCACGCGCACCGGACTCGCCGCGCCCGGGGTTCAGGTCGGCCAGCATGAAGGCGCCGGAGGGGGTGAGGACCCACGGCTCGTTGCCGTGCGTCCCGTCGTTGCCGATGAAGTACGTGTTCTCACCCGCCGTGAACGGAGCGGGCGACGTCGATACGCCGTCCTGAGTCGCGTCGACCAGCTTCTTCAGCAGATGCGTGGTCGGCGCCGCGGAGGCCGCGGGGGCAAACGACGTGGAAGCGAGGGCGGCGAGGCCGGCGGCACGCATGGCGCGCACGAGGGTGTGACGGTGCATCAAAGCGATCTGTCGGGATGGTGGTACGGCTCGCGCACAGGCGACCGCGCCAACGGGACGGGGTGAGGGACTGATCGGCGGGAGCGCCCCGTTCCTCACTCTCCACGCCTCGCTGGCGCGTCCCCGCTCTAGGAAGTGGACGGTGACGCCCGCCACGCCTGAAGCGCTCCGGCGAGTTCCTGGACGCCATGGGTGGATTCATGCGCGTTGCCTTCGCCCGAGGCCGTGTCGGGACACGGTCGTAGGATCCGGCCATGGCCGAGTCGAGCGATGTGATGGCGGTGCCTGCATGAGTTCCGGCGCGCTCACGACCCGCGACCTCAACCGCGCGCTGATGGCACGCCAGCTCCTGCTCGAGCGTGCGACGCTCACGCCCGCCGAAGCGGTCGGCCGGCTCGCCGGCCTGCAGGCGCAGGAGCCGATGCCGCCGTTCGCGGGGCTCTGGACGCGGCTGGAGGGGTTCCAGCGAGAGTCGCTCGCCGACGCGCTGCGCAGTCGGGCGGTGGTCCGCGCGACGCTCATGCGCGGCACGCTCCACCTGCTCCGGGCCGACGACTACCAGGCGTTGCGCGGCGCGATCCAACCGGCGCTCGACCAAGCCGTGAAGGTGCTCGGCGACCCCGCCCAAGGCCTCGACGTGTCCGCGCTGCTGCCGGTCGCTCGCGAGCTGCTGGCCGCGGGTCCGCTCACGTTCAACGAGCTACGCCCGCTGCTGCAGGAGCGATTCCCGGCGGTCAACGATCGCGCGCTCGGCTATGCGGTCCGCACCAATCTGCCCCTCGTGATGGAGGCGACCGACGACCGCTGGGGCTACCCGCGTACGGCCCGTTTTGCTCTGGCCGAGCAGTGGCTCGACGGCATCGGCGAGCAGATCGACGCGGCGCTGCTGGCCGGGCCCAGCGACGCAACTGAGGAGGCCCTCGTGCGCCGCTACCTCGCGGCCTTCGGTCCGGCGACCGTCGCGGACTTCCAGCAATGGTCGGCGGTGCCGGCCGCCCAGTCGACGTTCGAGCGGCTGCGCCCGCACCTCGCCATCTTTGAGGACGACAAGGGTCGCGAGCTGTTCGACCTTCCGGATGCGCCTCGGCCGGGCGGCGACGTGGAGGCGCCGGTCCGGCTCATCCCCGAGTTCGACAACCTCGTCCTCGGCCACGCCGACCGCCGGCGCGTCATCGACGACGCCTACCGCCCGGGCCTCGTCACCAAGAACCTGCGGGTCCGCGCGACCTATCTCGTCGACGGCTTCGTCGCGGGCACGTGGAAGGTCGACCGCACGAAGACGAAGGCGGTGCTGACACTGCAGCCGTTCGACAAGACCACGAAGACGGCGCTGAGGCCGGTGATCGCCGAGGCCCAGCGACTTCTGGCCTTCACCGACGAGGCCGCAAAGACGCGTCTCGTGGAGGTTGGCGCCTCAGTCCTCTAGGGCCGCTGGCACCGCCCTTCCTCGCGTCGGGCTCAGCCGCCGCTGGCTTCGGAGCGGAGCCGCGTGAGTCCGTCCTGGAGCGCCCGCATCCCCGTGAGGTAGATCGCCTCGACCTGCACGCCGGGTGGGAAGCGCTCGTTGAGTTCGAGGTCGACGACGCCGTGCGCAAACGCCCAAAACGCCAAGCTCATCTCGCGGAACTCGCCGACCTCCTCGCGGAGGCGGTGCCCCGCCCAGAGCTCGGCCTCGGCGACGTCTGGTGCGTCCCGATCCAGGTCGCGGGCGGTGATCAGCTTGTAGAGATGCGGGTGGCTGAGCGCGAATTCGCGGAACGCACGGAAGATCGTGGGGAGGACCTCATTCGGCGTCTGCTCGAGCGCCGCGACGATGTGGTCGCCCTGCTCGTAGAGACCGGCCGCGATGATGGCGTTCTCCACGGCGCGCTTATCGGCGAAGTGCTCGTACAGCGAGGCAGCGCGGATGCCGAGCCGGGCCGCGATGTTGCGCATCGACAGCGCATCGATGCCTTCCTGATCGAGCAGCGTGCGGGCAGCTCGGGCAATCTCCGCGGCGCGAGGAGTCAGCGACACGCGTGGATCAAGTACCGCAGTCATTCGACCAGTTTAGGCCCGCGCGAACCATTTCGGCATCCCGGCTGGACCTTTCGGGGGCGCCGAATCCGGAGCCCCAGAGTCGGCTTTCGCTCACGAGCGGGAGGCGACGACCTCGGTGATCTCGATCACGAATCCAGGGTCGATCCCCCATGGATCCTCGACGCCGATTCGCTTGTCGATGTCCCACAGCACGCACGCTTCGTCTGGTTTGGCGACGAGCGTCCAAGCCGCGATCGTTCGCGCGAGCTGCTGCTGCATGCTGCCCGGCTCGGTACTGCCACGACGCCTCGATCGTGGCGGCGGGTCGCCCTCGGCATGGTCGCCCTCGGGGTGGTGATGGAGGAACCGGCCGTAGGCGGAGTCGCAGAAGTGCGCGTAGCGCGCGGTGCAGAGGATCAGGCCGTGCCAGGCTTCGTCGACGGCTCGCGACGGCATGCCGATCACCTGGCCGTCCTGCAGGGCGACGCCGGCGCACCGCAGCCACTGGCGAAGCCCGGTCTCGATGAGCTCGTGCGGCTCCCACGGGCACGTCTTCCAGATCGCCGGCGGCAGGAGGAGTTCGTCGACGGCCGCGTCCACGCGTTGGATCCGGGTGACGCGGCTGGTCAACATCGCCTCACCAGACTACGGCCGAACCGCCAGCCGATGGTGCAATCGGCCCCGGCCTGCCCTCGCGACTATCTTGGTGGCGTGCTTACCGACGTCGTCACCTGGCTTGGCGCCGCGCTCGTCGCGGTCGTCGTCGTGCTCCGTGTGCGCACCAAGCGCGCCGATCGCCGCCGGGATCGCGACACCGCCTGACGAGCTGCCTGAGTCCAAGGCGGCGTGCAGAGCCGCGGACTCAGGCGTCGCTAGAGGAAGGTCTTGTCTTCACCGCGGTACGTCGGCACGACGTCGACCAGCACGCCGCCCCGCAGGATGTGGAGGCGATCGAAGCGCTCGCAGAGCTCGCCGGCCTTCGCGTGCCGCAGGACGACGCGGCTGCCGATGCCGAGGGCTGCGGTTCCGTCGCCCAGTAGCGGCGTCTGAACCTCGCCGGCGCCCTCGTTCGGGTCGAACGAGAGGTCGGGCGGGTACACCGGCTGGGGGGCGCGGTCGGGGCCGGTAGCGCCCGACGCGATGTACCCGCCGCCGAGCACGGTCACCACGCTCTCGGCGGGGGCGCGCACCACGGGCAGCACGAAGAATGCGGCGGGCGTGAGGAAGAGGTGGTCGTACGCATCAAAGAGCGTCGGCGCGTAGAAGCCCGACCCGGCGGCCAGCTCGGTGATCCCGGTGAGGTCACGAATCCGCGAGAGGCTGCCCGTCCCGCCGACGTTCACGAGGTCGAGCGTGCCGCCGGTCGCTTCGATCGCGATGCGCGCCGCCGCGATCACGCGCGGAATGCGGTGGTGGAGCTCCGCCAGGGAGCGGCGCTGCATGAAGCGGATCCCGCGACCGCGCATTGCGCGCCCAGGCGGCCGGTCGCCGACGCCGGCGATCTGGCCGTCGTAGGCCATCAGGGCATCGATGCGAACGCCGCGCATTTGCGCGACCGTGCGGATCAGGTCCGTCACGTCCTGGGGCGAGCGCAGGGGCGAACGCTTGGAGCCGACGGCCGGGCCACGTCCTCCGAAGGGCCGCCAGGCCGTGTCGACATCCACGCAGACGCGGATTTCGGTCTGCGCGGCGAGTGCGGCCTCGGCGATGAGGGCCAGGTGCTCCTCGCAGTCGACCATCGGGCGGATGACCTGGTCAGGGTGATCGCGGATCCAGGCCGCCAGGGCGGCAAAGGCCGTGCGGTCGACGCTGGGATAGGCGATCAGAATGTCGTCGATGCCCTCCTGGGCGAGGTGGAGTGCCTCGTCGACGGTGAAGGCCATCACGCCCTGGAAGCGAGGGTCCAGGTCGAGCGCCTGGCGGATGAGCGCCGTGCAGCGCAGCGACTTGCTCGCGACGCGGATCGGCAGCGTCCCGGCCTCGGCCAGGAGCGCCCCGGCGTTGCTTTCGAAGGCGTCGAGGTCGACATACGCCAGCGGCGCCTCGACATCGCTCAGGGCAGCTAGGTGTTCGGCGCATCGCCCGGGCAGTGCGGTCTGCGCGAGGCTCACGCGAGCTCCGCGGGTGGTGGCCCGAGGCAGCGACGCACGTAGTCGTTGGTGAATCGGCCGGTCGGATCGAGCTCGGCGCGGGCGGCTTGGAACTGCTCCCAGGCCGGATACCGCGGCGCGAGGGTCTCGGCGGTCTGGAAATGGCGTTTGCCCCAGTGCGGGCGGCCGCCGAAGCCATCCATGATCGACTCCACGGCCCGGAAGTAGGGCTCGTACGGCATGCCGGAGAACTGGTGCACGGCGATGTAGGCCGTCGGCCGCTCGAACGCGGTCGAGAGGAACGCATCGTCGGGGGCCGTGGTGCGGACCTCAATCGGGAAGGTGACGCCGATGCGGTCGCGCTCGATCAGCGCCAGCACGGCCTCCAGCGCCTCACGCACATCGGCGCGAGGGATCGCGTATTCCATCTCCGTGAACCGCACGCGGCGCTCACTTGCAAACACGCGATGGCTGTGATCGACCCGCACGTCGCGCGACAGCATCCGAGTCATCGTGCGGGAGATCTGCGGGGCGCGTGAGGGGAACCGCCGGCCCGCGCGCGAGAAGGCTTCCAGGCCGCGGTTGGCGACGAGGTCGTCGACGAGCCACTTGCGCCACGCCGGAAGGGGCGCCGGTGGTTCGTCGGTGCGGTCGCTCGCAAAGCTCAGGCACGTCTGGCTGTAAGGGAACGCGTAGAGCTCGTAGTGATCGTGCGCTGCGGCGAGTTCGTCGAAGGCATCGAGCGTCTCGCGGAGTGGGCGGGGCTCCTCCAGCTTGCGCAGCCGGAACGACGGCACGGTCTGGAGCGTCAGCTCGGTGATCACGCCAAGCGCCCCGACGCTCACCCGGGCGGCCCGGAGCAGGTCCGGGTCACGCTCAGCGGTGAGCTCGCGGACGGTCCCGTCAGCCAGGGCGATCCGGCAGCCGACGACCCCGGAGGACAGGTTGCGGAACGCCTCACCCGTTCCGTGGGTCGCGGTGGCGAGCGCGCCAGCAAGCGTCTGCTGGTCGATGTCGCCCTGGTTCTCGAGGGCCAGGCCGCGCTCGTGGAGGGCCTCGGTGAGCTCGTGAAGCCGTATGCCGGCCTGGACGCGCACGAGCCCGGTGACGGGGTCGGCGTCCAGGAGCTGGCGCATGTGGCACAGGTCGACGTGGCAACCGTCGGTGACGCACGCATCGGTGAAGGAATGGCCGGAGCCGATCGCGCGGATGACCTCGCCGTCCGCGGCGGCGCGCTCGATCGACCATTGGAGTTCGGCCTCGCTGCGCGGGCGGGCGACGGTCGCCGGCGTGCAGTGCTGCTGGCCGGCCCAGTTGCTCCAGGTCTGTGTGGCTGGTGCGTGCTCGATCATGGCTGGTGGTCGCGGCGCTCGAAGAAGATCAGCGACCCCTGGACATTCTTCCAGAGATCGGCGGCGAAGCGGACTACCGGATGACGCGAATGAAGAGGTCGCGTCGCTCGGCGGGCCCCGCAGAGGGCCGCACCAAGATTGTGACGCGATAGAGCCCGATACGCAGCGTGGCCGTGCCGACGCGTGCGGAGAGGTGCACGATGGTGGTGCCGGCTCCCGTGTCCTTTGAGAACCGAGCGTTCGGGACCGCGAGGAAACGGGTGCCCTCGCTCCGGCGGACGATCACGGTGATGTTGGCGGCGCGGTCCAGCTTGAGCTGGAGCGAGGCTTCGCCCGGTCGGGCGGGGCCGAGGCCCGATGCTCGGCCGGAAGAGCGTCGGGCGCGCGACTGGGTCCGGGTGAGGGCCTTGAGCGCCCCGGTGCTGGGCGCAGTGAATGGCAGCTGCTTCTCGGGTGTCGGCCGTGGCCGATCGATGGTCTCCGGCAGCGTCTGCAGCGACGGCGACGGTGTGGGTGTCGGCTCGCCGGGGTCCTCGTCATCCTTCGGGTCAGCGGGCCCGAGGTCGACCGCGGATGCGACCAAGGCCGTCGTCGTGAGTCCGCTCGGATCCGTCGCGCTCACGGTGACGTCGCCCACGTCTGCGGTAGTGAACTGGTGGGATGCGGTGGCCCCGGAAGCGGTGGTGCCGTCGGGGAACCGCCAGGTGATGGTGAGGAGATCGGATTCGCCATCGTTCTCGTCGCCTGCGGCGACGGAAAACTGCACGAGGCCGTCCTCGTTGTCGTCGTCGACGACGATCTCGTCGAGCCACGGAGCGAGGTACTGGTACTCGATAGCGCCGAGGTCGGTCGGCGTTGATTCCGGCGTGCCGGGGCCGGTGCTCGTACGCATTCCGCGGCGTGCGTCGAAGAGTGCGTTGACCGGCGGGGCGACCGCGTCGATGGCCGGTGAGCCCCAGCGCAGGCCGTACGCGGTGGTCAGCGCCGGGTCGCCTCCCGAGCGGCGGCCGGACTCGCTGATGGCACAGGCCGACCCGGACGCGAGCGAGCCATTGCGATAGATGCCCTCGATGGTGGCGGAGGCTGGCGTGCCGCTGGTGGCGCAGCCGATGGTCGTCCCGGACCCGAGCGCGAGGAGGCCGACGAACCGGGCCGTCGTGGCGGAGGTCGCCGCGCCGCTGGCAAGCTGCACCGCGGTGCTGTCGGGCGCGCCGGAAAGCGTCGAGAAGCTGAGGTCGAGATCGACGGAACCACCAGGGTTGCTGGCGCCCTGCACATCGATCAGCGTCGCGTCCTCGGCGCCGCCGTTGACGGTCACGTTGGTGAAGGTCACGGCCACGGCGGCGTTCGCGGCCTGCGTGCGGACGACGGAGGTAGTGGTCTCGCCACCGGAGATCACCACGTGGTCGATCACCGATCCGGCCGGCGTCGTGGCGCCGCCGAGGTCAAGGGTCGGATTGCCGCCGTAGAGGGAGCCGCCGCGGATCTCCACGTTGCCGGAATTGCGGATCGCGGGACGCGAGGCTTCGCTCTCGATCTCGGGGTTCGTGATGATCGCTCCGCTGCCGCTGGTCTCGACGGCGGTCACGTTCGGCAGCGAACTCGGCACGAAGACGAGGAAGTTGTTGAAGGCGGCGCCGTCGCTGACGGACGCGACGGGGAACGCAGCCGAGCCTGACCCGGCGGGCACCAGCGATACGTCGGTCACGCTCGTTCCCTCGCCGGTGATCCGCAGCAGCGTCGTGGTCGCGTTCGTGCCGACGATCCGAGTGCCCCCGGCCCCTGAGCCTTCGATCGTGTCGCCATCGGCGTCGTCGAGGACGATCGCTCGGTCGATCTCGTAGTCGCCCTCGGCGAGCACGATGCGCGTTGGGACAGGGCGACCCAACGTGGAGGCCTTGGCCTGATCGACCGCCTCGAGGAGTTCAGCGCCGTCGGTCGGCCGCAGCGATCCGTCGTCGCCGACGGGCACCGCAGCGAGCGTCGGCGAGGCGGCGGCGAGCGCCCAGAGCAGGACCAGGGGGATAAGAACGCGTTGGCGCACTTACCGCAACGTAGCGAACGTCGCACCGTTTCGGGGTGCCATGTGTGGCCTGTTGGTCCACAAGGGGACATCTTGTGACATTTCGCAACCGTCGGGCGGCGGTCGCTTAGCGTGTCGCGCGATGTCCGAAATCGTCCTCGATTCGCCGCTCGCGCCGCCGCCCTCGCTGGGCCGAATTGCGCGGGAGTGGACCCGGATTGGTGTGATCGGGTTCGGTGGACCGCCAGCGCACATCGTGCTGCTGCGGCAGCTCGTCGTCGAGCGCGAACGGTGGATCGACCCGCATCGATTCCAGGACGCCGTCGCCGCGACCGGTCTGATCCCAGGCCCCGCCTCGACGCAGCTCGCGATCTATTGCGCCGGGGTGCTCGGGGGACGGCGCGGGGCGCTCCTCGGAGCACTCGGATTCATCCTGCCCGGGCTCGTGATGGTGGTGGCGCTTGCGTCGATCCTGCTTGCGGCGAGTCCTCCGCTCTGGGTGCTCGGCGCGGGCGCGGGCGCGGGCGCGGCGGTCCCCGCCGTCGCGATCTTTGCGGGGTCCCAGCTCCTCGGCGACAGTCTTCGCCGCGCCCTCGATCGCGCCGCCCGGGTGCGCTGGGTCGGGTGGGTCGCCGCGGGAGCCATCGGCGCCGCGCTCGCGGGGGCGCTCGTCGTGCTGGTGCTGTTGGGCTGCGGGCTCGCTGAGTTGGCGATCCAGCGCGGTGGCGCGGGTCGTGCCGGGAAGGGCGGTGGCGGCGACGCGGACCAGCCCGCGAGCGCGAACGTCGCAGGCCGTTCGCGCCTGCGCCGCAGCCGGCCTGGTCGCGGGCGCGATGGAGGACTCGCGTCGTTCGTCCCCATGTGGCTGCCGCTGGGGGCGGCGAGCGGCTGGAACGCGTCGACGCTCGCTTCGCTCGCGTGGACGGCCTTCAAGGTCGGCGGACTGTCCTACGGCGGAGGATTCGTGATCGTCCCGCTGATGCAGTCGGACGCAGTCGACGTGCACGGCTGGCTGACCGAGGCCCAATTCCTGAGCGCCGTGGCCGTCGGCCAGATCACCCCCGGCCCGGTGACGAACACGATCGCCGCCGTCGGCTGGTCGGCGGCAGGGATCCCTGGGGCGATCATCGCCGGGCTGTTCGCGTTCGGCCCGTCGGTGATCGTGATCGCCTTCGCTGGCCACCACTTTGAGCGGATTCGCGACAGCGTTCGCGCCCGCGCCTTCCTCGACGGCAGCGGGCCGGCGGCCCTCGGTGCCATTCTCGGCTCCGCGGTCCCGCTCGCCGCCGGGCTCTCCACCACGTGGCAGTGGATCGTCCTCGCGCTGGCAGTTCCGCTGCTGCTGTCGCGCCGCGCCCCACTCCTCGTGGTGCTCATCGGCGCCGCGCTCGTGGGCGTCGCCGTGGCCGCTGCCGGCGGCACCGTGCCGCGCTGACGGACTCCGGCGAGCGCCCGCCAAGGCCCGCCGGGTCGCGCGCGGCCCGGCCGCGGGTGCGACACTGCACGCGTGGGGGCGCCAGCCAACATCGCACCTGGCGCCGCAGTCGAGCATCCGGACGGCCAGCGCCAGCGGGAACTCGTCGCGGTCCTGCGCTTTTCGGTCGCCGCGGCGGTGCTCACCATCGCGCTCAAGACGGGGGCCTGGGCCGTCACCGGGTCGGTCGGCCTGCTCTCCGACGCCGCCGAATCGGTCGTCAACCTGGTCGCCGCGATCGTGGCGCTGACCGTCGTGCACTTCGCTTCGCGCCCGCCCGACGAGGACCACGCCTACGGCCACGACAAGGCCGATTACTTCTCCGCCGGCTTCGAGGGCGGACTCATCCTGCTGGCGGCCGGCACGATCGCCTTCTCGGCGGTCGACCGACTGTTCAACCCCCAGGCTGTCGACGACATCGCGGTCGGCGTCACCGTGTCGGCCGTCGCCAGCGTGATCAACCTGCTGATGGCGCGACGACTGATCCGCGTCGGCGCGCAGCACGGGTCGGTCGTCCTCGAAGCCGACGGCCAGCACCTCATGACCGACGTGTGGACGTCGGCCGGCGTGATCATCGGCGTCATCGCGGTCGTGCTCACGGGCTGGAACACGCTCGACCCGATCATCGCGCTGGTGGTCGCGGCGAACATCGTCGTGACCGGGACGCGTCTCGTGAAGCGTTCAGCGAACGGCCTCATGGACCGGGCCCTGGAACCCGACGAACTCGGGCGCATCGAGGGCGCGCTGAAGCAACTGTCCTCGCACGAGGTCCAGTTCCACGCCCTGCGTACGCGCCGAGCCGGACGCCGGGCGTTCGTGTCGGTGCACGTCCTGGTGCCGGGCGACTGGACCGTGCAGCGCGGCCACGACTTCGCCGAGGTCGTCGAGGCCACGCTGGGCCGTGAGCTCACCGGGTTCTGCAGCGTCTTCACGCACCTCGAACCGCTCGACGATCCCCGCTCCCAGGACGACATCGACCTCGATCGTCCGCGGCCCGCGTAAGTCAGCACGGACCCCTCGCCGGTCGTGCAGCGATTCAGCCGCGACCGAGCAAGCGAAGCGGCGGCGGGGCCACCTTGGGGGAGAGGCGCCCCGCCGGCTTCGGTGGATTCATTGTGGCGCGTGTGCATCACGTTTGCCAGGTTCCTGGACGATCGTCCAGCGAGGTCGGCGGGTGGTCGCTGAATGCGCCCCTTCTACGGAGCGCGGGCCGGTTCGCGGCCCTCCCACGTACGATGGAAAGAGTGTCGGACGACCCAGTCACGTCGAGCTTTCGCACGCACCGCGTGATGCAGGTGCGTCGCTCCGATCGCCCACAGGTCGCGCAGATGCTCGCCACCGCCTTCCGGGAGGATCCGCTCAGCCGCTGGATCTACCGCGACCACCCGGCTCGCCTGCGGTGGGTGCGGGCCGACTTCCGGCTGCGGCTGGCCCAGCACGCGGCCGACGGTCTCACCTACATGACTGACGACGGCTCCGGCGCGGCGGTCTGGGCGGCGCCCGGCGCCTGGAAAGGGCATCCGACGGGGCAGCTCCGCACGCTCTCGGCGCTGGTTCGCGTCGCTCGCAACCATGAGCGCATCGGGGCCATCCAGCGTGAGCTCGATCGGCGCCACCCCGCCGTCTCGCACCTGTACCTGGCGCTGCTCGGCGTGGCCGAGGAGCGCCGGCACGAGGGCATCGGCGGCGCGCTCCTGGCACCGACGCTGATCTACGCCGACGAGCGTGCGCTCCCGTGTTACGTGGAGGCTGGGAGTCCGAATGCCGCTGCGTTCTACTCGACGCTCGGCTTCGCGGTCCATGGTGAGGTCAAGCTCCCCGGGGCGCCAACCGTCTATCTGATGTGGCGGGAGCCCCGATGAGTCGCGTGGCCGGGCGCCCCGGTCGCTTCGCGTGATCGTCGGCAGCATCATCGACGACCTCCGCGGGTTCTTCTCGACCCTCGGCGACGTGCACCTGCTGCCGCTGGGGATCGGCATGGCGCTGTTCGTGGCGTACCTCTCCTTGCGCGCGCTCGCGTTTCGCAACATTCTGCAGGCCGCGTACCCGGACCAGGTCGTGCCGTATCCCAAGATCTGGGGTGCGTATCTCGCGGCGTACGGGTTCAACAACGTGATCCCCGCGCGGGGTGGCGATGTGCTCAAGGTCTACCTCACGAAGACCTCGATCCCTGGGAGTTCTTACGCGACCATTGGTGCCGCGCTGCTGGTGGAGGCCATCTTCGACCTCTGCGCCGGGGCGGTTGCCGTGTTGTTTGCGATCTCCGTGGGCGTGTTTCCGGATCCGCCGGCGTGGGTGTCGTTGGATGCGGTCGACCTGAGCTTCGTGGCCGCCGACGGTCGCCGGGCGCTGTTCCTGCTCACGGCGATCGTCGTCGGGTTGCTCGTGATCTTCTCGCTCGTCGCGCTACGGGTTCGGATGTTCTGGGCCCGGGTGCGGCAGGGGTTTGCGGTGCTGCGTGATCGCAAGCAGTACATGAAGCGGGTCTGGGGCATCCAGGGCATTGGCTGGCTCGTCCGCGGTACCGCGTTCTTCTGCTTCCTGCAGGCATTTGGGCTCCCGGCGACGGTCGAGAACGTGCTGCTCGTGCTCTCCGCCAACGCGGTCGCAGCCGTGTTCCCGTTCACTCCCGGTGGGGCGGGCGTGGTGCAGGCGCTGCTGCTCGAACTCCTGCGGGGTGCGGCGACCGGTGCGGCCATCGCTGCCTACGGCGTTGGCCAGCAGGCCACGATTGCGGTGCTGTCCCTCGCCGTCGGCTTTGTGGCGCTCGCGTCGATCTTCAAGATCCGGTCGTTCCGGGAGGTCATCGAGCGGGGCCGTGCAGACCGAATCGCCTCACGGGAGGCGGAGGTGGCGGCGGAGCGCATGGCGGCCGACGCCGACGTGTCGGGCTACGAAGGGACGGCCGAGACGTCGCCCCGCGGGGTCGTCGACGACTGGCTCGACGATGCCGACGCCACGCTGGTGCGGTCTGGCACGGCGAAGCCGGAGGAGCCGGAAGGGTGGCTCGACGAGGAACTCGCTCCCGACCGGGCGCGGACCAAGCGGCGCGAGGAACGCGCCCGCTGGCGCCGCCGCGAGCGGCGCGACTGAGCGTGGCGGGCGGCGCCCGCCCCCGCTTACTTCAGGCCTTGGCGAGCCTCACGCACGAGCGTGACGGACTCGGGGAAGATCCGGGCGATCACCTGGCGGATCTGCTCGGACTGCTGCTCAGCGGTGCCTTGCACGTTCACGCGGTTCACGGCCGCGACCGTCATCTGCACGGCGAGCTGGATCGCGTTGTCGGCCCAGGCCAGGCTCTGCTGGCCCTGGAGCTGCTCGGCCATTTCGGCCATGCGCTTCTGGAACTCGTCAGGGTCACCGAACAGGTTGAAGCCTTCCATGCCCAAGACTGTAGCTCGCGCGGAGAATCGGAGCGCCGGGAGCGAGTGCACTCGCCCGAGTTGCGCCCCGCGGCGTCTACTCAGCGGGCGCTTCGGGCTCGACGGCGATCGGCGTGCCGATCACCTTCGGGGCGCCGAAGGCGTGCAGGATCTCGGGCACGTTCACGGTGCCGTCCTCCTGCTGGTGGTTCTCGAGGATCGCGATGATCGTGCGGCCCACGGCGACGGCGGTGCCGTTGAGGGTCGCGAGCGTCTCGGGCTTGCCGGGGCCGTCGTCGGTCTGCGGGCGGTAGCGCACGTCGAGCCGGCGGGCCTGGAAGTCGGTGGTGTTCGAGCAGGACGTGAGCTCGCGGTACTTCTGCTGACTCGGAAGCCACGCTTCGCAGTCGAACTTCTTCGCGGCGCTGGGGCCGAGATCGTCGACGGCGATATTCACCACTTGGTAGGGCAGGCCGAGCTCGGAGAGGATCGACTCCTCGATCGCAAGGATTCGGTCGTGCTCCTCGGCGGCCTTGCCGGGCTCCACGAACGCGAACATCTCGACCTTGTCGAACTGGTGCACGCGGAACAGGCCGCGGTCGGCAGAGCCGGCGGCCCCGGCCTCGCGACGGAAGCACGGCGAATAGCCGGCGTACCGCAGCGGCAGCTCGGCCGCGTCAAGGATCTCGCCCGCGTGGAGTGAAGCCAGCGCGACTTCGCTGGTGCCGACGAGATACAGATCGTCGGCAGGGAGGTGGTAGATCTGCTGCTCGGTGTCGGGCAGGAAGCCGGTGCCCATCAGAGCCTGCTCGCGCACGAGGACGGGCGGGATGACGGGCGTGAACCCTTGGCCGGACAGCTTGCCGAGCACCCATTGCACGAGGGCCAGCTCGAGCATCACAAGGTCGCCCTTGAGGTAGGCGAAGCGCGAACCGGACAGGCGTGCGCCGCGCTCCATGTCGACGCCGTCGCCGGCGAGCTGGAGGTGATCACGCGGCTCGAAGCTGAACGTCGTCGGCTCACCGACGGTCCGGACGACCGTGTCCTGCGGTGCCGACGTCGGGTCCGGCAGGTTCGGCACCAGCAGCAGCGCCTCGTGGAGAGCGGCCTCAGCCTGCTCAAGTTCCGCCTTCAGCGACTCAGCTTCGACCGTCGGCTCTTTGGCCCACGTGGTGATCTCGGCCCGCTTGGCGCCAGCTTCGTCGGCCGGGAGCGCGCTGAGTTCCTTCATGCGCGCGCCGACGTCCTTGCTGCGGCGCTTGGCTTCGGCGCGCAGATCCTCGACCTGCGGGACAAGCGCGCGACGGCGCTCGTCGAGTTCCAGCACGCGGTCGACGCGCTCGGCGATGCCCTCGCCGCGGCGGGCGAGGGCGACGCGGGCGGCGTCAGGATCGGCCCGAAGGGCCTTCAGGTCGAGCACGGTGCGCCCTCAGATCAGGCTGGTCGGCCGGGACGCGGGTGCGTCAGGGCGTCGTGGTGGCGGTGGTGGCCGCCGCTTCGTCGCCAGGCGTCGTCTCGGTGAGCGACTCGTCCTCGGCGGGGGTCGTCGCGTCCTCAGAAGGCGTGGTCGCGTCCTCGTCGGCGGGCGTGTCGGAGCCCGGATCGACGGCCTTGCGGGCCGGACCGGGCGGGTTCACCGCGTCGGCACCGGCGTACTTGGCGAGGAAGCGAGCGACCTCTTCAGCCTCGGAACCGGTGACCAGGTTCTGCGGCATGATCTTGTTCGAGAAGCCACCGTTGCGCAGGGCGTAGAGGACGTTGGCCTCCGACTCCTTGCGCTGGTTGAAGTTCGGACCATCGGTGATCTCCTTGTCCTTGGCGGACGTGGAGGATCCCTGGGCCCCGGCGATCTTCAGCGAGTGGCAACCCGAGCAACGCTGGGCGAAGATCTCGGCGCCCTTGTAATAAGGGTCGCTCTTGGCGAGCCCGATGTCCTCCGATCCACAAGCGGAGAGGGCGAGGAGTGAGCTGCAACCGAAGACGAGAGCAGCGATGCGGGCGGCGTGACGCATAGCGGCGGAGACTATACGGGAAGATGCTTCCATGCCGGTGCCCACCCAGCCGACCCAGCCCGCTCCCGCGCGCATCCCCCGCGCTCCCCGTCGTCGAAGGGCCGGTCGTCCTGCCCGCAGACGCGCCCCGCTCTCGCCGTTGCAGGCCCAAGTCTTGATCGTTGGCGCGGTGCTGCTGCTCGCGCTGCTCTACCTCGTGAAGCTGCGCGCCGGCGAGGACGGGGTGGTCCGGGTGGAGGGCAATGTGATCCGCGTCGAGCTCCGCGAGTTCCGCATGAGTCCACAGTCGGTGAGCATCAAGCGCGGCAACATCGCGGTCATCGCCACCAACCGCGGTGCCCAGGTTCACAACCTGCAAATCGAGACGATCGTGTCGCGCACCACCGATGAGAAGGCGAAGCAGCTTCTGGCCATCAAGGCGATGCAGCCGGGTGCGAGTGCGAGCGGCAACATCTCGCTCGGGCCGGGCAAGTACCGCTGGCGCTCGTCGATCTCCAACGACGACGACCTCGGGATGTACGGCGTGATCGAGGTGCGCCAGTGAGCGAGGTCGGAACCACGCCGCTCGAGGCGCGCGCGTTCCGCGATGCGTTCGGGGCGTTTGCCACGGGCGTCGCGGTCGTCACGGCCAGCGGCCCATCCGGTCCGGTCGGGCTCACGACGAATGCGGTCGCCAGTGTCTCGCTCGATCCGCCCCTCTTCCTCGTGTGCTTTGCTAGGAGTTCGCGCACCCTCACCGTGGTGCGCGACGCCGGGGCGCTCGCGGTCTCGGTGCTCCGGGCGACGCAGGAGCCGATGGCCGTCGCCTTCGCCAGTAAGCACGACCCTGCCGAGAAATTCCACGGCATCGCCCTGACCGACGTTGGCGGCGTTCCGGCGATCGCGGGCGCGGCGGCGATCGTCACCGGCGTGATCGACGAGTTCGTGCACGCCGGCGACCACGACATCGTGATCTGCCGCGCCGTTGCCATTCAGCACGACGAGCAGGCTGAGCCGCTCCTCTTCCACCGTGGCCGCTTCGGCGAGCTGGCGGAGTCGGTGAGCGGCGACAGCGGCG
Source organism: Solirubrobacteraceae bacterium (assembly GCA_032119595.1). Classification (GTDB taxonomy): domain Bacteria; phylum Actinomycetota; class Thermoleophilia; order Solirubrobacterales; family Solirubrobacteraceae; genus JAGIBJ01. The sequence continues at coordinate 596,809 of JAUMBQ010000006.1, read as the reverse complement.
ACATCGCCTGAGCCCGGGCCAAGGCAAGTTGGGTTGCTTTGGGCTGGCCATGCCAGCGAATTTCAACCCAACTTCGGCCGTGGACTCCCGATTCCCAAGTTGGGTTGCTTTGGGCTGGCCATGCCAGCCGATTCCAACCCAACTTCCCTTGTGCCCGCCGCTGGCTCAGCGCGTTTGCGTTATCCGATGAGCCAGGCTCGCCAGGCCAGGAACGCGATGACGAAGGCGGCGGTGGCGACGACGGCGACCTCACGCAGCACGACTTCGTGCGCGATGCCGGTGACGAGTCGCTGGCGATCCTCGGAGTCGGGTGCGCCCGAATCACCGGTGCCCGCTTCGTGCACGGAAGCTCTCAGCGCCGAAGCACTTTCGAAGCCGTGGCGCTCCAGGACGGTCTGCGCGGCGACGAGGCGAAGCTGCTCGGCGAAGTAGCTCACGGCGATCGGCGTGAGGATGTAGACCCAGGCCAGGCCTTCGACGGGAGGCTTGCCCGTGAGCGCGTAAATGCCCGCGAACACCGCGTATGCGGCCGCAACGACCTGGCCGCTGCGGGCCAGGAACCAAAAAAGCGGGGAGGGCCGGCCGAGGGCCCACTGCGCCAGACCAGCGACGGCAGCAAGCACGTTGACACCACCGACGAAGGCGGCAAAGGCCACGTAGGGATCAGACATCGCGGCCATGCTGACAGGCCTCGGCGTGCCCGGATCCGTCCACGTGCCAAGCGGCACGAAGTAGGCGGCAGCCGAGTCCGGTGCTACAACAGGTCCTAGTGCTGCAGAGCTACCTTCCTGCGCTCGTCTTCATCGCGGTCGCCACGGTCATCGGAATTACGTTCGTCGGAGCCGGCGCCGTGATCGGTCCTCGTCGCGCGATCGCCCACAAGACCGACCCGTACGAGTGCGGGCTGCCGTCCGACGTGAAGAAGGGATTCCGCGGCGGCGTGAGCTTCTACCTCATCGCGATGCTCTTCATCCTGTTCGACATCGAGGTGGTCTTCCTCTACCCGATCGCCGTGCAGCTCAAGGCTTTCGGCACGTTCGCCCTGATCGAAACGATCGTTTTCATCGCCCTGCTCAGCGTGGCGCTGGGCTACGTGTGGCGCCGAGGTGCGCTCGAATGGACCTAAAGCGCACCCCGCTGATCACGGGCACGAACGCCGGCGACGACTTCAAGATCCGCCAGAACGAGTCGCAGCGGATGCTCCGCGGCGACATGGATCAGGAGGAGCTTGAGAAGTACGTCGAGAGCCGCGTGCTCACGACCACGCTCGACAAAGCCCTCACCTGGGCCCGCTCCAACGCGATCTTCCCGGCCACCTTCGGCCTGGCCTGCTGCGCGATCGAGATGATCACGCTCGTCGGCTCACGCCTCGACATCGCCCGCATCGGCTCGGAAGCCATGCGCGCCAGCCCGCGGCAGGCCGATCTCCTCATCCTGTCGGGCCGCGTGTCGATCAAGATGGCGCCGATCATCCGCCGCATCTACGACCAGATGCTCGAGCCGAAGTGGACCATCGCGATGGGCGCCTGCTCCTCGTCGATGGGCGTGTTCAACAACTACGCGATCGTCCCGGCCGACAAGTTCCTCCCGGTCGACGTGCACGTGCCCGGCTGCCCGCCGCGTCCCGAAGCCGTGATGTACGGGATCCTGAAGCTCCGCGACCAGATCCAGAACAAGCCCGACCTCGGCTGGCGCGCGCGCTACGAGGCCGGCGAGACGATCGAGGTGCTCGGGACCGAGGGCGTCTCCGGTGGCGGTCCGTCGATCACTACCCAGCACCACACCGGCCCGGCCCGCAAGACGGCCGAGGAAGCCTTCGCGCTTGAGGCTGCGCGCCGCACTGCGCCTGGCCTCACCTTGCCGCCGCTGGCGATCCCGGCCGCGCTTGGGAACGACCGTGCCTGATCCCACCGGCCTGGAGCTGCTCGCCGGCATCGTGCGCTCGCGCCTTGGCGACGACGCGGTCGTCGCGACGATCCATCACCGCGGCCACGCGACGATCGAGGTCGAGCCGGGGCATGTCGGCGAGACGCTTGAGCTGCTCCGCAACGAGGGCTACCGCTTTCTCGCGAGCGTTCACGGCGCCGACGAATACCCGAACGAGCCGCGCCTTGCCGTGCACTACGAGCTGCTCGACATGACCCGCCCGGATCGCGTCAACGTGAAGCTCCGGGTGTCGACGGATGCGCCGATCGTCGCCTCGGTCACGCCCGCCTGGCCGACGGCCGACCATCAAGAGCGCGAGATCTACGACCTCTTCGGCGTGATCTTCGAGGGCCACCCGGACCTTCGTCGCATCCTGATGCCCGAGGACTACGAGGGACACCCGCAGCGCCGGGACTTCCCGATCGGTGGCGAGCCCGTGCTCTTCACCCACCACGAGGCCGAAGGCACGCACTACCCGCGATGAGCACGCCCACCAACACCCCAGGGCCCGGCACGGCGGAGTACGACTACCGCAAGCTCGAAGAGTCGGTCACGATGGCGCCGCTCGAGCGCATCTCGCCGCTCGAAGGCAGCGAAGAGCTCCTCACGATCAACATGGGGCCGCACCACCCGGCCACCCACGGCGTGCTGCGGCTGCTCGTCACGCTCGACGGCGAGATTGTCCGTGACCTACGGCCGCTCATCGGCTACCTGCACACCGGCATCGAGAAGACCGCGGAGGACAAGTCCTATTGGAAGGTCATCCCGATCGTCGAGCGGATGGACTACCTCGCCTACTACTTCAACTCGATGGCGTACGTGCAGACCGTCGAGCAGCTCGGTGAGGTCGAAGTCCCGAAGCGCGCGCAGTATCTGCGCGTGATCCACATGGAACTCAACCGGATCATGAGCCACCTGTTCTGGTTCGGCACGAGCTGCCTGGATCTCGGCGCCATGAGCCTCCTTTGGTACTCGCTGCGTGAGCGCGACACCATCCTCGATCTCTTCGAGTCGTCGTCCGGCCAGCGCATGCACACGCGCTACTTCCAGATCGGCGGCGTCGCCGACGACATCCCGCGCGGCTGGGAGGGGCGCTGCCTCGCGTTCGTCAAGCAGCTGCCGTCGCGCATCGCGCAGTTCCGCGACCTGATCTACGCCAACGAGATCGCCCTGCAGCGCCTTAAGGGCGTCGGCATCGTCGACTCCGAGCGGCTCCTGGCTCTCGGCGTCACCGGCCCGCTCCTGCGCGCCTCCGGCGTCGAGTGGGATCTCCGCAAAGCCCAGCCCTACTCGTCCTACGAGGACTTCGACTTCGGCGTCCCGCTCGGCGCCGTCGGCGACAACTTCGACCGCATGGCCGTGCGCCTCGCTGAGATGGAGGAGTCCGCCAAAATCATCGAGCAGGCCCTCGCCGGCCTCCCCGAAGGCCCGGTCATCACCGACGACCGCAAGGTCGCTCTGCCGCCCCGCCACGAGCTCGCCACCTCCATGGAGGCGCTCATCCACCACTTCAAGCTCGTCACCGAAGGCTTCCGCGTCCCGCCGGGCGAGCTCTACTCCGCCATCGAAGGCCCCCGCGGCGAACTCGGCTGCTTCGTCCGCAGCGACGGCTCCGCCAAGCCCGCCCGCGTCCACATCCGCGACTCGAGCTTCGTGAACCTGCAGGCCATCGCCGACATGTGCCGCGGCAGCTACGTCGCCGACCTCATCGCGACGCTCGCGATGCTGGATCCGATTCTCGGCGGCATCGACCGGTAGGGCGAGGCGCCCTGAGGGCGCCTCGCTTGCTTCGTCGGTTCGAGCGGCGCGACGCACGGTTCACCAGCGCCCAACGGTGAAACTTCCTCGCCCGGAACGGACTCGGCTTCGCATTCCGGGGACAAGCTGAAACGCTGTTCGGTACCTTGACCTCGCTTGCCGCTCCACACTGTGCCTCGTCAAGTGCGGACGGGACCCCTGTCGCCGAGGTCGATCCCCGAGCCGCGCCGCCGCGGGATCACGCGCTCCCGCTCTTTCGGCTCGTCGCCGGAGGCCAGCTGCTGGGCGGTGCCACGCTCATCTCTGGCTACGGGCTCGGGGCGCCGGCGCTGCCGATTGCCATGGCGATACCGGCCCTACTGGCGGTCGGGGTGTTGCAGGTGTCCGTCGGCCTCGTGTGGTTGGCTCGCCCTCGGGCAATGCGCGCGATCGTGGTCGAGCGACCCGGGGCGTTCGTTGCGATCACGCTTGCGCTCGCGACCCTGACGGCCGGGTTCGGTGGTTCCTCAGCCGACTCGGTGTTCGCGACATCGGCGATGAGCTGGTTGGCGGCCACAGGGATCGCGTTGCCGGGGGCGCGCTGGCTTGCGGTCGGTGCGGCGTCCGTCCTCGTCGACGCCGCCGTGTGGGCGTTGCTTGAGGATGAGGCCGGAGCGTCGTTGACGGGCGACCTGGGAACGAGTGTCCTCGCGCTCGCGATCTTCGTGGCGGTGGCGCTCTGGATCGGCCGTGCGGCGGCGGAGGCTACGCAGACGCTGAACCGATGGCACGTGATCGAACTGCACGAGCGCGGAGCAGTCGGCCGCCTCCGCCCGCGTCTGAAGGCGATCGACGCTCGTGCGGCGATCTTGGCTGCGCAGCTCGGGGCGGCGCCGGCGTCGCGGGAGATCGCGACCCTCCGAGCGCGACTTCGGAGCGGCGTTGGATTGAAGTCCGACCTGGAGACGGTGAAGCTCGGAGACGTCCTGGACGCGTTGGGGGCGGAGCGCGGTGACGGTGCAAGTCCGATCGCCTTCGCCGTTCGCGCGTCGTCCGGCGTTCGTGCCACGGACCTACCGTCGTCCACCGCGGACGCACTCGTCTCGGTGTTGCGCCGCCAGTTCGCCAACGTAGATCGTCACGCACCCTCGGCGACGATGGTGACGATCTCCGTCGGGGAGGACGGGGCGGGCCTGCGGATCCGTATCGAGGACGACGGCGGCGGTCGCCTCCCGATCGTTCCCGGCACCGGCACGAAGTGGTCGGATCGACAACTCTCGCGATTCGGCGGCACCGGGCGCTATCTCGACGGAGCCGCGGGGCTCGCTTACGAGGTGATGGTCCCCGCGGGACAGCCGGTGCCGAAGTCGACGATCCACGGTCTGTCGATTACGTCGTCGGTCGACCGCTTCGGGTTCACGATGCTTACTGCCCTGCGTGTTGGCGCCTACCTTCCGGATTCGATTTTCGCCTCCGCGCAGGCCCATACCATCGGGCTCTGGTGGTTGCTCATGCCGGCAGGAGCGCTCGTTACCGAGGCCGTGATCCAGTTCGGTGTGCCCGGCCGTGTCACCACCCGCGATCAACGGCTCATCGTTGCGACGTTCGTGACCATCGGACTGGTCGCGGCATTCTCGATCCCCGCTGGCTCGCCGGCTGTGCTGGTCCCGGCGTCGACGGGTTCGATCGTCGTTGCCCATCTCCTGTTCGTTCGACGGACCGGATGGTGGGCTGGCCTTGAACTCCTGCGACTGATCGTCGTCGCACCGGCGCTGGTCCGGCACGGCGCCGAGGCGCTGCAGTACGCGGTGCTCTATCCGCTCGCGTTCTCCCTGCTCGTCTTCGCAATCAATCGCTTCTTCGATCGCGCTCGGTCGCTAGAGCGTACCTCGGCTGACGCCGTCGGCCGAACAGCGCTCGTCAGCGCAGCGGTACGCGGCCTGTCGCTCAGACACGACGCGATCGACGTGGTCGTCCGTACCGAGGACCGCGACGGCGCACTGCGGGCCGCTGCGTTCGACCTAGAACAGGCGATCGTGGCGCTGCGCTTCGAGTCTCTCGCTCACCTCGATCCGCGTGAGTCGCTGACCCTTGGTCTCCAAGCGTCGATGAGTCCGATCCCTGTGAAGGTCGACGCGGAGGGTCCGAGGACGGGCCCTTTGGTCCCGGCCGCCATCGGAGGCGCAGTCGACCGGGTCACGATGATCGAACTGGGGGCGCTCGCCGCCGCGGAGCGCGCGAGCTGCGCGCCTCCGGGTCTGTTCGGTAGGCGTCGGCTCCGCACACTTTCGGCTGAGTACCGCACGGGCCGCAGCGGTCGTGGGCTCGCCCTGACGCTGACTGCGGAACCGACGCTGCGGCCTCCGGGCAGGGTTGAACTCCAACGCCTGGAACTCATCGCGGGGGCGCTGGGGCTCGTCGTCACGTCCGGTCCCGCCGAGCTGCGGATCGAGCGCGTCCGACGGCCGCCCGTCTGATGGCGCGTTCCGGAGCAAGCCGGAGCGCCAGCGCGGCGACACCAGACGAACGGTCGCGAGCGTCGGACCGCGCCCTCGGCATCTACGTACTGCTCGGGGTGGCGCAGCTCTTCGGAGGCTCGACGCTGATGGCCATCTACGGGCTCGGTGCCCGCACCTTGCCGATTCCTGGTGCCACCGCGGCACTCATGGTGATCGGCGGGATTCAGGTCGCGATCGGTGCCGTGGTCCTCACGCGTTTGCCGCTCTTCCGCGCGGTGGTCGCTCGCCATGCGTTCCCGTTCCTAATCTGCGCGGTTGGGCTGGGAGTTTCAGCGATGGTCCTTGGTGGAGCATCGGCAGACACCGGCTTCTCGGCGTCGGCCATGAGTTGGATCGTGCTCGGGAGCATTGTCCTGCGGGTCGACCGCGCGGCGGTCGCGTTCGCGCCGGCGGTCGCCGGCGTCGTCCTGAGCTGGACGGCTTTCGAGGACGGCACCGCTGGCCTCCGGGCTGATGGAGATCTCACCACGGTTGTGCTCTGTGCGATGGCGTACGTCGGTGGTTCGCTCTGGATCGGAAGCTCAGCCGGCGTGGTCCTCGGGGCGACGGACCGCTGGCACGTCGTTGAACGGCAGGAGCGCGGTTTGGTGGAACGCCTCCGAGGTGGCCTACACGCTGTCGAACGTGCCGCTGCACGCGTTGAGGAAGAGCTTGGCGGAGCCGAGACGACGCCCGAATTCAACGACCTCAGGAGCACATTGCGGGCGACTCGCGCGCCTGGCGACGCGGACGGCCGCACCGATGTCGCCGAACTTCTCCTCGACATCGTGGGGCCGTGGACCCACACCAACCGGACGTTGAATGTGGATCTCGTCGTCGACCCGATGGCTGCGAAACTCCGCATCGGCTCCGTTGCTGGTGACAGCGTGGCCGGCGCCGTCCGGCGCCAGCTCTCGAACGTCTCCCGTCATGCTGCGGCCGCCACACGGATCACGGTGTCGGCGCACTCTGAGGGCAACACCCTCGTGGTCCTCGTCGAAGACGACGGCGGTGGTACGGCACCGGGCCCGAACGCGGCCGGCGTCGGGACGAGTTGGTCTGTGCGACAGCTTGCGCGGGTCGGCGGCACCGGCGCGTACTTCAACGGAGTTCAGGGCGTCGGCTACCGGATCGAGGTCCCCCACGACACGAGCGCCGGTGCCGCTGAACTCATTGGGCTCTCGGCTGGGCGCGAGGTCAGGCATTTCATCGACCGCCTCCTGCAGAGCATCCGCTACGTCGGCTACGTCATCGACACGCTTGCGGCCTATTCAGCGATGGATCAGATCGGAGAACGCTGGCTGCTGATGCCTCTCGGATGCGTCGTGATCGAGGTCTTGGTCCGAGCGCCCGGGCCGTGCCGGTGGAGTGCGCGGACCGGCATCCTGGCGGCTGCGCTCGTGGCCGTCGCGCTTGTCGCCGTCTTCGCCGTCCCGGCCGATTCGCCAGCGGTGCTCATTCCAGCCTCGGTCGGCGCCAACCTGATCGCGGAACTCCTGTGGCGGCGCAGCTGGACCTCGTGGGGGGTGCTCGAGCTGGTTCGCATGGTTGCCGTCGCGCCGCTGGTGCTCCGTCATGGGGCCGAATCGATCGGATTCGCGGTGGTCTACCCACTCGCGCTCAGCCTGTTCCTGGGGTCGATGCCACGCCTGGCGACGCGGGTGGAGTCGCTTGAGCGGTCCGTCACCGACGCCCTCGGGCGTGCTGCGCTCACTGCCGCAGCGCTCCGAGGGATCGCCCTGCGGCACGACGCGGTCGACGTGATCACGAGATCGGGGCCGCCGGCCGCAGAACTTCGCGAGGCAGTGGTCGCGCTCGACGCCGCCACGGTGTCGCTGGCCAGCCACACGTTCGGTGGCCTGGATCCGCGGGCGATCTTCCTCGAAGGACTGCGGGCGGGCTTCGGCATCGTCCCGGTTGAGGTAATCGCTGAAACCGGGGCTCGATCCGCCGCGCCAGCCGCGCGGGTCGGGGCCGCCCTCGACCGGCTATCGCTCGTCGAGTTGGCGGTTCTCGCCGCCGATGAGCGAGCGAGCTGCGCCCCGAGTCGGCTGTTGCGCCGACCCCGCCTTCGCTCCGTCAACGTGGCCTGGACGCGAGCCACCGACGGTGGCGTGAGCGTCGAGATCTGTGGCGAGCCGCAGTTGCATCGACCTGGGCGTGAACAAGTCAAACGTCTCGCGGCCGTGGCCTCGGCGATCGGGGTTCGGGTTGAGTCCCAGCCAGACGTACTGCGCCTGGTGCTTCCCGTCACCTGACCGGAGTACGCGTCTCGAAGTGAATTTCAATTCGCTGAGGTTGCGTACTTTGGCAAACCGGCGACAATGCGCCGGATCATGCAAATCTCCCCGCTCGACGCAGACTTCCTCGCTGATGCGCCGTCGGTGCCATCGGTGTTCGTCTACGACACGAACCTAGATGCGCTGTCTCGCCGGGCCGGCTTGGCGCGCGCGGCTGCCGGGGCGCACGAGGTCGTGGCGCTCTCCAGCGTGACCGCGCTCCTCCTGCACGTGGGCGCTGCCGGGCCCGGTAGCGCCGCCCTTGTCGACCTCTACGACACCGACCGGTTCTCGGTCGATCGACCCGGTGAGCGGATCATCGCTCGGTTGGCCCGCGCGGAGCCTCGCACGCGGCTCGTCGCATGGACGGCGCACATCTCACCGGACGTGATCGAGGGTGCGCGGGCGAGCGGTGCTGACGCGGTCGTGATCGCCGGGCTCGATCCCGACGCTGAGATCGCTGAGATCGCTGCGGTGATCGCCGGTAGCCCCGGCGCCCTCGGCGCACCGTGGGCGGCCGACCCCGCGGCGGCTGGTACGACGCCCTGGGCGGAGTGGTTCGAGCGTCGATATGGCATCGCGTGGGTGCCGTGGATGGAGCCGGCGCTCGTGCGCCTCGCCACCACCGGCGAGCGCGCCGCCCTCGCCGAGCAGCTGTCGGATGTTGGCGCCGCGACCTCCAGGGGGCGGGGGGTCGCACGCTTGCGGGACCTTTCGCAGGCACTTGCCGGCGAGCGATACCGCAACACCGCGCTCGTGGCGCGCGAGGCGAACCTGGTTTTGGCGCTCATCGCAGGCGAGCGGCCACTCCAGGAGCGACCGCAGCTCGCCGCGAGCCTGTCCCACGGTGTAGCTGCGCTCGATCGCGAGCCGTCGCTCGTCGTCGCTGCGCAGCTCTCCGCGATCGAGCTCGAGGATCTTCGCGAACAGTCTCGGCTGATCCAAGCCACCCGAGCAGCCGACGACATCGGCGTCGGGGCTCGGCCGGCCGGCTGGGCGGACGCCGAGCGCCTGCATGCCGCCGGACGCCGGGCCGCGCAGCTCGGTGCGAGCGTGGACGATGTCGATGTCGTGGCGGCCGGGATCCTGGCTCGCACGGACGACGCCCTCCTGGCGATCGCGGAGGCGCAGCGTGATGCCTTGCATGCGCCGCAGGCTCGCGCTGCTGCCGCATTGATGGCGGCACACGCCGACGGTCGTTCGCTCCGCCACGTCGATGGCGTGACGGTGGAAGGCGGCGCCATCCGGTGGGCGGGGCGCTTGCCGCTGGAGCTGGCGCGCGGGCCCGTGGGCGAACGCGCGAAACTCGAGTCGCTCACGATCGAACTCGACGACCTCCTGCGCGACGCACACTGACGGCCTCGATGAGCGCGGGCGCGGTTCAGCTGCTCCCGCCGATGAACGCTTGCACCAGCGCAGCCTCTGGATCGAGTGCTTCCGTGTCGTTGCCCGGGCGTGTCAGTCCGTGGAAGATCGCCAGCACTGTTCGGAGCACGTGGGACTCGTCCAAGGCAGGTTCCGAGCGCCGACGCTGCGCGACGCCCTCGAGAAGAAAACTCACCTGTTTGGCGAGGTCGAGGAGCGTGACTCCGTCGCGGAGGACGCGACCGCTGAGGGTGAGGGTGTGCTCGTAAACGGGGAGGTACAGATGGAGTCGTTCGTCCTGGTGCCGGCGTAGTTGCCGCGCAATCTCGATCGAGCCGTCGGCGGCGGCTACGGCGATGGACTGGACGCGCTCGCTCGTGAGTGCTGTGGCATCGGCCGTTGCCCCCGGCGTATAGATGTCGAGGTCGGCCTGCACGGCCTGGGCCAGCGCACGGGGATCGCCGGTCGCCTTCAGTTCGGACAGCGCCGAGAGATAACGGGCTACGGATTCCTCGGCAGCCTGGCGTTGGCGAGCGGCCAGGGCGCTCAGCGCGATCAGGAGCACGTGCTCGCGGTCGAACGCCCACCGTTTGCGCGGCGGTGGTGTGACCCTTGAGGCCTCGGCTGTCGTCTCATCTTGGTGCTGGGGTGCCGGTGCTCGCTCGACGCGAGAGAGCTGATACCTGACGCTGGAGGCTGCGTAGCCGCTGCGAGCGCCGAGGCGCTCGGGGGTGATGGCGGCCAGGAGATCGCCCGCACTGAGTTCGTCGATGACCAGCAACGCGGCATCAGCGAGCGCCTCGAGCCCCGTTCGGGCAGCTGAGCCCAGGTTTGGTGAACTGGTCATCGGTGCTCCCTTCGCCGCGCGTTTGCGGGAACTCGCAAAACGGTTTGCGGATGACCCTGACCCTCTGACACCCTGCCGGGGTCACCCGGTCGTCCCGAAACGACGATCAGCGGTGTCAGCTTCCCGTGACTTCCATTCCTTCGCCCCTTCCCATCACCTCGCGCACTGCCTACCCACGGCGTAAGTGGGTAGTGGTGTCCGGTCATAGGGAGCGCGCGGCGATCGATTGGTTGGTCGTCATTCACCCGAATCCCGAGGTCGCGGCGAGCAGGGCGACGCTCGTTCGTCAAACGTTCCCTGCGGCGTGGGTGTCGTGGTCGACGCGCGGGACCGACGTGGTTCGAACCGATCGCGTCGTGCCTGCTGGCCTGGGAGCAGTCTTGGTGCATGTCGACGGCCTCGATCGCTTTCGGACCGCCTGGGCCGGGCACCGAATCCTTGAACGCCTGGCGGACGGCGGCACGAATGCTGTTGCCTGGGTAGCCGCTGACGATCGAGACGGGTGCGCGTTGGCGGTGCGGGTCGGCGCGCGCGGCGTCATCGTGGATGAAGTGCACGCGCACGAGCCGCGCGCCGATCGCGCGGTGCGGCTGCGGGGCGTGGTCGAGCATGCGCTGGATGCCAGCCGCCAGCGAACCCATCGGCCAGCGGTCCCCCATCCCGACGCCGATGCTGTGCTGGCCGCGTGGTTCGCCACGCGGTACGCAAGCGTCTGGCAGCCCTGGGTGGAGCACGCGGCCGCGGTGGTGGTCGGAGGTGGTGAGCGCACGGAGCAGGCTGAGGCCCTGCGACGAGCGCTGTGCCCGGCGACGAGCGAACATGCGCTGCGACGGCTCCGCCAGATCAACGAGATGCTCTGCGGTGAAATCCGCGGGAACGAGGCGGTGCTCCGTCGCGAATCCCTGGTCGTGCTTCGCAAGATCGCCCGGCTGCGCCCGCTGGTCGCTGAGCCGCATGTGACGCGCAGCCTGCAGCGCGCGGCCCGCCTGCTCGCTGCCGATCCGGCGTTGGCGACCGAAGCTGGACTGGCGACGACGCAGGTCGCTGACCTCATCGAGGTCGCTGCCGCCGAGGTCGAGGCCGCAGTGCGGCCCGTCAAGCGGCGAGGCCGCCCGGAGGCCGGCGCTTGGCGGTCGCGCCGCAGTCAGGCGCTCGGTCGCGTCGCGGAACGTCGTGGGCAGACCGCTGCCGAGAAGCTCCAGGTCCTTGCGCTGCTTGCTGGCGCGCTCGACACCACCCTGCATGCGGTGTACGACGCCCTCGAGGATCGCGAACGCACGTCCGCCTGAATTCGCGGTCAGAACCGTCCTCGACATGGGGAAGCGCACCCCGCGAGTGTGGTCGGGCCGCGAGCCGGATACCAGCAATTCAAATCCGACGCAGGGGCGAACCACGGACCGGACGGCGGTCGACGCGCTCCGACGCGACCCGGAATACTCCCGGCCCACATGTCCACCTCCACGGCACCCATTTTCCTGACCAAAGGGCAGCTCTCGTCCGAGGGCGGGCTGCCTCAGGGTGACCCGGAGGCGCTGACTTGGCAGATCGCATCGCTGCGCCGCCGGGCCCCCGCCTGGCTCCTGGATTCGACGATTACTACGATCATCGCCGCGCTGCTCCTCGGGCCGGTCTACGTGGCTCGGGGTGGTGCGCTGTTTTCGGACCGCCCAGGATTTATGGGCTACACCGACGAAGCGGCGACGACCTCTGAGCTGCTGTTTGGCGCGCTGGACTGGTTCGTGATCTACGCGGTCTGGGTGGTCTACCTCGCGGTGATGTGCGGTCGCGGAGGCATTGGCAACGGGCGCACCCTCGGGCGGATGGCGACCGGGATTCGACTCGCGGCGCGCGATGGCGGGCCGGTGTCTAAGGGGCTGGCGTGGCGCCGTGCGCTGTGGAGTGGCGCGCTCTTTGGGCTGCCGTACATCGTTGGCTCGCTGCTCGATGCCGCGCTCGACTCTCCTCCGACGGCGACGTTCGCCGGCGAGATCGGCCTCGCCGTTGCGATCGTGGTCGCGATCGTGGTCGCCTTGAACGGCGGGACGCGCCGGGCGCTTCACGACCGGCTCGCCGGCACGGTCGTCGTTGAGTTCCGGGCTGCGGGCGCACCGCTCACCTCCGAGACGCCCACCACGGACGCGGGGCCACCGCCGGCTCCGCTCGTTCCGCGGCGCCGTGGGCCGTCGACCTTCGCGCTGGCCGCGCTGGCGATCGTGCTTGCCGTGGCGCTGGGAGCGAGTCGTCTGGTCGTGGACGGCCTGCCAGGTCCGGAGCAGGGAGAGGTCAAGCCGCCGGATGGCGAGGCGGCAGCGGCGCAGCAACGGGTCGTCGCGCTCGCCAAGCTCGGACAGGCGTGCCTGCGACGCGGAAACTCGACGTCCTCCTGCACCACCCAGTCCGCCCTGCGCGCCGACGCGTTCGACTACGACGACTCCGTCGACGACGAATTCGACCTCGACGGCGTCGAGGGCATCGGGACCCGCGCCGGGATGGTGGGGTCGGCCGCCTTCGACGAAGACATGCTCTACCTGTTCGCATTCACCTCCAAGGACCAGGTTTGGACGGTGGTCCTGGAGAAGGACGGCGACGAGTACGTCCGGATCTGCATGGACCACGACGCCGAGGTCTGCGCGGGCTTGCCCGAGGAGTGGTGAGCCGCGAGTACCCTTCTGAAGGTGAGCACGGCTGAGCTTCCCGACGTCAAGCGCGAGATCCTGGAGTGGGGCCAGCTCGGCGTGGCGACGAAGAGCCTCGCCCAGACCATCCACGACGACGGTTATGAGCCCGACGTGATCCTGGCGATCGCGCGCGGCGGCCTGATCGTGGCGGCGGCGCTGGCCTATGCGCTGGGCGTGAAGAACACCTTCACGATGAACGTCGAGTTCTACAGCGGGGTCGACGAGCGCCTGCCGGTGCCGATGATTCTGCCGCCGGCCCCCGACTTGGTCGACCTGGAGAACGCCAAGGTGCTGATCGCCGACGACGTGGCCGATACCGGCGCCACGCTCGAGCTCGTCCAGCAGTTCTGCGGCACGCAGGTCGGCGAAGTGCGCTCGGCCGCGCTCTACGAGAAGCCGCACTCGATCGTGAAGTGCGAATACGTCTGGCGGCGCACGGCCGACTGGATCGTCTTCCCCTGGAGCGCCGACCCGCCGCTGAACGCGGCGGCTGTGCGCGACGCCTGAGGGCGCCGAACGCCGCAGCGGAGCGTTGGTCAGTTCGCCAGAGGCGGGCTCGGCTGTCCGAACCGGTCGATGAGCGCCTGGACCGGGTCGTCTGGACCGTTCCCGTCGATCGGCTCCGTCCACGCACAGACGAGTGCGAGGAACGCGCGCAGGAGGCCCTCGTTGTCGAGCGCGCGGTCGAACCGCCGGCGTTCGCTCACGCCCTGCAGGAACATGCTCACGGGGTCGGCGAGTTCTTGGATGGTGGTGCCTGGGCGCAGGCGGCGACCGGTGATCCTGAGCAAGAGCTCGTAGGCCGGCTCGTAGATGACGAGCCATTCGCGGTAGCGGTCGCGGATCAGCCGGGTCAGCGTGGGGGAGCCCTCACAGGCTGTGAGCGCCAGGAGTCGCGCGCGCTCGGCGCCGCCGCCGGCGTCGCTCAGGGTGCCGCCGGGACTGAAGGCCTGGATGTCTTGCGTGAGCGCCTGGGTGAACAGTTCGATGTCGCCACGTTCGACCGAACTCTGCAGGAGCGCCATGTACGCCTCGAGCGAATCTCGCGACACGGCGAACAGCCGCGCAAAGAGCGCATCGACGAGCACCTCCCAAAGCAGCGCGCGATCGAACGACCAGGTGCCGCTTGAAGACTCGTCGTCGCTGTCGTCGCCTTCGGTCTGGAGGCGACGCACCTGCGACAGGCGATAGCGCACGCTCGACGCCGAGAACCCGGCTGCCTCGCCGAGGCGCTCCGGCGTGACCGAGCCGAGCAGTTCGGCCGGGCTCAGGCCATCGATCAGGTCGATCAGGGCGTCGCCGATCGGCCGGGCCGGCGCGTAGGCGGACTCCGGCGCGGCGTCTTCGGGAGCGGGGGTCGGTCCTGACGGGGTGGTCGTCACGCGCGTTCGGCTCGCTCAGTCCCGCCCGCGCTTCGCCGCCTTAGCCCTTGAGCCCCGCGACCAGCGCCGCGTAGCCCTTGCGCTCGGTGCCGTCGGCATTGAGGACACCGGAGTCCCAGCGGGCGTCCTTGCTGGCGTCGCCGCGCCACTGGTAGAAGTACCAACGCTTTGCGCGCTTTTCGTGCTTCTTGGCGGTCTTGAAGATGCCGGTGATGACCTTGGCGGCGCGGGCTTCGTCGTACGGCCAGGCGCCGGTATCCAGGAACTTGACCCAGCCGGCGGCCTCCGTGATCCAGATCTGGCCCTTGACGGCCTTCTCGAACTTCTTGATCGACGCGTCCGAGAAGCGGTTGTTGTCGCCGTAGGCGTGCAGCGCCCAGAGTTTGACCTTGCCCTTGGCGAGCTTCTGGAAGGTCTTCAGCCACTTGTCGGCAGCCGCGCCACCGGTCAGGAAGGCCGGCGACGTGACGGTGCACCCGGTGCAGGCCTTCTTCGCAGCCTGCCAGTACTGGAAGGCAAGCTTGGGGTTCGTCGCCGTCGGCTGATCGCGGAAGTTCGCCTCGTTCCAAGGCGTGAGCTCCTTCCAGAACGGATAGCGGCTCCGCAAGTACTTGATCAGGGACGTGTACTGGGCGATCGTGGGCTTGGACTTGGCCTCGCCAGGCGTCCAGCTGCGCTCGATCGCGAGCAGCGGCCGCGAGCCCGTCGCCTTCGCAGCGTTCATCCAGGTATCCAGATCAGCGGTCTTGATCGGATCGGACGGTGTGTCCCACTCCACGGTGCGTCGCACGTCGCGCAGCGGCAGTGCAAGCCAGCGCTGGTCGGAGAACATGTCGGAGCGGCCTTCGCCGTATCCGAACGTGACCGCGGCGGACGCGGGAGTGGCGGCGGAGAGCGACAGCGTCGCGAGGGCCAGGCCGAGGAGGGTCGTGGCGAGCAGTCGCACGCGCAGGGCGGAGATCATGGCGCGAAAACCTAACAGCCGGAGGGGGGCGCCACGGGAACAGCTGCATAGCGCGGGGTTCTGGTCGTGATGTCCGATTGCCCGGACTCGTCGGGGCGTGCTCGCGCCAGCTCCTTAGACCAGGTTCTGGCTACGCAAATGCGCGTATCGGACGGTTCGTAAAGGGGACGCGGTCGCGATAACTTGGCGCATAGCCATGCTTGGTAGAGCGCTTTTCGCTGCCGCCGTTCGGTGCAGTGCATTCTCCGGATCGCCCGACAGGGTGCGTCGGCCTGCGAGAACCGCTGCCATCGCACTACTTACGGCGGTTGCGCTCACGTTTGGGGCCCCAGCCGCAGCCAACGCCGGAGCGATGACGGTCACCAAGGACGCCATCGACGCCACGCACTCTGTCCTCCACATCACCGGCGGGAGCGACGGCAACGCGCTCAGCTTCGCCGACGGCACGATGTCGGTCGCGGGCGGAGGCGGGGCGGCGATCGTCATTCAGGCCAACAACCACACCGAATCGTTCACCTTCGTTCCGAGCCTCGCGGCCGTCGGCTGTGAAGAGGTCGCGCCTGGTCTCAACCCCGATTACCGCTGCGCGAGTACCGGCGCCTTCGGCAGTAACCCCGCGCCCGTCACCAAGGTCACGGTCGACTTCCTTGGCGGCGAGGACTGGATGATCGGGAGCGCCCCGTTCTCGGTGCCCCTGGAGCTGAACGGCGGCCTCGGCGTCGACCGCCTCCAGTCGGTTCCCGGCCCCGCGATCGACGTGATCAACGGCGACGACGACAACGACCAGCTCCGTTCGCTCAGCACCGGCGACGTGATCAACGGCGGCCCGGGTGACGATCGACTCGACTGCTACCCCGTGAACGCCACCCTGAACGGCGATGCCGGCAAGGACACCATCTTCGGCAGCAACGGAGCGGATGTCCTGAGCGGCGGCGACGACAACGACCTGATCTACGGTCGCGAAGGGCCCGACAGCCTGAGCGGCGGCAAGGGCGACGACTACTTCGAGGGCGGCACCGGGGTGGACAGCTACAACGGCGGCGACGGGGTGGACACCATCTCGTACGTCGACTCGCCGGTCGGCCTCACGGTGACGCTCGGCTCCGGCGCGAACGACGGCCCCGCGCCCGACAACACGGAGAATGCGAACACCGAAGGCGTCCTGGGGAGCAACTCCGCCGACACGATCATCGGCGACGCGGGACCAAACGTGATCGATGGGTATGGCGGCGATGACCTGCTGCAGGGCGGCCCTGGCGACGACACGCTCAGAGGCAACGAGGCCGATGTGCTGGAAGGCGGTACTGGCGGAGATACCTTCGATGGCGGCACGTACGCGACGGTGCGCGTGAGCTATGCGGCGGCGATAGCCCCAGTCACGGTGACGTTCGATGGCATCGCCAACGACGGTGATCCGACGGCAAACGGTGGCACCGGTGAGAAGGACAACGTCCTGCCTGACCGCACCCGCGGCGTGATCGGCACGGCCTTCGCCGACACCATCACTGGGGGCACCTGGGACGAATACCTCGACGGCGCTGCTGGCCCGGACACCATCACGGGCGGAGCCGGGAACGACACGCTGGTCGGTGGTCCCGGCGCGAGTACGGCCGACACGCTTGACGGCCAGGGTGGCGCGAACGCCGTCGACTACTCCGCGCGCGCCGAGGACCTTTTCGTTGATCTCGGGAACCCGACCACGGACGGGGCTGGCGGTGGCGCTGAGGGCGACGTGATCACGAACGTCCGGAGCGTTATCGGTGGCTCTGGCAACGACGTGCTGCGGATGGCGCCGATCACCGGGAGCGAGGGCGGGCCTCCGCCGCCACGAGGCCTGACCGGCGGTGGCGGCAACGACGAGCTGTACGGCACCGAAGGTGTCGATTCGTTCGACGGCGGGACGGGCAACGACCAGGTCTTCGGCTACGGCGCGACGGATCGCCTCATCGGCGGACCGGGGAACGACGAGCTTCACGGCGGGGCGTCGGACGACGTGATCTACGGCGATCGCGACAAGGGTCGCGCGTACAACTCCGGCGAGAACGGCACGACCGATCCGGACGACGGCACCGACACGCTCGATGGCGGCGATGGCGGCGACACGATGGTCGGCGGTGGCGGGCCTGACGCGCTCGACGGCGGCGACGGCAACGACACCCTCTGGGGCGGCGCGGGCGCCGATACGGTCACGGGCGGCGCCGGCTACGACTTCGTCGACTTCCAATACCGCGGGGCTGGCATCGACGCGACCCTTGGCGCGGGCGTCGGCAACGACGGCAATGGCATCGACGGACCGGCGGGCGCCCGAGACACGTTGGCGGGCGACATCGAGGCGGTCAACGGGACCGGGCTCGCGGACCGCATCATCGGTTCCGCCGTCGACAACGTGTTCCTTGGCTTCTACGGCGACGACGAACTGCGCGGCCTCGGCGGCAACGACTCCATCAACGGCGGGTGCTGCGGCTACGGCGGAGACGGTGCCGACATCATCGACGGCGGCGAAGGCATCGACACGGTGACCTATGGCCAGCATGGCCCTGGCCCGGTCGCCATCACCTTCGACGGCGTCGCCAACGACGGCATCCCGGGGACGGGCGAGTCGGCGAGCGGCGCCCACGACAACGTGCTCGCGATGGAGACGGCGATCGGATCCGCGGGCGCCGACACCTTCATCGGCACGGATGCGGACGAGCGGTTCGAGGGCTGGAGTGGTGCAGACACCATCAACGCCGGCGGGGGCGACGACGTGATCGTGAGCGGTGACGGCGCCGACACGATCGACGCCGGCGCCGGAAACGACGCGATCGGAACGGGCTACTACGGCCCCGATCTCTTCGCGCTCAATGCCTACGACAACGCCCGGGACACGGTGCAGGCCGGCCCAGGCGAGGACTTCATCGCCGCGAGCAACGACCCGGGCCCCGGGCAGAACGGCAACACCCTTGAGGGCGGTCCAGGCGCCGACACCATCACCTACCAAGGCGACTACCGCCCGGCAACGGTCAGTCAAGACGGCGTTGCCAACGACGGGATCATCGGCAACAACGCGACGGACAACGTCACGGGCTTCGAGACGATCGTCGGGACCACCGGCGCCGACACCCTGCTCGGCGGCGGCGGTGCGGTCGTCCTCGACGGGTTTGCGGGCCACGACACCCTCACCGGATCCAGTGCCCCCGAGCAGCTGCTTGGCGGCCCAGGCGACGACGCGATGCTCGGCGGCGGCGGCGATGACCTGCTCATCGGCGGCGACGGCAAGGACGCGATGACCGGTGAGGCGGGCGACGACACCGTCTCGTACGCCGACCGTGCGACCACCGTGAGCGTGACCCTCGACGCGCTGGCCAACGACGGCGACCCGACGGTGGCGGGCGGAGGCGAGAAAGACAAGGTCGACGCCGAGACGGTCGTCGGCGGCGAAGGCGACGACCTCCTGACGGGCGGCGGAGCAGCCGATGATCTGCGCGGCGGTCCGGGCGCCGACACGATCGGCGGCGGCGCTGGTTCTGACGTTCTCGACGGCGGCACGGGCCGGGACCAACTCACGTCCGGCGCCGGGTCCGATCGCTTCGAAGCCGTCGACGGTGAGGCCGACACGCTCACCTGCGACACCCGCGTCGGCAAGACCGTGCTGGTCGATGCCACCCTCGACGACTTCACGACCTGCGCCGACCCGGCCACCGTCGGCGCGTCCGCGCCAGGAGGCGGGACGCCATTTGAGACGCTCGCCGATGCGACCAGCGTCCCGTTCAACGGAGGGCCGCAGGCCCTGCCGGTGGTCGTCCCGGCTCCGCGCGCGCCGCGATCGGCGTCGACCCTCGCTGGCGCCGTCAAGCTCGCGAAGTCCGTCAAGCTGAAGCGGTCGTCGGGCGCAATGACGATCGGCACGGCCGCTTGCGATCCGAGCACGCGCTGCACGCTCAGCGTCGCCCTGCGGGCCGGCAAGAAATCGATGGGTGCCGGAACCGTCTCGGGAACCGGCGCCGTGAAGGCCAAGGCCTGGCTGACGGCGGCTGGTCGTCGCAAGCTGAAGTCCTCGCGCCGGCTGCCGCTCACCATCGAGCTCACGATCACCGAGGGTGCCTCGCGCGCGACCGTCTCTCGTTCGACCACGATCTCGCTCACGGGAGGTCGCTGATGCGTCGTCGCCTGCTTGCCTTCGCTGCCGCCGTCGTGCTCCCGGTCGCAGGGCTCCTCGGCGCCGCGCCGGCGTTGGCCGCGCCGACCCCTCAGCTCGGTCCGCCGCCCGTCGAGGGCGATTGCCTCGTGATCGGCGGCGAAGGCACCCGGTGCTACTACGCGGTCGGCGGCGTCACGTTCACGATGGGCAAGCACGTCCTGCGCATCGGCGAGACGACGACGGCGAGCATGTCGTCGGGGTACGTGTCGCAGCCCGGCTTCAACTATTGGCTCCCGCGCCTCTTCACGAACACCCTGAACATGGGCGACTTCGACACCGTCGGCGAGGCCTGCCCAGCGCTCTTTGAGTTCGGCGGCTCCGGAAGCTGCACCCTCAAAGCGAAGGCCGCCACCGGCGGCTGGCGCACGCACGGCTACACGTACACGCAGATCGGCTCCAACGCCTACGAGGACGGCGACTACTACGCGATCGTGGGCCCGGACACCTACGAGATCGCCGGCACCGTCCGCGGCCGGGAGCGCGGCAGCAAGGTCGACAAGCCGATCAGCGGGGCGACGATGGTCGTGGAGCAGATCGGCGGCGACGGCGAAAAGTACACGCAGGCAACCAACGCCAACGGCCGCTACTCGGTGCTCGTGAAGGAGGGGCAGTGGAAGGTCCGCTCGACCAAGAAGGGCGTCTGCGCTTCGCTAGGCACCACGGGCTGCCAGCGATCGGTCACTACGACCACGCCGAGCGATCGAACGATCGACTTCAAGGGCCCCGCGCCCGTGAAGGTGACCGGGACGGTGACGAGTGGTGACGACGAGCCGGTCGAGGGCATCAAGATCCGTGCGGTCGCCGCAGACGAAGAGCCGCGCGAAGCAACCTCCGCCGCCGACGGCACCTACACCCTGGAACCACTCACGCCGGGCGTCGCATGGGTGCTCGACGCACCCGGCCGCCTCGACGTGTGTCCGAAGGGCCCAGCAGGCGCAGAGCTGCTGCCCAACGGTCGCTGCAAGGAGCCGACGAAGACGGTCACGCCGGAGTCCGACATCATCGTCGACTTCCAAAAGCCCGGGTGCGTGAAGAAGGTCGATTTCGGCTCCTCGATGCAGGCCAAGGGCGAGTGCTTCGAGAGCGACGGGCCTGAGGAGTGGCACACCACCAAGGCGTTCCGGATGAACGGCCTCGACTTCCCCGAGGGCGGCAACGTGGTGTTCGACGCCACGAGCCGGCGGGTCCGTTTCGAGGGTGACCGCACCGTCAAGCTGCCGTACAAGAAGCAGGCTTACCTGGTGGGCGGCGTTCCGGGTGGGGCCGACGTCGGCTTCGAGACCGAGACCACCAAGTTCTCGCTGTTCCTCGCCGGCACGATCCCTCCGATGAAGACCTTCGTGGGCTGGCCAGTGAGCGGAAAGCTCGGCGTAGAGATGACCGCTGGCACGTCGGCCGTGAGCCTGGAGATCGCCTTGCCGACCGACCCCACGAAAGCCTTCGACTGGAAAGAAGGCAGCTTCGGCGACGGCAAGGGCGTCGTCGGCGTCGGCCTCAAGATCACGACGGACAACGACAACGGCGTGCGCGCCATCGAGCTCGGCGTCAACAACAGCGGCGAGCTTCCGGACAAGGCGATCTTCAAGAACCCGATCTTCAAGCTGAGCGAGGCCAAGATGGCCTACGACCTCGTCGACGACCAGCTCACCATCAGTGGCAAGGGTGCGCCGTCGTTCCTCAATCCGCCGGCCCCAGCGCTCGACCCGAACGCCATCAACATCGAGATTGGCGAGAAGGCGAGCAAGGAGATCTCCGGCACGCTGGTCACGACGGGCGTTCCGTTTGCCGGCGGGCACTTCGTGTCGCTGGCGCTCGGCGTCGATGGGCTGAACTTCCCGGTCTACGGCAAGGCGATCTACCTGCAGCGCGCCTCGGTGACGCTGCCGCTCGGCAACCTGCACCACAACGGCCCCGGATCGTTCAGCGCGGGCCTCGGCTTCAGCCTCGATCAGAAGCACGAGCCCCAGAAGCTCGGGCCGCTGCTCATCCTGCCCTCGGAGTTCGTGAGCGTCGATGGCCAGTTCGGCGTCGCGTGGGACAAGATCGGCGACTACGGCCTGGAGAACCTCGCAATCACCGGGTCGGTGGCCACCAAACTCTGGGACCAGCCGGCCGGCACGCTGAAGGCGGGCGTCTGGCCGGCGCGAGGAATCGTCGGCGGCAAACTCGACATGGGCCTCTCGGATCCGACCGGTGGAACGATTTTCACGATCGGCGGCGCCGGCGAACTGTGGCTCGACGCGTCGACCAGTCGCGCCTATGCGGCGGCGCGTGGCCAGATCTCGATCCTCGGTCTCAGTGGCGCGGGCGACGCCGTGTTCACCGGCGACTCTGCCGGGCTGAAGCTGGGCGCCTGCCCCGAACTCCTCGGTCACCGCGTCGGATTCACCTACGACTTCGCGACCGGCGACCACGTGCTCGGCAGCGGCTGTGATCTGTCCGCGTTCAAAGCGCTGAAGCCGCCGGTCCCCGATCCGCCGAAGGCGACGCGCGCCGCCCGAGACCAGGGCGAGAGCGCCATTGCCACGCCCGCGCAGCGCGCCACACTGGCTCGCGCGGCCCAGGCGAAGGGCAAGACTCGCCAGTCGTTCTCCGCCACCGGCGAGGAGGGGCTGTTGTCGTTCCGCGTGGCCGCGGAGGCTGGGGCTCCAGGCAGCGGGTCGCCGGCCGTGAAGCTCACCGGCCCGGGCCTCTCGATCACCTCGACCGCCACGAAGGCGGTCAAGACGAGCCGGGCCGTCGCGGCGCCTGGCACGGGTCGGTCAGTGTCGTTCGTCGTCGACCAGCCCAAGGCGGGCAAGTACACCGTCGAGGCGATAGGCAAGGGGGCGCCGGCGATCACCAAGCCGCAGTTCGCTGCGGTGCTTGCCCCGCCGCAGGTGGACGCTGAACTCAGCGCAACCCAGTGCTCGCCGACGATCACCTGGAAGGCAAGCGGCCTCGCCGGGCAGACGCTGCGGTTTGTCGAACATGCTGCTGATGGCGCGCAGCGCATCCTCGGGGAGGAGACGGCGCCCAGCGGCAAGCGCGTCGTGTCGCCGATGGCTGGTGGTGGTCGATCGCAGGTCACCGTCGAGGTGGTCAACGGTTCCACGGTGCGCGACACGTTCATCGTCGGCACCTACAACGCGGGCGTCCCGGATCATCTCGGTGGACCAGGGAACGTGGCCTTCAAGAAGGCCGCAGCGATCAAGGTGAAGCAGGGCAAGAAGACCGTCTCCAAGAAGGCGACGACGATCTCCTGGCTTGGCGTCTGCGGCGCCGAGGCGTACGCGGTGCAGGTCGGCAAGAAGCCTGCGACGGTCGTCACGGGCACCTCGACGGTGATTGAGCGACCGAAGAAGGGGCAGCCCGTGTCGGTCACCTCGCTCGGGCGAGGCCGCGCACCGGGCGGCAGCACGCTCGTGCCGTTCAAGTAGGTCGGCAGGCTCGTGCCGTTCCGGTAGGAGCCGTGTTCACGGCGGTGCAGGCACACGCAAATTTCGTCCAGGCGACCTGATGCGCTATGCGGCGTTGCCGATCCTCAGGCCATGACAGCTGGGATCGCGGATGCCGAGGCCACGGAACCGCTGCCGGTCGAGGTGCGACCCCCGCTTCGCATTGCGTCGCTGAGCTGGAGCCGAGCGCTCGCTGGCGCGGTCGATCTGTTCCTGATCGCAGGTTTGGTCCGGCTTGGTCTCGAAGTCCGTCGCGGTCTGGTCGGGATCGACGACGAGCTCTTCGACTTCACTCCTTCCGACCGTGTTGGCGGGGTCGCGATCTGGGCGGTCCTCGTCGGCATTCCGCTGCTCTACCACGGCGTGATCCCAGGATCGCGGCGGTGGTCGGGGCTCACACCGGGGAAGCGTCTACTCGGCCTACGCATCGTGCGAGCCGATGGCACGGCGATCAGCCCTGGAATTGCGCTGCGCCGGGGGCTTTTCGCGGTCGTGGTCCCATTGGGAGTCGCTGCGGTGTGGATGTTCGCGGGGAACCACACCGGCCGCTACGAGTTCGTGATCGCAGGCCTGATGCTGACGATCGTTGCTGCGATCGTCGACAACGTCTTCCCTGCGCTCCGTGGGCAGGGTCGCCAGACGGGCCACGATCGGGTTGCGAGGACGGTCGTCGTTCGTGCTCGGCAGCCCTCTCCGGTCCCGGTCTCGATGATTGGTAGAGAGGCAAGCGTGAAGATGGTCATCCTCGCTGCCGCCGCAGGGATGATGGTGCTGACGATCGGTATGCAAGTGGTGCCGAGGGTGCTCGACAGTACGAGTGGTCTCGTCTCGGGTGAGACGCAGGTGGTGTCGCGGGCCGACGCCCCCGACAACTTGGCGTCGATGCCCGAAATCGACGACGGGTTTGGTGTGCTGCGGGTCGTGAGTGAGGCTGACGCCCAGAGGCTGGCCAGCGCGCTCTCGATCGCGTTCAGCCGCTGTGTGTATCGAGGTTCGGCCGAGACTCGTCACGACCGTTATCGCGACTGCTCGTCGCCTGCTGCCCTGGCGCTTCCGCCAGGTGCCTATGAACATGGTGCAGTCGCGCTGCGAAAGGCGGAGGGCACACCGGGGTCCGTCGGGACGTACTTCCCGCGTGCGGGGCGTGAGGCGTACGTGGTCGCTTGGGATCCCGCTGGAAACGGCTGGGGATTCCACTTCGCCCGCAGCGGGAGCGTCAGCAAGTTCTGCGAGAGCGGACCTGGTCGTAACTGCCATGACGTCACCGGGTTGCCGGGCCGCCAAGCCTGGCTCCAGGACCGGGCACGCATCGAGCGAGGAGTCCGACGGGCGTTCGACCGAGCCGGAATGGGCTGCGGGTGCAGCCACACGCCCGTGCCCCGCAGCAAGCCGCGGCCTCGTCCGGCGAGCCCGAGCGTTGCGGCCATGGTCCAGCCGCTCTTGTGAGTGCCGTCGGCGCGCGAGCTGCGTCGTGCTCGCGGGCCGTGCGTCAGATCCAGCGGCGGTTCTTGAACACCAGGTAGAGCGTCACGGACACGCTGAGCATCAGCGCGAGCGAAAGTGGGTAGCCGTATTGCCAGGCGAGCTCTGGCATGTGATCGAAGTTCATGCCGTAGATGCTGCCGACGAGCGTGGGGGCGAAGAGGATCGCGGCCCAGGAAGAGATCTTCTTGACCTCCTCGTTCTGGGCGATCGCCACTTCGGAGAGGCGCTTGGTCTCCTCGTTCTGCGCGATTGCCGCCTCGCTGAGGGCCTTCGTCTCCAGCGTCATATTCACGTCGAGGATGTTCTGCAGGAGCTGGCGGAACAGGTCCGTCTGCTCGCTCACGCCCTTGGCATGGTCGAGCACGTCCCGCAGGTAGCGGCGTTCGTCCTGCTCGATGGACTCGTCGAGGAGCAGGCGATCGAGCATCGGAAGCAGCGGCTTGCTCGCTCGCTGGAACGCGATCACCTCGCGGATCAGCTCGTAGATCCGGCGCGACACCTCGGGCTCGCCAGCGAACACCTGGTCCTCGATCTCGTCGATGTCGTTCTCCAGGCCGGCAACGACCGGCGCATAGTCGTCGACGACCCGGTCCATGATCGCGTGCAGGATCGCCACGGGCCCGCGCCGCAGCAGGTCGGGACGCAACTCCAGCGCCTCGCGGACGCGGCCCACGCGCGTCATCGCGCTGTGGCGCACCGTGATGACGAAGTCGCGACCGGCGAACACGTGCAGCTCGCCGAACTCGACCGTTTCAAGGTCGTCGTGGTAGCGGGCAGGGCGCAGTACACAGAACAGCGTTTCGCCGTACCGCTCGAGTTTGGCTCTCTGATGCGCGTGGACGGCATCCTCAACGGCGAGTTCGTGCAGATCGAAGATCCTGGTGATCTCGGCGATCTCCTCGTCGGTCGGCTTCTGCATGCCAACCCACGCCACACCACCGTGCGCTCGGGCAGCATCGATCGTCTCCTGCATCGAGTCAGGTTCGTAGGCCCGCTTTCCATCGCAGTAGACGGCCTGGTCGACGATCACCGCGCGAGCGTACCGGCGATGCCGGGCGCCCAAGCCGGGTTCGCGTCAGGGTGGGCTGGTGAAGTGGCGGACGCCTCAGGACGTCAGGCGCAAACCGTCACGACCAAGCCGGCGGCTACGAGACGGGCCAGACGGTGGGGGCCAATCGGACCGAGTTCGGCCTGAAGCCGGGATGGCAGATGAAATCCGCTTCAGCCCGTTGCGGATGCGGTCGACTGCTGTGTGGACCTCTTCCCGGACGAACTGCCCTATGCCTTCCCTCCTCCGCGTCCCGGCGCGCCTCACCCTCCAACGGCCCAGCAGGTGGGCGGTGCTGGTCGTCGCGCTCCTCGGGCTCCTGCTCCCCCAGGGCGCGCTCGCTTGGACGGTGACGCGGACGTCGAGCCCGGTGCTCTACATCGACACGGCTACGAACCAAGGGTTGCTGTTCGGGACCTACGCGACCTACGTCGTGACGAACGATGGCGGCACGGCGGCGTCCGATGTTTGGGTCAAGGCTGACACCTTCAGCGGTTCGAACATTGGCCTGGCTCCGAATGAGAACGGGCTGGTGCACGTCGGTGCGATGCCTGCCGGCGCGACCCGTCCCGTCTCCATCTTCCTGAAGGCGACGGTCGCGACCGCGGTGGCCGAGACGCACGCGGTTCGCGTGTTCGCGGGCAAGCCGGGCGCCGGTGGCGTCGCGGCCGCCGCACAGTCGTTCTCGGCCACGGTCGAGAGTCAGAACTTCAACAACGCCAACAAGGTCACGAACATCGCGGTGTCCACGACGACCCCAGCCTTGGGTGGCTCGGTCGACGTCACCGTGACCGGAACCACGGGCACGATCGGGGCAGCGAAGGTCATGTCGTTCTCACCGGCCGGGTACGCGTCCTTCCCCGCGAAGTCCCTGCGCCTCATCCGCACCGAGATCGCCATGAACGAATCCGGGTGCCCGTCGGTCTCGAAGAACTGCACGACCCTGATCGACAGCCCGTTCATTCCGCTCGGAAACGTCGTGAGCACGGCGAATACGCCCTACACCGCGAAGTACACCTTCCGTGCGGCGGAGGCGACGACCTCGTCCACATCGCTGTCGCCAGTCGGGTTCATCTCGTCCGGTCAGAACCCGGCACACACGGCGACCGACAACTTCGCCGCCCTCAGCGCGATTCAGCCCGTGGAGAACAAGCTGCGCCTGACCCTCGCGGTCGATCGCACGACCGTCGGAGCTTCGGTCGCAAGTCGCACAGTCACGTACACCGCGACGATTCATAACGACAGTGCCGCCCCGGTCACGTTCGACGACTTTGTCGACACGCTGCCGGCCGGCGCGACGTTCGTGCCCGGATCGCTCACCTATGGCGGCAATGCCCTCCCTGACCCGGAGGTCGTGGGGAACGTGGGGATGATCGCGGCGCCGTTCGCGGTCGAAGGCAATGGGTCCGCCGCCCTCGTGTTCCAAGTGGTGCTCCCGGCGACCGAGGGCTCCTTGGTCAATCGCATCGTGGCGCACTCCGGTGATACCCAAATTGATGCCACGCTGGCGACGGCCGAGGATCCCGCCACCGAAGAGGTTGCGGTTGATCTGACCCCGCCGAGCGTCGAGTTCCTCTCCACGCCGGACGCGCTGACCACCGCGACGGCGGCGACGTTCACCTTCCGCGCCGACGACCACGCCACCGCGACTGTGCCCTCGACCTTTGAGTGCCGCCTGGACGGCGGGTCGTGGAGTGCTTGCGCCAGCCCGCGCGCCTTCACCAATCTGGCGGTCGAATCGCACGCGCTCAAGGTCCGGGCCACCGACGCCGCTGGCAACCTCGGGCCGGAGGCGTCCTACACCTGGGAGATCACGTCGGCGCCTACGCCAACACCAACACCGACACCGACGCCGACGCCAACCGCGACGCCGACGCCAACCGCGACGCCGACGCCGACACCGACGCCGACGCCGACGCCGACGCCAACCGCGACGCCAACCGCGACGCCAACCGCGACGCCGACGCCAACCGCGACGCCGACGCCAACCGCGACGCCGACGCCAACCG
Source organism: Solirubrobacteraceae bacterium (assembly GCA_032119595.1). GTDB lineage: Bacteria > Actinomycetota > Thermoleophilia > Solirubrobacterales > Solirubrobacteraceae > JAGIBJ01. The sequence continues at coordinate 568,974 of JAUMBQ010000006.1, read as the reverse complement.
CGACGCCGACGCCAACCGCGACGCCGACGCCAACCGCGACGCCGACGCCAACCGCGACGCCGACGCCAACGCCAACGCCAACGCCGACCGCGGCGCCGACGCCAACGCCAACGCCAACGCCGACCGCGGCGCCGACGCCAACGCCGACCGCGACGCCGACGCCAACGCCGACCGCGGCGCCGACCGCGGCGCCGACCGCGGCGCCGACCGCGACGCCCACCCCGACCGCGACGCCGACGCCGACGCCAACGCCGATCCTCGCGCCCGCTCCGCTGGAGCTGACGTCGACCGGCCTTGGAACCGCGCCGCAGACCCGCCACGTCGTCACGCCGATGGGCGGGGCCGTGCGGCTCGTGGGCGCTGGCGGCGACCTCGTCTTGCGGGTCGCTCGCGCCTCCGGCATCTACACCCTGGATCCGGACTCGGGCACGATCACGTTCGTGCCGAGCGTCGGCTTCCTTGGCGCCCCGGACCCCGTCACGTACCGCGTGACGGACTCGAGCGGACAGCACGGCGACGCGACGTACGCACCGTTCGTGACGCTCCCGCCGCAGCCGGCTGTAGTCAACGAAGCCACGAGTGGCCCGGGGACCACCGTTCAGGAACAGTCGATTCCGCTGCCGGCCGGGTCGACGATCACGCTGCTCGACGGCGACGGGCTCCCGACGACCGTCGTGACCATCCCGGGGCAGGGCACCTACGCACTGGACGCGACGTCCGGCCGCGTGAGCTTCGTCCCGGCCCCAGGGTTCTCCGGGAAGGCGACCGGCGTGTCGTTCCGGGTCACTGATGCCTACGGTCAGGCGACGACGGCCGTGTTCACCGCCACCGTGACGTCGCCAGCGCCCGCCTCGTCCGTTGTCGGCGCAGCGGCCGCCCCGGCGGCGCACCCCTCGTCACCTGGCAGCACGCCGAGCGAGGCGCGCGCGCCCTCGAAGGTGGCCGTCCGCACCTCGCGGCGCGCCGTCGTGACCGGGACGACGACCGCGGTGTGCACCGCCGAGCGCACGACGGTCGCTTCCTGTGATGTCACGCTCCTGGCCAACATGAATGGCCGTCGCGTCGTGGTCGGGCATGCCCGTCGTCAGGGCACCGGCACCAGTGAGCTTGCGGTCGAGGTCGCGCTGACGGCGCTCGGGCGAGCGATCGTGCAGCGCCCGCAAGGCGCGCGAATTCAGATCGTTGCGACGGTCCTGGGCGCCGATGGCCGGCGCCGCGTCACGCGCGCCGGCTCGACCCTGATCGGGAAGTCGTTCTGGGTCCCGCGCCCGGTCTTCTTCGCGTCCGGTTCCGCGACGCTGGGTGCGGGCGAGCGTGAGTACCTCGGCCGGCTGGCCGTGCGGCTCCGCGGCGTCAAGGCCCTGCGGTGCGTCGGGTTCACCGACGATCGAGACTCCGCGTCATTCAACGTGGCGCTGGGCGAGGCCCGCGCGAAGGTCACCTGCAATCGCCTGGCCGCCCTCCTCGGTGTTCCGACCTCGAATGCGAGTCGGATCTCCCGGGGTGAGCGCGGTCCGCGCGCCTCGAACGCCACGGGTCGAGGCCGCCAGCTCAATCGACGTACCGAGGTGCACGCGGAGTACTGAGTCGAGTCGCGATTCGGTGCGTGGCGTTCTTTTCGGCATAATGCCGCGCATCCGCGCCGGCGCGACGTGCTTCCAGCGGCACGCAGTGACCGGCGATGAGCTCCCCCCGGGCCACACGGACGCAACGACCTCCGGTCCCACGACCGGCTGCCAGCCACAGAGAGCCCAATGACGTCACGTCGCCACTCCGCCCTACTCGTCGCCCTCGTCTTTCTCGTGGGCGGGTTGTTCACCTCCCCGGCGATTGCGGCCGATGTGTCGCCCGCGTCGACGGTGACGGCCCAGAACGCCACCTACCCGGGGTACCCCGGTTATCCGGGGTATCCGGGCTACCCGGGGTGCGATCCGACGTACCCGGGTGCGGTGTACCCCTGCTGCGCCGATTACCCCGGTTACCCGACGTATCCCGGCTATCCGCTGTACCCGACGGCGTCGTACCCCGGCTACCCGTGCTATCCGGTCCCGGTCCCGGCGACGTGCCCGCCCGGCAAGGTCGGCACCCCTCCGAACTGCCAGACGGTCGATATCCCGACGCCAACCCCCACGCCGACGCCGACCACCGCCCCGACGCCGACGCCCGCACCGACCCCCACGCCCAAGCCCGGGAAGCCGGACACCACGCCTCCGCCGGGTCGTCCCGGCAAGCCGCCCGTGAAGCTGAAGCTCGTCGGGCCGCTGAAGGTCGCCCTGCGCAGCACGCTCCGCGTGACCTGCTCGGCCAAGACCGCGCCGGTCGGTTCGACCTGCCGCGTTCGCCTGCTCACCAGCAAGGGGAAGGGCAAGCCGCTTGGGAGCAAGACCTCGAAGCTGAAGGGCGGGAAGGCCTCGGTCGACGTGAAGCTGAAAGGCGCCAAGCTCGCCACGGCCCGCAAGGCCAAGAAGATCAGGGTCGTGATCGAGGTCGTCGATCCGAGTGGAACCGTCATCGCGACGATCACCACGACCGTCAGCTTCAAGCGGAAGTAGTCCGTGGGCGCCGGGACCCAGCTTCGCCGCCGGTTGCGCCGTGTCCCGGCGCTGATCGCCGCTGCCGTCCTGTCGGCGGTAGCGATGGCTGGTGGGCCGGCGGCTGACGAGGCTCGGGCCACGGAATTCGGGATGTCCGACGGGCGCTCTGCGCTCTTTGATGCTCCGCATCTCCACGAACTCGCCTTCACGCGCGTGCGCCTCGTGCTGCCGTGGGACGCGGCGCGCCGCGACGGCAGCTGGAACGAATGGCTGCGTCGCGCGGAGCTTCAGGGATTCCCCGTGCTCGTTGCGCCGACGATCGACAAGCCGAACCGCTGCGATGGAGGCCCCTGTATTGCCCCGTCGACCGCGCAGTACGCGTCCGCGCTGACGGAGCTCCTTGATCGCTACCCCGGCATCGAAGCCGTCGAGGCGTGGAACGAGCCCAATCACTCCAGCCAGCCGACGGCCGGCAACCCCGCCTTGGCGGCCGCCTATTTCAACGCTGCGGCAACCGTCTGCACCGGGCGCTGCACGGCCGTGGCTGGGAACCTTTTGGACGCGGCCAGCATGCCCACCTACCTGGGTGCCTATCGCGCGGCACTGCAAAGCAAGCCGGCGGTCTGGGGGATCCACGACTACTACGACGCGACCTACTTCGCGCGGGGCGGGCTCGACCAGATGCTCGCCGTGACGGACGGACCCGTCTGGATCACCGAGGTCGGTGGGCTCGTCTCCTTCCAGCCGCCGGGCGCGTCGAGCGGGCTGCCGGCCAACGAGTCTCGTGCCGCCGACTCCCTGCGCTGGATGTTCACGCTCGCGGGCCGCACACCCCGACTGGAGCGGATGTACCTCTACGGCATGTGGCAGGAGCCGTTCAACGCGTTCGACTCGGCGCTGTTGCGCGTCGACAACAGCGAGCGCGAGAGCATGGCCGTGGCGCGTGCGTACATTGGCCCGCGAAAGGCCAAGCTGAGCGGGCCCGAGGCGCCAGAGCTTCCGTCCACGCCGGAGGATTCGGTCGGCGCCACCACGCCTTCAGCGCATAACCAGCTTCCCCCGCCGGCAAAGCTCGGTGACGTCGGGCGGCTGCGGATCGAAGGGAAGAAGATCGCCCTTCGTCGCGGTGCGCGTCGACTCACGCTGCGGGTCGTCTGCGTCGGCGTCACGGCCTGCCACGGGCGCGTGGAGCTTCGGGCGCCGGGCTGGAAGCACACCCGAAAGGTGTCGGTCGAGACCGGAGCGGGGCGGACGGTTCGCCTGCACCTGCCGGCCAAGGTCGTTCGAGCCCTCAAGCCGAAGACGACGAAGACCGCCTGGGTGCGGGTGTGCGACACCGGGAAGTCATGCCGCTCGGGCGCCCGCATCGGGCTCGCGCGCCGCTGACAGGCACGCGTGGACCCGCGACCCGGCTGAGCGTCGTCGGCGGGTGGCCGGTGACCCCCGGGCTCCCCCGATCCGTGCGAGCCGCCCGGCGATGCGACAGGGTTGGCGCATGAGCAGTCCGTCCACGTCCCAGCACCACCCGTCGGACCTTCCGCCGGATGAACCCGCTCCGCACCCGTCCGGCGGGCTCGAAGTCGCGCCGCTCGATCGGCGCGTGCTTGCGCATCTCGTCGACACCTTCGTGGGCATGCTCGCGTTCCTGGTCATCGCCCTCGTGGTCGGGTTCGCCGCCCTGCTCATCGCGGGTGCGGTGAGTGGCGACGGCCAAATGGTCGTCGGCGGCTCGGTGGACGAGGATTCGTCGGCGTCGGAGCTCGTCGGCGTGGCCGTGATCGGCCTGCTCCTCTGGACCGTGCCGATCGTCTACCTTGCGTGGTGGCCGGGCCGCGACGGCCACAAGAACGGGTTCACTATCGGCAAGCGCGTCGCTGGCGTGCGCATCGTCGCGGCAGACGGCTCGCCACTGACGCGCCGGGCCGCGCGCCGCCGGGCACTGGCCTTCTTGGGCCCGGTCGCGCTCGCAGCGTTCGCCGGTCCCTTGTTGGACGCGGCGTTCGGCACCTCGCCGCTGATGACGATGGTGATGCTCCTCGCGGCGCTGACCTACGTTGTGGCCGACCTGACCTTTGCTCCGGCGCGAAGCGGGCGCCTCGCGTCGATCCACGATCGCGTGGCCGAGACGGTGGTCGTGTCCTGGCCCTCTGGGCTCGACCGCGACCACGACGGGCCGAAGTCGGTCAGCGAACGACCGGGGTCCGGGATGGCTGCCGTGTTGCCTATCGGCGGCGCGGCCCTTGTGTTGCTGTTCCTCATTGGCCTGGCGGTTGGCCTGACCTCCGACGAAGGCTCGACAGAGCCCGAGGCGCCGCGCCCGGTCGCCGCCGCCCGCTCCGGCGCTGCGGAGCTGAACCCAGCGGCCCGCCCTGCTGCCGAGGCAGTCAAGAACGCCAAGAGCCCAGCCGGCGCGCAGGCGGAGGCCGGCCGGTTCGCGAAGGACGCTGCCACGTGCCTCGGCAAGCTCGACGACCTCGCGTTGTGCCAGGCCGGGTACGTCGACGGCAAGCAGGTGGAGCTGACCGGCGTGGAGGGTCCGGCGCCGGGCCTGACGTCGATCGGCCGCACGGGAGCGTTCTTCTCCAACGGCCGGACGGTGCTGTCCGTGCTCGCCTATGACCGCCAAGGACTCGGCTGGGGCTATCGGATCCGCGCCGGCGGGCTGATCGAACCGATGTGCACGTCGATCGCTGGCCTGGAGTGCGCGAGTTCGCCGGCTGCGGCTCGTTTCCTGAGCGGCGACCAGTCGTACGCGAGGATTCGCCGGGCGTACACGGCCGCACGAGACGCACCGCAGGGCAACGTCACCCCGGATACGCCCTGATAGCCCGGTGGCCGCGCAGCAGCGGAGGTGGGTCGGGTGCCTGCGGAGAGCGATCTCGTACGGGTCCGCTATTGCCCAAATCCGCTGGCGCGCCTGGCCGCTGGTCCATCGTTCGACCGCGCCTGGCCGTGCAACAACACGCACGATGTTTGCGCCAGCCGGGTGCGGTGTAAGGATGGGCCTCGTGATCGTCTCGTGCCGTGACGTCATCGGAGCATCCGTCAGCCCTGGCCCTATGGTGACCAGGCGATGAGCCACGGGCCCTACATTGAGACGCGCGACTCACCGGTCGTCGCCCCCGAGCCCGGTGCGCTCGGCCCACGCGACAAGTCGATCCCGCGTCGGCCCGACGGTTCGCGCGTGCCCGGCTGGGACACCCCGGCCGATCTGTCGAAGGATCCGGCGGGCGTCCCCGACCTCGCGACCACGCCGGTGCCCGAGGCGCTCAAGGCCGAGATCGAAGACGCGCTCTCGCGCTACCCCGATTCCAAGTCCGCGATCATTCCCGCGCTCTGGGCGGCGCAGCGCACGCACCACTGGTGCTCGCCGACCGCCGTCTGGCAGGTCGCGGCCGTGCTGCAGCGCACGCCCGCGGAGATCATGGCCGTCGCGACCTTCTACGACATGTTCGAGACCGAGGAGATCGGCAAGAACACGATCTACGTCTGCACGAACATCTCGTGCTCGCTGCGCGGCGCCGACGCGCTGCTGCACCAGTTCGAGGTCGAGACCGCCGACCGCAAAGACGAGTTCCACGTCCGCGGCTTTGAATGCCTCGGCGCGTGCGACATCGCGCCGATGATCTCGATCGACGGCCTGTATGTCGGCCCCGTCGACGTAGACGAGGTCTCGCAGGTGCTGGAGACGGTCGCCACGCAGGGCGGCCCGGCCGTCTTCCCGGATCGCCAGATCAACAACCGCGCGAGCGTCGATCCGGGCGCCGGCGACAGGCCCACCCACGGCTCCGCCGGTCCGCAATCGGTCATCGCCGAGAGTTCGTCGGCCAAGCCGTCAGGCGATCAGGTCAAGAGCCAGACGCCCGGCGACGAGACCAGCGTCGAAGGGGTTGGCCCCGACCCGCGTCGCCACAGCTCGACCACGCAGCCGTCCGACGACCCGAACAAGGACGTCGCAACCGAAGACCGCGCGACGGGCCAGGACCCGGAGGACGACTCGCTTTGAGCACCCCTGCTGCCCCGCATCTCCTGTTCGACGGCATCGACGAGCCGGGCCTCGCCACGCGCGAGGTCTACGAGCGTCGCGGCGGATACGAGATCATGAAGGACGCCCTGCGGCGCCCTCAAGACGGCATCATCGAGGAGCTCAAGCAGTCCGGCCTCCGCGGCCGCGGTGGCGCTGGCTTCCCACTCGGCATGAAGGCCTCCTTCATTCCGGCCGGCGGCATGGACAAGTACCTCGTCTGCAATGCGGATGAGTCCGAGCCCGGCACCTTCAAGGACCGCGAGCTGCTGCAGAAGTCGCCGCACAGCCTGATCGAGGGCATGATCATCGCGGCCTACACGGTGAGCGCGAACAAAGCCTTCATCTACATCCGCGGTGAGTACATGCACCAGGCCGACGTGCTGGAGGCCGCCGTCGAAGAGGCCAAGGCCGCTGGCTACCTCGGCGACAACATCCTCGGCTCGGGCCACAATCTGGAGCTGTGGGTGCACCGCGGCGCCGGCGCCTACATCTGCGGCGAGGAGACGGGCCTGCTCGACTCGCTCGAGGGCAAGCGCGGCAACCCGCGCCTCAAGCCGCCGTTCCCGGCCAACCAGGGCCTCTACCAGGGCCCGACCCTGCTCAACAACGTCGAGACCCTCGCGACCATCCCGGTGATCCTGGGCATGGGCGGCGAGGAATACGCCAAGCTCGGCGTCGAGCGGTCGTCCGGCACGAAGCTGATCTCGATCTCGGGGCACGTGCAGCGCCCGGGCAACTACGAGATCGAACTCGGGATGCGCGCCCGCGACATCCTCTACGACCTCGCCGGCGGCCCGACTGCTGGCCATGAGGTGAAGTTCTGGTTCCCGGGTGGCTCCTCGTCGCCGGTGCTGCTGCCCGAAGACCTCGACACGCCCTACGACTTCGACTCGATCGCGAAGAAGGGCTCGATGCTCGGGTCCGGCGCGATCATCATCTGCGACGACACCAGCTCGCCCGTGCAGGTGGCGCTCAAGCTCGCGGCGTTCTACCGCCACGAGTCGTGCGGCAAGTGCACCCCGTGCCGCGAGGGCACCAACTGGACGCTCCGCATGCTCGAGCGCATCGACGAGGGCCTCGCGACGCCGATGGACCTCGATCGCCTGGCGTCGGTGTGCCAGCAGATCCAGGGCAACTGCCTGTGCGTGCTCGGCGACGCGATGGCGATGCCGGTCGGGTCGCTCATCGCGAAGTTCCGCGACGAGTTCGAAGCGCACATCGAAATGCGCCGCGCATCACCGGACTTCCTCATGGACCTGGATCCCCACGTCGAAACGCCCATCCGCGTCCTCGCGTAGGGTCGCCGCCTCCACGATGCCTCGCCCTACCCGCAGCCCGATCACCTTCACGATTGACGGTCGTGACGTCGTCGCGCCTGAAGGCACGATGCTCGCCGACGCCGCCAAACTCGGCGACGTCGAGATTCCGGTCTTTTGTTACGAGCCCAAGCTCGGGCAGCCGGTCGGCGCCTGCCGCATGTGCCTGGTCGAGGTCGAGGGCATCCCGAAGCTGCAGACGGCGTGCTCGACGCCCGTCAAGGACGGCATGGTCGTGAACACGACCGCGCCGAAGGTCAAGGCCGCGCAGGAGTCGGTGCTCGAGTTCCTGCTCGTCAACCACCCGCTCGACTGCCCGGTGTGCGACAAGGGCGGCGAGTGCCCGCTTCAGGACATCACCTACGGCTGGGGCCGCGGCACGACGCGCACGGTGGAGCCCAAGCGCCACTTCACCAAACCGCTGGAGCTCTCGCCGCTGATCGCGATCGACCGCGAGCGCTGCATCCTCTGTTACCGCTGCGTGCGGTTCAGTCAGGAGGTCGCCGAGGACCACCAGCTCGTCCTGCTCGACCGTGGCGCCGACACGTACGTCGGCACGTTCGACAACCACCCGTATGTCGCCCCGTTCAGCGGCAACATCATCGAGCTGTGCCCCGTCGGCGCGCTCACCAGCCGCCCGTACCGCTTCCGCGCTCGCCCGTGGGACATCGAGAACGGCGGCTCGGTCTGCACGCTCTGCCCGGCGCAGTGCAACCTCACCTACACCGTGCGCGACGAACGCGTACTGCGCACGCTCTCCCGTCAGAACGACGACGTCGACGATGGCTGGCTGTGCGACAAGGGCCGCTTCGCGTACCAGGCAGGTCGCGTCGACGAGCGCCTCACCGGGCCCCTTGTCCGCAACGAAGCGGGCGTGCTCGAAGCCGCCTCCTGGGATGACGCGCTGGACCGCGCGGCAGCGCTCCTGCGTGCCTCTGGCGAGCGCACCGTCGGTTTGGCGGGCGGCCAGACGCTCAACGAAGAGGGCTATCTCCTGCAGCGCCTCCTCCGCGAGCAGCTGGCGAGCCCGCACCTGGAGTCGCGCACGGCGCCCGGTCCGTCGCGCGAGATCCTGGCTGCGCTCCACGCACCGACCCTCCAGGCGACCGTTTCCGATCTCGAGTTCGCCCATCACGTGCTGCTGCTCGAAGCCGAGCCGGTCGAGACCGCCCCGATCCTGGACCTGCGCCTGCGCAAGGGCGCTCGTCGCCTCGGCACGAAGCTCACGATCGCCGGGTCGCGCCCCTCGACGCTCGACCCGCGCGGCACGGCCGTCCGGTACGCGCCGGGTGGCAGTGAGGCCTTCCTGCGCGCGCTCGCCGCAGCGCTGCACGGTGAGGATGTCAACGGCCCCGCTGGCGCGGCCGGCATTGAGCCCGCCGACGTGACGGCACTTGCCGACTCGCTGAAGGCCGCTGGCGAAGACCGCGTGATCCTCTACGGGCCGACGCTGCTGCAAGGCCCCGGCGCCGACGAAGCCGCTCGCGCCCTCCTGCGCATCGCCGAGGCGCTCGAAATCGGTGGCAACAAAGACGGCTCCGGGCTCTTCGAGATCCCGGCCGGAACCAACGGCCGCGGGCTCCGCGAAGTCGGCGTGCTGCCCGACGCCGGCCCTGGCCTGCGCCCAGTCACCACCGCGGGTCGCGACCTGCCGGGCCTCGCCGAGGGTCTTGGCGACGGCTCACTCGAGGCGCTCGTCACGCTCTCCATCGACCCGCTCGCCGACCTCCAGGGTCGCCCGGCGTGGCGCGCCGCGCTAGAGCGGTCCGCCTACATCGCCGTGGCGGGCTTCCTCACCGACGGCGTCGCGCAGTACGCCGACGTGATCTTCCCGGCCGAATCCGCCGCCGAGCAGGAGGGCACGCTCACGCATCCGGATGGCCGCCTCCAGCGTGCCCGCCCCGCGATCCGCCGCCCGGACGGCGTGCGTTCCGGCTGGTGGGTCCTTGCGCAGCTCGGCTCGCGCCTGGGTGATCGCACCGCGCTGCACACGGCAGGCATGGTCCACGGCGAAGTGATCTCGGACGTCCCGTTCTACGCGGGCATCACGCTCGACGACATCGGCGGCCGCGGCGTGCGCTGGCCCGCGACGCCAGCGGCAGCCCACTGGCCGAAGGGCACCTCCAACCTCGCCGCCACCGGCGAGCCGACCGCCGTCCCGTCGCCGAACGGCACGCTGCGCCTGGCACGCGCCGGTTCGCTCTGGCGCGGCGCCGAGGTCTCGGCCTCGCCTGCCCTGCGGTTCTTGGTGCCGAGCGCCGACGCGCGCCTGTCGCCGGCGGATGCCGAGCGCCTCGGGCTGGCCGACGGCGCGCCCGCAACGCTGGTCGTGGACGGCGTCGAGGCCCTCTTCACCGCTCGCCTCGATTCGCGCGTTGCGCCCGGCACCGTCGTCGCGCAGGCCGGCGTGCCCGGTGGCGGCGCCGACGAGCTGCCGCTCGGCCCGGTCGAGGTGCGCTCCGCATGAGCTTCGTCATCGACTTCGGCGCGGGCGTCCCGATCGCCGACACGTTCGTGATCGAGACGTGGTGGGTGCAGCTCATCAAGGGCCTGGTCATCGCCCTCGTCGGCTTCACGCTGATCCCGGCCGCCGTGACCGTCGAGCGCAAGCTGCTCGGGCGTTTCCAGCACCGGTATGGCCCAAACCGCGCGGGCCCCTACGGCACGCTGCAGGCCGGTGCCGACATTCTGAAGCTGCTCGGCAAGGAGAACTTCCGCCCGTCGACCTCGGCCGGTTTCCTCTTCTACCTCGCGCCGATGCTCGCGATGATCGCGGCCGTCGCCACCTTCGCGATCGTCCCGCTCGGCGAGAACGTCGAACTGTTCGGTCAGCCGGTCGGGCTGTATGGCATCGATGTGGGCATCGGCCCGCTGTACGTGTTTGCGCTCGGATCGATCGCCTTCTACGGACTCGTGCTCGGCGGCTTTGCGTCGGGCTCGAAGTACTCGTATCTCGGGGCAATGCGCGCCGCCGCCCAGCTGATCTCGTACGAGGTCTCGATGGGCCTGTCGCTGATCGGCGTGATCATGATCACCGGCGACCTGTCGCTCGTGGCCATCGTCGAGCACCAGACGACCCACACCTGGTTCGCCGTGACGCAGTGCGTCGGCTTCCTGATCTTCGTGATCGCCGCGATGGCGGAGACCAACCGCGCGCCGTTCGACCTCGTCGAGGCCGACTCGGAGATCGTCGCCGGCTACATGACCGAGTACGGCGGCGGCGGCTTCGCCTCGTTCTACGCGGCTGAGTACCTCAACATGGTCATCGCGGGCGCGATCGCCACGACAGTGTTCCTCGGCGGCTGGGAGATCCCGTTCTGGGAGACTGCGCCGGCCGCGCTCGGCCCGTTCGTCGTGCTCATCAAGACGTTCCTGTTCGTCGCCTTCTTCGTGTGGGTCCGCGCGACGCTTCCGCGCCTGCGTTACGACCAGCTGATGAGCTTCGGCTGGAAGATCCTGCTTCCCTTGGCCACCGTGAACGCCCTGGTGACCGCAATCGTGGTGGTGGCCCTGTGACCCCTGTGCCCGAGCACGACGCCTACTTCATCGAGCGTGGCCCCGAACCCGGCGGCATGGGCTCCGTGAGCCGCGCGTTCGGTGAGACCCTGCGCGGCCTCAAGACCACCTTCGGTCGCCTGGCCGAGGGCCCGACCACGGTCCAGTACCCGGAAGAGAAGATCCCGGTCTACCCGCGCTTCCGTGGTCGCCATCGCCTCCACCGCTTCGAAGACACGGGCCTGGAGAAGTGCGTCGGCTGTTCGCTCTGCGCCGCCGCCTGCCCGGCCGACTGCATCCGCGTCGTCGCCGCTGAGAACACGCCCGAGCACCGTGTCTCCGGTGGCGAACGCTTCGCCGCCGTGTACGAGATCAACATGAGCCGCTGCATCTTCTGCGGCTACTGCGAACTCGCGTGTCCGTTCGACGCCATCACCATGGGCAACGACTTCGAACTCGCCGACTACACGCGCTCGGACCTGATCTTCACCAAGGAGATGCTCCTCGCCGAGCCTCTCGAGCGCACGCCGCTGCGGGCTGAGGGCGAGTAGGAGGCTTCATGACCGAGGTCCTCTTCTTCCTGAGCGCGATCGTCGCGATCGGCGGCGCCATCGGCGTCATCGCGCTCAAAAACCCGTTCAACAGCGTGCTCGCACTGGTGGTGCACCTCATCGCGCTCGCGATGCTGTTCCTGTTGCTGCACAGCGAATTCGTCGCGGCCGCGCAGGTTGTGGTCTATGCGGGCGCCGTGATGGTGCTCTACGTCTTCGTGTCGGCGTATGTCGGCGAGGATGGCGAGACCTGGACCAGCGGCGGGCGCCTCCAGCGATTCTTCGCGTTCCTGCTGGCGGCTGGCCTCGGTGCCGAGCTGCTCATCGCCCTGCTCGGCTCCGGCCTGAAGAGCCTCGCCGACGAGAGCGAGCTCCCCACCCTCGAGGCCGGCTTCGGCGGCGCCGCCGAGATCGGCGAGCTGCTGCTCACCAAGTACCTGCTCGCCTTCGAGGCTGCGTCGCTGCTGCTCCTGGCCGCCGCCGTCGGCGCCGTGCTGCTCGCGCGCCGTCGCCCAGGCGGCATCCCGGAGGGTCCGCGAATCCTCTCGGTGAAGGACCTCGTTTCGTCGGCCGGCACCGGCTCGATGACGGAGGGCACCCGCGGCACGCTCGCCGCCCGCGGCATGGAGGCCGATCGCCTCGCCGAGCGGCGCGTCGCCGAGGCGCAGGCCGCCAAGGCCCGGGACGCCGCGAAGTCGGCCGCGGCCAGCGCACCCGACGCCGGGAGCGACGCCTGATGGCCATCACCTGGTACCTCGCCGTGAGCGGGATCCTCTTTGCGCTCGGCCTGTTCGGCGTCTTCGTGCGCCGCAACCCGCTCGTCTTGCTGCTGTGCCTGGAGCTGATGCTCGGCGCCGCCAACCTCGCCCTCCTCGCCTTCGACCGCTACCACGCGCAGAACGACGGCTCGATCCTCGCGATCATCGTGATGGTCGTCGCGGCCTGCGAAGTCACCGTGGGCCTCGGCATCGTCGTCGCCATGCACCGTCGCGGTCACCCGATCGACGTCGACAAGACCCGGGAGCTCCACGGATGACCTCCACCGTCGGCACCCTCGCCTGGCTCGTGGTCCTGCTGCCGCTCGCCGGCAGCCTGATCATCGCCTTCCTCTTCCGGCAGCTCAGCGGCCGCGCCGCGGGCGGCATCGCCACTGCGGTGCTCTTCGGCAGCTTCGCGCTGTCGATCGCGACGCTCGTCGCACTCCAGGGCCTCCCCGAGGAGGAGCGCCAGGTCACGGCCTCGCTCTGGGACTACGCCGTCACGAGCGGCCTCGACGTGAAGCTCTCGCTCCTGGTCGACCCGCTCAGCATCATCATGATGCTCGTCGTCACCGGCGTCTCGGCGCTGATCCACCTGTACGCCACGGCCTACATGGTGTCCGACGAGGGCTACGCGCGGTTCTTCTCGTACCTCAACCTCTTCGTGTTCTCGATGCTGGTGCTCGTGCTCGCGGGCAACCTCGTGCTGCTCGTGGTCGGCTGGGGCCTCGTCGGTATGGCGTCCTACCTGCTGATCTCCTTCTGGTACCGCCGCAAGACGGCCACGAAGGCCGGCATCAAGGCGTTCTTGATCAACGTCGCGGGCGACGTTGGCATCGTGCTCGGCTCGTTCCTGCTGCTGCGCCACGCCGGCACGACCGACTTGCTCCTGCTGTTCGAGCGCGCGCCTGAAGCGTTCGCCGGGCAGAACACCGACCTCACCTGGGGCCTGATCCTGATCCTGGTCGGCGCGTTCGCCAAGTCCGCGCAGTTCCCGCTCCACACCTGGCTGCCCGACGCCATGGAAGGCCCGACGCCGGTCTCCGCCCTCATCCACGCGGCGACGATGGTCACCGCGGGCGTCTACCTGATCGCGCGCCTGCACCCGCTCTTCGAACTCGCCGACACGGCCGCCGCGATCGGCGTGATCATCGGCGCGATCACCCTCGTGATGGCCGCGACGATGGCCATCGTTCAGACCGACCTCAAGCGGATCATCGCCTACTCCACGATGTCGCAGATCGGCTACATGGTGGTCGCCGTCTCGGCTGGCGCCTACACCGCAGGCATCTTCCACCTCATGACGCACGCCTTCTTCAAAGCGCTGCTCTTCATGAGCGCCGGTTCGGTGATCGGTGCCATGGGTGGCGTCCAGGACATCAACCGCATGGGCGGCCTCAAGAAGGCGCTGCCATTCACGTATGTCTGCTTCCTGATCGGCTCGCTGGCGCTCGCCGGCCTGCCGCCATTCGCCGGCTTCTTCTCCAAGGACGAGATCCTTGCTGGCCTGCTCGAACGCGGCGATTGGTACACCGCCATCGCCGTCCTGGGCTACCTCGCGGCGCTCCTCACCGCGACCTACACCTTCCGCGCGGTCTACCGCGTGTTCCACGGCCCGGCGAACGAAGAGACCCAGCAGATCATCGACGGCCACCACCTGCACTTCGAGCCGACCAACCCGTCGACCGGCGAAGCTGAGGACACCGCAGTCGGCTTCCCCGGTCCCCACCATCACGTCGCCGAAGACAACGCCCCGATGAAGATCGCGATGGGCACCCTCGCCTTCCTCGCGGTCGTCGCCGGACTCCTGCAGATCCCGCACGTCACGCACGTCGTCGGCGACTTCCTCCATCCGGCGTTCCACAACAGCGAACTCCTCGAGCTCACCGAGGCGTCGACCAACACGGCGATCATCGGCATGCTGCTCGGCGCCGCCGCGGCCGTCGGCGGCATCGCCATCGCGATGCAGCTCTGGCTAAAGTCCCCGGCGACGCCCGGCAAGCTGCAGGCCAAGGCCGGTCCGCTCCACACGCTGCTCAGCCGTGGGTACTTCATCGACGAGCTCATCGACTTCGTCATCGTGCGCCCCGCCCGCTGGGCCGGCGCCGTGTCGGAGCGCCACACCGAGCGGATCGTCGCGCAGGCGGCGGTCATCGGTGGCCCGAGCGGCGTCGTCCGTATCGCCTCGGCGGTCGTCCGCGGCGCCCAGACCGGGTCGCTGCGCCTCTACGCGGGCGTCATCACGTCCGGTATCGCCGCGCTGTTCCTCTACGCACTGATCGAGCGATGAACGCAGTCCTGATCGCTCTCCTGGTCGTCCCGACGGCCACCGGCCTTGTCGGCCTGCTGGCCGCGCCCCTGCTGGGCCGCAAGTTCGCGGCCGCACTCGCGGCGCTCGGCACCGTGGCTTGCCTGGTGCTGGCCGTGATCCTCGCCTTCGAACTCGATCCCTCGGCGCGCGGCGTCGCCGCCGAGGTCTCGGAGTCCTGGATCCCCGCGCTCGGCGTCCGCTTCCACCTCGCCGTCGATGGCCTGAATGCCGCGCTCATCGTGCTCACCTCCTTCGTGTGGATGATCGGGACTTGGTGGTCACTGCGCGACCAGGAACTCGCCACCCCCGAGTATTTCTTGCTGCTCGGCCTCGGCCACACCGCCGTGCTCGGCGCGTTCCTCGCGCAGGACCTCATCCTCTTCGTCCTCTGCTTCGACCTGATGCTGCTGCCGTTCGTGCTGATCACGGCGCGCGCTGCCGCCGACGGCGCCGAGGCACTGCGGCCGGTCGTGCTCCTGCTCGTCTACACGCTCGTTGGCTCGCTGCTGATGCTCGTCGCGGCAGTCGCACTCGGCGTGCTGGCCGGCAAGGCGCAGGGCGCCCCGGTCACGTTCGACCTGGCGGTCCTGGCCAACAGCACCCTGGATCCCGGCACGCAGAAGTGGATCCTCGCGGCGTTCCTCGCGGCGTTCCTGATCAAGATGCCGATCCTGCCGCTGCACGGCTGGTTCGCCCCCGCGTATCGCGCGATGCCGTTCCCGGCGCTCGTGATCTTCGCCGCGGTGCTCAGCAAGGTCGCGGCCTACGGAATGCTCAAGATCGCGCTGCCGATCCTTCCCGACGCGGTCGTGAGCTGGCGCCTGCTGCTGGTGATCCTTGCGCTCGTCTCGATCATCTACGCCTCGCTCGTGGCCTTCTCCTCAAACGAGCCGCGGCTGATCCTCGGCTATTCGTCGGTCGCACAGCTTGGGTTCATCCTGCTCGGCATCTCGTCGCTGGATCCGGCAGGCGCCCAGGGCGCGATCTTCCAGTCGATCACGCACGCGCTGGTCGTCGTGCCCGCGATCATCCTCGTCGCGGTCGTCACGGAGCGAGCCAATGGGGTGGAGCGCTTTGACCAGCTCGGTGGCCTCGCGCGCCGCGCGCCGGTGCTCGCCGCCCTCTTCCTCGTCGTCGCGCTGGCCTGGCTCGCGATGCCGGGCACCGGCAACTTCGTCGCGGAGTACCTCGTGCTGCTCGGCCAGTGGCGCGTCGCACCGTGGGCGACGATCATCGCGTCGCTCGGCGTCGTGCTTGCCGCGTTCTACGCCCTTCGCCTGATGATCGGCTCGCTGCAGAACGACAAGGGCGACGCCATCCCCGAGGACGCACCCGAACTCCGCCGGTTCGACGCCACCGCGCTCGGCGTCGCGATCGGCGCGCTCGTGCTGGTGTCGCTTGTGCCGCAGCTCGTGCTCCGCACCAGCGACACGGCCGCCCGCACCGCGGTCTCGCCCGCCCGCGCGCTCTACGAGAGCGAGCAGCGGGCCGAGCGTGGCGGCGACACCAGGGCCCCGCTGCCTCCGATCGAAGTCGAGAGCGTCGAAGACGTTCCGGGCCTCAGCGTCGAAGAGGTCGAGGGCGTTGCCCCGCCCGAGCCCGGCGGCGAAGTGCCCGCCCCCGACGCGCCGAAGGAGCTTCGATGATCGCCTCCGCCAGCACCGTCGCCACGCCCGTGTTCGACTGGGAGGCGCTCGCGCCGATCGTCGCCCTGGCGTCCGGCATGGTCGTCGCGTTGATCCTCGGCCTCTTCCCGGGCCGAGGCGGCAAGGTGCTCGCCATGCTCGCCGGCGCTGCCGGCGCCGTGGTGGCGATCGTCTTCTCGATCACCCTGTGGAACGACCCGGCCTCCGCCAAGGTGATCGCGGGCTCGCTCGTGATCGACCGTGCCGCATTGGCCGGCACGATCATCGCCTCGGCGTCGGCGATCGTCGGCCTCGCAATCGCCAATCGCGCTCACGGCACCGAAGACGCCGGCCACGGCGAAACCTCGTCGCTGATCCTGGCCTCGACGCTCGGCATGGCGATCCTGGTCTCCGCCAACGACCTCGTCACCGTGTTCCTCGGACTGGAGTTGCTGTCGATCCCGCTCTACGTGCTGTGCGCCTCGTATGTCGACCGCACTTCGTCGCTGGAGTCGGGCCTCAAGTACCTGATCCTCGGGTCGGTCGGCTCCGCCACGGCGCTGATGGGCATCGCCCTGATCTACGGCGCGACCGGTTCCATGTCGCTCCCGGTGATCGGTGAGACGGGCGGAAGCGGCGAACTCAAAGGCCTGATCTACCCGGGCACGGCCCTCCTGGTGGCCGGCTTCGGCTTCAAGCTGTCGCTCGCGCCGCTGCACCAGTGGACGCCGGATGTCTACGACGGAGCGCCCACGTCGGTCACCACGTTCATGTCGGTCGCGACGAAGACCGCGGCGCTCATCGTGACGGCCCGCCTCCTCCTGGTCGCCCTCCCGGACCAGTACGACCTCTGGCACTGGATGCTCGTCGTCCTCGCGGCCGCGTCGATCATCGTGGGCAATGTCGGTGCGCTCGGTCAGCCGAGCATGAAGCGGCTGATGGGCTACTCGTCGATCGCGCAGGCCGGCTACCTCGTCGCGGCGCTCTCGGTCGGTGCCGTCGGCGCGATGCTCGCCTACCTCGCGGTCTACGCCGTCGCGACGCTGGCCGTGTTTGCGGTGGTCGCCGCTCGCGAGTACGAGCGCCCGGACCTCGGCGACGACGTCGCCGCACTCGATGGGCTCTCGCATGATCGCCCGCTGATGGGCTGGATCGCCACCATCGGACTCTTCGGCCTCGCAGGGCTCCCGCTCACGGCCGGCTTCTTCGGCAAGGTGCTCGTCGCGGGCGCACTCGTCGACAACGACGTGACGTGGCTTGCTGTGCTGCTGATCGTCGGCTCGATCATCTCCCTCGCGTACTACGCACCGCCGGTCCTGCGCATCTGGCGCAAGGCGCCGGCGCGCAAGGTGGTCGCGCCGTCGGTCGAGTTGGCACCGTCCGGTAGCGCCGGTGCTGCGGCTCCCGTCGTGCCCGCTCCGGCGCCAGGTGGCGCCAGCCCGCTGGCTCTTGACGACGAGTCGACAGGAGGCGGTGTCGCTCTGGCGGCTCCACCGGTCGAGCTCACCGCTGGCGCCGACCCGTACGGCGCCAAGAAGCGCCATACCCATGCGGCAAAGTCGGAACGCAGGGCACCGCTCGAAGTCCGCGTCGTGGCGCTGGTTGCCGCGGCGCTCGTGGTCGCAGGTGGCGTGTACCCGCAGCCGCTCTTCGAGCTCGCGCGCGACGCGGGCCGCGCACTCTTCGGCGGCTAAACGCGCCTAAATGCCGCGTCGCGGCTAAGGGCCTCGTCGCGGCGAAACGTCGCTTGGCCTAGGCCGTGACGGCCTAGGAGATGATGACCGGTGTGCCTTCGGTGGCGACACCTTGGAGCTTGGTGATGAACGCGTTGGGCATGCGGACACACCCGTGGGAGCGTGAGGTGCCCAGGGCGTCGCTCAGCAGCGGGCCGCTCCGGCCGTGCAGGGCCACGCGTCCGGGGCCTCCGCCGTAGTTGTCGAGCACATTGGAGAAGGCAGTGAGGTGCAGCGCCCAGGGGCCGATGACTTCCCCCTTGGGCTGGCGAACCACCTCGAGCACCGCAAACGTGCCCTTGGGGGTCGGCGTGCTTCGCGCGCCGATGACCACGCGCGTGGAGCCGGCCTTTCGGCCGTCCTTGAAGAGCGTCAGACGGTGCGATCGGCGACTCACCGTGATCCGGTAGCGAAGCCGCTTCACCTCGACGCTCGACTCCTTGAGCCAGCCGGTGGAGCCGTTCGGGCGGATCGGGAGTCGCACACGCAACCAGCGCGTGCCCTTGATCTCGCGGACTGCGGCGATCTGGAGCACGACCGGGCCACCGTTCCAGCTCCCGAACGGCTGCAGGTTCGCGATGCGCTTCCCCCTGTTGGACGGCGTCTTGCGGACCGCGACCGGCACGACGAGCCGAGCGGCGAAGGACACCTTCTTCGTCGCTGCCTTGGCGACGATGCCAGGCGGTTGCGGCGTGGGTGTGGGCGTCGGCGTGGGTGTCGGCGGCGGGGTGGTCGGCGGCGGGGTGGTCTCAGACGGGGTGGTTGGCGCAGCGCTGGCAGGCAGCGCAGGAGCCGCCTGGCCCTGGGCCATCGCGACGAACGTCAGCATCGCAGCGAACGACACCGCCGCTGGCGCAGAGAGGAAGGTGAGCTTTGATGCGGTCACGTGCGGTGAGCTTCCCAGGCCGCCCGGCCGGCGGACGATCCAAGGTTCCTGGGAGATCGGCGCCTGTGGCGACACTCTGAAGGCGCCGCGCTACCGCGCCTGCGCCAGGGATGAGCGGGGATAGGATCACGATTACTGGTGAACTCTGCTAAAGCGCACTCCTCGTTCGGACGACTACCCGGGGAAGTCGTCGCTGACCGAACGCGTCGTCGTTGCCCTATGCATCCTCTTCGCCGCTTCGCGCTCACAGCGCCCCTTCGATCCGTCGTGGCCTT
Organism: Solirubrobacteraceae bacterium; assembly: GCA_032119595.1. GTDB lineage: Bacteria > Actinomycetota > Thermoleophilia > Solirubrobacterales > Solirubrobacteraceae > JAGIBJ01. The sequence continues at coordinate 549,463 of JAUMBQ010000006.1, read as the reverse complement.
CGCGCTGCTGATGTTCGCAGGGCTCGTCCCGTCCCAAGCCCTGGCCGCGGGCAATCGCACGTTCACCAACACGTACGCGCAGACGCTGCACGGCGACATCGCTGAGATCGGCAACGCCAACTCGACGTGCAATCCAGCATGGACGCCGTCGCCGGCCTGCGACACGAACTCCACCACACTGAGCAACTCCAGCAAGGGCTACGGCGTGCTGGTGGATGTCGACGGCGACCCGACGACCACGAACTCCAGCCGCTCGACGGTCGCCCTTCCGACCGGCGCGACGGTGGCGTACGCACGGCTGACTTGGGGATCGACTGGCGACAACACCGACGACAACGGCGAAGCCACCATCAAGTTCGACACGCCAGAGGAGGTCGGCCTGAACTACCGTGATGTGAGCGCCGACTACGCCACCCGCTGCGGCGGTCTCAACGCCGCGTCCGCGAACCGCGGCACCGCGTGCTCCGCCGACGTGACCAGCCTCGTGCAGGCCGCGGGTTCGGGGCAATACACCGTCGGCGGCATCGAGCAGCGCAGCGACGGCGGGTCGCCCGACGCGATCGACCACTGGAGCGGATGGGCGCTGTACATCGTCTACGAGAAGTCCGACGACCAGCTTCGCCGCATCGTCCTCTCCGACGGCTTCCTACGCGTCGCGAATGGCGTGCCGACCTCGCCTATCGCGCTGACTGGCTTCACCGCTCCCGCGAGCGGCCCGGTCACCGCCCGCCTCGTCTACGCGGCCGGCGAGGGCGACGCGGGTATCGCCGGTGACAACGCAACGATCAATTCCACGTCGCTCGACGGGACCGCTCCGATCGACCTCATGAATTCGTCGAACACCGGACATGCACTGCAGACTTCCCGCGACCCGTCCTACGCCAACCAGTACGGCTTCGACATGGACTCCCAGGAGGTCAATGGAGCCATTCCGAACGGTGCCACGTCCGCCACGTTCACCTTCTCTTCCACTGGCGACACCTACTACCCGTTCTCCGCCGGAATCACGATCGACCTCGACGAGCCGAACGTCGTCCTGACGAAGTCGCTCGTTGATGTCAACGGCGGCGTCGTGGAATCCGGCGACACCCTCGAGTACCAAGTGATCGCCGAGAACCAGGGCGACGATGGCGCCACCGATGTCGTCCTCACCGACAACATCCCGACGCACACGACCTACGTGCCCGGCTCGATGGAGGTCACGGCCGGCGCGAACGCCGGTGTGAAGACCGACGCTGCTGGCGACGATCAAGCCGTCTACGACAGTGGACTGAACCGGGTCGCGATGTACCTCGGTACGGGGGCGACCAGTGCTACCGGCGGCGACCTGGCGATCGGGGCGACCACCACGATCACGTTCCAGGTGGTCGTGGACCCGGGCATCGGCGAGGGCGTGCCGGTAACCAACACCGCCAATGGCGCGTACATGGGCCAAACCGCACTCTTTAGTTACGCCAACCCGTCGACGATCGCGTCCACGCCGGTGCGCAGGGCGGATCTCGTCGTCGCCCAGACCACCGGAACGCTCGTGGCTGGCCAGACGTCGGGCATCTCGCTGGTGGCGTCGAACGTCGGCGGAGCCAGCACGCACGGCAATCTCGTGACCCTCACGACTTCGGTCCCGGCCGACGTGACCTTCGGGGCGATCACAAGCGCTACCGGCTGGACCTGCTCCACGGCCTCGCTGCCCGCGATCACCTGCACTCGCACCGACGACCTTGCGGCCGGATCCAGCTACCCACCCGTGGAGTACTCGGTCACGCCCAGCCAGGTGGCGGCAAGCGCCACCTTCAACGTGTCGGTCGCCGGTGGCAACGAGACCGACACCAGCAATGACACCGACAGCGATGTCGCCACGTTCTCGCGCTCGGTCGACCTCCTGATCACGAACATCCCGAACGCCTCCACCGCCGCGGTTGGCGACACCATCACGTACGCCATCGCGGGCCGCAACCTCGGACCGTCCTCGACGACCGGGGTTGCCGTCACCGGCACCCTTCCGACCGGACTCCAGCCAACCACGGCGACGCTAGGCGGATCGCCCTGCGTGATCGCCGGCCAGGACATCACCTGCACGGTGGGCGCGCTCGGCGCGGCCGGACCGTCGGCAGACACCTCGGCCATCGTCGTCACCGCTTTGGTGCTTCCAGCCGCGTCCGGAACGACAATGACCTTCACGCCTTCGATCGGGGGCAGCGACCCGGACCCGTCGCCTGCCAACAACACCGCCAGCGCGTCCGTGACCATCACCCCGGCCGCCGACCTCCTCCTCACCGAGTCCGTCTCACCCAGTCCGGCCAACGTCGGGGCCGATGTCACCTACACCTTCACCGCCACCAACAGCGGGCCGGGGAGCGCCACCAGCGTCGTGCTCACCGACGACCTGCCGGCCGGGGCGATCGTCCAGTCGATCACCACCACCCAGGGTGGCTGCGGTTCGGGCGACCCGTTCACCTGCAACCTCGGCACCCTCACCAGCGGCCAGACCGTGACCATCACGGTCGTGGTCCGCGCGGCAACCGCGACGGCGGGTGGCACGCTGACCAACCCCGGCGTGCTGACGAGCGCGAGCTACGACCCGAACACGGCCAACAATTCCGCTTCGGCGACGCTCACGGTCAACCCGGCGGCTGACCTGCGCACCACCGCCACCGTCGACTTCGCGACGGCCACCATCGGCAGCACCAGGAACTTCCTGCTCAGCGTGACCAACGATGGTCCATCGGCCGCCACGGGCGCAGCCCTGCTCGTCGACCTTCCGGCCGGCGCGACGATCCTTGCGGCTACCCCGTCGCAGGGGACCTGCGGCTCGGGCGACCCGCGCACCTGCACCTTCGGTGCCCTTGCCGCGGGGGCCACCGCCACCGTGGCCGTCGAGGTCCGGATCGAGGCGGCGAACGCCGGGAACGCCGTCACCGTCTCCGGTGACGCCTCCGCCGCTGAACATGACCCGACCCCGGGCAACAACGCGGCGTCGGCCACGACGAACGCCGGCGACGCCGCCGACCTGCGCGTGATCAAGACGGCCGACCGCCCGACCGCCAACGTCGGAGACACGATCACGTGGACGATCACGGTGACCAATGCCGGCCCGCAGACGGCCCTCTCGACGACGGTCGCGGACGCGATCCCGGCCGGCGTCACGATCGTCTCCGCGACGTCGACAGCGGGGTCCTGCACCGTCGCAAGCGCGATTTCGTGCGCACTGGGCTCGCTCACGAGCGGCGCGAGCGAAGTCATCACGGTCGTCGGCACGGTGCAGCGCGCGGCCGCGGATTCGCCGTTGACCGCGCAAGCCTCGGTCACGGGCAGCGTGTTCGATCCGGACACGAGCAACAACGTCTCGGCCGCAACCACGACGGTCGGTCCGGCGTCGGACCTGCGCCTCGTGAAGCTCGCCGACCAGGCCAGCCCGCGCATCGGCGAGACCATCACCTGGACGATTCAGGTCTTCAACGATGGGCCATCGACCGCCAATGCCGTGCACGTGACGGACGTCGTCCCGGCTGGAGCACCGATCGACTCGATCAGTGCGACGGCGTCCGGTTGCACGCGGACCGGGCAAAGCATCGACTGCGTGTTTGCGAGCATCCCAGGCGGCGGTTCGGTCACCGTGACGATCGTCGCGACGGTCGCGAGCGGCTCCGGCGGAGCGTCGCTGAACAACAGCGCCACCGTCACCTCGTCCACGCTCGATCCGGACCCGTCAAACAACACGTCAAGTTCCACCTCGACGGCCGCTGGCGCAGCGGATCTCTCGATCACGCTTGTCCCCGATCGCGACACGGCCACGGTTGGGCAGCGAATCACCTGGAACGGCGTCGTGGGCAACGGCGGCCCACAGACGGCCCACGGCGTGGTCGTCACGCTCGAGTTCCCTGAGGGCATGACGGACGTGCAAGCGTCGACCCCCGGCGGCACCTGCACGGTCACGGGCCGCTCGGTGACGTGCCTCGTGACCGATGTGCCCGTCGGCTCCAGTGGCGCGATCACGATCAGCGGGATCGTCGACCGAACCGCGGCCGAGAAGAGCCTCGTGATCACCGGCGTTGCCGCCGCAGACGAGTCCGATCCGGTGCCCGCCGACAACACCACGAGCGGACAGCTCGTGGCGATCGCCCCGGCCGTCGACCTGCGCCTCGAGAAGACGGCCGATCGTGGGGAGGTCTCCGTGGGCGACACGCTCACGGTCACCGGCACCGTCACCAATCGCGGCCCCTCCACCGCGACTGAGGTCGTCGTGGTCGACTACCTCCCCGAAGGGGTCGACCTCCAGAGTGTCGTTTCGTCGCAGGGCGCTTGCGTCGTCGAAGGCAACAAGATCACCTGCAGTCTGGGCGTGCTCGCGGACGGCCAGAAGGCCACCATCACCACGGTTGTGGTGGTGAAGACCGCCGGTGCTGGGCAGAAGCTGCTGAGCGGCGGTTCCGTCACCAGCGCCCAGTTCGACACCGACGCCAGCGACAACGCCGCCGCCGTCGAATCGGTCGGCGTGACTGGTGCTGTCGCTCCGGCGCCGTTTATCGACCTCACCAAGACGGTCGATCAGCAGGCGCCCGTGGCGGGCGACAGGGTCGTGTACACGATCACAGCGACCAACCGCGGCAATGCGGCGGCTACGGCGGTCCGTGTCGTCGACGCCCTGCCGGCTGGTCTTGACTACAAGGGCACGAAGGTCACCGGCGGCACGTGCACCCGTGCCGCCCGCACGATTACTTGCGTGACGAGCAAACTGAACCCAGGAGCGTCCATGGTCGTGAAGATCACGGTCGTCGTGGGGACGGCTGGAAAGATCATCGAGAACACGGCTTCGGTCACGGCTGATGGGCTGCCCTCGACGCCGGCGAATGGGCAACTGGCCAGGACCTCCCTGAAAGCCTCAGGCGCCCCATATCTGTTCGCCGCGATCAAGCCCTCAGATACGGGGCGGCCCGGCGGCACCATCAGCATCAGGGTCAAGGTGACCAACGTCGGCGTGGGAACCGCTCGCGACGCCCGCGTCTGCTTCAAGCTGCCAGCGAGTGTCGTCTTGCTGCGCAAGCCGGCCGGGCTGACGCAGAAGGGCACGCAGTTCTGCCTGAGCGCGGCGGCGCTGGCCGCCGGCAAGAACAAGCGCGTGGTGCTTCAGGCGCGTGTCGTCGGACCTGCTGGCCGCGCCAAGCCGACGATTACCGCGACGAGTGCCAACGCCAAGACGAAGACTGAGGCATTCGCCATTCAGGTCCGCGGCATCCAGGTGACGCGCGGGAGCGGCGTCACCGGCTGAGCACTCGTGGCGAGCACCCCGCCAACGGGTGGGTTAGTGGTCTAAAGACCGGTGTTATGCGTCGCGTTGAGGGCGCGATGTAGAGGGAATGGCCGAACGTCCGACCATTCGGCCTAGACGGCACTGGACGCTCCGGTGCCTCTCCCCCCACCGGTGCACGCCATGCCAGGACTTCCCGAGAACGCGATCACGAACGCCGCTCGGGCGCAGTGGTCGAGCCTGCATGCGTCGGCCGGCGCGTGGATCGTCCTCGCGTTCGTCGCCATCCTGGGCGGGTTGCTCGCCCCGGCCAGCGCGAATGCTGCCCCGCGCGCCTTCACCAACAGCTACGCCCAGACGCTCCACGGCGACATCGCGGCGATTGGCAACGCGAACTCCACCTGCCGGTCGGCCTGGACCACCTGCGCCCCGGGCACGCTCGGCAGCCACAACTCCAACGAGGGCTACGGCGCACTGATCGATGTCGACGGCGCCGCTGCGACCACGACCAACTCGAGCAGCTCGACGCTCGGCCTCCCGCCGGGCGCGATCGTCCGCTCGGCACGACTGGTGTGGGGTAGCGCGGGCGATGGCACCGACGGGAACGGCGAGAACGGCGTTCGATTCGACACACCGGCGACGGCGGGGTACGCCTACACGGCCGTCTCGGCGGGCACCGCCTGCGGCAGCATCGCGAACGTGACCGGGGCAAACACGCGCGGCTTCGCGTGTGGAGCCGACGTGACCGCGCTCGTCACGGCCGGAGGCAGCGGCGCGTACACCGTCGGCGGGATCGAGCAGCGGGTCACGACCGGCGGCGATCTCCCGGACCATTGGAGCGGCTGGGCCCTCTACGTGGTGTTCGAGCTTCCGACTGAGCCGCTGCGGCGCCTCGTGCTGGCGGACGGTTTCCAGCGCGTGCAGACCGGCGCCGCAACGACGATCACCGCGACCGGCTTCGTGGCGCCGGCGTCCGGCGCCGTGAATGCCAGCCTGACCTACACCTCGGGTGAGGGCGACTCCGGCATCGCCGGCGACAACGCCACCTTCGGCACGCGGTCGCTGGACACCGTCGCCCCGATCGACCTCATGGATTCGACCATCAGCGGTCTGAACTACGAGACCTCCCGGGCGCCGTCGAACCTCAACCACTACGGCTTCGACCTGCGCAACAGCGAGATCAACGGTGCGATCGCCAACGGCGCCTCGACCGCGAACTTCGTCTTCAACACGACCCAGGACGTCTACTACCCGTTCTCGCTCGGCATCGCGATCGAGCTCGGTGAGCCCAACCTTGTGATCACCAAGACGCTCACCGATGTCAACGGCGGCGTCGTGGAGCCGGGGGACACCCTGGAGTACCGCATCGTGGCTGAGAACCAGGGCAACGACGGCGCCGCAGCGGTCACCGTCACCGACCCGATTCCGCCGAGCACGACCTACGTCCCGGGCTCGATGCAGGTCACCGCAGGTGCAAATGCCGGCGCGAAGACCGATGCCGCCGGCGACGATCAGGGTACGTTCAGCGCCGGAACCGGCCCGAACGGCCAAGTGACAATGCGCCTCGGTGCTGGGGCCAGCGCCGCCAGCGGCGGGATCCTCGCCGCGAGCGGCGGCACGACGACGATGACCTTCCGGGTGCAGATCGCTGGCGGCGTCGACGAGGGCGTCCCGCTCGTCAACACGGCTTCGGGGTCGTACGTCGGGCAGTCAAGCCTGCTCAGCTACGCCGATCCGTCGTCGGTCGCGGCCACGCCGGTGCGCCGCTCAGACATGGTCGTGGCGCAGACGCTCTCGCCCGGGATGGTCAACGGCCAGGCGGGCACCGTGACCCTCACCGCATCCAACATCGGTGGCGCGCAGACCTATGGTCAGCCCGTCACGGTCGTCGCGACGATCCCGGCGGGCGTGGCGCTGGATGGCGTGAGCAGCGCGCCCGGCTGGACCTGCACGCCATCAGGCTTGACTGTGACCTGCACCCGCACCGACCCGCTGCTGGGCACATCCGCGTATCCGGACATCGTCCTGGACGTGACGCCGAGTCAGTCCGCAGGGTCGGGCACGTTCGCCGCGCAGGTGTCTGGCGGGAACGAGGTCCGCACCGACAACAACACCGACAGCGACGCCGTCACCTTCGTGCGCAGCGCCAACCTGAGGATCACCAAGGCCGTAAACGTCGGGTCGGCGAGCGTCGGCGACACGCTCACGTACACCCTCGTGGCGACGAACCTCGGTCCGTCGGACACAACGGGCGTGGTGGTTTCCGACCCGCTTGCGGCCACGCTTCAGCCCCTCACAGCGACGCGCCCGTCGGGGACCTGCTTCATCACGGGCCAGAACGTCACCTGTCCGGCGATCACCCTCGCGAGCGGCGCCTCGACGACCATCACGATCACCGCTCGGGTACTCCCCGCGGCGGTTGGCACGACCATCACCAACGCCGCGTCGCTCTCTGGCTCCGATCCCGACCCGACGCCCGGCAACAACACCGCCTCCGTAGCGACGACGATCGGTCAGGCTGCCGACCTCCACGTCACCAAGTCCGTCGCCCCTGCGGCGGTCAACCTGGGGAGCAACGCCACGTGGACGGTTGCGGTCCGCAACGACGGCCCAGGCCCGGCCGCAGGCGTGTCGGTCACCGACACCCTGCCAGCGGGCGTCACCGTGCAGTCGATCACCGCGTCGCAAGGCACGTGCGGCACCGGCAATCCGTTCACCTGCGCCATCGGAACCATTGCCAGCGGTGCCACCGCCACGATCGTGGTCGTCGCTCGCCCACCCTCGAGCGCGGCCGGCACCACGATCACCAACACGGCGACCGCCTCCACGACGACCTGGGATCCCGACGCCAGCGACGACTCCGCCAGCTCGCCACTCACGGTGAACCCGGCCGCCGACCTTCAGGTCGCCAAGACCGCCGACAAGGCCACGGCGAACGTCGACGAACTCATCACTTGGACCGTGTCCGTGGAGAACGTCGGCCCGTCGGCGGCGCTTGGCGCCACGATCACCGATACGGCCCCAGCGGGCGTGTCGATTCAGTCGGTGACGCCGCAGGCTGGCGTGACGTGTTCGACGGCCGGACAGGTCATCTCGTGCGCCCTCGGTGCGTCGTATCCGGCTGGCGCCACGCGCTCGGTCTCGATCGTGGCGCGCGTCAACCGCGCCAGCGCCGGCTCGCCGCTCAGCAACTCGGCGACGACCGCCTCTTCGACCTTCGACCAGGATCTGTCGAACAACCTCTCCAGCGTCACGACGAGCATCAACAACGCGTCCGACCTGCGCGTCGCCAAGACGGCCGATCGGGCCGCGGCCAACGTTGGCGACACCATCACGTGGACGATCACAGCCACCAACGACGGGGCGTCCCCCGCGACCGGCGTGCAGCTCACCGACGTGCTGCCGGCCGGCGTCACGCTCACGGGCCCGGCACCGCAGGCGTCGGTGGGGCCGGTGTGCCCGGTCGTGGCGAACCAGGTCGTCTGCGCGATTGGCACCCTCGCCGTTGGGGCCAGCGCGACGCTCGTCCTCACGGCCCGGGTCGAAGCTGCGGCCGCCGAGACGCCGCTGCAGAACGTGGCGCAGGTCACGGGCGCCGAGTTCGATCCGGACGTCGCGAACAACTCCACCAGCGTGTCGTCGCCCGTGCCGGCCACCGCGGACCTGCGGATCGCGAAGTCGGTCAGCAACGCGTCGCGCAACGTCGGCGACGCGCTCACCTACACGTTGACCGCCGCCAACGACGGCCCTTCGACCGCGACGAACGTGCAGATCACCGACACCGTGCCGGTCGGGTTCCAGCTCACCGCCGCGCCGACGGTGACCGGCGGGAGCTGCACCGTCGTGGGACGCTTGGTCACCTGCACGGTCGCGTCGCTGGCCAGCGGCGGTGCGCGGTCGATCACCCTGGCCGGCCAGGTCACCGCCGTTGCGGCGGGCACCACGCTGTCCAACACTGCGGCGATCACCAGCGATCAGCCCGATCAGGACCCGTCGGACAACACCACGCCGCCGGCGACGACGGCCATCGCCGGCGTCGCCGACCTCGCCATCACCAAGACGGTCGACACGGCCAGCGCGAACGTCGGCAGCACGCTCACGTACACCCTCACCGTCACGAACGCTGGGCCGCAGGCGTCCCCGAGCACCGTCGTGACCGACGCGCTTCCGGCCGGGCTCACGCGGCTCGGCGCCGCGCCGAGTCAGGGCAGCTGCCCTGCTGGCTCGCCGATCGTCTGTGATCTCGGCACCGTCCCGGCCGGAGGCAGCGCGACCATCACGATCACTGCAGCGGTCGGTCTGAGCGCCGCAGGCGCAACGGTCACGAACTCGGCGACGGTCGACGGCCCGCTCGACGACTTCACCCCGGGGAATGACACCGCGTCCGCGAACTCCACCATCGCGCCGGCGGCCGACCTGCGGATCGTCAAGACCGCCGACCGGGCCACGGCTGATGTCGGCGACACGATCATCTGGACGGTGACGGCGACCAACGACGGTCCGCAGTCGGCGACCGGCGTCTCGATCACCGACACGATTCCGGCGGGCGTGGCCCTGCAGACGCCGATCACCGGTCTGCCGGGCGGCGTCACCTGCACACCGGCCGGCCAAGTCGTGAGCTGTGCCGTCTCCGGGGCGCTCGCGAGCGGCGATTCGCGGATCATCACGCTCCGCGGCACCGTCCAGCGGGCCGCCGCCGAAACGCCGCAAGAGAACGTCGCCACCGTCGCCGGGAGTCAGCTCGACCCCGACCCGTCCGACAACCTTTCGCGCGTCACGACGAACGTGGGCGCCGCGGCGGACCTGCGCGTGACCAAAGTCGTCGATGTCGCCACGGCCAATGTGGGCGACACCCTCCTGTGGACGGTCGCCGTGACGAACGACGGTCCGTCCGTCGCGACCGGCGTGCAGCTCATCGACGACCTGCCCGCCGGGACGACGCTTCTCACGCGCAGCATCACCCAAGGCAGCTGTACGCCGGTGCCAATCGTGAACCCGACGCAGGCCGTCTGTGGTGTCGGCACCCTCGCCTCCGGGCAGACGGTCACGGCGACGATCACGGCGCGGGTGGAGCGCGCGAACGCGGAGTCGCCGGTCACCAACGTCGGCCGTGCCACCGCCACGCAGCTCGATCCCGACACCGCCAACAACCTCGCCACCGCGACCACCACGATCGGCCCGTCGACGGACCTCCAGATCGCCAAGTCCGTCGACACCGCCACGGCGAACGTCGGTCAGACGCTCACCTACACCCTCACCGCAACCAACAACGGCCCGTCGACCGCCACGGGCGTCACCGTCACCGACGTGCTGCCAGCGTCGCTGGCGCGCACCGGCACGGTGACCGCATCACAGGGGTCCTGCAACCCGACCGGCCAGACCCTCAGCTGCACCGTTGGTTCGCTCGCGTCCGGCGCCTCCGCGACCTACGTGGTCCGCGCCATCGTCCAGTCCGCGGCCGCTGCGACCACGATCACCAACAGCGCCTCCGTCAGCGGCGGTCAATCCGACCCGATCCCAGCCAACAACACGTCGCCGCCGGCGACGACGACGATCGCCGGGGCAGCCGATGTCGCGGTGGTGACCTCCGTCAGCGCTGCGACCGCAGACGTTGGCGACACACTGACCTACACCTTCACGGCTCGCAACAACGGCCCGTCCACAGCGACCGGCTTCCAGCTCGTCGGCGCGATCCCATCCGGACTGACGGTGCTCAGCAGCAGCGCACCGGGCCTCGCATGCTCGGGCTCGCCGACCGTCACGTGCACGGGCGCACTGGCCTCAGGGGCGACCGCGACGCTCACCGTGACCGCCCGGGTGCTCACGGCAGCATCCGGCCAGACGCTGACCGCGCTCGGCACCGTCACCGCGACGCCCTTTGACCCGGTGGCCGTGAACAACACCGATGACGCCGTGACCACGATTGGAGAGGCCACCGATCTCAGCCTCAGCAAGTCGGTCGACCGGCCGACGGCCAATATCGGCGACCTCCTCACGTTCACCCTGCGGACCGACAACGGCGGACCGAACACTGCGACCGGCGTCACGATCGCCGACACCTTGCCGGCCTCACTCGCGGTCGTGGGCACGCCGACCGCTTCGCAGGGCGGCTGCGCCGTCAGCGGGCAGGCGATCACCTGCGCCATCGGCGCGCTTGGCACCGGGGGCTTTGCGACGGTCACCATCGTGGCCCGCGTGCAGGCCTCCGCTGCGAGCTCGACGGTAACGAACGTTGCGACGGTCGATGGGGACCAGTTCGATCCGGCGCCGCTGAACGACACGTCGCTCCCGACCAGCACCACGATCGGGTCGGCGGCCGACTTGGTCGTCACGCAGACCGTGAGCGACCCGTCGATCAACCTCGGCGACACCGTCGACTACGTCGTCACGGTTTCCAACGCCGGCCCGCAAACGGCGACCGCGGTGAGTCTGCTCGACGACCTCCCGACCGGCGGTACGGTCGTCTCGATCACGCCTTCGCAGGGCACCTGCGGCACCGGCGACCCCTTCGCCTGCGCCCTGGGCACGATCAACGCTGGCGCCAGCGCGACCATCACCGTGCGGGTACAGATCGTCGGCGCGGCGTCGTCGACCTTCTCGAACGTCGCCTCGGCGACCGCCACCCAGTTCGACCCGAACACCGCCAACAACGCCGCGACGGTGGGCACCTCGACGAGTCCTGCCTCCGACCTACGGATCACGAAAATCGCCGATCGCGCCACGGCCGATGTGGGGGAGACCATCACCTGGACCGTCACGGCGACGAACGACGGCCCCTCCGCCGCGACGGGGGTCACGATCGCCGACACCGCCCCGAGCGGCGTCACGCTCCTGCCGGTCACGGACCCGGCGAGTTCCACCTGCAGCGTGAGCGGCCAGACCGTCAGCTGCGCGCGCAGCGGTTCGCTGCCCGTGGGTGGGACCGTTGTCCTCACCCTGCGCGGCACGGTGAACACCGCCGCAGCCGGCACGCCGCTGTCGAACTCGGCGACGGTCTCCGGCAACGAGTTCGATCCAGACACCGCCAACAACCTCTCGGCGGTCACCACGACCATCAATGCGGCCGCCGACCTGCGCGTGGCCAAGACCGTGAACACGGCTACCGCGAACGTGGGCGACACCCTCACGTGGACCATCGTCGCCACCAACGACGGCCCGTCCACCGCGACCGGCGTCGTGGCGACCGACAACCTTCCGGCGGGCGTCACGCTGCTCACCCGCACCGCGAGCCAGGGCACCTGCGCGCCCTCCGGCGCCCAGGTGGTCTGCGCGATCGGCGCGCTCGCCAGCGGGGCCAGTGCCACGATCGTTCTGACGGCCAGGGTCGAGCGGTCGGCCGCGGAGTCGCCGGTCGACAACGTCGCGACCGTCACGTCGAGTGTGTTTGACCCCGACCCCGCCGACAACCTCTCCACGACCAGCACGACGGTTGGTCCCGCCGCCGACCTGCGGCTGGCCAAGAGCGTCGACCGGGCCTCCGCGAACGTCGGCGACACCCTCACCTACACGCTCACCGCGACCAACGACGGGCCATCGTCGGCGACCGGCACCGCCGTCGTCGACACGCTCCCGACCGGCCTGCAGATCGCGGGCACGCCGACGGCATCCCAGGGCGCCTGCACCGTGACGGGCCAGACCGTGAACTGCTCGATCGGCACCCTCGCCAGCGGGGCCACGGCCACGGTCACGATCCTCGCGACGGTTCGAGCCGCGGCGTCGGCGACGACGATCGGCAACGTCGCCTCGGTCAGCGGCTCGCGCCTGGACCCGGATCCCGCGAACGACACCACCACCTCTACGACGACCACGGTCGCCCCGGCCGCGGACCTGATCGTGACCCACGCGGTCGACCGTCCGTCGCTGAACCTTGGCGATACGGCCGAGTTCACGATCCAGGTGAGCAACGCCGGCCCGGCCGCAGCCACCGGCGTGACGCTCTCCGACGACCTGCCGGCCGGCACGACCCTCGTGTCCCGCACCACCTCGCAAGGCACGTGCGCGCCGTCCGGCGATCCGCTGGCCTGCGCGCTGGGTTCGATCGCGCCTGGCGCGACCGTCACCGTCGTGGTGCGGCTGCGGCTGGACACCGGTGCCAGCGCCACATTCACGAGCGCGGCGACGGCAAGCGGCACCGAGTTCGACCCGACGCCCGCCAACAACACTGCGAGCGCGGCGACCTCGACTGGGCCGTCGGCCAACCTGAGTGTCGCCAAGATCGCCGACCGGGCGACGGCCGACGTCGGCGAGACGATCACCTGGTCGATCACGGCGACGAACGCCGGCCCGAGCGCCGCGACGGGCGTGATCGTGACCGACACGCTTCCGACCGGCGTGACCGGGGTGACCGCCACCGGCGGTGCCGGCGTGACCTGCTCGATCGCTGCGGGCACCGCGTCCTGTGCGATCGCCGGCCCGTGGGCCTCAGGAACCAGCCGGACCATCCAGCTCACCGGCGTCGTGGCTCGTGCCAGCGCCGGCTCGCCGCTCACGAACGCCGCCACGATCGCGGGCGCAGAGGTCGACCCGAACCTGGCCGACAACGTCTCGACCGTCACGACCACCATCAATGCCGCCGCCGACCTGCGGGTCAGCAAGACCGCCGACCGCGCCACCGCATCCGTCGGCGACACGATCACCTGGACCGTCACGGCGACCAACGACGGCCCGTCGGCGGCTCCGGCCGTCACGATCACCGACGATCTCCCGGCCGGGGTCACGCTGCTGTCAGCGACGAGCCCGCTCGGTGCCTGCTCGCCGGTCGGTGCCCAGGTGGTCTGCGGGCCGGGCGCGCTCGCCAGCGGCCAGAGCGCAGCGGCGACGATCACTGCCCGCGTGGAGGTCGGCGCGGCTGAATCGCCCGTCGTGAACGCGGCGCGCGCCACGTCGACGACCTTCGATCCGGACACGGCCAACAACGTCTCAAGCGTGGGCACGGCGGTCGGCAAGTCGATCGACCTCACCACGAGCGCGGCCGTCGACCGGCCCACGGCGAACATCGGCGACGAGCTCCTCTACACCTTCACGATCGCCAACGCTGGCCCGTCCAGCGCCACGGGTACGAGCTTCACGCATCAGCTCCCGCCGAACGTCGCGTTCGTCGCATCGACCACGACACAGGGCGGCTGCGCGAGCGCCGCGGGCACCGTGACGTGCGCGCTCGGAACGATGGCCTCCGGCGGCAATGCCACGGTCACGGTCCGCGTCGCCGTGCTCGCCGGGGCCGCCGGCACCACCATCAACGCCCGCGGCGCCGTTTCGGCTATCGAGCCGGACCGGGTACCCGCGAATGACCAGAGCGCGCTCGTGTCGACCACCGTGTCGGCTGCGGCCGACCTTGCCGTCACCACCACGGTCGACCGCAGTACGGCGGCCGTCGGGGACACCCTGACCTACCTGGTCTCGGTCACGAACCAAGGCCCGTCGACGGCTACGGGCGTCACGCTCACGAACCAGATTCCCGCCGGTGCGACGGTCATCTCGGTGACGCCGTCGGCCGGGGTGACCTGCGACACCGCCGACCCGCGCGTCTGTGCCGTCGGCACCCTGGCACCGAACGCGTCCGCCACGCTCACCGTGGTCGTCCAGACCACGGCAGCGAATGCCGCCTCACTCGTGACCGACCGCGCCAGCGCCACCGCCAACGAGTTCGACCCGGTCGCCGGCAACAACGCCGCGCAGGCCAGCAGCGCCATCGGGGACGCCGCTGACTTGCGCATCGTGAAGACCGCCGACCGCGCGACCGCCGAAGTCGGCGACACGATCACCTGGACCCTCACCGCCACGAACCTCGGTCCGCTCGGCGCGACCGGCGTGTCGGTCACCGACGCGATTCCCGCCGGCGTCACGATCACCTCGGCGACGAGCTCCGCCGGCACCTGTACTGCGGGGTCGCCGGTTTCATGCGCGCTCGGTGGCCTCGCGAACGGGGCCTCGGCCACCATCACCGTCGTCGGCCGGGTCGACCGCGCCGCTGCGGGCTCGCCGTTGGCTGGGCAGGCGACGATCACCGGCGACCAGCTCGATCCGGTTCCCGCCAACAACGTCTCGGCCACGTCCGTCACCGTTGGTCCGGCCGCCGATCTGCGCCTCACGAAGCTGATCGACCGTCCGGCGCCCTCCATCGGCGACGCCGTCGAGTGGACGATCCAAGTGGTCAACGATGGCCCTCAGCCGGCCGTCAATGCGCAGCTCACGGATGTCGTGCCCGCCGGCGCCACGATCACCGCTGTCACCGCTTCGGCCGGCTCGTGCACTCGGACGGGCCAGAGTGTCGTCTGCGACCTCGGCACGCTCGCCAGCGGCGCCTCGGCGACCGCGACCATCCGTGCGACGGTCGCCAGTGGCGCCGGCGGCGCGGTGCTCGACAACGCCGCGACCGCGAGTTCCGGCACCCGCGACCCCGACACGACCAACAACACCGCAACGGCCCGAGCGACGGCCGGTGCCTCGGCCGATCTCTCGGTCACCCTCACGGCGGATCGGGCCTCGGTCACCGTCGGCGAGGCGATCACCTGGAACGCGGTCGTCGGCAACGGTGGCCCGCAGCTCGGTACCGGAATCGTCGCCACGATCTCGCTCCCCAGCGGGCTGGAGGGCGTCACGGCCACGGTGCCCGGAGGGAGCTGCGTCATCGCCGGCGCGGTCGCGACGTGCACCCTCGCGGACCTGCCGGTCGGCGCTAGCCAGACCATTCAGCTTCGCGGCACCGCTGGGCGCGACACCGCCGAGCGCTCCCTCGTCGCCACTGCCGTCGTCACCGGCTCGCGCCCAGACCCGAACCCCGCTGACAACACCGCTTCGGCAGCGCTCGTCGCGGTGCCTGCGGCCGTCGACCTCGTCGTCACCAAGCGCAGCGATCGCGACAACGCGGGCCCGGGGGAGCAGGTCACGATCACGACCGACGTGCTGAACCGCGGTCCGTCGACCGCGACCAAGGTCGTCCTCACCGACACGCTCCCGGACGGCGTTACGCTCGTGTCGGTCACCCCGACGCAGGGCACCTGCACGGTCGTCGGGCGGACCGTCACCTGCGACCTGGGAGACATCCCGAACGGCCAGACCGCGTCGATCGCGCTGGTCGTGACCGTCGATGTCGCCGGGGTCAATCTCCAACTGCTCAACGCCGGGGTGGCGACGAGTGGCCAGTTCGATACCGACGGCTCCAACAATGCCGCGCGGATCACGACCGGTGGGCAGCCTGCGGCGCCGTCCCCGGCTGCGACGGCTCCGCTCGTGGAACTCACGAAGACCGTCGACAAGGCCTCCGTGGCCGCCGGCGGCGAGGTGGTCTTCACGATCACGGCCACCAACCGCGGGACCGCGACGGCGACCGGTGTGCGGATCGTCGATCAGCTTCCGGCCGGGCTCGACTACGTCTCGACCAAGGGCACGGGCGTCACCTGCACGCGGAATGCCCGCACGATCACGTGCGTCGCGTCGTCGCTGCCCGCCGGCAAGAGCGTCGCCCTCAAGGTGACGACGCGGGTCGCCTCACCCGGCAAGCCGATCGACAACGTCGCCACCGTCGTGTCCGCCGGCTTGGGCGACACGAACGCCAAAGGGCAGAAGGCCAGCGCACGCGTGCAGGCTTCTGGTGCGCCGTACATCGTGGCTGGCATCAAGCCACTGGAGGCCTACACGCGGCCGGGCAAGACCGTCCGGATCGCGGTCAAGGTCACGAACGTCGGCCAGGCGACAGGCAGCGACGTCCAAGCGTGCTTCACGCTGCCGAGCGGTGTGGTCCTGCTCCGCAAGCCCGCCGGGCTCACCCAGCGCGGCGCGAAGTTCTGCCTGACGGTCGCCCGGCTCGATCCGAACAAGAACAAGCGGGTCGTCCTGTCGGCGCGGGTGGTCGGCGGCGCTGGCACGAGCCGGCCCAGGATCACGGGGACCGCCACGAACAGCCGCGTCAAGACCGAGGCCTACCCGCTGGTGGTCCGCGGCCAGCGCGCAGCGCGCGGCAACGGCGTGACGGGCTGATCCGCCAAGGCCCGCTCGCTGAGCTACTTCGCTTTGAGCTGGTAGATCGTGCCGGCGTGACTGGCGGCGTAGAGCTCCCCGGCGGCGTCGTGGCCGAAGCTCGAGAGTTGGGGCACGCCCGCGGCCTCGAGCCGAAGCGGGCCGACGCCCTTCCCGTCGGGCTCGACCGACCAGAGGTGGCCGTTGCAGTAGTCGCCGTAGACGTAGCGGCCCACGAGTGCCGGAACGGCGGACCCGCGGTAGATCTCGCCACCGGTGACCGAGCAGCCGCCGTCATCGTCGTGGCGGTACGTGATGACCGGCCAGATCAGCGCACCGGAGCCGGAGAGGGCATCGTCGCCGTTTGCGTCTCGCTGGCCGCCCTCGAACACACTCCAGCCGAGATTCGGCGGGGTGGAGGAGCCGAGCGGGATGCGGTCGATCTCCTCGATCTCGTTCTGGCCGACGTCCGCGACCCAGAGTTCGTTCGCGGTGGGATCGAACCAGAACCGCCACGGGTTGCGCAGTCCGTAGGCGGCGATCTTCCATGACGGCTTGTTCGTCGCTGTCACCGTCGCCACCAGGATCTTGCCGAGCTTGGTGTTGAGATTCTGCCCATTGCGCTGGGGATCGTCGCCGGCGCCGCCGTCGCCGAGGCCCAGATAGAGATCGTCGCCCTGGCCGAACGTGAGTTGGCCGCCGTTGTGGTTGGGGAACGGCTGCTTCTGCGTGAGCAGCGTGCGAACGAGCTTGGCTTTCTTGGGCGACGAGCCGACGCGCCAGAGCTCGACCCGCGTGTTCCCCGAGCGGTTCGTGAAGTGCAGGACGACCAGCTTGTTCGTGGCATAGCCCGGGAGGAAGGCGACGCCGAGGAGGCCCTGCTCACCTTCGGCCTTGGTGCGCGTCGCGACCGACAGCTTCAAGGTCTTCTTGGTCCCTTGCAGCCGTAGGAGCTGGCCGTTCTGTTGCGCGACCCAGAGACCGGTCGCATCGCCGGGGGCCGCGCCGACCCAGATCGGCGCCTTCAGACCGGTCGCGCGCGTGGCGAGGCGGAAGGTGCTGCCGGGCGTCGCCTTCTGCGGCTGCGCTGACGCCGGAGGCGTCGGCAGGGCTTGGCGTGCCGCAGCGGCCGAGGTGGAGGTCAGCGTCGCGGCCATGCCCACGGTGGCAAGCAAGGCGGCGGTGAGGCCGGTCCTCGCCAGAGGGGCGCGGAGCGGGAGCGAGGAGCGACTCATGCGACGCAGTATCGCCGTGGTGGCGGGGGACGATGGCGCCATGAGGGTCGAGAATTGAGCGCAACGTCTCACCTCTGCGGGCCACTGGAGGGGCTCCCAGGCCCCCCATTCCTTGGTGGTTCCTGCCAATACCGCAGCTACGACGGGGCATTGCTCGCGCGCCGGACCTGAACCACGTTCATCTGAGTTTCTCTGCAAAAAACTGATGGTGCTTTAGATTTGGACGTGACGACCGTCACGGTCGTCAACGTGTCGCCGTCCCAGTCCCGAACGAAGAACGTCCAATGAATTCCTCTTCCCGCTCCCGGGCGGCTGCGAAGTGCAGCGCCGGAGCGCTCCTCGCCGCCGCGGCCGTCCTTGCCGGTCCCGCGCAGTCCGCATCCGCCCTTTCGTCCTTCTACACGCCGCCGCCGACCGAGGAACTCCCGGCCGAGAACGGCACGATCATCCGCAGCCAGGCCATGAAGCTCGGCGTGAACGTCCCGACGCCGAACGGCTACGCCGTCCGGATCATGTACAAGTCGACGGATTCCACCGGTGCGCCGGTGGCCGTGACGGGCACCTACATCGAGCCGAAGGCGAAGTGGCTCGGCGCCGGCAAGCGCCCGCTCGTCTCCTACGCTGAAGGCACCCAGGGGCAGGGCGACGAGTGCGCTCCCTCCCTCGGGCTCGAGAACGCCATTGGCTTCGCGGCCGGCTCGCTCAACATCGGCTACGAAGTCCCGAACATCGCGGGCCTCGTCAACCGCGGCTTCGCGGTCGTCGTGACGGACTACATCGGCCTCGGCACCCCCGACCGCCTCCACACGTACGTGAACCGTGTCGACCAGGGCCACGCCGTGCTCGACGCCGCGCGCGCCGCCGTGTCGCTCACCGGCTCCTCGCCGACGCCTGAATCACCCGTCGGCACCTACGGCTACTCGCAGGGTGGCGGCGCTTCGGCTTCCGCGGCCGAGCTTCAGCCGTCGTACGCCCCGGATGTCAACCTCAAGGGCTCGTTCGCGGGCGCCCCGCCGGCCAACCTCACCCAGGTGATGCGTACCGCTGACGGCACGTCGCTGACCGCCGTCATCGGCTTCGCCGTCAACGGCTTCCTGCAGGCCTACCCTGAGCTCGCCTCGGTCCTGGATGCCAACGTCAACGACGCCGGCCGCAACGCGCTGAAGAAGATCGCCGGCATGTGCATCGGCGACTCGATCCCCGCCTACGGCTTCAGCAAGACGTCGAAGTGGACGACCTCCGGCAAGTCGATCTCGCAGATCGTCGCCGCCAACCCGGCTGCTCAGCAGATCGTCGACGAGCAGCGCATCGGCAACCTCAAGCCGGAAGTGCCGGTTTCCATCAACACCGGCACGCTTGACGACATCGTCACCCACTCGCAGGTCAAGCAGCTCGCGCGCGACTGGTGCGCCCAGGGCGTGAAGGTGCTCTACGTGCCGATCGTGCAGAACATCTCGAGCTTCGGCACGAGCCTGAACCACCTCGGGCCGATGCTGGTCGACGGGACGCGCTCGCAGAACTGGCTCGCGTCGCGCCTCAAGGGTGACCCGGCTCCCTCGAACTGCGGAATCCTCTCGCAGATGCCGTAGCGAGCGATAAGAGCACCGGCTGGCGCGGGGAGCGTCCGGTCGGTGCTCGGTCGCGCGGCACCCACCGGAGATCCGGGGCGGGTGCCGACGACGCGGGCGAGGCCGTGGTCAGCGAACGCTGATCACGGCCTCGGTCGTTCTGCGCCGCCGGTCGCGTTAGCCTGCGCCCCATCGACGGCGCGACCCTCACCGCACTCCTGTCGGCGCTTGGGCTGAGCGGCGCGACGGGCCTCAACGCGTGGCTGCCGCTGCTCCTCACCGCGGGGCTGCAGCGGGCGGGGTGGGTCGAACTCGACCCTGCCTGGGCACAGCTCGGCGACACCCCGGTGTTGCTCGCGCTCGGAGCGCTCTTCGTGCTCGACTTCGTGGGCGACAAAGTCCCGATTGTCGACCACGCCCTCCACGCCGCCGGTGTGGTGGTGCACCCAGCGGCCGGCGCCGCGCTGTTCGAAGCTCAGGCTGGCAGCGAGGTGTCGCTGCTGGTGAGTCTTGTGCTAGGCGGTGGCAGCGCGGGGGTGCTGCATGCGGCGCGCGCGACGGCGCGCCCGGCGGTCAGCGGCACGACGGCCGGAATCGGGGCGCCGGTGATGTCGATCCTCGAGGACTTCGCCGCCGTGCTCCTCGTGATCGTCGCGTTCCTGCTGCCCGTGGTCGCGGGCGTGGTCGTGATCCTGCTGCTCGTCGGCGCGGTGCTGGCAGCGCGGCACGTCCGCCGGCTGCTGCGGCCGGGTGGACGCGGTCAGGACCGATCGGGCCGCCCGGGCGGCTCCGGCGCCGGAGCCACGCTCCGGGAGTGAGGGCTTGCTTCCAGAACGGCCCGAAATGGGCGTGATTGGAAGCAAGCCCTGGCGTGCCTTTCTTGCCCATCCTGTCCCAGCTGGGAGAGGCTGGGCCAGCCCCCGCTACTTGGTGAGTTTTGGCTTCTTCGCGCGGGGCTCCGGCGGCTGCCGGGGCGTGGGGGCGACGGCGATCCCCTTGGCCCAGGCCTCGGGGAGGCCGTTGGAGGCCCGGCCGGCAATCACGAAGGCGACGGCGGAGAACCAGAACGCGCGCAGCAGGCCGCTGGAGTCGAGCTGGATCACGTAGAGGATTCCGATGAGCACGCCCATGAAGCCGAAGATGGCGGGGAGCAAGCCGACGCGGTAGGCCTGCATAGCGCCGAACGCGAGTGGAATGCCGATCAGCATCGACGCGACGAAGATTGGGAGCTGCAGGTAGACGAGGATCGAGTCCTGCACGGCGTCACGAATCGCGCCCGGCGTGAACCCTGCATCGCGGGCGGAGTGGTAGATCCCGGGCTCGCCGATCGCGATCGCGAGCGGCCCGACGGCCATGGCGATGGCGCCGACGACCACCATCGGCTCCAGGATGTAGAGGAGTGAGCCGCCGCGCTGACGAGCGCCTCGCAGCAGCAGGAGCGCCACCGGGATCGCGAGGAGGTAGGCCAGGCTTCGCAAGGTCGCCGCGGCGGCCGAGCCGACCACGTGATCGAGCTTCCATTCGCCGACGGCCGCGTAGTAGCTGGCCGGAAGTGCTGTGCCGTTGGCGGCGGCGCCGAAGGTGTCGATGAGGGTCGACGTTGCCTGGTCGGGCACCGAGTTGGCCATCAGGTTCTCGATGATCACGGCGATCGCCGTGGCGACGGCGAGCGCGATCGCGGTGTAGATCGCGAACTTGCGCTGGCGCCCCTCGCGCTCGACGATCACCTTCGGCTCAGGGAGCCAGGAGCGGTCGGCGGCGGCGGTTGCGGCGGACGGGTCTTTCGGGGGCCTGGCCATGGCGGCGAAGTCTACGGATCGAGGCTGCTCGTTCGGGGTGTCCCGACCTGCCGAGCGATTGGTTTCACGGCGTTCCGGGTCGCGCGGGGCCGTGGGATCCAGGCGCTCAAGTAGCGTCCGCGCGGTGACGACGCCCTCCAGCGACTCCCGCCGCGCCCGCAGGCGACCGCCGCCACGGCGCGGCCCCCGGGCCGCGGTCGCGGTGTTCCTGGTCGGGTTCGTCGTACTCGCAGGTGCGCTGACCGGTGTGCTCATCGCCGGGAGCGGCGGCGACGATGCTCGGCCGTCGCGCTCCACGGTGGCGTCGACCAAGCAAGCGGAGCCGGTCTCAGCCCGCAACGCCAACGAAGCAGCCGCCGGCGCCGATCAGGCCTCTGCCACCACGCCGGCCGCCGATCCACGCGACCCGGCGGCCTGGCCTCTCCACGGCGCCGCCGCCCGCACCAAGCGCGTGCCGATCCTGATGTACCACCTGATCGCTGCGGCGCCAGCGGGCACGGCCTATCCCAAGCTCTGGGTGCCGCCGACCGAGCTGCAGGAGCAGGTCACGGCGCTCGATCGCGCGGGCTTTACGGGCGTCACCCTGGGCGAGGTCTGGGATGCATGGCATGGCGAGGGCCGCTTGCCGAAGCGACCGGTCGTCCTTAGCTTCGACGATGGCGACCTCAGCCAGGTGATGGGCGCGGCGCCGATCCTCAAGGCCGCCGGCTGGCCGGGCGTGCTCAACCTGGCGACCAACCATCTCGGCAAGGGCGGCCTGCCGATGTGGGGTGCCAAGCGCCTACTCAAACAGGGCTGGGCGATCGACTCCCACACGGTGAGTCACGCCGATGTCACGACGCTGGACGCCGCCGGGTTCCGGCGCGAGCTTGCTGGCTCGCGCGCGGAGATCAAGGCCAAGTTCGGCGTGACGCCCCGCTTCTTCTGTTACCCCGCGGGCCGCAACGACCCAGCGTCCCGCGCGGCGGTCAAGGCCGCCGGCTACCTCGCGGCCACCACCGTCGACCCCGGCATTGCCGCCCGCTCCGACGACCCATTCGGCCTGCCTCGCGTGCGCGTGGACCCAGGCACCTCCGGTTCGAGCCTCGTCGCGCTCGCCAAAGGCCAGGCCGCGCCGCCAGCCGGCGGCTACGAGTAGCGCGGCTGCCGCCGGGCTCGCTCGTCGCGCCGCGCTACCGGTCGATGAGGTCGTCCGTGAACCGGCCCACTGCGCGGTCCGTACTTCGTTGACATCGCGCGTGGCCCCGCACGGGTATGCCCTGGGCATCTCGCCAGGGCCCCAGCAACGGCGGACTATGCTCACCGGCAACAGGTCTTCGTACGCCGCCGCCAGGCCCACCCCCGCGTCCGATCACCGTCCACCTCCGAGTCCTGAAGCATGTCGCCTGAACCTGCCCGCCCTGCGGGGCCGAGCCCCATCCCGAGCGCCGCTGGCGGGGCCCGGGCCGGCGCGCGCGGGTTGAGTCGCCCCGCGGCGCGGCTCGAGCTCCGGGAGCTGACCAAGCAGTACCCGGGGGAGGACGGTCCGGCCGTCGACCGGCTCAGCCTCGAAGTGCCCGCGGGCGAGATCTGCGTGTTCGTTGGCCCGTCCGGCTGCGGCAAGACGACGGCGATGCGGATGATCAACCGCATGATCGACCGCGACAGCGGCGAGATCCTGCTCGACGGCCGCGACGTGAACGACCGCGACCCTTCCGAGCTGCGGCGCGAGATCGGCTACGTGATCCAGCAGATCGGCCTGTTCCCGCACCGCACCATCGAGGAGAACATCGGCACGGTCCCGTCGCTCCTGGGCTGGAAGAAGGCCGACATCGCGGCGCGCACGCAGGAGCTGCTCGACCTCGTCGGCCTCGATCCGGCGTTTGCGAAGCGCTATCCGGCGCAGCTCAGCGGCGGCCAGCGCCAGCGCGTCGGCGTCGCCCGAGCCCTCGCGGCCGACCCGCCGCTGCTCCTCATGGATGAGCCGTTCGGCGCCATCGACCCGATTACCCGCGACCGCCTGCAAAACGAGTTCCTGCGCCTCCAAAAGACGCTCGGCCGCACGATCGTGTTCGTCACCCACGACATCGACGAGGCGATCAAGATGGGCGACCGCATCGCCGTGCTGCGCACCGGTGGCCGCCTCGCGCAATACGCCACGCCCGCCGAACTCCTGCTCGCCCCGGCGGACGATTTCGTGGAGCGATTCGTCGGCGCCGACCGCGCGCTCAAGCGCCTCGCGCTGGGCCGCGTGTCGGATCTCGACCTCCTGCCCGTCGTGAAGGTGCACGATGGCGACCCGTCCGACTGGGTTCGCAGCCAGCTCGCGGGCGCGCCGGTGCCCTACCCGCTGGTCGTCGACGACGACGAGCGACCGGTCTCGTGGCTCGACGCCGACGACTTGCGCGCCGACCGGGTCGTCGGCGCGGAGGGTTCGGACGTGGCGATCGTCGACGGCGACGCCGTCCTACGCGACGCCTTCAGCTCCGTGCTCCAGAGCCGGGTTCGGTTCGCGGTCGTGGTCGACGAACGCGGGAAGTCGATCGGCGTCCTCTCGGCCGACCGTATCGCCGACGAACTCCTGCCGCGCGACGGTGAGCAGCAGCCGGACCTCGCGCCGGTCGCCGATGGCCTTCCCACCCCGACGCTCGACTACCCGGACGCGGCCCCGCCCTTCGATCGGGGCACGAAGTGAGCCTTGCGGGCCTTTCAACCGGCGCCTCCGTCATCGCTCAGGACGGCAGCGGCTTCTTCCGCGACCGCGCCAGCGACGCAGGCTCGTGCGTCAGCAAGAACGGCTTCTGCCCCGACTGGATCGCCGACAACTTCGGTCAATACACGGGCCCGCTGCAGGAGCACGCCGTCCTCACCGTCACGGCGGTGGTGATCGGGTTCGTGATCGCCTTCGCGCTCGCGCTGATCGCCGAGAAGCGCCGGTGGCTCGTCGGCCCGTTCACCCAGCTCAGCGGCATCCTCTACACCATCCCGACCCTCGCGGCCTTCTTTCTCCTGCTCCCGATCACGGGGCGCGGGTTCCTCACGGCCGAGGTCGCGCTCGTCGCCTACACGCTGCTGATCCTGTTCCGCGGCGTGCGGACCGGCCTTGACAGCGTGCCGCCCGAGACCGTCGACGCCGCCAAGGGCGTCGGCCTCACCGACCGCCAGCTCATGTGGCAGGTCAAGCTCCCGCTCGCGTTGCCGCAGATCATCGCGGCGCTGCGGGTCGCAAGCTCCACAACCGTCGGCCTCGCCACCCTCGCCTTCTTCGCGGGCGCAGGCGGGCTCGGGGGCAAGATCTACGCCGATCTCACCTTCAAGAGCAACGTCGTCTTGGCCAGCCTGCTGTGTGTGGCCTTGGCGGTTGCGATCGAGATTGTGCTCGTCCTCGTTCAGCGCGGCCTCACGCCCTGGACCCGCGCGGTGAACGCATGAGCCTCCTAGGCCTGCCCGCGCCCTCGTTGCCGGTCGGCTCACTGGTCGGCGACGCGCTCGAGTTCATCGTCTCCGAGCAGCGCTCGATCGACGGCACCCCGATCGGCGGGCCGTCGCAGCTCTGGGGGCTCACGCAGACGCACCTCGAACTCTCGCTGAGTGCGCTGCTCCTCGCGACCCTGCTGTCCGTCCCGATCGGCTTGCTGCTCGGCCATTACCGCAAGGGCGAGCTGGTCGCGATCGCCGCGAGCAACGTTGGCCGTGCCGTGCCGAGCCTCGCGCTCATCGCCCTGTTCGTCGCCTTCCTCGGGACCGGCTTCCTCAACGTCGCGCTCGCGCTCGTGCTCCTCGCGATCCCACCGATTCTCACTGGCACCTACGTCGGGGTCGCCGCCGTCGACCGTGAGATCGTCGACGCCGCCCGCGGCCAGGGCCTCACCGAGTTCCAGATCGTCCGGCAGGTCGAGCTGCCGCTGGCCCTCGCCTCGATCTTCGGCGGTCTGCGCACGTCGGCCGTCAACGTCGTGGCGACGGCCACGATCGCGCCGCTCGCCGGCGTCCTCACCTTGGGCGACCCGATCATCGCGACGAGCGTCTACGGGGATGCCGGCCGGCTCGGCGCCTCAATCGTTGTCGCCCTGCTGGCCGTCCTCACGGAGGTCGGTTTCGCCCAGGCTCAGCGGGCGGCCACGCCTGCGGGGCTTCGTTCCCACCGTCGATCGCTGCGCCGGTCTCCGGCGCCGCCGATCCTCACGTCCACCACCCAACCCAGGAGCACCCGATGATGGGGAGCACCCTCCACTCGACCTCAGGCAGGCACGTCAGCCGCCGCCGCGCCAGCGCCCGCGCCCTGACCACCATGGCCGTCGCCCTCGTCACCGCCACCGGTCTCGCGGCCTGCGGCGACGACGAGAAGGACACCGGGGTCACCAAGGACGGCGGCGTGACGCAGTCGTCGTCGAGCACCGCGATCGTGACCAACGAGGCCAACGCCGCGCAGACGATCACGCTCGGCTCCAAGAACTTCACCGAGCAGAAGGTGCTCGGCGAGGTGTACGCCGAGGCGCTGGAAGCCGCGGGTTACACCGTCAAGCGCGAGTTCAACCTTGGCGACGAGAAGACCGCGCTGAAGGCGCTCAAGGGCAAGCAGATCGACGCGTACCCGGAGTACACCGGGACCGCGCTGGGTTCGTTCTTCAATGTCTCCGGCGACAAGCTCCCGAACGACCCGACGCAGGCCTACGACCTCGTGAAGACGAACTTCGAGAAGGAAAACATCACGGCGCTGCCGCCTACGCCGTTCACCAACTCCAACGAGGTGGCGGTGACCGAGGCGACGGCCACGAAGTACAGCCTGAAGACCATCTCGGACCTCGGGCCCGTCGCCAGCAAGCTGAACATCTACGGCGCTCCCGAGTGCCGCAGCCGCCTGGACTGCCTGAAGGGCCTGGAAGACACCTACGGCCTGAAGTTCAAGAAGTTCACGCCGGTCGACGTGTCGCTGCGCCATGAGGTGCTCACGAGCGGCAAAGCCGACGTGTCGATCGTGTTCACGACCGATCCGCAGATCGCCCGCGACAAGTTCGTCCTCCTCGAAGACGACCAGACGATCTTCCCGCCTTACAACTCGACGATCTTGGTGCGGAACGATGTGATCGAGAAGGTCGGGCCGGACTTCGCGAAGACGATCGCCCTCGTGAATTCCAAGCTCGACGCCGACGTGATCCAAGAGCTCAACGCGAAGGTCGACCTCGACAAGGACACGCCAGAAGCGGCAGCCGCTTCCTACCTCACCGAATTCGGGTTCGTGAAGTAGGGCCGTTTCGCTCGCCCAAACGGTCATGGCGCGTCCTCGGTGGCGCGCCATGACCGGGCAATTGGTTTCAAGAGGTTGGGCCAGATACCGATTACAGGGGTACGTTCCCGTCGCCCACCCCGGCGGACGTGCCTTCCGCATGCGCTGCCCCTCGATCACGTCCCTGCCCGTAGCGCTTCGCGCCATCGTGGCGCTGACGCTCCTCGTGCTCGCGGCAGGACTCGCTCCTGCGGGCGCATCGGCGGCCGGGACGCCCAACCTCGCGCTTGCGGTCGACGCCCAGGACTCGGTCCTCTACGGCAGCGACTCCACGGTCAGGTTCACCGCGAGTACGCCCGCGGCATCGGCCGACGCCTACAACCTGTCGTATCGCGCAGTGCTTCCGGTCGGGATCACATACGTCGCCGGGAGTGCGGGCGCGCTGCTCGGTGAGCCGACCAGCATCGTGAACCAGCCCGCAGCCGGGCAGACCACGCTCCTGTGGGTCAACGTCGCCGATCTCGCTGGGGGCACCGCGCACGCGCTCGACTTCCAGGTGCGCCACTCGACGGCCGGATTCGGCGTGCAGGGCAACTTCACCATTCGCGGCGACGCGTACGCGATGGACAACGCCGCGTACGTACCGGCCTTCACGGCACAGGGCGTGTCGGACACCGGCGTCGCCAACCCGCGCACCGCCTTCGCCGAAAACGTGACCGACATGACGAGGATCTCCTCGCTGACGGTGACCAAGACCTCGGAAGACACCCCGGACGACGAGCTGCTTCGTGGCGTCCACGACAACCAGACGATCTACACGATCACCGTGAAGACGAACTCCGTGGCGGGCGTGACGAGTACGACGCTCTTCGACTACCTGCCGGCCGGCATCGAGTTCCTCGGGTGCGGCGGCGCGGGGTCCGACCACACCACGAACGCCCCGACGAATCCCGGTTCGGCTGAGGAATACCCCGGGGCTGGCCCGATCACCGTGCCCGTCACGTCCGGCTGCCTGGCTCCGATCACCGTGCAGACGAGCACCTTTGACCCCGATCAGACTGGCACCGCGTTCGGCAACGGCGTCTACACGCAGGTGCGCTGGAACCTCGGCACGCTGAATGCCAACACCACGACCACCGTGCGGTTCCGCGCCGCCATTCCGCTTCGCCGCAACGTCGGTACCTGGCCCGGCGCCGCCCCGAGCATCGCGGGCGCCCAGGCCGCGAACCTGGGCAACAACTCCGGCACCGAGGTCGCCGATGAGGAGTTGCTCACCAGCTATTCGGCGGCGACGGGCTTCTACAACGGCTCCTCGTCGCTCTTCCTCACGGGCGACACCACCACGCGCCGCTATGCCGAGGACCTGGCCGTCAAGAAGACGGCCCGCACGAGCGGGCTGGCGCAGGGAACCCCAGTGCTGTGGGATCTGGACCTGCGCACGTCGGAATACCGCGACGGCTCAGGCGTGGTCGTGACCGACACCGTGCCCGACGGGCTCTGCCCGCTGCAGAACGGCGTGATGCTCACCAGCGGCCCGCCGACGGCCGCCGACACCGCGGATTGCCTGAGCGGTGGCCCGACCCCGAGCGTTCCGTACACCTCCACCACCGAGAACCCCGACGGCACCTGGAGTGTGGTCTGGGACCAGTCGACCGATCCGGACCTCGCCCAGCTCGCGCCCAGCTCGACGCACACGATCACGTTCCCCACGAACACGCGGGCGAACTACCAGGACACCTTCGAAGACATCGCGCCCGTGCTGGCAGGCGACAGCGTCACGAACGCGGTCGCCGTGGCCGGCACCGCGCGCGTGGTCTGTGCCACCGGCGCCGCCTGCCCGCCAGGCCCCGCTACCGGCACCGAGATCGCGCACGACGGCGGGCTGTCGGCGGCCGTGACCGACGTGTCGAGCGATCGCCTCACGGCGGCCGTCCCGACGCTCGACAAGACCGTTGCCACGACGTCGGCCGACTGCACCACGGCCGTCTACACCGACGGCGCGTCGATTCCGCCGTACCGCCCGGGCGACCGTGTCTGTTGGCAGTTGCGGATTGCGTACCCGTCGCTGCTGCAGAGTGCCGACGACACGATCGTCGACTACCTCCCGTCGACGCTCGCGTTCGACCCGGTCTTCGGAACGCTCGGCGAGGAGCCGACGGCCAACGACACCGCCGGTGCCGGCGCCGTGGACGCCACCGGCGCGACGCCCGGCCCAGGCGGCGAGCTGCGCTGGAACGTGCCGACGGCCTATGTCGACGGCAGCAAGGTGTTTGAGCGACGCGTCGCGACGCGTGTCCAGCTCCCCGCTGGCGCGGCGGTCGGCGACGTGTCGACCAACCTCTTCAAGTCGTCGACCCGCACCTCGTCCGGCGGCGTCGTCCCTTTGCGAGATTCGGCGCCCTACAAGCTCACGATGCCGGTGATGTCGGCGCAGAAGCGGGTCGTCGCTCTCAACGGAGCGAACCTGCCGACGCCGGTCGCAACGCAGGTCGTCCGCGGCGGCGATGTCGCCACGTTCCGGGTGCAGCTCTCCAACACGAGCAACGACACCGCAGCCGAGCGCGCCGAGGTGTGGGACCGCCTGCCCGCGGGCGTGACCTGCGCCGACGTGACCGCCAGCGGCGGACCGATCTCCGACGCCGGCATCTGCGACCCGGGCGACGACACGATCAAGTGGGGCGCGACGCCGACGATCGGCCCGGACATCTCACCGACCGGCAACATCGCCCTCACCTACGACGTGCGGGTGCCCACCACGACGCGCCCGACCCAGGCCCTCACCAGCTCCGCCGGCATCCGCCAGTTCCAGACCACCACGAACACCGGTGGTGCCTTCACGTACGTGCCGTCGTCGAACATCGACCCCACGCTGAACGCGTCCGCGAACGTCGGCCCGGCCGGGAGCACCGCCACGCTGACGGGCGCTGAGCCGACCATCAGTGAGTCGCGCACGACCTCGATCACCGAGTCCGCCGGTGCGGTCACGTTCAACGGCAACGGCGAGGCCACGATCGGCGAGACCATCCACTACACGGTTACCACGACGCTGCGGGCCGGCCTCACCGTCGACAACTTCAAGGTCACGGACACGGTCGACGCCCGGCACATCTTCCTGCCTGGGACGCTCGCGCTCACGACCGGAACGGTTCCCGGCGGCGGCGCCTTTGGCCCCACCGGCAGCGACATCGAACTCTCGCTCGGCGCGGCGTGGACGGCCCCGACCGGCGCCGACAGCACCTACGTCTTTGAGTTCGATGCGATCGTCGCCGACACCGTCGCGAACTTCCGCGGCGGCCTCCCGATGACGAACCAGGCCAAGCTCGGCTACGACAATCCGGCGGCACCACCGGCGCGCAACGAGACGCTCGGCGCGGCCGTCACGACCACGCTCGTTGAGCCGGCCCTGAGCGTCGACAAGACGGTCGATGTCGGCACCACGCCGGTGATCGGCGGAGAGATCGTGGAGTACACGGTGCGCGTGTCCAACGGCTCGGGCAGCGTGAACCCCGCCCACGAGACCACGCTCGTCGATCTCGTGCCCGACGGCCTGACGCCGGTCGACCTTGGCGGCGCTCCGGTGGCCGACGGCGCGATCGTGCCCGACAACGACCCGGCGCTCGTGGACGGCACCTGGGACGAAGCTACCCACACGATCACGTTCGCGCCCGACGCGACCATCGACCCCGGCTCGACCAACACCTTCAAGTACCGCACGAGCGTCGACATCCCGCCGGTTGCCGGGACGTCGCTCACGAACACGGCGTCGGCGACGACCACGAACATCGCGGCGACGCCCACGCTGCCCGCGATGGAGCGGACGATCGCCAGCCCGGTTACGACGGGGTACACGGCCAGCGACACGGTCACGCTCACGGCGAAGACGGCGTCCGTGACGTCGTCGCCGAGCCCGGCCACGCTCACCCCCGGCGAACAGACGACGTACACCCTCACCGTCTCGATCCCCGCGAACACCGTCTACTACGACACCTACGTCAAGGACGTGCTCCCGCCCGAGATGGAATTCGACGCGCACGTCTCGCAGATCTGCACCGCTGGCTGCACGGCTCCGACGACTCCGAACTACCAGATGTACACGCCGGTCACGTCCGGCGGCAACACGCAGATCGTCGCCTTCGACCTCGGCGACTTGCTGCCTTCGGCGTCCGCCACACGCACCATCGAGCTCAAGTACAAAGCCCACCTGCGCCTGACCCGGCGTGGAACCGGCACGGCGATCACCCGGCCATCGACCGTGGTGAGCACCGCCACGGTGGCCTCCAACCGCACCGACCGCGTCGGCGCGTTCGACGCCGCCACGCTCCCGGCGCCGGCCGGCGGCTTCAACGACACGTCTCCTGCGATCCTGGCGGCGAGTTCGTCGATCACGGTGATCGAGCCGGTGATGGCGATCGAGAAGCAGATCGCGGTCAACAGCGGCAGCTATGGCACGAGCAGCGTGACCGTGCACGACGGCGACGTCATGCACTACCGCGTGACGGTGCGCAACACCGGCGACGCGCCCGCCCACGACATCGTCGTCAGAGACGTCCCACCCGCGACGTTCCGCAACGTCGTGATGGCAACCGGCGTCTCGACCGATACCAACAACGACCCCTGGGCTGCGCCCGGCGACGACATCGGGTGGCTGATCCCCGGCCCGATCGCGCCGAACGGGTCGGTCGTGCTCGACTACACCGCGGACCTGCCCGCCGTGACCAGCATGCGGGATAACGACCTCTTCACGAATACCGTCACGATCCAGGACGCCTGGGGCGTGTCGCTGGCCGACCGCACACTGCGCCCCACGCCGCAGTTTGGGTACCGCTCGTACTCCGTCGCCACGATCCCGGCGCTCACGCGCAGCACGACCGCGATCTACGACGCGCCGACGATCAGCGTCAACAAGACGACCGGTATCTCGCCGTCGTTCCCCGACAACGGACCGACCCAGATCGGCGCGCTCTTCACGTGGCGCGTCTCCGTGACGAACACGTCGTCGACGGCATCGGCCAAGAACCTGACGGTCACCGACACGCTCCCCAAGGACTGGGACTACGAGCCCGGCAGCACCCTGTTCACCGCTGGGAGCACGGCGAACCCCACGATCACCTCGCTTGCATCCGGTGACCAGCTCGTGTGGAACACGACGATTCCGCTCGCACCGGGCGCTTCGGTCGTGCTGACCTACCAGGCCCGCGCAACGTTGGCTTCGGCCACGAGCATCGGCACAGGCACCGCGCCCGCCGCTCGCCACATCAACAGTGCAACGGCGTCGGTCCTCAACCATCTTGATCGTCCGGCCGACGCCAATGGGCCGTTCGCGCCCGCCGCGCCGGACACCTCCTACGCCTACTTGGCCGTCCCGGTCATCACCGTCGCGAAGACCCCGGACGCGGCCCCGATGCCTGGCGCCGCCGGCACGGGCGCGACGGTGACCGCCGGCACGGTCGCCGACTTCTTCATCAAGGTCCGCAATACCGGCAGCGCGCCAGCGACCAACGTGATCGTCACGGACACCCTCCCCGTTGACGGCATCAGCTCCACGTTCACGTCCGGCTCGGCGACGGCCACGCCATCCACCGGGTTCACGCAGGTGAGCGCAAACGACACCACCGCGACCTTCAGGATCGCCTCTCTGGCGGTGGGCGCGACGGTCGACATCCGCGTGCCCGTGAACACCGATCCAGCGGCGGCTGAGAACTCGGAGATCGTCAACACGGCCTCGGTCGCCTCCGACGAGTCGGCAGCGGTCGTCGACACCGGCACGTTCCGCCAGATCGGAAGCGCTGACCTCCTCGCCAGCAAGACCGCGCCCGCGGCGGTCAACGCCAGCCAAAGCCTCGCCTACACCGTGAGTGCCAGGAACCTCGGCCCGTCCGTCGCGCGCACCATCGTCCTGACGGATGTCCTGCCGCTCACCGTGAGCTTCCGGCCCTCGCCCGGCTGCGGCTACACGAGCGCGAGTCGCACTGTGACGTGCACCTTCATCGGGGCGACGAACGTCGGCGCCACCGTGAGCGCAACGATCAACACACGCGTCAACAGCGGCGTCAACACGAACGCCAACAACAGCGTCACCGCGCTCTCGACCACTGCGGACCCCGTCTCCGCCAACAACACCGCGACCGCGCTGGTGGATGTCGGTGAGGTGGTCGAACTGTCGATCGTGAAGACGATCACCGGCGGGACCGCTGGCGCGACGACGGCCGACCCGTGGACCAAGCGCGTGGCGCGCGGCGACCAGGTGTCGTTCCCGCTGACCTTCGTCAACGCGGGGCCCAGCGATGCGTTGTCGGCGCAGGTCGTCGACACGCTTCCGGCGGGCCTGACCTACGTGTCCGACACCGGTGGCTGCACGTACGACGGCCCGACCCGCACGCTCACGTGCCCGATCTCGGGTGGCCTGCCGGTCCATGAGCCGTCTGCGCCTGCAGTGCCCAGCGATCCCGGAGCGCCGCAGACGATCACGGTCGTCACGACCGCGACCGGGCTTGGGACCCAAACGAACTCCGCGGTCATTTCCGGCGGGTCCACCGCTGAGGCCGCGCCGGCCGACAACACCGATACCGCCGTGGTCATGGTCGATCCGGCCATCAACCTCGGACTCACCATGACCGCGCCGGCGACGGTGGCGGCCGGTGGCCTGCTCACCTACACGCTGACCGGCACGAACACGGGCAAGGACGACGCGACCGACGCGACGTTCACCGTGGCGCTTCCGGCCGGCACCACCTTCGAGAGCGCCACCGCCAGCGCCAACGCGGGGTGCACGCTCAGTGCCCCAGGCCAGCTGACCTGCGCGCTCGGCACCGTCCCCGGTCGTGGGCCGTCCGGCGCCGGCCCGGTCGGGTCGGTCGTGCGCAACGTGACGGTGCGGGTGCCCATCGCCCTAGCCGAGCAGGCGATCACGAGCAACGCCAGCTTTGCCAGCACCGAGACGGCGATCAGCACCACCGATTCGGTGGTCCCGGTGGCGGCGTCGGCGTCGACGCAGGTGGGTCCGTCGGCCGACCTCACGATCACGCAGAACGCGCCGACCGACGTCGGCGCCGGCGGCTCGATCACGTACACCATCGTCGTGCGCAACGACGGGCCATCGAGCGCCCCGGCGGTGACGGTTACGGACCAGCTGCCCGCCGGCGTCACGCTCAATCTTGCGACCAGCTCGACGGGCTCCTGCACGGTGGCCGGTGGCGTCGTGACCTGCGCCCTGGGCGCCCTCGCATCGGGAACCAGCACGGTCCTCACGATCACGGTCGACGTGCCGGAAGCGATGGCCGGGCAGACGCTCGCCAACGCCGCGTCGGTGTCGTCGACGGTCGTCGATCCGACCCCTTCGAATGCGTCGAGCAGCATCACTCGCCAGCTTCGCGCGGCCGCCGTTCCGCCGCCCTCCGCGACGCCGACGCCCGCGCCCGGACCTGAACCGTCGCCCGGTGCGGGGTCGCCGGCCCAGGACACGCCTCCAGGGGGCGGGTCGCAGATCGCCCCGCCGGGGTCAGGTCCCGCGGCCTCCGCGAATCTCGCCCTCGCTAAGAAGGCCGAGGGTGTGGCCCGCGCAGGGAGGGAGCTGAGCTACACGATCACCGCCACGAACCGTGGACCCGCGGTCGCGACGGAGGTCGTCGTCACGGATGCGCTCGTCGGCGGCGTCGAGTTCAAGAGCGCCCGCGCGGGCGACGGCAAGTGCGGCTTTGACGAGGGCACCGTGCGCTGCAAGACCGCCAAGGTCGCGGTCGGCGAGACGGTGAACATTCGCGTGATCGTGGTGCCGTCGAGGACGGGCATGCTCGTCAACGACGCGGTGGTGTCGTCCGACGTGAGCGACCCGGATATGGGCGACAACCGTGCGTTCGCCGCCAACACGGTGAGCGCGCGCCCGCCGACGAAGCTGACGATCAAGAAGACCGGGTCGAGTACGCGCCTTCGTGGTGGTCAGCGGGTCACGTACACGCTGAAGGTGAAGAACGTCGGCGGCAGCGAAGCGGCGCACGTGGAGGTGTGCGACCGGTTGCCGGCGCCGATGGCGTTCACGTCGACCAAGGGTGGCGTGCTCAAGGGCTCGCGCCTGTGCTTCACGAAGGCGAGCCTGATGCCCGGCAGGACGGCGGTTTTCAAGGTGCGGGTCCGCCTCAGCCCCCGCGCGCGCCGCGGCAAGATCGTGAACCGCGCCTCGGCCGATGCCGAGAATGCGGCCCAGCAGAACACGAGCGCGACGGCGCAGGTGATCACCGACGGAAGAGTCAGTGCAGGGATGGTCCGTGGCTTCACCGGCTAAAGCACCGCTGGCGCTGGTACCGCGCGTCGGATGTTCGAGCGTGCGCTCGCGTGGTCGTGGGCGTGGGCGTGGGCGTGGGCGCGCGGCGTCGCTGGTTGCGGTGCTTGCGCTCGCGGGCGGCGTCTTCGCGCCGGTCGCCAGCGCCGATATCGGCGATCCGACGGCGCCGACCGACACGACCTCGTACCTCGCGCAGATCGTCTATCCCGGCACGCTGAGAGCGGGGGCGTCCGACTCGGCGGCCGCGACCGGCAGCGTGGCGACGAAGACGAAGTGGGGTGGGCCGACGCAGTTGCTGGTCCTCGGAAGCGAGCGCACCTCGGGCCGACTCTGGCTCGACGTACGCGTCCAGGGGCGCCCCAACGGCAGCCACGGCTGGATCCCGGCCGACCTCGCCCAGATCAGCACTACGCCGTACCGAATCGAGATCAGTCGGGCCTCCAAGCGCCTGCGTCTCGTGAAGGGCGGGCGGACGGTGCGCACGATCAAGGTCGTCGTCGGGACGGCGCAGACGCCGACGCCCGTCGGCCACTTCGCGGTGGCGGACAAGCTCGAACTCAAAGACAACAAAGCGTTCCTTGGCAAATGGGTCATGCCGATCACCGGCTACTCCGATGTCCTGAAGACCTTCGACGGCGGCATCGGGCAGATCGCGCTGCACGGGCGCGGCGGGGCGAGCCTCAAAGTGCCGGTCGGCACGGCCGCCTCCCACGGCTGCGTTCGCATCGAAAACGCCGCCATCGGCCGCCTGGCCGCCGCCGTCCCCACGGGGACCCCGGTCAACGTCTCCTGACCGGGCCGCTCGCGGCGCCGGAATCACCCCTCGTCGAGGGGTTTGCTTCGAGAAGTGCCCGTTTCGGGCTGTTTTGGAAGCAAGCCCTCGCGTTTCTGCGCGCTCCGACCTTCCCGGATCCCGTAGGGATCTCAACGGTGGATCCTGTTGCTCGCGTTTTGGCGCGTCGGCGTTTAGAACTTCACGCATGAGCCGACGCCGCCGCAGATCGCGATTCCCGTTCAT
This sequence comes from Solirubrobacteraceae bacterium, assembly GCA_032119595.1. Classification (GTDB taxonomy): domain Bacteria; phylum Actinomycetota; class Thermoleophilia; order Solirubrobacterales; family Solirubrobacteraceae; genus JAGIBJ01. Next base: position 513,156 of record JAUMBQ010000006.1, on the reverse strand, counting down.
CCCGCTCGGGATCATCATCTCCGTGGCGGCCGTCGCGGCCACCGGCGGCTGGGCGATCGTGCTCCCGGTGATGATCGGCGCGATCGTGCTGTCCGTCATCCAGCGGGGCGTCGGGCGCGGCGGCGGCGGAGGCGACTACGACAGCAACGACAGCGACAGCGGCGGCTTCTGGGACTTCTTCTCGGGCGGCGACTCGTCCGACAGCTCCGACAGTGGCAGCAGCGGTTGCGGTGGCGGGTGCGGCGGTGGCGGCGACTGAAGCTCCGCTAGAAACCGGTGTGCGTCCTCGCCCTCGCCGGCGGGGATGCCACGCACGCGCCCGTAGTCGCCCGTAACAAGGGCGCTCTGGCCCGGCCTATCGTTGGTGTCATGGATACCGAGCGCAATCGCAGCACCGAAGACGACGACGTCACCGGCACGAGCGAGCCGGCCACGCCCCACGAGTACGTGGACAACGCCCGTGCCGATGGGGGTGCCCGCGACATCGTCGGCGCCAGCTCCGACGATGAGCGCCTCAGCACCGATGGCGTCTACGACGAGGAGACGCTCGCCGACCCGGCCTACCAGGCCGTGATCGAGGCTGGCGGCGGTGTGTCGGAAGGCTTCGAGCAGGCCGAGGCGGCGCTCGTCGCCAATGCCACCGACAGCGAGGGCAGCACCCGCGAGATTCTGTTCGACGCGATCGACGAGGGCGACGGTGACGACCCGGAGAACTACGGCGAGGGCGACGGCGTGCGCGAGTCCAGCAGCGACGACTGACCCCGGCGGGGCGCTCGCGAGGTCGGCGGCTGAGCCCAGCAGAGCGTTCGTCGGGGCTGGGGCCTACAGTGCACGTGTCCGCACTCCGCAAAGGCGCCCCATGGTTCCGTTCGACGAGACTCCAGAAACCGAAGACGACGACGATCTCCCCGCGCCCGATCTGAGCGCCATCTTCGGCGGCGGCAGCGACGCCGACCCCGAGGAGGACAAGCTCGCGACCGACTCCCTCGACGCCCTGCGCGACGAGGAACTCGCTCCCGGGGCGTCCGCCAGCGACCTGGCGATCGACCCGGCCAAGGCCGCGATCATCGAGGCCACAGGCGAAGATGACGAGGACGACGACATCGAGGACCTCGAGGAACTCGAGCGTGACGGCTTCGGCCGCGAACGCGATTTCGGCTTCGACTCGATCGACGAAGAAGAAGAGGAAGACGAGGACGAGGACTACTAGGTCTTCGCCCGGGCCGCCGACATTCGGCGGACCTCGGTATTGTGTCCCGTTCTGCGCCCGTAGCTCAGCTGGATAGAGCGTCGGTCTACGGAACCGAAGGTCATAGGTTCGAATCCTATCGGGCGCGTCTCGAAACCCCTGCCGCCGCGGGGGTTTTCGTGTTTCTGGGGGTCGTGGCCAGCGGTTGGCTGCGGAGGTGCCCAAGGGCGTGGGTCACCAGGCGTTTCGCTGCGCGTTCTGCGGCAAACCGCGCTCGCGGAGGGCTGACCTTCCAACGTTAGGCCGAACGCGAGCCGTGCTATAGGGTGCGCGGCTCGACCGCGCGGATCCCCGCAGGCGATCCTCCCCCGGAGTCCTCTTGCAGCATCGGCGCGTCCGTCCGGCCCGAGTCATCTCGGCCAAGAACCTGCTGCGGGCGCTCATCGTGCCGCTGCTCTTCCTCGTGTTCGCGCCGTCCGCGCTGGCGTCCCTGGACCTGCAGGCCGACCGGGCCAATCCTGTCGTGGGTGAGTCGATCACCTTCGACGCCAACGCCAGCTCGGACTGCTCGTACGAGATGACGTTCACCATCGACGGCTCCGTCAAGCCGAAGCAGGCCAGCGGCAACGACACCTACACCACGTCGTTCGCGACCACTGGGACTCACACCGTCTCGGTTCTGGGCACGTCGCCCGGCGGCTTCTGTAGCAACCTGACCGAGACCGACACGCTCGACATCGTCATCGGCGCGCCGCTCGTGGGCACGATCTCGCTCACCCCCACCGTGCCAGCCCCGGGCCAGTCCGTGCTGGTCGCCGCCGCACAGACCGGCGGCTCCCCGGGCTTCACCTACGCGTGGGACTCCGACAACGACGGCGCGTTCGACGACCAGGCCACGCGCACGTTCACCACGACCTACCCCACGGCTGGCCCGCGCACGGTTCGCGTCCGTATCCGCGACTCCGCGACCCCGTTCCACGAGACGATCACGACGCGCACGTTCAGCGTCGTCGTGCCGACACCCACACCCACGCCGACCCCCACACCAGTGCCGACCCCGGTGCCGACGCTCGCGCCGGGCGCGACGCCGACGCCCGTCCCGCCGCCGACGCCCACCCCGACGCCTGAGCCGCCCGCGCCGCCGGCCTGCACCAAGCAGCTCGCCTTCCAGCTCTCGGAGTTCAAGACCGACGGCTGCTTCACGCGGACCCGGACGACCCCGTCGGAGCAGTGGACCACGACCTCGGCGGTCACGTTCAACGGCATCCCGTTCGAGGACTTCGGCCAGACCTTCACCGTCACGTTCCCGACCGCAGGGGAGCCAGGCGGCCACTTCACCGGCCCGACCTCCTCGATTCAGTTCAAGGCCTCGACCTTCTTCTCCGGCGACATCGACTGGGTCCTTCCGGCCGGTAAGCAGGGCGAAGAGAAGGACCTCAAGACCTTCTCCGTGTTCGTCGGAGCCAAGGTGTTCGGCCTGAACGTGCGCGGCTCGATCGCCATCCGCATCGGCTGGGACTTCCGCGGCATGCGCTACGCGAGCTTCCCGCTCAACATCGAGTTGCCCGTCGGCTTCAACTCCGGCCCGTTCGAGTCCGCCGGCCGGGTCACGGGCGCTGCCTCGCTCCGCACCGACGCTGCGGGGATCCACTTCGACGGGATGAAGCTCGAAGCGACGAACGTCTGGCTCGGCAAGCTCAAGGTCCTCCAGATCTGCCTTTCGTATTCGCCGGCGGGCGGCCAGTCGGTCGCGCCGTGTGATGCGAAGACCACCGGTGGAACGCCGTACCTGCAGTGCGAGAGCAACACGGAGGTCGACCGCTGGGACGGCGACGCCGTGATCGAGCTGCCATCGTCGCGCGGCGTGCAGTTCGGCATCTTCGGCGGACTCGCTGGCGGCAAGGTCTCCAAGTTCGGTGGCTACGTCGACAAGCTCGGCAACCGCGTGCCGATCGCATCCGGCGTGTACCTCAACAAGATCGGCGTTGGCATCTGTCTCGATCCGCCGCCGCTGAAGATCAAGGGCACGATCGGGGTCGCGATTTTGCCGCTCCCCGGCAAGCCACCTGTCGTCGGCATCGAGGGCAGCTTCCTCTACACCGACACGGTCGGAACGGGCGGCTGGACCATGGAGATCGAAGGCACCGCGACCGTGTTCGACACCGTCGTCGGCAAGGGCATGGTCAAGTTCGGTCCGAACATCCGCTGGGACTTCGACGTCTCTGCGAACTTCAACCTCTTCGACCTTGCGAGCATCGAGGGTGGCGTCGTGGGCTGGGTCGACCCACCACGCAACACGTTCAGCGTGAACGGGTTCGTGAAGGGCTGCCTCGCGGGTGAGTTGTGCGCGTCGGCCTACGGGCTCGTCTCGAACACGGGTGCGGCGGGCTGCATCAAGGCCGGCAGCACGACAGACACCTACCTCATCATCCTCGACCACTCGCCGTACCTGAAGTTCGTGCAGCGCACCACCAGCTTCAGCGTCGGCTTCGGCTACACATGGGCGACGAAGAAGTTCGACCTCCTCGGAAACTCGTGCAACTTCTCGCCGTACGACACGCCGTACGTGAGGCAGGACAATTCCGCGATTGCTGCCCGCGCGGCCAACGAGACCGACGTGACGGTCCTTCCGGACACTTCGGCCACGTCGCTGAAGTACTCCGGCACGAACGGCCCGCCAAAGCTCGTCCTGACCGGCCCCGATGGCACGGTCATCACGTCGCCGACGACCACCCGCACCGGGCAGGTCGAAGGCAAGTACATGCTCGTCGAGGACAACCGTGCCGGCACCACCAACGTGCTGCTGATCAAGCCCGCGGCCGGCGCGTGGACCGTCGCTGCCGCGCCGGGCGCTGCGTCGACGCCGACGAAGGTCGAACAGGCCGTGATCGAGGCCCCGCCGACGCTCGGCGCCCGCGTGAAGACCAAGGGCGACGACCGCATCGTTGACCTCACCTACGCCGCGCCGGATGGTGCGACCGTCCAGCTGGTCGAGCGTGGCAAGGGCATCACGCGCGTCATCGCCTCGAAGATCAAGCCGCGTGGCTGCTCGTACGGCCCGAAGCGCCGGCCGGGCACCGACCAGCTCCTGCGCTGCGCCAGCGTGCGGTTCCGCCCGTCGCCGGGTCCCGGTGGCAAGCGGACGATCGAAGCGGTGGTCACGCGAGACGGCGTTCCGCTCGCGCAGCAGGAGGTGGCTTCGTTCACCGCGCCCCCGCTGCTGAAGCCCTCGCGCCCCGGAACGATGCGCGCTCGTCGCGCCAAGGGCGACCTGGTCGTCACGTTCCCGCGTCTGCGCGGTGCCTCGACGCTGGCCGTGTCGGCTGAGCTGTCGGATGGCCGCATGCTCTCCTACGAGATCCGTGCGAAGTGCGGCGGCATCCGCGTGCCGAAGGTCCCGGTCGGCGTGAAGGCCAAGGTGACGGTGACCGGCATCCGCTACGACCTCGTGGTCGGCCAGAAGCGGTCGCTGACGATCTCCGCCAAGAAGAAGACGGCCGGGCCCAAGGGCTCCGTGCCGAAGAAGCAGGCCGGAAAGGTCTGCGCCTGAGCGGCGGTGTGCCCGGCCGCCGAACGTCGAAATATGCCCCCTCTGGGGTGGGTAATCCGACGTTCGGCGCGCCAACCGGCCCGAAGACTAGAACGGTTCCAGATTGTGTGGCACACTGGGCCGCGTGGCGACCGTCTCCGAACTTGAGCGCACGCTGCGCGGGGCCTCGCTCCGCGTGACGCGCCCTCGGGTCGCGGTGCTCGGCGCCGTCGTGGAGCATCCGCATGCCGATACGGGTTCGATTCTCGGGCTCGTGCGCGAGGAACTCGATGGGGTTTCGCAGCAGGCCGTCTACGACGTGCTCGCTGCGCTGACTTCCGCGAAGCTCCTGCGGCGCATCGAGCTGCCGGGCACGGTTGCCCGATACGAGGCTCGCGTCGGCGATAACCACCACCACTTGGTCTGCCGGTCGTGCGGGTCGATCGTCGACGTCGATTGCGCCGTCGGCTATGCGCCTTGCCTGAACCCGTCTCACGATCACGGCTTCGATCTCGACGAGGCCGAGGTCGTCTACTGGGGCCTGTGCCCCAGCTGCTCCGCCTCACCAGGTCCTGAGTCATCAGGGCCGCCGTCCACCCTCCGTCCCTAGAAAGGGCCTTTCCCTTGTCTGAACAGCCTGACGCCGTCGTTGGCGAAATGAACGAGCCGGAGCAGACCGGCGGTTGCCCGGTTGCCCACGATCGCGCTCCGCATCCGACCCAGGGCGACGCAACTCGCGGCTGGTGGCCCGACCGCCTCAACGTGAAGATCCTGGCCAAGAACCCGGCGATCTCCAACCCGCTCGGCGAGGACTTCGACTACGCCGCCGCGTTCCAGGCGCTTGACCTGCCCGCCGTGAAGGCCGACATTGAAGCCGTCTTGGTGGAGTCGCAGGATTGGTGGCCGGCCGACTTCGGGCACTACGGCCCGTTCATGGTGCGCATGGCCTGGCACAGCGCCGGCACGTACCGGATCAGCGACGGCCGCGGCGGCGCTGGCGCCGGCCAGCAGCGCTTCGCTCCGCTGAACTCGTGGCCGGACAACGGCAACCTCGACAAGGCTCGTCGCCTGCTGTGGCCGGTCAAGGCGAAGTACGGTCAGTCGCTGTCGTGGGCCGACCTCATGGTGCTCGCGGGCAACGTCGCCCTGGAGTCGATGGGCTTTGAGACCTTCGGCTTCGCCGGTGGCCGCCCCGACGTGTGGGAGCCGGACGAGGACGTGTACTGGGGCCCGGAGACGGAGTGGCTCGGCGACAAGCGCTACACCTCGGGTCGCAAGCTCGAGGAGCCGCTCGGCGCCGTGCAGATGGGCCTGATCTATGTGAACCCGGAGGGCCCGAACGGGAACCCGGATCCGCTGGCTTCCGCGCACGACATCCGCGAGACGTTCGCCCGCATGGCCATGGACGACGAGGAAACCGTCGCGCTGATCGCCGGCGGCCACACGTTCGGCAAGACGCACGGCGCCGCCGATCCCGAGCAGTTCGTCGGCCCCGAGCCCGAGGGCGCGCCGCTCGAGGAGATGGGCCTCGGCTGGAAGCAGACCTTCGGCAAAGGCAAGGGCGCGGACACGATCACGTCCGGCCTCGAAGTGACGTGGACCGCGACGCCGACGAAGTGGTCGAACGGCTTCTTCGACAACCTCTTCAACTTCGAATGGGAGCTCACGAAGAGCCCGGCCGGTGCGCACCAGTGGCAGCCAGTCGACGGTGGTGGGGCGGGCCTCGTGCCCGGCCCGGAGGCCGACTCGCCGCGCCGCGTGCCGACGATGCTCACCACCGACCTGGCGTTGCGCTTCGACCCGATCTACGGTCCGATCTCGCGCCGGTTCCACGAGAACCCGGAGGAGTTCGCCGACGCGTTCGCCCGCGCGTGGTTCAAGCTGACCCACCGCGACATGGGCCCCAAGGCCCGCTACCTCGGTCCGGAAGTTCCGGCGGAGGACCTGATTTGGCAGGACCCGATCCCGGAGGCGACGCATGAGCTGAGCGACGCGGATGTCGCGACGCTGAAGGCGCAGATCCTCGCGACGGGCCTGTCGGTGACCGAGCTGGTCAAGGCCGCGTGGGCGTCCGCGTCGACGTTCCGTGGCAGCGACAAGCGTGGCGGTGCCAATGGTGCCCGCGTGCGTTTGGCCCCGCAGAACGGCTGGGAGGTCAACGATCCGGCCGAGCTGAGCAAGGTGCTTACGGCGCTGGAAGGCGTGCAGCAGGCGTTCGGCAAGCCGGTATCGCTGGCTGATCTCATCGTGCTTGGCGGCTCCGCGGCGGTCGAGCAGGCGGCGAAGGCTGGCGGCGTCGACGTCACCGTGCCCTTCACGCCGGGCCGCGCGGATGCGTCGGCCGAGCAGACCGACGCCGATTCGTTCATGCCGCTGGAGCCGGTCGCCGATGGCTTCCGCAACTACCTCAGTGGCGAGCAGCGCCTCACGGCCGAGTACCTGTTGCTCGACCGCGCGAACCTCCTCACGCTGAGTGCCCCGGAGATGACCGTCCTCGTCGGCGGACTCCGCGTCCTGGACGCGAACGCGGGCGGCTCGAAGCAGGGTGTGCTCACGGATACGCCCGGCACCCTCGACAACAAGTTCTTCGTGAACTTGCTCGCCCTCGGCACGCGCTGGACGGCCACCGCCGACGACGCCGGCGCGTTTGAGGCCTTCGACGAGGCAACCGGCGCCGCCAAGTGGACCGGCACCCGCGTCGACCTCGTGTTTGGCTCCAACTCCGAGCTGCGCGCCATCGCCGAGGTCTACGCCAGCGACGACGCCCGCGAGAAGTTCGTCCACGACTTCGTCGCCGCCTGGACCAAGGTCATGAACCTGGACCGGTTCGACCTCGCCTAACGGAGCAGCCCCGGTCAGGCTGCGCTGAACCTCAGCGCAGCCTGACCGCCATGGCGGCGGGATCGCGAGCAAAGCCTCATTCGCGGTCACCCGCTACCATCCCGTGTCGGCTCACGCCCATGCGCCCGTAGCTCAGCTGGATAGAGCGTCGGTCTACGGAACCGAAGGTCATAGGTTCGAATCCTATCGGGCGCGCTTCGAAAACCCCTGTCGCCGCAGGGGTTTTCGTGTTTCTGGGGGTGGTTGCGCGTTCCGTGGGGGTCGCTGGTGATTCCCGGTCGCGTCGAATCCGCCAGCCGATGCACCGGGGCTTCAGTCTCTGGGTAGGCGCGCCGATACTCGACGCAGAACTCTAAGTCCCTTAGAGTTTCAATTCTATGCAGCCTGCCAGCCTGAACTACAGCCCCGCCGATCGCGCCGCTGAGAAGGAGCAGGCGCGGGCAAAGGACGCCTACGCATTGGCGTCTGGCATCAGGTCCGCCGCCCAGATCAAGAGCCAGAACCAGTTTGTGGCGCTCCCGAAGGGCAGCGCGCGTCTCAAGCTGGATGCGTCGAGATCTCTGATCTGAGTCAGCATCAAGAGTCGGGTGAACCGCCTCCCCTCGGGATTGATGAAGTAATCGAGATCCTCGGTCAGCTCGAGATCGCCTCCGACGACAATCTCGTCCTTATCGGTGGCCAAGCGGTGGCTCTTTGGGGTGAGCTTCTGAAGCGGCACGTCGAAGGTCCTGAGGACGAACCGGTCACGAGTCGTGACGTCGATTTCCAAGGAACCGCTGGCGACGCCCTTAGAGCCGCCGAGCTGCTTGGGGGAGACGTCTCAGTTCCGAAAAAGTTCGATGACTTCACTCCGAACAGCGGTGTCGTGCGCTTCGTAGACGCCGCCGGTAACCAACGCACGCTCGATTTCGTCGACCAGCCTTTCGGACTGGAAGCGGAGGCAGTGCGGACGTCCGCTCAGGCGGTCGAACTCTCTGGCACGAACGGGAGGCGCGTCGTTTTGTGGGTCATGCACCCACGGCATTGTCTTGAGAGCCGCGTGCACAACACCGGTCTGCCGGGTCGCAATACCGAGCTCGCGAGACGACAACTCGTCGCGTCGTTGCGTCAAGCAAAGGCGTTCGTTTGCCTGCTCCTAGAAGCGGGCGAGGTGAAGGCAGCTGGAAAGCTCAATGAGTTGATGTTCGAGTTCGCTTTGCGAAACAGGCGTGCCCGGGACTTGTTCTTTACCCACGACGTCGATGTCTTCCATGCAGTCGTCAACGACCCACGTCTTCCCGAGAGGTTTCGCGAGATCAGATATCCGCAGATGAAGGTTCAAATCGATGATCGGCGAGCGGCAGACAGGCGACACCGCGAGCGGGGGGCCGGCACCGCCAGGAAGTCTCCGCGTACCGCGTAGACCAGACCACGCGAGACCGGCGTCCGACCGAGACCGGCGGGCTTTGACGGCGCGCGGAGCGATGTCAGATGTCGAAGACGACCACTGGCTCGTCGACGAGCGTGTAGTCGAGCCTGACCGCTGAGGCGTTGACGAGCTGGGTGGTGCCTCGGGTCCAGGAGCCGCGGCCTTCGTGAATGTGGCCGTAGACGGCGAGCTTCGGGGTGGTGCGGTCGATCAGGCGCAGGAAGGCGTTGGAGCCGGCGAGGTGGCCGGTGGCGGTGCGGTCGCCGTAGCCGGCTGGTGGGCCGTGGATCAGGAGGACGTCGGCGGTTTTGACGGGGGCGTAGCGCTCGTCGAGGAAGGCATCGGCGGCGTCGCCCTTGGGGGCGTTGAAGGCCCAGTCGTGGAACCACGGCGTCCAGGGCGAGCCCCAGAACTGCAGGCCTTCGATCTCGGTGCCGGAGTCCTGGAGGTAGGTCCACGGGAGGTCGGCTGGGACCAGTTCGGGCGCGCGCTCGAAGACGAAGTCGTGGTTGCCCGCGATGCCGACGATGTGCCGCGCCGGGGCCGCGTTCAGCCAAGCGCGGAAAGGCCCGTCGAGCCACTCGGCCTGGAACGTCACGTCGTGGTTGGTGGCCGGCGTGATGTCGCCGGCGATCACGAGCACGTCGCACTCGGGCACGGCGGGGAGGAACCCGTGGAGATCGGCGGTCGCGGCGATGCGCACCCGGTCGACGCTAGCGGGCAGCGCCGAAGCGGGCAGCTCCGCCCCGATACTGCGCTCTTGGCTGCGTCGGGTGGCGTGCGGGGGTGGGGCGGTGGGTTGCCGCTCGTGCGGCAGCGTCTGGACCGCGCCGTTTGGCGCGTGAACGCTTGCTTTGCTGTTGCCTCGTCCGTCCGCTCGTAAGTCGGACGGCGGCGAGGTTCGCCCCGCTCGCCGGCCCCCGGTGCGGCGCGGCAGGGAGTTAGGAACCACGCCATGGGCAAAAAGAACAAGCGTCGCAAATCCAAGAAAGGCGGCTCTGACGGGTGCTGCCTCGTCGACGAGGTCTTCGATGCCTGTTACGTCGCCACCGCCGCCCACGGCGACCTTGATGCCCCCGAAGTCCGGACGCTTCGACGCTTCCGCGACCAGCGCCTGCGGCCGCACTCGCTCGGCCGGGCGTTCATCGTCTTCTACTACCGATTCGGCCCCTACCCGGCGGCCGTGATCCGACGGTTCCCTGCGCTTCGCGCCCCGGCCAGGCAGGTGCTTCGCCCAGCCGTCTGGTGGGCACGGCGCAAGGTCGGACCGATCGACCCCCGGTAGTCGACGCATGGCCAAGAAGAGAAGGGTTCGCAAACGCAAGGGCGACCGCCCCGACGCTGGAGACGTCTCGTGCTGCCTGGCCGGCGCGGTCTTTGATGGCTGTTACGTCGCCACGGCTGCCCACGGCGACTTCGAGGCGCCCGAGGTCCGGACGCTTCGCCGCTACCGCGACCAGCGGCTGCGGTCCCATCCGCTCGGCCGCGCATTCACCGTGTTCTACTACCGATTCGGCCCCTATCCGGCCGCGGTGATCGAGCGTTTCCCGGCGCTCCGGGCCCCGGCCAGGCAGGTGCTGCGGCCGGCCGTCTGGTGGGCACGACGCAAGGTTGGCCCGATCGACCCGAGGTAGCACGCACTGGGGCAGCGGACGAAAGACGGGCGAGAGTGATGCGTTGATGCGCTAGCATCAACGCATGCGGACGACGCTCTCCATTGACGACGATGTCGTGTCCGCCGCGCGGGAACTGGCCGACGCACAACACCGCTCGCTCGGCTCGGTGATCTCGGAACTGGCGCGACGTGGGCTGACGCCGGCAAAGGTCGACGCATCCGGGGCGCTCCCGGTGATCCAGGTCCCGAAGGGCACCGCGCCCATCACGCCTGAGATGGTCCGGCGCGCACTCGACGAGGACTGAGTCCCGCCCGTGGCGCTGCTCGACGTCAATGTGCTCGTCGCGCTCGTCTGGGACTCCCATGTGCACCACGTCGCGGCCCGCGAATGGTTCACCCGCGAGGCGGCCGGGGGCTGGGCGACCAGCCCAGTCACCGAGAGCGGCTTTGTGCGGGTTTCCTCGAATCCGAAGGTGCTGCCGAGTCCAGTCTCGGTGGCCGACGCCGTCAGCGTCCTCACTCAGCTCCGCAGCCTGCCGGGGCACCGGTTCGTGGTCGACGACGTCTCCCCGACGGACGACGACGTGCCCAAGCTCTCAGGGCACCGCCAGGTGACCGACGCTCAGCTCCTCACACTGGCCCGACGACAAGCGATTCCGCTGGTGACCTTCGACGCGGGGATTGCGGCGCTCTCCGCGGTTCCGGGCGACATCACGCTTCTCGCCGCGTTGTAGCGAAGGCGCCTGCCCGCAGTCGGCTTCGGCCGATGGTCGGCCCGCAGCAGTCCTTGGCCGACGTCCTGTCTCGAAGTCGCTCACTCCCCGGCCGCGTCCGGGGTCACCGCAGGCGTTGCCGCTCAGTCGGCCTTGCGGTCCGTGTCCCGCGAGGGCTGCACGCGCTTGGGTTCGCCCGGCATCTTGGGGTAGTCGGGCGGGTAGGGCATATCGCCCTGCTCATCGCGCTCGTACATCTCCAGGAGGGGGGTGAGGTCGTGGTGGACGTCGTCGATGGTGGCGTGGAGGTCGCCGCGCTCGGCGAAGCGGGCCGGGACGGTGGCGACGGTGAACATGTCCGGCGTGACGTCGGGCAGCTCGTCCCACTCGACGGGCGTGGAGACGGTCGCGCCGGGCCTGGGGCGGATCGAATAGGCGGAGGCGATGGTGCGGTCGCGGGCGTTCTGGTTGTAGTCGATGAAGATCTTCTCGCCGCGCTCCTCCTTCCACCACTTGGTGGTCACCTCGTCCGGGCGGCGGCGCTCCAGCTCGCGGCCGAACGCGATCGCCGCGTGGCGCATGTCAGTGAAGGTCCACTTCGGCTCGACCCGCACGTAGATGTGGATCCCGCGACCGCCACTCGTCTTCGGGTAGCCGACGTAACCGAGTTCCTTCAGCAGCGTCCGCGCCTCGGCCGCGATCGCCACGGCATTGGAGAAGTCGGTGCCGGGCTGGGGATCGAGGTCGATGCGCAGCTCGTCGGGATGATCGACATCGGCGCGCCGCACCGGCCACGGGTGGAACGTGATCGTGCCCATGTGCGCGCACCAGACGACCACGGCCGGCTCCGTCGGGCAGATCTCGTCGGCTGACCGGCCCGACGGGAACTGGATCGTCGCCGTCTCCAGGTAGTCAGGCGCGCCCTTCGGCACACGCTTTTGGTAGAACGCGTCGCCGCCGCCACGCTCGCGCGTCGACAGCACGATGCCCTCGTGCACGCCCTTGGGCCAGCGCTCCAAGGTCGTCGGACGCTCCCGCAGTGCGCGCATGATCCCGTCGCTCACCGCGAGGTAGTACTCGGCGATCTCGCCCTTGGAGATCTCGGCCGTCGTCGCGGTCGCCGGGAAGATCACGCGGTCGGCACTGGAGACGCGCACCGTGCGCTCGCCGACCTCCAGGTGCAGCTCCTTGCCGGCCATCTCAGCACGGCTCCTTGGTCGAGGCGATCGGGACGCAGGCGACGCTCATCTCCCCAGCGCCTTTCGCGCCCAAGCCGAGAACGCCTGCCCGCAGGCCGGCGGAAGCGGTGAACGGCCATTTGTTGTCGCTATAGCAACAACAAATGGCCGCTCACCGCCCCTGGCGCCGCTTGCGGTCGTTGGTGGCTTTCGCTTCGTTCGCGCGGTTCGCGCCGTCGGCGCCGTTTGCGCGGTTCGTGGAGATCCAGGCTTAGTGCTCGCAGGACGCGTCCCGGCCGACGACCCACTCCTGCGCGCGCCCTCGAACTCGCGGCCGCGCCGCACCCCAGCTGACAAGACCGGCCAGGAAGCTAGCGGCCAGGGGTGAGCGGCCATTATCTGTTGTCATAGCTACAGAAAATGGCCGTTCACCCCGGAACCGGGCCGAACCCGGCCTGTTTGTTTCCTAGCTGAGCTTCCAGGCGTAGGCCCAGGGCTGCGGGAACTTGGTGATGCGGTGGGCGTGGATCGTGATCTTCGCGGGGCCGGCGGGCATGTTGGTCCAGAGGACCTGCTCGACGTTGTTGGTGCGATCAAAGCCCTTTCGCTTGCCCATGTTGCCGTGGCGCTCCGTGCCGTCGGCGCCGACGACGATCAGATCGAGGTCGTTCTGCAGGGCCGCGCCGGGAGGGTCGGACCAGACGAGGGTGATCTTGAACGTCGGGCCACCAGCGGCGTTGCCGTTGGTCTTGCGCCCGTAGTCGCCGCCGATCTTTTCGGGGTGCTCCGGGTGCCCCGAAGGGATGTCGAGTTCGAACGTGAACGACTCACCCTGCTCCAGCGGCCCGCCCTGCTCGAAGCCGCCGTTTGCGTCCTGGCCCGGCACGATCACCGACCCGGCGAGGTCGATGCGGCCCCAGCCGGAGTTGTTGTTCGGCGAGGAGCCCGCCTCGGTCGGCGTGTACTGGCCACTCAGCGGCACCGCGCCGTTGATCATCAGGGCCTTCACCAGCGCGGCGGCCGGCTTCGGCATGCCGTTCTTCACGAGCGTCTCGCGGAGCACGGCGGCGCAGCCGGCGGCCAGTGGCGTGGCCATGCTGGTGCCGCTACTGAACATGAACAGGTCGTCGGTCGAGGTGCCGAACGGCGGCGGTGAGCCGGCGAGGTGGCGCGAGCGCGTCGACAGGATGCAGGTGCCGGGGGCGACCACATCCGGCTTGATCCGGTGCTCCTTGGTCGGCCCGCGGCTGGAGAAGGCGACGAGGCCGTCGGGGTCGTTGGCCTGGAGATCCTCGCTGAGCGGTGCGGCCGGGAAGTCGCCAGGCCAGTACTCGCCGTACGTGTGCTCGAACTCGGGGCGCTGGTTCTCGCTCGCGCCGATCGTGATGCAGTTCTTCGCAGCCGACTGGGAGCCGATCGAGCCGTTGTCGACGATGCCGTTGTCGTTGGCGTCCGTCCCGTCGTTCCCGGCCGCGAAGCAGATCACGAGGTCGGGGTGGTTCCACACCACGTCGTCGATCTCCTCGGCGCTGGTGTCGTACGGCGTGCCCGGCGTGGTGGAGCCCCACGAGTTGGTGTGCACGCGCGCGCCGTCGTTGAGGTACGGCGGCTCGAACAGGTCGTGGAGGTCGGACGGGATGCCTCCGAGGCCGCCGGTGGCGTCGAGCGTCGACTGGAGCACAAGCGTCGCGGCGGGCGCGGTGCCTTGGATCTGGCCGCCCATGGCGGGCGAGTTGCCGTCGCCGAGGACCGACCCGGCGACGTGGGTGCCGTGGCCATGCGGATCGTCGGCCTTGGGGCGGCCCAGCGGGTAGAGCTTGGCGACGCGGCCGGCGAACGCCGGGTGCACGTTGGAGGCGGAACCCGCGTCGAAGCCGGTATCGGCGACCGCGATCACTTCGCCGTCGCCGCGGTAGTCGGTGGCGTTCACGACGACATCGGCATGCAGGATCGGCCGGGCCACATTGTTGAACAGCTGTCGCTCGGGGACCGGCTCGATGCGGCGGACGTCGTCGATGTTCGCGAGCGCCGGGAGCTGCCCGCTTTCGACGCGAATGCGCACCTTGCGGCGGCCGGGCTGCAGGGTCGACGGGTCGATGCCGGCGGCGGCGGCGATGGCTTCGTTGGCCTTCTTGGATTGGTCGTCGACGCCCTGATGCAGGACGACATCGACGAGGCGCGGCTTGCGCGACGGGGCCGGCGCGTGGCCGGCGGTAACGCGCAGCGCGGTCTCGACGTCGGGCGCGGGCGGCTGCAGGTCGGGTCCGACCTTGAAGGCCCGGTGGAACACGTCGGCCCAGCTGACGAAGTCCAGCGCGCGGACCGGCCCGAGGTCGGTCGGTTTGAACTCGCAGATGTAGGTGTCGTCGGGAACGTACTCCTCGACGACTACCCCGATTCCGGCCAGGATCTCGCGCTGATCGGGCGTGAGCGGGTCGTCAGTCTGGATCAGGATGTGGTTGGTGTGCTCGGCGTGGATCGCCGGCGCGACCCCCATCGCTTTGAGCGTGGCAGGCGGTGCCGACGGGTCCATCGAGACGCCGTTGATCGTGATGCGCGACATGACTCGCTTCTCCTCGTAGTAGGCATGGCGAGCGGTTCATTCCACTCGGGTTGCCGTCCTTCGGGGGCAGGAAAAACGGCGGCTCCGTGGGGCGGGAACGCGTCGCAAACCGAACGTAACACCGCCAGCTTTGCCTCGCTAAATCACTCGCCGGCGGCTATTCGACGCGCCGGTATTTGACCGGGGACAGGGGCGCGCCGTCCGGTCTTGGCCACGAGAACGAGCGAGGCAGGCAAAACAACTGTACAGTGGTTAAGTAGTGAAAGTCTGGCGCAACATCCGACGCCCCGGCCCCTTGGCGGCTGTGCTCGCTGGCGCGGCGGTGCAGCGGTGATCGCGGCGATCCTCTTTGGCGTCGCGATCGGCATGGTCGTCGGGATGGTCGGCGGCGGTGGCGCGGTGCTCGCTGTGCCGGTGCTCGTCTACGCCGTGGGTCTTGACGTGCATGCTGCGACGACCGTGAGCCTGGCGGTCGTCGCCGCGGCGACAGCGACTGGCGCGGTTGCTCAGATGCGGCGCGGCACCGTCTGTTGGTCGTCGGCGGCGTGGTTTGCGTCGGCGGCGGTGGTCGGCAGCGCTCTCGGCACGGCGCTCAACGGGGTCGTTGGTGGTTCGGCGCTGTTGCTCGTGTTCAGCGTTGTGATGCTCGTCGCCGCCCGAGCCACCTGGGAGCGGGCTGGGCAGGATGCGTCGGACGTGGGTTGCCCGCGGGCTCGGGCGAAAACGCTCTTGCCGATCGGGTTCGCCGTCGGCGCGCTCACCGGGCTCATCGGCGTTGGTGGCGGGTTCGTGATCGTGCCGGCGCTTGCGATCGGGCTCAGCTTCGGCATGCGACAGGCGATGGGCACCTCGATGGTGATCGTGCTCATCGTGTCGCTCGCCGGGCTCGCGTCGCACCTCGTCGCCGGGAATCCGCTGGACGCCGAGGTCGCGCTCGGAATGGGGACGGCGACGGTCGTTGGGGCGTTCGCCGGTGCCCGCCTGGCGCCCCGGGTGCCCGTTCGCGAGCTCGGCCGTGGTTTCGCCGTGCTCGTCGCGCTCGTGGCCGTGGGTGTCGGTGCGGCCACGCTCGCTGGTGTCGGCGTCTGACGGCCGCGCGAACCGCGCGACTCCAATTGAGCCGGCGACCTCGGCTATCTCGGCGATCCGAATCTTGGGCGAACAGCGTCCCCAAATTGGGCCTGGCTGAACGCCGTTTGTCCAGCCGTCCAAGCACCGCTATACAACTAAGCAATTGTATAGTAGGCTTTGGCCATGTTCGGATTCCAGACCCAGGAGGCTTCGATGACGCTTGTCGCGACCGAGATCCCCACGATCACCCCTGCCCAGCTTCTCGCCCGCGTGGACGCCGGTGAACCGGTCGACCTCCTCGACGTCCGCGGAGCGGACGGCTGGACGATCTCTGGCCCGGGCGTGAGCGTGACGCAGCGCGCCTCGGTGCAGGTTCTCGCGGACCCCGCTGCTGCGGCCGATTCGCTGCCGAGTGCGGTGGTGGTCGTCTGCAATCGCGGAATCTCCGCCTTCAAGGTGGCCGAAGAGCTGCGCAAGCGAGGGACCGACGCATCCGTCCTGGAAGGCGGCATGCGCGGCTGGATCGCGGCGCTGCAGGCCGTTCCGGTCGAGACCGGCCTCTCCGGCGTTGAGATCCTTCAGGTCCAGCGCCCCGGCCGCGGCTGCCTCTCGTACGTGGTTGCTTCCGGTGGCCACGCACTCGTGGTCGACCCCGCGCCGGACCCAGACACCTACCTTCGGCTCGCCGACAAGCTGGGCGTCACGATCACCGATGTCGTCGACACGCACATCCACGCCGACCACCTCTCCGGGGCGCGTGCGCTCGCCGATCGGACTGGCGCGACGCTGCGCCTCCCTGCGCCCGCGGTTGCCAGGGGCCTGGCCTACGCCGACCGCATCGAGCCGATGCACGACGGCGACACGATCGCGCTCGGCGAACAGTCGCTGCGCGTCGTCGGGCTGCCGGGACACACGACCGACATGACCGGCCTCGTGATTGGTGAACACGTGCTGATCGGTGGCGACTCGCTCTTCGCCGACGGCATTGCTCGCCCTGATCTGCAGGAGGGCGATCCGGAGGGCAGCCGCGCGATGGCTACGCGTTTGCACGACACGCTCCGGACGCGCGTGCTGTCGCTCGGTGACGACGCGATCCTGCTTCCGGGGCACGCAAACCCAGGCATCCTGACCGGCCCGGTCGCTCCGACGCTCGGCGAGGTCCGCGCGCACGTTCCTGAGCTGCAGATCGACGACGCCGCGGCCTTCGCGGAAGCGCTCGTCGCCGGGATGCCACCCCGCCCCGCCAATTACCAGGCGATCATCGCCGTGAACTCGGGCGAAGCCCCGATCGACCTCGACCTCGAAACCGGCGGCAACAGCTGCTCGGCCGGCTGACCGGAAGGACCCCTCACGATGTCTTTGCTTTCATTCCTCAATGGTGGCCGCAGCGCCTCGGCCGATCTGACGCCAGCCGCTGCATCAGCGGCCGCAGCCGACGGTTCGATCCTGCTCGTCGACGTGCGAGAGCCGGATGAGGTCCGTGCCGGGCACTGCCCCGACGCCGAGATGATTCCGCTCGGCCGGCTCTCGGCCGAGTTGCCGCGGCTCGCTGCGTCTGGTGTCCCGGTCGCTTTTGTATGTCGCTCTGGTGCCCGGAGCAGTCGAGCCGTCGCCGCGGCCCGGGCGGCGGGCGTCGACGCCCGCAATGTGAGCGGTGGCATGAACGCCTGGCAGCGCACCGGAACGCCGGTACGGACCGGCGCGCCCGCGAAGAAGCGCAAGAAGAAGCAGAAGCTCTGGTAGCGATCAGCGGCTGACGTCCACCGTGACGCGCAGCGGGCACTGAAACCAGCGCACGTGCTCGAGCACCATGTCCAGTTCCAGGACGAAGCGCCCGGTCTGATCCGGCGGCGTGATGTGGATCGGCACGATCGCCTCGGCGCCGACCGGCACGTCGCACGGCAACGCGGCGCGACCCTCGGGCGGCGCGCTCGCGCCGTGCCAGCGGAAGCCCATCCGGAACGGCGGCAGCCCGTCGAGGCCCCAGGTCCAGGGCTCTGGGCCGTCGTTGCGGACCCGGGCGTAGACCGTCCGCACCTGCCCGCAGCGCATCAGTACCGGGGCTCGGTCCAGGAGCGTGATCTCGCAGCGCAGCGGACCGGCCCCGACCTCGCGCTGGCTCCAGAACGGGTCGATCTCTGAGCGCCCGGCGATTGGGACGGTCGGCGCAGGGGGCGCCTCGCCGCTGGCATGCAGCACGGCGTCGATGCGTGCCCGGTCGGCGGCCGGGACCGGCTGCGTGGCCGGCGGGCCCGAGCGATCCTCGGGGAGGTAGTAGGCCGCGTTGAGTTCTCCGCCGCTTTCTGCCGTCAGGCCGGCGCGGGCCGCGACATTTGCCGCGACTTTCGCCCGCCGCTCCTCGACGCCGGAGGCGAGCAGGCTCAGGTGCCAGATCGGCAGGTCGCTGAAGCGTGCCGGTGCGGTCGGGACGGCGAGTTCGTGCTGCAGGCCGCGGAAGCGCAGGGTCCCGTCGTTCCGCATCAGACGGGTCTGGAAGTCGGGGTACCAGGGCGCGCCGGAGAGCCAGCGCCCGGAGTCCGGCCACAGCCAGCGGAGCGTGAACGACACCTGCTGCGCATCTCGGCGGGCCGTGAGTTCCGGCAGGGCGTCGAGGAGTTCGCCAGAGACCACCTCGTCGCCAGCGAGGAGCAGGATCCAATCGCCGCGGCACTGGGCATGGAGCCAGCTGAGGGCGCTGTGTCGGGGGCCGCGATCGAAGCGCAGCACGCGGTCGGCGACGGCCGCGTAATGCCCGAGGTGCTCCTCTGGCGCCGTGCTGTCGGCGGCGACCACGATCTCGTCAGCGACCGCGCGCAGCGGCTCCAGCAATGCCCGCACGCGCGGACCAGGATCGCGGGTGGGGCAGAGGATCGAGAGGGTCACGCGTGCGGCGCCGCGCTCACCACGCGAGCCGGAACGCCCATCGCCGTCGCACCCGCCGGCACCGACGCGGTCACGACGGCGCCGGCGCCGATCACCGCGTCCTCGCCGACTTCAACACCCGGCAGGAACGTGACGCCGCTGCCCACGCGGCAGCCGCGGCGCAGCGTGACGCCCAGCAGCGGGAGACCCGTCCCCGGCTCCATTCCGTTCGTGTCGGTGGTGCTCACGTTCACGCCGATGAATACCGACTCCTCGACGACCGTCTCGGGCGCCAGAACGGCGTTGTTGCGGATCCACGAGCCCGCCCCGATAGGTACGCCGAACCCGATCGCGACACCGTTGCCCAGCACGCAGCCGGCCCCGATGTGCGCGCCTTCGCGGATGAACGCGTGGTCGCCGACGACCGCACCGGCACCCACGGTCGCCCCGTCGCAGATCACGGCGCCAGCGCCCACGAGGACTCCGTCGCCAAGGACGGTGCTTCCACCGACATCGTCCGGAGCGCGCGACGTCGGATTGCGCAGCGGCTGCTTGCCCAGCACGGCCCCGTCTTGGATCAGGCACCCCGCACCCAGCGACACGCCCGCATGCAAGACGACATTGACGCCGATCACGGCGTCGTCCGGAATCTCGACGCCGTCTCCGAGGTACAGGCCAGGGGCGCGGTCGGACGATCGGACGAACTGAGCCGCTGGCGTAATCACACCTGCACTCCATCCGCCCGGTCAGGCTGTGTCAAGCGACGCACCGTCGGGACTCCGGGCGCGCGACGTGTCGTTCGTGATGCCGCGGCCAGCGTCCCCGGCTCGCTCGCCGGCGTCAGTCCGACTCCGCACGGTTGCGCAGCAGGATCACCGCGAGCACCGCCATCCACAGCAGCCACGAACCGATGTTGACCCGCTCATAGAGGCCCATGAGCGGTGTGGGCTCGGCATTCGCGACGTTCGTCGCCTGCGCGCTGGTCAGCCCGCCGAACACGAGCGCAACCGCCACGGTGGCGACCGAGTAGATCCGGAAGCGCTTGCCGAGCGCGGCGGCGCCGAAGCCGATCTCGGCGAGGAAGAAGACAACCGAGAGGCCGCCGAGAATGAGGTGGCCGGTGTCGTTTGATGTCGTCACCCCAGGCATGATGTCCTCGCGAGCGCTCATCGGAAACCACAGCCAGAGCACCCCGAAGATCCCTTGCGCCACCAGCAGGCTGCCCGTGATCCGAAGCGCTCGGTTTGCCCCCGCAGTCCTGCGCACGCCGACCCCGAAGCCGACCAGGAACAAGGTCCAGATCGGCAGCATCGCCGCGAGGAATGGCCGCGACGATGCGCCCTTCGCCGACAGCTCGCTGATGGCCTGATCGATCGGGTCGTAGCCGTCGTAGATGAACAGGCCCGCGATGACATCGTTGGCCACGACGTAGGTCAGGCCGTAGAGCACGCCGCAGGCGAGCAGCGCCCGGTGCGTCTGGCTGGCCGGCATAGCGCGGGCACGGCTCGTGATCGTGGCAGTCATGCCCGGGACCGTATGCGCCGCCAGGCCGCGCAACCTCAGGGATCAGCTGCATTCCCGCGAGGGATTTCCCGCGAGCATGCCGAGCCGGCGGCGGCGCGCTGCATCCGGGCGGCGGCACCGCCTCGCTACCGAAACGACATGCCGGCCGCGATCTCAACCACGATGATCGCCGCGACGACCGCGTCGATGACCATGCAGAACGGTGGCCACCACCGTGTGCCAGAGACGAACTGGGTCCGATGCTGCCAGAGGTCTTTGAGGCCGTGGCCGGCCAGGCCCGCGACGAGCAGCCAAGGCGACCCGACGACCGCGGCCGCAGCCAGGATCACGAAGCCGAAGGCCACGCTGGTCTCGACGGCAATGACCTTCGGGCGCCCGTCTGCGACGGCGAAGCCCACGTAGATCGCGGCGATCACGGCGAGCCCGAGGCCGTAGACCGTCGCGCTGTCCAGCCACCAGAACAGCAGCGGGGTCAGCGCCTGCAGCAAACCGAAGGCGACGCCCCAGAGCATGGCCTTGCGGTTCGTCGCGTTCGGCGTACACGCCGCTGGCGGGACCTGAGTGCCGACCGCGACTGGGTTTGGCGTGGCCGGCATCTCAGCTCCCCGGTGCCGGCGAGGCCGCGGCGAGGGCGCCGAAGACCGAGGCGACCAGCGCCGGCCGAGCGTCGGCTTCGGTCACGCGCCCGGCGTTGACTTCGCCGCTGGCGGCGTGCATCAGGGCGAGCAGCATCGAGAGATGCCAGGCAAAGGGCACGTCTGCCCGGAACGTCCCGTCCTGCTGGCCACGCTGGACCAGCGGCACGAGCAGCCCGAGAGCCGCGGCGTGACGGGCGTGAAGCTCCTCGTGGCTGTGCTGCTTGGTGTTGACGGCGACCAGCGCGTGGTAGCGGCCGAGCTTCTGCCAGCTCGCGACGACAACGCGCGCCAGCGCCTCCTCCGCGCTGCCGCGGTCCGGCTCGGCGGCCTGAATGACCGCCGCGACTTCGGCAATGGCGCGATCGGTGACGGCCTCAAGCAGCTCCTCCCGGTTCGGGAAGTGCATGTAGATCGTCGCGCGCACCACACCCGCCTGGCGAGCGATCGCCGCCAGGCTGGCCTCAGGGTCCGCAGAGAGTGCGTCGACGGCCGCGTCGAGGATCCGAGCGATGCTGCGCTCGGCGTCGGCACGGCGCCGGGGCTTTTCGGGGGTGGTTGCGTCGTGTTCTGTGGACATGATTAGTGCACCGCCACGCGCGGAGCGAGCGCGAGCTTGGGGAGGAACGTCCGGGCGGACGGCAGGATGACGAGCGCGACGGCGCTGGCAGTCGCCGCGATGATCGCAGCGACGAGGAACGCGTCGCCGATCCCGTCGGCGCTGGTCGCGGCAGCCGCTGGGCCGCCGGTTCCGCTGGCGGCAATCGTGGCCAGGATCGCAATGCCGAGCGAGCCTCCGATCTCATGGCCGGTGGTGTTGAGGCCCGACAGCATGCCGGCCTCGTGGTCGGCCGCGCCGGTGAGGACGGAGACGGCAACCGCCACGAGAATGATCCCGAGTCCGATGCCGGCGACGAGCATGCCCGGCAGCACGCTGGCGACGAAGCTCCCGTCGGCGCCAACCCGGGAGAGCAGCAGCATGCCGCCGGCCGTGACTGCGAACCCGATGGCGAGCGGGATGCGGACGCCGGCATGCGTGATCACGTGGTTCCCGGCATGGACGCCCGCACCGATCGCGACCGCGAACGGCAGGAAGGCAAGGCCCGTCTCCAGGGCGCTGGCGCCCAGCACGCTCTGCAGGTAGATCGACGACAGCAGGAACGAGCCGAAGAGGACGGCCGACCCGGCGAGCATCAGCACGAATCCGCCGCCGATGGCGCGGTCGGTGAGGCGCTGGATGCGCAGCAGCGGCTGCTTGGTGTGGAGTTCGATGGCGGCGAAGCCGACCAGCCCGGCGATCCCGGCACCGCCGACGACGAGGGTCTCCGTGGAGGTCCACCCGCTCGACTGGACCTGCGACAGGGCGTAGACCAGGGCACCGAGGCTGACCGTGCCGATCAGGGCACCAGGCAGATCCAGGCCGCGCCAGCGCGGACGATCGGCGTCGGCCGGAAGGGTCGAAAGGGCATGGTGGGCCAGGACGAGCCCGACGGGCAGATTGATCACGAAGATCGCGCGCCAGTCGACGAGCTCCGTCAGGACGCCACCCAGCAGCACGCCGATCGCGGCTCCGGCGCCACCAACAGCACCCCAGATGCCGAGCGCCTTGGCGCGCTCCGGGCCGTGGAATGCGGTCGTGAGGATCGACAGGGCGGCCGGCGAGAGCATCGCCGCGCCGAGGCCTTGGCTGGCACGGGCGGCGAACAGGGTGGTCGCGCTGTCGGCGAGGGCGGTTCCGAGCGAGGCGACGGTGAACACGCCCAGGCCCGTGAGGAACATGCGGCGGCGCCCGAGGAGGTCAGCGGCGCGGCCACCGAAGAGCAGCAGGCTGCCGAAGATCAGCGAGTAGCTCGTGATCGTCCAGCCGAGGTCGGCCTGGGCGATGCCCAGGTCTTGGGCGAGGTCTGGGAGCGCGACGTTCACGGCGCTGATGTCGAGGATCACCATGAGCTGCGCGATGCAGAGGAGCAGCAAGAGCGGCCAGCGCGTGGGCGCATGGGCCGCGGCTGGGTCGTGGGCGCTGGCGGGGTGGTGGCCGCTGGTGTGGCCATGTGCGCTGGTCGCGACGGGAGTCGCGGCCGGGTCGTGGTGGATGGATCGGCGGTGGTGCATGGGAAGCTCCGAATCTAAATCAGACAGTGATGTCTGAACTAGTAAAGCAGACAACGGTGTCTGAGTTCAAGGCCCGAGCCGAGATTGGTGCCAGCGCTTCGTTGGGCCGCCGCTTCAGATGCCCAGGGCGGACGCCCCGAACGGCCCGCGTCGCAGTCCGTACCCGCCCGCACTCGGCGTGCGCGGTTTTGCGGATGACCCGTGGGCCCGGGGCGCGCAGAATTGGGCCATGAAGCGGATCCTGGTCACCTACGCAACGAAGCACGGCTCCACACAGGAGATCGCCGAAGCCATTGCCGAGACGCTCAGCGAAGCTGGCATCGAGGTCGACTGCCAGCGAGCGAACGACGTGCGCTACCTCGGCGGCTACGACGGCGTGATCCTCGGTAGCGCCGTCTACATGAAGCGATGGCGCCGGGAGGCGCGACACTTCCTGCACGGGCACGCCGCCGAACTCAAGGATCGGCCGTTCTGGGTGTTCAGCTCGGGGCCGGTCGGCGATCCCGCGAAGGAGACCGAGTCCTCCGACGATTGGGCAGAGCCCAAGCACACCATCGAGTTCGCGACCAAACTCGGCGTCCGCGATCACGCGGTCTTCGGCGGCAGTCTCGACCCCGAGGTGAAGGGCTTCCCAGCCTCCGCGATGGTTCGCGGCACCCCGCCGGAGTTCCTCGACCGCCGCGACTGGGACGAGATCCGCGGCTGGGCGGCCGACATCGCGACCCAGGTCGCAACGGCGAAGTCCAGCGCCAGCGCGTAAAGCCCTACGGGCGTGTGACGTGTCGTTTTCGGCTACGTGGCGCGCCCCGTGGCGCGCCGACGCGTAAGCGCCACCAACGACCGAGCGCCGGCACCCCGCGTCTGCGGGGCACCGGCGCTCGCCAGTTACTGAGGCGCGATTCCCGCTTCCGCGGGCATCGCCTCAGCGGTCAGGTCACGTCGTCGGGCATCCGATGATCGTGTTCCCGGGCAACAACAGGTTGTTGGCCTCGTTGGATTCGAACACCAGGCTGGTCGAGTCGGCGAGCACGTCGTACCCGCGGCTGCCGCTCGCGCACGTCCACGGACGCGTCGCCGATACTCCGGCGTCGAGGCCGCCGAAGTCGACGACCACCACCCCGCCCGTCGTGTTCGTGATGCTCACCTTGAAGTCGACGGTCTTGCCGGCTCCCTGGTTCTTCACCGTGACGGTGGATGCATTCGCACCCAGCGCCGCCGTGATCCCAGTCACCACGAGGTCGGGGCACGTGAGTCCCTCACCCGATGCGGTGTTGTTGGTCTCGTCGGACTCCGTCACGACGCCAGCCGAGTCGGCCTTGGCGGTGCGCTTGGGGCCGAGCTTGGCGCAGTCGTACGCCAGCGTCGTCGAGGCGCCCGCCGCGAGTGCCGGGGTCGGCAGCGTCAGCGTGTTGGCGCCTTCGCTGACCGTCGTCGAAGAGGCCGGCGCGTCAACGTCGCCCTGGTTCTTGACGATCACCTGCGACGCCGTGAGCGTCACGACGAGGTCGGCGCCCTTCGGCTTCGGAGCCGCGCCACCCTCGACGGGGAACTTGACCGGCACGGCGTCGTCACCATCGAAGGCCACCTCGAGCTCGCCGGGCTGCGGCAGGCCGTCGTTGAACTCCGCGGCGATCTTCACCGAGCCGTCGCCGGCCAGGGCCTTGCCGATGACCTCACCGTTACGCAGGAGCGAGAACGGCTGGCCGGCCAGCCCGCCCGGGATGGCCACGTTGACCTCGTACGGCGGCGGATCGCCGGGCTTCGGGATCGGGAGCTCCTTGTAGACCGCCTTGAAGACGGCCGGGTTGAACACGATCGGCGGGCTGCCGCCGCCCCACATCTTCATCGACGGATCGCCGAAGTAGTGCCAGAGGTAGAGCTCCTTGCGGGTGTTGCCATCGCCACCGACGATGCCGGGGCCCGATGGCGGCGCGAGCGCCGACAGACGGAGCTTGCCGTGCACCAGCGCGTCACCGACGCGCTGCTTGGTCGCCGGGCCTTCGCCGCCAAGCACGCTCGGCAGGAGGGCGTCGACGAAGCCGAGGCCGATCTGCGAGTTGTGCCACGACGGGCTGTTGCGGGTGTCGCCGAAGACGCCGACGGAGCCGCCGTTCGCCTTCACGAGCGCGTTCTGCACGAACGAGGTCTCGTCCGTGTCGTACGCGGCACTCGCGCAGTTGATGCTCATCACGACCGGCAGGTTTGCGCCGTTCGTGAGCGCATCGACCTCGGTGGTCGTGAAGAACGGATCGCCCCAGCCATCCGACCAGCCGTGGTCGCGGTGGATCATCAGGAAGCGCCCTTCGTTCCAGGCGGCCGACACGTCAGCGCCGTCGCCGTCCCAGGGGAACGTCGGCTTCTGCAGCGACGCCGGCAGCGGGCTGCCGTCGTTGAAGTGCGTCGGGTTGGTGGTCGGGTTGTCGTCGTAGATCCGGTCGACGGTCACGCCGCGGGCCACGAGGCCGTTGCGCACGGTCTCGGCGAACTGGATGAACGTGCGGTCTTCGCGGCCGTCGTTCACTTCGCCGTCCTCGTCGGTGTCCTGGAACTGTGCGGCCAGGGTTGCCTTGCTCAGCATGGCGCCCGCGGGTGGCGTGTTCTCGTAGCCGATGATCTTGGCGATCGCGGTGTCGATCTGGGCGGCGTTGTTGCCGATGATGCGGCCGACGGCCACGTCCGGCAGCTCGTCGTCGTTGTTCTTGGTCGAGTAGGGGTTGTCGGACGGAATGGCGCTCGGACCCGTCAGGTCCGTCGGGACGAGTTCGTCGTCGCCGATAATCGTGATGTAGCTCGGACGGATGCAGTTCGCGCTGTTGAGGTGGCTGCGGATGAACGTCTGGATCTGAGCCGTCGTGGTGCCGATGTTCGGCGCCGCGCCGGTCTCAACGACGCGCGTCAGGTAGCCCTGGGCGCGCTTGGCGGTCGCAAACGTGTTCGCGGACGGCCTCGTCGTGGGGTTGGTGATGACGAGCATCTCCTCACCACACGGCTGGAAGACGAGCGGCGGTTCGCGGAACTTGCCGACAGTGAGCTTGTTCAGCAGGCTGCCTGCAAGGCGATTCTGCGCGGTCTCCCACGGGGAGCCGATCGCGCCGGTGAAGCCCTTGCCACCGGTGAACTTGACCTTCACGTCGACGGTCTGCAGCACCTTCAGCTTGTCGGCCGCGGCGTCGTACTGGGCCGCCGGGAGCTCGAGGGTGCCGATGGTGAGGTCGCGCGACTGACCAAGCGACTTGCCGGAGGCAGGCGCCGCCGGGACGAGACCCTTCTGCTTGTAGGCGCCCGGGGTGAGGTCGAACTTGTCGTTGACGAACTCACCGCTCGTGAAGTTCGGCTTGGGCTCGATGGCCGCCGGGCTCTGGTCGACCGGGTCGTCCTGGACCGGGTAGACGTTGACGCCATCCAGCGTGTAGGACGACGTGGCCTTGGCCTCAACCGTGTAGGTCGCGCCGTCAGGGATGCCGAGCATCGAGCTGGAGACCGGGATGCCGGGCGTGCCGGGGGCGCCGGGGGTGTCGGTGTCCGGCAGGGCGAGGCGGGTCCACTGCTGGCCGCCGGCGGTCTCGGGCACGAAGCGCAGCTCGGGGAGCTGCACGCGCACCGTCATGCCGTTGACGTCTTCCGACATCACCGTCGCCGCGGTCGTCGCGACGGTCGAGGCCTTCTTGCCACCGCCGCACGACTTCGTCGCGGAGCTGCGCAGCAGGGCGCGGGTCGCGTTCATCGAGGTCGGGCCGACGAGCGCAAGCTTCTTGCTAGCGCTGGAGCGCTTCTTCCCCTTGAGGCCCTTGCTCAGCTTGGTCTTCGTGAGGGTGCGGCGGAACGACGCGAGCTCGGACACCGAGACGCACGCCTTGCTCGAGCGGCTGCTCTGGGCCTTGCGCGCGTTGCGCAGGAGCGTGGCCTTCTTGGAGGCCGGGATCGAGCCCTTCGGGATCGCGTTCGTCTGGCGGACGAGCGAGCTCAGCGCCGAAGGCGCGCTGGGCGACTTCAGCGGTTTGGATGAGGGCGCTGCGGCCGCGGGTGCGGCCGTCACCCCCAACAAGAGTGTGGCGATGGCCAGGCGTTGCGCCGTGACCGATCGACCGGGATTGGTCCTGAGCATGGGTTTCAGCTTTCCCAGAGGAGTGATGGAAATCGGTGCATCGCGGCGTGGAGTGGGTCGCGACATCGTGGCCACCATAGAAGCGCCAGTGCGCCATGTCGAGCACTCAAGGAGCGACTCTGATACCCCTGGAATCCAGGTGCCCTCAGTCAGCCGTTGGCACGTAGGCGCTACTCGGCGGAGCGCGCTGAGGCACAACCCGGACTTCGTCAACGTCCGCTTCCCGCTGAACGAAACCCACACCGGCAACGTCACCTACGCCGTCGTCGACGGCGACGGACGCCGCCTCACGGAGAACTACTCCGAGACGCTGAGCTGCGGGGCGGACGCCGGCTGAGGTCGGGGCGGGGCGGGGCCGGCGCAGCACGACGCGCTGGCCGCGGCGGCAATTCCCAGGGCCGTTCAGTCCGCCCGGCCGTAACGGATGTGGGTCGCCAGCGGCGAGTGCAGCACCTCGACGGGTTCCATTCCGAACGTTTCGACGCCGTCGAAGATCCGCTCGCCGGACCCGAGCAGGACCGGGGCGATGTCGAGCGCGAGTTCGTCGATGACCCCGGCGAGCAGCGCCTGTCGAACGGTGGAGGCGCCGCCCGCGATGTCGACGCCCTGGTCCCCGGCCGCTTCAAGCGCCTGTGCGTAGGCATCGTCGAAGCCGCCCGTGACGAAGTGGAACGTGGTCCCACCCTCCATCTCGATCGGCTCGCGGGCGTGATGGGTGAGCACGAACACCGGCGCGTGGTACGGCGGCTCCGGCCCCCACCAGCCGCGCCAGTCTCCGTCCCATTCACCGCGGATCGGCCCGAACATGTTGCGGCCCATCACGTAGGCGCCGCGCGGGCGCATGAGCCAGCCGGCCGCGGTCTCGTTGGCCTCGGTGGCTCGCTCGTCGCCGATGTGCCAGCGATGGATCTCCCGGCCGCGCTTGCCGAGCGGGTGCTCTTGACTCTGATCCGGGCCAGCGACGAAGCCGTCCAGCGAGATCGACATATGGCAAGTGGTGTCGGGCATTGGCGACGACCCTTTCGAAGATGATGGTGATTCGCAAGGGGTGACCATTTGCGCGAGTGCCCTGCGCACCCGGTTCAGCGCGAGGGCTGCGGTGCCAGTGCGGTGAGCTGGTCGAGCGTCGCGAGCAGGCGTCGGCGCAGCGCGTTGCCGCGCTCGCCGAGGATGCGCTGGCGTTCGGCGTATTCGCGGCGGCCTTCGGGGGTTTCGATCGCGACCGGCTCGTAGCCGAGGTCGCGGAGATCGTAGGGCGAGGCCTGCATGTCGAGGGTGCGCAGGTCGCAGGCGAGTTCGAAGGCGTCGGCGGTGAGCTCGCTCGGGATCGCCGGGGCCAGCTTGAAGGCCCACTTGTAGAGATCCATGCCCGCGTGCAGGCAGCCGGGCTGCTCGATGTCGACCATCGTGTCGCGGGTCGGCGACACGGTGTTCTTGGGGCGCGCGGGCTCGGCGAAGAAGCGGGTGGCGTCGAAGTGGGTGCAGCGCAGCGTGCCAGCGTCGAGGACCGCGTCGGTGCCCTCGGGGCCGAGCCGCAACGCCCACGTCGGGTGGTGACGGTCGGCGGGCGCGCGGTAGACCATCGCCCACTCGTGCAGGCCGAAGCAGCCGGTGTGGATTGGGCGGTCGAGGGTCCGCGCGAGGAGTTCGCGCGTAAAGCCGACGGGGCGGCCTCGAGCTTCCAGGAACGACTCGACATCGAGCGTGAGCGCGTCGCCGTCGGTGCGCATGTGGCGCCACGCGGCGCGGGTCTCGTCGCTCGCGCCGCCCTCCAGCCAGACGCCCGGCCCCGGATGCCAACGGCGCAGCTTGCCGGGTGTGTGACCGTAGTAGTCGAACAGGAAGTCGATCACCGGGTGGCGCTCCCCGCGGTCGCGCCGAGCGCGGTGGCCGGCCGTGAGGGCGTCGATTCGCTCGGCGTGCACTCGCTCCGCCGCGCGCCACTCGTCCTGTGCCAGCCACTCCACGCCCAGGACGCTACCCCTCGCTACGACCTCTTGCCCGAGCCGCACCACGGTCACGGCGCGTCGGCGCGCAACCGCTTAGGGTTTAAGCCATGACGGAATCGGTCCCGGTCTGCCCGGCATGTGGCAGCGAATACACGTACGAACTCAACGACCTTCAGGTGTGCTCGATGTGCGCGCACGAGTGGTCGCCGGCTGCGGAGGGTGAGGCGAAGGTCATCAAGGACTCCGTCGGCAACGTGCTCGCCGACGGCGACTCGGTCACCGTGATCAAGGACCTCAAGGTCAAGGGCGCTTCCGGCCCGATCAAGCGCGGCACCAAGGTGCGCAACATCCGCCTCGTCGACGGCGTTGGCGACCACGACATCGACTGCAAAGTCGACGGTTTCGGCCCGATGCAGCTCAAGTCGAGCGTCGTCAAGAAGGCCTGAAGCTACGCCGCCTGCGCGAACTCGTCGCGGCGCTTGATCAGCAGCCAGCCGGCGGTCGGTCCCGAGCCGCGGGTGCGCTGAAGGGCGAAGCCGCCCTTCAGCTTGTCGCCGTGGAGCACGAAGACGGCGTGCCCGCGATCGATCGCCTCGGGCCAGGGCACGCGCCCGCCCTGCTCGTAGGTGCCGGCATCCCAGGTGTTCGTCGCCGAGCCGGGGAGCGCGGAGTCGTCGAGGCCGGAGGCGAATCGCTTGTCGGCGGGGACCATCGACGGTGGCTTGGTGAGGCGCCAGGCGCGCCCGGCACCGTCGACTTCGAGCCGCAGGACGAACGACGCGGGGTCGCTGGCCAGCTCCTCGACCACGAATCGCCCCGCGCTGACCCCGCGAATGGCGAACTGCTCGTGCCCTTCGACCTTGGTCTCCTTGACGTCGACCACGTGCACCGACGCCCCGGGCGGTCCCGCCAGGAGGAACACGTGGAGCTGACGGAGCCCGTCGATCGCGCCTTCGGCGTGCACGAGCACGCTTCCATCGTCCTGGTTGCGCGCCCATCCAAAGAGCCCGAGTTCGCGGGCTCGATCGACGGTCGCGGCGCGGTAGTCAACCCCTTGCACGCCGCCGCGCACGGTCGCGCGGAAGGCCTCGATCGCCTCGCCGGACTCCGCGGGCTGCTTCAGGGTGTGGGGCACGCCGCGGAGTCTAGGCTTGGACCATGACGTTCGCGAAGCAGACCGTTCAGCGACTGGAGCGGCGGGAGCCCGTGGCTCGGGTGCCGCGCGCCGTGCCGGGCGAGCCGGGGCTGTTCATCGTCGACGCCACCTGGGGCCACGTGCAGCCGCTTCAGCTCCCGGGTGGGGTGCCGACCGTCGGCGAACTCGAGGTCATCGCCCACCTGGAGTCGGGCGGCCTGGTGATCGACACCCGGCAGCCCGAGCACGTGGCGCACGGCACGCTCCCCGGCGCGCGGCCGATTCGCCATCAGGACATCGTCGAAGGGCTCCCGGCGCTCAGCCCGACTGGCCCGGTCGTCTTGTTCTGCAACGGACCCCAGTGTGCGGCCACCGTGATGGCGGTCGACGCGCTCCTGGAGGCCGGCTGGGAGCCTGGTCAGCTCCGCTACTACCGCGGCGGCGTGCACGACTGGGTCACGCTCGGCTTCCCGCTCGTCGACGCGCCGGGCTCAAGCGCTGCGCCGGCGTCGGGCGACGCGTCGTCTTCTGGCGACGCGCCAATCACGAGCGCCTGAGGCCCGGTCGTGGCTCGGCTCGTGCTGGTCGTCGAAGACGAACCGAAGATCCGCGACCTGCTGCGTCGCACCTTCGAGCGGGCCGAATTCAGCGTGCTGACCGTCGCCGGTGGGGCGGCCGCGCTCGACGCCGCTCGAACGTCGGCGCCGGAGCTGGTGGTGCTCGACCTCGGCCTGCCAGATATCCCGGGTGAGGACGTCGTGCGGGAGCTGCGTGCTGATGGCAACGACGTGCCGATCCTCGTGCTCACGGCCAAGTCCTCCGACGAAGATCGGGTCCGCGGGCTGGAACTCGGCGTCGACGACTACGTGACCAAGCCGTTCAGCCCGCGCGAGGTCGTCCTGCGTGCCCAGGCGATCCTGCGCCGCGGGCGCGCCGACACCGCGCCTGCTGACGCGACGGTCTCGCTTGGCGCTGGCGAACTCGCGATCGACGACCTACGGCACGAGGTCCACGTGCGAGGCGCCGTCGTCGATCTCACGCCGACGGAGTGGGGTGTGCTCACCGCGCTTGCCGGGACGCCCGGCCGGGCATTTTCGCGGTACGAGCTGATCAACCGCGTCCGCGGCTACGAGTTCGAGGGCTACGAGCGCGTGGTGGACTCGCACGTCAAGAACCTGCGCCGGAAGGTCGAACGCGATCCCCACGAGCCGTTGATCGTGCAGACGGTGCCGGGCGTCGGCTACCGGCTGGGGCTGCATCGCGATGCCTGAGCGTCGCCCTGGAACACGCCGACGTGGCTCGCTGGCGGCGGCGCTGGCGCTTGCGTTCGTCTTGGTCGGCCTGGTCAGCGCGGCCATCGTCGTGGGCGTGGTGGCGCTGACCGCCAGCACCGAGTCGGCCTCGGTGGCAAAAGGTGCGCGGGCGGACACGGCCGCTGCGGTGCAGACCGCGCTCGCGGAGTCGTACGCGGCCGGTGGCAAGCGATGGGCGGCCGTCGACCTGGCGCCCGCGGCTGGCCGTGCCAGCGCAGCGCGCGCGGCGCTGATTGTGCGGGATCAGGACGGGGCGCTGGTCGGTGTGTTCTCCCCGAGCGGGCAGGATCTTGGTGGCGCTGGTGGCACTGGCGGCGCTGGTGGCACTGGCGGCGCTGGCGGCACTGGCGGCGCAGGCGGTTCCGGCGCCTCGCCGCGCCTTCCGGTCCCTGGCGCCACGGCCGAGCGCGTCGACGTGATCGTCGACGGGACGCGGGTCGGCCGCGCCGAACTCCGATTTGCCGGCGCCGGGCTCACCCGCGGCGAGGAGCGACTCCGTGACGCGCTCGTGCGCGCCGCGATCGCCGCGTCCCTGGTGGCCATCGTGCTCGCGCTGCTCGTTGCCGCTGCGGTCACGAGGCGGCTGCGCAGGCCACTGCGCCATCTCGTCGGTGCGGCGCGCGCGCTGGAGTCCGGCAACGTCGACGCGCGCGTGCACGACCCCCAAGCGCCGGGCGAACTCGGAGAGATGTCGGTGGCGTTCGACCGCATGGCCGACGCGCTGGCGAGCCAGCGGTCCGCCCGGGCGGCGATGGTGTCGGATCTCGCCCACGAGCTGCGCACCCCGCTGACGATCTTGCGCGGGAGCCTGGAGGAGATGCTCGATGGCGACGTGGAGGCTGGACCGGTCGAGCTGTCCTCGCTGCAGGACGAGGTCCTACGGCTCGAGCGCCTGACCGACGATCTCTGGGCTCTGTCGGAGAGCGAGCCGTCGTTCTTGCGCCTGGATCGGGCGCGGGTCGACCTGTACGAAGTGGTCGCCGAGGCTGCCGCGGCGTTGGAGTCGAGCGCCCGGGCCGCGGGGGTGGCCTTGGACGTAGTCGGAGCGTCGGCATTCGTGGATGGCGACGCGCGGCGCCTGGGCCAGGTGGCGGGCAATCTGCTCGTGAACGCGATCAAGTTCACGCCCTCGGGCGGCTCGATCAGCGCGCGAGTCAGCCCGGTCGACGGCTCAGCGACCTTGGTTGTCGCCGACACCGGCCCTGGGATTCCCGTCGACGAGCTTTCGCACGTGTTCGAGCGGTTCTGGCGTGGTGAGGGCGCTCGATCGGTCAGCGGCACGGGCGTCGGTTTGGCCATCGTCGAACGCCTCGTGCAGGCTCACGGCGGGACGGTCGAGGC
Organism: Solirubrobacteraceae bacterium; assembly: GCA_032119595.1. Classification (GTDB taxonomy): domain Bacteria; phylum Actinomycetota; class Thermoleophilia; order Solirubrobacterales; family Solirubrobacteraceae; genus JAGIBJ01. Next base: position 480,073 of record JAUMBQ010000006.1, on the reverse strand, counting down.
GCAGAGCCCGCCCACGGGAGGTGCGCAGTTCACGGTGCGTCTCCCGCTCGCCTGAGCCCGCCGTCGTCCTTGCCCGATCGCCTGCTCGGGCGATCTCCACATCTTCTCCACATTGCCTCCACAGCCCCTGCACGGCCGCGCGGTTCCATGGTCTTACGGATCTTCTGAACCCCGAGGAAGCAATGAGCACCATGACTACCAAGACCACCGTCGCCACTGTCGTCGCACTGGGTGCGCTGGCCTTCGGAGCCGGCGCCGCCCTGAGTAGCGACGACACCAGGCCGGTCAACGCCGGGGCCCAGGGCGCCGGCTACGGCATGGGTCACGGCGGCCAGGGCCAGGGCCAGGGCGGCCAGGGCCACAGCGGACAGGGCAAGGGCCAAGGGCAAGGCAAGGGCCACAGCCAGGGTCAGGGACACAAAGGCAACGGCCAAGGCCAGGGCAGCGGCCAAGGCCAGGGCAGCGGCCAAGGCCAGGGCAGCGGCCAAGGCCAGGGCCAGGGCAACGGCCAGGGCCAGGGTCAGGGCGGTCAGCACGGCATGGGCGCCGGCGGCACGTCGGCTTCGGGCACCGGTTCGACGGCCAAGCTCGTCCTGACCAGCGATGCCAAGTCCGAACTGCTCTACATGCGTGAGGAGGAGAAGCTCGCTCAGGACGTGTACGCCACGCTCGCCAAGCAGTACCCGGACGCGCCGTTCAGCCAGATCACGCGCAGCGAAGGCATGCACGCCAGCGCGGTGCAGCGCCAGCTCGACCGCGCCGGTCTGGCCGACCCGACCAAGGGCAACGCGGTCGGCGAGTTCGAGAACGCTGATCTCCAGAAGCTCTACGACACCCTCGTGAAGCGCGGAGCGTCGTCGCTCACGGAGGCGCTGAAGGTCGGCGCCCTCATCGAGGAGACCGACATCGCCGACCTGCGCGCCAGCGCGAAGACGACGAAGGACACCCAGCTCCTTCGGGTCTACTCGAACTTGGAGCGCGCGTCCGGGCAGCATCTGCGGATCTTCGTCGGCGAACTCAAGGCCGCTGGAACGACGTACACCCCGACGGTGCTGAGCAAGGCCGATGTCGACCGGATTCTCAGCTCAACGATGCGCTGATCGCTCGCAACGGCGGGGGATTCCGAGGCCGGGCTGGGTTCGACGTGTCGAATCCAGCCCGCGCCATTGAGCTGGTCTTCCCCCAGTGGTCAGCTGGTCTTCAGGTGGGGTGCGAGCCACGCGTCGAGCTGGCGCTCCGGCACGGCGCCAACGATCCGGTCGGCCTCGCGGCCGCCTTCGAAGAGCACGAGCAGCGGGATGCTCTGCGCGCCGTACTTGGCGGCGACGGGGCCATGGTCGTCGACGTTGAGCTTGACCACCTTCAGGCGCCCAGCGTGCTTGGCGGCGACGCGCTCAAGGATCGGCGCGATCATTCGGCAGGGGCCGCACCAGGGTGCCCAGAAGTCGACAATCACCGGCACCGACGCGGTCACCTCGGCGTCAAAGGTGGCGGTCGTCGCCTCCACGAGCAATTGCAGCATCTCGCGGCAGTTGGCACAGCGCGGCGTGCCGCTGGCGACCGCCGCGACGCGGTTGGCCTTCTGGCAGTGCGGGCAGCGGATGATCGACGACATGGTCCTGAGCCTGACCGGTAGATGGTGGCGCGGCCGCGCGCTGAGGTGCTCGCGGCCTGTGGCCATTGTGGCGCGCGGACGCGGCGGCGACTCCGGGATCGTCCGCTGGCGTGTTGCGGTGACTCCGTGCTCGTCCGACGGCGCGCTGCGGTGACTCCGTGCTCGTCCGCGCGCGGCCTGCGGGCGAACCCGGTTGCTGCAACCTGCCGAGGTGGGGGAGGATCAGGCTGTGACCGACGACAGCGCAGCGACCGAGCCGACCCGCGGGCCGGCCGTGACGATCCTTGGCCCCCACCCGCTGCTCTCGATCGGCATCGACCCGTATGCCGGCGAGGCCGACGAGATTCACGTGCAGGCCGGTGGCCAGGGCGTGTGGGTCGCGAACATGGCTGCGGCCCTTGGGGCGCATCCCGTGCTCTGCGGGTTCATCGGCGGCGAAACCGGCGCCGTGCTCGGACCACTGCTCGCGGCCATGCCGGGGGAACGCCACCTGGTCTCGACCACCTGCGACAGCGGCTCGTTCGTGATGGATCGGCGTGGCAGCGGCAAGGCCGAGCCCGTCGCGCAGGCCTTCAGTACTCCGCCGTCTCGCCATGAACTCGACGATCTGGCTTCCGCCACGATCGCGTCGGCGCTGAATACCGGCATTTTGGTCCTCTGCAACCCGCTGCCCGGCGACGCGGTGAGTGCCGACTTCTACGAGCGCGTCGTCGCCGACGTGCGCCCCCACGGCGTGCGGGTGCTCGCCGATCTGTCGACGCCCCGGCTCGACGGTGCCCTGCGGGGAGGCCTGGAGCTCGTGAAAATCAACGACTGGGAACTCGCGGAGTTCGTCGTCGGTCCCGTCGAGGAGCCTCAGGCCATGGCCGCCGCGGCACGCAAGGTCATGCAGGCTGGGGCGGAGACCGTGGTGATCACGCGAGGCGAGCGCTCCGCGCTGGTGTTCCGCGGCGATGAGCGCTGGGAGCTGACCGCCCCACGCTTCGAGCACGGCTTCCGCGAAGGCTGCGGCGACACGATGATGGGCGCACTGTCGGCCATCATCGCGCGCGGCGGCGACTGGCAAGAAGCGCTCACCGTGGGTGCGGCGGCCGGTGCCGTCAACTTCCTGAGGCGCGGGCTGGGGACCGGCGACCCGGCCGTGATCGCCGAACTCTCGACGTCCGTGACGCTCGAGCCCCTGCCAGCGCTGGCGCCGGCGGCGACGCCGGGCTGAGACTCAGGCTCCGCTCAGAACGGCGGGGTGATTTCTCGGCCCGCGAGGATGTCGCGGGGGGCCTGGCGCGCGATCCAGTCGAGGTGCGGCGTGAGGCGCGGGACGGTCGCGAGTTCGGAGAGGCCCTCGGCGATCGTGGCGGAGCGCCCGATCGTGGCGGAGTGCGCGTCGCTGGCGACGAGATGCACGAGGCCTTGGCTTGCCCAGTCGAGCATGGTCGGCGCCGCACCGTGGCCGATGAGCAGCGCCGCGGTGACCTGCACGAGCGCGCCGCGGGCGACGAGGCCGATGAGCCGGTCGGCGGCGTCGGCGCCCGCGTGGCGCTCGGGGTGGGCGATCACGCAGCGCACACCCTTGGCATGGAGATCGTCGACGGCGGCGTCGAGCACGTCATCCATTGGCCCGGGGCCCGGCTCAAGCAGGATCCACGTGCCGGTGCCGCCCAGCGACACCGCGTGCAACTCGTCGATCGAGAGGTCGGCCGAGAGCGGCTGGGCGAGCTCGCCGCCGGTCACGATCTCGACCGGGAGCCCGGCCTTGCGCGCAGCGTCGTTGAGTGCCGCCACCCGCTCGGGGAGCTCATGGATCACCACGTCATGGTCGGAACGGATGTGCGGGGTGGCGCAGATGACTTCGATGCCGTCGGCGTAGGCCTGCTCGATCATCGCGAGGCTTCCGGCGAGATCGGCGGCGCCGTCGTCGATGCCCGGGAGGACGTGGCAGTGCAGGTCGACGAGCCCGCCTTCGGCTCGCAGGGCGTGGATCGGAGACACGAGGTCAACGGTAGGCCCGGCGCGGTCGCGGCGCATCGGCAACGACTACGGAGTTGCCGTGCGGATCTAACGCGCCCGCTGTCGCGCCTGGCTTCGATTCCTTACCGTGGGGCCATGCAGGAGCCCGAAGGTCCGTCCGCGCGCTACGTCGAGGGGCGCGAGCGCGTCGCCGCAATCGACGGCGCCAACGCCGAGGCGATCGTCGACAGTCTCGGTGACCTGGGCCGGTACATCGTGGAGTTCGGGTACGGCGACGTGTACTCGCGCCCCGGTCTGAACCAGCGCGATCGTGCCCTCATCACGGTCGCGATGCTCGCCGCGATGGGCGGCTGCGAGCCCCAACTCGACGTGCACCTGCGCGGCGCCCGCAACGCCGGCCTCACCCGCGACGAGCTGGAAGAGGTGATGATCCACGTCGCGCCCTACGCCGGGTTCCCAGCCGCGATGAACGCGCTGCGCCGCCTGCAGGCGATGGACGACCCCCGCCCAGACGCCGACTAGGCAAGTCGGGCGCCATTTCCCGCGCTGGCCGCGGGTTTTGGAGCCCACGATTTCGCGGGGGTCGCGGCTCAGGCGGCGGGCGCAGCGGCCGAGGTGAGGACGTCGTCCCAGGCCGCTCGGACCGCGGAGGCAAACGCCTCGGCGCTGGTCGGGACGAGGCGGACGGCGGCCTGGCCCTGGTCGATGAAGAGCTGCCAGAACCCGAGCTGACCGGCATCGATCCACGTCCAGACGCCGGCCGCACGGCCACCGTCGCGGTCCCGTGCGGAGAACGTGATCGAGCCTGACGCGAGACGGGCGAAGAGGAGGTCGGCGACGCGCCCCGGCATGTCGGCGGGCGCGTCGCGGCCAGCATCAATAGCCGTAACGGCCGCCCGGAACGCCGCTTGGGGCACTGTGATCGTTTCGAGCTCAGGGCTGGCATCGGCCCCGGCGCCAGCGTCCGGCTTGGCCTCAGCAAACGTTCCAGGTTCAGCGTCGGCCCCAGCGCCCCACAATTCGCTGGCCAGCAGCGCCTCGCTCGCGCCCCGCGGGTGGGCGGTCAGGCGCTGAATCTGCTGGCCCTGCAGCGCGACTTGGTGGACGACCACGTCGTCGTGCGCAAACAGCGACGCCGCGTTCGCGCCGCCGCGCTTCTCGGTACGAATCGTCGCGACGGCACCCGCGTTCAGGAACGCACCGAGCACCGTGGCGTGGGGCTCAAAGAACGTGATGCGCGGCGCGCTCGCCGTGCCGCCGAGCGCGATCGCGCGGCGAGCCACCAGGCCTCGAAGCGCGGTCTGCTGCTGCGCACGCCGCACGGCGTCGTGCGGGACGCGGTCCGGGCGGCGCGCGAGGTCGGCCCGCAGGAAGGCGGTGGCGAGGGCGTCGAGCTCGTCGTCGGAGTAGTCGACGCTGACCGCGTGGGCGAAAGGCTGGGACACCCTGATCAGCCTCCCGGCCGGATGAAGACGACATTGCCGACGCCCGTGGAGCGCTCCATCCGGCTGACGGCGTCCTCCGCGTTGCCCTCGACCGCGGTAAAGCGACCATCCACGACCTCCGACTCCAGGAAACCGATGTGGCCGTCGGAGCCGAAGTTGCTGTCGCCGCCCCAGTCGTAGGCGACGATGTCGCCCGGGCGCGCATCGGCGGCGTCGACGAACGACAGGCCGTGGTCGCCGTTCTGCGCGGCGTCGACCCAGGTCGCAACCGCGGCCCAGCCCTGGCCGGGAATCTCCTGGCCCGCCTGCTCCATCGACCAATGCACGAAGCTTGCGCACCACGGATTGCCGGAGCCGACGCCCGCGCTGGCGAGGTAGCCGTCGACCTTCTCCCCGCCGTTCGTGCCGACCTCCTGTACCCCGAGCTGCGCCTGGGCCACGCCCAGCGCACCCGCCCCGGAACCCCCGCCGGCGCCAGCACGCGCGCCGGTAGTCCCCTCGCAGCCATCGACGAGTTCGCCCGCATTGATCGCCGCGCCAGTCATCACCTCGGCATCGCCGCCGGGCGTCGCCACCGCCGCCCACTGGCCAAGGGCGCTGTGGTCGGTCATGCTGGCGTCGCCATCGGCGGTCATCCGCAGCGCGCGCCGCATGAACACGTCGAGTTGGGCGGTGGGATTGGCGCTCCACCAGTCGGCCGGCTGCACGCCGACGGCGCCGTGCCCCGACGGCGCTTTCGTGGTCGCCGGGTCGAACCCGAAGAGGCCCGACGCGCCCGCGCCGGGGGCATTTTGCAGGTCGCTCTGAACGAGCGCGGCCATCACCGGCAGCGACGGTGGGAGCCCGGCCTCGGAGGCCGACGCGGCCATCCAGCACGCCCAGTCCTGGCGGGTCGCGTCCTCACCGGGCACAGCCGGGGCGGCTCCGCCGGTCGCTTCTGCGCGGTGTTGGCCATCGCTCGGCGCGGACGCATCGGGCGTGTCGCCTCCGAGCAGGACGCTCCCCGACGACGTCCCGCCGCCACCGCTGAAGCCACCGCCGCCCGAACCACCGCCGCCCGAACCGCCGGCCGGGGCCGCCAGCGCCTGCTGCACCGCGGCTGCGGGCCGACCGCCGACCTCCTCACCGTGCCGCACGTCGTGCCGCGCTGTCTTGTTCGCCGTCTTCTGGTCTTCGTCGCCCCGTGCCTGGCTGGCCGGCGTCGTGGACGCCGATCCGTCCCAGAGCGGGGCGAGGGTGCGGCTCAGTGCGGCAGAGGGCACGGTCGCACTGGCCACGTCGCCCTTGGCCGTTGCGCGAATCTGCGCCATCCCGGACTGGCCACCAGGCAGCACGACCTTCGTCTCCAGCGACCTGGCCAGAGAAGCCCCAGCGTTGCCGGAGCGCACGCCACCGCTCATGTCGGTCGTGTCGGCGGCGGCCGCGCGGATCTGCAGTTCGACGCCGGCCGGCCCGAGCTGGCTGGAGGCGCCGACGAGCCGTGCGGCGACCTCGTCGAGCGCCGCCTCGTACTTGGCGGTCATCGCGGCCGGCATCGCGGGCAACGGCAGGGCCCGCAGCTCCCCGGCCTGGGCCTGGAGGGTGTCGGCCCCTTGCACGGCGCCGACGCCAGCGGCCCGCACGGCCGCGGGAACGATGCGAATCAAGGTCATGCGGGTACCTCGGTGGGAGCCGCACCGGCGACGGAGCCGGTCCCGGGCGTTGCGGTCGGCGACGCAGGATCGGATGGCGAGTCGGCAGACGAGCCGTCGGTTTCGGCCGCCAGGTCGGCTTCGGCCTTCGCGACCGCTGCAGCTCGCAGGGCATCGTTCTGGCGCTCGACTTCGATTGCGTCCGTGGAGAGCGACGAGGCGGTCTGGCGCAGCAGGTCGACGGCACCCATCGCCTGGGAGCGGGAGTCCTCGACGATGCCGCGAACGCGAGTGGCGGCTGGCCCTTCGAACACGGCGGAGCGCACGTCGCCGCTGATCCGGCCGGTCGTCGCGGCAAGCGCGTCGGCGCGGCTAATCAACGCCGATGCGAGCGCACGCATCGCGTCGGGATCGCCCACGGAGAGCGCAGTCTCGGTCATCGGGGCACTCCAGACACACGCGGACGGTAGCCAATGCCAGCCGCCACGGCTACGACCGGGTGAGGCCCGGGGTCCCCCGCTGCCCCGACCCGAGGAAACCAGGTCGGGCGCGAGCGGACCGCCTCGGGTCGCGAGCTCCGCTCCGCGTCCTCACGCAGGCGCATTGAGGCACCGGCCTGCGTGAGTTCAGTGTCCTCACGGATGCAAGTGATCGGGCCGGGCGGCAAGGTCGGCCGAGATGACCGAACTCCTGCAATCACCTGGCGCCGCACGGCCCACGGCCCCGGGACGGGCCCTGGCTGCCGACCCGGCTGCGCCGACCTCGCCTGACCCGGCAAGGTCGCCGTACGCCGAAGCGGTGCGGACGTTCGCCGCGTCCCAGCCGGGGCGGTTCACGGTGCCCGGTCACAAAGGAGGTCTGGCTGCGCCGCCTGAGTTGCTCGCCCATCTCGGCGGCGCGGCCGACTTCGACCTTCCACTCTTGATCCAAGGCGTCGATCGCGTGGCCCACGGCCCCGCTCCGCTGGAGATCGCACAACGTCGCGCCGCCGGTGCCTGGGGAGCTGCAAGGACGTGGTTCCTCACCGGCGGTGCGACGCAAGGAAATCTGGCGGCTTGCTTGGCCGTCGCACAGGCGGAGCGGCGCGTCGTGGTGCAACGCAGCTCGCACGGCAGCACGTTCAACGGCATCGCGCTCGCGGGGCTCCTGCCGACCTCCGTCCTGCCGGTGATCGACCGGCAACTCGGCATCGCGCACGGCGTCACGCCCGCCGCCCTGGAGCAGACGCTCCGTCGCACGCCGGGCGCGAGCGCCGTGTTCGTGGTGTCGCCCACGTATTTTGGCGTCGCCGCAGATGTCGCGGGCCTGGCCCGGGTGGCCCACGCCCACGGCGCCGCGTTGATCGTCGACGAAGCTTGGGGGCCGCACCTGCGGTTCTCGCCCGACTTGCCGGCCGACGCGCTCCGCTGTGGGGCCGACCTCGTCGTCTCCAGTACCCACAAACACCTCGGGAGCCTGGGCGGCTCGGCGATGCTGCACCGGTCGGAGACCGCACCGGGCTGGCTGACCGACGGCGTGATCGATCGAGCCCTCGGCCTGATCACGAGCACGAGCCCCAGCAGCCTGCTGCTCGCGTCGCTCGACACGGCCCGTGCCCGCGCCGAAGTGGAGGGTGAGGCGCTGCTGAGCATGGCGATCCGCGAACTCGCGCAGGTGCGCGACGCCATCCGTCAGCTCCCCGGGCTCGACGTCATCGACGACCGGCGTGTCGGCGAGCCGGGCATTCACGGCCTGGACCCGCTGCGACTCTGCATCGACGTCCGCGGGACCGGGCTCACCGGCACCTGCATCGCTGCGAGCCTGCGCGAGGCGTTCGGCATCGAGCTCGAGCTTGCCCAGGACCGCGTGATGATCGCGGCGTTCGGCCTCGGAGAGTCGCCAGCCACGACCGCGCAGCCGCTCGTGCAGGCGCTCGCTCGGCTCAGCTCGGGGTGGACGACGACGACCGTGCCGGACCTGGATGACGACCTCGTCCGCGCGCCCCGGGCGGCTGGTGGCTGGACGCCGCGCGACGCACTCTGGGCCCCGAGCACGATGACGCCGATCGAGCAGGCCGACGGACTGATCGCTGCCGAGGCGATCGTGCCGTACCCGCCGGGGATTCCGATCGTGCTGCCGGGAGAAGTGATCGACGGGCCGACGCTTCAGCAGGTGCGTGCGGCCGTGCGACGAGGCCTCTGGGTGCGCGGCGCAAGCGACCCAGCCCTGGATGCCGTGCGCGTCGTCGACGATCCACTCGCGGCGCTCGCGCAGGCCGACGGCCTCCAAGCGTCGGTCGGACGGGAGACGCGGTCATGATCGCGCTCCCGCTCGGCCAGCCCCATCGGTTCGGGTCGCTCGTCGCGCAGCCGCACCGCTTCGGATCGCCGGTCATCGCATGATCGAACTCCTGCTTGCGCAGCCGCACCGCTTCGGCGGGCCGGTCGTCGCATGATCGAAATCGGTTTGGCGGTCGGCGCGAGCGTCGGCTGGGGTGCGTCGGAGTTCGTGGCCGGCGTCGCGTCGAGAACCCGCCCGATGGTGTTGGTGCTGGCTGGTTCGCAGGTCGCGAGCCTGGTGCTGATCGCGTGCATGATGCCCGTCTCGGGATTCACGCTCCCGTCGCCGAACGGCGTCGCGCTGGCTGCCGCGGCCGGCGTCTGCGAGGTGCTTGGCTTCGCAGCGCTATACAGGGCGCTCGCTACCGGGCCGATGGGACCAGTCGCTCCGGTCGCCGCCCTCGGCGGCATCGTGCCGATGTCGGTGAGCTTGGCCGCAGGAGAGTCGCTGCCGGGGGCAGCCGGGCTCGGCATCGCCCTCGGCCTGGTGGGGATCGTGTTCGTGAGCTGGGACGGCGAAGAACACCACGGGCGCACACCGGCACGGGCGCTCACCGGTCCGCTGGTGTTGGCCGGGGCAGCATCGCTCTGCTTCGGGTTCTTCTTTCTCCTGCTCCAGCGGGCCACGGTCGACGCGGACGCGGTGTCCGCCGTCGCGGTCTGTCGCGTCGCCGCGGTCCTGACCGCTCTCCCGCTGCTTGCGTTTGCCCTGTGGGGGCGCTCACCCGGCTTCACTGGGTCGTCGTCGCGGTGGGGACTCGACGCCCGAAGCCTGACCGTTATCGGGGCAATCGGGGCGCTCGATGTCGGCGCAAACCTTCTGTACGCCTTGGGCACGAGTCGCTCTCACGATGTGGGCCTGCAGATCGTCGCCTCAGCAAGCCCGGTCGCAACGGTCCTGCTCGCCAGCATTGTGCTGCGTGAGCGCATGAACGGCATCCAGGCTGTCGGCGTAGGCCTCACGGTCGGGGCTGTCTTGTTGATCGGCGGCGGGTAACCAAGTGGCGCGACGGACCGGACACCGCGCCGCCGCGGCCTGGAATCACGAGGCGAGAGGCCGACCGATCGAGGCTGCCCGGATTCATCACGAAGTCCGGTGTACAGGCACGTCTGAGCGTGCTCATCACCGGCACGGACCTTGTACACATCTCATCAAATAGGGGTTGCTATGTATATCGAAAATCAGTTCTCCGGCTCGCGGATATTTTGGCGGATGTTTGACGCGACCGAGAGCAGCTACATATTCGGGCGTGCTGAAGGCGTCGTGCCGATCGGCGGCCGCATCGGTCCGCTCACCCACCCGAGCGGCCGGTTCAAACTCGAGCTCAGGCGCAACGGGTTGGGCGGGGCGTTCATCTCGGCCCCCGGACCGGTCTTCTCCAACGACGACGACTACGTGCTTCTCGATGATGGATCACTGACTCGGGCGGTCGTTCCCGAACCGCCGGTTGAGCCGCATGCCCTGATTCGTCGGGTGAGCGGCTTTGATGTCGCGGTGCATGGCTTCCCATTCGCGAACTTGTTTCCGATCACCGCGTTTCCCGTGCAGGAAGTTGCCGGCATCCCCATCACGAGTTCCGCCTTCGGTCTGTGTGGCGGGATGGCCTACGCGGTACGCGACTACTTTGAGTCGGGCCACGCCATTCCTGGGACGGCGACCCCACCAATCGGCGGGCCGCTGTTCGACTACCTTTGGCGCCGGCTGATCGACAGCTTCAACCTGCCGTTTGGCGCGGGCCGACCCGGCCGATACCTGGATCTCATGAATCCGGCGCTTCCCGACGCCGGCCTCCCCGTGCCACTCGCGCATCCCAGTCGGGCATGGGTCATGACCCACGAAGAGTGGCCCAAGATCCGCGCGACGATCGACGCCGACCGTCTGTGCCCCATCGCCTTGGTCCTCAACAAGACGAGCGACGTGGGGGCAATTTTCGACAATCACCAGGTGGTGGTCTACGGGTACGAAGTCCGGGGGTCCGACATCACCCTGCTGATCTACGACCCGAACACGCCAAAGGCAGAGCAGACGCTGCGGTTCGACATCTCAGACCCGCAGTCGATCGTCGAAGTCGGCTATGCGCCGCAGTCCAAGGTGTGGTGCTTCTTCGCAACCGACTACGTCTTCTCCTCGCCGCCGGAGGTTCCGGCCCATAGTTGGGACTCTGGCTGGCGGTCGATCGGGCGGATGGTCTTCTCCAGCCCCGACGTGGCGTCGATGAGTGCCGACCACCTCGCGGTCTTCGCACGCGGGATCGAGGGCGCCGTTTGGACCGCCGAGACGAACGGGTCGACCTGGTCGTCGTGGGAGTCGCTCGGCGGCGTCGTGACCTCGGATCCAACGGCGGTCTCGTGGGGGCCGGGCCGGGTCGATGTGTTCGCTCGAGGCACCGACAACGCGCTCTACCAGAACACGAAGAACGGCCAGTGGTCGGGGTGGACATCGCTCGGTGGCGTGCTCACGTCGGGTCCCGACGCCGCCTCGTGGGGTCCCGGACGGCTTGACGTGTTCGTCCGTGGCACCGACAACGGCATTCACCACCAGTCGTTTGATGGCGGCTGGTCGGGTTGGGAGAGCTTGGGTGGCGACGTCACCTCAGATCCTGCGGCGGTCTCCTGGGGGCCAGGCCGCTTGGACCTGTTTGCGCGGGGCGCCGACGGACGACTGGTGCACAAGTGGTTCGACAACGGGCAGTGGTCAGATTGGGAGTCGCTCGGCGGGGTACTCGTCGCGGGCCCGGATGTGGCGTCGTGGGGCCCCGGGCACCTCGCGATCTTCGTCCGCGGGACCGACAACCAGCTCCATCAGCTGACCTACGAGAACGGTTGGAAGGACTGGACCGCACTCGGCGGGGCGCTGACCTCCGACCCAGCCGCGGTGTCGACCCGGCCCGACCAGTTGTCGGTGGTAGCCCGCGGACTCGATGCGGGACTCTGGATCAAGCACTACACCTGAACGCGCTGCGCTGTGCTCTCGGCTGCAGAGGCCGGGAGCACAGCGCGCTCCGCCCTGCCTGCGTGACAGGACCGGAAGCTGGTTCCCTACTCGGTCCGTTCGGCCTCCGGTCTAGAGCGAGCCTGCGAGCACGTCGCCCAGCTCGCGGCGGCTGGCGATGCCGAGTTTGCCGTAGGCGCTGGTGAGGTGCGACTCGACGGTGCGGCGGCTGATGTAGAGCGTCTGGGCGACTTCGGGGTTGGAGAGGCCCTCCATCGCAAGTTCGACGATGCGCCGCTCGCTGGCGGTGAGGGCGCCGACGCCACCGCCGATGGCCTTGGGGGCGCGGCCCCCGGCTGCGGCCAGCTCGACGCGCGCCTGCGCGGCCACCCGCGTGCCCGGCCCGCAGGCCTCAGCGAGTTCGACCGCTCGACGGAGCGGCGCGCGCGCGTCGGCCCGGCGGTTGAGGCGACGCAGGGCAGCACCGAGCGCGACAAGCGTCCGCGCGAGTTCCAGTCGCCCTTCTGAGGACTCGAAGACCTCGACGGCCGCCTGGAGTCCAGCGACGCGCTCCTCGTCGGTCGGCTCCAGCAGCGCGACCGCGCGGCGCGAGACGCCGATGGCGCGCGGCGCACCCCACTGCGCGTTCACGCTGAGTTCCGCGGCCGCGTAGCCGCGCCCCTCGGTCGGCCGCCCGAGGCGAGCCAAGGCAAGCCCCGCGTCCGATTGCCAGTGGTAGTTCGCGCCCGTGGTACCGAGCGCGCCGAGGGCGCTGCCGCCCTGCAAGACATCCGCCAGGCCGTCCTCGATGCTGCCAGCGGCCAACCTCAGCTTCCCGCGCAGGACGGTGAGCAGTGCGCGCTCGGCCGGAGGCATCTCGTGCGGCCCCACGTCGAGGTCCTCGAGAGGCCCTGCCCCGGCGGCCAGCGCCGCGCCCGGCTCGAATTCGGCCGCGAGCGCCTGCCCGAGCCCGGAGATCCACGCGCGCATCCAAACGGTTTTCGGCGACCCCTGATCGCGGACGGCCTGCAGGATCCGAGCGGTGTCCTCAAGGGCGCCGCGGCGCAGGCACGACCAGGCGTACGTCACGCCGACGTGTGCGTAGGCGCTGGCATTGCCGGTCCGGCTGGCGTGCGCAAGGAGGCCATTGCCGAGTTCCGCCACGGCGTCGAACCGTTCGGCTGCGTCGAGGAAGAGCACCATGAGGCTCAGCACGTCCTCGTGGACCGGATCGGGGTCGTCGCCGCCCGATTCCTGGAGCGTCGCGAAGCACGCACGGAGCGCGCGCTCGGTCAGGTCGCCGGTCGCTGCGGCGTCGCGATAGCGAAGCCTGGCCTCGACGGCCTGGTGTACGAGCGCCAGGGCCGCGGGTTTGCCCGACCGCCCGGCGAATTCGAAGGCGATCTCATCGATCCGGGTCGCGAGCCCCGGGCGCAGGCTGCGGTCGAGATCGGCCAGGGTCAGGAGCGCGGCCCGAACGCGGGTGGCGGTGACGTCGCTCACCTGGCCGCTCTCCAGCTCACGCACGAGCTCGGACACGGCGGCCGACCCAGCACCGCCGCGATACAGCAGCATCGCGCGGCTGATGGTGATCGCGGCTCGTCGGTCTGGGTCGGTTGCGATCGCGGCGGCCTGCGCAAACGTCTCGATCGCGGCGGGATCGACCGCGCGGCCTTGCGCGGTGCCGAGGTCCACGAGCGTGTCGAGCTGGGCGTCAGGCGACGACGGCTCCTGCCTCGCCCGGGCGAGCAGCTTGGCGGCGAGCGCCGGTGCACCTCGTCGCGAGGCCGCCCGCGCTGCCTCCTGAAGGATGGTGTGTGCGTGCTCGACCAACCCGGCCGGCGCCCGCAGCACATGGCGCGCGACGATCTCCGCGTCACTGCCGCGAGCCAGATGGTGGCTTGCGGCCTGCGCGTGCCGGAGCGACTCCTCGTGGGCACCAATGCCGCTGGCAACGGTCGCGCGGATCACCGGGTGCGCGAATGCAAGGCGGCCGTCGGCGTGGAAGATGCCGGCTCGCGCGAGTGCGTCGGCGATCGTCGCGGCCGCGCGGGGTTCCAGCCCCGACAGCTCGGCCACGGTGATCAACGTCGCGTCGTCGCCCAGGATTGCGACGGCCTCGGTGACCGCCGCGGCGCCGGCGGGCAGTTCGGCCAGGCGCCGGTTTACCGATCGTGCGACCGGCTCCGGGCCAATCTCGGCGATCGCTGCGGCGGTCGCATCGTGTGCGCCGGCGGCCTGAAGCTCGGCGAGGAGGGCTCGCACGTAGAGCGGGTTGCCGCCGGTCGCCGCAAGGCAGGCATCGGCCAGTGCGTGGTGCCGTTCAGCGCCGACGATCGACTCGGCGACCAGGTCGATTCCCGCCGTCGTGAGTGGCTCCAGGCCCATCGACTCGCCGGTGCTCATGAGGCCCGTCAGGTCGGCGAAGCCCGGGGCCGTCGGGCGGGTGGCGATCACGATGAGCGCGGGGAGGTCGCGCACGCGCCGCGCAACGTACGCGAGGAGATCGAGCGACGGCTCGTCGGCCCAGTGGGCGTCGTCGACGGTGATCAGCAGCGGTGTCCGCTCGGCGAGGCTCGTGAGGAGCCAGTGCGCGCCATAAAGCACGCTCTGGGTCTCGGACGGCGCGGCAGTTTCCACTCCAGGCCCGGCGCCGTCAAGGAGCGGGCGGGCGAGGCTGGCGGCGCCGTCGAGCAGCCCGTCGCGCTCCGACGGGTCGGTCGCACGCCACACCGGTTCCAGGAGCTGCCGGGCCAAGCCAAAGCCGTGCTCGCGCTCGAGGTCGGCGCCCGTGGCCGAAAGCGAACGCAGGCCGACGGCCTCCGCCTCGCGGCGCAGGTGGGTCAGCACGGCCGTCTTCCCGATGCCCGCGCCGCCTTCGAGAACCACGCAGGAGCCAGCACCGCCCGCCGCGCGGAGGGCAAGGGCGTGCAGATGCTGAAGCGGTGCGTCGCGCTCGATGAGCACCTGCCGACCATATCGGCGAACGCGCCCGTCGTCGATGGCATCCGCGCGTTCGATCGGCTGCAGATCCGAGGCGCGGGGTCGGCGCGTCTGATCGGCTGCAGATCCGAGGTGCGGGGTCGGCTCGACAGGCGCGTTGGCGCGTCGGCATTCGACTTCTGGAACGACATTCTGAAAGTCGCTCTACGGGCTGAGAGGCTGCGTGCCGATCTCTCGTCGTGTCCGGCGTAGAGAGAGACGCAAAGCACGGCCCGAATGCGGCCGGCGGCGTCGGGTGTCGGAGTCAGGTCGGGGGATCTGGCTCCGACATTCGACGTGGCCGGCCGCATGCGCGGCTAACGGCGGTGGCGGAGCGCGACCCATGGCAGCCGCGTAGAGGCGGCGCTGGGGCTGGCTCGTTGGGCGGCGTCAGAGCCTGATGGTTGGGCGGCGCCGGAGCTGGGACTCCAGCCCGACGGGCTGCGCTGGAAACGCGGCCGGGCGCTCTCGCTCCGAGGGAGCGCGAGGGCTTGCTTCCAAAACGGCCCAAAACGGGCGCTTTTGGAAGTAAGCCTCCTGGGCGCGCCGGCACCAGGGAAGCGGAATGCCCCGGAGGCGATGCACCACGAAATGGGGTGGACTTTTCCCGAAACCGGGGTCGTACAAATGGCGCCCTATTTCGTGGTGCGTCGCCCGGCGCGCCAAAGGCGCGCCGCAACCACCGAAAACCGACCAAGGCCCACGGACTTCACAGCCAGCAACAGCCGCCCACTCCCTCGGAGTGGAGCGGACGGCACCGCCTCCGCCGCAGCCCGTCGGGCTGGAGCCCAAGCCCAGGCACCGCACCACCAACGACCAAAACACCCTCGCGCCGACAACCCGCCCGAACGGATACCAGCCGCCCGAGAACATCGACCCGCGCGAGAGCACCCATCAGCTCGCTCAAGAAGAGCCCGCCCGCCCGGTGTTCCCACCAACCCGAGAACATCCACAACCCCAGATGCCCCTCGGGGCCGTGACCTACATGAGGTCCCGCATCCCCCCAGAAACCCCTCGGGGCCGTGACCTACGTGAGGTCGCGCATCCGGTTCTGGGCATCGAGGCCGGCGACTTTGTAGGCCTCCGCGAGGGTGGGGTAGTTGAAGACGGCCGAGACGAGGAAGTCCAGCGCGCCTTCGCGGTTCATCAGCGCTTGGCCGATGTGCAGGAGATCGGTGGCCTGGGAACCGATGATGTGGACGCCCAGGAGGCTGCGGTCCTCGGGCGACACGATGATCTTCAGGAAGCCGTCTTCCTCGCCCATCATGAGGGCCTTGGCGAGCTCGCGATAGCGGGCAATCCCGACGACGTAGGGCACGGCGGCATCCGTGAGTTCCTCCTCGGTACGGCCGACGTACGAGATTTCTGGGATCGCGTAGATGCCGACCGGCACGAGCTCCGGCAGCGAATTCACGGGCTCGCCAAACGCGTGCAGGGCCGCCAGGCGGCCCTGCTCCATGCTCGTCGCGGCGAGGCCGGGCGGCCCAGCGACATCGCCCACGGCGAAGATGTGTGGCTTGCTCGTGCGGAACTCCGCGTCGACGTCGATGCGGCCACGCTTGTCGGCCTTTAGGCCCGCGTTCTGGAGATCGAGCCCCTCGGTTGCGCCCTGGCGCCCCGTCGCGTAGAGCAGCGTGTGCGAGGAGATCTGCTTGCCGGATCGCAGGTGCGTGATCACGCGGCCCTCCTGGCGCTCGACGGACACGACCTCCTCGTTGAAGCGGAAGTTCACGTTGCGCTTGCCGAGCAGGTAGCGCAGGGCAATGGCGACTTCACGGTCGAGATACGGCAGCAGCTTGGGGCGCGCATCGACGAGCGTGACCCGCGTGCCCATCGCCGCGAACATCGACACGTACTCCACGCCAATCACGCCGGCGCCGACGACGGTCATCGTGCGCGGCACGTGCGACTCCAGGCGCAGGATCCCATCGGAATCGATGACGTGGCGCTCATCGAAGTCGACGCCGTCCGGGCGTGCCGGCCGCGTCCCGACGGCGATGATGATGTTCTCCGCCGTCACGACGGTGTCCTTGACCTCGGCCGCGGGGTCGTGGACGCGGACCGAATGCTCGTCGACGAACGACCCGTCGCCCATGAGGAGCCCAACCCCGTTGCGGCGGAGCTGGTCGCGGACGACGTCGGTCTCCTGCGCGACGACCCGCGCGGTGCGGTCGCGCAGGTACTGCGCGGCGGCTGCGGCGTGGCGGTCCGCGTTGAGCGGATCGGGCATGTCGGCCCCGCGGCTCGCGATGTTCTCCAAGATCGCCTGCCTGAGCGTCTTGCTCGGGACGGTGCCGGTGTGCAGCGACACGCCGCCGACGCGCTCGCGCTCGACGATCGCCACGCTCTTGCCCAACTTGGCGGCCTGGATGGCGGCGCGCTGCCCGCCGGGACCAGAGCCAATGACGAGCAGATCGAGGTCCATAGACGTGGCCCGGTTGATATCAGCTGCCCCAGGCGTGCGCCAGCGACCGCTCCCTGCGCAATCGCCGTCAGCGCGAACGCCCGCAGCGCATGCGCCCGACTCTTCTAGGCTCCCGCTCCATGAGCGCACGCCCGACCGCCGTGATCACCGGGGCCTCCAGCGGCATTGGCGCTGCGACCGCCCGAACCCTCGTGGCGGCCGGGTTCGACGTGGTCGTCACCGCGCGACGCAAGGACCGCCTCGACGCGCTCGTCGCCGAACTCGGCTCTGCTGCCCGCGCCATCACCTGCGACGTGACCAAGGACGAGGACATCGTCGCGCTCGCAAGCGCAGTGCCTGCCTGCGAGATCGTCGTGGCCAACGCCGGCGGTGCGCTCGGGCTGGAACCGATCGTGGAGATGGACGACGACCAGTGGCGCACGATGTGGGAGACGAACGTGCTTGGCACCGCCCGCACGGCGAGGGCGTTTGCAGGCCATCTGGCGGCCTCGGGCAACGGTCGTTTCGTGGTGATCACCTCAGTGGCGGGCCATCAGACGTATCCGAACGGCGCGGGCTACACCTCGGCGAAGCACGGGGCGGCGGCCGTGGCCGACACGCTCCGAGTGGAGCTCCTCGGCCAACCGATCCGCGTGATCGAGATCGCGCCCGGCCAGGTCGACACCGAGTTCTCGACCGTGCGGTTCGGAGGCGACGCGCAGCGGGCCGCCGACGTCTACCGCGGCATGGATCCTTTGACCGCTGAGGACATCGCTGAGGCGATTACGTGGGCTGTCACGCGCCCGCCGCATATGACGGTCGCGCGCATGGATCTGTTCCCCCGTCAGCAGGCCTCGGCCCGCGACTACGCGCGTCGAGACGGCTGAGCGAACCGTTCGGCGGCAGGAACGGCAGGAGCGGCAGGAGCGGCAGGAGCGGCAGGAGCCACGGCGCCGCGACCGGACTTGCGATCAGCGGCGGTCGGGGTCGGGGGCGTAGCCGTCGTTGATGTCGCCCTTGGGGGGCGTGAGGCCGGGCGGCGCGGACTTGCAGTTCAGGACCGAGTACGGCGCGAGGTTCGTCGGCGTCTTGCGGGGTGACTCTTCGGGGGTCGGCTGATGCGGTGCTACATCGAGCAGCTCGTAGAGGACCCACTCTCGCGTCCCTGACGTGCCGAAGTCCGGTGAGCCCTTGCAGATTCCGGTGTCGGCGATCTTCAGATGATTGAGCTGCCGTGCGCGGGTCGTCGCGGTCGGCATCCCCGCCTGGACCCGGTAGTTCGCTGCTCCCCAGAGCCCGGCGCTCTGCACCGGGGTGATCAGGCCGTCGGCGCCTCCCCAGTAGGTCGAATATTCGATCGGCGTGGTCCCGGGCACTTGCGGGGTCTCATCGCCAGCGCCGACGCGGTCGATCGCGTCGCCGTTGAAGCGCTCGTTGAGCTTGAGCAGGAAATCGCCATTGGCGGAGGTGGCCTTGCACAGTGCGCCGGGTGCAAACGGGCACCCGATCACCCAGGGCGTCTTGCTCCCGTGCGACGGCGGCACGAGGCCGATCCAGTCGTCGATGAGTTTGGCGCAGTCGGGGGTCGCGGTCGCGGGGTTGGCACGGCCCGCGTTGGCGATGCAAGAGCGGGTGATCGTGGACCCGTACGAGGTACCGACGACGTCGACCTTCGTGACCCGGTCATAGCCCGGCGGCACCGCCTGGTTCCAGGCCGCGATCCGCTTCACCATCCAGTCGTAGAACCGACGCCCGAGGGCAGTGGTCGAGTAGCGGCAGAACTCGTAGCCCTTAGGCGTGGTGAAGCCGGCCGCCCACGACGGTGGGATCGGCTGAACGCCCCATTTGTAGGCGGCGTCTTTGCGGATGCCGTCGACGGTCAGCTCCATGGCCGTCTCGGGGTAGCCCTGGGTGCCGTCCTCGTAGTTGGAGATCGCGCAATCGGGGTCGAAGCCACCGACCACCATGATCGGCTCGGCGGCGGGGCCTGGACGTGCGGATGCCGTCGCCGGGGCGAGGACGGTGATGGTGATGGCGATGAGCGCAGTGACGAGTGCGCGCAAGGAGCGGTTGGTCTTCACAAGATCCGGAGGGCCTGGGACAGGGGCGGGGGCCGGCGGGGGACTCGGCGACCACCATGTATAGATGACTCGGCGTGACGCTTCAAGAACAGGTCCAACGTCACGGTCGTCCTTCTGAGGCGCGGTTCAACGGCGCGACGGAACGAGGCTCGGCCCGGGGATGCCGGACGCCCTCCCCGCTACCCGGGGAGAGGGCGCCCAGACACGTCATTGGCGCAGGCCGCTATGGCCGACCGGATCGACTAGATGCCGGGTGGTCCGACCTTGCAGTTGAGGAACGCCGTCGGCGCGATCGCGGTGGGGAACTGGCGCGGTGACTCTTCGCCGAACGTCCAATGATTCTGGCTGTCGAGCAGCGCCCACGCGATCCACTCCCAAGTACCCGAGGTGGTGTAGTTGGGCGATCCGGGGCAAAGCCCTGGGTCGGCGATGTTGCCGTGGTTGAGCTGGACGGTGTCTGCGGCTCCGTTGACGCCGGATTCAACCTTGAAGTTGCCCGCCCCCCAGAGCGCAGCGCTCGCCGCCGGCACGATGAGGCCGTCGTTGCCGGCCCACATGGTGGTGTATTCGATGGGTGTGGTGCCAGCGATCTGCGGCGTCTCGTCGCCGGCGCCGATCAGGTCCGGGACCAGGCCGTTGTATCGCTCGTTGAGCTTGAGTTGGAAGTCAGCCCCGACCTTGATGGCGGCGCACAAGGGCAGGCCCGCGTAGGGGCAGCCGATGGAGCCTGGGTTGGTGGTGCCGTGGCTCGGCGGGACCATGGCGGCCCAGTCGTCGACGAGTGCGGCACAGCCGGGCGTCTCATTGGCCGGGTTCCCACGGCCGGTGTTGGCGATGCACGAGCGACTCACGAGCGAGCCCATCGAGCTGGCAACGATGTCGACCTTCGTGACAGGCGCGTATCCGGCCGGTAGCGAGGCGTTCCACTGCGCGATCTTGGCCTGGATCCGGTTGTACAGATTTCGCCCCTGCTGCACCACGGGCTGGGTGCACTGCGTGTACCCGTCGGCGGTCGTCCAGTGGTAGAGCCAACTCGACGGGATCGGAGTGACACCCCACTTGTAGGCGGCGTCGGTCCGTGCGCCGCCGACCGTGGTCGCCTCGACCAGTGGGCGCAGTGCGGAAGTCTGCGCGTCCGCACCGTCGACGATGCAGTCCGAGACTGCGCCCGACAGGATGACGATCGGCTCAGGCTGGATGCCAGGGCGTGCCGACGCGCTCGCCGGGAGTAGTGCTGTGGAAGCGAGCGCGGCGAGGGCAATTGCGCGCCAGGAGGGACTGGTCTTCAAGGGGACTCCGTCGTTCGTGGGAGGGGGAGGTGGCTGCCCGGCAATCCCGAAAAGCCACCGCCCTCTAGATTTATAGAGCATGGTCGGCGGGAGCGGAAGCGGGCCGCGATCTCGTCGTCCGTCGAGGAGCGATTTCCCCTCCTCTCGAGTGCGGCGGGATCGGTCCTTGTCGAGCTGGGGGTTTCGCGTTCATCGCTGCGCCCGGTCTTGGCCGTACCGTCTGCACCGTGCCTTCGTCGACGCCTCCCAAGCGCATCCTGCTGACCGGCGCCACCGGTGCCATCGGTGGGCTGCTGCTCCCAGCCCTCTTGGAACACGGCTCGCCGGTACGCGCCCTCGTGCGCGACCCCGCCCGGGCCGATCTCGATCCGTCGGTGGAGGTCGTCAAGGGCGATCTCTTTGCTGGCGAGGGGCTCGACGAAGCGCTCGACGGGGTCGATGTCGCCTACTACCTCGTGCACGCGATGGGCCGGGGGAACGTCGGCGACTTCGAGGAACTCGACCGGCGAGGCGCAACGGCGTTTGCGCAGGCGGCCAAGCGGGCGGGTCTGCGCCGCATCGTCTATCTGGGAGGACTCGACGGCGTGGGTGCCTCCCATTCCCATCACCTTCAGAGCCGCGCCGAGGTCGCCCGCATTCTGGAGGGGTCGGTCCCGGAGTTCGTTCACGCGCGTGCGGCGATGGTCGTCGACCCCAGCAGCCAGTCGTTCGTCATTCTGCGCAACCTCGTCAAGCGGCTGCCCGTGATGGTGTGCCCGCAGTGGGTGAACACCAAGAGTCAGCCGATCGCCGCGCGGGACGTCGTCTCGGCGCTTCGCGCGCTCGGTGAACTCGATGGCGTGACCGGCGACGTGCAGCTCGGCGGCGCCGACGCGCACACCTATCGCGAGCTCATGCTGATCACCGCAAAAGCCCTGGGGCGCAAACACCCTCGGATGGTGCCGGTGCCCTTCATGACGCCTCGGCTCTCGTCGCTCTGGGTGAGCCTCTTCGGCGGCGTGGAGTACCCGCTGGTGCGGCCGCTCGTCGAGGGACTCCGGGCGGAGATGGTGATCACCGAGCCGCCGCCAGCCGGCGTGAACGATGCGCCGCTCACCTTCGCCGAGGCCGTGGGCGAGGCGCTCGCGACCAGGTAAGCGGCGCCGCCGCCGCCGCCGCCGCCGCCGCCGCCGCCGCCGGGGACGCAGGGCCGCCAGGGCGACCCTGCGGCTTCGCCCTACCGCAGCGTGACGTCGATCGAGGTCGACCGGCCGTTCAGCACGACGGTGATCGTGACCTTCTTGCCCTTCAGCTTCCCGAGCAGCTTCTTGCCGGACTTGGTCGCCTTGAGCTTTACCGGCTGCGCCTTGGCGCCATCGGCCTTCAGTGTGGCTTTGCCGGTCGCGATCACCACCGGCTTCTTGCCCTTCTTGCCGATGCTCTTCGGGCGGACCGTGAGCGTCGCAACGGCCTCGCCAGCGCTGGTTGTGGTCACGTCGATCGTGGCCCCCGCCTTCGCGCCGAGCTTGGTGGCCTTCAGCTTCGCCGGCGCGGAGACCGTCGGTGGCGTGGTCGCCGATGGCGGCGTCGGAGCGGCCGTGGGAGCCGGGGTCGGAGTCGGCGCGGGGGCTGGATTCCGCGCCGCGAGGATCCCTTCCACGTTGATCGGGCCATAGGAGGGCCACTTGCCGGTCGCCGAAATCGTCACGGGCGCGCGCGTCAGCGTGCAAACGCCGCCGTCGGGGCCGGTGAACGTCGGGACGCCGCCGATTTTCACGCCGGCCGCGTCGCTCCAGGCGAGCGTCTGGGCGTCCTGCGAGAAGCTCGGGTACGTGGCACGGACGCCGTCGAGGAAGCATTGTCCGGCGTCGATCACCGTCCCGCCGACGCTCTGGGCCCGGATCACCAGCACCTTCTCGTCGATGGTCGAGACTTCGGCGCCGTAGTACGCGTATTCCAGCGCAGCGATGGTGCCCGTGGCGGCGACATCGGTGCGGTGGAGTTCAGGCGCACCTGGCTCACCGGCAATCGTGATCCAAGGGGTGAAGTTCTGACTTCCGGTGCTGCCGACCTCTTGCACGGAAGTCTGGAGTTCGTCGGAGGTCCCGATGATTCGGTCTCCCACGAGCGTGGTCCATCGGACGGAATTCACCGAGTAAGGACCGCCGACCGGGGCAGAACGGGTCGCGGACGGGAGCAGGAACGTCCCGTTCGTGAGGATGTTGCCGAACGTGATGTAGTTGGAGTACCCGTAGACGAGCAGTCCGCCGTCGGGCGTGATGTCGAGGCCGAGCGGGTAGGCGTTGGACCCGCCGTTGGTCTTGCCGGCGAGTGGCCCGAAGTCCTTCTGCGTCCCGTCTGGGTTCCAGATGGTGAAGCTCGACAGGTCTGCGATCTTGCCGGCCTCCAGACGCACGCCGACGACGAAGCCCTGGTCGGACTGCGCGACCGCGGTCCAGTCGCCCTCGCCGCCGCTCAGGCGCACCTTGGCCGTGCCGTCGAGGTTCGAGACCCAGACCTCCTTGCCGTCCAGGTAAGCGATGCCAGCGGCGCCGGCGCTGCCCGCGGTCCCGGCAGCGACAGCGAGGATGCCCGCGGTCGCGGTGATCAAGGCCCGGAAGCGGGAGAGCTGGCGCATAGCCGCAACTTTACGCCGAGTGGCGGGCAGCCGCTACAGCCGCGGACGCTCAGGCCTGCTCAGCGGCCGCTGAGGCGGGCGATCGCCTCCGTGCGTGAGCCCACGCCGAGTTTGCGGTACGCGTGCTCCAGGTGCTTTTGCACCGTGCGCACGCTGAGCTGCAGCGCGTCGGCCGCGGCCTGGTTGCTTTGTCCGGCCGCGATCAGCTCAAGGACCTGTGCTTCGCGGGTGGTGAGGCCGAGCTCGTCGGCGGCCAGATGCCGTGCGGCGGGGCGTTCCCGCAGCGCCTCGAACCCGAGCACATTGCGGTAGGCCTGGATCAGGAACGGGCGCGCCTCATTGAGGAGCGCCCGTTCGGCGTCGCTGTAGTCGGGCTGTTCCGGGCGCCGGCTCAGCGCGACCCCCAACAACCAGCCTGGCTCCGCCGGCAGCGTGAACGCGACCTGGTGGGCGACGCCGAGCGGCTGGTACACCTCCCGCCACAGGGCCGTGGCATGCAGCGCCTCGGGCGTGACGACATCGGAGAACCGGTAGGCGCGGCCGTCCTGCGTGCGCTGGAGTCGCTCGATCAGCGGGTTCTGGAAGGCGAGAACCTGGAAGCGGTTCCAGAGATGCTCCGGCGCTGCGGGCTCCATCACGACCCAGTGGTCACCGGGATTGGGCGCGATCCCATTGAGCGACACCCAATCGGACGGCACGGCCCGTTTCAGCGCCGTGAGCAGCGCGACCTGGAACTCCTCAAGCTCAAGGACGCCCATCACCTCACCCACGAGGGTGAGGATCGCGCGGTCTTGCTCGGGTCCCATCCTGGCCAACATGACAGCCCGGGCGGGCGTCGAGCGGCGCGCGGACTCGCAGACTTGCGGTGCCTCGCGGCGGTGGTTTCCTAGGCGCGGCGGCGGCGAGCTTCCACCACAACGGCCGGCGCCGGCACGGGGAAGCCCAGGAGGCCTCGGTGCCATCGGAGTCGGACGTGGACCTCCGCGTTCTGCGGAAGAGAGGAGCGATGCGGGTGGATGCTGAACATGACGTTTCTAGTGACTCATCGGCGCCGTGGGTCGCCGTGCTGAGGATTTCGGGCACGCTCACGCGATTCCCATACCAGGTGCGACTGTGCCTGCTGGACATCCGTCGTGGGCAGGGCGCGTTTACGCTCAAGTTCGGGGCCTTGCGGCCGATCTCTCCGCGTGTGACCCCGGGGTATTCCGGGTCGCGTTTGTCCCCCGTCCCGACCCAAAGAGCTTCGATGTCCCTGTCTCGCATCGGCCGCGTTCGCGCTGCCGTCCGTCTGCTTCCGTCCGCTCCCATCATCGGCTTCGTCGTCGTCTTGAACGCGATGGGTCTCGGCCCCGCAGGCGCGGCCAGGCCGAGCTGAGCCGGTCCGGCGGGAGCCGTCTGGCCGCCATACGCTTGCGGGCGCTCACCTCCCGCCTATATTGCGAGGTGCTAGGCGCCGCGGACCCACCCCCGCGCTGTCAGCCCCATGAGCACGCTGCAGGCACACAACGTCCACGTCGCCGGCAACCCTGCCGGCCCTCCGATCGTGTTCGCGCACGGCTTCGGCTGTGAACAGGGCATGTGGCGGTTCGTAGCGCCAGCGTTCGAGGCCACGCATCAGGTGGTGCTGTTCGACCACATGGGTCTTGGCGGCTCGGACGTGTCGCAGTACGACCCGGCGAAGTACGAGACGCTCGACGGGTACGCCACGGACGTGCTCGCGATCTGTGAGGAACTCGACCTCACCGACGTCACCTTCGTCGGGCACTCGGTCAGCGCGATGATCGGCGTGTTGGCTGCCAACCGCGAACCACGCCGGTTCTCGTCGCTCGTGCTCGTGTCACCTTCGCCGCGGTACGTCGACGACGAGGTCGCCGGCTACCACGGCGGCTTCACGCGTGAGGACATCGATGACCTCCTCAGCACCCTTGACGCCAACTACCTCGGATGGTCGGCCGCGATGGCGCCGGTGATCGCCGGTGCCCCGGACCGCCCGGAGGTCGCCACCGAGCTGGAGGCCACCTTCTGCCGCGCCGACCCGGTGATCGCCTCGCGATTCGCTCGGGCGACGTTCCTGTCCGACAACCGCCGCGACCTCCTCGCCGTCGAGCCGCGTTGCCTCGTGCTGCAGTGCTCCGAGGACGCCATCGCTCCGCAGAGCGTCGGCCGGTACGTCGCGGACGCGCTTCCGAACGCTGAGTTGCGCGTGCTCGACGTCGTTGGGCACTGCCCCAATCTGAGCGCGCCCGACCAGACCATCGCGGCCATCCGGGACTTCCTGTGAGCCTCGAACCCGGTCCCATCCCCGGCTTGGGCGAAGACGCGTCCGCCGCGGAAGGCGGCGACGATCCCGCGGCTGTCGCGGCGCCAGACCTCATCGACGAGGTCACCCTTGAGGACTACTACGACAACGCCCCGTGCGGATACCTGTCGCTGTCGTCCGACGGCCGGATCGTGGGCGTGAATCAGACGTTCCTGGATTGGACGGCCTACCCGCGCGAGACGCTGCTGGCCGGCAAGCGGTTCTCCGATCTCCTCAGCGCCGGCGGGCGCATCTACTACGAGACCCACTGCGCGCCGCTGCTCCTCGTGGAGGGCTCCATCCGCGAGGTCGCCTTCGACGTGCGCTGCGCCGACGGCCATACGCTGCCGGTTCTCTTCGGCGCCGAGGCCCGGCACACCCCGGACGGTCGCACGGTGTTCCGCGCAACGGTCTTCGATGCCACGCATCGCCGCAGCTACGAGCGTCAGCTCCTGCGGGCGCTCGATGAGGAGCGGGCCGCGCGGCAAGAGGCAGAGGCCAGCCTCGCCAGGCTGAAGCAGACGGCCCAGCCGGCAAGCGACCTGTCTGGCCTGCCAAACCGGCGATGGTGGAAGGCGATGGTCGCCGCGGAACTCCGCGAGGCGCGTAGGTCGGACGCCCCGCTCGTCCTCGCCCTCGTCGAGATCGACCACTTCGACCGGTACAGCGTGCTCCACGGCCACCCGGCCGCCGACCAGCTCCTGCTGCAGGTCACCGACATCTGGCGCCGGGCTGGCTACGACCTCATGGCTCGCCACGACGGGGAGGCGTTCGGCGCGCCGTTGCCGGGAGTCACGCTCGCCGAGGCGACGCAGCTCGTCGACCGGCTTCGACGAGGGTCCGGGGCGGCGACGAACTTCTCGGTCGGGCTCGCGGAGTGGGACCGCACCGAAACCGGTGACGAACTCGGGCACCGCGCCGAACGCGCGCTCGCCGACGAGAAGAGCCGCCGCGGCTAATCGCCCAGCGTCGGGCCGTCGCCGATCGTGAGCTCCTGCGCTGGCCGCGGCGGGCGCTCGATCCACGTGCGGATCTGCTCGTAGACATCCGGATGGCCGAGCAGGTCGAAGTGGGTGATCCCGGCGATCGTGTGGCCATTGTCGATGTGGAAGGGAATCCGGCGGGCGCGGCCCTGGCCGGACGCACTTGGGGCGCGCACGAGGAGATCGCCGAGGACATGGCCGAGGGCCGTCGGCGCGAGGGTCGCGCCGACGAAGTAGTAGTGAGCGTGCGGAAGGAACGGCACCTCGGTGCAGCGGTCTTGGAAGAACTCGTCCGGGTCGAGGCTGTGCCAGTCCTCCTCGGCACATGATCCGAACCGCAGGTCCTTGATTCCAGCGCTGCGCATGCGCAGGGCCCGAGAGAAGGCCCGGCTCTCGGTCGCCTGGCCGAGGGCCCAGTCGAGCAGGTGGACGCCCTTCTCCAGGTCGGCGCCAAGGTGCGGGGTCCCGAGGCAGAAGACGTGCTTGACCGCGTCGGCCCACCCGTGGCGATTTTGGCTCGCGAAATGGCAGGCACTGCGGGCGATCAGGCCGCCCATCGAGTGGCCGACGAGCGCGATCTCCTCCACGTCGCCGGGCCAGCCGGCGGAGAGGTCTTCCAGGAGTCGAGCGAGCTCCCGGCCGTTGTCGGAGATGTGGAGGCCGCTGTTGAACCGCACGTAGACCGGGGTGAAGCCGAGCTCGAGCTGCATGCGGCGCCCGAACGGGACCTGCGGATCGTCTTCCCGGGGTGGGAACCCGCGCCACGCATCGTCGGTCTCGCACAGGCCGTGGATGAACACGGCGAGCCGTGGCGTGGCCGATGGATAGGCCTCAGCCAGGGCCTCCGGCGTCGCCGCGATCTCTTCGCCGGCGTGCCGGAGCGACATTCTGAGCGCCAGGGGGTTGTCGCGTTCGGCGAGGAGGTCGCCGCAGAACCCGTTGAGGGCCCCGGTAGCGATCGAGCCGCCGACGGTCGTGGTCAGAGCCGGCGCGTCCTCGGGCACGCGGCGTGCCAGGGCCCGCCCACCGTGGGATGCGCTGACGCGCAGCGCACTGCGAACGCCGCGGTACACAGTCCTGGAGATGCCGTCATGGACGACCTGCACCGGACGGCCGACCGGACCGACCGCCGCAAACGTGCGGTTTGCGATCGCCTCGTGCGTTTCCTGGGCCATCTGGCCGGTCGCATCCAGCGCCTCGCCGAGGAGTTCGCCGATCGCTTCGATTTCGGTTGCCCGCATGCCGCCCTCCCGTCGCGCCGCCAGAGACTCCAGGGTAGTGGACGACCTCTGCGCGATGGCGCACTTGGACACACCCCTTGACTTCGAGTGCACTTGAGCTTCTACCGTCGTCGGATCGGGTTGGCGACGGAAGGGAACGGCCATGAAGAACGGATATCCAGGGGCGAGCGGCGTTGCCTGATCCCGCGACCTACGCCCGGATCGCCGAGACCGCGGCGCGGGCCGCGGTCTCGGCGTGGACTCAACCGGCGCCGGGCTGGAACCGGCGGAGCCGCAAGGCGTTGGCGACCACCGACACGCTCGACAGGGCCATCGCGAGGCTCGCAAGCACCGGGTTCATGAGTCCCGCGGCCGCGAGCGGCAGCACGGCAACGTTGTAGCCGAAGGCCCAGGCCAGGTTCTGCCTGATCGTGCGCAGCGTCGCGCGCGACAGGCGGATCGCGTCGCCCGCGGCGCGCAGGTCGCCGGTGACGAGCGTGAGATCGGAGGCTTCGATCGCCACGTCGGTGCCGGTGCCGATCGCCAGGCCAAGGTCGGCCTGCGCAAGCGCCGGTGCGTCGTTCACGCCGTCGCCGACCATCGCCACGATCCGCCCTTCGGCCTGCAGCCGCCGGACGACGTCGGCCTTGCCGGATGGCAGCACCTCTGCGATCACCTCGTCGATACCGACTTCGGCCGCGACGGCCTGCGCCGTGGCCTCGTTGTCGCCCGTGAGCAGGATCGGTCGCAGACCGAGGCTGCGGAGCGTCGCGATGGCTTCCACGGAGGTGGGCTTCGGCGTGTCGGCGACGTCCAAGACGGCCCGCACGCGGCCGTCCCAGGCGACGAGCACGGCGGTGTGGCCGCGCGCCTCCCCGTCGGCCTGCGCCTTCGCCAAGTCGTCAGAGAACGCCATGCTCTGCTCCTTCATTAGCGAGCCGCGGCCGACCGCCACAGCGATGCCGTCCACGGTGCCGGTGACACCGAGCCCGTCGTAGCTGTGGAAGGCCTCGGCCGCAGGCAGCTCGAGGAGTTCTTGGCGAGCGGCGGCAGCGATCGCCTTGGCGACGGGATGCTCGGAGGCATCCTCGAGGGCGCCGGCCAGGCGCAGCACCTGCAGGCGGTCTTCGCCGGCCCCGGTGGTGACGTCCGCGAGCGTCATGTGGCCAGTGGTGACGGTGCCGGTCTTATCGAGGAGGATCGTGTCGACCTTGCGGGTCGACTCGAGGATTTCGGGGCCCTTGATGAGCACGCCGAGCTGCGCGCCGCGTCCGGTGCCCACAAGGAGCGCCGTCGGTGTGGCCAGACCGAGCGCGCAGGGGCAGGCGATGATGAGCACGGAGACGGCCGCGGTGAACGCGAAGCTCGTCGGCTCGCCGGCGCCGAGCCAGAAGCCGAGCGTGCCGATGGCGAGCGCGATCACGATCGGCACGAACACGCCGGAGATCTGATCGGCGAGGCGCTGCACCGGCGCCTTGCCCGTCTGGGCATCGGTCACGAGGCGCGCGATCTGAGCCAGGGCCGTATCGGCCCCGACCTTGGTGGCGAGCACGATGAGCCGCCCGCCCGCGTTCACGCTGGCTCCGGCGACCTCGTCGCCGGGGCCCTTCTCGACCGGTGCCGATTCGCCGGTGAGCAGCGATTGGTCGACGGCGCTGCGGCCCTCTTCCACGACACCGTCCGTCGCGACCTTCTCGCCGGGGCGGACCACGAAGCGGTCTCCGACGACGAGGTCGGCGAGGGCGACCCGCCGTTCGGTGCCATCGGGCTGGAGCACGGCGGCGTCCTTGGCGCCGAGTTCCAGCAGGGCCCGCAGCGCTGCGCCAGCGCGGCGCTTGGCGCGGGCTTCGAACGTGCGGCCCGCGAGGATGAACACCGTCACCGAGACCGCGACCTCGAGGTAGATCTCGTCGCCACCGCCCGCCGACGGAAACAGGTCGAACGGCATCTTCATGCCCTCCATACCGGCGTCGCCGAGGAACAGGGCGTACATCGACCACGTCCACGCGGCGAGCGCTCCGACGCTGATGAGCGTGTCCATCGTGGCGTCGCCGTGGCGCAGGTTCGCCCAGGCCGCGCGGTGGAACGGCCAGGCGCCCCAGACGACGACAGGCGTCGCCAGGAGGAGCGCGAGCCATTGCCAACGGTCGAACTGCAGCGGCGAGATCATCGAGAGCAGCAGCACGGGGATGCCGAGCAGCGCGCTGCCGATCAAGCGCTGCTGCAGCGCGGCCAGCTCGGTATCGCGCTCATCGGGGGCACTCGGCGCCTCGGCATCACTGGACTCGTCGACGGGCGCGAGGGAGCGCACCCGGTAGCCGGCGGCTTCGACCGTGGCGACGAGCGTTTCCGATGGGACCGGCTCGCCCGTGAAGTCGACCGTCGCCGTCTCGGTCGCGTAGTTGACCGATGCGTGCACGCCCTCCAGGCCGTTGAGTTTGCGCTCGATCCGGTTGGCGCAGGCGGCGCACGTCATGCCGCCGATGGGCAGCTCGACGCGCTCGGTGGTGGGGTTGGTGGTCGACATGGTTAGCGCGCCTCCTGAGCGAAGGCGACGGTGTGCACGCGGCCCTCGTGCTGGAACTGCAGGAAGAGGCCGTATCGGCCGGTGGTCGGGAAGGTGGCCTCGAACGCGATCGCCTCGGCGTGCTCGGCGGCGCCGGCCCCGTGGTCATCGTCCATGTCCGTGTCCTCGTCAGCCTCGGCGTCGGGATGGTCAGTCGGGTGGACGTGCAGGAAGGCCAAGTCGCCGTCGCGGAGGGCGACGAGGTGTCCGTCGGCGCCGAGGTACGGCTCGACCTCGACGGGTGCTCCGTCCTTGGTGACGCTGAAGCGCAGCGTCGCCGCTTTGCCGGCCTGGACGGCGCCGGCGTCGAGGGCCACGTCATAGCCGTGGTCGCTGCGGGCGATGGCCTTTGGCGCGGGCAGGCGTCGCAGGTCGGCTGGGCCATCGACGAGGAGGTCGGAGGCCAGCGTCGTCGGCTCGCCGCCGGTCGAGAAGTCCGCGAAGACGCGGTAGCTGCCGGCCTCGTCGAGGCGCAGCGGCACGCGCCAGGTGCCGGCGGCATCGATCGTCGGGTGCAGATGCTGGAATCCGGTGAGGTCGCGCCGCACAACGATGACGTGCATGCGCTTGGTGTGCGTGACGTCGTAGCCCGTGAGGGGCTGGCCGTTGTCGTCGACGATGCGGAACGTGAGTGGCTGGACGCGACCGATCGGGCGCTCGGGGCGGTCGACGACGAGCCGCAGGCCGGCGTCGGCCACCGCGAGCCCCCGGACCGGGCGCGTCGCGCCATGGCTGGCGGACGGAGCGGCCGCCGCGCCAGCGTCGGTCGTGTGGTCGGCGCTCATGGCGTCGCCCTCGGCTTCGGCTGATGCTCCGGACACGCCGTGCGGTGAGGCAGTTTGGTCGCCGCGATCGGGGTTGATGGCGCCGCCGGCGACGGCCGCGCCGCCGAAGGCGACGGCGAGGCCAGCCGTGTAGATGCCGAGCTTGGAAGTGACGTTCATGACGTCACCTCGTAGCCGGCCTCGACGACGGCGGCCCGAATGGCGTCATCGGCAACGCCCTCGCCCGACACGGTGAGCAGGCCGGTGGCGAGGTCGACTTCGACGGCCGTGACGCCGTCGACCGCGCCGACCTCTTCGCGCACGGACGAGACGCAGTGGCCGCAGCTCATGCCGGAAACGGTGTAGGTGGAGGTCGGTTGGGTGGTGCTCATCAAAGTGCTCCGGTACTCGGTGTGGGGCCGTGAGTCTGGCCGAGGGGAGAGACCCTCTGGGCTCTACGACGACGGCGCGCCGCGGTTGGATGCAGGCCGCGCTGTGTCGCGTGCGCCGTGGCCGGCTTGGTGTGGCGTCCTCGCAGCATCGTGGGGCCTGGCTAGTCGTCCTGCGGCGGGTCGACTACCCAAGCCCATTGGCTCCCGTCGAGGGCGTCGTAGGCCGTTGTCGTGGCCCGGCCATCGTCGACGAGCTTGCGCAGGTGCGCCCAGAGGGAGCCGCGGGCGATCGGGAGGCGCTGGGGGTCGATGTCGCCGTAGACCCCGGGGAGGAGGTCGTCGATCGTCGCGGCGGCGCTCATGGCTTCCAGCGCAGCGACGACCTTGGCTTCTCGCGCGCCGCGGTGGTCGACGATTCGCTGGATCGCAGGGGCGGGCTCCGGGAAGACGTGGCCATGGGCCGGCGCCAGGGCGCGGAACGGCGGCTCGTGGTCCAGGAGGCGCTGGAGCGAAAGCAGATAGGTGCGCACGTCGCCCTCTGGCGGCCAGAGCACGACCGTGCTGCCGTGCATCACCTGGTCGCCGGTGAAGAGGAGACGCTCCTGTTCGAGCAGGAAGCAGAGGTGGTTGCTGGCGTGGCCGGGTGTGTGGAGCGCGCGCAGGGTGAAGTCGTCGCCGACGACGCGGGCGCCGTCGATCAGCGGGCGGTCGATCTCCAGGCCGTCGCGCGCCTCCATCGACAGCACGTCCGCACCGGTTCGCTCCGCGAGTGGCGCCGCACCGGGCCAGTGGTCAAAATGGGTGTGGGTGACCAGGATCCAGCGGATGCGGCCCGCTCCCGCGGCGACGATCGCGTCGAGGTGCCACGCGTCGTCGGGGCCGGGGTCGATAACGGCAATCGGCCCGTCGCCATCGACGCTGCCCACCAGGTACGTGTTCGTGCCCGGGCCGGTCATGACGCTCGGGTTCGGCGCGAGGATCCGCCGCACCCGTGGCGAGAGCACCGTGACCTCGCCGGGGACGAGAGGGAGATCACTCATGACCGATCCTCGCGCGGCGCGCGCGGCGGACCTTCGATCACGGGCACGTCGACGATCGCTGCCGCCGCGGCCAGCGCCTCTTGCGCGCTGGCCGACGCGGCCAGCATGTGCAGACTCGCGACCGTTGGGAAGCGCATCACCATCTCGCCTGCAGCACGGCGCCGGAGGGCCTCGGCGGGCCGATGCCATTCAGCCTCGATCGCCTCGCGGCCGTCGTGTGCGATCACCTGCCCGCTCGGAGCGGCCGCCACGAAGAATCGTGTGTCGTAGCGGCGAATGAGCCCGAGTGGCGTGATCCATCGCGACACAAAGTGCGTGCCGGTGAGATCGAGGCGCAGGCCCTCCTCGATCAGGACGGCCCCGAGGTCGCGCGCTCCGGAGTCGACTGCCCGCCGGTGGGCCTCGAACCGCGCGGCGACCGCGTCGTCGCCGAAGTGCAGGGGCGCGCCGTCGGCGGCCCAGTGGGCCGGGAGGAGCCCGGCCTCCTCGAAGGTCTCACGGATCGACGCGACCCAGAACGCGAGGCCGCCGGCCGTATCGGCCTGCTCAGCGGTGAGCCCATCGCAGCGCGAGAGCACCGCCTCGTGGCTGTCTCCAGGGTCGACCGCGCCGCCCGGGAACACGTGCACGCCGCCGACGAACTTCGACTGCAGGTTGCGCCGCAGCATGCAGACCTCGAGCGTCGAGCCGTCCGCCGGATCGGGGGCACCGTCGCGCACCAGCATCACGGTCGCCGCGGGCCGAACCTCAACGGCGGCTGCGCCAGCGGCGTCACCGACGTACCGATCGCGGCGGCCTGCGGGCAAAGCCTCATCAGGCGGCAAGTCGGTGGGAGGGTCAGAGGGCATCGGCGCTCTGATCAGGCTAGTGAGCCAGGGCGGCGGGAGCGGCCTCAGGGCGTCGCAAACAGCACGTACGAGGCGCCTGGGTCGTTGCCCGGGCCGTAGCGCCGGTACTGCACCGCCACCCTGCCGCCCGAGAGCGGCGTGAGGTCCTCGACCGCATCGCCGTCGTTCGGGCTTTCGGTCGAGAGCAGGCGAGGGGTGCCGAAGGTGCCGCCGGCCGGGCGCCTCGTTCCGTAGATGCCGGCCACCAGATGCTTGCCCGCCTTGGACTCGGTCTTGTTCTCGTTCCAGACGGCGGTGATCGCGCCGTCGGCGGCAAGGTCGATCAGGGCCGTGTTCGGGAACCACGCGGTCAACCGCGCCGTGATTGAGAGGTCGGCGCCGGTCCCCTCGAAGATCCGCTGGCTCACCACGTCGCTGTCCTTCCCGCCGATGTCGTCGGTGTCCAGATCGCTCCCGGCCAGCACGACCGTGTGGTCTCCAGCGCCGACCGCGATCGCCAGGTTCCCGTTGGCGGTCGCCCCATAGCTGCCCTTCGCGATGGCTTTCAGCGCGGTGGGCTTGGTTGCGTCGGCGGGCAGCGTCATCGCTAGGAGCTGCGTGCGACTCCAGGCGGCTCCAGCTTTCTGCCTGGTGGCCACGACCGCGACGAAGGTGCCCGTCGGCCCGAACGCGGCCTGCTCGATGCACTCGGCGTACTTGGGGATGGGGAACGTCACCTTGGGGCCAAGCGCGCCAGCGGGTGAGAGGCGCTGCACGAACGGCTTTCCACGGCCGCTTCGGAGCGGGAGGCCGAGCAGGACGGCCCCACCGTCGGGCCCTGGGAACACGCGATATCCGACTTCGCGGTACCCGCGGCTGTTTCCGACCGTCAAGGGCTTCCCGAATCGGGTGCCTCCTGCCGGACGGAAGACGAGCCGGTCGACGGTCTTTCCTCTCCTCGGGCGTTCGTCGAGCATCACGATGACTGCCCCGGTCGGACCGGTCAGGGGGGTGGTCACGAGCGAAGAGATCTGGCCAGGGGTAGACACTTGCTGCGCCGCTCCGCGGGCTCCGTCGCTACTCACCGACACCGCGAAGATCCGCGAGGGGTCCGAGGCTTTGGGCTGCTCGTCGTACGCGACGACGTATCCGTCGGGGGTGAACGCAGGCAGGACGAATCCGAGCCCTGGCGCTGGTGGCATCAGCGCGAGCGGCGCGATGCCCAGGCCCGCAGCATCCATCCGGCGCATCGACGCGCCTTGCCCGCGGCGTGTCGGGCCTAGGAGCGCGCGGATCGAACCGTCGGGCGCAACGCCCGCGACCTGGGTGGCTGCGGGCAGCTTGACCTCGGTTGGCGCCTGAACGGCCGGCACCTGAGCGGCCAGCGCTGGCGAGGCGCTGGCGCCGGTCGATCCGGTGAAGACGGCGAGTCCGGTGATGGCGAGCACGATCGACGCTATGCCGGGTCGCGACGATCGAAGGTTCGGCATGGGGCCACCCTACGGAGCGGAGCCCCAGTCGGAGGCGCTCCCTAAACCGCGCCGGCGCTGGTCTCGACGAGGTAGTCGGCGAGGATCGCGTCGATCGCCGACGTGTCCTCGACGGCCGTGCCGTCGGTGACCGACTGCACGATGCGGCGCTTGTTCTCGATGAGGGCAGCGATGCGCTCGTCGATCGTGCCGGTGGCGAGCAGGTACCAGGCGGTGACCGAGTCCTCCTGGCCGATGCGGTGGCAGCGATCCTCGGCCTGGTCGTGCTCGGCCGGCGTCCAGCCGAGTTCCACGAAGGCGACATCGGAGGCGGCGGTGAGCGTGAGGCCGTGGGCGGCGACGCGCAGCGAGCAGACGCAGAGCTGCACATCGGGGTCGTTCTGGAACCGCTGCACGGCAGCGTCGCGGGTCGCGGGCGAGTCGGAGCCGAGGATGTGGACGGCCTCCGGGAAGGCGTCGGCCAGCTCGTGCTGCACGTCGACGTGCGACGCGAATACGACGAGCTTCTCGCCGGACTCCAAGAAGTCTTCGATCCAGCTCGCGGCCATCGCGACCTTGCCCTTGCCGGCGAGACGGCGCAGGGCACCGAGCTTCACGAGGGCCTTGCCGCGCTCGGCGGAAGTCAGCTTGCGATCGAGTTCGTCGGTACCACCGAACTGCTCCACGAGCCAGCTCATGAACTCGCGCTCGGCACGGTCGTAGTCGGCCTTGTTCGACAGCTCGACCGGAACCACGGCACGCTGCTTTTCCGGCAGCTGCGGGAGCACGTCCTTCTTGAGGCGACGCAGGTAACACGTGCGGCGCAGGTGCCAGTGCAGGCGCTCGCGCTCTTCGATCGACCCGAACCGACGCTCGAACCCGGCGCCGGAGCCGAACTCCGAGAGGCGGCCGAGGATGCGGAGCTGCGGCACGAGTTCCTTCGGGCGGTTGACGAGCGGCGTACCGGTGAGCGCGAGGCGCAGCGAATCCGGCGGCAGCGCCTCAGCGAGGGCCTGCACGGCCTTGGTGCGCTTCGCCTTCGGGCTCTTGCAGTAGTGCGACTCGTCGAGGATCAGCGCGCCCGGCAGCAGCGCCGCCAGGGCTTCGCGATGCCACTCAACGATCTCGTAGTTGAGGATCAGGAGATCCGCGTCGGTGTCCTGCGCGCCGCGGCCGGTGAACACCCGCACCGAGCGATGCGGCAGCCACTGCTTGGCCTCGCGCTCCCAGTTGAGCTTCAGCGACGCCGGGCAGAGGATGACCGTCGGGTAGGCGCCGTCGGCTTCGACGGTCTGCAGCGCCTGGAGCGTCTTACCGAGGCCCTGCTCATCGGCGATGAACGTGCGACGGCGATCGAGGGCGTACTCGACGCCGGCGATCTGGAATGGCATCAGCTCGCCGACCGGCACCGCATGGTCGATCGAGCCGGAACTCGTGATCGCGCGCGACATCGCGACGAGTTCCTCGGCCCGCTCATGCTCCTCGGCGAGGCCTTCCAGGAGCTGGAGGGTGGCCTCGTCGAGGTAGATGTCGTGGTCGAGCGCGTACTTGCGGATCGCCGCGGCGTTCCAGGCGTCGGCGATGAGGACGTCGTTCTCGGCGGCGTCATCGCTCCACTCATCGTCGTCCGGCGCGGCGCCGGGCAGCTTGGTGAAGTCGGCAGCGGCATCGTCGCCCCAGAGGACTTCGAGCCGCAGCTCGGTGCCACCGTCGGCGGACTCCTCGATCGTGAGCGTCGCGGCGCGCACCGGATCGTCCGGGTGCTCGTGAAGCTGCGCCAGGCAGCGGCGCGCGCGGGCGTCGAGCACGAGATGCGGGTGCTCGTCGACAAGCGTGTCCATGAGGTCCGCGCCGTCTTCGTCGAGCGGAATCCGCCAGGTCTCGGGAGAGAGGTTCTCGGCGGGCTCGTCGTCGAGGATCAGCGGGTGGGCATCGGCCTCGCCGGTGATGACCCAGCTCGGCTGGCCATCGACGGAGCGGGCCGTGATCTTCGCGTCCCACCGCAGCTCGCCCTCCATCCAGGCGCGCACCGTCGGCGACATCTGCAGCTCATGGCCAGCGTGGATCAGGGCCGACAGGCCGACCGCGACGAGCGTCGAGGCGTCCGCCGTGACGTACTGCACGTCCTCGACCGTCGACCCCGGAAGCACCGACAGGACCACATCCGGATGCGCGGTGGTGACGAGAACCTGCTCGCGGCCGTTCGTAAACCGCACCGACGTGGGCTCGTTGTCCATCGACGCATCGACGGGCTTCAGCGGCGGCAGACTCGGGCGGCGCTGCTTTTGGCGCAGCGTGTCGACGCGCTCGCTCAGCTTGCGGGTCCAGAGGACATCCTCGCGCGACTCATGCAGCTCATACAGCGCCTGCGAGGACTCCGGGCTGAGCTCGAGGCTGTACCGACCGACGCCCGGATGCTCGAAATGCTCGAACCGGTTGAGCAGGTTGCGGATCGCCGGGTCGGTCCACGAATCCAGGATGCTCACGCACTCCGGGCCGTTCTTGACCGGCGAGATCAGCTCAAGCGCAAAGGCGGGCGCGCGACGATTGACAAGCTCAAGGAGCCGCTCACGGTCTTCCTCGGAGGACTTGAGTTCCGGGAACGCGGCGAGCAGGGTGAGCATCGACGCGGGACGGTCGTTGATCATCCGCACGTGCCACGCGCGGGTCGAGGAGTCGAACTGGCGACCGGGGACCGCGCGGATCGCCTCGATCAGCCGCAGGTCGTACGGCGTCTTGAGGACCGCATCGTTGCCGAAGATCGTGAGGGTACGGACGGCAGCGGCAATGGAAGGGCGGTCGGTCATTGAGGGCTATCCACCCTAGGGCTTTCCGGCGGTGGTGTAGGTGCGGGCGGACGCGTCGCCCGCCATACTGGGCCTACCGTGACCGACCGCACACCGGACGACGCCCCGATTCCGCCCGGCCGTAAGGCCCGTACCCGCAAGGCCATCCTCCAGGCTGCGGGCGATCTCTTCGCCGAGCATGGCGTGAATGCCACCCCCGTCGAACTGATCGCGGATCGGGCAGGCGTGTCGGTCGGCGCGCTCTACGCGCACTTCGGGAGCAAACAGGGCCTCCAGCTCGCGTTCATCTCCGACGCGATGGAGGCTTTCGAGGCCTGCATGCGGGAGGCCCGCAGTCAAGCGTCGCCCATGCGACGCGTCCACGCCGCCGGCGATGCCTACTTCCAGTTCGCGGTCGAGCGCCCAGCTGCGGTCCGGCTCGCTGCCCTGCGCGTGCTTCAGCTCGACCCCGGCCCCGAACTCGAGCAGCTGAACCGCGCGATGTCCAAGCGCAGCGAGCAGCTCGTGCTGAACATCGCCGCCGACCTCAAACAGGCCATGGCCGACGGGGAGATCGACCCAGCGCCGATCGACGAGACCGTCGTCTACCTGTGGGGCCTGTGGAATGGCGTCATCTCCCTCACGCTCCGCCAAGACGGGGCCGCCATTCCCACCGATCTTGCCTGGCGCGCGCTAGAACGAGCGAAGCGCGTGATGCGGCGCCAGACGGCCACGGGCGACGCCAATGCCGCCGAGCCGGCTCCCCCCGAAACGAGCGGGCGTCCAGCCGGGCCGCCGGCCGCGGCCAAGTGACGCTGCCTCACCGTGGCTGACCGCGCACCAGACGACGCTCCGATTTCGCCCGGCCGCAAGGCCCGAACCCGCTTGGCGATCCTCGAAGCCGCCAGCGACCTCTTCGCTGAGCACGGCGTGAACGCGACGCCCGTCGAGCTGATCGCCGAGCGCGCCGGCGTCTCCGTTGGCGCGCTCTACGCGCACTACGGGAGCAAACAAGGGCTTGTCCTTGCGTTCATCTCCGACGCACTGGAGGTCGTTGAGGGCTACATGGAAGAGGCACGCAAGGACCCGTCGCCGCTGAGGCGCGTCTACGCCGCTGGCGACGCTTACTTCCAGTTCGCGATCGAGTGCCCCGCCGCGTGCCGGTTCGCGATGGTTCGCGTGCTGCAGCCCGATCCGAACACCGAGTTTGCCGAGGTCAACCGGGCAATGTCCAAGCGGACCGAGCGGCTGGTGATGAACATCGCCATCGACCTCAAAGCCGCCATGGACGCGGGCGAAACCCCGGTGGTGCCGATCGACCAGACGATGGTGTTCCTTTGGGCTCTCTGGAACGGCGTCGCGTCGCTGATGCTTCGTCAGGACGGCGCCGCGATCCCGGCTGAGCTGGCGGGCCGCGCGTTGGAACACGCTCGGACCACGATGCAGCTCGCGGCACGGCAATACGTCAAGGAACTGGACGAGACGGAGCCCGGTCCTGTGTGACGCGAGTCCACCCGCTAACTTCCCAGGCGTGAGCACGCCGATCTTCCGCCTCGTCACGGGCCCCGCCGCCCTCGCCAGCACCCCCGAGGGCTGGGCCACCGACATGCTCACCGACGGCCACGTCAGCCTCCTCATCGACGACGGCGGCATCGACGCCATCAGCGACGCCGCGCACGCCCTCGGCGCCGAAGCCGTCACCGTCCTGCGCCACGAAGCCACGCAGGAGCTTCAAGAAGCCACCGTCCGCAAGCACACCCACGGCCTCCCGATCATCTGGATCGGCAAAAGCTTCAGCGACGACGCCCGCAAGTGGGCCACCAGCCGCGGCCAAATGACCCTCCTCGTCGAAACCGACGGCCCCCTCAGCGAAGAAGAACGCGGCCGCATCTCCCGCTTCGCAGCCATGCTAGGCCGCCAAACGGACTAGCCCCTGCGGTAGGGGTCTACGAGGACGTTGTCGACGTAGACGTTGTCTTCGGCTTCGAAGACGATGCGAGCGACGACGCCCTTGACGAGTTTGTAGTCGGGGATCTCAAGGGCGAGGGGGTGGATGGCCGAGGGACCCCACTTGGTGGAGGAACCGTTGGTCTCGCCGACGAGCTTGTCGTCGATGTCGGATTCGGTGATGACCTTGTAGTCGATTTCCATCTCGATCTCGCCGCCGTAGGTGACGTATCGGAAGGTGGGGTGGTCCGGCGTGACGCAGAACCAGGGAGAGACGACGCGGCCGTTGTCCTTGATGTACAGCGACTTCGTGCCAGCGAAGATGCCGAGGTTCTCGTTCTTGGTGGTGACGTAGGCGCCGCTCAGGCTCCAGCCGGTGGCGCCGGCTTCGAAGCTTCCGCCGGGCGCGAAGGAGTAGTTGGCGTAGTCGCCGAACAGCTGGAACGCCTTGAACGACGTGGGCTCTTTGCAGGTCGCATTCATCTCCGTCACGGCGGGCGACGTCAGGGGCGCCGCGGTCGTCGCGGAAACCGTCGCTGCAGAAGCCGTCATCGGGAGCGCACAGGCGCCGAGGGTGAGGGCAGCCGTCAGGACGGCGACGGGGTTGCGCATGAGAGAAGTGGACACTGTGGACTCAGTCGGTGCGAGGTCGGCATCCGTGCAGACCGGTCCCTGCATCCTAAAGACTGGAAACGAGTAGATCGTTCGAATGTCCAGTCTTTCAGGACGTGGGCATCCCGCCGGTCCGCCGCCAGAGGATGCGCAGTGCGTTGACCGTCTCGGCAGCCGTGCGGTGGTGCTCTCGTGCGGGGGCCAGTGGACCCGCGAGGATCTCGTTGGCGGCGCCGACGAGCGCGGCCGCCGTGAGGTCTTCGTCCTGCGGCGGTGCCGCGCCGGCGGCGATGGCGTCGCGCAGGAACGCGGCGACGGTCTCGCGATAGTCGGCGCGGAACTCGAGTCGGACGCGCTCCACCGCGGGATCGACGGGTTCGGCGATGAGTGACCACGCCAGGGTTGGGCTCGCCAGGGCGCGCTCGGCGAACGTAGTGATGATCGCGTCGATCCGTGCCGCTGGATCGGCAGCGACGGCCGCGGCATCCCGTGCCGCAGCCATCTCGTGCCCGCAGACCTCGCGGAACACTTCGACGAACAGGTCGGCTTTCGAGGGGAAATGGCGGTAGAGCGTGCCCGACGCCACGCCAGCCTGCTCGGCGATCGCGAGCACCGACGCGCCGCCGTAGCCCTTGGCCTCGATGACGCGCCGGGCCGCTGAAAGAAGGCGCTCGCGGGTCGATCCGGCTGCGCCGATCGCGACGGTGCTCACGCCGGCAGCGCCCGGTCGACGATGGTGGTGGTATCGACGCCGCGCGGCAGCGTGCCGTAGACCCGGCCGCCTTGTCCGCCCAGGCGCGAGGCGCAGAAGGCGTCGCTCACGGCGGCTGGCGCGTGGCGCAGCAGCAGGCTCGCCTGGAGTGAGACGGCGAGGTCTTCGACGAGGCGCCGGGCCCCGAACTGCGCGTCGTAGCTCCGCGCGGCGGGGGTGCGTCCGTCGTCGCCCACGAGCGCCGCCGTCCGCTCCACCATCGCGGTCACGTGCGCGTCGAACGCGGCGTTCGCGCCGCTGGCAAGCGAGCACTCCTCCAGGAACGCGCCCAGGGTTTCCGGCTCCTTCTCGATCGCGCGCAGCACGTCGAGCGCGGCGACGTTGCCCGAGCCCTCCCAGATGCCGCCGAGCGGAGCGTCGCGGTAGAGCTTGGGCATCCCGGACTCCTCGGCATAGCCGTTTCCGCCGAGGCACTCCAGGGCCTCGGCCGCGTGCGCGGCGGCCCGCTTGCAGACCCAATACTTCTCGACTGCAGTGGCCAGTCGCCGGAACGACGTGTCGGCGTCGTCGTAGGAGCGGGCCACCCGCAACGCGGTGGCCGTCGCGGCCTCCGACTCCAAGGCGAGATCGGCGAGCACATTGGCCATCGCCGGCTGGTCGACGAGCTTCGCCCCGAACGCCGTGCGGTGCCGCGCGTGGTGGATGGCTTCGAGCGTGCCGTTGCGCATCGTGGTGGCTCCCCCGAGCAGGCAGTCCAGGCGGGTGTGGTTGACCATCCGGACGATGGCTGGCACCCCGCGGCCCTCCTCGCCGACGAGCGTCGCGCGGATCCCATGGAACTCGACCTCAGATGACGCGAGCGACCGCGTACCGAGCTTGTTCTTGAGGCGCTGGAACTCCATCCCGGGGCCGCGTTCGACGAGGAAGCAGGACGGTGCGTTCGACTCGTCGCTCGTCTGCGCCAGCACGAGGAACACGTCGCAGGGGGGATACGAGCAGAACCACTTGTGGCCCCAGAGTTCGTAGTCGCCGTCGCCAGTGGGCTCGGCGCGCGTGATGTTGGCTCGCACGTCGGAGCCGCCTTGGCGCTCGGTCATCGCCATCCCGGCGATCGCTGCCGTCGCCGGATCGACCGAGGTGAGGCGCGGCTCCCACTTCGCGGCGAGTTCGGCAGAGCCATCGCGCAGCGCCGGGACGACGGCGTAGGTCATCGAGATCGGGCAGAGGACGCCGAGATCGAGCGCGCCGTACGTCATGAATGCCGCTGCGCGCACCACATGCGCACCCGCCTGCGGCTCGCGCCACGGCAGGGCGTGGAGGCCGCGGGACACGGCGCCGTCGATCAACCACGTCCACGACGGGTCGAGTTCGACCTCATCGATCCGGTGGCCGTACCGGTCGTGGGTGCGCAGGATCGGTTCGTGCGTCTCGGCGCGGTGCG
The DNA here is from genome assembly GCA_032119595.1 of Solirubrobacteraceae bacterium. Taxonomy (GTDB): domain Bacteria; phylum Actinomycetota; class Thermoleophilia; order Solirubrobacterales; family Solirubrobacteraceae; genus JAGIBJ01. The sequence goes on along the minus strand of JAUMBQ010000006.1, from coordinate 437,733 downwards.
CGTGTTCGCGCGCCTCGACGCTCCCCGCGACGGCACCGGCCTCTCGGACGCGGTCCGTGCCCCAAGCGCCGCCTTCGCGCGCGAGCGCCTCTCGCAGCGGCAGGTCCGCGTCGAACAGGTTGAGCGGTGCCAGCGGTGGCGCCTGGTTCTCGACGCGGCGGGTGCGTGCGTGGCGACCATCCTGCTCGCTCGCGATGTGAATGCCCATTCACCGAGTCTTGTGAATCGTGATTCACGGGTCAAGGGCTGCTCGGCGATCGTTCGTGCCTGGGCGCGCCGACGCTCTGCGGGCGGGTCGGGACGTGTCGCTGAGGCCGCCAGGGTGTGGTGCCTTGCTGCCGGCACTTCACGGGGCGTTGGAGTTAGGGTCGCCCCATGAGCACCAGTGAGAAGCCCGAGTTCGAGATCCCCGAGGGCGCGCCGTCGTACCAGCTCGAGATCGAGGATCTCGTTGAGGGCACCGGCGACGAAGCCATTCCGGGTCACACCGTCGAGGTTCACTACGTCGGCAAGGCGTGGAGCGACGGCAAGGAGTTCGACGCCTCGTGGAACCGCGGTTCGACCTTCAAGTTCGGCCTCGGCAAGGGCCAGGTCATCCAGGGCTGGGACCAGGGCGTCGACGGCATGAAGGTCGGCGGCCGCCGCAAGATCACCATTCCGCCGATGCTCGGCTACGGCAAGCGCGGCGCCCCGGGCGCCATCAAGCCCGACGAGACCCTCGTCTTCGTCGTGGACCTCATCGGCGTCAAGTAACGCCGCAGCGGTGAGGGGGGCGGGCCGCGAACCGCGGCAACCGCCCACCAGCTAGGCCGAACGTCGGAATATGCCCCTCCCAGGGGGCATATTCCGACGTTCACCGCGGGGAGTCGGCCTGACGACGCCTCAGTTGCCGCTGACGATGCGCAGCTTCTGGCCGCCGACGTTGACTTCGTCGCCCGGCACGAGCTGGCGGCCACGACGGTTGTCGCGCTCGCCGTTCACGAAGACGTGCTCCTCGGCGAGGATGTCCTTCGCGTGCGCGCCATCTTCGGCCAGGCCGGAGAGCTTGAGGAGCTGGCCCAGGCGGATCATGTCGCCGCGGATTGGAACGTCGGTCATCACCGGCGAGGCTACCGACGCCGCCATCCGTAGCGCCCGCGGGCGGGTCGCGTTGGTCCTGATGCATGAGGCAGCTGGTACGCGAGCGTCCCAAAACGCTTGAGATTTCGGGCGTTTTCGTCGAGTGACCAGTCCCACGGACGGAACTTACACTTGTGTAGGTCTGGTCTGTCACCATCCGCCGATGGCCGACGCTCTCTCTGGTCCCGGGCTCACCCCGCCGCCGCTTCCCCGCCTCGACAAGCTGATCCGCGAGTCGACGCGCCTCGCGGAGTTTCCGGGGCTGACGGAGCAGGCGCTGCGATGGCATACGGACGCCGTGACGCAGCGCAAGGTCGTCGCGCGGGATGCCAAACGGCTCGCCACGCCGCGTGTGTGGACCGACACGATCGTCTCCCTCGCCTCGACCGGCTTCCGGATGGTGACGGCTGCGGCTCCCGACGCGCCGTTCCAGCTCCTGGCTGCGGCCGCCGCCGCGGTGGGCCTTCGGGTGGAGGCGCCCCAGGCCACGCAGGGCACCCTTGATCGCGCGCAGCGCCTCGTGAAGGCCGGCGGCCCGGCGTACGTGAAGCTCGGCCAGTTCATCGCCACGGCGAACGGACTCCTGCCGGACGAGTGGGTCGAAGCCTTTGCGTGGTGCCGCGATGAGGCGCCGCCGCTGCGCCCGGGCGTCGCGCACAAGGTGATCGACCGCGAACTCGGCGAGCTCCGCAGTCGCCTGGAGTGGCTCGACGAGGAGCCGCTAGCCGCCGGCTCGATCGGGCAGGTCCACCGTGGTCGCCTCGACGACGGCACCGAGGTCGTGGTGAAAGTCCGCCGGCCTCGGCTCCGCGGCAAGTTCCGCGCCGACATCGAGACGCTCGCGCTCGCGGCTGCTGCCGCCGAAAAGCTCCACCCGGCCGCGCGCTCGGCCAACCTCGTCGGGTTCGTGGAGCTGTTCGCGCAGCTCGCGCTCGAGGAACTCGACTTCCGCCTGGAGGCTGCGAACCTCGTCGACTCCAGCGCGGTCCTTGAGGATCTCGGCGCCGATCACATGCTCGCGCCGCGGCCGATTCCGGGGATGGTGACCGAGCGGCTGCTCGTGATGGAGTATCTCCCGGGCGTCTCCTACGCGCGGTTGGACCCGACGATCGAGCGCGACGGCGGGCGCCTGCTGCACCTCGGGATCAAGGGCGTGATCGACGCGACCCTCAAGCACGGCGTGTTCCACGGCGACCTGCACGCCGGCAACGTCTTGATCGACGAGTTCACGGCCAGCTTCTCGCTGGTCGACTTCGGCATCGCCGGCCGGCTCGATGCGATGCAGCGCGCGGGGCTCGTGAAGTACCTCGCGGCTTGGGCGGCGAGCGACGCACGCGGGCAGATCGACGCGATGCGCATGTTCGGCGCGATCGACCACAAAGCCGATGTGGAGAAGCTCATCGCCGAGCTGCAGATCGAACTCGACCGCCTCGACGACCGCGAGCGAGGCCAGGTGACCTTCGATCAGCTCGGCATCACGCTCGGCCGCCTACTCCAGGTCCTCGCTCGCAACGGCTTCCGGATGCCGAAGGACCTCGTCCTCTTCTTCAAGAACCTGCTGTATCTCTCGGGGTTCGCGGCCAGCGTCGCACCGGAGGCCGACGTCCTCGCCGTCGTGCAAGAGATTCTCGTGGAGCTCTTCGCGGACCCCGAGTCTGGGATCGCGGAGCTGCTCGCGTCGACCGACCTCGGCTGAGTCCTCGATCAGCAGACGCGCCCAGCCGGCACGTCGAAGCAGAAGGTCGTCGTCGGCCCGGTGCCGACGGTGGTGAGCGTCCGGATGACTTTCGGCGTCAGCCCGACCTTCTCGATGCTTCCGCCCGTGCCTTCGAGGCTGATCTCGCTGACGAACACGTCCTCCAGCTCGTAGACGACGTGCGGGGCGGCGCTGGAGCCGGGAAGGTCGATCGTCACGTCCGTCATCGAACGGCCCTGGGAAATCAGGTCGCGGAACACCGATGACTGACCATCGACGCCCTTGCGCAGGCTGAACGGTGCGAAGAAGGGTTTGCCGACCGACGCGCCGCCTGCGCTGAACGAACTTGCCGCTTGGACGCCGCCTTTGACGAACGAGATCGGTCGCGAGCCGGTGAAGCCCGTGATGGTCAGCGTGCCGATGGAGTCGTCGAGGGTCGGGGCCGGTCCGGCGGCGAGCACCGGCGCGGGCACGGTGACCACGCCTCCGACAAGCGGGTCAACGGCGAGGCTCACGTCCTCGACGGGCTTGCCGTCCTGCGTCCGAGGCTCGACGCTTCTCACGAACATCCGGCCGAGCGCGATCGACGCGTACGGCGCGGCACTGGGGTCCGCAGTCAACTTCAGGGAGCCCGAGGTGAACCCAGTGCCCGTGCTAATCCTCTGCCAGAGCGCGGGCGAGGTCTTGTCGGCCGGTTTGGTGAAGGTCAGCGCGGCAACGGTCGGCTTGGCGACGGATGCGCCGCCGCCTCGTTGCCAGCTCGTGTCTGCTTCCGCGGCCCAGTCGATCTTCGAGACCACGATCGCGCCGTCGGCGCGTTCGCTGCTCAGGCCGGTGAGGTTCAGCAGTCCGACTGGGGGCTTGACGGGGGCCGCGCCCCCGGCAGGGCCGGGAGGTCCGGCCGGGCCCTGTGGTCCTTGGGCTCCGGGAGGACCGGCGGGCCCAGTGGCCCCGGCGACACCGGAGTCGCCCTTCTGGCCCTGGGGGCCGGCCGGTCCAGCGGGTCCGGCCGCTCCGTCGGCACCGTTCGGACCGGCTTCGCCCTGGGGGCCGGCGGGACCGGTCGCGCCAGCTGGTCCGGACGCACCTGCCGGTCCGCCGGGCCCTGCTGGTCCGACGACTCCGGGGGCACCTGCGGATCCGCCGGGCCCTGCTGGTCCGACGACTCCGGGGGCACCTGCGGATCCGCCGGGCCCGGCTGGTCCGACGAGCCCGGGCGCACCTGCGGATCCGCCAGGGCCGGCTGGTCCGACGAGCCCGGCTGGTCCGGATGCACCCGCGGGTCCGCCAGGTCCGACTGGTCCGCCGGGCCCTTCCGGGCCCTTCCGGGCCCGTCGCGCCGTTGGCGCCCGCCGGAAGCTGTCCGCGACCGAAATCTGCGCTCCTGAGCGAGCCGTTCTTGATGTCGGCGCCGGTGACCGAGTCGTCCTTGATCGCCGCGCCGGTGATGAGGGCCGCCGCGGTCGCCGTACCCGTCAGCGCCCAGAACACCGCCGCCGTCGACATGAGATGGGGGAAGCCGATGGCGGGACGACGCATTCGCCGGACGATGTCACTGCGCCAGCCTCAGGTCAACCGGGGCATGCTCGATGCGCGACCGGCGGTGCCGCGTCCCGTCTCGCGGAACTCAGCTCGGCGGCTCGGTGCCGGGGTACGGCGTCCATGCCTCGTGTGCGAAGGGCGTCGCGTCGCAGGCAACGGCGTCGGTGACGGCCCGGATGGTCGCGACCGGCTCGCGGGCCAGGTCCTCGAGGAGTCGGAGGTGCGACGTGCCGGGCGCGTAGAGGCGGCCGGCGGCGTGCTCGAGGAGCCGCTCCTGCGACCAGATCGCTCCGCTACGGCCATCCGCAGGCATGGCCTCCAGTGACACCGGCCGCTCGTCGATCGTGAGGTGGCCCCAGCGTGAGACGTAGACGAGGGCGGCGTCGAGCCGGTGAACGGCGTGATCCGTTGACTCGAACTGCACTGGCCCGAGTCGTCCGAAGCCGTAGCTCAGCTCCGACCAGGTGAGCGCGAGCAGTTGCGGCTGGGTGACCCACAGGAGGCTGCAGTGCACGGCGGCGCCTGGGCTCGGCACGAGCGTCGCCGGGAAGGCGCCGTACGGCGCGAGCCGGGCGGTCGCGCCGACGTCGAAGTCGAAGAGCTTTCCCGCGACGACGAGCACGCGCGTCTCGTCTGCTGGCAGGAACTCGAACTTGCGGATCAGCGTGTCGGGGGCCCCGTTGGAGCCGATCGCCAGCAATGGGTAGCGGCGTGGTTGGCCGGGTGAAGGGCCCTCGCCGCGGGCGAGCGCCGCGAGTTCCTCGTGGTGCTCGACGGTGACGGGCCCGAGCTCATCCCGGTTCTCAAGGACGAACGAGCCAGCGGGTCGCGCCCACGGGTAGCGGAGCGCCCGTTCGACGAACGCGTCGTCGCAGGCCTGGCTCGGCCACAGCTTCAGGTACTCGTAGACCGTCGTCTCAAGCTGCGGGAGCGGGAGCGCCAGGCGGTCGCGCAGCGCGTCTTCGATCGGCGGCCAGTCGCGCATTACCCCGACGCTAGCCGGGGCTGTTGCGCTTCGTCGCCTCGCGCCAGGTGATGCTCGGATGCAGGCGTGGTGCCTTCCAATCCTGCGGGAGCGTCTTCTCGATGTCGAGGCGCACCTCGTCCGGGCCGACCACGAGCGTGGCCACCTGGTTATCGAAGGTCGGCTTCTGGGTGAAGGTCCACCGCACTTTGGGGCGGGCGACCCTCGCGGTGCGCGAAAGCGCGCGGCCGATGTGCTCCGCCGTCTTGGAATGCAGGAACCGCAGGACGAGACGTTCCTGCTTGCTCAGTGGGTTGCGGATCGGCGAGCAGACGGCCTGGATCACCGTCGACGTGACCTCCCGGCGACCCGGGAACGTCGCCTCCGCAACGTACGCGTGGTGCACGTCGCCCGAGAGCACGGCGATGGTGCGGGGCGCATTGCGTCCCGAGCCGATATCGGCGATCAAGTCGGTCAGGCGGGCGAAGGATCGACGGAACCCAGCCCAGTGTTCGAGATCCACGGCCTGCCGGATCTGCTCGGCGCGGGCCACGGGCCAACGCCCCCAGGCGCCGCCACAAACGGCCTCGTTCCAGCCTTCGAGGTGGTGGAGCCCAACGGCCAGCAGCCACGGCAGCGACGTGGCGATCAGGAGGTCGTCGTAGCCGGGTTCGGCGGCCTGCTCCTCGACCCAGTCGAACTCGCGGTCCGACAGCATCGTGCGATGGCGCTCGTCGAGCTGTCGGCCGGCGCGGGAGTCGAGCACGAGGAGCCGGGTGCGGCCGAAGTCGCGGCGGAAGCTCCAACGCGTCCCCGCCACCTCATCAGCGGCGCGCCCCGCGAAGTCCAGGACGGCTTCGGAGTGATCGCCGCCGATGCGCACCTGCCGGTAGAGCGCGTCGTCGGCCAGCTCGGCGGGCGACAAGTTCCCCAGGTGCTGATAGATCCAATAGGTCGCGTAGCCGCCAACGATGCGCGTTCTCCACCACGGGCGGGCGCGCATGTCGGCGACCCAGGCCGCCGAGGTGTTCCAGTCGTCGTGGACGTCGTGGTCGTCGAAGATCATCGCCACCGACACCGTTGACAGCAGCCACCGAAGCGACGCGTCCTGCCAGGACTCCCGATACAGCCACGTGTACTCCTCGAAGTCGGCGACCTGGTTCTCGGGTGCCAGCTCGCCGTGCGCATGCTCGAGGTCGTCCGGCGACTGCTCCCCGCGGCGTGCCTTGACCCGCTCGTGGACGGCCGGCGACAGGATGTCGGCGTACACCTGATCGCCGACGAGCAGCAGGAGGTCGGGCCAGTCGAGTTTGTGGGCGACGCGCATCCGATTCACGAGGCCGGCGAGCGCATCGACCTCCTTGCCCTGGGGGTGGGCGTCGGCGGTGTGCACGTACGGCGGCTCGTCTGGCACCGACACGCGGCACGACCCGAAGACCACTTTGAGCGGCTGCACATGGCCGAGCGTGCGGATGAAGCTCGGGCCATACGGCGTGTCCGCGAGCGGCCAGACCGGCTGGCCGTCGAGCTCGACGGTGTAGTCGGTCGTCGTGCCCGGCTCCAGGCCCGTCACCACCACGAGCGCGTAGTGATGACCGAGCACCGTGAACGTCGGCGCGACGTGCCCGAGCACGTGGACCTCGCAGGGCGCGTCGGTCTCGACCCAGATCGTCGCTTCGGTCTCGCCCACGTACCGCAGGAGGGGGCCGAGGAGGAGCTGTGCCATGGCGCCGATCCTAGACGGCGCTTCGTCAGCTGCCCGTCAAGTGGGCCCGAAGGTCGGCGGGGGTGGTCGACCAGCGTGATGGCGCGGGCTTCGGCGGGCAGAGTTCGCCGATCCGGAGCGCTCCGACCAGAATCCGGAGCCTCTAGGCGGCGCGGTGCCCCAGCCGAATGTATGACTGGGTTATGCGCCGCCGATACCATTTCTGGCGGACTGCTTCCCCTGTCCTTCCAGGAGCACCTTGCGCTCGACGTTCCGACCCGCGCCGCGGACTGAACCGATCCCAGACGACCTGTCCGTCGAGCCGGGCTCGATCATTCGATGGCGCCTGCTCGCGCTCGCCATGCTGCTGTTCGGCGGCGCGCTGATCGAGGTTGGGATGGCGACCGGCTGGGTTAGCACCGAGGAGCCTGTACTGGTGCATATCGTCGCCGGGCTGTTCGTGGTGCTCGCAGGGGTGCTGTCGCGCGTGCGGCTGGAGTCGTATCGCAACATCGCGCGCGTGGTGATCGGGGTTTCGATCACGGCGATCTCGCTGCTCGTGATCGCGCTCGACGGGATTACGTTCGTGCCCGCGTTCTACATTTGGCCGCTGCTCGGGGCGGCGTATCTGCTCACGCGCGGTGAGGTGGTCACGATCAGCCTCGCCACGTTTGCGATCTGCGGCGTGGCGCTTTCGATCGGCCGGGAGACGTTTCCGATCGCCGATTACGCGTCAATGCTGCTCATCGGTGCGGTGGTCGTCGGGACGGTGCGCGTGCTGGCCGAAGGCCTCGACGGCACGATGAAGACCCTCCGGCATAGCTCTCTCACGGACCCCCTCACAGGCCTCTTGAACCGCCGCGGTTTTGAGGCGTCGCTGGCGCACCAGTTCGAGCGCGCGCGGTTCGATGGGCGCCCGATTACCGCGCTCCTGCTCGACCTCGATCACTTCAAGACAATCAACGACACGTACGGGCATGGCGTCGGCGACCAAGCCCTGCGCCGCTTCGCGGAATTGCTCGAAGCTTCGTGCCGAGCAAGCGACATCGTCGCCCGGGTCGGCGGGGAGGAGTTCGCGTTCGTTATGCCCGGCGCCACGATCGAGCAGGCGCTCGCTCGTTCCGAGCAGTTCGCGTCAACGCTGCGCGAGGACCGGGCCGTCGGCGAGGTGCGGATGACCGTCAGTGTCGGCGTCGCGACGCGCGAGCAGCACGGCGACGATTGGCACGCGATGCTCGATGCCGCGGACGCCGCCGTCTACGCCGCCAAGCGGGCTGGACGCGACCGCACGATCGTCGCGTCGCCACCGTCGGTCGCCCAGGTGGAGGCGCCCATCATTCACCCCGGCGGCGACGAGGGCGACCACCCCGAGGCCGCAGCGGCCTGACGCGCTCGGAGGGCCAGCCGCGACGCGCTCCGGAAGTCGCACAACCCCGGAGCGCGGCAGCGGCTTCCTAGATGCTGGCGGCGGCGGCCACGGCCTTGGCGTAGGCATTCGCAGCAGCCTTGGCAGCCGCGGCGAATGGGTTGGTGCTGTAGCTCGCGCCAGCGCTGGAGCCGACGTTCGTGCCGCCGGCGTTGGCCGTGACGACCCAGCCACCGGTCGAGTTCTGCGTCACCGACGCACACGACTTCCACTGATAGAACCAGGCGCAGACGGTCCAGCCGCCGGTCGGGAGGGCCACGACGGACGTGCCGACGGGCGTGGCCGCCGAGGCGGTGGTCGGAGCGGCGGCGACGGCGCCGGTGGCGGCAATGGCAAGGGCCATCGCACGGATCTTGTGGGACATGAACGTTCCTCTCTCGAACGTATGGGTTCCTGGGCGCTGAAAGACACCCAGCCCTGGGAGGCGAGTGACCCTGTGAGGGCGACATCACCACGTCGGGAAATCGAACTTACCAGCGTTCTGAGGCGCGTCAAATAGCTTTTGGCGGTACCCGTGGGGACCCTCGTATTCCCTGTAAATACAAGGAAACTGTGCGCTAATTCGTGGGCTAGCCCCAGCCGGCCATGCGCTCGGCGGTGACGATTTCGGCCGGGTGTGCGCCACCAGCGAGGCGTCGCTCCAGGGCGTCACTCGGAAGCGGTGTGTCGGAGGCGAGGAAGAGCACGTTGCCGGATTTCTTGCCTCGCACGACCTCGCGGCCACCGAAGGCAAGGACGTCGCCGAATCGGGCCCGCAGGATCTGGGCTTGCATCGCGGCGAACGGCCACGGAGGCTGGTCGACGACGTTGAGCAGGTAGTGCCCGCCGGGCTTCAGGATGCGATGGACGTCGAGCGCGAATGTGGGTGTCGACATCGCTGGCGGCGTGTCGGTGCCCACGAAGGCGTCGCCGAGCACGAGGTCGAAGGTCGCGTCGTCACTGCGCTCAACGGTCTCGACGCCGTCCTCGGTGCGCACCCGCAGTCGGTCCGAGCGACGCAGGCGCAAGTGTTGCTCGGCGAGCTTTACGACCGCGGCCGATCGCTCCACCACGGTCTGCGTGACCTGCGGGCGGGTGCTTGCCAGGAAGCGCGGGAGCGAGAAAGCGCCGCCACCGAGGTGCAGGACGTTGGCCTCCGCGCCGCGCGGGATGAGGATCTCGAGCGCGGCGCCGATCCGGGCGATGTAGTCGAGTTCCAGGTGGGCGGGGTCATCGAGGTCGACGTAGCCGTGCGTGAGGCCGTCGATCAGCAGGAGGCGCCCACCAGCGCGGGCTCGGTCGGGGAGGAGTTCCAACGTGCCGACGCTCGACTCCACGCGAATCTGCTCACCGGAGCTGCGGCCGCCGAACGCGCGGCGGGAGGAGCGACGGCCAGCCATGAACGGGCATCGTACGCTGACCGGGATGGATCGCCCGTTGTCGCGTCTGCTCGCTGTGAGTGATCTGCACGTCACAGCGCGCGACAATCGCCGCGCCGTGGCGGAGGTCCCCGCGCATCCGAACGATTGGCTCGTGCTCGCCGGTGACGTCGGCGACAACCCGGGCCATCTGGCGTGGACGCTCGAGCTGCTCGTTCCGTACTTCGCGCAGGTGCTGTGGGTGCCCGGGAATCACGACCTCTGGTCGCGCCCGAAAAGCGACGAGACGGCTGGCGTTGCGCGCTACGAGGAGTTGGTCGCCGTCTGCCGCGCTCACGGTGTGCTGACCCCTGAGGACCCGTATCCGTTGTTTCCGACGGCCGCGGGTCCGGTGGTGGTCGCGCCGCTGTTCACGCTCTACGACTACTCGTTCCGTGATGACGGCGTGAGCAAGGAGGAGGCGCTCGCCGCGGCGGAGACGGCCCGCGTGGTCTGCGCCGATGAGTTTCTGCTCCACCCGGCTCCGTATTCAACCCGTGACGCGTGGTCGGCCGCGCGCGTCACCGACACGGAGCGGCGACTCGACGCCATTGCGGTCGAGCTGCCGACGGTGCTGATCTCCCACTTCCCTCTGCGCCGGGACGTGATCGACCTGCCGCACGTGCCGCAGTTCGAACTCTGGTGCGGCACGCGCCAGACCGAAGACTGGCACCTGCGCTATCGAGCAATCGCCGTCGTCTCCGGGCACACCCATCGGCCGGCGACGGTCTGGCGGGACGGGGTGCGATTCGAGGAGGTCTCGTTTGGGAACCCGGCTGAGCGCAAACGCCGCGGAGTCACCCAGATCGCCTTGCGGGAGATCCTGCCGGGGTAGCCGGGTTGGGGGTCGCTGGTCAGCGGCGCTGACGCGGCTGCAGGCGGGACTAAGCCGAGTCCTCCACGCCGAGGACGGCAGCGCCCGAGTCCCTGCGGGCAAGACTCAACGCCGGTCACGGCAAAGTCGGGTCCTCCACACCGAGGACGGCGGTGGCCCGAGCCCCTGCGGGCCAGACTCAACGCCGGTCACGGCAAAGTCGGGCCTTGCGACGGCCTTTTGGCACGCCCTGGGCCAGCCCGACGCTGCACCTCAAAATGGGGTGTGAGTTTGTTTGAGGGGGTTAGACAAAGAGACGCCCTATTTCCCGGTGCACTGCCCGATGGCGTCGAAACACTCGGCGCCGACCCGCCGACCCGCCGACCCGCCGGAGCGCCAAACGCCCGCCATCCCTTGGACCACCCTCCGCCCTCGGTGTGATGAGGCTCGAAAGCGCCCCTTCCAGCGCCGTCTCCCGCCCGTCCAAGCGAAGTCGCGCCACGCAGGCCGACCCTCGATCCTCGAAAGCGTCGAAGCAGGCGAGAACGATCGTTCTGGGCGCGGTATGGCGGGGTGGAGCGCGAGCCGGGGCGGGTGCAAATCTTGCACGCACAGAACGGTCGTTCTTCTAGGGTTTGAGGATGAGCGATCCTTCGCCTTCGCCCCATGCCGCCAAGACGCCGAAGCCGTCGTCAGCGCGTGAGCGGTTGCTTCGGGCGGCGATCGAGACCTTCGACGCCGAGGGCGTGAATCGAACTGGCGTCGACCGGCTCATCGCGGTGGCAGGCGTCACCCGCGCCACCTTCTACCGACATTTCCCGGGGAAGGACGATCTCGTCCTCGCGTACGTGCGGGCCCACGATGAGGAACTCCGGAGCGTCGCCCAGGCGGCCATCGCCGAGTCGACCGACCCTACCGCGCAGCTCAAGGCCTTGGTCGATGGTCTCGCGGTCCGACTCACCGCTCGCGGGTTTCGAGGATCGGTGTTCATCAACACCGCAGCCGAGCACCCCGACGCCTCGAGTCCGGTCCGCCAGGCGATCATCGAGCATCGCCGCTGGTTCCGAGACGCACTGAGGGAGCGACTCATGGCTTCAGGACATGACGCACCGGAGTTCGCTGCGGATCTCCTTGTCATGCTGCACGACGGCGCGCAGGTCGGAGCGAGCCTCGACGACCCGCCGGCGGCTGTGAGAGCGACGTTCCTGCGCGCCGTTGGCGGCGTCTTGGGGAGCTAGGCGCAGGGCGGGCGTCCATATCTGCCGCGGGCTGGCACGCATATGCCCGATCCGTGTCAGGCGCGCGCATGCGTCATGACGTCTAGCGTGGCGCGGGTGGAGTCGGCGCGCACATCATCCCGGCCCAGCAAAGGGCGGACCGTGCGGCTCGGGCTGGTGGTGATCTCGTTGGTCGCCGCGACGACCGTGTTCGTGATGCGGTTGTTGAGCGTCCCTGACCCTCCTGGCATGGGCGGCAGCGCTGAGGTCGCCGGGCCGGTTCCGTGGGTGGTGCTCGAGGTGGGAGCCGACCGCCGATCCTTGACCATCATTCCGTTGGCCGACCGCAGCGAATGCGGGTTCCCGTGGGGCGAAGTGGCGAAGGTCCCGAATCCGACGATCCAGTTGCGCGCTTCGATCCGCCGTCAGGGTTGCGGAGCCGAATCGCTGGTGGCCATGACACCGACGCCCGTCACGGTCCCCGTGCCCGGCCCGAAGGGCGTGGCGGGGCAACGGGTCGACGGGCCCAGGTTCCGTGGGGCGGCGACGACGGAGTACGTCCTACAGGCGCGAGCCTGGCAGGGGCGCGCGGCCTACCCGAACGTGCAGGGCCTTCGCGTGGCGCTCGCCGCCCAGATCCTCGAAGCAAACGGCGCGACGTTTGAAGCCGAGATTGTGGGGCCAGTGACCGAGACGGCCTACGTCTGGCAGCAATGGCCTGCACCAGGCACAACCATCAAACGGGGGGAGCCGCAGCGACCTCCGTCGTCGAGTAATGCCTCGAGTCTGCCGGCACTGAAGCGAGCGCTGTTGCTCACGAGCGACCCGAAGTCGAACGATCAGCGCGACCGCGACTACTCGTTCTCTTGCCGCCAGGCAAAACGCCTCACCGCCGAAGAACGGCAGCGCTATGTCCGTCTCGTCCCCGCTTCATGTGATTGATCGTGTGCTGGACCTGAGCTGGCCGCTGCGTCAGGCGTCTGCGCCTGGATCTGTGTCGGCGTCCGCCTACGCACAGGGTCAAACGATGTCGCGGCGGGCGGCGATACTTGCGGCCGCCACGGCCAACAGGAGGTAGAGCGCGAGGAAGACGGCGGCCAGGCCCGGTGCGAGGAGGGCGTCCTGCCCAGTAGCCGCTCGTCCGAGCGCGCCGGGGAAGTGCCGGCCGACGGCGCCGAGTGCATCACTGCTGCCGAGGATCACCGTTTCGACGAAGAGCAGCCAGGCGCAGACGCCGGTAACGGCCGGCACCTGCCCGCGGATGATCGTCCCGATGCCGACGCCGATGCCGGCCCAGAGCGCTGCCGCGACGGTCCCTCCGGCCACCAACGTCAGGTAGTCGCCGGTGTCGAGGCTGAGCGGGATGCCGCGAATCTCAAAGGCGATGACACCCGCTCCGACCGCCAAGGCGCCCGCGAGGAGGCCCATCGGCGCCCCGACGATGGCGGCTGCGAAGACCTTCGCGACCAGTACCCGCTCGCGCTTCGGATTGGCCAGCAGCGTCGGGCGGATCGTGCCGAAGCGGTGTTCGGCCGTCACCGACAGGACTCCAGCCAGGGCCGCGAACATGGTCCCAAGAATCCCGCCCCAGCCAAATACGACCTTGAGTTGGTCATCGGGTGCCTCGATCGTTCGACCCGGCAAGGTGAGGCCGTGGAAGAGCGCGGCAAACACCACCAGCCCGGCCATCGTCGCGATCAGGCCGAGGTTGGTAGGCGTCGAGCGATGTTTGAGGAGCTCGGCGCGAAGCTGCGTGGTCATGCTGCTTCCTTGGTGGTCAGGCGCAGGTAGGCCTCCTCGAGGGTTCGGCCTTCGGCGGTGAGGTCGGCGATGCGGATCGTCGCGACGAGTCGACCGCCCGCGATGACGAGCGCCTCGTCGACGGTCTCAGCGACATCGGCCAGCGCGTGGCTGGAGACGAGGACCGTGCCGCCCTCGTCGGCGAACGCGCGAAGGGTGCTCCGTAGCCATTGCACTCCGGCAGGGTCGAGCCCGTTGGAGGGTTCGTCGAGGATCAGAACCTCTGGCTGACCGAGCAACGCGCCCGCCAGTCCCAGCCGCTGTCGCATCCCCAGCGAGTACGTCCCGACCTTCTGGTCGGCGGCGTGTTCGAGTTCCACGGCCTCGAGCACCGCCTCGACGCGGGCGGCGGGCAGGTTCGCGGCAATTTGGAGCACGCGGAGGTGGTCTCGCCCGGTTCGCGCGGGGTGATAGTCGCCCGACTCCAGCAGGGCACCGACGCGGCGCGCCGGTTGCTCAAGGTCGCGATACCGGTGACCGAACAGCAGGGCCTGGCCCGACGTCGGTTCGGAGAGGCCCAGCAACAGCCGCAGCGTCGTCGACTTGCCCGCGCCATTCGGCCCGAGGAACCCGGTAATCGTGCCGGGCCGCAGGGAGAAGCTCAGGTCGTCAACGGCGGTGGTCCCGCGGAAGCGTTTGGACAGGGAGCGCACGCCGACGGCGTCGCTGGATTCGTCGGACCGCCCGGTCGCCGCGTTGAAGGTCAGCCCATCGTGTGCCCTCGCCGAGTTCCGGGATGCGGCTGCGGAGGCCGACTGCGCATGCGACTCAGCTGGCATCGGGACTCACCAGGCCGCTCAGATGCAGAAGCACCATCAGGACCAGCACGGCGATCACGATGGCGGCGATCAATCCCCTTCGGGACGTGGGTGTCGGGTGCGGAGAGTTCATGTGCGGCTCGCAGTCGGTCGGCTCGTCGTGTCGGTGAACACCGCCGGGACGCTACGTACGGGGCAGCCCGCCGAAAACACCCGTGGGGAGGAACTTTGATCTCCGCAACCGGTCCACAAACATCACCCGTTGGGGGGATTCCGCCTCGTTGAAGGGCCGTTACGCTAGCCGTGGATGTCTGTGTCGCTCGCCATCGCGCACGGTCGCGTCGCACCGAGCCGAGTCCACTTCGTCGCCACCGATGGCATCCTTGCGGCAGGGGTTTGGCTGGTTTCGCTGGCGTTGCTCAGCCAGACTGGTCCCGGACCTTGGAGCCCGGCCGCCTACGTCGACGTTGCCAGCGCGGCTTTGACCGCCGCTTCTGCCGCTCCGCTCGTGTTTTGGCGGCGGTCGCCGGTCGCGGTGTTCGTTCTTTGCGGAGCCGGCAGCGTTGTGACCGCGGCCTTCGGGTACGCCCTGGGGTTGCCGCCGGCCCCGACTGTCGCGCTGTTTCTGGTCGCCGCGAGTCGCACGGCTACCGACCCCTGGACCACCCGAACGACGGCGGCTTCGGTCGCGCTGCTCATCGCGTTCCTCTTCACGACGGGTGCAGCACGCAGCGCGTTTCCCGGGACCGAGGTGCTGCACGGCACGCTGTTCTGGTGCCTCGCATGGTTCGCGGGCGACCGCACTCGGCTCGCCCACGAGCATGTCAAAGGGCTCGCCGATCGGGCGCAACGCGCCGAGCGCGATGCGCAGCAGGAACTCCGTTTGGCCGTGGCCGAGGAACGCGCTCGCATCGCCCGCGACATCCACGATTCCGCGGGGCAGGCCGCCAGTTTGATCGCGATGCGTGCTGGAACGGCTCGTCTGCGCTACGCGAACGATCCGGAAAGGGCGTTGGCGGCGCTCGAGTCGATCGAGCAGCTTGCGCGCAACACGGCCGCCGATATCGACTCGATCGTCGGCGCATTGCGTGATCACGGCGCGGCCGTGGAGAACGGCGATCCACCGATCGGCCTTGCGTCCCTGGCCACGTTGATCGGCCACCACGAAGCCGGAGGACTGCGCGTTGCCCTCCGCCAGACCGGGTCGGCCCTGACGCTGGCGGCGCCCGTCGACCAAGCCGCATATCGGATCCTGCAGGAGGCGCTCGCCAACGCGGCGCGCCATGGCACTGGCACCGCCGAGGTTGACGTGAACGTCGACCGTGCCGAGGTCCGGCTCACCATCACGAATCCGGTTGCGGAGGGCGCCGACGCCCCGGTCGGTGCGGGTCGCCACGGGCTCGTGGGGATGCGGGAGCGCGCGACGCTGATCGGCGGACACTTGGCAACTGGCGTGTCAGACGGCGCGTTCCGCGTTGCCGCCACGCTCCCGGCGCTTGGTCGCGAAGACCGATGAGTCCGCGTGTGGTGATCGCTGACGACGACCACCTCATGCGGGCGGGTCTGGTGGAGCTGCTCGGAGCTGACCCCTCGATCGAGATCGTTGGCCAGGCTGCGACCGGCTGGGAAGCCATTGATCTCGCCTCCCGGCTGCTCCCCGACGTGGTGCTGATGGACGTACGCATGCCGGACCTCGATGGCATCTCGGCCACGCGCCGTCTGACCGCCGAGACGCCGTCGAGCCGCGTGCTGATCCTCACGACGTTCGAGCAGGACGACTACATCTTCGGTGGGCTGCGCGCGGGTGCGTCGGGGTTCGTTCTCAAGCGCACCCGCCCCGAGGAGCTCCTCGCCGCGATTCACACGATCGCCGCCGGGGAGTCGTTGCTCTCCCCCTCGGTCACGCGGAGGGTGATCGACCGGATGGCCCAGCAGCCGACCCCGGATCTCGCCGATCAAGACAGGCTGGACGAACTCACGCCCCGCGAGCGGGAGGTCATGCTGTTGCTTGCCCGTGGCCTGTCAAACCGCGAGATCGCGGCGGCGCTGACGGTCGAGGAGTCGACGATCAGGACCCACGTCAAGCGTGTGCTGATGAAGCTCGGGCTGCGCGATCGCGTGCAGGTCGTGATCTTCGCCTACGAAACCGGTTGCAACCGCGTCGCGGCGGTGAGCGATGAGTCCCAATATCCCCTGCGTCGCCAGACGCCGCTTGGCCATTCGAGCCTCTAGGCCCGCCCCGGCTACCGTCCTCCCCATGGATATCGGGCGTCTGGACCAAGCTGAGCCGTTCATCACGAAGGACGGGTCGTCGATCCGCGAGGTGGCGGGTCGGGTGTCGCTGGCGACCCAGAACCAATCACTCGCCGAGGCGACCGTGCCGGCCGGGGGCGCTACCGATCAGCACTTCCATCGCGTCAGCGAGGAGATCTACTTCTTCACCGCCGGTGCTGGGCGGATGCGGCTGGGTGAAGACGAGGCCGACGTGCGCGCCGGCGACACGGTCGTGATCCCGCCCGGCGTCGAGCACAAGCTCTGGGCGGCGCCGGACCAGGACCTGCAGCTGCTCTGCTGCTGCGCGCCTGCCTATGCCAACGAAGACACCGTCATCACGGAGCCCGGCGCCTGAGGCTCAGTCCTCGTTGAAGATCCGCGGCTCGCCGTCCCAGAGGTTGATCGAACTCGACCCGTCTTCGTTGAGCGGGGCGAGCCACCAGCCGGACACTTGCCGCACCGCGATGCGCATCACCGGCACCGACGTGGTCGCCGGGACGCCTGGCGCCGTGATCGTCGCGTCGGTCAACGTGATGTGGGAGTACGTGCGCATCGCTTCGAGCTGACGCTCGAGTTCGCCCGGCAAGTCGCGCGACCGCGGCGGGCCGTCGATCGTGTAGGGCTCGATGGCTTCGTCGAGGGATTCCTCACGGGCGCGCTGGTCCTCGACCATGCGCGTCGGCTCGTTGATCCACTCCTGGGCCATCGCGTCCCACTCGTCGTCGCTCAGGCCCTCTGGCCGCTCCGCACGCTCGATCTGAGCACCACGGCGGACACGCAGGAGCGCCGCGAGCGCTTCGGGTTCGTTGAGCTCGCCGATCACGATCATCCCGTTCACGAGCAGGCCCACGTGCTCGCGCAGGCGCTGGCGTGCCATGCCCAGGAGCGACATCAGGAACTCGTCGGGGGCGTCGCGAACGGCCTGGCGAAGCAGGTCGCGTTCGGACCCGGTGAGCGGAGTGTCGTCGTCGGCCATTCCTCCCGAATGCTGTCAGCTAGGGGGGACGGCGCACGCCGATGGATGCGCAGGGGTGCGGGCGGCTACCAAGACGGGTCGGCGAAGGAGCCGTCCGCTGCGGGCTTCTCGGCCAGGACTTGGAACACCGACGTGAACCCCGACGTGAACCCATGACGCGCCGCCCGCAGGTAGAGCCGCCACACGCGCACGCGTTCCTCGCCGGCGATTTGCGTCGCACCCGGCAGGTCGGCATCGAGGTGATCGATCCAGTGCTGCAGCGTGCGGACGTACTGCTCCGGGAAGCCCTCGACATGGAGGATCGAGAGGTCGGCGCGTTCCAGGGATTCGGTGACCTGCGACAGGTGCAGCGGCACGGCGTCCGGGAAGACGTAGCGCTCCGAGAACGGGCCAGGTGCGCCGCCCGGGTGGCGGCGGCGTGCGATGCCGTGGTTGAGCAAACGCCCGCCTGGCTTGAGCATCTTGGCCAGCTGCTCGGCGTAGAGATCGATTCTCTCCTCGCCCACGTGCTCAACCATCCCGATCGACGCGATCGCGTCGAACGGCTCGTCGCCCAGTTCGCGGTAGTCCATGACCCGGATCTCGACGAGGTCGGCGACGCCCTCAGCCTCGGCGCGCTCGCGTGCGCCGCGAGCCTGCTCTGGCGACAGCGTGATGCCTACCGCGCGGGCCCCGTGCTCCTTGGCAGCGTGGGCGACGAACGCCCCCCAGCCGCAGCCGACGTCGAGGACGCGCTGGCCGGGCTGCAGGCGCAGCTTGCGGCAGATCATCTCCCGCTTGTTGAACTGGGCCTGCTCGAGGGTCTCATCCTCGCGCTCGAAGTACGCGCACGAGTAGGTCATCGAGTCGTCGAGGAGCTGGGCGTAGAAGGCGTTGGAGACGTCGTAGTGATGCTGGATCGCGCGGGAGTCGCGCCGCAGCCCATGGAGCGGGCCGTGCGGCCGGATCTCACTCTCTGGCGGGTGTGGCGGGAGTTGGAGGCCAGCGGCCCGTGCGGCCGCGACGGCCAGGCGCGCGCGCTCTCGCGTATCGAGGCGCGGCGGATGCCAGACCCCGAGGAGTTCGGTCAGGGCGTCGAGGTCGTCGACGTCCAGTTCGCCGCTCACGTACGCCCGCCCGAGGCCAAGCTCGCCCGGTGCGCCCAGGAGATACGCAATCGACCGGGGCGATCGTGCCGTCAGCGTGGGCCCCGCCTCGGTGGCCGGCAACTCCGAGCCGTCCCAGAATCGGACGGAAAACGGACGCTGTGGGAGTGCTTGCCGGAGCTCCTCCCGCAGCGCTGACGGACGCGACAGCAGTGCGGTGGACATGGTGCGGTGAACGTTAGTTCTGGGCCAGGGTCCGGTGGAACCTCCGTGCCAACGCGCACACAAGGCTGGCATGTGTGCGCGCCGGTGCCACCTCTTGACGGCGGGACCGGCGGGCAGGTGCTCGATATCGGGCGAACGGATCGTCACGATGTCGCTCAATGGACTCAAATGTGGCCTTTGAACTGGCGGATGTCGATGCGATCGGGCAGGCCGCCCTGGTCGCGGCCGGGGAGATCACCGCTACCGCGCTCCTAGAGGCCGCGATCTTGCGGCTGGAGGCGGCGCGCCCGCTCAACGCCGTGATTACCGATCTGTTCGAGCGCGGGCTCGCGCAGGCGGGAGCGCTGGACGGGTCCAGGCTGCTGCGAGGCGGTGAGGCGGGCCCGCTCGCCGGCGTGCCGTTCCTGCTCAAGGATCTGAGTGCGTCCTTGGCCGGGGCGCCGGAGGCGATGGGGTCGCGGGCGCTCGCGACGCATGTGGCGAGTGAGTCGGCGTGGATCGTGGAGCGGTATCTAGAGGCGGGGCTCGTCGTCTTCGGCAAGACGAACACGCCGGAGTGGGGCAACCACTGCACGACCGAACCGTCGCTCTTTGGGCGCACCGCAAACCCGTGGTCGCCCGGCATTACGCCGGGCGGGTCGAGCGGCGGGTCCGCTGCGGCGGTCGCGGCGGGCGTCGTGCCGGCGGCCTCTGGCGGGGATGGGACGGGGTCGATTCGGGTGCCCGCATCGTGTTGCGGGCTGGTTGGGCTGAAGCCGCGCCGCGGGCGTACCTCATTCGCCCCAGGCGCCGGGCATGTGCTCGAAGGGCTTGTGAACGAGCACGCCCTCACGCGCACCGTGCGCGACAGCGCGGCGCTGCTGGACGCGGTCACTGGTGCCGCGCCCGGCGACCCGTATTCGGCGCCCGTGCCTGAAGTTCCGTTCCTGAGTGCTGCGGTTGCGGTTCCGGCTCCCCAACGGATCCTGCTCGCCACAGGCTCGCCATTCCCCGGGACGGCGACCGATCCTGCGGTTGTGGACGCGGTGGAGTCGGCCGGGCAGCTCCTCGAGGCGCTCGGGCATTGCGTCGAAGTGGGAGCCCCGACGATCGACGCAGACGAGGTCGCCGACGCGATCGCGGTCCTTCACGCCGTGAGCAACGCCCAACTCCTGGCCTTCGCGACCAGTCATCTCGGACGCGAGCCCCGTGAGGACGAGTTTGAGCCGAGTACCTGGGTGATGGTGCGCGAGGGGCTGAAGACCACCGGCGTCGCCTACGCCGCAGCGATCGACACGATTCACGCGCAGACCCGCCGGTTCGTGGCCGGCATGGGCGACCACGATGTGCTGTTGGTGCCGACCCTGCTGACCACGCCGCCGCCTTACGCACTGCTCGATCAGCCTCGGGGTACGACCCGGGCCTTCTTCGATGTCGAGTTCGCGACGACCGGTTGGACGACCCTGGCGAACGTCACCGGTTGGGCTGCCATCTCGCTCCCGCTCGGCACCACGGCCGATGGCCTGCCGATCGGCGTCCAACTCATGTCTCCGGACGAGGCCATCCTCCTCCAGCTCGCGACACAGCTCGAAGTGGCCGCGCCGTGGGCGGCCCGCCGCCCGCCTGAACTGGGGCGCTAGCGGACGGTCGTGTCGCGGCCGGCCCAGGCCAGGCGGCGCTCGGGAAGCGGGTCGTACGCGATGCGGCTGTCGAGGCCCCACATGAGCGTGGCCCGGGAGTCATCGGCGCTGGCGGTGGGATCGTAGGCGGGCCAGTCCGGGCCGGGATTGCCGTCGCGGACGAAGGTGAGCCAGCGCCGGCGCAGGTCCTTACCGAAGGCACGCGCTGCCTCGGTCCGGCCGCCGAACATCAGGCGTTCCTTGCGCTCGCCGACGGGGAAGAGCTGGGTTAGCTCGATGCCATGAAATGCCCCGAGGCCAGGGAGACGGGAGGCCAACTCCAGGTGGTAGGTCCACACCGGGGCGCGCGAGGCCTGTCGCTCAGCGAGGTGGACCATGGGCATCCGGAACACGAGGTCGCTGCCGAGATCGTTGAGGCCATCAGTGTCCGTCGGATACTGCGCAAGCACCCGAGCGGCGTGTTCGGCACCGAGCGACTCCACGAGCACCGTGCACAGTTTGGGACGGGTCAACGGGATGATGTCGCGCTTGATCCGCGCGAACGTGCGGTGCTCGTCGGCGTTGCTCCCGGTCAGGAGCGGAACGGGGGCGAAGGCGTCGTAGGCGTCGGCGATCGAGGCGGGGAGGAGGTCGTCGTCCCACCACGGGCGCGTGACGAGCGCCCCGGTGCGGCGCGCCTGGGCCCGTATCGTCGCGGCCACGATTGCGCTCGCCGGGCGGTGCCAGAGCTCATCCAGCCGCTCGCGACTCACGTTCAGCTCGTCGAGGACCACGCGGGCGTTGCGGGCCGCATCCTCGCGTTCGATGGCGAGCGTCAGCGCACCGCTCTGCGCAATCACCCCGTGCATCAGGCCGCGCGCGGCCGGCGAGGTGGCCAGGAGCGCAACGTTGGTGCTGCCCGCAGATTCCCCGGCGATGGTGACGCGTCCGGGGTCGCCGCCGAAGGCAGCGATGTTGTCGCGCACCCACTCGAGCGCGACGACCTGGTCGCGAAGGCCCGGATTGCTGACGATCCGCTCGTCGCCGCCCACGGCATCGCCGAAATCGATGAAGCCGAGGCCACCGAGGCGGTAGTTGATGGTCACGACGACCACGTCGCCCTCATCGGCCAACCGGCTGACGTCGATCAGCGATCCGGCTCCCGTGTTGAACGACCCGCCGTGGACCCAGACCACGACTGGGCGCGGCGCCGACGCTTCCTGCGGCGCCCACACGTCGAGCGTGAGGCAGTCTTCGCTCCGCGACCGGCGGGCGCTGAGCCATACCTTCAGCGGCCCCGGTCGCAACCCGGGCGGTTGGGGTGCCGCCCGCCCTCCCGCCGACGCATCAAACACGCCCGCCCAGCCGCCGTGTGGCACCGGTGCGGCGAACCGACGGGAACCGACGGGTGCCTCGGCGTACGGGATGCCCCGCCAGGCCCCGACCGCGCCATCGCGCCAGAGCGTGCCGCGCACGCGACCGCTACCCGTTTCCAACGTCAGTTCATTGAGGGGCCGCGATGCGCCACTTCCTGGCCGTTCTACGGTCTCGATCCCGGTCACCCGTCGATACTAAACCCGTAGAGCCCTGCCATTTGCGTCTCCCGTCGCTTGACCCGGCCCTAGATTCCGGTCAATCTGAGGGAGAACGGTGAGCCAGGTCACATTCGTCGGCCTGGCTGTCTCTCCCGTTTCCCCCGAGGAACCATGCCCCTAGCTCGCTCTCGCCGACACGCCCTGACCGCGCTTTCTGCGGTCGTCGCCCTGACGCTGGCGATCATTGGTGCGGCCTCGCCCGGCGCCGATGCCGCTGCTCCGGCAGCGCAAGTGGCCCTCGCTCCCGCCGACGCCGGCACGTACTACGTGTTCCGCACGCGCGACACCGGTAAGGCGGCGACGGCCGAGCAGAACAACCGCTGCAACAAGCAGTTCGGGCTGCGTGCGCTGACGACGGTCACGCGTCTCAATGCGCTCCTCTTTTCCTTCGAAGCAAACCCTGGCACGGGTCGCCTTCAGAACCAGACGGCCAACCTGCTCGGGCCCGGCTTCATCTGCGGCGTTCCGAGCAACGGCAAGCGAGGCAACGATGTCGACGCCTACGCCTACAGCTCGTTGCCTGGTCCAGGGCTCGTCGAAGCGACGGGGCCTTGCGGCATCGCTCCGGTGGCCGTCGCCAACTTCCCGATCGTCCTCAACTGCGCGCTTCAGGTGAAGAAGAACGAGGCCAAGGGCATCACCGGCGGGCTGATCACGAGCAACTCGCTCGTCAACACGATCAATCGCACCGCGTCGGCACCCACCGGATCCGTCTGGACGGCTCACGTGATCGGGTCGGCCTCAAACACCGGTGGTGGAACGGGCACCGTTCCGCCGAGCATCAAGCCCGAAACGCCCGGCCTCGACTTCTTCGTCACCCGCACCCGCGACGAGGTCGAGACGGCGGACTCACCTGAGTGCCACCGCGCCGGTCTGGCCGCCAGGCCGCTGGCGGTGCGTCAGGTCAACCTGGCCGTGGCGCAGCCGGATCTCGACTCGGGCCGTGTCCCGGATGTGCCCGGCGCCACCGTCGCGAAGATGACGGTGTGTTACGCCTATGTCAGCAACGTGGGCTACAAGGCGTTCGCCATCGCCGACCTGAAGACCGCCCTGGGGACCTTCCCCGTGCGCGCCAACGGCGACTGTCGAAACGTGTCGACTGCCGCGGGTGCCATGTTCCGCGGTCAGGCGTGCTCGCTCGCAGTCGTGGGCGGCCCGGCCAAGGGTGGCCTGATCACGAGTAACGGACTCATCGAGTCCGGCAAGCCCGCTTCGGCCGCCACGTCGGGCGTCTGGACCTTCGCGCTGTTCGGTGCTCCGAAGGCTGGGTGAACGGCGTTCGATTTGTAGGCGACCCGAAATGGGCCGTCCTCTCTCATCGCGCCGGGAACCGGAAGGTTGAACGTGTCGTCGAACTCGACCGAAATGGACTCGCTCGTCCGCGATCGCCTACCGTGCTCTTCAGCCCGTATTCGTGGCCTCCAAACTGGAGACCATTGGTATCTCGGCAAACCGCCGATCCCGAATGCGCCTGCCTCGGTCTCGCGCCCGTTGAGCGGTAACCCTCATTCCCTGGAAACTCGGGCGTTTTTGCAGGGAGCCGAACTTCCGGTGAACGGTCCTATTGGCAACGCTTGTTTCTACTTTTCACACCTCGTATGATCCTGTGTGTCCCATGTCTCGCAGGCGCCTCGTCACCAAGGCGCGTCCCGACGATCCCCCAAGAGGAGCCCCACGTGCGAGGTTCTGCCAGTCAGCGGCCACCCCGTCGCGCCTATAGCGCTGCGTCCGCCGCGGCAGCCCCGTCCCAGGCTCCCGTCACGTCCCACTCTCTGAGCCTTGCTGTTCGCCCGGAGGCCGCATGAACACCACCCATCCCCGCCTCTCCCGCGTCCCTGCCGCCGATATCGTTCGCGGCACCGATAACGCCTTCCTTGCCGACTACTTCGAGCACTGGGTTGGCGAGATCCCGGATACCCTCGCGGCCACATATATCGATTACGCCAGTAATCGCAAGGGCGATCACATCACGGTCACCTACGGCGAGCTCGACCGGTGGACCCGTGCGCTTGCCGCCCGGATCACCGAGCTCACGCAGCCCGGCGACCGTGTCGCAATCCTGACCCCGCAGGGGCTCGGCTACTACGCCGCGTTCGTTGGCTCGCTGCGGACCCACGCGATCAACGTCCCGCTGTACTCGCCCGACATGCCCGGCCAGGGCGATCGCCTGCAGGCCGTCGTGAAGGACTGCTCGCCGACGGTCATCCTCACGACGTCGGACAAGCTCGATCTCGTCAAGGCTTTCTGCGCCGAGCATGGCGGCCCGGCCGACGAGCAGATCCTCTGCGTCGACGAGTTCCGCACCGGCCACGACGAACTCGCCGCGAAGTACGCATGGCCTGAAGCCATGACGCTCGATGACGTCGCCTACCTCCAGTACACGTCGGGGTCCACGCGCACCCCGGCAGGCGTGGTGCTCACGCACCGCAACCTCACCAAGAACGTGCTTCAGCTCATTCGCGGGCACGGACTGGAGTTCCAGCACGCGACCTGCGTTTCCTGGCTCCCGCTGTTCCACGACATGGGGCTGCTCCTCGGCATCGCCGGCCCCACCCTCGGTGGCGCACAGAGCGTCCTGCTCGATCCCGTGGCCTTCATTCTCAAGCCGCTGCGCTGGCTGCAGGCCGTCTCCGGCCAGCCGTACGCGATCACCGCGGCCCCGAACTTCGCCTACGACTACGTCGTCAAGCGGGTCAAAGAGGCCGACCGCGCTGAGCTTGACTTCAGCAAGACGGCGTCGTGGGCCAATGGTGCCGAGCCGATCCTCCCGTCCACGCTCGACAACTTCCTCGAGGCGTTCGGCCCCCAGGGCGTCCGCCGCGAGACGCTGCGCCCGACCTACGGCCTCGCGGAGGCGACCGTCCTGGTCTCGGTTACGCCCGTCGGCGAAGCGCCGACGATCGTCGACGTCGACGCGTTCGCGCTGCAGCAAGGCATCGTCACCACCGAGATCGCGCCCGGCTCACGCCCCGTGCAGCTCGTCGCCAGCGGCAAGGCCGTCGAGCAGGATGTCGCGATCGTGGATCCCGACACGCGCGAGAACCTCGGTGAGGGCAAGGTCGGCGAGATCTGGGCCAACGGCGTAAACATCGGCCAGGGCTACTGGCATAAGCCGGCAGAGACTGCGGCGTTGTTCGACGCGGTGCTCGAAAACGCCGGCGACCTGCCTCGCGAGGGCTGGCTGCGTACCGAAGACCTTGGCGTACTGCTTGACGGCCGGATCTTCGTGACCGGCCGCATCAAGGACCTGATCATCGTCGACGGGCGCAACATCTACCCGCACGACATCGAGTACACGGTCGAGGAGAGCCACGACGCGATCGCGCAGCGCCGCCTGGCGTCGTTCTCGGTGCCGACCGCGTCCGGTGAAGCCATGGTCGTCGTGGCCGAGCGCTACCGCCACTCCGGTGAGGTCGCAGATCAGCTCGACGAGATCGCTCGTGCCGCCAGCAAGGCGGTTTCCGAGCAGCATTCCGTCGCCCTTCACGACTTCGTCCTCGTGGAGCCCGACACGATTCACCGCACGTCGAGCGGCAAGATCGCTCGCAAGGCGACGCGTGCGGCGTACCTCGACGGCACGCTGCAAAGCGTCAAGGCCGCCTCCGAGCAGGCCGATGACAAGGACCAGTCATGACTGACCCGCGCATCGCCCAGGAAAAGGAGCTCGTCGAGTGGTTGCGTGCCGCCGTCGGTGAACTCCTCGACCTCGAGCCGCACGAGGTTGATCCGGATCGCCCGCTGACCGAGCTGGGCCTCTCGTCGCGCGACGGCGTCGGCATCGTGGGTGAGCTCGAAGAGCACCTCGATCGCGACCTCGATCCGACGATGATCTTCGAGACGCCGACGATCACGCTGCTCGTCCGCAAGCTGATCTTCAACGAGGATCCGCCGAAGGCCGAACAGGTCATCACGGGCGTCAAGATCAACGGCCACGCGACCAAAGCGGGCACCACCGGCTACGACGACGACGCGATCGCCGTCGTCGGCCTCGGTTGCCGCCTGCCGGGCGGCGTTCACGGTCCCCGGCAGCTGTGGGACTTCCTGCTGGAGGGCGGCGACGCCGTCCGCCAGGTGCCAGAAGACCGCTGGGAGCAGTTCACGCCCCCGGGCGCCTCCGCTGCAGCCGTGGTGCAGGGCCTCAACCGTTGGGGCGGCTACCTCGACGAGATCTCCGGCTTCGACGCCGAGTTCTTCGGCATCTCGCCGCGTGAAGCTGAGCTCATGGATCCGCAGCAGCGCATGCTGCTGGAGGTCTCGTGGGAAGCGCTCGAGCACGCCGGCATCGCGCCGGCCTCGCTGCGCGGCACCTCCACCGGCGTGTTCGTCGGCATGTCCGGCAACGAGTACAGCCACCTCACCACCAAGCATCTGGAGAAGGTCGACGCGTACGTGAGCACCGGCTCCGCGCTCTCGATCGCCTCCAACCGCCTGTCCTACCTGCTCGACCTCCGCGGCCCGAGCATGACCGTCGACACCGCGTGCTCTTCGTCGCTCGTCGCCCTGCATCAGGCCTCCAAGAGCATCGCCTCCGGCGAGATCACCACCGCGATCGTCGGCGGCGTCAACCTCGTCCTCGCGCCCGCAATCTCCTTCACCTTCGACCAGGCAGGCGCGCTCGCCCCCGATGGTCGCTGCAAATCCTTCTCGGCCGACGCCGACGGCATCGCTCGCGCCGAGGGCTGTGGCGTCGTCGTGCTCAAGCGCCTCGCCGATGCCCGCCGCGACGGCAATCACGTCCTCTCCGTGATTCGCGGCTCCGCGGTCAACCAGGACGGCCGCTCCAACGGCATCACCGCGCCGAACCCGCTCGCACAGGAAGCACTCCTGCGCACGGCCTACGACAACACGAACATCGACCCGCACTCGGTCGACTACGTGGAAGCGCACGGCACCGGCACGCTCCTCGGCGATCCGATCGAGGCCGGCGCCTTGGGCTCCGTGCTCGGTGGCCCCGAGCGCGACGCCTCACACCCGCTGCTGCTCGGCTCCGCCAAGAGCAACTTCGGCCACATGGAGGCCGCCGCCGGCGTGGTCGGCTTCATCAAGCTCGTCCTGTCGCTCTACCACGACAAGATCCCGCCGAGCCTGCACTTCTCGGCCCCGAACCCGCACATCAAGTTCGACGAAGACCACATCTCTGTCGTCACCCAGCCCACGGACTGGCCGCGCTACGGCGGCGTGGCCCGCGCTGGCGTCTCGGCCTTCGGCTTCGGCGGCACGAACGCGCACATCATTCTCGAGGAGTCCGGCGACCGCAATCGCCGCAATTCCGGCCCGATGGCCAACGAGGATGAGCACGTCACGACCCTCGTCTTCTCTGCCGCGCAGGAGTCGCGCGTCCGCGCGGCCGCCACGGCGCTCGCGCCCTGGCTGGAGTCCAGCGCCGGTAAGGCCGTCGCCCTGCGCGATGTCGCCCATACGCTGGCTCGCACCCGCGTGCCCGGAAAGGTCCGTGGCTCCGTCACGGCCCGTGGCCGCGACGGCCTCGTCTTGGCGCTCAAGGCGCTGGGCGAGAGCCTCGACGCGCCGAACGTCGTCGCTCCCGACGCCGCGATGGCCAAGCAGCGCGGCGACCAGGGTGTCGTCTGGATCTTCTCCGGCTACGGCTCCACCTGGAACGGGATGGGGCGCAAGCTCCTGGAGGAGGAGCCCGCCTTCTCGGCCGCCATCGACGAACTCGATGCGCTGTTCATCGCCGAAGCTGGCTTCTCGCTGCGCGAGGCGATCACGGTCGACCAGGACCTGCGCGACTCCACCAAGGCGCAGATCGCGCTCTACGGCATGCAGGTCGCGCTCGCCGCGCTGTGGCGTGCTCATGGCGTCGAGCCGGCCGCCGTGATCGGTCACTCGATGGGCGAGATCGCCGCGGCCGTGGTCGCGGGCGCGCTGTCGCCCGCCGACGGCGTCAAGATCATCGTCAACCGCTCCGTGCTCATGGAGCGTGAGAACCTGCGGGGCGTCGGCGGCATGGCCGTGCTTCAGGCGTCGCCCGAGGAGTTCGAGGCGTTCGCTAGCCAGTTCCCCGGCGTCTCGATCGCGGTGTACGCCTCGCCGAAGGCGATCACGATCGCTGGTCCCAAGGACGCACTGAACGCGGCAGCCGAGCATGTCAAGGCCATGGGCCGCAACGCCTGGGTGCTCCCGGTGACGGGCGCCGGACACACCGATCAGGTCGACGGCGTCCTTCCTGAGTACGCCGACCTTCTCGCGGGCATCACGCCACTCAAGCCCAGCGTGCCGTTCTACTCCACCTCCGCCGAGGATCCAACCGCCGCGGCTACCTTCGACATCGCCTACTGGCAGCGCAACATGCGCAATCCCGTGCGCTTCATGCAGGGGATTTCCGCGGCCGCCGCCGATGGGTTCAACACCTTCCTGGAGGTCTCGCCGCACCCCGTGGCCGAGATCACCGCCCGCCAGACCCTCAAAGCGGTTGGCGTCGCCGACCGTGTGGTCGTTCCGACCCTTCGGCGCGACGGCGACGACGGGGTGTCGTTCCGCACCAGCCTCGCCACGCTGCACGCGTGGCACATCGTGGAGGACCTCGACCAGGTCGTGCCGATGGGTCGCAAGGTGGCCCTGCCGTTCTGGCAGCACCGCCGCTTCTGGATCGACGAGATTCCGTCCGCCACGCTGGCGGTCGGCGGGCACCCGCTCCTCGGCGTCCACGTCGAGCTGCCTGAAGGCGACCGCCATCTCTGGCGTGCCGACGTGGGCACGCTGGCGCTGCCGTGGCTGCGCGATCATCGCGTCCATGGCGCGGCGGTCCTCCCGGCCTCGGCGTACGCCGAGATGGCGCTCGCAGCGGCGGCCCACGCCTTCACCGGCGCCAATGCTCCGGTCGCGTTGACCGACCTCGTCCTTGGCGACCTCCTCGTGCTCGGTGACCACACCGAGATCACCACGTCGCTGTCGATCGTCGACGATGTGGCGGCGCGGGTCGACGTGTTCAGCAAGGCGATCGAGCCCGGCGCGCCGATGGTGCGTCGCGCCACGGCGAATGTCCGGCGGACTGCTCCCGAGGTCGCGCCCCCCGAGCCGCTCGACGACCAGACGGCCGGCCACGCGGGCGCAACGCCCGTCGACCTGTACGCCCTTTACGCCGCAGCCGGACTCCGTCACGGCCCCGCGTTCGCTGGCGTCGGCGATGCTCGCCTCCACGAAGACGGGTCGGCGACGGCCCGCATCGCCCTGCCGCTCGCGGCGCTGGCCGACCGCCACTACCGCGTGCACCCGGCGCTCATCGATGCCTGCCTCCAGGTGCTCGGCGTGTCCGCCAGCCGGCTGATCCGGGAAGGCTCAGACCCGGCGTTCCTGGCCAACAGCATTGGCTCGCTCGAGGTTCCTGGCGACCCGACGCGCGGCGGCCAGGTCACCGCGAAGGTGACGGAGCAGGCCGACGGCACCGCCAGCGGAACCGTCACCCTCGTCGCTGAAGACGGCACGGTCCTCCTGCAAGCACGCGACATCGTGCTTCGCGCGGTGGACCGCAGCGAGATCCCGGAAGACGTGCAGCTCGCCGAGGGCGGCGACGGCTTCGGCGAGGGCCGGGCGCAGATCGAGGCGCTCCGTGCCTCCGATCCGCAAGGCGCCCGCGCGCTCCTCGCGCGCCGCCTCCTGGAGCGTGTCGCGGCCGTCATGGCTCATAACCCTGACGACCTCGATGTCGACGCTCCGCTCACCGAGCTCGGCTTCGACTCGCTCATGGCGGTGCGCGCCAAGGGTGCCGTCGAGCAGGACCTCGGCATCGAATTGCCGACCAAGCTCCTGCTCCAGGGCGGCTGCCTCGCTGACCTCGAAGAGGCGATCGCCGGCGAACTTGGCCTCTCGGACGCCACGCCGCGCCGCGTCTCGCTCGTTCCACGCGCCCAGCGCTACATCGAGCCCCGTGACGCGACCGAGCGTTGGATTGCCGCGATCTGGGAGGACGTGCTCGGCGAAGGCCCGCTCAGCGCGACCGCCGACTTTGACGAGCTGGGTGGCGACTCGACCGCTGTCGAGGCGATCATCGCCGCGATGCGCGAGCGGCTCGGCCCTGAGCTCGACGCCACCGAGGTGTTCGCCCACCGGTCGATCGAGAAGCAGGCCGATCTGCTCCGTGATCAGGTCGAAGGCAACGGCGGCAACCCCGTCCGTGTGCTCCAGGCCGGCGACAACGGCAACCCGCCGCTGTTCCTCTTCCATCCGGCCGGCGGCCCGACGTCGGTCTACCAAAACCTCGTCGAGCTGCTCGACGCTGGCCAGGCGGTGTACGGCTTCGAGCGGCTCGAGGGCCTGCGCCACATCGAGGAGAAGGCGGCGCACTACATCGCGATGATCCGCGACATCGCGCCGCACGGCCCGTACCGCCTTGGTGGCTGGTCGCTCGGCGGGGTGCTGGCCTACGAGGTCGCCCAGCAGCTCAAAGCGGCCGGAGAAGACATCGATCTCGTCGCGATGATCGACACGACGATCCCCAAGCCCACGCCGGGCGTGACCGAGCGCGAACTCCTCAAGGACCGCTTCGAGCGCTTCTTCGCGTACATGAGCGAGACCTACGACATCCCGATCGACATCGACATCGATTCGCTTGTGGAACTCGACGAAGATGCCCAGGTCGCTTTGATGATGAACATCGTGGAAGACGCGGGCCTCGGCATGAGCCCCGGCGTGCTCGAGCATCAGCGCACGTCGTACATCGACGCACGCATCGCCGAGCGCTACGTCGCCGAGCCGTACGAGGGCAAGATCGTGCTCTACCGCGCCAGTGACCGTGGTCTCACCACCAGCCTCGACCCGCGGTACGACCGCGACGAGGAGGCCCTCGGCTGGGATGACTTCAGTGCTGAACTGGAGATCGTCCATGTGCAGGGGACGCACATCACCTGCATCGACCGCCCTGGTGTAGAAACGATGGCGGCGCACATGCGCGAAGTCTTGAACCGCGCTCCGGCGACCGCGGCGAACCCCGAGGGGGGCCTGTGAGCCGCACCCAGCCGACCATGCAGGAATCGATCGACGGGCTCCGCGCTCGTCGTGAGGAGTCCCTGTACCCCGGCAAGCCCGGGTCGATCGAGAAGCACCACGCCAAGGGCAAGCTCACGGCCCGCGAGCGGATCGACCTGCTCGTCGATCCCGGCACGTTCGTCGAAGTCGGTCGGCTGCGGCGTGCACCGCTGCGCTCCGCCGACGGTGCCGGTGAACAGCGTCCGTACGGTGACGGCGTCGTTACGGGCCGCGCGCTGATCGACGGACGCCCCGTTTGTGTCTTCTCGCAGGACGCCACCGTCATGGGCGGGAGCGTCGGCCAGACGTTCGCGCAGAAGATGGTGCGGATCATGGAACTCGCCCAGGACACCGGGTGCCCGATCGTCGGCCTCGCGGACTCCGGCGGCGCCCGCATCCAAGAGGGCGTCACGGCCCTCTCCAACTTCCAGATCGTCGGCAAGAAGAACGTCGACCTGTCCGGTGTCGTCCCGCAGATCACGCTGATCATGGGCACGTGCGCCGGCGGCGCCGTCTACTCACCGGCGATGGGCGACTTCATCTTCATGGTCGACGGCACGTCGCACATGTTCCTCACGGGCCCCGAGATCGTTCGCGAGGTCACGGGCGAGGAGACCACGATGGAGGAACTCGGTGGCGCGGAGATCAACGCCATCACCGGGAACTGCCACCACGTGGACGACAACGACGAGGAGTCGCTGCTCTCATGTCGCCGCCTGCTCTCGTTCTTGCCGAGCAACAACGTCGTCGAACCTCCGCGGTTCGCGAACCAGACCTCCCGCGAGTTTTCCGAGCGGGACTACGAACTCGACTCGATCGTGCCCATCGAGGGCACCAAGGCCTACGACGTGCTCGAGGTGATCGAGCGTGTGGTCGATGACGGCGACTTCTTCGAGATGCATGCGAAGTGGGGGCGGAGCATGATCATCGGCTTCGGCCGCATCGAGGGCCGGGCGGTCGGCATCATCGCCAACCAGCCAGCCGTCAACGCCGGCACGCTCAACATCGACGCCGGCGAAAAGGCCGCGCGGTTCCTGCGCACCTGCGACGCCTTCAACCTGCCCATCGTGACCTTCGTCGACGTCCCGGGCTACCTGCCGGGCCTCGAGCAGGAGCGCGGCGGGGCGATCCGTCGAGGAGCCAAGCTGTTCTACAGCTACGCTGAGGCCAAGGTGCCGACCGTCACCGTCACCCTGCGCAAGGCCTACGGCGGCGCGTACGCCACCATGGGCTCCAAGCACAGCGACAACGACATCAACCTTGCGTGGCCGACCGCTGAGATCGCGGTCATGGGCGAGAAGGGCGGCGTCAAGATCGTGCATGGCCGCGAACTCATGCGCGCGATTCAGGCGGGTGAGGATGTCGAAACGCTCTACAACGAGCTGCTCGCCGACTACCGAGACGAGCACCTCTCGCCGATCCCTGCCGCCGAGCGCGGCTGGGTCGACAAGGTGATTGCGCCGCACGAGACCCGTATGGAGATCGCCCGCGGGCTCGACCTGATGGAAGGGCGTCGCAGCGACGCCCCCCTGCGCTCGCACGGAAACATCCCGTTGTGAGTGTCGCAGCCCCTCCGGGCACGGAGCCCTACGCAAAGCACTCGCTGCTCATGGTCGCGCTCGTTCTGTGCGCGTTCATCACCGGGCTCGACAACACGGTCCTCAACATTGCGCTCTCGTCGTTGAAGGAGGATCTCGGTCTCTCCCTCACCGGCCTGCAGTGGGTCGGCACGAGCTACATCCTGGCGTTCTCCAGCCTGTTGATGGTCGGCGGGCGCCTGACCGATCTCTTCGGGCGGCGCCAGATCTTGATCACCGGCATGGTGATCTTCGTCCTCGCCTCGATCTTCGCCGGCTTTGCCCCGAACGGCCCCCTCCTGGTCCTCGCGCGCGTGCTTCAGGGCGTCGGCGGCGCGCTGGTCCTCCCGGCAACCGGCGCGGTGCTGGCCAACGATGTCGACACGGAAAAGCGCCATTTGGCGGTCGGGATCTGGACGGCCTCGATTGCGAGCGCGATCGCGCTCGGCCCGATTGTCGGCGGCGCAATCGTCGAAGTCGCGCACTGGAGCTGGATCTTCTTCCTCAACATCCCGATCGGCATCGCCGCCATCGCGATGGTCCGCAAAACCGTACCGCCGGAGCACATCGCGCTGCCTGAGCGCCCTGAGCTGATCGCCAAGCTGGATTTCCCCGGCTTGATCACGTCGACGCTTTCGCTCTTCGCGTTCACCTTCGTGCTGGTCCACGGCCAGGAGCATGGGTTCACGTCCGCGTTCGTCCTCGGGAGCATCGCCGTCGGCGTGATCTCGGCGTGGATCTTCATCCGCACCGAGAAGGCCACGCGCTTCCCCCTGGTCGACCTTGTCCTCTTCAAGGACCGCATCTTCAGCGGTGGCGTCGCCGCGCAGATCATCTGGGGCCTCGGCATCAACGGTGTGCTCTTCTTCACGGCCCTGTTCCTCCAGGACATCCTGAAGCTCAGTCCGTTCGACGCCGGCCTGTTCTACCTGCCGCTCGCCATCGCCATCGGGGTCACGGTGCCGATCGGAGCCAAGATGGCGAACGCAGTCGGGGTCAACATCACCGTCGCGTTCGGCATGATGCTGATCGCGGTCGGCCTGCTCATGGGCGTGTTCATCGGCGCCGACGACCCGCCGATCCGCTTCCTGGCAGGCCTGTGCGTCGTCGGGCTCGGGTCCGGCCTCACGACGCCGATGACGTCGGCGGTGCTCGACCGGCTCCCGCACGAAAAGGCCGGCGGTGGCTCCGCGATCGTGAGTACTGCGCGTGAGATCTCCGGTGTCCTCGGCATCGTCGCGATCGGCGCCGTGCTGGTGGTCCGTCGCCAGCACGCGATCGACAGCGGCGTCAACGAAACCGAGGCCTTCGTGACCGGGTACCACCTGGGGTTGATCGTGGCGACGGTCATCATGATCCTCGGCGCGATCGTCTCGTGGCTCACGCTCACCACCAAGGAGCAAGCGATCGAGTTCGCCGCGCTTCGCGCGGCTGAGGATGCGGCGTTGGCGGCCAAGGGCGAGCCGATCCCGGTCGACGACGAGATCCCCGAGTCCACGACCCCGATGGATGCGGCCGTGGCGGCGGCGTCGGCCTTCCATGAGGTGGAAGAACTCCATCACCAGCATTCGGGCCACGCCGACGGCGGCGTCTCGAAGGGCACCTGAGACCAGGCCAGGGCCCGGTCTCAGCGCCGGGCCGGCGCCTCGTGGCGTCTACTCGGTCACGAGCGCGGCCCGCGCGACGCGCACGATCGGCGCGCGCCCGGTCCCCACGGTTGCGACGGCCGCCGCGGTGCCTGGAGCCGTGACGACATCGGTCACGAGGAGTTCGTAGGCCCGTTCGGTCGCCTGGAGCCGGCCGCGTCGCGCGCCATCGCCATGCGGTTCCCGCGAGATCGGGACGCGCACCAGGTCGATCGCAAGTCCGTGCCCCGTGGCCTTGGCGGCCGCTTCCTTGCGCGCCCAGAGCGCGAACCGTGCCGCGGAAGGGTCGGCATCGGCGCAGGTGGTGTCCCACTCATCGTCGGTGAAGACGTGGCGGCGTGTGGGTGCCCAGTCGAAGTCTTCCTGGAGGCTCTCGACGTCGACGCCGATCGGCGTCGACGGGCCTGCGAGCGCGACCGCGACGATCTCGCCCGAATGCGCGAGATTGAACTGGAGTGGTGGGCGACCGCCTCCTCCGCGCGCAAGGAGCATCGGCTTGCCATGGTCGGTGGCGCCGCAACTCGCGCAGGCGCGCGTGAGCGTCACCGCAGCAGGCTCCTGACCGGTGTAGGCGGACACGAGGCGTCGCAGGAGCCCGTGGGCGAGGATGCCGCGCGTGCGGTCGGCGTCGCGGACCATGGCGTTGACGCGTCCCATCGTCTCGTCGTCGAGATCCGCACGAAGAGCCTCCACCGTGGAGGTCGGAACGCGGGTTGAAGCCCACCAAACGCGCACCTCACCCTCGCCGGGGATCGCAAGCGTCCCGCTGGCGGGAATCGGCTGCTCCGCCGCGGTTCCGGGGTGGGCGGTCATCCCGAGGGAGGTTACGGCTCCCGAACGCATCAGTGAACAAGCCGGAAACATCCGGCTGTCACCATGGCGTTTGCAGAGAAGGCTGCTCTACTGGAACACCTGGTCGCGTCCGATAGGTGCGACGAATCACTTCATCGAAAGAACTGGCTCATGCCCAATATCGGCCCCATGGAACTCGTCATCGTCCTCGTGATCGCCCTCGTGGTGCTCGGCCCCAAGCGTCTGCCGGACGCGGGGCGCTCCCTGGGCAAGGGTCTGCGCGAGTTCAAGTCCGCCATCGGCTCCAGCTCGGACGCCCTCGACACCTCGGCGTTCACGGCTGATCGCGCGACGGTCGCTCCGGCGCAGCCCATCACGGCAGGCGTCGCCGCGGCGAACGCTGAGCATCACGCGAGCTAAGCGCCACCCGAGCTAAGCGCCACGCGCCGGGCTCGTTCCGGCGTTCAGCGCGAGGGCACGCGCATGTCGAGGCAAGCCGGTCGCGCGTTAGGTGCGATCGGCGTCTGTTTCGGCGCCCGGGGTCCACCGAACGCCGAGATTCTCGAAGAGTTGGTCGCCGCTGATATCGCCGCCCATCCCGCGTGCGAGCACGTTGCGGGCGATCGCCAGGGTCACCTGCAGCTCCTCGGGACTGATCCTCAGGCGGTCGGTGCGCAGCGTGAGGCCGATGACCGCCGACCAGGTCGCCCAGAGGAACTTGACGGCGGTCTCGACGGGCATCGTGTCCAGCTCGCCGGCAGCCATGGCCGCGCCGAGGTCGAGCCCGATCGCGGTGAGCCGCGCCTCGACGCGCTCGGTGATGCGCTTGCGGGCTTCCTCAAGGTCCGGGTTCGAACTCGGCTGGTTGACCTGCATCGAGATCAACCGGAACTGGACCGGATTCTCAAGGGCGAACCGCACGTAGGCGTCGCCGGCGTTGAAGACGCGCTGCATCGGTGAGTCCGACGGCTCAGCCTCGGCCACGTAGCGCGCGTTGACCGCGGCGGCATCCTCGACCAGCTTGAGGTAAAGCGCCTCTTTGCTGCCGAAATGCACGTAGACCGAGCCGACGGAGACGCCAGCGGCGTCGGCGATTTCGTCGATCGTGGTGCGGGCGACGCCCTGCTCGAAGAACAAGGCGGATGCGGCGGTCCCGATGGCCTTCGCGGTGCGCTCCCTCCGGCCGTCTTTCTTGCGCGCAGGCGGGGTCGAAGGGTCCATATACACGACTGTAACTGACCGCGCCTCAGACGGTTCTGGAGGTGCGTTCCACTGACAGGACGTGGGTGGCTGCGTCTATGGTGAGCGAGTGGAAGCGCGCCAAGACCGCACTGGGAACCGGTCCGTCGAGGCGCCGCCGGGGCCGTCCGATCACCGCCAGATCGTCGTTTGCTGCGACGGGACGAACAACACCCTGACGGGCGGCGTGAAGGACACGAACGTCGTTCAGCTCTACCACCGCCTTCAGGCCGAGCGCGAGCGGGGCGCCGCACAGCATCCTCCAGCGCCCGAGCAGGTGCTCTATTACGACCCGGGTGTCGGTGCCGGAGCCGGGCTCCCGCCGACCGGCGTCTGCGGAATCGTCACCGAGTTCGGCCGGAGGGTCGCTGGGCTCGCGCTCGGGTCGGGGATCTACGACAACATCGGGCAGGCCTATCTCTTCCTCTGTCGCGAGTACGGTCGCCACGACGCGGGCCGTGGCGAGACCAGCGACGAGATCTACCTCTTCGGGTTCTCCCGCGGAGCCTTCACGGTGCGAGCGGTCGGGGGCATGGTGAATCTGTTCGGGCTGATCCGGCCCGAACACGAGGTGCTGCTGCCAACGCTGCTCAGCGTGTACTTCGCGAAGGCGAGCGACCAGTTCGACGCCAGCGCGGTGAGGGAATACGTGGGGCTCCACGGCATGTTGGGCGAGGATGCCGTGCCGAATCCGGTGCCGCAGGACGACGGGTCGTCGTTGCTTGATCCCGACGCAAGGGCGCCGCGGACGGCCGAAAAGCCAGTGGTGCGCACCGAGGCGCGAGCGGCGCCGCGAGCCGCGAGCCCGGCCGTTCGCGCGATCGAGGCGCTGGGTGCCGCAACGAGCCAGCGGTCCCGCAAGCAGCCCGGAGCACAGGGTCGCCCGGCGAAGATCAGCCGCGAGGCAGTCGCGGCGCAGATCAGGGCGCAGTTCACCACCCCGATCGGGAGGGACGCCCCGATTCACTTCATCGGGGCCTGGGACACCGTCGACTCCGTTGGGATCCTGCCGGTGGCGCGCACGCGCATCTCGAGCGCGCCGACGATCTACAAGAACCGGTACCGGCACGTCCGGCATGCCTTGGCCCTCGACGAGCACCGGCGGCAGTTCCGGCCACGCGACTTCGACGGACGGGTGCGCTCGGACCAGACCCTCAAGCAGGTGTGGTTCCGCGGCGTGCACTCCGACATTGGCGGCAGTAAGCCGTCGGAAACCTCGCTGCTCTCGTGGCCGACCCTCCACTGGATGACCGACGAGGCCATCGACTGGGGGCTGCGGCTCACGAAGCTCCCCGATCGCTTCGACAAGGAGGAGGCGACCATGGTCGAGGTGATCGGCGATCAGCTCCGCGCGCAGCCGGCCTGGGCGCTCACGGGGATGCTGCTTCGCGATCCGACCAAGGTCGACGGGGAGGGTTGGATCGGTGAGGACCAGCCCGATGGCAAGGTGCGCCGGCCGGCGCCAAAGCCTCGCGAGCACGGGACCGTGAAGCTCTATTCCAGGAGGATCAAGGGGCCGCAGCGTGGGATTCCCGTATCGCCCTGGGAGCGGGGGAATGGGCCCCGGCCGCTTGCGCTCCTGCTGCAGTTCTCGCTGATTGCTGCGGTCGCGCTCGTGAGTCTGGCCATGGCCGGAGCCCTGGCGACGCCGGGCTCGGCCGGTTGGCGTCTGCTCGATGCCTGGGACAAAGGGCTGAACCTGCTGGTCGACCAGCTCCCGATCTCCTTCCAGTTCCACGATGCCAACGCGCGATTCGAGCGCTGGGCCCGTGAAGACGTGTCGACCTCGCACGCGTCGTATGGCTGGGCGCAGCTCTTCTTGCTGGCCGCGATCCTCAGCGTGGCGGTGCTCGGGGCGCGGCTCCCTGCCCGCGCCTTCGGACGCATGACACGGGGCCGGAGCATTCGCACCCCGTATCCGCGCCCAGCCTGGAAGATGAACCTCCTCGGGCTCGGCTACGCGGTGATGGTGCTGGCCTTCTCGTTCCAGACCATCCTGATGATGGTGGCCTGGGCGCTCGGCGGCGCGAACCTACGGTGGGTGCTGCTGGGACTCGCCGCGGTGGCCGGCGTCGCCGTCATCGTCGGAGCCGTCCTCGTCGCGGCCCTGCTGCTCCTCTGGGTCACCCACGAAGTCGCCGGATGGTTCAGTAGCCGACGCGAGCGGTGAGCGGCCGGGTCGGTGAGCGGCCGGGTCGGCGGTGAGCGGCCAGAATGTGTTGTTCTGGCGACACCTTTTGGCCGTTCACCGCGTGGCGGGCGTCGAGTGGCCGGCCAGCGGCGGTCCGCCCGCCGCGTGGCGGGCGGCGGTGCGCCTCATTCGTCCCCCGGTCGTACGAGCCCTTGGCGCCGCAACACTCCAAGATCCCGTGAATTGCGGGGATCGTGGCGGGCTGCGGCAGGTCTAGGATTGCTGCCATGCGGGTCTTTCTCACCGGGGGAACGGGATTCATCGGCGGCGCCGTCGCGCGCCAGCTCCGTGACCTCGGGCATGACGTGGTGGCGCTGGTGCGGACACCCGAAAAGGCGCACGACCTGCGGCGCGTCGGTGCCGAACTGGTCGAGGGGGATCTGTCCACGGCCGACGGGATCGCCCTGGCCGCCCACGGCTGTGATGTCGCGATTCACGGCGCGGCGATCTATCGGATCGGGGTGTCGTCGGCCGATCGCGAGATGCTCCACCAAGCGAACGTCGAAGGCACCGCGAACGTGCTCGAGGGCCTGGTGCGATCCGGCGTCGAGAAGATCGTCTACGTCTCGACGGTGGGCGTCTTTGGCGACACCGGTGGTCGAGAGGTCGACGAGACGTACGAGCGCGACCCGGCCGCCGGGTTCCTCTCGGCCTACGACGAGACGAAGTACCACGCACATCAGATCGCCCTCGAGTACGCCCGAGATGGCGCACCGATCGTGATCGTGCAGCCCGGAGCGGTCTACGGCCCGCGCGACCATTCTGAGATCGGCGCCACCCTGGTCCGCGCCGCGCAGGGCAAGCTTCCTGCTGCAGCCCTCACGACCCTCGGCGTGAGCATGGTGCATGTGGACGACGTTGCGTCCGGCATCATTCTGGCCCTCGAGAAGGGCGGCGTCGGTCATCAGTACGTGCTCTCCGGCGAGTCGGCGACCCTCGGTGAGCTGATCGAACGCGCGTCAGTCCTCGGCGGTCGCAAGCCGCCACGGTTCACGGTGCCGACGCGGCTCCTTCGAGCGTTGGCTCCAGCGGGCCCGGTCGTCGGGCCGGTGATCGGCATGCCCAAGAACATGCGCGAGGCCATCGCGGCCTCCGATGGCGTCACCTACTACGCGTCGCACGCCAAGGCGACTCGTGAACTCGACTATCGCCCGCGCACGCTGGCTGACGGGCTCGCGAGCGCGCTCTAGGTGATCGCCTAGGAACTCCGCGCGATCGCGGCGCTGATCGCCGCCGCGGGCGACTCGATCACGGCACCGTGGCCGGGCGCGAGACGAGCAGGGTTCAACGCGGCGAGCCGCTTCGCGCTTTCGAGTTCGGTCGGCTTGTGCCAGGTGAACAGGCCGGGGAGTGGAAAGCGCCAGTACGGGCCAGCCGTCGTCGCGACCCCGCCGATCGTCGAAAATGCGTCGCCGCAGAACAGGCTGCGGTCGCGCGTGTCCAGGAACGCGAGGTGTCCGACGCTGTGACCCGGAGCGGCGTGAACCTGGAGTGAGCCGATGGTGTCGCCGTCGTTGACCAAGCGGGTCGGCGTCGACTTCACGCCACCGGCCTGTGGAAGCAGCTTGCCCTTCGGCTCGCCGGGCTCGGCTTTGGGCTTGGCGTTCAGCGTCTTGGCCTCCCTGGTGCCGACGATGAACTCGACCCCCGGCAGCGCGGCGATGAGCTTGTCGACCGCGCCGACGTGATCCGGGTGGGCGTGCGTGAGCACAATGCGCTTGATCGGGGCCCCGGCGGCCTTGGCGGCCGCGAGGATTCGCCGCGACTGGTTACCCATCATCCCGTCGATCAGCGTGAGGCCGTCGTCCTCGCGCACGAGGTAGGCGTTGATCGTGCGGAGCTGGACGACCTGGATCAGCGTGTCGGACTGGTAAGCCATGGCGTCACCCTATGCCCGCAGTCGGTGGATGTGTGCCGTCCGGAGGGTCGGAACTCGGGGGCTGGCCTTCGGAATGCTCGCGGCTCAGAAGTGAGGCAGGTTCAGGCACCGGGTCGGCGTCATCGGCCTTGGCGCTCCGCTCGAGGTCGCGGGCCTTGTTCTCGGCTTCGATCGCCTTGACGCGCTTCTGAATCGAGACGAAGGCGACGGCACCGATCATCAGCGGCAGCCAGAACAGGATCACGCGGTACGCCAGCACGGCAATGAACGCGGCCTCGGCGCTGAGGCCGTAGACCACGAATGCACCGACGAGCCCGCCGTCGACGCCGCCGATCCCACCCGGCACCGGGATCAGTCCCCCGAGCTGGCCGATCAGATAGGCCAAGAGCACCACGGTCAGAGCGGGGTCCTCACCGAAGGCGTGGAACGTCGCAAAGAGCACGGCGTTGTCGAAGAACCAGTAGCCAAGCGCACCGAAGTACACCGAGAACTCACGGCGGCGCAGGATCTCACCGGCTTCGCCGACGGCGTGGACCAGGCCCTTGCGCGACGCATGGAGCACCCTGCGGACGCGCACGGCGTCATCGGGGGCGGGCGCGCCCGGGCCGATCCGCGGCAGGTAGATCGCCACGACCAAGATCAGCGTGATCGACACGAGTGCGGGGAAGAGGGTGAGCCAGGGCGACACGCTGGGGCCGACCCCGACGAACATCAACAGGCCGACGACCGCGACCGCGACGAAGTTCGCCGAACCCTTGATCAGGTAGAAGGCGACCGACCGCCGCGCGATGACCCGAGGGTTCGCGCCGACCCGGTTGAAGATCCAGGCGCCGAGCGCGAGTCCTGCCACGCCGCTGCTCGGCACGATCGACCCCATCGCCAGCTCAGACCAGCCGAGCCGCTGGGCCATCCACCACGACTGCCCGCGCAGGAACACCGGCCTCAGCATCAGGACGTAACTGAACCCCGACATCGCCTCAAGGCCCACGGCGACGGCGAGCCAGCCAAGATCGGCCTCGCCGATGCGGTCGCGGAGCGTGCCGAGCCCAGGCGTGAGCAGCCCGATCAAGAGCAGCACGAAGAGCAGCACGGTGACGCGCACGGCGCTGCGCCTGACGGCGGCCGGGTCGAAGTCCCCAGCGAATTCGGGGTCGTCCGCGGCGGCCACGGCCTCACCCTAGGGGGGCGCGACGGACGCAGGAGCCCCGGCGATGTGCCAGCCTGGCCGCATGGGGACGCAGCGCACGTGGGAGCGGATCGGCGACGGAGTGCACGCGTGGGTGTTCCCACGCGGAAGCTGGGGTGAATCGAACGCCGGCCTGGTCGTCGGCGACGACGGCGAGGCCCTCCTGATCGACACGCAATGGGACGAACCGTCGACGGCCTTCATGCTCAGCGCGGCGCCCCTGGAGGGTGCGACGATCAGCACCCTCGTCAACACCCACCCTGACGGCGACCACACGTGGGGGAATGCCGTGGTCGGTGCCCCTCGCATCATCGCGACCGACGCCTGCCGCGGTCACTTCGACCATGAGGACCCGCAGCGGCTCGGGCGGCTGGTATCCCTGTCGGGGGCGCTCGGCCGGGCGCCGGTGGTGCGCCTCCCAGGCCCCGGCCGCGTGCTGAGCAGTGGCCAGCTCCTCCTTCGCTATCTCGCGGAGATGGGGAAGCCGTGGGACTTCGGCAGCGTGCGCCTCACATGGCCGACCGAAACCTTCAGCGGAGCGCTGCAACTCAGCGTCGGCGGGCGGCGGGTCGACCTGATCGAGGTGGGTCCGGCGCACAGCCACGGCGATCTGATCGTCCATCTTCCCGACGACGACATCGTGTTTGCGGCGGACACGTTGTTCGTCGGGGTCACCCCGATCATGTGGGTCGGTCCGCTGTCGAACTGGACGGCGGCGCTGGAGCGGATCAAGGCCCTGAAGCCCAAGGTCGTCGTGCCGGGGCACGGACCGGTGTCGGGCCTGGCCGAGGTCGACACGCTCCTTGCGCATTTCACCTGGGTGGCCGAGGTCGGGGCGGCGCAGCGAGCGTCAGGCCAGACGCCACTGAAGGCTGCACAGGCGGCGTTGTTCAGCGCCGAGTACGCGGCGTCGCCGTGGGCTGACTGGATCTCGCCCGAGCGGCTCGTCGTGACCCTCACGGCGCTGCAGCGCGAGGCCGACGGTGCCGGCCCGATCGAAGGCATCAAGCAACGCGCCGGACTCATGACGCAGCTGGCGGTCCTCGCCGACCGCCTCGCGCGCCGCGTCTGACACGGTTGGTCCTACGCGGCGCTGGAGGTCGGCGTCTGGCGGCTTGGCGTGGAAGTGGCGGCCGCTTCGCGAGCGAGATCCAGACCGCTCTTGGTGCCGAGTGGCACCTCCTTGAGCAGCGCGACCGCGATGAGCGCGATGAGGCTGAGCGGCGCGGCGACGAGGAAGATCTCGCCTACGCCCACGCCGTAGGCGTGCTCGACAATCCGCACGACGGGCTCGGGGAGCGTCGAGAGATCGGGCACCTTGCCGCCGCCGAGCGCTCCGCCGGCGCCCTCGGTGCCGGCCTGCTGAAGGCCGTCGCTGATGCTTGAACTCGCGCGCGAGGCGAGGACGGCACCGAGGACCGACACGCCGGTCGCGCCGCCGAGGCTGCGGAAGAACGCGATGAGCGAAGAGCCCGAACCCATGTCTTCCCGCTCGACGGAGTTCTGCACGATCAGCACGAGGTTCTGCATGAGCATCCCGACGCCACCGCCGATGATCAGCATGAAGACGCCGAGTTCGATGAGGTTGGTCGTCTCGTCGAGCGTGCCCATCAGCAGCAGCCCACCGGTGAGCATCGTTGCGCCGACCATCATCCACTTCTTGTAGCGGCCGGTCGCCGAGACCTTGCGGCCGATGATCGTCGACGAGAGGAAGAGCCCGACGACCATTGGGATCGACAGCAGGCCGGACTCCGTCGGCGTCATCCCGCGTGCGAGTTGGAGGTATTGGCTGAGGAAGACGGTGGTGCCGAACATCGCAATGCCGACGGAGATCGACGCGATCACGGAGAGTAGGACGGTGCGCTCGCCAAAGAGACGCAGCGGCACCAGTGGCTGGCGGGCTCGGCGCTCCACGGCCACCGCGGCGAACCCGAGGGCGACGCCCAGCGGGACGAGGACGGCGGTTTGCCAGGAGACCCAGGCGAACTGGTGACTGGCGAGCGAGACCCAGATCAGCAGGGCCGACACGGACCCGGCGATCGTGAGCACGCCGAGGTAGTCCATGTGGACCTCGCCGCGGGGGCGCCGCGGGAGCTTGAGGGTGCGCTGCAGCGTGATGAACGCGGCGACCGAGAAGGGCACGCCGACGTAGAAGCAGGCGCGCCAGCCGAGCGAGTCGGTGAGGAGGCCGCCTAGGAGTGGGCCGACGACCGTGCCGACCCCGAATACCGCGCCGAGGTAGCCCGAGTAGCGGCCACGTTCGCGCGCGGAGACGAGGTCGGACAGGATCACCTGCACGAGCGAGGTCATCGCGCCGACCCCGATGCCCTGGATCACGCGGAAGAAGATGAGCTGCTCCATGTTCTGGGAGAGCCCGGCCAGGATCGAGGCCGAGGTGTAGATCACGAGGCCGATCTGCACGAGCGTCTTGCGGTTGTACAGATCGGCGAGCTTGCCCCAGACCGGCGTGGAGACCGTCAGCGCAAGCAGGGTTGAGGTGACCACCCAGGTGTATGCCGACTGGCTGCCGCCGAGGTCGGCGACGATGATCGGCAGGGAGGTCGAAACGACGGTCGACGACAGGATCGCGACGAACATGCCGAGCATCAGCCCAGACATCGCCTCGAGGATCTGGCGGTGCGTCATCCCGCTCGACTCGGCGGCTGCGTGGTCGAGGGGGTTCAGGTCGGCGGTGCCGTCGGCACCGGTGGGTGTGGGGGTGGTGCTCATGCGGAACCCTCCTGTTCTGGGAGCGGCAAGGTGAAGGACTGGCTCAGGCGCTCGAGGCCGTGCGTGAGCGTTTCGACGTCGGCCGGGTCCCAGGACGCGAGCGCGTCCCCGAGCACGGCAATCATCTGGCGGTGCGCGCGGCCGATGGCGGCCGCGCCGTCGTCGGTGAGGTGCAGCAGGTGGGCGCGACCATCGGCGGGATCGGGGCGCCGTTCGACGTGCCCGGCACTTACGAGGGCGGCGATTTGGCGGCTCGCCACCGAGAGATCGACTTGCAGGTCGGTGGCGATGTCGCTCACGCGGCACGCGCCGCGCCGCCGAATCGCGCCGAGCGCGGCGAAGCCTTGGGTTTCGAGTTCGCGCTGTGCGGCTCGACCGAGTTCGCGGCGCACCGCGCCGAGGCCATAGAGCTGGCGGATCAGCTGCTCGACCGGATCGGCGGGCGGCGCGTCGGTCGCCGATCGAGCGGAGGAGTTCGGGGGTGAAGAGCGGAGAGGTGAGGCCATGATTGCGAGGAAGAGATTGCTTCCTGCAAGCAACTATAGCGCGAGCGGAATGATCATTCCGATCGCG
This sequence comes from Solirubrobacteraceae bacterium, assembly GCA_032119595.1. Classification (GTDB taxonomy): domain Bacteria; phylum Actinomycetota; class Thermoleophilia; order Solirubrobacterales; family Solirubrobacteraceae; genus JAGIBJ01. The sequence goes on along the minus strand of JAUMBQ010000006.1, from coordinate 392,744 downwards.
TCTGGCCACGCAGAAGCGCCCCCGCCACGCTCAGGTGTGGCGGGGGCGCGTTGCTCGCGGGTTTGGGCGAGTCGGTTTAGCGGGTTGGCTTCGTGGGGCGGTTGGCCTCGAATGCCTTTTCCACGTCATCCGCGCTCTTGCCGAGTGTCTTGGCGACGGCCGCGTAGAACGCTGCCTCGCGGGCCGCGTGCTCAGCCTCGTGATCTTCGTCGCGCGTCTTGGGGGCCGTCGGCTTGTCCGGGCGGGCGGCTTCCACGGCGCTCTGCAGCTTGGCCTCGGTCACGTCGAGGGCTTTGGCGACGGCCGTCAGGTTCCCCTTCATGCCATGGCGACCACCGCGGCCGCCATGGCCGCCGCGGCCACCGCCGGCAGGCGCTGCGTTGACTGCGGTGACCTTGAAGTCCTTGTCGACCTTGACCTCGACTTCGGTGCCGTCGGCCTTCTTCACATGCGCCTCGTACACCCCGCCGTTGTCGGTCTCGCTGCGGACGATCGTGCCACCGGGCACCTTGGCGAGCGCCGCGGCTTCGACCTTGGTCTTCGTGTCGCCGGTGAGGGCCGTCTCGCCGGCGCCTGGGCCGCCGCGACCCGGGCCGCCGTGGCCTCCCTGGTGGGTCTTGGGGGTCGTGGGCGTGGTGCTCGATGCGGAATCGGCGGCGCCTGCGATCACGGCGCCGGAGAGGCCGGCGGCGGCGGTACTGGCAAGGACGGCGACGAGTTTGTAAGCCTGGGGCATGGTGCGGAGAGCCTTTCGCTGGTTGGGCGGCTTCATCACCATTGCCAAGCCGGGTTAGAGGAAGCCCGCACAAAGCTGAGAGCTTCCTGAGAGCGAGCTGGGTCAGGACATGCCCCGACCCAGCTCACCTCCCCTGCCCGGAGGCCGGGCGTGGCCTCGTCGCTCCCCCACGACGCGGCCAAGTTGCGGATCAGCCGGGCAGTTTTGAAAGCGTCGCCAGCGACGCGGTGTCGACGGACCCGAGTCGTTCGCGCTGCGGGTACGTGCCGACCTTCACGCGCTTGGTCTCCTGGCCCGTGGCGTAGCTGATCACCGAGACGTAGTTGCCGGTGCTGTTGGACACCAGGCAGTCGTCGCCATTGCGGGCCGTCTGTGACCAGTACGGCTTCGCGAAGCCGCCGATCTTGCGGTCAACCGTGAAGGTGGCCCGGTCGACGATCGCGATCTCGTTGTCGATCGTGCCGGCGTTGCAGAGCTTGGTCTCGTCCTCGTTCATCGCGAGGCCGTGGTGCATGGAATTGGCCGGAAGGCGGTCGGGGAAGAGCGCGTCGCCCGTCGCGTTTCCGGGCACATGCACCGAGCGCGTGATCTGGCCCGTGGCCGTGTCCAACTCCACAAAGCCGCGGCGGTACGACAGTTGCAGGTAGGCCTTTGACTCGTCGTGGGTGATGACCGTCGGCCGCACGCCCGCGTCGAAGCGGTAGGTGCGCAGGGTCGCCTTTGTGTTGACGTCGACGACGGTGAGCTGGCGGTTGCCCTTCTGGCTGTTGAGCGCGTACGGCAGGTAGGTGGTGCCGATGCTTCCGATGTACATGCGGTTGCCGTCGGCCGAGAAGTCGACGCCGTGCGGGAAATCGCCGGCGCCGAACGAGTGGATCTTCTTGCCGGTCTGCGCATTGAGCAGATGCGTAAATCCGATCGAACTCGCGGAGACGGCGATCTTGGTGCCGTCCGGCGAGATGGCCATGTGGTCGGCGTTGAAGCTGCCCGTCTCAAAGCGCCATTTGGCCTTGCGGGTGGCGATGTCGAACGCGACGACGTCCTGCAGAATCCCTCGGGAGACGACGATCGTCTTGCCGTCGGGCAGGATCGCCATGTCGTCGATCAGGTTCTCGCCACCCTTCTGGTTCTTCACGACGTTGTAGCCGATGATGTTGAGCGGGTTCAGGAAGAGGTTGCGGATCCGCGCGTCCTTGTCGGGCGCGATTCCCATCGATCCGAGGTTCTCGTAGGTCGTGCCGTCGAGGAAGCTGACGGAGCCGCCGAACGCGTTGCCGACGACGACCACATCGCGGCTGGCGGCGGTGGCGGTGGCGGTGAGTGCGGTCGCCGCGAGGGTGGCGGCAGCCGCCGCTCGAAGCACGGTGGCGGCGCGCAGCCGCGGCCGAGTGGGGGATGCAAACACGAGGAGCTTCCTTGGCGGGCCGGCGCGTGACCGGACGGGGCTTGGGACGAGGATCCGCTCCACTGGTGCGGGGAGCAGTGCGAACGTTTCTACCATAGAAAAACGCGAACGTTCAAGTTTTCTACCTGGTCGGGCTGAGGCGAACCTGCGCTGGCCGCCTTGGCCGCGCCGCGGCAGGCGCCGGCAGGCACGCCCGATAAGGTCGGGGCATGAACGATCAGGCCACGGCCCCGGCCGGACGCCTCTGGCGGGGCCTACCGCCGGAGACCCGTCACGAGCAGCAGCAGCAGCGCCTGATCCGAGCGGCGGCGGCCGTCGCCGTCCGCGCCGGGTATACGGCGACGACGGTCGACGCCATCAGCCGCGAGGCGCAGATGTCGAAGGCCACGTTCTACGTGCACTACGGCAACAAGGAAGATTGCTTCCTGGCGATGTTCGACCTCGGCATCAGCGTCGCCGTCCGCGCACTCGTCGAGGGCGCCCGGGACGCCGGTCCCACAACCCGTGAGCGTCAGCGAGGCGGACTGCGTGGTTTCCTCGGCGCCGTGGAGCGGGAGCCCGAGATCGCTCAGGCGGTGCTCGTCGAGGCCGTCCACGCCGGGCCGCGCATCGCGGCGCGCCGTGAGGAGGCCGTCACGAATTTCGCGCAGGTGATGTTCCAGGAGACCCTCCACGCCGCGGAGCACGCGGGCGGGCGACGGTTCGCGACGGTCTACGACGCGGTTGGCATCGCTGGCGCCGTCGTGGAGCTCACGACTCGCCACCTGCGAACCGGCCTCCCTGAGACGATCGACGAGATCGCCGACGCCATCGAGCGACTGCTCAGCGGTGTCCTCGTGCCGGTTGCGCCCGAGACGCCCTGAAGGGCGTTTGTCGCGGGGTCCGGCGAGCGCCGTCGCACGAACAGCCCGCACATGTCAGGCGTTCGGACGACGGGCTCAGCCAGTGCGGCAAGACCGGGGGATTGCCCTGCCGCACGCTCTACCGTCGGCTCCTGGAGGCGGTTCGTCAACCCGGAATCGCGAGGAATCAGGATTCCGCAGGACAGGGTCTAGTCACTTGGCCAGGGCCGAATGGCCGAGGTGACTCGTGGCCGGCCGCTCCGACCGGAACGCGAACTCAGGTTCCGAGACGCGCGGCGAACAGCGGCGCCGGGATCTCCGGGTCGTCCGCGTCGGAGACGAGCAGAAGGTCGATGCACCCGAGCGTCGGGTTGTAGCGGGCGTCGATGCCCTCGAGCTTGATCGTGCGGTCGGCCAGTGGCGTGATGGACAGCAGTTCGCCGTCGGCCGAGATCACGCCGACGGCGGAGCCCGCGATCACGTGCTCCACTGGCGTCCCGTCGGCGCCTTCGCCTGCCGCCGTGAAGACGAGCCGATGCTCCGGGTCGCCGGTGACGGCGTCGAGATCGGTGAAGTCGATCTTCACGTCGTACGTAGCGCCGTCGACCTCGACCGGCAGGTTGCCAAGGTCGTAGTCGCGAGTGCGCTGGAGCTCGAGTGCACCGACGGAGAGGTCGGTGTAGATCGACTCCAGCACCTCGCCGAGATCGAGGTGGATGAGGAGGTTCTTGGCCGGCTGGCCGTCGGGGTCGACTGAGTTGCCGCGCTGCGCGAGCACGAGCGAGCGGCCGTACACCGCCATGCCCTCGATGTTGAGGTCGCCGTTCACGGCGTCGCAGTCCTGAAGCGACTGGTGCAGCGCCTCCAGGGAGATTTTCGCGGGCAGCCCGGAGATGTGCCCGGCGGCGTCGAGCGAATACACCACGCAGGTGGATCGCCGGAACCCTTTCCAGCTCATCCCGCCCGACCCGGACATCATCAGCAGGCCGTTCGGGAACCGCCGCAGGATCTCGTCGCGAGCTGGGTGCTCAAGGCCCTCGATGTCGCGGCGCCGCACGAGCGTGAGCGCCTCGAAGTCGGCCTTGGCGGAGGCGCGCTCCTTGGGGTCGATCGGCAGCACTTCGGGGATGATGCGCTCGGCGACGCCGGGCTCGAGGATCTCGATATCGACGCCCGCGCGCAGGGCCTCCTGCACAGCGCTCGCGTCGAGGGCGAACTCGGCGACGCTCGCCTGGTCGTCGCCAACGGAGTACAGCCGGCCGTCGGTCCAGGCGGTGCCGGACGCCGCCGAGAGGAACGGCGGCTCGCCTGGCTGCGGATTCACGACGCGGTGCTCCCCGAGCCGGATGACCGGCAGCGACGCAGCGGTGGCGATGGTGGAATGCTCGGGCGAGGCCATGTCGCAGACCGTAGCGCCGCCTCGCGGCTACGCGAAGAAGCGCACGATCGTCGCGGCCACGCACGCCGGCTTGGTGCCGCCCTCGATCTCGATCGTGCACGTGACGACGGCTTGGGCGCCGCCCTCGAACGCATCGAACGAGGTCAGTGTGCTGCTGGAACGCAGGCGTGCGCCGACCGGGACCGGGCTCGGAAAGCGGACCTTGTCGAGGCCGTAGTTCAGGGCGCCGGCCACGCCGCGGACCTCGTACGACTGCCACGTGAGCATCGGCAGGAGTGAGAGCGTGAGGTAGCCGTGGGCGATCGTGGTGCCGAACGGGCCGGCCTTGGCCTTCTCCGGATCGGTGTGGATCCACTGGTGATCGCCGGTGGCCTCCGCGAACTGGTTGATGCGGTCCTGGTCGATCTGGATCCAGTCGCTCTGGCCGAGTTCCTCGCCGACGGCGGATCCAAGTTCGGCGAGGCTCTCGAAGATGCGCATCCGCGCATGTTCCCACGGCGTTACCGTGGCGTCATGGGTCGGTCCGTGCAGCTCTTGGTGGTCCTCGCCGCGCTCAGCGGGCCCGGTGCCGTGGTCGGGCCGGCGTCGGCGGCTCCGGGTGATCCCGTGCGCGAGCGCGGGACCACGATCCAGGTCGTCGCTGACCTCCCGGTCTTCACGGCGCGGATCGCCGCGCTGACGCGTGCCGAGCGCAAGGCGATGACGCCGTCGGTGTGGCGCAAGGGATGCCCGGTGGCCCTCGGGCAGCTCCGCGCGATCCACGCCCGACACATCGGCTTCGACGGACGGGCCCACGACGGCGTGCTCGTGGTGCACCGCGCGCGAGCAGCGGGAGTCGCGGCGGTCCTTCGCGAGCTCTATTCGGCCGGCTTCCCCATTCGCCGCATGCATCCGATCCAGCGCTACGGCGGGAGCGATACGCGGTCGATCAACGACGACAACACCTCCGCGTTCAACTGCCGAAAGGTGACGGGCGGGACCGGCTGGTCCGAGCATGCCTACGGGCGAGCGATCGACCTCAACCCGATCGAGAACCCGTATGTGTCGGGTGGTTCGACCTCGCATGCGACGTCCGAGCCGTTCCTGGACCGCCAGACCGTCCGGCCGGGGATGGCGACGAACGGCAGTGTTGTCGTTCGAGCGTTCGGTGCTCGAGGCTGGGCATGGGGTGGCAAGTGGGCGGCACCGACCGATTACCAGCACTTCTCAACGACCGGTCGTTGATGGAGCGAGCCGGTCGCTTGATCTCCAGGCCCTTTCTGGCTGGTTGGGGGACGTTCCAACGCTCGGGGGTGTGGTCCCGGCATGATCGCCCCGGAAACCGTCCGGTGTAACCAGACGTTATTCAAGTGGTGGTGCCGGACGCACGATCAGTTCGCATGGCGCCCGTCGGCCACCCCTCCCCCGATCTCACGCAGGCCGATCACGGCCGTGCGGTGCTCGGCCAGCGGGTCGGCGGCACGATGGCGCTCCTCGGGGCCTCCACCTCCTATCTCGGAGCCTTCACGCTGTCGCTGTCGCCGATGGCGGCCGGCGCGCAGCTTGCCCTCGCCGTCGGGCTCACGATCCTCGGGATCGTGGTGCTCGTTGCGCGGCCGAGTCAGGTGTTGTTTCAGCTCTCGGCAATCTGGGGCGTCGTGAGCATCAGCGCGATGCTCGGCACCTCGGACGAGTTCGGCACCACGCCGTTCTTCTACCTGTGGCCGACGGTCTTCGTCGCGTATTTCTGCACGCCGCGCGCGCTGATCGTCACGCTCGTGACCCTCGTGACGACGCTCGTCCCTGCGCTCCTGGTGGCGCCGGTTCCCTGGGCGGTCCGCGCGGATCTGTTCATCGGCACGACGGTCTGCGTCGGCCTGATGGCCGGGCTCGTGTCGATCATGAAGACCCGAGAGACGAAGCTCCACGCGCAGCTCGCCCATGCGGCGCACACCGATCCCCTGACCGGCCTGCTCAACCGCCGAGGCTTCGATCCTCGGTTTGCCGACCTCATCGACACCAGCGTCCAGCTGGGCCGAGACATCAGCGTGGTGATGTTCGACCTCGACCACTTCAAGCGCTTCAACGACCGCCACGGGCATCTCGTCGGCGACGAGGCGCTGCGCCGCGTCGCCGGGATCCTCTCCGCGCAATGCCGCGACGTTGACCTCGTCGCGCGCCTGGGTGGGGAGGAGTTCGCCGCCGTCCTGCCGGGGGCTGGACCCGAAGACGCGCTGCTCTATGCCGAGCGGGTCGCGCGGGCGCTCGGCGTCGAGGATGTTGATGCGTCGCTGCGGCTCAGTACGAGTAGTGGCATCGGCTCGTTCCTCGCCGGAGATGAGTCCGTTTCGGCGCTCGTGCTCCGGGCAGACGAAGCGCTCTACGCAGCCAAGTCCGCCGGGAGGGCGCGCTCGGCGTGGTGGAACGACGGGGCGCTGGTCGTCGGCGAACCGATCGACCTGCCGGTCGCCACCGACATGGCCTGGAACACACCTCAGGTGCCGCGCGAATACGTGATCCGGCGCAACGATCTCCCCAGCGAAGAGCCGCGGGCGCGCGCGAGAGCCTGACGCCCGAGGCGAGCGTTAGGCCTCTTGGGGCTCACTCGGGGTGTCGTCGGAGGCTGCCGCGCGCGGGGCCGCCGCAGCCTGCCGCCCTGGCCGCCAGCCGGGCGGGCCGAACACGTACCCGAGGCGGTCTCGCCAGCGGGTTGCGCGGCGAAGGTCGCGTCCGATCGCCGACCATTCGTGGAAGGCCACTTCGAGTGGGTTGAAGCTCTCGAAGGTGCCCATCAGGCCGTACCGCGGGCGATGCAGCTCGGGCTGGAAGGTGCCGAAGAGGCGGTCCCAGATGATGAAGACGCCGCCGTAGTTGATGTCGAGATAGATCGGCTCGCTGCCGTGGTGGGCGCGGTGATGCGACGGCGTGTTGAACACGAACTCGAACCACCGCGGGAGCCGGTCGATCCGCTCGGTGTGGATCCAGAATTGGTAGAGCAGGTCGATCGCACTCATGAGCGCCACGGCCGCCGGTGGGAAGCCGAGCAGCGGCAGCGGCGCGAAGAAGAAGGTCGAGCTGAACGGCGTCCAGGGCTGCCGGACCGCCGTCGACAGGTTGAAGTGCTTGCTGGAGTGATGCACGACGTGACTGGCCCAGCCCGCACGCACCTTGTGGTGCACGCGGTGGTCGACGTAGAAGAGCGCGTCAAACAGGATCAGCAGCAGGATCCAGCTCCAGGCGTTGTCCATCGGGATGCGCAGCGGCGTGAGCAGGTAGAGCCCGGCGAACGCCAGGATCGCAACGGCGTTCCAGCCGGCGGAGATCACGAGGTTCCCGAGGCCCATGAGGATGCTCGTCCGCGCGTCGCGAACCTCGTATCCGACGTGATCTGCGCGCGCTTCCTGCGCCAGGTGGCGGTAGGACAGCGCCTCCACGACCATGAGCAGGATGAACGCCGGGATCGCGGCGACGAGGAGGCCTACCATGAGCGGTTGCCCGCCGAGTGGAAACAAACAACAGTCATTGTCACAACGTAGGTTGTCAGATGAACGGCGGCTCCGCAAGGTCGCTCTGGCAGGATCCAATTCGTGAGCGACCCCTCGCCAGTTCCAGACCCCTCGGCCTCCGGGCGCACCTACGGAGGCCTGACCGCCGATGAGCGCCTCTCCGAGCGCCGCTCGCGACTCCAGGACGTCGGGCTGGAACTGTTCGCGAACCAGGGATTTGCCAGGACGGGCGTCCGCGATCTGTGCCGCGCGGCGCGCATCGGCGAGCGCGCGTTCTATGAGGCCGTCGGCAGCCGCGAGGCGTTGCTTCGGGACGTGTACCTCCGTGCCACGGATGACGTGATCGCCGACATCGCCGTGGCGCTGGTCGACGCGCCGGCCGGCATGCGCGGGCGGATGCACGCCGGCGTCGCCGCGTTCTTTAAGTCGATCACCGACGATCCGCGCAAGGGGCGGCTCATCTACATCGAGTCGCTGGGCCGAGGGCCGGAGATCGAGCAGACCCGGCGTGAAGGGCTCGGGCGTTTCGTGAGCTTCGTGAGCGTCGGCCTGACCGAGTTCTTGCCGTCGCCGCCGCCCGCTTCAGACGCCGTGGAGACGGCGGTCTCTGCCGCGATCATCGGGATCGGCGAGGTGGCCTTCCGTCTCGCCGAAGGCCAGCAGACCTACACCGGCGCCGATGCCGCCGAGTACATCACCGATGCGCTCGTAGGCGCGGCCATGGCCTTCGGCCTGCGCCCATGAACACCTGACCCAGAACGGAAGCTCGCCATGCAGACGCTTGCCCCAGGCCAGAACGCCGCCCTTCCGGACGCCGCGAGCGTGTCGGTGACCGTGACCGGTCGCAGGAGCCATGTTGACGTGATCGCGCTACTGCTCGACGCGGGCCGCAAGGCCGATGACGACAACGGCGTCGTGCTCTTTTCCAATCTGAGCGCGGCCGGCGGGGCCGTTGCACTCGATCTCGCGAGCGACACCGTGACCATCGAGGTCGGCCGGCTCCCGGCCACGATCGAGACGGTCTTGATCGTCGCGCAGGCCGACGGCACGCCGACCGTCGAGGCCGCTGGCGCGGTGGAGGCGTTGGTGAGTACCGGGGGCACGGCTGCGGCCACCGTCGTGCTGGATCAGCTGCCGCCCGTAGCGACCCTCCAAGTTGCGGAGATCTATCGCCGTGGCGGTGCCTGGAAGGTCCGCGCGCTCGGCGACGGCTACGCCGAGGGGCTCGCCAAGTTGCTGACCGTCCACGGCATCACGGTCGACGACGAGCCCGCGAGCGCGGCATCGTCGGCGACGCCGGCTTCGGCGCCCGCCGCTCCGGCGGCGCCGTCCGCGCAGGCCGCGCCCGCGTCGCCCATCAGTTTGGAGAAGCAGCGGATCGTCGACCTGCGCAAGAAGGTCGAGGCGACGGGCTCGATCTCGATGATCAAGTCCTTCGACAGTGCCGCCGAGCAGCTCGAAACCCAGGGGCTCGTGGGGGAGCGAGCCGAAGTCGTGCTCGTGCTCGACGTGTCGGGCTCCTCTCGGCCGCTCTTCAAGAACGGCGCCTACCAAGCGCTCGTCGACCGTTGCCTGGCCGCAGGGCTGCTCTTCGACGACAACGGCGAGATCGAGACCTACCTCTTTGACTCCGCATTGCATCCTGCGGAACCGGTGACGCTCGCAACGCGCGACGGCTGGACGGACCGCGCGCTGCTTACCCCAAAGATCTTCCGCGGCACTCGGTATTCCGTGGCGCTGCGCGAGATCGCATCCAAGCTCCAGCGCGGCGCCGCGACGCCGACCTTCGTGTACTTCGTGACCGATGGCGGCAACCAGGACAAGCGGGAGACGGCCGAGATCGTGAGCTCGATGGCCGGCCTGCCCGCGTTCCTGAAGTTCGTCGCGGTCGGCAAGGAGGAGAGCTTCCCGTTCCTGCAGCGCCTGGATGACCTCACCGGCCGCGAGATCGACAACGCCGACTTCTTCGCCGTCGAGGACCCGCACCGGGTCGACGAGAGTGCCTTCTTCGACCTCGTGATGCAGGAGTTCCGCGGCTGGCTCGCAGACGCCCGCGCCAAAGGCATCCTCGGCGGCTGAGTCGAGCTGCGGGCACTCGACCCGGCGGCAGCGAGGATGTCAGCCGTGCGGCTCGACCTGGCAGCAGTCGGAAGCGGCGGCGTCAGCCGTCGGCGCGCTGCGCGAGGCCCGGGTACTCGAGCACGAGCCCGGCCTCGTCGTAGACGAGCTGCGCCTGGACCTCGAACGCCGGCGCCGTGTACTCGTAGCGCTCGTTTCCGTTTTGGTCCTCCAGGCGCACGTAGCGCTGGTCCAGTCGCTCGACGCCCGCGTCGAGCGCGCGCACGTAGGCCGCTGGCGCGTCCGCGGCGTCTCCCGGGGCGATGGCGAGTCGGCGCACGGGGAAGGCGTTCGTGAGCGACGAGGACTCCAGGTCGAGGTCGAGGCAGCCTTCGAGGGCAGCGACCGGCTTGTCGTCGATCTCCCAGTTGCCCTCGCCGTCGGCCTCGATCAAGAGCTCATGGAAGCCGGTGACGGTGCGGCTGGAGACGTGGGCTGAGCGGGTGTGCCAGTCCTCATCGAGCTCGATTCGGTAGCGCACGACGAAGGCCTCGCCCTCTTCCACGGCAGCGGTGTAGCCCTGCACGATCAGCCCGGAGCCGAGCTGCTGAAAGAACGCCACTTCAAAGCCCTCGCGCGCGCCAGCATGGCGCCACGCTGCAGAGGGGGGCAGGCTCGTGCGCTTGGCCATGCCTCCATTTCTAGCGCGTGCCCCCGGCGGCAGCGGGCGGTCACGGGCGGCCTGGCCGCAGCGGCCGGCGTGCACGCGCGCGCCCACGCGCCATGCGGCGCGATCGCGGTCGCCTCGCTGAGCCCCTGAGAATCCGCCGATTATCGGCCCAACGTGACGCAGTGTCACCGGACGGAGACAGCATCTGCGCCGCCTGTCCCTTGACGGCCCCGGAGGCGTACGCCTAGGTTCGAACCTGCGTGGAGTCCGGCCGCTCTGGCCCCGGACCCCAGCCACCCCACGCTTCAGAGAGAGAACGCCTCCATGATCTTCGCCGCTGCAAGCCCCCGTCGTGCCCTGGCCATTCTCGGCTCGGCCGCATTGCTCGCCGTCGCCGGCTGCGGTGACGACGAAACCACGTCGGACTCCGCGTCCACGCCCGATGCCGCGAGCGCCATCACGGCCCCGGCGGCGATCAAGAGCGCAGGCGAGATCGCCTTCTGCTCCGACATCGCCTACCCGCCGCTGGAGTTCTACGAGGGCAGCGAGCCGGCCGGCGCCGACATCGAGATCGGCACCGAACTCGCGAAGCGCATGGGCGTGGAGGCCGAGTTCGCGAACACCGGCTTCGACGGCATCATCGCGTCGCTCAAGACGAAGAAGTGCGACGCGATCATCTCGTCGCTGACGAACAGTGCCGAGCGCCAGAAGGAGATCGCGTTCGTCGACTACGCGCAGTTCGGTCTGGCGACCGTCGTCAAGAAGGGCACGACCGGGATCACGTCGATCGCGGATCTCGCGGGTAAGGACGTCGCGGTGCAGGTCGGCACGACCACCAAGCAGACGCTCGAGGCCGAGTCCAAGAAGCTGCCGACGCCCATCAAGTCGATCGTCTTCCCGAAGGACACCGACGCCGCCAACGCGCTGCGCGCCGGCAAGGTCGACGCCTGGATCTCCGATGCGCCGCCCGCCGCCGACTTCCTCAAGAAGACGCCAGGCCAGTTCGAGTTCGCGCCGCTGCCGCAGATCGACGCCGCGCCGATCGGCATCGGCATCCGCCTCGACGACGCCGAGCTGAAGACGGCCCTGCAGGCCGGCATCGACGCGATGACGGCCGACGGCACGCTCCTGAAGATCCTCGAGAAGTGGGAGCTCGGGGACGCGATGCTCGAGGCCAAGTAGCTCGTGCTCAGCGCAGCCGTGGTCGGAGCGTTCGACTCCGGCACCTTTCTCGAACGGGTCTTCACGCCCGACTCCGACTTCGCGGCTGCGCTGTGGACGACGATCTACATCTCGATCGCGGCGCAGCTCGGAGGTTTGATCCTCGGGCTGACGTCCGCGCTCGCGGGCCAGAGCCGGTTCATCGGGTTCCGGTTCCTCAACGGCCTGTACGTCACCGTCGTGCGTGGTACGCCGGTGATCGTGCAGGCGTTCTTCCTGTACTTCGGGGCGAGCCTGCTGCTCGGCTTCGACCTGTTCCCGCGGGAGACCGACGTGCTCGGGATGTCGATCAAGGGTGCGGTGCTCGCCGGCATCGCGGCGCTCGCGATCAACGAGGGCGCGTACATGAGCGAGATCATCCGAGCGGGGCTCACGTCGGTCGACGAAGGCCAGCTCGAATCGGCGATGTCGCTCGGGATGACCCGCAGCCAGGCCATGCGAAAGATCGTGCTGCCGCAGGCAGCGCGCATCATCGTGCCGCCGCTGGGCAACGAGTTCAACAACATGATGAAGACCACCTCGCTGCTCTCGTTCATCGGGATCAACGAGATGTTCCAGGACGCGCAGATCCGATATTCCAACGACGCGAAGTCGGCTGAGCACCTGGCGGCCGTCGGGGTCTGGTACCTGCTGCTGACGGTGATCTGGAGCTTCACGCAGGCCTACATCGAGCGTCGCCTGGATCCGGCCGGCAAGTCGGATCGCAAGCCGAGTTTGATCAAGCGGTTGTCTGGCAGTGCCGACGCCGAGCCGGCAGCAGCCGGGCAGGCCGGGGGCCACGTATGACCACGCCAGACCTGACCAAGGTAGCCGGCGACGCGACCCTCGTCGCGGGCCGCGCGGCGGCGCTGACGGCGCGCGGCGTGTGCAAGAGCTTCGGCAAGCTCGACGTATTGCGGGGTATCGACCTCGACGTCGGCGCTGGCGAGGTCGTCTGCTTGATCGGTGCCTCCGGCTCCGGCAAGACGACGTTCCTGCGCTGCCTCAATCAGCTCGAGACCATCGACGGCGGCGTTGTGGAGATCGACGGCGTGCCGCTGGGCCAGCGCAAGAAGGCCGATGGGACGCTGCGCTCGTCGACGGGCAAGGAGGTCGCGGAGATGCGTCGCGACATTGGGTTCGTCTTCCAGCGCTTCAACCTCTGGCCGCAGAAGACCGCGCTGGAGAACGTGACGCTGGCGCCGGTGATGGTCTGCGGCGTTGCCAAGGATGAGGCCGACGCCCGCGGTCGCGCGCTCCTGGAGCGCGTCGGGCTCAGCGATCGCCTCCACACGTATCCGGCCAAGCTGTCCGGTGGACAGCAGCAGCGCGTCGCGATTGCCCGCGCGCTGGCCATGCAGCCGAAGCTGATGCTCTTCGACGAGCCGACGAGCGCCCTGGATCCCGAGACGGTCGGCGAGGTGCTCGCCGTGATGCGGGAACTCGCAGACGAGGGTATGACGATGATCTGCGTGACGCACGAGATGGGCTTCGCGCGTGAGGTGGCCGACCGCGTCGTGATGATGGATGCGGGTGTCGTGCTCGAGCAGGGCGACCCGAAGACGTTCTTCGCGAACCCGAAGGAGGAGCGCACGCGCCGATTCCTGGCGCGCGTGCTTGACACCGGTTTTGGTGGCCCGGCGGGCGCGCCGCCCGCGCCACCCGCATGACGACCGGTCTGCGCTGGCGGCTGGCATGACAACCGGTCCGCGACGGCGGCTCGCATGAAGGACCCGCAGTCCTCGGCGCCATACCTCGATGCCATCGCCGCATACGGTTCGCGCGGTTCGGGGCGGATGCACGTGCCTGGCCACAAGGGTGGGTCCGGCGCGGATCCGGGCCTGCGCGCAGCGATTGGCGACCGCGCGTTGCTGATGGACGTGCCGGCCGGTATCTACGGTGTCGATCTCGGCGTGGAGGTGACGCCGCAGCTGCGAGCCGAGGCCCTTGCCGCCGAGGCGTATGGCGCGCAACAGTCGTGGTTCCTCACGAACGGGGCAACGCAAGGCAATCACGCGCTGGCGCTGGCGCTCGCCCCTCCCGGGAGCACGGTCGTCGTCCAGCGCAATTCTCATGCGTCGGTCGTCGACGGGCTCGTGCTCAGCGGCGGTCTGCCGTCGTTCGTCGCACCGGCGTACGACGACACCCTCGGCATCGCGCATTCGGTGGAGCCGAGCACCCTCGCGGCGGCGCTCGCGGCGGCGCCGGAGGCGAAGACCGCCTTCGTCGTCTCCCCGACCTATTTCGGGGTCACGGCCGACATCCCCGGCCTTGCCGAGGTCGCGCATGCCGCGGGCTGCGCGCTCGTGGTCGACCAGGCGTGGGGCCCGCACTTCGGCTTCCATCCAGAGGTGCCCGCGTCGGCGCTGCGCCAGGGGGCCGACGCGGTGCTCACGAGCACGCACAAGATGGCCGGGTCGCTCACGCAGTCCGCGATCCTGCATGTCGTCGATGGCACGCGAGTCGATGTCGCTGCCGTGGATCGGGCCGTGCGAATCGTGCGGTCGACGTCGGAGTCCTCGTTGCTGCTCGCGTCGCTGGATGCGGCGCGTCGCCAGCTCGCAGTCCATGGCGAGGCGCTGCTGGAACGCACCATGCGCGGCCGTGGCGAGCTGCTCGGGCGCATCGAAGACAGCGACGGTCTTCGGCTGCTGGGCCCGACGCTCGCTGGCGCGCCCGGCGTGCACGAACTCGATCCACTCAAAGTCGTCGTCGACGTGCGTGCCACGGGCGCCACCGGCTACGCGTTCGCGCAGGCGCTCGGCAGCTGGCATGACGTCCACGCCGAGCTCGCGACCGACACCACGGTGCTCCTCGTGCTCGGTCCGGCCGAGCGCCCCGACGACCTGGCGATGGTCGGCCTGTCGTTTCAGCGCACCGCGGCGCGCGTCGCCCAGGAGGCCAAGCGCGGCATGGTGGAGTCGGAGGCGCCTCGGATCATCGAGCCGCTTCGTGCGCCCACGAGCGAGACGGTCATCCCGCCGCGCGACGCCTTCCTCGGGCCGGCCGAGGCGATCCCGCTCAGCGAGGCCATCGGCCGTGTGTCGGCCGAATCGATCGCGGGCTACCCGCCGGGCATCCCCGCGCTGCTGCCCGGCGAGCGCATCACACCAGCCGTCATCGAGCACTTCCGTGCGCTCCTGGAGGCCGGCTCGCGCCTCCACGGCGCCCACGACCCGACCCTCGCGACGATCACCGTCGTGCGCTGAACGGCGTCCGGGCGACGCGCGCCGGTGGCATCGTGGGCTCCGTTCGGCTCGGTATCCGGGCTGTTCTCAGCCCACGACGTGGGCGGGGTTCCTGGAGGGCGTTAGATCCCGAGGGAGATCGCGCCGATGACCTCGCGCCACCAGGAGCGCTCGGCCTCGGTCTTGGCGAGACCGAGGCGGCGCGCGGCGGCGCGCTGGAGATCGGTGACGGACCCGGTGGCCGTGAAACGGCCCGTGTAGGCGAACCGGCCATCGCTGAGGACCACGACGGCGCCGGCTTCGTCGCGGCGAGTTCGAATCTGCTCCAGGACGGGCGTGCCGCCGACGGTGGTCGGGCGGGCCGGATCACCATCGGAATCGCGCCACGGGCCGGTGCTGAAGATCGTCGCTTGGCGGATGCCGATCGGGCGCTGGCGGGGCCGGTCCATCGGGCCATCGCGCCAGAGACGCATCAGCGGCTGGAAATCCGCAAACGCTTCCTGGCGGACGAGGATGTGGAGTTCGTCGCCGGCCTGCACTACGGTCGAGCCTCGCGGCGGGATGGCGGTGCTGTCCTGCACGACGAGGTTGAGGAGCGCGTCGCGTGGCATCTTGAGATCGCGCACACGCATGCCGACGATCGCGTCATCCGAACGCACCGCGTACTGCACCACCTCGGCGCCGAGCCGGCGCACGGTGCTGGCCTCCATCAGCGGCGCGGGCACGGAGCGCTCGTCGGTCGTGACGCCGAGCCACTTGGCGAACGGTTCGAAGGTCGCGGCCTGCAGCACCGTGCTTACGGCGACCGCGAAGAAGACGATGTTGAACAGATCGACGGCGCCCGACACGCCCTCGATCACCGGGAAGGTGGCGAGCACCACCGGGACTGCGCCGCGAAGCCCAGCCCACCCGAGGACCAGTCGCTCGCGGACCGAGAAGTCGAGCCGCCCGAGGACGATCAAGACGGCGAGCGGCCTGGCGATCACGGCCGACAGCAGCGCCAGGAGGGTGCCGGCGAGCGCGACTTCTGGGAGCTGCGACGGCGACACCAGGAGGCCGAGCGTGAGGAACAGGCCAAGCTGCGCGACCCAGGCGAGGCCTTCGTGGAAGGTGGTGATGGTGCGCTGGGCGGGCGTCTCCTTCGCACTGAGCACGACGCCGCAGAGGAAGACCGCGAGGAATCCGGAGCCGTGGAGGGTGTCGGCGCCGCCGAACGCGAGCGCGGCGATCGCCAGCGACGCCACGGGGTACAGGCCGGCTGATCCGAGCTTGGCGCGCCCCAGGGCCGTGGCACCGAGCCAGCCGACCGCGACGCCGACCACGCCGCCGATCACCATCTCCTCCAAGAAGAGCACGATCACGTCGATCGACCCGAAGTCGGGGTTCACGAGCAGCTCGATCATCGTGAGCACGAGGAGCACGGCGACCGGGTCGTTGAGCCCGGCCTCACCCTCGAGCGTGTGCGCCAGCCGCTTGCGGATCGTGGACCCGCGCATGATCGCGAAGACAGCCGCTCCATCGGTGCCGGCCACGATGGAGCCGATCAGGAGCCCTTCCAGCAGACTGAGGTCGAGCAGCCAGGAGGCCGCGAGTCCGGTGAGTGCAGCCGTGAGCAGCGTGCCGAGGAACGCCAGCAACGTCGCGGGAAGCGCGACGGATTTCAGGGCTCCGTACTCGATCGCGAGGCCGCCCTCGAACAGGATCAGGGCGAGCCCGACGATGCCGGCGACGCGCGCGACCTCGTAGTCGTTGAAGTCGATCCAGCCCGTACCGTCGGAGCCGACGATCATGCCGATCGCCAAGAACGCGACCAGGCCGGGGACGCGCAGGCGTCCGGCGAGCAGCGACGCCGCCAGCGCGACGGCGAGCAGGGCGCCGACCACCAGGATCGCCTCGCCCTCATGCACGGGCGGACCACCCCCCTTGCGTCGGTGAGACGAAGGTGAGCAGGATCACCACTTCACCCTCCCACATCCGAACTGGCTCAGGCGTGTCCGGTCGGCGGAGCCTGGGCAGGCGATCTTGTCCGCGCGGACAGCGAGAGGCTTTAGGGTCGGCCTATGAGCGTCAAGTCCAAGCCGCCCCGCATCGCGCCCGGTGGGCGGAAGGAACTCGGGCCGTTCACCTGGAGCGTCCTTTGGATCATGGGCCGGCGCTTTCGAGGTGAAGTCCCGAACATCATGCTCGTGCTCGGGCGGCACCGAAAGCTGTTTGCACCATGGCTCTGGTTTGCGAGTCGCCTGATGCCCTACGGCACGCTGCCGCCGCAAGACAGTGAACTCGTGATCTTGCGCGTCGGCTTCCGCTGCGACAGTGAATATGAGCGCTTTCAGCACGTACCGTTGGCCAAGCGCGCCGGACTGCGCGACCCGATGATCGAGTGGACCGCCGAACCGGTCGGGACTACCGTCGAGCCGCCCTCCGGCGCGGGAATCGACGCCGGTCGAGCCGCCCTGCTCGTGGCCGCCGCCGACGAGCTGCTCGACACCCACGATCTCGTCGATGACACCTGGGCTCGGCTCGCAGCGATCTACAAGGAGCACCAGCTCATCGAGTTCTGCATGCTCGTCGGCCACTACGCCATGCTCGCTGGCACGTTGAACGCGGTCGGCATCCAGCTCGAAGCCGAGGTCGGGCTACACAACCTGCGGTGAACGGTGCGCCCCGGAGGCGACGAATGAGAACTGAAGCCGTTTCTTTATTGGACACGGTCGCTCAAGCCTGGTAATCCTGTCTTCCCGACCGCGATTCCTGTCGTCCCTCGCTGGCCGGTTCTCTCATGCACGCATCTCGTCGTCCCGCTCCGCGCCTGCGGCGCGGTCGAATCTTCGCGCTCTCAGCCTTGGCTGCGGCCGCATCCGCGGTTGCGTTCAGCGCCCCGGCGTCCGCGACCACTGGGCCGTACAACGTGCGCTACCAGGAGCCTTCCGACCTGAAGGACCACACCGTCTATCGGCCGAGCACCATGCCGAACGCCAAGCTTCCAGTCCTGATCTGGGGCGAGAGCGGCTGCATCGCCAACGGCCTGATCATGAAGACCTTCCTGCAGGAGATCGCCTCACACGGCATCGTCGTGATCGCCAATGGCGGGCCCAACCAGATCGGTACGACCAACGTCGGCATGATGAGTCGCTCGCTGACTTGGGCCAAGTACCAGAACACCAAGATCGGCGGGCTCTACGAGGGCAAGATCGAGGTGGCACGAGTCGCCGTTGCCGGCCATTCTTGCGGCGGCCTCGAGGCGTACCAGTTTGCCGCCAAGCATCCTGAGACTGCGGCCGTCGGCATCATGAACAGCGGCCTTCTTCAGCCGAACCAGGACATCCTCAACAAGCAAAAGGCCCCGGTCCTGTACGTGCTCGGCGGCACGGGTGATGTGGCGTTCTCCAACGGCCTGCGTGACTTCGGTCGACTGCCGGCTGAGCTGCCCGCGTTCCTCGCGTCCGACAACAACGGGCACTTCGGCACCTACTACCAGCCGAACGGTGGGAGCTACGCGAAGATCCTGAAGGACTGGGTCAAGTACCAGATTGACGGGGACGCAATCTCGGCAGCGACCTTCACCGGTCCGATCTGGACCGGCTGGAAGATGCTGCGCCGCAACATCGGCTAGGTCTGGGCCTGCCAGAGGGCGTCGCAAACTCAGCGCCGGCCAGCGGCGCACCGAGGCCGCGCTCGCATTGCACCACGAAATGGGGTGTGAACTTGTCTGAGGGGTTCAGCACAAATCACACCCCATTTCCCAGTGCAATGTCCGACGGCGCCGAACACTCGACATCGACCCCATTGGGGCGGCAAAACGCCCGCCATCCCCTTTGGGTCACCTTCCGCCCTCGGGGTAAAGAAGCCCGAAAGCGACCCTGTCGGCGCCGCCTCCTGCCCGTCCCAGCGAGTTCGCCGCAAGAGGCCTCCCGACCCGCCTGCACCAGGCTGCTGATCGGCGCGAGTTGCGGAGGCGCACTCGCGCCGACGGCCGGCCGGCGGGGCGTCGCCCGTACGATGGCTGCCGTGCTGTCCCCGAACGCATCCGCGCCCGAGGATCCCCTGGTTGCCGAGGTGCGGCGCCTCGCGCTCCAGACGGAAGCCGAGCCGCCGTTGCCGCGTCACCGCCACGATCTCCCGCGCGAGCAGGTCGAGATCATGCAGAAGGCGCGCATCGTGCTGGCGACCGCCGAGGTCGTGACCGCGAAGTCCTATGCCGCGACCTCCTCCCGCGACATCGTCAAGGCGGCGGGCGTGTCGAGCAAGACCTTCTACTCGTACTTCGAGGGCAAGGAAGACGCGTTCCTGGCCGCGTACACCCTGCTCGACGGCACGATGCTTGCGCTGGCTCAGGCACCGCTGCGCCTCAGCCAGCCCCGCACCGATCTTCGCGAGCACGTCAGCGCCTGGCTGGAGCGCCTGGCGTCCTGGCCGCTCTTCGCGAAGCTGCGATTCGTCGAAGGTCGGGCCGCCGGACCGAGGGCCGACACGCTGCGGGCCGCGATGGCCCAGAGCGTGGTCGCCGCCTTTGCGAGCGGCCTCGACGAGGCACGGCTGGCCGACCCGCGTATCGGGCGGCCGAGCGACGCGGCACTGGCCCTGCTCTACGGCGGTATCACCGACGCGATGACGCAGTGGGTCACCGACCACGATCCGGCGCACTTGACGGAACTCGCGCCAGCCATCGTGGAGGCGATCGAGCGGCTCTGCTTCCTCGAGGTGCCCGCCTACTCGGAGGGCGAATGACGACCGGCGACGACGCGGCGCTCGACGAGACCGAGCCGGCGACGGAGTTCCCGATCGACGGACCGCTGATCGCCGAGGTCTTCCGGCTCGGCCTGCAGCAGGAGGAAGCTTCGCTGCCGCGCCACCGGCACGGCCTGAACCGTGAGCAGGTCGAAACCACCCAGCGCGCGCGCATCATTCTCGCGACCGCCGAGGTGGTGGTCGAGCACACGTACGCCAAGGCGACCGTCGGCGAGATCATCCGCGCAGCCGGGGTGTCGAGCAAGACGTTCTACGCCCACTTCGCGGGCAAGGAGGACGCGTTCCTGGCCGGTTACACGCTGCTCGACGGCGTGATGCTCCAGCTCGCTCAGGCGCCGATCAGCGTGAGTCAGCCGCGAACGGATCTGCGCCGGCATGTGGCCGCGTCGCTCGAGCGCCTGGCGGCTTGGCCGCTCTTCGCGCGCATGCGGTTCGTCGAGGGCCGTGCCGCCGGGCCGATCGCCGCGCAGCGCCGCGCCGAGATGGCCCGCAGCACCGTCGCCTCGCTCGCGCGGGCCATCGACGAATCCCGGAAGCGCGACGACCGCATCGGCCACCCGAGTCGTGAGGCGATCGCAATCCTCTCCGGCGGCATCAGTGACTTCGCGACCCGTTGCGTGATCGACCACGGCCCGGCCGCACTGCCGAATCTCACCCCGACGATCGTCGAGGCCATCGAGCGCCTCTGCTTCGGCGACCCGCCGGAGTTCGTCCCGGGGGAGTGAGGCGCTCGCGGGGTCCCGGCCCCGGCGTTGGGCCCGGCGTTGGCCCGCGCGCCCGGCGTCCGTTCGCGCCGAAGTCCGCGCCGGTCTGAGGTGCGCGCTCGCGGCGGGCAGGTCAGTGAGGGGCCGCCACCGTGGGCGCGAGGTGCTGCTGGAGGAACGCGAGTTGGTCGCCGATGGCCCGCTCGAAGGCGTCGCCCAAGTAGATCTCGAAGTGGCCGTACGGGTAGCGGATCAGCTGCACATTCGGCTGCTTGCGAGCTGCCCGCACGGTCGGTCCGACCGGCGCGACGGTGTCGTTGTCGCACGCGCAGATCAGGATCGGCGTGTTCCCCGTCCGCCGCAGCGCGCGCCCGGGGCGATAGGTCGACAGGCGCAGCACGAGGCGTGCGGCGATGGCGTTGATGATGAGCGCGCCGTCCGGGGCGATCAGGACGCCCCAGATGGTGTCGGAGGCCTTCGGCACCGCGCGGTCGCTCGCGGCGAGTTGGCTGCCGATCTTGCGGCGGATCCGGGGGAGGCGGGCGAGGGTTCGGCTCGTTCGGGCGGAGAGCACGGAGCCGGACTCGGCCTGGCTCGCTGCACCCGGAAGCGAGTCGGGTGCGGCCATGAAGGCCGGCATCCAGGAGGTTCCCGCCATCGGAAGCTTCAGCGGGCGCAGCCGCAGGAGGGAGCCGAGCGTGTCGATGATCGCGGCGACGAAGAGCACGGTGGCGCTGATCGGGTTGGTGAGGAAGCGCCGGGTCGTCGAGGCGAGCCCGTCGGTGAATGGGCATTGCGAGACGACGGCCTGCACCTTCCCGTCCTCCGCGGCTGCCTGGAGCACGTGGCCGCCGCCGAACGAAGTGCCCCAGAGGGCAATCCGGCTGGTGTCGACCGGGAGCTCAGCCCGGGCGTAGGCGAGGGCGGCTTTCCAGTCGTCGAGTTGCCGGCGGACGTCCACGACCTGCCTCGGCATGCCCTCGCTGTCGCCGAACGACCGGTAGTCGAACACGAGGGCGGCGTAACCGGCATCAGCGAATCGCTGGGCATAGCTCGGCAGGCGCATGTGGCGGGTGGCGCCGAGGCCGTGGCCCATGATCACGAGCGGCGGGCGCTCGACGCCTTCGGGGAGGTAGAGCCATGCGGCGCAGCGATCTTGCCCGGATGGGAACCACAGGTCAGAGCGAGCCGCTCCGGATTCGGCGGCGGCGCTCGCGCTGATGGGCTCGGGAGTACTCGAAGTCATGGCTGCTATCTCGGGGGAGAGGGCGGCGACTGCGTGCGGTCGGCCTCGGGGAGCCAGCCGACCGCAGCCGCTCTTGAACGATGGTCAAGGCGCGCAACGCTATCGTTCCCTTGAACGTCAGTCAAGAGACCCGACTGCCTTACCGATGCCGCCAAACCGCACCACCCAGAATCGCGACGAGAAGCGCGACGAGATCATCTCCGCCGCCGAGCGCCTGTTTATCGACGCCGGCTACGAGAGCACGTCGATCGCTGCGCTGGCAAGCGCGGCTGGCATCACGAAGAACACGATCTACTGGTACTTCGACGACAAGGACGCGGTCCTCTTGGCGGTCTTGGACCGGGTGGTCCGCCAGGCCGCATCGGACTATCGGGCGCAGCCGCCGGAGCAGCTCGCCGACCATCTCCTGTGGCTGGTCGAGGTGTTCGAGCGCATGGACTCGCTGACCACGACGGTCCACGCGCGGGCGCGGGTCTCACCGTCCGTTCGGGAATGGCACGAGCAGTTCCACGCGGCCGGTGATGCACTCCTGCTGACCGAGGTGCGCCGTCATCTCTCGCGCCAGGGAGCGAAGCCCGCGCCGTCCGACGAGGCGCTCGCCGCGGTGCCGCGCATCTGGTCCTACGCGATCGAGGGCATGATCGCCCACGACCTCACCGCCGACGAACGACGCGCCCTGTGCCAGAGCCTCGTCAAGCAGCTCGACGGGCTCTGATCATGGCCGGCTGAGCACGTCCGTTGGTGCGACGTGTCCACGGGTCCGCGCGGAACGCTCACTTCGGCGACCAAACCGGGTTCGGAACGCTGAGAAACGACCGGAGCCGCTACAACAAGGTCTTGCTCAGCGGTGCCCGAGGCACCAGTCCGACACGAACGGCCAACTGCCGTAGCCGCTGGCCGGTGTGAAGTGGCCGCCGCCCGGGAAGACCGAGGTCTTGAGGCCGAGCAGGGCGCCGTAGTCCTGCCGGGCGTCCGGCGGGTTGAACGGGTCGTTGTCGGAACTCACGAAGAGGATCTCGCTTCGGGCACTCGCTCGGACCGCTTCGGGGTCGAGGTCGTCGACCGCGAACGCAGCACCGGCGGGCGGGAGTTGGGCCGCAGCCGGTGTCGCCACGAGCAGCACGCGGTCGGGCCGCTCGGCCTCGGTGATCGTCGGTGCGGCTTTCAGCCACAGGAGGCAGGCGAGCGAATGGCAGACGACCACGCGCTGCTGGCTGGCGTCGAGTCCACCCAGCCCCTCGTGGAGTGCGGCGGCCCAGGCGTCGTATGACGGCGCGTCGGGCTCGGGCAAGCCCGGGTAGAGCACCTGGTGACCGAGATCGGCGAGTTTGGCGGCGAGCTGGAACTGCCAGTGGCCCGGCGGGCGGTGGTTTTCGATCCCGTGGAGGATCAGGAAGGAGGCACTCACGCCTGGGTCAGCGCCCCTCGAAGGTCGCCTTGCCGGGGCCGACGTCGAGGAAGGAACGCACAGCGTTCTGCAGGTCCTCGGTGGCGAACAGGTCGCCGCAGACGTCTGGCACGATTGCGTCGGCTGCGGCCACGCCACCGCTGGCCTGAGCGGCAAGGACCGCGCGGGTGGCGTTGTGCGCGACCGTCGGTCCGTCCGCCAGATCCTTGGTGAGGGCGAGTGCGGCGGCCTCGAGTTCGTCCTCCGGCACGAGGTGCGTCACGACGCCCCACTGCAGGAGCTGCTCGGCGCCGTACAGGCCGCCGCTCATCACGAACGCCTTGGCGCGCGCCACGCCGGCGCGCGAGGCCAAGCGCTGGGTGCCGCCCATCGACGGCGTGAGTCCGACGACCTTCTCGACGAGCCCGAACTTCGCCCGCGGCGAGGCGATGAGCAGGTCGCAGCCGAGCGCGATTTCCAGGCCCCAGGTGAGGCAAAGCGCGTGGGCGCTGAACACCGACGGGCAGGGCAACGCCTCGATGCGCTGGGTGAAGCCGAGCAGGCGGGTCCACAGCTCGTGGCCGCCCTCGGCGCTGACGCCGGCGAACTGCTCCACGTCGACGCCGCCGGTCCAGACGCGCCCTTCGGCGCGGATGAGGAGCGCGCGCGGCGGGCTGGCTTCGAGTTCGGCGATGGCCGCGTCGAGTGCGTCGGTCATCGCCGCGTCGAGGAGGTTCACCGGCGGCGCGTTCACCGTGAGGATCGCGACGTGTCCGTCGCGGGCGATCGACAGCGGTGCGGCGTTCGTCATGGCCGGATCATCGCGCGGCTGACCGCGCTGGCGCGGTCAGCCCTTTGCGGGTCGCCGTCTTGCCTCAGGCGACGGGCGCCGCCGGCTCGGCCGCCGGCGTGATGCTTGGCTGCGGGGCGCGCCGCGGAAGCGTCGAGTAGGACTCGATGTCGAACCGCTTGGTGAGCGTCTTGAAGCGGAAGGTGAAGTCCGGCCAGAGCGTCCGGTTCTTGCCGGTCGCGTCGACGTACCAACTGGCGCAGCCGCCGGTGACCCACACGGTGGGCTTCATGCGCTTCTGGATGCCCTCGTTCCAACGGCGGTACCGCTCGGGCCGCACGTCGACGCTCGCCAGGTTGCCCTTGTCCATCTGCTGGAGCGCGTCGAAGACGTACTGGCCCGCGGCCTCCGCCATGAAGATCATCGAGCTGTGGCCGAGGCCCGTGTTGGGCCCCAGGATGAAGAAGAAGTTCGGGAAGCCCGGCACGGTCGCGCCGCGGTACCCCTGCATGCTGCCTTCCCAGGCCTCGCCGAGCGTCTTGCCGCCGACGCCGTACACGTGATCCTTGATCGGCAGATCGTTCACGTGGAAGCCGGTGCCCAGGACGATCGCGTCGACCTCGCGCTCCTCGCCGTTGCTCCCGACGACGCTGCTCTTGCCAATCGCCGACACGCCGGTCGTGAGCACCTCGACGTTCGGGTTGTCGAGCGCGGGGTAGTAGTTGCTGCTCAGCAGGATCCGCTTGCACCCGATCGTGAAGGTCGGCGTGACCTTCTTGCGCAGCTCCGGGTTGTTCGGGATCTGCTGCTTGATGTGGCGCCGGGCAAGGAACCCGGGCATCTTCATCACGGCCGGCATGCGCGTGAAGCCGACCACGTAGATCTCATGCGACCAGTAGAGATAGGTCCGCGCGAACCGCTGAGCGAGCGGGAAGCGCTTGAAGAACGCACGGCGCACACGCGACGTCTTCCACTCGGGGCGCGGGAGGAGCCACGGCGGGGTGCGCTGGAAGAGCTTGAGCTCGCCGACGACCTTCTGCAGTTCGGGGACGAACTGGATCGCCGACGCCCCGGTGCCGATCACGGCGACGCGCTTGCCGGCGAGGTCAACGTCGTGATCCCACTCGGCGGAATGGAAGACTGGACCGTCGAACTCGGCGAGGCCGGGGAGGTCCGGGATCGACGGCGAACTGAGCGGCCCGGTTGCCGACACGAGCACCGAGAACTCGTATTCGCCCTGGTCGGTCGCGACGCGCCAGAGCGCTGCCTCTTCGTCCCAGTGGGCGTTCTGCACGAAGGTGCTGAAGTGAATCGAGCGATCGAGGTCGTGCTCGGCGGCGACGTGTTCGGTGTACGCGCGGATCTCGGCCTGATGGGCGAAGGTCGTCGTCCAGCCTGGGTTCGGGGCGAAGGAGTACGAGTACAGGTTCGACGGAACGTCGCAGGCACAGCCCGGGTAGTCGTTGTCGCGCCATGTGCCGCCGATCTCGGCGTTCTTCTCGAGCACGATGAAGTCCTCGTCGCCGGCCTGGCGGAGGCGGATCGCGAGGCCGAGCCCGGCGAAGCCCGTGCCGATGATGCCGACGCGGGCGGTGCGTACAGCAGTGGTGGAGGAGGTGCTCATAGCGGTGGCGAGGGTAGCGGGGGACGCGCGCGCCTGGGTAGCCCCAGGGCGGCGTGAAGACGGTCGGCGAGACAAGCCGACACTTGGTACGAGACGGTACCTACACTACTGTCACTTGTCGAGGGTTCCGTGACCAGCGTCCCGCTGGCTGACCGCGAGTTGGCGCGCCTGCATGCCGCGTGATCGCGCCTGTAGCGTTCGGGCGGCTTCAGGCGTCCCACGAGGCCGCCGATCACCCTGGAGACTCCCTCCGACTCGGCCGATCGGCGTTGGGTCGCCCTTCCGCTCTCACTCCCCCGCCGGACCCCTCGATGCGCCATCTCTTGACCGCAGCCCTGCTCGCTGCCACGACCGCCTCTGCTGCGGCCACCCTGCCCCAGGCTGCCTCGGCGGCGACCGTCGGCATCGGCGATCAGAACGCGAAGATGTTCGACGACCACCGATTCGTGGCGCTGTCCAAGCTCCGCGTCGTGCGGTACATCGCGCCCTGGGACGTGCAGAACGATCCCGAGCGCCGCGCTCTGGCTGACCAGTGGATCGCGGCCGCCCGCGCCAAGGGCTACCTCGTGCACCTCACCTTCAACTACTCCTCGCGCACGCCGGAGAAGAACCCCAGCCTGGCGGCCTACACAAAGGCCACTTCGGCCTTCGTCGCTCGCCACAAGACCAACGTCGAATCCTGGGGCGTGTTCAACGAGGTCAATCGCGGCACCGCGGCCGGTCGATTCACGACGCCGGGCCCGAAGCTCGCCGCACAGATGTTCACGGCCTTCCGCACCAAGATCTGCTTCGGCTGCAAGATCGTCGGGATCGATCTCCTCGACGGCCAGACGGTCGCGCCGACCCTGCGGTACCTCAAGGTCTTCAAGAAGGCCGTCGGCCACACGCAGCCCAAGATCTGGGGCTTTCACAACTACAGCGACACCAACCGGGCGAGCACGGCGCGCACCGGCGCGTTCCTGAAGAACGTGAAGGGTGGCCAGGTGTGGATTACCGAGACCGGTGGCCTGTTCCGCCTCGGCACCACGTTCTCGCCCGACTCCAAGCGGCAGGCCGCGGCCACCCGGCAGGTGTTCGCGATCGCGAAGAAGTACCCGCGGCTGGCGCGCGTCTACCTCTACAACTTCTACGGGCCCGGCGAGGACCGCCCGGACGACATCTTCGACGCCGGCCTCGTGTCCGGGACGGATGCCGTGCGCCCCGCGTACGACATCGTCAAGAGCTACCTCGGGTAGGGCTGCGCGCGTCGGCGGGGAGGCCTACCCCGCCCGCCCGCGCCGCCGGTACCCTTGCGCGCATGGACTTCTGGGACGTACTGCGCGCCATCCACCTGCTCTCGATGGCGTTCTTCGTCGGCGGGCAGATCTTCCTCGCGGCGGTGCTCGTCCCGCTGTTCAAGGGCAAGCCCGAGATGAAGGTCGTCGCCCGGCGGTTCTTCCACGCCAGCGGCGTCGCGCTCCTGCTCCTGATCTTCACCGGCCTGTACCTCGCCGGCCACGAGGACCAGTGGGACAGCACCACGCTCTGGGTGAAGCTCGGCTTCCTGGTCGCCCTCTTCGCGCTCATGGGCTTCCACATCAAGAACCCGGGCAAGCGCTGGGTCGACCCCGTCCTCGCGGTGTTCTCGCTCGTGATCGTGTTCCTCGGAGTCGCGCTCTCGCACTGAGCCGCGCCGACGCTCGCGCCCAGGCTTGGGTGCGGATTGGCGTGTTCTTCGCGTGTTTGACGGCCCAGGCCGGGCTCAGGCTCGGTCGGCCATGCCGCTAGCGGCGCTGTTTGGCGGGCCGAACGGGCCCAGCCGACCACGACGACCACCGGCCACCTGGTCTCACCGCGGGGAGTCGGTGAGACCGGATGGCCGGTGGCAGTGGGGGGAGAGAGGGTTTACTTGCGCAGCGGCATGACGGGCTCCGAGCGGGGAGAGGTGGGGGAGAGCGGGCCGGATGACACGCTTGTTCTTGACCTAGAGGTCGGCATCTCGCATCGGATCTCCCTGCCCGTTGGCCGGATGATCGAGCCGCTCAGCGGGCGACCCCCGCGATAGCGAAGTGCCCCGGAAAACGGGGCGCTTGGGCCGGTTACGCGGCTGGCGCGCCGGTCCCGATTTGGCAGGCCACACCGGTGCCGCCGAGCCCGCAGTAGCCGCCCGGGTTCTTGTGGAGGTACTGCTGGTGATAGGTCTCGGCGAAGTAGTACTCGCCGGCCGGCGCGATCTCCGTCTTGATCTCGCCGTGGCCTCGCTCCTCGAGCGCCCTGCCGTAGGCAGCCGCCGAGGCCGCGACGCTGGCGGCCTGCTCGTCGGTCGTGGTGTAGATCGCCGAGCGGTATTGCGTCCCGATGTCGTTGCCCTGACGGTGCTCCTGGGTTGGGTCGTGGCCCTCCCAGAACGTCTTCAGAAGCGTCTCGAGCGACACCTTGGTGGGGTCATAGACGACCTGCACGGCCTCGGTATGACCGGTGCGCCCGGAACAGGTCTCCTCGTACGTCGGGTTGGGCGTATACCCACCGGAATAGCCGACCGAGGTCGTGTACACGCCGGGGAGCTTCCAGAAGAGGCGTTCCGCGCCCCAGAAGCACCCCAACCCGAAGATGATTCGCTCGGTGCCAGCCGGGAACGGCCCGGTGATGGGCGTGCCCAGGACGGCATGGTCACCACTCACCGCGAGCGGTTCGGCGCGGCCCGGGAGGGCCTCCTGCTGGCTGACCATCGTTGCCTTGCGGCGAAGTGCTTCGAACAGCATCTCTGCTTCCTCCTTGGAGGTGGCCGGACGCGTCTCTGGGGTCGCGATTACCCGGTTCCTCCCTAGTGATCAGGGTAGTACTCGGCTGTGTGACGCGCGAAGAACAAACGATGACGGTCGCGGGCGCGCGGCGGTCGGAGGTGGGGCGGCTCAGAGCGCGGGGCGCGGACGGTGGGGTAGCTCAGAGCGCTGGGCGCGTTCCGACGAACTTCACGGTCACGTCGGTGAATCCGAGCGCCTTCAGGAGCCCGGTGAGTGTCGCGCGGGTGTTCTCCTCCGCGCGATCGAGCACCTCGGGGTCGGCGGCGGCCGCCGCTTCGAGCTTGCGCGCGGCGAGCACCTGGAGTTCCTGCTCGCCGTTCGGGTTGGAGCTGAGAAAGTCGTCGACCCGGTCAACGAGCCCCCGGTCACGGTTATAGACCCGCGACCGCTCGGGGTTGAGCTGGGCCGTCCCGAGCGTCGCGCGCGGCAGCGAGATGGTCGCCTTGCGGCGGTCGCCGGAGACGACGATGTCGTCTGCTCCGAGGCCGCGCAGATTCACCGTGGCGTCGACGCGTCCCGCGGCGACGAAGAGCACACGCTCGCCTTTGAGGAACGACGGCACGTACTTGGCATCGTCCTCGACGTCGACCACGATCTGCAGGTTGGCGGACGACGCGCGCAGTTCCCCGAGGTCCTCGATGGCCTTGAGCACAGCCGGCTGGGTGCGGTCGACACGTTCGGTGCCAAACGGGTTCAGCGACGGGACCACGAGCACCACGGCCAAGACCATGATCAGGGCGGCCGCGAGGCGAAGGAGATCGGAAGTCCGACGAGATGTGGCGCGCACGACGCCAACCCTAGTTCGTCACAACCTCCTTCCAACCCAATGCCGCCCGACGGGTGCGTAGGCTGACGTGTGCGTAAGCGCACGCACGACTCGCGGCGGCGCTCCAACCCATGTCCTCTTCCGAGCCCCAGCCTCAGCTTCCCTCGCCACGCGTCGTGCTCGTGCTCGCGGGCGCCGCGAGCGAGATCGGTACTCCCTCGACGGGTCTGGAGCGGGCGCGGATGCCCCAGCTTCGAGCGATTGGGCAGGCTGGGCGCGTCGGTCGCCTGCGCACCGTGGCCACACACCTGCCGGTCAGCGAGACCACCGCCGCTGCTGCGCTGCTGGGCACCATCCCTCCGGTTGCCTTGGACCCCGGAGCGGTCGCAGCCGAGGCGCTCGGCCGTTTGCTCGCTGGCGACGAATGCTGCACGCTCATCGAGGTCGTCGACCTGGCGGGCGACCCTGCGCCCGCGCTCGATGTCGAGCGCGCCGTCGATGCGCTCCGCCACCAGCTCACCTGGCATCGCATGGTCGGGATTCGTCACGGGCATCAGATCCTGATCGCCGGCGCCACCCGGCCGGTGCTGCCGCAGATCGAGGGGCTCGATCTCCGGGCGGCCGAGCACGGGTTCCTGCCGGCGCGCCAGCTCGATGCCGGCACCGTGGTGGTAGCGGCGGAGGGCTCAACCCTCCTTGGCGTCGCTTCGCTCCTCGGTGCGCACGGGATCGCCGTGGATCCGCGTCGTGCCGACCTCCGCGACCCGGTGCCCGGACGGCTCCGGAAGCAGGCCATCGGCGCGCTCCTCGGCGGTGCCCACACCCTGGTGATCGAGAGCCGGGCCCTCGTCGAGATCCGACGTGGACCGCGCGACGCCACCTTGCGTGAGCGTGCATTTCTCCGTGTGCTCGAGGCGCTCGACCGGGAGCTGGTCGGCCCGATGCGGACCGCCGCCGCGTGGCTCGATGCCTGCCTCTCAGTGACCGCCGACGTGCCGCGGCTCGCTGACGGAGGCGCGCTGCGTGGCGAAGTCCCGATCGTGATGGCTGGGCCTCGTTCGGTGTTCCTGCCAGAGCCAGCTCCGCTCCTTGCTCCACCCGGCACGAGCCTGCCGCCGGCCTACTGCGAGCGATCGGTGGCGGGCGCGCCGATCGTGTCGTCGCCGTTCTCGATGCTGCCCGCGACCAGTGAACTCGGCCCTCGCCGCTTCTCCCGTGATCCGGTCTCGGGCCGGACGCTTGAGGCGGCGGTCGCCCTCCTCTGACGGTACGGCGCCGGGCCGGGCCTGCGGCGCAGTTGACGCGGAAAACCCGCGCCTGAGAGGGTGGCGGCATGCGTGCGCTTCGCGTTCTGACGGAGAGTGGGCCGCAAGCGGTCGAGCTGCTTGACGTGCCGGAGCCCGAGGGCGAGCTGATCGTTGAGGTGCACGCCGGGGCGCTGGCGTTCCCGGACGTCCTGATGACCCGCGGGCAGTACCAGGTGCGACAGGCGCTGCCGTTCACGCTCGGGTGGGAAGCGGCGGGCGAAGTGATCCGCGCACCCGAAGGCGGGCGCTTCGCCGTCGGTGATCGCGTGATCACGATGACGTTCGGGTCGCACGCCGAGCAGGTCGCGGCAGTGCCGGAGATGACCTGGCCGTTGCCACAGGGACTGACGTTTGTCGAGGGGGCGGCCCTACCGCTGAACGGCATGACGGCGCTCGCGGCGCTCGAGCGCCGTGGGCGGCTCGTCGCGGGCGAGCGCATGCTGATCCACGGTGCTGCTGGCGGGGTGGGGACCGCCGCGATTCAGGTCGGTAAGGCGCTCGGTGCGACGGTGATCGCGTCGGTCTCCACCGACGAGAAGGCCGAGGTCGCTCGCGTCGCCGGCGCCGACCAAGTGGTCGTCGGCCACGATTTCCGCAGTCAGCTCGATGGCCCGGTCGATCTGATCATCGATCCGGTCGGCGGCACGGAACACTTCAAGGAGAGCCTGCGCGCGCTCAAGCCCGAGGGGCGCCTCGTGGTCGTCGGGTTCGCCTCCGGCGAAATCCCCGAGATCCGAGTGAACCGCCTCCTGCTTCGCAACGTCGATGTCTGCGGCTGCACCTTCGTGGCCCTCGCCGACACCGAGACGGGCTTTGCCGGCGTCATGGCCCGGCTGTCCGAGCTCGTCGGCACCGGTGCCGTTCGCCCACTCATTGGCGCCACCTATCCGATGGAGCAGGCGGTGCAGGGCCTCATCGATCTCGACGAGCGCCGATCAACCGGCAAGGTCGTCTGGACGCGCTGAGCGCCCTCCGGGTGCGCCGTCGCCCCGCTAGTCGCCAGCGAGGTTCCGTCCGCACGGCCTGCGAACGTGTGTTCGCGTGGAGCCCAGAACGCTTTCGACCCCCGCACAGCGGGTTCTGCCCGTGACCCTTCCGTCTTCCGCGATCGGCATGATCAGCGACGTGGCCAAGCCGAGCGTCGTCTCTCTCTACTCCGGCGCCGGCGGCCTCGATCTCGGGTTCATCGCGGCCGGTTTCGAGGTGGTGTTCGCCAACGACCACGACAAGTTCGCGGTTGAGACGTATCAGCGGAACATCGGCGACCACGCGGTCTGTGGCGACGTGCTGAGCACCCCGCTTCCGGATATCCAACCGGATGTCTTGATCGGGGGCCCGCCGTGCCAGGGGTTTTCGGTCATCGGCAAGATGGATGGCGACGACCCTCGGTCCAAGCACATCTTCCATTTCATGGACGCGGTGGAGGAGCTTGCTCCCCAGGCGTTCGTCATGGAGAACGTCAAAGCGCTGTACGACGGCCCGCGGTGGCATCCGCTTCGCCAGAACCTCCACCGTCGGGCCGAGGAACTCGGGTACACCACGGAGCTGATCCTGCTG
This sequence comes from Solirubrobacteraceae bacterium, assembly GCA_032119595.1. Lineage (GTDB taxonomy): Bacteria > Actinomycetota > Thermoleophilia > Solirubrobacterales > Solirubrobacteraceae > JAGIBJ01. Next base: position 360,848 of record JAUMBQ010000006.1, on the reverse strand, counting down.
AACGCCGCCGACTTCGGCGTCCCGCAAGCGCGCCAGCGCATGTTCTTCATCGGCCTGCGTGGCAGCGCGACGCCGGTGCTCCCGGTGCCAACCACCGCCGGCGCACCGATGACGGTCCGCGAGGCATTCGCCGAGCTTCCTGCTTTCGGGCAGCCCGGCAACAACACGTTCACTGGCGCGCGCGTGGTGCCGTCCCGGCTGCCAATCATGCGACCGACCGCGCACACCGGATCGCTGCTGTTCAACGGTTCAGGCCGGCCGCTCCATCTCGATCGCCCGGCGAAGACCCTGCCCGCGTCCATGGGGGGCAATGCCACCCCGATCGTGGACCAGGAAGAGCTCGACCGCGGAGCGGAGCCGTGGGTCGTGGACTACCACCGGCACCTGTTGGGCGGCGGCGCGCCGCTCACCGAGGCGCCGTCTCGACTCCGCCGGATCACGGTGGAGGAGGCGGCAGCCCTCCAGACCTTCCCTCGTAGCCACGCCTTTGCCGGGCAGCGCGTGGCGCAGTACCGGCAGATCGGGAATGCGGTCCCGCCGAAGCTCGCGGAAGCCGTGGGGCATGCGGTCAAGGCCAGCCTCGCCGTGGCGTCCCGTCAGGTGCCGGTCGTCGCGACCTAAGCCACGTCGAGCGCGTCCGCCACGCTGTCGCGCCACGCCGACGTAATCCGCTGGATCGGCGCGATCCGGTCTTCGAAATCAGGGTGTGGCACCAGTCGATCGCTCCGACAGAACTTGAACGTCCAGCGCTTCGTCGGCCCGTACATGCACGCCGCGATCAGATCGAAGGCGTCGATCGGGTAGAACCGGCTGGCGGGGTCGCCCTTCGACGCCCTCGTCTTCTGCGTCTCCACCTTCGCGGTCCCATCGGCATATCGCGTCGGCGACGCGTTCTTGCATTCGATCGTGAGCGGACGGCCGTCGCCGAGCGTCACGTGGAAGTCCGGTGGACCGTCGGTCGTTCCGGCTCGCGCTGACGCCACCATCGGGTCGCGCTCCAGCACGACGCCGAGGTGGTGTTCGGCGACCCCACCGCGCACGGCAACCGCGAGGCGCCGGTTGCGGCCGATGATGTCGAGCAGCTCACTGGATGACAGCTCGAAGGCTCCTTCGAGTTCATGCGTGCCGGACCCGAGGGTGCCCGTCGCTGCAGCCTCGGCCACGCGGTACCGAAGGGCCTGATCCAGCCCGAGCGTCTGACTCTGGCGCTCGACCGCAAGGAGGTCGAAGAGGCGCTCGGGTTTGAGTCCGATCACGGTTTCGATTCCGGCGTCGACGGAGCCCTTCTTCCGTCCGCTGCGGGTGAGGCGCTCCCACACGTGCCAGCCGCTGGCTCGTGCGGCATCGATCTCCGCGTCCTTGAAGAAGAGGCTGTTGCCAATCGGGAGCGGGTCGTACTCGAAGGGGTCGAGGGCGATCAGCAGGTCAGCGTCCGGATGCGCCATCAGGACGAGCGTCAGGTCGACGCGGGCCGGGTCCCAACCGAGGGGATGGTCGGCATTGCGCCACGCGGCGTCGGTGGGGTCGCCGTAACGCACCTGCCCGCGATGCTCGTCGGTCGGGCGGTTCTTGGTGACCTTGCGATTCGCGTGGAAGACGTAGGCCGTGAGCCCGACGCGTTCGCCCGATGGCCCCTCGACGCCGAGAAAGAGGGGCGCGGTCGACGGGCCAGATGAGAACACCACCCGTCCGCCGGCCCGTGCGACGGCGGACGCTACGAACTCGTGGTCTTCGCCACGCCGGACCGCCTCGTAGCGGCGGGCGTAGGTTCGTCCGGTGTCTGGCACCGCTCAAGTGTGGTCACGCCACCGGCGTCAGCGGGAAGGAGGGCGGGGGATTCGAACCCCCGAGACGAGGATTACCCGCCTAACGGTTTTCAAGACCGTCGCATTCAACCGCTCTGCCAGCCCTCCGCGATGCAGCAAGCATGCAACCACAGTGCGCATGGCTCGCGCATCGCCGTCCGTCTGCGGCCGATTCTGAGTGTGTGGACGGACGCGGTGCGGCGCGTCACGCATCGGCGCGCCACACCCGGGCCGCGCCCTCTATGCTCTGAAACCTCTTGGAGAGGTGGCCGAGTGGCTGAAGGCGCCCGCCTGCTAAGTGGGTATGGGGTTGATAGCTCCATCGAGGGTTCGAATCCCTTCCTCTCCTCTGCAGCCCGGGGAGCACTCGACCCCGGTTTGGCCGCGGTCTCGGGTACAACCTGCTTGTGCCCGCACCGCTGCCACTGAGTCGCTCGCAGATCGAGAAGCTCGGCAAGCGGCTGGTCGCGAGCGAGCGGCCCGCGCGTGAGGATTTGCTGCTCCTGCACGAGCTTCAAATCGCGTATCGCGACGTGCTGTCTGCAGCCGCCGAGCGCGTGCGCTCGAATCTGCCGTACGTGCCCGTATCGCGCGTCAAGACGCAGGGGACGACCATTGACAAGCTCAGGCTCAACGGTGGGTCATGGCTCTCGTCAATTCAAGACCTCGCGGGCATGCGAATTGTGGCTGACGTGACGCGAGGTGAACAAGACGCCCTGGTCTCGTCGCTTGTGGCGCTCTTTGCCGACGAGCCCAGGGCTCCAAAGGTGATCGACCGACGCGCATCGCCGTCTTCCGGCTACCGGGCCGTGCACGTCGTGGCGTATCCGGGCGGAGTGCAGGTCGAGATCCAAGTCCGGACGCGCTGGCAGCACCAATGGGCGGAGATGTACGAGCGTCTTGCGGACCGGCTCGGACGAGGGATTCGCTATGGGCAACCGCCGGTGGTGAGCGCCTGGAGTCCGGAGCTGGTGGAGCCGCTGCGGAACTTCGCGACGGCAGCCGTCGAAGCTGCCGACTTGCTCAGCGAGTTGATCGACGCATTCGAAGAGGCCGCCGCCTCGGGGCACCTCGATCCGGAAAGGCGCACCAGATTCCTGGCACAGATCGCGTCAACGATGGAGCAGCTAGAGAACGCATCGACCCACTTCTAGCTGCGACCGGCCGTCCAACGAACCTCGCCCGGCGCGGTACCCTTGCCGTATGGGCCATTTCCTCTTGATCTACGATCGCGACGCAGGTGTCCTGCTGCGCGACGAGGAGTACGAGTCGGCTGTCGAGGCCATGCGTGCGCGCTTCAAGGCGGAACTTGAATTCGAGGGGCGCGACGACATCGAGATCGTTGCGCTCGATGCGCCGTCTAAGGAAGAATTGAGGCGCACCCACGGCCGGTACTTCTTTACGGTCAGCGAACTGGTCGACCGCATCGGCGTCGTCGGCAAGTAGTCCGGCGGTGGCGCCCAGTTCGGCTCGCCCCGGACTGTTTGGTGCCCGCCCGCCCCCTTCAGTCCTTCGCCAGCTCGTAGCCGTAGGACCCTCGCTTGTAGGCGAGGCGGGCGATGGAGCGCATGGTGGCGTCGTTGTTGTGCTCGACGGAGTCCAGCAAGCCGTTGACGCGCCTTGCCGCGGACTTGCAGAACGACTTGGCGATGAGCATCTCCTGGCCTGAGGCCTCGACGCCTTGGGCCTCAAAGAGGGCGGTGACGCGGGAGATGACGGCGATCTGGGCGAAGATGTCGCTGACGGCGTCGGAGATGCGGCGGTGCTGCAAGCCCTGGTGGATGATCGCCTTGCGGTGCTCGCGCAGGAGCTTCTCGCACACGTCGCGCAGTCGATTGACCTGATCGTGGGTCGAGTCGGCCAGGCCCTTCAGCTCCGGGTGGGCCATGGTGATCCGGCCGCCACCGCGGATGCGGCCACCGACGTAGTCCGCCAGGAGGCCGATCGACTTGATCGGGTCGCCGAGGCCGATGCCGCCGAGGCCCTGGAGCTTCTCGCCGACGGGCTTCATGCCGGTCAGCGCCACGTACGAGCGCAGCACGTCGTTTGCGCCCTCGAAGATCGGGAAGATGCGGATGTCGCGCAGGATCTTCTCGTAGCGATTGCCGCGCATGTAGCCCTCGCCGCCGGCGAGCTGGAGGGCCCGATTGGCCTGGTACCAAAGGAATTCGGTCCCGGCGATCTTGCACACGGCCGACTCGATCGAATAGTCCTGAATGCCCGCGTCGACCAGGCCGGTCGTGAGGTAACACATCGACTCCAGGCCGAAGAGGTTGGCCACCATCCAGCCGATCTTCTCCTGGACAAGTTCGAGGTCGGCCAGGGGTGCGCCGAACTGCTGGCGCTCGCTGACGTGCTCGATGGTCATGTCGAGCAGCTGCTTGGCGCCGCCGACGGAGCCGGTGCCCAGGCCGATTCGGCCGTTGTTGAGGATCGCCATCGCGATCCGGAAGCCGTCGCCGGGCTCGCCGAGCACATTCTCGGGCGGGATCCGCACCTCGTGGAAGGCCAACTGACGCAGGTCGTTGGCTCGCAGGCCCATCGTGTCGTAGCGCTCGCCGACCTCAAAGCCAGGCATGCCCTTCTCCAGCAGGAGCGCGATATGGCGGTCTTTGCCGTCGATCTCGACACGGGCAAACGTCGTGAGAACGTCGGCGCGCGAGCCGTTTCCGATGTAGCGCTTCTTGCCGCTCAGCAGGTACGACCCGTCGGCCTGCAGCACCGCGCGCGACTCGATCCCGTACGCGTCCGAACCGGCCGACTCCTCCGTGAGCGCGAAGGCCGCGAGCTTGCGACCGGTCGCCAGATCAGGCAGCCAGCGGGCCTTCTGCTCGTCGCTCCCGAAGAGCATGATGCCCTTGTAGCCGATCGACTGGTGCACGCCCAGGACGACCGACAGGGTCGGGTCGATGTGCGCGATCGCTTCGAACACCCGCGCGTAGCCCGTCTGGGAGAGGCCCTGGCCGCCGTACTCCTCCGGCACGTAGAGGCCGAGGGCGCCGATCTCCCCGAGGCGGGCGATCGACTCGTCTGAGATCCATCGTGCATCTTCGGCGGCGAGCTCGTCGTAATCCTCGGCGAACGCCTTCAGATCACGGTTAATCCGCTTGATCTTCTCCGCCTCCGCCGGACTCGGATACGGGAATGGCAGCACCAGTTCCTCGTGGATATCCCCGAGGAACAGGGCCTTGGCGAAGGAAGAGGTACTGGGAGCCGTGACGGCTTCCCCCGGTGCGCTGGCCGTCTGACTCACGATCGGCTCCGTTCAGGTGTTGGCGTCCCTGACGCTAGGGCCGGGTGGGTGTGGCCACCATGGCCCTGTGTCCAGACGAGATTCCCACTGTCGTTTGCGCGCTCGTACCGTAGGGTCTGCGCGTGACCTTCGCCGACCAGCGCCGCGCCTACCTCAAGGGGGCTCTCGGGGATGACGTGATGGGCGCCGATCCCTTGGCGCTACTGACGACCTGGCTCCAGGAGGCTCGCGACTCCGGCGAGCCCGAGGGCACCGCCATGGCGCTCGCCACGGTCGACCCCGATGGGTCGCCCGCCGTGCGCTTCGTGCTGTGCAAAGGCGTCACGGACCGCGGCGTGCAGTTCTTCACGAATCTCGGCAGCCGCAAAGCCATCTCCCTCGCCGCCGAGCCGCGCGCTGCAGCCACATTTTGGTGGGCTGGGCTCGAGCGCTCGGCACGCGTATCCGGCACGACGGTGATGCTCAGCCGGGACGAAGTCGACGCTTACTTCGCCAGTCGTCCGCGCGGGAGCCGGCTCGGTGCGTGGGCGTCCGCGCAGAGCCGCCCGATCGCGGGCCGCGAGGCACTCGATGCCCAGGCGGCGAAGATCTCCGCCGGTTTCACCGACCCTGAGCCGCTCTCGGCGCCCGCGGAGTGGGGCGGATACGAGCTCGTCGTGAGCGAGATCGAGTTCTGGCACGGCCGCGACGACCGCCTGCACGACCGTCTGCGCTTCACGCGCGATCTTGCGGCGAGCGCCGCCAGCGCCCCTTGGACCGCGGAGCGCCTCCAACCGTGAGCAGCCTCGCTCGACGCCTCGATCCGTGGCCGACCCTGCGCGGCGCCCCGATCGCGCTGCCGCAGCTCCTGGCGATCCTCGCCCTCGTCACCCTCAGCGCCGCCGAGGGTGGCTTCCCGCTCGAGCATTGGGCACCGGCGTCGGTCCTGATCTCCCTGCTGCTCATGGTCTCGCTCGTCGCGCTGCCCGTGGGCGACCGTCGGCCGGCCCTCAGCACGCCAGCCAACCTTGCGATCGTCGGCTTCGCGGTGTGGACCGCGGCCTCGCTGCTGTGGTCGGATGATGTCGGCGCGGCGGCCGTGGCCGCGACCCGCACCGCACTGCTTGCCGTCACGTTCGTGCTCTTCTCACGGTGGCGCCACGCGCCGCGGGCCGCGAGCGTCGTTGTCACGGTGCTGACGGCGGGCCTCGGGGTCTTTGCCTGGGGTGTGCTCTTCGAGCTGCGCACCGCCGAGGGGCTGGATGGCTGGTTCTTCTACGACCGGCTCCTGGAGCCAATCGGGTATGTCAACGCCGGGGCCGCATTCTGGGGCGTCGCGGCATTCCTGGCGGTCGGCCTGCTCGGGGGCCAGCTTCCGCCGGCGCAGCGGATCGTAGGCGCGCTGGTCGTCGTTCCCGCCGCCGCGCTGAGCCTGCTGTGCCTGAGTCGCGGCGGCATCCTGGCCAGCGCGATCGTCGTTGTGCTGCTGCTCGCGGCGCTCCCCGGTCGGGCTCGGAACGGCGCAGCGTTCGGCATCGGAGCACTCGGTCTCGCGGTCGCGCTGCCGTCGCTCTTGGACGTCGGTGAGGCCGTCCGGTACAGCACCGAGCCCGCCGCAGTGCTGCACACGGCCGTGGTGCGCGTGTTCCTGGGCGCCGTCCTTGCGGTCCTCGCGACGGTCGTCTGGATCCGCATCGAGCGGTCGGTGGCACCGACCGATCCGGCGCGCACGAGCGCGGCGCGCGCCGGAGCCGGACTGCTCGCGGTGCTCGCGACCGTCGCGGTGCTGGCGGCCGTCGCCGGGGTCGGTCCCGTCACCACGGGCGACATCCGCCGCGGCGTCGACACGATCACCCAGGGGTATGAGGAGCAGGTCACGACGGGCGACAGCCGCCTCAGTGCCGGCCTGAACTCCGGCCGATGGGACTTCTGGACCGTCGCCTGGGATCAATTCGAGCGGGCGCCGCTGATCGGCGCCGGTGCCGACAACTACCGGCAGGACTACCTCCAGTTCGGTGAGACACCCGAAAACCCGCGCTACCCACATTCGATCTGGCTGCGGTCGCTCGGCCAACTCGGCCTTGTCGGCACCGCTTTCCTGCTGGCGTGGGTGCTCCTGGTCGTTGCGGCAGTGCGGCGGCTGGCCTCGGCGCCGGACCCGGCCGGTCGGGCGCTGGCCCTGGCTGGCGGCGGTGCGTTCGGAATCTGGATCGTCCAGGGCTCCGCCGACTGGCTGCTGGAGTTCGGCGGACTCAGCGCCATCGTGGCCGCCATTGCCGGGCTCGTCGTGGCCGCTGGGCCCGACCGGGCATGGCGGAAGGGTGCCCTCGCGGCGGGGTCGCTCGCCCGTGCCGACGGCGACTACGTTCCGACCTTGGCTGCCGCTGAACGTGGCCAGGCGACCAACCGATTCAAGCTGCCCGCAAGCATCCCGCTCCAACGCCTCGGCCTGCCGGCCTCCGTTGCGTTGCTGGCCGTCGTGGCCCTTTGGAGCGGCGCCCAATGGGTTGCCGACCGCGACCGGACCGCGGCCGCATCCCTCGCGGCCGACCAGCCGGTTCGAGCCGTCGACCGCGCTGAGCGCGCACGCTCGTTGGAGCCGTTCGGTGAGCAGGCCGACACGCTCCTCGGTGCCCTGGCGATCCGACGTGGCGACCTGCCCGCCGCCACCGCCGCCTACCTGCGGGCCTACGAAAACAATCCCCGTGCGACCCGCCCTCGGCTTTGGCTTGGCGTCCTGGCCTCCGCGTCCGGCGACCGTCGAGAGGCCCGTCGCTGGCTGCGCCGAGCCTCCAGAACGGCTCCGCGCGACGCCATCGTCCTCGGTCTCCTCGACCAGATCGCCGCCGGCCAGCAGCTCTCCCCGGAGATCGTGCAGAACATGCTCTCCGACCGCACCGCCGCGCTCGTGCGCGACCCCGACCCGGTCGCTCCGTCCCCGCCGCCGACACCCGAAATATCCCCGCCAGCGGCCGCTGGCTGACCCAGCTCTTCGCGCCAGGACCCTCGACGGTACGCTCAGCCCTCCGGCCACCGGGACGCCCACCGGGCGCGCTCGTGATTCACCGCCGTGGCCCGTCCGCCTCTCGAGGCCGCAACCACCCTTTGTTCAACGAACGACACCCTTCGCCCACTAGCCGCCGCGGCCCCCGCCGGCGCGGTGGCAGTCACGTGGCCACGCAGCCGCTGCCGGTCGTCGTTCGCGAGGTCCAGCTCGGATCGCGATCGCGGGTCCCGCTCGTCGTCGCCAGCGACCTCCTCGCCCTCGTCATCGCCGCCGCGGCGGCCTTCGACCTCGTCGTGCCCCCAGCCGACCCCAACGAAGTTGCCCCGCTGCTCTACCCGTTCGTCGGAATCGTGCTGCTCGCCGTCCGCCGGGCGTATCGCTGGAGCCCCCGCGACGCCGCGCTCGACCACGTCCTGCCCATCATCGGCGGCCTCGGTATCGCGACGCTGCTCTCACTCGCTCTCGCCGACGTCGGCGCCGGCGACCCCCGGGTTCGGCCCTGGCTCGCGGTCTGGGCCCTCGCCAGCATCCTGGTCGTGCTCCAGCGGGCCGTCCTCGGCCTCTACCACCGCGCCAGACTCATTCGCGGCGTCGGTCAGCGACCGACGCTCATCATCGGCGCCGGCGCGATCGGAGCGCGACTCGCGCGCCGGCTCGCAGGCGCACCCGACTACGGCCTCGCGCCGATCGGCTTCCTCGACGACCTCCCCCTGCCAGAAGACAACGTCGGCGGACGCCCCGCCCCCGTCCTCGGTGGCCTCGCCGATCTCGACCGGGTCGTCGCCGAACACCGCGTCGAACAGGTCGTGATCGCCTTCTCCTCGGCACCAGACCGCGCCGTCGTCGACCTCGTCCGCCGCTGCGAAGAACAAGGACTCGAGGTCGGCCTCGTCCCGCGCCTCTTCGACCTCTGGAACCACCGTGCGGCCTACGACCCGATCGGCGGGCTCCCCGTCCTCCACCTCCGCGGCACCGACCTGCGCGGCTGGCAGTTCGCGATCAAAGCGATCCTCGATCGCGTGGCAGCGTGCCTCGCCATCCTGATCCTGCTCCCCATCCTCGCCATCCTCGCCGCCGGCGTGCGCCTCTCCAGCTCCGGACCCGTGATGTTCCGCCAGCGGCGCGTAGGCCTCGACGGCCGCGAATTCGACCTCCTGAAGTTCCGCTCGATGCGCATCCCCTCGGCGGAAGAGCTCGCCGCTGTCGAGGACCGCGGCGCCATGGCACCCGGCGGCGTCGAAGGCATCGACCGCCGAACCCGCTTCGGCCGCTTCCTACGCCGCAGCTCCCTCGACGAACTCCCGCAGCTCCTCAACGTTGTACGCGGCGACATGAGCCTCGTCGGACCCCGCCCAGAACGCCCCGAATTCGTCGACCGATTCCGCCCCCTCCACGACCGCTACGACGAACGCCACCGCGTCAAATCTGGCATCACCGGCTGGGCCCAAATCCACGGCCTCCGCGGACGCACCTCGCTCGCCGACCGCATCGAAATGGACAACTTCTACATCGAGCACTTCTCCCTCGGCCTCGACCTCCGCATCATCGTGAGAACGCTCGTCGTCGTCTTCCGCTCCGCCGAATAGCTCTGCTCGGCCCCGCCCTCGCGTCGACGCCAACCCAACGTGCCGCGGTCCGCACGGCCCAGGCCTCGATACGATCCACCGCGTGAAGATGAACCCGCTGTGGATCTGGGCCCAAGGCATCATCGTCGTAGGGACGATCGCCGGGATGATCATCGCCCTCACCAAACTGCTCTGAGCAACACCACCGCGACTGAGCCCCACTGCAATCACTCAGGCGTGACCGCCGTCACGCGGCGACTGTAACGCGGGCGCGCCCACACCCCCGGCCAGGCGCGTAGACTCCGCTGCGTGAGCGACTTCTTCAAGACCATCGTCGTCGGCACCGACGGCTCCGGCACCGCCACCGAAGCCGTCCGGAAAGCCACTGATCTCGCCGCGGCCGTCGGCGCGCGCCTCGAGCTCGTCAGCGCCTACGAGCCCGTCTCCGGCGTCCGCCTACGCCAGGAAGCCCAACAGGCCCCAGGCGACGTGCAATGGATGGTCAACCCACGCGAAGACGTTGACGCCACCCTCCAACAGACCGCCCACGACATTCGCGAACGCGGCGTCGCCGTCACCATCTGGGCCCGCCAAGGCGACCCGGCCGACGCCATCCTCGACGTCGCCGAAGAACAAGGCGCCGACCTCATCGTCGTCGGCAACCGCGGCATGACCGGCGCCAAGCGCTTCCTGCTCGGCTCCGTCCCCAACAAGATCTCCCACCACGCGCCCTGCTCGGTCTTGATCATCCGCACCACCTGAGCAGATCACGCTTGCATCTCCGGTCCCGGTGAATCCGACATGGCCAGAGGCCTGAGTCGGCTCCACCGGAACCGGATCTGCGGCGCGATCTCTCGCTCAGGCGGCGCGGATTCCGCACCACCTGAGCAGCGCTTGAACTGAGGAGCATGGCTCGGCCATCGCCCAGACCAGATGACACCCCTTGACGACAGGCCCGCCGGTCCCGAGGCCGGCGCGATCTTGCTGTGGGTCGACACCGTCTTCGCCGAAGCCGGCGTCGACGGCGACCGGCCACTCAAACGCGAAATCGCCAACCGGCTCGCGAGCCTCATGACCCTCGGGCCGATCGCGGTGTACGCCCTTGAGCATGGAGCCAAAGACTTCACGCGGTGGCTCATCGACGAGGACCAAGACCACGCCCTCGACCGAATCGACGAAGCCCTCCGCGTCGTCTCCGACCTCTGCGCCGAGGCCAACGGCGACGACGCCAACACCCACCTGCGCGCACTCGACACCGTGCTCGCCAGCGTCTACGCAGAGCAATTCAAGCCCTGGGTCCACGGCGTCAAGACCGACTACGGCAGCTGACGCCGGCGGCCGGATTCCCTGCGCCGCTCAGCGGCCCGAGAGCACTTCGCGGTAGACGCCCGCGATCCCATCGGCCATCTTCGCGATCGTGAAGTGCTCCTCGTGGCGGCGGCGTGACGCATCGGCCATCGCCTGCCGACGCGGCGCATCGCCAATGAGCTCGAGAACGGCCTTCGCCAGCGCACGATGGTCGCGCGGCGGCACCAACAGGCCCGTCTCGCCCTTGACGCCGCCAGGCAAGTGCCCGCCCTCCGGGCCCAGACCGGCGTAGCCATCGACCACAGCCTCCCGGGTGCCACCGACATCCGTAGCGACCTGCGGTGTGCCGACCGCAAGGGCCTCGAGCACCCCGATCGGGAACGCCTCCCACGACGACGGCAACACGTACACATCGAGCGCCGTAAGCGCCGACGTCGCCGGAGGCCAGAACGGGAAGAACCCAAAGCGCGGCTCACCAGCCAGCCCGAGCGACGTCGCTCGAGCATGCAGCTCCGCCTCCAGCGGCCCATTCCCGATGATCGCGACCCGCGCCTGCGGGGCCGCGGCCAGAATTGCCGGCGCCGCGTCGATCAGCACGTCCACGCGCTTCTGCTCGCGGAGCACGGCGACCGAACCGACCAGCACGCCATCGCCCCGGAACTTCTCAAGTTCCGGCGACGGCAGGAGCCCAGACGGCGCCGTCGCTGAGCCGTTGTGCACCACACGCATGCGGCGATCCGCGATCCCGATCTTCGCGCCCTGGACCCGCTCGTCATCGCAGACGCACAAGATCCGGGTCGTGACCGGCGCCAAAGCCCGCTCGACGTTCGTGGCGAAGATGCGGCGCCCGTTGCCGAACTCGCCGATGAACGGGAAGCAGTGTGGGCTGTAGAGCACCGGTGGTTTGCGGCCCGCCCGCACCAGCCGCGTGATCACACCGGCCTTCGCGGAATGGGCGTGAATCAGGTCGTACCGGCCCTGTCGGATCACCCGCCCGAGGGCGCGGGCCGACGCAAGATCCTCCTTGGGTTCACCGTAACCCCGCCGGAAATCGATGCGGTGGACCGGGATCGACGGATCGATCTGGGAATAGACCAGCTCCGATTTCAGCGGCCCGGCGAGCTCCACCTCGAACCCACGCTCGGGTAGGGCGCGGGCGAGCTGCAGGACGTGTTCGGCGACGCCGCCATCCGGCGGCTCGAAAGTCAGCAGTACCCGAGGCATCCGGTGCATCGTACGCGTGCCGGTCACGGTCGCCCGCACGACGACCGCCACTCGGCCGCCGCCCGCCCGACGCCAATCAGGTCTTCGGGTGCTCCGGGTGCGGAGACTTGGAGTCCGGCGACTCCTCGTCGGCCACCTCGGCGGCGCGCAGCGGCGTGACCTCGCGCTGCCACTCGATCGTGCGGCGAAGGCCCTCCTCGACATCGACCTGCGCCTTCACGCCGAGGAGCTTCTCGGCCAGGGTCGTGACCGGCACACGCCGCATCACGTCCTCGTACCGCTTGCCCTTGCTGATCTCGTCATACGGCGTGTACTCGATCTTCGGCGTCTCGCCCGGGCGAACGAGCTCCCAGATGGTCTCCGCGAGCTGCTTGATCGTCATCTCACGGTCGTTGCCGATGTTGATGATCTCGCCGTTGGCGGACTCGCGCATCGTCGCCTGGTAGATGCCTTCGACCGTGTCCGTCACGTACGTGAAGGAGCGGGTTTGCGAGCCATCGCCATGGATCGGGATCACGCGATCCTCCATGGCTGCCGCGATGAAGACCGACTGCGGGCCGCCCCACCACGTCAGGTGCTGCCGCGGACCGTAGGACCCGAAGAAGCGCAGCAGCACGACCGGGAACCCGTAGCTCTCCTGGTAGGCCAGCGCGAGGTGTTCGTCGAACAACTTCGATACCGCGTACGCCCAGCGCGGCACCTTCGAGGACCCGATCACCGACACGCTCTCCTCGGAGAACGGCACCTCGGGATTCTTGCCGTACACGTCAGACGTGGACGCAAGGACGACCTTGCAGCCAGCCTGCGCCGCGAAGTTCAGCACGCGGTCGCTGCCGCGATAGTTGACGTGCAGCGTGTCGATCGCCTTGCCGTACCGCGGAATCTTGAACGCCGCGAGGTGCACCACCACATCGACGCCTTCGAGGTCGTCATAGGCCTCGGTGTGGGTGCAATCACGGTCCAGGAACGTGAACCGCGGATTCTCCAGGTGGTGGGCGATGTTGTCCTGCCGGCCCATCGACAGGTTGTCGATGCCGATCACCGTGTGGCCTTCGGCCATGAGGCGGTCGAGCAGGTTGGAGCCGAGGAAGCCGGCGACGCCCGTCACGAGGACGGTGCGAGGCTGGAAAGGAGGAGTCACGTTGTTATGCTCGTGGTCGTTTGCGGCCGGGGTCGCTCAGCCTTGCACAGTGTGCACGGCCTGCGCGCTCGCACATGCCTGAATCGGACCCCGTTTCCTGCAAGGTTTCACCCTTGCGTAACGGGGAGTTCCGGCGCGCACGACGAACTCCTTCCTCATGGCTGACCTCGCGATCGGAATCATCGGCCTGGGCCGGATGGGCGCCAACCACTTCAACGCGTGGACGCGGACCGATGGCGCACGCGTCGTCGCGGCCGCCGACGCCGATCCGGCTCGCCTTGAGGAGGTGCTCATCGGCCACCCGGATGTCGGCCGCCACGCCGAATGGCGCGACCTCCTGGAACGCGGCGACCTCGACGCGGTCACGGTCGCCTGCCCGTCCTCGCTGCACGCCGAAGTCACGCTCGCGGCGATTGACGCCGGGCTGCACGTCCTCGTCGAGAAGCCCATCGCCACCACGGTCGAGGACGCCCTGCAGGTCGCTGCCGCCGCCGAACGCGCCGGGAAGATCGTCACCGTCGGCCACGTCGAGCGGTTCAATCCCGCGGCCCGCAAGCTCAAGGCGCTGCTCGCCGACGGGCGCCTCGGTCAGCTCTTCCGCGTGCATGCGACGCGCGTCGGACCGCTCCCGGAGCGCATTACCGACACCGGCGTCACACTCGACCTCGCCACGCACGACGTCGACCTGATGTCGTGGGTCACGGACCGGCCAATCACCGAGGTCAGTGCGCACAGTGGCCAGTTCCTGCATCAGTCGCAGGAGGACTTGGTCCAAGGCATGATCACGTTCGGTGGCGAGAACGCCCCGCTCGGCCTGCTCGACGTGAACTGGCTCACGCCCGAGAAGCGCCGCGAACTCGTGGTGATCGGCGAGGGCGGCGTGCTCCGCGCCGAACTCATCACGCAGGACGTGTTCTTCGTCGCGTCCCACGGCATCCAGGTCGGCTGGGACGCGCTCGCGCAGCTCCGCGGCGACGCGGAGGGCGAGATGATCCGCTTCGCGATCCGCAAGGAGGAGCCGCTGCGGGCCGAACTCGAAGCCTTCCGCGACGCGATTCTCACCGGCGGCCCGTCGCCCGTGCCCGCGATCGAGGGTGCTCGCGCCCTCGCGACGGTCCTCGCGCTCCGCGAGAGCGCGCTTCATCGCGAGCCGCGGCAGCCGATCACCGGGTCGATCGCCAGTGCGGCCTCCGCCAGCGACCGCACCTGATCTGGTTCAAGGAGCCGGCACGCATGATCCGCATCGTTATCCCGGCCTTCAACGAGGAGGCCAACATCGACCGTCTCCTGGAAGACCTCGCCCCGCGCGCGAAGGCGCTCGGCGCGCGCGTGATCATCGTCGATGACGGCAGCGCCGACACAACCTACGAAAAGCTCCTCGACTGGCAGGACAAGCTCGACCTGCGCATCGTCAAGCATCCGCGCAACCTCGGCCTTGGAACGGCGATCAACTCCGGGCTGCGCGCCGCGCTGAGCGAGTCCTCCGACACCGACGCGATCGTCACCATCGAGGCCGACTGCACGAGCGACCTCGACGATCTCCCGCGCATGATCGAGCTCTACGAGCAGGGCTTCGACATCGTCCTCGCGTCGGTTTACGCGCCCGGCGGCAAGATCATCGGCGTTGCGCCGCATCGCCTCCTGATGTCCCGCGCCGTGTCCGGCATGTTCCGATACGCCGGCGGCCTGCGCGACATCTACACGTTGTCGTCGCTTTATCGCGTCTACCGCGCCGGCACCCTGCGCCGCGCCGCCGAGACGTACGGCTACCTGCTCGTGCGCGAGCCCGGCTTTGCGGCCAGCGTCGAGCTGCTGCTCAAGCTGCACAACGCCGGCGCCACGATCGCCGAGATCCCGACGATCAACGACTGGAACAAACGCGGCGGCGTTTCCAAACTGAAGCTCCGCCCGACCGTCGAGGCGTACGGCCGCCTGATGGCGGCGCATCTGATCGGCCGCATCCAGCCGCCACCGATCTCGCCGCTCGCCGAAGACGGTGGATTCCACCCCCAGGCACCGCCGGAGGTCCGCTACGGTCGCCGTGCGGGCGATCTCGACCCCGAGGATCTCGCCGGCGTCCAGACTGCCCCCGAGGCCGCCGCGTGAGCCGCACCATCGGGATCGTCGGCGGCGGGATCTTCGGCACCACCCTCGCATTGCGCCTCGCGCAGGCCGGGCTCGACGTGGAGCTGCTCGAGCGCGCGCCCACGCTCGGAGGCCTCGCGGACCGCATCGAACTGGGCGGCTACAAGGTCGACCGCTTCTACCACGTGATCGTGCCCAGCGACGAGCACATGCTCGGCCTGATCGACGAACTCGGCCTCACCAGCCACGTGCGCTACAACCCGGTCGGCGTCGGCTTCTGGATCGACGGGAAGATGCTGCCGTTCAACGGCATCAAGGACTTCCTCACCTTCCCGGCGCTCAGCATCGTCGACCGCGTCAAGCTCGCCCGCTTCGTGCTGCACTGCCAGCGCAAGCCGACGTACGACGACCTGGAGAACATCCCGCTCCTGCCGTGGCTCGCGAAGCGTTCCAGCAAGACGATCGTCGACCGGATCTGGCGTCCGCTGCTGAACTCGCGCTTCGACGGCAAGCACGATGAATTGCCCGCCACGTACATGTGGGCCCGCACCCGTCGCATGAACAACGCCCGGACCGGCAAGAGCAAGGCCGAGACGATGGGCGCGCTCGACGGCGGCCACCAGACGCTCATCGAGGCGACCGCCAAGGCCGCTGAGGCGGCGGGCGCGAAGGTGCGGACCGGCGTGCCCGTGACCGGCCTCATCACTGAAGACGGCGCCGTGAAGGGCGTCACCACCGACGATGGTGACCTGCGCTACGACCTCACGATTCCGACGCTGCAGCCCCCGGGCCTGAAGCGGCTGCTGCCGGCGGAACTCCAGCCGCTCCTGGAGGCCTACCCGCAGCGCTACCAGGGCGTGATCTGCGTGCTGCTGCTGATGCCGCACTCCTTGATCGAGCATTACTCGGTGAATATCTGCGACGAGACGCCGATCACGACGGTCGTCGAGACCAGCCACGCCGTCGGAACCGACCACACGGGCGGAAACCGCCTGGTCTACCTCCCGAAGTACTGCGACACCGCGAGTGAGAGCTACAACCTCTCCGACCAGGAGGCCTACGACCGCTTCACGGCGAAGCTCGCGCAGCTCTCGCCGGCCTTCAAGCACGAAGACGTGATCGCCTGGACCGTTCAACGCGGTCCGACGGTGGAGCCGGTCTATCCGATGGGCGTGCCGCCACGGGTCCCGCCGGTCGAGCGCGGCGTCGATGGCCTGCTGCTCGCCTCGGGCGCCCAGGTGTACCCGCGGCTCCTCAACGGCGAGGCGATCATCGCCTTCGCCGAAGGCGTCGCTCGGGACGTTGTCGCCGCCCCGGCCGTGCCCTCCAGCGCGTGACCGACCCGTCGCCCAAGGGGTCGGGCGCGGACGCGGCGCCGGCTGAGCCCACCCGCGCGGCGCGGGCCGGACTCCTGATGGCCGTGTCGACGCTCGCGATGGCGGGCGGGTCAGCCATTCAGGCGGTGCTCTACCTCGGTGAGTACGGGGCCACGGCCCGCACCGATGCGTTCTTCGCGGCCTTCGCCGTCTACCAAGTCGCCGGCGTGTTCACCCAGGCCACGCGCGTGAGTTCGGTTCCCCTGCTCGTTGGGGCCGGGGCGATCGGCATGCTCAGGTTCTTCGGTGGCCTCCTCGTGATCGCCGTCCCCGTTGTGCTGGCCTGCGGGCCGCTCGCGGGCCCAGTCGCCGACGTGCTGGCGCCAAGCGCTACCGGTTCCGCACACGATCTCGCGGTCGGGGCCCTGCGCATCCTCTGCGTCGCGATCGTGCTGCAGCTCGGGGCCGCCGGGGCCGCCACCTTGCTTGGCATGCGTGACCGCTTCGAGCCGGTCGCGGCGGCCTACGCCGTGGGTGCGTTGACCGGACTCGTCGTGTTCTTGCTGGTGCGAACCAGCGGAGAACTCGCCCTGGCGTGGTCGATGCTTGCGATGGCCGTCGTCACGACCGGTTGGGTCTTCGTGGCGCTGTGGAAGGTGCGGCGCGCCGAGGTCGCGAGCGGCACCGGCGGGCTCGGCTGGAACGGCTACGAGCGAAAGAGCAAGCTGCTCGGGCAGAGCGCGACCACCGCCGGGCACTTCCTTGGCCGATCGGTCGTCTATTTCGTGATCAACGCGTTCTTCCTCGTGACGCTGGCGATCGTCGGGCGCGAAGGCGGGGCCGGGGCCGCGACGGTGCTGTCGTACGCGTACCTGCTGGCCAGCTATCTCGTGGCCGGGACCAGCACCGCCGTCGGCATCAGCCGCGCGCCGGACATGGTTCGTGGCGCGCAGGAAGAGGAGTGGGGCACCGTCGTCGCCGACACCGTGCCGCACGGCTATCGCTATGCCGTGCTGGTCAGCGCACCGATCCTGGCCGCGGGCGTCGTCGCGGCCTCTCCCGTCGTCGAGGCACTGCTCCCGACGGCCCTCGGGATCGGGCAGGCCGACCAGCTCGGGCGCGACATCCTGCTCATGGCACCTTGGACGGCCGCGGCGCTGCTGCTCAATTTCGCCATTCCGTCGCTCTTCGCGCTCGGCCAGGCCAAGACGGTCAATGCGCTTGCGCCGGTCGCACTCGCGCTCCACGTCGCCGCCGCGCTGATCGGTGCGCAGCTTGGCGGGGTGGAGGGCGTGATCGCGGCCATGGCCGTCGCGCCGCTGCTCTTTGCGGCCGTGCTGATCGTGCTTGGAGCCCGTGCGCTGCTGGGCCGCGTCACCCACGAGATCGCAACCGACACCCTTCGGGCGGGTGGCCTTGCCGCCGTCGCGTTCGGCCTGGGGGCCGGCGTCGCGTCGTTGATCGACGGCTCACCGCTGCTGACCGCCGTCGTGTCGCTCGGGATCGGCGGCGCCGTCTATGCCGGGGGCACGCTCGTGCTCGCGCCACGCGTCGTCGCCGTGCTCCTCGGAGCCGGTCGCGGCGCCAACCACGACGACCCAGCCGCGTCGCAGGCGCGCTGACCGAGGTGCGGCAAGCCGGGATCGAGCGCGCTCAGGGCGCGAGCAGCGTTTCCGACCAGTCGTCGTCCTGCCGCACGAACATTCGCCGTTCGTGGAGCCGATCAGGCGATTCCGTCCAGAACTCAGCGGCGGTCGGGCGGAGCCTGAGGGCTCCCCAATCGGTCGGGCACTGCGGCTCCTCCAGCCCTGCCGTGCGCGTCGACAAGTCCTGACGCAGCCGTTCAAGGTCGTCGATCGGCTCGCCCTGGCGTGACACCAGCGCCTGCCATCGATTCGGCAGGTCGCGCTCGTCGAACAGCTCGTGCGCCAGCGCTCGATCTGCGTGCTCGGCGACCGCCGAGATGTGGACCTGACGCCCAAGCGCGGGCCAGTGAAAGAGCAGGGCGACGCGTGGGTTTGCATCGATCTCGCGCGCCTTTCGAGTCCACAGCGCCGACGTGAAGATCAGGGCGTCGTCCTCGACACGCTTGAGCGTCACGGTTCGAGCGGAGGGAACGCCGTCGGCCGTCGCCGTGACAAATGCCACCGACCACGGGAGTGACTGTCCCGACGCCTCAGCGTCAGCCAACCAGGTTTCCAGAAGCCGCAGCGGGTGAACCGTCATGTCCACCCGCTCCTGCGCCCCGCTAGTTGGCGCGGAGGTTCAGCGCGATCGTCTTCGTGGTCTTGTTGCCGGCGGCGTCGGTCGCGACGACCGTCGCCGTGGCCTTGCGGTACGGCGACGTGATGCGCTTGAAGGTGGTCGTAGTCATCACGAGGTTGAATGTCTGGCGGTTTCCAGCCGTGAGCGAACCGCTGGCGGTGGCGAGGACCCCGGCGGCGTCTTTGAGTTCCAGGTCGATCGCGACCGGGTTGCTCTTCTCCGTGGACGACAGCTGCACCCGAATCGACAGCGTGCGCGCCGTCTTCGACACGTAGGTGACCGTCGTCGTGAACAGGTAGCGGCCGGTCGAGTTCGTGACGACGGCTGAGATGTCTGGGGCCGTCGTGTCGGTCGGGACCTCGATGACCGGGTCCAGGACGACGCCGACGGGCGTCGCGGGCTTAATCCCACCGTCGAGGAAGAGGTTGGCGGTCGCCTGCTGGATCACCGGATCGGTGTCGTTCGTCGGCGGATCGGAGAACGTCTGCCAGAACCCGTCGACGTGGTGCGGGCCAAGGCCGAAGCTCCACCGAATGGTGCCCGATGAAAACACCAGGGCGCCGCTCGGTGCCGTGTAGGTGATCGCATGGGCATACGGCGTGTCGAACGAGGCCGGCTGCGCGTTTGCGCCTGACTGGCTGTACTTGCGGCCAGCGTCGAGCACGTAGAGCAGGTTGGTGCCGTTCGCGTTCGTACGAGGATCGGTCTCGGACAGCCGCTGAAGCGTGGTGCCGGCTTTGACGACCGGACTCTTGCCGAACGGGTGCCCGGCAGGCGGGATGCCGTCCCACTCCCAGCCGAGGATGTTGCGGCCGATCTGCGTTGCCGTCGTCTTCTTCGCGACCGGCGTGTTACGCCAGGCACGGTGGCCCGCGAACTCGCCCTTGGCGTTGTCGGCCGGGATCGTGAGCGGACGGGGGCCGTTGTCGTCGTCGCCGATGTACTGCACCCCGAGCAGCGCACTCTCAGGACGGTTGGGGCCGATGTAAACGGCTGGGGTCGCGCCAGTGGTTCCAGGCGTCGTGACGAGGCGGTTCTTGCCCGGGTCACGCCAGGTCGTGGTCGGACCGATCGGGTCGTATTTGCTGGCGGTATTGAGGTCGTTCGTGCCGCCGCCCTCGATCGTCTTGTAGCAAACGAGCACGCGAGCATCGACCTCGCTGGGCTCCCAGTCGCCATCGACACTCTCGTACCGCACGCGCCAATAGCCCGTGTTCGCACCGAAGTTGTAGATGTGGGTGCCGGCGTCGCGGCCGGCCTCCAGCGCGTTGCGCTCCTGCTCGGTCCAGTATTCACCGTGGCCCAGGATCGCGACCGACTTGGAACTCGTCGGCAAGGCCTGCTCCGGGCGGTAGCTCAGAGCGAGATCCTCGGTGTACGAGATGTCGTAGCCCTGCTGCTCCGCCCAGTAGATCCAGGCGAATTCGCTGTGGAGCACCCAGTTGTAGTCGGCGATCCAGATGTTGTACGGGCGATCGAGGCTGACCTTCGCCGCGCGCTCAGTGCCCGTCGCCGGGACGATGTTGCCCGGGACGCCGTAGCGCGAGTTGTACGTGTAGAGCGAACGACCGCCCCAGTAGTTGTAGGCCTGCCAAGTGTTCGTGGGGAGCAGCGCCAGGATGTCGCGCGGGCGCGCGTCGTCGCGGACGATGATCACCACGTGTGACTCACCCGACATTTCGACGGCGGGCACGCCCGGCGGGAAGTCGCGCCATTTCCCCTTGAGCTTGGCGAGGTAGACGCCGGAGACGGTGACCGCCGAGCCCGGGATCGACAGCACCGTGCGGTGGCCGGCCAGGCCGTACAGGCCGGTGGAGGGATCAAGCGGGGACCAGTCCGGCACGACGCCGCCGGCGTACTCGTTGGCCGGGTTGCCGTTGGCGTCGACCTTCTGGAACGTCGACACGGGGCGGTCGGACTTCCAGACCAGGCGCCCGCCCTTGCCGCCGTAGTAGCCAAGGCGGTAGAGCTCGACCTCGATGGTCTCCCACGGGTCGCCGTCCTCGGGCAGCCACGCGTTCGGGCCGCTGGCGGAGATGTCGATGTCCTCGCCGAGGTTGACCGACGTGCGCTTGGCGAAGCCGATCACGGCCGATGACACATCGCTCACGCGGAACTTGTCAGTCCAGGTGGACTGGTCGGTGAGGGTGTTCTCAGCGACGATCGGGTTGGCGGCAGCGGCGTCGGCGGCGAGGGCCTGCTCGGCGCCGAAGGCGAGCGCGGGGAGGCCGCCGGCGACGGCCGTGCCCGCGACGGCGACGGAGCTGCGCTGAAGGAAGGTGCGCCGCGACTGCGGGGAATTCGGAGAGGCCATCGGTGGTGCGCCTAGCTAGTGGGTGCGCTGGATCGGATCGCTTGCCGTCGGGGGCCGGCGTGCGCTGGGTCAGAGTAACAGTCGAGAAGCGGTGAAATGCAATGATCACACCGCTTTCTGACTTGTACTCGGTCATCGCCCGCAAGGGTGCACTCGCCTCAACGAGTATCTGACATCATGCGCGCGGTGCCCGCCGAACCACGCCACCCCGGGGCCGTTCCGGGAGGGGCGCGCGCGCTGCCGAGCCTGCCGCTGCAGCTCGTTGCGGTCGCTGGCGTCGGCCTCCTGCTTTGGCTGGCGTACGGCGGGGGGTATGTCACGCTCGACTCGATGTGGGCGGTGGTGTGGGGTCGCGATGTCGCGGGCGCCGATCCGTTGTCACTGAGCGGGACGACGACGCCGCACGTGCTCTCGAACCTGATCGGGGCGGCGCTCACGCCGCTGGGCGCCGACGCCGACCGTGGGCTCGTGGTAATCGCCTTCCTGGCGGCGGGCGCGCTGGTCTGGGCGACGGCCTGCCTGGCACGCGAGATCGCCGGGGTGGCGGCTGGTGCAGTGGCAGGCGTCCTGATGGTGCTTCGTGAGCAGCTCCTCTACGCCGCGACCTCGAACTTTCTCGATGTCCTCACGGCCGCGTTGATCGTCTGGGCCGCGTTGGTCGTGGTCCGCTGGCACGCGGACGAGGCCGCCGGAATGCCGGTGCCGCCCGGGGCGCCGTGGAGCGCTGCGCTCCTGCTCTTCCTGGCCGGCTTGCTGCGGCCCGAAGCTTGGGCGCTTGCCGGCGCGCTCTGGCTCTGGACCGTGGTGCGCGATGGCGGATTGGCTGCACGGCTGACGCCGGCTCGGCTGCGGCTCGGGCGCCTGGCGCTGGTGGTGGCGGCACCAGTGAGCTGGCTCGTGGCCGACGCCGCGCTGAACGGCGACGCGCTCTTCTCGGTCCATGAGACCACCCGCGTCAACGACCTCGTACGCGCGGGGCGCGGCATCCCGGACACGCTCGTGGAACACGTGGTCAGCATTCCGCGCAACATCGCCCATGTCGCCGGGCCGGAGATGTTGGTGCTGGCGGGGCTCGTGGCGTTGATCGCACTCTGGCCTTCCCTCGGGCGGCGGCGGCCGTTCTCCCTCGTGGCCTTCGATGAGGCTGCCCGTCGGCCCGTGCTGCTCCTGACCGCCGGAGCGGTCGTGTTCGGGGGCGTCATCGCGGCCGAGGCGCTGAGTGGATCGCTGCTGTTTGCCCGGTTCGCGCTCGCGCTGATGGCGGTGTTCGTCGTCTTCGGTTCGATCCTCGTGGTGTGGGTCGGGCAGGCGCTGACGGAGCGATGGGCAGAGCGCGGCGTGCGGGTGGGCTCGGTCGCTGCCGTGCTCGTGGTCTTGCTCTCGCTCGCGCAGCTCCCGCTCCTGGTCGATGCTCGCCGGATCACCGGGGAGGAACACGATCGGTACGAGGCCGCGCGGGCGGCGATTCGGCCGGGCGTTCCGTGCACACCGGTGGCGACGCCGAACGTCAACATTCGCGCGTTCGTCGCGGCCTGGACCAATCTGCGCGGCCGGGACGTCGTCGATGCAGCGCAGGACGGCGTCCCGCCCCGCGGCACCTACATCACCGCTACGGGTGCCCAGCCGGAGCGGCTGCTGCGCGACCCCAGTTTCAAGCAGCTCGAGGCCTTCCCACCCGCAGACGCGGTGCGCAGCGAGGGCGGTTGGGTCGTTACGAGCCGGTGCGGGAGCGGTGGCTGACGTGGCTGCGGCGTCGACCGTCGTGCCGCGGGCGGATGGTCAGCGGGAGCCGAGCCGCCGCGCGGACCTGGTGAGCTGGGGGCTGCTCGCGGTCTACGTCGCCGTGCTGCTCGTCGTCTCCTGGAAGCGTTGGGGCAATCCGCTGGCGGACGTCGGCCTGGATCTCACCGTGGCGTCGGGCTGGCTCGACGGCGTCGTGCCCTACCGGGACGTGCGCTACTGGTACGGGCCGCTCGGCATCGGTGTGCTCGCGGGGGCGTTTGCTGTGTTCGGTGCGCATCTGTGGGTCGCGATGGCGGTCGGGCTCGCGCAGACGGCCCTCATCGCCGAACTGACGCGGCGCCTCGCGCGGCGGTGGCTGCCGGTTCCAGCCACCGTCGGCGTGATGGCCGTGGTGTTGGCGATCGGGTTCAGCGGCACCGGGTCGAACTTCCAGCTTCCGCACACCTTCGCCGCGACGACCGGGCTCGTGGCTCTCCTCTTCGCCCTGCTCGCGCTCAGCCACGAGCGATTTGCCCTGGCAGGGTTGGCCGTCGGAGCCACGGCGCTCACGCGGCCGGAGTTCTTGGCGTTCGGCGTCGCCGCCGTCGGCGGGGCGGCATTTGGCGCCTGGCGGGCGCACGGGCTGGTCCCGGCGCTGCGCGGTGGGGTGGTCGCCGCGGGCACGGCCCTGCTCGTGGCCGTGCCGGTCCTCGGCTGGTTTGCGGCCGAGGCCGGGCTCTACCGAGTGCTGTTCGAGAACATCGTCCCGCTCGAGTTCTTGCGCACCGTCGGCGCCGAGTTCGAACGCGGCCAGCATCCGTTCGATCTGCCAAGTCTCGGGACGCTGCTCGTTCGTGGCGCCGTTCTCGTGGTTGGCACCTGGGCGATCGTCGTGGCCTGGACCGCCGTCGTCGCGGCGGCCGCGGGGCGGCGGCCGTCCCTGCCGAAAGGGTCGCTGCGGCTGCTCATCGCGGCCACTGGCGCGGTCGTGCTGGGCCTCGGCGTGGCTGCCGTCGGTGGGCAGGCCGGCGACCCGCTCTCACTCACCCGCGACGACATCACACGCTTCCTGATCGCTATGACCGCACTGCCAGCCGTTGGGCTCGGGGCGCTCGGCGTCGCGGCCTTGATCTGGCTCCGCGGAGGGCCGTCGCCGCTCGATGAGCCCAGCGCTGCGTCCAATGCTGCGACTGAGGCCCCTGATCGGGTGCCTGGCGCTGAAGCCGGCACGAGCGCCGACGCCGGCCCGAGTTCCGGCTCGCCTGGCTGGGTGGCGGGCGGCGCGTTGATCGCCGCAGCCGCGGCGGCCAGCCTCCGTAGTTATGCGTTCTTCTCGACCGACGTCTACGCCCCGTACTACGCGCCGCCCGTCGTGTTGGTCGCCGCGATCGTGCTTCACCGCATCCTCACGCGCGCCGCCTCGACGACGCCGGATGCCGCCGTGGAGGTGGCCGACGCCCACGCCCAGGCGCGCGCTAAGGCCATGGCGACCGGCACGGTCGCCGTCGTCGGCGCGGTCTTCGCCCTGAGCCTCTCGATGCACGCCTATGTGGGCCTCTACCGCGACTTCACCGTCGCGGTCGAGACCCCCAACGGGTCGTTCAAGGCCGACGTCGAGACGGGCGCCCAGATGCAGCCCGTGTTCGACCTCCTCCGCGGCAAGATCAAGCCCGGCGACCGGATCCTGGCGATGCCGCAGGAGCCCGGCTTCTACTTCCTCACCGGAGCCCAGCCGGCGCTCTACGACGCCACCTTCCTCCCGGGGGTCCTGGCCACTCCCAGCGACGACTTCCGCGCAGCGGCGGCCTTGACCACGGGGACGGGCCTGCCTCGCCAGTTGCGCCCGCCACCGGGCCAGCCGTACGTGCCGCCGCGATTCGTGATCGAAGCCAACTGGAACTTCGCGCTCTGGGGCTATCTCCAGCAGGGCGTCGACGTCAACGTCGCCCTCCATGGCGCCGTCGTCGATCGCTACCGGGTGATCGGGCGCTTCGGCGACACCGAGTCGCTGCCGCCCAAGCTCGCGTTCGGGCGGGCGTTCACGGTCTACGAGCGCCGCTGACGCTCCCCAGAACGAGCGACAGCTCTTCCAGGGGCTCCCATCCCCGGAAGAGCTGCGCAGCTCGGACGCGCTTTCGCGCGAAGTTTGGGTTCAGCCGTCGCGGCGGGGCATCAGGCGTTGACCGCTTGGCGGCGTGCTGCTTTGGCTTGGCGGACGGAGGTGGTGCGTGCCTTGGCCTTGGCCTTCTTCAGGGCGGCGCGGTGCGCCTTCGTGCCCTTGCGGAGGCTGGTCGGGATGCACACGATCGTGGAGCCCTTGGCGGGGACGAGTCGGCCCTTCTTGGCGTTCCAGCGGAGCGTCGGGTAGGTGATCCGTACGTTCTTGCAGCTCGGGGCAGTTGCCGCCCCGCCGGTTCCACCCGCCGCGGGCTTCGGGGTCGGCTTCGGCTTCGGGGTCGGCGTCGGCTTGGGTGCGGGGGCAGCATCGGTGCCGGGTGCGACTCCGGCGCCGAACAGCACCTGGCCGCGGCCACCGGCGACGGTCACCGACGTGACGGCGCGGCCGTCGATCGTCGTCATCGCCTGCGGCAGCTGGACCGTGCGGGCCGGGGCGCCAGGCTCACCGACGAGCACGAGGCCGCCGGTGAAGTCGCGGCGCATGAGGCCTTGCCAGTCGTAACGGGCGCCGATGGCGGTCCCGAGATCGGTGTCCCAGCCCTTCCACCAGTTGTCTGGTGCCTGCGACGTTTCGCCGACGCCGTCCTTGCCGGAGTTGATCAGGAGGTAGTTCGCGAGGCTGTACTCAGAGCCGGCGGCGCTGGAGTCGAACGCGTCGACGATGACGCCCTTGCCCTTGGCGTGGACGCGATCGATGAAGGCGTGAAGGGCGCGCAGGCTCCACTCGGCATTGCCGCCCGTGAGGCCGTCGTCGTTGAAGCCGCGCTCGAGGTTGATGTAGTCAGCGGAATCGATCTGGCGCTGGATGTCGGCGTTGGAGTCGCGGCCGACCTCGCCACCGGCGTACCAGATGGAGTTGTGCAGCAGCTCGTGGTTGGGGATTTCGCGGCGGATCTGCTCGGTGAAATCGGCGACGGCCCTCCGCCAGTCGTCCTTGCTCATCGCGCGGCCGAGGGACGGGCTGTACGGCGCGACTTCGGTGCCGGCGGCGTTGCTGACGCGGCGCTCGAGGTTGACATCGTCGATCCACGCGCCCTTGTAGCCCTTGGCCAGTGAAGCCTTGAGGTTGTTGATCCAGGCGGACCGGAAGCTCGCGTTCGTAACGTCGGCGGCGTACTGCGGGCACCAGTTATTTCCGCAGCCCCACGGGATGTAGAGCTTCTCGCCGGAGGTGCTCTTCAGCACCCAGTCGGGGTTCTGCGTGGCCAGGCCACTGCCGTTCCCGATGGCGTAGAGATCCTTGTAGACCCAGCCCTGGCCGTACCAGGAGGTCATGCCGTCGAAGAACGGGGTGAAGACCTCGGTGCGCCAGAGTTTGTCGTTCAGCCAGGCCTGCTGGACGGGCGTCGTGCCGACCACGTGGCGGTCGAACTCGGGGGTCATGCGCTTGACGAAGCGCACCTCACCGGTACGACCCGACGCATCGACCGCGGCCTGCGCTGAGGTCGCTCCGGTCAGTCCTGCGATCGCGATGAGGGCGAGCGCGAGCGGGCGTCGAACCACGTGAATCCTTTCGGCGGCTGGGCTGCCTCCATCCGTGAAGGCCCCATGGCTTTGCGTCCCCGTCTTACGGCGGGTTTGCCTTTATCGAGGTCACCGAGGTGCGGGGGTCCGCGCCTTGATGCTTCGCTGTCTGACTTGGTGATCGGCAGCAAGGGCCAGCCCTACGGCGCTCATACCGGTGTATTGGACGTCTGTCCGACGATCAGGCCCTTCGCTGGCGCGCGGGCGGCCCTCGTCCTGGATAGGGGGACAGGCCTCAGACCAGGTGGCCCAGGCCGGCCGGCCCAGGGCGCGCCAAGCCGGGGGACATGCGCTCGGCAGGTTCAGACCGAGGTGGACGCAAACGTCCGTGCACGGGCGGGATCGTCCGTCCTCCGTGAGGCCGTGTCGTACGATCGAACCGCTTTGCCAAGTCTTTTCCCTCAAGGACCGTCCCGTGGCTGACCGCTCCCACAGCAGCGTCGACGCGATCGACACGCGCCGGTACCTCGCCGCGATCCGCCGCGATATGCCGCTCATCGGCGCCCTCGCGATCGGGCTCACCGTGTTCGCGGTCGCCGTGTCACTCGTGTTGCCCAAGACGTATCTCGCGTCGGCCCTCGTCGGGTTTGACCTCACGGGCACCAGTGACCCGATCGGGCAGGAGCGCAACATCAACACGCAGGTCGAGCTCGTGACGGCCGCCCTCGTGCTCACGAACGCCAAGCAGCAGCTCGCGCGGGAGGGGATCGAGGTGGACACCAATCAGCTCCTCGGCGCGATCGTCGTGCAGCCGGTGTTCGGCAAGAACGTGCTCCAGATCACCGCCTCGTCGGACGAGCCCAGGCTCGCCGCCGCGTTTGCCAACACGGTCAGCGACGCCTACGTAACGCAGAACGTCGCCAACAAGACCTCGGCGCTTGATAGCCAGATCCGCTCGCTCGCCGACAGCATCAAGGACGCACCCACGCAGGAGCTTCGCTCCCAGTACATCGTCGCCCAGCAGCAGGCGATCGCGGAGAAGGCGGCCTACAAGAGCCAGGTCAGTATCGCTCGCTCCGCCGTGGTGCCGGGTGGGCCCGACTCCCCCAAGCCGGTGCGCAACGGCGTGCTGGCGCTGTTCGTCGGCCTGTTCCTTGGCGTGTTGCTCGCCCTCCTTCGGGATCAGCTTCGTCCGCGCTTCACCACCACCCGCGACCTGGGCCAGTTCCTCGAGGTGCCGGTCATCGCCGCCATCCCGGAACTTGGCCGTCGCCTCGGCGTGCGAACCGCTCCGCAGGCGCTGCGTATCGAGCAGGAGGCGTATCAGTCGCTCTCCGCCGCGCTGCGCCTTGCGCTGCCGCCGTCGCAGCCGCACGTGCTGATGCTCACGTCGTCGATGCATGCTGAGGGCAAGACCACGGTTGCGACGCGCATCGCGCGACTGCTGGCCAGCAGCGGCAACCCGACCCTGCTGATCTCTGGCGACCTGCGTTGGCCGCGCCTGGACGCGCTCGTGCATGTCGAAGGCCGTCCTGGCTTCAGCGACCTGATCGCCGCGGAGCAGAGTGGCAAGGGTGCGACCGAAGCGCAGATCCAGTCCGCGATCATGGAGGGCGACGCGCGGGACCGCACGTCAGGCGGCGCCGATGTGCTCTCGTCCGGCACGCTCGCCTCGGATGCCGCGCGGCTGCTTTCGAGCGGAGCGGTCGAGCCGCTGATGGACAAGATCCGTCGCCTTGGATACACGTACGTGATCGTTGACTCCACGCCGCTCCTGGGCCTGGCCGACGCCAAGCTGATCGCCCGCTCGTGCGATCAGGTGCTCGTAGTCGGACGCCTGGAGCGCATCTCCGTGCCTGCGGCCCTTGACCTTCGCGACGAACTCGGTCGCATCGGCATCCCAGTACTCGGTCTGGTCGCTATCGGCGGCAACAGCGAAGCGTCGCCGTATTACTCGGGCGTGAAGTTCATCCCGCCGACCGGCAACGACCCGGTCCAGGGCTCGCCGCGCGTTCAGCGCCGCGACTGAGCCGCGGCCGATGGCGCGCCTCTGCGGCGCTTGCTCGCGGCCTGGGCGGCGTGGCGCTCTCGGCGTTCGCCGATCATCGATGCGGCCCAGATCAGGCCGGCGACCACCCAGAGATGCCGCCAGTGAAGGGTGTCGACGACCACCGAGTTGACGAGCAGGCCGCACCACGCCCCCAGGAGCGAGGCCGACCCGATCCCGCCGGCACTTCGGCCTGCGAATGCGTTGGCAATCGCGAGGCCGAGCGTCACGAGACAGAGCGAGGCCCACATGGCCAGCCCGAGCGGGCCCTGCTCCGCCAAGACGCGGATGTAGGTCGAGTGGGTCTCGACCGGGTGGTGGAACTGGAACTGGCCGGGGCCGACGCCGAGCGGGTACCGGCTGGCGATCTCGATGCCGGCGCGCTGAGCGCCGAAGCGCTCGGAGTCGTAGCCCTGGAGCTGGGCTCGCTGCCCGATGAACTCGGCCTGGCCGCCGAAGACGACGACGGCCATCACGATCATGCCGACGATGCCGAGGCCGCCGAGCACGCCGACGAGTCGGAGCGTGTGGCGCCGCCGCAGCAGCATGATCGCCAGCATCACGGCCGTCGAGACGAGCATGTTTGCCCAGGCCGCACGGGAGAACGAGAAGATCAGCCCGACGATCAGGATCGCGAAGATCGTGAGCCCCGCGAGTAGCCGCAGTCGCAGAAGCCGCGGAGAGATGAGTTCCTCGAGCAGGATCACCGCGATCGGGACCAGGAACGGTCCGTAGACGTTCGGATCCTTGAAGAGGGCGCTCCCGCGGCTGGCGCCGTCGGCGATGAACTCCAGCCGCATCGGGAAGCCCGGGAACTGCAGGGCCATCGACCCCAGCAGCGACGAGATCACCGCGATGGTCAGCCAGGCCAGGACGATCTGGCGCCCTCGTCGCTCGCTGTCGACGTACCCGGCGAGCCAGATGCTGAAGACGAAGAGATAGAGCGTGATCGAGACGAACCGCACGCCGAACCCGACGGAGTAGGCCGCGGCGAAGCTGAAGACGCTGATGGCGGTGAGGCCGGCGAGGAGGAACGCAACGGGGGCGGGGACGCGGTCGACCCGCAGCCGCCCGGTGACGATCGCAATCGCGATGATCACCGCGAAGACGCCGTCCGGTGGGGCGGGCTCGATCTTGACGACGCCCGACAGCAGGAACCCGAGCGCGACGGCGGTCTCGTAGCGCCCGATGGCGAGCGACACGAGGGCCATCAGCCCGACCCCGCCGACGAGGGCCAGCGGGAGCGACGGCGCGATGCTGTCCATCACGTTGACGACGCCAGCAACGAAGACGAGCGCCAAGACCCCGAGCATCCCGATGGCGAGGCGCGAGGGACGCCTCAGCAGGCTGAGCGCCTGAGCGGCGTCGCTCGAAGACCCGTTCGGCAGGTCGTCGGTGAGGAGGGGGGAGGAAGGGGCGGTCATCGCGAACCCGGAGCGATGGAGCGTGCAAGCGTCCAGGCCGGTCCCTGCCGACGGTACTCCAGCGCCAGCAGCACGATCAGGTAGGCCGCGCTGCCGATCGGTACCGCCAGCAGCAGGTTGTCCCGGATCGGGTAGACGACGGCGGCCATCACCACGCCCGCGAGCACGCCGACCGACACCAAGCTCGTGAGGATCCGTGGCTCGGTAGCGCTGACGGCCAGCCTCAGCGACAACCCTGCGAGCGTCAACTCCGTGAGCAGCGCCGCGATGGCGGCGCCCTTTGCGGCCTCGGCCGGGATGAGGAGCAACACCGCGGCGATGCTGAACAGCGCCGCGATGGCCGTCGCTTCGACCGTTCTTCGCCCAGGCAGGTGGGCGAGACCGACCAGGCCGGCGATGTGCCCGATGCCGTAGACGGCGGCGGCTGCCGCGAGGAATGGCAGGTAGGTCGCTGCGGGAGTCGCCTCTTCGCCGAGCAGCGCGAGCACGGGCTCCGCGCAGAGCCCGAGGAGAACGGCGACGGGCACCATCAGCCCGATGACCAGTTCGATGGCGCCGCGGGTGACGGCTTCGAGCGTCGGCTCGCCGTCGCGGGAGACGCCCTTTTGGGAGCGCGCGATGAGCGGCAGGATCGACGAGGCGATCGACCACGGCAGGAAGAGCGTCGCCTCCAGGAGTCGGTAGGCAACGGCATATTCGCCCGCAGCGGTATTGCCGGCCCAGAGATACAGCGCAATGATGCCGACGCGGAAGATGACCTGCCCGAACAGCTCCTGAAGGCCCCACGGACCGGAGCGGACGGTGAGCGTCCACCAGGAGCGCGGCGTGCCACTTAGCGTGGCCGGGGGCTGGCCGTAGCGCCGGGCCAGGATCCACCAGCCGATGGCGATGCCGACGAGCGCGGCCACGAGGTTCGTCGTTGCGACCGCGATCACCCCGCCGCCGACGAGCAACACGAGGACGCCGAAGACGGCGGCAAACACCTTGACCGGGAGCGCCGCGACGAAGAAGTCCTGCGTGCGTTCCTTGGCCATGAACACCGTCTGGGAGGTCGCGCCGATGAGCGTCGCGACGAGCCCGAGGCCGAGCAGCAAGGTGAGCCAGATGACGGAAGAGCCACGGTCGCTCAGGACCACCGCTCCGGTGCCGACCAGCACGCAGAGTCCGCCGATGACGAGCTTGAAGGCGTTGAGCTCGGGCACCATCCGGGCTGTGGCGGTGTCGTCGACGGCGATCTCGCGCAGCATCAGGCGATCCAGGCCGAAGCCGGCGATCGGCCAGTAGAGCTGCGAGATCGACAAGGCGAACGCGAAGTCGCCGACGGAGCCGGCGCCGAGCTTCTGGAGCATCACGACCATCAGGCCGAGCGACGCCACCTTGCCGAGGATTTCGGCCGCCGCACGCAGGGCCGTATTGCGGGCGACGAGTTTGGCGGCCGGCGCCGCCTGGCCGGAGCCGGTGGTCACTCGGTTGGTGCCCGTGGGGGAAGCAGCACCCGCGGAGTATGCACCGCGAGCTGGTCGCCATCGATGTTCGGTCGATTGGTGGCCAGCCACTTGAGGGCTGCCGTGGTCTCTGGCGGGCGGCGTTCGTGGTGGTGAGCGTCGGAGGCGATCACGTCGGCGAGGCCAGTTTCGATCAGCTCGATCGCGAGCGACTGGGCGACGGGTCCGTATCGGCCGATGATCGCGCCGCTCGTGACCTGCGCATGGGCGCCGCGCTCGACGAGCGCTCGTAGGGGGCCGAGGTCATGCTGGAGGAGCGGAATGCGCTCGGGGTGGGCGAGGAGGACCGGGAAGTGGGCGTCGAGCAGTTCGTGCACCGGCCAGGTTGGGTCGCCGAAGCCCTCGCGCTGCGGGAGTTCGATGAGGAGGGGGCCGGTGCCGCCGAGCCGTAGGGCTTGGAGTTCCGTGCCGTCCATGTCCAGGAGCGCCTCGACGGCGATCTCCGAGCCGGTCAGCACCTCGAGCGGGACGTCGTACTGCTCGAGCAGGTCCTGCAGGGCCGCCTGGCGCTGCGCAAGCTCCAGCAGCGGCGTGACGAAGCGGGCGGTGCGGTGGGGCGTGGCGGCGACGGTCGTGACGCCGTCGGCGACCAGTGCCCAGGCCAGTTCGAGGGCGTCGGCGTCGTCGACCGGTCCGTCGTCGAGGGCGGGAAGGAGATGGCAGTGGAGATCGATGTAACCGCTCATGCGGCGTGCTGGTCCGGGGTGAAGCGGCGAGGCATCACTCCAGTCATCGGACGGGCAGCGCCGTTGTTTTGCGATTGGCGTTCGCGACCGCGCGCTTGGCTCCTCGCACGGCGGCCTTGGCGGTGCGTCGGTTGACGGCGGCGCGCGCGTCGATCAGGCCCGCGCCGTACCGCTCGTCATGCCCGCTGCGGCCCAAATCGCGCGTGGATCGAACGAGGTAGGCGGCGAGGAGGTCCGGACTGGGGTCTTTGCCGAGCACTTCACTGGAGCGTACGAGCGCGGCGATTGCGGTGACGTGCGCGGCCGCCATGGAGGTGCCGACGTAGTCGAGCGGCACGCCGAGCCGGCTCGGGTCGCCCGCCCGCAGCAGCGTGACCTGCGCGATCGGCGGGCCTGCCTCGCCGGGACGGCATCGGCCGGTCGTCTCGCTGCGATGGTCGGTGCCGCCTCCCGGGGCAACGAGGTCGATCGCCGCGCCGGCGTTGGAGAACGTCGACCGGCACCCGTGCACGGTCGTGGCGCCGACCGCCAGCACGGACGAAGAGCGCGCGGGCAGGGCGACCTCGCCGATGCCGTCGTTACCGGTCGAGGCGACCACCAGCACGCCTTTGCGGCGCGCGTATTCGATGGCGGCCATGACCTCCGGGATGTCGGCGGCCGTGGCGCTCACGGGGAAGTCGACGGAGAGGTTGATCAGGTCGGCGTGGTGGCGGATGGCGTACCGGATCCCGCGCGCGATGGCGACCACGTCGCCCTCATCGCTCTCATCCAGCACGCGGATCGGCAGGATGCTGGCGTTGTAGGCCAGGCCGGCCAGGCCCGCGTCGTTGTCGGTGGCTCCCGCGATCAGTGATGCGACATGGGTGCCGTGGCCGGAGAGGTCGTCGGGGTAGCGGTCTTCGTCGACGAAGTCGTAGCCCTTGAGGATGCGATCGGTCGGGAGGTCGGGCGACTGGACGTACTCACCGCGCGTGCGGTATGCGATGCCCGAGTCCACGATCGCGACCTTGACGCCTCGTCCCGCAACGTTGCCGGCCTTCCGTGTGCGGAGTTCCTCCCACGCTTCGGTCGCGCCGACACCCCACTCGCCGACGAAGTTCCATTGCAGCGAGCTCCAGAGGACATCGCCGATGTGATCGTTCGGAATCCAGCCGCTGAGGCCAGGTGGGGCGGGCGGGATGTCGTCGGAGGGCACCGGTGGGTCGACCGGGGCGAGGCCCGGCGTGGTGCTGGGGGTGGTCGCTTGGGCAGCAGCGCCGACGACGCTGGCGGGCTGTTCGTCGCCGCCCGCGCCCGCGCGGGTACCGGCGGCGGTCGCGATCAGGTTCGCGCCAGCGGAAGCGATGAGGTCGGGCCGGGCGCGCAGCTTGGCGGCGACTTCGAGCGGGTCGACGCCGTTTTTGAGCGCGATGCGTTGGAGCCTGCCGCCGCGCGGGCGCACGAGCAGCTCGTGATTGCGGACGCGGAGGTCCGAGCGGTCGGGCGTCGCCGTTGCTGTCCTGCCTGCCGTGTCGGCCAGGCCCGGCGACGCTGCGGCGGCGTGCGAGGCCGCGCGCTGGCTGACGGCGCGGTCAGAGGCGGAGGCAACCGACGACGCGATGAGCGCAGGCGTCGCCACCAGCACTGCGGCTGCGCCGAGCGCTAGCGTCCGTCCCCAAGTTTCGCCCATTCCCTTGCATTGAACACGGGATAGGCCCCCAGAGTTGCAGTGGCCCACCCGCATCACTGCGCCAACATCGTCACGAAACCCCGCGGCGGCGGGATGCGCGACCATGGCGGGGTGCATGAACCACCCGTCATCGACCCGCTTGCCGCCTCGGCGCAGTGGACTCCGGACGACGAGCGTTGGATGCTTGAGGCGATCGCCGAGGCGCGGGTCGCGGAGTCGCACGGCGATGTTCCGATCGGTGCCGTGGTCGTGGCCAATGGCGAGATCGTGGGGCGCGGCCGCAACGAGCGCGAACTCGCTGGCGATCCGACGGCCCATGCCGAGGTGCTGGCCTTGCGCGAGGCGGCCCACGCGATCGGTGATGGCTGGCGCGTGAGCGGCGCGACGCTCTACGTGACCTTGGAGCCCTGCACGATGTGCGCGGGCGCGATCGTGCTCTCGCGCGTGCCGCGCGTGGTCTTCGGCGCCTGGGATCCCAAGGCGGGCGCCTGCGGAAGCGTGCTCAGCGTGCTCGACCGCCCGGAACTCAATCATCGCCCCGATGTCGTGGGCGGCGTCCTGGAGCCAGAGTGCGCGGAACTCCTGCGGGCCTTCTTCCGCGCACGCCGCTGAGCCTGCCGGTTTGTGCGGCCCCGCGCACACTGCCGCCGGTTCGCTAACCTCCACGTCCGCTCGTTCTCAGGAACGCAGCCCTTGGAGGGGTGCCGGAGTGGCTGAACGGGGCAGTCTCGAAAACTGTTGAAGGCGCAACCCGTCTTCCGGGGGTTCGAATCCCCCTCCCTCCTCTCGTTCAAGTGCAAGCCCCACCGGCTCCCATGCCGGTGGGGCTTTTGTTTTCTCGGTCGGGTTGACCGCTCGGTCGTCCTGGCGCCTTGCTCTTCGGTCTCCGGGGTGCGCTGCCGAGCGCGGCATCGGATACCGTCCGGGCGGTGCCGCCGTCGCTGACGACTCCGTACGCCTTCGTGCAGCAGGGCTGGTTCTCCGGCACGAACCGCGGGCTCCGGGGTGCGCTGGATCCGGCATTCGGGGTGGAGTCGACGCTGATCGACACCCATGACTACCGACGGATCGGGCGGGGAAGCCTGCTCAACACGCCGGCCGCCAACCTGCGGACCCACCTTGCCGAGCAGGGGTACCTCGCGCGCCGCGACCCACGCGCCTTCGTGGCGCGCCGGCTGGAGACGAGCTTCATGTTCGAGCACCGCAGCGCGGTCGCACGCAAGGCCGTGCGGGCGACGGCTGCGCCGTTCGTGCTTCAGACGATGTGCATGTTCAACGCGAAGACCGACGACCGGCCGCTGTACATCTACACCGACCACACCATGCTCGCCTACCGCCGCTACGGCGCCTACAACGAGGATCTCCGGGGCCGCGAGGCCTGGATCGAACTCGAGCACGAGACCTACCGCGCCGCCGACCGGATCTTCACGACGAGCGAGTTCGCACGCCGGTCGATCATCGAGGACTACGACTGCCCAGCGGACCGCGTGATCGTGGCCCGCTCCGGGGTCAATATTGCCGTTCCGGACGCGCCGATCGCCCGCACGGAGCCGCCGCGCCGGATCGTCTTCATCGGCAAGCAATGGGAGCGCAAAGGCGGCCCGATCCTGGTCGAGGCGTTCCGCGCCGCGCGGCGCTCGCACCCGGAGCTGGAGCTGACGGTCGTTGGCTGCGAGCCCAGCCTCAATGAGCCCGGCGTTACGGTCGTCGGGCGCGTCCCCCCGGAGCAGGTCGGAGACCTCCTGCGCGAGGCCGACATCTTCGCGATGCCGTCGACCGTCGAGCCGTCGGCGATCGTCTACAGCGAGGCCTCCGCCCATTCGCTGCCGATCCTCGCGACCACCGCCGGCGGCACGCCCGAGCGTGTGCTCGACGGCCAGACCGGCCTGCTTGGCCCTCCAGGCGACGCGGCCACCCTGACGCACAACCTCATGCGCCTGCTCGATGAACCCGGCCTGGCATCGAAGCTCGGCCTCGCCGGCCAGCGGCTCGTGGCCGAGCAGTTCAGCTGGCCAATCGCTGCCGAGATCATCGCGGCCTCGATCCGCGCCGATCTCGGCAGCGCGGCGACGCACCAAACCCGGTGAACGGCCATTTGGTGTCGCCAGGACGACACACGATGGCCGCTCAGCCTCGCCGTCGCGGCTGCGCCGGCGGGCAACGCCGGCAGCGCTGAGCCGCTGATCAGCGGCGCTGGGCGAGCAGGTCGGTGAAGAGCGCGTCGAACTGCGGCACGACGCGCTCCAGCCGGAACGCGTCGGCTCGATGCGGGCCGGAGGCCTGAAGCTCGCCGCGGCGCTGCGGATCGTGCACCAGCTCGCCGATCGCTTCGGCGAGCCCGACCGCCGAACCGACCGGAGCCAGGACGCCCCAACGGTCCTGCCCCAGGATCTCGGCGGGGCCGTAGTCGCAGTCGGTCGCGACGACCGGGGCGCCGAGCGCCAGCGCCTCCAGGTGCGCCAGCGGGAAACCCTCGAAGTCCGAGCTGGACACGAACACGTCGGCGCGCGCGAGGTACCCGAACGGGTTGGCCTGCACGCCGGCAAACTCGACCCGGTCGGCCAACCCGAGTCGGCTCACTTGCTGCTCGAGTTCGTCGCGAAGTGGTCCGTCGCCCAGGATGAGCAGGCGCGCCGCCGGCGCGGTCGCCGCCACCTTCGCGAAGGCGTCGAGCAGCACCGGGTAGTTCTTCTGCGGCGCGAGCCGGCCCATCGCCACGACGACGATGAGCTGGTCGTCGTCGAGCCAGCGATGCGGGGCCTGCTCGGCCGATGCTGCCTGAATCTTCTCGACCTCCACCGCGTTTGGGATCACGTGCACCTGCGCGGGGTCGGCGCCGAACGCCCGCACCGCCTCGTCGCCGGTGCCCTCGGACACCGCGACGATCGCGTCGGCCTGCCGGTACACCCACGGCGTGAGCTTGGTGAGCAGGGTGCCGTTGCTCCACTGCGGGAGTTCCTGAGTGAGGTTGTTTTGGATCCCGACGACGAGGCGGGGGCGCGGCTGGCGCATGGTGCGCGTCGCTGCAGCCGCCAGCAGGTTCAGGTGGGGCAGCACGGCGTAGATCAGATCTGGGCGCTCGCGCCGCAGCACCCGCGTGAGCGGCACCAGCGCCGTATGCGTTCTTGGCGCGCCGACCTCGACCACCCGGACGTGCTCCGCGGGCTCATACGTCCGCGGCCCGTCGCTCTGGAGGACCATGACGGCCTCAAAGCGCTCGGGATCCAGGGCCGAGGCGACGTTCACGGTCGCGCGTTCAGCCCCGCCACTGCTGAGCAACGGGATCACGAAGGCGATCCGTGGGCGCGTCCTCGAGGACGGGCCCGAGGCGCGCTCTGCCCCGGCGGGGTTAGACACCGGTCGGGCTGACGGAGGCGCGGATCGTCACCTGCGGGAGCCTATTGGGAGGCGCCGCGCGTCGGCGATCGGCGTCGCCCACGCCACCAACTCGGCGAGCAGCGCAAACACCCGAGCGGCGTTCTGCGGGGTGTCGAACCCCAGATCACGCCCGTGCATGATCCCGTGGCGGTGCAGGCCCGTCGTGAGGTTGGTGTCGGGCCGGCTCGTGCGCATGAGCTGGGCGACGGAGGCCAGCGCGCCCGGGTGCGCGGCGAGGGTCGCAGCGTCGAGCGAGGCGCCGGGCGCGTCCAAGTCGCGCGGGTCGTCGATGAGGAACGGCAGCGCGGCGCCCGGCGTCGGTGGGACGTCGGCGGCGATGCCATCGATCTGTGCGACGACCACCATGATCGCGGACGCCAGTCGCCCCGCCTGGTAGCTCGCGACCGCCTCCTCGACCAGTCTGGCTCGGCCCTCGCCGATGGCCTCCAAGGGGTCTGGCGACGCGGGCCCGGCGTAGAGGCGCCGCACGGCGTCGGGGAGCGCGCCCAGCCGATCGCCCGCCGCAGGCCACGAGGCAGCGTCGAGGTTGAGCGACGCGGGGAGGGGCGTCTCCATCGCCTCGTGGGTCCCGGCCGGCGCGGACTCGATCATCGCGCGGATATCGGCGCGCGGCACGCGGATCACGCGCAGGAAGCCGGCGAGGTAGTCGAGGCTCCTCGAAGCCGCGACCTGCCCGGCTGCCAAGCGATCGGAAGGGTCGGTCCCGAGGTCCACGGCGACAGCATCGCGCTTGGAAGCGACGCCACGCCGTTTGACGTCCGCCGTCGGGCCGTTCGGCATCCGCCTTCGGGCCGTTCGGTGTCCGCTTTGACGGCCGAGCGCGGGGGCGCATGGGGCGTGTCGTGTGGCCGTTCTCGCCACGTTTCACGCCCTATGCGCCCCGCCTGCGCTCCGCGCTAGTGCTCCAGGGCTTCCTTGTGGGCGCCGGCGCCGGTGAGGGAGCGGACCTCCATCTCGGCGACCTTCTCCTCAAGGTGCTCCTTGCTCGTCATGGTGCCGAGCCAGCCGAGGAAGAACGACAGCGGGATCGACACGAGGCCGGGGTTGCTGAGCGGGAACCACGACCAGTCCTGGTTGACGAACATCGACTTCTCGCCGCCGGAGACGGCGGGGGAGAAGATGATCAGGGTGATCGTGATGATCAGGCCGCCGTAGATGCTCCACAGGCAGCCGCGCGTGTTGAAGCGCTTCCAGAACAGCGAGTAGAGGATCGTCGGCAGGTTGGCCGACGCCGCCACCGCGAACGCGAGTGCCACCAGGAAGGCGATGTTCTGGCCGTTTGCAGCAATGCCGCCGGCGATCGCCACGACCCCGATCACGATCGCGGCCCGCCGGGCGACCTTCACCTCGGCGCCCTCGGGTGGCTTGCCGTGGTGGATCACGTTGGCGTACACATCGTGGGCAAACGAGGCCGACGCGGTGATGGTGAGTCCCGCCACGACCGCGAGGATCGTCGCAAATGCGACCGCCGAGATCACGCCGAGCAGCACGGTGCCGCCGAGTTCGAAGGCGAGCAGCGGCGCCGCCGAGTTCGCCGCACCTGGCGACGCCAGGATCTTCTCCGAGCCGACGAGGGCCGCGGCGCCGTAGCCGAGGACCAGCGTCAGCAGGTAGAAGAGGCCGATAAGCCAGATCGCCCACACGACCGAGCGGCGCGCCTCGTTGGCGGTCGGCACGGTGTAGAAGCGCATCAGGATGTGCGGCAGCCCGGCGGTGCCGAGCACGAGGGCGATCGAGAGCGACACGAAGTCGAGCTTGGTCGTCTCGGTGAGTCCGTACTGCTTGCCCGGCTCCAGCGACGCGCCGGCCTTGGCGCCGTCGCCGAGGATGTCGGAGATGTTGAAGCCGGACTTCGCGAGCACCCAGAAGGTCATCAGCGACGCGCCCGCAATGAGCAGGATCGCCTTGATGATCTGCACGTACGTGGTGCCCTTCATCCCGCCGATCAGCACGTAGACGAGCATCAGCACGCCGACCACCGCGATCACGATCGACTGGCCGGTCCGGCCCTCGATGTTCAGCAGCAGCGCGACAAGGCCACCGGCGCCGGCCATCTGCGCGAGCAGATAGAAGAACGACACGGCCAGCGTCGACATCGCTGCCGCCATCCGGACCGGGCGTTCCTGCATGCGGAACGACAGCACGTCGGCCATCGTGAACCGGCCGGTGTTGCGCAGCAGCTCGGCGACGAGCAGCAGGGCCACGAGCCAGGCCACGAGGAACCCGATCGAGTAGAGGAACCCGTCGTAGCCGTAGATCGCGATGGCGCCGGCGATGCCGAGGAACGACGCCGCTGAGAGGTAGTCGCCGGAGATCGCGATGCCGTTCTGGCGACCGCTGAACGCCGCGCCACCGGTGTACATCTGCGCGGCATTCGTGTTGGTCCGGCTGGCCCGGATCACGAAGAAGAGGGTGAAGATGACGAACCCGACGAAGATCGC
The DNA here is from genome assembly GCA_032119595.1 of Solirubrobacteraceae bacterium. Classification (GTDB taxonomy): domain Bacteria; phylum Actinomycetota; class Thermoleophilia; order Solirubrobacterales; family Solirubrobacteraceae; genus JAGIBJ01. The sequence continues at coordinate 321,051 of JAUMBQ010000006.1, read as the reverse complement.
CAGGTTGAGCGCTGGGCTGCCGATCGCTTCGGCAGCCATCACGTGGGTGATGGTCATCGCAGGCCTCCGGCTTCGAGCTCGTCGCGAATCTTGGTCGACATTGGATCGAGCACCCGCTGGGCGTACCGGATGTACAGCGCGGTGATCCCGAAGACCATCACGAACTGCAGGAGCCCGAAGATCAACCCGACGGTGATGTTCCCGACGACCTTCTCGCCCATGAACCCGGGCGCGTACGCGGCGAGCAGCACGTAGGAGAAGTAGAAGGCGAGCGCGCCGCCCGTGACCGGGAAGACGAACCGCCGGTAGCGGGAGCGGAGTTCGAGGAACTCTGGTGACTCGTGCACCTGCACGAATGCGGCGCGGCGCGCGGCGATGTCGGCGTCGACATTCGCCTCGGTCGTCTGGTGTGGATCGGGTGGCCTGGTCAAGGCGTCTCCTCTGAGGTGGGGGCAACGGGGTGGCGTCGCCTGTGACCATCGTCACTCGACCGGGCGACGTTCGTGCGCCCAGCAGGAGTTTTGCGACGCGCGTGCGACGTTCTCCCCGGTCGCGGCCGGGCATCACACCGCTCCCCAGCGCCTTTTGCTCCTCAGAACGGTGCGGTGGCCCGCCCCTCCGGTGGGCTACGGCCTCTTGTCGGCGGCGATGCGGAAGTCGACGGACTTCGCCTCGGCCGAAACGGCACCGACGCTGGCGGTGAACACCGCTCGATACTTCCCGGGCTTGAACGCCTTGCCGCGGATCCGGCCGCTGAACGGCACGACGTTGGTGCCAGCGTGCGACGTGCGGGTGAGCGTGGCGATCGGCTTCAGGAGATCGCAGCGCTTCGCCTTGCGTGTCTTGGGCGTCGGGCGCTTGCAGGTCTTGCCTTTGGTGCGGCCGACCGAGACGGCACTCAGCGTGATCTTGACGGTCGCCTCCCGCGGAAGCACGTAGTTGAAGGCCGTTCCGCCGGTGCCAGAGGTCGGCTCGGCGCTCGACTGCCCGGCGGCGGTTCGGAGGTCGCGAGCCTCCCGCGTCGACCGCGTCGCGGCCTTCGTCCCAGCCACCGAGAGCAGCGGCGTTGACCAGCTGGCAGGCGCGAAGATCTTCTTCGTCGTCCAGACACGACTGAAGTCTGGCCGCACCTCCGGTGGCCCGGGCGGGCTGTAACTGCAGGCATTGCAGACCACACTGAGCGCGTCCGGCGGTGCGAGCGGTACTGCGGAGGCTGGTGGGGGTGGAGGCGGTGGCGTTCCGCCAGCGTCGACGGCCACGCCCCAGGCGGAACTCAGGCCGCTGACGAGCGTGAGGGTCGACCCGCTCCCGTCTTTGCTTGCGCGCTTGATCGAACCGGCGCCCGTGCGATACGTCGCGTGATTGACGAAGTACACGTAGTCGCCGAAGACGGCGACGCCCGAGATTTCGTCGCCACCGTCGGAGAGGAGCTTGGAGTTCAGGCCGGTGGCCTTGTCGGCGCGGTAGACGCCGCGACCGGGAGGACTGGTGGGGTCGCCGGGATTGGCCCTGGGCTCCAGGAGTGTGCCCCAGTAGATGCTGTCGCCGTCGATGGCGACGCCGCACGGCTGGTGCCCCGTCGGCAGCTTGATCCATTCGCCTTCGACGACTTGGCTCGGCGTGCCCATCGTCGCCAGCTCGGCCCGGCCGATGCTGTACGTCGTCGGGTTTGCGAAGTACATCCAGGTGTCGTCAGCCGCGACACCGCACGACCTGGGGTTGGGCTCCCCGAACGTCGAGCTGATCGACTGGAACTGCTGGCCGCCGATGATCGGCGTGCGCCCGACGCTGCTCGTGTCGAGGCTTGGCGATGTCCAGTAGACGTGGGTCGCTGTGACGCCGACGCCGGAGACCGAGTGGCCCGTGGCCTGCGAGAACGGGGCGAACGCGGTGCCGTCGACCTTGGCTCGCCAGATGTTTGGTGGCCCAATCGTGTTACCGACCGTGCTGCCCGCCCCGTGGACGCCGGCGTAGAGGTGCACGCCGTCAGTCGCGACGCCGGCAGTAAAGGCGTACGCCCCGGCCGGCTGAGGGATGAATGCGTCGTTTGCGCCGGAGCCGTCGAGCGCCGAGCGCCCGATTCCAAGGCCGTAGTTGTTGTGGCCCCAGTAGACGTACGCCAGCGCGGGCGCAGGCGCGCTGAGGCCGCCGCCGATTGCTGCAGCTGCCAACAAGGCCCATCGTTTGGCATGCCGCATCCGGCGACCGTATGGACTGGGTGTCTCTTCCACAACCGGGGGTTGAAACACCGGTGTCCGGGTGAACGGAGCACCGGTATCCGAGGGCGTGTCCCGAGGGCGGGGCCGAGCGGCCGCCGCCCGATGGTTACCGGTAGGTGATCGTGCGGGTCGGGTCGCTCGGTGTGAGGCGGCCATCCTTCGTCACGAGGCGCACCGGGTAGGTGCCAGCAGGCAGCGCGGGCGCGACGAAGAGCGCCGTACTGGAGCTCGCAACCAGCAGCGGTGGGACGCGCTTGGTGCCGACTTGGATCGCCCGCACGGACGTGAGGCGCGTCCCGGTGATGAATCCAAGGGCGGGGAACCCAGCTCGGACGCTGGTCGGGGCGACCCGCGTGATCGTGGGCAGCGGCGGGAGTGGTGCCAGATAGGTGAAGGAGCCGAGGCCGGACGCGAACGAGCCGCCGCTGACCGGGCCGCTCAGCATCATGGACACCGTGCCCGTGCCGGCTGGGACGGTCACCTTGATCTCGGACTCCGACACGACGACCGTGTCGACCGGGGATGCCGGCCAGGCGCCGAACTGGACCGACGTGATGAAGTCGACATCGTTGCCCGTGAGTGTGAGGACGTCGCCAGGGCGGCCGGAGCTTGGAGAGACCGCGGTGACCATCGGCTGCGGGAACCCGCCCACGAACTCGTACTCCACGCCCGGCGAAGGCCAGCTGGCCGTCGTGCGATCGGCCAACTCGACCTCGATGCGGGTGGGACCTTCCCCATACGAGAACGGCATCTTGAAGGTGAGCGTCTGGTCGTCGATCACGCGGACGTCGAGCCCTTGGAACGGGTTGCTGTCGAACGTCACGATCGGCGTGCCTGGCGTCGAGAAGCCGGCGCCCTTCAACGTGACGGTGTTGCCTCCGCGAACAGGGCCGCTGGTCGGCGAGACGGACGTCACCGACGGTGGTGGCGGCGCGTCGGCGAGGTTCGGAATGGTGGCGATCGAGGCCTGCCCCGGGACTGGACGGCAATAGCGCTGCTGACTCGGGAGCGGGATGACCTGCGGCTCACCGGGGGCCGACGGCGCCGGCAGCAGCTGGTATTTGAAGGCCAGGAGACCGGGGGTCAGGACCACCGGAGCGGCGCCGCTCGTTCGGCGTGGAGTCGGGTCGTATTCGTCCTGGATCGGGAGCGTCGCGGGGCCGAAGCCGCCGTCCGTGTACGGCGTGCTCGCGACCGACCCCTTCCCGGGGTTGAGCATGAAGCCGGAGAACGTGTTCGGTCCGAAGTCGTCGACGCCCGTTGCGTCGACGAGCAGCCGATCGAAGCTGCCGACGAGCGTCGTCGTCGATGGCGTGCCCGGCGCCAGCAGTCGAAGGGTCGCGGACGCGTCGGTCAGCCGGACGCGTTCGCCGTGCGACGTGGTCGCCGAGACCGATGCCTTGAGTTGCAGGATCGCGCGCTGCTGGGAGGCTGCGATGTCGTCGAGCTGCTCCGCGCACTGGTACTCGACCGTGGCGTCGATCGGCTGGGCGCCAGCGGCCCTCGCGGGAGTGGCGAGCGCGGCCGGTGACAGTGCGACGGCAGCCGTCAGCGCGGGCAGCAGCAGTCGCCGATGGGGCAGACGGGACATTCGGGACCTCAGGCGTGGTGGACAGCACGCCTCGCCACCGCTCATCGGCGTGCGCTGGGGGCAAGCGAAGCGGAGTCCCGGAGCGAGGTGTGCGGGGTGAGCGTCGCTGCGGAGCGCAGTGAAGTCAAGAACGGCGTTCTGAAAGTGACTGTCCGGAAAGGTCCCACGCTGCTGCTTCGGACCCAGAACGCAGAAGGGCCCCGCCGGAGAGCGGGGCCCTTCGCTCGGACCCGGGCTCTTGAGGCGCCCGGGTCCGATGTGTTGGGGGAGTGGTTACGCGGTCTTGATGGTGATCTTGGCGACGCCGATCACGAGGCCGGCCTTGAGCGCGTCGACCTTGAACGTCTGGTTCAGGAGGTCAGCAGCTTCCTGCTTGAGCTTCACGGTCGTGCCTTCGAGGATGGCGGTGCTGTTCGCTCCGGTCTCGAGCGGGTTCAGCGTGCGGCCGTCGAGGAAGAACAGCGGAGCGCTTTCGGCGGCGACTTCACCGTCGACGGTCACCTTGCCGGTGAGCACCGAGGCGCCCGGGTCGATCACGAAGTCGGTCAGTTCGACCTTCGGGCCGCCGGCCGCGGTCAGCGACAGGCCTGAGCCGTCATGGTCGATCTCGCCCTGCACGAACGGGGTCACGGTGCCCGGCGTGTAGTACTTCACGTTGCCGCCCGTGATCGGGAACTTGGCGACGCCCGCCTTCGTGATCTCGCCGGTGCCGACCGGAGCCGGCGTGAGCTTCAGCGTGCCGAGGGCCTCGACGAAGCCGCCGTCGAGGGTGACCTGCGTGTCGACACCATTGGAGAGGTCGGCGACTTCGGCGGCCGGCTTGACGGTCTCCGTCGAGGACGCGGTGCTCGCCGCCGAGTTCGTGTCCTTGTCGTCGCCGCAGGCGGCGAATCCGAAGGCGAGAACACCGGCGGCGGAGAGGGTGATGAGGTTCTGCTTAAGAGGCATGCGACCAGCCTGCTTCATAAAGATGAACAAACCTGGACGCGCCGCGGAACAAGTTATGAACAGCGTTTCGCCGGCTTCCACGCTTGGCGGGAGCGCTACTCGTGCTCTGCGAGCCGCTCGCGTTCGAGCTGCCGCACGAGCCGATGGACCGGCCGGAAATGGTCGGCGCCGAAGTCGAGGATCGGGTTCGCCAGGCCGCGCAGCAGCGACCAGCTCATCCACAGGCGCGGGTAGATCGTGCGCGCGCGTCGGCGCTCGATGCCGCGCACCGCCGCCTCGGCGAGGGATTCCGGCGGCACCAGACGGCCGAACGGGCCGGGGAAGCCGATCGCCGTCAGCCGCATCGCGGTGGGGTCGACGTACCGCGAGGACTGCACGATCGGCGTTTCGATCCAGCCGGGGTAAAGGACTCCGGCGGTGGCGCCGGTGCCGGCGAGCTCGGATCGCAGCGATCGCCCGAGCGACTCGACCGCCGACTTCGAAGCGGCGTACGGCGCGTTGACCATCCCGTTGGCGAAGGCGTAGATCGACGCCGTCAGCAAGACGTGGCCCCCGGCCGCCTGCACCGCAGGGAGCGTGGCCCGGATGGTGCGCCAGACGCCGAGCAGGTTGACCTCGAGCACGCGCTCGAAGATGGCTTCGTCGATCAGGCCGATCGTGGTCGGCGGCTCGGCCGCGATGCCCGCGTTGGCCCACACGACATCGAGTCGGCCGGTCCACGCGAGCACCTCTGCGACGATCTCGTCGAGTCGCTCGCGATCGGTCACGCTGCCGGCGAAGGCCCTGGTGCGCGGGCCGAGTTCATCGGCAAGCGCGGTCAGGGCCGTGCCGTCCAGGTCGACGAGCGCGACCTGGGCACCACGGGCGTGAAGGAGTTTGGCGCCGGCGGCACCGATCCCTCCAGCCGCTCCGGTGACGAGCACCGTCGTGTTCTTGAGGTCGAGGTGGCGGCGCATTGGTCAGCGCAGGGTAACGGCGGGCCGCAGGGCCGACCTGCCAGCTGGTACGGGCCGAAGGTCGCTCCGTCTTGGTTCGATTTGACGGCCAGGCTTGACCGCGGCCGGTAAACAGCCGGTGGTCGTTGCGGTGTGTTGCCGCCCGCTCTGGCTACAGTGTGCGCTTGCTCGCGACCGTATTTCTTCTTGTGACGAGCCTGGCCGGCTTCGCGGTCGCGACCCGGGTCATGCCGTCAGCGCCCGCGATCGTGCGGGTTCCGGCTGGCTTCCTGCTCGCCCTCGTGTTCACCTCGTGGACCACGTACCTGGTCGCCTCTGGGCTCTCCAGCCACACGGAAAACGCGCTGAAGATCGGGCTGATCGTCTCGACATTGTTGGGCGCCGTCGTCCTGGTCAAGTTCGGGCGATCGCTGCGCCCGCGCGACCTGCGCCTGCCCTTCTTGGATGCCGCGGTCGGCCTGTTCGCCTTGGGGTTGTCGTGGTGGCTGATCCACGCCCGCCTGCGCGAGGAGAACGGTGAGCTGCTGGTCTCCGCCAATGCCTGGAGCGATACCGCGCTCCATGTCGCGCTGTCGCGGTCGTTCTCCGCGGGGGCGAACTACCCGCCCGAATACCCGTTCTTCGCGGGCGAGCCGATTCGCTACCACTTCGGCTTTGACTTCTTCGCGGGGATGCTCCAGGAGGGCGGCCTCTCGGTCCTGTGGTCGTTCAACCTGCCGGGCATCGTCGGCTTCACCTCGATGATGCTGATCACCTTTGCAACGGCGCGGCTGTTGTTCAGTCCGGAGCAGAAGCTGCGCTGGTATCGGGACAAGGGCGTCTGGATCGGCTTCGTCGCGGTTGCGCTACTGATGACCAATCAGTCCCTCGGCTGGCGCAGGTACCTGGCGAACGACGGCCAGGGCAGCCTGCTCACGGCGCTGCGCCCCAGCGTTTGGTGGAACCACAAGGACTACCTTGCCGTCGGGCCGTACACCGATGACCGCATCGCGATCTTCAACACGCCCAACGCCTACCTGGCACAAACACACCTGATCGTTGCCGTCGCCGTGGTCCTGCTGCTGGCCTACGTGGTGCTCTCGCAGCTCCGGTCCGGTGACCGCCCCAGCAAGCGGGTGTTGGCTGGCGTCGGCGTGACCTTCGGCGCCGCCTTCTGGCTCAACGGGGTCGTCTGGCTGGCTGCGGCGGTCTTCATCGGCATGTTGCTGGTCATCTGGGCCATCGCCGCGAGCTGGAGAAGTCACCACGAGGCGTCGGAACGCCGATGGGCCGCAGTGCTCCGACCAGGCGTGCCGTGGCTGATGGTGGGCGGAAGTTTCGCCCTGCCTGCGTTGGCGCTCGGCCTTCCGCAAGCGGTAATGCTCAACGGCGGCCAGACCGGGGGAAGCCTGAAGATGCACTTCGGCTACCTGGTCTGTAGCTCCTCGAAGTTCCCGTGCGAAGGCGAAGAGATGAATCCGCTTTCGCTGGCGGACTGGTGGTCGTTCCTCGAGTACTGGGCGCTCAACGAGGGCGTGTTCATCCCGCTGCTGATCCTGGCGTTCTTCCTCGGGACCCGCCGCGACAAGAAGATCATCGCGGCCGTGACGTGCATCTTCCTCTGGGGCAGCCTGTTCCAGGTCGGCGCCGACCTGGGTGGGCATAACCACAAGGTGTTCAACCTCTGGGAGGCGCTCAGCGGCCTGTTCGTGGCGTTCGCCGTCGTTGAGATCTGGCTCATCGGCGGACGGCGGTTGCGTCGCCAGGTCCCTGGTCGGTTCGTGACCGGTGCGCTGGTGCGCGGCTCGGCGGTGGGCTTGGTCGGGCTGCTCGTCCTCTCCGGCCTGATCGACTTCATGACGGTGAAGAACGACGGCACCGCCAGCGTCTTCGGCGGTACGGTCGAGCGGCAGGCCACGGATTGGATCGTGCGGGAGACCCCGCCGCGTGCGACCTTCCTCACCGACTACGACCAGCTCTACACGGCGCCGACCATGGCCGGGCGAGGCGTGGCGCTCGGGTACTCGCCTTGGGCCTCGTCGTCTGGGTATGACGTCGATCCGCGCAAGCGGATGATCGAGGCCATCTACTCCGCGCCGGACCGGGCAGCCGCCTGCGCGCTGCTAGAGGCGAACAAGCTCGACTACGTGATGTTCGGTCTCCATGAGCGGACCAGTACGCGGTTCGACGTCAACGAGGTCATGTTCTTCGAGATGAACGCGGCGGCGACCTTCGGGAGTGGCGAGACCGAGGCCCGGGTCTACCGCGTCGCCGATAACTGCTGAGCGGAGGGTCCGCCGTCGCGCTTGACATCGCCCGCAAACCGGTGGTTTGGCGGTCCCTGAGTCGTATAGCTAAGTTCTAATTGCTGGCTCCCTCGGGGGTCCGGCGCGACGAGCCTCTCTCCCCCGGCATGCGCGCCTGACCTCGCCGGCACCCCTCTTTTCCAGTGGTGTGTTCGAGGTGTCGGCCACCGAGACGCGTCGGCCGGGCCGACGCGTCTCGGAGGCTCGTTCGTGCGCTCGTTGGAGCCCGAGACCGGCTTCTACGTTCTTCCGGTTGAGTGCGCAGGCCACACGGAATAGGGTTCAGCTCCCTGGTTCCCTCGGGGACACGTCAAGGCCAAGTTCGGCCCGCACCGCGCGTCCCGCCAGCACCTGTCCCACGCGAGAGAAGTCCCATCATGAGGCGCCCAGTCGTAGCCTGTCCGACCGGAGAGCGTGCGCCCGTGCGCGCTCGCCTCCGGCTCCCCCGATCTGCTCGCCGCGTGGCGGCCGTTGGCGTGCTCGCCGCCAGTGCGCTCGTCGCGGGTGCGGCGCCAGCGCAAGCCGCGACGACGCTGAGTTACAGCTGCGAGTTCCCGACCATCGGTGCCCAGCCGATCAGCGTCACGTACGACACGACGCTGACGGGCGCGTTCATCCCCATCGACATCAACCGTCGGCCGCCGACCTACCGCGCGGCGGCCACCGTGACGCTCGGTAGCGAGACGGTGGGGGCCCTGAAGAGCCTCGGCGTCGCTTCGATTGATGGTCGGATGAGCGTCGGATTCTTCATCACCGAGGTCGCCGCGCGCTCGCTTCCGGCCGAGCTGACCTTCCCGAACCGGCCGCTCACCGAGAGTGCGGTCTCGTTCAGGGTGGAGGGTGCCATCGCTCCGATCGATCCGTGGCCGGGCACGGGGACGCTGTCGGTCGCCTCTCTGCGTCTCAACTGGATCGGACGTACCGCCGACGGTGCGGTCATTCCGCCCGCGGCGGCGAGCCCTGACGTGCCGGCGACGCCCGAGACGTTCTCTAGCGAATGCACGCTGAGCCCTTCCGGGCAGGACACGGCCTTGGGGAGCGTTCGAGCGGGGTACGTCTCTTCGACGCCGACGCCGACGCCTACTCCGACTCCCACTCCGCCCGCGTCCCCGACCCCGACGCCGTCCCCGACGGCGACGCCGCCTCCGACCCCAACCCCGCTGCCGTGTGCGCCCGGAGATCCGTGCTTCGGGTATCGCTACTCGATCACCGGTGCAGCCACGCTGAAGACGTTGGTCAAGGGCTCGCTCCCGCTCAAAGGAGCGCTCAGTACCAAAGTGAGTCTCGCCGACGACAGGCTGTCCGGTGAACTGTCACTCGACAAGGCGGCCGGCACGCTCATCGCGTACGGCTTCCTTCCGGTCGTCGCGCAGCTGCACCTCGTCCCGACGGAGCCGCTCGCCGGCACGCTGAAGGGCGGCACGCTGAAGGCCACCACCAAGCTGCGCATCAGAGTTCCGAAGGTGACGCTCTTCGGGATCGAACTCGCCGGCGGGAGCACGTGCCAGGCGAAGCAGATCTCCGCGATCGCGCTGCAGTCCACGCAGCCAGTCTTCTCCGCGGCGGCAGGTGGGCCAATTGCCGGCACGTTCGGGATCAGCGATCTCTCGGGGTGCGGCGCGCTCACTGGCCTCGTCTCGCCACTCACCAAAGGCGCGGGGAATGCCCTACTGCTGAACCTAAGGCACGAGTCCACGACCAATCCGCCGGCACCGCCGACGGCGCCAGGCCCGCCGACGATCAGCCAGATCACGGCCACCTCGGCCACGGTGACGTGGGGAGCCTCGTCCGATGACAACGGCGTCACTGGGTACGACATCTACGACGAAGGCGTTCTGATCGCCGGGACGACCGGTCCGGAGACGTCGACCACCCTGACCGGTCTCGACGCGGCGAAGAACCCGTACTACGTCACCGTCAAGGCCCGAGACATCGACGGCCTCCTGTCGCCGCCCAGCGATCGGGTGACGTTCAGCCTGCCGGTACCGCCGCCGCCGCCGAAGCCGATTTTGTTCGGCTGCGGTTCGGTGCTCTCGGTCGTGGTCACTCTGAAGGACGCTGATTTCGGGGTGCTGCTTCCGAGTACAAAGCGGTTTGCCGTCGAAGCGACAATCTCGTCCAGCGGGTCGTTCTCGCCTTCAGTGGCGACCATCCAGGGCGGGTTGACGCTGAAGTCGACGTTCAGCCGGGCAGGCGCCACCTTGCCGGTGCATGTGCCGCTCACCATTCCGAGCACGCCGGTGGCGCAGCCGAGAATCGCGACCGGGCAAACACCGGTCATCACCATCCCGGGGAGCGCTCAGCTCCAGTGGCGACTGGACGGCATCGCGCTCAATCTCAGTCCGCGCCTGAGCGACGGCACGCCGGCAACCATCTCACGCGAGATGCCGCCGTTCGCTACCGACGAGGACCCCGGCACCTACGACGTCGACTGCTCGCTGATGCCGGCCAGCCAGGACACGCTGATCTATCCGACGCAGCCGTTCTCGGTCATCGAGAACTGAGTTCACGGCCGGACTGACTCATGAATCGCGCCGCTCCGGCGCGGTTCATGGGTCGGTTCAGGGTCGCGGCGCTTGCGCGACGCGGAAGGTCACGACAGGTTCGGAGTGCTCGGCAGGTCGATTCGGTGCTCCTCGCGGGTGCCGCCGCGCGCCGGCCGAGCTTCGCACGGTCCCACACTGCAAGAAGGAAGTTCCCAATGAGGGGATTCCAGCGTCCCGGTTCTCGCACGTCGCGAGGCCTTCGAGCCATCTTCGCCGCCACCGTTCTCGGTGCCGCCGTCGCTCCGGCTGCTCACGCGAGTACGGTGTCGGCGAGCTTCACCTGCCAGGCGCTTGGAATCGCCGCGACGCCCATGGCGTTTGAGCTCACGGCGGACTATCCGACGCGCATCGAGAAGGGGCAGCCCTTCAGCGTCGGGACGCCGAGGGTCGCACTGACGATCGACAACGTCACCGGTGCTTTGGGGCCCGACGTCGCGACGGTCGAGGGGTATCTCATGACGTCCTTGGACCGAATCCAGCCGACGGGACGCATCTCCGTGGACGCGATTCGGACCGACATCGCGCAGCAGGCAGTGGCCGCCGGCGCTGGAGATTTCACGCTCGATCTCGCCGCCGGCAAGCCGTTCCCGCAAGCGTTCTCCGAGATCGGCGCCAACGAAGTTCGCGTGCCGCGCGTGTGGTTCTCGCTGATGGCGAAGCGGGTTGATGGCAGCGTCGTACGGTTCCCCGAGACCGCCGAAGATCGGCAGTTTGACCTCGATTGGCGCACGTTCAGCATCGTGTGCACGCCGGTTCCATCAGCGCCTGCGCCGCTGCTGGCGTCGGTCGAGGTCACGCCGGCGAGCGGGACGATCGAGCCGCTCTTCGTGACCGAGGGCAACGTCACGCCGACCTCGGCCACGATCTGTTGGCCCGACAAGGAACTTGCGGGGGGTCTCAAAGAGATCTACGCCGTTTACAACGGGGATACCGTGCTGGTGGAAAGCACGAGCCGCTTCTGCGAGACCCTCACCGGTCTGACGCCTGGCACGACCTACGAGATCGAGGTCCTGGCCACGTTCGGGGAGGAATCGCCGATGTCGCGCGTTGGGATCGTTGAGTTCACGACGCCTGCCGCGCCTCCGATCATCGAATACGCGTACACGCTCGCGGGCTCGGCGACGCTGAAGACGCTGGTCAAAGGCTCACTTCCGCTGACCGGTTCGATCGGCGCCAAACTCGACGTGCTCTCCGGCGCATTCACCGGTGAGCTGGCACTGAACAAGACGACCGGGAATCTGACGGCGCTTGGCTTCCTGCCGGTCTCCGCGCAGGTCGCGATCGTGCCGACGGCGCCGGTCGCGGGCACCTTGCAGAGCGGCGTCCTGAAGGCGACGGCCAAGGTCAGGATCAAGCTCCCGAAGGTGACGGTGTTCGGGGTTGAGATCGCAGGCGGGGCCAACTGCCAGGCCAAGCAGATCTCGATGATCGCGCTGCAGTCCACGCAGGCCCAGTTCCAGCCCCTGAGCGGCGGGCCGATCGCGGGCACCTTCTCGATCAGTGACCTCTCTGGCTGCGGCGCCCTCACCGGCATCGTGTCGCCATTGACGGCAGGCAAGGGCAACGCCATTTTGCTGGGCCTCACGCCAGCGCGCTGAATCTGACGCGGAGCCCTTGGCCCTCTACGCCTTGAGAGTTGGCGTTCGAGGAGTTACGTTGGACTGGCCGGTTCCCTCGGGGACGCGCGACGGGCCAGTCCAGCCCACACCGCGCCGTCCTGCCGGCGCCTGTGTCCCAAACGCACGAGAGCAGATCATCATGAGGCGCCGAATCGCTGCCCGCCCGAACGAGGATCACGCACGTCCGAACGGACGTGCCGGTATCCCGAGTGTTCGACGCGTCGCGGCCGTCGGCGCGATCGCGACCGGCGCGTTCATCGCCGCCGCAGCGCCCGCCCAGGCGGCGGCGCTGACGTACTCTTGCGAGTTCCCCTTCGTCGGCGGGACGCCGATCAGCGTCACGTACGCGAGTGTGATCGCCAACAGCGCATGGCCGGCAGATCGACCGTCCTGGACGTCCGCTTCGTCAGCCAGCGTCACGCTTGGCGGCAACACGACTGGGGCCCTTGAGATCGTCGGTGCCGCTTCGATCGAGGGTCGGGTGACCCCAGGGTTCGCGCTCCGGAACAGCAACGGCAGTACGTTCGCGCCGACCCCGGTGCCCATGGACTTCCCGAACCAACCGCTGGCTGGTGCCCCGATCACGTTCAAGGCCACCGGGACGTATGCGCCGGGCAGCCTGTTCTTTGGGAGCTATTCCTTGTCGGTCGCCTCGCTGCGGCTTGACGTGCTCGGACGCACCGCGGACGGAGCGGCCATCCCATACGTGTCGATGAACCCGGGCCAGATCGAGACCGACGAGGACAGGCCGTTCACGTTCTACAACCGCGTCTGCTCGCTGACGCCGCCGACGCAGGACACGGGCCTCGGAAGCATCTCGGTGTTGATCTCGCATCCGACGCCGACGCCGACGCCGACGCCCAGCCCGACGCCGACCCGGACGCCGACGCTCCCGACCCGGTCTCCGACCCCGACCCCGACCCCGACCCCGACGCCGACCACGACGCCGACGCCGACGCCGACCCCGACGCCCACCCCGACGCCACTTCCTTGCGGGCTTGGGGATCCGTGTATCGGGTACGGACACTCGGTCACGGGCTCGGCCACGCTCAAGACCCTGGTCAAAGGCTCGCTCCCGCTCAAGGGCGCGCTTCGCACCAAGGTGAGCGTCGCGGACGGCCGGCTGTCCGGCGAGCTCTCGCTCGATAGGACGTCCGGAACGCTGGTGGCCTACGGCTTCCTGCCGGTCGTCGCTCAGCTGCAGCTTGTCCCGACGGAGCCACTGGCGGGCACGCTCAGGGGCGCCACGCTCAGGGCCACCACGAAGCTGCGGATCAAGCTGCCGAAGGTGACGCTCTTCGGCATCGAGATTGCTGGCGGCAGCACCTGCCAGGCCAAGCAGGTCTCGTCGATCGCGCTGCAGTCCACGGAGCCGGTCTTCTCTCCGGTCGCGGGTGGCCCGATCGCGGGCACATTCGCCATCAGCGACCTGTCGGGCTGTGGTGCGCTGACGGGCATCGTCTCGCCGCTGACCAAGGGCACGGGCAACGCCCTGCTGCTGAACTTGAAGCACGAGTCGACGACTCCTGCCCCGGCTCCGCCGACCGCGCCCGGCGTTCCGAGGATCAGCCAGATCACGGAGACGTCGGCCACGGTGACCTGGGGTGCATCGTCGGATGACCATGGCATCGTCGGCTACAACGTCTACGACGAGGGCGTGCTGATCGCCAGCACCACCGGACCGGAGACGTTGACGGCGCTGACCGGCCTCGCCTCGGCCAGCAACCCGTACTACATCACCGTCAAGGCCCGCGACCTCGACGGCCTGCTGTCTGCGCCGAGCGACCGGGTGAGCTTCAGCTTGCTCGTGCCGCCGCCGGAACCGAAGTCGCTCACGTTCCGCTGTGGCCTTCCGTTCGTGGACGAGCAGCCGTTCAAGCTCACGTTCAAGCTGAGCGACGCCGATTTCGGGTTGCTCCTCCCGAGCACGAAGCGCTTCGCGATCGAGACGACGATCACGTCCGGCGGCGAAGCACAGGGCGCGTTCGAAGTCGTCGGAGCCGCGTCGGTCGAGGGCAGTGTGCTGCTCGAGTCGACCTTCAGTCGTGCGGGGGCCAACTTGGCATTCCCGGTACCGCTCACGCTCCCGAGGACCGCTCTGGGGCAGCCGTGGGTCGCGGTGGGGAAGACGCCCGTCATCACGATTCCGGGCAGCGCTCAGCTTCAGTGGCGCGTGAACGGTGTGGCGTTCAACCTCGTTGCGAGGCTTGCGGACGGCACCGTTGTCGAGGGCCTGCCCGTCCCGCCGGCCGGGGACTCCGACGGCGACCCGACCACGCTCGACGTGCCATGCACGCTCGATCCCCCGACGCAGGACAACCTCATCTACCCGACGCAGCCGTTCACGATCATCGAGAACTAGGGGTCACCCATCATGCGACTCACCCTGATCCCAACAGCTGGCCGTGCGCGCGGCCGGCTGGGCGCTGCGGCTTGCGCGGCCGCGCTGCTCGCAGCCAACGGCGCGGCCCCCGCGCAGGCGAATGTGCAGAAGCCCTTCACCTTGAGCTGCACCTACCCGTTCGTTGGATCGCAGCCGACGGCGATCGACCTCGACGCGGCCATCCCGGATCGGGCGGTCGCGGGTCAGGCGTTCCCTGCGTTCCCGGTCAGTGCCACCGCGAATGGCCGAGGCGGCACCGCCGGCTTTGCGGAGATCGTCGGTGCGACCACCATCGAGGGAGGATTGGCGATCTCGGTTGGCGCCGGGCAGGTTGCGATCGATGTGCCACTCAGCATTCCGAGTCAGCCCACGGTCCAACAGCCCGACGGCAGCCTAATGCTCAATGCGGTTGGGTCCACTCCGGCCTTCACCCTCAAGGCCACCTCAGGTCTCGTCTCGTTCATCATCAATTCGATGGCGTTCAATCTGACCGTGCGTGGCGAGGACGGCGCGGCGATCCCGACGGGTTCGGATGGTCTGGCAGCGTTCGATGTCCCCTGCCGTTTTGACCCCGTCACCCAGGACAGGGTCTTGGCGACGGTTGAAATCGGCCCCTACATTCCGATCGATCCGCCACCGCCAACCCCGAAGCTCCCGGTCGCGACCGAGGTGACGTCGACCTCGGCCAAGGTGTGCTGGGCGCAAGAAGGTACGACGCTGCCCAACGGCGTCTTCTGGCTGGTGACCGGGCCGACCAATCTGACGACTGGTGAGCCTTGCTTCACGTTTACGGACCTCGCCCCAGGGGGAACCTACTCCGTCTCGGTTCAGGGGAAGAGCTTCTTGGGCACGTCGGGTCCAGGTCCGGTGCTCACCTTCATGACGCAACCCACGCCGACGCCGACGCCGACGCCGAACTGTTTGGCGGCGACGGACTCGACGGTCGTCGACTACGCGTACGCGCTCGCCGGTGCGGCGACGCTCAAGACCCTGACGAAGGGCTCGTTGCCGCTCACGGGGTCGATCACCGCGCGCCTCGGGCTGCCATCGGGGTGTTTCACCGGCGATCTGTCGCTGAACAAGACCTCGGGCAATCTCCTTGCGCTGGGCTTCCTGCCCGTCACCGCGCAGGTGAGCATCGTGCCGACCGAGCAAGTCAAAGGCACGCTCAGAGGAGGGGTGCTGAAGGCCGAAGCGAAGTTCCGCATCAAGCTCCCGAAGGTGAGTCTGTTCGGCATCGAACTCGCGGGCGGAGCGAACTGCCGGGCGAAGTCGATCTCAAGTTCGGCGCTGCAGTCCACGCAGGCCCAGTTCCAGCCCCTGAGCGGCGGGCCGATCGCGGGCACCTTCTCGATCAGTGACCTCTCGGGCTGCGGCGCCCTCACCGGCATCGTGTCGCCATTGACGGCAGGCAAGGGCAACGCGATCCTGCTGAACCTCACGCCCAGCACTGCGCCCGCCGCCCCCTGAACACGGGATCGAGCTGCGGGTCCGCGGGGGCTCACGACTCCTAGCGGCTCGCCGATCGGCGAGCCGCTGGACCGTCCCGCCGGCTCAGCCGCAGCCGACGATTCCGCCGTCGAGCGGGATGATCGCGCCGGTGAGGTAGGCACCGGAACGGCCGGCGAGGAAGAGGGTGGTACCGACGATGTCGTCGGCATTCCCAATCCGGCCCAGCGGAACGGTCGATTCAACGGCCGCACGGCCCTGTGGATCGCTGAGCAGGAACGACGTCATCTTGCTCTCAAACGGTCCTGGTGCGATGGCGTTGACCGTGATGTGCTCGCTCGCCAGGCGCTTGGCCAAGTGCTTCGTGAGCATGTGGACGGCGGCCTTGCTTGCGCTGTACGAGTAGTTCTCCATCATCGGTGCGCGGAGTCCGTCGACCGATCCGATGTTGATCACGCGTGCTGGGTCGGCGGCGGTGGCGCTGGCGCGCAGCTGGGGGAGGAGGGCTTGTGTCAGCGCGAAGACGCCCTGCACGTTGGTCGCGAGGATCTTGTCCCAGGCAGCCGTCGGGAAGTCGTCGACGGGTGCTCCCCAGGTCGCTCCGGCGTTATTGACCAAGAGGTCGACCCGGTCGTATCGCTCGCGCACCGCGGCAGCGAGCGATACGACGCCGGCCTCGGTCGAGACGTCGGCGGCGAACCCGGTCACGGTCCCGAACGGAGCGAGGCCCTGCTGCGCCGCTTCCAGCGCGTCGGCCTTGCGCGCGGAGATGATGACTTCGGCGCCGGCCTCGAGCAGGCCCTTGGCGATCATCAGTCCGATGCCGCGCGACCCGCCGGTCACCACGGCCACCTTGCCGCGCACGTCGAAGAGGCCAGGCTGCGTCTGCTCGCTCATCGCGCGCCAGCGTACCGCCGGGCCCCAGCCAGCGCTGGCCGGGCGGTGAACGGCCATTTGTTGTCGTTGGGGCAACAGATTCTGGCCGCTCACCGCTGGCTGGCTCATCTACAGTCGTAGAAACTCTGGTTGTCAGACCGGTGTCCGCGGGGTACGTTGGACTCGTTGGTTCCCCCGGGCGCTTGCGATGGACCGGTTTCGGTTCGAGCGCGGGCTTCGCTGACGCTCTGTCCCCACTGAGCACACGCGTCGCTGCGTGCCTCCCTGTCCCGAGGAAGGTCCCCCATGCGAGGAACCAACCTGTCCAAGAGCCCTACCCGCGTGCTGGCGTTCGTCGCTGTGATCGCGGCGTTCGGTACTGCCGCCGCGCCCGCGCACGCGGTCACCAAGACGCTCACCTACAGCTGCACCTGGCCAGGCATCGGCGCGCAGGACCTCACCGTCGCCTACGACGCCGCGATCGCCGCGATCTCGCCCGTCGGCCGGCCGACGGGCGAGACCCCGGTCAACGTCCGGATCCTCGGGAAGGGCGACACCGGGATTTCTGCCCAGGTCGTTGGTGCGGTTTCGTTGGAGGGCCGTCTGACCGCCGACGCGCAGATCAGCGGGCCTGGCGTCCTGGAGACCAAACCGCTGGTCGTCGATCTCTCGCGCACCGTCGTCCCAGGCAGCGGTGACGTGCCGTTTGATGGCAGCGGCGCGTTCGGTTCGGTCACGTTCGCCGCTCCTGGCGCCACGTCGATCGGCGTCGACGCCCCGCTCCTCACGATGGTCGCCTTCGGATCGGACGGCAGGCCGATCGTGATCGATCCGGAGTTCCTGGGTGTCCCCCAGATCGACGCCGACCCCAAGACGTTCGAGGTTCCCTGCGGACCCAAATCAACGAGCCAGGACTCAACCCTCGCCACCGGCACGGCGGCCCAGAGCGACGACTTCACCGCCCCGGCCGCGCCGGGCAAGCCCATTGCGGCGTCAGTGACGCACCGCGGCGCGAGCATCTCCTGGCCGCTGTCGGTAGAGGCTGACGTGCTCAGCTACGAGGTCACCTACGTCAGCGGTTTGGGCACGAGCGCTACCCGCGTTGCCAGCGGCGCGAGCGCCCTCCTCACCGGCCTCGCCGCCAGCACGACCTACGAGGTCTCCGTCCGCGCCCGTGACGCGGCGGGCAACTGGTCGCCGGCGAGCGCGACGACCGTCCTCACCACGTCGAGTGCGCCGGTTGGCGGAACCGGACCGACGACGCCGGAACTCTTTCCCGACGCCGCCACCGACACGCTGGTCAACCTCTACTGGCGCACCTCCACGGACGACACGGGGGTCGCCAAGTACGACGTCCTCCAGGATGGCGTGAAGGTCGGCGAAGTCGTGGGGGCCAACCACTACACCTTCAGGAACCTCACTCCGGCCACTTCGTACGAGTTCCAAGTGATCGCGTATGACCTTGACGGCAACGCAACGCCAGGCAACAAGCTGACCGTCCGAACCGGTGTAGCTGGTGGCGGAGTGGTTCCGAAACCGGTGGCGTACGTGACGGCGACCCCGCTGAGCACCTCGCTCGCGGCCAGTTGGTATGGCGCAGAGGACGACGGGCCGCTGCGGTACGAGGTCAGCCTCAACGGGGCGGTGGTGACGACCACCAGCCAGCTGAACTACAAGTTCCAAGCGCTCACGCCGGACACCGAATACGAGATCGGCGTTCGCGCCGTCGACTCCGCCGGGAACTTCTCGACGATGGTCACGGATCGTTGGCGGACCAAGCCGATCGTCACACCGACGCCGACACCCACGCCCGTTGCGCCGACGAGTACGGGTCCGGTCGCTACGCCGAAGCTCCTGAACTACACGTGCCAGGTCCCGGGCGCCGGCAACGCGCCGGTCAGCGTCGAGTACGGCGCCGTTCAGCGGGGCACCAGCGCGCATTGGGACGTGACGGCCACGGTCGTCGTGACCCCCGAGCTGGCGGGAACGCTCGCGACGCGCGGCACAGCATCGGTCGGCGGCAAGATCTCCGCCAAGACCACGTTCTGGGGTCCGAACGGGGCCAAGACACAGGTCCCGGTGGCCTTCGCCCTGCCCAAGCAGTCGGCGGGCAGCCGCTGGACCACGAGCACGACGGTCGTCGGGCCGGTCGCGCTCGGCGACGGTCCCGTGGCGTGGACCGTCGATCTCGCCGACCTCAACCTCGGGCTCCTCGACTTCCTCGGCAACCCGATCGTCGTCCCGGTCGACAGCGACCCGGATGCCAACCCGAACACGCTCGACCTGCCGTGCCAGCCCACGCAGGCCGGCCAGGACATGCGGATCAAACAGCTCGTCGTCTCAGGCGGCGGCACGACGGTGAGCGATGCGACGCCGCCGGTCACCTGTGCGACGGCGACGGATGCGTCGGTCGTGGACTACGGATACGCCCTGACCGGTTCCGCGACGCTCAAGACGCTCGCGAAGGGTTCACTCCCGTTGACGGGCTCGATCGCGGCGAAGCTCGGCGCGCCGTCGGGGTGCTTCAGCGGCGACCTGTTGCTGAACAAGACCTCGGGCAACCTCGTGGCGCTCGGCTTCCTGCCGGTGACGGCGCAGGTACAGATCGTTGCGACCGAGAAGGTCACGGGTCAGCTCGCTGGTGGCGTGCTGAAGGCGAATGCCAAGGTCCGGATCAAGTTGCCGAAGGTCACGATGTTCGGCCTTCAGATCGGTGGTGGTTCGAGTTGCCAGGCCAAGCAGGTCTCGTCGATCGCGCTGAAGTCCGCGCAGCCCGTGTTCTTGCCGCTGTCGGGTGGTCCGATCGTCGGCACGTTCACCATCAGCGACCTATCGGGATGCGGCGCCCTCACCGGCATCATCTCGCCGCTGACCGCTGGCAAGGGCAACGCGATCCAGCTCAACCTCGCACCCAAGCCGTAAGCAGCTCAGCGCTGGCTGGCCGGCTCAGCGCTGGCTGGCCGCCTCAGCGCTGGCTGGCGGTGAACGGCCATTTGTTGTCGTTGGGGCAACAGATTCTGGCCGCTCAGCGATTTCCAGGGCTCCAGCCAGCGCTGGCCGGGCGGTGAACGGCCATTTGTTGTCGTTGGGGCTACATATTTTGGCCGCTCACCGTTTTGGGGGCGGATGGCTCGGTCCTGCTGCTCGAACGAGCCGCACGGTTCGTTCGTTGGTTTGGCCGGGCCCGGCGGGCGGGCCCTGGACAGGGCTGGGCAAATGGCCGGGGAGGAAACAACAACCGTTTGTGTACTGGTCAAACCAAAACCCGGTAGAACGGTCAGGTACGAACAAACGATGAGGGTTGGCGCGTTTGGTTCGTTCGAAACTTGACAAACCTAGTGACCGGCATCACAGTGATCCTCGGATGTCCGCCGCAAGCCCCGAGAACGCCCCGCTTTCGACGCGCCGCCGCAACCGCGTGCAGGTGCTTGATGCCTTGCGCAGCAGCGGCTCGGCCAGCCGCGCCGATCTCGCCCGCCGCACCGGGCTGTCGCGTTCGACGATCTCTGGTCTGATCACCGAGCTGATCGCCGATGGCCTCGTCGTCGACCGCGCCGAGACGCGCGACCCGGGCGCGCAGGGTGGCCGCCCCGGCGCCCTGCTGTCGCTCGATCGCTCGGCCGGTGCCGCGCTCGCCATCGACTTCGGTCACACCCACCTGCGGGTCGCACTCGCCGATCTCTCCGCAGAGATCCTTGCCGAGCGCGAGCGCAAGGTCGACGTCGACGGCTCGGCGGCCGAAGCGCTCGACGCGGCCGCCCAGCTCACGCGCGAAGTGCTCGAGGAGGCAGGCCTCCAGGTCGACGACCTCATCGGCGCCGCCATGGGCCTGCCGGGCCCGATCGATCGCGCCACCGGCGTTGTCGGCAGCTCGGTCATCCTGCCCGACTGGGTCGGCCTGCATCCAGCCCAGGAGTTCGCGCGCCGCCTCGGTGCTCCCGTCGGCGTCATCGTCGACAACGACGCCAATCTCGCCACGCTCGGCGAGGCCCGCTTCGGCGCGGCCATCGGCGCGTCGGACCTCGTCTACGTGAAGGTTGCGTCCGGCATCGGCGCCGGCATCCTGCTGAACGGCAGGCTTCACCGTGGCGCCGCCGGCTCGGCCGGCGAGCTCGGGCACGTGCTGCACGACGCCGACGGCGACATCTGCCGCTGCGGCAATCGCGGCTGCCTGGAGACCGTCGCCGCAGCTGCGCCGCTCCTGCGCCTGCTTCGCCACCGTCACGGCCCCGAACTCACCACGCGGGGCATGGTCGAGCTGGCCGCCTCGGGCGATGTCGGCGCGCGTCGGGTCCTCATCGACGCCGGCCGCGCCATCGGCCGCTCGCTCGCCGACCTCTCCAACGTCCTCGGCCCCGACAAGATCGTCATCGGCGGCGATCTCGGTGGCACCGGATCGGCACTGATCGAGGGCGTGCGCGAGTCGCTCGGCCGCTTCGCGCTGCCCGCGGTCGTTGGCAGCCTTGAACTCGTGGGCGGAGAACTCGGCGGCCGGGCCGAGTTGCTCGGCGGGCTCTCGCTCGTCATCGGCGACACCGAACGCCTCTCCTCGGCTCGCATGGGAGCAGCGCGATGACTCCGGTCCTCTACGCGACGGCTCGTCCCCGCAGCGTCGACACCGCAACGACCCCGTCGCCGTTCCCCGCGCGCCTGGTCGGCGCGGCGCTCACCTCTTCATCCACGCCCGCACGCGAGGCGACCCAGGTCGTCATGCCCCGGCGCGAATCCCGCACCCACACACGTACCAGCGCCCTCAGCGCATCCAGCGTCCTCAGCGCATTCACCACACCCAGCGCCCGAGGGCGCATCACGCACCACCCCAGGAGAGACGGATGACCATCCACGGAAGCAAGGCCTTCTTGGGCCTAGCGGGCGCCTGCGCGGCACTCGCGTTCGCCGGCTGCGGCGACGACGACACAGGCGGCGACAGCGCCGCGACCGACGCCGGAGCCAAGAAGGGAGGCAAGATCGCCCTGCTGCTGCCGGAGAGCAAGACCACGCGCTACGAGTCGCAGGACAAGCCGCTGTTCGAAGCCGCGGTCAAGGCGGACTGCAGCGACTGCGAAGTGATCTATTCCAACGCCGATCAGGACGCGTCCAAGCAGCAGCAGCAAGCTGAGGCCGCGATCACCAACGGCGCCAAGGTGCTCGTGCTCGACCCCGTCGACGCCGACTCCGCCGGCTCGATCGTCAAGCGTGCCAAGCAGTCGAACATTCCGGTCATTTCGTATGACCGCCTGGTGGCCGGTGGCTCAGCCCCCGACTACTACATCTCGTTCGACAACGAGGCCGTTGGCAAGCTGCAGGGCGAGTCGCTCGTCGAGCAGCTCGGCGACCCCAACGGCAAGAACATCGTGATGATCAACGGCTCGCCGACCGACGGCAACGCTGCGCTGTTCAAGAAGGGCGCGCACTCGGTGCTCGACGGTTCCGGCGTGACGATCGCCAAGGAATACGACACGCCCGACTGGTCGCCTGACAAGGCCCAGAGCGAGATGGACCAGGCCATCACGGCCGTCGGCAAGGACAAGATCGACGGCGTCTACGCCGCCAACGATGGCACCGCCGGTGGCGCCGTTGCGGCCATGAAGTCGGCCGGCATGGATCCGACGAAGATCCCGTCGACCGGTCAGGACGCCGAGCTCGCGGGTCTTCAGCGCGTGCTGATCGGTGAGCAGGGCATGACGGTCTACAAGGCCATCAAGCCCGAGGCCGAGAAGGCCGCGCAGCTCGCGGTCGCGCTCGTCCGCGGCGAGGAGCCCCCGGCTGACCTCGTCAACGACACGACCAACAACGAGACGGCCGACATCCCGTCGATCATCCTCGACCCGGTTGCCGTCACCAAGGACAACCTCAAGGACACCGTCATCGCTGACGGCTTCATTGAGGCTGCCGATCTGTGCACCGGCAAGTACGCCGCGGCATGCAAGGCGGCGGGCATCTCGTGAGCCCCTCGGCTGCTGTCACCCCGTCCGGCGCTTCGGCGCCGGGCGCGGGTGCCGCGCCGCTTTTGAAGCTGCGCGGAATCACCAAGACCTTCGGTGCCGTCCGCGCACTCGACAACGTCGATCTCGACATCTTCCCCGGTGAAGTCGTCGCCCTCGTGGGCGACAACGGCGCCGGCAAGTCGACCCTGATCAAGACGGTTTCCGGTGCTGGGCCCGCGACGAGCGGCACCATCACCTTCGACGGCAAGGACGTGCACGTCCGCAGCCCATCGGACTCCAAGGCCCTCGGCATTGCCGCGGTGTACCAGGACCTGGCGCTGTGCGACAACCTCGACGTCGTCGAGAATCTCTACCTCGGCCGCGAGGAACGCGGTCAGAACCAACCCTTTTCCCGCCTCGACGAGGTGGCGATGGAGCAGCACGCGATCGAGCTGCTGGGCGAGCTGCAGGTCAAGACGCTCGCGTCGGTGCGCACGGAAGTCGGCATGCTCTCGGGCGGCCAACGCCAGTCCGTTGCGATTGCTCGCTCGCTGCTCGGGAACCCGCGCATCGTGATTCTCGATGAGCCCACGGCCGCACTCGGTGTGGCCCAAACGGCGCAGGTGCTCGCGCTCGTGGCGCGACTCAAAGAGCGCGGGCTCGGCGTGATCCTCATCTCGCACAACCTCAGCGATGTGTTCGAGGTCGCCGATCGCATCGTCGTGCTGCGCCTGGGGCGCAACGGCGGCGAGTACCCGGCCACATCGGACCAGCGTCAAGCGGTCGTCGCGGCGATCACCGGGGTGGGGGTCGACTCGCCTCAGGCAGTCGAAGCCGCCAAGGGTGCCGGGACGAGTTCAGCGGCCGCCGCACAGGGCGGTCTCACCAAGAAGGACCCATCATGAGTGGCCTCAAGAAGGTCCCTGCCTCGGCAGGGTCCAGTCCGGGTGCTGCGCCGACCACCGTCGCGGAGCGCGACGCCGTCGACGAGACCGGCAACCCGATCGTTCGGATGCTGCGCAAGCTCGCGGCGGGGGAACTCGGTTCGGTGCGCGTGCTCATCGTGCTCGCACTGATCTGGATCATCTTCTCGGTCTCCAACGAGAACTTCCTCACGTCCGGCAACCTCACCAACCTCACCCTCCAGATCGCGGCCGTCGGCACGATCTCGGTCGGGGTGGTGCTCGTCCTGCTGCTCGGGGAGATCGACCTGTCGGTCGGCGCTGTGAGTGGTCTGGCGGCGGCCGTCGTGGCGGTCTTGTCGGTCAAGCACGGCTGGAATGGCTATGCAGCCATGGGCGCCGGCCTCCTGGTCGGCTGCGCAATCGGGCTCTTCCAGGGCACGGTTTCCACGCGGCTGGCCATCCCCACGTTCGTCGTGACGCTCGCCGGGCTCCTGTCCTGGCAGGGTGCGCAGCTCGCCGTGCTGGGCGATACGGGCACGGTCAACATCGAGGACGAGGCCATCCTCAACCTCGCTGGCGTGTTCCTGGCGCCGTGGCTTGGCTGGGTCGTGGCGGCGGTCGTCGTCGGCGCGCTCGTGTTCGCTGAACTCGGGCATCGTCGCAAGCGTGGAGCTGCCGGCCTCGTGCAGGCGCCGGTCGTCAGCTCTGTGCTGCGGCTCGCCGGGGCGGCGGCGGCACTGTTCGGCGGCGTGCTCGTGGTCAACTCCGACCGTGGCGTGCCGCTGTCATTCGTGATCCTCGTCGCGATCGTGGCGAACTTCCACATCCTCCTCACGCGGACCAAGTTCGGCCGGCATGTGTTCGCCGTCGGCGGGAACGCGGAAGCGGCTCGCCGCGCCGGCATCCCGGTGGCACGGGTCCGGACCATCGTGTTCATGCTCGCGTCCACACTGGCGGCGTTCGGCGGGATCCTTGCGGCGTCGCGACTCTTCGCGGTGAACCAGAGTTCGGGTGGCAGCGACCTGCTGCTGCTCGCGATCGCCGGCCCCGTCATCGCCGGGACGAGCCTCTTCGGGGGCCGCGGCTCGGTCTGGGGCGCGCTCCTGGGCGCCCTGGTGATCGGGTCGATCTCCAACGGGATGGACCTCCTGGCCTTCACGTCCTCCGTGAAGTTCATGGTCACCGGTGCCGTGCTCCTCGGGGCCGTCGCGCTCGATGCCGCGACCACGAAGAACCGCACGACCATACGAACGTGACCCTCCGCTGCCAGGCCGTCATCAGGTGGCCTGGCAGTCGAAACCGGCGGTGACGCGGGTGGAGCTGCGCGGCCTACCAAAAGGCACCATCAAGCTCCGCTTGACCGTTCGGCTCAAGAGCGGGCGCTCGGTCCAGGTCATCACGCGCTACCGGCCCTGCCGCCGAGCCTCCGAAGGTTCGGGGTAGTGGCTCAGCACCCGGCCCTCGGGGGAGTTGGGGCCGGGCGCCTTGCCGCGCCGGATCATGGCGTATTGACAGGCGGCAAGCACATGTCGAAACGCTGTTATGGCGCCAATTCCTTGTCGACCTGTTGAGACCCGCTCAACTTCACCCGGAAACTAGGGCATTCCGCTCGGTGCGGGCTCTTTCGAACCCGCCCTTGTGCGACCTGAGTCACACACCTTGTTGAGGGACTGTTCAACAACTCGTCCCGTCGTTCTTGAGCGCTCGGAGGCGGCCGTCTCGTCCGATCGTCTCGGAGGAGGCCCGTTCGGGCCGCGTCCCCCTCAGCGCGTGGAGACTGCTGACAGCACCGTGTTCGGGTCGAAGTAGTCGTAGCCGGTGGCGGCGGCGACGGCCTCGTGCGTGACCTGGCCGCCGGCGACATTGATGCCCGGTTTGAGCCCCGGGATCCGTTCGATGGCGCCGAGGACGCCGTGCTCGGCGAGCGCGACCGCGTAGGGCAGCGTCGCGTTCGTCAGCGCATACGTCGACGTGATCGGCACCGCGCCCGGCATGTTGGCGACGCAGTAGTGCGTGATCCCATCGACCTCGTAGGTCGGGTCGGCGTGCGTGGTCGCGTGGCTGGTCTCAAAGCAGCCACCCTGATCGATCGACACGTCGACGAGCACCGCGCCGGGCTTCATGAGCGCGAGCTGCGCCCTCGTGATCACATGCGGCGCCTTGGCGCCCTGCACCAGCACGGCGCCGATCACGAGGTCGACCTCCGGGAGCCGCTGCTCGATCTCCAGGGTGGTCGCAAAACACGTCGACGCCTGCCCATTGAGGATGTGCTCCAGGTCGCGGAGGCGGTCGATGTTGCGGTCGTAGATGTAGACCTCGGCGCCCATGCCCAGTGCGACCGTGGCGGCATTGGTGCCCACCACACCGCCGCCGATCACCATCACCTTGCCGGCGGCGACGCCGGGCACGCCGCCGAGGAGCACGCCTCGTCCGCCAAGGGGCTTCTCAAGGATGAAGGCGCCTGCCTGCGTGGCGATGCGCCCCGCGACTTCGCTCATCGGCGCCAGGAGTGGCAGTCGCCCGTTCTTGTCGACCACGGTCTCGTAGGCGATGCACGTGGCCTGCGATTCCACGAGCCCGCGGGTTAGCGTCGGATCGGGGGCCAGGTGCAGGTACGTGAAGAGCACGTGGTCGGGCCGCAGCCGCGCAACCTCCACGGGCTGGGGCTCCTTCACCTTCACGATCATGTTCGCGGCGGCGAAGACCGCGTCGGCGTCGATCAGGATCTCCGCACCCTGCGCCACGTAGTCGGCGTCGGCGATGGCAGAACCGTCTCCGGCACCGGCCTGGATCAACACCTCGTGGCCGAGATCCGTGAGCTCTCGTACTCCCGCCGGCGTCATCGC
The DNA here is from genome assembly GCA_032119595.1 of Solirubrobacteraceae bacterium. GTDB lineage: Bacteria > Actinomycetota > Thermoleophilia > Solirubrobacterales > Solirubrobacteraceae > JAGIBJ01. Next base: position 294,501 of record JAUMBQ010000006.1, on the reverse strand, counting down.
GACGCGGTATTCGTGGTTCTTGATCTCTGTCGGGACGCCGATCTTCATCGCGTGCCTTCCGTGGCGGCTGAGGTGATGGCCATTGCTCTGGTGCTCCGAGGGTCGGCCCTAGAGGCGCGCCGCGGCCTGCGTGAGCACCTTGCGAAGCACGTGCTCGATGAAGGCGAACTCCTCCGGGCCCGCGATCAGCGGCGGAGAGAGCTGGATGACTGGGTCTCCGCGGTCGTCGGCGCGGCAGATCAGGCCCTCCTCGTAAAGGGCGCCCGAGAGGAACCCGCGCAGGAGATCCTCGGACTCTGCGTCGCTGAACGACGCCTTCGTGTCCTGATCCTTGACGAGCTCGATCGCGCGGAAGTAGCCGGCGCCGCGTACGTCGCCGACGATCGGGATGTCGCGCAGGCTGTTCAGCATCGCCTCGAACTCGTCCTCGTGGGCGCGCACGTGGCCGTTGAGGTCCTCCCGTTCGAAGATCTCGATGTTCGCCAGGGCGCAGGCCGAGGCGACCGGGTGTCCGGCGAAGGTGAAGCCGTGCACGAACGACGTGTTGCCGGTCGAGAACGGCTCGAAGATCTTGTCGCTGGCGATCACGGCGCCCATCGGGGCGTAGGCGCTCGTGATGCCCTTGGCGGTCGTGATCATGTCCGGCTGGTAGCCGAAGCGCTGCGCGCCGAACCACTCCCCGAGGCGGCCCCAGGAGCAAATCACCTCGTCGGAGATGAGGAGCACGTCGTGGCGGTCGCAGATTTCACGCACCCGCTGGAAGTAGCCCTCGGGCGGGGTGAAGCAGCCGCCGGCGTTCTGCACGGGTTCCAGGATCACGGCGGCGACGGTGGCCGGCCCCTCGAAGATGATGCGCTGCTCGATCGCGTTCGCCGCCCAGAGCGGGTCGCGGTTCGGGTCGTCCGGGAGGTGGTAGACGTTCGTATTGGGGACGTGGCAGCCACCCGGCGTGAGTGGTTCAAACGGCTGGCGTAGCCCGGTGATCCCGGTCGCGGAGAGCGCGCCGAGCGTGGTGCCGTGGTACGCCGTGTCGCGCGCGATCAGCTTCGTCTTGAGTGGGTTGCCCGTCTCCTTGTGGTACTGCCGGGCCATCTTGATGGCCGACTCGACGGCCTCACCACCGCCCGATGTGAAGAACACGCGGTTCAGATCGCCCGGGGCCAGCGACGCGATCTTCGCGGCCAGCTCGATGGCGCGCGGATGCGTGTACGACCAGTTCGTGTAGAAGCCGAGCTCCTTCACCTGGGCGGCCATCGCCTCGCCGAGTTCCTCACGGCCGTGGCCGACGTTCACGCAGAAGAGCGCCGAGAGTCCGTCGAGGTAGCGCTTTCCCGATGCGTCCCAGACGTAGCAACCCTCGCCCCGCGTGATGATCGGGATCTGGTGCTCCTCGTCGTACGCGCCCATGCGCGTGAAGTGCATCCAGAGATGGCGCTGGGCAAGTGCGCTCAGCTCAGCTCCACTGCGCTGGGTCGTGACCTGCTGCTCGGTTCCAATGGCCATCCCTTCAAGCTAACCGCGCGCAGGTGCCGGGCCAATGGGCGAACTGTGCCCATGGCCGAGAGGATGAGTGACGGAGCGTCTGCCCGCGGCCCTACCGATGGCGCGGCGGCGCTCAGAAGGCTCACTCCGAATCATTCTGAGGTGGGCTCGCCGCGCGGATCCTCGGCGCGAGGCCGTGGCGCTGGCATGGCGGCCGGAGGGTCGACCGGGTCGCTCGGATGTTTCGCGCGCGCCTTGTCGGCGTACTGTGACCGGTCCGCGCGTCGGATCAGGCTTGCCACCGTTTCCGAGCCGTCCCACAGTGCGCCGCCGATACTCGCACCCGGGTGGTGGCTCGCGGTCGCTCGATGGAGGCGCTGGATGATGTGGGCCATCTCATGCTCGTCGCAGGTCGGCAGCAGCACCGCGAATTCGTCGCCGCCCACGCGCGCCAGGAGGTCGCCGGCGCGCAGCGCATCGGCCCACCCGGTCGCGACGCCGATCAGGACGTGGTCGCCGGCCTCGTGGCCATAGAGGTCGTTGACGGCCTTGAAGTCGTTGAGGTCGATCATCACCAGCGCCAGCGGGTAGTTGCCCTCGGAGGCGCGGCGAAGCGCGAGCGGAAGTTCCGCGTCGAATGCGCGGCGGTTGGCGACGCCCGTGAGCGGATCGATCAGCGCCGCGCGCTCGAGTTGCTCAAGCGACTCACGGCGGCGCAGGGCAATCGCGGCTTCGTGCGCGACCAGCCCGACCAGTTCGGCTTTGCGTTCCTGAAGCGACGGCACTTCGTAGTCCCAGCCGACCGTCAGGATCCCGATCACCCCGTTGGCCCCCACGATCGGCTGATGGATCGCCGATACCACGCCGATCTGTTCGGCGAGGCGCTGATTGGTGCCCTGAGCGCCGGCAACCTGCGCGATGAACTGTGGTTGGCCGCTGAGGAAGGCCGTCGACGCGATCGAGGCCTCACGGCCGAGTTCGATGGTGGTGTCGACCAGCATCGGGTCGGTCGCGACGGTGGTCGTGAGCTGCGAGCGTGTGCGGTCCGGCTCCAGGATTCCGGCGATGGTGGCGTCGGTGAGCGCCAGCGTGGCGTCCACGACGGCTTGGCGGGAGTCATCGAGCGACGCGACCTTCTGCGCCAGCCTGCGCAGTGCGTCGAGTTCGACCCGGTTGCGCTCGATGGCGGCCGCAGCGGCGCGCGCATCGGTGACATCGGTTCCCGAGCAGACCATGCCGGTCGGGCGCCCGGACATGTCGGTCACGAAGGTTGCCCACCACTGAACGCTTCGGCGTTGGCGGTCGCGGGTGAGGATCTCGTTCTCGTAGTCCTGCGGCGCTTGGATGAGCTGGCCGAACTCGCGGTAGTGATCGAAGGTCGCGCGGAACAGGCGCCGAGCATCCTCGGCGTACTCGTGGGGGAGCGCCAGCTCGAACCACTCGCGACCGACGATGTCGTCCTCCTCGAGGTCGAGGGTGAGACAGGTCTGGCGGTTTGCGACGGTGACGATGCCGTTGCGGTCGAGCACGAGCATGAGGGTGCCTGCGACCTCGAGGTACGCCTCGGTCGCGAGGCGCTGCTGGTCGGCGATGTGCGTGGCGCGACGCTGGTCCCGCCACAGCAGGACGAGGGAGACGGCGATCGCGAGCGTCGCGGCGGACATGGTGAGGCCCGTGGTCCAGCCCTCGGTGCCGTGAAGGTTGGCAAGCCCGAGGATGGCGGGGTCGATGAGGGCGATCGTGATGACCGAGACCGTCAGGGCTCCGAAGGCTGCTGCAAGGACGACCCCGGATTCGTACAGCGCGATCACGCAGAGCACCGCGACCAGCACCAGGCTCGCGCGGACCGACGTTCCGAAGGCGGCGATGGCGAAGACGGCCTCCATCACGAGGGCAGCCGCCGAGGCCGAGGCCAAGGCCCGATGGCTCCGGCGTGGGAGTGCGCTGACCAGCGCCGGACCGGCCAGTGCGAGGCCCGGGACCAACAGCCAACCGGAGGCGATTCCGCGGTCGACGGCGCTGAGGCCGAGGACGATGGCGAACAGCCCGATCAGTGCAACGACTCCCGTATGCCGCCGAGCCCAGGGCGGATGCTGCACTTGCTTGCCGTCCATATTAAAACTGATCGGCGAAGAGCGGTGCTGCTTGAGTCGTCCAACCAGATGTGGCCAAGTGGATGGTACCTCTCAGCCGTTTGGCCGGGGCCGGTCGCCAGACGACGGTCGAGGACTGCTCGCTGACGGCAGGCTGCGCGGGGAGTAGCGTCGGATGCATGCACCCCCTCGGTCACCGGACCACCGCGGAGCACGATGGCGCCCACCCGTCCAGCGAGCCAGCGCGCCCCGGGCCCGGGCTGTGGCACGCAAAGGCACGAGTGCGGCGCGCCAGGTCACCGCTTCGGGACGACCTCGACGTTGACGTCGCGATCATCGGCGGCGGGTTCTCAGGGCTCTGGACCGCGTACCACCTGCTGTCGGCCGACCCCGCGTTGCGGGTGGTCGTGGTTGAGCGCGACGTGATCGGGTTCGGAGCCTCGGGCAGAAACGGTGGTTGGCTCATGGCGGCGGCTCCCGCCAACCTGCGGGTCTGGGAGCGGCAGTTCGGTCTGAAGGCCGTCCAGCGAGCCCAGGCCGTGTTCATCGACGCCGTGGGTGAGGTCGCTCAGGTCGTTTCGATTCAGGACATCGATTGCGGGCTGCGCCTCGCGGGCGGGGCGGTGACCGTGGCGCGGTCGCCCGCCGAGGTCAAGCGCCTCATGGACCGTCACGACGAGATGGTGCGCACGGGCTGGCCGGCCGAGGGCATGGCCTGGCTCGAGCCGGATGCCGTCGCCGAGCAGGTTGGTGCGCAGGGCACCCTCGGGGCGCTGGCGGTCCGGCCGTGCGGGACACTGAACCCGGTCGCGCTGGTTCGCGGGCTCGCCGAAGCCGTTGAGCAACTCGGCGGGCGCGTGTTCGAACGCACCTCCGCGGTGTCGATCGAGCCTGGTGTGGTCCGGTGCGAGGGCGCCGAGCTGCACGCCGCGCACGTCGTGGTCGCGACGGAGGCCTTCACGGTCCAGCAGTCGGGGGAGGGGCGTCGGTATCTCCCGCTCGCCTCCACGATGATCGCTACGGCCCCGCTGCCGGCTGGGGTGCGGGCGGAGATCGGATGGTCCGGCGGAGAGGCGGTCGGCGATGCCCATCACCTGTTCTTCTATGCGCAGCACACACCGCAAGGACGCATCGCGATCGGTGGGCGCGGCGCGCCCTACCGGCTCGGCTCGGCGCTGGCGGTCGAAGGCGTCGCCGACGGTGCGACGAGCGCCCGGCTTGAGGCGACCTTGCGCGAGGTCTGGCCACAGGCCGAGAGTGTTCCGATCGAGCATCGCTGGAGTGGGTCGCTCGCCGTTCCCCGCGACTGGTGCGCGAGCTGCGGCGTCGATGCCGACACGGGCATTGCTTGGATCGGTGGGTATGCCGGGCATGGCGTCGCGGCGTCGTTCGTGCTCGCGCGCTCCCTGGCACTCCAGCTGCGGGGCATCGCCGATCCCGACGGACCGATGCCATGGACGCTGCACCGGCCGCGGCAGTGGGAGCCCGAGCCGTTGCGGTGGATGGCGTCCCAGGCGATCGTGCGCGTCCTCGCGTCGTCCGATCGCAAGGAGTCTCACGGTGGGCACGCCCGCCGAGCCAGGCTTGTGCACCGGTTCACCGGCTGAGGCCGGCCTTTCGCCGGCTATTCGCCGGCTATTCGCCGGCGATCTCCTTTGCCATCGCGATGAGTTCGGTGACCGGCAGCTTGCCCTGCTGGGGCGACAAGAAGGCGTTGTAGTCCAGGACGTAGGTCGTGTCTCCGTCGGTCCAGGCCACGAAAGCGAAGTGCATCGCGTTGCTGAAGCTAATGAAGCCCTCGCTGCCGACGGCCACCTTGCGGGTCGTGGTGTCCGGGTCCGCTTCGGGCTTCTTCCGTAGCTCGTCGATGTCCGCCGGGACGGGCGCACCGCCCTGCTTGGGAGTTTGCGGGGCGCTGAGGCTGAGATCAGCATCGCGTTGATCGTCCTGCTTGCTGGCCGTGGAGATCGCTCGTAGGGAGCAGCCGTCCACACCGGCCTCCGGCTTCTCGAGCTTCGGAGCGCGCAGGACGCGCTCGGCCATCGCCAGGGTGAGGCGCTCGCACGGCGCGGTATCTGCGACCTTGCCTGCGCTGACGCCACCGGCGCTGGCCCCGCCATCGCGGTCATCGCCACATCCGGCGAGGACTCCGAGTGCGCCAAGCAGCAAGGCGAAGATGGCGAGAGATCGGCGGGCGTGGGACACCCTGGCAGCGTAGATCTCCACGCGCTCCTCGCGCGGCGTGGCTGGCGCGGGCCTCCGGAGCCCGTCAGGGCGAGGTGGCGGGCTATAGTTCGGCCTCGCGACGGCGGCTGGATGGACCTGCCTCCGCGCCCTTCCTCATGAGCCTGGGAGATGCCACGGTGCGCACCGTGCCGCTCGACATCACGCCGCCCGCCGCGGCGCCGCCGCGTGCCCCGCGCACGGCCTCCGATCGCTGTCCCACGGCGATCGCGCTGCATCCTGCCGCGGACGGGCTGATCGCGCGGGTCCGGCTGCCCGGAGGGCGACTGACACCGATGCAGGCGCGCCTCCTGGCGACCTGGGCGGCGCCATCCGAACACGGCGACGACCTCATCGAGATCACCGGTCGCGGCAACCTTCAGATCCGTGGGCTCCGCGCCGACCAGGCGCTGCCCCTTGCAGTGGCGCTTCGCGAGGCCGGACTGCTCCCGAGCGAGGCGCACGATCAGGCTCGCACGATGCCCGCGAGCCCCCTCGCGGGCCGGCTTCCCGGGGCCATGGCGGTGGACGCGCTCGTGCGCGCGGTCGACGAGGCACTCTGCGCCGAGCCCGACCTCAGCGCGCTCTCCGGTCGTTTCATGATCGCGGTCGACGACGGCACGGGCATGGTCGACGTCTTGGCCGCCGACCTGGCGCTCGTCGCCGGCGGCGGCAACCGCGGCGCCTCCCTGTCGCCCGCCGGCATCGAAGGCGCGCTCGCGGGCGAGCGGTTGACGCTGCTCGTCGGCGGCGAGGTCGCCGGCTCGGTTGGGGCTCACGAGGCCCCCGAAGCGTTGATGGCCGCGGCGTACGCGTTCCTGCGGGACGCAGCCGGTGGCGCCTGGCAGGTGCGCGAACTCACCGATGGCGGCGCGGCGATCCGCGAGGACCTTGCGGCCGCGGGCATCGTCGAGCCCTTTGCCGACTGGACGCCGACTCGGGCGGCCGTCAAACCGCTCCCGCCGCTCGGCCTCGGCCACCAGACGGATGGCCGCGCGTTCGTTCGCGCGTCGACGGTGCTTGGCCGGTTGACGGGCGCGCAGCTCTCGGCCGCAGCCGACGCCGCCGAGTCCGCGCGCTCCGAAGTGCGCATCGCCACCGACCGGTCGCTCACGCTCGTCGACCTCCCGCCCAAGCACGCCGAGACCGCGCTTTCCGCGCTGGCGGCCGCTGGCCTGATCGTCGACTCTGCCGATCCCGCGCTCGGGCTCACCGCCTGCGCCGGGCTCGGTTGTGAGAAGGCGCTCGGCGACGTGCGCGCGGCCGCCCGCCTTCGCTTGGGCACCCGCACCGCCGGTGCGCCGCGCGAGCACCTCGTCGGATGCGAGCGCCGCTGCGGCGCGTCACCGCTCGCCACCACGCTCGTGATTGAGCAGCACGAATCCCCCGAATCGTTCGCGGACCGCGCAGCAGCCGCTGCCTCCGCACCGGAGACCAACCAGTGATCACGTACGAGAAGAACGGCGCCGCAATCTACCGCGAGTCGTTTGCCACGATTCGGGCTGAGGCCGCCGAAGGCCTGGCTGGCCTGGAGCCGATCCTGTCGCGCACGATCGTGCGGATGATTCATTCCTGCGGGATGGTCGACCTGATCGACGATGTCGTCGCCAGCGATGGCTTTGGTCCCGCTGCGGAGCAAGCACTCCAGGCGGGTGCACCGATCTTCTGCGACGTGAACATGGTCGCCTCGGGCGTGACCCGCAAGCGGCTCCCGGCCGAGAACGACGTGCTCTGCACGCTCACCGATCCGCGGGTCGCTCCGCTGGCCGCCGAGCTCGGCACGACGCGCAGCGCCGCCGCGATGGAGCTGTGGCGCGATCGCCTGGAGGGCTCGCTCGTGGTGATCGGCAACGCCCCGACGGCTCTGTTCCATCTGCTTGAGATGCTCGAAGCTGGCGCACCGCGTCCGGCTGCGGTCATTGGCGTCCCCGTCGGGTTCGTCGGTGCGATGGAGAGCAAGGAGGCGCTGCACGAGCATCCGCTTGCGCCGCCGCACATCATCGTTCGTGGTCGCCGCGGCGGCAGCGCCATCGCGTGCGGCGCCGTGAACGCGCTTGCCAGCGAGGCCGAGTAATGACCGACCCCGCAAACGGTGCCTCCGGCACGACCGGCCGTCTTTACGGCGTGGGTGTTGGCCCCGGCGACCCGGAACTCGTCACCGTCAAGGCCAAGCGGCTCATCGAGGCCGCGCACGTCATCGCCTACCCGGTGGCGTCGCACGGCCGCAGCGTCGCGCGGGGCGTGGCCGCGCCGTATCTGCGGGAGGACCAGATCGAGGTCGCGATGACCTACCCGGTCACGACCGGAACCACGGATCACCCGGGTGGCTACGAGGGTGCGATCGCGCAGTTCTACGACGAGTCGGCCGCCGAACTCGCCGAGCACCTCAGTGCCGGCCGCGATGTCGCGATCCTGTGCGAGGGCGACCCCTTCTTCTACGGCTCGTACATGTACCTGCACGAGCGTCTCGCTCCGCACTTCCCGACAGAGGTCGTGGCCGGCGTGACGGCCTTCAGCGCCGCTGCCGCCTCCTCAGGCCTGCCGCTCGTCAAGCGCGACGACGTGCTCGTCGTGCTCCCAGGCACGCTCCCGCAGGATCAGCTTGAGGCCCATCTTCAGGTCGCCGACGCCGCCGTGGTGATGAAGCTCGGCCGCACCTTCCCCGGTGTCGCCGACGCGCTCGAAGCGACGGGGATGGCTGGCCGCGCGCAGTACGTCGAGCGTGCGAGCTCCGATCGCGAGCGCCGCATGCCGCTGCGGGAGGTCGATCCCGCCGAAGTGCCGTACATGTCGATCGTGCTGGCTCCGGGCACCGATCAGGGGTGCGACACACCCGACTTTGATCAGGCGCTCGCTGCCGCGGCCCACGTGCCGGCCCACGAGGCGATCGTCGCCGTGGGTGCGGTCGTCGATCCGCCGCAGGCTCCGCATGGCGTGCTCGCGCAGACGCTCGATGCGGGCCTGCGCGAGGGGGGCTGGGTCACCGTCGTCGGCCTCGGTCCGGCAGGGGCACAGACGCTCACGCCAGATGCGCACGCCGCGCTCGCCGACGCCACTGACGTCATCGGCTACGACACCTACCTCAATCGCGTGCCGGTCCGTCGCGGCCAGCGCCGTCATGGCTCCGACAACCGCGTCGAACTGGACCGGGCGCTTCATGCGCTGGAGCTGGCCGCCGCCGGGCATCGCGTGGCGGTCGTGTCGTCGGGCGACCCGGGCATCTTTGCGATGGCCTCGGCCGTCCTGGAGGCCCTCGACGATGCGCCCGCGCCGCTTCGAGATGTCGACGTGCGGGTGCTCCCCGGCGTCTCGGCCGTGCAGGCCGCGGCCGCCCGGGTCGGCGCGCCGGTCGGCCATGACCTCGCACTGATCTCGCTGTCGGACATTCGCAAGCCGTGGTCGATCATCGAGCGACGACTGATCGCCGCCGCTGATGCCGACCTCGTCGTCGCGCTCTACAACCCGGCCTCCAAGACCCGTCGTGAGCAGCTCGACCGGGCCGTCGCCGTCCTGCGTGAGCGCAAGGACCCGTCGACCGTCGTGGTCGTGGCCCGGGCCGTTGGCGACCCGGCCGGCGAGCGCATCGATGTCACCACGCTCGGCGACCTTGATCCCGCCGTCGTCGACATGCGCACGCTGCTCATCGTCGGCTCGTCTCTTACGCGCGTCATCGAGCGCGAAGGCCGCGACCCGATCGTCTACACGCCGCGGGACTACCCGGGGTTTCAGTAGCGCGAGCGGTGCGCGGCCAGGCCCTTCCCGGCCTGCCGCGCTCGCGCGGTGTGCTCGCGCAGGAGTCGACCGCAGCAGCGTCTCTCAGTTCACTGGCGTGAACCGGTACTGCTGCTCCCACCGCCGGCGGCTCGTGCAGGTGCCGCCGCGGACGCTTTGCGCAGCGTCGACCTTGGGCGAGGCGAGGCATCGCAGGCGGCCGTCGATCTGGGCGGCGAGCGCGGTGTAACGCTGCGGCACGCCGTCTTCGATGATCTCGGCGTCGCCGAAGTTCCAGGTGAGCTGCTGGTGCGCCTCGCCCGCATCGCAGTTGGCCACACGCGGAACGCCGGCAGCGTTGGCGCTGAAGCTGAGGCACTGGCCCGTGGCCTGGTTCACGAGCGACCGCGCCGCTGAGGGCTCCGGGTTCGTGAACGGACACGTGAGCCGCTCCAGGCACGAGACGTACGACACCAGCGTGGTCGCGCCTTGCGCGCCGTACGGCGTCGTGACGACCCAACGCTGCCCGGGCGCGCCGGACGGACGCTGCAGTTCGACGCGACCCTCCGCGTCGGTCGCCAATACGCGGGCGGGCGCGCCGGACGACGCCTTCATCGCCGTGATCGTGAACGCACCGGGGTGCGACGGCACCGCTGCGCCCGAGGCCGGCGCGGCGACGAGCGCGATGAGGCAGGCCGCGGCGGTAATCGCGGCGTGGCCCTTGCGGCTCTGGGTGAAGTACGGGGCGAGGTGCTTGAACATGAGGGTCTCCAGCAGGCGGCTTGCCTGCGTGGATCCATCGTGTCGCCGCACCGCTCTCACGTCGTTGACCGCCGCGACGTCCGTTGTGTAACGGCCGCGACAGTCGCCGGTGGGGTGGCGAGGCGCCGGCCGTGCTGTCCCACAACACGGCCGGCTTGTCGCCACGTGAGGTGTCCCGAGCCCCCAGCTCGGGTTGCACCTCTTCGCTCTGGTGCGCGGCGCCTCCCCCGAGACGCGCGCCAACCGAGCCCAGTCCTTAGACCGGGTGGTTCCAGAGCGAAATCAAGACTTCGGCGTGGTCGTCTGGCGACCAGTCGCGCGCGATGTGCACCACCTGGGTGACGCCGTCATCGCGCGGGATCACCACGCGGATGGGGTGGGCGAGGTCGGGGCTCGACGCCTCGGTTCCCCGTACGCCGTGGGGGTTGCTTTCGCCGCCTTCGTCGGGTCGATCGCGCAGCACGACGTGTCCGGTCGCCAGGACCGAGCCGTCCGGCCGGGCGACCGTGGTGAGCACCACCTCGACCTGCACCTCATCCGGCGTGCCGACGACGGTCGTGATCGTCGCCGGGTCCCACGAGTCGACGGGTGCCTCGACTCGCTGGCTGGCGGAGCCCTGCGCGTCGCCTTCCCAGAGGCCGAAGTCGTCGCGCGTGATCGCGATGCTCGCGTGGCCGCGCAGGAATCGGCGAACCGCCGGCAGTGGCGGCTCGTCGCCTCCACCACCGAGGCCGCGGACGCGAGCGGTCGATGCCCCTGGGGCCTCCTCGTACGGGTGCGAAAGGAACGTCACGGCAGCGCCGGCCTCCGGCGACCAGCCGATCTCGCCGTGTTGGAACACGCTGCGACGGCCGACGGCCGTGCCGTGCTGGATGAGGTCGTGCTCGTCCGACAGCGGCAGGCCGAGCGCCCCGGACTCGGCGCCGAGCTGCCGCCACAGCTCGAGGATCTCGCCGTGCAGCTCGAACGCCCCCGTCGGGCCACTCCAGATCACGATCCCGCCATCGAATCGCGTGTGGTGGCCGGGAATGCGGTCGATCGTGAGCGCGGAATCGAGCTGGTCGGTCGCCGGCCAGCCGAGGAAGCTCTGCGTGCCGCCGAACTCGATCCAACGCGCACCGATCGCTCCGTAGAGCGCTTTGGCACCACGGTCGGCCCGATACACGACCCACCCGGCCGGGTACTTACGACACCAGCCGAGGCCGTCGGGCGTCTTGGTCACGTCGCCGAGAGGGGCGCCCAGGCCGAACTCGGCGGCGCGGCGCTCGATGGCCTCACTGATCACGGATGCGACCTCCGCCCGGCCTTTGATCCGCGCGAGGTCGATCCTGGCCTTCGAGCTCAGCACGATGGGTTCCAACGTCAACACCGCCGGAACCTTGCAGGGGGTCCCTTGCAAGAAGCTCGCACGAAACTTGCACGTCGGCCGTGGACAGGCCTGGGGCGCCCACATACAGTCGATGAATCGTGGAGGTGCTCGTTCTCGGACCGCTCGACGTTCGCGCAGACCGCGCGAGCGTGCCCCTCGGTGGAGGCAAGCAACAGGTCCTGCTCGCGGTCCTCGCGCTGAGAGCCGGCGCGTTCGTCCCCCGCGACACCCTCGTCGATGCGCTCTGGCCCGACGCCCCGCCACCCAGCGCGCGCCACGCGATCGAGTCCTACGTCTCTCGCGCGAGACGCGTCATCAAGGCGGCCGGCGCCGACGGGGGGCTGACGATCGAGTCGGCGGGGGCCGGCTATCGACTGCAGGCCGATGCCGGCCAGGTCGACGCCCTGCGCTTCGAGGCGCTGGCGCAGGCCGGCCATGAGGCGATGCGGCGGGGCGACGCGGTGGCCGCCGCGGCCGAGTTGACGGCCGCGCTCGCGCTGTGGCGCGGGCCGGCACTGGGCGCACTGGCCGACCATCCGGCCTTGCGGGCGGAAGCGGCGGGGCTGGAAGAGCAGCGGCTGCACGCGCTCGAAGCGTGGGCGGAAGCCGAACTCGAGCTCGGGCACCATCGTGAGATCACCGGCCGGCTGCGGACGGAGTGCGGGCATCGGCCGGGTCGCGAGCGCCTCCACGAGCTGCTGATCCTCGCCCTGTACCGCGCGGGTGGGCAGTCCGACGCGCTCGAGGTGTACCAGGCGGTGCGCGGCTATCTCAGCGACGAACTCGGGCTTGAGCCTGGGCCTGCGTTGCGCGCGCTGCAGGCCCAGGTGCTCCAGCAAGATCCGGTGCTCGATGGGCCGGTGGCAGTCGCCGGGACGGTCGCGACGGTAGCGACCGAGGGCGGAACTCCGTTCCAACTGCCCGACGTGCTCGCTACGACCTGGCGAAGCCCGTTGGTCGGCCGCGATGGCGACCTCGCCGCGCTCGCAGCGACTTTGGAGGAGGCGGCCGCCGGGCCGCTGCAGACGGTGATGCTCGCGGGCGAGCCGGGGATCGGCAAGACGCGCCTTTGCAGCGAACTCGCGCAGGCAGCGCAAGCTTCGGGCGCGGTCGTGCTCTATGGCCGCTGCGACGAGGAACCGATCCTGCCCCATCAGCCGTTCGTGGAAGGTCTCGGGCAGTACATCGCCGCGTGCCCGGAGCTGGAGCTGGCCGAGCAACTCGGGCCGGGCGGCGGCGAACTGTTGCGGATCCTGCCGGAGCTCAGCACTCGGGCGCCCGGGCTGGCGGCGCCGGTGTCCGACGATCCCGAAGGCGCGCGCTTTCGGTTGTTCGATGCGATTGGAAGGTTTGTCGCGCGGGCCGCCGAGCATCGTCCGCTGGTGCTCGTGCTCGACGACCTGCATTGGGCGGACAAGCCGACGCTGCTCCTGCTGCGCTATCTCACGCGCACCGCGCCGCCGCGCGGCGTGATGCTGCTCGGCACCTATCGCGAGACCGAAGTCGACGCCGGCCACCCCCTTTCGGCAACGCTCGCCGAGCTCCGAGGCATCGACGGATTCACGGACCACAGCCTCCGTCGTCTCGACGAAGCAGCCGTCGCGCAGCTCGTGAAAGCCTCCGCCGCGGAGCAGTCTGGGCGCCGCATCTTCGAAGAGACCGACGGGAACCCGTTCTTCGTGGTCGAGATGCTGTCGCACCTGCGGGAGACGGGCGGGACCGGCCTTGGCCTTGGCGTGCCGGACGGCGTGAAGGACGTCATCGCGCGACGGCTCGCGCGTCTCGACACCGACACCAATCGCGCGCTGGCCGTCGCGTCGATCGTCGGCCGGGACTTCGAACTCGGGGTCCTGGACCGGATGAGCGACCTGGGCGAAGATCGCCTCGCCGACGTGCTCGAGGGGGCCGCTCGCGCGCACGTGATCGAGGAGGTGGTGGGCGCCGTGGGGCACTACACGTTCTCGCACGCGCTGACGCGCGAGACGGTCTACGGCATGCTGACGAACACGCGCCGGGCGCTCCTGCACCGGCGAGCGGGTACGGCACTGGAGGCGCGCTACGTCGCCGACCTCGCGCCGCATCAGGCGGAACTCGCGCATCACTTCGAATGCGCGGCAGGCCCGGACGACCTCCAGCGGGCGATCACGCACCGGCAGGCCGCCGGCGAACAGGCGCTGGCGCTTTTGGCCTACGAGCAGGCGGCGAGCCACTACCGTCGCGCGGCGGCGCTCATCGAGGCCATCGGCGTCGACGGCCGGCAAGCGCAACGCTGCGACCTGGTGATCGCGCGCGGCGAGGCCGAGCGGCGAGCCGGCGACCCGACGTATCGCGTCACGCTGCTCGAAGGTGCACGGTTGGCCTCCGAACTCGGCGACGGCGACCGCCTGGCACGCGCCGCCCTCGCGAACAACCGCGAGCTGTTCAGCTCCGCTCAGGGCATCGACCAAGAGCGGGTCGCGGCGGTGCAGGCGGCGCTGGCGGCCCAGACCTCCGCCGAGAGTGCCACGCGCGCGGAGTTGCTGGCGCTGCTCGCGGTGGAACTCATCGCCGGTCCCGACTGGGATCTGCGTCGTCAACTCGCCGACGACGCGCTCGACATGGCCCGGCGGGTCGGTGATCGCCGCACCCTCGGCGTCGTGCTGCAGCGGCGGTTCGTCGCGCTCTGGGGGCCCCAGACGCTGCGCGATCGGCGGGCCAATGCCGACGAAGCCGGCGAGATCGCCGCCGAACTCGAGGATCCGATGCTGGCGTTCGCCGCGGCTGCGCTTGGGAGTATCGCCGCGATGGAGGCTGGCGACCTTCCACGCGCCGACGAGCTCCTGGAGGTCGTCGCGCCACTGGTCCGCCAGCTCGGGCAGCCGGTGCTGCGGTGGTACGAGGTGGTGTGCCACGCCAAGCGCACGACGGTGAACGGCCATCCCCGCGACGCTGAGCGGCTGGCTCGGGAAGCGTTCGAGGTGGGCCAGGAGGCGGGCCAGCCGGATGTCGTCGCGTGGTACTTCCTGCAGACCGTCGCGGCGCGCCTGGCTGGCGGACGGCTGGCCGCCGACGATCCCGATCTCCCGGCGCTGTTCGCGATCCCGGGGCTCTCGGTGCCCGTGTCGCCGGAATACACGCAGAGCGTGTCGGTCGGGCTTCAGATGGATGCCATGAAGGCGGTGACGTTCAGCGAGATCGGTCGGCTCGATGACGCCCAGCGACACTTCGACCAGCTCATGGCCAACGATCTCCGGGACCGCACCCACGACTTCGCTGCCCTGTCGATCCCGGCATTCGCGGCGCTCACGTGCGCACATCTGCGCGACGCTCCGCGCGCCGCCATCCTGCACGCGGTGATGTTGCCCCACCGGGATCAGTTCGTCGACTCCGGCGCTATGTGGCTCGGCGCCGCGACGCACTACCTGGCTCGGCTCGAAGCGGTGATGGGTCGCCCGGACGACGCCGACGCAAGCTTCGCCGCGACCGTCGAGCAGTACATGCGCCTCGGCGCCGATGCCTGGCTCGCGCGGGCCCAGATCGATTGGGCTGGGGCGCTCATCGGGCGCGCGGCGCCGGGCGACGCCCGCCGCGCCGGGGAACTTCTCGACGGCGCCGTGGCGATCGCCCGCGGACTGGAACTCCCGGGGCTCGTGGAGATGGCCGCGCCGCTGCTCACGGCCTGAAGGCCTGAGGGGCGCCCGGCGGGTTGGTTCGACGCGCGGGAACGGCTGGCCTGAGGGGCTTGCTTCAAAAACGGCCGCTGGCCCGAGGGGCTTGCTTCAAAAACGGCCCGAAACGGGCGCTTTTCGAAGCAAACCTTCTTCACCGCGGCCGGGTGGCGAACGGCCGACTCAAGGAGTCTCCGATGCCCGGTGGCTAGGGACGGAGCCGGGTCGTCGCCCAGGCGGCGGCGTCGTCGACGCTGTCGACGGTCGGAACGTCCGGTCCGGCCGGTCGCCGGACGACCACGACCGGCAGGCCGCGCTCGCGCGCCGCGTCAAGCTTGGCGACGGTCAGCGCGCCGCCGGAATCCTTGGTCGCGACAACGCTGATGCCGTGACGGTCGATGAGGTCCAGCTCGCCGTCAACGGTGTAGGGGCCGCGGTCGAGGAGGAGTTCATGGTGGGGCGGCAGGTCGGCGGGGTCCGGCGGGTCGACGCAGCGGATCAGGAACCAGGCGTCATGCGTGTCGCGGAACGCCGCGAGGCCCTGGCGGCCGGTCGTCAGCAGAATGCGGGCGGTGCCGGCGGGGGCGGCAGCGTTGGCCGGGGCCGCAGCGTTGGCCGGGGAAGCAGCGTTGGCTGGCACGAAGCGCGGCAGGAGCGCGGCGGCCTCGTCGAGGCCGTCGACCCAGTGCCAGTCGTCGCCGGGGCGCGCCTGCCACCCGGGGCGCTGGAGTCGCAGGAGCGGAATGTCGCTGATCGCCGAGGCGCGCGCCGCGGAGGCGGAGATCCGCTCCGCGAACGGATGGGTGGCGTCGACGACGCAAGCGACCCCCTCGCTGGTCAGCCACGCCGCGAGCTTTTCGGGGCCGCCGAAGCCGCCGATGCGCGTCTCGCCGACCGGTAGCCGGGGCCGCGCGACGCGCCCCGCAAGCGACGACACCACGCGGGCCTGGTCGACCAGCGCCGCCGCCAGTGCGCGTGCCTCGCCAGTCCCGCCGAGGATCAGCACGGTCTGCTGCTCGAGTGATGGATCGGCGGCCATTCGGTGATGTTCCCAGCCGACGGTCGACGAGGACCGCCCGCTTGCCCACTGACCTGGTGCCGACCCCGCCGACTGCTGGCCGCCAGTCGACCTGGTCCCGACACCCGCCGACTTCTGGCCTCCGGGCGATCTGGTGCCGACACCCGCCGATTTCCGGCGTCCACGACCGCCCCGCGCGTCATGATGGGATCTCATGAGTACTGACGCCGCCGCCCAGCCCACGAGCGACCCGCAGCGACAGCTGCTGCTCATCGGGATCGGCGCGGGCGATCCTGATTACGTCACGGTGCAGGCGGTTCGTGCGATCAACGCGTTCGACGTGCTGTTCGTGGTGACGAAGGAGTCCGACAAGGACGATCTCGTTCATGCGCGCACCGAGGTCATCGCGCGCCACCGCACCAAGGATGCGGGCGATTTCCGCACCGTCGAGCTGCCGGATCCGGAGCGGCCCTGGGCGTCGGCGATCGACTATCCCGAGGCCGTGAAGCTCTGGCGGGAGCAGCGCGTCGAGCTGTGGCAGGCCGCGCTTGCCGAGCACCTGGCGGAGGGCGAGATCGGCGCGTTCCTCGTGTGGGGCGACCCGTCGCTGTACGAGAGCACGCTCGCGGTGATCCAGGAGGTCCATGCGGCGAGCAAGGTGGCCTTCGACTACGAGGTGATTCCCGGCGTGAGCAGCGTGCACGCGCTCACGGCCCGCCACCGCATCCCGCTCAACCGCGTCGGCGGCGCCGTGCAGATCACGCCGGCGCGCCGCCTGGCCAACGGCATGCCGATGGGCCTGGACGACGTCGTCGTGATGCTCGACGCCAATAACACCTTCGCCACGATCGATCCCGAGCACCTCCACATCTACTGGGGCGCGTACCTCGGCACGCCCGACGAGATCCTCATCGAAGGCCCGCTCGCCGATGTCGCCAGCGAGATCAGCAAGGTCCGCGCCGACGCCAAAGAGCGCAAAGGCTGGATCTTCGACACGTACCTGCTGCGCCGCACCGGCGTTGACGAGTCCAAGGCCGGCGTGGAACGCCGCCGAGGCATCGACCGCCGGCGCGGCATCGACCGGCGCGAGCAGCAGCCGGCGTAGCTCTGGTTCGCGGCGCGCGAAATTGGGTCGGAACTCGCTGGTCATGACCGCCGGAAACACCCCAGTCTCGACGGCTGTTTGGCGACACGCTGGTTCTGGCGCACGAGCGCCCAGTGCGTCCCCCGTGCTCCGGGTGGGATACCGCGCCGGCGTTGCACCGGAAAGCATGCAGTTGGTTGAGTGGGGTTGCGCCAGCTACCGTGCCCGCTCATGCGCAACACGCGGCGGCTGCTGATCGCTCTTCCGGCGACGGCCACGGTGGCCCTCGTCTCGGCGGCGATCGCGCTCGGGGCCGCTGGCGACAACGACACCGGCTACGGCTCCAAGGGCATCGCCCAGATCCCGACCGGGAACGGCGGCCGCTCGAGCGCAGCCGCATCGATTGTGCAGGGCGACAAGCTCGTCGTCGCTGGCCAGGCAACGGTCGACGGCGGCTCCGGGCTTCGCCCGGAGATGGCCCTCACCCGGATCAACGCCGACGGCTCGCGCGACACCTCCTTCGGTACGAACGGCGAATCGATCACGGCCGCCGGCACGGGCGAGTCCGAGGCCCTCGGTGTGGCACTCGCCCCCGACGGCAAGATCGTCGCCGTCGGCCGGGCCGTCGACGGTCCCACCACCAAGATCGCGATCGCGCGGTTCTCCGCAAACGGGCAGCCAGACGCGACGTTCGGCGTCGGCGGGCTCGCGCTCCTGAACCGCGGGACGAGCGGGGTCGCCGAGGCGCGCGGCGTGCTCGTGGAAGGCGACGGCAGCGTTGTGATCGCGGGAACGGCGGTGGACGGCAGCGCCAACAAGATCACCCTGGCACGTGTCACACCCGCCGGCATCTCCGACGGGGCCTGGGGCAGCCTCACCGCAGCCGGCGACGGCTCCGACACCCAAGCCGCCGGCCTCACCAGACTCGCCGACGGGTCCTACGGCGTGGTCGGCCGCGCCACCGACGGCGTCGTGAAGCTGCTCGTCGGCCGGTACGCCTCCACCACCGGCCAGCGCACGCCCGGCTGGGGCACCACTGGCACCGGCCTCAGCCTGCGGGACGTGGGCGACGGCGGCGCCACGATCGGCAACGCCCTCGCCTCAGGCGGCGGACGCATCCTCACCGCCGGCAGCGCCACGGACGACAACGTCGGCAAGACGTTCGTCGCGGCCTTCAGCGAAGCGACCGGCCAGATCGACGGCAGCTTCGGAACGGGTGGCGCGAGCATCGCCGCGATCGGCACCGGCGGCAGCTCCGAAGCGACCGGTATCGCGTTCACGGCCGAAGGCAAACTCATCACCGCCGGCAGCGCTACGCAGGACGTGGGTGGCGTGGCGACGAGTCAGTTCGTCGCCGCGCGCTTCCTCCCGACGGGCGGTCTCGACGCGTCGTTCGCGCCGACCGCATCACCGGCCGGCGCGTCGTTGGTCGCCGCCAGCGGGCTCCCCGCCTTCGGCTCCTCCCTCGCGCTCCAACCCGACGGCAAAGCGCTCGTGGCCGGCCGCGTCGGCGACGGCGACGGCGAAACCCTCGCGGTCGCGCGATTCTGCACCGCCGACGGCCAGACGTGCACCGGACCCGGGGCGGCGCCCGGTGGCGGCGGAGGCGGGGGCGGAGGGACACCCGAGCTGCCGCGCCAGCCGTTTGAGTGCGGCAAGACCGTCACCTTCGGGATCATCTCGGCCGAAGGCTGCCTCAAGGAGGTCGACGGCCGGTTCGAGGCGAGCGGCCGCGTGAACGTGAACGGGATCATCATGCAGCCCGAAGCGAAGTCCACGATCGTGCTGGATCCCAAAGCGCTGCGGATCTTCGTCGACGGGCCTGGCAAGGGCGCCGGCCGACTCAGCGCGCGGCTGGGCTCGATCACGATCTTCGAGAACCTCGCGTTCGACATCACGCTGCCCTCGAAGTCCGTCGCCCAGTTCAAGCTGCCCGGGCTCAAGGTGTCGGCGCGTGGCAGCGTGTTCGGCTTCCCGATCGGCGGCTCCGCCGATCTCCAGCTGCGCCTCAGCGGCGTCGACCTGACCGTCAACGTCAGCCTGCCGAAGATCTTCGGCGGCGTGACCGGCGAGGTGATCCTTCATGCCGATCTGCAGAACGGCTTCCGCGCCGACGGCATCAAGATCACGGCCAAGGAGGCGCTGCTCGGCCCACTCAAGGTCAAGGACGTCGTGATCTCCTACCGCGACTCCGACAAGCGCTGGAGCGGCAAAGCGACCGTGTTCCTGTTGCCCTTCCCGTACGGCGCGCAGGCCGAAGTGGCGGTGCAGAACGGCGCGCTCAAGACGCTGGTCGCCGGCATCGACGGCCTCAACGTCTCCGTCGGCCCCGGCGTGTTCCTCCAGCGCATCTCCTTCGGGATCAGCGTCGACCCGTTCGCGATCCAGGGCGGCGTCGGGTTCACGGCGGGGCCGGAGATCGCCGGCGTCTCGGCGGTCCGGATCGACGGCAACTTCCGACTCTCATTCCCCGGGTCTCCACTGGCCCGCATCGAGATCGCGGCCGGCTCGTTCTGCCAGATCTCCAAGTGCGCGGAAGGGTCCGAGGACGCGGGCAGCGGCGGCCTTTCCGTCGCGGGCATCCCGCTCGGCGGCTTCGCGTTTTCCGCCGACACCGACGGCCAGATCGCGTTCTCGGGCAACATCGGCCTCGACCTCAGCCTCGTGTCGTTCAACGCTGAGGTTGCCGGCTGGCTCGATGGCCTGCGCGCCTTCAATGTGGAGGGCAACGGCACCGTGTGCCTCGTGTCGATCGCCTGCGCGGGCGCCGAAGGCGTCGTGTCGACCGAAGGGCTCGCGGCCTGTGGCTACGTCACGCTGCTGGCGGTCAAGGTCTCGATCGGGTTCGGGATCCACTGGCCGTTTGATCTCGAGATCATGCCCGGGGCGTGCGGCATCGGCGACTACCGGGCGACGCGCGCGTCGGCGGCTCGGCTGAAGCAGCTCGGTGGGCTCGGCACGCGCCAGCTCCAAGCCCCAGCGCCCCAGTCCGTCACCTTCCCCGCCGGGAAGCCCTACGCGCTGCTTCGCGTGAGCGGCGACTCGGCCGCGCCGATGGTCACGCTCTCCGGTCCCGACGGTGCGTCGATCAGCACCCCTGCGGCGCCAGCCAAGGGCGACAAGTCCGACCGGTTCCTCGTGATCAAGGACGACGAGAAGAAGCAGACGACCTTCATCGTCACCAAGCCCGGCACCCAGCCGTGGACGCTCACGCCGCAGCCGGGCTCGGCAGCGATCACCGCCGTCGAGCAGGCCGAGCCGCTCCCGGAGCCATCCGTCAAGGCACGCGTGACCGGCACCGGCTACCGGCGACAGCTCGCCTACGACGTAAGGCGGATCGAGGGCCAGAAGGTGCGCTTCTCCGAGATCGGTGGCGGCGTCACGCACGTGCTGGGCGAGACGACCAAGGCCAAAGGTTCGATCCGCTTCTCACCTCGCGACGGAGCGAAAGGCTCGCGGAAAATCGTCGCGCAGGTGCTCCAGGACGACCTGCCCCGAGCCAACCTCACCGTGGCCAAGTACAACGCACCGGCACGTCGACTCCCCGGACGGATCCGCACGGTCAGCGCCAAACGCGGCAAGACGTCGCTGACCATCGCGTGGCCCTCCGTCGCCAACGCCGTGGAATACCGGGTGATGGTGACCGTGAGCGACGGCCGCACGCTGATGCTCACG
The DNA here is from genome assembly GCA_032119595.1 of Solirubrobacteraceae bacterium. Taxonomy (GTDB): domain Bacteria; phylum Actinomycetota; class Thermoleophilia; order Solirubrobacterales; family Solirubrobacteraceae; genus JAGIBJ01. The sequence goes on along the minus strand of JAUMBQ010000006.1, from coordinate 273,437 downwards.
GTGCCGCGCAAGAGCCGCAAGGTCACCGTGCCGGACTTCACGGCCAAGGACTCGGCGAAGGTCGCGGTCGCGGGCGTCACCGCCACCATGCGTAAGGGCCCTGCCACACGGACCAGTGTGAAGTTGCCGGCCAAGAAGAAGCCCTCGAACGCGAAGAAGCCATGATGCCGCGCGCCATCCTGTTCTTGCTGCTGACCGCCGTCACGGTCTTTGGCGCGCCGTCGTCTGCCGCGGCGGCCGACGACCTCATCGAAGGCAAACCGTTCACCGGGCTCATCGCCACCTTCACCGGGCCGGCCGTGCCGACGCAGGTCACGATCGACTGGGGCGACGGCACCGCCAAGCAGCCCTCGGCGGTCACGAAGGAGGCCGATGAGGCCGGGCATGTCGTCGCCCTGCACACGTACCGCAAGTTCGGCTTCTACTCCGTGACCGTGACCGACAGCGCCAACCCCGACGTGTACCAACGCACCTCGTTCAACGTCAAGGACGCTCCGGTTTCCGGCCAGGGCACGACCTTCAAGTCGGCCGCTGCGCCAGGTGGGGTGACCGTGGCGACGCTCGACGACGCCAACCCCTTGGGCAGCGCGGCCGACTTCAAGGCCTCGATCGATTGGGGTGATGGAAGTGTCTCCGACGGCGTGATCAGCCCGGCTGGGACTCCGGGGCAGTACACGGTCTCCGGGACGCACACGTACCCCGATGGCGCGTCGTACCTCGCGGGCGTCACCGTGAAGAGCACCGACTCCGGGGATGCCAACGTCGCCGTGCAGACCACCGCTGACGGCGTCCCGGATCCGGCGGCAACGGTGCCGGCCGGCAAGGTGCTCGACTTCGGCCGCGGTGACACGCCATCGATCGCGGTCGACGAGGAGGGCACCGCCAACCTCGTCTACTCGATCCCCGCCCCCGGCCGCACGGGCGACGCCGTCGTCTACTGCAAGCTCCCGCGCGGGGCGCGGGCCTGCGCGATCAAACGCACGCTGCAGGTCGACGCGCTGACCGAGCCCGTGATCCTGCGTGATCGCAACGGCACGCTCAGAATCGTCATCTCCTACAACGGCGTCTTGCAGCTCGGTGGCGGCACCTTGGTCGTCAGCTCCACCGACGGCGGGAATACCTGGGGATACGCGTTCTCCCGGGTCAACACGGGCGTGTTCCAGGGCAGCGTCATCGACGCGGCACTGTCGAACGACGGCCGGGTGCTCTACGCCCTCTTCGGTGATTTCGTCCCAGGCGACAAGGCCCAGGTCTTCGCGCAGATCGGCCTGGACCGCCCCGTGCTGAGTATCGAGCGAGACCCGGGTGCTTCCATCTACAGTGCGCGCGCCGTCGCAGCGCTCCCCGACGGCCGCATCGTGCTCGCAGGCTTCGACACCGATCAGATCAAGCCCCCGACCGGCAACGGCAAGGTGGTCTCGCCACGCGCGGCGCTTCGCGTCGTGGCCGATGCCGACGGCAATCTCGTGAGTGCGCCATGGACACCGATTCGCGCTGGCGCCGTGTTCCGGCTGGCGTCGTCGCTGCGCGGAGCGTCGCTCCTCGGCGCACCGACGTGCAATACCGGCGAGGAGGTCTCTCCGCTGCGCGGGCTGACCCTGGGCGCGCCACGCCCGATCGGCGCCGACGGTGCCCAGTCCTGCGGCACCAAGCGCCTGGAGGATCTCACCTACGACATCGCCGGTGGCCGGCATGCCGTGTGGACGTCGACCTACGACGGGTGTCAGGGCCCGAACGCGCACACCAGTAGCCAGCAGGGCTGCATCATCTACCGCCGTGCCCGCCCGGGCGGCGACTTTGGCCCCAAGACCACGATCGCGGCGGGCGGGCTCGGATCACCGCATGGGCTCACGGTCGGTGCGGGCCGCGATGGCGAAGGCTGGATCGCGTGGCGCGAACTGGGCGTCGACGGCGTGCCACGGGTGAAGGTCGCTCCGACGGAGACCTCGTCGGAAGAGGCGGTCGGGGCTGCCCACCGGATCGCGATGACCTTCAAGCCGGGCGCCGAATGCTCGAAGTCCGGCAACGTCACCATCGGCGTACAGGTCGTCGGTCCGACGAAGAACAAGCCCAAGATCTCGTCGGTGGACTGGTCGAGTTCGTCGGGGCTGCTGCCGCGGAGGAAGTCCGACGACGCCGCGCCGTACTCCACGCGGTTCAGCGTCGATCGTCGCGCCTTCCGCAACCTCAGCTCAACGGGCGTGCTGGTCTTCACGATGACCGTCCGCGGCAAGGTTCGATATCGCTTTGCCGGCAAGCGCCAGACAGCCCAGCTCGAGCAGGTCGTGTCGTTCTACTGCGGCGTCAAGTTCGACAAGGTCAAGAAGCGCTGACGGCCTCAGCGCTGACGGCCTCGCCGATGGCGCGGCTCAGTCGGCGCTGAGCGTGCGGTCGCGGTCCGGCGAGTACAGGTGGCTCACGCAGGCGCCGGCGGCTCCGCTGCCGGCCAGCGCCGGGCCGACGAGAATCGTTGCGGTGCGCTTCAGTTCGGCGTCGCGGACCTGCTGGGCGATCGTGGCCAGGGTGCCGCGGAGTACGAGCTCGTCGGGCCAGCTCGCGCGCGCGACGACGTAGGCCGGGCAGTGCTCGCCGTAATGCTCGGCCAAGAGCGGCGCGAGTTCGTCCAGGGCCTGCGTCGCGAGGTGCAGTGCGAGGGTGGTGCCATGGGCCGCGAGCCCGGCCAGCTCTTCGCCGGGTGGCATCGCGGTGGCGCGGCGTGAGTGGCGCGTGAGGATCAGCGACTGCGCGACGCCGGGCACCGTGAGTTCGCGGCCGATCGCGGCCGAAGCGGCCGCGAACGCGGGGACGCCCGGGGTCATGTCCCAAGGCACGCCGGCCTCGTCGAGCCGGCGGATCTGCTCCGTGAGCGCGCTGTAGATCGAGAGGTCGCCGGACTGCAGCCGGGCGACGTCCTGACCGCGCTCCGAGGCGCCGACAAGTTCGGCGGTGATCGCGTCGAGGTCGAGATCCTGGGTGTCGATCAGGCGCGCCTGCGGCGGGCAGTGCTCAAGCACGGCCGGGGGCACGAGCGCGCCGGCGTACACGCAGACCTGGCATCGCGCGATCAACGCTGCAGCTCGAAGCGTCAGGAGATCGGCGGCGCCGGGGCCCGCGCCGATGAAGTGCACGGTGCCGGTCATGCGTCGTCCTTGGTCGCGCTCCACTGCACCACGGGCCGCTGAGGCTTCCAGCCGGTGAAGGTGCCGAGCGGTTCGGCCTGAGAAAACTCCAGGCGCACGAGGCGCCCGCCATACGTGGCCAGGGCCGACGACAGCGCCTGCTCGCCCTCGAGCGTGACGGCGTTCGCGACGAGGCGGCCGCCGGGTCGCAACACCGTCCAGCAGCGATCGATCAGGCCCGGGGTCGCGGGGCCGCCGCCGATGAAGATCGCATCGGGCGAGGCGAGGCCGTCGAGCGCCAGCGGCGCGGCGCCGATGACGACCTCGGTCAAGGGCGCGCCCAGCGCCTTCGCGTTGGCCGCGATCGTCTGCGCGCGATCTTCCCGGCGCTCGATGGCGATGGCGGATGCGCCTGCGGCCGCCCGGCACCACTCGATCGCGATCGTGCCGCTGCCCGCGCCGACATCCCAGAGGCGCTCGCCGGGGCGCGGCGCAAGCGCGGCCAGCGCAACGGCCCGCACCTCGGCGCGGGTCAGTTGGCCGTCGCCGCCATACAGCTCGTCGGGGAGCCCCGGCACGGCGCTGTCGAGTCGGCCCGACCGCTGGCGTGGGGGTGAAGCGTCGGTCAGTTCCAGGGCCACGAGATGAAGCGGGTCGGCGTCCTGATCCCATGTGCCGACGGTCGCGTCGATACGCCGCTCGGCGGGGCCGCCGAGGCGCTCGAGCACGACAAGCCGGGCGTGGTCGAGGCCCTCGTCGCGCAACTCGTCGGCGAGTTCCCGGGCGCCGCTCGGCCCAGCGACGTACACGATCGCGCGCCCGGCCCGGCGCAGCGAACCCGCAACCGGCGTTGCGGGCTGCGCGACGCGGCTCACGAGTGGGGTTGCATGCTGCGCCCATCCGAGCCGCGCGCATGCAAGCGCGAAGGCCGACGGGGCCGGGACGACCTGCAGCAGCGCGGGATCCACGACGCGCGCAAGCGTCGAGCCGATGCCGTGGAGCATGGGATCACCAGAGCCAAGGACGGCCCAGCGGCTGGGGTCCTCGCCGGCGCCGATCGCGGCGGCAAGCGCGTCGACCCGAGGACCCATCGGGCTCGGCCACGCCTCCCGCACGGCGCTGATCTCGGCGGGCAGGAAGGCCAGCTGGCGTTCGCTGCCGAGGATCGTGCTGGCGCCAGCGAGCGCCTCGCGCGCCGTCACGCCGAGGCCGTCCCACCCGTCCTCGCCGATCCCGACCACGGCCAGTCGAGGCGCAGGCGCCGCCGTCACGCTGCCGGCTCCGTACCGCCGAGGATCTCGGTGATCGCGGCGACCAGTCGCGCGTTTGCGTCGGGGTCGCGGGCGGTGATGCGCAGATGGTCGTCGGTCAGTCCCGGGAACGAGCCGCAGGGGCGCACGACGATCTGTCGCTCCCGGAGAGCAGCCGCCAGCCGCGCGCCGCCGTCGAGATAGACGAGGACATGGTTCGTGTCGGACGGCCAGAGAACGAGACCAGGCAGCGCTTGAAGCCGAGCGGTGAGGTCGGAGCGCTCCTCGCTTGCCTGCTGGGCCCGTGTTGTGAGTTCGTCGGCGTGCGAGCCCAGGGCGACCAACCCGGCGACTGCAAACGCGTTGACCGACCACGGCGCCTGAACGGCGCGCAACCGCGCCGCGAGCTCGGGCGCCGCGAGCGCACAGCCGGCGCGCACGCCGGGGATGCTCAGCGACTTGGTGAAGCTCCGCACGACGATGACGTCGGCGGCCCGCTCGCGGGCAAGCGACTCGCGTTCGCCTGGGACGAGATCCATGAAGGCTTCGTCGACGACGATCGTGCGGCCGGGCCGGCGCAGCGCGCGGATGGCGTCGCGGGCGACCAAGGTGCCGGAGCCGGCGGACGGGTTGCCGACGAGCACGAGGTCGGCATCGTCCGGGACGCTCGCGGCGTCGATCGCGAAGTCGCGGGCGGGGTCGCGCAGCACGCGGATGACCGGGACCCCAAGGGCGTGAAGCGCGGCCTCGGCCTCGGTAAAGAGCGGATACAGGCAGGCCGCCAGCCGCGGGCGCAGCGCCGCGGGGAGGAGCCAGAGGGCTTCGGCGGCGCCATTGGTGACGACGACCTCCTCGGCGGGCCGGCCGTAGAGTTCCGCCAGCGCGGATTGCGCCGTCGAAGCATCCGGGTAGTGCGTGAGACCGCTGCCAAGGGCGGCGGCGAAGGCATCGGTCAGCCAGGCGGGCGGCCCACCCGCGACGACGTTCACCGCATGGTCGGCATCACCGGGGCGCACCAGCCGATCGCCGTGGGAGCGCAGACTCGCGATCGACGTATCAGCGGTCGGTCCGCCGGTCGGCCCACCGGGCAGGGCGGGCCGGGTCGGAATCCCGGAGGGTTTGGGCTCCGCGAGCTGACCGGCGGCTTCGCGAATCGATCGGACGGTGGCGCCAGCTCCGAGGAGCCGCGGGTGCGCGCGGCGCTCGCCGTCCTCGGGCATGAGGACCTCGCTGAGTCCAGCGGCGGTGGCGACGACGCTGAGCGCTGGCCCCGCACCCGGGCGCGTCAGCGGCCGCGCCGCGTCGGTCAGCGGCAGGGCGCGCCCGGCGACCACGACCACAGCGAGGTCGGCAGCCTTCACGAGGCGCTGGTTGAGTTCGCCGACGAGGTCGACCCATGCGGCCGTGCCGGCGCCGAGCGGGACGACGCCCAGGCCCGTCTCCTCGGTCGCCACGACGAGCGCGCGGTTCGGCGCGGCCGACGCGTCGATCAAGCTCTGGATCGCGGCGTGCGCCTGCGCGCTGGCGCGCTGAGTCGCTGCGCGGGCCGCATCGCGGTCGTCGGCAAAGGCGCCGGCTCGCTCGAGCAGCCCGGCGACCCACCCACCAAGTCCATCGAGCAGGGCCACGCCTGCGGTCGGCAGCGACCCGGCGGGCTCGTCCTGCCCGTGCAGCTCCACGACGGGCCAGCCGCTAGGGCGGCGCGACACATGGCGGCCAATGCGGTCGCCCATGGAGGGATCGGCCGGGTCGGCGGTGGCGAGCACGGTGACGGGCGCGCCGCCGGCCAATTCGCTGGCCTGATGCTCAGCCCAGGCGCTCTTGCCGCTGCGGACGCCGCCGATGGCAACGACGAGGGTCATGCGAGGAGGGTCGGGAGCGCAGCGAGCATGGGCGTTTCCGGACCGGTCTGGTGCCGCGGACCGGACGCCGAGGCTATCAGCGAGCCGCGCCGCATCCGAGGCTCGGGGCGCCGGGGCTCAGGCGGGGGTGGGAGCGCGACGCTGCGAGTGCGCCAGTGCAGCGGCCACGAGCCGCCGGGGGACGTTCGGGAACGCGGCCCAATGCATGTGCAGGTAGCTGGCCGAGAGCGTGGGCGTGGCGAAGCCTTCGCGCCGTTCGCGACCCCGCGCATGGAGCGTCCACGCCGCACCCGGCCCGGCGAGGACGGACCCATCGCCATCGCCGCACGACGGGTCAACCGTGGAGTAGTGGAACTCGTGGCCGCGAAGGGCGTCTCCGGGAAGCGCGAGCGGCGAAGCCGTCTCGGCCACGGCCTCCCGGTACCCGAGCGACAGCCGGCCGGCCATGCGGGCGTTCCCCGGCAGCACGCCGCACATCGCGTGGTCGTCGAGGCGGTCGCACAGGTAGAGCAGGCCGCCGCATTCGGCGACCGTCGGCAGGCCTCCGCGCACGGCCGCCGCGACCTTGTCGCGCAGCGGCTGGTTGGCACCGAGGGCCTCGCCATAGACCTCCGGGAACCCGCCCGCGAGGAGGAGGGCGTCCGTGCCCGTCGGCAGGGCCTCGTCGCGCGTCGGGTCAAACGGCACGAGTTCGGCGCCGAGCGACTGGAGCGATTCGAGGTTCTCGCGGTAGTGGAACGAGAACGCGTTGCCTGAAGCGACCGCAATGCGGACTGCGCCTGGTGCCACCGACGTATCTTGGCCGGCGTCGAGATGGCCCGGCGTCTCCCACGGCGTGGCGCGCAGCGGCGGCGCCGAGCGCGCCAGACGCACGAGCGCGTCGAGTTCCACGTGCTCAGCCACGGCCAAGGCCAAGGCATCGAGGGCCTGCTTGGCCGACGCCTCACGCTCGCTCGCGGGAATGAGGCCGAGGTGTCGCTCGGGCGTCGCCAGGCGGTCCGACCGGCGCACGGCCCCGAGGACGGGCACGCCGAGCGGCTCGATCGCGTCGCGCAGCAGTGCCTCGTGATGCTCGGAGCCGACGCGGTTGAGGATCACGCCTGCGATCTGCACGTCAGGGTCGAAGCTGCGGAAGCCGTGGACGACCGCGGCCGCGGAGCGCGACATCGCGGTCGCGTCGACCACCAGCACGACGGGGCTGTCGGTGAGCTTGGCGACGTGCGCGGTCGATGCCAGCTCGCCGCGGCCCGAAGCGCCGTCGAAGAGCCCCATCACGCCTTCGATCACGACGAGGTCGGCGGGGCGCGACGCCGCGAGGGGATCCGAGTTGGCCGCGCCGGTCGGCACGCTTCCGGCGACGCGCTGGGCAGCGTTCGCGAGGAGCGGCGCGATGAGGTCCGGGCCGCTGATGAAGGCATCGAGGTTGCGCCCCGGCCGCCCGGACGCAAGCGCGTGGTAACTGGGGTCGATGTAGTCCGGGCCGACCTTGCAGGCCTGCACCGTGTGGCCGGCGGCGCGCAGCGCGCCGATCAGCCCGCAGGCGATCGAGGTCTTGCCGGCTCCGGAGCTGGTGCCGGCGATGACGAGGCGAGCGGTCACGCCAGGGAGGGTATCGGCGTCACCGCATCGTCGCGGTTTCTGGTCATTTGGGCCGCACGCCGGTAAGGTCTGAGGCGTTCCGAGCGCCGCGCCAGCTTAGGTTGGCGGCAGCACGTTGTCCCACGGAACCGTCCCCGAGAGAAGTCCCTGTGTCCCAGACTCGCCTGCGCGTGCGTTCCCCGCGTTCGTCCCTGACGGCCGTTGCCGCTGCGTTCGTGGCTGCGATGTCCCTCGCTCCGGTGGCCTTTGCGGCTCCGTCGATCACGCGGCTCGCGCCGGGTGAAGGGTCCACGCAAGGCAGCGACACCACCAACGTGATCGGCACCGATTTGGCCGACGTCACGGCGGTCACCATCGGCGGCCAGCCCGCCGAATTCGATGTGCTCTCGCCGACGGTGCTCAACGTCCAGGCTCCTCGGCACACCGCGGGCCGAGCCGAAATCGTCGTCTCCGGCCCATCCGGGGCCTCCGCGAACACGCCCGCCGACGACTTCATCTATGTCGACCGCGCCCCGATCGCGCGCGTCCCCGTCGTGAGTTCGATCTCGGCGCCGAGTGGACCGGCAAACGGCGGGAACACGCTGATCGTGAACGGCGCGAATCTCTCCGAGACGCTCTTCGTCGGCTTCCGCGACGCCACGGGGTCGGTCGGCGCTGCCACGAACCTTCAGCGCCTCTCCGACTCCCAGCTTCAGCTCACCGTGCCCGCCGGTACCGGCCGCGTGCAGGTCTTCGCCACCTCCGCTTTCCACGGCCCTTCGGCCGACACCCCCGCCGACGACTACAAGTACGAGGGCACGCCCGACGGCCCGGTCGGCCCCGGCGAGGATCCGATTCCTGCCGGCGTTCCGTACATCTCCAAGATCTATGGCGGCGCCGTCGCCAAGATCGGCGGCCTGATCTTCCTGCAAGGCAAGCGCTTCCGCGGCGTCAAGTCGGTCACGATCGGCGGCAAGAAGGCTTCCCGCGTGACCGAACTCTTCGACACGTTCATCGCCGCGCAGGCACCGCCAAACAACGGCGGCAAGTACGACGTCATCGTGACGAACGCCAAGGGCGCCAGCACGGTCTCGTCCCGCACCACCTTCCGCTACGCGGGCCTCTTCTAGCGATCTCTGAGCGGCCGTTCGGGTCCGCGCGCCCGGCCGAGGTCAGGGCGCAATCTGAGATGGCGTGACGCGGACGCCGTCGGCGTTCAGCACTCGGCCCTTTGCATCAAGCCACGATGTGGCGCCCGATTGCCCAGCTTCCAGTTGGCGAACGACGACGTTGCCTCTCACGGGGACCTCCGGCTTGCCTGGGAGGTCGAAGAAGCGGACCGCCCGAACGATGTCGGGAACCACGTTGACGACGAACCGATCGCCCCTGCCGCCCGTTGCGTACGTGGCCGCCTCGATCTCGGCGACCACGTCGTCGTCGACGCGCACCGAGGCATCCGGATCGGTGACGACCGGAAGTCGGCCGGCCCGCTGTGCCTTACGGATCGCGGCCGCCCGGCCGCGCTCCTGTTGCTCCGTGAGTGGATTCCAGACGTCGACCGAGAGCCCTTCCCCGACGAGCACCTGCGACGTGGGGCCGCAGATGGGCGGGTCCATCGGTCCTCGCGTGGGGACGACCGCGAGGCAGAGCTTGGCATCGTCGCGCCTGGCATACGCGGTGTCATTGGCACGCCGCTGGTCGACCGGCACGAGAACCGCAATCGCACCATTCGGAAGGGTCGCAAGTTGTCGCACCGCGGCCGTGCGAATCGCGCCGTCCTGGGGACGGAAGGCCTTCAGTGCCGCCGACGACGCGATGCCTCGATCGGCATCAGTCTGTGGACGACGCAGCACGCTGAGGTGCGTGAGCTGTCGGTTTGGAGGCGCGTCGTGGGTGGCCGTCGGGTGGCCGGTCGCGTCGTTGCCAAGGACGGGCTGCCACAGGCCACGTGACGCGTACGCGCCGCCGGAGAACACGAGCAGACCGATCACGCTGTACAGCCCGGCGCGGCCGTGCCCAGGGCGCCGCAAACGACTCCGCCTGCGGATTTGGACCGGCCGGTAGGCGGGGTCGGTCCGCGTTGCCGCGTCAAGAAGTTGGGCTTCCAGGCCTGGCAGCAAGCTCATGAGGCATTCCCTTCAAGTCGGACGCGCAGCCCAGCGAGGCCGCGACTGACGCGTTTGCGGACGACGAGCTCCGAGCACTTGAGCGTCTCGGCGATCTCCGCGTATTCCCGCTCGTCGATGATCCGGGCCACCACGGCGTCACGCTGCTCTGGAGGCAGGGTGGCGACGAGCTCATGCACGTGGGCGTCCTCAGCGAGGCGGTCGATGGCCGAGAGCTCGCCGGGGCTGAGCAGGACTGGATCCATCATGAGGCGCCGACGTGCCCCGTCCTCGGCGTAGCCGCGACGAAGGCTGTCGGTGAGTTTGTTGCGTGCGACGCCGAAGAGCCACGGCCCGAATGGTCCTGAGGGGCCTGCGTCACGTCGCAGCGCCTCAAGGGCTCCCGCGAACGTTTCCGCGGTGAGGTCGGCGGCGAGGTCGGCGCGGCGGGTGCGACGCACGAGGTAGCCCAGGATGGGCCGCTCGTAGCGGCGGTAAAGCGCCGCGAAGGCATCCGGCCGCGACGCAAGCAACCGCAACAGCGCGTCGTCGTCCTTATCGTCGAGGTCCATGGAAGCCATGTCGTAGCGGGCGACCGATTTGTGACCGAGCCGCAGGGAGTTTGTTGTGCCGCGTTCCCGTTTGGCCGTGCTGCGGCGCGCGGGGCGACTCAGCGAACGACGCGCCGGTCGCGCGTCCGGCGCCACGCGGCGACGGCCGTTTCCGCGGCCTGTACGGAGATTCTGACCTGCGAATCGGCCGAGCGGACAGGAAGAAACATCATGACCCTTTGACTCCGGGTCGCGACGGAACTCATCGGTCTTCGCCGAAGGATCTCCCGCGCGTCCGAGGAGCGGCACCAGAACTGCCGCCGGTCTTCAGTCCGCGTCGCGGCGCATCGGCAGGTGCGGGATGCCGTCTTCGTCGTAGTCCGGTCCCGACCGCACGAAGCCGAACTTCGCGTAGTAGGCCTCCAGGTGGGCCTGGGCTCCGAGCATCACGGGGTGCCCGGCGAAGTGCGCGATGCCGAACTCGATGAGTTCCCCGGCGAGGCCGCGCCCGCGGGCGGCTGGCGCCGTGGCGATCCGTCCGATCCGCCCGGTGCGGTGGCCGCGATCGTCTTCGGTCAGCAGGCGTGCCGTCGACAGGACTTCGCCGCCGAGTTCGTGCCACACGTGGATTGCACCACGCTCCTCGTCACGTCCGTCGAGTTCGGGGTACGCGCAGTCCTGCTCGACGACGAACACGTCGACGCGCAGGCGCAGCATGGCGTAGAGCTGCCGCGGGGTGAGGTCGTCGAATGCTGCCGACCGCAGGGTCGGTGCGGGCGACGGCCCGTTCACCACTCGATGCCCTGCTGCCCCCGGATGCCCTGCTCCATCTGGTGCTTGACGAGCGTGACCTCGGAGACGAGGTCGGCGGCGTCGATCAGTGCCTGCGGTGCGTCGCGGCCGGTGATCACGATGTGCTGGAACCCGGGGCGGTTCGTGAGCACGTCGACCACCTCGTCGACATCGATCCAGCCCCACTTCATCGGGTAGGTGAACTCGTCGAGCATGAGGAACTCGTAACGCTCCTCGGCGATGAAGCCCTTCACGGCCTCCCAGCCGGCGCGGGCCAAGTCGGCGGACTCGGTGAGGTCCTTCGAGATCCACGACCACCCGTCGCCCATCTTCATCCAGTCGATACCGCCGAGCGCCTCAGCAGCCCGCTGCTCACCGACCTTCCACTTCCCGGACTTCACGAACTGCACCACGCCGCAGCGGTAGTCACGGTTCCAAGAGCGCAGCAGCATCCCGAAGCCGGCCGTCGATTTGCCCTTGCCGTTGCCGGTGACGACGACGAGCAGCGGCTTGTCGCGCGGCTTGCGGCGCTTGGGTTCCAGGGTGCCCACATCGAACGGCGTGTGCGGGACATCGACGCCGGGACCGGAGTGCTTGGCGAGCGTGGCCGGCTTGAAGGCGCGCTCGATCGGCGCATCTTCGGGGTCCTGGGAGGCCGAGGCACCGCGCAGCGAACAGCTGGCGACGTACCCGGCCGGACGCTCTGAGCTCGTGTCCGTCATGGCCCGGAGGCTATCGACCTGGGTTGCCCCGGCGCATGCGCGCAGGATCTGAGGAAGTGGGCCCAGGACTGGACGCAATGGGCTCCGACTTGTCACCGTCCACAAATCTTAAAAGTGATGGTAATGGCGCGTTTGCATGCTGGTAATCGCCGCTCCGGCGCCATTCTCGCGGTCCATACCCAGACCCATCCGTTACCGGCTCAGGTTTGTAGTGCAACGTGACGATCGGGGGATCAAGTGCTCCGTCCCTGCGAGTTCTGCTTCCGTCCCCATCCCGTCCCTGAGAGTTCACATGCCTCTTCGTAAACAAGGAACGATCGTCCGCACCACAGCGATCGCTGCCGTTCTCGTCGCCGCTGCGGCGCTTCCATCCACGGCCAACGCCGGACTCCTCAGCGGCTGGTTCGCCACGCCGACACCGACCCCGGTCGCGACGCCCAAGCCGACGGCCACCCCGGCCCCGACGCCCGTACCCGCCCCGACGGCCGCGCCGGCCCCGACCGCGACGCCGGCCCCGACCGCGACGCCGGCCCCGACGACCACGCTCTCTGCGACGAGCATCGCCACCACCTCGACGGCCTCCGGCAACATCGTGAGCCCCTCCGTTCCGTCCGGTACCTGCACCGAGCTGCCGACCACCAAGGCCTTCTCGAAGGTCGACGGCGATACCAGCGACTACTCGCTCGCCCCCAACGGGTCGTTTGAGAACGGCACGGGCGGCTGGACCCTGACCGGCGGCGCGAAAGTGGCCTACGCCAACGAGAAGCTCGGCATCACCTCCGGTAGCAAGGGCCTTCAGATGCCGCTGATGTCGTCCGCGACCTCGCCGGCCTTCTGCGTCGACCAGTCGCACCCGCACTTCCGGTTCGCCTACAAGGTCGACAACGCCGTGCTCTCGGGCTTCATCGCGTACGTCATCTACCGCGACGCGGCCGGCAAGATCACCGATATCCAGCTCGTCTCGTCCAAGCTGCTCGCGTTCGCGCCCTCCACCTGGACGGCGTCTCCGAAGAGCCCGCTCGCGACGCTGATCCCGCTCAACTCGACGAGCAAGAGCGCTTCGGTTCAGCTCAAGCTGACCTGCCTGAGCCCGACGGACATCCTCGATGACATGACCGGTAACGCGCTCACGCCGCTGACGAGCTTTGTCGGCACGACTGCCGGCGCGGTTGGCTCCATCACCGGTCTCTTCGGCAACACCTTCAACATCGGCGTCACGATCGACGCCGTGATGGTGGATCCCTACCGCAGGGGCTAGCGGAGTAGGGAAGTAAGAACTGCCTTCACGGCAATGGGCATGGGGCCCGGGCGCGAGCGGCGCCCGGGCCCTTCGTCTGTTTAGGGACGAGGCCGGCCGGGCTGATCGAAGTCCGGCGGCATGGACGAGGCGCCGGCGGCCGCCGGGGTCGCGCCGTCTCGCAGCGCGATCTCGTTGAAGCGTGCGGCCTCAGCGTCGCGGTCGATGGCGGGTGGGACGGATGACGGTGTCGGCGGGGTACCCACTGCCGGCCCCCGCGCCGGCGCCGGCTGCCCTGCGGTCGGGTCCGATCTCACCGGTGGGTCGGTCATGCGGCTCGGTGACGGGCCACGTCAGCGCCGGGGGCGACGAGGCGGGTGAGGTCGGCGCCAGCGGCGGCCGCGAGTTCGGCCGCGAGGCCAAGGCGGGCGCGCCCATCCTCGAGGTCGACGACGACCGTGCGATCGGATGCCGCCGCGACGCGCGCCAGCGCACGGCGGGCATGGCCAGCGCGGTCGTCGGCGCGCCCATCGGTCAGGAGGACGGCGACGCGGGCGCGGCCGGCGAGCTGGCCGCGAGCGGCGTCCTCAAGGAGGTCGGCGGCATGCGCGATACCGGCGGCCAGTGGCGTTCGGCCGCCGGCGGGGAGGGCGTGCACTGCGGCGGCAGCCTGCTCGATCGGCGTGCCGGGGGCGACGAGGGTGCGTGCTCCTTCGCCGGAGAATGCGACGACGGCCACCAGGTCGCGACGCGCATAGGCCCGGCGAAGGGCCGCTTCGAGCGCACCCTTCACCCGGGCAAGGCGCTTCTGGGCTGCCATCGAACCGCTGGTGTCCACGATCAGGCAGAGCAGGGCGCTGCGTCCGCCGCCGACAATCGCGGTCTGCGGACGCGCATCTCCGCGTAGCGCGGCCAGCAGGGTCGGAAGGATGGCGACGGACTCATCGTCCTTGGCCGGACGCGCGTCGATCACGGCAAGCGTCCCACCCGGGGCGCGGCCCGACGGGGTGAAGGGGGCGACGGTGGAGCGCAGGCCTGAGCGCGGCCCGCGGTGCAGCTTCAGCGCCGATTCAGGCATCCGCGATGGGATCGCAACCGGCGAGACGCGCGACCGTGGGGTCGGTCCGCTGCCACTCGCGGGAGTGCGGGGCGGAGGCGAAAGTTCTGATGAGGGCTGCCACGAAGCCTCAGGTGCAACCTGAGGTTGAGGGTTTGTCGATTCTGGCGTCGTCTGCTCTTCCGATTCGGACGGTTCCGGCGTGGCGCCGTCGTCGCGACTGGACTGGTCGTCCGTCTCGCGTTGATCGTCGGCAGCTGCGTCCGGTTCGCTCCGGTCGTCGACCTCTGGCTCGTGCGGCTCGTCCGGCAGCTCGTCAGCGGTCTGGTCGAGGGCTTCATCGATGCCCGGATCTTTGCCACCGCCCGGCGGCGGCGCGAGCGGGTCGCGTCGCATCCGATGGCGCAGCGCCAGATGCGCGGCGCGCTCCACATGCGCTTTCGTGACCTCGGTTTCGCCATCGAGCGCGGCCAGGGCGCGCGCCGCGTGGGCGCAGACCAGGTCCCCGCGGACGCCATCGAGGTCGAGCTTGGCGCAGACCGTGGAGATCCGGAGCAACTCCCGCTCGCCGATCGTGACCGCATCGATGAGCGCCCGCGCCGCGCGGATCTTCGCGATGAGCGCCGCTTCGGCGTCGGCGTACTGCGCTCGAAACGCTTCCGGCCCTGCGTCGTAGTCCAGTCGGCGCCGCACGATCGCGGCGCGCTCGGTGGGCTCGCGTGGACCGACGACCTCGACCCCGAGGCCGAACCGGTCCAGGAGCTGCGGGCGGAGTTCGCCCTCTTCGGGGTTCATGGTGCCGACGAGCAGGAAACGAGCCTCCTGGACGACCGACACACCGTCGCGCTCGACCGTGACCGAGCCCGACGCGGCGGCATCCAGGAGCGCGTCGACGAGGTGATCGGCGAGGAGGTTGACCTCGTCGACGTAAAGCACGCCGCCGTGCGCGCGGCCGAGCAGGCCGGCTTCGACGCGATGCTCGCCGCCCATCGCGGCGCGCAGGTCGAGCGTGCCGACGAGCCGGTCGAGCGTCGCGCCGAGCGGCAGCTCGACGAGCGGCGCGGGGTTCGCAGCTGGGCCGTCGCCGAGCATCGGGGCGAGGGCCCGCACGGCGGTCGACTTCGCGGTGCCGCGCTCGCCGCGCACGAGGACGCCGCCGATCGTCGGATGCACCGCGCACACGAGCAGCGCCTCGACGAGGTCGTCTTGGCCAACGATCGCGGTGAGCGGAAAGCCGGAGCCCGCAGCGTCCGGGCCGAGTGTCGCGGTGGCGTCGCTCACGCGGTCGCGGCTTCCAAGTCGTCTTCCAGCGCCAGGTAGCGCTGCTTGATCGCATCCACGACGTCGTCGCTCGGGTCTTTCCACATGCCACGCTCGATCGCCTCGAGGAGCTTTTCGGCGATGCCGCGGGCGGCCCACGGGTTGGCCTGATCCATGAACGCGGCGACGTCTTCGTCGAGGAGGTACTTCTCGGTGATCGTCTCGTACATCCAGTCCGAGGCGACGTCGGTCGTCGCGTCGTAGCCGAACAGGTAGTCGACCGTGGCGTGCAGCTCGGCAGCGCCCTTGAAGCCGTGGCGGGTCATCGACCCGATCCAGCGGGGGTTCGCGACGCGGGCCCGGAAGATGCGGCGCGTCTCTTCGGCGAGCGTGCGCATCCGGACCTTCGCGGGATCCGACGAGTCGCCGAGGTACGCCTCGGGCTCCTTGCCGCTCAGCGCGCGGACCGTCGCGATCATGCCGCCGTGGTACTGGTAGTAGTCGTCTGAGTCGAGGTGGTCGTGCTCGCGGGAGTCGACGTTCTTCACGGCGACGTCGATCTTCGCGAACGCCGAGCGCATCGCCTCGCCAGCGGCGACGCCGTCCAGGCCGCGCCCGTAGGCGTAGCCGCCCCAGGCCTCGTAGACCTTGGCGAGATCCTTGTCGTCGCGCCAGTCGCGCGTCTCCAGGAGCTGGATCAGGCCGGCGCCGTAGGTGCCCGGCTTGTTGCCGAAGATGCGCGTCGTCGCACGCCGCCACGCCTGCACCTGATCGAGGTCGCCGGCCAGCGCCGCTGCCTCGGCGCGGGCGTTCGCAGCGACGAAGTTCAGCTCGTCGGGTTCATCGAGCGCCGCGACCATGGTCACGGCGTCGTCGAGCAGCGTGAGGAGGTGCGGGAATGCGTCGCGGAAGAAGCCGGAGATGCGCAGGGTCACGTCGATCCGCGGGCGGCCGAGCTCCTCGAGCGGCACGATCTCCAGGCCGGTTACGCGGCGCGAACTCGGGTGCCACGTCGGCTTCACGCCGAGCAGCGCGAGGACCTCGGCGGCGTCGTCGCCCTGGGTGCGCATCGCGGCGGTGCCCCAGGCGACGAGCCCGACCATCCGCGGCAGCTCGCCCTTGTCGGCGACGTGCCGCTCCAGCACGGCGTCGGCGAGGCGCACGCCGGTCTCGTACGACAGCTGCGAGGGGAGTGCGCGGGGGTCGACGGAGTAGAAGTTCCGGCCGGTCGGGAGGACGTCGAAGCGACCGCGGGTCGGCGAACCTGAAGGCCCAGCCGGCACGTGGCGCCCACGCAGCGCGCCGAGCACGTTGCCCATCTCGTCGGTGGTCTGGCGGAGTTTCGGCACGATCTGTCCGGCCGCGAAGCGCAGCGCGCTTTCGACGCCGGCGTCGGCGCGGCCAAGGACGGAGAGCGTCAGCTCGGCGGCTTTCGCGGGATCCCAGTCGTGTTCGGAGAGCTCGGTGAGCAGCGCGTGCTGCGCCTCCTCGAGGCGGTCCAGGAGATCAGATCCGCGGTAGGCGGTACCGGGGAAGCGAGCGATCAGTTCGGCGGAGCGGGCCTCGTCGACCTTCTTGCCGGGCTCAGCGACCATCGCCTCCTCGTCGAGCCCGAAGGCCGCGCCAACGGCCCGGCGCAGGCCGGGCACCGCGCCCGAGCCATGGCGGCCGATCGCCGCGACGAGCCCGCGAAGATGCGAGCCCTCGGGGCAGACGCCGAGCACGTGCAGGCCGTCCTTGATCTGCACGTCCTTGACCTCGCACAGGTAACCATCGAGGTGTTCGACGAGCGTGCCGGCATCTTCGGGCTCGTGGTCGGCGTCGATGCCGAGGTCCTCCTGGAGGTTCGCGGCCTGGATCGCCTTCCAGATCTCGGCGCCGAGGCCCGGCAGCTTGCTGGGGTCGAGCACTTCCAGGCGGGCGTACTCGTCCATCAGGGCTTCGAGGTCGGCGAGCTCGTCGTAGGACTCCGCGCGCATCATCGGCGGCACGAGATGGTCGACCACGACCGCGTGGGCGCGGCGCTTGGCCTGCGCGCCCTCGCCCGGATCGTTGACCACGAACGGGTAGATCAGCGGGATGTCGGCGATGGCCTGATCCGGCGCGCACGACGAACTCAGCGCGAGCATCTTGCCCGGGGTCCACTCGAGGGTGCCGTGCTTGCCGAGGTGGACGATGGCGTCGGCGCCCCAGTGGTGGTTCAGCCAGCGGTAGGCGGCCATGTAGTGGTGGGCCGGCGCGAGTTCCGGGTCGTGGTAGATCCCGACCTGGTCGTCGCCGTAGCCGCGCGGCGGCTGGATCAGCACGACGACGTCGCCGTATTCGCAGCCGGCGACGATCAAGTCGCCACCCTCGGACGCGGAAGCCGACGTGTCGAGGTAGCGGTCGCCCGGCGCGTCGCCCCACTGCTCGACCATCGAGTCCGTGAGGTCGCTCGGGAGGGTTTCGTACCAGGACAGGTAGTCCGTGGCTGAGATGCGCAAAGGCGACTCGGCGAGGAGCTCGTCGGTGAGGAACTCCGGGTCGTGGCCGCCGCCGGCGATGAGCTGGTGCATGAGCGCGTCGCCATCGACCGGGATGTCTTCGACGCGGATGCCGTCGGCCTGCAGCTCGTGCAGGAGGCGGATCGCGCTGGCGGGCGTGTCGAGGCCGACGGCCATGCCGATGCGCGCGTGCTTGGTCGGGAAGGCCGTGAGGACGATCGCGACCTTCTTGCCGGTGTTCGCGTCAGCCGGTGTGGACCCGTTCGGCCCGCGGCCGGGGATGCCGGTGCGCAGGCGGGCGTGGCGCAGGACGAGGCCGGCGAGGCGGTCGCAGCGCTCAGCGTCGGCGACGTACCGCGGCACGGCGACGCCGACCGGTGAGTCGATGCTGTCGCGCTCCTTGAAGCAGAACGGGCCGCCGATGATGCGGCCGTCGAACTCGGGGATCGCGACCTGCGTCGCAGCGTCGATCGGGCGCAGGCCCTCGTCGCCTTCCGCCCAGGCCTCGCGGCTCATCGTGACGACGAGCCCCTGGATCACGGGCACGTCGAGCGCTTCGAGCGCCGAGGCGTCCCACGCCATCTGCTCCTCGTGGCCGCCGTCCTCAGGCGCGACCTGCGTCGCGGCGTCGCCAGCGTTGGCGCCGCCGGTCGCGAGCATGGTGGTGATGAGCGCGTCGACCTTGCCGTCGAGCACGTCGAGCGCGGCGACCCGGCCATCTTGGCTGTGCGCGCGCCGCAGCGTGTAGCTCCAGACGGGCACCGGATGGCCGCCTTTGCGCTTGATCGCAGCGCACAGCTCGTCGATGAAATCGGTGTTCCCGGTCAGCCGGTGCGAGCGGTAGAACGTGATCCCGACGACCGGCTTGCTCGGATCGCGGCCTTCGAGCGCCTCGTCGATGGTCACGTCGCCCCGGCCCGGCAGGTAGATCCCCATCTCCTCGACGGCCTTGGGCTCGTCGAACCCGAAGCCCTCCAGGAGGAACGTGTCCGCCAGGAAGCGGAGCATCTGCTCGATGTTGTCCACGTCGCCGGAGTTCAGGTACTCGCCGACCTGCGCCACGGCGCCCGCCGGAGCGGTGGAGAGGGCGGTCATCTCGGCGTCGGGGCGCGCCTCGCCACCGAGCGCGATGAGCACGATCTTCTCGTCGCGGCAGCGCTGCGCCAGCCGGTCGACCCCGCCCTGCCAGCCGCGCCGGCCGCCAAGGACGCGGATCACGACGACGCGCGTGTCGCCTTCCAGGACGTGATCGAGGAATGGTTCCACGTCGGTCGTCATGCCCGGGTTCGCGCAGCGCACCTCGGGGAACTCGCTCGGGAGCCGGCGGACCGCAGCAGCGGTCGCGAGGATCTCGGTATCGGCGGTGGTGATGAACCTCAGGCTCATGGCTTCCTCTTGGGATTCAGCGTCCCGGACGGAGTCGGGCGGATCGACGCGAGTGTCTGACTCCGGGACTCGCGGGCCGTCTGGCTGCTGCGGCCCGAAGGCTGCTGCTGGCAGACGGAGCAAGCCCCGATCACAGTGGCGCGACCGTCCCGGCTTCCCACCGGGTTCCTCGCATCGCCGCTCTTGAAGCCCAGAACGTTACTCGCGGGCGCCATGGCGAGGCGCACTGGTGATGCGCTGGATTTGAGCGTGTGTTCAACACCGAGTTGGCACGGTCGGGGGACGCTGGTTATCGTGCGGCCGGATGTCCTGTCTCTCTGTCCGCCGTCGCTCGCTCCGTTCGGGCGCTGGCGCGTGGCGCTCGTTCGCTCCGCTCACCGCCGTCCTGATGGGCCTGGCTGCCCCGACGGCCGCCCTTGCCGCGGACACGCAGGCGCCCAAGCTGGTCTCCGCTTCCGCTTCGCCCGCGTGGGTGAACGTCACGAGTGGTCCGGCGGCGGTCACCGTCACGTTCCGCGTCACCGACGACGACAGCGGCGCAGCGCTCCCCGTGGTGTCCGGCGACTCGGACCTCTCCAAGGAGACGACCCCGACCGGCACGGTCACGCGCGTCTCGGGCACGCCGCAGGACGGCGTCTACAAAGCCAAGCTGACCGTCGCCAAGGGCGCCGTCGGTGGAGGCTGGACGGCGTCGGCCCTCAAGCTCGAGGACGCCGCGGGCAACGCCACACCCGGTGCGGTCACCCTCGCGCGCTTCACCGTCTTCAGTTTCGGCTTTGACACCTTCGCTCCGAAGCTGGTTTCCTCCTCGATCGAGCCTGCGAGTGTCGACGTGACGTCGGCGCCGGCCACGGTCCTCGTCACCCTCCACATCACGGACGACTACACCGGCACGCGCGTGCCCACCGTCGACGTCACGTTGCCAGACGGCTCTGAGACGCGCAGCGTCGGCGACGGCCGCTTCCTCTCGGGTGACGTGCTCGACGGCATGTGGGCCGTGCCGATCATCGTGCCGATGAACGTCGCCTCCGGCGCGTGGACCCTCACGCTGCGCCCCCTCCGCGACGCCGCCGGCAACAGCGGCAAGCCCATCGCGCTCGGCAAAGTCACCGTCAAGAGCGCTGCGCCCGTCACGCCGCAGACGCCCGCCACACCGGCGACGCCCAAGCCCGCTGCCGGAACCGGTCCGGCGCCTGCTGCTGGTGCTGCGGCCCCCACGGTCGACGCTGGCCAGGGCGGCGTCCTCGGTGCCCGCGCCACCTCCACGTCGCGCCTCAGCTTCGCCGGCACGAGCAAACGCCTCACGATCTCCCGCAAGGGCACCCTTGCGATTGCCCTCAAGTGCACCGGGATCAACCGTTGCAAGGGTTCGTTGCGCCTGTACTCCAAGGTGCGCGGCAAGAAGGTCAAGATCGTCTCCAAGCGCGTGTCCGTTGCGGCTGGCAAGACCGTCAAGGTGCGCTTCACGCTCACGCGCAAGGGTCGTACGGTCCTGACGCGCGGTCGCTCGCTCAAGGCCACGGCCTCGGTCTGGACCGACGGCATCAAGGCGCCGAAGACCCGCGCGCTTTCCACCAAGCGCCTCAAGTAGGCCACCCCCGCGCGCCGAGGGTGCGCGTTCTCAGCGCCGCTCCCTGGATGTGCGCGGACGCGCCGTGATGCCACGGATGGGTGTGAGATCCGGCCAAACGGGTACTTCTCGGGCGTTGGGGCGGTGGCAGCCCGCGGTCGATCCGTACGGTGTGTGAACTATGAGCACCGCTGCTTCACATGGTGACCGGATCGCATTCATCCAGGCTTCCTGGCACCGGGAACTCGTCGACCGCGCACGCGAGGCCTTCGTGGGCGAGATCGCTGGTTTCGGGTACCCCGAGGACCGGATCGACGTGATCCACGTCAGCGGCGCGTTTGAGATCCCGCTCCACGCCCAGAAGCTCGCCGCGACCGGACGGTACGCGGCGATCGTGGGCGCCGCCCTCGTCGTCGATGGCGGCATCTACCGGCATGAGTTCGTCGCGCAGGCGGTCGTCGATGGGCTGATGCGGGTCGGCCTGGATACGGGCATCCCGGTGCTCTCGCTCTCGCTCACCCCGCACCACTTCCATGAGCACGCCGAGCACCTCGAATACTTCTCCGCGCACCTGGCGAAGAAGGGCATTGAGGCTGCCCGCTCAGCGGCTCAGACGATCGAGTCGCTCCGCGCCATCTGAGTTCCGCCCCGGGCTCGGAGGGCTTGCACCATGGATTAGACTCATGGCATGCGTGATGACGTCCACCGGCGCGTGCCGCCCCCGCGTCGGCCCAGCCGCGTTGCGGTCGTGACGACACTCGCCGAGAGGAACCCACGTGGCTGAACAGACGACAACCGTGGCCCTCGACGCCATGCCCCCGGTCAAGACGCGCAAGCCGGACCCGCGGCGCGTTCGCACGCGGCGAGCGATCCTGGAAGCCGCCAGTGGGCTGTTCGCGGAACAGGGCGTTGAACTGACGACGGTCGACGAGATCGCCGATGCTGCTGGCCTGTCGGTTGGCACGTTGTACTTCCACTTCGGAAGCAAGGAGGGCGTCCTTCACGCCCTCGTCAGTCGCGTGATCGACCGCGCCGTCGACTATCTCGAAGCCGCGCGGACGTCCGACTCGGCGCTGGAGCGCCTCCTGCAGTCCGGCGAGGTCTACTTCCGCTTCGCCATCGAGCAGCGGGTCGCGTTCCGCTTCGTCTCTGAGCCGATCGCCGATCCGGGCGAAGACGCCCCGGCCGGGCTCGCGGACGCCAGCGCCACGATTTCCGATGGCATCGGCGCGTTTGTCGCCAGTGTCGCCAGTGATCTCGAGCAGGCCATGTCTGACGGCGAGATCGACCGCATGCCCGTCGACGAGGCGCTCGCCTTCGTGTGGGGCTCGTGGAACGGCGTCGCCGGGCTGGTCCTCCGTGAGGACCGGTTCGCGATCTCTCCGGAGTTGGCCGAGCGCGCGCTGCGCCGCGGACGCCAGGCGTTGATCGCTGGTCTCGGCGGCACCGTCTCTTCTTAGCGAGCGCAATGATCGACGGCCTCGCGCGGCGGTCGAGCCGCTCCTAGGGGCTCTTGAACCGTCGCTTGAAGCCGACCGGGGCGCCGGCGTGCACGAGGCGCAGATCGGCCGCCGCGAGGAGTTCGTCGGCGGTCGAGCCGTCCGCGGGGAACGACGCGGCGGCGTGCACGCACTCCACGCGATGGCCGTTGCTATTGAGGTCGGCGAGGCTCGCAAACACCGCGGACGCCGTGTGGTCGACGGCGTGGGGTGGAGCGTCGGGCAGGACGAGCACGAATTCGTGGCCCCGTCGGCGGATCACAGTGTCGTTCGGGCCGATGGCATCGGAGAGCGCCTTGGCGGCCCCGCGGAGGAGGAGTTCGCTGGCACCTCGGCTGTTCTCGAAGGTCTCGACGATCTCGACCACCACGATCGAGAGCGGGCGCGCCGACGCCGCGTGCTCGTCGATGGCCTCGGCGAGGTGTTCTTCCAGGAGCAGGCGGTTGCCGACGCCGGTGACCTGATCGGTGCGCACCAGTCGCTCCAGCGCGCGCCCTTGCTCTTCGGCGAGCTCCAGCGCAAACATGCACGACAGCCCGAGCGACCACATCGCCGGCCCGAGTAGGGCCATCTGGAGCAGGGTGGCGCGGGTGAGTTCTTCGGTCAGGCCCCCGGTGGCGCCGACCAAGGTGAGCAAGCAGGTGGCCCCCGCGAGCTGGGCCATGATCGCGCGGCGTGACGACAAGCGAACGGCGATCACCGGCGCGGCGAACACCCCGACGGCCAAGGCGACGCCGGGATCGGGCTGCAAGACCCAGAATCCGACGGCGACGCTGACCGACAGGCTGGCGACAAATAGGTGGTTGCGGATCGCGGCCGGTGCGGGTGGCCGCTGGTCAATGGTCAGGGCCGCGCAGACCAGAAGGCACACGGCGAGCAGCGCGTCGCGCGGATGGAGTCCACCTGGTGCGATCGCCATCGTGGTGGCGACGAAGCCCATGATCACGACGAACGCCAGTGCGGCGATGCGCCAGACCCGCGGATCCTCAGCGAGGTCCCGTCGGGACAGCCCGCGGATGGCGACCGGAAGCTCGGCGGTCACCGCCACGAACGGCGGTGGGTCCCCGACGGGTGCTTCGACCGGGTTGGTGCGCCCTCGTTCCTGGTCGGTCATCATCCGGTCGCGCGCGAGATCGACGAGGACGCCGGTCTGCACGGCATCGCGCGGGTACGAGACGACGCCCATCGCGGCGCTCAGGGTAGGAACGTCTTCGACGCCCGTCCCGATCTGGCCCAAGGCGTCGTGGACGGCGCTCTGGATCTCCAGTGCCCCCAGCGCGTCGGTCTCGGGAAGCACGATCCAGAACTCGTCGTCGATCGGCCGTGTGACGCTGTCTTGCTCCCGCACCACGCTTGCGATTGCCGTGGCCGCCTGGGCGAGGAGTTCATCGCCTGCGGCCCGCCCGAGTTCCTGATTCAGTGCTCCGAAGTTGGTGAGGTCGAGGGCGATGATCGAGAGCGGGCGGCGCGCGCGTGCATGATGCTCAAGCGACGCGGTGAGGAGTTCGCTCAGGTGGCGCTGATTGCCAACGCCCGTGAGCGGGTCGTGACGCAGGCGCTTCTCGAGCTGGCGGCCCTGCTCCTCGACAGCTTCGAAGAGCAGCACGCAGCAGGTGCACAGGGTCCACACGGCCGCGAGCACGGCGACGAGCCCCAGGACACCGCGGCTGTCGGCGCCAACGACGACCGCCGGCACGCTGAGGCAAACCGATGCGGCGACCAGGTGCGCAACGATCTGACGGGTGGTCTCGACCCGCAGGGCCACGAGCGTCCCGACGAAGCCGGCCGCGCCGAGTGGAACGGCCCAGTCCGGGGCGTAGGCGAGTTCTCCGATCCCGACGAATCCATAGACGCTGATGAGCGTGAGGTGGCTCTCCAGGGAGCTGATGACCGGTGGGCTGGTCGCGAAGAACACGCCGGCCCCGACGGCCAGGAGCGCCGCGAATGCGAGCATCGCGGCGAGGTCGAAGGCCGGGACCGCAAACGCAAGCACGCCGGTCGCGACGGCCAGGAACGCGAGGGTCACGCCGTGCGCCAGCCAGATCCGTCGATCGCGAGCAAGCTCGTGCCTCGACACCCGCCCGCCGGTTGGCGGTGGGCCTGGCGGCGCGGGGTCGGTGGGGGTCACGAGCTCGAGCATGGGGGTCGATCGCTGAGCGTAATGCTTCTGAGCAGGCGCTCCTGAGAACGTCGGCGGTTATCCCGGCGGCGTGAGCGCCAGGGTGAGGCTGGGAAGGGGGAGCGGCGCTCCGGTCTCGATCAGTTCGAGGACTCGCGCCGTGTCCAGGTGGGCTCCGACGAGATCGCCGAGGGCGTCGAGTTGCTGCTCGCGCTCGGCCGCGAAGCTGGTCCCAGGGGCCGGCACGAAGGGGAGATCCCGCAGGCTTGCGGCCCACCGCAGCAGGGCGCGGCGCGCGTCGTCGTGCTCCAGGAGACCGTGCCACGACGTGCCCATGGTGCTGCCGACCACGCAGCCTTCCACGCCGCCCTGGTCGTCGGTGATGAGCGGCGCGCCACCGTGCAGGCGCGGACGACCGTGCCGGATCTCATATCCGCCAACGTCGCTGCCGAGCAGCGCGCTGTGGCCGCTCGTCGTGCGCAGAATCTTGGAAGGCTTGAAGGTGGTCGAGACCGGGAGGAGGCCGAGGCCGCGCACTTCACCGGCACCGGACTCGACATCGTCGATGATCGACTCACCGAGCAGCTGGTAGCCACCGCAGACGCCGAGGATCGGGTCGCCGCGGCGGTCGCGCTCGATCAGCGCCTGATCGAGGCCGGAGGCGCGGAGTCGCGCAAGATCCTCGACGGTTGCCTTGGTGCCGGGGACGACCACGAGATCGGCCCGCTCGATGTCGACCGGTGAGCGCGTGAACCGCACGCGAACGCCGGGCTCCTGCGCGAGCGCGTCGAGATCGGTGAAGTTACTCATCCACCGAAGGCGCACGACCGCAATATCGAGCGTCCCATCGGCCCGGTCGCGCTCGAGCTCCGGGCGCGGCTTCTCGATCGCAAGCGAGTCCTCGGCGTCGAGGAAGAGGTTCTCGAGGTAGGGGAGCACGCCGAGGACCGGCCGGCCGGTGAGGCCCTCGATCATCTCGAGCCCGGGCGCGAGCACCGCCGGGTCGCCCCGGAACTTGTTGATGACGTAGCCGGCGATATGAGATTGGTCGGCCGCATCCAGCGCGGCAAGCGTGCCGAGGAGCGACGCAAACACGCCGCCGCGGTCGATGTCGCCAACGAGCAATACCGGGAGACCGGCGGTCGTCGCCAGACCCATGTTCACCAGGTCGGCGCCCCGCAGGTTGATCTCGGCCGGACTGCCTGCGCCTTCGCAGATCACGACGTCGTAGCGGGCTTGGAGCTGCGCGAGTGCCTCGCTCACGACAGGCCGAAGTTCGTCCTTGAGGTCTTGGTAGCTGCGCGCACTCACGTCGGCGTACGGCTTGCCCATCACGACGACCTGGCTGTGGCCCTCACCCGACGGCTTGATCAGGATCGGGTTCATCGCCACTTCGGCCTCGATCCCGGACGCCGCAGCCTGCATCGCTTGGGCTCGCCCGATCTCGAATCCGCCCTTGGCGACGACCGAGTTCAGGGCCATGTTTTGCGCTTTGAACGGCGCGACCGAGACGCCCTGCCTCATCAGCCAACGGCAGAGGCCCGCGGTCACGAGCGACTTGCCGGCATCGGAGTGCGTGCCGGCGACCAGCAGCGCGCCGCGAAGCGAGTCCAGCTTCCGGTCTGCGCGCATCGGCTTCATTCGGCGTCCCCGCGACCGGTGTTGCGGCTGGCCCGGCGGCGCAGCGTGACGACGGATGCCCTCAGCGCGAGCGACGCTACGAGCGTGCCCGCGGTGACGGCCTGCGACAAACGAACGGCGCCTCGGAGGGCCTGCGGGTCCGGGTTGCGCCCGTTGCCCAGCGTGGGGCGGACCTCAAGGCGAGGGCCGTAATGAAGCGGTCCGCCGAGTTGCACACCAAGCGCGCCAGCAAACGACGCTTCCATCGGGCCGGCGTTCGGACTGGGGTGGGCGCGGCCGTCGCGCTTCAAGATCGCTGCGGTTTGGCGGCGGTCGCCGCCCACCGTCGGTGCGGCGAGTACAGCCAGGCCAGCGCCGAGGCGGGACGGGAGATATCCGAGGAGGTCGTCGAATCGTGCCGAAGCCCATCCGAACTGCTCGTACCTGGCGGTGTGGTGCCCGACCATCGCGTCCAGCGTATTGGCGGCGCGGAAGGCCGCGGCGGCGGTGGGCCCGCCAAGGGCGCCGTAGAAGAGCGCGCCGATGATCGCGTCGGAGGTGTTCTCGGCGACGGATTCCGTGCCGGCGCGCGCGAGTTCGCTGGCGCTGAGCGCGCTCGGGTCGCGGCCGGCGAGCGACGGGAGCAAGTCGCGTGCCGCATCGACGTCGCTTCGTTCGAGGTGGTCCGCGAGTTCTCCGGCGACGCGCCAGAGGGAGCGGCCACCCAGCGTCGACCACACGACCGCGGATCCGAGGATGGCGCGAGCGACCGGGCGGCTTGCGACCGCGCGTTCAGCCAGAGCGACGGCCGCAGCCGTTCCGCCAACGCCAACGACGGTGAGGGCCAGTCCGCGTCCGCGGCTGGGCCGATACCACCGCTGCTCCGCCTCGATGACGAGCGTGCCGAACCCCGCAACGGGGTGACGACGAGCCGGATCGCCCAGCGCGAGGTCGGCGCCGACGCCGAGGAGGAGCGCAGCGGCGGTCACTCGGGATCCGCCGCGACGGCAGGCTCGGTGGCGTCCGGTCGCTCCGTGTCACGGTCGCTCGAAGGCCCAGTGCCTCGGGCACGGGCGCGATCACTGACGGGCACGAGCGGCGCGTTCATGCAGGCAATCGACCAGCGGCCGTCGTGGGCATGCAGCTCGGTGAAGTGCAAGGGATTGACGTCGATCTGCCAGGTGGCGTCGATCGGCGCGCCGAGAGCGATGGCCACCGCCGACTTGATGACCCCGCCGCTCGTGATCGCAATGGTCCGGCCGTCGCCGTGGGCCTCTTTCGTGAGCCACGCGTCGACGCGATGGTGGACCTCGCTGAGGGTCTCACCGCCGTGCGGGGCAGCATCGGGGTGACCGAGCCAGAGCCCGACCGCGTCGGGATCCTCGGCATGAAGGTCGGCGAGTGAGCGGCCGCGCCAGCTTCCGAAGTCGCATTCGTCGAGAGCATGGTCGACGGCAGCCTCGAGTCCGAGGAGCGCGGCGGTCTCCCGTGCGCGCAGCGAGGGACCGCAGAGGGCCACGCCGCGGCCAGCGGACCCGGTGAGCGCCATGGCCGCTTCGACGCCGAATCGGTCGAGCGGCTCGTCCACGGGAAACGCGGCGCCGCGCACCGCACTCGTCGAGCCATGGCGGATCAGGATCAGTCGCTTCACGCTGCCAGGCATTCTCGCAGCGCTCCCGCCGTCTAGCGTTGCGCGCGTGCCTCGCCCGCTGATCATCGCCGTGCTCGGAGTCGACGGGGCCGGCAAGACGACCCAGTCCAAGCTGCTCGCGGCGTGGCTGAGCGCTGAAGGCGTGCCCGCCTCGTACTTCGAGAATCCGGGCGGGCGGCGCGTGACCGACCGGCTCGCTGGCCGGCTTGGCCGGGGCGACACCCGAGGGCTCCTGGGTTCGAGCGGGCAGGTGGTGGTCGAGATCGCGGTGCGGACGGCGGCGCTCGCGCGTGCACGAATCTCGTCGCAGGTCACGGGGCGGGTAGCGGTGATGGATCGCTACTCGTATTGCCAATACGCGCTGATCCGGGCTCGGGTCGACCGCGGAGAGCGCTTGGCTCGTGCGATCCTGCGCTGGTTCAGAGCCCCTGACGCGGTGTTCTTCCTGAGCGTCACCGAGGACGTGGCTCAGCATCGCGTGGAGGTGCGTGGCTACGACCGCGAGGAACTCGATTACCTGGCGGCGTTCACGAAGGCGTACTGGTCGCTGCCGGAGGCCACGACCTTCCAGCGCCTGGACGCCACCGGCAGCATCGACGAGGTCCAGGCGCGTCTGCGCGAGGCCGTCGGCTCCGTGGTCAGGCCGTAGCGCGGGCGGCGCGGCGCAGCTGCCAGCGACGCGCAACGAACAGACCCGTACCGACGACGAGCGCGACGAGCACGAGGCGGGAGAGCGGCCCGATGATCGTCTCGATTTCGCCGAACTGATCGCCGAGTGCCCATCCGGCCCCGATCAGGGCGCTGTTCCAGATCGCGGACCCGAGCGCCGTGAGCGTGATGAACCACCACATCGGCATCTCCGAGAGGCCTGCGGGCACCGACACGATGCTTCGCACGCCCGGGACGAGCCGCCCGAACAGCACGATCCACGCGCCGTAGCGGTCGAACCAGGCGTCGGCACGATCGAGGTCGGCCTCCTTGAGGCGAAGCAGCCTCGGATAGCGGTAGATGAGCGGACGCCCGCCGCGGCGCGCGCCGCCGTAGAGGAGCAGTGCACCGACCACGGAGCCAAGTGTGGCCGCGAGGACGGCCACGATGAAGAGCAGTTCGCCGGTCCCGACGTAATAGCCGGCCAACGGCAGGATCAGCTCCGACGGGATCGGTGGGAACACATTCTCCACCAGGATCAGTCCCGCGAGCGCCGGATAGCCCCCGGTGACGACCGCGTTGTTGATCCATCCACTTGCTGCCACGACCGCCATCGCCCGGGAAGGTAGCGGGCGAAGGCGCCCGGATGCGCCGGTTGCCGGGCTTCGGCGCCTGGATGGCCGCGCGGCGAGCGTGGGAGCGGCTGCCGTGGGCGTCGCGCCCTCGGTACCGTTGCTGCCCTGATGGCGAGTACTCCGCAGACGCCCCGTCCGGTCACGCCGGAGGGGTTCGATGCTTCGCGTGCGGCGCAGCGCGCAGCGGATCCGCGTGGATGGCGCTTCGAGCCGGACGCGCTGCAGGCGGTGCACGACGTGATCGCGGAGCGCCGCGACATTCGCCGCTACCGCCCGGACGCCGTGCCGGACGACGTGCTCCGCCGCGTTCTGCAGGCCGGGCACCGCGCGCCCTCGGTGGGGCTGATGCAGCCATGGCGCTTCATCGTCGTGCGCTCGATCGAGCGCCGCAGCGCCGTTCGGCAGCTCGCGCAGCGCGAGCGCATCCGCCAGGCCGATCGGTTCGACGAGCGCGCCCGCGCGTTCCTGGACCAGAAGATCGAGGGGGTCGTCGAGGCACCCGTCGGGCTCGTGGTCTGCTGTGACCATGGCGATGACGCCGTCGAGGTGCTTGGCCGCGGCACGATCCCCGAGACCGACATCTACTCGACGGCCTGCGCGGTGCAAAACATCTGGCTCGCGGCCCGCGCCGAGGGGCTCGGCATCGGCTGGGTGTCGTTCTATGACCCGGACGATCTCCGCGAGGTCTTCGGCCTGCCAGCTCGCGTGGAACCCGTCGCCTATCTCTGCGTCGGCTGGCCCGATGAACGCCCGGTCCGGCCGGGCCTGGAGTCGGCCGGCTGGTCGGCCCGCACGCCGCTCGACGCGGTCATCCTGAGCGAGCAGTGGGAGGAGCGGCCTGAAGCCGTGCCGCCCGCGCTGCGGCAGGGGCCGCGCGGGCCAGGCGTCGGCGACCGTGCCGCCGACCGCGCACCGATCCCAGCCCCGGACCGCGACGCGCAGATCGCCGTGCGCGACCGCGCCGACCAGCTCATCCGGCCCGCCGGAAGCCTCGGCGCGCTCGACGCCGCCCTTGAGCGGTGGGCTGCGATCACCGGCGGACCGCTCCCTGCGGCGCCTCAGGCCGGCGTCATCGTCGCCGCCGCCGACCACGGCCACGCCGTTCGCGGCACCAGCCTCTTCGGATCCAAGGTGAGCGCGCAGGTCGCTGCGGCGGCGGCGCGCGGTGAGAGCGCCGTCGGCGTGCTGGCTGCGCGAGACGGCCACCTCCTGCGGGTGGTGGATGTCGGGTTGGCCGGCCCGACGCCGGAGGGTGTCATCGACCGAAAAGTGCGTCGAGGCACGGCCGACTTCACTGATGGTGCTGCGATGACGCCCGCTGAGCATGCGCGGGCCTGGGCGACCGGCGAGTCGCTCGTGGAAGACCTCGCGGCCGAAGGGGTCGACCTGATCGTCGTGGGGGAGATCGGCATCGGTAACACCACGACTGCCGCCGTCCTCGCTGCGGCGCTCTGCGGGCTCGTCGCGCGGCAGGTCGTGGGCCGCGGTACCGGCGTCGACGCCGCGGGCCTGGATCGCAAGCGGGCGGCGGTCGCTGCGACGCTGCAGCAGCATGCCGACGTCGTCGCGGGAGGCGACCCGGATGCCATCCTCGCGGCCCTCGGCGGTCTGGAGTTCTCGCTTCTGGCCGGCGCGGCGACCGCGGCGGCGCGCCTACGCCTCCCGGTCCTGCTCGACGGCTTCGCGACGGGCGTCGCCGCGATCGCCGCGGTTCGGCGCGAGCCGCTCGTGGCCGAGTCGCTGCTTGCCGCGCATCGCTCGGCGGAGCCGGCGCATACCGCCGTTCTCGCAGAACTCGGTCTGGAGCCGCTGCTCGATCTGCGCCTGCGACTCGGCGAGGCGTCGGGCGCGTTGCTGGCCCTGCCGCTCCTGGCGTCGACCGGCGCGCTGCATGCCGGCATGGCCACGTTCGCCGAAGCGGGCGTCGATGGTCCGACCGCCGCGGCTGCCGAGCAGGCAGCACCCGGCGATGTCTGAGGCACCGGCCTCCCCCGGCGTCGGAGCGCGCGCGCTCGTCGCGGCCCTCACCCTGCTCACGATCCTCCCGATCCCAGCGAAGGCGCAGGGATCGATCGGCGCCCGAGAAGTGGCGGCGTCGGCGCCGTGGTTCCCGGTCGTGGGCGCGCTGCTCGGGCTCCTGATTGGTCTGGTCGCTTCCCTTCCGTCCGACCACGCGCCGCTGCTCGCCGGCGCCCTTGTGGCCATCCTGCTGGCCGGCCTCACCGGCGCGCTGCACCTCGACGGCCTGGCCGACAGTTTCGACGCCTTGGGCGCGCGAGGCGGATCCCGCGAGCGACGGCTCGAGATCATGCGGGATTCGGCGACGGGGGCCTACGGCACCGTCGCGATCGTCGGCTGGTTCGCCCTCGTCGTCGCCGCAGCGACCACGCCCGACCCCGGTGAGCTTCCGCTCACGCTCGCCTTTGCGATGGCGCTCGCTAGAACAGGAGCCGTCGCGCACGCGTGGCGGCTCCCACCGGCTCGTCCGGGCGGCCTCGGTGCCGGCTTCGCCGTCACCGGCCGGGCGCTCGCAGCGACGTTCGTCGCGCTCCTCATGGTGAGTGCCGTGCTCGTCGCGCTCGCGTGGGCCGGCCTGCCGTGGCTTGCGCTGCCAGGCTTCGCGGCGGTCGGCGCGATGGCGATCGCCGTCGTGGTGATGCAGCTCCTGGTCGATGCCCGCGCCCGGTCCCTCCTCGGCGGGCGCACCGGCGACACACTGGGCGCTTCGATCGCGCTGACCGAAGCCGCCGCGCTCGTCGCCGCGGTACTTGTCGCGTAGCGGCTCACGGCGGCGCAGTCCTGCCGCCGGAGACCTGAGCCGTTTGGGAGAGGCTGGGCGACGACCCTCGTCACACCCCGAGTTGCAGGATCCGGTCGTCGTCGCCTGCGGGGTCGCCCCGCCCATCGGTGTTGGAAGTCGAGAACCAGATCGTCCCGTTCGGGGCCGTCGCCACGCCGCGTACCCGGCCGTAGGTGTCCGGGAAGAGACTCTTCGCGGGGCCAGCAGTCGTCCCGTCGAGCGGGATCTGCCAGAGCGTGCGGCCGGCAAGGGCGCTCACGTAGAGCTCGTCGCCGGCAATCGCCGCACCGCTCGGCGAACTCGACGAGGTCGGGCTCCACGTCACCACCGGGCTCGTGAACTTGCCGCCCCGCGTGTCGCCTTTGCCCTCGACCTCGGGCCAGCCGTAGTTCGCGCCCTTGCGGATGAGGTTCACCTCGTCGACCTCGTTCTGCCCGAATTCACTCGCCCACATCCGGCCTTCGGAATCCCAGGTGAAGCCTTGGACGTTGCGATGCCCGAGGGACCAGACGGGCGACCCGGAAAACGGGTTGTCGGACGGGACATCGCCATCTCGCTCGATCCGCAGGATCTTGCCGTTGTGTATGGAGCGGTCCTGCGCGAGGCCGGGCTCCCCGACCTCGCCGACGCCGACGTACAACTTGCCGTCCGGCCCGAACTCCAGTGCACCGCCGTTGTGGATCTCGCCCTTGGCCAGGCCGGTCAGGATCGGCGTCGCCTTCTTCGTGCGGGTGTCGATCGCGACGACGCGGTTGTCGTCCGCAGCCGTCAGATACGCGTAGAGCGTCCGGTCGGTGGTGAACGCGGGCGACACGGCCAGGCCGAGCAGCCCGCCCTCGCCGCTTGCGCTCACTCCTGGGACGGTCATGAGCGTTGTCGGATCACCCCCGCCAGCGCTGAGCCGCAGGATGTCGCCACGGTCGCGCTCGGACACGAACGCGTCGCCGCCCGGCGTGAACGCGATGTCCCAAGGCACCTGAAGGCCTGAGGCGATGACCTTCACCTCGCCTCGCTTGGGCTGGTCGCTAGCCTCGGCCTTCGCAGGGTCTTCTCCAGACGGCGTCGACGTGGCTGCGTCGGCGTCGCGTGGCTGCGTCGACGCCGGACCGAGCGGGTCGAGGTTCGCGTCGCGCTCCGACGCTTCGCCGCCGCATCCCGTGAGTCCGGTCCCGAGCACCAGCGCTCCGAGACAGGTGACGATCGACAGGCGGAGTCCGGGCATCACCGCAATCTTGTCGGCCCAGCCGGCCGTGCACGCCGGTCACCGCGGTCGGCGACGGCCAGCGCTGGCTCGGAAGTAGTCTCCGGCGCATGCCCGAGACGCCTTCCTCTGCCGGTTCCCGGCCGCTCGCCCTGGTCACGGGCGCCTCCAGTGGACTGGGCGAGGCCGTGGCACGCAGGCTCAGCGCTGACGGCTATCGCGTGATCTTGGTCGCGCGCCGGGCGGAGCGACTGGAGGCGCTTTCGAAGGAGCTGCCGGGCTCGCTCGTCGCGGCCGTCGACCTGACCGATGATGATGGCCCGGCCAAGCTTGCAGCGGCCGTCGACGCGGCGGGCGGCAAGCTCGCGGTGCTCGTGAACAACGCCGGAAGCGGTGGCCGTGGAAGCTTCGCGAAGATCGGTCATGCCGGCTACCGCGACGTGATGGCCCTCAACTTCGACGCGCAGCTTCGCGTCACCGAAGCGCTCCTGCCGGCGCTGCGGGCGGCGGCGCCGTCGTCGATCCTGATCGTGTCGAGCGTGGCCGGCCGGATCTCCCGCCCGAACGCCGGTGCCTATTCCGCGTCGAAGTTTGCCCTCATGGGCTGGGCCGACGCGCTGCGCGCCGAGGAGGCCGCCTTCGGCGTCCACGTCGGCGTGATCCTCCCTGGCTTCATCCCGACGGAGGGCTTCCCGCAGACCGAGCTCACCGAGAAGAAGCTCACGGCGCGGCTGGTCGGCAAACCGAGTCACGTGGCCGACGCCGCCGCGTACCTCATCCGCACCCGCCGCCCCGAACGCCACGCGCCCACGCCCTGGCGCGTCATGACCTTGCTGGTCGCGCTGGCTCCGCGCGTGTCCGCCCGCATCGTTGCGAAGCCCGCGTTGGTGCCGTCGACCAAGGAGTAGCGGCGCTCAGTCGAGCGAGCCGGCGGGCGAGACCCAGTCCGTCGCCTGGCCGGTGATTCCAGCAATCAGGTCGAAATCGGCGTCGTAGTGAAGCACGACGAGGCCGCGCTCCTCCGCCGCGGCCGCGATGAGGAGGTCTGGGATCTTCCGACCGCGCTGACTCCGCTGTGCGAGGAGGTGTTGCGTTTGGAGCGCTCGGCGCACGTGGGCCGCAGTGGTTTCCACCACGGGGAACGGAGAAAGGGCGTCGATGAGTTGGGTCCATTCGTCGCCGTTGCGTGCGGAGTACCCGACTTCAAGGTCGCAGATCGAGGCTCGTGCGATCTCGCCGCGGATCGCGAGCGGCTGGATGCGGGCTCGGACGTCGGGGTGGCCGATCCGCTTGAGGACGCTCGTATCGATGAGGTACGTCACTGCCAGGCGTCGTTGCGCTCGTGAAGCTCCGCGGCGGCGAGGCGGTCGAGCGCGGTGATCACCTGATGGTCGCGATCGGCTGTCGCGGCCTTCAGTGCCTGATTGACGGTGTCCTTGATGGTGCGGGTGCCCAATGCGGCTCGAGCGGCTGCGAGGCGATCTTCATCCAGGTCCACGAGGTGCTTGCCCATGACGAGCGAGTATATCTCCGAGCGCAACCGTATATACGTCAAGCGTTGACATCGGGCGTTCGTCCCAACTGGGCGTTACGCTCCGGCCATGCGCGTCCTTCGTTCTTCTGCCCGCCTCCGGCCCGGCCGACTCACCGCGACCGCGCTGCTGTCCGCCATCGCCTTCACCGGCCTGGCGCCCGCGGCCGATGCCGCGAAGAAGCCGACCTCCACGAAGGCCGTCTCCGGCAGCGTCACCGCGGTCGTGAACTACCGCCTCGTGAAGTCGTACGACCGTTACCGCGATCTGCGTCTCACGGTGACCGGGCCGACGGGCAAGCTCACCAAGGCGCGTCTCCCGAACATCAAGAGCCGCAGCTACAGCCGGCCTCGGATCACCCTCGCCGACCTCAACGCCGACGGCGTCGTCGACGTCATCGTTGACACGTTCAGCGGTGGCGCGCACTGCTGCTCCACCTCGTCGATCGCCCTGTCCACCGCGACGGGCTGGGCCGCTCCGGTCAGCCAGTTCTGGGGCAACTACGGCTACGTCCTGAAGGAGATCGGCGGCGCGCCGGGCATCGAGCTCGTTAGCCACGACGACCGCTTCGCCTACGCGTTCTCCGCATATGCGGCGAGCTTCCCGGCCATCCAGATCGTCGGGGTGCGTGGCGGCGCGCTGAAGGACGTCACCCGCGAGTACCCGGACGCCATCCGCGAGGACCTCACCGAAAAGACGCAGCTCCTCGACGAGATCATCGCGGACGCCAAGAAGGAGGAGTACCCCAACGACGTGGTGCAGTCCGCTGGCGCCGCGGTCATCGCCGACTTCCTGCTCCTCGGCGACTTGGAAGGCGCCAAAGGCGTTCTGGCGAAGCTAGACGCGGGCGGGTTCCTCAAGGGCGCCTTCGCCGATTCGGAGATCCCGTTCACCGAGACGCTCGTGAAGTCGTTCGTCGAATGGGGCTACCTCACGAGCGGCTCGCAGATCGGGCTCTAGTCGCCCGGCAGCCGCTTCTGAGCATGACCGACGACGAGCTGATCGCCGCGCTTCGCACCCTCAAGCCGACGAGCGAGCTACCGGGGCTCGCGCTCTTCAAGGCTGACCTGCTGGAGCGTGCCGGCGTCGACCTCACCCACCTTCAGCGCTGGGCCTCGGCGCACGGCGGCGGGGCCCTCGACGCCGGGCCCGTGAAGGTGCGCAAAGGGCAGGCGCCGCAGCAGGGCAAACCAGGTCGACCGCAGGCGTTCTACGCCGTCCCGCTCACCCTGCTGCGCTGAGGTCTCGCCGGCGTGGGCTTGCTGCGCTGAGGTCGCGCCGTCGCGGGCTCAGTGGTGGTGCCCGTCACCTTCGGGCAGTGCACTCGCTGGGATCCGGGCGACGAGTGCCGCCGCGAGCGCCGTAGTGAGTGGGACCGCGACGATGAGTCCGGCGCAGCCCACGATCGTCGCGAGGACCGGCTCGGCGATGTCAACCTGGTTGAGCGTGTCGGCAGTGGTCGTGGCACCCGCGTGCAGGACGAGCAGGAGCGGCAGCACCGTGCCGGCATACGCCAGCACGAGCGTGTGGATCGTCGCCGACAGATGGTCCCGGCCGACCACCACGCCGTGTGCGTACAGCGCCCGAGCTCCGAGTCTCCCATCGGCGCGTCGCAGAGCCATCACGGCTGAGGCCTGCGTCACCGCCGTATCGGCGAGGACGCCGAGGCCGCCGATGACCATTCCGGCAAGCAGGATTCCCTCCAGCGACACCCCAGGGCCAGCTTGGGCGAGCACCGTGGAGAGTTCACTGCCCGTGCCATCAAGGCCGGTGAAGCGCACGCCGATCAGGCCCACGACCGTCGTGAAGACGAGCGTGAAGGAGATCCCGAGCACGCCCGCGAGCGTCTGTGCTCCGAGGCCGTTGGTCAGCACGAGCGTCACGAACATGACCGCGAGCGCACCGACGAGCGCGACCAAGAGCGGGGGGCGTCCGGCGAGGATGGCTGGCACGAGGAAGCCCACCAGCAGGAAGATCGAGAGGCCAACGCCGAGCAGCGCGAGTGCGCCGCGACCCCTCAGCGCCACCAGCGCGAGCAGACCGAGCAGCGCCCCGACGATGAGGAGTTCCCTGGTTCGATCTGCGCCGACGAGGCTGTACTCCTCGCCAGGCACCCCCGCGAGTTCGGCCGCTGCTTGCGTTTGGGCCGGGATCTTGGCGACCCGAACGCGGTCTCCAGGGGCGAAGCGCGCCGCGCCGCTGGCGGGCCCGACGACGATGTCACTCGCGGGCCGTTCGCCAGCGGGCTCGATCGTGATGGTTCGGCATTGTTGTGGGTCCTCGCCTCCGCTGGCCCCGGGGCAGTCCTTGTCCGTCACTGCGACGATGGTCGCGCCCTGCGTCTGGGTTCCCGCCGCTGGTGTTCGGTCGGTCTGCCTCGGCCAGAGCGCGACCAACCCGATCACGGTGAGCAGTGCGATCAGCGCGACTGCACTGACCAACACCCGCCCGCCGGGCGTCCGGGCGAGGATGACGGCCTCGTCGAGCTTGATGCGTCGCGAACTGCGTCGCAGCAGCGTGTCTGGGACGTCGATGACGTCCTCCGCCTGGCGCGACGTTCCGTGCTCGCGGTCGCGGTGCTCGGGTGGAATGCGGCGGTGACGCGGCCCGCGAGGGCGCGCTGGATGGTCGCGGGGCACCGGTCTGCACTTCGTTGTGTTGCCCCGCTCCCCTGCCTCCGGGGATGGTTGGTTCCGCTCGTGGGCCGTCGAGCGGGCGCTTCCTATGCACCGGACTCCAGGGTGCTTAGAATCGATCACTCTGTGACGTTCGTCGCAGATGTCCCCCGCCGTCCCTAGCTCTCGAGGCGACCAATGTCCCATCGGTCCAGTCGCCGAACGTTCCTCGGTCGCTCCGCGATCGCGCTTTCGGCCGGCGCCGGCCTCACGGCGCTGACCACCGCCGAGGTGCAGGCCGCCGCGCTGCGTGACCCGCGCGCACTCGTGGACGCGCTCAGTCGCGCCGCGGAGGCGAGCACGGCGCGAGCGCATTGGCCGGCCATCGTCATTGGCACGGGCTATGGCGGTGCGACCGCGGCGCTCCGCTTGGCGCAAAGCGGGACCGAGGTGCTGATGCTCGAGATGGGGCAGCTCTGGAACACCCCGGCGCGCGACGGAAAGATCTTCACGAGCACCCTTGCGCCGGACGGGCGCGCGATGTGGTTCAAGCGCCGCACGGCGGCCCCGCTTGATGCGTTCCTCGGGCTCGACGTGGTGAACCGCACGATCCCATCGCAGGCCGGCGTGCTCGACCGGGTCAAGTTCGGCGACACGAGCGTGTTCCTCGGGCGCGGGGTCGGCGGCGGCTCGCTCGTAAACGGCGGGATGGCGGTGACCCCGCGGCGCAGCTACTTCGAAGAAATTCTCCCGCAGGTCGACGCGGCGGCGATGTACGCGACGTACTTCCCGCGCGCCAACGCAATGCTGCGCGCGAACACGATCTCCGACCGCTTCCTGGCGCGCGCGCCGTGTTACGGCTTTGCCCGCACCGGGCGCCGTCAAGCCGAGGAGGCGGGGTTCAAGACCGTCGTGATTCCCCAGGTCTACGACCTGGACTACATGGAGCGCGAGCAGGCCGGCAAAGTGCCCCGCTCAGCCCTTGCGCAGGAGGTCATCTACGGAAACAACCACGGCAAGCTGAGCCTCGACAAGACCTACCTCGCCGAAGCGCTCGGGACCGGGAGGGTCACGATTCAGAGCCTGAGCCGGGTCGCCTCGATCCGCCAGGAGCCAGGCGGCGCGTATGTCCTGAAGGTCGTGGAGATCTCGCCGACCGGCCAGGTGCTGCGTGAGCGAGAGATTGGCTGCTCGCAGCTCATCCTCGGCGCCGGCAGCCTCGGGACGACGGAGCTGCTGCTGCGTGCCCGCGAGACCGGTGCGCTCGCTGACCTCCCGGCGCAGGTCGGTCAAGGCTGGGGCAATAACGGCAACGTCATGACGACCCGGTTCACCGGGTTTGCGAATCCGACGGGCCCAGTCCAGTCGACCATGCCCGTCGCGGCGATCGACAACTGGGACGACCCCGCCGCGTCGGCCCTCGTGGAGATCACGCCGATGCCCTTCGGCTTTGAAGCGTGGACCATCGGCTACCTCGGGGTGACGCGCAATCCGGAGCGCGCAACCATCGGCTTTGATCGCACCACCGACACGATCCACATGGACTGGTCGCGGCAGAAGAACGCCGCGTCGCTGCGGACGCTGAAGACCATCACCGGCCGCATCAATCGCAAGACACGGACCGGGTACCGCAACGATCTGTTCAGTGGAGGCCGCACCTTCGCCGACGACTTCACCTACCACCCGCTCGGCGGCTGCCTACTGGGCTCGGCCACCGACGACTTCGGGGCCGTACGCGGCTACCGGGGGCTCCACGTGGTGGACGGCTCGCTCATCCCGGGCTCGGTCGGAGTGAATCCGTTCGTCACGATCACGGCGCTCGCCGAGCGCAACATCGAACGAGCCATCCTGGCGAACCGGCGCTGAGCGACGGGGCTAGGCGCCGGCGCCGAGTCAGGGGGCCAGGCGGCGCGCATGACGGGCCAGGAAGAGGCGCGTGACGGGCCAGGAAGAGGCGCGTGACGGGCCGGCCTGGCGTGAGCCGAAGGGCTCCGCAGCGCGGTGAGGCGCCGCCTACGGCAGGCGGTTGGCGCAGGCGGCGAGCGTCAAGGGCGCGGGGGCCGATCCGCTCAGGGGCGCACTGGGCGCTGGCTCCAGGCGCGGGCGCGCCTCCCGCGAAGCGTCCCGATCGGCGCCGATCAGGTGCTCGGCCTCGGCTTCGGCCTTGATGGCCGCAGCGGCGAGCGCCTCGAGGGGATCGGTCATCTCGAGGCCGGTCTGTGCTTCGACGCGACGGACCTGACGCGCCTTGACCCACGCACTGACGATCCCGACGCCGGCAATCGAGAAGCCGACGATGATCAGGACGACGGCTCCGGCAGGACCGACCGCGTACGCGATCGAGGCGACGGTCGTGGCCCAGGTGATGCAGCCCAGCGCGTTCGCGATCGCAAAGGAGCGCAGCCGCATCTGGGTCGTGCCGGCGGCGACGGCGCCAACGACCCGAACGCCCGGCACGAAGCGGGCGAAGAACACGGTGAGGACGCCGTACTTCTCGAAATAGACGTCGGCTTTGGCTACTGCAGCGTGCCGGTGACCGCTAAAGCGACCCTCGCGCAACAGGAGTTTGCGTCCGCCCCGTCGGCCGATCGTGTACCCGATCATGTCGCCGATGATCGCGCTGATCGCCGCGACGGCGATCACGGCGGGGAGGGAGAGCTGCCCGGTGGCCGCCAGGCCACCCGCAACGATCAGGGCCGTCTCGCCCGGAAGAGGGAGGCCGGCCGACTCACCGAGGACCAGTGCCGCGAGCGCGGGCAGGCCGATGCTGGGTGAGACGGGGATGAGCATCGCCTCCCCATTGTGCAACAACTGCAGTCCTTGCAGAATTTTCTGGCGCGTTCCCGCTCGTTTGTAAGCAGGGAATGCGCAGGAAGGGGCGACGGGCGCGGTCACAAGGCCCCGCGAAGCCTGGTGTTTCCGTCGCCCGGGTCGTTTCTTAGGCGATGGCTGGACGATGCCTTACGAGTTGCGGACATGAGCGCCTGTGCGCCTCAACTGGCCCGTCCGGCTGTAAAGAGCACAAACCCTGTGCTGATTGAGTAGTTTGTAATCCGTGGCCGCCGTCGACACCCATCAGCACCTCTGGAGCGAACCGCTCTGGGACGCCCTTGCCCGCCGGACGGAGGCGCCGTTCGTGCGCCGCCGGCCTGACGGCTGGA
The DNA here is from genome assembly GCA_032119595.1 of Solirubrobacteraceae bacterium. Classification (GTDB taxonomy): domain Bacteria; phylum Actinomycetota; class Thermoleophilia; order Solirubrobacterales; family Solirubrobacteraceae; genus JAGIBJ01. Next base: position 232,984 of record JAUMBQ010000006.1, on the reverse strand, counting down.
CGTTGCACTTGTTGGCCGAGCCCGCCTGCGCTATGCCCGGTCCCGAGGATCCACAGGTCCGAGCTGCGCTGCTCGACCGCGACGGGATCGATCTCGCCGTCGTCGCGCCCTCCACGGCGCTCGGGACGGAATGGCTGCCTCGTGAGGATTCCGAGCCTCTTTTGGCGGCTCACCGCGAAGGGATCGCGGCCGCTGGCGAGCGCTTCCAGCGCTGGGGGAGCATCTCGCTCGTCGATCCCGATCCGGCCGAGCTGGAGGCGGAACTCGCCGATGGCGCGGTTGGTCTCTGCCTTCCGGCCGGCGCGCTCGGAAGCGCGCACGACCTCGATCGAATCGGCCCCATCCTGGAGACACTCGGCCGGGCTGGCGCCCCGCTCTTCATTCATCCGGGGCCGGCGCCATCGGATCTCGTGAGCTGCGATGACGCCCGCTGGAGTGCCGAACCGTGGTGGTGGCCTGGCCTCACCGACTACGTCTCGACCATGCAGCGCGCCTGGTTCGCCTGGGCCGCTCGCGGCCGCCGCGAGCATCCCGAGCTGCGTGTGCTGTTCGCCATGCTCGCCGGCCTCGCGCCCCTGCACGCCGAACGGCTCGCTGCGCGCGGCGCTGACCATCTCGCGCGCCGAGCCGTGCGCGACGAACACACGTGGTACGAGACCTCTTCGTACGGCGACGTGGCGCTGTCAGCCGTCGCCGTGATGGTCGGTCCGGAACGCCTCGTTCACGGCAGCGATCGTCCGGTCGTCGAAGGTGCCCTGCCCTCGCCGATCACCCCGGCTCACGCACACGAACATGCCCACGCTCTGCTCGGAAAGGCGGCCTAGCTCATGTCCTCCGCAACCGCGACGGGCCATGCGCCTGCCACCGCTTCCGCTACTCCGCGGGCGCTGTCGGCCGTCGCGTCCCCGCGACCAGACCTCACGCCGACCGAACTCCTCGGCGTCGCGCACGGCCTGGCCGTCAAGCAAAACCTGTGGCATCCGCACGTCCGCCACGAGCCGCTCCAGCGCACCTACCACGAGGTGGCGCGCACCGATCGCTACAGCGCTTGGCTGATCTGCTGGATGCCGGGGCACGACACCGGCTTCCACGACCACGACGGCGCGGGTGGCGTCGGGCTTGTGCTCCGCGGGCAGGTCACCGAGTCGCGCTTGCACATCGGGGCCCCGACGCCCGTGGAGCGCAGCTGCTCGCGTGGCCAACACTTCTCCTTCGCGGCACACGACATCCACCGCGTGCACCACACGGGCGACGAGCCGGCGGTCACGCTGCACGTCTATTCGCCGGTGCTGTTGCGGATGGGGTCGTACGAGGTCGCTCCCAACGGGACGCTTCGCCGCCACATGCTCGACGGGTCCGAGGAGCTCCGGCCTATTCGGGCCTGAGGTCCTCGGCGCCTACCGCGGTGGGTTGATGCGCGGCGTCGGCGCCGCAGTGGCCTTGAGGCCGGCGGCCTGCTCGCGCGCGATCTCGCGTGCCTTCTTGCGGCCGCCGGGCAGCTTGCTGGCGATGGTGCTGATGGGTGCGAGGGCGGCACCGAGGTCGTCGATCTCGGATTCGAGCCCGACGCCGAATTCGGCGATCTGGTGCAGAGCGGGCGTGAGTTCGTCGATGCGTTCGCCGATGTGCCCCACAACGCCCTTGACGGCCTGCACCTCATCGACGAGGCGTGGCAGCGCCTCCGCCGCAGTGGCGAGCTCCGGCAGCGACTCGGTCGTGCGCGCCAGCGATGCGACTGGAGCTTCGAGCCTGGCGATCGTCTCCAGCGACTGCTGCATCTGCCCGAGCGCCTCAAGCTCGTCCTGGAGTTCGGCGAGCCGGTCGAGCGCGACGGCCATGTCGGAGATCTTGTTGAGGGCGAGCGCGATGTCTTTCAGGCCGGCGATGGCGAGGATCGCGTCGTCGATCTGCCGGAGCGGGCCGTCGGGGTCGGTGATGCCGGCGAGCAGGTCGGCGAGCGCCGGCAGCGCTTGGAACGCCTCGTACGCCGCGACTGGAATGGCCGCCATGCTGCGGGCGATCGACCCGGCGAAGCCGATGGCCGATGACGGGCTGGGGACGGGGATCGCGATGCGCATCAGGGGGCTCACGGGACGGTGATCCCGTCGAAGTCGGGGTTTGGCGGTGGCATCTTGGGGTTCATCCGTTCGAGTTCGCGGACCACGAGTTCGCCGATGACGACATCCCGCAGCCACTTGCGGTCGGCGGGGACGACGTGCCACGGGGCGTGCTCGGTCGACGTGGCCGACAGGGTGCGGTCGTAGAGCTCGTGCAGCTGATCCCAGTGGGCGCGCGTTTCCAGGTCGCCGAGGTCCATCTTCCAGTGCTTCTCGGGCAGGTCGATCCGCTCTTGCAGGCGGACGCGCTGCGCCTCCTTGGAGAGGTGCAGGAACACCTTCACGATTCCGGTGCCCTGCTCGACGAGGTGCTGCTCGAACTCGTTGATCGCGCGGGTGCGGCGACTCGCTTCCTTCGCGTCGATCAGGCCAAGGGACTGCGTCGTGACCACGTCTTCGTAGTGCGAGCGGTTGAAGACGCCGATCATGCCTCGGGCAGGCGTCTTTGCGTGGATGCGCCAGAGGAAGTCGTGGCTGAGTTCCTCGAGCGACGGCGCCTTCCACGACGTGACCTGGGTGCCCTGCGGATTGATGCCGGTCAGCAGGTGCCGCGTGACGCCGTCCTTGCCGGAGGCGTCAAGGCCCTGGAGCACGAGCAGCAGCGACTGCTTGCCTTCTGCCCAGAGGAGTTCTTGCAGCTCGGCGATCCGGGCCGTCGCCTTGGCGGCGCGCAGGCGGCCACGCCGCTTGCCGTCCGGCAGGCCGAGCAAGCTCGCGGGGTCCCGCTTTGCCAGCCTCGCCGTGGTTCCAGGTGCGACGCGTACCTGCTGGGTGATCGAGGCCATGGTGTCAGCCTAGAGCGCCCGGGGCTCATGGCCGCCGCGTGCCTGGACGAAGGCGCTCAGGCGGTCGCGGGCTTCGGCGCCGTGATCTCGCGCAGCAGGCCCGTCTCAACGTCGTAGACGAAGCCCCACACCTTGTCGCGGCACGGAATGAACGGCGACGCGCGAATGGTCTCGCAGGAGTCGCGGACCGACTGGTCGAGGTCGGTGAAGCTCCCGATCGGCCATGGCGGACGATGGCCCGTGTCGTGCTCCAGATCGGTGATGAGTTCATCGTCGGTAAAGGTCTGCATGCCACACCGGGTGTGGTGGATCACGAAGACGGCCTCGGTCTCCAGGAACCGCTGTGAGATCACGAGCGAGCGGACCACGTCGTCGGTCACGATGCCGCCGGCGTTGCGGATCACGTGCGCCTCGCCGACGCCGAGGCCGAGTGCGTCGAACACGTCGATTCGCGAGTCCATGCAGACGACGATCGCCAGCTTGCGGGCTGGCGGCGTGGGCAGTCCGGCGTGCTGGAACGTCTTGGCCCAGCGGGCGTTGTGGTCGACCAAGTCTTGGATCACGGTGGCGGGATCGTAAAGCGGTTGATGTTTCCGTGTCATTACCGGCGCGTAAGCGCTCGGCGACTTCGGTTGAGAGGCCGAGTTCCTACGCGCTCGAGAGCGGTCCGCCTGGCACTTCGGCCGGAAGCTCGACGACCTTCGCCCCTGGCGTCGCGACGGAGGCGACCGCGCCGCGTGGGCCGTCGGGTTCTTCAGGCTCCTGATGCGCGTCGGCCCGTTCGGTGTGGGGGGCCTCGGTCTCGTCGGTCATTGGGTCCGGTAGGAAGCCGGCGGCGGCGGCCACGGTGGCGAGGAGTGGCGTCGCGAAGAAGGCGCCCAGCACTCCCAGGATGGCGCTGCCGGCGCCGACGGCGAGCAGCACGGTAACCGGATGCAGGCGCAGGCTGCGGCCCACGAGCAGCGGGTATACGAGCTGCCCCTCGAACATTTGGACGATCACGGCGACGGCGAGGATGCCGATCATCGCGCCGGGGCCGACGGTCGACAGCGCGACGAGGGCAACGACGATCCCGGAGATGGTCGCCCCGATGTAGGGGATGAAGCTCAGGATGAACGTGAGCACGCTGAGTGGGAGGACGAGCGGCACGCCGAGTGCGAGCAGCCCGAGGGCAATCCCGACCGCGTCGAAGGCGGCCACGAACACCTGGCTGCGGATGAAGACGCGCAGCGCGTGCCACGCGCGGACGCCTGAGGCGTGTGCGCCCTGGCGACGGTCGGCGTCGAGGAGCCGGACGCCGCCGTCCCAAAATCCGCGCCCGTCGATCAGCAGGTAGACGAGCAGGACGAACGTGAGGAACGCGCCGAACGCGATCGAGATCGTCACCGAAGCGATCGTGAGCGCACTGGTCGACGCAGCCTTGCTGATGCCGCCGAGGTTGTCGCGGATGCGCTCTGAGGTCGTCGAGAGGAGTTCCTGGGTTTCCTTTGCGTTGAGCCCGATCGTGCCCGCGACCTCCGGGATCTTCGCGATGCCTTCTTCGATCTGGGCGACGGCGTCGGCCGCCTGGTCGAACAGTGCCGGGACGATGAAGGCAAGGCTCCCGAAGATCACCACCAGGAAGAGGGTGATCACCACGGTGACCGCGAAGCCGCGCCGCATGTGGGTCTCGAGGCGGTCCACGACGGGGGAGAGGAGCGCGGTGAGCAGCAGTGCGAAGAGCAGCGGCAGGATGATCGACGCAAGCGCGCGGAACGCGTACACAGCCCCGACGATGAGGAGGCCGACGATCAGGATCCGGATCGCGAGCGAGGCGTGGCGTTCGAGGACGACGGCGGGGCGCACCGGCAAAACTCTACGCGCGCCAACCTCACTTGTTGCGAAGTGACTGGTCACCGTCCGGTCACGAAAGGGTGCTGCTAGCGTCGCCGCCCATGAACTCCATCGAGAAGGACGCCGGCGCGGCATCCACCGGTAGTCACGACAACCGCTGGTTGGTCCTGGCGATCGTCTGCTTTGGGCAGCTCATGGTGATCCTTGATGCGACGATCGTGAACGTCGCGCTGCCGGAGATCCGTGCCGACTTGAAGCTCAGCGAGGAAGGCCTGCAGTGGATCGTCAACGCGTACACGCTCGCGTTTGGCGGCTTCCTCCTGCTCGGCGGGCGCCTCGGCGACATCTTTGGTCGCCGCTCGGTCTTCGTCGCGGGCGTCTCCGTCTTCACGATCGCGTCGCTCCTCAATGGCCTGGCGAGCAGCGAGGAGCAGCTCATCGGTGCTCGTGCCCTCCAGGGCCTCGGCGGTGCGCTGCTGTCGCCGGCGGCACTCTCGATCATCACCACCGAGTTCGAAGGCCCCGATCGGGCCAAGGCGATGTCGGTATGGGGCGCGATCGCCGGCCTCGGTGCCGCGCTTGGCCTGCTGCTCGGCGGCGTGCTCGTGAAGTACACAAGCTGGGAATGGATCTTCTTCGTCAACGTGCCGGTCGGCGTGCTCGTCGTGATCGCCGCGTGGACGCAGATCGTCGAGACGCGCGCGGATGACGCACCGGCGCTCGATGTCGTGGGCGCCGTGACGGCGACCGGCGGCCTGGTGTCGCTGGTCTTCGCGATCACGCAGACGCAGGAGCATGGGTGGGGATCGTCGATCGTGCTGATCTTCCTGGCGATCGCCGCCGTGCTGCTCGGGATCTTCTACGTCGTCGAGCGTGGCCACCGCGATCCGCTGGTCCCGCTCGACATCTTCAAGACGCGCAGCGTCGCCTCCGCAAACACGGTCGGTCTGCTCGCGTTCGCGGCGATCTTCCCGTTCTTCTTCTTCCTGTCGCTCTTCCTGCAGCAGGTGCTGCACTACGACGCGCTCAAGACCGGCTTTGCCTTCATGCCGTTCTCGGTGTCGATCATTCTCACGGCGACCCTCGCCTCTGGTCTGGTGCCGAAGATCGGCGTGAAGAAGTCAGCAATGATCGGCACGGGCTCGGCCTTCATCGGCATGTTGCTGTTCGGCCTGCTGCTCGACACCGACCTCGCGTACTTCCCGGGCGTCGTTGTGCCGATGATCTTCCTGGCGATCGGCATGGGGATGACGTTCGTGCCGCTCACGTTCCTGGCAACGTCGAAGGTCGAGCCGTCCAAGGCCGGCCTGGCCTCGGGCCTCTTCAACACGACCCAGCAGGTCGGCGGCGCCTTCGGCCTGGCAATCCTCGCCACGCTCGCCGCCGATCACCAAACGTCGAAGTCGATCGAGCTTGCGAAGGGCGCGGGCGTCACGCTGAGCGAGCAGTCGTTCATTCCGGGCGCCGTGAAGGATCCGAAAGTGCTGGAGATCGTGGCCCAGTCGCAGGTGGCTGGCTGGTCGCTGGCGTTCCTGATCGGAGCCGGGCTGATCGCCGTCGGCTTCGTCGCCGCCGCGTTGCGGATTCGCGACGAGGATGCGGATCTGTCGGCCGGTCCGGCACACATCGGCTGAGTGGGAAGGCGCCGTTTGGGAGCGGTGCCCGTTTAGACTGGGGGTGTGGCGTACGCCAGCCTTCCCCCGGGTTTGCCATGGCATCCGCTGAGGCAGACATACGCATGGATCCGTCACCCTCGGGAGACGGCCGATCGCTGCCTGCGTGACTACGGCGACGTGTTCACGCTGCGGATGTTTGGCGGCGCCTATGTGATGCATGCTGAGCCAGAGCTGATCCGCCAGCTCCTGTCGCAGCCGGCCGACGTGCTCGCGGCCGGTCGTGCGAACGCCACGCTCTCGCCGCTCGTGGGCAGCGCCTCGGTGCTCGTGCTCGACGGCGACGAGCATTTGCAGATGCGCCGCCTGCTGCTGCCGCCGTTCCATGGCGACCGGATGCGGACCTACGAGAACGCGATGCGCGCGGTCGCGGAGAAGTCGATTGCGAAATGGCCTCTGGAGGACGCGTTCCCGACGTGGAACCGGATGCAGTCGATCACGCTCGACGTGATCGTGCGCGTGGTGTTTGGCATCCAGGACGACAACCGCGTCGCGGACGTGCGGGCGGCCGTTCGGAACTTGTTGAAGGTCGGCACCAATCCGCGGTTGTTCGCGGTGGTTGGCATGCGCGCCGCGATCTCGGGGCGGCGCCCGCAGGAGGACGACCGGATCCTGCGCAGGGTCACGCGCGCCCGCAAGGACCTCGGTCGGCTACTCGATGCGGAGATCTCCCGCCGCCGCGCGGATCCGGACGGCGAGCACGATCGCGGCGACGTGCTGTCGATGCTGCTCAGCGCGCGCACCGCCGATGGCGAGCCGCTGGCGACCGGCCTGATTCGCGACCAACTGGTGACGCTGCTCGTTGCCGGGCACGAGACCACGGCGACCGCCTTGTCGTGGGCGGCCGAGCGGATTGCGCGGCATCCCGAATTGCAGGAGCGGCTGGCGGTCGAGGCGCTGGACGGCCGCCATGAACTCATCGACGCGACCATCAAGGAGACTCTTCGCGCGCGACCGGTGTTGCCGATCTTCATGCGCGAGGTGCTCCAGCCGGTCCAGATCGGCGACTACACGTACCCGGCTGGCACCATGATCGGCGGCGCGACCATCGCGCTCCACCGTCGCCCCGACCTCTACCCGGATCCCGATGCGTTCCGCCCGGAGCGGTTCCTGGGCCCCGAGGCGCCGGGCACCTACGAGTGGACGCCGTTCGGTGGCGGTGTGCGGCGCTGCATCGGCGCGAGCTTCGCGATGCTTGAGATGCGCGTGGTCTTGGCCGCCTTGTTGGCGGAACGCCGACTGGAACCCGTCGACCCGCGTGATGAGCCCACGCGTCGGCGATCGATCGTCCTCGCCCCCGCCAAGGGTGGTCTGGTGCGTGCGCCGCGCCGCCGAGCTGCGAGGCCGGTCGCCCCGGATCCGCAGCCCTCCGAGGTGCGGTGACCGCTCGCCGGGTGGCCGCCCGGCAACTCCTGGCGGCCCTGGCCGCGCTGACGCTCCTCGCGGGCTGTGGTGGAGGCGGGGCAGCTGACGCCGAGCGCGCCGCCGCCGAGCGAGCGGCCGCGACCCGCGCGTACGCAGCGAACGTCAGCCAGGTCACTCAGCGCACGAGCGCGCGCCTGGCTGAAATCTCGGCCCAGGCCGACTACCGCGACGCTGTCGCCGCCGCCCAGTCTACCCGCGAGTACGCCGCCAGTATTCGCCTCGCCGCCGACGATCTCGCCCAAGCCAAACCGCCCGCAACGGTCGCCACCCAGCATCGCGCGCTCACCGCGCTCTACCGCACCACGGCCGACCGCATGGACGCCCTCGCCGCCGACTTCGCGAGCGCCCGAACGAGCCGGGCCCTCGCTAAGCAGGCCCAGCGCCTCAGCGGAGAGGTCCAGAACTACTCCACCGAGGAAACCCAGATCAGAACCGAGATCGAGCGCCGGCTCGCGGCGCCGAGTCCGCCCAAATAGGACTACTTGGAGGAGGCCTTGGAGTCGCTGTTCCGCTGGCCAGCCTGAGTGGCGGCCGGTAGCGGTGCGTCGCTGCTTCGAGCGGTGACCGGCTCAACATCGTCGCTTGGGGGCTCGCGGTCGTCGGACCTGGACTCGGTCTCGACCGTCGCCTCGGACTCCGTCTCGGGGACTTCTTCCACCGCGTCCTCGTCCGCAGTCAGGTCGGCCTCGGAGATGGCGGCGAACTCGGTGACGTGGCCACCCTCGTCGAGTGGAGCAGGGTCGGCGTCGAGGGGGAGCTCGGTGATGCGCCGCAGGTCGAGCCTGATGTTGTCGCCATCCTCCGCCGGTTCGGGCTCCGGCTTGGCCTTCTCGAGGTCCACCTTCGGGTCCGCCGCCACGGCCTCCACGCTCTCCTCGGCTACGTTCTCGGCGTCGGCCGGCGGACCGGCTTCTGCGTCGTCCTCTGCGGCCGGAACCGCCTCTTGTCCCCCGGCCTCAGCCTCCGCCTTGGCCTCAGCCTCCGCTTTGGCCTCAGCGCGCCGTCCGGCGACGACTGGCAGCTCGGCGATGGTCGCGCCCTCCTTGGCTGCGGCGTCGGCGGCCTTGAGTTCCTCGTCGGTGGCCTCGATGGGCTCCACAACGGCGAAGTCGACCGTGTGCTCGTCGGTGTGGTCCTCCAGCTCGACGGGTTCGCCGTCGTCGAGCGGCGGCACGAGCCGGCCGATCGAGGCCTGCCAGGCGCCCCGCTCGGTGGCCGGGAAGACGGCGTGCTGGGCGAGCACCGTAGCGCCGGCGCCGATGCCCGCGAGCATCAGACCGACGAGCGTGGGGGTGTTGGACAGGGCGGCGTCGCCCGGCGCGCCGCTGACGTAGATGAGCCAGCCGACCCACACCGCGACGGGCAACAGGGCAAACCACGGGCTGGCGAGGAAGGCGCCGATCGTGATCGGGAGGGCGGCCGCGAGCCACCAGCCGCCGAACGTGCCGACGGTCCCGCCGATCGCCAGCATCACGACGCCGACCACGGCCACGAGCACCGGAGGGACGTAGTGGAAGGGAATCTTCCAGCGCGTGAGATCGCGAACGCGGACGCGCGACTGCGCTGGCGCGGTGACGGGCTCGGAAGGGGGCGCTTCGCCGCTCGCCGTCTTCGGCTCGGCGGGCTCGGACTCGGGCTCGCCCACCGTGTGCTGCGGAGGGGTGCTCACTCGGGGCAGTCTGCCGACTTTTGCGGCGATTTGCGGGATGGACTTTGCAAGCGCGGGGTGGCCGGTCCTGCTCGCCCGATATCTTCGGCGGGATGATCCCGGATCTCGACCGCCTCGCCGCCCTCGCCGTCCGCTTCGGCGCCAACGTGCAGCCAGGCCAGGTCGTCGCGATCTCCTGCGAGCCGGGCAAAGAAGAGGTCGTGCGCGCGATTGCCGCCGAGGCCTACAAAGCCGGAGCCAAGTTCGTCGACGTCAGCTGGTTTGACCCGCACCTCAAGCGCGCCCGCGTCCTGCACGCCGATGAGGACACCCTTGGCTTCGTCCCGCCGTGGATCGGCCAGCGGATCCTGGAACTCGGCGAACTCCGCGCCGCCCGCATCGGCCTCACCGGCCCATCTGCTCCCGGCCTGCTGAGCGACCTGGACCCCGTCCGGATCGGCAAGGATCCGCTCCCGTTCGTGCCCGAGGCCGTCAAGGTCGTCAACGACCAGACCACGAACTGGTCGGCGATTCCTTGCCCGACGGCGCCCTGGGCCAAGCTCGTCTTCCCGGACCTCTCCGAAGAGGACGCGCTCGGCAAGCTCTGGGAGCAGCTCTGGCACGTGCTGCGCCTCGACGAGGCCGACCCGGTCGCCGCGTGGAAAGAGCGCTTTGACACGCTCACCTCGGTTGCGGGACGCCTCACCGCGCTGCAGCTCGACAGCATCCGCTTCACCGGTCCGGGCACCGACCTCACCGTTGGTCTGCTGCCTTCCAGCAAGTGGATTGCGGCGCAGATGACGACCGTCGGCGGGATCGATCATGCGCCGAACCTCCCGTCGGAAGAGATCTTCACCGCGCCGGACCCGGCTCGCACGAGCGGCACCGCACGCATGACGCGCCCGCTCGTGCTCGGCGGCTCGTCGATCACCGGCCTCCAGGTGCGCTTCGAGGAGGGCAAGGCCGTCGAAGTGCTCTCCGAGGAGCACGGCGCCGTGCTCGAGGAGTACCTCAAGCGCGACGACGGCGCCTCCCGCCTCGGCGAGGTTGCACTCGTCGACGGGCAGGGTCGCATCGGACCCCTTGAGACCGTCTTCTACGACACGCTGCTCGACGAAAACGCCGCCAGCCACGTCGCCTTTGGCTCCGCCTACGCGATGACGGCCGGCGCCGACGACCAAGACAAGATCAACACGTCGCAGATCCACATCGACGTGATGCTCGGCTCTCCCGAGGTCGACGTCACCGGCATCCGCGCCGACGGCACCGAGTTGCCGGTGCTGACCGCCGGGATCTGGCAGATCTAAGCCTGAGCTCCGTCGCGGTCCTCGGCCACCGGCCGGGGCCGAGGCAGCGATGCGCTATCGGTCGACGCGAATCACGTTCACGAGCGCGCCCTTGGAGGGCACGATCGTGACGTTGCGCCGGCGCAGGCCTTCGTCGGCGAGATCGACCGCCTCGAGCTTGGTGCGGCGCAGTACCTCGCGCATCACCATGCGGCCTTCGAGGTTGGCAAACGCGGCGCCGATGCAGCGGCGCACACCGCCACCGAACGGGATCCACGCAAACGGATCCTGCTTGGCGCCATTCAGGTAGCGGGTCGGGTCGAACTCGTTCGGCCGCTCGTACCGGTCCGGATGGCGGCACGCGCCGAGAATGCTGATGATCACCAGGTCGTCGGGCCTCATCGCGTAGCCGGAAAGCTCCATCGGGGCCTTGAGGATGCGCGCCGTGACCGGCACGACGGGGCGCAGGCGAAGCGTCTCCTGAAAGGTCGCGTCGAGCACGCCGTCGGGGTCGTCGCCCTCGGCCGCCGTGATCGCGGCGGCCATCGCCTCGGGGTTGCGAACGAGGCGCTCGAAAGTCCACGAGAGCGCGCTGGCGGTCGTTTCGTGGCCGGCGAACAGCAGGGTCACGAGTTCGTCGCGGAGTTCTTGTTCGCTCATCGGCTCGCCGTCCTCGTCGACGGCGGTGAGGAGCATCGACAGCACGTCGCTGCGCGTTGCGAGGTCGGCAGCGCGGCGACGCTGGGCGATCTCGGCGTAGATGAGGCGATCGACCTCCTTGGCCACCCTTGCGACCGGGCCGATCAGGCGCCCGGCACGCACCGCTGCGATGAACGTCGGGCCCATCAGCCACTTGTTCTCCGTGTACGACAGGAGCTTCACGATCGCGGTGCGCAGCTGGTCCTGGCGGGCGACATCGTCGACGCCGAACACGATCCGCAAGATCACCTCGAGGGTGATCGCCTGCATGTGGGGCTGGAGCGGCATCGTCGTGCCTGGATTCCAGGTCGCGATCTCGGCGGCCGCGATGTCCTGGATGTCGGTCGCGTAGCCACGCATGCGATCGCCATGGAACGGCGGCAGCAGGAGCTTGCGGTGGCGCAGGTGGCGCTTGCCGTTGAGTGTGAGCAGCGAGTGCTCACCCACGAACGGCCCGATCGGGCTCCCGCCAGCGGCCGTCGGCACGTGCTCAGGCGGGGCCTTGAAGATCTTCTCGATGTCGGCGGGCGCACGCGTGAGCACGCCGCCGCGGCCCGCGAGGAAATTCACGGTCGCGATGTCGCCGAAGGTGTCGTGGATCTCGGTGATCGTGCTCGACTGGTCGAGGATCCACCGCTTCGTCATCTGGTGGCCCGGGATCGGGAGCGCTGGCGGACGGTCGCCGCGCGACGGGGGTCGGACGAGAGACGCGTGTGGGGTGGTGGCCGTCATGCGATCGGGCGCTCCAGCTCGGTGACGGTGCCACGGATGATCACCACGGCGTGATCGATCAAGCCGTCGAGCGACACGCGCAGCTCGCCGGCCGCCCACGCGTCGATCAGCGACTCGACCGCCGACACGACCGCGCGCGCGAGCGCGTGTGGCTCCAAGTGGCGGGCGAGCGTCGCCTCAGTGGGGCCGTAAGCCATCAGCATCTCGGCGAAGGTGACCTGCGCCCGGCGCCGGAACTTCTGCACCTCTTCGCCGGCGCTGCCGCCGAGCTCCTGGAGCTTGAGGCGCACCCAGCGCGGGTCGGACGTGATCGTCTCGATGAACGCCCGCAGGCCGGCGCGGGCGCGAGCCTCGATGTCGGACCCGGCCTCACTCGTGGCGATTCGAACCTGCTCGAGCACCACCGCGTGGATGTGCTCGTGAACGGCGACGAGCAGCAGCTCGAGCGACGCGAAGCTCTCGTAGAAGTAGCGCTCGGCGAGGCCGCTCTCGCGCAGGACGGCCCGGATCGAGGTGTTCGAGAAGCCGACGGTGCCGAAGCTCTCGAGGCCGGCCTCGATGAGCTGCTCGCGCCGCTGCTCGCGCCGCTCGTCCGCGGTGCGGCCGCCGTAGCGGCGGCCCGTCGAGGCCTCGGAGGTCGGCGTGGCAGCCATCTGAGGGCAGACGCTAGCACTTGCCCGACGGCGCATGGGGGCGCTTGCTGGCAGATGGACTGGTCGACGAGCGCCCACTGGTCCCATCAGCAGCGCGGTGGACCAACTTCCGGACGAATGGTGGATGAAGGGCGCCCAGGAAGGGTTTTCGTATGGCTGTATGTGACAAGTGTCCGGTTGCCTGCCGATACAACGGGACGGAATGCTCCATTCGGCTCTCAAACCGTTGCATCACCGTCGTCGCACCTGGCTTCCCGGGGCGGACCCGCGGACGCTCGCCGTCGATGGCGGTTTCGCGGCGCTTCTCGTGCTCGTGATCGCGGTCCTGTTCGTCGCCGCGCCTGGCGGCGAGTGGGCCGCTCCCTGGCAGGTTGCATGCCTGGTGGCTGCGGCATCCGTCGCGTCCGCCGTGCGCTTTGAGGTAGGAGCGGGGTGGAGTTCGCCGATGCAGCTGGCCCAGGTTCCCTTGTGGCTGGCCGTGCCGCCCGCCTGGCTTCCGGTGATGGTCGCTTTGAGTCTGATCCTCGGGCAGGCCATCGAGGCCGCGCGCGAGGGGCACTTGCCCACCTGGCGCACGCTCCTGGCGGCCGACGACACCTGGCATGCCGTCGGCGCCGCCATCGCCCTCGCGATCATCGGCCCCCAACCAGCCACACTCGACGCGTTCCCGATGCTGCTCATCGTTCTCGCGGGCCAAGTCGTGGTCGACACGCTCTACGGCGTCGTTCACGGTCGACTGTCGTTCGGGCTGCACTACGCCGAGCTCAGCCGCTCGGCGGCCTGGATCGCTGGCGTCGACCTCGCGCTGCTGCCGATCGGGTTCCTGGCCGCGTTCGCGCTTGCCAATGAGCCGTGGCTGGCGGTGTCGCTCGTGCCGCTGGTCTTCCTGTTCGCCGAATTCGCGCAGGAGCGCGAGCGCCGGATCCTGCAGTCCGACGAGCTCACCGCCGCGTACCGCGGCACCGCGCAGCTCATGACGTCCGTCCTCAAAGCGGACGACAGTTACACGGGCGGCGAGCACACCCGCGGGGTCGTCGAACTCGCGCTTGAGGTTGGGCGCGATCTCGGACTCAGCCCGGAGCAGCTTCGCGCGTTGGAGTTCGGTGCGATGTTGCACGACATCGGCAAGATTCACGTGCCGAACGCGATCCTCAACAAACCCGGCAAGCTCGACGCCGACGAGTGGTTGATCATCCGCGAGCACCCGGTTACGGGCCAGCGGATGCTCGATACCGTCGGTGGGGCGCTCTCGGAAACCGGTCACATCGTGCGGGCACACCACGAGCGCTTCGATGGCACCGGGTACCCGGATGGTCTCCGTGGGCACGAGATTCCGCTCGAGTCGCGGATCATCACCGTCTGCGACTCCTTTAGCGCGATGACGACCGACCGGCCGTACCGCGAGGCGATGACGCCGCAGCAGGGCGTTGCTGAGTTGGCCCGCTGCCGTGGCACGCAGTTCGACCCGCAGGTCGTGGATTCCATGCACCGCGTGTTGTCTGACCGCGGCCAGATCTTGTCGGTGACGCGTACACGTCCTCAGCGTGGAGACGACTCCGCGCAGCGGGTCGCCTAAGCGACTCCACACGGCCGACCCGAGGCCGTCTGTTGGTGGTCCGTCCGTACCGGGGGACGCGGATGCACCCGGAACGCTAACCTGTGCGACTGCCTGGAGAGGTGCCGGAGCGGCTGAACGGGCATGATTGGAAATCATGTAATGGGGCAACTCATTCGGGGGTTCGAATCCCCCTCTCTCCTCTGGCGTCGCTGATCGTGACGCCGCGCTCGGGTCGCCCACCATGGCGGCCCGTTTTCGTTCTGTGCAGCTGCCGCGCTGCGTGCACACGCTTGCCGACCGATAAGCGAATGTGCGCCGGGAACCCATCAAGGCGGGGACGCAAACGACCGAAGACAACGAGAGGCCGCCGTTTTCCTGGCTGCCTTCACGTCCCAGTCCCCCCATGGATCATCTCCTCGAGCATCTTCACCACGAAAAGCAGCAGCGCGTAAGCGAGGCACCGGTGATCCGTGAACGGGTCACCGAGGGCATCGCCGCGTTGTTGCTGGCGGCCGCGTGCGCCGTGTTGTGGGTCCTCTCCGGGCCGTCGGCGCCCGAGTCCTGGCCGATGGTCATTGGCCTGGTCGTCCTCTACGCGCTGGTTTGGCAGGTCACCTTCGAGGTTGGCGTTGGGACGACGACGCCACTTCAGCTTGTTTTCGTTCCGATGTGGTTCGCCGTCGAACCAGCACAGCTTCCGCTCGTGGTGGCGGCTGGCAACGTGCTCGGAAACGCCCTCGCGAGCGCGCGCGAGCGGGAAAGCCAGAACTGGGGCCGCGTTCTGATCGGCTTCCCGGACTCCTGGTACGCCGTCGGCCCGGCCCTCGTGCTGCTTGCGTTCGGTCACGACGAGCCGTCGCTGAGCGACTGGCCGATCTATCTGCTCGCGCTTGGCGCCCAGACCCTCTTTGACAGCGGCACCGCAGTGGTCCGCGAGTGGACGGCCTCGGGGCTTCGTCCGAGCCTGCAGGTGCGGCTGATGGTGTGGATTACGGCCGTAGATTTTGCCCTCGCTCCAGTGGGGCTGCTCGCGGCGATCGCGATGGTCGATCACGAGTGGGCGTTCCTGGCGGTCGTGCCGATCGTGGTCCTCCTTGGCCAGTTCGCCAAGGAGCGCGACAGTCGCATCAGTAAGGCGGTCGAGCTTTCCCATGCGTATCGCGGGACGGCTCAGCTCATGGGCGACGTGCTCGAGGCCGACGACGAGTACACCGGTGGCGAGCACACCCAGGGTGTCGTCGAGATGGCGCTGGGCGTCGGCCGCACGCTCGGACTCGATCCGACGCAGATGCGTGACCTGGAGTTCGGCGCGCTTCTGCACGACATCGGCAAGCTGCGCGTCCCGAACGAGATCATCAACAAGCCCGGCAAGCTGACCGACGCGGAGTGGCTGATCATCAAGATGCATCCCGAGTGGGGGCAGGAGATGCTTGATCGCGTCGGCGGTGTGCTGTCGGATGCTGGGCGGATCGTCCGCGCGCATCACGAGCGCTTCGACGGCGGCGGTTACCCGGATGGGCTCATCGGCGAGGCGATTCCGATCGCGGCCCGCATCATCACGGTGTGCGACTCGTTCTCGGCGATGACGACCGATCGCTCCTATCGCAAGGGGATGTCCCGCGACGCTGCGATCACCGAGCTGCGGGCGTGTACGCCGGGACAGTTCGATCCGAAGGTCGTCGATGCACTCATGGTCTCGCTGGACGCAAGCCCATCGCTCGGGCGTCAGTCCGAGCCGCTTGAGGTGGCGGCGATGAACGCCGTGAGTGCTGCTGAGTCTGCGACGCCAGACTCGGCTGCGCCCCAAGCGGCGCCTGGGGCGGCGCCCGACGCGGCGCCCGTGCCGCTGGTCGCGATGCCCGCGCCCGCGGAAAAGCGCCCTGGCAGCAGTTCTGCTGTCCGCTCGGCGTAGGCCGAGCGGGTGCGCCATCGGCTCCGGGGTGAGCCGGCGACAGTGGTCGATGGCGGCTGCCGTTGCACCGGCGGCATGGCCGATCGCATGCATGGGTGTGTCGAACCTGGACGTTTCGGGACTGGTTGTCCCCCGACCGGCGTTCAAGGCGGCGGTTTCGGCCGTTCATCCCGCACACATACTTCTTGACGCTCGTCTAGGACCGGCATGATCACGAGAAAAGAGGAGCAGACGGCCGACTGGTCCGTCCACCTCCGATCTCTTTTCCCCCGATGAGCGCTTTTACCGACGACCTACCACCGCGCACGCGCGCTCCCCGCCTTGCGGCGTCTGTCCGTTCCGTGTCCGTCGACGCGGTTGCGATCGCGCTGCTCGGCCTGGCGTGTTTGGCGCTCGCGAGGTTTGCGGGTGGAGGCGTGGTCGATGTCGGCGCCGTGGTCGCGGGGATCGTGCTCTACGCGTTTGCGTGGCAGGTGTCGTTCACCGTCCGCTCCAGCTCGTCGACGGCACTTCAGCTCGTCTTCATTCCGATGTGGTTCGCCGTGCCGCCCGCGTTGCTGCCGCTGGTCGCAGCGGCTGGCCAGCTCACGGCCTGGCTGTTGGCGTGCCGGTTGGCTCGCGTTCGACCGATCCCCGCCGATGGCGTGTCGCATGCCGCGGATGCTTGGCATGCGGTCGGCCCGGCTTTGGTCATTGCGGTGACTGGCGTGACGGAGCCGTCGATGGCCTTGCTGCCGTTGCTCTTGGCGGGAGCGGTGGCTCAGCTTGGGATGTACGTGTTGGCTGGCGAACTCAGGGCGCGGGCGTCTGGTCGCCGTGCGGATCATTTGCCGGTCCGCGTGATCGGCGGAAACGCGGTCGTCGATTTGGCGCTGGCTCCGCTCGGGCTGGTGCTGGCGATCGCCTCGCAGCAGGCCTTTTGGGCGCTCGCTTTGGCAGCGCCGTTGTTGGCGGTCGTCGCGGTGTTTTCCCGCGAGCGGCAGCAGCGGATTGAGCACGCGCATGATTTGGCGTCGGCCTATCGAGGGACGGCGTCGCTGATGGGCGATGTCCTTGAGGCTGATGATGCGTATACCGGTGGCGAGCACACGGAGGGCGTTGTTGAGATGGCGACGGGTGTCGGGCGCGAACTCGGACTCGATGCGACGCGAATGCAGCATCTTGAGCTCGGCGCTCTGCTGCATGACATCGGGAAGCTTCGTGTGCCGAACGAGATCATCAACAAGCCTGGCAAGCTCACTGAGGCCGAGTGGGAGATCATCAAGGAGCATCCGGCGCATGGCGAGGCGATGCTGATGAAGGTCGGCGGCGTTTTGGCGGATGTCGCGCCGATCGTGCGGGGCCATCACGAGCGCTTTGATGGCGAGGGGTACCCTGACTGCCTGGTTGGCGAGGCGATTCCGCTTGAGGCGCGCATCATCACGGTCTGTGATTCCTTCAGCGCGATGACGACGGATCGGTCGTATCGCCAGGCGATGAGCCATGCCGAGGCGGTCGCGGAGCTTCATCGCTGCACGCCCGGCCAGTTTGATCCCGTCGTGGTCGATGCCCTCGTCTCGTCGCTTCGGGATGCGCCCGAGGAGGGGCTCAAGTTCGCTGCCCCGGTGCATCCGGCGTATGGCACGGCCGGTTCGGTGGCGACGGAGCAGGAGCCGAGCCTCCGCGTCGTAACCCCGCGCGCCGCCGCCTGACGCCCGCGCGAAGTCCTTGCCGCTGACGCCAGCTCGGAGTCCCGCCGCTGACGCCAGCTCGGAGTCGTGCCGCGTGACGCCGGCGCGAAGTCTTGCCGCGTGACGCCGGCTCAGTAGGCGGTCGCCAGGGCGAAGGGGAATACCGCCGGGCAGCCCCGCTGCCTGAGCTGGCCGCCGAGCATGGCGAGCGTCCACCCGCTGAATCGCAGGTCGTCGACGAGCAGGCATGGTCCTTCCGGGAGGTCGCCAGCCGCGGTGAAGGCCCCGCGGACGTTCGCGACCTGCATCGGCGTGTTCTCCATATCGCGCTGCGGTGCACGCTCTTCGGCACGGTTGAGCGCGTCGACATACGGGAGGTCGAGCGCGGCCGCGAGCCGTTTGGCAAAGTCCGGGACGAGTGGCCCCGTTCGGTTTGACGGGACGGCGGTCACCCATGCGATCGGTGCGCCCCATCGCCGGATCAGCGCGGCTGACCCTTCGACCAGCTCGTCGTCGAATCGCCCTTCGCGCTTGCCGGCCTCCACGAGTCGGTCCCAGCCGGCGTCGCCGAGCCGCGCGAGCGCGCGGCCTGGTTCGCTCTGCACATTTTCCGGGATCTTCTTCATCGAGCCGCTGGCGTCGGGCGCCATCTTCTTGACGTCGATCTCAAGCGGCTGCGCGCGCAGATGCTCGAGCGCCGCCCGGCTGATGGCCGGATCCAGCGGACCGTCCCACCGTGCCTGCGTGCAGACGGCGCATCGGCCGCAGTCGGCTGGCGCCGGGTCGTCGAGTTCTTCTTCCAAAGCCCGCATGAGGCATCGGCCGTCCGCGCCGAAGGCCGCCATCGCGTCTTGCTCGTGGCGCCGTAGCGCGGTGACCTGCTCGTAACGGTCGCCGTCGTACTCCCAGTCGCCGCCGGCGAGGTGGTACCGCGCGCCCTTCTTCTCTACGGCCCCTTCAACGTCGAGCACCTTCAGCATCGCTTGGAGCCGGCTCTTGCCGAGCCGAACCTGGTTGAGCATCTCGTTGATGCCGAGGCCGGACGAGCCCGCGCTGCCGAGCATCTCGATCACCTGTTCCACGAGTGCGCGAGGCGGGAAGGCCTGCGAGATGAAGTAGTCCTGGATCTTGCGGTCCTCAGCTCCGCGCAACAGCACCACCTGCGCGTCGCCGATGGCGCGCCCGGCTCGGCCGACCTGCTGGTAGTACGACACGACGCTGCCTGGCGCTTGGTAGTGCACCACGAAGCCGAGGTCGGGCTTGTCGTAGCCCATTCCGAGCGCCGAGGTGGCGATCACGGCCTTGAGGTCGTTGTTCAGCAGCTTCTCTTCGATGGCTTCCCGCTCGGCGGTCTCGGTCTGCCCGGAGTAGGCCGCCGCGTGGATGCCGCGCTCGTTGAGCCAAGACGCGACGGTCTCGGCGTCGTTCTTCGTGAGCGTGTAGACGATGCCCGAGCCGGGAAGCTGGGGGAGGTAGGTGGCGAGCCAGGTGAGGCGGTCGGCTTTGTCGGGCAGTTCGACCACCTCAAGACGCAGGCTCTCGCGCGTGAGGGGGCCGCGATACGTACGGAGCTGCTGCTCGCCGTCGCGGTCGGCGCCTCGGCCGAGCTGCTGCGTCACGTCGTCGACGACCCGGTCGTTGGCCGTCGCGGTCGTGCAGAGCACGGCGACGGTGCTCGGAAGCCGCTCGAGCATGTCCTGGATGCGGCGATAGTCGGGTCGGAAGTCGTGGCCCCAGTCGGAGATGCAGTGGGCCTCATCGATCACGAGCAGCCCCACCTTTTCGGCGAACACCGGGAGCATCTGCGAGCGGAACTGCGGGTTGTTCAGCCGCTCGGGGCTCACGAGCAGCAGGTCGACGTCGTCGGCATCCAGGTGCTTCTGAATTTCGCTCCACGCGTCACGGTTCGTCGAGTTGATCGTGTGCGCGCGAAGCCCAAGTCGCTCGGCGGCGGCGACTTGGTTGCGCATCAGCGCCAGAAGGGGGGACACGATGAGGGTTGGTCCTGCGCCACGTTCTCGCAGCAAGGCCGTCGCCACGAAGTACACCGCCGACTTGCCCCAGCCGGTCCGCTGAACGCAGAGCACGCGGGCGTGATCGGCCGCCAGATCGCGCACCGCTTCGAGCTGGTGCTCTCGGAACGTGGCCTCGGGTCCTGCCAATTTCCGCAAGAGTTCCTGCGCCCGCTCGTCGACCGCGGGCAGGGTCTCGCCTGGTGCTGCGCTCATCGGGTTCCGGTCGTCGCTTGGGCCATGAAGGGAGCGTAGGCGGCGATCTGTCGCCGTACCGTCACGGTTCGTTCCAAAACGGCGGAGAACCCCCGCAAAAACTCCGGAACGCATTGACTGGCGCAGAGTGCTTCCAGGTGGCAGAGTGGGCGCATGGGTCCCTGCCCGAGTACCACGCGGCGCGCGCCGTTTAACCCGGTCGGCGGTCGCCGACAGCGGAGAGGGTTCGACGTGTCGGCGGCGAACAATCTCCTCGATTTGCCGCGTGCTGCATTTTTTCGCCGACCGGCCGACTCTTAACTAGAGATGCTGGATCCTGGCCTGGAGCATTTGCATCGCCACGGTAGGTCGTGGCGCGCGAGTAATCAGCGTCTCCGCCTGATCAAACAGACGTTCACGGACGCGTTGCTGATCCCCGCCGCGCTCGCCCTTTATCTGCTCGCGCCCGAGGGGACATGGGCCCCGGCCTGGGTGATCGTCATCCTCATCGGCGTCTTCGTTATCGCATCGCTGGTGCGATTCGAGATTGGTTCGGGGTCCACTTCGCCGCTTCAGCTGGTGCTGTTGCCACTGTGGTTTTCGGTCCCGCCCGGCTGGCTAACCATCATGATGGCGATCGGTCTCGTGATCGGCGGGCTCGTTGAGCACGTCAGAGATGGCGGCGAGGACCCCCTATGGAGACGCTTCCTAAACGCAGGCGATGCGTGGCCCGCAGTTGGTCCTGCGATCGTGCTTTCGCTGGCTGGGGCTCCGGCCGCCTCGCTCGACGTCGCCGGGGTCGCGGCTGCAGCATTTGCTGCGCAGATGATCTTCGACTGGGGCGTCGGCGTGAGCGTCGCGTGGTACTGGCACGGCATCAGACCGCGGATGCAGGTCCGGCTGCTCACCTGGATCACAGCCGTCGATGCATCGCTCGCCCCGATCGGCTTCCTTGCCGCGGTTGTGATGGCCACGGAACCGCTCGCGATCTTGGCACTGGTTCCGTTGGTCGCCATCATCGGGGAGTTCGCGCGCGAGAGGACGGAGCGACTCGAGCAGGCGCTCCAGCTATCGAGTGCGTATCGAGGAACAGCCCAGCTCATGGGCGACGTACTCGAAGCGGATGATGCGTATACCGGTGGCGAACACACTCAGGGTGTCGTCGACATGGCGGTCGCGGTCGGCCTGGAGCTGCGACTGGAGCCCCGCGTGATGCGCGACCTGGAGTTCGGCGCGCTCCTGCATGACATCGGCAAGCTGCGCGTGCCGAACGAAATCATTAATAAGCCAGGCGCTCTGAATGCCGACGAGTGGCAAATCATCCGGCGCCATCCTGAGTACGGGCAGGAGATGCTCGACCGCGTTGGAGGCGCCCTCACCGACGCCGGGCGCATCGTCCGCGCGCACCATGAGCGATGGGACGGAATGGGGTATCCGGATCGACTTCGAGGTGACGAGATCCCGCTCGCAGCTCGAATCATTACGGTATGCGATTCGTTCAGTGCGATGACCACCCAGCGGAGCTACAGCCGGGCGATGGACTTCGATGCAGGCGTTGAGGAAGTGAGGCGCTGCTCTGGCACTCAATTCGATCCGGCAGTCGTAGACGCGCTGTGTGCGGTCCTTGTGCGAGATCCAGCGCTTGGTGTCGTTGGGTCGAAGTCGGTCACCAAGGCTGCGTCGCCGGTGGCGGCGGCGTTGGGCTTGCGCTCTTTGGCCTGACTATCTCCGCCGGGCCAACGGCTGCCCGGAGTTGGGAACTGGCTGGTCGGGACCCACCGGCAGGGCCATCCGTCAGGGGGCTCTAGCCTGGGCCGGCTAGCCCATTTCGATACGTGACGGGCGTCACACGCATTCGCTTGTTCGTCTTTTCGGGCTACGGTGGTTGGTTTTTTTCGCCTGCCCGGTAGCCCAAGCGCGCCACCATCGCCCCCCGAATGGGGGACGTCCGATAGCAGGTGTGCCGGTATGAAGGCAGGCTCTGTGAGTCGTTTCACCGACATGATGTGGGGCGGCTTTGACGCTGTGCGTAGCGCTATTGAGCATGCGTCATTAAGGCACTTCGGCTCTGTTCTTTCATTAGTCCGGTAAGTAGCTTGCCGACCCGTGAGCCCCGTCCTACACCTCCCGGTCTTCCGCCGGATGGCCGTGCTGTTCGCTGCGAACATCGTGGTCGAGTGGTTTGGGTCCATCGCACTGATGGTCCTGGTCTACGAGCGAACCCAAAGCACGGCGGCCGCGGCGATCCTGCTGGTTTGTAAGCAGGTCATCCCGGGTGTGCTTGTTCCGTTCGCTGGTTCGCAGCTTGAGCGGTACACGCTTGAACGCGCGCTCGTCGGGGCGCTAGTGGTGCAGTCGCTCTCGTTTGCGACGCTCGCTGCACTGGGCTATGGCGTCCCTCTGCTCTTGGTTGCCGGCCTCGCTGGTCTCTCGGGCGGAGTGGTGAGGTCGTGCCTTCGTGCCGGCATGGCATGCCGGCTGACCGACGAGGAGTTCGCCGCAGGGAGCGCGATTCTCAACGTAGCCGTCGGCGTCGCCGGTGTCGCAGGACCCGCTCTGGCGGCTCTGGTGATCAGTGCGAGCGGCGCCGGGACGGCGCTTGCCATCGCTAGCTGCGTCTTGTTGCTCTTGGTCGTCGGAACGGCCGGTCTTTCGCTGCGGTCTGTGGGGGGCGGTGCCTGTCCGTCTGACGCCGAGGACTCTGTCCAAGCGTCCCACTTGCCCGCGATCCCGCTCGTCGGGCTCCTGGCGCTCGTCGCACTTGTCATGGGTGTGTTCTCGATGGACGAGCCTGCGCTCCTCGCTTTCAGTGAACACTCGCTAGCTGCTGGTGTCGGCGGATATGGCGCGATCGTCTTCGCATGGGGTCTGGGCATCACTGCAGGCGGGATCGTCTTTACGCGACTGCTCCACTGGTCGATGCTTCGGATCTACTCGGTCGCGACACTGGTCGCCGCCGTCGGCTATATCGGCATGGGGTTCTCGCCTTCGATCGAAGTCGCCATCGCTTTCGCACTTCTCGGTGGCATCGGCAACGGCATGGACTGGGTGGCGGTCGTTACCCTCGTCAAACAGGCGACGCCGAAGGGTCGCGAGGTCTGGGCCGCCACTCGTTTGGAAGCCATCTCGACGGCAGCTCCCGGGATTGGGATCCTCGCTGGCGGCTTGCTCGCCGATTTCGCGTCGCCGCGAACAACGCTCGTGCTCCCTGGGATCGCTGCTGTGGTCGCGATCGCAGTCTCGGCGATCGTGCTCCGCCTTCGCTCCGGCAACGGAGCACCTTCAGCGGCTGTCACCGCTGAACGAACCTTGGTCCCATCGATCCACGGAGGCACCGCATGACGTTCCGACGCCACTAGCTGCCGCCTGCTTGCGCGCCTCCGCGCGCGCAGCGATCCCCCTCGGGTTGTCCAACCCGTCCTCCGTGCCTGCGTGTCACCGCGCAGGCGAATGGTCCCTGCGTCCTTGTCACCGGCGCTTGGGCTGTGTCCGCTCAAACATCAGAAGGAATTCCATGCCCCCTCGTTGGAACTCGTAACACCACAGACGTGGGCCGCTTCATCGCGGCCCACGTCTGCGTTCGCAGGGGTTGTGTCCCGCGAGCGCGCGTCGATCGCGGGTGGGTCCTTTATTGGACCCGCCTTCGGTCTTTGCTCTTGGGTCAGCATCTGCTTGCGCTCTGGCGTTTGGCCTTGATCTCGGCACTTCGGGCATCGCTTCTCCGCCCGGCTGCATCGCCCCCTACGTAACGCGCGAACCCCACCCTTACCGCGCGCCGTCGATCTCGGCCCGCAGCAGCGCGACTTCCGCGAAAGGCGTGAGGAGCTGCGAGATCGCCTTGGCCGTGGCGGCGGTTTCGCCGTCTGGCAGGGCTGCGTGGCTGATGGCCAGGCGCACGAGCTGCTCGGCGAGGAGCTGCACGTCTGCGGCTGCGGCCTCGGGCCACTTGACCTGGATGGCGCCGCCGAGGCGCATCGCGGCGATCTGCAGGACCGGGCCGCCGCGGGTGGTGACCAGGGCCAGGAGGCCGTCCGGGTCGTCGCCAGAGACGACCGTGACGGCGAGAGGGTCGTCGGAGATGGTTTCTAGGAAGACCTGGAAGGCATGCTCGATCGTGATCGCAGGCTCCGGGCCGGCGGACTCGATGGCGCGCTCGACGGCGCTGAGGATCCGATCGGCGTCGTACAGGAGGTAGGCCTGCACGAAGCCGGAGCGAGAGCCAAACTCGTTGTAGAGCGTCTGGCGACTCACTCCAGCGGCCGTGGAGATCTCGGCCATCGTGATGTCGTTCCACCGCCGCTGCCGCAACAGCTCACGCGCCGCCTCCAGCAGCGTGCTGCGCAAAGCCTGCCGTGCGGCAGCTTGATACGGGGAACGGGTGGACGTCATGGCGGAGTGCGGCGTTTAACCCGCGTCGCTGGCGAGTTCGAAGTCGACTTTGTCACGCACGCCGCAGTCCGGGCAGCTCCAGTCGTCCGGAACCTCCGAGAACGGAGTGCCCGGAGGGAAACCCTCGCGGGGAATCCCGGTCTGCTCGTTGTAGGTGAAGCCGCACTCGGGGCAAACGTAGATCGCCATCGTCGTCCTGGTCGGGGAGGGGTCCGCGGACATCATCCCGCATGCCCGGCCGGAGCCAGCCCATGCGAGCCGCCGCCGGACGGCCGATCCCAGCGCTTCATGATCCGCTTGCGAGCGCGCGGGTGAATGTTGGCCATCGCCACATCGCCGTCGTAGTGCTCCACGACGCGATGATCCATCACGCGATTCCAGATCGGCGGGAGGTAAGCGAGCACGATCATGCCGGCGTAGCCAGCCGGAAGCTCAGGCGCCTCATCGAAGTGGCGCAGGGCCTGGTACCGGCGCAGCGGATGGGCGTGGTGATCGCTGTGGCGCTGCAGGTGGTAGAGGAACACGTTGCTGGCGACGAGGTTGCTGTTCCAGGAGTGCGACGGCTGGCAACGCTCGTAGCGGCCATCTTCCTTCTTCTGGCGCTTGAGGCCGTAATGCTCGATGTAGTTGACAACCTCGAGCATCGAGAACCCGAAGACGGCCTGCAGAAGCAGGTACGGCGCGATACTGAGGCCGAAGACCGCCAGAAGGGTGCCGAAGAGCACGACGCTCATGAGCCAGGCATTGACGATGTCGTTGTTGATGTGGACCGGCGACTTGCCCATCCGCTTGAAGCGCTTGGCTTCCAGCTCCCATGCCGACGTGAGGCTGCCGATCACCGTGCGCGGCAGGAACTCGTAGAAGCTCTCACCCAGGCGTGAGCTGGCCGGATCCTCCGGGGTCGACACGCGCACGTGGTGGCCACGGTTGTGCTCGACGAAGAAATGCCCGTAGAAGGTCGGCGCGAGCGCGATCTTCGCGAGCCACTTCTCGAGGGCCTCGCGCTTGTGCCCGAGTTCATGCGCGTCGGCGATCGCGATGCCGTTCGTGACGCCGAGGCTCAGCGCCAGGCCGATCGACTCCAGCACCGACAGGTTGCCCGTCGACCACATCCAGGCCGAGAACACCGTCGCCGTGAGCTGGAGCGGGATGAAGAGGTACGTGCACCAGCGGTAGAAGTGGTCGTTCTCGAGCCACTTGATCGCGCTCTCCGGCGGGTTGGACCGGTCATCGCCGCCGAGCTTGTCGAGGGCGGGCATGACGCCGAAGATGAAGAACGGGCCGAACCACCAGAAGAAGCCGAGGCCGCTCGCTTCAGCGAGGCCCCAGGCGATGAAGGGGATCGTCGGCACCACGAGGCCGAGTAGCCAGGCATAGCGCTTGCCGTCGGTCCATTCCGGTGCGACGGCGACCACGCTTGGGTCGTCGCTGGGGTGGTCGTGGTCGTCGTGGTGATCAGCGGCCGTTGAGGCGGACATCGCGTCAGCTCCCGAGTCGGAAGGGGGATTGCGCGGCGAGAGTCCCGCGCGAACTTTCACGAGTGTAAGACACCGGAGCCACATTTGTAAAGCGGCTTGGACATCGATCGGAGAAATGTCCAATCGGTGAGGGGTGCGGGTGGCTCAGTCGCGCTTGATCGTGAGCGTGTATCGCGACGGCGAACGCACGCCCGTGTCGACGGTGTTCACGACGACGAACCCGACGCGGCTCCCGCGCCCGCCGTTCTTGAGCGTGATGGTGTCCAGGGCCGTGCCGGACCGAAGCGACGCGTCGAGCGGGCGCCCCGAGAACGTCGACACGGACTGATCGAAGGCGAAGAGGTCCGTCAGCCCGGTGCTCGCGCGCACCGTGATCTTCACGCGGCTCTTCCCGGGCACCTTGATGCGGTACGCGTCGACCGGGTCATCGGCGCTGTCGCCGACAGCGGTGATCTTCGTGGCCCGCTTGGAGCCCGACCAAACCGTTCGCTTCCCGAAGGTGCCTTTGCCGCTCGCGCGAGTGAAGGCCGGGTCGTCGTTGGGTTCCAAGATGTCGGCCGCTGGTGCCGGCGTCGCCATCGCCTGGCTGACCTGGATCAGTCCGAAGCCGGTGTGCTGGTCCCAGCCCGGGGTGCCGAGGTCGGTCGCGCTGGAGCGCAGCACGGCGGCAGCCTGACTGGGGTCGAGGTCCGGTCGAGCGCCCAGGACCCACGAGAGGCCGCCCGCTACATAGGGCGACGCGAAGCTCGTGCCGCTGACGAGCGTCTGCCCGTCGCGGAGCCCGTCTTCGACATCGAAGCGCAGCGGCGTGTCAACGGGGATGTCGACCCCGGGCGCGGCGATGTCGACGTAGTCGTTGTAGTTGGAAAAGAGCGCGCTCGTGAGCGACGAGTCGATCGCGCCGGCGGTGATCACGTGGGGGTAGGAGGCCGGGTACGACGGCGGGTTGCCGCGGTCGCCATCGTTGCCGCTGGCCACGACCATCGGCACGCCGTGGGCGTACGCGTACGAGGTGGCCTGCCACAGGGCGAAGCAGTTCTGGTTGAAGCCGAGCGACAGGTTGATCACCTTGGCGCCTCGTTTGACGAGGTTCACGATCCCGTTCGACACGTCTCCGCAGCTCAGCGTCGTGCCCCACGACAGGACCTGCGCGCCTGGGGCGACGCCGACCACGCCGGCGCCGTCGAAGGGTGCAGCGGCCGTTGACGCGACCATCGTGCCGTGCGGCTCGATCGCGCCCACGTCGTTGATCACGTCGACGCTCTGGAGCTCGGCGACGCTGCTGTCCACCGCGTCATCGACGATGCCGATCGTCGCGAGCGTGCCCGCGAGCGGCATGAGCGACGGGGCGTTGGCCACGCTTCGAGCCCACGGCGACTGCACATTGCCGGGCTCGTCAAAGCTTGAGAGGCGCGTCGCGACGACATCCGGCCCGGCCCAGGCGACTGACGATCCGAGCGAGCGTGCGAGCTCGCCTGCTTTCGCCTTGGGGACGCTGGCCACGCCCAGGGTCGCGTCGAACGTGCCGCCGGCGCCGCGCACGAGCCGCGCGGCGCGCGCACGGTCGCCGGTCACGCCGACGAGCCACGTCCCGTCGGTGCCGGCGCGCGCCGCCGTGGCCGACCGTGAGGGGAGGGTGGTCGTGGCGACCGGCGCACCGGTGATGCGGGCGGTCGGGTGGGCCACATCCGCACTGGCCAGCGGGCTCGCGGCGGCGAGGCTGGAAGCGGGCAGCGCAGCGAAGGTCGCCACCGCGCAGGTGGCGGCGAGCGCGGCCGGAAGGGGACGCAGGCGCAGGGTGCGGAGCACCGAGCGCTGAGGTGCCGGGCGCATAACCGAAGTTCTATCGGCTCTGGCCCGCAGGCGACGCGCTTATCGCCGCTGGCCCTCAGGAACCTCGCCATGCGAGACCGCATAGACGATGTGCCGTCGATGCACCGCGAGGAACGGGTGCTCTTCAGGCTGCTGGTTGGGGTCGAGCGGCTCGACGCGCACGTTTCCGAGCGCGACAAAGTCTTTGTCACTGGCGTTGAGCAGGTCCGACACACGGCTTCGGTAGCCGTCGCGAGCCAGCGTCACCACGCCGGTGATCCGATGGTGCTGCGTCAGCAGCTCGACGCGTTCACGCTTGACTTCCACGCTCCGGTACTCGGCAACCGAGGGCCGACCCTTGAGCGCCCGGGCGCGCTAGTTCTCGAAGGTGCGCACGTCGTCGCGCTCGCCACCGACACGAACCGGGACCAGATCGCGGCTGACTGCTTCCACCGTCTCCTGCTCTTCGGCCTCTTCGGCATTGTCGTGCTGCCCGTCGCACAGGACGCGGAAGTTGCCCGAGGTGCCGCCGTCGGCGCTCATCGTGATGCCCGGCAGGATTTCCTCGCCATCCTCGAATCCCAGGCGGTCCATGTCGAAATGGGCCATGCCGATCCCGTGCGCGTTGTGCGTCGGGTTCTCACGGTCGTGGGAGTTCAGGGCAGTCTGGAACGCCTTGAGAACGGCGCCGATGGTCGCGTTGTCGGCCATGGGACAAGGGTACTGCGCGTCGGCGCCGCGTGCCAGGGGCGCTGCGCCACCCACCTTCGCTGTCCCCCGCGCGGGCGCGCGACGCGGACGACCAGAGGACCCGTGCCGACCCCCGACCGGGCTCGCCGCGAACGGGGCGGAGCGTTTCCGGGGCCAGATCACGGAGAATGGCGCCATGACCTGGCTCGACAGTCCCATCGCCGCCGCATGAGCTACGGCCGGCCGTCCAAGGCGGAGCGCGATCGATGGGCCGAACTGCTCGGCGATGAGAAGCGCAAGATGCGCCGGATTCGCGTGCGCGTCACGGCACTGGTGGCGATCGTCGCGGCGGTTGCTGGCGGGGCGATCTTCGTGAGCAACGTCGGGATGGCCGGCGGCTGCCCCGATGCCTCCGAGTTGCGGGCGACGTGGGCCAAGGGGCCGAAGGCCGTGTCGAAGGTCGATCGCGATGCGGCGATCGACGACACGATCCAGTGCATCGACATGGTTGGCAAGACCCGCGAACAGATCCAGGCCGACCTCGGCGACTGGACCTCCGTCAAGGAGTACAAGCCGGCGACGAAGAACGGGCGAGCGGCGTTCTTGGTCTGGTCGAACGGGTCCAAGACCGACGGCGTTCGGGTCGACTTCAAGTCCAACGGCATCGCGCGTTCGGCGCAGGAGTACCGGCCCGAAAGCTGAGCCGTCCGGCGCTAGGACTCTTCGTCGAGCGTGCTGCGTGTGGCGAGCTGCACGAGGTATTCCGCGGCGGCGCCCTTGACGGTCGCGTCCTTCGGGACGCCCGAGGCGGCTGGGGTTGGCACGGGCATCGCGCCCTCAAAGAGCACCAGGACCGACAGGTACGACGGCTCCGCGACGGTCGGGAAGTCGCCGGTACTCGGGCCGTAGCCGATCGAGGCGCGACGGCCGCCGCCACCGAGCTTCACGAGCGCCGAGCGCCGCTCCAGGCCGCGATCGCCGACGCCTTGGGCCAGCGACGCGAAGATCGCGGTCGCGGGGCGCTCGAGTTCGAGGAAGAGCCGGTCGCGGTTGCGATCGACGTACAGGCGTGGCGCCGACACGCGCGCGAACCCGAGCGATACGCCGCACGGGAGCTCGACGAGCTTGCTCGACGGCGTGCCGCACAGCGATGCGCGGATGCCGTCGGTGGCGCCCTGGCTCGAGCGCACAGTGAGGCGGTAGGCGTTCTCCTCGGCGGGGTCCGGCTGTGAGGCCGGGGACGGATCGGAGACGGCGCGGTCGTCGCCGCACCCGGTCAGACCGGCGACACCCGTGGTGCCGGCGAGGAGGAGCAGGAAGGCGAGGGCTGAGTGGCGCGGTCGCATGGTCGTCGACCCTACGGACAACGCCTGGGCTCGCGTCGCGTCACCGGCGTGAGAAGGTGATGCCATGAGTCGTTCCTCGCGCAGCCGGTCCCGGCCCCGCATGTCCGCCGCCGAGCGGCGGGAGCAACTGCTCGATGTCGCCCTGGAAATCCTGTGCGTTCAGGGCTCCGAGGCGCTTTCGATCGACGCAATTGCGCGCGGCGCCGGTATCACCCGCCCGGTCGTCTACACGCAGTTCGGTGACCTCGCCGGGTTGTTGAACGCGCTCTTTGAGCGTGAGGAGCGCCACGTCCTCACGCAGCTCGCGAAGGCGATTCCGATGCAGGTCGGCGAGATCGACCCGGACGAAGTCATCGTCAACGCGATCGAGACGTTCTTCGCGGCCGTGCACGAGCGGCCGTTCACGTGGCAGATCATCCTCACGCCGCCGCAGGGCGTGCCGAGGGCGCTGCACGACAAGGTCGTCGAGCGCCGTGAGGCCGTGATCGAGCAGATCACGCCGCTGATCGCCTGGGGCGTCACGAAGCGCGGCGGACCGATGGGCCTCGATCATCGCCTGCTCGCGCGGATCATCCTCGTGATCGCCGAGGAGGGTGGACGGCTCGTCGTGAGCCAGCCCGAGCTCTATTCGGTCGACCTGCTCGTGCACCAGGCCAAGGTGCTCGTCGCTGCGCTGGCGGTCAACGATCCAGCGCACGCTGCGGCCGCACCGGCTGTCGCCGGCCACAAAGAGGAGCAGGCCGAAGCGCTTGCTCACGCGGCCAACGCCGCCTCTGCGGCGGTGGCGGCGGAGGCCGCCGAGAAGGCCAAACCCAAGCGCGCCGCCAAGCCGCGGGTCAAGAAGCCGGCCGCCCCAGCCCCCGAGTCCGCCGAATAGCAACCGCCCGGGTCGTGCGGCCCCCGGTTCGCCGACTCGCTACCGGTTGCGGCCGTACTGGTCGTGCGAGGAGACCCACTCGTCGGCCACGATCGCCGAGCCCAGCGATAGCTCGCCGGCCACGACCGTCGCGCCGATGATCTCGCAGAGCTTGAGTGCCTTGCCGGTGCCGTAACAGTCCATCATCTCCAGGCACTCGCGCTGCGTGGCGAGGCCAGTGCCGCCGCCGTAGGTCGCGCAGATGATCGACGGCATGGTGATCGAGTAGTAGTAGTCGCCGTTCTCGCGCAGCTCCACGTAGGCGTGGGCGGCGTGCGACTCGGCGACGTTCGCCGCGTCCTGCCCGGTCGCGATGAACATGGCCGCGATGCCGTTGGCGGAGTGAGCCCCGTTGTTGACCGACCCTGAGAGCCAGGCGCCGACCGATCCGGAGATCTGCCGACGGCGGTAGAGCTCGGCGCTGGTGGTGTTCATCACCTCCTGCAGGAGCTGGCTCGGGATGGTGATTTCGGCGATCACCCGGCGCCCGCGGGTCTGCATGTTGTTGATCGCCGAGTGCTTCTTGTCGGTCGCGACGTTGCCCTCGAGCGTGTAGTCCAGCTCGGCCGGGTAGTTCGCCTTGATCCACTCGCACGCCGCCCACGTCGCCTTGCCGGTCATGTTCTGGCCGGCGGCGTCACCCGTCGTGTAGTCGAACCGCGTGAAGCAGAAGCGCCCGGCGAGGTATTGCTCAATCTCGACGAGTTTGCCGGTGCTCGTCGTCGTCTCAGCCGCAGCCTTGGCGCCGGCTTCGTGCTCGCGCAGCCAGTGGCCGAAGTCGCGGGCCTCGCGTGCTGACGCGAAGATGAACACGGGCGCGCGCTGCATCGACTCCTTCACCACGGTGGTCGTGACGCCGCCGGCGAGTCGCACGAGCTTCATGCCGCGGTTGTAGGACGCCACGAGTGTGCCTTCGGTCGTCGCGAGCGGCACATAGAACTCGCCCTGGGCGTGCTCGCCGTTGACGAGCAGCGGGCCAGCGATGCCGATCGGGACCTGCGCGACGCCCGTGAAGTGCTCCACGTTGCCGGGCAGGGCGGCCGGGTCCTGGCTGAACTGGCCGACGTGCTCCAGGCTTGTGCCGGTCTGCTCCGCGATGAACGCCCGCCGGGCGGCGGCGGCCTCGGCGGTGTGATCGTCGGTGGCGCGTGGGATCTTCGGGAGGCTCATCGCACCGTGGAGTCTTGCGTTTTGCGGGGCCGATTGGCAGTCCGGCGTCCGAATCTTCTTCAAACGCCCGTCGTGACGGTACTGCGCAGTACAAAAACGATGTTTGCATTGCTCATCCGGACGGCGTGGTCCGCGCGTATTGACGCCATGCCCCGTCCGAGCAGTTCACCCTCCGCCTTCAACACTGGTCGCCTCTCCGCCGGTTCGCCGGTGCGAGGTAGCCGCCGCGTTAGGGCCGGTTCGCCTGTGCGAGGTGCGCGCCGAGTCATCGCGTCTGCGGTGCTGGCTGGCGCGCTCCTGGCTCCGGCCACCGCCGCCGCGACGGATCCCAAGCCAGTCGTGCCGGTTCCGTCGCTCGATCCGGCCCGTTACCTGGGCGAGTGGAAGCAGGTCGCCGCGATCCCGCAGTGGTTCGAGGCGCTCTGCGTCAGCGACGTGATGGCCACGTACCGCGATCTGGGGCCGGACGCCGTCTCGGTGTCGAACCGCTGCAAGGGCCCGTTCGGCAGCGCGATCGTGACGAAGGGCAAGGCCCGCATCCTCGACAAGACCACGAACGCGCAGCTTCAGGTGTCGTTCGCAAACTTCTTCGGTCAGTGGTACTACCCGGACAACAAGCCCAACTACGTCGTGGTCGGTCTCGGGGCGAGCTACGACTGGGCGGTCGTCGGCGACCCGGATCGCACGTCGGCGTTCGTCCTGTCGCGCACGCCGACGCTCACGGCCGAGCAGCGGACCGCAGCCCTGGCTGCGCTCGACGCGACCGGCTTTGACGCCTGCAAGCTCAAGACGACCAAGCAGACCGGCGGCGCGACGAGCGTCAAGCCGTTCTGCCAGCCCGCCTGAGGCGGCCGGCGCTCACGGCGTGGGGACGTCGAGCCCCGCGTCGATGAGGGCGGCTCGACCTTTGACGTTCGTGAGCGTCTTCAGGTAGGCGAGGCCGGCAGTGGAGTCGGCGTCGACGTTCGTCGGGAGGCACGCGACGACCTTTTCGTTTTCGTAGATCGCGATTTGGATCGCGTCGGTGCAGCGGCTGTCGATGGCGAGCGACTGAGCGTCGGCTCCGGCGGTCGTGATGAACACGTCGGCCTGGTCGTTGTCCTCGATCATCGTTTTGATCGCGGCGGGCGTTCCGAAGCGATAGGTCGCATTGGCGTTGATCCGCGGAAGGATCGTCCGTAGGGCCTCGGGTGCGAGGACCGTTGGGCGTCCGGCGACCCGCGGGTCGGTCGCCTTTTCGTCGTCGCCGCCGGAGACGTAGCCGTTCGACACGGCGAGGAACGCGAGCACGATCGCGATCAGTCCGATGCCGCGCAGGCCGGCGCTGGTCTTCTCGGGGCCGAGCCCTCCGCTGCGCCAGGCGCTCATCGGGCGCCTGCGGGCCGGGTCGGTTGGTGAGCTGGCGGCTGGGGAGCCATGGGTGCATCGGTACCACAGGCGTCGGCCATCGCCTGGGTGGTGGGACTCAATTGGACCGCCATCGGGCTTCGGGTGCTGGGCTTCAACGGAGCCGCTGTCGTGTTTCGGGTGGTGGTGCTCATCGAGGCCGAAGGGCGGCCGCGAGCCGCTGTTCGTAGTCGTCCTGCAAGATGAGCTGGCATCCGAGGCGCTCGGTGTGGGGTGTGGGGAGCTGGATGTCGCACAGCTCAATGCCGTGCTCGGCGAGATGGTCGAGCGTGCGGATCAGCAGGGCGTTCCCGGCCGACGGGAGCCGGCGACGCATCGACTCCAGCATGGCCGCGCGCCCAAGCACCACCCCGAGGATGCCGGCCGCGAGTTCGCCGCCGGGCGTCCAGAGCTCGAAGCTGTGGGCGACGCCGGAGGCGTTGAGGCGCCGGTAGAGGTCGGCCAGGCGAGGTGTGATCCAGACGCCTTCGCCGGGCGGGGGCGTAGCGCACAGCGCGAGCACCTGCTCGTAGTCCCGGTTCACGGCCAGCTCGAAGCCGTCGCAGGCGCGGTCGTCGCGACGCACCTTGCGACGCACCATGGCGCGTCCTTCGTCGCTGAGGTCGAAGATGGCCCGATCCGGGGTCGTGAACCACGGGAGTTCTCCGCCCGCAGCCTCGGCGTCGTCCATCGGAAAACCACCGGCGGCGTAGCGAAAGATCGCCTGGTCGACTTCGGTCGTCACCCCTCGGACGGTAGGGGTCCGCGCCGAAACGAGGCGTCACCACGGACGGAATTTGGATCGACGACTCGCCGGTCATGCCGGAGCGTCCTATGGTCAGTCCCAGGCGACTCCAGCTCTCCGGTCGACGACTATCCGATTCCGAAGGACGTTAAGCGCTTGTCTAAGCGTCAAGTCGAGGGTAAGGCTAGGCCGATGAGCGACGTGGTGTTCCGGTACGAGTTCAGCTCGCCCTACTCGTATTTCGCGGCCCAGCGCGTCGATGCGCTGATGCCCGTCCCGGTGCGCTGGGAGCCGATCTTGTTTGGCGCCCTGGCCGATTCGATTGGCAAGGTGCCGTGGTCGCTGAAGCCAGGTGAGTCGCGGGATCGCCGCATGGTCGAGTGCGAGGGGCGGGCCGCCGCGCTCGGGATTCCCTTGTCGTGGCCGCGCGATTGGCCGCTGGGCACCTACTCGGTGCTCGCCGCCAGGGCGGCCGTCGTCGCCGACGAGGTCGGTCGCCAGCGCGAGTTCGCGCTGGAGGCCTTCCGCCTCGGTCTGGGCCTTGGGCGCGATCTCACCGACCTCACCGTCGTCCTCGAGGCCGCCGAGGCGGCGGACATCGCCGCCGAGGTCATTGAGGAGGGCGTGCAGCGGCCAGACGTCAAGGCGCGCCTGCGGGCCAACACCGAAGGCGCGGTCGCTGACGGCGTCACGGGCGTCCCCACCTTCACCGTCGGGAGCACGCACTTCTGGGGCGACGATCGCCTCGACGCCGCCGCAGAGGCCGCCCGCGTCACCGCCGCTTGAGCGCGCCTCGCGGCGGCTCAGTCCCCGCGCTGCGACGCAACCCCTGCGCCCTTTCCCGCGTCGCACTCGTAGTTCCCCCGGATTTCCGTCAGCCGCCCCGGATCTACCGTTCGCGGCGATGCTCTCACCGCTAACCCCGCTCCCAGGTGCACGCCTGCGCTCGCGCGCCTCGGTCCTCGTCGCCTTGCTCTTCACGGTCCTCGGCGCCAGCGCCACACCCGCGTCTGCGGGCACCGTCAGCGGCACCGCTGGCACCCCGGGCGACGCCACCATCTCGTACACCATGACCGGCGGCGATTTCTCCCTGAAGCCGGGCACAAGCCACGAATACGTGGGTAACTACGCGGGCGGACCGGTCACGCTCTCAGGCACGATCACGGTCACGCGCGCGCCGGGGACCGTGTCTGCGGTCTCGATGTCCGCGGGGATTGCGGGGACGGCAAAGTGGGAGTGGCCTACGGGTGGTGGGGCTCAGGACGTGTCTGGCACCACGGTCACGCAGACGTTCTCGCTCACGTACTCGCCGATCCCGTACGACACGCTGCGCGGCTTCCTCTACGGCGGGGCGAACGTGGAGCTGTGCGGCGGCGTGTGCGCGTCCATCGGCGTCGGTTTCAACCTCACGATGCCGAAGGAGCCGGTCGCGACGCCGACGCCAGCGCCCACGCCACCCCCGGTCACGGGCGACACCACGCCCCCGACCGTGCGCGCGCTCCCGATTGGTCAAATCCTCCGAATCGGCACCAGCTACAAGCAGAAGTACTGGGTGAAGGACGACTCGAAGAAGGCGTACGTGTACGCCGACCTCTTCGACGGCGGCACGAACATTGGTCACTCCCAGAGCAAGGGCCTGATGACCGCGAACGGCTTCCACGAGTGGGTCAACACCCGACCCGGCAAGACCCGCAAGGGCCCCTTGGAGTTCTGCGTGTGGGCCAAAGACGCCGCTGGTAACACGAGCGCGAAGGCCCCGAAGAGTTCCTGTTCGTGGCTGGACGTGCTCGTGCCCGTGAAGAACGTCTCCAACCAGTGCGGCGGTGCAGGCTGGGACTCGGTCGTTGAGTTTGAGAACTACGTCGGCAATACGAGCGACTTCTACGACCCGGGCACGCGCGACTCGTACACCGTGAACTTCAGCGACGCGTGCAACCTCCACGACGCCGGCTACGGCGGCCACACCGTGCGCGACATGCTCGACGGGCGCCGCGGCCACCGCCCGATCGTGAACTTCCGCAAGTGGAGTCGCAGCGAAGTCGACCGCAAGTTCCAGATCGACATGCAGAAGATCTGCCGCCGCGAGATCGAGAAGAAGGCCAAGATCGCCCGCCGCGATTGCATCGCCGGAACCGGCCGCTACGACGCCGTCCGGCTTGTCGGCCGCTGGTTCTTCGATGCCGACCTGCGCACCGCCGGCACCCAGGCGACCGGCCACCGGGTGAACGACTGAGCGGCGATCTGCCCCCGCCGGGCGGACGGGGTGGCATCGCCTTACAACGCTTCGGTACGATGCCGAAACCCTCAGCAATGGGATCGCGTGGACGTGGTGGTTTCGACCATCGCCCCACCGAGCTTCGCCGAACAGCCCCGAACTCCGGTCCGGGCGGACGGCGTAACCCGAACGAATTGCAGGCCAGAGGGCGCGTAGCTCAGTGGGAGAGCGCTCGCTTCACACGCGACCGCCCCAAACTTGCGTTTCCCCCGTCGTTACTCGGGATGTGGCAAGTGGGTAAAACGGGAAATTGGCACTTTGCCCGTTTATGCCCGTTTTGGGCTGATACGTTCGAGGCGTGGCCCGACCTCTAAAAGGCAGCTCCCGGATCAAGTCCGGCAACGTCTACCTCCGTATCCGCGACCACGAATGGTCGGTCGGTCCAGAGGCCGATTGGACCGAAGCTCAGATCAAGGCCGAGCTGGCCAAGATCGTTTCTCAGATCCACGCTGAGACCTGGGCCGGACCGAACAACGCCCCTCAGGCGCCGGCCTTCGAGCGCGCCCCTCTGTTGGACGACCTGGCCGAGGACTACATGCGCGCAAAGCTGCGCAAAGGTCTGGACCCAAACACCGTCGTCGACCTCGAATGGCGGGTGGGTCACGTGGTCGGATTCTTTGGAAACGCCGGCAAGAATCTGCGGGTCGACGCCATCGACACCGCCGCCATCGAGGCCTACCAGGACCACAAGCTGGCTGAACGGGCCTATGTGGAAGAAGTCCGAGGCCGCTACAAGGCCGATCCAGCGAAAATCACCGAAGCTGAGCGGCAGCAAGTGATCGTTCCAGGGCTGAAAGGCCTCTCAAACGCCAGCATCAACCGCACCCTCGAGACGTTGGCGGCGATTCTGGACCGCGCCTACAAGACCCACCACAAACTTATGCCGCGCGACAACCCGGCTCGAGATAAGGACTTGACCCTGGCGGTGGCTTCGGCCGAGCACACCTCGTGGGAGATCGATCAGGCTTTGGCGATCCTCGAGGCAGCAGCTGAGCAAGATGCCGGCGCCCGGAGCGATCGTGAGCGGCGCATCGGCCGGCGACCCATGTTGGCAACGCTGATGCTGACCGGCATTCGGCTGGACGAGATGTGCGGCGCCAAACGCAGCGACCTGCGGCTGGACCGCCAGCAGCTGTCGATCACCGATTCCAAGACTCGTGCCGGTGTTCGCCGGGTCCATTTGTCGCCCTACTTGGTGGCGGTCCTGACCGAGTACCTCGAGCAGGCCATCGATTCGGAGTGGCTGTTTCCGTCTTCCAACGGTGGGCGCCGCGATCCCGACCGCTTCCGTGATCGGATCCAGCAGCGGGCGGTACTGCGGGCCAACCAGTTGCTGGCTGAGCGCAACCAGCCGTTGATCCCGGAGCACGCCGCAACCCATACCCACGCCAACCGGCGTAGCTACATCACCTGGATGCTGGAGCTGGGCGAGAATCCGCACTGGGTGAAAACCCAGGTGGGCCACACCACCAGCAACTTGATCATGGACCTGTACGCGCAGCAGCAGGACAACCGAGCCAAGGCTCACCCCATGTTGAAGACCCTGCTGGGCGACGAAGAAGAGTCGGACTAAGCGGCGATCGGCAGCACGGCACGTGCCGGCCGGATGGTGCGCGGTGCCGGCTGGCTCTTGGTGGTGCGGCGACGGCTCGAGGCCTTGCGGGGCGCCTTGGGCTGAGGCCGGCGCGCGCGCATGGCCTCATCGACCGCCGCGATCTCGAAGCGATAGCGCGGCTTTGGTCCGTCTCCCATGGGAACCCCGCCCAGCATCTGCTTGTTGTCAAGCACCCACTCAACGTCGCAGTCCAGGTGGCGGGCAACGCCTGCTGCATCGGTCCACGCCGGACGCTGGTTCTCAGCCCGGAGCTCAGCCACCAACTGATCGCGGAACTGCTCGAGAAGAGCGGCGATCGACGTGTCTCCAAGAGGAGAATCGGTGGTGGGCAGGGCGTTCATGGCGGGATGATATCCGCCGATTTCAGACCTTGTTAGAGGCCGCTACAACGCATTGCACCCGATAGCTGGAGGCTGGCCGGTGCGAAGCGTTGCGGACGGGTAGGTTGCCCGCATGCTTTTGCGCGTTGCCATGGCGGCATCGATATCCGCCCTACTGGCTCTGTCCGCTTGCGGCGAGGACGACTTCTACGCCGATATGCGCCCCGCCTGTACAAAAGCCGGTGGCAAATGGCTCGGCGATATGGAGAAGGCCGGCGAGAACTGCGGAGTCACCTACGGCGGCAAGCAGTACTTCATCGCCGTCAAACCCGACGGCTCGGTCTCCAGGGAAGACAACGGCGGATATTGCAAGGGCCAAGCCGAGAGCTTCCGCGAGGTGACGATCGAGGACAAGCAGTGGGCAGCTGAGGAGCCGCGCACCAAAGCCGAGTCCTACGTCTTCCACAAGGACACCGGGGTTTGCGCGAAGGCCATGGTTCCGATCACCGGAGCCGACAAGAAGGTGGTCGATTACAACCGCTACAGCACCTTGGCCGAGGAAGCACTTTGCCAAGAACCTGAGCCGGCGCGGGCTATCCGACTTGCTCGGAAGGCCATCGCGGTTCGAGACACCAAGACCATGCGCAGCTTGATCCGTGACGCCGAAAGCGTCGCCAAGCAGTTCAAGATCAACAACGCTGGCCCGTACTCTGCGGCCGTGATTCCGACGGCGCTGAAGCGTCGGTGCGGAGCCGGTGACGACAGCGAATCCGAGCCAAGCGGCAACGTCGACTGCGACGATTTCAGCAGCCAAGCAGAGGCGACTTCGTACTTGGCCGACAACCCGGGCGACAGTGCCAACCTGGACGCCAACGACGACGGACAGGCCTGCGAAGCACTCCCGTAGGCCAGCCTCAGCTCAAGTCGCACCGGACCACATGCATCAGTGGCCGGCCCGACATAGCCTCTTCGACCTCGGCCAGCTCGAGCAGGCTCTGGCGCTCAGCCACATAGGCGGGCAGCTCAGCCATGCGCCGGATCCGGTCCGCGTGCTGGATCGTCTGGAGGCGGTGGATCTCAGCGGCAGCTTGCTGGATCGTGTTGATGACGATCATTCGCTCAGCCGGCCCTTCAGAGCAGCGGCATGCTTCTCGATCAGGATCAGCTGCTGGAACATTTTGTAGTCCGGCGCCGGGCTTTCCACCGCGATCACACCTTCCGGGGTGGCGTGAATAGCCAGATACGCGTGCGGCTCACAGGCGCGGCACTCATAGCCCCACGCGTCCCAAGCGCTGCGGCCGAACAGCCTGATGGTCTTGATACCTGGGCACGGTTGCCACTCGTGCTGATGATCGTGTCTGGCGGTGTCGCCAAACTCTTCGCTGCTGTCCATGCTTCGGTGGTATCAGCCTTCAGTTGGGCCTTGCACGAGGAAGCGTTGGCGAGGCTTGCGAGTGCTATCCCGTTCGGCTTACGATCTGCAGGTGAGCGCCACTGCTGATCACGCTTCGACCGAGCGCGAACACCGCCGGATGCCCCACGGTTGGGTGTTCTTCGGGACCCTCACCGTCACCGCACTCTGCGCAGCCGGCGAGATCAAGCCGGACGGCGAGCTAACGCCGTGGTGGCTCTACGTTCTGGCGGCACTGGTTCTGTTGGCCACCTGCGAGGTGCAGCGCGAAACCGCAAGCGAGCGCGAGGTGCGGCAACAGCGCGATCACCTCAAGCAAATCGTCACCCTTGAGCACACCAAGCTTCCGCGAGGCTGGGGCTCGTTCGGGGGCCCGATCACGGGTGGAAATAGCCCGTCAAAAGAGTTCGTTGCCCGCGAAGTAGACCGCCGCATGGAGGCGTGGATGCGGGAACGGCGACCCCTTGTGAAGGCCGTGAGTCCAGATGAGCAGCGCCAGCAAATCAACGCCCGCAGGCTCGAGGCCGGGCTTCCGACCCTCGACGAGCTGGAAGAGCGAAAGCGTGTTCGTCAGGCCTCGGAGCGCACGCGCAGACGGCCCTAAGCGAGCCACGCGGGTCTGAACATCTTGGCCGCCCCACTGAGGGACGCAGCCAGCCTATGCACGAGAAGGGCCCCGGCTCGTCTGAACCGGGGCCCTTCTCGAACCAAACAACAACACACCATCGCCCCCTGGGCGGGCCCTTGGCTTAGCCTTCGAGACCCTTTGCCAGACGCTTCTTGCCGGCGGCAGTGATGGAAAGCATGGAGCGGTTGCCCTGACGCTTGCTGCTCACGAACTCGTTCTCCTTGAGGTGCTTGAGCAGCACGAGCAGGTAGTTGTACTCGAGGCCCATCTCCTCTTTGAGGTCGGTGGCGCTGATGGGCGTACCGTCCAGGTTTGCCAGCGCCTGGAGCACATCCAGCTGACGCTGCTCACCGGACTTGCGAGGCTTGCCACTGGACTCACGAGTCTTGCGGGGCTCGGAGCTGGCCTTCCCGTCGATCTGGTCGATCGCATTCTGCAGCTGGGTGCGCTCGTCCTCAAGCGGACCAATCTCGTCGTTGATCTCCTCGATCCGCGCCTGCAAGATGGTCTTGCTCTCCTGCTTGGCGGCCTCGATCTTTGCCAGTGCGTCTTCAACTGCAGACATGGGGTCCAGCTCCTTCACGGGTTCTGCGGGTGCAGCAACCACGGGTACATTGCTGGGCACGGTAGCAGTGGCAACCGGCGGGACCTCCACGGGTGTCGGGTCCTTGGGCTGCGTCGGCTTGGTATCCATGTTGGACTGTTGAGGCGCAGCCGTCTTGAGGTCGGGCGTGGTGGTCGCCTCGGGCTTGACCGGCGTCGGGGTCTTCACGAGGTCCAGCTTGTTCTGTGGCGTAATGGACTTGTCAGCAGTCGGCTTGGCTCCAACCAGCTTTGACTGGTCGGTCTTGGCCTTGACTGAGGCCTGAGCGGAGCCCACGTTGTCTCTCCCAGTGGTCTTGCCTGTCGGCGGACCGGGCTTAGTCGTAGGGCTCTGCTTGTTGGGCTGGCTGTTCACAACAAGGTGATATCAGGGTATACGCCGCGTTTGCATCGGATTGATGCATTGGGGCTTGACTGGCGACATTGATACCCGATCATTAGCTATGACTCGTTTCTCTCGCCGCGCCATCGAGCGCCTCCATCTCGAATCAGCTCCTACCCGTCGAGAGTTCGTGCTGGTACAGCTTCTGATGGTGACCTTGATCATCTGGGTAGCGGCCTCTGTTGGACCACCAACCTCCGTCGAACCGCCAGCCCGGAGCGCGCCGGTGCAGAGCGAAGCTCCGGCCAGGTCGCTGGCAATCAACGACAATGGTGACCCACTGATGCAACTACATCACCTGGGCGAGCCAGGGTACACAACCGTCATTCGGCTCAATC
This sequence comes from Solirubrobacteraceae bacterium, assembly GCA_032119595.1. Taxonomy (GTDB): domain Bacteria; phylum Actinomycetota; class Thermoleophilia; order Solirubrobacterales; family Solirubrobacteraceae; genus JAGIBJ01. The sequence goes on along the minus strand of JAUMBQ010000006.1, from coordinate 191,282 downwards.
ACTCGATCTTCGGAATCAAGGCCATAGACCTGATCTGGGGCGACGGCGACATGGACCACGATGTCGCGAAAGGACCGTTCAGGGGCCCGTTCTTCATTCTCGATCACCACTACATGGCTGCGGGCACCTATACCGTTACCGCGCTCCTCCGCTACGAGGGTCGTAACGGTGATCGCGACTACTACGAGTCCAGCACGATGACCCTGACAATTAGCGAGTGTGTCCCACGGACAAATCGACGTACCACGGTTTGCGATAGCCCGACTGCGGAGCGCGGGGTTCAGAGCGCCCCGGCTCCAGCCGCTCCAGCTGGCCCGCCGCTGATCGCGCTGAAGGGCCCCACAGGCGCCGCTGGCGACTACACCTACGTTCAACTCAACAACCCGCTTATCGGACTGCGGAGCGTGGATTGGACCTGGGGCGACGGCCAGCGAGACCTCAAAGCCACCAACGTTTGGAACTACCACCTCTACAAGGCGCCAGGCACCTACACGGTGACGGCTTACCTGCGGTTCGGGGCTCTGGCCACTGGCGGAGCCCACTACGAGGAACGCACTTTGGAGGTGACGATTGAATAGTCGCTGAACGCACGTACTTCATCCTCAAAGGCCCGGTTTGATCGCCGGGCCTCTGTTGTTCTATAGGCCCTTGCGCCACTGACGACATGATGCATCATCAGTCATGACCTACTCCCAGTCCCGCGCCACGCAGCGCCCCCAAACCAACGCCAAGCATCAAGCCGGCTTCTCCTTGATTGAGTTGCTGGTTGTAGTGCTGATTATCGGCATCTTGGCCGCTATCGCTATCCCTTCGTTGCTAAAGCAGAGGGACAAGGCCAAAGACGCCCGTGCCAAGGCCTCGTTGCGCGCAGCCATCCTTACCGCCCGGAGCTACTACACCGGCAACGACTCCTACACCGGCCTGACCCCAGCCGCGCTTCACGACGAGGAGAAGACCTTGAAGGGCGCCGCGCCGTCCGACCCCTACCCAGTAGCTGGCACTCCATTTCCGACGCTTGGTGATGAAGACCCCGGTTACGACGGAACCGACGATAAGCGCGTGCTCGTATCGCCCAGCGGCCCCACCGGCGTTCAGCTTTGTGTGAACTCTCAGGGCTCGACCAAATATTGCGCGACGGATCCCGGCGACGGCGTTTGGATCTACACCAGCACAAAGACGCCCACGACCCCAGCCCCGACGACCCCGCCGGCCGTGGTGAACAACGACGTGACGATCAACCTCGCAACGGTGGCTCAACCGGCTGGCTCGATCACCGAATTCAAGCTGGGCGGAGACCTCAGCGGGGCGGAGTTCGTCTCGATCCAAAACTGGGGCGACGGAGACTCGGGCGACAACGATCTGCCGCAGGGCGAAGCCGTGTTCTTCACTAACAGCGCGGGCCGTGATAGCCCTGACCCCGCGTATCCGCAGACCATGAGCTGGCTGGACTACACCGGCGGGTGGTCGGGTCAGCGCAACCCTCTGCGCCACCGCTACGCCGCTGCCGGCACCTACACGGTGACCGCTATGGCCATCTTCAACGGCTCGGCGCAGGGCGGCGGCCACCAAGAGACGGCCACGGTCACCATCACCGTTTCGTAGCCGCCTCATGGCGTCAATAGACCCTCAGAAAGGCCCGCCCTAACAGGGTGGGCCTTCTTGGTTCCGGCTGCAACGAAAGGCCTTGCGCGACTGACGACATCACGCATCATCAGGTATGACCATGCTTCGCTTTGCCCCCGCCCCCTCAGAACTTCGGACCTATCTTGTCTCGAAGATCAGCCTTCAGGACCACAACGAATTGGTTCCAGGCGGGCTCTACGTTCAATTCACCGGCCCGCTCGACGCCCGGTACCTCAACGAGACCCTGAGCTGGCTGGAACGGAACTACGGACGCATGCTCGCCCATGCAAAGCATGACCGCACCCGGGGCGTGCTGTACGAGATCCAGACACCGGCCGGTGTCGACGAGAAGCTCAGGCTGCTGGGGCAAGTGAGCTCTGTCGGGCACCTCAACCGTCTGCTCAACGAGTCGCTGGCCGCTGATCGCCCCGATTGCTCAGCAGTGGTCTACACGCAAGCCACATCGGCGGCCAAGGCGTGAGCCCCGCAGTTCTCCGGCTGATGCTGTGCTCGCTGGCTGCGGCGGCAAGCACGCTTCAGGCCACGGCTACCGCCTCCAGTCCCGCTTCCAGCTCAATCAATGCCACCATCGGCTCGGAGCTCAGCTTGGAGCTGGAGCCGGCTGACCTCGTGCCCTGCGGAGTCCAGGTGCGGGTGATCTCCACCATGCCCCGCTGGACCCTGACCGTTCAAGGCCAGCAGCCGGGATCGTGGGTGGGGCTGAAGCCGGGACAGCGGTCCAGCTCTGAGGTTGTGACCGGCACCCTGGTAGGCCGGCTTCGGTTCAGTCTTTCCGATCCTATCCGCAGCTACAGCTTTTCATTGCTTGTCGCGTAAGCCCGGAAAGAGGGGCTAAACCATCAATCCTAAGGTATCCTTGATGTAGGTAGCCCTGGCGAGAGCTACCCAATGCAGGTCATAACAACGCAAAGGGCCGGCAGCAATGCCGGCCCTTTGTTGTTCTGTGGTGTCGAGCGCCGGCTACTTCAGCGGTTCGGGGCACGGGCGGGGGTTGCCGGGCAAGCAGGCACTCTCGCCACTCAACTGAACCGGGCTGAACTCGACCGTAGCCACTACACCCATGACGTAGCGCACCTTGACGGTCTGGGGCGTACGGGGAGAGCGGCAGCTCGAGAATTCTTCTCGGATCGGTGGCACCTCACCCAGCTGTGCAGCAGAAGCCTTGAGCTGGCTGGAGAGGCTGGCCAAGCGACGCTGCTGCAGCTTGTAGTTGCCGGTGGGCGCGCAAGACTCAATCACGATCTCACTGGCGGCCTGTGTAAGAAGCTCATCGGCATGCAGTCGATTCCAGCTGTAGGTGCTTAGCTCGCTCGATCCTGAGCGGAATCCCAGCTGGCGACTCACGACCTCAGGGGTGCGGTCCGCCTGCAGCGACACAAACATCTGCACGCCGACTGAGGTGGCCGTGGGGTAGCGGTGATCGCGGTATTGGGTGGCGTAGGTGTAGCCAGCTTGATACTGGCCAGCCCGACGAGCTGCGAAGCTGAACTGGTTGGGCTTGATTGGCGCTACAGCGGCGCCTCCAACAAACAGGTCATCTGCCTCTGGTTGGTAGACGGGCCCAACCGTCCAGAAGATTGGTGAAGCCTTGTGAGCGGCCTGCAGGGTTACAAGCTGGCCGGTGACTTCAACGCTCTCGACCGGGCCGTAGCCCGGTTGGGCCGAGGCAGTTGTTGGGGCGGCAATAAGGGCGGCAGTGCTTAGTAGGCTGGCTGCGGCGACACGGTAATTCAGGGTCATGTCTGAGTCTATCCGCATGTTGCTTGTATGTACACAGCTACGGCTGGTTTGTGGTGCAACATTGCCGTATACTTAGACATGACTCTGTTTATTCCCCGTGCTCGCCGCATGGCTTCGCTGTTTGCATTGCTGGCTGGCGTCGCATGCATTCCATCTCCAGCCTCAGCCGCCGACAGCACCGTTCGGGTCCGCGCGACCCTGAACGGCTATCACCCCTCCACCGACGTTCAAGGCCTTGGTGGCCGGGCTCCAGGTCTGGCCGGCCTTGGCATGAACCCAGACGGCTCGCTGGCCCTGCTGACCAGCGATCCGGATTGCCGCATCTACGGTCTGGCTCCGGGTTCCCACAACCTCAGCCTGATCGCGGGAACCAACCCGCTTGAGACGGCCGATCCCAACGGTGGGCTTCCGACCCAGCGTTGCGACTACAACCCCGACCCGCTGCAGCCGCTTGGCTACTCACCGCTGATTGGCGACAACTACGAGCGGGCCGTGCCCAACGCCTTCTACGGCGCCCTAAAAACGGCTCCCGACGGCAGCCTGTTGGTTGCCAGCTACGACGCTATTCGGCGCTACCACGCGGACGGACCCAGCGCGGGCACCAATGACACGGTGCTCGGGCGTTTCAGCACCATCCCCGCACCCCACGACTACATCAGCCACGCCTTCTCAGAGGGCGCGCTGGCTGAGGGCGCCTATGACCCAGCTCAGGGCGGCTCTCCCCGTCAAGCGCTCGGAGTGATGCCCGACGGCCGCGTTCTCTTTTCCCACGCTCACGGTGAGCCTGGAGCCGTCAGTGACCAACGCCAGCTCTGGCGCGTTGAAGCCGACGGTCGCCTGCAGCGTGTTGCTGGATCTTCAACCAATCAGGCCGGAAACAGCGGCGACGGCGGACCAGCTCGAGCTGCTTTGCTGGGCCGCATCAGCGATATCGCAGCCGCACCTGACGGCACCATCTACGTTGGCGACGCAGACGCGCACGTGACCCGCGCCATCGCTCCCGACGGCACCATTTCAACCGTGGCGGAGATCGGCGGCCAGGCCCTCGCCATCGACAACCAGGGTCGCCTGCTGATCGCGGTGGGTCAAAGCGGAGTCCATGCTGAGCACACCGGCGGCTCGATCTGGCGCCTCTCCAACGGCGCCTTGAGCCAGATCGCTGGTCACCCTGACGACGCTGCACGAGCCCGCGCTCAGCCGGCAATGCAGGCCTCAGGAAGCAAGGCAGGTTGCTACGGCGTTCCGACCGATTCACTGGCCGTTGGACCGGACGGCAGCATCTATGCCGGCAGCTTCCGTGAGTTCCAGGAGGCCGGCGCTGTCTACGAGATCTCGCCCGGCAACTACAGCACCGACTGTCCCAAAAACGGCAACGTCCTCCAGCCCTCTGATCCAGTTGGCGACACGCAGGACGATCCAACTCCTGACCAACCCACAGATCCATCGACCCCCGGCGACCCGAGCGATCCCACGACTCCAGGTGACAACGAAACCCCCGGCAACCCCAACGGCGGGGGTACTCCCGGCAACGGCGATCCAGTGGTCCCTGAGATCGGCCAGCAGATGTGCCTGCGTCGCGCGGTCAATCTGACCAACGTGTCGGAAGCCGGCGGCCGTGTGGCCATCGAGGGCTGGGCCAACCCCGAACGATTCGCTGGCAAGAAGGTCAGCATCAAGTTTGCTCTGACCGGCGAAGTCGTGGCTCGAGCCAAGGTCGCCAAGAGTGGGGCCTTCAGTACGAGCTCGGAGCTTCCAGCCGATCGCTATCGCACCGGTAACGCAGCCAACAGCGCCCGCTACCAAGCTCGCATCGGCAAGGCCAAGAGCCTCAATCTCAAGCTGGATCGCCGCTCGGACATCCGAAGCCTCACAGTGGACGCCCAGGGCACCATCACCCTGCGCGGCCGCATCGCTCGACCAGGTGCTCGTGTGGTGCCCGTCGTGATCAGCTCTCGCAACGGCTGCAAGAGCTGGAAGACCGTCATCAAGACGCGCGTTCGGCTCGATAGCAACGGCCGCTTCTCGGTCCGCATCAAGGGTCGGTCCAGCGCCTCGGTGTACCGCTTCGGCGCCTCAGTTGTGCAGGGTCGCCGCCAGGTGATTTTCCCTACCTACTCGCTCCCAACCCCGGTAGCTCAGAGCAAGGCTTCAGAGGTTGCCAGCAAGCCCGTCAAGGGCAGCGCATCACGCGTTGTCCCGGTTGTCGCGCAGAACACTGTGAAGGGCTCAGAACGCCAGATCGGCACGGCCCAACAGAACAACCTGACCCCGATCGCTGAGGCCTACACGGGCCGTGAAGTCACGCTCAAAGCCACGCCCTACGGACCAGCCACCTACAAGGTCACCGACCCGCGCGGCAAGGCTCTGGCCCTTCGGGTGACCCCGGCAAAATTTGCCCCAAACGAGGCCTCGTTCAGGGCCGACGTTTCCGGCGTCTACTCGGTCCAAGTGACCGACGGGGCAGGCCTGATCAGTCGCTGGAGCATCGAGATCCAGGCTCAGGCAAAGCCGGGTGGAGACCGCGACACCTACACCGCCGGCCACAAGCTGGAGCTGATGAAGTTTGGCAAGAACAGCAGCAAGCTCCTGCTGGGCCGGACCGCCAAATCCGACCGGGCCAACTTCCAGCACTTGCACAACGCGGCCTCTGAGATCCGCATCTCGTCATGCGCTCGCAAATCGGCTTTGGACCGCAAGCGGGTGGCGGCCGTGAAGCGCTATCTCAGCACCTTTGGCATTCCCTTCAAGGTGAGCTCGGCACCGAGCCGGTGCCAGGGTCGAACCGGGGATCACGTCCAGGTGGACTTCGTCTTTGGCGACGTGTTGGACATCGCTGAGTTCGAGCGTCAGTAGGTCGAGGGGAGGCTGCTGCACGCTCCAGAGCCGACATCGGGCTACGGAGCGTGCAACAGCCCAAACCGGGCGGATAGCATCGCCCCGTGCCCCTCTCCAAGCGCTCGTTCAGCGCCCGCAGCCTGTTGATCGGCCTGATCTCAGGTGCCGCTCTCACAGCCACCGCAGCCCCCGCTCAGGCCATGGCCCCGGTGACTTGCTCCACCACCTCCTACAACGCAGCGGAGGACCAGGCCAACGAGTTGTCCAACGCGCCCAAGATCAAAGTGGTCTACGCCTACGCAGCCGATCAGGGCAATCAGGTTGAGACCTACCGCGCCTCGATTCAGCAGGGCGTGAGCGACATGCGCGATCGAATTGAAGCCGCCAGCCTGGGTCAGAAGTCGCTGCGCTTCGATCTATCGGCCGGCGTTTGCCTCGACCTCGGAGTGATCGCGCTTCCCGCTCCGGTCGGGCAGTACTCGGGTGGTCTTCAAAGCATCCAAGCGCTGCTGGCCGACGCGAAACCAATCGTGCGGGCAACCTTCCCGGGCTACAAAAACTATGCGGTGCTGGCTGGCGGGGTTGATGGTGGCGGACGGGCCGATCGATTCGACGATTCACAAGCCTCGGCCTCCAACTTCATGAATCAGGGCAGCAACGTGGCGGCACTGGGCTGGACCAACCCTTCAATAGGGCAACCGGTTTTCAGTGCCACGGCACTGCACGAGATTTTCCACAATCTCGGTGCCGTCCAGACCGACGCACCCAACGGTCAGAGCGGGCACTGCAACGACGGTGCAGACCTGATGTGTCTGGGCTACCGGCAGGGCGGGCCATTTTGCGAGCCCCAGCCGAACAACGACAACGCGATCGACTGCGGAGGCGACGACTACTTCAACGTCAATCCAGCACCGGGTAGCTACCTCGCCAGCCACTGGAACATCGCCCGGGACTCGCTGTTCCTGTGCCCCGCTTCGGCCTGCGACCAGCCGGCCACAGGCCCGGCCATTGCCATCTCAGCCAGCAGCGCATCGCCGACGGTGGGCGACAACGTGACCCTGACGGCCAGCGGTGGATCGGCCTATCACTGGCGCAACGGGGATAGCGGCGACTACCTGTTCGGCCAAACGGCTCCAAGCGGCAGTAGCTACTCGTTCGTCGCCACCTCACCCCGCACCATCACGGTGCGCGGATTCGCTCCCTCGGGTGCCTGGACCGAGCAGCAGATCCAGGTCACCCCAGCCGGCATGGGGCCGGGCTCAGCGCCAGTTCGGCCCCCCACGGCTCGCTTCACCTGGAAGTCGGCCGGCGGTACGCGCGTGACTCTGGACGGGTCCGTTTCCATTGCCGGAACCTTCCGAATCACGCGTTACACCTGGGACGTGACCGGGGACGGCGTGTCCGACCTGGAGGGCCAAAACGTTACGCACGACTTCGGCGATTCCAAGGCGCACACGGTCCGGCTGATCGTGAGCGACGTTGGCGGTTACGCCGGGCTCGCCAGCCAAACCGTTCAGGCCGGTGGGTCGGGCTCGAGCACGTCCTCATCTCCTGAAAAAGATCAGAGCAAAGCGTTGCTCGGCACCCTCGCCACTCAGCGGATCAAGGACGTGCGGAGCAAAGGTCTGAAGATCGCGGGAACAGCTTCGGATAAGGGCAGGGTCACCATCAGAATCAAGGTAAACACCGCGACGAAGAAGAAGCTCAGGCTGGCCTCGACGACTCTCGCCACCAAGACGATCACGCCGGACAGCAAGGGCCGCTTCAAGGTCACCATCAAGCTGAGCGCAAAGGTTCGGGCTGCGCTTGCCAGGCGGCCCAAGACCACGCTGAAGGTCTCGGTGTCTGGAGCGGCGACCGGAACTAAGGCTGTGGTGGTCCGGCGCTGAAAGGCCCGTGGGCTGGGACACGAGGCGGTGTGTTGCGCTTGCAGTGCAGGGTCGTCAGCCTGATCCACCATGAGCGATCAAGACCGCAAACCGAAGCCCGGCAGCTCCAAATGGTTTCAAGCCCCGCCCGTTGTCGGAAGTGAAGAATACGTTTGGTACTTGCTTCCCGGCCACAACGTTCCCGACTTGTGGGCCGTCGGAACGGTTATCACGGTCAGCGCTACAGGCGACGAGATCACTCTGTGGTCCGACAAGCGGAACGATTCCCTGCACCTCGTCCGCGACAAGCACGGCACCTACAGGCTCGAATCGACGGAGAGTGGCGGAATGCCGGATCGAGAGGGCTACATCGGCCACCCGTTGTAGTGCAAAGGTCCGGTCCTGCGCGGAGCCGAGGGCGCTTGCGGCGGTTTGCCCTGTCCGCCGTTCCGAACAGGAGAATCGAGCTATGCCGATCTCGCATCGAACTCAGGTGATGGTCGTGACGTGGCTCACCTCCTCCACGGTCGGGCAAATCGGAACCGTGTTCTCCAGTCACGAGCTACCGGCGCCAATCGACGAGGACGCCCTTGACCTGCAGCGCTGGGCCTGCGTGCGCGGAACAGCGCGTCGCGGGCTGGCGGCTCGCTATCACGCGGCCATCGACCCCGACGATCGGCGGACCGAAGTGAAACTGCTGCGGGCCTACGACGACTTTCTGCGGGACGACCTCCTCGGGCAGGGCGAAGCCGCCAGCGGACGCAAGGCGGCAATCGGTGCGTTGAGGCAGGACGGCTTCACGTTGGACGCCGAAGGGCACATCGCTCAGGTTCATTTGCAGTTCCCAGCTCGAGGTGGCGTTTCCACAGAGCGGGTCGAGCTGGCGAAGGTGCGCGATCCGGCGGTACTCAAGCAGCACCTTGAGCGCCTGACTCGCGGCGAAGGCTTCAACGACCAGGCCGACGTGATCCTGACGGCTCGAGAGCTGATCGAGTCGGCTTGCCACATCGTGATCGAGGCCCACGACGACAAGGCCCCCAGGGATCCGAGCTTGGGCCAGTTGTACGGGCAGGCAGCCGGTCACCTCGGCTTGAAGGCCACGGCGGTCCCCGGTGACACCGAGGCCAGCAAAGCGGCCAAACAGGTCTTGCAGAGCTTGGCTGGCATGGCTGATGGCATGGGTCGCCTTCGGACCCGGATCGGTCGCGGGCACGGCGGGCCCAATGTGAGCCCGGCTGAACAGCGACACGCTCAGCTGGCACGCAATGCCGCTCTCACCTTGGTCACTTTCGTTCTGGCGACGTGGGAAGAGCTCGAGGCGGCGAAGGTTGCGACGGCGAATGAAGCTGAGGTGGCCAATGTCTGAATACGGCCACCTCGACTACGAGGCCCACGAGGTCTTCGACACACCGGACAACCCGCTGTCGCGCGACACCAAGATCTGGCGCTACATGGACCTCGCCAAGTTCCTATCCATGCTGGAGAGCGGGGCCATCAATTTCACCCGGGTGGACTACCTGGGCGACCCGTACGAGGGCTCCTCCACCGTGGCGACAGCCGAAGCTGCAAAGACCATGCAGTTTGCCGACGGCAAGCCCGCCAGCCATCACTTCAAGCTGTGGAGGGAGATGCTCTCGGTCTCCTGTTGGAACCAGAGCGAAGTGGAGAGCGACGGTCTCTGGAACCGGTACGTCAAGGAGGGGGCAGGCTTGGCTGTCCAGACCACGGTGGGCCGAATGGTTGATGCTTTTGCGGCTGCGGGACCCTCAGACCCCGACGCCCGCACGCCTGTCTACGCCGGACGCATTCGGTACGTGGACTACGCGAAGGCGGACTGGCCCATGGACAACGTGTTCTGGCCCTTTGTACACAAGCGCCTGGAGTTCGAATACGAGCGCGAAGTTCGGGTGCTGGCCATGTGGCCGCCCAAGCAGTTCATGGTCGACGCCCAAGCCGCCGCCGAAGCCGTTCACCCGGACAAGACCAACGTGGCCGGCGCGGTGCCACCCTCAGTCACCCCGATTGCTCGCCCGATCGCGGTTGATCTCTCGACGCTGATCGAAGAGATCGTGGTTTCCAGCAACGCACCCGCGTGGTTCCTCGATCTGTTGCGGGACGTAGGCCGCCGCTACGACCTTGAGCTTGAGCCCCGCCGTTCCAGCTTGGCGGCCGAACCTATTTGGTAGCCATCACGCCGGGGCGTCGGGCCCAGTCGGACGGGTGGCCGAACACACGTTCCCCTCGCGCTACGATCGGCCAGTGCGCGATCTTGGAACCCCCGGCGACCGTTTGCGGCGCGCCGTAAACAGCGGCTCGCTTCCCATCGCAGAGGCCGCGCTGCGTGAGATCGGCAAGCCGTCTTTGACCGAATCGTTGGAGATCGTGGGCCTGATGGCAGCAACCAGAGACGATCGGTTTCCACGAGCAGCGGCTCGGTGGGCGGCACTTCTGGCTGACGATCGCGACCTCGGAACCGACGGAACACGCAAGATTCTCAGCATGCTGGAGCTGTTGCCTGAGACGCCGGCACTCTTGGACCGGCTGCGTTCAATCACGGAGTCCATGGACGAATGGCCCTGAGCCCTGAGGGCCTGCGGAGCGACTACGCGGCCATAGGTGGAGCGGTGGGTGCCCGGTCAGCTGGAGGCTCGCCCAGCTGCTCACGTCGGCGTTCTGCAGCGTTCTGAACGTCTTCCACAGTCAGGACTTGGAGCTCGTCGCGGCCGGTGCCGCTCGTGGGTCGGACGCGGCTGCTCTGGGCGGTGGTCGCTGCTTCCAGAAGGTTGCGAACATCGCGGCCGTTGCCCCAGTGATCGCCAGCCAGTACACGCAAGCGGTCCAGCTCCAGGCGGGCAGTTTCGAGCACTTCTTCGCTCAGGCTGTAGTCGCCGGCTTCAGCCATGGCGGCGAAGACGTGGCCCAACTCGGCCACTGAGTAGTCCGGGAACGCGACGCGGTTTGAGAAGCGGGATCGGAGGCCGGGATTGGAGTCCAGAAGCTTGTCCATCTTTCCGGCATAACCAGCCAGGATCACCACCAGGCGGTCGCGATTGTTCTCCATCCCGGTGAGCAGGGTGGCGATTGCCTCGGCGCCGAAGTCGTGCCCAGTGCCGTCGCCGGGCGCCAGTGTGTAGGCCTCGTCAATGAAGAGCACGCCATCGAGAGCGCGGTCGATCACCTCTTGGGTTTTGATCGCGGTTTGCCCGACGTATCCAGCCACCAAATCGGCTCGCTGAACTTCGACCAAGTGGCCGCGTTCGAGGACACCCATCGAGCGGTAGATGCGGGCCAGCAATCGGGCCACGGTGGTCTTGCCGGTGCCAGGAGGGCCCGTGAAAACCAGGTGCAGGGTCGAGCCGGCGGTCTTGAGTCCGGCCGCCTCGCGCTTCTGCTGCATGGCGATCACGTCAGCCATCTCACGAACGGCCCGTTTGACGCCCGCCAGGCCGATCATCGCCTGCAGCTCTGCAAGCAGGTCTTCCAGCGGCTCAGCGGGCGCTTGCGGGGCTGTGACAGGGCCAGGTGCAGGCTCTGGGTTGGCGGTGACCGGCTGAGCGACAGGGGCGGCGGTGGGTGCGGTTGCCGGGGCTCGATTCCAGGCAGCCAGCTGGGCTGCGACATCGAGAGCTGAGGGTGTGGGTCGGCTTCGTGCGGCCGCGATCTTGGCCCACCACAACCCACAGGCAGCCAGGCCAAGGGTCCAGGCGGCCAGTCCCATCAGCCAGTCGCCACGGGAAGGCCAGGTTTGGCCGGTGGAGAGTTGGGCGACGAGCAAGATTGCGAATCCCAACGAGCACCAAAACAGGGCTTTGACTCGAAACGGGGCGCGCTTGAGGAGGTTGAAGAGGCGGGTGCGTGGGGGGAGAGGCGAAGTAGGGGTCATGGCGATTGTTGGTCTAACTAAGGATAAACGCTTAGCCGTAGTTAGCTACCCATGTTGTCGCCAGTGGCCTACTTTGCACCTATACTTAGACATGCCCGTATTTGACTCGCTTCCTCTGTTGTTCTTCAGCCTCCTATGTTTCGTGTTCGTATCGCTGGCTCTTGCCCAGGTTGTGGCACGACGCCAAGCGCTGAAACACATGGCTCTGTATCCGCCGCAACGCCGACCTCGCGGCTTTGCGGTGGACAGCGCTGAGTCCGACGCCCGAACCAAGCTCACGGCGCATCTCGAGGCGTCCAAGGACTTGCTGAAGTCATCGAAGCGCGGGCGCTACACAGGGCGTGGGGCTCGGGTGGCGGGATTCGTGGCCACCTACGCCAAACAGAAGGTCGAGCTGCGATCGGTGCTGTGGTGCGACGACCACGCCCAGGCGGTCAAGGCGGCTGATGACGATCTCGAGACCACTTATGGCGAAGCGGTGCGGATCGACAACGTGACCGATCCGCTGGCCCCGCTTCAGGCTCGGGCCCGCGCTCAGTCCAAGCGGTAGAGGATTCAGGGCTGGCCTCGAGACCAGCCCTGAAAGCTCGTCGCAGCGGGCCGTTCAGATCAGCCGAATAGATCGTCGAACTCGTCGTCCACCAGTACTGGGCTGGCTGGAGCTGTGCCGCCCACCGCCTCAGGGGCCGGCGTGGCCTGACCACCGGGCGCAGCGACTTCTGACGGAGCCGCTGAGGTCCCTCTCAGGGCCGCTCGGACCACCACCGGGTGGTTGAGAATCAGGCGGTCCGCTTCGGCCTTGGGCAACGAAAAGGCAGCTCGTGACCGCTCGACGAGGGCGCTCTCCGCCGACTCTTCAAGCTTCGGCGTCTTGATCGGCCCCGGCAACTTGGCTGTGAAAGTGCCGCTTCCTGATCCATTGGGCATGACCGTGCTGAAAGCCCCTCGGAATTCCTCAAGCTGAGCCGACAAATCGGGCGGAGCCTGAAGTGCAGCAGCCAGCTGCTTGACGCCACTGGGGTTCTTGTTGAGCAACATGGCCTTGGTAGCGGCGTTGTTCAAGAAGGCATCCACCAGTGCTGGCGGCAGCTGGCCGGTAAACTGGCAGGCCCCGCCAAAACCAAAGTCGTATTTACGAGACTGGGTCAGGGTATCTACGATTGTCTCTGGATTGATGGTCTTGATCTGCTGCGCCAGTTCGTCAAGGATCATGCGGATACGCACCCAGGGGTCGGTCTTGTAGTCCTGATCACCTGATTGACGGCCATACTTTGGTGCCAGTGCGTACGTCTGCAAGAGCACGTTCTTTGCCAGCATGGCGGACAGTTTTTTGTTCTGCTCGCCCCCGGTCTTGATGAGCAGGATCGACCGGTTGGAGATCGGCCCGGCCAGGTTGAACCGGTTGGTGGGAACGCCCATTGAGCGTCGCAGTGAATCGTCGCTGATCAACTTGTTGATGCGGGCAATGATCGGCGCAGCCTGTTCAATCTGACCCTTGTCACCGGCGTTGGTGAAGCTTCCGTTGGGGCCGAACGTCCGCTGAACCACAGGATTCGTGCAGTGGCTGATCACCAGCTCGCGGAACTCGGTGTCAGAGAAGAAGTCGATTACATCGCTGATGCCGAGTTTGGCGTGCGCTGGCAGGTACGACGCGTTGGCCGCGACCATGGCGATCAAAGCCTGCTCGAACAACGGGAAGGCTCGCGGCAGCTGGGTTTCCGATAGCCCCGCCTCTTCGCAAATCGCTTCGCAGATCCGGCCGACATCCGCCGAAGACGCCTCGGACACATCGAGTGGGTTCCAAGAGACCGGGTGCTCGGGGTTGCCAAAGTCGGCGACCAGCACGTCTGAGAGACGTTCGGGGGCCAGCGCAGCAACGATTCGGATCGCGGCTTCAACCAGGGTGCCGTGCGGGTCGAGCATGATCACGCAGGGATTCATGGGGTCGGAGACGATCCCGTGGAACAGGTTTTCGATAAACACCGACTTGCCAGAGCCGGTGCTTCCGGCGATGAACATGTGCTTGTCGAGGTTCTCGCAGGCGACGCCGACCAGCTGATCGGCTTTGGCGCCTTGGCGGATTAGCCCAAGCGGTACACCGGAGTGCTCGCGCCCATCCTCGGTCACGCCGACCAAGTCGTCGTTGAGCGACAACTGAGCGGTAGGGGCCATCTCGCGGAAGAGGCTGCGAATCGGCTTGACGCCGGCCGGCTGCGTGTTGGCGTCGAGAGCAGAAGTCAGCGCCGCCAGCTCGCTGGAGCTGAGAACCATGTTGCGCCGCACGTCGGGATCAAGGACCCCAGACAGCGCCGCCATGGGCTTGGCTTCTATCCAGGCCAGCTGTTGCCCCGTTGGGCCCTGCATGGTGCTCGAGAGACGAAGCGCCGCCTCGTCCACCATGGCCTCGAGCTCGCGTTGTGACGCCACCGGGCCCCAGGCAACCAAATAGGCCTGTGCCTCCCAGTGCGTGACCGACGAAGCCTTGGCCTTGATCGCGTTGATAGAGGCCACAGCAGCAACGTCCAAGTCAGCTTTGACCTTCCGCTCGAGCGGCTCTTCGCGGAAGGCCCGGGCAGTGCGGCGGCCGGCAGCTTTAGTGCTCCACCAAGCCACCCGACGCACCATGCCCGGCTTGCGACCGGACAGGACGAACGAGCCATTGCCCATGTAGCCCAAGTACAGGCGGCCAGCCCAGAAACAAACCAGGAGCAGGACTGCGCTCACGATCAACCCCAGGATCGTCCCCCTCATGGCCCACAACACCAGCAGGCCAGCCACCAGGGCGGTCAGCTTGATGCCCTTCGACAGGCCTCGGCGATTGACCCGGCCCACCTGCTCGCCAGCACCCAGCTGACGCATGAGTCGCTCGCTCGCCCGCTGCATCCCGGCGGGGGCTACACGGTGAGGAACCAGCAGGGTCAGGCCCTCACCTGCAACCAGCTCAGAAGCCATGGCCATAGCCAAGTCTCGAGGGTCGCCGGGCTTCTTGGTGTTGTCTTCAAGCGGCACAGAGTCCGGCAGAACCAGCTGAGCCCGTCGAGCCACAAACACCAAGTCGGGATCGTCGGTATCGACCAGCTCGGAGAGGTCGGATCGTCGGCTGACTGGCAGCACGGTCACATCCCGGATCAGCACCCAAAGCACCGATCCCAGGATCGAAGCGGAGGCCAGTAGGGCAGCGGTGAGACCACCCAGCATGAGCCCGCCACCGAGCCCGCCGCCAGCCATCGGGCTGAGCACACCCAGCGCCACGGAGACCACCGCCAGCAGGCCGCACATGGCCACCAGGACGCGCTTGGAGCGCTTGCTGAGGCCACGAGTGGCGGCTTGGATCAGCAGCCAGGCATCAAAGCCCTGAGCCTTCAGAGCGCGGGCTGGACGACGTAGAGGTTGCGGCAACGAACTCATGACGTTGCCCCCTCGCCACTTGTAGCCAGGTCTCGGTCGGCATCGACTCCGACGCCAGCCCCAGACAGCAAGGCGTTGCGCTGCTCGAGATCGGCTTGGTGCTGCAGCTCGGCCTGTTCCGACAACGCACCCGCATCGGCCAACGCTTGGTGCTTGGCTTTGCGCTGGGCGCGGTTCAGCTCGGTGTCGTCGTGGTTGAGTTCCGCGCGACGGGCTCGAGAGTTTGCGGTGAACACCTGCAGCTCGTCCCCGGGGCGGAACTTGCCGCCTTCGATGAGCGCACGAGAGGAACGCGTCAGAGCCGCCAGCAGCGGCCGACGGGACTCTCGCCAAGTCGAACCGGGGTCTTGGTCCCATAGGTCGATCGTTGGCGCCTGAAGCCCGTCTCGGAGCCAGTCGTGCAGGGTGGTGAGCAGGACAGGTGGTGCGCCCTCCAGCCCACGCGCTGCCTTCAGTTCCTGTGCTTCACGGCGCAGGTTTCGAGCGCGACCCCAGCCGGAGCCTTCCGTGAGCGCCGTGCTGGAACCGCCAACGCAGATCATCACCACCGGGACCCGGTAGCCATCTACCGCCAGCTGAGGGAATCGAGCGGCGACCGGATAGAGGCCTCGCTGGTTGGTGGTGCCGGCCAGAGCCACGTAGGCCAGCAGCTGCTCGGTCACGTCGATCAGAGTCCTTGACCCTGTGTCGTACTCAAGGAGTGCCGGCAAACAGAAGGCCTTGGCCGGATCGTCAGGGGCGGGCTGGCCCAGGCCTACTGACACGGTCTCGACCTCAAGGACCAGCAGCCCGTCCGGCCACATGTTGCGGGCCTCAGCTGCTCGAGCTTCGCCGTATTCGTTGGTGTGCGCGGGACGCTGAAAACGGACTCCCAGCATGTGGGAGGCAAACCAGTTCCGGGGGTTCACGGACACGCGGACCGACCGGTTCTTCAAGGGCTGGTCTTCGGCCATCGCTGCCCGCGCAATGGACTGCTTCGCATCCAGCAACGCAAGGTTGTGAGCCAGGGTCATTCGGTTCAGGCGCTTGTCACCGGAAGGGGTTTTGAGAAACGGCTCCTGAGGAAGGTCGCAGCGCTGCGCTCGCCAATAGGCGGTACCCACAGGGCCCGGCTGGAAGACAACGTCAGCGCGCCTACGACCAGCCAGAGTCACGGGGCGGGAACCAAGCGGAACCCGCGCAACAATGAAGCGGTAGTGCATCTCGTTGAGCGTCTCGCGGATCTGGAACAGCCGCCCCTCAGGGGTCGTCTCCAGCATGCGTCCGGTTGCGTCGAGGCGGTAGATCAGGTCGTGGATCTGCTCGGTCGTGGCCTCACCCGACTGGGCTACCAGCTGCAGAATCTGCGCCGCGTCAGGCTTACTCTCGAGCCAACGCTCAGCTTCGGCCTGGCGGTCGTCACCACGGGCAACACGATCCGACATGGCGACTGGCTTCAGACGCTGCTCGTGGTGGGCCATGTGGTGGGCAAGCTCAGCCGGGGTCGACTGGATCCGGTGCTTGGCCAACAGGGCGTAGATCGCTGCTTCACGGCGGACGCCCTTGGTCCGGTAGGCGGCCCACGTGTCATAGGCCGCAACCAGGGCGGCGTGTTTGCGGTTCAGCTTGCACCAAGTGCATGCGGGGATTGAAGGAGTAGCCATATATAATGATAAGGCCACCTCTACCTATAGGCAAGCCTATACGGATTGGGGAACAGGCTTTGTGATGCGCCGTTGATGGCCCAGAACAACGGCTTTTGAGCATTTGCCCGCAGCACGCGACTCTTCTCCAAGTTCAGATACAAAAGAATCCCAGTTAGACACTCCGTCGCTTCTGCTACTGGATCCAGTTATCCAGGTAGACCAGGTGCGGCCCAGGCCGCACCTGGCGACACTATGAAGCCATGCCATGAACCGAAGCAGCGTGCTAAGGCATGGCTACTCGTATCGGGAGACTGCTGCTCTGATCCGCTCAGGGACTTCAACCGGGCCGGTATACCTTCGTACCGCAGACGTGGCGCTTGGTACTCGGCAAACGGCCCATGCAGAGGGATCATCGGTCGCGAACTCAAAGACCGTCAGCAGCGTCAGTCGATACATCCGGCGACGGCGGGCACGGGCTGGATCAAGCCGATTCGTCGTCCGGCAAGATGAGGTGCCGCCTGCCGCGCTTCCCCAGAGATTTTTCAACGTCGCTTATGTGACGCCGCTGACCCTCGCGGTCGGAGCCTTCGCGGTAGTCCATCGTGATGTTCCATGTGAAGGGCTTGCCCCGATCCTTCTTGCGGTCCGGGGTAGCGGTGAACTCATGAACGAACGTGTTCTCCGGCGTGGCGCCGGGCACCAGGTCGCCAGGAAAGACTCCGCGCGGTGATGGGTGGGTCGCAGCCAAGATCACGCCCCGAATATCGACCCAAGCTCCGAATACCTGCGGCGGCCCGGCCTGGCTCCGATAGTGAACCTCGAGCCGTCGATGCGAGCCCTGGTGTCGGTCTTCCATGAGGTAGCCGTCATAGCCGTCAAGCACCGCCTCTCGGACGCCATCGAACTGCGGCAGCATGACCGCCGCCTTGCCCTCCTTTCGTGCCTTGGCCTCCAAGCCGGTGGCCAGTACCGCTCGGGCCACCTTGCCCAGCTGGCGCCCGGTTAGATGATCGGTCAGAACGAACTCCCAGCGGCCGTTCTCGGGGTGGGCCGTTGTCTGGGCTTCGCGAAAGAACACGTGGATGCCATCCTCGGTCTCAACTGGAAAAACGCCGCCCGACGCGAACTCGCGGCTCACCAGCCGGCCCTTCTTGTTGCGAAGCCCCAGACTCGCCGACGTGACGGCGATCGGCGGGTAGGTGATCAGGGCTTCATCCAGCTGCGCCAACGTGTTGGCATTGCACCGGTCACAGACCACACCCGGCTCCAGAACGACCTCGGGGTTCCCGAGGGATTCGGCCCACAGGTGCTCCTCGCTAACGAACCCTCCGTCGCGGCGAAGGCAGAACATGCAGAGGTCCAGGGAGTGCATTCGACGACGAACGCTACGCGCCACGGCGGGTGAGTCGCCCTGCTTCCAGCTCGCTCGCCGGATCGCCAGCAGCGGGCGCGCGAGGGCAGCTCGTAGTACGGCAACCGCGACGGCAACCGCGACGGTTCAGAACCTCCATCGACTCGGTCACACCTGGGAGCGAACGATCAGCGGACTGAGCTGGCGTGGAGCTCGGCGCTGATCTGGTCCAGGCCTGCAGCCGCTGAACCCATCGGGCTCTCGGCGCCATCGGGATCTGGAAGGTGGAGCTGGACCTGGTCAGCGACGTAGCTGAAGAGCTGGTCTGTGGGAATGCCGGGCGTTGCGAGAACGATCGCAACGAAGGCGAGGGTGATGACGGCGAAGAAGAGGCGCATGATGCATTGATCATGGGGGCGACTGGCGACATCGCAACCCCCTTTGTTACTCGATCCGTTTCGAGCCACTTACCCGGGCCTGGACCTACCGGGTAACCCTTGCTTGTTACTCAAGCACTGGCGACGACTGCAAGGCGCGGATATCGTGAGAGATGACTGATTCTTCATTCCAAGCTTCCTCTTCCAATCTTGACCTTTCGCACGAGACCGCAAAGCCCGTACGCGTCCGCCCCAATCACTGGAAAGATCGAGAAAACATCGCCGCTGCCGTCCGAGAGGTCCACGAGGCCTACGGCCTTGAGCCCGGTGATCTTTACTGCTCTCGTAGGGAGTGGGTTGCGGTCGGGATGGGAGGCGCTTACCGAGCAGTCCCGCGATACGGCGGCAACCATGGTGATCTGGCCCGGGCATTTGGCTACAAGGTCCGACCTCGGGCACGTCGCTTGTAAAGCTTTCCGGCAATGTTGCTGCATAGGCTATGTACATAGTTGCGTATGGGCCTATGGTTTGGAGACCATGACCATCTCGTCACCTACAGCGCCAAGCGCCTCACTCCAATCCCCCGCCACCACTGAAACCCACGTTGAGGGCAGCACCACCATTACCCTGAACAGAGCCGGCCTCGACTCCAGCCTGACCCGAACCACTCAACGTGGGGCCCTGATTGTTTCCGATCGTTGGGCCTACCGCCAGCTTGAGGATCGCGCGCAGGCTCAGGCCTATGCGCTGGTGCAGGAGCGGCTCGAGGGGGTGCCACTGGACGGCGGGGCCCGGCAGGTGATCCAGGCCCATGCGCTCGAGGCGCCGACACCTGAGGCTGTGGAGCTGGCTGTGGCTGCTCTGGCGACTAAGAGCTACTTTCGCGCGGACGAAGCCCTCGAACCGGCAAGCG
Organism: Solirubrobacteraceae bacterium; assembly: GCA_032119595.1. Taxonomy (GTDB): domain Bacteria; phylum Actinomycetota; class Thermoleophilia; order Solirubrobacterales; family Solirubrobacteraceae; genus JAGIBJ01. Next base: position 171,638 of record JAUMBQ010000006.1, on the reverse strand, counting down.
CTGACGCAATAACTGCTGTTCTCCGCGCTGCGTCCGATCAGCTGGCTCGAAACGAGAAGTGACCCATAGGGAAAACTGCGGTTCTCCAAGGGCCCCGGCTAACCCCGGGGCCTTTTGTTCCTGTCGGTCGAGTTTCAGCCACAAGCCTTGCGGAGTCCCCAGTCGCGGGAACACTGGAGGTATGAGTAGCCCAAGATCCGCAGCCCCAGACTATGAAGCGCTCGGCTTGGTCAGCATCCAGACCACCTTCAACCTCATGGACATGCTGATCAACGAGACCCTGGAGTTTCTGACCCCCGACAGAGTCGAGTCCTATCGCCGCAAATGGAACGCCCCCGGTCTTACGAAGCGAGAGATCGCAGACAAGATCGTTGAGCATGATCTCAACATTCTTTCGCGGGCACCACGGTTTACGTGCCCCAAGACTGCGCCCAGCCATGAGTACTACGAGCGAGGAGCTGCTTCACTGCACGAGCCTATTCAGCGGTAACCCCATTGCTCACCTGCACAACTAAGGCCCTGGCTCACCCGGGGCCTTTGCCGTTCTGTGGCCCACTGGTGACATTGCTGCAAAGGCTATGGCGTGGTCCCCAGTCGCGGGCACACTTAGTACATGGACCAATCATCTATCGCCAAAGACCCGTCTTACTACGCTACCGACCTGCTGTTTGACGGGACCCATTTCGACCTCGACCTTCCTGAAGGAATTGGTGCAGAACCGATCAACGCTGCACCCCTTCTCGAGGATTGGGAGGAGTTGAACGAGCGTGAGCGCCTTCAGCTGGCGTCTGAGATCAAGCTCGACCTGGCCGCGAGCGTGTACATCCCTGACGAGCTGGTGGAGTGTGCAGACGCCGATGGGACTGAGCACCGGTACTTCCTGTTCTGGGCCTACCCCCAGAACGCAAGCCAAGAAATCGACGAGGTCGTGGGATCGTGGAACGCCTGGAGCGACGAGATCTATGGTCCCGAGATCGCTTGGGTGATCGAGGGCAACACCTACGACGCCGACAAGGGTGGCTGGAGAGAAGTCGAGAGCCTCTACGTCGTGGACATCGTGCCTGTGCTGGCTCAGGACGACCTCATTCCCGGCCTTTTGCTCGAGGAGGGCGGGACGTTCAAGCTGGACCTGCCGTTTGGCATTGATTCACCGGAGCTCCACATCAACGACGACGATTTGCTGGAGAAGCTTTCGAGCGGCGAAGGCAAGCAGCTCCAGGCTCTGAGTGGTGTCCGCAGCCAGCTCCAGGCCGAACTAATCGACTGCGGCTATGAGGAGTACCGCGACGCTGGCGACGACGGGGTGCTGCACAACTACGTGGTTATCTACGCAACCGACGGCGACGTACAGGAATTTGTCGACGAGCTTCGCGCCGACAAAGACGAGTCTGACGGCTCCACGGTTGAGATGATCCGCTTGGCTGAGATGAGCGGCTCGATCTACCAGCCTTCCACGGGTCTCTGGGTGGAAGGCAAGAATCTGTATCTCTACGAGTTCGTAGCTGTTTCGACCGCAGCCTGAATTCGCTGGAGCTCCGAACAACGAGGGCCCGCTCGGTAGCGGGCCTTTGTTGATTGATCAGGGCCTTGAACCATCGCAAGCGTTGCCTAACAAGCTTTGTCAGAGGCGGATACCATACCCACAAGCCACCAGCCGGCTTGCCGTTCGAAGGCTCTATAAGACCACAACACAAAAATAGGTGCCAACCGACACCAAACCCCAATCCCGAATCGAAAGACCGCCATGAAGTATCACTACGCCGACGCCTCCAAAGTCCGCGACAGCATCCCCACCAACCACCCAGACGCGGTTGAGCATCTGAGTCATCGGGTAGAGGCCAAGGAGACTGAGTACGCGGCCATGCTCAAGGCCAACGCCGACGAACGGCGGGAGATGCGGCGTGAGAAGGATCGGTGGGGCGTGCCTCATTCCCGGCGTGAGCTGGACGCGGTGCGCATGCAGCTCAACAAGGACTCCAGGCGGCTCAAGACTCTGATTGCCGCGAACGCGTCCAAGCGGCGCCGCGCTGAGCTTGAGGCCAACCCAGCTCCACCGACAAGGAGCTACACCGGCATCACGGTCACCCCAGTTTTGGCGGTGGATCGGGTCTCGTGATGACTTGTTGCAAAGGGGCTATCTATGTACGCAGGTGCGTACATACTGAGGTTATGAAGACATCAGATTTTTCCCCAGCATCCCGTTCAGACCACAAGGTTTGGGCCGAAGAGTTCGAGGCCTCTATCGCCCAATTGATGGAAGAGCGTGCCAGCCAACCAATCCGTTGCTTGAGCGACGAAGAGATCGAGTCCTACCGCGTCGAGTGGGACATGCCCGGCCTGTCCGCTGACGAGATCGAGATCGAACTGGCCACGCAAGCCGGTGAGGACGCTTACGAGGCCATGTACGAGCGCTAAGCCCAGACCCACAGGAAAACAAGACAGCCGCCTCACAAGGGCGGCTTTTTTGTGGCCAAGCATAGCTGCAAACAAGTTGTTGTATTGGGGGTTGTGATGTCGCCAGTCGCCCCAATACTAAGTGTATGAATCAATTGCCTTTCGACGTTGAAGCCCTCAGCTCTACCAGCGTCATCACCTGCTACCTGGATACCTTTACCGGCAATCAGGTCACCTACATCCGAGACGATCTCCAGACCTGCGTCGTCGTCTGCGAGCCCGGCACCGGCATCAGCACGCGCTTTCAATACCAGCTGGAGTCAGATGGCGCGGGCTACGAGATGATCGCCACCAGCACGATTGACGGCTTGACTGTCCAGCACCGTCCGACGGGCTTCGAGCGCCTGAACAAGCCGACACGCCTCGGTCTGCTGAGTGTTTGGGATCGCCTCATTGCGGCTGACCGTTTCGCAGAGGGCCAGTTGCACGAGGTCCAAGACGACCTGGCCAGCCTGGCCAACCATATCTCGAGCACCAAGCGAGCGATTGCGGATCGCCAGCACGAACTTCGTCAGCTGGAGCGGCTCTTTACCAGCAAGCTCGAGGTTCGCGAATAAGCCAAGCCTCCAATCGCCGTCGTTCCGAGCATCCGAAAAAGCCGCCTCACGGGGCGGCTTTTTGGTTCCTGGACCCACTGCTGACGAGTTTCCGCAACAGGCCTTGCGATGTCGCCAGTCGCCCTGATACTCAATCTATGAATCAGCCCATCAAGACCCCGCAGGCCTCAAACCTCGATCTCGTTCTTTCCCAAAACAAGTACACGCGTCTTCGCAACTTGACCCCTCACCTTGGCCCACAAACCTTCGGCGCTTGCTTGGCTGCTTTGCCCGCCGCCTTGGTTGCGGCTCTCACCGCTCGTGAGCTGGCCGGCGTCCTCACCGCTATGTACGCCTCGTCGGTGCTTGGTCACGACGACTGCTACCGCGAGATGGACAGCCAGATCAGGATGTTGGAGAGCGAGGTGGCCCAGTTGACCGCCGCCGCATAGACCCCTTGTTTTCGCTTCATCGAAACGGCCCCCGTCCTGACCCAGGCGGGGGCTTCTTCGTGGGCAAGCTGCTCCTGGGCGTCTAATGGGCTCAGAGCTGTACAAGGCGTGTACAAGGCGGAGCCATAGGTGTACAAGGCATGCACAAGGGCAAGGTTCTCATTGGCAGAGACGGGCTTTCAAACAGCCGCATTGAGAATCTCGTCGGTTGTTGCAACAAGCCTTGTGCAGCTGTACAAGGCTTGTAAGGTGACACTACAAGCAGTTGGCAATTACGCCGGCCGCTACCAATCAAGGATCAGACCAAATGTCTACACTCACCGCTCTCACTGCCATTAGCACTCCAGCCGGCATCACCAACCCGACCAACGATACGGTCTTTGCCATCATCGGTAACCTCTCCACCCAGTTCACAGCCCCAGCTTGGGACGGTGACTTGGCCAGCCTGATGAACCCCAGCAGCGCCGATCAGCGAGCAATCGCCGCAGCCAGCACGTCCCGCACGATCATCACAGCCATCAGTGAGCGTCGCAAGGCAATCCTGACCGCGCACCAGACCGCAACCGCGAATCCTGAGTGGATCGACTTCAGCGGTGACGCTGGCATGTTGCCGGACGAAATGCTGAAGATCATCACGGATCTGATCGTGGCTGGGAAGATCGAAGCCAACAGCCCAGTAGTGCCTTACGCTCGTGGGATCATCGGAGCGTTCATGGTCTAAGCACCAAGCACAGTGTTCTTCTTCAACGGGCCCGGTTTCACCGCCGGGCCCTTTTTGTGCCTTGAACCAGGTTCGGAAAAGATGAGGTAGTAACCGTGTAGAGCCTTGTGCAGCTGTACAAGTGTCGTATGGTTACAACACAAGCAGTTGCAACCCGTGGCTGCACAACCTCAGAAAGAACCAGACATGCCTACTTTGACCCTTGAAGCATTCGACCAAGCCGATACCCGAACCGCCATGGTGACCCTTGACGGCCTTGCCTCGGTCGCTGAGATCCGCGACCCATCCACCCAGACCAAGCGTACGTTCTGGTTTGCCCACTGGAGCACGGCGCAGGGTGGCACGGACGGCATCTACGCCATCGCCTACGAGGATTCCGAGCTCGGAGCTGAAGTCGATACGACGAGTGACGAGTCTTATGACGACGTTGCCACGGGGTGGTCGTTCTATCCGCGCGAAGCCGAGGCTGAGGCGTACATCCAAGCCTACGTAGAGGGGTGTCTGGCATGAGCGCCGTAGCGGTGACCCAACGAGACCGCGAGTTTCTGCTGAGCCTTTTGGCCCTGGGCGGAGAGGGCGAGCTCAACGCAATCCTGCACGGCATGGGTTGGTCTCCGCCCAGCCGAAACAGCCGCTACAACCTGCAGAACAAGTTGGTGCGCTGGGGCTGGATCACCAAGCAGCTGGACCAGACCGACGTGACGGGCCAGCGCAGGACCATTGCAATCACCGAACTCGGATTGACCCAGGCCTATGCAACCGACGATCATGATCCTGAGTACCAGCCAGACTGGCCAGCAGAACCGAAGTAGCAAAAAGACAAAGAGCCCCGGCCCAACCAGCCGGGGCTCTTTTCGTCGCAGCTCGAACTATCGGCCGGTAGAGGCGATCTGAGCCGCTGCCAGCGCCACAGCCACCGACGTTCCCCACGCGCCCTGCGAGGCCCCACAGCCCAGCGCAACGAGATCCACAGCGGCTCTGGAAGCGGAGAACCCACAGCCGTCGCCGGCCTCGTCAACTGCGCCCACTGAACGCACCGTCTCGAGGGTGGCCGGCCACTCCACAGACCCTCGGTTGCCAGCGCTCACAACCACCTGAGCGATCGCTGAGATCTCCAGCAGTGCCGCCTCGAGATCCGCAGCTCCATCAGTAGCTGGACGGCTGGCCCAGGTGGAGGCCAGCGCCACCACAGCCAATCCTGGAACAGCGGCGCAGGCCCGGACCGCCACAGCCAGACTGGCGGGGGTGATGCCGCCACTTTCGGAGCGGGCGTCGATCACCCGGTAACTCGAGCCGCGTAGAGCGCTTCTGAGCGTTTCGGTGTGCTCTGCGTCGTCGTCGGCCAGACACACGGTGCCGTGGCCTGAGAGGGGCTGTACGGGGCCCTCAGCGGGCTGAGCCGGCTGTTTCCCGCACCGGGTTGATGCGGTGGGCGCCAACGCCGGTGGTCTTCGCGTTCTTGACCTTCTTCGGGGGGCCGTCGGCCTTGCCGTTCTTGAAGATGATGCGGTAGGTCACGCACGTCTTCCCGGCGCAAGCCTTCGCCGTGAACGTTGCCTTGGTGCGGGTGCCCTGGATTAGCTCTGAGTTGTCGGTGATCGTGATGGCCCAGGCCACTTTGTTGCCCTCCAGACGCTTGGCCTTGACGTAGCCGCTGTCCTCACCGCCCGCCTCGGCCCTGATGCTGACCTTCTTCGCTCCCGGGCAACGAGCGCTGACGGAGAGCTGGTCGTCATCCGCGTTGCCGCGACCCGAGTAGCCGATGTTGGTGCAGGTGACCGCTGCTTGGGCGCTCGGCGCGGCCACCAAGGCCGACGCTCCCATCAGGATCACCGTTGCAGCCCGGAGGGGGCGAAGCTTGCTCGTCATGGCTCGTTGATATCAGCGACCCGTAGGGGCTTGTTCGCCACGGTGGCCAGATAGTCCGCTTGAGCCCGGGTCTGGCTCTATCGAAGGCGTTTGAGGTCGTCCCGCCGTCCGAAGACTTCTTCGACCGCCACGGCCCGGGCCAGCTGGTTGTAGCGCTCGACTTCACCGGGGGTTGCAGTGCGATGGAGGATCGGTCGAGGAAACTCCGAGAGTTCGGACGGAACCGCGTCCAGTAGTAGCCACCGGGTTAGAGGAACGATGACTCGGATAGGTGGCTCGCCGAGCTTCGGCGATCCGTACGGATAAACGACGAAGGTCGGTTCGATCGAGCCGTCAGCCAACATGGGGATCTCGTCGTGCGGCTCCTGCCAATAGCCCGTATAACCCTTCGCGCGCGCCGTTTCGTCCTGTTGGACGGCCCAGTCGTGACCAATCTCTGGAAAGACCGTCGCCACCGGAACGTCCCCGATTACGAATCCGAGTTCATCTTGATCGGCTTGGTCGATCGTTACGAAGCTGAGGTCGCACTCCGAAGCCAAGTAGCTACCCCAATCCTCTCCAGCGTTCGTGATGGTCTCCAAGACCTCATCCGAAGGAAGTTCGTCGATGTCGATGTCGGGGTCTGCCTGTGCCTCGACCAACAGGGCATCGATCCAGTGAGGATTGCGGGTGATGAGAGTTCCCACGAACCGAGTGACAAGAGCAACGTCGTCAAGGTTGATGAGGTCATTCCAATCGACGGCCTCTTCAGATTCCTCGACCTTCTTTATGATTTTGCCCACCGCCGACTCATCTTGGCTGAGCACGGATTCCAGCGAGATCATTTGCCCGTTGAAGCCGACCGCTTCGTAGGGTCGCCGCCAGTTCCAACCGGGCGGACCTTTGCGTCCGGTTTTCCGCGTGTTGGTTAGAGCTGTCTCCTTGATTCGGGCTTTGTGGGGCTTGGCGTTTCCGGTCGGGAGCGCTGGCAATCTGAAAAGTCCGGGCCCCGCTGTCCCGGGCGCAAATTTCTTCAGCATGAGCTGAGGCACAAAGTGAGGCTTCTGGTCAGGATTGACTCGAACCAGATCGTCGGCGACGAGCTTCGCGCGCTGGGGATCGTCGAGAACCATCACGTACGTCGCCAAGTGCGTGATGTCCATGAGACCGACGAGCTGTTCGACGGAAAGCCGTTTGAGTTTCCGATCTACCCAGATAGCGATAGGCCGCCTGAGCACGGCCGGTAGCCGGCTCGCTGCCAAGATGTCGGCCGCGCGAATGGCCTCGGTCATCAAGCCTGTGGCGACGTGGCGTCGAAACTTTTCCCAGTCCATGCACACCTTGTACCGGGTTCCGACCACCAGGCCGAAGCGAATAGACCGATACGTATCGGACGCTCGGAGGGGCCCCGGTGTTGTGGTTTCTATTTCCGAAGCGGGGGCCTTGGCACCTCTGCCGCGCAGCCGCTACAACGAGCGCAGCGCCGTGGAAACGTCGTGCATGATGCGATCGAGCTCCACGGTCGTAGGGACTTTCTTGGCCTCGTAAGGCTTGCTCAGATCCCAACCTTGGTGCCCATACGCGTACAGGCCACAGCCGTCGAACCAGCTCGATGCGATGTGGGCGAACTTGATCGTCTTGTCGAGGTCGGTTTGAGAGCGGACTCGGACACTGAGCAGCAGCCAGTTGCGGGGTGGCGTGCGCCCCAGCCAGCTGCGCAGATCAGATGTTGCCCCGCCGCCTTGTCCCAGCGTGCGGGCATATTCGCCCTTGATGTCGATGTCTTTGAAAGCCGCCTCTTTGATGCGTTTCTCGAGGTCGGCTGACCCAGGGCGGCCCGAGACGTGCTGGTTCGGATTGCCTGGGTGCCTCGGAACACCCGCTGCTTTGGTTTCGACCGTTAGGAGGACGGTGCCGGTGGCGGGATAGGCCACGTCCAGCGAGTGGTTCTCGAAGAGCAGCCCGGGGATGCTGCCCCGGGTGTGGAGCGCTTTGCCAGACCCACGCTCCAAGAGCAGCGAGATCACGTCGTTGAAAAAATCGCCCTTGCCGTTGTTTCGGTCGCCTGAGTTGGCAACGCCGCCAATCACCAGGTCGTCGAACTCGGCCATGGTCTGCAAGAAGCGCGCTTCGATGGCGCGAAAGCTGGTGTCGCTGCCGGCCGCGATTTCGGTCAAGGCCGACACGAACGGAGCACGGCCCGGGCTGCTGACGACGCCCGTTCCGATGGTCTTGACGTTGCGGGCCATCAGACGATCCCGGTGGTGCGGACGAAGCGAGGGCGTAGCCGCTCGAGGGGGTTCGGGTCCGACAGGGAGGCCATTGCCGGACAGGTTCTATCGAGGCCCCTGGATCCCTGCGCTGCGGTCCGTTGCCCGATTACCTCAGCACCGTAGCTTGACGGCTTAGGCGGGTGCTTTGCCGCGCGTCCGGCGGCGGCTGCGTAGACGCTCACCGCCGGCCCTGAGGTGGGCAACCTCGGTCGCGGAAAGGCCCAGGCCGTCAATCAGCAGCCAACGATCCACGTAGTCCAGGAGAGCGGTGAGGTTGCCGGCCCGAACCAACTGATCGACTTCTTCCACGCGCTCGGAAGCGTCGGCCGGAATAGCCGGGATCAGCACCCGCTCAGCCTCAGTCGGCTCCAGCTTGAGCACGCCGCCGCCATAAGAGCGACCAACCAGCTCAGCCGAAAGCAGACTCAAGGAGTTGTAGAAAACGGCTGCCAGGGCTCGGGGTTCAACGGAGGAATCGACGCTGACCCCATGGACCGTGTTGGTGTGTAGCGCTCCAGCTTGATTGACCACCATGCGCGGGTGCTCAGAGGCGAAGTAGGTCAAAAAGAGATCCGGGGTGCCGTGCTTGGGAAGCGGAACCGACCACCAGTTGTTGCGGATCCTGCACTTGTAGCGGCCGGGGATCTCTCGGGCTTCACCGCGTGCCAAATAGGCTTTCGCGGTCTTGAGGTCGCCGTGGGCTACGTCGTTGCGCGCGATGAAAAGTTGGTAGCGCTTGCCAGCGTCGCGCATGGTGTCGAGGTCGTCCTGTTGGAACAACGCGCCTTGAACATGGGCCGCTTTTGAGATGGCGGGGTGGAGCAGGTTTGGAGCCATGCGGGGCTCTTCGCCTTCCGCGAGCAAGAAGAAGTCGTTGGCCCCTGTGACAGCGCCGATGTCCACCGAAGCGAAAGCACCCAGCGGCTGGACCATCTCTTCTCGGCTCGAGAGCTCGGCCAGCAGGTCTCGGCTGGCGGCGGGCAACAGCTTGCCCATCAGCTTGCCGTTGTCGGATCGCTGACGAGGTTCTTTGGCTGGAGCGGGGCGATGCTCCATCTTGGCCTTGAGCGCCTCGATATCGAGATCGGCCACGGTGTTGCACTCGACCAGCTCGAGAGCTTCGCACTCACCTTCGCCGCGACCTTCTGCGAACAGAAGCACGACCTCTTCGAGCGCCCCAGGGAAGACCCGCTCCTCGAACATCACCAGAGCAGTTCGGGCGAACTGAGACTGGACGTAGTTGAGGATCTCGATGGCGTACTGAGCGTGCAGCAGCTCGGCTGGCAAGACCAAAGCCATGCGCCCGCCCGGAGCTACGAAGTCAGCCGCGTGGATTGTGAAAGGCGCCCACAGAGAAGACAGCCGGGTCAGCTCGATGCCAGCGGCTGCAGCTACCCGTCGTCCCGAGTCGCCGCTGCCGTTGGTCAGTTGGTAGCGGACATAGGGCGGGTTGCCGACGACGGCCTCGACTCGGGGAAGGGCTGCGTCGGGCTCCACTGCAAAAAAGTCTTGGTGGATCAGTTGGGCTTCGGGAATGCCCAAGGCGTCGTGCGCCAGCCCTGCGGCCGCGTGAGCCGTCTGATCCAAATCGCAGCCGTACAGCTGGCTTCCAATCGCGTTGGGCTCGGTGCCCAGCTGAGTCAGCTGACGATGCCCGGCTTGGAGAAAGACAAGGCCGCCAAAGCTTGGATCCAGCACTCGGTCAGCCGGAGTTCGGACCGCCCAGGCGACCATCTTCTCGGCCATTTCCATGGGCGTGTAAAACGAGCCCAGATCCTTCTGCTCAGCTGGAGTCAGAAGCGGCGCGGAGCGGGGCTGAGACAGCTGAGAAGAGGACGACACGAAGCGCGATTGTTGCGGCTGAATCGGACAGACCGGCCGGCTCGAAGGTATCTGGATCTCGGCCTGCTTGTTCGCTGCAACCCACTGCAGGGGTTTGTCGCTCTCGAGGGCCTGGCGGCTTCGTATGCGCTGAGTTCAGCGGCGCCACTAAAGCAGCGATTAGAGGGCCGGCTGAGCCTCTTCCTCGGCCTCGGTCAGGCTGTCCGGAAGCTTGTCTGCATGGACCCGCCGCAGGTACTCCAGAGCGTTCTGTTGATCGGTGGAGACGCCCAGTTGATCCCGGACATATTTCAGTCGGTGGTCCGCATCTTGGATGATCTCGGACCACTTCTTGACCCAGATTCGGACCCGGTTTTCGGCGTCGTCTGAGACCAGCCCAAACGGCTTTCCGGATTGGCGCCTATCGGTCTCGACCGTGCCTTTCACCGAAGTCGAAACGGCCCAGAACTCCCAGTTGGTGTGGGCGGTGTCGAAGCGATCGTCTTGAGCCACAGTCAGGGCGTACTCCTTGACCTGCTGAAGCTCTTTGGGCCCGATCGGCACGTTGGGCCGTTTGAGCTCGATCACCAGGTGTTCGCGCCGGTTGTCCGTATGAGGCACGGCCTGAGCCAGCATCAAATCGACCCGCTGGATCTTGCCGTCATTGCCACGTACTGGGGTCGGGTTGATCTCTTCCCGGCCGAGCAGCTCCACATGTTTCTGCAGCAGCTTGGTCAATCCGTACTCGCTGGCCGCCAGCCCATACTCCTCTCCAAACACCCAGCTCTCGTCCTCCAGGATCAGATGAAGGTGCAGGCGCTCGAGAACGTCGCCCGAGATGTCGGTGTCACAGGTCAAGTCCCAGAGGCCCGCCAAGAAGTCGAGGCGATCGGCGATTGATCGTGAGGTAGAGATGATCTTCGACAGCTGGGTGCGTTCGAGAAGCCGGCTCAGGTCGGCCAGGCGCTCTTCCGGCAAAGACAAGACCTCGCCCAGGATCTGATGCACGTGGCCGGGGTTGCGCTCGAGCGTCTCACGCAGCAGACGCAACGAGAGCTTCCGACTGGCTTTGGGCGCCTTGTTCACCGTCTCAGCCGCCTCAATAGAGACCACGTCGAAGGTGTCGCGCGCCGCTTGTTCGCCCGGGCTGGCTGGCGTGCCCTTGAATGGGTAGACCCCTTCTTTGCGCCATTCGGCGATCACCTGACGCTGGCGTTGCTCAGCCAGCTCACCGAAGTGATCGGCAAGACCTTCCCGGGTGGCTCGAACCACCCGGCCCAGGTCACCGCTATCCAGGTCCACCACTGAGACGTTGGCCAGGTGGTCAGCGAATCCGTCCCAGCGCACGTAGGCCGAGAAGTGGATGCCCGGCGCGGCCACTTCGGAGGGAACCTTCTCCAGCACCGCCCCTTCCGCGTCGCAAAGGAAGAGGTCCTGCTTGCCGATCTGGCGGGTCCAGCGGATCACGTTGAGCGGAAGAGGGCCGGCCGGCGTGACTACTGGCTTGAGGTCTTCCTGACCTTCCCGCACCAGGTCCGGGTTCAGTCGTTTGTCGTCATAGGTGATGGCCAAGCCGTGCTGCTCGATCGGCAGGACGAAGGTGCCCAACAAGCGGTCTCGGGCGTCTTTTCCCTTGAGACCCTGCGGCAACGAATCGAAGTTGAAGAGAAGAACCGACGTGCCGACCGTGGCATCAGGGGCCAGCTCGATCTCGTTGATCTCGATCTCACCGTCGCCGGTACGGATGGTGATCTCCACCGCCTGGAGCGCGTCGCCAACCTGAGCCACCGAACGCCAGCGGGCAATGCCGCCGTGCCTGAACAGGCGGAAGCGGCCGTGCCCCTTTTGCCCATGGGTGGTGCGCTGCAAAGTCTTGGATCGAGCCCCGGCGACCTTCCAGGACCTCCCCAAGGGCAGGAAGGTTTCGCGCGCCGTCTCCAGGTCGATGCCGTGACCGTCGTCGATCACCTCGACCTCGCTGATGCCGGTCAGCCCGTTGTCCCGCAGCACCACCTTGATGTTGGTGGCGTCGGCGTCGATCGAGTTCCACAGCAGCTCGATAACGCCCGTAAGCAGCGGCCCGGAAAGGTGCTCCAGATGGCGGGCGTCGAACTCAACTGGGTACCGCACAGCGCGGGATACTCACACGGACCACGGCGGGATAGCAAGCACTGAACGCAATGAGCTACGCACCGGTCGATAGCGAGGCTTCGGTCGATTGCTTCGAGCCGGCCTTCGCTGGATGGAGCACCTCTTCGGCCCGCACCTCCATGTTGCCGTCCAGCCCGTGCTCTCCCTCCAGGTCGCGGCAGCGGTTGCCAAGCGTCCGGTGTTGGGCCATGTCTTTGCTGGCCTCGAGCTGATCGGAGGCAACCCAGCAGGCAGCGATCAGCAAGCGGGTAGCCACCAACGGGACCAGGAAATCGGGTTCACGGCTCGAGCCCGTCACCAGGGTCGAGCAGTTGTAGGTCCGGGTCGAGCCACTGAGCCGGATTGTTAGCTCCCACTTGTGCGCGACTCGAGACGGTCCATGGCCGATCGCCGAGATGTACACGTGGCTTCCGTTGATCGTCATGCCCCGGGTGCTGAAGCTGTAGGTCCACTCGGTTGTCCGCACGCCGATCAGGGGCAGCTCACAGCCGGGCGGCAGCAGATCGGCGACGGCGGGCATGCTCTGACCGTAGGTCGGGTTCGCCGCTCTGAAAGGGTGTTCTGCGCTTTGGTGCCCGAGGTGTGACACGCAGAACAGGGCCCGGGTTCCACGGAGCTATTGAGAGCGACCTATCTGGGATTGCGAAGCTCTTCGAGCCGCTTGCGAACTACGGTGGCGGGGTGGACCGCCGCCGCGTGGCGCATCCACTCGCTGCCCGGGTGCGTCACGAACTGCAGCATGTCCAGCGTCGCATGGGTCGCAACAGCAACGATCATCTCCCAACGCCGGTAGACCTGGCGCAGCTGATCGCAGGGCACCGCGTGGCTGGAGGCGATGCCTTGCGACTGGGTTCGGTAACGCAGTTCGTAGTCCGAGCCCGGGGCCCCGGTGGGCACAAACTCAATTTCAAGCCAGCATTCCGTCGGGACTCCAAACACCACAAGATCAACGAATGTGATTCGGACCCAGTGGTGGTCGTACCGCTCCTGCTGAATGGTGCTGAACCTGATGTCGTCGGGGCTTGGACTCACCTTCTGATTTTATCGGGCCTACAGGTGCTTAGGCCAGTGTCTGGGCCAATCGCTCCCGTGATTGTGGTTCAGGGGCAGAGGTCCAGCACCATGGTCGCGACGCTTCGAGAGCGGCGTAGGGAGGGCGCCTTCCGGCTGCGCCCTCCTGGACCACCCAGCCTCGACCCAGCAAGCTGGGCCTGTTCCCGGGTCAGGGGGTGATCTTGATTCCCAGCCCCGGGTTCAGATCCGTGTGGTAGCCCGGGCAACCACGAGGAACTGGGCCCTTGGCTGGAGGTTCAGTTGATCCCGGAGAACTGAGAACAGTGGCGTCGGCCGTAGCGCAGCGGAGGTCGGGGACACAGCGGCGCCAGCCGCGTCCCCTGCAAGCTCCAACACTTCAGAGCCATGACTTCGCAATTTGCAAGTTGGGTAGCTCGGCTTGCATTGGGGTTCGCATCTATGGTCCAGTTGGTCTGAGGCTTACCAAGGCCGAGGCGAAAGCGATCTCAGGAAGTCCCAAAGATTGGCTCTTATATATACGCGCTCTAATTCTGCAGCACCGGCTTGTATCGCCTGCAGATTTAGAGCGCCGGCAACAACCTAAACCGTTGCTGAATACTGACAAGGGCGTATCATTAGGTATGCCAGTTAGCTCCCCGTCGTCGGGAAGCAGCACCTCTGTAGGTGTATCCCCGACACACAAGACTCCATCTCGTTCAGCCCGAGCGCTTCGATCCACCCGCTACATGCAGGCCATGCGAACCGAAAGACTCACCCCGATCGAGCACAGCCTGTTGCTGACGCTTGCGTTTCGCGGTCGCCAGTGGGTCGGCCACTACAAGGGCCTCGTGACCTCGTTCGACTCCCTGGCCCTCTCGATCGGCCGACAGCGCCCAGGGGCCTGCAAGGCGCCTCCAGAGGCCAAGGCAAGCAACGCCCAGCTGCGCCGGGCTGCTGACAGTCTCGAGGCACGCGGTTTGATCGATCGGTCGGACCTTCGCCGCGTGAATCTCGGCAGCGAGACGATGCCGAAGCCGCAATACGCGCCCTACCGCTGGTGGGTCTTGGTTCCGGAATCCATTGGCCGCGCTTCCAAGCCGGCTTGGAACGAGGCCCCGAAGCAGCTCGAACGACTGGCCCGCCAGATCTCCACGATCGGACCGGCGGCTGAAATGGCTCTGGTTCGTTTGTCGCTGGCAGCTGACGAGCATGGCGAGGTGGTCATGACCCGCGCTCAGCTTTCAGCGCTGGTGGGTCTGAGCCGCGACACGCTGATGACCCACCTCGAGAATCTGGCAGAGGCCGGCTTCGGTATCGCGTCTCTGAAGCCGGCCGCTGGAAAGGTGCCGCTGTGGATCATCAAGCTGCAGCTGGTCCCGGTTGGAGAACGTCTTGGAAGAGCGCGCGAGCGGCACTGCGAGGGCGTGTGGGAACGGTTCCAGGCAGCGCAAGCAGCCGACGCTCCCCGTCGAGCAGCTGAGCGGGTCGCATCTGAGCAGCGCATGGCCGAGCGGGAACTGGAAGACCGAGCCAGAGCTGAGCTTGATCCGGACTACATGGAAGCCATGATGCTCACCGGCCTGTACAGCCCCGAAGAGGTCGCTGAGTGGGAAGCATCAAGCCCTACCGCTTAGCTACGTGCAACTTGAGGAGCGTCTGGCGACGGCAACAAGAAAGCCCCGGGGATTTACTCCACCCGGGGCTTCCATAGAACAAACGCCAGTTAGCTCTTCAGTCAATGTACATCAGCTTCTGTGGCTTGCATAGGCGTTGCGTAGGAACAGCGTTGTTAGCCATGCTTGGCTACAAGAGGCCGTGAAATACCCGGAGCCGGTTGGCGATCGCCTGAGCCCCCTGGTATTGCCAAGGCAGCTCAGGATCCAGCCGTGTCGCCTCCAGCATGCTCATAACCGCTTCGGTCGCCAGCGCAATACAGATGTCCCAAGAGTCCTCCAGGTCGTCCGAGATCATGGTCAGATCGGCGCTGCTGGCCCGTCCGTTGATGTAAGCGCGAATTCTCAGATCGACCGGCTTTTCGCCCAGCCAAAACCCGGCGGCAACCTGCAGTTCGAAGCGGCATTGCAACGGCCGATCGAACGCCACCAGCTTGTCCCATACGACGACGCACCAAGTCCGACCCGGGTTGAGGTTGATGGTTTTGATGTCCGCAAAACGGACCGCGTCGGTGATCACTCCGGGATGCTATCCGCGTCGGCGTCCGGCTTGATCGGGGTGAGGGTCACCGGGTCGCCCCAGCTCGAGAGACGGCCCTGGAGAGCTGCAAATCGCTCATGAAGGGTCGGGCCGAGCGGGTCTTCTGGCGGTAGCAGCATGTCCGCAACACACCAGACGCCGGCCACCAGGATCCGGCCTGCGGTTGCGGGCAGGCGGTCGATCCAAAAGGTGGAGCTCAACTCCACGGCCAGCGACGGCGCGTAGAACTCATCGCCAAAGACGCGGAGCTGGACTTCCCAATACCAGTGGTCGAGGTCCTCTTGCGAGGTGCCCCAGGCCGCCACCTGAGCCGGAATGCCTCTGAGTTCGAGATCCCGGGTGGTCCACTCCACATAAGTCCCGGCCCGTTCGTAGCTGATTCCTTCAGCGGTGGCGATCGAGGGGAGCACGGTGGCGTAGTCGGACCAGTTCAAGGTCCGATTCTATCCGCCTGTTGGAGCCCGTGAACGAACAGACGCCCCCGTCGTCCTGCAGGAGCAACGGGGGCGTCGTGCCCAAAGGGGTCACATGCCAATCGACTAAGGCTGCGACTCTTTGATTGTAGTTCAGCCTTTACAACGAGCAAGACCACCGGGGAATCATTCCGGCGGTCTTGCGAGCGCCCTCTACAAGCACATGCGGCCGGAGCCTTCGTTTTCAACCGATGAGACAAGCATAGCCGCGCCATATGTGCATAGCAATGGCTTGGGATTAGCACGAGAGGCCTTGGCTTTGCAAACAAACTTGTGCCCTGAGCTATGTACGCAACACTTAGCTCAGGGCACAACTCGTTGTGTCTGGAATTAGCAAAGGAATCAAACCATGTCAAGAGGATCTCTCCAGCCAGTACAAGCCAGCGACGCCCAGCCCGCGCTCTGGGATCGTCACGACGCCCCGACCCGCCCCCAGGGTCCTGACAAGCGCCCAGCGGTAGCCCCGAAGCCCGCTGCACCTAAGTCGGGGGAATGGCCCACCAGCGTGGTTTGCAAGCTCAGCGTCGCCGGCATCAGCACACCGTTGGTCAAGCTACATGCAGTCTCGAAGACTGGGCTTCTGATCCCCAGCCTCAATACTCACCTGTTGGCTAACGGCACCCAGTACCCGATTCAGGCTGTCGCCCTTCCCATCAATGACGAACCCTTGATGGCCAGCTACTTGGCGCTCGAGAAGATGTTTGTGTTCGAGGGCGGGGCGTACACGGCCAAGGAAGCGGCGCAGCACCTGCTGGATCAGCACGGAATCTGCAGCCGCTCAGCCAATGGCCAGAAGGTTCCGGCAGGCCTGGAGCCTCGACCCATGGCCGAACCCGCCATGCGCAAACTCTTCAAACGGTGGGCTTACGAGACCGACAAGGCGTTGGTCGTGATCGGCGGCAAGTTCCGCATCGCGCGCGACGAACAAGAAGGTTGGGACTACTGCGATTCCCTGACCAAGCGAGCAACCGCCATGCGCCAGCCGCTGAGGGGCTTGTGGTCCAAGGCGGAGGGCGGCCGAGCCTACGTTGCCAAGTCGCCGGCCAAGAGGTTGGTTCATGGTCTGGGCGTGCTGGACGATCACCAGGTGGTCATCGCGGCCGAGATCATCAAGCTGCTGCGCTCCAGCGGCAAAGGTCGGACCACTGGCGCAATGCTCTGCAAAAACCTGCGCGCCAAGGGCATCACATGGAACACCTGGAACGATCAGCCCTATAGCCAGTTCGATCCGGCGATCACCGGCCCCCAGTTTCGAGAGATCGTCAACACCCTCAGGAGCGCGGGCTACGGGATTGGCGCCGAACCCAACGCTGAGCTTGGCTATTTCGAGTTCGAGACCGAGCAGCAGCTGATCATGTGGTTGGTCCGCCAGCTTCGAGCCGACGAGGTGGACAACCGCGCTGGAACGCTTCAAGCCACGCTCAGGCGCTGTTTTGCCAAGACGCCAGACGAGAAGGCGGCGCTTGCTGAGTGGCAACGAGCGAACTTCCTCACGCCGTTGGTGGCGCCGGAGATCAAGCGTGAGGAGGCCCGGAAGTACCAGGCCAAACTACGAAAAGCACTTGCTCGAGAGCAGGCGGTCAAAGACGCACGCCGGCTGTGGGAGAAGTACGGCCCCCAGGTCGAGGCCATGAACCAGCGGGTCAAGGCAAACGGTGGCGCCGCAACCATGGCAGACGCCCAACTTGACGCCGAGGTTCTGGCTGCTGCGAAGTCTTTTGAGGCCGAGGTTCGGGCTGCGAAGTCGTTTGCAGACTCTGAGGGGCGGATCGAGGCTGTGGGCGACTACAGCTGGGCTCCAGACAAGGTCCAGCTGAAGATGGATATCGAGGCGGCGGAGCACGAAATCAAAGATGCCTTCAGGGGCTAAAAACCTCTTGTATGTACGCAGCTTTGCCTTAGGCTCAGGCATGACTTATCTATCCAAGCAAGCATCTGAACCGGCCCAACAGTCGGTCCAGTTGCTGCGCCGGGGTCAGCTGCGTTTCATAATCTTGAGCACGCTGGCCGCCCACACAATCCCTACGTCATCCGAGACGGACGCTTCGGAGGTGATCGCGCTCTCAGTGCTCCAGCTCTTCCAGCTGGCCGGGCTGGAGCGGTCCGAGAGCACCAGGCAGCAATGCATTGGGGCTCTCGAAAGAGCTGGCCTTGTGTATCGCTGGACCTTCGAGGAGCACACTGGCCGCAAGTTTTGGACTATCACCGACGCCGGTCTGTTGGAGCTGAACAAGCTGAAGGCGCGTTTTGCAGGAGCGGCAGCATGAGCCCCGAGCCCAGTGATGTTCGCCGGGACTACGACCCGCTCGAGCGGTTGATCTCGTACCAGCGGTCGATTCGTCAGTACTCCAGGCCAACCCGTCCCCAAACGCCGTGGGTTCAGCAGCGGCTGGCTGCGTGCCGGAGAGGTCTCGAGTACTGGGAGGCCAAGATTGACGCAATGGCGGCCGAGTTCGACCCCAAATGCGGGGCTATGACCCAGGGCTCGTATCCGCTGACTGGCAAGCACTGGACGCTTGAAGAGGAAGCAGCCTTGTACCGCGAGCTGATCGAGCTGGCGCTGGAGAAGCAGCTTGAGGCCTTCATGGCCAACGAACAGGACCTGTACTTCGCGATCGGTCGGGCTCAGCAGGACCTGGTGATGCAGCTGGCGATCGTTACCCGCGAGATCCTCAGGGGCCAGACCGACACACCACAGGGGTAGCGACCCAGGTAACCACGGACCCAAGCGATTGCCGGTCCAGGGGTATGTATCGCCCGCTGACCCCGCACCGATTTGCGGGTTCAGCGGGCGTTTTGCTGGGCGCCTGAGCCCAGGGCGGGAAACAAGCGGTAGGAACGGCCGAGTAACCAGCCGGCCGCCTGTTACTCCACGGGGAAGGGCTCGACCTCGAGCCGGTTGGGCGCAAAACGCAGCAGAGCCTTGCCGTGAGTCCGGGTGTCGAGATCGAGCACCACCTGATGGCGAAACAGCTCGAGGGCTTCGGCGGGGTGGTGGCCAGCGGGGACAAGAACCACCGTGGCGTCGTACAGCGGGATGACCTCGCCGCTTCCTGAACGGATCAACACGAACTGATCGGCTGGAGCGCTGGACGAGGGGGAGGGCACGCGGGGAATCGTAGAAGCGCGACTGCAACGGAGGTGCGGCGAACCGTGGCAATAGAGCGCGCTCTTGGTGGGATCCGAGCGGAGCAGCCCGGCCGACGGCAAAGCTAAGGCGACGCATTGCAATGCCAGGGCATTGCTGTTACGGTTGCTTCACCGAGCGGCGCAGGGATCGCCCGACACCACCGAAAGAATCAGATGAACGCCAACGATTTCGTAATGTTCCCCGTACCGGTCGACAGGCTCGAAGAGGTAGCGCAGTTCCTCTATGGGAGCGGCTGGCCGGTCGGCACCGGCAACGGCGATGATGCCGAGGCAAAGCACGAGGCATTGCCGATGGGGCAAGCTGAGCTCGACGCTGCAATCGACTCTGGCCACCTGGCTTCGGTCCAGCTGCTGGAGCGGATCTACAAGGAGTCCGAGCCCAAATTCAGGAACATCATGGTGCTGGTGGCTTCTCGCGCTGAGCCGGGCCAGCCGGTGCCCTTTGCAGAGATCAGTGAGGCGATTGGCTGGACAAGTCCGCGTTCGCTGGCTGGGGCCCTGGGTGCCTATGGCAACCGAGCCAATCACCGCTACGACGGAGCCTGGCCCATGGTTCGTGTCGCCCTGGAACGCGACAACAGGTACTTCACCATGCCCGCTGAGCTGGCTGAGGAGATCCGCCGGCTGCACGAGCTGCACGACCTGCCGCTGGTTCCGTAGGCCGGGGTGATCTCAACGGTAGAAATGGGCTTGCGCGGGTCGGCGTGCGGTGGTCTGGGGCCACTCGCTAAGATCCGCGCAGGTCAGTCGTAAGCCTGATCTGGAGCAAAGCGGCAATCCGGGCACCTGCCCGGTTACCCGCCCGGATTCTTCCGGATTTGCCCGGATTTGACTGGCCCCGTTACTCGCTCCTGCTGAGCGAAACCTCAGCAAATACGGGCGAAATGCGGACATAAGGGCGCGTAGCTCAGTGGGAGAGCGCTCGCTTCACACGCGAGAGGTCGCAGGTTCGAAACCCGCCGCGCCCATGACTCGGAACCCCCTGTAAAACAGGGGGTTCTTTGGGTTTCGAGGGAAAGAAGTGAGGACGGCCCTCGACTCGTCTGGCGCACTCAGAGTGCCCAGCGGCGCCCTCGGTGCTGGTTCTGCTGTGGCTCGGGCGAGGGTATGGAAGACCGGCGCGCTCGATGGCCGGTGTCCCCGACAAGTTCTCCGTGAGGGTGCTCGATCGGTCGCTCGTGGTCTACCGCGCGATCCACATGGCCGTCTCTGGTTTCGAGGACCGCGACGGCCTCGCACGCCTCGCAAGACGGCGACCCGAGCGGATCGGAAGTCACATCCTCCGGCTCGATCTCCGGCCGGGGCTCGGAATCTGCTGCACGGATGCCACCGGCGGTCCCGGCCATTGGTCGATCTGGGGCACCCCGGCTCACCTCCGTAGCTGCGTGGTCGACATTCATAGGGTCTAGTCCCCTGTGCGACGAGCGACTACAATGAGCGTGCTGTGACCTACTCGATCTTCGACACCGGCAACCTTGTCGTGTCCTTCGAACAAGAGGACGCGGCTTACGACGCCATGAACCGGATCGTCCGGGACGACCCGGCATCGGGGGACCGGCTGCTGCTCGTCGCGTACGACGCCCAGGGTCGCGCAGTTGCCGATTGCGTTCCCGGCGAGCGCATCGCGCAAGCTGCGTAAGCCGGCTACGTCAGTCGACCAGTCCGTGAGCCGGGCTTCTGGGGCTGTTGCCGCGCGTCGGCAATGAGTTCGTCCATCTTGCGCCGGTCATCCGGGTCCAGATCTCCGATCACGTGCGCCTAGGCGTGCACGTCGACGATGCCGAAGAAGTCCTTGTCGACGTGGCCCCCGAATGCGATGTTGCCCGGCCACCCGTAAACCAGGTATGCGCTGGCTAGGTCGATGTCGCCGGCGATCGGCAGGTTGGTGATGCGCAGCGTGCCGCCCACGCCGAAGACGGGATCGACGAAGTCCGCGCCCTGAAGGTTCTGCGGGAGGCCCGGGAGGTCGTCGGTGCTCAATCGGTAGGGCGCCGCGCCAGACGGGAACGCCGCGAGGAATCGCCCGTCGAGTTCAAGGAACCCCACGGCCGTGAACTTCGCGCGGCCCTTGAGGACCGTCGGGTCGACCTCGAAGTGCGCGCCGATCAGAGCCCACTTATGCGCGCACCGGGCCACTCACCGGCGCCCGCTCAACACGTCGTAGTTCACGCGCAGCACGACATTCCAGTCGTGGTCGATGGCCTGGCGGCGGATCTCGGCGTTCACGAGGACCGGTCGGCCGAGGCGGTCGAAGGCGTGGGCGAATCGGCGGGCGTTGGGGCGGCTGAGGTGGCCCAGGACGGCGCCGTTCAAGGACTGGACCGCGATGCAGTTGGGGTCGTAGTGGTTCTGGGGCTCGCGGACGAGCAGAACCTGGCGCTCGACCGAGCCGACGATGCCGTCGGTGAGCGCACCGAGCTGGTGGCGATGGAACGACTCGCCGACCACCGCCATGTACCCGGTGCCGCGGCCGTCGACCGCGCTGATCGGGTTGACGGTGCGGTCGCTGAGGTGCTCGAAGTAGCCCACGCCCGCAGACCCTAAGACTCCCGACGGCAAAGAGCCTCGACGTGCCGCTCTACGGCACGATCACCGCGCGGCCGGCGAGGGTGCCGTCGCGCAGGCGCTGGTAGGCGTCCTCGACGTCGGCGAGGGGGAAGCGCTCGACGTGCGCGCGGATCTTGCCGGCGCGGGCGAGTTCGAGGACCTCCATGAGCTCGATGGTGCTACCCCAATACGGAACGGTGATCGCGCAGTCCCACGGCAGCACGCCGAACTGGAATGGCAACACGCCGCCAGCGAGGCCGACGATCGTGATCTCACCGTCGGGCTGGGAGACGGCCGCGCTGAGCTGCATCGTGCTCTCGGCGCCGACGAAATCCAGGACGACCGGAGCGCCGTGGCCGTGGGTGAGTTCGCGGATCTCGGCGGCAGCAGTGTCGCTGGACAGCACGGTGAGATCGGCGCCGACCTCACGGGCAAGCCCGAGCTTGGTTTCATCGAGATCGACCGCGATGATCTGCGCCGAGCTGACGGCCCGGAGGATTTGCACGGCCATGTGCCCGAGGCCACCGACGCCGATGACGACGGCCGACGTGCCCGGCACGAGCTTGTGAAGGCTGCGCTTGATCGCGTGATACGGCGTGAGCGCGGCATCGGAGAGCGGGGCGGCGTCGACGGGATCCAGGTCGCCAAGCGGCACGAGCAGCCGCGGCGAGGGCACCAGCAGGTACTTCGCCATGCCGCCGTCGCGCCCGAGCCCGCCACCGAGCGCGCCGACCTCGCCCGCTCGCTCGCAGTGGTTCTCCCGCGACTCGCGGCACGCGTGGCAACGGCCGCAGCCCCACGGGCCGTAGACCGCCACCGCATCGCCGACATCCAAGCCGCTGACCCCGCTGCCGAGGGCCGCGACGCGGCCGGCATTCTCATGCCCGAGCGTGAACGGCATCGGGAAGTCGAACATCCCGGCCGGCCACTCCATGATGTGCAGGTCGGAGTGGCACACGCCAGCGCCCGCGACCTCCAGCAGGACCTCGCCGGGGCCTGGCTCCGGCACGTCGACATCACGGAGTTCGGGCGGCTGCTGCCACTCGACCATTTGGTACGCCTGCATTGCCCGTTTCCCCCGTGGTGCTTAGATCCTGCGTCCGATCCTTGCCGCTCTCAGGTGGCGAGTCAACCCGCCCATGTGAAGGTCTGGTGCCGACGTCAGACGGGGCGCATCGTCGCCCAGATCGCGCTGGCAATGCCGTCGGCGAAGGCCGCGTCCTCGGCCGGCGGGCGGTCCGCCACCTGGACCGCGATGCTGCGCTCGGTCCCCCACGCGATCAGCGACGCGATGTATGGATTCGAGGGCGACGCAGAGCCTTCACGGTCGCGCTCGAGGCGAGCACGCAGGCTGTCGGCGAACAACTCGATGCGCGCGTGCCAGTACGCCTGCACCTGTGGCTCGTAGCCAGCCACCTCGACGAGCGCGCGCAGAAGCGGCGCATGACGGCGATACGCGGCGACGAGACCAGCGACGGTCTCGGTAAGCGACTCGCGGCCTCCGCCTTCGGCCACCCACGCCTCCGCGGTCGAGAACAGGTCCGGTGAGACCGCCTCGGTCATGCGGATCAGCAGCGTCGGCTTGTCGGCGAAGTGCCCGTAGAACGTGGTGCGCGCGATCCCGGCGGCCTCGGCGATGCGCTGCACGCCGAGGCTCGTGAAGGACTCGCCGGCTGCGAGCAACCCGGCGACGGAGTCGAAGACATCCTGCTCGACGGCCTCTCGGCGACCGCTCGTGCCACGGGGATTCCGGGTGACGGAAGGCATGGTGCTAACTCGCTTCGCGCGGACCGGGGGTGAACGTGACCGGCAGGTGGTGCAGGCCGTACGCCCAGTTTGACGGGACGCGCTCGACCTCGCCGGCCACCTCGAGATCGTGCAGTCGCCGCACGACCTCCTCGAGGATGATCCGCAGCTCCAGGCGAGCCAACCCAGAGCCGAGGCAAAAGTGCCGGCCGCCGCCGCCGAACGCCTTGTGATCGGGCTTCTTTCGGTGGATATCGAAGGTGTCCGGGTCGGGGAATACCGCCGGGTCGCGTGAGGCGGCGCCGTACCACATGATCACGCGGTCGCCCGCCTTGATCGCCTGCCCGCCGAGCTCGGTATCGCAGGTCGCCGTGCGATTGAACCACTGCACGACGGTGGTGAACCGCAGGATCTCCTCGACCGCCTGCTCGATCAGCGACGGATCCGCTTGCAGCTCCCGCAACGCGTCTGGGTTCTGGAGCAAGGCGAGCATCCCGGTCGCGGTCGTGTTGCGGGTGGTGTCGTTGCCCGCGAAGACCAGGAGCCCAAAGAAGGCCACGAGTTCGACCTCGGTCAGCTGCTCCCCGTCCACCTCGGCGGCTCGGAGCTTCATGACGAGCGAATCGACACGTTCCTCCCGCGTCTGGCGCTCGATCTGCGCGTAGAGGTACCCGACCATTTCGCCGAATACCTCGGTGCCAGAGTCCGGCTCGGAGGAGCGCAAGGCGACCTCCGTGCGCTCCGTCCAGTCCGCGAACCGTGGCATCTCGTCGTCCGGCACGCCCATGAGTTCGCACAGGACGCCCAGCGGGATCGGCGTCGCGATGTCATCGACGAGGTCGCAAGAGCCCTGCTCGATCACCCGGTCGATCGTCCTCGTAACCCGCGCGCGGATGCTGTCCTCGAGCTTGCCGACGGTGTGGGGCGTGAACGCTCGCTGCAGGATGAGCCGGTACCGGACGTGGCCGGGCGGGTCCATGTAGAGGAGCATGCTCGACATCACGTCCAGCGGCATGAACGTGTCGTCGGTCAGGAAGATCCCGCCGCGCTGCGAGGAGTACGTCGCGGTGTCGCGACTGATGGCCGACACCTCCGCATGGCTCGTGACGACCCAGCATCCGGTCCCGTCCGGGAAAGGGTTCCACCGGACCGGCGCGTCCTCACGAAGCCGGCGAAACAGCGCATGCGGCGGGCCGTCCTCCCACCACCGCGGGTCGAAGACATTGACCTCGGCGAGGTTCGGCGGCTCGATGGGGTTAGCAGTGGTGGACACGGGTCCTCCGGATGGACTACGCTCGGCTCGACGCACTGTACGACACCCTGTCGAGTAGCGCTACCCTGAATCTGTCGGAGCCCTGTTCATGCACCCCGCCACCACGCAAACACCGCGCGTTGTTGTCATCACCGGCGGAGCCCGCGGGATCGGGCTCGCGACCGCCAAGGCGCTCTACGCCACTGGGGCCCGCGTCGCGATCGGCGACGTCGACGCTGCCGGCGCCAAGCAGGCGGCGAAATCCCTTGGGGATCGCGCGTTCGGCACCTTTGTCGACGTCACCGACCCCGCCTCGTTCAAGGCTTTTCTCGACGCCACGGAGGCGGCGCTCGGCCCGATCGACGTGCTCCACAACAACGCCGGAATCATGCCGATCGGATCGTTCCTGGACGAGACCCCGCAGACGGCCCAACGGCAGATGGACATCAACGTGCTCGGGTGTCTGAACGGCATGCGCGCCGTGCTCCCCGGCATGCTCGCGCGCGGGCGCGGCCACATCATCAACACCGCTTCGATCGCCGGCAAGTCGCCCGTTCCGGGGGCGCTCACCTACGCGGCCAGCAAGGCGGCGGTCGTCTCCGCGACGGAGACTGCGCGTGTGGAATTCGCCGGCCGAGGGGTCTTCTTCACGTGCGTGATGCCGTCATTCACGAACACCGAGCTCACCGCGGGCACGTCCGGGACGCGGTTCATCAAGAACGTCGAGCCGGAGGACGTCGCCGCCGCCATCGTGCAGGTGATCGAGCGGCCGCGCCCGGATGTCTACGTGCCGCGGGCTGTCGGTCGGATCACGAAGCTGCAGCCACTGGTTGGCCGCCGGATCCGGGACGGCATCAGCCGTGCGCTCAAGGCCGACCGGGCGCTGCTCGAAGTCGACCAGGGTGCCCGCGCTGCCTACGCAAATCGCATCGCAGCGACGCCGGTGCAGCCGACGCTGGAAGCTGCTCCCGACGACGAACTGAGTGACTAAGCATCCACTCGGGTGCTTCCGCATGGAACGAGTCCGCGGTCTGTTTTCTGGCGGATCGCGCCGGACTGCGGGACTTGGCGCCCCGGGATCTCTAGGCTGTGCGCATGACGCTCGCTACGCCGGACGGCGGAAAACGGGCCGTCGCGGCTGAGGATCCTGCCGATGCTGCCCTCGCGAGTGAACTCGACGCGATCGCGGCGGCGATCCGAGCGGACCTCGGCGCAAGCGACCGGGCCTACATCACTCGCGTCATCGCGACCCAGCGAAAGCTCGAACTCGCCGGGCGCATCCTGCTGCTCGGGGCGCGCTTCCGGCCGGCGGCCGTGCTTGGCACTGGCGTCCTGACGCTCGCCAAGGTCATCGAGAACATGGAGATCGGGCACAACGTGATGCACGGTCAATGGGACTGGATGCGCGACGAGGAGATCCACTCCACGAGCTGGGAATGGGACGCCGTCTCGACCTCGGCCTCCTGGAAGTACGCGCACAACTTCCAGCACCACACGTTCACGAACGTCCTCGGCCGCGACCGCGACCTGGGCTACTCGGCCTTCCGCGTCGAGCCCGAGCAGCCGTGGCATCCGGTGTACCTGTTGCAGCCGGCGTACTTCTTCCTCATGGGTGCCGTGTTCGAATGGGCGATTGCCGTCTACGACATGGAACTCGACGCCGTGGGCCGGGGCGAGAAGAGCCGGGAGCGCGCCCGCGCCGAAGCCACTGGCCTGCTGCGCAAGGCCGGCAAACAGGGCCTGAAGGACTACGTCGTGTTCCCGGCCCTGGCCGGCCGCCGGGGCGCCAAATCCGCCCTGATCGCGAACGTGGTCGCAGGCGTCGCGCGGAACCTGTGGGTCGAGACGGTTGTCGTCTGTGGGCATATCCCAGAGGGCGCCGAGGTCTTCACCGAGGAGCAGTACCAAGGTGAGACGCGAGGCGGCTGGTATCGCCGACAGCTCGCGGGCTCGTGCAACCTGGAGGGCAGCCGCCTCTTCCACCTGCTCACCGGGCACCTGTCCTTCCAGATCGAGCACCACCTCTTCCCCGACCTGCCGAGCAACCGGTACGCGGAGATCGCGCCGCAGGTGCGCGCCGTCTGCGAACGCCACGGGCTCCCGTACAACTCCGGCCGGCTCGGTCGCCAGTACGGCTCCGTCCTGCGCAAGATCATGCGCCTGGCGCTGCCCGGCAGCTGATCGCGCCCAGGCGCGCCGTGAACATCGCGGGAAGGGTCACGGGCACGTAACGGGCCCGCGCTACCCGGCTGATGTTGTGGCCGCATATGCGTCCCCTCCGCGGTCTTTTCCCCCTCTTCCTCACGATGTCGGTGGCTGGCCTTGCCGGGCCGGCCGTGGCATCATCGGCGCCCAAGGAGCGCGAGGCCGAGCCTCTGGTGATCGGTCATCGCGGCGCCTCCGGGTACCGTCCGGAGCACACGCTTGCCGGGTACCGCCTTGCGGCCGAGCAGGGTGCCGACTTCGTTGAGCCGGACCTCGTGAGCACGAAAGACGGCGTTCTCGTCGCACGTCACGAGAACGAGATCGGCGGCACGACCGACGTCGCCACGCACCCGGAGTTCGCGAGTCGCCGCACCACGAAGTCGATCGACGGCGCCTCGATCACGGGCTGGTTCACCGAGGACTTCACCCTGGCCGAGCTGAAGACGCTCCGCGCGAAGGAGCGCATCCCGCAGGTTCGCCCGCAGAACGCCGCGTACGACGGCCAGTTCCAGGTGCCGACCCTCGAAGAGGTGCTCGAGCTCCGCAAGCAGCTCTCCAAGGAACTGGGCCGCACGATCGGCGTCTACCCCGAGACCAAGCATCCGACGTACTTCCGCTCGATCGGCCTCCCGCTCGAGGAGCCGCTCGTGCGCACGCTCACGCGCGGCGGTCTCAACCGGAAGGGCGCGCCCGTGTTCGTGCAGTCGTTCGAGACCGGCAACCTGCGTGATCTCGACGACGACCTCAAGGTGCCGCTCGTTCAGCTCCTCGGCGGCAAGAACGCCGTCGTCCCGGGTGAGACCCGCACGTACGCCCAGCTCGCCACCCCGGCCGGCCTCGACGCGATCTCCGAGTACGCCGACGGCGTCGGCCCGTCGAAGGACTACATCGTCCCGCGCAACCCCGACGGCAGCTCAGCGGCTCCGACGCCGTTCGTCGGCAACGCCCATGCGGCCGGGCTGCTGGTGCATCCGTACACGTTCCGTCGTGAGAACACGTTCCTGCCGCTCGAGCTTCGCTCGTCCGCCAACCCGATCGGGATCGGCAACCTTGAGGCCGAACTCCGTCAGTTCCTGACGCTCGGCGTCGACGGGTTCTTCACCGACAACCCGGACATCGGCCTGGCCGCCACGCAGGCTCCGGTGGCCGCGTTCGCCACGCGCTAGCCAACCCGTCGTGGGCTGTGTTTGGCCAGGATATGGGGCCGAACGCAGCCCACGGTGTGCCCGGGCGTGGCGATCCTCTGTGGACCGAGCACCCCCGACCGACGACTCAGGGCAGGCGCCAGTCGACCGGCTCGGCGCCCTGCTCGACCAGCAGGGCGTTGGCGCGGCTGAAGGGCCTGGACCCGAAGAACCCGGCGTGCGCGGACAGTGGGCTGGGGTGCGGCGACTCGATGCAGGGTGCGCCCTGCAGCAGTGGCTTCAGGGTCCGGGCGTTGCGGCCCCAGAGGATCGCGACGAGCGGCCCGCCGCGGGCAGCCAGGGCGCGGATCGCCTGTTCGGTCACGGCCTCCCAACCCTTGCCCTGGTGGGAGTTGGCCCGGCCCGGCTCGACGGTGAGCGACCGGTTGAGCAGCAGCACGCCGCGTTCGGCCCAGGGCGACAGGTCGCCGTTGCTCGGCGCCGGCAGGCCCAGGTCGTCCATGTACTCCTTGTAGATGTTGGCCAGGCTGCGCGGCACCGGCCGCACCTGCGGTCCGACGGAAAACGACAGCCCGACGGCATGGCCGGGCGTGGGGTAGGGGTCCTGGCCGACGATCAGCACGCGAGTGGTCTGGATCGGCTGCTGGAACGCCCGCAGCACGCGATCTCCCGCGGGGAGAAACTGGCGGCCCGCCGCGACCTCGTCGCGGAGGAATTGCCCCATGGCGGCGATCTGGTCGGCCACCGGCTCCAGCGCCTGGGCCCACCCGGGATCGACGACCTCGCTGAGCGGCTTCGTCGGCATCAGCCGGAGGATGCCAGAGCAGCCCCCGCCGGCGGTTCAGCGGCCGGCCAGCACCCACACCGCAAGGCCGACGAACCCGATCGTGCTCGCAACGAACGAGAACCCGATGAAGGCGCGGAACCCGAGGGACTTGTCCCAGGCAGGGACGAACGCGACCGGTACGAACCCGAGCGGATTCAAGATCGTGCCGATCAGCAGCGGCACCGCGACGACATCCGGAATGTCCGGGAACGCGGTCGCGACCGCGAGCAGGATCAGGCCCATCATCACCTGGTCGAGGTGGAGCTGCATGATGCGGTGGGGGGCCTTGATTCCGAGCTTCTTGATCGCGTCGGGGTTCGCCCGGTGCAGCGCGATCAGCCAGCCGAGCAGCGCGGCGGAGGCAAGGGAGAGCACGCCGGCGGCGAGGAAGACATCGACCATGGGCGGCAGTGTGACAGAACTACTGACCAAGAGTCAGTTAGGGGTCGAGTCGTGCGCGGATAGCCTGGCGGCAGGCACACAGACGGAGGGTTCGGATGAGGTTCGCGGTACTGGGCACGGGCGACGTCGGCATGGCGATCGCTACGAAGTTGATTGCGCTCGGGCACGAGGTGCGCATGGGCTCGCGGGAGCCAGGTCACCCCGGCGCCGCGGCGTGGGCCGCCCACCACCAGCCGTCATCGAGCGCGGGCACCTTCACCGACGCCGCCGAGTTCGGCTCGATCGCCTTCCTGTGCACCAATGGGGCCGGGGCGGTCGCCGCTGCGACGGCTGCAGCCGACCAGCTTGCGGGCAAGCTCGTGATCGACGTGACCAACCCACTCGACTTCTCCAGCGGCGCGCCCTCGCTGTTCGTCGGCATCGACGACAGCCTTGGCGAGCAGATCCAGCGCGCGCTTCCGCGCTCGTACGTGGTGAAGGCCCTCAACACCATCAACAACGCGGTCATGGTTGATCCGTCGCTGGTCCCGGGTGACCACGTCGTCTTCGTCGCGGGCAACGATGAGGGTGCCAAGGCCGACGCGATCGCCGTCCTCGGTCAGTTCGGCTGGCCGCCCGAGCGGGTCATCGACACCGGCGACATCACCGGCGCCCGGGCCACCGAGGCCTACATCCTGCTCTGGCTCAAGCTTGCCCGAACCGGGGCGTCGCAGCTCAACATCGTCGTGGAGCGTGCGTGACATGAGAAGCTCTCACCGATGGCGAACGACCTGAAGCTCGAACCCCCGATCCAGGCCGTCATCGACGCGACCAACGCGGGCGACAACAAAGCCTTCGTCGCGGCGTTCACCAAGGACGGCGCGGTCAACGATTGGGGTCGCGTCTTCAGCGGTCGCGCGGAGATCTCAGCCTGGGACAAAGCCGAGAACACCGGGGTGCAGTCCCAGTACCGCGTGACGGGCGTGAGTCGCCTGAACGGCGAGATTCTCGTGCTGTTGGAAGTGACCGGCAACGGGTACAACGGCACGAGCACCTTCTCGTTCCGTCTCAAGGGTGGCCACGTCGACAGCCTCGAGATCGGCTGAGCCGCCCCCGCGGCTGAGGCGGCGCCGCAGTTACGCCGTGGGTTCGAGCTTCTCGAGCCCCTTCTTGATCATCGACGTCATCGTCACGGCCACCAGCTTTGACACCCCGGGGACCGGTGAGGTGATGCTGATGTCGTATTGCAGGTCGCACCCGCCATCGCCTGCGGGAGTGATCCGCGTGGAGCCCAGGTGGTCCCGGACTGGACCGCCGCCGGATACCAGCTTGTACTCCATGAAGTGATCGGGTTCGTACTGCGTGACGGTCTCGATGAGGTTCAGCAGGCCGCCGAGGGCCACGACCTTGCGCACCGACCCGACCCCGTTGCGCGAGGTGTCGCCATCGCGGACGCGCACCGTCTTCGTCGAATACAGCTCGTTCATCGTTTCGTGCTCGGCCAGCTTCGCGAAGAGCGCGGCTTGATCGAACGTCCGGAAGTGGCGCTGAACATGAATGTGGCTGGTCGGCATCGCCCAGAAGGTAGCCGATCCGTTCCGTAGTGGCTGCAAATTGGGGCGGTCCATCCCCGTGCGTTTGCGCCGCAATGGACGGGCCTGGCTCTGCGCTGGGTACGCCATGGCGATCGACCTCCGGAGACCTTGATGCCCATGGCCGCCCCGGCCCAGAACCTGGACGTGGCCAGCGGTAACACGAAGTACCTCGACGGTTTGAGGGTTTCCTCCGAAATGGGCGCGTTGAACCTCTGTTGGTAAGCTTCTTTACCCCTGCAACGGCTTTGGGCAATGGGTTGCGTCTGGTAACACTGGGAGGGTGTCCCGAGTCTTCTCCTCCCCCGAGGTTGATCGACCATCCGTTCAGCGCAAAGGTCGCGGGCTGGGTGCCGTCGTCGTTACGGGCGCCTCAACCGGCATTGGCCGCGTCACGGCGCTCCACCTCGCCTCGCTCGGGTACCGAGTCCTGGCCGGTGTTCGCAACGCTGAGGCGTTCGAGGACCTGCGCACCGCTGCGCCGGGCATCGAGCCCGTCATGCTCGACGTTCGCGATAGCGACCAGGTTCAGGCGCTCGTCGACTTCATCGACGAGACCGAGCCGGACGGCCTTCGTGCCCTCGTGAACAACGCCGGCGTCGGCGTGGTCGGTCCGACGGAACTCCTTGAGACCGAAGACTGGCGCTGGGTGCTCGAGGTCAATGTCGTTGGCACGGTGGCCGTGACCCGCGCGCTCCTGCCGAGCCTTCTGCGCTCTGGCGGCCGGATCGTCAACATCGGCTCGGCCGGCGGCCGCGTCGCGTTCCCGCTCTTCGGTCCCTACGTCGCGTCGAAGTTCGCGATGGAGGGCGTCACCGACACGCTTCGGCGGGAGCTCGGGCCGCACGGCATCAAGGTGATCTGCGTCGAGCCCGGCGTCGTGCAGTCGGCAATCTACGACAAGGGTCTCCCCGAGTCGTACGAGCGCACGGCGCGCATGACCCCAGACCAGAAGCAGCGCTATGGCGGGCTCCTGGAGTCGGCGCACACCTCGGCTGAGGATGCTCGCGACAACGGCACCCCTCCAGACATCGTCGCGCCGGTGATCGCGAGAGCTATCGCCGCAAAGCGCCCGAAGACGCGCTACGTGACCGGGTGGGACGGGCGCACTGCGGTCCTCTGCGCTCGGTTCCTGCCGGACCGGATGATCGACTTCATCATCCGGCGGCTCACCTCTACCTGAGCATTGCTCAATAGTGGAGCCCGGAATTCCGGGGGTTCGATGGTAATCGGACTTCTCCGAGGTCCGGTCATACCTGCCACCACTTTTCAGACTGTGGTTCAAGCGATACCTTGCGTCCTGTGTCCCATCGCACCCGTCCCGTGCATGGGTCGGCGCGTCTCGCGCTGACCTCCATCCTCATCGCGCTGAGCGCCGGCCTTGCCCCGTCCCAGGCGAGCGCGGCCCAGCGCCTTGAGACGATCGATCTGCCCTCGTCCAAGGGCTTCGTTCAGATCGACAAGGTCCGCCTGAACAAGGCCACCAAGCTCCAAGCCAACCTGCTGCTCCCGGATGGCTACGACGCCGACCCGGCCAAGCGGTGGCCGGTGTTCTACCTCCTGCCCGGCGTGGGCGACAACATGAGCACCTGGAATGACCCGCTCAAGGGCGACGTGCAGAAGATCGCGAAGGACTTCCCCGCGATCATCGTCATGCCTGAGGCGGGCCGCGGCTACTTCACCGACTGGTGGCGCGGTGGTCAGCGCGACAACCCGCAGTGGGAGCGCTACTACCTCGAGGAGGTCGTCCCGACCATCGAGTCCAAGTACCGGATCCTCCCGGGCCGTCGCAACCACGCGATCGGTGGCATCTCGATGGGGGCGTACGGTGGCGTGATGCTCGCCGGGCAGTTCCCGAGCTACTTCGGCACCGCCGTCTCCTTCTCGGGCCTGCTCGACAGTCAGGCTCCCGAAGCGGTCAGCATTCTCCCGGCCGACATCGGCTCGCCCTACGCGAAGATCTGGGGCCCGCCGACCAGTCCGTACGCACGTGCTCATAACCCGCTGAAGATGCTCGACAACATCAACAGCACCCGCCTGTACATCTCCACCGGCAACGGCACGCCTGACTTCACCCTCCCGTTCTCCGTGCCGGCGTACACCAGCGGCGCGGTCAGCGAGTACGCCGTGTGGCGCCAGTCGCTCAAGTTCGCCGCGCGCGCACGGGTCGAAGGGGTTGCCGTGGAGTACAGCGGCCACAAGGGCGTGCACGACTGGCCGTACTGGCGCCGCGAAGTGCCGCGCGCGCTGCGGTGGGGCCTGTTCGGTGCGACGAAGGTCGACGACGTCGCCTCCGCCAAGACGTGGACCTACAAGACGATGGCGCCCCGCGGCAACGCGTGGGGGATCGGCTACTCCTTCGCCGCCAAGACCTTCGAGCTGACGACCTTCAAGCGGGCCGGCCAGGTCCTCAGTGGCAAGGGCGTGGGCACCGTCACGATCAACCCGGGCGCGCTCGACACCGACGCGACGGGCGCCGGCACGAAGCCGGAGTGCTCGTTCACGACGAAGCTGCCGTTCGAGCGCACCCTGCCCGCAGGCTGCTGAACGCCTGGCGGGCCGCGCCCGCCGGGAGTACTCCAGGGCGCCAAGTGGCGACCTCAAAATGGTCGTCTCCGCCCGGAACGACGGGGAAATACGATTACCGACTGATTCCGGAATGACGTTCGGAAACGGGGCAATTTCTTCGATACGTTCCGGAGCATGTCCAAGCGCGCTCGTCCGGCGCGGCTGTTTGCTCTCGCGGCCGTCTGTCTATCCACCTCCCTGATGCTCTGCGCCCCAGCCGGCGCCGCGCAGCGGCTTGAGTCGTTCGCGCTCCCAAGCACCCAGGGCAACATCGATGTCTCCCAGGTCGAGTTGAACAAGATCGATTCGCTGCGGGCGACCGTGCTGCTCCCCGATGGCTACGACGAGCGGCCCGACGCCGACTGGCCCGTCTTCTACTTGCTGCAGGGCGTCGGCGACAACAGCGAGGCGTGGGCCTACTCGGGCACCGGCAACGTCACGAAGCTGGCCGCCGGTTTCCCGGGCATCATCGTGATGCCCGAAGCCGGACGCGGCTTCTTCACCGACTGGTGGAACGGCGGCCGTCGCGATGGTCCGCGGTGGACGCGGTACTACCTCGACGAGGTCATCCCCGCGGTCGAGGCGCGCTACCGGATCAAGGAGGGGCGCCAACATCATGCGATCGGTGGACTCTCGATGGGGGCCTACGGCGCGATGTTCCTCGGCGGCCAACTCCCAGGCTATTTCGGCACGGTCGTGTCGATGTCGGCGCTGCTCGACCTCCAGAGTCCAGAGGTGACGCAGCTGCTGCCCGGCGAGATGCACGCGCCGTACTCGACCGTCTGGAATGGCGTCACGAGTCAGTACGCGACGGCTCACAATCCGATGCGCACGATCGAAAACCTCGCCGGGTCCCGGATCTATCTGTACACCGGCAACGCGATCCCAGATCTCTCCTTCGGCTACAACGTCAAGGCGTGGACCAACGGCTCCGCCATCGAGGCGCGCGTCCTCACCCAGAACCTGCAGTATCAGGCGACCGCTTTGCTGAAGGGCGTCGTCCCAACGCTGCGCGTCCGCACGGGAGTGCATGACTGGCCGTACTGGCGCCGGGAACTCCCGTTGGCGATCAAGTGGAACCTCTTTGCTGCGCCGCCGGTCGCGGGCTCGAGCACGGCCAAGCGCTGGTCGTACAAGACGATGGAGCCGACCGGGAACGTGTGGGGGATCGGCTACAAGTTCGGCGCGCCGACCAACACCGTGATCAAGTTCGAGCGTTCCGGGCAGACGCTCACCGGTATCGGCGACACCGGCCAGCTCGTGACGATCAACCCGGGCGCTGCGGATGCCGACGCCACCGGCGCTGGCACGAAGCCCGAGTGCAGCTTCACGACGACCCTGCCGTTCGAGCGCACGCTTCCGGACGACTGCTAACAGGCCGGCCCGAGCGGGCTGGACGACGCCTACGGCGTCGGCCGGCTCAGCGGCTCAGCCTTCGCCCATGCAGTCGGCACGGAACGAGGCCGTGCGCTGCGTGATCGTGCCTTTGGGGTTGATGACGGCCTTGGCATCGTCGATCTTTCGCTGGCCGAGCCTGGCGATGTCTTCTTGGTCCTGCTCGACGCCGAGAGCGACGACGCGGTAGGCGGCCGCGAGGTCGCCGTAGCCAGCCACCTGGGCCGGTGTCGTCGTGAGCTGCGCCAGGCACGCCGGCTCCTGAATGACCTTCTTGGCCTCGGCGGTGACGGTGGCGAGCGCTTGGCCCTCTTGCTCGGCCGCGGCGGCGATCCGGTCCAGTGCGCGGACGCACTTGGCTGAAGGCTTGGCGCAGCGTTCCGGGAGGAGCACGGCGAGCTTCTGGTTCGACGAGGTCGGGCCGCAGAGCACGGACACGGCCTTCAAGAGCGGGTTCGTGACGTCGAGCGGTTTGCAGGCGGCGTAGAGCGCCTTGGAGCGCTCGTTGCGAGCGTCGCCGGTGATCGCAGCGGTGTCGGTGGCGCTGATGCGGGCCGTCCACGCGGCATCGAGTTGATCGCGCTGAACCGGGCTGAGGCCCTCCAGGGGTGGAGGGCTCCCGCAGCTGGCCACAGCCGTGGCGGCGAGGAGGGTGAGGAGCCCCGCGGCGACACGGCGGTGCGCGGCGGCGGCGATAGACAGAACGCTCATGCGATCGCGGATCCCTTGCGCTGGTTGCACGGGCCGCACAGTAGCTGGAGGTTGTCCTCGCTGCTCCCGCCACCGAGGGCAAAGGGGATCACGTGGTCGTATTGGAGGTCGAACTCGGAGGCACACACCGTGCATCGCCCACCATCGCGCTCCCAGACGCGAAGGCGCACGTCGCGTGGGATCGAGCGCCGAATCGGCGACCCAGCAGATGGCGCCGACTGGCGGCTGCGCAGCGCGTGTGCGCGCTCAAGCCGGCGCGTGGCGCGGTCGTCACGCTCGGTCAGCAGCGCCGCGACGTCGTCGGCATCGAGGCCTTCTCGCTCCGTGACGATCCGACCGCCCGACATCCACCACGTGCGGTCACCATCGCGCAGCACCGCCACCGGGCGCTGCTCCTGCTCGGCCAGCAACTTGGTCAGCTCTCGGGACCCGAGTGTTCGATCGCTTTCGAGTCGCCCGGTGCGAAACACCCACCGGCGTCGAAGTCGCCCGCCGACCTCCTCGAACCCCGCGTTCTCGACCGCCCGCAGCATCCGAGGGATCCAAGCGACCCGGCCGGATGGCATGCAGGGTCACGTGCAACGACGTCGGCGAGCGCCGTCGACCCGCTCCGCGCTGGGCGCGTCCGTCACGTGCCGTCGATGCGCTCACCCGGCGGACTGGGCGTTCGCGCCAGGCCGCAGGCCGCTCGCAGACGGCGGAGGATCGGCCCCGGCTGGCCCGGGTCCTCGTCGCTATCGCCCAGGGCGTCCTGGAGGCGG
This sequence comes from Solirubrobacteraceae bacterium, assembly GCA_032119595.1. Classification (GTDB taxonomy): domain Bacteria; phylum Actinomycetota; class Thermoleophilia; order Solirubrobacterales; family Solirubrobacteraceae; genus JAGIBJ01. The sequence continues at coordinate 135,402 of JAUMBQ010000006.1, read as the reverse complement.
CGCAGCGCGGCTTGGAAACCGGGGTCGTCCCGGCGCTCGATCGCTTCGGCTCCGAGTTCGGCAAGGCGCGACGCTTTTGCCATTGCCTGGATCGTCCGGCGCGTAGGCGCGATCTCGCTCAGGCATTTGCGATTGTCGATGGCCTCGCGCACGCGAACTCGGAACGCTTCGTCGGCGTCAGAGAGTGCCGCGAGCGCGCGGCTCATGCGTCGCAGAAGTCGCTTGCACGGGCCGGGGCCGAGCGAGCCGTCGCATCGCTTCGACGAGACCACGCTGAGCTTGGCGAGCGCGACCGTCGGTTCGCACTGCAGCGCGAACGCCACGAGCATCGGTTGCTGCGGGTCCAGGCGTCCGCAGGCGGCGACCGCCTGCGTGACCCGCGGGCCCAACGGGGCGTCGGTGGCGTGCGTGAGGTTGAGGAGCTTCACGTTCGCGCGTTCGAACGACGCGAGCTGAACCGGGTTCAAGACCGCCGCGAAGACTTCGGTTTCGCTGGCCTGCGCCGGGGTGGTCGCAAGACCGTTGGCTGCTGGTGTGGTTGCGGGCGTCGTGACTGCCGCGGCCGGCGAGGTGGCCACGGCCCCCGCCTCCGGATCACTCCCACCGCAGGCGCTGACAGTCAATGACGCCGTGAGCGCCAGGGCGCACGCGCTGGCGCGGCGGCGGAAGCACGAGTAAGCGAAGGAGCGCACGAAAGCAGGTTCGCGTCGCTGCGCGACCTTCCTCCCGAGATGGGTCGGTCCACGCCGCGCACGCTCCGCGCGCGGCCGTGGAACCCGTCCCTACGGCGAGCTGCTCGTGCCCGACTCCATCGAGTTGTGATTCGCGATAGCGGCGCGGTGGAGGCGATGGAGCTGCGCGCGCGGCAGCGGCGCTCGGCCGGCAGGTTGCTCCGGTGTTTCCAGCTCGGGCAACTCGGCGAGCGGACGGACGACCGGCGAGCCGACGGCCACCGTGATGGCCTCGCCGTCGGCGATGATCTCCATCGGCTCGCCGTCGATGAGTGAATAGGTCGCCTCGTGCTGCTGCACCTCGACTTTGAGGTGTCGGCCCCGCACCTGCAGCTTGAACGCGAGGCGGTCAAGCGCTGGCGGGAGCCGCGGCGAGAAGCTCAGCTGCCCTTCGTGGTCGCGCATGCCGCCGAAGCCCGCCACGGCCGTCAGCCAGGCACCGGCCATCGAGGCGACGTGGAGGCCGTCCTTGGTGTTGCCGGCAAGGTCTTCGAAGTCGACGAGGGCCGTCTCGGCGAAGTAGTCGTACGCGAGTTCCAGGTGCCCGACCTCAGCAGCCACGATGGCCTGAACGGTCGCGGAGAGCGAGGAGTCGCGCACGGTGATGGACTCGTAGTAGGCGAAGTTGCGCGCCTTCTCCTCTGGCGTGAAGCTGTCGCCGCACATCCAGAGGGCGAGGACGAGATCGGCCTGCTTGATCACCTGCGTGCGGTACAGCTCGAAATACGGGTGATGCAGCATCAGCGGGTAGTGGTCCGCGGGGGTGCCCTCGAAGTCCCAGACTTCGTGGTGCGTGAAGTTGCTGGCCTGCTGGTAGATGCCGAGATGGTCGTCGTAAGGCACGAGCATCGCGTCGGCGGCCTTGAGCCAGCGGACGACCTCCTCCTGCTCTACCCCGAGCGCGGCCGCCAAGTCCGGATGCCGGCCTGCCGCGGCGGCGGCCCAGCGCAGGTTGCGCTGCGCCATGAGGTTGGTGAAGACGTTGTTGTCGGCGATCGCGGAGTACTCGTCCGGTCCGGTGACCCCGTCGATCCGGAAGCTGCCGCCGGCGCCATCGTCGTGGTGCCCGAGTGACTGCCACATGCGCGCGGTCTCGATCAGCAGCTCGACGCCGACCTCGCGTTCGAAGGCCTCGTCGCCGGTCATGGTGCGGTATCGCTCGACCGCTGCCGCGATGTCGGCACACAGGTGGAAGGCGGCCGTGCCCGCGGGCCAGTAGCCGGAACATTCCTCACCACTGATCGTGCGCCACGGGAAGGCCGCGCCCCGGAGGCCGAGTTCGGCGGCGCGGGTCTTGGCTCGCTCCAGCGTGCCGTGGCGCCACCTCAAGGCGTCGGCCGCCGCTCGCGGCACGGTGTAGGTCAGGACGGGCAGGACGTACGCCTCGGAGTCCCAGAAGGCGTGGCCGTCGTAGCCCGGGCCGGTGAGGCCCTTGGCGCCGATGCCTCGGCGCTCGGCGCGGGCCGCGGCCTGGAGCGTCTGGAACTGCGCGAACCGAACGGCGCGCTGGAGTTCGTCGTCGCCCTCGATCTCGACGTCGGCGCCGGCCCAATAGTCATCGAGGTACTTCCGCTGCGCGGCCAAGAGGCCCTCCCAGCCGGTGGAGCGTGCTGCGGCGAGGGCCGCGATCACCTGGTCGCGCACGGACGGCATCGAACGGCGGCTCGACCAGCCGTACGACAGGTACTTGGTCAGGCGCATCACCTGCCCGGGCTTGAGTTCGGTAGCGGCCGTGAGCCGTGCGATGTCGCCCCAGGCCTCGATCGACGTGTCGATCCGGTCGGGCGCTTCGAGCTCATGGTCCATACCCGCGGCCATGCGCAGGCCGCTGGCACGCAGTCGGTGCACGAGCACGCCGCGGCGGTCGTACGAGGAGTGTTCCTCGCCGACGAGCGGGGCGGCAAGTGCGGCGGCTGCGCGCGGGTCGCGGCTCTGCGCGGGCAGCGGCTCGTTCGCGACGAGTTCGGACTGCAGCACCACCTGGGCGTCGTCGCCGACGGGCTCGACCTCGAAGCAGATTGCGGCGACGGCGCGCTGCACGAACGACACGAGCCTGGTCGAGCGCACGATCACGGCCTGCCCGGCAGGAGAGATCCATTCGACCTCGCGGCGCAGCACGCCGGCGCGCAGGTCGAGTTCCCGCTCGTGCCGCACCACGGTGCCGTACCGCAGGTCGAACGGCTCGTCATCGACGAGCAGGCGGATGATCTTGCCGTTCGTGACGTTCACGATCGTCTGGCCGTCTTCGGGATAGCCGTACCCCGCCTCGGCGTGCGGGAGCGGTCGCGTCTCGTAAAACCCGTTGAGGTAGGTGCCCGGGATGCCGTGCGGCTCGCCCTCGTCGAGGTTTGCGCGCAGGCCGATGTGGCCATTGGCGAGCGCAAACAGGGACTCGCTGCGGGCCAAGTAGTCCTCGTCGAACCGCTCCTCCCGGAGTGTCCAGGGGCTCCCGCCGTAGATGGGTTCGTCAGCGAGGTTCGTCAGCGACGGAGGGTTCACGCGCAGGCAGTCTGGTGGTGGTGGGCGGTGGAGGTGATGGGGAGGAGCGTACGGCGCGACGCGGACCGCTAGGGAAGCGTGCGCCTAGCCCTCGAGGAGATCGGCGAGGTCGTCGACGACCTGGGTGGCGCCAGCAGCGGTAAGCGCCTCACGGTGCCCGCCACGGTCAACGCCGATCACGGTCCGAAAGCCCCCGGAGGCCCCCGATCGCACGCCGCTGAGTGCGTCCTCAAAGACGGCGGCCGTCTCCGGCGTCGCGTTCAGTCGCTTCGCGGCTTCCCAGAACATGTCCGGCGCCGGTTTGCCCTTGATGTGCTCGGCGGCGGCGACGGCTCCATCGACGCGCTCCTGGATGAAGTCTGCGAGTCCAGCTGCTTTCAGGACGGCGGCCGCGTTGGCGCTCGACGACACCACGGCGATGCCGAGGCCAGCGGCTTGCGCGGCCTGGAGGTACCGGACGGAGCCCTCGTAGGCGTCGACCCCGTCGGTCTCGATGATCCGCTGGACGTTGTCGTTCTTGAGATCGCCGAGGCTCTGGACCGTCTCGGTGCCAGCAGGCACGTCATCGCTCGCCTCCGGCGGATGGATCCCGCGGGACGCGAGGAAGTCGCGGACGCCGTCATACCGCGGCTTGCCATCGACGAATTTCAGGTAGTCGCCGACCGGATCGAACGGGCGGGCGTCGACGCCGTCCTCCCCCTCGTGGGCGGCAAGGACCTCGTCGAACATCTCCTTCCACGCCGCAGCGTGAACATCCGCGGTCTTGGTCAGGACCCCGTCGAGGTCGAAGAGGCAGGCGGTGGTTCCATCTGGAAGTCCGAGCACGGTTCGCAGGCTAGGGAGACGGGCTCCAAGGCGCAATGGCCCAGCGTCAGGCCTGCGCTGAAGGCACCCCGCCCGCGCGGCCGGTAGGCTTGCCCGCGGTCGATGACGGTGTTGATGGGGTTGCCCCTCGCGACGTCGGTCCGCTAACCAGGTCAGGACCGAGAGGTAGCAGCCTCCCGCGGTCGCCGGCGGGCGCGGGGATCGTGGCCCCGGAGCCGTCATCGACTACTTTTTCGCCGCCGCGATGCGCCGCACTTCGATCCCGTCGAAGCGCCGAAAGCCGCGATCTTGGGTGTAGATCACGCTGACGCCGTGCTGGCGCATCAGCGCCACCAGGTGGGCGTCTGGCACGTGGCGTTCACGTCGAGTGTGGTGCTCATGCTCGCCTCACGGCCTCCTTGTCGTAGAGGTCGACGAGGGGCGTGCCGAGGTCCGCGGTCCGCCAGATGAACTCGTGCTTCGCCGGCTTCTTCATCTCTTGGAATGACCGAGTCAGGAGGTCGGAGGCGACTTCGCCGAGGCTCCTGCCCTCGGCCGCGCTTCGAGCTTTGAGTTCCCGCAGGACGGCAGAATCGAGGTTGAGCGTCGTGCGGGGCATGATGCGTGACGTTAGCTCGCGCCTCATCACGCTCCGATCGGTCGGCGCTCGTCCGTCGAGGCGTGATGTGCCGCCCGCTGCTCAGCAGCGGGCGGTGAGGATCCACTTGGTGGTGCGGTCGCGCTCGGTGTAGCCCGCTGGGGCTGGCGGGATGGCGCGGTCGCGGTCGCGCGCGTCGAGGACGAACGCCTTCGCAGCCTCGGGTGAGGCCGGAAGGATGTACGAACCGGTGGCCGGGACGCCCGCGTCCTGGGTGGTCACGACGCTGGCGGCGGGCCGGTCGGTCCAGAGCGCGACGAGCGGAACGGCGCGGCGGTTCGGAACGGCGATTGGGCCACATGGCGCGCGGCGCACGAGCACCTCGAGCTCGGCAATGGTCGTCTCCTGCGTGCGAAGGGCCGACTGCAGGCGGTCGAGCCGGCGGACTTGCGACGGGGCGAGCGCGGCGATAGCGACGAGCAGAATTGCGGCGCCCGCGATCCACGCACGCCCGATCGGTATCGACGGCTCGGCCCGCCAGCCCGTGAGCGCGTACGCGCACGCCAGGCACCCCGCAGCGCCGAGTGGCAGGAGGTACCGCACGATGACGGGTAGCCCGCCCACGGCGACCAGTGCAAACGCAAGCCCGGCGGCGAGGACCGCGGCGGCCAGCACGCGAGCATGCGGGACGCCGCCGCGAAGGAGGAGTGCAGCGCCCGCGATGGCGCCGACGAGCACCTCGATGCGCAGGATCTCGCCGATGCGTCGCGGGGCCGTGGTCAGCAATGCATCTGGGCCGGTCGGCCGCTCGAGCCGCTCCGTTCCTGCACGCGTGCCTTGAAACGAGAAGAGCGCGTCGCCGGTCAGGGCAAGGTCAGTGAGCACCCAGATCACCGGCGCGGCGACGAGCAGCATGGTCCATCGCAGCCGCATGGTGCGGGTGGTCGGCTCGCCGGTGAGGAGCCACGCGAAGTACGCGGCCGACAGCAGCCAGGCCTCGGGCCGCAACAGTCCGGCGGCGAGGAGCGCCCAGAGGACCGGGCTGCCACACCGCGGGCGACGGAGTTCCAGCGCCAGTGCCCCGAGAAGCAGGGCCAGGTAGGGGAGGTCGATATAGGCCCGCAGCCCGTAGCTCAGCACCGGCTCGCGTGTAAGCAGCAAGATCGCTGCTGCGACGGCCGCTGCGGCGCCGAGCGAGCGCCGGGCGACGAGGCCGAGCAGCACCGCGCAGGCCGCCGTGGCGATGTATCCCAGGTAGGCGATCATCGAGAGCGCCTGCGGCGAGGCCGATCCCACGAGTGGTGCAGCGATGATGCCGGCCGCCGTCAGAAGCGGATGGGGCGTCGGGGCACCGGCGACGGTGAACTCGGGGCCATGCCCGGCGACGATCTGGGTGCCCCACAGCAGGCTGTAGAGCGTGTCGTAGTTGACCACGGCCGCGCCGCCCATAACCAGCCAGAGCGCCGTCCCGAGGACGACCGACAGCATCGGGACAGCGAGGCGTGCAGGCACGGGCGGACCCTACCCATTGCGGTCGGCATCGCAGCTCGGGGCGAGTCGGAATGTGCAGTCGCGCCGGGCGTATGGCGGGCAGCCGTGTCCGTCTTGGCACGCCGGCGATGCCCGAACGTCCACTACTCCGGATGCCCGAACGTCCACTACTCCGGAAGTCGGCGCGTAGCATGTATTACTGAGCCGCACGGGCGCTACCCACGCTCGTCACCGATCCAAGAAGGATGTGCACGGATGCCACTTCGCAAACATGGCACTATCGTCAAAACCACTGCCATCGCTTCGATGGCCGCCATCGTGCTTGTGCTGCCGGCGAGCGCCTCGGCGCGAGGGTTGTTCTCGTTCCTGAGTCCGACCGTGAAGGACGTGACGACGACCGTCACGACCACCGCGCCAGCGGCGGCTCCGATCGTGAATTCCGTCTCGACCGCCGTCGTGAAGCCGGTCGACTCGACGCCGCTGACCACGTGCGCCGAGGCACCCACCGTGAAGGCGTTCGCCAAGTGGGGTGACAACGCCGACTACTCGCCGGCGCCGAACGGGACGTTCGAATCCTCGACCGTCGGCTGGAAGCTCAGCTCCGGCGCGTCGATCGTGAAGGGCAACGAGAGCCTCGGCGTAACGAGTGGCGCGAAGGCGCTCAAGATTCCCGTTGGCGGGATCGCGACCTCCCCGGAGTTCTGCGTGAGCGAAGCCAACCCGCACTTCCGCTTCGTCGCGAAGACAGGGTTCTTCTTCGGGACGTATCAAGCACTGGTGCTCTACCGCGACGCGAAGGGCACGCTGACGCAGGCCCAGTTCGTTTCGTCCTCGGATACGACGCTGCTTCCCGGCATCTGGGGCGTGTCGCCGATTAGCCCGCTGGCGACGAAGATCCCGCTGCTCAGCGGCGGCAAGACGGCAAGCGTTCAGATCGTCCTGGCCTCGCTCTTCGGCGGCGCCACGTTCGACTCCGTGATGGTCGATCCGTACCGCCGCGGCTGACCGAGCTTCCGTGAAGCCTCACGGTGCAGGAGGAAGAACCTCCTGCACCGTGCGGCCTCTCGCAGGTGGGTCTTCGCCTCCGGCGCGCCCTCGCCTAGACTTCGGTGTTCGTGTCAGCGCCGTCGCTCTATCGCCGCCACCGGCCCCGCACGTTCGAGGACGTCGTGGGCCAGGACCATGTGGTCCGGACCCTCCGCAACGCCGTCGCGCAGGGAAAGGTTCACCACGCCTACCTGTTCGTCGGGTCGCGTGGAACGGGCAAGACCTCTATGGCGAAGATCCTCGCCTCGTGCCTGGACTGCGTGAACGGCCCGACGGTCACGCCGTGCGGCGAGTGTGAGTACTGCCTCGCGATCCAGCGCGCCACCTCGCTCGATGTGGTCGAGATGGATGCTGCGTCGAACAACTCCGTCGACGACGTGCGCGAACTTCGCGAGCGCGTGATGACCGCCCCGAGCGGTGGCCGCTGGCGGGTGTACATCCTCGACGAGGCGCACATGCTCACCACGCAGGCGTGGAACGCGCTCCTCAAGACGCTTGAAGAGCCCCCGCCGCAGACGGTCTTCGTGCTCGCGACGACGGAGGCCCACAAGGTGCCGGCGACGGTCGTCGACCGCACGCACCGATTCGACTTCACCCGTCCGACCGGCGAGCAGATTTCCCGTGTGCTCTCCCGCGTCGCTGAACGCGAGTCGATCACGATGACCCCGGGCGCGCTCGGGTTGGTGGCGCGTCACGCAAGCGGCTCCTTCCGCGACGCGCTCGGCACGCTTGAGCAGCTCGTCACCTATGCAGGCTCCTCAGTTACCGAGGAGGACGCCGTCACCGTGCTGGGCATCGGGGACGACGCCCAGCTCTTCGGCGCCGTCGACGCGGTCATCGCGGGTGACGCCGCGGCCGTGCTCCGTGTCGTGCAGGACGTCTCCTCGCATGGCCGCGATCTCGGCAGCTTCGCTCGCGAGCTCGAGCGCCACGCCCGCGACCTGCTGGTCTGCTGCATCCTCGGGGGCGTGCCGCCTGAGGTGCGTCTCACCGCCGATCGCGACCAGGCCCTCGACGATCAAGCCCGCAGGATCGGCCGCGATCAGACCACACGCTTGTTGGAACTCGTAGCGGCGGCGCTTACCGCCGCACGCGACGGAGCCGACGGACGCGCCATGCTCGAACTCGCGCTGGTGAAGGCTGCCGACCCGACGGTCGATCCCGCCCTGCGCGCCCTTCAGGCGCGCCTCGCGCGCCTCGAAGAGCGCCTCGCGAGCGGCGTGCCGGCACCGAGCCCGGCCACGAACACGCCAGCGCCAACGCCGGCCCCCGCCGCGCCCGCGGTGGCCTCTCCGGCGGCCGTCGCGGAGCGGCCCCAGCCGGTGGCGGAGGCGTCCACGCCGTCCCACCAAGCCGCGCCGCCGCCGCAGCGGCCAGCTCCGCCGCAGGCCGCACCGGCGAGGCCCGAGGCTCCGGCTCCGCCGCAGGCCGCACCGGTGAGGCCGGAGGCTCCGGCTCCGCAGCAGGCCGCGCCCGCCCCGCCAGCTCCCCAGCAGTCCACACCCGCTCCTCAGCACGAGCGTCCCGCTCCGGTCGCGTCGCCGTCGCCGGCACGGCCAGAGCCGCCGGCCCCGCGACCGCCCGCTGACGATCGTCGCTACGAGCCCGAGCCGTCCTACGCGCCCGACAGCTACGGCCACGATCCGTACGGCCACGACGAGCCGCCGATGCCGCCCGACCTTCGCGATGCCCGCCCGCCAACGGGTGACCTGCATCGCGTGGCCGAGCCGGGTGGGCTGCGCACCGTGCCACGGCCCGAGGACCGCGCCCGTCAGCAGCCCGGCGGCGCCGCCGATCCGCGTGCGCTTGCCGCGGTACCGGCACCGGCGCAGCCGGCGGTCGACCCCGAACCTCAACCGACCGAGCCGGCACCGGCAAACCTGGTCGGCGGGCCGACCCTTGAAGAACTCGCCAGCGTGTGGACCGGGATCCTCGACAACCTGCGGGGCCGCGACCAGCTCTGCGCCGTCGCCCTGGAGCGAGCGCGCCCCGTCGCGCTCGAGGGCACGGAACTGACGATCGCGTTCCCCACCGACGCCGCGTTCTACCGCGGCACGGCCGACCGCGAAGAGCGTCGTCTGGCGCTGCGCGAGGCGCTACGGGAAGTCACGGGCACCACGCTGTCGGTCACCTTCGAGCTGCGTGATCTCACCCAGCCGGCTGCGGTCGAGCCCGCGGCACCGGGCGCCCCAGCCGAGGCCGCCGCCCCGCCACCGGGCGCGCCGACGCCGATGGCCGCGTACAACGCTTCGCTCGACGAAAATGCCGTCGTCGCGCATCTCGTCACCGAGTTCGACGCCGAGGAACTCGGCGACCCTGGCCAGGAGCCCGCCTGATGTCTCAGCCCAACATGAACCAGATGCTGGCCCAGGTCCAGAAGATGCAGGCCGACATGGCCGCTGCGCAGGAGGCCCTCAAGCAGGAGGTCATCGAGACCTCGGCCGGTGGCGGCGCGGTCAAGATCAGCATCACCGGCGATCTGGTGGTCAAGGCGATCACCGTCGATCCCGAGGCGATCGACCCGGACGAGCCGGAGCTGCTGAACGACCTCCTCGTCGTCGCCATCAATCAGGCCCTCACGCAGGCGCAGGAGAGCGCCGCCGCCAAGATGAGCGCTGCAGGCGGCGAGCTCGGTGAGATGGGCAAGTCCCTCGGGATTCCGGGTCTCTGAGCACCGCCCGTGTTCGCCCCGCCGATCCAGCGGCTGATCGCGGAGTTCGCCAAGCTTCCCGGGGTCGGCCAGCGCACCGCGCAGCGTCTCGCCCTCCACGTCCTCCGGGGTACCGACGAGGATGCGTCCCAGCTCGCGATGTCGATCGCCGAGGTGAAGGCGCAGATCCGCCCCTGCGAGATCTGTTTCAACCTCGCCGATCAGCCCACGTGCCAGATCTGCCGCGACCCGCGCCGCGATGAGAGCGTGCTCTGTGTGGTCGAGGACCCGGCCGACGTGATCTCGCTCGAGCGCACGCACGAGTTCCACGGGCGATACCACGTGCTCGGCGGGTCGCTCTCGCCGCTGGATGGCGTCGACCCCGAAGACCTCAGGCTGCCGGAGCTCTACCGGCGGGTGACCCAAGGGCAGCTCCGCGAGATCATCGTCGCGACCAACCCCACGACCTCCGGCGAAGCGACCGCCCTGCATGTGGCCCGGGAGCTGCGCGATCTCGCGCCGGAGGTGCGCGTGACGCGTTTGGCCGCCGGGCTCTCGGTGGGTGCCGATCTGGAGTACACCGACGAGGTCACGCTCGGACGGGCGTTGCTCGGGCGGCGGGAGCTTTAAGCGGGCGATCACCATGGCCGGTCTGAGGGGAAACCGCGGGAGCGGCGGGAGCGGCGATCGGGACGAGCAGCGCCGGCGTGAGCGCGAGGCACGGGAGCGTGCCCGCGAGCGGCGGCGGGAAAAGACCGACGAGAAAGCGCTCGAAGCACGCGCCAGGGAGCGGGAAGAGGCGGTGCTTCGGGCCGCGTCCGCTGAGCGGCAGGCCGAGGAGACGCGGGCCGCGGCGGCCCGGTGGCGCGAGGCCGAAGCCGTAAAGCTTGCCGCCGTCGCGCCGTCCGCGCAGGGAGCCGAGGTCGACGCGCCACGCGCCGCGCCGCCGCAAGCGGCCTCGCCGCAGCCGGACTACACGGCTCCGCTCACCCGGGCAGGTCGCGAGCGACAAGCCGTCTTCGCGCCTGCGCAGCCTGCGGCAGCGCAGCCGGTATCGCCTGCGGGCCGTCCGGCGGCGGAGGGCGACGGGCGCCGTGCCGATCGGCCGCGCCGCCCGCGCGATCTCGGCGCGGGGGTACCGCGCCGCGCGATCGCGGCAGGCTTGGCGGCGGTCGTCGCGGCGATCTGCTTCACGGTGGTCACCGGAGGCGGCGACGATGGGCCGGGCACCACCAAGAAGGCGGTTGCCAAGACCAAGAAGGCACGCGGCAAGAGCCCGTACGGCACTCCGACCGAAACGATCCTGCCGCCGAAGACCCGCGTCGTCGCCTACACCGGAGCCCCCCAGGCCAAGGAGCTCGGGATTCTCGGGACCATGCCGTTTGAGCAGGCCTCATCTCGGCTCGACCGGCAGGCGAAGCCCTATGACCGAACGTCCCGGCCGGTCCTGCGCGCCTTCGACCTGATTGCGACGATCGCCGACGCCCATCCGGGGCCGGCCGGCAAGTTCCGCACTCGGCAGACCTCCACCGTCATCGCCCGCTACCTGCGAGCCGCGCGCAGGCATGATGCGATGCTGATCCTCGACGTCCAGCCCGGCGGCTCGAACTTCGTCGACGAGCTGCGCCCGCTCGAGCGATGGCTCAAAGAGCCCGACGTTCACCTCGCCCTCGACCCCGAATGGCGGATGCGCCCAGGCGTGAAACCCGGCTCCGAGATCGGCTACGTCTCGGCCGGGGAGATCACCGCCACGCTGGCCCGCGTCGCCGAGATCGTGCGCGCGCAGCAGCTCCCACCCAAGCTCGTGCTCGTGCACCGCTTCACCGACGGCATGATCAAAGACCTCGGTTCGGTGAAGGTGCCGAAGGAGATCGTCGGTGTGATCTCGATCGATGGCGTCGGCAACCGCGCGTCCAAGGTCGCCACATACGCGCGGATTGCGCCGACGCTGCCGAAGCCCTGGCTGGCGGGTTTCAAGCTCTTCTACCAAGAGGATGCGGCGGCCGGAGGGCTGATGTATGGCGAGCAGGTCATGGCGCTGAAGCCCCGTCCGCACGTGGTTCTCTACGAGTGATCGTGGCCCAGCGAACGCCTCGTCGCCGTTTCCGATAGGTCGCGCGACGAACCGCCCCGCGTCCGGCTAGCCTTCCGAGCAGTGTCCGAGACGGTCGTCATGAAGTTCGGTGGCACCTCGGTCGCCGATGCCGAGCGCATCCTGCGTGCCGCGAATCGCATCGTCGCGCGCAAGGAAGCGGGGAAGGGCGTCGTCGTCGTGCTGTCTGCCCGGGGGAAGGAGACGGATCGCTTGATCCACGACGCCTTCGAGGTGTCGCCCAACCCGGACCCTCGCGAGATGGACATGCTCCTCTCCACGGGTGAGCGCATCTCGTGTGCGCTCTGCGCCATGGCGATCCGCGACCTCGGTCACGAGGCGATCTCGCTGTCCGGCTCCCAAGCGGGAATCGTGACCGACACGGTCCACACCAAGGCGCGCATCGTCGACGTCAAGGCGCATCGCATCCAAGCTGCGCTCGACGAGGGCAAGATCGTCCTCGTCGCCGGCTTCCAGGGCGTCTCAACCGCGAAGGACGTCACCACCCTGGGGCGCGGTGGTTCCGACACCACGGCCGTCGCCCTTGCCGCCGCCATCGGCGCCGAGGTCTGCGAGATCTACACCGATGTGCCCGGCGTCTTCAGCGCCGACCCGCGCATCGTGCCGGACGCCCGCAAGCTCGACTTCGTGTCGTTCGAAGAGGTCCTGGAAATGGCCGCTTCCGGCGCCGGCGTCCTGCAGCTGCGCAGCGTCGAGTACGCGCGCAACCACGGCGTGAAGATCCACTGCCGTTCGAGTTTCGATGATTCAGTGGGTACGTTCGTCGTCCCGGAGGAGGAGACCATGGAACAACCAATGATCACCGCGGTCACCCACTCCACGGGTGAGGCACGGATCACGCTCTTGGGCGTTCCGGACTCACCGGGTGCCGCCGGTCGTATCGCGACGGCGCTGGCTGACGCCAACGTCAACGTCGACATGATCATCCAGAACGAGCCGATCGCCGACGGCGAGCCGGCCGACATGTCGTTCACCGTCTCCGAGGACGATCTCCGCGTCGCGCAGGCCGCGCTCGAGCCGCTGAGGGCTGAGCTGTCGCTGCGCGACATCGTCACCGACGAATCCGTCGGCAAGGTATCGGTCGTCGGTGCCGGGATGCGCAGCCACCCAGGTGTCGCCGCGAAGGTCTTCACGGTCCTCGGCGATCATGAGATCAACATCGAGATGATCGCGACCAGCCCGATCAAGATCAGCTGCGTCGTGCCGCAGGCTCAGGTGCCCGACGCCGTCCGCGCGCTGCACGCCGCGTTTGAACTCGAGGGCGAGGACACGATCCTCGCCGAACAGCCCTTCTCCGAGCGAGGTGCGTCATGAAGGTCGCCGTCGTCGGCGCGACCGGTGCGGTCGGCCAGCTCATCCTCAAGACGCTCGCTCGGCGAGGCTTCCAAGCGGACGAGATCGTGCCGTTCGCCAGCGCGCGCTCGGCCGGCAAGGAACTCCCGGGCTACGGGACGATCCAGCCGCTGACCGACGAGACCGTCGTTGGCTTCGACCTTGCACTCTTCTCCGCCGGAGGCTCGACCTCCAAGGCGTGGGCTGAGAAGTTCGTCGCCGGCGGCGCCACCGTCGTCGACAACTCCTCCGCGTTCCGCATGGACCCGGACGTGCCGCTCGTCGTCTCCGAGGTCAACCCCGAAGCCGTAGATGAGGCGCGCAAGGGCATCATCGCCAACCCGAACTGCACCACGATGGTCGCGATGCTGCCGGTCAAGGCACTCCACGACCGCTTCGGCCTCACGCACATGGTGGCCACGAGCTACCAGGCGGCCGGCGGAGCCGGCCAGAGCGGCATCGACGAGCTCGCTGAGCAGATCCCGCTCGTGGGGAAGAACGTGGAGACGCTCGTGCACGACGGCGCAGCCGCCGCCGCGCTGGCGACGCCGAGCACCTTCGTGAAGACGATCGCCTTCAACGTCGTGCCGATGCTTGGCACCCCCGACGAGACCGGCTACACCGACGAAGAGCTCAAGCTCAAGTTTGAGTCGCGCAAGATCCTCGGGATCCCCGAGCTCAAGGTCGCGCCGACCTGCGTGCGCGTGCCCGTGATGGTCGGCCACGCGATTGCCATCCGCGCAACGTTCGAGCGCGAGATCGACCTCGCCGAAGCGCTTGAGGCGCTTGAGGCATTCCCGAACCTCATCGTCGAGAACGTGCCGACGCCGCTAGAAGCAGCCGGCCGCGACGAGACGTTCGTCGGCCGCATCCGCCTCGACCTCGAAGACCCGAAGTCGCTGAACTTCTTCGTCGTCGGCGACAACCTGCTCAAGGGCGCCGCCCTCAACACCGTGCAGCTCGCCGAGCTCGCTGTGCAGCGCGGCGTCACCGCGTAGCACCAGCGATCACCTGAACCGCCGAGGGGCCGGGACCGCGCTTGCGGTTCCGGCCCCTCGGTCGTTTCGGCGGACGTTGGGCGGCCGAGTCGCGCTTCCTCCCAGAAGCAGCGCTGCTCGGCGCCTGAGCACGCTGAAGGTCAGCCGATGGTCACCAGCGTCACGTCGCCGCGGGCCGGGACCACGTGCGTGGTCGACGCGCCTCGCATCTCGGTGGTTGCGGTATCGATCGACGGGCGGTCGACGGCGATCGGCAGGGCCGAAGGCAGCGTGATTGTGGTGTTGACCGGCGCGCCCTCCGCGACGGCCTTGCCGCGGTTCATCCCGCCCCACCAGTTCCGGGAGCCGTTGGTCCACAGCTTCACCGGGCGCCAGATAGCGAGCACCAGTTTGCCGTCGCTCTTACGGAAGAGCAGGCGGCGCACCTGGGCCTGATCGGACGGTGCCACGGACACGTCGGTCGCCGTGGAGGCGCCGGTCACGGGCGCGCCTGGGTCACTGAGCGTGGTGAGGAGGCGCTTCAGGGCGCGGCCCTGCTGCTTGAGGCCGTAGTTCACGTTGGCCAGGCCATGGCCCGCTTCGCGGTCGGCGGCGCAGTTCCAGCCGCCGCAGTGGCGACCGTCACGAGAGTCGATGAGTTCGTAGAGGTACGTGCGGGCCCACTGGCGGCGGCCGGGCTCAGCCTGCTGGCGCCAGGCCTCCAGGAGGAGGCGGGGGAGGTAAGACGCCGCAACGCCACCACTCATGCCTTCGAGGCTATCGAGGCTCGTCGTGTACCCGGCCTCGGTCACCCAGACGGGCTTGTCGGCGCCAGCGATCTGATTCGCGCAGTTCAGCCAAATCGGGTTTTGCCACGTCGGGCACTGCACCTTGGGCATGTTCACGCCGGTGCAGCTCGCGTTCACCGTCGCACCCATCACGGCGTTCTCGGGGCAGTCGAAGTAGCTGTAGAAGTGCTGGTTGGCCGCGTCGAGCGGAGCCTTGTCCCACGCCCGGAAGGTGGCGTTGCCGCCCCACGTGGTGAGCTTGTTCGTGGCAGCCAGGTTGTTGTTCGGGACGCCGAGCGGGGCCGGCAGCAGCGTCATCGGCGAGAGCTTTGAGCTCAGCGCGCTGCCGTTGATCTTCTCGTTTGCGAGTGCTTGGGCATGGGCGACGCGCGCAGCCCAGTCGGCGTACTTGCCGCTGTGGCGGTCGTACTCGTTCGGGCCTTCGAGGGCCTCGATCGGACCGGTCCCGCCAGCGCCGGTGGCGTCGGCAGCGACTTTGAGGTTCTCGTCGATCTCCTGCTCGATCCCAGCGGGGGTTCCGAGGCGTTTGATCGACTCGGTCGACGTGCCGTAATAGTCATCGAGGGTGCGGACGCCGAGTTGGTCGTAGAGCAGCTTCGCCGTCTCGTTGCCTCGCACGCAGTTGGGGAACTTCGGGCTGCAGAAGTCGTAGCGGATGTGCTTGATGCCCAGCGACTGCAGGAGCGTCTTGACGTTCCCGGCAGCGCTCGCGCCCTTCTCATTCGTGTTCTGACGGTCCCACCAACCACGGTTGTAGTACGCCGTCTGGGGCGCAGCCAGCTTGGTGTTGACGCCGATCGAGTCGTTGAAGGCGGCAGCAGGGTACGCCGTTTCAGCCGACGCGTGAGCAGCGCCGAACAACGGCAGGACGGTGGCGATCGTGGTGACGACGATCGCCCGGGACAACTTCATGCGAACTCCGAGCAGGGGGACACCCTTGACTACATCACGCCGACGTGTGCGAGTCAACACACCACAAGTCGGCGCGACCAGGATTCAGGCTCAGGACGAGCGCCAGCGCCGGCGAACCGGTCGCTCAGGCACTCGCGCAGTACTTCTTGAGGTCCTTCTTGGTGCGCGTGATCGTCTCGTCGAGGAGACGCGCGCCCGTGCGGTACTGCGTATAGGTGCGCTGGTAGAGCCGAACGCTCGCGTTGGCCCGTCGCAGCGGGGTTCCGGCCTTGTACACGCGCTTTGATTCGGCGCGGCGGACCCGGGCGAGGCGCTGCCTGGCCTTCTGCTTTCCGGCTTTCGACTTCGCCCGGCTCACGGCCTTGCGTGCCGAAGCGATGCGACGCGTCGACGCCTTCTGCGCGCTGGCCAGCTTGGCCTTGAGGGGAGCAACCTTCTTCTTGGCCGCGGTGAGCCTGGTCAGTGCGTTGTCGCGCCGCTTACGGATGACGCTCAAGTCGGCGGTGCGCTGGGCGAGTGCGGACTGCGTGCTCACGCATTTCAGGCCCTCGCCGATCTGCATCGGCCCTTCGGCGACGGCTTCCGGATTGCGATCGGCCGTCTCGACGATCTGCGCGCAGAGCAGATACGGCCCGGCGCTTTTGGTGCGGTACCGAAGGCGAAGCGTTTTGGTGAAGGCGCCGCTCGGGACACCAACGACGGTCTGTAGCGGCAGTTTGCCGCTTGGCGCCTTGCGAAGCTGGTCGCACCGTTTGGTCAGGTCCTTCTCGGCCATGATCAGGACGCGCCGCCCGGCCGCAGGCGTGGTGCCGGTGAGCTTCACCGTGAAGTAGTCCCCGCTGCGGGCCGAGGTTGGAATCTCTGCGGCGAGCGTCGCCGGGCGGTTCGCCACGTTGACGACCTGCGAGAACCGCGAGACCGTCGAGGCTTCGTTGGCGGCGGGGGTGCCCACGAGCCATCCGCAAAGGGAGAACGTGCCGGAGTCCTTCGGCGTGAGGGTGAGCGTGTGGGACACGGCTCCGCCGAGGTAGCCGGGCGTGGTCGCTGTCGGGCCGATGGGCAGGGCCGTCACGGTCACTTTGGTCCCCGTGGCGGTCTGCATCGGGTACAGCGGCGAGGTCGGGCAGGCGCCCGTGTCCTTGAGCAGCGCGATATGGGCGGTGACCTGCCCGTTCACGGTGCCGTCCAATTTCAGGCTGAGCTTGGCCTCCTCGACGATCGCCGGCGGGGAGGTCCACGTGATGCTCGCCGCCGTCGCGGCGGGGCTCAGCGAGGGCGCCACTGGAGTGGTGGCCGCCGGCGTGGTTGGCGTCGGCGTCGGCGTGGCCGTCGGCGTCGGCGTCGTGGCCGGGGTCGTGTCCTCAGGGGTGTCGGCGACGGCGAGCGCGCCGCCGAATGGTGCCACGAAGGCAGCGACGGCCGCTACGAGCACCACCCTGCGCGAGCGAGCGGGTTCAAGGTGAGGGCGCAAGCGGGTCACGGTATCGAGGACCCGGTTCAGGGCAGGAAGTTTCGGTGCACGGTGCAGCATTGGGGGAGTGGCGCCGTCGGCTGAGCAGCCGGGCGCCTCCCCCTACTATCGGCTGCTGCCCAGTGCTCTTGCACCGCGTTGGCGCGCCGCGGGGCATTCCGCTGCGGCTTTCCGAGAGAGGCGAGCGACCGGTGCCCGGTCGTCAGCGGCCTTCGCTGGCATCCTGAAGCTGCTTGGCCGCGTCGAACGGCTGCTTCCACACGAGCGTGGCCCCCTCGTGGCCGGTCTTCACCGTGAAGCCGACGGTGGCAACGCCGAGCACCGCGATCACCATGGCGAGGCCCGTTGCCGCGGTGGCGGGCAGGCGCTTGCGGCTGGCAGCAAAGGCCACCAGCACGGCCGCGAGCACGACGCTGAGGAGGCGGAGCGTCTCGGCCGCCTCCTCGTGCTCCTCGATGGCGTCGCCGATGTTCAGGGTCGCCAGGAAGTTCTCACCGCTCATCACGGCCGCGATCGCTGACACCGCGAACACGACCGCGAGGGCAGCGGTCGGTACGAGGAGCCGGTCGCGGAGCTTGGGCACGAGCAGCAACACAGCGAGCACTCCGACGATCGGGCCGAGCACGATCGGGAGGTGGATGATGAGCGGATGGGCGGGGAGGCCGGCGATCTTCTCAGGCATCGAGTGGGTCCTTGACTGGCGTGAAACCGGGGTCGATGGACCCGGTGTTCCGCCGACCCTTTCATACCCCGGTAAGGGCCAGGTAAAGGCCCTGCGCCGCGTCGGCCTTCAAGCGGCGCCGCCGAGGCGGCGCCGGAGGCTCAGTCGCCGAGGTTGAGGAACGAGAGGAAGATGTTCACGATCGACACGAAGATGCCGGTCGCGAGCCAGATCACGTCGTCCTGCGTGCCGTGGCGGCGCAGGTAGTTGAAGTCGACGACGATCAGCAGGGCCGAGACGGCGCCGATGACGAGGCTCAGGATCGGGCTGCCGCCCGCGCCGAACGCGAAGAGCACCCAGCTCCCGAGGGCCGCGACGAAGACGATGAGCGTCAGCGGCTTCATCCACTTCGCAAGGTCCTTGGCCGTCAGCGTGCCGATCGACGCGGCACCGAGGACGGTGACGGCGGTCATGGCGGCGGCCTCGGCGACGAGATCGGGGTTGAAGGAGAGGTAGCTCGCGAGCACCGGGCCGAGCCCGAGGCCGATGGCCAGCGCAGCGCCGAAGAGCCAGGTCATTCCGACCAGGCCCGTACGCAGTGCGCCGATGAAGGACTGGGCGATCAGCATCGCGAAGCCGCCGATCGAGAAAGCGAGCGCAGTGCCGCGCGCGTAGTCGCTACCGATGAAGGAACCGAGCGTCAGGAGCCCGAGCGCGATCGCGACGAGCATCATCGTCTGGGCGAGCAGGGCTCCGTACGAGACCTCGGCGTCCAGCTCGACGCGTGACGAGGTCGGGGTCTGTTTGGTGTATTCGATCATCGTTCCTCGAATGTAGCGCGATGCAGCCAGGTCGTGATCAGGTTCCGGTTAAGTGTGCGTTGCGAGCAGACGAGCGCGCGGGCCGCGCTGCCCCCACCCGCCGGGTGGGCGGGCGGGGACGCGCAGTAACGTGGCTACGGCTTCAGCCGGACCAAGATCGGATCGGAGTCGACCCAAACGTCCGTGGAGGCGCTGGTGTTTCCAACGGTCCAAGACTGCTCTGAGTACGGGGTCTGGTTGATCTTCTTGGTGGTCGGGTCAGCCGGGTTCACGACCGGCTCGGCGGGGCGGAACGTCGCCGTCTGGAACGTCCGAGCGAAGGTCAGCGGGACCTTGATCGCCGGCAGGGCGTCGCCCGTGCCGTCCGTGATCGCCTCGGGTCGCCACAGGGCCACGATGTAGCTGCCGTCCTGCTTGCCGAGCACGTGCGACTTCACGCTGGGATCCCCGATCTTCAGGCCAAGCGGCAGCGGGCTGTAGCTGGCGCCGCCATCGGCATCCGACTCGCCGGCGCCGATCGCCTTCAGCAGGCGCTGGACCGCGTAGTACGCGGGCTTGGGCTCGAGGTTGTATTCCAGCAACCCCCAGCGGTGTTGGCGAACCGAGTTCGACGTTCCCATGTCGGCAAGTTCGTAGAGGTAGGTCCGGTCGACCTTCTCTGCGGCCATGAGTAGAAGCGAGCGAGCCGTGTACGTGGCCGCAGCGAATCGGTTCACGCTCACGTCGTTGGCGCCGTCGTTCCAGCCCGTTTCCGTCGAGACCAGCGGCGTGGTGTTCGAGATGGCCTTGGCGTCGGCTACCCATTGACCGATCCGGACTTCTGGCGCCTCGCGGTTGGCGTAGAAGTGCATGTTGTTGATATCGAACGCGCGCGAGGTGGACTGCTCGTAGGCGTACGCCTTGTACGAGTTCGACTGCGGGACGTTGTACGGGCCGCCGGCGGCCAGCGACGAGAACATCACCTTGGTGTCGAGGCCTGCGTTCGTGAGCGCTGGGCGGGCGTCCACAGCGGCCCGCAGCTTCGGGGTGATGTAGCTGATCTTCGTTCGCCAAGGGAAGGAATAGCTACCCCAGAATCCGGCGGGCTTGAAGGGCAAGAGGGTGGTTTTCTCGCTGCAGTAGGGGTAGGTCGACTGGACCTTCCCATCGAGTTCGTTCGGGCCCTCGACCGCAATCAGGCCGGACCCGGGACCGTTCTTGGGCTGGCGATTGATGTGCTCGGCAATGTCGAGGACGTCGTCGTTCGGCGTCGCTGGCTTGCTGAAGCGCGGCATGGCCAGGGTGTCGACGTTCTGGCAAGCCTTGTCCAGGACATGGGCGACCAGGTTGACGCCGAACCCTTCTTGGACGAGGCGCTCGTACCTCGAGAGGATCGAGCAGCTACTTGCCGTGTCCGTGGGGTACTCGATGACCTCGTCGCGGACGTCGTCCACGCCGAGGTTCTTCAGTCGGGTCAGCGCGTCTTCGAACCGCGTGCAATACGGGCTCGGGGAGGTCCCCGCCGATGGGTAGCGGAAGTGCGTGTTGACGCCGACGGAGCTGACGAACGTGCTCGCTGCTTGCGCGGCGACCGACGGGATCGGGCCCGGCGTGGGCGTGGGCGTGGGCGTGGGCGTTGGGGTCGGCGTCGGGGTGGGCGTGGGCGTGGGCGTCAGCGTGGGCGTGGAGCCGTACGGCAGTCCGCCACCGGCGAAGTTGTCGGCGCTGGCGCCCAGGCCAATGACGCCGATGCGGCCGGAGCACGACGCTGCGGCGGGATCAGGGACCGTCTTGACGCGAGTCCAGGTGCCGTTTCCGATCCACGCTTCGACGCCGGCCGACGTCACCGCGATGCCAACCGCATTGCCCGTCGCCACGACGCCGCCCGAGGCGTCGTTGCTGAAGAGGGTGGTCGCGACACCGTTTGTGTAGCGCTTCAGGGTGAGTGCGCCCGTGCCTTCGGTGGTGAGGGCGTAGCCGGACGCGGTCGGGCCTGGGTTGATGAGGCAGGCGGTGACGCCGACCTGACCGGGGCTGGTCTTCTGCACCCTGGCCTCCTGGAGGCCGCCGAACTGCGTTGCGGACCAATGCGCGGAGGACCACGAGCCGGCCGGGAACTGGAGTCGCTGGCTGCCGAGGGCAACGGTGCCGGAGGCACCGGGAATGTTGCTGGCCGACCAGTTGGGGCCGAGCAGGGAGGTCCCGGACCGGGTGAACGAGTCGCCGATATCGGCCCGGGTGGGGAAGGCGTAGGCCGGAGCCGCTGCCAGGAGCAGCGCCGTGGTGCTCAGTGCAGCCCCGCAGAGTCGAGTCTTCATGTGGTCCTTCGGGATCAGGGACCGTGAACTCTATCTACATAGAGGACGCTTGGCGAAAGGAATGGTGAACCTTGGCGCAGAACGACGAAGGGCCGCCCTGGTGGACGGCCCTTCGTGGTGAATGGTCTGGCTAGCGAGTACGAGCTCGCGGCGCCTGATCAGGCCGGGATCGAGCCGATCACGGTTTCGGACCAGTCGATGATCGAGGTCGGGCGCACGACGTGCTTGTTCATGCCGAGCTCCTTCGGCGTCGCGCCGAGCGCGAGGCCGACGAGCTGCGGCAGATGGAGCACCGGCATGTGCAGATCGTCGTTGCCGACGGCCTTCGCGGCAACCGGCTGCTGCATGTCGAGGTTGAGGTGGCACAGCGGGCACGGGGTGACGAGGCAGTCCGCCGCGGCCTCTTGCGCGTCCGTGAGGTGCGTTCCGGCCTGCTTGAGCGACGCTTCCTTGTTCATCGTGACGATCGGGAACCCGCAGCACTTGTGCGAACCGGCGTAGTCGATCACGGTGCCGCCGAGGGCCTCGATGACCATCGGCAGGTAGGTGTCACGCGGGTTTTCGTCGTTGATGTGCAGACGCTCGACTGGGCGAACGATGTAGCAACCGTAGAACGGGCCGACCTTGAGGTTGGTCAGCGGGTTCGTGACGAGGCTCTTCAGCTTCTCGAGGCCGATGTCCTCCACGAGGACCCAGAGGAAGTTCTTGTTGACGATCCCCTTCTCGTACTTGAGGCCGAACTGCGCGAGGGTGTGGTTGACCTCGTGGCGGTACTCGGCGTTCGCGTCGAGGCGCTCCTGCGATTCGCTCTGCGCGCCCTGGCAGGTCGAGCAGATGTTCATCATGAACTCGGCCTTGTCGACCTGCTGTGCGAGCGCGAAGGTGCGGCCGTTCAGCGTGTCGGTGAGCTCCTGGTTGTGCTCGGCGAGCACGCCGGCGCCGGTGCAGGAGCCACGGTTGAGCTGGACCAACTCAAGGCCGAGTTTGGGAGCGACGAGGTTCATCGCGCCGTGGAGCTCGGGGGTGAAGCCACGGCTCACGCAGCCGGGCCAGTAAGCGACCTTGGTGCTCATGCCGTCGCACCTTCCTTGTCGGACGCGAGTTCGGTGGTCGGTTCGCCGTCCTCGTCGTACCCGGTGATGTAGAGGTTGAGTTCGAGGCGCTTCTCACGGCCCAGGACCGTGTCGTAGATCGCCCTGACCTCGGCGAGATCCGACTTTTCGAGGCGGTGCGGGATGAGGACGTCCTTGACCTTCATCTTGCCGCGCAGCAGCGCCTTGCCCATGAACGGCAGCGAGGAGACGACCTGCTGCATCGTTGCCGGAGCGAGCTTGCCGGCGGTGATGCCGTTGCCGCCATAGGAGCGCGGCACCACGTCGGCCTCGGCGAGGATGCCGTACTTCTTGATCAGGACCACGAACGCCTGCTCATGACGCTCGCCGTTGTTGACGTCCTCGATGTGGTGATCCTGGCCGGCGAGGCGACGCAGACGCATGATCTGGCTCATCGGCGCAACGTCTTTCGGGCACGCGTCGATGCACTTGAAGCAGTGCGTGCACGTGTACAGGCCGTGCTTGTCGTTGGCGAGATCGTCGAGGCGCTGCTGGTGCTGCGCGTCGCGCGGGTCGCCGATGAACCGGTAGGCCTTGGCGAGGGCGGCTGGTCCGATGAACTCGGGGTCGGCTTCCATCGCGAGGCAGTCAGACACACACGAGCCGCACTGGATGCACGCCATCGTCTGGGTGACGTCGACCATCGACTCGCGCGGCACGATGTACTCGCGCTCGGGGACGGGCTGCTTGGCGAGCAGCCACGGCGTCACGCGGCCGACCTTCTTCCAATGGACCGCGTCCATGTCGACGATCAGGTCCTTGATGACGGGCATGTTGCCCATCGGCTCGATCTCGATGAGATTCGTGCCGTCCTTGGACTTCTTGATGGCATCGCCGACCTGCGTGTTGCAGGCCAGGCCGGGCTGGCCGTTGATGCGCATGCCGCAGGAACCGCAGATGGCGGACCGGCAGGAACAGCGAACGCCGAGCGAACCGTCGAAGCGGTTCTTGACGGCCAGGATGCCGGTGAGCACGGCCTCGTGAGGCTCAAGCTCGACGGTGTACTGGTCCCAGTAGGGCGCCTCGCCCGTTTCCGGGTTGTAGCGGCGGATGCGAAGGGTGTACTCAGGCATGGTGTGTAGCTCCTCCCGGCCCTAGTAGGACCGGACCTCCGGCTCCCACTTGGTAAACGTGATGGGCGCCTCGCCGAGGACCGGCTGACCCTCGGCATCGCCGGTGATCGTGTAGTGCTTGAGGTAGTCCGCGTCGTTGCGATCGGGGAAGTCGGCGCGGGCCTGGGCGCCGCGCGACTCCTTGCGCTCGAGCGCGCCGATGACGATCGTTTCGGCGACCTTCGTCATGTACTCGAGCTCGACGTGGCCGAGCACGTCCTGGTTGAAGACCGTGCCCTTGTCGTCGATCGCAGCCGTCTTGGCCTCTTCCTTGAGTCGCTGCACGATGTCGAGCTGCTTCTCCAGGCCTTCCTGCGTGCGGTAGACCGCGCAGTTCTGGTTCATCGTCGTGCCGAGCTCGTCCTTGATCTCGGACACGCGGCGACCGGTGCGCTCGCGGCTGATGATCTTGGCGAGCTTCTTGGCATCGACCTCGATGCGGGAAGTCGGTGCCGACGGCATCGTGACGTCGCTCGCGCGGGCCGCGGCGTGGGCGCCGGAGCGCTTGCCGAAGATGAGCGTGTCGAGCAGCGAGTTCGCGCCGAGGCGGTTGCCGCCGTGCACAGAGACGCAGGCGACCTCGCCAGCGGCGTACAGGCCGGGCAGGTTCGGAACCTCGCCGTCGACGTTCGTGCGAACGCCGCCCATGATGTAGTGCTGACCCGGACGGATCAGGATCGGCTCCTTGGTGATGTCGACGCCGGCAAAGTCCTTGCCGAGGTTGACGATCTCGCGGAGCGCCTCGTGGATGCGCTTGGTCGGGACGACCGTGACGTCGAGGTAGATGCCGGCCTTGTCGGGCCCGGCGCCGCGGCCCTCGTTGATCTCGGTCTGCTCGGCGCGGGAGACGACATCGCGCGAAGCGAGCTCGAACTTGTTCGGGGCGTACTTGCCCATGAACCGCTCGCCCTCACCGTTGATCAGGTGCGCGCCTTCGCCGCGGGCGCCTTCGGTGATGAGGAAGCCATTCATCATGCACGTCGGGTGGTACTGGATCATCTCCATGTCCATCAGCTGAGCGCCGATGTCGTACGCCTGGGCCATGCCGTCGGCGGTGCAGATGAGGGCGTTGGTGGTCGGCTTGAAGATCTGGCCGGCGCCGCCGGACGCGAGGATGGTGGACTTCGCGTTGAAGACCTCCATGCGGCCCGTGCGGATGTCGCGAGCGATGCAGCCGCCACAGGAGCCGTCCTCGTTGAGGATCAGCGAGGTGGTGAACCACTCTTCGTAGCGGTCGATCTGCTCCGAGTGCTTCATGAGCTGCTCGTAGAGCACGTGCAGGATCGCCTGGCCCGTGATGTCGGCAACGTAGAAGGTGCGCTTCTCGGAAGCGCCACCAAACGCGCGAGCGTCCATCTGGCCGTCGGCGTTGCGGTGGAACGTGACGCCGAGGTGCTCGAGGTGCAGGATCTCGGCGGGCGCCTCGCGGCACATGACCTCGATCGCGTCCTGGTCGCCGAGGAAGTCGGAGCCCTTGACGGTGTCGTAGGCGTGGCTCTCCCAGGAGTCCGTCACCTTGACGGCGCCGTTGATGCCACCGGCCGCGGCCACGGAGTGGGATCGGACGGGATGGACCTTGGAGAGGATCGCCACCGAGGCGCCGGCACGAGCGGCCTCGAGGGCGGCTCGCTGTCCGGCGAGCCCGGCGCCGATGATCAGGACGTCATGTGAAGGCATTCAGGCGAATTCCACGGCTCGGGTGCTGGCAGACCATATACGGACCAGACGCCTCCGCGGCTTGCCGTCCCGCGCCAGAACCACGAGGAAATCCCGACGGTTCTAGTCGGGAAAGGGCTCTGGTCGAGCTGCTCGAGGTGGCACTTCCTCAGCGACTGCGGGGTGTCAGCACAATGGCTTGACGCAGCGCATTGCCGGTCACCAGGCCGAGCGGCTGGCCCTCAGTGCCGACCGCGAGCAGCGGGCCGCCGTCGCGGAGGCGAGGATCGACCGCGAACTCGCGCAGCGGGGTATCGCCGTTGATCGTGCGGTCGCTCTGCTCAGCGGCCAGTTCGGCCAAGGTGAGGGCAGGCTGTCCTTTGCCCATGGCCTCGGCAATCGCGGCGGCCGAGAGGAGCGCTGGCGGGTGCCCGTCCGGCATGCGCACGACGACCCAGGCTCCGGGTGGTCCTCCGTTGTCGGTTGCCGAGAGCACCGTGTGGTGGCCCTCGACCGCGCTGACGGTCGGGTCGGCGATCGCGCCGACGGTGACGACATCGAGCCGCTCCTGGCGCTTGGCCGAGTCGAGGCTGCCGCGTGCGGCGAGCGTCACCAGCCAGCCGAGGAGCGCCAGTGAAAACCCGTCGGCCTGGCCGTCCTTGCTCACCAGGAGGATGAAGACGCCAGCGGTGACGAGCCCGCCGCCGATCACGAGCCCAGCCGTGGCGGCGTAGCGGGTGGCCCGGTGCTGGTCGCCGGTGATCTTCCAGGCGATGGCGCGCGCGATGACGCCACCGTCGAGCGGGTAGGCCGGAAGCAGGTTGAGCACCAGCACGGCGAGGTTCAGGACGCCGATGAGTACGGCGATCGCGATCACGGGATCCGAGCGCTCCTGGTTGGCCGCTGCGGAGATGCCGCCGGAGTCGACGAGGGCGACGCCGCCTAGGAATGCGATCGTGAGCGCCAGGGTGACCAGCGGCCCCGCGATGGCGATGCGGAACTGCTCACCGGGCGTGCGAGGCGCCTCGCGAAGCCTGGCAAAGCCGCCAAACATCCACAGCTCGATCCCGTCGACCTTCAGGCCGGCGCGCAGCGCGGCGAAGGCATGGCCGAGTTCATGGGCGATCACGGACCCGAAGAAGAGCGCCACGGTCAGTGCGGCGAGAAGGACCGACGCTGTGCGCGACACGTCGGCGATCTCGAAGAGATGGTTCCCGACGAACCAGATCAACACGAAGACCACGATCAGCCAGCTCCCGCTGGCGGTAATCGGGATCCCGCGGACCTTGCCGAAATACAGTCGTCCGAACATCGACCCTCATCGTGCCACCTCCCGGCCTGGCGTGGGCAGGGCCGCGCGCCCGGGTTACTTCCGGCGGTCGGGGAGGGAGCCGGTGATGGGGCCGCGGGTGAGGCCACGGGCACGCAAGGCAACGTGGAGTTCGAAGCGCTGCGCGGGGTCGTCGAGCACCGGGCCGAGGAGTTCGCGCAGTCGACCCAGTCGGTAGCGGATGGTCTGCACGTGGACGCCAAGGGCGTGCGCGGCGGCGCCGTGGTTCCCGCCGGCATCGAGCACCGCCTCCAGCGTGGCGAGCAGCCGAGTCCGGCTGCCTTCTGACTCGTCGCGCAACGGCGCGATGAGTTGCTCGGCGAGTTCGAGCAGCGGCTCCTCGGCCTGAGCCAGGCCGATCGCCGTGAGGTGGTCGTCCCATCGCCACGGGCCATCGCCGAGTACGCCGCGCACGCCGAGCGCCAGCGTCGCGCGGGCGCCGCGAAGCGATCGAGCGGTGAACACCAGTGGCACGGCAGGGCCGAGCGCGACCGGGTGCTCGAATCGTGCCAAGGCCAGGGCGAGGCGCTGTTCGCGGCCAGGACCCTCCGGGTCGGGCCACAGCACCACGAGTTCGTCTCCATCGCCCGGCGCGACGAGCGCGTCGTTGCCGAATCCGCGACTCACGCTGCGCAGGTCGCCGCCGTTCGTGGTCAGTGCGCGCAGGCGCTCGGGAAGCGGCCATCCGACCGTGGCGGCGGCGCGCCGGATCACGGCGGCGTCCTGCGCGGGGCCGGTGAGCGCGGCCAGCAGGAGCCCGCGCATGCGCTCGTGTTCAGACGCCGCAGCGGCCTGGGATTCTGCGTAGCCCGCGACCGACTCGGCCGCGAGTTCGTCGACAAACGCGAAGATCGACTCTGCGAACGCGGTGATCTGCTCGGTGCTGAGCTTCTCCCGTCCGGCGATCTCGGCGAAGCTGCGCCAGGCGTGGCGGGCACCGATTCGGTAGGCCATCTGGAGGGCATCGAGCGTGCGCCCGGCCTCGTGCTCGTTGCGCCCGAGGCCGCGAACGATGGCTCGCGATCGGACGCTCGGTCCGCGCGACTGGCCCAGGAGTTCCAGGAACTCGTGGAGCGACTGCTCGACGCCTTGACGGATGCCACCCCAGAACGCCTCGCTCCGGCGCCCGGTGTACTGGGGCACATGCGTCGAGATCTCGCGAACGAGCAATTCGGCGAGTCCAGGAACCGCCGGGGCGAGGGTCAGCGCGAGATCGGCGGGCAGCACCGACCATGGATACGTGGGAAATGCGGCACTCATGAGCTCGTCAGGGGTCCGTTCGCGCTGCGCGTCGCTCATAGATCGATCCTCGCAGAATGCGCAGTCGGTGACAACTTGAACGCTTCTTAGGAGGCAATGCCAAGATTTTGCCGGGAAAGCGGTTTTACCTGAGCAAGAATCCGGTGCGAGCTGCTTCTACGGTGTGTCGATGGCCACGCAGACACGTCCTCCAGCTCCCCCGCCCGCGCGCGAAATGACCAACCGCGACAAGTACGCGAACATGGTCATCGTCTTTAGTTATCCAGTGCTGATCATCGTGATCGGCGCCCTGTCCTGGGGCCCCGGCTTCCTGGACTGGATCGACCTCGCGATCTTCGCGGTGATGTTCACGTGGGCCGGGTTCGGCGTCACGGTCGGTTACCACCGCCTGCTCACGCATGGGTCCTTCGAGACCAAGCCGTGGGTCCGCTACATGTTCGCCATCGCTGGCTCGATGTGTGTGCAAGGTGCCGTGATCCACTGGGTCGCCGACCACCGCAAGCATCACGCGTTCTCCGATCAGGACGGCGATCCGCACAGCCCGCACACCAAGAACCGTGAAGGCTTCTCCGGCGCGGTTGCCGGCCTCTTTCACGCGCACGTCGGTTGGCTCTGGGAGTACCACGCCACGTCGGACTACAAGCGCTACGCCCGTGATCTCTACGAAGACCCGATCATGCGGAAGATCCACAAGGCGTTCCCGCTCCTGCTCCTCGCGACCTTCCTCGTACCGTTCATCGCGGGCTACATCCTCACCGGCTTCACGCTGAACGGCGGCCTCACCGCCCTGTTCTGGGGTGGCCTGGTGCGCGTGACGCTCCAGCAGCACATCACCTGGTGCGTGAACTCGGTCTGCCACTTCTTCGGCAAGACGCGCTTCGACGCCGACGATCACTCCACCAACGTCTGGTGGGTCGCCCTGGCGTCCTTCGGCGAGGGCTGGCACCACAACCACCACACGTTCCCGCGCTCTGCCGAGCACGGCCTCAAGAAGTCCGAACTCGACGCTTCGGCGTGGTTGATCCGCAACATGGAGCGTGTCGGTTTGGCCTGGAACGTCGTCCGCATCGCCCCGGAGCGCCAGGAGGCCAAGCTGCTCAAGAACAAGAAGCCGGTCGCCACCGCCTAGCGGATCGACCCTGCCCGCGGCGCCTGCGCCGCGATTCAAGGCCCTGCACGCGGCCCGTGTCTCTCCAGGGGCACGGGCCGCGCTGCGTTTCCCGGCCTGCCCGTTGTGAACAACGGCGTGTGAAGTTGGACGTTCGCCCGTAGGTGGCGGCGGCAGGCGCGGCTAGAGTCGCGCTTGCCCCTCCGTCTCTCAAGACTTCCGCAAGGACGACGCCCATGGCTCATCGCGTGACCTTCATCCCCGGCGACGGCTCCGGCCCAGAGCTGACGGAGGCCACGCGACGCGTGCTTGAAGCCACGGGTGTGGCGTTCGACTGGGACGTTCACGAAGCCGGGCTCGACGAATTCGAACGCTCGGGGAATCCGTTCCCGCCCGCAACGCTGCAGTCGATCAAGGACAACAAGGTCGGCATCAAAGGGCCGACAACGACCCCGTCGGGCTCGGGCTTTCGCTCGATCAACGTCCTACTGCGCAAGGAGCTCGACCTGTACGCCTGCGTGCGCCCGTGCAAGTCCTACGCCGGGGTGCGGACCCGCTTCCCGGAGACCGACCTCGTGATCTTCCGTGAGAACACCGAAGACGTGTACGCAGGCATCGAGTTCGAGCGAGACACCGAGGGCTTCGACGAACTCTCCGTGTTGGTGGAGAAAGTCACGGGCGCGAAGCTTCGCGAGCACTCGGGCGTGTCGATCAAGCCGATCTCGGTGTTCTGCTCCGAGCGCATCGTGCGTGCGGCGTTTGACTACGCCCGCGCCAACGGCCGCAAGAAGGTCCACGCCGGCCACAAGGCCAACATCATGAAGTTCTCCGACGGCGTGTTTCTGGAGGTCGCTCGCCAGGTCGCGATTGAATACCCGGACATCGAGTTCCACGAGATCATCGTCGACAACCTCTGCAACCAGCTCGTGAGCTGGCCCGACGAGTACGACGTCATCGTGCTGCCGAACCTCTACGGCGACCTGCTCTCGGACCTCTGCGCCGGGCTGATCGGCGGCCTCGGCGTCGCGCCAGGCGCCAACATCGGCACCCACGCCGCCGTCTTCGAGGCCACCCACGGCTCGGCGCCGACGCTCGCCGGCCTCAACAAACTCAACCCGACCGCCGTCATGCTCAGCGGCGTCCTCATGCTCCGCCACCTCGGCGAAATTGACGCCGGCGACCGCATGGAAGCCGCCATCGCGGCCGTCATCGCCGAGGGCAAGAACGTCACTTACGACCTCAAGAAGACCAAGGACGACCCGACCGCCGTCGGCACCAGCCAGTTTGCCGACGCGGTTATCGAAGCACTCGCCTGAGTGGATCTACCCAGGCGAGGGCGGCCCGCGCCTAGATCGGAACCGCGGTCACGACGACGTTGTCGCGGTAATGACCGGTGCGGGTGTTGAACGGGCCGCCGCAGGTGACGAGGTACAAGCGCTGCTCGCCGGTGCGGCTGAACAACGCTTGCGGAAGTTCGTCCTTCAGGACCGTCTTGACGCCGGTAACCCGATACGTGCGGGTCTTGTCGTCTGAGGACTCCACGGTGATCCGGTCGCCCTTCTTCGCGTTCTTCAGCGCGTAGAACGCGCCAGCGCCGGCCTTCTTGGAGTCAACGTGACCCGCAAGGAGGACCGATCCGGCACCGCCCGGTGCGGCGCCGTCCTTCCACCAGCCGACGCGGTTGATGTTCTTGGGCACGTCGAGTGCGCCTTGGCGCGCGTCGATGCCGGCGGCGCGCACGTCGGCGCGGATCCCGAGGCGCTTGACCATCACGCGTGTCGGGCGCGGGCCGGAGGCTGCGCGCGCGTCGTCCACCAGGGCATCGGCGGCGCGGCGAGCGAGCGGGCCGGGGCGCGGCGTCTCGGTGCGTCCGGTGAGGATCAGCGGCGCCGCGAGTGAGGTCTCAGCTTCTTCGGCGCAGGCCGTCTCGGCGCCAGCGACGAGTTCACTCTCGGCGATCCGCTCGCGGTACGTGTAGAAGCCAGCCCTAGGCACATTGACCTCGGCAGACTCGACCGTGCCATCGCCCGCCACGTCGACGGTGCCCGTCCAGCGCGGACGCCCGCCGCAGCTGATCTCGGCGCGCGTCAGGAACGGACCGAACAGCTCGACGACGACCTTGACCGGCGTGGTGCCGAGGCCCGAGACCGTGATGCGGTCGGAGATCGACGTGCCGGGGGAGACGACCTGATCGGAGACCTCCGTGACGACCTTCGGGGCCGCACGGGTGATCGTGGTCTCGGTCGCTTCGCCGCAGGCTGTCTCGACGCCATCGAAGGCGACGGAGGCAAGGATCCGCTCGCGGTACGTGTAGTACCCAGCGGCGGTCAGCGTGGCCGGGGCCGTTTGGTAACTGCCATCGCCATTGGCCGTGAAGGTGCCGGACCAGGCCGGCGTACCGGTGCACGTCATGGCGGCGCGCGTCGGGTACGGGCCCCACAGGTCGGCGACGACCTCGGCGCGCAGCGCGCCGAGCCCGCTCACGACCGCGGTGTCGGTGATTTGCGCGCCGGGCGCCGTCTCGGCTGCACTGATCTGCGTCTTGATCTGCGGTGCACCGCGGATAATCGTCGTCTCGGATGCCTCGCCGCACGGCGTTTGCACGGCGGCGACGGTGGCGGTCGCCGCGATCGCCTCGCGGTAGGTGTAGTAGCCGCTCACGGTGAGCTTGACCGGGTCGGTCACGTACGTGCCGTCGCCGGTGGCGGTGAAGGTTCCGCGCCAGGCCGGGACTCCGGTGCACGTCATCGCGTCGGCGGCCGGATACGGGCCCCACAGCTCGGCCTCGACCGGCACCGTTTGGCCGCTGAGGCCGGAGATCGCCACGGCATCCCTGATCGACGCGCCCGGCAGAGCGATCTGCTCACTGACTTGCGTTCGGATGACCGGCTGGCTCTGCACATGGACGGTCTCCTCGTCCGGGACGCACGGCGTCGTGAGGCCGGTCACGTTCGGGGTGCTCGGCACGGTGAGCTGGTAGCCGTACCAACCCGGCGCCGGCACGGTCAGCGGCGGTGTGCGGGATTCGCCGGGACCGGCCGTGTAGGTCGTCGTGAGGGTCGGGGTGCCCGTGCAGACGATCGCCTCGCGGCTTGCGAATGGCCCGTGAAGTGCAACCTGCACCGAGGCCGACCAGCCCGCCGGAGCGCCGGCGATCTTCACGACATCGCTGCTCTGCCCGCCGACGCCGAGCGTCGGCGGCGTGGCGGTCGTCGTCACAGCGATCTGCGCTGGGTTGACGGCGGCGGCCGCGGTCGCCGACCGAGCGGTGCCGGCGGCGGACACGAGCCGCTGGCCGCTGCGGGCCGAGGCGCCCTTGGTCGGGACGTAGAGCTTCGGAACGTCCGCGGCAAGTGCGTTCGCGGTCGCGGTGACGGCGAGGTCGGCGGCGGCGTCATCCGGCGTGAACGGGACCGTAAGCGTGCCCTTGTCGTTCGTGCGCACGTCGCTAGAAAGGCCAGTCGCGCCCTTGGCGTCGATTCGCACCGGGACGTCGGGGACGGCATTGCCAGCGGCGGAGATCACGGTGACGGACAGGCTCGACGCCGTGCCGGCCGTAAGACCAGCCGGCACGTCGACCTTGACGCGGTACGGCCCAGCGAACCGCTTGGCCTCGCTGGAAATCTTGTCGAAGGTCGACTTCACGGCCGGGCTGACGGCAGCGGGGTCGATCTCGCCTGGGGCGCCGTCCTCCATCAGTGAATGGACGTAGAGCATCGTCGCGGCCTGCCGGGTGACCTCATTGGAGCGGCCGTACTTCCACAGCGCGTAGTTCATGTACTGCAGGCGAGTGGCGGAGATCTTCTTGCCCTCCTTGCTCTTCATGCCATCGGTGGAGCGCGGCTTGTAGCCGAACTTCTTGGCCGGGTACCAGAACCGAAGGTCGATGCAGAAGGTCGGGTCGGTCTCGCCGTCGACGGCCTTGCGGTAGTCGCCGAACCAGCGCAGGCCATAGCGATACGTCGTGTACCGGCCGACGCCGTTGGTGCCGCAGGTGTTGCGTCCGGCTTTGGAGCACGGGTCGTTTTGGTTCGGCGGCTCGGCAGCATGGGCTGCTTGGGCCGACACTCCTAGGAGTCCGAGGATCAGGAGCAAGGTGGGAACGGCGCGGCGCACACACGGAGATAACCAGACCCGCAGGCGCTGGCGCGGCTGGGTGTATGTGACGTTGCCCGCCGTATGGCACGCCGCCGCTCTCGCCCGTCCTGTCTGAAGTTCGCGGGCGCCACGCGGCCATTACCGTGTTCCTCATGCTCGGTACTGCTGAGACGCCGTTGCGCGTCGCGATCGTCGGGGCGGGACCGTCTGGTTTCTACGCAGCCAGTCACCTCCTCAAGAACAAGAGCCACCCGGAACTCGTGGCCGAGGTCGACCTGTTCGACAAACTCCCGACGCCGTTCGGGCTCGTTCGCGCGGGCGTCGCCCCGGACCATCCGAAGATCAAGTCCGTCACTCGGGTGTACGACAAGCTCGCCGCGCACCCGGGTTTCCGCTTCTACGGCGGCGTCGAGCTCGGTCGCGACATCACGCGCGAGGAACTCCTCGACCGCTACCACGCGGTGATCTACACCGTGGGTGCCCAGACCGATCGCCGGCTGTGGATCGACGGGGAGGACCTCCCGGGATCGTTCCCCGCCACGACGTTCGTCGCTTGGTACAACGGCCACCCGGACGCCACGGGCCTGCAGTTCGACCTGTCGGCGAAGCGGGCCGTCGTGATCGGTAACGGCAACGTGGCAATCGATGTGGCTCGCATGCTGCTGCTCACGCGCGAGGAGCTGTCGACCACCGACACTGCTGACCACGGCATCGAGGGCATCGCCGGTGGTGGCGTCGAAGAGGTCGTGATCTGTGGTCGCCGCGGCCCCGTCCAGTCGGCCTTCACCAACCCCGAAATCCTCGAGCTGGGGGAGATGGAGGACGTCGACGTCATCGTCGACCCCGCCGACCTTGAACTCGACGAGCATTCGATCGCCGCCCTCGACCAGGCCGGCGAGCAGACCGCCCGCAAGAACGTCGAGATCCTGCGC
This sequence comes from Solirubrobacteraceae bacterium, assembly GCA_032119595.1. Taxonomy (GTDB): domain Bacteria; phylum Actinomycetota; class Thermoleophilia; order Solirubrobacterales; family Solirubrobacteraceae; genus JAGIBJ01. The sequence continues at coordinate 101,581 of JAUMBQ010000006.1, read as the reverse complement.
CAGTACGCTGCCCGGCCGCTGAAGGGTGCGCCCAAGCGCATCGTGCTGCGGTTCTTCGTGAGTCCGGTCGCCATCGAGGGCGACGGCAAGGTGGAGCGCGTGGTGCTGGAGCGCAACGAACTCGTCGCCGAGGGCGGTGCCCTGCGCGCCAAACCCACCGGTGAGCGCGAGACGCTCGACGCTGGGCTCGTGTTCCGCGCGGTCGGTTACAAGGGCGTGGAACTCGCCGGCATCCCGTTTGAGGAGCGTTCGGGTCTGATCCGCAACGAGCTCGGTCGCGTGACCGACGACGCCGGCGCCCATCTTCATGGCGAGTACACGGCCGGTTGGATCAAGCGCGGCCCGAGCGGCGTGATCGGCACCAACAAGAAGTGCGCGACCGACACGGTCAACGAGCTGCTCTTCGATCTCAAGACCAAGCATCTCGCCTCCCCAACGGATCCGGACCCCGCGAGCATCGACGCGCTCCTGCGTGAGCGTGTGCCGAACCTCGTCGACTGGGCCGGCTGGCAGGCCATCGACGCCATCGAGACCGCCGCCGGCGAGCCCCAGAGCCGCCCGCGCGTGAAGCTCGTGACCTACGACGCGCTGCACGAGGCCGCGGCTGGCGCCGAAGCTACGGCTGCGCCATAACGGTGGGGATCGGGATCGCGGTCGCGGCTGCGCTGGCTGGCTCCGCCGGCGCGGTGCCCGCACCGCAGGTCGTCGCCAGCTACCCGCAGGGGAGCGTCGATGCGTTCGACGCGGGCTATGGCTACGCGGCCTGGTCGGTGTCGGGGCGTCGCGCGGGAGGTACGGCTGTCGTCATCCGCGATCCCGATGGCAAGCTCACGACCATCCGGCTGCGCAGCGGCTCCATCCGAGATCTCAGGGTCGTACGTGGCCCGGCCGCTGGTGGGGACCGCGATGTGGCCATTGCCGGGATGCGATGCGGGCCTGGCGATGCCCCGGACTGCGTGCCATTCGCCCTCGACTCGCGTACGGGATTCCGTCAGCACATCGCCGCCTGGGTGTATCCGGTCTTTGCGGAGCACCGGCGGGGGGTCTCGCCGCTCGTGGCGATCGAGGACGGCCGGACGATCTCGATGGAGCAAGAGACCGCAGCGCCGCGCGGCGAGTCGCCACCGGACCGTTGCGCCGTGACCTTGACCGATGGCACCGGCGCACACCGCCTGCCGCCGCTGGAGGGCTGCTGGCGGACCGACAAGGTTGAGCTCAAAGGCCGCACGGTGCTCGTGACCAGTAATGCCGACCTGCGGGACTGCGCGACGTGTACTGAAGGGCTGCTCCGCGCCCTGGACCTCGGCGATCCGGCCGCGGGCTGGAAGGTGCTGGCCGCGCACACCGAGCACGCGTACGAAACCCGCGGCGTTGTGAGTGCCGTCGCCATACGCGATGGCGCCATCGGTCTGAGCGGCGGGCCGAGCGTCGGCGTCGCAGCCAACGACCCAGACCAACCGGTGACCCTGCGTCACTGGACCGTCGGTGGCGCAGGTGCCACCCCTCCCGTCGCCGACCCGTCCGCGCTCCTGCCTCCGCGCCGCACGGTCGATTGGCAGCAGGTCGTCTCCACTGGCAGTGAGCTCCTGGCGCTGACCGTCGATCGCAAGCGCCGACGCACGGCCATCGTGCGGGTACCACTCGATCTCGGTGCGATGAAGGACGCTGATGCGGTGCCCGTGCCTATCCGGTGAACGCGGCGCGGCCCACACCGCGCCGGAAACACTCGGGGCGATAGCGTGGCACGCGCTCCAAAACTTGCCTGTAGGCCCTGAAGGAATCACATGACGAAGATCAAGGTGCAGAACCCGATCGTCGAGCTCGACGGCGATGAGATGACGCGAATCATCTGGTCGTTCATCAAGGAGCAGCTGATCCTTCCGTACCTCGATGTGGACCTGAAGTACTACGACCTCGGCATGGAGTCGCGCGACGCGACCAACGACCAGATCACGGTCGATGCCGCGAACGCGATCAAGCAGTACGGCGTCGGCGTCAAGTGCGCCACCATCACGCCGGATGAAGCCCGCGTGGAGGAGTTCGGCCTCAAGGAGATGTACCGCTCCCCGAACGGCACGATCCGCAACATCCTCGGCGGCGTGATCTTCCGCGAGCCGATCGTGATCTCCAACGTGCCGCGCCTCGTGCCGGGCTGGACGAAGCCGATCATCATCGGCCGCCACGCCTTCGGCGACCAGTACCGCGCGACCGACTACGTCGTCCCCGGCAAGGGCAAGCTCACCCTCACGTTCACGCCCGAGGACGGCAGCGACCCGGTCGTGCTTCCAGTCCACGACTTCCCCGGTGGCGGCGTCGCGATGGCGATGTACAACCACGACGACTCGATCCGCGACTTCGCCCGCGCCTCCATGCGCTACGGCCTCGACCGCGGCGTGCCGGTCTACCTGTCGACGAAGAACACGATCATGAAGAAGTACGACGGACGGTTCAAAGACCTGTTCGCCGAGGTCTTCGAGGCCGAGTTCAAGGACCAGTTCGACGCCGCAGGCATCACCTACGAGCACCGCCTGATCGACGACATGGTCGCCGCGGCCATGAAGTGGGAAGGCGGCTACGTCTGGGCTTGCAAGAACTACGACGGCGACGTGCAGTCCGACACCGTCGCGCAGGGCTTCGGCTCGCTTGGCCTCATGACCTCCGTGCTGATGACGCCGGACGGCAAGACCGTCGAGGCCGAGGCCGCGCACGGCACCGTGACGCGCCACTACCGCCAGCACCAGGCCGGCAAGCCGACGTCCACGAACCCGATCGCTTCGATCTTCGCGTGGACCCAGGGCATCTCGTACCGCGGCAAAATGGACGGCACCCCCGAGGTCACCAAGTTCGCCGAGACGCTCGAGCAGGTCTGCATCCAGACCGTCGAAGAGGGCAAGATGACCAAGGACCTCGCGCTCCTCATCAGCGACGACCAGCCGTACCTCACGACGCAGGACTTCCTCGCCGCGATCGACGAGAACCTCCAGAAGGCGATGGCCTAAGCAGCCACCTGCCGCCGCGGCGCGCCTGCGGGCGCACCGCGGCCCGGTCCGGCCGCTTGACGGCCGGACCACCACCAGGGTTAGTTCGGGAGCTTCTCGCTGAACTTGATCGTGCCCGAAGTGGTCGCCGTCTCACCCTCGAGCGTGTCGGAGTGCACCAGCAGCACCGAGGTGCGGTCATCGTTGAGCGACCCCATGGCGGTGGGCTGCGCGAAGCTCGCTGAGAAGCTGCCGAGCTGGTCGGTGGTCGGCGTCGTGATGCAGTTCTGCATCGCGATCGACTCCCAGTCCTGGAACCAGCCGGAACTGACCACCGGAAGCCCTGCGTCCGGCTGGCTCACGAGGACCTCCCAGCCATGCTGGCGCTTGCTCTTGCCGTTCGTCTGGCGCCACGTCGACTTGCGCAGGCCGACGGACGCCTTGCCGGTCCACGTGGCCTTGGACTCACGCAGCTCCGAGTCGCACCCCAGGTGCCACGAGCGGTCGTCGGTGCTGGCCTGCGCCTCGTAGGTCCAGGTCACCGTCGCGTCGGCCGCGGCGCTCTCGCGCCAATCGCCCTTGAACGGGATCTTCGCGCTCTTGACCTCAACCGACAGCTTCTGCCACATCGGGCCGCCGTCGTTGCCGAAGCCGTGCTCCTCGACGCGTTTGAGACTGAATGACGTGTTCACCGTCGCCGTGAGCACGGCCGGCTTCTTCGCCGGCGCCTTGCGACCCTTCTTCTTGGTCTTCTTCTTCGGCGCCGCGGCATACGACTGGGTCGGAGCGGGTCCGGCCACCGCAGCGGCGGGGGTACAGGCCACCGCGAACGCGGTCGCGGCGATCAGGGAGATGGACGCGAGCGAACGGGTCGGCATGACCGGAACGTAGCTCCGCGTTACCGAGCCGTCAACGGCGGTGGGCCGCAGCGCGTGGCGGGCCACCGAACATCTAGGGTTCCGGGCATGAGCGACGTCACGAAGGTCACCGTCACCGGCGCTGCCGGTCAGATCGGTTACGCACTCCTCTTCCGCATCGCCTCCGGTGCGCTGCTCGGCCCGAACCGCAAGGTCGCGCTGAGTTTGCTGGAGATTGAGCCGGCCCTCAAGGCCGCCGAGGGCACGGCGATGGAGCTGAGCGACTCCGCGTTCCCCCTGCTGCAGAGCATCGAGATCACGTCCGACGCGAAGACCGCGTTCGACGGCGCTTCGGTCGCTCTGCTCGTCGGTGCGCGCCCGCGCACCGCCGGCATGGAGCGCGCCGATCTTCTCGAAGCCAACGGCGGCATCTTCAAGCCCCAGGGTGAGGCGCTCAACGCCGGCGCCGCCGACGACATCAAGGTGCTCGTGGTCGGCAACCCCGCCAACACGAACGCCCTGATCGCCCAGAGCCACGCGCCGGACATCCCGGCCGGCCGCTTCACCGCGATGACCCGCCTGGACCACAACCGCGCGCTCGCGCAGCTCGCCGCAAAGGCCGGCGTTGCGACGACCGACATCACGAACCTCGCGATCTGGGGCAACCACTCCCCGACGATGTTCCCGGACCTCTACAACGCGAAGATCAACGGCCAGAACGCCTTCGAGGTCGTCGGCTCCGATCTCGACTGGTACCGCGACGTGTACCAGCCGACCGTCGGCAAGCGCGGCGCAGCGATCATCGAGGCGCGCGGCTCCTCGTCGGCGGCCTCGGCGGCCTCGGCGGCCATCGACCACATCCGCACCTGGGTCGACGGCACTGCCGCTGGCGACTGGACCTCGGCGGCCATCCCGTCCGACGGCTCCTACGGCGTCCCGGAGGGCATCATCAGCTCCTTCCCCGTCACGGTCACCCCGGGCGGCGAGTGGGAGATCGTCCAGGGCCTTGAGATCCCGGCATTCGCCCAAGAAAAGATCGACGCCACCGTGGCCGAGCTCGTCAGCGAGCGCGACGCCGTCAAAGATCTCGGTCTGATCTAGGCCTGGTTGCGAGGGCCCGGGGGCCGGTGGTCCCTCCGGGCGCCTCGTCACCTCGGCGGGGCGCGGCGGGGTCTGCGGGCGCAGGTTTTCGTTCCTACACGGCGCCCTACGGAACCCCCGGCCCCCGGGCGTCGTCACGGCGTCATAGATCCGCCCGATCTCTTTGCCAGCGTCGCGCTGGCTTCCTAGCTAGGCCCCGGTTGCGCACTGCGTGATCGGGGTCTTCTTCGTTGTGCGACGTCTGTGTCGCGCACTACGTCATTGGGGCTTCGTGCGGTGGGCATTCGCTCAGCTATCGCGGAACGACTGAGGGGTTCGGTCGCGTGAGCGACCGAACCCCACCAAGT